>NZ_JMIY01000001.1:0-28370 GCF_000685155.1 Candidatus Methanoperedens nitratireducens
ATCGCTTAGCACAAATATGATTCAGGATACTATTCGGAACTACGACCGATCGGAAGTACTGAGTCTGATGAGGGTCATAAAAATAGGAGGAGAGCGGACACATAGACCTTTTCCAGTTTTATGTACTGAACGAGATAAAATATACAAAGTTAGGACATGGGATATTGATATAGCCATGAGCATTCAAGGCGGAGATCATGTGCTTGTTAACCAGGATGAAATCATAAAATTATATGACAATAAGATTGCAGTGATGATGAAATGAAAACTCCCTCCCGAACGGTCTTTGAATCATTTTGTGACATGGCAAAAATGTTGGGTTTTAAAATCGAACGACACCCGGACAAATTAATAGTGTTCTTTAATAAAAACAACGAACCAAATGAAAGATAAAAAGTACTCTCTTGTCTATATTACAGGCACTTCAGTCAAACTGTAACCTCTGAGATCTTCGACCATATGCATGGGAACAGCGCATCAGTGACAGGTTATAACCTATTGTAAACCTAAAAAGTATCACAATGCCCTCTGAAGAACCCACATCATCCATTACCGACGAACTCAGTCATGTGCTCGGTCTGCCCGCAGATGAGATTATCCACATAGGCTTGATATCTTTCATCGAGAAGGAGATCCGGCTTGCTGAGACCGATATAGCCGACATAAGGGACAGGTATAACGTTGCTTCGAAAGAGGAATTATATGAGGCGATAAAGTCTAAAAAAATACCAGGCCATCCAGCCTGGGAGGATTATATTGTCTGGAAGAATAAAGAAAAATACATAGCATATTTAAAAGTACGCCTTGGCCGGGTATAGCACACGCACTTAACCTTCGAAAATAAATTCCAAGAACTTAATACCCGCGGCGACTGAAGCGCTTTTCACTATATCTGTTAGAACGCAAAGCATAGCAACAATAATCTTTGCGACCTTTGCGTTCTTTGCGGTGCGTTTCTATTTTTTATCATCCCGATGCGGAAATCATCTGCATTCATCGCAGACAAAATATATCATTGTCTCATCCGGCGTACCACAAACACCTGCCGCCGTATCATGCCTGGTAACCTCTTTGATTATCTCAACATCATTCCCGGAGAGTTCGCCTTTTCCGCATTTAAAGCATTTGTACAGGGACCCTTCAACTTTTATGCTGTCCATATTCCCCAGGATGTACTTGTATTCTTCAAATTCCCTGGGAATTCGGGTTTTAACCTCCTTCGCTATCCTGAGCCCATACTCTATAGACCAGAGCGCTTCAGATAGACTTATTTCGGTTAACATGTTCGCTCCGCCCAGCTTTGTTATAACCTTTCTTTGAAAATCTTGTTTTGTGATATTATGATTGCCATAACTGTCTTTCAGCCCCATCTTCCATGCATCTATCAGCACTGTGATATACTGAAGCTTCCCATCTGTTCTTTCTCGCGCCACAGTAATGATGTAACTTCCCTCGGTCTTTGATTTCAGCACCTTAAATATTGGCAGCGTTTCATTCACTTCCTTTCCCGCTATTGCGGGTTTATAATAGATGCAGCTAGTCCCGCATTCCAGTGAAGCTCTGCTCATCCCGCAGCACCTGGCACATATTTCATCGCCCCTGGCAGGACAGCTTCTGTTGGGCGATCTTCTGTTACAAAGCGGGCATAATTTTTTCTTTGTCATATACTCCCTTTGATTTTGTCATTATTAAACCTTTAAATTATCGTTATGGCTTATGAATCTAACTCTCTTTAGTGCGAATATTACAGGCACAATGCAAAGACTTTTAAGGATTCACCTGCCTATCTACCCGCATGCTCTCCCTCGCCAGACTCACCGCCCGCCTCGCGTTCCCCACTTCTGTCACATTCCCCTACTGGATGGGCAACACCTTTCGCGGCGGCTTCGGCGTACACCTGCGGCGGGCATGCTGCCCTGACCTAAAGAGAGATTGTTATTTCTGCAATCTTTGAGACACCGATTATAGTTAAAACTGGCGAATTCCCACCAGCATTGGATAAACTCCTTGGTATGGTTCGCCAGCGATTGATTCTATATGTTAATGAATACGGCAATGGTACAAAGATTCCTGCGCAGCAGTAAAATCCTCACCGGTTCATTTTCATAACATTAAGAGCGGATCAATACGAGCCGGTAAAAGGGATTTCCATACATATACAGGAACTGCTGAATATTCTATCGAGAAAATAGATGAGAATGCAATACGTTTAATCAGAACCGGGCTGCTCATAGGCGCCGGACCCAAACCATCCTTTGGACTTGGATTTCTACGGATGATTGATTCGAAGCATTAAACTCAATTTGATTTTAAATTTGAGAAGTTATCACAATTCCCTTTGAATAATCTATCTCATAGGCTAGGAGCTGTACGGGTGTCCTGGTATTCCTCATCTTTATGATATCCATCACCCTCTCCCTTCTGCCTGTATAAGGGTTCTCTCTTCTCATGAGCTGTATGGCACCATATGCAGAAAAGGGGGCTATATCACTGAACCACCTTGAGGTGACGCCATCAAGTATCACCATAGCTGTAATGCCCATGTTGGTCAGGTTATAGATAAGAAGATCGAACCTGTCCCTGAACTCATGCATCGTCAGGTTGGCTGTGTGGCTACCGAGGCTGTCTATGATGAGTACCTGGGTGCCTTCAGGCAGATGCCCCAGTAGCTCAACAAAGTTACCTTTCATAGCATCCGGGCTTATACTCAATGCGGTCTCTATCTCCATGGCCCTGTAGTCGATCAACTCTATTAATCTTAGAGTACCTCTTTTCTCGAACGCCTCAAGGTTCCAGCCAAAGGCCTCGCCCTGGAGCCTGAGATCGCTTGAGCTCTCTTCTGTGGATATATATACTGTCCTGAGACCTTGAGCACAACTGGCGTTTGTAAATTGGAGCCCGAAAACGGTCTTGCCTGTGCCTGGATCACCCGTGATCAATACAGTTTTACCGGCCGGGAACCCTCCAAGTATCAGGTCCAGTTCCGATATACCAGTTTTAATTCTCTCCATCGACATACCTACTATTACATCAATATATATTTAGAGCTTATACTAGAGATCAATCACATATTATAATATCGATTGGGCATGTATTTCGAACCTGCATGTCTGTGAACCATTCGCAATGCTGAATCTCTGATCAGCACTTCCTTTTAGTGCTGTCCATGTGAAACTGCGTATCACCATCGCCCGACAGATGAAGCAGAATATCGGATTACCGCTTGCCTCATCTATCCACGGGCAGTTCAAGAACTCAATGTCCCTCTTTATTCCTTCAGATATCGTTCTGGTCTGTATTCCAAAATTTGAGAACAGCTCCATGAGCCAGGGCATGAGAACATCAAGGATCTCCTGTGTATTTTCTGCTCCGATCCTCTGATCATAACCAAATCGTTTCATTTCCTCTTCAAACCCCGGTCTGGCATTCTTCTCGAATCGTTCTGCAAAGTTTTTAATAAGTGTATTCCTGACCTGGGATGGAACATTGGATGCAAAGACCGGCAGTGCGCTTACAATAAAACCATACAGTTCAGCTCTTGCCTTCTCTTTTAGCATCCTCTCCGCTTGCTTTCGCTCTGTTATGTCACGCGCCACACAAAGGATCAGCTTTTTACCGCCAGATTCAATGATGCAGGCATGCACTTCGACAGGTATTATTGATCCGTTCTTATCTAAATGAGCAGACTCAAATACAGCTTCACCTTTTTCCACCAGGTCCAGCGTCCGCTGATTGACAAGCCTGGAATATTCTGGAGTAATAATACTGTGAAGTTTCAGGTTCATCATCTCATCTCTACTGTATCCGTGCGATCTGTAGGCTGTTTCATTCAGGTAGATGAAATTCCCATCCAGATCATGCACAAAGATTGAATCAGTAGCCGTATCCAGAAGCTGTGCCTTTATCTTAAGCTCGTCCTCCGCCCGCTTGTGTTCAGTGATATCGCGCTGGATCGCCAGAAAACCGACGATATCTCCATCATTATTCAAAATCGGATTAGCAGTGCTTTCGGTATTTAAGAGCCGTCCATCCTTTGTCTTATTGATTATTTCTCCGCTCACAACCTTCTTTGCAAGGATCGTATCCCAGAACTGTTTATAAACCTCCTGGGGAAGAACCCCTGATTTCAGAATACTGGGTGTTTTTCCCAGTACTTCATCCCTGCTGAACCCGTATATCCTCTCAAATGCAGGATTAGTATACGTTATCGAGCCCTCTTTATCTGTTATAAAGATAACCTCATCCGATCGCTCAATTCCCAGTTTAAATTTTAATAACTCCTCCTCAGCATGCTTGCGCTCTGTTATGTCACGGATGATGCCAGTATAAAACGTTTCTTCTCCGGTCTTCCAGGCAGCTATGGAGAGCTCAAGTGGAAATTCACTGCCATCTTTTCTGAGCCCTGTCATCTCCAGTAATTTTCCAACAACACTGGATTCTCCTGTTGAAATTAGCCTTTTTATTCCTTCAGTATGTTCTCTGTGGAGCCGTTTCGGCATTATAATTGTCAGCGACTTGTCAATTGCTTCGCCTGCCGAATAACCAAAAATGTTTTCTGCAGCCTTATTCCAGAAAACTATGTTTCCATGTCTGTCAATAGAAATTATAGCGTCAGTTGCAGTTTCTGCAACGGAGCGAAAACGCTGTTCGCTGTTATGCAGCGCCTCCTCAATTCGCCTGTGCCTGGCTAATACCATTGATGTTAATACGCCAAATATAAGGAAAAATGCAGTCCAGATCGACCGTATATAGAGCCCATAATCAGGTACATCAAATATCAACAGCTCCAGAAATGATTTTTTATGGAGAAAGAAGTAGCCTATGACAGTATCAAATATCCAGATAAAAAACCCGAAAATGATTGACAGTAAAATAATTTTGTATTCAGTTTTTATAACTCTGCCTCCACCTGATTATAAAATCTCTCATTTTTATGTGCATTTCTTTTTTCAACCAGAATTATGTTAATAATATGCTTATGTTAAAAAACTTGCCATATCATTTTTGTACAGTATTAATAATGTCTTTGGCTATATCTTTATTTTACCACAGTGTTTACAACCTTTGTATCTATTGTCTGCCCATTTAGTATGAGGGCAGCAGTGATTGTATACTTTCCTGAAGGTCTTACTCCGCTTATCTTCTCAGGTATTGTTACCCTGATTGGAATCTCGTATATCTCACCTGGTTTGATATCAGAATTATGCTGGCTGAAAAATTCTTTTTTTGCCTTATCTCCCATCCATGCATAGTTGTTATTGACTACCAGTGTTTTAGTATCAAACCCTGAAACTATAGTTGATCCTGTGTTTTTCAGTATAATCTTTCCGTCAACCGTATCCCCTGTTGTATAGCTCGGTGCAATATCGATCTTAGTGATTTTTATCTCGCTTACTTCCTTTATATTGAAGGTACCTGATGCTATGGTAATCCCCCGATACTCTGCCCGCCATGTATGCTCCCCTGCAAAGAGTGCTTTTGTTGAAAGTGAGCCGCAGGGGTTTACCTCAGTCGCAGGTAAAGAATCTATAGAGACCCTGACTCCTTTTACGCCTTTATTTTTGCCTCTGTAGAGGGTCTGGAATCCCCACTGGTTCTTTGATGCCGCAGAATCGCGCAGGGATATACCATCAGCAGAATCTACTACAAGTATTGACTGATCTGCGGTGAGTGTCCCATTATCAAAAATCACATTCAATACTACCTGATGCTCCCCCATGTCGAATTTTTTACGGAATTTCCGGCTACTTCCAGCAATTTCACCATCAATATTCCATTCAAATAATGGCTTATCGATATTTCGGGTCGAAGCAGCAAGCTCTATCTCTGTATCCTTCCAGAGCACGCGATCGCATCCTATAGAAACAGATGGTTCTGGTTCAGGTTCTTCATGTAGCACCTCTTCTGTATCACGGGGAAGCGCCAGGACAAGGGCAGCAACCAGAACCAGTATCATCAGGGCCAAAACTTTAGCTTTCTTATCCAGCACGAGTTCAATCTCCAACAACAAATTGGTACAGCAATATAAAGAATTTGCCCAAACGTACTAAATAAACTGCCATAGCGTCAAGATTCTCTTGGATTTTATAAATAAGCATCGATAAATGGCTTCCACACTTGCTCCTGCCCCTAAAATGGATCGAAGAGCAGGTATAAATTCGCAGGATGGAGCTGTCTTCTCCAAAACTTTTATAAAATTTGTTAAAACTATCAAACACTTTCACTTTGATTGGCATCACTAAATAAGGTTAAGAATAAATATTGTATCAGATACACGTCTATAGCATTCGATTTCAATTGAAAACGAAATAATAGCTTGAACTGGAAATCTCTTATCAAAGAGTTCGTTCAGTTCGTTTTAGTTCGTTGTTTATCTTGGACAGAGAGATATAATGGAATTAATATATAAACAAGAATTTTATGAAATAAAATCAGCCTGTATAGCCATAAAAATTGAACTTGGTCTTGGATTCTTAGAAAAAGTATATGAAAATGCTTTAAAATTTGAACTTGAAGAGAGGGGTTTCATAGTCAAGCAGCAATTCCCGATTCAAGTTACTTATAAAAAAATGTTGTCGGGGACTATTATGCAGATTTATATATTGTAGATAAAATAATCATTGAGGTAAAAGCTGTGAATGAATTAACAAACATACACAAGGCACAAGTTTTGAATTATCTCAAAGCGACAGGGATTAAACTTGGAGTTTTAGTTAATTTTAGCAGAGAAAGAAATACAGTGGACATTGAACGGATACCAAATTTAATTCAAGAAAGCCCCTGCGGGGGCAAAATTATTAACAACGAACTGGAACGAACTCTTGGAGTTCGTTCCAGTTCGTTTATGTTCGTTGTTTTTAGACTATCAGATTTCAAGATGAGGAGGAAGAAATGCGTTTATACTTTCCTATACGTTAAAAAACAACGAACTGAAACGAACTGATACGAACTCCGGTTGATTTTTTATCAGATACCTAACATGGTGCTGAATTACCTTTTTTCTTTGTCATTCGTTATGGTTGTAGTGTATATACACTACAGAACTTTTTGACTTAAAGGAGGAGGCTATATTGTGGCTGAGCCTGCGGCTTTTTTCATAAAAAAATAGGATGGTATTTTGAGAAATTACAGGACTAACTTGACGCTATGGATAAACTGCTGGTCGTACAATAGAAAACTATTTAAGTATGCAAACGGTAGCCTATAGTCGGTCTCAATATATCCTTCATTTGAGTTTCTCTCAAGTTGGGTAAATACATTGTAAAAAGTTGAATTAACGAACAAGTAAGCGAATCTACAGCGAAATCAAATAGGGGTTTGTTGGGACCATAAGATTGATAGGAGATAGGATTATGGCAACACCAACCCCGAAAAAGCTTCTGGAATTCATAAAAGAAAAGAATGTGAACATAAAGAAAAAGACGGTAAACCCGAATGATTTATTAACTACGCCTTGTAATTAGAGTGTATTAGAATCAGTGATAGCTATGATAAAAACAAACGAAGATGTGCTCAACTCAATCGAGGAAGATAAGGTTCGATTCTTACGATTACAATTTGTTGACATACAGGGAATGATCAAGAACGTGGGTATCCCTGTATCACAGGCAGAAAAAGCATTAAAGTCGGGTATATCCTTTGATGGCTCCTCAATAGAGGGCTTTGTCAGGATTGAGGAGTCTGATATGGTACTGAAACCTGATATCAGCACCTACAGGATTCTCCCCTGGGACGTGAGCGGGGGCAAAGTCGCCAGGATTATATGCGATGTTTACAAGCCAAATGGCAAGCCCTTTGAGGGCGATCCGCGCTATGTTCTAAAGAGAGCAATGAAAGAGGCTGAAAAACTCGGTTTCGTGATGAATACAGGCCCGGAGATCGAATTCTTTTTATTCGAGAGAAAGGACGGCGAAGCCACAAACAAGCCTCATGATTTTGGCGGCTATTTTGATTTCCCACCGATTGACCGTGCAGAAGAGATTCGCCAGAACATTGTTGTTGCCCTTGAGAACATGGGATTCAACATAGAGGCCTCACACCATGAGGTATCGGCAGGACAGCACGAGATCGATTTCAAGTATGCTGATGCGCTAACCACGGCGGATAATGTGATAACATTCAAGTTTGTCACAAAGACCATAGCTCGCATGAATCATCTTCATGCATCCTTTATGCCAAAACCCGTCTTCGGCATAAACGGTTCTGGAATGCATACCAATATCTCCCTGTTCTCGGGTGAGAGGAATGCCTTATATGATGAGATGAAGGAGCATGAAGTGAGCGATACGCTGCGGTATTTCATAGGCGGATTGAAGAAACATGTCAAGTCATTCACAGCAATAACAAATCCGATTGTGAACAGCTATAAGAGGATCGTACCTGGATACGAGGCACCGGTTTATGTTGCATGGTCATGGGCCAATCGCTCATCATTAATACGCATTCCCGCAGCAAGGGGGCTGAGTACCCGTATTGAGCTTAGAAGCCCTGATCCGTCCTGCAACCCGTATCTTTCCTTTGCGGTCATACTGATGGCAGGGCTTGATGGTATAGAGAACCAGATCGATCCGGGTGAGCCCACCACACATAACCTGTTCCATTTAAATGATGGAGAGCGCGGGGATATGGGGATCGAATCTCTTCCTGGCAATCTTAAGGATGCACTCGATCATCTTGAGACAGATATTGTTGTGCGGGATGCACTCGGAGATCATGTATTTCGCGATTTCATGCGGCTTGGAAGGGCTGAATGGGATGCGTACAGAGTAAGAGTTCACCAGTGGGAACTTGATCGCTATCTGAATATTGTCTGATATGAGGTGAGATGCCAGCAACTACGATCGACTCAATGGTACAGAGAAAACTCATAGAGATCCTGAGGATACTCTATGAGAACCATGAGCCCATAGGGGCACGGTTGATAGCAGACAGAATGAACGAACGCGGATACCCTATAGGAGAGAGAGGTGTGCGTTATCACCTGCGGATACTGGATGAGAGGGGTCTCACCCAGCGCCAGGGGTATGACGGCAGGATTATCACAGAGCTGGGAACAAACGAGCTTAATAATGCACTGGTAGGAGACAGGCTTGGCTTGATTATCACCAGAGTAGAGAAGCTCATCTATGATACGACCTTTAATCCTGGAACAGGGAAGGGTAATGTAGTTATCAATACATCAATTATTGATAAGAATGATTTTGATAGAACAATAGAGATACTGCGGCATGTGCTGTATAACTGCTATCCCATCAGTCCGTATATAAAGTTAATAGATGAGGGAACTATCACCTCAGATATTAAAATCCCGGCAGGCAAGATAGGCATAGCAACAATGTGCAGTATAACGATCGACGGGATCTTATTAAAAAGCGGGATTCCTGTCAATACTAAATACGGCGGAACATTAGAGATAAAGGACAGAAAACCGCTATGTTTTGAGGATATCATTGCTTATAGCGGTACTTCCATTGATCCCATGCGGGTTTTTATTTCAAGGAAGATGACACGGGTTATGGATGCCGTGAATACTGGAGCGGGCAAGCTTCTTGCAAATGCCAGGGAGATCCCTGCATCAGCACTCACTGAGGCCGAGAAGATCCTGCAGTCCATTATAGATGCAAGAGTAGGCGGTATAGCCCAGATCGGAGAACCCGGCATGTCGGTACTCAAAGCACCGGTTGATACTGGCAAGGTCGGTGTAGTTGTGTATGCTGGAGTCAATGCCATGGCAGCAGTAGAAGAGACGGGCATTCGAGTAAATACATATCCGATCTCCACGATCACAGATTTTAAGGAACTGAAAAAGCTGGAATAATCGCATCAAGATATCAAATCATACAACAGCTTACCTACTACGATCAGAAGTATGAGCGCGAATACCCTGTTGATCGCCCTGGGTGATGCGCGTTTGAATACCACTCTTGAGCCTGCCTGTGCGCCTATTGATGCTGCTATCCCTGCATAGAATAACAGGCTTATATTCATCTGCTGCTGCCCGAAACCCAGGTGCCCCAGAAATCCGGACAGGGATATGAATGTAACTACGAACGATGAGGTTGCGACTGCACTTTTTGTCTCAAACCCGAGAACAAGAAGAAGCGGCACGATAAAAGTGCCTCCCCCGATTCCAACAAGCGATGAAGTAACTCCGATTAGAAAACCGCCGCCTGCCCCGATCATTTTTTTTCTCTTATCTGTTAGTTCTGCAGTAATGACAATGGTATCAAAGAAGATTATTCTTATACTTGCCAGAAAAAGAACTACGGAGAGCAGTATGATCAATATCTCAGTATCAATACGGGGGGCAAGATACGAACCTGTAAGCGCGCCCATGATGGAAGCCGGGATGATAAAAAAAGCAATCTCTGTCTCTACCAGTCGATGTCTTAGATAAGTAACCGATGCCGAGGCTGCTGTAATCGCGTTCAACATGAGCGCAATCGGGATAGCAGTGAATATGGGAAGGCCAAGCCAGAGAAAAAACGGGGTATAGAAAATAGCCCCTCCAAGCCCGAGTGATGAGAAAATGATTGCAATAAAGAATGTGATGAATATAATCAAAAATAAATCCATGATCTATCATATATATACAGCAAGGTTAATGATACTATGGATTAAAAACATCCGTTGAACCAACATGAACCTCGATGCACTTTTATCCAACCATAAAGAAAACTTCCGGCAAAGGGTGATCACAGCTCTGGCAGAGAAGAACTCACTCACTGCCGGGGAAGCAATGACCGAATATAAAGATTTTATAGAGCAATATGTTGATGATAAGTACCAGCCAGTCCAGCAGCTTGCTGACAGGATAAATGGATCCACCAGGCCGGTACTTCTAAATATAAGGCGCGACAGGATGCGGGAAGATAGGTGCAAGCTCTGTGAAGGGAACCAGCCCAATATCGATCAAATCCATGAGAAGTACGGGGACAGGATTGAGATCATTGAGGTCACAGAGGACAGGCCAGATGGCGGAGCGCTTTATCATATCATCTTCAATGAAGAATCAAAAGAAAAGAAACTGCCTCTGACAGCAATAATAAACAGGGGTGAGATCCTGAAGTTCTGGGCCGGTAAGACCGTGGATGCAGCGGTGTATGAGAGGTATATTAAGAAAATACCAGATAAATCGAGATAAAAAGCATGCTGCTGTCAGAGAAGTTCAAAGGAGAATAAAAATAATGTCCATATCTGGCCTGCTTCAAAGCATCAAATCCTCCCGAAGCTATGAGAACCAGATCGTCCATATAGAAGATATATCTCAAAGACAGCCAGAACATGCTTACGTCGAATTAAAGCCTTTGATCAACTACGCATTAGACCAGATGGGGATAAAACAGCTTTACTGTCATCAGGCAGAGGCTATCATGCATGTCCGCGCGGGAAAGGACATCGTATTAGTAACGAGTACAGCGAGCGGGAAATCCCTGTCTTATATGATCCCGATCTTTGAGATGGTTATGACCTACCCGAAAGCAACTGCGCTCTATATAGCTCCGCTCAATGCCCTGGTCAATGACCAGCTCAAGAGTTTCCTTGAACTAAGGGATGAAATGGGCATAGATGCGAACATAAGCAGGTATGTCGGTACCATGAGCGATGATGAAAAAAGAGAAGTACGGTACGGGAATCCACAGATCATTCTTACAAATCCTGAAATGATCCACCTGAGCTTTCTTCCATGGAACCACATCTGGAAAAGATTCCTCTCAAATCTTAAGTTCATCGTGGTGGACGAAAGCCATTATTATCGCGGAGTAGTGGGCAGCAACATGGCAAACCTCTTGCGAAGGCTCAACCGCGTATGCACATACTACGGCGCACATCCCCGGTATATCTGCTGCTCTGCCACGATAGGCAATCCTGGCGAGCATACAGCTGCCTTGACAGGCAGGGATGTCACTGTAATAGATAAGGACGGCTCAGGCCGGGGTCATCAGAAGTTCGTGTTCTGGAACCCGCCTTTTTATGTCAACGAGCAGGGTTTCAGCATCAGAAGGAGCACATTCGGCGAGTCCCTCAGTCTTTTCAACAGATTTATTCAATACGGACTTCAGACCATCGCCTTCACCCGCTCAAGACAGGCTGCTGAGAGGATGTACGTAGCGTCCAGGAGCAGTTTGCGAGAAAAAGGACTTACAGAAAAGATCTCCCCCTACAGAGCAGGGTATTTCGGCAAAGAGCGCGAGGAAATAGAGAAAAAGCTCTCAGACGGCAGTCTCCGGGGAGTTATTTCAACCAACGCACTTGAACTTGGCATAGACATCGGCGGGCTGGATGCATGCATCATCGACGGCTATCCCGGTACCGTCATGAGCACAAGACAGCAGGCAGGAAGGGCAGGACGCGGGAGTGGTGAGAGCATTGTTGCGCTGGTGGCAGGTTCAAATGCCCTTGACCAGTATTACATGCGATACCCAAAAGAGTTCTTTGAAAGGAACTGTGAAGAGGCTGTGCTCAACGTCTCAAATCCGTACATTCAGACAGGTCATGTGCTGTGCGCTGCAAAGGAGATACCCCTCACACGTAAAGATGAGAAATACTTCGGCAGCGGGTTATCAAGGATAATCGAATTGCTGGAGGGAGAGGGATTATTAACAGGTGGTGACAGCAAATCAGCCGTGGACCCGAACCCTCACGGGCAGGTATCCATACGGGGCATTGATAGAGATGCGTACTCCATATTTGCATTCAACGGAGGGAGGCGAATCCCTATAGAGAAAGACATTGAAAAATCACTCGCTTTCAAGGAAGCCTTCGAAGGCGCCATATATCTGCACATGGGCACGCCGTATCATGTCAGCAGGCTTGACCATGAAAAGAAAGAGATCCATGTGGAGGAAACGAAAGCGGAATATTATACCAGGGCTCTTGTGAATTCTGAAATATTCATAAAAGAGAGATATACCGGGAAAAATCTGCCTTCATGCATGGATGCAAAGGCCGGACTTGGGGCGGTTGAAGTGGTGGAGAAGGTTACAGGCTATAAGAAATTCAGATATTTCAGTGAAACTGTACTCGGAGAATATGCTCTTGATATGCCCGGGCTCTCCCTTGAAACAGTCGCCCTCTGGATCGAGCTGCCTGATAGATTTACTGATCTTGTTTATAAGCATGACCTCGATTTTGCCGGCGGTATTCATGCTATCGAGCATGCCATGATAGCAATGTATCCCCTGCGTCTTCTGGCTGACAGGAACGATGTGGGAGGCGTATCAACGCCAAATCACATCGACCTCAATGGAAAGTGCGGGATATTTGTGTATGATGGACACCGCGGAGGGGTTGGATATGCAGAAAGAGGATATGAGATAATAACCGAAATTCTTGAGGTCACGCTAAAAGCCATAGAAGGATGTCCGTGCAGTGAGGGCTGCCCGAGCTGCATCCAGTCGCCGAAGTGCGGCAACCACAACAACCCGCTGGATAAGCATGCAGCGATAATGATCCTGCATGAACTGCTGGGCAAACCTCCATAATGAAATCATTTAACTCGAACTAATATGTACAGAGCTAAAAATACAGCCATAGCCAGAACAACAAAAAATGCAACATACTCTTTGTTTGGTCCTGCAGTTTCAGTCCCTGTAGTCCCTTCAGTCTCTGTTGTCCTTTCAGTTCCTGCTGGCTTAACCGGGTCTTCTGTATCCAGTTGTATTGATTTAAGAGTAATTTCTACTGGCGCATCTTCTTGTGTTTTCACATCTTTTAACCCGGTCACAGCGAATGAGGAAAAGGAATCTGTCCTTACCTCGTAATAGGTGTGAGTGCTGTCCTTTTTCGTTTCTGTTGTGTTAAGTTGCACCCATTTGCTGTTATTCCATTTGACCAACCTGATATCACTGTCTGCCAGATTGTTACTCTCAAGCCAGGAGTTCTCAACCTTGAATCGTATAAGACCTTCTTTCATCAACTTTGAGGTAATCCATATATTCTCGTTCTTATATACGATTCCCGGCGCGGGGGTTTTTGCACGTTTGGATGTTCCTTTAAGAACTTCGCATATAAGAATTATCTCAAATTCATTTGCTTTACCTGTTACTAATATCTCATATATACTGTGCTCAGGTTGAAAGAAGGTATATGCTACTGGAGTACCGGCAATAAGATCTTTCTCATATTTTTCTGATATGAGTATGTTGCTATAAGGTTCTCCTGTAGCTCTGCCGCCTCCACCACTTCCTCCACCGCTACCACCGGGGGATAGTGTTCCGCCATCGTCCGACTGTTCTGGGTTAGCAGTAACTGTTATAGTAATGTTATCGCTTGTCTCGTTGCTGTTAGCTACATTAACAGTAACCGTCCAGGTAATTGTATTGCTTATCCCGTTGCTGTTAGTTGCATTAATACTTATCAATTTTGTACCTTCAGAATCCCAGGAAGTACTGAAGGTGTCAAAATTATTATCTTGATCTACTCCATCCTTATACCAGTTCCATGTATCTATGGTTTGATCAGCCGTTGCCCTGAAGTTTACTTGTTCACTTATGTTCACGGTTACAGTCAAGTTATTATTATCGGTCTTACTGTTTTTCCAGGAAGTGATTTGGGGCTGAGATGATGGCGCATTAACAGTAACAACAGTAATTGTCCATGTAATTGTATTGCTTATCCCGTTGCTGTTAGTTGCATTAATGCTTATCAATTTTGTACCTTCAGAATCCCAGGAAGTACTGAGGGTGTCAAAATTATTATTTTGATCTACTCCATCCTTATACCAGTTCCATGTATCTATGGTTTGATCAGCCGTTGCCCTGAAATTTACTTGTTCACTTATGTTCACGGTTACAGTCAAGTTATTATTATTGGTCTTGCTGTTGCTCCATGAGGTGATGGTAGACGGGGTAGACGGAGCAGTACATTGCACATGGTAAGTGCCAGAATATAATATATTTTCAGTGAAATTCACGCTCCCATTTAAAGCTTCTTTTGAATCAATTTTATCATCATTTAAATATAGTTTGCAAACTTGATTTGAGGACAGATTTTCTATATTAAGCCAATCTATAGTGCCGCTATTGATAGTAAATGAAGCTGGTGTGTTGTAACTTACATTAGCACTGCCACCAGCAGTAGATGCCATTCTCCAGGAAGTATTTACTGCATTGCTCAGATTTGTATTATAAATAATAGTCCCATCGGACTGAATCAAGTTATATAGTCCCTGCTTTCCATGAACGAACCTGAATGAATCCTTTATGGCCTGCGCGATCCTTTCATTACCAGCAGAATTATAATGCAATCCATCCATTGTATATGATGGGTTAATATCCCAGCAATTCCCTGGTGGACCGGAGGATCTCTCAACTCCCACATAGCATCTTGCATCGACTACAATTGATGGGGAATAATTCGCTGCCATTGCCATCAATTGCTCATTTATATACGTAATCTGATTTGATTTTTCATATGATTTTCTTGAATCAGGTAATATTAACATAATAACTGGAGTTATATTGTTGTAATAAGCTTTCTTTATCATGGACTCCCAATTATTGAGGATAACCTTACTGCTGATACCAGAAGTCACATCATTTATACCACCTTCAATTAGCACGAACTCAGGTGATAAATCAACTACATCTGAAATGAATCTGGACTCAAGGTTTGAGGTCCTGTCTCCACTATAACCCATATTTTGATAAGTTCTATCAACTTTTCGTGCCCACTGATTCTGGATTGATGCAGGGATATTGGTAGTTTTATCAGTTTCGATAAAGGAGATATGTTCAGGCTTTCCGGATATTATCGAATCGCCTATGAAAACAATGTATGGATTTTCCATATAAGGTTCGATAACAAAAACATACGGCTCAGAATAACCAGCCATCCAGTTGTAATCTGTTATTGACATCGCATGGCCATCTACATAATAAGTAAGATGTTTTTTATCATTTTTATCTACGTACAGTGCACTCGCTGAAGCATTGATGCTATAGCCGTAAAAATCGCCCTCCTGCACTCCTTCTATTGGGTTGGGCAGATTTATTACGTTTATACCATTTTTTGAAATATCGTCAATTAAATTATCAGTTGTAGCAATTCTATCATAATTACTTCCGTTCTGTCTCCATACGGTAAAATAAAATTTTTTTAATGCTGAAGCATTTGCTACTGCAAATCGTATTTGATAAATTGTCCCATTTTGTCTTATCCTGTCGTTATGTCCTGCTTGTATGAATTCTCTATCTAAATCACCCCAGTTAGGTTCTCCTTGAGCTGGAATACCTGCATATGGTGCAGTTTTCGATAGTTCAGCCGGAACACTGCCTTCAACAGTAGATACAGTAGCCAGAATAATCAAGAAAAACAATAATGTAAGAACAATGGTCCCGTATTTCATGACAGGAAATTTTTTTATACTGTTAAACAAACCTCCACCTCTGCCCAAGGATTGATATACATATTAATAAATTTATTGGTTTTTATTGGAGGATAGCGTAGCTGGATGTTCTTATAGTTCAAGAGTAAAAGTTATACAGGGAAAAATCCACCTTCATCCGCGTCGATCCGTGTCATCTGTGTTCAAGAATCTTATGAACCTTTATCCGTTCACAACCTCTACATCGCTTATTCTCAAAAAATCCTTATCAAAAGTCGCTATCTTCCTGATTTTCCTTAACTCCATACAGGCAAGATTCGAAGCATCCACAAAATTATGTCATCCGCATTCTTATATGTAATGATCGCGCTGGAATCAAGGAATATCAAGCAATCTCCTAATGATATAGAACTTCATCTATCTCTTCACTCAGATTTCTATATTGGTAACCAAAATGCTCTGGTTTGATCTCAATGATGCTTCTCTTCTTTTTCTTTGGAGAACCGAGCCATTCGCTGATTGCTTTTGTTTTTAATTTTTTATAAACAAAAGGGTCAATGTTCCTGATAGTGGTGTCCATATGTAACACATGTGTTGCAATGGAAAATATAATTATTGCAGGTCTTTAATTGCCCAGTCTTATTTTTACAATAAATGGTATTATTTATACCAGGGCAGGCCTTTTTACACCCAATGAATCCGGTCCATCTTGAGCTGATAAATGTATCCAAGGCAGTCTTCCGTAAGGTAAACAGCACAAGAGTCAAAACGCAGATACTATACAATCTTGACCTGACGGTACAGCACGGTGAACTTGTCACGATTATGGGTCCATCAGGCTCTGGAAAGAGCACGCTTCTTCGATTAATCAACAGGCTATCAGAGACCGACTCAGGGACTATCCTGCTAAACGGCAAAGATATAAGAGATTATGACCCACTTGAATTAAGGAGAAGAGTGGGCATGGTATTCCAGGTGCCTGTTGTGTTTCGGGGAAGTGTAAGGGATAACCTTGCTTTTGGCATGAGGTTATGGGGAAATGATATTGATATTGATATTGAGACTCTGGCAAGGGATGCAGGCATACCCGAGAACTTGCTGGATGCAGATGCTGATCCGCTCTCGGTCGGAGAGAAGCAGAGGGTATGCATTGCAAGAGCGCTTGCAAACAAGCCAGAGGTGCTCCTGCTGGATGAGCCAACTTCAGCACTTGATGCTGAATCGGCACACAGAATAGAAGAACTGCTGCTAAGCATGCGCAGAGAGCGAAAACTGACCATGCTCTGGGTCACACATGAGCTGGCGCAGGCCGGGAGGATAGACGGCAGGAGGTTTATGCTCAGGGAGGGCAGATTGGAGAAACATGTCTGAAATCCTGTTCGATATCCTCTCCCGCTATCTAACAGAAATCCTCGCCCTGGCTCTAACAGCTCTGCTTATTGTACTGACCGCAGCCTATGCGCGAAGGTTCGATATAGGCAGACGAATCTCTGTGGCAGGAGCCAGGGCCTTAGTCCAGGTAATGATACTTGCCTCCATCATCCTCATATTATTCGAATTACCTCTTTACTTTAGTATTATTGTGCTTCTGGCTATGACCACAATAGCAGGGCATACCACATATACCCACTCAGGCAGGCTCAGGAGGGGTCTGCGTGTAGCTATCGCATCGATAGCCGTTGCATCTCTACTTTTGCTCATTCCCTTCTTTCTGTTCGGTATTTTTCCTCTTGAAGCCAGGTACCTCATACCAACAGGAAGTATCCTTATCGGCAATGCCATGAACGTAAGCTCGCTGGCTATAGACAGATACAGGGGCGAGATAAGGAATAGAAGAGCGGAAATCGAGGCATACCTTGCTCTTGGCGCACCGCCAAAGCAGGCATCGGCCGCCAGCCTCAATCAGAGTATTCTCTCGGCATTGATACCTTCGATCGATAACATGAAGAACCTTGGGCTTGTATGGATACCAGGGGTTATGACAGGCTTATTGCTTGCCGGTGCCGATCCTTTCAATGCTGCCTCGATTCAGATAGCCATATTTACTGCTATCTTTGCCACAGGCATGATAGCATCAAGCCTGCTGCTTCATTATTCCACAGATAGCTTCTTTACAGAAGCCTTACAACTGAGAGATGATTTGTAGATGTCAAAGCAGGAACTGATGGATGAGATGGTAGACCAGATACGGGATTGCAGAAAATGCCGGCTCTGGAAGTATGCAAAGAACTCTGTACCCGGGGAGGGGAGCCTTGATGCCTCCCTGATGCTTGTAGGTGAGGCGCCGGGTAACAGGGAGGATATCATGGGCCGACCTTTCGTAGGGAGCGCTGGCAAACTCCTTGATAAACTACTTACCAGTATCGGTTTTAAGAGAGAAGATGTCTATATAGGTAATATTGTTAAGCACAGACCCCCTGAGAACAGAGAGCCAAAAGCGGATGAAATAGCGGCATGCACACCTTATCTTGACAGGCAGATCCAGATAATAGAACCAGAGGTTATTGCGACACTGGGCAGGCACTCGACAAGATATGTTCTCTCAAAAGTGAATATAGATGTTGATGGGCTAACTGCGGTTAGAGGGCGGGTCTATAAGGAGGTGCTTCTTGGCCTTCAGGTCAAGATAATACCCACATTCCATCCAGCAGCAGTACTCTATAACCCTGCATACAGATCCTATCTTGAAGAGGACTTTATGAAGATAAAGGCAGAACTCGAATCATCCGACTGACAGGAGAAATATGCCTAGAAAAAGATCCTGTGGAGCCGTAGTATTCAGGAGAAATCAAGAGGTCAGGTATCTTCTTTTACGCTATGAAGCAGGCCACTGGGAGTTTGTAAAAGGTGAAGTTGAGGCAAATGAGGGCGAAATGGATACGGTTATAAGAGAGCTTAAGGAGGAAACGGGTATAACCGATGCCAGGTTTATTGGAGACTTCAGGGAGAAGATAAGCTATTTTTTCAAAAGTGGAGGAAAGACTATCTATAAGGAAGTCACCTTTTTCCTGATTGAGACTCAAGAGAGTGATGTTGAGTTATCGCATGAGCACACAGGATATGAATGGTTAAATTATAAGGATGCAATGGAAAGACTCACTTTCAATAACGCAAAAAACGTTTTAAAGAAGGCACATAATTTCCTGAAGGCGCACAGGATAATCGAAAGTTCATAACGTAATTTATAAATATCATCTCAGCAGATTATTTGCTTGATAAGGGGGAATGCAATGGATTTGAATATTGAGCGAAAAGGAGGGATCTTATGGAGAAACCGACGGCATTACCGGGCCTCCAGGACATACTGGAGTTCGGCTTCATCGAGGCACTATTAGGCCGCCGCTCCCGGCGCTTCTTTCTGGGCGCTGAGATTCCGGACGGCGTATTTGCCTATAAATCACGACACGCCCCTGTGCCTCTCACTGAATTAGAGAAACTTCTCGTAGTGACCGCCTGCGGCAGCAATACAGGCTGGCACCATATGATCTATCGCGCTCAGTTGTATGCGCCGTACCTTTCCAATTATGCGGGCGCAGCAGGCGGTCGTACCTTTCCATCGGCTGCCGGATTTCATACCAGCATGACTTTTTTCACAGATGACGAAGGGGTCTATGTGCTGGATGCACGCGATGCTCCTGCCTTTGCACAGAGGAAAGAGGACGGCTCCCTTGAACTTGATGTGATCCTCGATGCCCTCAAAAGTCGCATCAGGAAAATCCAGGATGGCAGGCTTGGCCTGCCGCCGGAAGTGCTGCACACAGAGGCGCATAACACCTGGGTGACGAATCAGCCTGGAACACTTCTCGTTATCCCCGTGGGAGATCTTTCCCAGCATGTCCTGCTCATGCTTTGCTACATGCTGCAAAACGGCCTGGTACTTACGGATGACATCAACAGGCGCCCCATCCCGGGGATCGAGAAGTTTAGAGACATTGTAGATATAAATAATACATGGCCTCTGACTTTCGTGGAGCAAATGTGCATGGCTGAACTTACGGCCGAGCTGTCGACGAGCTGCTACGCCGGTACGCTTATGCTGCAGGCTATGGGGCTGGGGGGCTGGATGTTCGACGGGCTCAACCCCTTCAGTGTTATCGGCGCAAGCGGCGAACCGGGTGCTCCTGGCCTGGGATTTCGATACGATTCCAATGAACGCTGGCCTTATCCCAACCCCACGGGTTTAGAGGGCATCATGGAAGGCTTCTGTCCTCCCCATTACCCGGATATGCGTGCTGCCGTAGAAGCGGTACATGAGCGCAAGTTTGGCCCTGGCGGTCCGTTCCATCCAGATACGCCGGGTCCCTGGAAAGACTCGGTGAAAGTGAGGTCTGCCGCCCAGGTACATAGCGAGGAATTCAGGGAATGTGTAGCCCTGCAGGCCCAGTATGTCTTTGATACTTTCGGCAAGTTCCCGGGTACGGTTCCCTCGATCTTCCTTATTACCTATCTGCAGGCGCATCATCTGGATCTGGAGTTCTATGATAGGTTCTACAAGCCTGGAGCGTATTTGAAAACACATGCAATGCATATGAAAAGATGGCATGGTGAAGCCTGAGAGGAGTAAGGAAAATGCTACAGGATATGTATATGTAAATAGCTACCAATATATCAAATAAATGGATATAGAGAAGTTCAAGAACATAATAGAATTCACAAATGCTGAGAAAAAACTGATATCAAGCTTTGATATACCTGCAGATGCATTTACTCCTCTCCTGCTCTCTTTAAGATCTGGCGGCGACTGGAGTTATTCCACAGAGAATATAAAAACTATAGCCGTGATGGATAAGACTACTATCTACGATGATGAGAAGGGACTGGGATACTCACTTGAGGAGATATACCTGTTTGTAAATCCAGTTCTCAAAGATAAGGAGGGAGTAGTTCACAGGCTTGAGAAATGCGGGGACGAGGAGATGAGGCTGCTTGTAAGGCGGCCTTATAGAGTTAGAGTTAAGAGCGACAGGATCATAAAAACCACTGTAAATCCTCTTGAGAAGGAGATAAAGATAGAGGAACTCGCAGAAAAAGAACTCGTATTTTATGGCTCTACTGCATATGATATGGCCCATGAGATAGAACACCTGAAACAAAAAGAGATAAAAGGCGGGAGCCTGTGGGAGTTTAAGTTTAAAGGAGTTTAATCTGGCATACAATTAAGGTAAGCATCCATCAACCCGAAGCAACCTGTAAGCATCATATCCCCGAACGGAGCAGCAAAGCGAACCCTGAGCGTGGAGCCGCGCATAATGCTGCGCCTGGGTCCTGTTATGAGTATTGATCCGATGTTTTCAAGATCAATAGCCTCCCTGATATAGCATCCATGCCCGCCATCATCAAAAACCTCCTGAAAATCAAGTGTCCCATCACATAATCTCATCAGGTAATCATCGATTTTGCTCTGTGTCATCTGGTGGGTATGATGCTCAAATAATGAGAGGATTTTTTTACCATCCACAACAGAAGCAAGCGTATGGCCATTACCTATATTTACCACAAGATACGGAGCTTTGGCAGATTCATCAAGGAGCGCACCTCTTATTGCTGCAAACCCTGTATCCATAAGAAGCGAACCTGGAAGTGCTCTCTCTACAGCCCTCATCCTTGTGAATCGATCGGGAATATTACCCTTATATACAAAGGAGTCAAGGGTTCCTTTTGTTTTTATGATCTCCTGGAAGTAATCAAAACGGAATACCCGGTTGCTAAGACCAGGTGAATACCCGTGATCCTGCACCGCAACCGCGAACCTCTCTGGAATCTCAATGCCAAAGAGATCCAGCGCTCTCCCGAGGGCATGTTTATCCACATCGCACATCTCTATCCTGGTAGCGTTTAGCTCATGCACCTCATCCTCGCTCACAATAACCGCGCCCATCTCCCTTACTCTGTTCAGGTCATCATTTAATGTAAGGGCTGCATTCTGTGTTGCAAATACCGAAAGTCCTGCCCCAATATGCCGCTTCACCGCGCCAGTACACGCCCCTCCGCCCATGGTCTCACCTGTAAGGACGATATCCTGCTTTAACTCTGTAGCAGCAGAGACCTGTTTTGCGATAATCTGTGTCTGCGAAGGCAGGACCATTTTAATACAGTTCTCAATGCTCTGCTCGCTATCATAGAGGAGTATATCCTGTGTTCCCATTCCAACATCGATTGCAATAAATCTCATGTTTGTGCTATTAAATTCTGCTGCGTAATCTTATATATCCTTTAGCATATAAGAATCACTATGGACATGTCGCTGCCTCATAAGGAAAATGTACCGAGATCTTACAAGTGCGCGATACTGACAATAAGCACTTCGCGATACGAAAAATATGGTAGGGTAGACAGGCCAGAGCGCGCCGAGGATGCATCAGGGAAGCTCATCTGGGGCATGATTCAGGTACAGGGTTGCACTGTAGTACATTACGAATTAATCTCTGACAGCATCGAGATGATAAAAGAAGCATTAAAAAGATGCCTGTACTCAGAAGCCGATGTGATAATATCAAGCGGTGGAACAGGTCTTACACCTGCAGATGTCACGATCGAAGCAGTGATGCCGTTCCTTGAAAAAGAGATGCCGGGTTTTGGAGAACTGTTCAGATATAAAAGCATTGAGCAGATCGGAAATGCGGTAATACTTACACGGGCAATCGCAGGAGTTGCACGCCAGAAGGCGATATTCTGCCTTCCGGGCTCGCCGAATGCAGTTAAGCTTGCCCTTGAGCTTGTGCTGCCTGAGATGGGGCATATTCTCAAGCATGTGAAGGGACAGTAGATGGAATACAAGTGGAAAGCGATGCTGACTGTCTGGATAGGGTTCTTTATGGCCACGCTTGACGGCAGCATAGTGAACGTAGCTCTTCCAACGCTCACAGAGTACTTCAGGACAGATGTAACGACAATCGGATGGGTGGTAATGGCATATCTACTGACGATTACAAGCCTGCTTTTAAGTCTTGGCAGGCTCTCTGATATGTTTGGCAGAAAACGAATATTTGCAGCAGGGATCACGATTTTTACTATAGGTTCTGGACTATGCGCTATTTCAGTGACTGAGGGGCAGTTGATATTCTACAGGGTGATACAGGGCATCGGTGCTGCAATGCTGATGGCTACAGGCGTTGCCATAATCACGCATGCATTTCCCCCAAGAGAGAGGGGTAAAGCAATGGGATTGATCGGGACCGTGGTAGCGATCGGTTCCATGGCAGGACCTGTTACAGGCGGATTTTTAATCGAGAATGTAGGGTGGCAGTCTATTTTTTATATCAATATACCGGTCGGGCTCTTCGGGACAGCGATGGCACTTCGGGTCCTTAAGAAGGATGAGACTACTATAGGGCAGACCTTTGATATACCAGGCGCACTCACCCTTTTTATAAGTCTAGTATCGTTATTACTTGCCCTGAGCCATGGTCAAAAACTCGGATGGGGATCTAAATACATTATTCTACTTTTTATTCTATCAGCCGCGTCCTTTATTATTTTCATTATCGTCGAGACCAGAGCCAGGCATCCTATGATGGAATTGCGGCACTTTAGAAATAGACCGTTCGCAGCAGCCAATATCAGCGCGCTTATAAGTTTTACCGCCATGTTCAGCGTCATATTCTTAATGCCCTTCTTTCTTGAGAGAGAGCTTGGATACTCACCACAGGAGGTTGGCATTATGTTTCTGGCAGTACCGCTTATTATGTCTGTTGTAGCCCCGATCAGCGGCTGGTTATCTGACAGGACAAATTCGTATATCCTCAGTTCAACAGGAGTGGGGATCTCAAGCCTGTCTATCCTGTCGCTCAGTTTTATGTCATCATCCTCAGATTTTATAGATGTTTCATCACGCCTGGCGCTATTTGGTCTTGGTATGGGGTTGTTCCAGGCGCCAAATAACAGCATAATAATGGGCTCTCTCCCGAAAGAACAGCTTGGCATTGCAGCAGGTACCATGGGGACGATGAGGAATATGGGTATGGTGATAGGTGTAGCCATATCAGGCGCTGTTTTCTCAAGCAGGCATGTTTATTACGGAGGTATTGACAGTTCTTTCCTGCCCGCTTTCCGTGATACATACATCGTCGCTGCTGTTATATGCGGTATCGCTATGGTGACATCACTTATCAGGAGCAAGGGGAAATGAAATTCATTGTGGACAGGATGCTGGGAAGGCTTGCACGCTGGCTTCGTATCTTTGGGTACGATACTCTTGAAATAAAGAAGCAGGAGAATGAGGACGATATACTGCTGGAGATAGCAGAGAGAGATGGAAGGATCCTGATATCAAGGGATATGGTACTTATCAGAAGAGCAATGAAAAGGGGGATCAGGGCATATCTGGTACAGTCTCTAGATATTATAGAACAGCTCAAGGAAATGCAGAAGGAATTCAATATTAAATCTGATCCTGAAATGGAGAGGTGCAGCCTATGTAACTCTATTATCAGAAGGGTTGAGCCTGCAGAGATGGAGCTTATTAAAGAGAAGGAGTACGTGTATCCAGTAAGGTTTGAGAACGGAACAGAATTCTGGATATGCGATAGATGCGGACAGGTGTACTGGCAGGGGAAGCACTGGGAGAATATTAAGGAGATGGTGAATAAGTTAAAAGGCTGACTTAATATTTGTTTATTTTATATTCTATATTAATATAAAATAAAATATTTACCGTTAGATTGATATAGAACCTGGTATCATTGACCGGGCAATAATATTGTGTAAGGGGAAATTCAATTAATAAAATTGAGGCCAGGCCGAGGATACACAGACGATGAAAACCAATGAAAAAACAAAAGAGCAACTTATAGAGGTGCATGAGCCGGGACTGTACTGGCTGGTTCTGAACAAGCCTACACCTGCGGGTGATTAGATGGGCATCCCTCTTCGTGTGTTAGTAGTCGAGGATTCAGAGGATGATGCCCTGCTGCTTGTGCATGAGATACGCCGCGGTGGCTACAATCCGATTTTTGAACGCGTGGACACAGCAGAGACCATGAGCGCAGCGCTTGCAGATAAGACATGGGACATTATCCTTGCCGATTATGTCATGCCTCAATTCAGTGGGCTTGAGGCACTGAAGGTAATGCAGAGAAGTGGAATTGACCTGCCGTTCATAGTTGTATCCGGGAAGATCGTGGAATCCACGGCTATAGAGACCATGAAGGCCGGTGCACATGATTATTTAATGAAAGGCAATCTAGTCAAGCTTATTCCCACGGTCAGGCGCGAGTTGCGTGAAGCAGATGAGCGGCGAAAAAGAAAGGAGGCTGAGAGGGCGCTGCGGGAGAGCGAGGAACGATTCCGCAACTCGGTAGAGACCATGCTTGATGGTTTCGCAATTTTCTCTGCAATGCGGGATGACGCAGGCAATATAATCGATTTCAGATACGAGTATATCAATGGGGCTGGCTGCCAGTTGAATGAAAGGACGCGAGAGGAGCTGGTAGGTCATACCATGCTGGAACTGCTACTACGGCATAAGGACATAGACTTATTCTCTGAATATATTAAACTTGTAGAGACAGGTCAACCGCTGGTGAAGGAATCCCTGTACTATGAAGATGTATATGGCAAAGATTTGCATCTAGCACGCTACTACGATATCCGTGCGGCTAAGCTTGGCGATGGTTTTGCAGTTACCTGGCGTGATATCACTGAGAAGAAGAAACTTCAGGCGCAATTGCTGCAAGCTCAGAGGATGGAGAGCATAGGTACACTCTCAGGCGGTCTCGCGCACAACATTAACAATATGCTGACACCAATGATGCTATCGCTGCAGATGCTAAAACAAAAATATACCGATGAACAGAGCCAGAGGCTGCTTAATATCCTGGAAACAAATGCTCAACGTTCGGCTGATTTGATAAAACAGGTCATGTCATTTACGCGGGGTATAGAAGGTGAGCGCAAGATTATTCAGGTAACAGACCTTATCTCTGATATTGAGAAGATAGCAAAACAAACATTTCCAAAATCCATCGAAGTCAGAGCCGATATACCTGAGTACCTGTGGAAGATCACTGGAGATAGTACACAGTTGCACCAGGTCCTTATGAACATGTGCGTGAATGCCCACGATGCTATGCCAGATGGCGGCATCCTGAACATATCTGCTGAAAATCTTTTAGTTGATGAGAACTACGCTCGTGTTAATATCGGGGCTAAGGCTGGCTCATATGTTGTTATCATAATCTCGGATACTGGAACAGGTATTCCTCCTAAGATACTGGATAGAATCTTTGAACCGTTCTTCACGACAAAAGAGTTTGGCAAAGGTACGGGACTTTGTCTCTCAGTGTCCCTTGCAATCGTGAAAAGCCACGGTGGATTTATAAATGTGCACAGTGAAACTGGAAAAGGTGCTACATTTAGAATCCATTTGCCCGCTGTTGTGAAGCAGGCTGGAACCGGATCTGGGCAGTAGAATCAGGCAAGTACATCGAACCCATGGGTCTGAAAATGATTATCAAAAGTGAGGGCTATCTTAAGACCAAGTCTCTCCATTATTACAAAACTCAAACAATCTGTTAAATCAATTTGCTGATCCTTATATTTTCTGAAATACCCGATTGCTTTATCCCAGTCCATTTTTGAGACAGGTTCGATTATTAGCAATCTGCTGTTCAAAATATTATCAAGTTCTTCAATAGCCTTTTCCTTGCCTATCCTTTTTGTGACTCCGTCAATGTATTCGACTAAAATATTCCTGCTCAAAACAAACCTGGCACCCCTCTGTACCTGTTCTTTTAGATATGACTTTGCTCTGTTGTGATTCTTATCCTTTTCATCGCTCAATGCAATAAGGCCGCTTGTATCAAGAAAAATTCGCATCTACTCTCTCCAATCATTCCGTTCACTCCAGTTGCCTTCTTTAGTTCTGAAAGAGCCCACGATACCAAAAAATGAATCTTTCATTAATTCGCCCTCATGTCGCTTGATATACTCCTTAATGGCCTCCTGAATCGTTTCCTTTAACGATTTATTCTTTAATTCAGAGAGATGCCTGAGATGATCGTAAGTAACCATATCAAGGCTGGTTTGAATGTGTTTAGTTTCAGTCATTTAAATCTAATTTACATGACATGTTTTAATAGCATATAAATGTTAAGTTACATTTAAATTTATAGATACATCCGATCTAAAATTATAATAAGTGTAATTTCACATTTATATTATATATATAATCGCCAGGTTGATATAGGGCTTGGCAACATTGATGATACAATAAGGGATGTAAATAAGTCAGGTAAAATTACACGTGTTATAACGTAAACAAGATGAAAAACAAAGAGACGGCAAAAGAGCAACTTATAAATGAACTGGAAAAGCTGCGCCAGAGGGTTGCTGAACTGGAGAAATCAGAACTCAAGCGCGATCAGGAATTCAGAGCGCTGGCTGAGAATGCTCCTGATATTATTGCGCAGTTCGATAAGGAGCTGCGCCATATCTATGTCAACATGGCAATTGAACGCGCCACGGGTATGCCGCGCGATTCATTCATTGGAAAAACGAACAGAGAGCTGGGAATGCCGGAGAACCTGATCACATTATGGGATAAGGCGTTACAAACAGTCTTTGAGACCGGGCAGGAGACGACTATTGAATTCTATTTTCCGACACCAGGCGGACAAGGATATTTTGAATCACGCATAGTACCTGAATTTGCAAAAGATGGCTCGGTAGAGTCAGTGCTGGGTATCTCTCGCAATATCACGGAGCGAATGCGCGCTGAGGAAGAACTGAGAAAGGCAAAGGAGCTTAGTGAGACGCTGAATAAGATCAATGAAGTTATACATTCAACGCTTGATTTTGATGAGTTAATGAACCGGGTTGTGAACGAAGCGAGAATGGCGCTGGGATCAAAAACCGTTGGGATTAGCCTGCACGAGGGCGATTCCTGGGTATTGAGGTACGCCTCTGGCCGGCCTGCTGCAGGTATTGGGAGCCGATTCAACGATGCAGAATCTCCCGTTCCTGTGCTTGTCGAAAGAACCAATGACTTAGAGCCTATCCGAAAAGTCCAGAAGCTCTGAACGTTATCCATGCACATGCGAAGTGT
>NZ_JMIY01000001.1:28470-39648 GCF_000685155.1 Candidatus Methanoperedens nitratireducens
TGTCATTACCCCACATTACCCTACATTGTAATTCTTCTACTTTTCGGATAGGCTCTTAGTTGTCGTTCATGATGGTTATACTGATAAAAGATTTAGCAGTGAGATGTTTCAGAGATTCGGGATTCGCTCGGTGATCGCCGCTCCTTTACAGGTAAAAGGTAAAATGATCGGAGTCCTTGGCGCGACTGAAAAGTCCGAGTATGCCTTCACTCCGGTCCATGTTGATTTTCTCAAAAAACTTTCTGTATCCGTTT
This sequence comes from Candidatus Methanoperedens nitratireducens, assembly GCF_000685155.1. Lineage (GTDB taxonomy): Archaea > Halobacteriota > Methanosarcinia > Methanosarcinales > Methanoperedenaceae > Methanoperedens > Methanoperedens nitratireducens. The sequence goes on from NZ_JMIY01000001.1 coordinate 28,725, forward strand.
CGCTTGCAATTGAAAACGCCAGGCTTTTTAAGAATGTTCAGCAGGAACTCACCGAGCGCAAGCGGGCGGAGAACAAACTCATTCAACTCAAGAAGGATCTCGAAGCCGAAATCAGGGACATGAATGTTCTCCAGATGCTGAGCACGCGCTACATCGAAGGCAATGATTTCAGTTTTCTTCTCCAGGAAATAATCGAGGCAGCAATTGCAATTACTGGCGCTGATAAGGGAAATCTGCAGCTTCTCGATCCCTCGACAGGAAAATTGAAGATAGCTGCCCACAAGAATTTTGACATCCATTTTTTGAAGTTTTTTGAGGAGGTGGAAGCCGGGGAAGCGGCATCATGCGGCATGGCAATGGAGCGGCTGGAACGCGTAATCGTGGAAGATGTCACACATAGCCCCATCTTCAAGGGCAGTGATGCGCTGGATGTGCTGCTGGACGAAGGAGTACTCGCGGTTCAATCAACACCACTGCTGGCTCGTTCGGGTCGATTGCTCGGCATCATATCGACTCATTTCAGGCAGGTGCATTCCCCGGCTGACCGCGAGTTGCGGGTAATCGACATCCTGGCCCGGCAGGCTGCTGATATTATCGAGCGCTCGCAGGCTGAAGAGGCGTTGCGCAAAGCGCACGATGAGTTAGAAATACGTGTTCAGGAACGGACAGCAGAACTGGAGGAAGCTAATCAGGCATTGCAGGCTGAAATTAAAGAGCGCAAGCGGACTGAGGCTACACTGGCGGAGAACGAGGAGCGATTGAAACTGGCGCAAAAGGCTGCTAACGCCGGGACATGGGACTGGAACATGCTCACAGGTGAACTGAAATGGTCAGAGGAATATTACTTAATCCATGGTCTCACTACAGATCACGAACCTTATTACAAGAATTGGTTTAAAACGGTTCATCCTGATGACCATGACATGGTGAGTAAAGCGGTTGCTCAGGCAATTGAGCAAAAGATGGATATTGATATTGAGTTTCGCACCATCCGTCCTGACGGCAACCTGTGCTGGTTGAATGCTAAAGGCAAAACCTTCTATGATGATGTCAACCGACCAGTTCGTATGGTAGGCATCACTATAGATATCACTGAGAAGAAGAAACTCCAGGCTCAATTGCTGCAAGCTCAGAGGATGGAGAGCATAGGTACACTCACAGGCGGTCTTGCGCACAACATTAACAATATGCTGACGCCAATGACGCTATCGCTGCAGATGCTAAAAAATAAATTCACCGATGAACAGAGCCAGAGGCTGCTTAATATCCTTGAAAAAAATACACAATACTCGGCTGACCTGATAAAACAGGTCATGTCATTTACGCGGGGTATAGAAGGTGAGCGCAAGATTATTCAGGTAACAGAACTTATTTCTGAAATAGAGAAGATAGCAAAACAAACATTTCCAAAATCCATCGAAGTTAGAGCCGGTGTACCTGGAGACCTGTGGAATATCTCTGGAGATGCTACGCAGTTGCACCAGGTCCTTATGAACATGTGCATGAATGCCCGCGATGCTATGCCAGATGGCGGCATCCTGAACATATCTGCTGAAAATCTTTTAGTTGATGAAAACTACGCCCGTGTTAATATCGGGGCTAAGGCTGGTTCATATGTTGTTATCACAGTATCGGATACTGGAACAGGTATTCCTCCTAAGATACTGGATAGAATCTTTGAACCGTTCTTCACGACAAAAGAGTTTGGCAAAGGTACAGGACTTTGTCTCTCAGTATCCCTTGCAATCGTGAAAAGCCACGGCGGATTTATAGATGTGCACAGTGAAACTGGAAAAGGTACTACATTTAGAATCCATTTGCCCGCTGTTGCAACTGGAACACAAGAAACAAAAGATTTGCAGTTTGAACTGTCCTCAGGAAAAGGAGAATTGATCCTTGTTGTTGATGATGAACCCTCAGTTCGTGATATTACCAGTTTGATACTGGAAACAAAGGGATATAAAGTAATCACAGCCGATGATGGCGCAGAGGCTATTACACTGTACTTGCAGTATAGAAATGAAATTAAGGCAGTTATAATGGATATGATGATGCCTGTTATGGAAGGTCCGCAGAGTATTCGAGCACTGAACAAAATTAATCCTGAAATCAGGATTATTGCAGCAAGTGGATTAACCGAGAAAGACAAACTTGCAAAAGTTCCAGACAACCATGTAAAAGCATTTTTGTCAAAGCCTTACACTGCTGAGGTATTGTTGAAAACCATATACGAGGTTCTAAGCGCGAAATAGAGAGAAGTTATTGCTCATTCTCGACCGGCAGATCCGGATTGTTGCCCCACTCTGCCCATGAGCCGTTGTAGACCCTGATTTTAGGGTATCCCAGCAATCTCAGCGTGAAGTACGTATGGGCAGCCCTTACAGCGAGCTGGCAGTGGGTTATTATCTCTTTTTCTTTGGTAACGCCCTGTTCGCTGAACATCTCGTTTAGCTCAGAGGCAGGTTTGAATGTCCGATCATCTTTTATGCTCTTTTTCCATTCTATATTTACCGCACCGGGTATGTGTCCCCCTCGCTTTGCCCTGATCTTTTTACCCGTGTATTCCTCAGGTGACCTGACATCCAGTATCATCACATCTGGATTTGACATAGTCTCAAGTATCCTCCTTGCTGTGGCTACCCTGTCAGTATCGGGCCGTGGTACAAATGTCTTTCTCTCGATCCTGGGGACAAGGGTAGTAACCTCCCTGTCCTCCGCCACCCATTTTTGAAACCCACCGTTCAATATGCCTGTCTTCTTATGTCCCAGGTATTCAAGCACCCAGAAGAGGCGAGCAGCATAATGACCTGAGTTATCATCATAGGCTACTACCAGTATATCCCTGTCGATCCCCAGGCTTCCAAGAAGGTCGGGTGTATTCGCAGGAGGAAAACCCCTGTTTACGTTCTCATCTCCTGTTATATCCATGTGGTTCAGATGCACCGCATTTTTAATATGCCCTTTATCATATTCCTTCTCTGGCCGCAGATCCACGATCCTGATATCCGCGTCATCCAGATGCCGGGATAGCCAGTCAGTCTCGATTAGCAGTTCAGGGTTGGCATAGGTCCCCTCACCGATTCTATTGGTGTTTGTGGTAGTGCCAGAAGCCATTATAATCAGGGATTGTCTGGCTTTATAGTATAAATTAGTTCTGGTGATTTAGCGCATGGTAGCGCTTTTAGCTTTTAGTACATACATAAACTGCCATAAAGCCATAAGAATACTCTGCTTCGTCGATATGGAATCCCGCTCTTTTAAGTAGCTCTTCCATGATCCATCCAGGGGTTGTGTATTCATCCCTGATTGCAGTCTCTGCATCATCTGCCAGTTCATCACCTGCAGCCTGCCTGATTCCCTCAATCCAGCGATTGAAAAAATCCATGTAATTATCAACATCAAACGAGTACACCGTATCCCTTAAGTAGAACTTCCCTCCCTCCTTTAGCATTCCATGTATGCGCCTCAACGCGATCATTTTCCAGAAATCGGGAAGATGGTGCAGTGCCAGTTGCGATACAACTGCATCCAGAGGCTCGCCGGCGTGCTCATACGTCAGAAACCCTGCATTATGAAATTCTATGTTCTTTATCCCGTGCATTGCTGCCTTTCGCTGTGCAAATTCAAGCATTTGTACTGAGACATCAGTCGCATAAATTTTTGAGCAATGTTGAGCTGCCTCTATCGCAAACTCTCCTGTTCCTGTACCGAATTCGAGAACAGTCTGGTTTCGGGTAAGATTTATCGAGTTCAGGATTTTTTCAGTCTCTTCCTTAATATCTCTTAGCTTTTGCATTCGTGAATCATATGCCTGAACTTCACGTATATCCGCATAGTCAGCGCCTACCTGTTTCATTTCATTATACTGCCATCCGGGACATGGATTCATTTTTCTCTCCCTGCCTGTTCCAATGTACTTCTGGAACATCCCCGGTCTATCTGGTGGTCGTTCTATAAATCCATATCTCTCATAGAACTTTGAAACTCCCTTTGCTGCCATCAGACCAATAAAAGCGCTGTTGCATACATGTGAATTAAGGAAATCCATCAATGCATCCATAATGTGTTTGCCAATTCCCTTCCCCTGGAACCCGGGTAGAACCATTATGTCCTGGATATAAAAATAGATACCATCACCTATCACTCTTCCGCATCCAACTACCTCATCTCTATAAATTACACATACCGAATACAGAGAATTATGTAAACCAGCTTCTGCTGCTATATCATTTATCCTATTCCATCCAACTGCTTTGCATAGTCTCTGATATTCTTCTACAGTTGGAGAGCGTTCAATCAGGGTTATATTCATTGTCCCTCTCTTTCCATATGCTGTCCCCCGTCTCTTAAATAATCCATACTATTCAGAGAGCTTATAATTTTCCCGGACATATACAGGATAGAGCGCTCAGTACCGCAAGCACCTTTTTAAGTTCACATATCCAATAACCCCCGCATGCACAGACCCGAACTTCTTGCACCTGTCGGCGGCAGAGAAGCCCTTATAGCAGCAATCGAGAATGGAGCCGATGCTGTGTATTTTGGCGGTACTGCCTTTAGCGCGCGGCAGTACGCCTCCAACTTCACACGCGAGGAACTTGAATGGGCTATCGATTATGCTCATATCCGCGGAGTTCGAGCATATGTAACAGTGAACACCCTGATCAAGGACTCAGAGCTTGAAGATGCCTGCGAATATCTCCAGTTCCTCTGCAACTGCGGCGCTGATGCGGTCATAGTGCAGGACCTTGGTATCCTGAGGTTATTGCGAAAGCAGCTTCCAGAACTTCCTGTCCATGCCAGTACCCAGATGACCATACATAACATGGAGGGCGTGAGGTTCCTGCAGGACATGGGCGTAAAACGCGTGGTGCCAGCACGAGAGTTATCGCTGGATGAAATCCGCAGGATAAGATCAAAGACCAGAATTGAGATTGAGACCTTTATCCACGGGGCTCTGTGTTTTTCATATTCCGGGCAGTGTCTTTTAAGCAGCATGATAGGGGGGAGAAGCGGGAACCGTGGATACTGCGCCCAGCCGTGCCGGAAAAAATACAGGATGAACGGAGTTGAGGGCTATCTTCTCAGTCCAAGGGATCTCAATATGAGCGAGCATATCGGTTCCCTTATAGGCGCAGGGATCGACTCCTTCAAGATCGAGGGACGGATGAAGCGTCCTGAATACGTGGCAGGGGTGGTTGGAGTTTACAGGAAGCTTATTGACAGGTACTCTGGATCTCCTGAGAACTTTCGGGTAACTGAAGCTGAAAAGCATACATTGCGCCAGTTATTTAACAGGGAATTCACTACAGGATACTTCTTTGGGAGCCCAGAAGATCAGTTGATGAGCCGGGAATATCCGCATAATCGCGGTACAGAGCTTGGCAGAGTGGTTGATTTAGATATACGAAAAAAGCAGGCGTCCATATATCTTAAAGCTCCACTGAGGGCAGGGGACGGCATAGGGATAGGAGGACGGGACAGCGGAATCATCGTCAGGGATATGTATACTGGCAGTAAAAGGACTGCATATGCCAATCCAGGTTCTGTGGTTGAACTTAAAATACCCCCTGAGGCAGACAGGGGCGATGCTGTTTTTAAGACATTCGATAGCCTGCTCATGGCATCATTGAGAACAAAAGATAGCAAAAATAATAAGAAGATCCCGGTAAGAATGTCTTTTACAGCCAGGTCTGGAGAGCATACTGAACTTCGCATCAGCGATGGTGAGAACGAAGCAGTAATACAGGGGGGGATCGCAGGCCAGGCAGAAGGCAGGCCTATCTCAGAGAGTTTGATAGCCCGCCAGTTGAAAAAGCTGGGGAACACCATCTTCGAAGCGCATGAGATTGCGTTTGATATAGGGGATAATATCTTTATTCCGGTCTCAGAGCTTAATTCTCTTCGCCGCGCTGCTGTTGCCCGGCTTGAGAGGGAGCGCACGCTTAAATGGAAACGACAGTGTAAAAGACCAGAAATAACTTTTGAGAAAAAAGAGGTAGAATACAGGCCAGGCCTATCTGTAAACACCGGCTCTGTTGAATGTCTTGAAGCTGCAATTTCAGGCGGCGCAGAGGTTGTCTATATAGACAAAGAAGCATTCGATAAAACGGATAAAAATGATTACAGTTATGCTATCGAATATGGAAGGGAAAAGGGTGTGAGCGTGTTTATCAGTACACCGCGAATAGCAAGAGAGATAGGGAACCTGGATACGCACCTTAATCCTGATGGTTTCCTTGTTGCAAATGCCGGAATCCTGTATTATCTTAGCAGGTTATATCCAATCAAACCCATTGTCGTCGATTATCCCCTCAACGTCTTCAACAGGCTCACAATGGAGCATTTTTTAAATTACAGCCAGAGGGTGACACTTTCTCCAGAGCTTACACTTGATGAGATCAGAGACCTGACGCCATCTGGCCCGACTGAGTGCATAGTGCACGGTCTCTTTCCCCTCATGATCTCTGAGCATAACCTTGTAGGCTGCCTTTTTCCTCAGAGTGATATCCATGATGCTGCACTAAAGGATGATAGGGGTTTTGCTTTTCCTGTCATGACAGATACACAGGGGCGTACTTTTATCATGAACTCCCGCGAGTTATGTATGCTTGAACACGTGCCTGATATAATTAAGGCAGGCGTAAGCTGTCTGCGGATAGAAGCAACAATGTATGATAAGGAATCAACAAAAAAAATAACTCAGGCATACAGGAGAGCTATAGATGATAGTACTGGCAGTAAGAGGATGGGTAACGGTTGCAGTAATCCTGGTGATTTTACAACAGGCCATTATTTCAGAGGGGTACTCTAACAATGGAAATGAAGCTGTAAAAAATGCTATAGCCTATTTCTAAAATTTTCTTAAGAAATAGGCTATCGTTATATACAATAAAAAACATTTCAGCGCGATTATGTACGCTAACAGGATAAATTCATTACCCCCCTATCTATTTGCAGCTATCGATAGAGCAAGAACAGAGGCGATCAGGAAAGGCGTTGATGTCATCAACCTAAGTATAGGTGACCCTGATATGCCCACTCCACCCCATATCGTGGAGGCGATGAAAAAATCAATCCATGATCCAGCCAGGCACAGGTATCCATCGTACGAGGGGATGCTGTCTTTCAGGACTGAAGCGGCAAGATGGTATAAAAAGACCATGAATATCGACCTCAACCCGGAGGATGAGGTTCTAACGCTCATAGGTTCAAAAGAGGGGCTCGCCCATATCCCGCTTGCATTTTTAAATCCTGATGATATCTCTCTTGTTCCTGACCCTGCGTATCCTGTGTACAATATCGGTTCTATTCTTGCAGATGGGAAACCCTTCAGGATGCCGCTACTTTCAGAGAACGATTTCCTTCCCGATCTTGAAGCAATCCCGGCTGATGTAGCTAAAGAGGCGAAGCTCATGTTTCTTAACTACCCCAACAACCCCACATCTGCAACTGCTACGTCTGGGTTTTTTGAGGATGTAGTGGATTTTGCAAATGAGAATGATATACTGGTTGTTCACGACAATGCTTACTCAGAGATGACATACGATGGTTATAAGGCGCCAAGTTTCCTGAACGTGAGCGGTGCAAAAGATGTAGGCATAGAGGTGCATTCCCTGTCCAAAACATACAATATGACAGGCTGGAGGATCGGCTTCGCAGTAGGGAACCGCGACATGATTGCCGGTCTTGGAAAGGTGAAAACAAACGTGGATTCAGGTGCATTTGAAGCGGTTCAGGAAGCAGGGATCGCGGCTCTCTCTGGCCCGCAGGACTGCGTCCGTGAAATGAACAGGATATATAAGGAGAGAAGAGATGCACTTCTCATGGGCCTGAAGGAACTCGGGCTTGAGGTAAAACCTCCCAGGGCCACATTCTATGTGTGGGCACATGTCAGTGGTGAATCCCAGGATTTTGCAAAGATGCTTCTTGAGAAAGCAGGGATAGTAGCTACACCCGGTATAGGGTTTGGTGAATCTGGCGAGGGATATATAAGGTTTGCACTGACCCAGCCTGTTGGTAGAATCAATGAAGCAGTTGATAGAATGCGTAAACTGGATATTTAATACAGAAAAGACTATTTATAATAAGCTATAATAAGGGAATATGAGTCTAAATAGAAACTCTTTTGTTTACTTCGGTAATGGGAGTACGTAATGGATATCGAACAGCTTTTAGCAGAGCGTGCAAGACTTGTAGATTCAGAACTTCCAGATCTACTTCTTGATATCAAGCCCCCTGAGCTTGCGGCTGCGGTCGCCTATGCCATAGATTCTAAAGGAAAGCGCATACGCCCTGCCCTTGTTACACTTTCATGTGAAGCAGTGGGCGGCACTGCCAGAGATGCAAGTTTTGCAGCAGCTTCAATTGAGTTGATACATTCATCATCCCTGGTTCTGGATGATGTAATTGATAAATCAGAAAAAAGACGCGGAAGATATACAATCCATAAGATGTGGGGTACTGATATGGCCCTTCTTACAGTCCAGATCCTTGCAGCCCTCTCACTTAAGATAGCGGCACGTGACCCGAGGCTCATACATGCCATAGCCGACTCACTATTCTATATGGGAGAAGGAGAAGCAATGGAACTTGTTGACTTTGCAAAGGATAAGAAAAGCTATCTTGAGCTTGCGTTCAGAAAGACAGGTTCATTGTTCGGTTCTGCTGCCGAGGTCGGTGCTTTAGTGGGCGGAGGAGCTAAGGAACAAATTAAAAACTTCACAGAATTCGGCACTCATGTTGGTATAGCTTTTCAGATCCGTGATGATATTCTGGACTGCATCTCAAAGGAGGAGGACATAGGTAAACCAGTAAAAAATGATCTTTTTATGGGAAGACCATCAATAGTTATCCTTGATGCGCTTAATTCAGGTATCTCAATTGAGAGAATGATGAAATGCAACAACGGCGAACTGATGCATCTTGTTTCTGATTCTATAGATTATGCAGAGGAAGTGGCGCGAGAAGAACTTGAACTTGCAAAGGGTTATATTGAAACGCTTGATGAAAGCCCTGCAAAAAGGAGGCTTAAAGAGCTGGGCGAGTATATTATTAACCGCAGTAAGTAACAATGGAAAAAGATCGCTCTGGCTCTTTTTATAATTATCTTCCTGAAGGATGCCGCCTTTGTTATAAGGGGGCAAAGATGGTCATCTTTATTACAGGATTATGCGAAAGGAACTGCTTTTACTGTCCTGTTTCAGAGGCGAGGCGCAAGAAGGATTTAGTCTTTTCAAATGAGAGGCCTATCAGAACGGATGAGGATTTGATCGAGGAAGCCATCTCAATGGATGCTCTTGGAACAGGCATAACAGGAGGAGAGCCTCTTCTAAGAACAGAGAGGGTGGTTCACTACATACGTCTTCTTAAGGACAGGTTCGGCACCTCTCATCACATACATTTATATACTGCCCTTGCGCCCGGGATAGAAGTTCTTGAGTCTTTGAGGAATGCAGGTCTTGATGAGATCAGGTTCCACCCTCCACTTAATATGTGGGCCGATGTCAACAGGACACCTTACCGCAGGTCGATCATTTCTGCCAGTGAACTTGGTCTTTCAGCGGGAATCGAGATCCCATCTATAGCATCCGATATTAGCAGTATTCTATCTTTACTGGATGAAGTGGGCGGCTTTCTTAACCTGAATGAGCTTGAGTTCTCTGAAACAAATGCAGATGAGCTTAAGAGACAGGGCTATGTAGCCCTGGATGATGTTTCATCTGCTGCCCTTGGAAGCAAAGAGGCGGCTGGATCACTGGTTAAATCACTACAGGACAGCAGGATTCATTTTTGCTCTTCACGGTTTAAGGATGCGGTTCAGCTCAGGGAGAGATTTAAACGCATTGCAAATAAGAACGCACGGGATTTTGATGAGGTAACTGATGATGGAACCCTTGTCTATGGGCTTATCAGGGGGAATTGTTTAAAAATTTTGCAAGAGGCCGAAGTTACAGAGGATATGTACTCTATCCAGGATGGTTCTGTTGAGACCGCCTGGTGGATAACCGAGGATCTGGCAGATGTGTTGAAGAAAAAAGGGTGCAGTATTTCGGTTATTGAGCGTTACCCGATGAAAAACGGTATGATTGTAGAAAAGACCCCTCTTTAGGGAGTGAGGAGAGTAAGCCCCTTTATGTTTAGCGCAAGGGGCTGTGCCCCTGTCGCGCTTATGCGGCATTCAGCTTTGCGCCGTACTCGGACAGGTCTGGACTGCCCTTTTATCCTATTTCGGCTTGCACCCGCGGGGATTCGCCGTTCCATCCGCAAAACGCATGACCTCATTCTTTCGAAATCATCGCATTTCTGCGCTGCGGTATCGTTTCTGTTCCAGAGCCAGGATTCTCACCCTACACACTTGAATGTGTCCGCGGTCCAGAAGGTGAGGGGACTTTCCTCAGCAGTAGGTCTACCGCCGGCAGCCGCCCTTCCTCTCTCCACCTATCTACGACGTATTTACGTTTATATCTACCGATAATTTGATTATGAAAATGACGTTTAAGGAGGTTTGGGTGTAAATAACATGAAAAGAGACCTGATGGATATCCTGTGCTGCCCGATGTGTAAAGGCGATCTTGTACTTGAAGTAACAGAAGAGAATGAGAAAGAAATAGTGAAAGGAACTCTCTACTGCGGAAAATGCAAAGAGTATTACCCGATCGATGACGGGATTCCTAATATGCTTCCGCCTGATCTGAGGGAATAGCTGAATTAATAAGAAATTCAACCTGATAGAAATCCTTTCAATAATCATTTTTTGCAGTGCCCAAAACCATGTTATCTATCTTCAGTAGATGGGCAAGTAAGTTTCGATTTTTGCATTGTAGGAATTTGTATGGAATATCCGATATTTTTATAATATCCTATAGTTTAGCATTTTTCACTTTTAAATATATAATGCAATAATTTAAATTTTGATTTCTTC
>NZ_JMIY01000001.1:39748-86950 GCF_000685155.1 Candidatus Methanoperedens nitratireducens
AAAGTATTTTAATAGATTTTCACCGTAATATTTATGACTACCAAAAGTGCTAAACTATAGTAATATCAAAAAAGGTAATTATTAAATGATGAGAGATGCCGATAAAACTTGTCAAGAGACTGAAGATATAATTGTTTTAGATGCGGATGCATCCATGAGACTTTTAATCAGTTTATTGTTCACTTTTTTCGCGTTTGGATTACTTATTTTCCTTAGTTCTCCTAATTCTATTGTTGTATTTCTATTGATTTTGTATGTGGCATTTTTAAATTTGTTGAGTGCTTTTACTAAAAAATTGATAATTTTAGATAAAAAATTACAAATAATATCTGTTAGAAAGTATTTTATCAATTTCATCTACTCTCTTAAAGAAATACCTTCTTCACATGTAAAAGATATCAGAGTAATCAAAACCCACCTCCCAGCAACAGAAAATTTTGACGAAGGCGAATCATGGAGTACAGAAATAGTTACATATTCTGGAGAATCCATCTCAATACATTGTCCTTCTGGCCAATCAGATGCAGATAGGATAGCAGTAAAGATTCGTAATATGACCAACGCAGGAATATCTTATATAAACTCCTAAGTATAGATATTATATGGTGGCTACCGTTTCATGGGCTTGTGCACAATATAAATATATCATAATTTAAACTCGGATCTTGAAGAAATAGACTTTATCAGACTTCCATGCTGCTATATGTAAGCCATCTGAGGAAACAGAAACGCCTCTTAGACGGTCGATCTTGTAACTCCAAAGCAGGTATCCCTCTCGATTAAAGAAATAAATCATATCTAAAGAATCTACTGCTATATACAAGCCATCTGAGGAGACAAATACGCATCTAATAGGGCTGTCGATAGTGTGATTCCAGAGCTGGATTCCCTCTCGGTTAAAGAAATAGACTGTATCTTTATCCTTTATTGCTATGTATGAGCAATCGGAAGAAAACGATACTCCATGAAACGGGTCATCAATCTTATGACTCCAGAGCTGTTTTCCTTCTCGATTAAAGAAACAAATCTTATCGTGTCCCTTTACTGTAACGAATGATCCATCTGTAGATACCATGACATTATAAATCTTGTAGTCTATCTTATGACTCCAAAGCAGTATTCCCTCTTGATTAAAAAAATAAACTTCATTATATTCAGGCTTATCTTCATCCGATGTTTTTTTCATTAATAACCGCGATAACTTCTGCAAAGGATTGACTGAGAACTCAAAAATACCCTTAGACCCTACTGCAATTGCTATATATGAGCCATCGGAAGAAACTGAAATAGTTTGTATTCGATAAGTAAAATTATAATGCCATAACAGAGTTCCATCTTTGTTAAAGAAATAGACCTTACCGTTTTTAGTCTTTCTATCGTAACTTCCTGCTGCTATGCATGAACCATCGGAGGATATCGAAATTGAATGAGCCCACCCAATCATCTTGTAACTCCAAAGCAATTCTCCATCTCTATTGAAGAAATAAACAGTATCATGTCCTTCTACTACGATATACAGGCTATTTGAAGAAATCGAAATGCTGCTAATGTATTTTAACTTATAGCTCCAGAGGATACTTCCCACCCGGTTGAAGCAAACGACCTTAAAAGACAACGAAAAAAATTCATAACCCTCTGATACAATGTATGAGCCATCAGAAGATATTGAAAATCTACTATCGTTGGATTTAAAGAGCCGTTTTCCTTGCCGATTGAAAAAATAAACCTTATTTCCACCTTCAGCTACAGACATGACTGCTGCTATAATAGAGTCAGGCGACAAGGAAATCGAAACATAATTAAAACTACATTCGCATAAAATGGTATTGATGTCGTATCTCCATAGCAAAGTTACATAGTTATCAATTTTTTCATTTAATGCCACAGCTTTATCTTTTTCAAATAATTCCATTTGATGCCACTAAAGATAAAAGGAGTATTAAAGTATATATATTTTCATAATTTAACGCGACCATAAACTACTTATGTTTACATTGTATGTAAAGCCCTATAAATGGTAGAACTGGATAATCTCGATGTCAAGATACTGACCCATCTGAAGGATAACAGCAGGAAATCGTTCCAGGAGATAGCAAAGCACTGCCTGACAAGCGTGCCCACGGTCAAGAGCCGCGTGGACAGGTTGCTTGAGCTTGGCGTCATCAGTAAATTCACTATAGATATCGATAACAGCAAGTTAGGCATATCAGAGGTAATACTGCTTGTAAACGCCAAGCCCGGTGCAGTTAAGAGGATAGCAGAAGAACTCCTCAAGCTTGAAGAGATAAAGGAGCTGTATGTAACATCTGATTCTGACACAGCCATAGTATCAAGGATAGCAGGGGATATGCAGCGCATCCTGGCAATACAGGACAGGATAGATCTCACAGATGTGAACAACATCCGCATCATATACATAAAAAATACATTTAGAAAAGATACTACCATACCGCTTGCATCCTCAAGCATAACCCTGACCTGTGCTTATTGCAGCAAAAAAGTGACAGATAGTGCGGTCAGAAAGAGATTTGATGATAAAGACTATTTCTTTTGCTGCAACACATGCCTGGATGAGTTTGAAAAAAAATATATAAAATTGCTTGCTAACACTCGATAGGCAATATTAACCGCAGATTAACGCTAATAATACTGATTAACTAAAGCATGGGCTCTGGCTGTATCTCAGGCGGTAGAACCGGAAGGTCAGACCTGGCAACCAGGATGGGGTCCTGATAGTTAGCTATACGGGCCAATGCGCACCTCTTTCCGCGCTCTGTGAGAGCAAACATGGGCACAGGTCCCTGCATCTGGAGTACGGCTTTCGGTCCTATGATTGCTCTGACAACCTCAGAGGCACATCCCCACACGATATCAGCGTTCTCATTAAGAAGGGTACGGGCATCTTCTTCGGTCATCTCTGAGTTATGAACAACAAGAGCGGTCAACTGCAACCCTTTATCCTTCTCTACCCTGCGCAGTTCCCTCAGTATACTGGATTTGATCCCCACCATAGTAACACCGATTCTTTTATACCCATGCATGGCAGCCAGTTCAACTCCTCTCACCTGGTCAATTGTTGCTTTATCATCAATAAGGTAAGAACCGTGTTGTTTAAGTTCGCTCTGGGTTTCAGGAATAGGTGTTGTTTCACTCAGCCATGGAATAACCGCACCGATAGCCTGAACTATACCTGGCTTTGATGAAACTACAGTTCCTGCACCATCACAGACAGTAACCGCACAGTCCAGCATACCCTCCCTGATGGAATCTGCAAGGGTCTCAGATGCTCCGGCAGCAATGGTTCTTTCTGAGAGCTCAAGAACTCTCGCATCACTGAAAAGTCCAAGCTTCTCCATATGCTTTGATAGGACATTCCTGATCGTTTCCTTTGTTTCTCTGTCGTGACCAAAGCCTTTACTCCTCATGTGACATTTTTCAAGCCTTGGATCGGTCAGGACACTGATACTCCCATTATCCACCACTACATCTGCCTTTACCATCTGCAATTTATGCTTGCCAATATACATATTCTATCTCTCCTTTCTCCCGCTTTAGTACTATGTATAGATAATACATTTTTTCCTGTTTGATATGGTTTTTGCTTTAAATTTTAAAAAACGTATTTACTCAGGTTTTTTTACGTTCCTTTGAAAGTCAAGCAAAAAAAAGTTTTTAAGTCTCATTAAATTAGGTGGATAGAATGACCGAAAGAGATAATCTCATGCCTGTGCTGATGCTAACCTTTTCTCAATATCTGCAATCTTAAGCTCCAGGGCGGTTATCTTTTCGATCACAGGGATACGCTTCTCAAGAGAATCGAACTTTACGGTTATTTCAGTTCTGAGGCTGTCTATCCTTTCATCTACTTTTTCAAACCTGTAATTCATGCCTTCAAATTTAGAGTTCATTTCATTTCTCAGGCTACCTATCTGGACTTCAACTGAGTCTATCCGTGTATGGATAGCCTTGAGTTCACCTTTCATTTCATTGAGCTCAGGCATCAATACTTGTTTTATCCATCCAGGTACTTTTTCTGTGGTCATGATATCAATCTCTCTGTCTCAGGACGGCTTAATCTTATCCTCATTGAAACCGTAAGATTTAGTAATGATACCAAACATATTATCCCTTAATAGTATTGGGAAGTCTTAGATAGTTATCAGCATCATTGTTTTTAGCAGGAAAAACAGGAAGCAAAAGGGGGAATTGCCTGTGGAAAGAGACATTAGATCAGAAGTGTATGTAATAAAAACCACTGATAGGAGAAGGGGAGTAGAGGAGCTATTGAAATATTTCGAACCCGGGAATTTATCTGGCAAGAATATTGCACTCAAGGCCAACTACAATAGCGCAGATCCCTTTCCCGCTTCTACCCATATAGATACCCTATCAGCCATAGTTGATGCGCTCAAAGGGAGAGGATGCAGCGTGGTTATGGCAGAGAGGAGCGGAATGGGCGTAACAGGTGAAGTTCTTGAGGATATGGGAGTCATTGAACTTGCAAAAAGAGTGGGATTTGATGTAGTGGTACTTGATGATGTTGGGAGCAGCGGATGGGTCCACCAGGCCCCCGGAGGAAGCCACTGGAAGAGGGGTTTTCTGTTTCCAAAGATCTTCAGTGAGGCAGATGCGATCATACAGACCTGCTGCCTCAAGACCCACAGGTTCGGCGGGCATATTACCATGTCCCTCAAGAACAGTGTCGGCATGGTGGCAGCGCACGATCCTGAGGATGGTTATAACTATATGGCAGAGCTTCACGTCTCTCCTTATCAAAGACAGATGATAGCTGAGATCAATACAGCCTACAGGCCGGGGCTCGTAATTATGGATGGGATACAGGGTTTCTCAAAAGGTGGTCCTGAGAGAGGAACACTGATAGAGCCGCATATTATGGTAGCAGGCAGGGATAGGGTGGCAGTAGATGCTGCTGGAGTGGCGGTTCTGCGTATCTACGACACCACAGGTGAGGTTTTAAGAGGTAGAGTGTTTGAGCAGGACCAGATTGCCAGGGCAGCAGAACTGGGTCTTGGTGCGTCAGGCCCTGATGAGATAGAGATAATTCCGATTAATAATGAGGCGCAGGGCATCTGTTCCAAAATAGAAGAGAAAATCAAGGAGAAGTCTTAATAGGATTCATAGTCATGATAGGACTCATCCAGGGTGAATTATATCTCATCTGCAGATAGTTATAATTATAATGCCATTTGAGATCAATTCATTATTCACAGTAATCGGTCAGGCAGCAGTATATTTTGTGATATTCCTGCTCATAGCCGCAGTACTTGGTTCGTTATTGGTTGCCTATTCCTTCAAAACAGAGAGATTCATATTCCCGAATTTTATGCTCTTTTCGATTACAGTCCTTGAGAATCTGGTTAAAGCATTATTCAGGCTTGTCAGGATGGATGATTCCATTGTTGATAAGGTAGGTATTGAGGTACGGAACAAGGTATCCATTAAAAAATTCAAAGATACGCCTAAAAATAAGCGGATAATCTTCCTGCCACAGTGCCTGAGAGCTGTTGACTGCTCATCCAGGCTTGGCCCAGAGGGCATGCAGTGTACCAACTGCGGGAAATGTGAGATCGGCCAGGCAAAGAAAGATGCAGAGGGTCTGGGTTATAAGGTGTTTATCGTTCCGGGCTCAAGTTTCGTGGTTCGGCTTGTGCGAAAACATAAGCCAGTCGCAATCCTCGGTGTTGGTTGCATTACAGAGGTAGTATCAGGCCTTGAGATGTGCGAAAAACTAAACCTGTATGGGGTAGGTCTTACACTGGACAGAGCCGGCTGCGTCTCCACAGTCCTTGACTGGGATGAGTTCTATGAATTCATCAGGATGACTGATTAAAAATCACAATACCACTCGTTTCGCATCGATGATCCCATTGATCGACCTGATCTCATCGAGTATTCCATCACTTACATCGCAATCTATATTAAGCACCATAATCGCTTCACCGCCTATTGCAATCCTGCCGACCTGCATTCCGGCTATATTGATATTATTTCTTCCCAGGATCATGCAGCACGGGCCAATGATATTGGGACGGTCCTCATGTTTTGCCACGATCATATAGCCCGTGGGGACGACATCTATGCGGTAGGTATCTATCTTGATAATACGCGGTTCCTTACCCAATATAGTACCGTTTACTAATTTTTCGTCACCCTTCTTGCTTAACCTTACAGAGATCTGGCTTGGATAACCATCAACTGTCTCTGATTTGCTCTCGATTACCTTTATCTTGCGCTCTTTTGCTATACCGGGCGCGTTTACATAGTTCACCCCCGGACCAAGTACAGGTTCAAGCAGGCCTTTCAATACTGCAAGGGTCAATGGCGCCACGTTCTGATCCGCTATCTCACCGCAGTATGATACCTCGATCTTCTCATAATTGCTGCCCATAAGCTGCGTGCACAGTTTCCCCAGTTTTTCGGCAAGAGGAAGATATGGCTCAAGGATCTGCATGACATCAGGCTTGACATACGGCATGTTGATGGCATTCTTCACAGGCAGGCCTTTTAAGGCATTGATAACCTGCTCAGCCACTGTAACAGCCACATTAATCTGGGCCTCTTCAGTCGATGCTCCCAGATGCGGGGTTACAATAACACTGTCAAGCTCAAGAAGCGGATTATCAAATGGCGGCTCTTTGGTAAAAACATCGATGGCTGCGCCGCTGACGATGCCGTCTCTAACTGCCTTTGCAAGAGCTTCTTCGTTGATAATGCCCCCTCTTGCACAGTTGACCAATCGGGCACCTTTTTTCATTATAGCAAATTCCCTGTCGCTGATAAGGTTTTTTGTCTCTTTTGTGAGAGGTGTATGTACCGTAATATAATCTGCACGTTTAACTATGCCCTCAACGGTTGTTAATTCCACACCCAGCTCTTCTGCCCTCTCTGGTGATATGAAAGGATCGTAGGCAAGGATTTTCATTTCCATACCTGCAGCACGCCTGGCAACCTCTGTCCCTATTCTCCCAAGTCCGATAACGCCCAGTATCTTATCCCTTACCTCAACCCCCATGAACCTCTTTCTATCCCATTTTTTGCCCTTAAGTGAGGCATTGGCCTGGGGGATGTTCCTTGATAACGCCATCATCATGGCTATTGTATGTTCAGCAGCCGAGATAGTGTTGCCTTCAGGTGCGTTTACCACAATAATTCCCCGTTCAGTAGCAGCGTTCACATCTATGTTATCCACACCTACTCCGGCTCGTCCTATGATCTTCAGTTTCTTCCCTGTATTGATGACATCTTTTGTTACCTGGGTCTCACTGCGGACAATGAGTGCTTCATAATCCCCTATCCGTTTTATCAATTCTGAAGGCTCAAGACCCGTAGCTATATCAACATCAACTTCTTTACTTAATATCTCAATACCTTGCTCAGATATCGGGTCGCTTACAAGTACTTTCACAGATTATCACCAGATAAGTCGGTTTAATTGGATTACTAGCATTTCAGCTTTTCGTTTACCTGCCTTAAAATCATAATCTTTAATAGAACATCTAACGATTGGAAAGCAAGTATGAGATTAGTGATGAAATTCGGCGGCACTTCAGTTGGCGACGGCAGCCGCATGAGACATGTCGCAGAGCTCGCAAAAAGATATTATGATGAAAGGAATGAGGTTATTGTTGTTACATCTGCCCTGAGCGGCGTTACCGATGCATTGCTGAGAGTTGCTAAAGAGGCCTCAGAGACAGGAAGAACAACAGCCGTAAAGGAATTCATCGCTGATCTGACAAAGCAGCATCATCAGGCTGCACATGATGCCATAGATATGAGCAATACGAGCGATATCGTAGAGAATGCAACAAAAGAGATCGATATGCGCATCGAAGAACTTGAGAAGGCGCTCATCGGTATATGTTACCTGGGTGAACTGACCGTCAGGTCGATAGACTATATCTCATCATACGGAGAACGGCTTGCTGTACCTGTCCTGTGCGGTTCTATTAAATCCCTTGGAGTAAGATCCTGCTCGTTCACAGGCGGCGAAGCCGGGATTATAACTAACGATGATTACTGCAATGCCAAGCCTCTTGAAAAAACGTATTCATTAGTAAAGGAGCGGATAGGGCCACTGCTTAATAATAGCATCCCGGTGGTAACGGGTTTCATTGCAGAGAGCGAGTCCGGGATAATCACGACACTGGGGCGCGGCGGTTCTGATTTCTCAGCATCTATACTCGGGGCTTCGCTGGGAGCAGATGAGATATGGCTGTGGAAAGAAGTAGATGGGATCATGACGACCGATCCGCATATTGTCCCCGAGGCGCGGACTATACCCGTTATTTCATATATAGAGGCTATGGAACTCTCGTATTTTGGTGCCAAGGTGCTGCACCCCAGGGCAATAGAACCTGCGATAAAGCACGGGATACCTGTGCGTGTCAAGAATACGTTCCATCCTGAACTCCCTGGAACCATTGTAGTAAAAGACCAGAAACAGATCAAGGATATTGTAAAAGCTGTAACAGTTATCAAAAATGTTGCGCTCATAAATATCTCAGGCGCAGGGATGGTAGGGACGATAGGCGTGGCTGCGCGTGTATTTTCTACCCTTGCAAATGCAGGGGTGAATATAATAATGATAAGCCAGGGCTCATCTGAGGCAAATATTTCCATAGTGGTCGATGCAAATCATCTTGATGCGGCTGTAAGGGCGCTAAAGGACGAATTCAATAACGGTATCGTTAAAGAGGTGACCCGTGACAGGAATATCTCGGTGGTGGCGGTCGTAGGCGCAGGCATGGCAAACACACCCGGGGTCGCAGGCAGGGTCTTTGGGGCGCTTGGAAGAGCAGGGGCAAATGTGATCATGATAAGCCAGGGCTCATCCCAGCATAATATCTCATTTGCTGTAAGCTCAGATGATGCTAAGGA
This sequence comes from Candidatus Methanoperedens nitratireducens, assembly GCF_000685155.1. Classification (GTDB taxonomy): domain Archaea; phylum Halobacteriota; class Methanosarcinia; order Methanosarcinales; family Methanoperedenaceae; genus Methanoperedens; species Methanoperedens nitratireducens. The sequence continues at coordinate 48,647 of NZ_JMIY01000001.1, forward strand.
GGCTGTCTGTGCCCTGCACAGGGAGTTCGGTCTGGAGTGCGAGAAGTAGTACTGGTTTTATCTCTTATATTGAATTGAGCCATTGTACGGGATAGATACCTTTTCTATGCTTCAGAAAATCCTCAACCTGGCTAAGTGTCAATGGTTCCGGTATCGGGTATCTTGCAGTTATCTTTTTTTTCAGGTCTGTATAATATTTAATAAATACTCCGAAGTCCATTGGGAATTCATCGGGATCAACACCTATAAAATCACCCCTCTTTTTTGCCCCTGCAAGTATTGATCGCCACCGCTCTATTGGAGCAAGATCAACAGAATCCACGCCATTTGAAAAAAGTGTTAGAAAAATCTCATCGTAAAGTTCGGTGTTCTGCAGATACTCCTCCAGCCAATCGGCTGATGCCTCCATATTAAAGCTCATCCAGAAAGGTACGGATCCGGTACGAAGTGCCCAGAATGGTTCATGGACTATAAAACACTCTGCAAATAACCTGTTCGCTGGAATCCCTCTACTTCTGTACCACCACCTGTATAGATCCGCAACAGGAGGACTGAGGTGTTCCGGATCTTTAAAAACAATCCGCTTAATTTTAAAACCTCCTTCTTTTGCAACCCGTTCTATATCTCCCATTATAGCTTGATCAAATCCCCATTCTGATTCTGGTCTATACCCATCAGGCTCCGGGGCATCCCACCTTCTTAAACGCGGGTTATATCGTTTAAGAAATTCCTCAACTCTCCTGGTGCCAGCCAGATAGTCCTCCTCTGTTGCACCGCCCATCCCGCCGAATTGAAATATATGTCTATCATCAACTTTAGTAGTCGGCCAGGTTGACTGGCACTCAACTGTTATAATTGCTCCACCCTCTTCAAGTGATTCTCTTAGAAATCGCTCATATCTGATACCAAGGCACAGTCTTTTAATGCGAAAATATGCCATACGCTTAAGCGTTAACCTGTCATGGTTGGGATCGAACATCTGGTACAGTTGCAACTCAGGATTATTATCAAGAAGAAGCCTGGCCGGTTCTTTTGACCATTCAATAGTTCTTTTGGGCTCATCAATATGCAATTCTGGCGGCCGCCTCACAGGTATAAGAAATGTTTGCGGCAGCCACGGGATACACAGTGCCGCAGCAAGGTGCACCATAGCCCCGCTCGGCGAACCTACCATTATCGCAGGATACTTTCTCTTCTTCGGGTAATGATTGATGACCCATTTTGATATCTCTTCGGCGCGAACCTTCCAGAGGCTATCAGGAGGGACAGCCTCATTAAATGCACCCCATGTAGCAATGGTCTCTCGTATTCTCCCGGGAAGCCTGTTTACTCCTGGAGCTATCGGACCAAGCGTCGGAAAAATACCCACTCCGGGAAAATCTTTTCCGCTGAGAAAATTACCAAGAGACTTTAGCATTGCTGTTGTGGAATCAAAATCCGCAACAAATCTCGGCGCCATTTTTCCTTTTGCTCTAAAGGTGGGTGTCTTCATCGTTTAACTACTTTCTTATACGCCGTTTATGTGTATATATCGATTTCAATAACTTTAATTTTAAAATTAAAATATAATGGATCAATCGACATATTCATATAGGTCTAAATATATAGGTATAATGAAGTTTTGAAGGTGTCGAAATGGAAGACAGATGTCCAAAATGCAACGGGTCTTTAATAACCAAAACTATTAAAAAAGAATTAGGTCTTGACAGTATTGATTACCCTGTTATCCAGGTATGTCCTAAATGCAACTGGACAAGGGATTTGACCGGGGCAGGTGATATAGGGTCGACTACAGTAGGTTTTGATGATGAGATCTCTCATATTGCTGATTCACTCCCCAGAGCACAGCAAAAGCCCTACAGCCCAGGTAAGCTCCTGGTTTTAGCTCTGGCAATACTTGTTCTTGGGGGTATTGTCTGGGCAGGATATTACTATTACTCAGTTACGTCAGAGCATCCAGCATCAACCCCTGCACCAGCTCCGGTACCAGATATTACTGGAATTCCACAGGCTTCTGTTATTACAGATATGCCTGTTCCTGAAGCCACACCAACAGGCGAGAAGGTGCCGGTAAAACTTGACCGCAAAAGGGGTTTCTTCAGTCTCCCCCAGGGCATATACAAGATCAAACCTGGTGATGAGGTTGTCTGGACTAATGAAGGGATAGATCCGCTCACTCTTGTCAGCTCTGATGGTCTCTTTGAGGCCAGGCTTCTGGATAATGATAAACGCACAAATTATACGTTCAAAAAACCCGGAACATATAATTTCTACCTTAAAGAAAATGAAAGCCTGACTGGGACTATTATTGTAGAGACTTAAACCATAGTCCAGTCGAGCTGGAAGCGCGGGTACGATAGTTTGAACAGGAGCAGGAGCAGGCTTAAACCATAGTCCAGTCGAGCTGGAAGCCATCAAGTGTCATGAGGATTATCTTCTGCTTTATACCCGGAAGCTCATAAGGCAGATCCTCATATCCTATATACAGTTCATCGCCAAGATTAATCTCAGGCGGTGGATTGATAACCTTACCAAAGAAATATTTCCTTTTTGTTTTTTCATCCAGAACCACAACATTTCTCCAGCCTTTAGCCTGTGCGATACGTACGACGGTGCATTTCCTTTTTACTTTCCTTAATTTTTTCTTAATTCCGTCGATCTCAGTTTCAGTTGTCTGGATAACATCAGTATCTATATCGTTCATTTCTATATCACCTAAAGATACCTTGATATACCTGTCCTTATGTATTAAAGCATACTATTCAGGTGACTATTATGGGACTTCCTGCAACGAAACGCTATTTGATTGAATTACTTCATAAACATAAACTTACATATGAACAGGTCAGCGAATATTCAGGCGTAGGTTCTGAAAGAATCAAAGCCATTAAAAAAGGCGAAGAACCAACAGATGAGGAGAGGCTACGAATAAGAAATGTAGCATATTCTCTTTCCCAGCTTCGCCAGAAAGATACAGGCGAAACAATGGACTAACTTCTATAGCATTGGGATCAAGGGGTAGAGAAAACCCGCTTGCTTGATTGGATTAAACACCGCAGAGAGCGCAAAGGGCGCAAAGCGTAGCAGCAAATTCCTTTGCGAACTTTGCGTCCTGGTATGAAAAAGTTCAATATATATCGCATCTTAGACTCGGATGTGGTTGAGCTAATATAAACAACGAACTGGTACGAACTCGATACGAACTCGGGCTGGAGTTCGTTTAAGTTCGTTTTGAGTTCGTTGATTGAAGCCTGCAAGAGTGGTCTAAGTAGGGATATGATGAAGCAGGAAGACTCACAGCACAAGCGTGGGGTGGTTCACACGAACATTCCCGCGACTTCTTCTTTCTTTTCCTTGATGATCATCTTATCATAGGCTTTCTTAAAATCTTCCATGGTTACGGCCTTGCCTTTTCGCCTGATCACAAACATACCTGCCTCAGTAACAATAGCTTTTAGATCAGCGCCGCTTAATCCTTCAGTCATTTCCGCAAGTTCTTCAAAATCTACATTGTCCAGTTTCATATTCCGTGAATGTATCTTAAAGATCTCCCAGCGCCCTTTAGCATCTGGCCGTGGTACTTCGATTATCCTGTCAAATCTGCCCGGTCGTAGTAGTGCGGGATCAAGAAGGTCTATACGGTTCGTGGCCGCAACTATTTTCACATGTCCCCGCTTATCAAAGCCATCAAGCTCTGAAAGCAGTTGTACCATTGTTCTATTAACTTCGGATGAACCTGTCGTGCCTTCATAGGTTCTGCGGCTTCCCACAGCATCTATCTCGTCTATAAAAACGATGCTTGGGGCTTTTTCCCTTGCTATATTGAATACATCCCTCACCAGCCGTGCACCTTCTCCGATGTATTTCTGCACAAGCTCGGTCCCGCTCATCCTGATAAATGTCGCCTTGGCTCTGTGGGCTACTGCTTTAGCTATGAGTGTTTTCCCTGTCCCGGGCGGGCCATAGAGCAGGATGCCGTTAGGAGGTTCGATACCTACTTCTGTAAATAATTCAGGGCTTGTGAGCGGAAGTTCAAGTACCTCAATAACTTCTTCTATCTGCCTGTGCAAGCCGCCTATCATATCATAATCGATGTCAGGGGCTTCTATCAGTTCCATTACCCGTGCCCGTACATCCACTGATCTTGATAATACTTTGACAATTGCAAGGTTATTTGTAACAGCGACACGCGCACCTGCTTCTATCTCAGGAATTATTTCGTCCGGTATCCGTGTTATGTTTTCCTGATTGCTGCCGTGCTGCCTCAGGAGTGCCATATTATCAAAAAGTTCTACGACACTGCAGATGAACAGAGGTGGTTTTTTCAACTGCTCAATCTGTTTCTGATGATCCTGGATTGTCTGGACGTACTTATTATTCAGTATTGCTGCCTCAAGAAGCCTTGAGTGCATCTCCTTTACCTGGTTTTTAAGCGAATCTATGGTCTCTTGTAATTCTTTTACTTCAGTCTCGCTCTCTTTTTTTATTGTACTCTCAGTAGTAGATGTTTTCGCTATAGCATCTTCCATAAGAGAGATAGCATGGATTTATAGTATATAAATTTATAGCATGCTATCCAGAGCCAGGACAGAGATGCCGACCCTTCATGGTACCATTTTTCCATCTTTAAGCCTTACAATCCTATCTGCTCTCTCACCCAGCTCTGGCTCATGTGTCACCATGATTATAGTCTGTCCCCGGTTATTTAAGTGCCGAAACAGCTCCACGATCTGGTTAGATGATTCTGTATCCAGGTTAGCCGTTGGTTCATCAGCTAAGAGTATAGCAGGCTCATTAGCTAAAGCCCTGGCAATGGCTACCCTCTGCTGCTGCCCGCCTGAGAGCTCACTCGGCATATGCATCGCCCTGTCGCCTATACCCACAAGTTCAAGAAGAGAAGCGGCGCGATCATATCTACGTTCATCCATTAGCATAGGAAGGATAACATTCTCAATTGAGCTTAATTCCATAAGCAGGCTGAAGAACTGGAATATAAACCCGATTTTTCTTAACCTGAAATCAGCCCTCTGGTTCTCATTTAGTGAGGATACATCAATGCCATCGATAGCAATTTTGCCTGATGTTGGGGAATCCAGTAATCCGATCATATTCATCAGAGTAGATTTCCCGCTCCCGGATGAGCCCATAAGCGCCACGAACTCACCACGGTTAATAGTTAGATCCACCCCGCGAAGGGCAGGTACCTCAACCTTACCCATATAATATATCTTTTTAATGTTTTCGAGTTTGATCAACCTATCCGCTCCATATGGCTTTTATGATATTTGTCTTTGCAGCCATGAATGCAGGGTAGATACCACCTAAAATGCATGTCAGAAGTATGGCTAAATCTGCTGCTATTATCGATCTTATTGAGATCCATGGGGTAATAACAAGTTTCATACCATACTCTGGCTCCATAATGAGAGGATTCTGCTGCATACCGCTTATAAGAAACATGCCGATTATGGTACCAAGAACTGTCCCGATTACGCCGATAAATAGTGCCTCTACAAGATAGATCTTGAGGATCATAGATCCTCTTGCACCTATTGCCTTGAGCACGCCTATCTGCCGGATCTTATTCTTCACTGTTGTGTATATTATCAGGCTGATAGCAATAGCTGCAACCAGTACAGAGATTGCTGAAGTGAGCAGTGATATAGCGCCAAAGGTCTCAATCATACCTGCCATCCCGGCAGAAAGCTCCTGCCATGTCTTTACATTGGGATGTGCGGTCTCTTTCTGGATGATAGTCCTGTACATTATTGAATCATCCGGTCTCTCAAGTCTAACCAGGATACTGGTGGCATCGTCTTTTTCTATAAGTTGTTTGACAGTATTATAGGTGGATATTATTCCGTATCTATCAAGTTCCCATGTACCTGTACTGATGATACCTTTGATCCTGAACCGTACTGGCTGCCTGTCCATGTACTGGATAAGTACTGTATCACCCACATCAACTTTCAACATCTCCGAAAGTGATGTTCCTATCAGCAGTTCATATTTATCTTTATCATCAAGGAACTCTCCTCTCTCCACGGTCTTGGACAGTGTGGAAGCTTTTTCTTCAAGCGACGGCCTGATACCATACATTGCAATCCCGATACGTTCTGTATTAGACTCTATCGCCACACCTCCGATTATTCTTGGCGCTACCCCCTGGATGCCTTTTATACCAGTAACTTTTGATACCACACTTTCAGATCTTGGAATAAAATCTTCGCCTGTATCTGGCTGTATTTGCAGATGCCCTATATATACATCAACTGTATTCCCTACAAATGCGTTCTGCATTCCATTATTCAGTGCTGTCGTAAAAAGTGGACCTACCACACCTATGGTTATGGCAAGGATGACCATTAAGGTCTCGCGCCTTCTTTTTGATAGATCCTTGATAGCAAGAAAGATCCATGCCTTCATAAGGTCCTGGATTTCCTCCGCCTCCAGAGAAGTATCCCTATCAGTACTGCAATTATACTGAACACAGCAGGAAGCGGGCTCTGGGTATCAGCAGGGTTGATTATCAGGTCTATATCCTTCTGGATCTCATGCCTGCCGAAATCGTCCTCATAGCTTATTAGCAGGATACCTGTCTTTTTCCCGCTCTTTGCTGCATCCAGTGTAAAGATAGCATTGGAATAATCATCCTTTTTGATCTCACCAAGGTACGCAAGCGTATCCCCTTCCATCTCTGATTCAAGGCGTGCTGATACGCCCTTGGCATCCCCTGTGCCAGTGTTCTCAATCTTCACTGTGAGTGTAAGCGGTTGATCCTGTTTTACTCTTGCTGGTTCTGTTATCTTTTTTGCGATATCAAGCTGTGCTCTTCCAGCAGAGACTATACCCACAAGCTTCGTCTCATTGTACTCAATTCCCCTCTCATCAATGTAGCTGAGTACGAGATCGATCGGGTAGTTCTTGATAGCAGCACTTCTCTCTATAGAGAACCAGAACTCAGAATCTTTTTTTGATCCCCGGGTTATATCTTTAAAAACACGTTCAGAGGCTGAAGATAGAGGCACAAGCTCTCTATCCCTCGGGTTTAGTGAGAGCCGAAGCCACTTGATATCATTATCACCGATGTTTTCAAAAGATACGCCGATTTTGAATATCTTTCCCGGCTCGACAAGCGAATTATTCGAGGCTACAGATACATCAGTGATCTCTACGAGTGTGTCGCCCATGACGGCAACCGTAATCTTGCCGTTGTATTCATTATTCTGATTGTAATAGATCGTATAAGGTATGTCATAGGTTCCGTATTTTGCACCTCTATCGACATCGATCTTGAAAAAAGTTCTGCGAGCCATACCGGAGCCAAGATCAAAGTATGGGGTATATTCATCACCAGAACCGCCTGCGCCAATGAGGTATCCCGGGTAGCTGAGTTCCCCAAGTTTATTATTGGGAGGTATTGAGGCTGAGAATGGGAATCTTAAGAAGAGGTATATTTTAATATTGTTAATAGATACGTCTTTATTATTCTGTATAGTGAATTCTAACCCTGTGTTACTGTCCCCTGGTGAAAGGTGAGGGACTGAGATCACATGCGTGATATTGAAAGGAGGCTGATCCTGCGCCTGTGCATTTACCGGGCTTAATAAGAATAAGAATAAGAACAGGATAGGTACGTATATTTTTCTCATGTGCTAAATACTTAAATTCCCCTAAATAAAGATTTTCCAAATAAACCCAGGCTATCCTTAAGAAGCGAGGAAAACATGAAGCTAGCGGTACCTTAGAGATAGTAAAGATTATTAAACCTCAGTACAATGTATCTTATAGGGAGGTTAGAAAATGGATATACTATGGACTATAGTCGTGATTCTCCTGATCCTCTGGCTATTGGGAATAGTCGGCGCGGTCGGGGGCAGTTTAATCCATATACTGCTGGTCCTGGCTATTATTGTCATATTGGTCAGACTCATCCAGGGACGAGCTCCAGCATAATCCGTATAGGTTTGAGAGGGATTTTATTTCCCTCTCACCTCAATGTTTTTTTGAATCGCTGTTAGTATCTTGATTTATCCTTTTCTGGAATAAGAATAGAAAAGTTATATCTTTTTGCCCAACTAACCTGTATATGGGAATTAATTTATATGTTCTTTAAGTTTTCAAGATAGAACGTGGGTCACAAATAATAAGGCTTGTAATATAATATGGGGGTAGTGGTATGGGTAATCCATTCGTAAGTGTCTTATTGGCTACATACAACAGGAAAGAATGGCTTAGAGAATGTCTTGAGTCTATATATAACCAGAGTTATCCAAAAGAGAGGTATGAGATAATAGTGGTCAATGATGGCTCAACTGATGGCACAGAAGAGGTTCTGAGAGAATATGAGAAAAAAGCACAGTATATGTTTAGATGGTACACTCAGATGAACAGGGGTAAAGCAGCAGCAATGAACCTGGGGATCAAAAATACCAGAGGAGAGATCATCTGCTTTACAGATGATGATTGCATAGCAGATAAGAACTGGATTAAAAACTTATTAAAAGAATTCGATGATGAAAAAGTTGGCGGTGTTGGTGGGCGAATTCTTGCCTATATGCCCAAAAAACTCGTGGAGAGGTATGGAGTATCTTTTGACCAGGAGGGAAGTGTCTCTTTAGCGACAGGAAACGCAGCGTATAGAGCGCATATTGTTAGAGCTGTCGATGGGTTCGATACGCGATTGATCGGGCTTGAGGATATAGATTTCGGGGTAAGAGTAAGAGGCAGAGGCTATAAGCTAAAATACGCCCCGGAAGCTGTGATATATCACAGAAATTATGACTCACTGGATAAACTGATCAGGAGAAAGTATTTAGAGGGAAAACAACTCTATAATTTGAGTACAAAATACGTACATTACTTTAATGTTAAAAAAATAATACTGAAACTCTCGCTCGGCGCAATAAAAAGAATGGTACTTTTTGCCAATTCATCAATTATTATAAAGAATAAAAATAAAGAAGGGTATTTTTTGATAGAGATCTTTGAAGCTATTGTCTGTGTATCTGTAGTACTGGGTCTAATAGGAGGGATAATCCGCAGGAATACTTACGGTTACAGGGGAGATAGAATTTATGACAGGTTCGATTTTGAATTCGATTAGTTTTTTCCAATTTTTACTGAGCAATTCCTGCACAGATCGATACCTTTTATATCAGTATCCTCGATATTGTTGGAGAAATGCATAACACACGTTATCTCAGGGCAGTGACCCAGGCCAAAAGTGTGGCCAAGCTCATGAACCGCCTCCTTTAATGTGCGTTCCCTGAATAAGGATTTATTTCTGTTTCTCCCATAATACTCAGGCCGCAGGCGAGTGAGGGATATAATCGCAGCATTGCCAATAGCAACTCCAAAAACAAAATTCACACCATGTACATATAAATCAACATCAGCCACTCCAAGGAGTTTTTCTGCATCAAGCGGCATTCTCACGGCTATCTCTTCAACAATGCCTGCTGCATAGTACTGTTCTCGATTCGCATTATACTGACCCTCAGGGACCCCGATAGACAGGGCAGTTCTGCATGGATGACCATAGATCCCTTCTAATCTGGTGCAGATATAATGTAACAGTTCTTCCCCGACTTCGCCTATCGGCTGTAAATAGATATACCCCATCTCTTATCATCTAAATTATTGTCTTAGAAAAGCTTAAACAATACGGGTCTTTATCGATAGTTTCTTTTAATCCAAGCACTAATAGATACCCTCATGGCAGTCCACCCAATTGAGTACCGCTATGGTCATAAGGAGATGAAGGACGTATGGAGTGAGAAAAGACGTCTTCAAAAACTCCTGTCTGTTGAGGTTGCTCTGGCAAAAGCTCTGGCTCTTGCAGGTTATATCCCGGAAGGAATGGATGAGAGAATAGCCCCTGGTGCCGATAAAGTAACACTTGACAGGGTCAAAGAGATAGAGGACGAGATCCACCATGATGTAATGGCTGTGGTTCTTGCGCTTGCTGAGCAATCAGGAGACGCTGGTAAATGGGTTCATTTCGGCGCTACTTCCAATGATATTCTGGATACTGCCACTGCTCTCCAGATAAAAGACGCGATTTTGATCTTAAGAAAAGATGTAGTTGAATTACGTTCAGTTCTTCTGGATATGGCCTTATCCCATAAAAATACCGTATGCGCAGGCAGAACTCACGGCCAGATCGGTATCCCGACCACTTACGGTTTGCGCTTTGCAATATGGGCATCAGAGGTCGACAGGCATATCGAAAGGCTTGATCAGTTGATGCCGCGTGCGACTGTCGGTAAAATGAGCGGGGCAGTAGGTACACAGGCAGCTTTCGGGAAAAAAGGCATTGAGATACAGAAAAGAACAATGGAGATCCTCGGAATAGAATCGGCAGATGTTTCTAACCAGATAATCCAGAGGGACAGGCATGCTGAGTTCGTGATGTGGATGGCGAATACGGTCACCACACTTGATAAAATATGTATTGAGATCCGAACTCTTGCAAGAAGTGAAATTGCAGAAGTTGAGGAGAGTTTTGGAAAAAAACAGGTAGGCTCGTCCACAATGCCGCATAAGCGCAACCCTATAAAATCAGAGCAGGTATGCGGACTTGCCAGGATCATAAGGGCAATGCTGGAGCCTGCGCTTTTGAATAATACACTCTGGGATGAGCGCGACCTGACAAATTCATCCTGCGAGCGTGTGGTGTTTCCTGAATCCTGCGTACTTACGGATCATGTGATACGCCTTACAACAGGGATTATCCGCAACCTGCGCCTCTACCCTGATAATATCAGGAAGAACCTGAACATGCTCAATGGCATGAACATGGGTGAGGCTATAATGATAGAGCTCAGTAAAAAAGGCGTGGGAAGGCAGGAAGCCCATGAAATTGTAAGACAATGTGCCATGTCGGCGCGGGAGAGCAGGGGCCATATGAAGGATGCCCTGCTCATGAACAGGACAGTTTCGGAATACATGAGTGAAAGTGAGATCATAAATCTGATGAACCCGGATAATTATATAGGCACAGCAGTAGAACAGGTTGAATCTCTTGTAACTAAACTAAAAAACAAGAATTAAAAAGAGGATAGATATTTGTTAAAAAAAGCTACCATTAAAGACGTAGAGAAGATATGGAAACTTGTTAATAGTTATGCTGATAAACGCCTGATGCTTCCCAGATCTTTGAGTGAATTATATGAGAACCTGCGGGATTTTTATGTGATCATAGAGGATGACAGGATGCTGGGCTGCGGAGCGCTCCATATCACATGGGAAGATTACGGTGAGGTCCTGTCCTTAGCTGTCGAACCTTCAAGGGTAAGGCAGGGGATAGGTTCAAAAATACTAAAGGCATGCGAGAAAGAGGCCAGGGCTCTTGGACTGAGCAGGCTTATCACGCTCACATACGTGCCTGAATTCTTTGAAAAGCATGGTTTTGTCAGGGTAGAGAACACTACCCTGCCCCATAAGATATGGAGTATGTGTATTAAATGCCCCAAGTTCCCGAACTGCGATGAGATCCCGCTTATGAAGAAAATTGACTGAAGTATGCTAAAGGATATGTGGTTATAGCTCCTTATACACCCCTGTTAACTGGTTAACCATGTTATTCCAGTCATACCTCTGTGCAGCATATATCGCAGATATGGACATCTTTTTGCGGAGTACATCATCCATGATCAGTGTGTAGATCGCGCCGCATAACTCTCTGGCATCAGGGTTAACTATAAAACCAGTATCCCTGCTGATAAGTAAAGATGCGGCATTTTTCTGGCTTTTGACAGTAACCACAGGCACCCCGCATGCAAACGCTTCGATCACCACCATTCCGAACCCTTCGCGGCTGGATGGAAGCACAAATACTTTTGATGACTTTATGTGCGCAATTACTTCGTCATAATCCATAAACCCGGAGAACCTGATATTATCCAGCAGTCCGCGTTCGCCTGCAAATCCGGTAAGCCTCTCTCTCTCAGGCCCATCGCCTATGATATGGCATTTTATATCGGGAAGCTTATCTCTTAGATAATCAACAGCTTCAATCAGTATATCTACATTCTTCTCCCTGATAAGCCTCCCGACAAAGAGTATATCGCACTCATCAGCAGATGGAGTAATACTGGCTATCCTTCCAGGATCAATACCATTAGATATAATATAGATGTTCTTACCCCTCACCCCGAGCGGTCCCAGATCCTCTCTGGTCATAACCGATACTGCGATAGAACTGGATGTCAACTTTGAGACCAGATGTTCAACAAGCTTACCAAAAAAGCCGCGCCATCCCATGTATTCATACCAGTAGTTGCCCCATACCTCATGCCAGGTGATCACCATCGGGGTTCTCATAAGAATTGATGCAAGTTTAGCACTGAAGCATGAAAAATACGGGAACGCGCTGACATCTATCACATTAAATCGCTCACTGAGTAGATGCGGAAGCAGTTTTACTGAGAAGATCACTGCCTCAGAGGTTGATCTCCTGCCATTCACATATAATTCCATAGGCCTGCATACGCCGTGTAGAACCATGCCCTCACTCACAACAATATCAGCGCCGTCCCACCATTTTATTCCAAAGATATGTACCTCGTTCCCCTGCCCTGCCAGTCTTTTACCAAGCTCGTATATTCGCTTCTCTGCCCCTCCCTTTACCCATGGGTAAACAGCATCATATACAAAAGCGATCTTCATTTATTATCCTTTTTATCTAATATAAATATGCTAATTATAAGTGCAAACAGGATGATCTGGATGCCCACTGCCACAAGCACCATGGATATCACCGCATTCCCTAGCTCGGAGAGAGAGCCGTATCCTGAAGATATCCATTTGAAAATAACGCCTGAACCCCAGACCATGCCCATTACGAATAATAAGATTCCAGCTATCAGCCAGGCCTCAAGAGAGTGGTAATCCAGCAATCTTGCGGTCGTCCCTGTTCTCTCTATTTTGTTATGCAGTATCCCGTATATCTTCATGTAGCTGCCTGTGGTGATCATCTGTGTTCCTATTATAGCCATCATGCTGCCCAGGATGAATGAGTGGAACCTGGTTGTTTCCAAATTACCCCGCATTGCCAGGCTGAATGTCATGAAAGCACCAAGCAGGAATAATAAAAAACCCGGAATATAGAAAAAAGGCGTTGGGTTGTATAGCATCATGAACCGCAGATGCCGCCATCCATCTCCCCATGAATGAAGCTTTGAGGGCGTCTGTCTAGGGTAGTAGTTGATCGGTACTTCTGCAATTCTGAGCTTTTTCCTTGCTGCTTCTATTATCATCTCACTTGCAAATTCCATACCCTCGCTCTTAAGATCAAGCTTATCATAAGCTTCCCTTGTGATCGCCCTCATGCCACAGTGGGCATCGCTTATATCGGTCTTAAAAAGCAGGTTAAGTGTTCCCGTTAATATGGGATTTCCAATGTATCTGTGAAGCCATGGCATTGAATTTTTCTCAATATTTCCTCTCATCCTGCTCCCGATTACAAAATCCGCATCCCCGGCAAGCAGTGGTTTTAAGAACTTTTGCATTTCATTGAGATCATAGGTATCATCGGCATCTGCTAATAGAAAATATTTACCTCTGGCACACTGAAGGCCCTCTAAATAGGCATTCCCATATCCTTTTTTTTGCGGGATTATTACCCTTGCACCCATATTTTTAGCGATCTCTCTTGAGTTGTCATCGGAATTGTCTGCTACTATTATCTCCCCATCCAGACCTTCCTGTTCTAAGGCTGACCAGGCTTTACTGATACAGCTCCCAATTGTTTTTTCCTCGTTCATACAGGGAATTATAACAGATACAAGAGGCGAGCTCATGGTATCTAACATACCCTGAGATCTAAAAACTTTTTCTGCTGAGTAGTTCACACAGCCCTTTTCCTGTACTCCCTGATCTCATCAATTATTTTCTTATCAATAACTGCCGGTTCTGTCATTCTTAGAGTATCGAGTATCTGGTCTAGATAACTCTCAGGGATAATGTCCCTCTCAAGTATTACCTGTCTTATGGGTTTATTCTCCAGAAGCGCAATTTTAACAAGCTCAGCCACATTCTCATAACCTATGTATGGATTGAGCACTGTTGCAAGGCTCTGGCTGTTCTCAAGAAGCTCAGCGCATCTTTCCACATCAACTATTATACCTGTCACACATCTCTCACGCAGCATCCTGACAGCGCTCGTTAGAAGCTCAATGCTCCACAATAGATCAAAAGCGATGAGCGGAGTCATTACATTAAGCTCAAGCTGTCCTGCCTCTGCTGCAAGAGCTACTGCATGATCGTTGCCTATAACCTGGAAGCAGACCATGTTTACAGCTTCAGGAATAGAAGGGTTGATCTTACCCGGCATTATGGAAGAACCTGGCTCTACCTCAGGCAGGATTATCTCAGCGATCCCGGCCTTCGGTCCTGAATTTAGAAGGCGCAGGTCGTTTGAGATCTTATTAAGTTCAATAGCCAGTATTCTGAGGGAATTAGACATCTCCACAAACCCGGCCATACTCCATGAGAGCATTATGCTGTCGCCAGGACTGAATTCAAAGCCGGTGAGTCTCTTCAATTCTGAGATTACCGTCTTTTTGTAATCAGGATGTGTATTAATACCTGTTCCAATGGCCGTTCCTCCAATGCCAAGTTCAAGCATACTTTTTTCTGCATCCCTCAATCTAATGATGCATTTAAGCATGGAGGATGAATATCCACCAAACACCTGATCGTATCGTATCGGTACTGCATCTTCAAGATGCGTTCTCCCCACCTTGATTATACCATAGTATTCATCTGCTTTTGCCTGAAAAGCAAGTACCATTTCATCAAGTTCATTAATAAGACCCGGAAGGGTCAAAAGCACGCTCAATCTTGTTGCAGATGGAATGACATCATTGGAGGATTGCGCCATATTAACGTGGTTATTGGGGTGTACGATATGGTAATCCCCCGGCTTTCCTCCCAATTTTTTAATTGCGATATTTGCAATGACCTCGTTCGTGTTCATATTAAAAGGCGTGCCTGCGCCTGCCTGGAACACATCGAGTATGAACTGGTCTCTATATCTACCCTTGATAACTTCATCAGCAGCCTGTACTATTGCATTTCCTGTCCTCTCATCAAGCATACCGAGTTTCATATTAGCCAGAGCTGCTGCCTTTTTGATGATCGCTATTGATGTTATGAACTCAGGCTTTGCCCCGAGCCCGCTTATCTGGAAATTATTAAAAGCGCGTGTTGTGAACGCACCATAGAGTACGTCATCAGGGACTTCTATTTCACCAAGACTGTCTTTTTCAATTCTGCTCATCTGTATACCACTTATTGTCTATGTATTAATTGAGTAGTATATTAAGATTTATCGTGTTTACTCAGGTTTTTTAGTTTTCAAGTAGAACCGACATAACTATTTATGTATTCAATTACTATCTTTTGAATACAGATCCTTATGGGAACTACAATTACCACCCGCGTACCAAAAGAAATTGCAGCGCTTCGAAAAGAGCTTCTCACCTGTGAGGAATACCAGGATTCGCTGGAAGAGCTTGTAAAGGCAGGCTTCAGGATGAGCGATGAAGTATATCTGGCTGCGGTGAGGATGGGGCGAAGAAGAGATTGGGGCTGGTAAAAAATCTTATCTAATAATCCCCAATTGAAAACACAAAGCATCGATTATTTTTTCTTGTAAATCCAAATCTTCGATTTTGCCAACATCTCTAATCATACGCCTTTTATCAAGGGTTCTTATTTGATAGCAGAGCACAATAGATTCCTGTTCAAGTCCTCCAGTATTAGCAGGTACTAAAACCTCATTGGGATAAATTCTTCTTTCTGGTTTTCTTGAGGTTACAGGAAGAATATTCACTACCGGTAAAATCTGATTTATTTCTTCCTCACTTATTACTAGAACAGGTCGAGTCTTTCCCTGCTCAGAACCCACTACAGGATCGAGATTGGCTAGAAATATATGCCATTTATACTGCATCTTTTTCTAACCCTTCTAAATCAACTGATCTGAAATCTTCAGATAGTTCTTTCAGATCTTTAAGGAACAGATCATCCTTTGCAGCTTTTTTTAGTTCTCGGATCTTCTCTTTGAAATCATCCTGCCTTTTTTTAATAATTAAAATCACCTCAATTGTTTCATTCTCAGGAACTTCAGGAGGAACTTTTATTTTTATCTCATGGTCTTTGGGTATTCTAACAACTTGTTTGATTGCTTCCAAAAAATTATTCCTCCGCTAATTTGCTTTTGCATAACTTCGGTATATGATATCGTTTTCTTAAATATTGGTACACACTCCATATACTTAATTCTTTGTGGACTTTAAACAACCATAACATGGCTTAATTTTTAAATCGTAAACATCAAACCATTCAATAGTATGGTCAGATGAAATGTTATCGCAAATTGCAGATAGAATTGTTGCAGTTACACCACTTTTACGTGGGCTTCCATTGATAAATAGAACTTTCACTGTAATCCTTCCATGTAAATGGGACTTGATTTTAGGACTGACATAACTATTTATGTATTCAATTACTACCTTTTGAATCAAGAGAATAATTATGTTAGCCTACTGCGGTGTAACTGATACAGGGGGAAGGGAGAACAATGAGGATGCCTATATTACCCTGGCTCTGGAGCACAGGCACCTTTATCTCTTAGCTGTTGCAGATGGATTGGGAGGGCATGCAGCCGGGGAGGTTGCGAGCATGCTTGCAGTAACAGAACTGGCTGAGACTGTAAAGAAAGATCATGATTCTCAAAAGGCTGAGTCTTTAGAATCCATGAAAGAACTGCTGGCAGCGGGATTCAAAAGGGCTAATGAGAAGATCTGCTATGAAGCGAAAAACGTGCCTGGTAGATATGGCATGGGAACAACACTGGTGGCAGCGCTGCTAGACGATGAGGGCAGGGGCGTTGTGGCTAATGTGGGCGACAGCAGGGCTTACAGGATAGGAGAGACAATCAAAAGGATAACTAAAGACCACTCATATGTTCAGGAGCTTGTGGATAGAGGGCTGATAAGTGAGGAACAGGCATTCAGGCATCCTGCAAAGAACATAGTGACAAGAGTAATGGGCATAGAAAACGCGAACCCGGATTTTTATGAGATAAAGCTGGGCAGGGATACGCTGCTTCTGTGCTCAGATGGTCTAACCGATGCCATGAGGGATGAGGAGATAAGAGAAGTAGTTTCAGGGACTGTAAGTCTGGAGAATAAATGTAAAAATCTGGTTAGCGCTGCTTTGAGCAGGGGTGCGAGGGACAATGTAACCGTTGTTCTGGCATCCAGCATGCAATAAGACCAGGAAGCTAACGCACCCTTCAATAAAGCTCTATAGACTGACCGGGGTAATACTTCTCCGGATGGGTGCAGATATCGGCAACTCTCTCAACAATTTCTTCCGGCTTGTGATATGCTCTCTCTCCTGGAAACATTCTATTAAACATTCCTATATCAATACTTCCAGGACATAGAGCAATTATTTTAATCTTCTTGCTAACCTCCCTTGAGGCAGCCTCAGTAAGACCGATAACCGCAAATTTTGATGCACTGTATGCACTTAACACAGGGATGCCAGTTTTCCCTGCACCTGAGGAAATATTGACCACCAGACCACCATGTTTTTCCATTTCAGGAATGACATGCTTCATATAAAGAAAAACACCTTTTACATTCACATCCATTACTTCCTCAAATTCTTCCACCCTTGTTTCCCGTAGATATTTCCTTAACCCGATTCCTGCGTTATTGATCAGCACATCGACCCTCCCTAATTCATTAATGGTATTATTGATGACCTTTCTCACATCATCTTCTCTGGTAACATCCCCGCTGATAAAAATCGCCCTCCCACCTTCATCGTTTATCTCTTTAGAGACCTTTTCAATATCTTCCTCAGTCCTTGCGGTTACAACGATATTTGCTCCTTCTCTGCCCAGCCTTTTAGCAATATATCTTCCCAATCCTCTTCCGCTTCCGGTAACGATTATAGTCTTGTTTTCAAGTCTCATTATATATCTCCCCTTGATTACTCTTTTTAAAGATAGAGGAATACTATATATCGTACAAGCACAACCTAATTATAGTTTTTCAACAGGTATTTATGGATGCAATGAAGGCTGTAAGAAAGATGAAGGAAGGACCCGGACTGGATATTGCAATGACCGGAATTCCAGTGCCTGGAGAACATGAGGTACTGGTGAAGATCAGGGCCTGCTCACTATGCGGAACTGATGTACATATATACAATTGGGATCATCCCTGGTCTGAAGGCAGGATTGTGCCCCCCAGAACTATCGGTCATGAGGTATGCGGCGAGGTTGTAGAAGTGGGAAGCGGTGTTACCCTTGTCCAGGAAGGCGATATGGTATCTGCTGAATCTCACATATTTGACGGAATATGCATGCAGTGCAGGATGGGTAATATGCATATCTGTTCAAACCTCAGGTTCTTCGGTGTGGATGTTGATGGTTTCTTTGCCGAATATGCCGTCATGCCTGAGGCAAATACCTGGAAGAACCCGCCTGATATGCCTGTGGAGATAGCTACCCTGCAGGAATCCATTGGCAACAGCGTGTACACCGTATTCAGCCATGATGTCACTGCAAAAACAGTCGCAGTGTTCGGGGGCGGTCCGACAGCTCTATTCGCTATAGGCATTCTGCGGGCTGCGGGTGCTGCCAGTATTATCAACGTAACAGGTTCACAGTTACATCTTGACCTTTCCAGGAAGATGGGTGCGGACTCTGTCATAAACAGACATGAATCAGACCCTGTGCATGAGATACTGGAGATAACGGGTGGGCAGGGTGTGGACGTGTTCCTTGAGATGTCAGGAAGCGGTAATGCCATCAAACAAGGGCTGAAAGCATTGCGGCCAGGAGGCAGGGCCTCTATACTTGGATTGCCCACAAAGGATGTATGTATCGATATATCAAGGGACCTGGTTATGAAGGATATCACGGTCAGGGGCATATACGGCAGGAGGATATGGGACACATGGCTCACCACGTCAAGACTGCTCTCCACAGGTAAGTTCGATCCCACCCCGGTGATCACACACAGGATTAAGCTTGATGATTTTGAGAAGGGTTTCGAAGCTATGAGATCAGGCGAGGCAGGAAAAGTAGTAATGTTCCCATGAGTATTATGCCAGTTTTATTCCCAAATAGAGAAAATAATATAGTGAGCAGGCGAGGGATAGGATTAGGTGGTGGAAATGGTTAAAAAAGTATTTTCCTGCCCACTATTAATTCGTATATACACGAACAAAGTATTTAAAACTGACTGATGCATAACTTAGAACTGCTCATTATAATCCGATGTTTAGAAGCCTTTAAATACATATACATCGGAATGCTACAGGCATTACGACTTAAGCATTACTCCAAAAATCTTTAGATGCAACTAAGGAGGGGGGGATCTTAAATGAAAAACGTATCAGAGGAACCAGGACAAGAATCTACAGAAACGGAAGTATGGGAACTGAGATTATATGTTTCAGGGCAGACACCGAGAGCACTTACAGCCTTTGCCAATCTCAAGGAGATATGTGAAGAGCACCTTGCTGGCAGATATCGAATAGAAGTGATCGATCTTAGCAAAAATCCACAACTGACAAAAGAGGATCAGATCCTGGCCATACCGACAGTGATAAAAAGACTTCCACTGCCTATAAGAAAAGTAATAGGGGATCTCTCAAGCACTGAGCGCGTTCTTGTGGGACTGGGTCTGCGCCCGCTCAAGAGATAATAGCGCTGGGTCAAGCCCGGATCACGGGAGGCACTGCCCCCGGCAGGCATCGAAGTTTTGAATTATCCTATTTGCTTCTCAGCAAGATCGCCAGCTATCGGCAGTTTATACCTCTCACCTGTATATGCTTTATACATCAACAGCAGCCAGAGAATTAATGTCAATAATCCTATGAGGGGCGACAGCACCCAACCGATAAACGGGATAACTCCAATGACCACCGAGATCACGAACAGTGATACGAATGTAATCACTGACTGCATTGCATGGAACCTGACGAATCTATTTTCTTTTTCCAGCAACAGAAACACGATTCCAGTTATAAAGCCCAGAACATAGCATAGAACTGCTTCTATATTCTCATTTATGCCCAGAACTGTAGACGTTTTTTTTTCTTCCATAATTTTTTATCCTCCTTTTTTTAATTATGTCGCGTTTATTGTTTAAAAAATTTACTGAGATAGACTATCAAAGGCTCTCCACAGGCAGAGCAGATCCTGTGATAATCTTTGTACTACATACCAGCCCTGATCGGCTGGAATCCTATGAATACACTATTTTCCCTCCATCATAACCGAGAACAGTGACTATCGGCGCAAGGCTCACTAATAACGCTAAATAAGTGTAATAATTCAAGTCTACCTCTGTGAGTATATCCGTATACAGGGTTCGCAACATGAAAGATACAGTGGTAACGACGATCAGTGCGATAGCAAATATTATTTTCCGGGCAAAGACTTTAGTCATTTTCTCTGCATAAGTGACTTTCCAGCTAAAAAGACCTGAAAGTGTGGCCAGAGGAGCAGTTAACAATCCAAGTACAAGTATGTAGTATGATGCTATTTCAAAAGTGATTTCTTCCGTAAAAATATACAGGAATGCTAACAGGGGAATAGCAACTGAGTACGCTATGGAAAAATGAACAAGTATCGGATGGAGGTGCAGGCCCTCTATTCTCTGCACAAGTCTTTGTCTGAACGTCTTCTCCGGGCTCAACTCCCCGACGATATGGAACTTTACCAGTACCTCTTCACCATGCGTCGCTCTTAGCATGTTCTCTGTCAGGTCAGTTCCTGCAAAGTGACTGCCTGCATGAATCCCATCTCTCCAGAGGCTGCTGTTTGAAACATCGTACACTTTTCCTTTAAATGCTGCGTATGCAGGCCTTCCTTCCTTTCCGTCAAACTCTCTTAATTCCATGGCTGTGAAATGCCTCTCCTCCCCGAGCTTGCGCGCTATGGAATAGCGAATGGTACGCGTGAGCAGGTTGCTATCCACCTTTCCTTTGATAAGATAATCCTGTGCGCCCCTGCGTACTGCATTGATTGCAAATGTCTCATCATCAAGGCCTGTCAGTACCACAATAGGCACTTCTGGTGCCTGGGCTTGCGTCCTGGTAAAAGTATCAAAACCACGGGGGCTATCCGGGAGGATGAGATCCAGCAGGACAACATCAACCCCTCCCATGGTAATGCGCTCAAGTCCGCTTGAGAGCCTGTCTTTCCATTCAATATCGAACGAGATATTCTTTGCTTCGATCAGCATTTCCTTTATCAGTCTGGCATCGCCCGGGTTATCTTCGATCAGGAGTACATTAACGTGCTCCATTTCATTCACCGGGCGGAAGGTTCACAACAGTGAACCAGAAATTCACGATAGACTTAACTACCGCTATGAACTGATCAAGATCAATCGGCTTAACGATATAGCAGTTGGCATGGAGGTTGTAGCTTCTGATGATATCCTCTTCTGTACTTGAAATCGTCAGGATCGCTGTCGGGATACGCTTCAGATTTGGGTCATTCTTAATCTCTGCCAGTACCTCGTGGCCATCTTTCTTGGGCAGTTTCAGGTCAAGCAGTATAAGATCAGGCCGGGGTGCACGGGCATACCTGCCTTCTCTGTGCAAGAAGGACAGTGCCTCCACACCATCCATGACCACAGAGAGATTATTAGGCACCTTAATCTCCTTCAGGGCTTCTTCAGCCAGACGTATATCACCCTGGTTGTCTTCAACCAGTAAAATCTGGAACAATTTATATTTATTATCCATATATATGATCATTCACCTCCTGCTGGTATTATAGATATCTCCTGAATTCATATTCGTATTATTCTCCCGGTCATATGCTGCATGATCAGGAGCTGCTTTTGAATAATAACCTTAACTTTTCCACAATAATAGAATGAATTGTGTAGACTAAAATCTTTATGGTCATCCTGGAGTATATCAGCACAAATGATTAAAAAAAGACCTCTTCTTTTAATGATCCTTGACGGCTTTGGTATTAGTAAAAACAGAAAAGGTAATGCCATAGCTGCAGCAAGGACACCCAATCTGGACAGACTCTTCTCGGACTACCCTCACTCTGAGCTTGATGCATCAGGCGAATCCGTGGGACTGCCGGAGGGCCAGATGGGGAACTCCGAGGTTGGACACCTTAATATCGGCTCAGGGAGGATCGTCTACCAGGACCTGACGCGGATAACAAAATCAATCAAAGATGGGGATTTCTTCAGGAACAGAGGGCTTCTTGAAGCGATCGGGAACGTCAAAAGCCATAACTCATCGCTGCATCTCCCTGGATTGCTCTCAGACGGCGGGGTGCACAGCCATATAAGCCATCTCTATGCGCTTCTCAGGCTGGCAAAAGAGCATGGGATAGAAAGAGTCTATGTTCATGCATTCCTCGACGGCAGGGATGTACCCCCAAAAAGTGCACTTGATTATATCGAAGAGGCAGAGAACATGATGAAAGAGCTGGGCGGGGAATTCGCGACCATCTCTGGAAGATACTATGCCATGGACCGTGATAAAAGATGGGACCGGGTAGAGAAAGCCTATAGTGCCATGACCGAAAATACGGGTATTACTGCCAGGAGCGCATCTCTTGCTGTGAAGAGTGCATACGAACGGGGCGAGACAGATGAATTTGTCACCCCGACTATCATTTTAAAAAATAAAGAACCCGTATCTATGATATCGGATAATGACTCAGTCATTTTCTTTAATTTCCGCTCTGACCGTGCCCGCGAGATAACCCGGGCCTTTATAGATGATAATTTCAGGGAGTTCAGGCGAGACCATTATCCACATACGTATTTCCTGTGCCTGACTCAGTACGATGAGACTTTTAGTGTACCCGTTGCCTTCCCTCCTGAATCGCTGAATAATATTCTTGCGGAGGTTCTATCCAGGCACAATTTAAGACAGCTTCGGATAGCAGAAACAGAGAAATATGCCCATGTCACGTTTTTTTTCAACGGCGGCGTGGAGGCGCCTGTTCAGGGCGAGAACAGGATACTGATACCCTCTCCAAAAGTAGCCACATATGATCTGCAACCCGAGATGAGCGCATTCCTGGTGACAGATGAAGTGGTGAGCGCGTTATTATCAGGAACGTATGATATTATTATCCTGAATTATGCCAATCTTGACATGGTGGGGCACACAGGTGTTTTCGATGCAGCAGTGAGGGCTGCAGAAGCAATCGATCAGTGTACAGGCAGGGTGTACGATGCTATAGGAGCATCGGGTGGACTGCTGATTATTACTGCTGACCACGGCAATGCCGAGAAGATGATAGATGAGGCAGGAGGAATCCATACAGCGCATACCTCTAATCCTGTGCCTTTCCTTTTCTGTGAGAGGGGCATTGTGCTCAGGAATGGCATACTGGCAGATATAGCCCCGACGCTTCTTGACGCTCTGGGAATGGAGAAACCAGCGGAGATGACAGGGATATCTTTAATATTGCCATCCTAATTCATATACTTTTTAAACATATCTTATCACATGAACGCAACTGGCGATTTAACTATTCTTAATGGCAGACTCACAATACTTGTGGCTTTCGGCCATGGTGTAGAAGTGGAAAAAAGCCAGTTAACAAAACTCATAGGCTCAGATGTGATCACAGAACGATGGAATAAACCCATAGAAGTGGAGCGATTAGAGGGTGTAGCCGTAATCGCTGCAGGTAATGAGAAAATAACATGCAGTGCTAATATATTTACCGATATTTTTACCGCGGGCGTATCGCTCCTGCGAGTCGAGATAGAGATCAGGGACAGGATATTATTCAATGATATCCTGGTAGCACTTAACTCTAATACAATTATTGTGGAGGGACTTGATCTCCAGGCATTTACGAACAAGATGATCAACGAGATCCGTGAAAAACTCAATCCTGGAAAGAAAGCCCCATATTATCCGATCATTAAAAAATATACACTATTAAAACTAAATGATTTTACTCCTGAGCTTGACCAGAAAAGCCTGAAAGAGCAGTACGGCGAGGTCATCACGCGTTTTCTATCTGCTGAGACCTCGATCCGTCCGCTGCACAGCAGGGAGATCACGGAGAAGCTTGCCAATGATCTCTCCTATTATGATGAGGATCTGTTTCTTGCCTCACCCGAAGGTGCGTTTATTCTTGGCTGCGAGGATTACCTCAAGGATCTGCGCGAGTTGCTTGAGCTGTCAATATCGCTTTTTGTTCTATTCCAGATATATGATCAGAAGATAGATTCTGAGATCACAAATGCCTTTGATGCGATAAAAAAACTGCGCAGCTCAAGGTTTTACTTCCTCACCCAGGCGCCAAGAAGGCTTGAGAAATCCCTGCTTAAGGTAAGTGAGATCGGGCTTATCATCCTCGATGATATTGAGGACCTGATGAATCCCCATAAGATAACCCCGGACTGGTATTACCAATCTGCCTATCTCAAGATGCTGGACACCCTGAAAGTATGGGACTTTGAGAAGGTGGTGCAGCATAAGATTGATGCCCTGCAGGAACTCTACTCCACAGCAAGAGAGTTCTTTACAGAGCAATTAACGATAATCCTTGAAGCTGCTATCGTTGTATTGATATTCTGGGAAGTGATCAAACCTCTTTTAAATCTTTGAGGCTGCTATCGTTGTGCTGATATTTCGGGAAGTAATTGATCATTCGCTGGTTTTTGGTGCCAGTACTTCACTGTTGTATTTCTCAACATAGAGCACTTCTTTAATATCTGTGTTATTAATGATCTCATTTGCAATGAGCCTTTTAGACATGAGCCATCTCTGGTTAAAGGTCAGTTCAGGCTCGATCTCAACTGTTAAAGTCTCACCATCTATCTGGATTGTGAAGTCTTTCCCGATATACAGACCTAAGAGGCCGTGTACTTTACCCTCTGTATCCTCTATCTTTTCTTTTATCTCATACTCGTAGGTAACTGTCTGTCCTGCCAGGAACCTGTTAAAGTCCACCTGTGCCATCCTGCCGATGACTCTTGTTACCATCCCCGTACGGCCATCTATCTGCACATACATTCCGACCTGTGGCCTTTGATCGAACTTTGTGATCGGTATGGTCTCGATCAGTTCAGGATTCCTCTGGCCAAAGGCTTTCTCAGGCGGGATTGTAATACTGCCTCTGTATCCGACTTCCTTATCTATGAAATCCTCATCCAGTCCTTCAACCACATGTCCTGAACCTACAATGATGACATCGCCTCCGTATTTTCCTTTCTCATTGAAGATGTCGTTGGCTTTTGCAACCTCTTCATCGGTTGTATCAAAGACACGATCATCATTTCTTCCTGTATATGAAACTTTAATAAAATCTCCTTTCTGAATACTCATTATAATTCCAGTCCTTTTTCCCGTTACTCATGTGGCGATGGTATAAAATACTTACCTAAAGTTAATCATCGAAAGTATAATAATATAATTACTCATTACAGAACCAGGATACTCATGATAAGAACTCATTATTCAACACAGATAACACCCGAAATGGACGGGAGCAGTGTCACAATCTGCGGCTGGGCGCACGAGATACGCGACCTTGGAGGCATTACGTTTCTCATAGTAAGGGACAGGGAAGGGCTGGCTCAGGTGACGCTTTTCAAGAAGACGATAGATAAGAATGTGCTTGATATAGTCAGGGGTCTCTCACGCGAATCGGTCGTTGCGGTTACAGGGCAGGTAAAGAAAGAGGCAAAGGCGCCAAACGGCTATGAGCTTGTCCCCATGTCCGTGACGGTGCTTGGTAAAGCAGAATCACCTCTTCCTATGGACACGACGGGTAAAGTGGATGCAGACCTTGATACAAGGCTCGATGTGAGGTTCATGGACATGAGGCGCCCGGGCACAAAGGCTATTTTCAGGATAAGACACCTTGTTCTGAAGAGCGTGCGGGAATTCCTTGACAGGGAAGGCTTTATTGAGATCATAACACCAAAGATAGTAGCTACTGCCACTGAGGGAGGAACTGCCCTTTTCCCCATGACCTATTTTGAACGTGAGGCTTTTCTCAACCAGAGCCCGCAGCTATTCAAGCAACTGATGATGTCGGGAGGATTTGACCGCGTCTTTGAGATCGGCCCGATCTTCAGGGCAGAAGAACATGATACACGCAAACACCTCAACGAGGCAATATCCATTGATACAGAGGCAAGCTTCCTTGATCATGAGGATGTGATGGTCATACTTGAGAATCTCATCGTGTATGTCTATTCAAATGTTGCAGAGAGAGGTACAGAATACCTGAAGACCCTGGGGATGGAACTTAAAATTCCTGATTTACCATTCAAGCGCATTACCTATGATGAAGCGGTCGATATCGTACGTGATAGCGGGGAGCAGATAGAGTGGGGCGATGACCTGACTACAGAATCTGAGCACACAATCGGAAAAACGATAGGTGAGCACTATTTCATCGTTGACTGGCCTACAAAGATAAAGCCGTTCTATGCATTGCCTTATGAGAACAAACCCGAGATCTGCCGGGCTTTTGACCTGATGCATCCGCGCATGGAGCTGTCCTCAGGGGCGCAGCGTGTCCATTCGTATGAACTGCTGCGCAGCAGGATCGAGGAGCAGGGGCTGTATGCCGATGGCTTTGATTTCTATCTCAAGGCGTTTCGGTACGGCATGCCGCCACACTCAGGCTGGGGTCTTGGGCTTGAGAGGCTGATTATGACAATGCTGGGTATTGAGAACATACGCGAGGTCGTACTGTTCCCCAGGGATAGAAGACGGCTTTCCCCATAATTATTTAACTTAATAAGATATGTCTATTGTTCAAAAAGTCATGAATGAGTAAGAGGGATACATATGAGTACTGAAAGGGATATTATTATTGAGAGACTTGAGCAAAAGCTGGCTGCACGGGATAAGGAGATTGAGAAGATGCAGGAGTCGCTGAAGGAATCCATTCTCATTGAAATGGAGAAACGATTCGCAGATAAGATCAAGCTTAGAGAATCTACTCTTGATGAAATAAGGGTAAAATTCGGTGAAAAGATCAATGAGATAATAGAGATGAACAAATCCCTGAGGAACTCCATACTGGAGCAGAAAAAGCCAGAGACCGATGCGTTTGCAGAAGCTGAAAAACGCATGGACAGGATTGAGAGGCGGCTTGTAGAACTTAACAGCGCCTATGACGGCGTCATGAAGGAACTCCTTGATCAGAAATCAATAATCCAGGAATTTACGGTAAAAAAGAAAGGAAAAGAAGAAACAAAGATCCCGATAAAGGAGGGGGCAAAGTCGCCCGATACACCAAAATCAAAAGGCGAATATATTGTTGCCAGCAACTATACGCCTCAGGATAAGAGAAAAGAACAGAAGATCATAGAAGCTGAAGAAAGGACGATCATATCAGACAGCGAGGAAGAGGTACAATTAAAGAGACCACAGGTCAGGAGGAGTGAGCGAGTGAAGGAAGGGGTGGAGATATTTGAAACCCCGAGAAAGAGATAGATAGTGCAGAGGTAGATAGTGCATATCAAAGAGATAGAACTTCAGAATTTCAAATCGTTCGGTAAAAAAGTAAGAATCCCTTTCTTTGATGATTTCACGACTATTTCAGGTCCTAACGGAAGCGGAAAATCCAATATAATAGACGGTATCCTGTTCGCGCTCGGTCTCTCAAATTCAAGGATTATGAGGGCCGAGAAACTCACTGACCTCATATTCAATGCCGATAGCGGGAGAAAGAACTTTGCCCAGGTGACCATACACTTTGATAATAGGGATAGAGAGATGCCTGTAGACGTTGATGAGGTCACGATCACAAGAAAGGTAAGACAGACCGAATCAGGGTATTACAGCTATTATTATTTTAATGATACGCCTGTGAGCTTAACAGATGTCCATGACTATCTATCCCGCGCAAAGATAACACCTGAGGGATATAACGTGGTCATGCAGGGGGATGTTACCCGCATCATTGAGATGACGCCTACCGAGAGACGGAAGATAATCGATGAGATCGCAGGGGTGGCTGAATTCGATGAGAAAAAAGAACAGGCTATCTCCGAGCTTGATGTTGTCCGTGACAGGATAGAGAGAGTTGATATTATCCTGGCAGAGGTGGATGAGCAGCTTACTAAACTTAAGCAAGAGCGAGACCAGGCTTTGAAATACCAGTCACTGCGGGATGAGAGGAGAAAATATGAAGGGTATATCCTGCTTGCAAGGCTAAAAGATGCAAAGAACGAACTGGATAAAATTACACATGAAATTAAGGATAGAGAGACCAGAAAGGAAGAACTTATAAAACAGGCTGATGAGCGCCAGCAGGAACTAAAGAGAGTCGAAGATAAACTCTCGGATCTGAATTCATTGATCATCCAGAAAGGCGAAGGTGAGCAGATAGCCATAAAAAAAGAGATCGAGGCAATCAAAGGCGAGATCTCCCGCTGTAACAGTACCATCGAGCTTGCAGAGAATGAGATTAATGATATCGAATCACAGAGAAGAAAAGCCTTCCTTGATATTGATAGTACTCAGGCAAAAGTAGCACAGCTCAGTGATAAGCTGGGTGAAGAGAACCTGAGGAAAGATACTATCTCAAGTGAGCTTGATGACAGAAAAACACAGCTTCTTATGGTAAGGAGCAAGATCGCAGAAATAGATGCAGAATTTGCAGGAACGCGGGATAAACTTGCAGAATCCAAGCAGAGACTTGAGACCCTGAAGAATGAAAAGAACGAGCTCATGCGTGAAGGGGACCGTTTGCTTGATGCAATAAGGCGAAAGTCCTCAGAGGCGCGGGATATTGAGCTTGAGATCAAGGACTCGATATCAAAGATAGAGTCGGCAGATCTTGATGCCAGCAATGCCAGAGCGCAGATAGAAGAGATTGCGGTAAAGAAGCAGGAGCTTGTTGGGGATACCGTAGATATTGAGAAAAACAGGGCTCAGATGAAAAGCGTGATAGCTGACCTTGAGAGCTCCCTTCGGGTATTCCAGCAGGAGTACGCAAGATCGGAGGCTCTTATCAAAGCTGCGGCTGAGATTAGCTACAGCCAGCCTGTTGAATCCATCCTTCGCGCAAAAAAGAACAGGGAACTGCCAGGTATATACGGGACGATAGCAGAGCTTGGAAAAGTAGATAAAAAATACTCTGTTGCCCTTGAGATAGCGGCAGGGGCACGGATGCAGTCTGTCGTGGTGGATAATGACGAGGATGCTGCAAGGGCGATCAATTACCTGAAGGAGCGGCGCCTTGGCAGAGTGACTTTTTTACCTCTTAACAAAATGGAGTCAATGCCTTCACTTTCGAAGATGGATAGAGAAGGTATAATCAATTATGCGATCAATCTGGTTGATTATGACAAAAAGTTCAGCACAGCGTTCTGGTATATTTTCAGGGATACCCTTGTGCTGGATAACCTGAATACAGCAAGGCGGCTTATGGGCAGCAAGAGGCTTGTAACGCTGGAGGGTGAACTCATCGAGAAAGCAGGCGCAATGACCGGTGGTTCGATAAGATCGAAGCTCTCATTTGCAAGCGGAGAAGAGGATAATCTTAAAAAAATCGCAGAGAAGATAGCAGAATACGAGGGCAGGCGCAGATCTGCTGTGAATAAACTTGAGAAGCTGGAAGATCACCTGGCGCAGATCAAATCTGAGTCTGCAGGTTTTGATAACGAGATCACCAGACTGCAGATGCAGATGGCTGAGATCAAGAGCCGCGGCACGCGGTTAACCGAATTAATAGAAACAAGAAAAACACAGATCACGGAAATAGAAGATGCCAGTATCGAGATAAAGAAGAGGATGGATGGCATAGAAGAGGATAAACGGGCAAAGGATGAAGAGATTAGCACGCTTCTGGAGGACATAGAAAAGATCGAAGAGCTTTTGAGTGGCTCAGAGGTTCCTCTTCTTGGCAAAAAAGCCTCAAAGATAGAGGAGGAGATCGACCGGCTGGAAGGGAGACTGCGGGATATAGAGGCCGGGATCAATGCCATAGTGCTTGATCGGAAATATGCCCAGGCGAGAATAGATGATACAAAAGAGCGGCTGTCTGAATTTGATAAAAAGAAAGAGGGGCACCGTGAAAAGATAAATGCATTGCGTGAGCAGATCAAGACGCTTGAAGCAGACCTGAAGGTTAAGAACATGAGAGAAAAAGAGCTTGGCGGAGAGTTACTTGAGCTTCAGAATAAACGGGCGCAGGTCCAAAAAGATCACGGTATTATCAAAGAGGGGCTTGAAGAGATTCAAAGGCTGGTTGGCGATATGGAGAGAAGCCTGCTCGCCCTTTATTCCACAAAGGATGCACTGACAGAGCAGATGATCGCCCTGGATAATGAGATAGCGGATCGCGGCCTTAACCGAGATGAGGAGGTGCCATCTTCTGAATCCATAGCTTCACGGATCTCAGCCCTTGCGCGGGCTATGGATAAGCTTGAGCCGGTTAACATGAGGGCGATTGACGAATACAGTGAGGTTGAGAAAAGGCAAAAAGATCTAAAATCACGGCGCGATATTCTGTTTCACGAAAGAGAAGAACTAATGGTTCGAATCAATAAATGCGAGGAGATGAAGAAAGATACGTTTATGAGCGCCTTTAACGGGGTGAATGAGCATTTTAAACAGATCTTCGCTGAGCTATCAGACGGAAGCGGCGAACTTTTCCTTGAGAGCCCTTCTGACCCTTTCTCAGGCGGGATGACCATAAAGGCACAGCCATCTGAGAAGACCCTGCAGCGGCTTGAGGCCATGTCAGGCGGAGAGAAAAGCCTGACAGCACTATCACTCCTTTTCGCTATCCAGCAGCACAGGCCAGCCCCTTTTTATGCTTTTGATGAGATCGATATGTTCCTTGATGGCGTGAATGCAGAGAGGGTAGCAAAGCGCATACAGAAATCCGCTGGCAGAGCCCAGTTCATTGTAGTTTCACTGCGAAAGCCCATGATTGAGGCTGCTAAAAGAACGATAGGCGTTGCCATGCAGGAGAATAATATATCGAGCATAACAGGGATACAGTTGAACTGAGGGCTATTCTGCAATTCAAAATTAATAAAAAAAGGTGAAGAAATATTGAAAAACCCTAACGTAATTTTAGTCAGATACGACGAACTCGCCCTGAAGAGCAAGAGGGTCAGGGCAAGGTACGAGCAAATACTGATAAAGAACATTAAGGCAATGCTCAATGCTGATGGCAGCTCATATTCTGACATAAGCCGGGAGATGGGAAGGATCTTCATCCATTCTGATGACCCTGATGCCCTGAAGAGCGCATCAAAGGTCTTTGGCGTTGTTTCAGCAAGCCCTGCATATACCTGCGACCCAACACTTGAAGCTGCGGCAGAACTCAGTGCAGAAGTGGCAGATACCATCAGGGAAGATCAATCCTTTGCAATAAGGGCGCGCAGGGCCGGGAACCACGAGTTTACATCGCGTGATATAGCCATCGCCTGCGGAGATGCTGTATTTGAGAAGGTTAATAAGAATATCAGGGTAGACCTCGACAACCCTGATCTTGAGATCTTTGTAGAGCTGAGGCAGGATAAGGCATATGTTTTCACAGGATCGATAAAGGGTGTGGGCGGGCTGCCGATGGGAACACAGGGCAGGATGATAGCGCTTATATCAGGCGGTATAGATTCCCCTGTGGCTGCCTGGCTGATGATGAAGCGGGGCTGCGAGATAATACCACTGTATCTTAATAACTCTCCCTTTTCAGATGATACCACGCGTGAGAGGGCGATGCAGTGCATTGATGTGCTCCAGAGGTGGGCGCCGCAGAAAAAATTCACCATATATGAGGCGCCACATGGCGACAACCTCCTGGCTTTCCTGAGCAACTGCGATAACAGGCTTAACTGCATATTATGCAGGCGGATGATGTACAGGATCGCGGGAGAGGTATTAAAGCTTGAGGGGGCGCACGGCATAATCACAGGTTCCTCACTTGGACAGGTCGCATCCCAGACCTCGCAGAACATGCTTGCATCAATGCACGGCATGGAACATCCGATCTATCATCCTCTCATCGGGCTTGATAAACTTGAGATCACTGATATTGCAAGAAAGATAGGCACGTTTGAGCCCTCAACAAGACCTGCGACCTGCTGCATGGCAGTACCGGAATACCCTTCTACTGCAGCAAAACCGCAGGAAGTGATCGATGCTGAGAAGCAGATAGATGTCCCTTCACTTGTGGATTCGATGATTAGGAATATTAAGAGATTCACCCCGTGAATCTAGAGACAAACCTTATGGCTAAAGAGAGCATCACGATTAGTGATATCTATGGATATTTTCGAACTTGCATACAGGGCTCTTGATCTTACAGAACAGACAGGTGCAGATGAAGCAGAGATTTTCTGCGTCAGTGGCAGATCTATAATCGTTGATATCCATCGGGATACTATTGATATGGCAAAAGAGAGCCTGGTCTCCGGTATTGGAATCAGGGCAATTGTTAACGGTGCTGTGGGTTTCGCAAGCACCAATAATCCATTACGTGTGGAGGAGGCATCTATTCTTGCTGTAAAATCAGCAAGAATTAGAAGCGGTGACCCGGAGTGGTCCGGGCTTCCAAAAAAAGATAAACCTGCGGTTGTTAGAGATATCTTTGATAAGAGGATCGCAGACATTGAGATCGAGTCATGTATTGATTATACTGCCCGTATGATTAAAGGGGCAATGGCAATACCCTCTGTTGTGCCGACATCAGGGCACTTCTTATGCTCAAGCTCAACTTCACTTATCCTTAACTCGCATGGCGTGGAGATAAAAGACCAGGATACTGCTATCAGTGCTTCTATCGATACAATCACAAAGGATTCTGATCTATCGACTGCCTCAGAGTTTGATCTATCAAGGAAACTGGATATTGATTTCTATAAGATAGGAGAGAAGGCAGCACTTCTTGCTTCAAGATCCAGAGATGGTGTACGTGCACAGACACAGGATACAGCCGTACTTCTTGAGCCTATGGCTTTTGCCGATATCCTTGAAAATACACTGCTGGCATCGCTAAACTCTGATAATGTACAGAAAGGGCGCTCATCCCTTATTGGAAAAATGGGTAAGAAGATCGCTGCAGATGATCTATCCTTAATTGATGACGGTACGCTTCCAGCAGGTATAGGGACAGCATCATCTGATGATGAAGGAACGCCATCAAAAAGAGTTGAGGTAGTGAAGAATGGTATGCTTCAGTCCTTCCTTTACGATTGCTATACAGCAGGAAAGGAGAAAAGAGAAAGCACAGGTAATGCGATGAGGGCATCTTTTACCTCCACACCCTCAATAAGCATTCGAAATCTGGTAGTACAACACCCATCATCCGATATTGTTGCAGAGACCGGAGATGGCGTGATTGTCAATACGATTATAGGAGCACACACTGCAAACCCTATCTCAGGCGACTTCTCAGTTGAAGCACGGAACTCATTTTTAATTAAGAACGGAGAGATTGCCTCGCCTGTAAAATCGATGATGATATCAGGTAATATCTTTGATATACTTCGGGGTATAGATGGTGCAGGCAAGGATGTAAGGAGAATCGGGAATGTGATTACCCCGACGATCAGGGTATCGAAAATGAGGGTTGTAGGTTGAACCTCTCCACGCCTGAAAAAGCCGCTAATCTCTTATAAACTCCTCAAGCTGCGCTCTCGCATCCGATTCACGCATCTGTTCAGGCGGATGCTTCATGAAATATGCTGATGCATGTGGTATGGGTCCGCCTATGCCTCTATCCAGTGCTATCTTTGCGATACGGACAGCGTCAACAACAACGCCTGCACTGTTTGGACTGTCCTCTACCGAGAGTTTCAGGTCTATACAGGCAGGGACATTGCCAAAGAGCTTAAAATCGATCTTGAGATAGCATACCTTGTTATCGCTTAAGCAATCAATGCACCCATTTGGACCTGCATAGACATATGTCTCGTAAGGTATCTGCGATGCAACTGATTCGGTTTTAGAGATTTTTTTGGATGACAGCCTCGATAGGTCTGTCATATTTCTAAAATCGGTATTGCCGCCTATGTTTAATTGATATGTGCTATCTATTTTAGCACCCCGATCGACGATCATCTGGGTTAAAGTGCGGTGAACGATAGTTGCTCCAACAAGACTTTTTATATCATCTCCGATCACAGGCAGTCCTGCATTCCTGAATCTCTCTGCCCACTGGCTGTCAGATGCAATAAAGACCGGGATGCAGTTTATAAATGCACATCCCGCCTCAAGGGCCTGCTCTGCATACCATCTCACCGCCTTCTCAGAGCCCACAGGCAGGTAGTTTATTAATACGTCTGCTTTTGATTCTTTTAAGACAGCGGCCACATCTACTGATTTTTGCCTATCATCGACCTGGAAATTATCCTGCATATGGGGAGCCACACCATCAATAACCTGTCCTTTTATTACTTCAACTCCCATCTCGGGAACTTCCGAGAACTTCTTTGTACAATTCGGCTCTGAAAAAATAGCTCTGGATAGATCAGTTCCCACCTTTCTCCTGTCGATATCAAATGCGGCCACGGGTTCTATATCCGAGACCAGATAGCCGCCTACGGAGTTATGCATTAATCCCGGGACAAGGTCATCAGATTTTTTAATTCCTTTATAGTATTCAAGCCCCTGAACCAGTGATGAGGCACAATTACCAACACCTGCAATCGCAATACGAATTTTAGCCATTAATTTTTCCTTCTAATACCCCTTTATTATTAATCTTTATGTAATTTAAGATTTGTTATTTAAGAACCTTTCTGACAAATGCAATCCTCTGGAAAACAGTAATAAAGGATATAACAGCTACCAGCAGAATAGCCCAGTTAACCATATTCAGAAAAGCACCAATTATGATTATCGCCATTCTTACTGCCCTCTCACCAATACCTACTGCCGCACTCGCGCCTGCAGCCTCAGCGCGTGCCCTTGTGTAGCTGACCATTAATGACCCGACTATCGCCATAGCACCAACAGACCATCCTGGAAAAGGAGAAATAGTTGTCAGACCGCCGTACATTGCTCCCAGTATAACCGCAGTATCAGCAAACCTGTCACAAACAGAATCCAGGAAACCCCCAAAGCGTGTTATCCTGTTGTTCTCCCGTGCTACAGCCCCATCAAGGATATCAAAAAACCCACTTAAGAGAAGAAGGATCCCGGCTATAAAAACCTCCCTCCTCGCAAAGAAGACAGCGGATATAAGACTTATTAATAGGCCGAAGATCGTTAAAGTGTTCGGGTTTACAGCAATAAACATTTTTGCCAGGGGTCTTAATGCGTCCCTGATAAACTGTCTTTTCCGCTCAAGCATTGTTTTTTTAATTGCCCTGATAGATAATTAATATTGCTTATAACAATTTTATAAACAAAGCGTTATATGAAGATAACTGACGTTCACACAATTCCAGATTTACTGAGAGAATTCGAGTTCAATCTCATTCTTCATCTAAGAAGAAACTTCACAGAATAAAGAATGATTGATATACCTATCTTTTTATAGAAAAACATCATCATTGTTATGGAGGTAAACTATACAATTCGGAATGATGGACGGTTATGGTATGGGCTATGGACGGAGGTAATTTAAAATGTACAACTACAAAAAACCAGTTACTTTGAGTTATGCAGATGCAGTTACAAAAGTAAAGGATGAGCTGAAAAAAGAAGGTTTCGGGGTTCTCACAGAAATAGATGTCAGGCAAACTCTTAAGACAAAATTGGATGTCGATTTCGATGATTATATAATCCTTGGAGCATGCAATCCTCCATTGGCGTATCAGGCTCTAACTGCTGAGCGCGATATCGGGGTTTTGCTTCCTTGCAATGTAGTCGTTTATGTTCAAGGTGGTAAAACATTCATCAGTGCAGTCTTACCTACTGTGCAGCTTGGAAAAGTTGGCAATCCAAAGCTTTTACCGATCGCAGAGCAGGTTGAGAGCAAACTTAAAAAAGTGGTTGATGCTGCAGCAAGGTAATGACCGAATTAAACCGGGAGGTAAGTTATGGAAAAGAGAACGCTTGCTACTTTAGCTGTTGTACTGATTATTGTAGGCGTCACTGGATTAGTCCTTAGTTCCGGTTACCTTCGTTATCCACCTGGATATTCGCCCCGGAATATGATGGGCGGAGATGGCTTTTGGTCTGGCATGATGGGCGGCGGAATGATGGGTGGTATGATGGGCGGCATGATGCAGATGATGGGCGGGAACATGCTCATAAGCGGCGGCGTCCCATATAATCCCGATGGAAGCTTAATCACTCTGGAGCAGGCTGAGGATATTGCAAATAGGTATCTGGCTTCCCAGAATAATCCTGATCTTGAGCTCGCTGATCTGGAAGAATGGGAATTCAACTTCTATGTTGAGTACAAGGAGAAAAGCACAGGAGTAAAGGCATTTCAAATGCTCATAGATAAGTATACTGGTAATATGTTTCCAGAAATGGGTCCTAATATGATGTGGAACACAAAATATATGATGGGGCTTCAGGCAGGCGCTATGCCCATAACAGAGGAGCAGGCGAGAGTATATGCCCAGCAGTTTCTGGATTCACGGCTTCCGGGCACGAAAACAGAAGATGGTGGAGTATTCTATGGCTACTATCATTTTGATGTTAAAAAGGACGATAAAATGTATGGTATGCTGGATGTAAATGGGTACTCAGGGCAGGTATGGTATCATACATGGCATGGGAATTTTATTCGAGAAGATTGAAGGCTCTGTAACTAGAAAAAGGCAAGAACATGCGGTTTTTCTTCATGTTCTTACCTTTTTAGCTAATTCCTGTTCCTTTGGCACTCCTACGAATTCAAGCTTGCCATTTATGACAACACCCGGGGCAGCCATTATCGGGTATTTCTGTAATACCTCAGGGTTTTTCGTGATATCTATCAATTCATATTTAATACCCATTTTATCAAGCATACGCTCAACGATAGCACAACTGGTGCATGATGGAGTAGTAAGTATCTGAACAGTAACCATCCTCTTACTCCTTAACGAACTGCTGTGGATTCATCTCAAATGCCCACTGGCATGTGGGAGAGCAGAAATAATATTTCTTACCCTTATACTCCTTTGATGCTGCCTTCTTTTCATCCACTTCCATCCCGCATACAGGGTCAGTTGCCATTACATCACCTCTTTCTCTGTATCTTCTTTCTCTGTGCCTTTTTTCTGTTTTTTATAGAAATACCATATTACTGGTATAGCTAGTAAAAGAATGAGAACATAAGGACCGAGCCACTGAGGGACTGCCTCAAGGATTATGCTTTTTTCCATGCTTAATTCTTCGGCTTCGCCTATCCTGCCGCCGGATAATGTTATGAGTACATGATTCCATGCCTCATGCAGCGCGCTCTCTTCATACCAGTCCCTGAACAGCCCGGTAATCGTGAACAGAATCGCACCCACAAATATCAGCCCCCACCCTGTTACTTTTCTTACTGAACCGATTCTTTTAGTAATACTCTGTGTTGCATTGATTCCAAGAATTCCCAGTATTACCAGAAATATGAGCGGTGTAGCCCTGCCTATACCGTGAACTGCCATAATAGACCAGCCTGTAGAAATATCCGCAGTGCCTATGATATATGCCAGGAGAACATAAAAAGCTGGATTTGGACAGCCTACACCAACATTAGCAAGCAAAAGCCCGAGAAGGAACACTTTAAGATAATCACCCTGCCTTTGAATAAAAGCAGGTAGAGCAGTCTCTATACCAGGGATTTTCATCTTTATCAGACCCACTTCAGAGAGACCGAAAATATACGCCATTCCTCCGCCCAGGATGCCAGCAATCACGTTTGCCGTTAACAAGCCTGTTATCTCGCCTATAGAGGCAAAGGCAACCCCGTATATACTGAAAGTAATCATCATGCCTGCACCAAATAACAGCGCCATTACCATGCCTTTCTTCGGGCTCTCGTTCATGGCAATAGGCACTATGATAAAAGCCAAAGGCAGGGTGCAGGGCAGGAATATCATCGATAAGCCTGCAATATAAGAGAGTGTAAATCCAGCAGCTTGAGCAGGATTTGTCAGAAAAATAAAAAGACCGATAACAATTATGGAGAATAGAAGGAGGGCAAACCCTACAAGATAAATCCTGAGTTTCTTATCAAATGAGCCTCGGTTACTGACCATATTTTCACTCGGCCGAATCTCTATAATATATAGATGAGACCAATGTATAAAAATTATTGCTCATACATAAGGCACGGTATTATTGCAATTGAATCCTGACTTTGACAGTTAAATAATAGTATTGTCCTCAGCATGTTTGTTATTTATGACGTAT
>NZ_JMIY01000001.1:87050-109720 GCF_000685155.1 Candidatus Methanoperedens nitratireducens
TTTCCTGCTAAAATAGTAGACTTTCTCGACAACTAAGATTTTTAAACTGTCAAATTAAGGTTGAATAGATAAATCATCAACCTCATGTTGGGCGCAGCAGCAATTCCATTATCAGCGTTTCATCATGGGAATCTTTTCCCCGGTCACGCACTCGTTAGCCCTCATGATCTGATCCATCAGCTATTCTCCTATTGTAGTACATATGTATGAAATTGATGCATTAAAAATATTGCCCATAATGCATCGTACTACCGATATCGAACCAGTGTGTAAAGGTATAGGGTACTTGCATTTAAAGGACTTAAAAAAGAGCGGTAGGAAGCCTTTTTCAGTGATACGAAATGTATAAGTAGTCTGTACTGTCTAAAGATGGGCGGCAGGCACGCAAGTCAAGATCATATTCGTCTGCTGCTGGACTGCAGCGAGATCTGTCAGACAAGCGCAAATTTCATGCTGCGCGATCTGACTTAAGCGCCCGCATCTGCGAACTCTGTTTTCAAAAGATTGGTTTTTTAATAATGCAGGTGTTATAAGTATTAAAGGGAGCATACTATGACGATTCCAACCCGCGAGGATATTATTAACATCTACAGAAAACGAGCCAAGCACTACGACATCATCGCAAACCTGTGGATAGGGGCATATAGAAAAAAAGCCGTCGATGCGCTCAATCTGCAGCGTGGAGATACAGTCGTGGAGATCGGCTGCGGCACAGGCCTGAACTTCTCGCTACTGCAGCAGGCAATAGGACCTGATGGAAAAATCATCGGCGTTGATCTTACGGACGCCATGCTGGCCCAGGCTCGAAAAAGGGTAGAGGAAAAAGGATGGGCAAATGTCGAGCTTGTGCTGAACGATGCAGCGTCATACAAATTCCCTGAGGGCATTGATGGGGTCATCTCTACTTTTGCCCTTACGCTGGTTGCGGAGTATGATAAGGTCATCCAGAATGGGTGCCGGGCTTTAAAGCCAGGAAAGCGCTGGGTTGTACTTGACCTGAAAATGTCCTCAGGCCGGGGCTCGTGGTTAGCACCATTATTGGTCTTCTTAACCCGACCATTTGGCGTGACCATTGAACTGGCAGAGCGCCACCCGTGGGAATCCATTAATAAGTATCTCAGGAATACCTCCATGACCGAGCTCTATATGGGCTTTGTCTATATAGCTGCAGGTGAGCGGGGGAGAGATGGATGCTGATGAGGGCTTAAACCTAAGACTCATTTAGAATCCATGAGACAAAACCTCAAGTTGAAGGTCTCGCTCTACTGTTAACTAACAGTAAAGGATGCAATCATGCCTGCCTCTGCGTGTTCTGGTATATGGCAGTGCATCAACCATTCTTCCGGGTTAGTAAATTCAACGAGAATATCTATGGTGCTTCCAGCAGGCACGAGGACTGTATCTTTCCATACTAAATTACCATTGTATTTCCCATCCGTTGTCAGAACAAGGAAGCGCTGTCCGTGCAGGTGTATGGGATGCTGCATGGGATGCATCGATTCCGGATCGTTGAATATCCTGATCTTCTTTATGTCGCCGACCTTTACCTGGTAGCCGGGGTTCTCCTTCCCGGTGGCATTGTCCTTTATCATCCACTTCACATTCTCGCTTGTTGACATGCTGTTCATCATAGCCATATCCTCATCCTCGTCCCACTCTATTGGCTCAACATCCATCGTCATTTTTTCAAGTTGCTTCGCCAGCTCTTCGTCGAGGATATCAACAGTGAGATCAAGCTTATAATCCGGCTCTGTGAAACGATATTTTTTGAACGGTGCTATATCGCTGATCACATCGTAATTTTTCTTAAGTATCGAGAAGCCTTTTGACCTCGTACTTTTTGACCTCATACTGAAAGATGCCTCATCTGAGACATTTACTGTGCCAAGTACGTATGTCGTCACTGTGTTATTCTCTTCCGGAATGTTATTGAGAATCCGAAACGTGCCGGACTTATCAAAGAGAACGTCTACAATGTACCGCTCTCCGACGCTGAGTACGACAGAGTCCACAAAAGTTTCTTTTTCATATCTTCCTGAGTCTCCCCCGATTAATTTCATCCTTGTGTTTTCAATTGAGAAATTAAATGTTCTTGTGTTTGCAGAATCAGTGAGATAAAAGCGCACCACTTCACCCTTCCTCACGTTCAGTTGATAATCCGCCTCTCCATTGATCAGCATGATATTCCCGAATCGTCCTGTCAGCGTGAAATCAGCGTAATTTCTGTTAAATGGGTAGATATCGCCATTTACAACTTTGATATCATCGAGAAATAGAGCCGCCTCTTTATTCACCGAACCGCTCATGTGATTGACAGGTTCAACAAGCATATTCCCGTATAATCCCATCTCCTGACCTATATCGTCTCTTATGTGAGGATGATACCAGTAGATGCCCTCATCTGGGAAATCTAACTTATAGAGAAAGCTTTCTCCTGGCTTGATAGGTTCTTGCGTAACAACGGGAACTCCGTCGAACCTGTTCTCCAGCCTCAACCCGTGCCAGTGGACAGTAGTCTCTATATCAAGGTTATTTGTGAAATTAACGTAGATGCTGCTGCCCTGCCTGACCTTTATCATGGGTCCAGGGATCTGGCCGTTGTAGCCATACATAATAACATCGCTGCCATTAATACTTTTTACAAAGGGCTTTGCCTCAAGCTGGATTGTCGCTCCATCCGGGATAAGTTGATTGTCCATATCAATATGATTCATCGCGGCGCCCATTGGTTGATAATTTTTAGACGCCGAAGCTTCAGATAACATTACAAAAACTGCTACTGTTAACAGCAGCAATGCAAGTATTATTCTTCTCTTCATCTGGTTGCCTCCATATTCTCCCGCAAATAACTCTTAAATCAGGTACTCTATTTGAGCTGTTATACAGATACCTGATTATAAGTCCAAAAAATTAATATCGGCCTTTATTTATGTGGTTTTTGATTTAAATAATGAAAAAATTAGCCTGTTTTTGAGGATAAATTTGGTTTTACCAGAAAAATAATTCCACAAATCATTAAAAGAACTCCTCCCCAGAGAAGATTTACCAGAGGAACAACCTTTACGTTAAGCTTAATCACTGACTGACCCGGCGTATCTGAAGCAAAATGTATCAGGATATCTGTGAA
Organism: Candidatus Methanoperedens nitratireducens; assembly: GCF_000685155.1. Lineage (GTDB taxonomy): Archaea > Halobacteriota > Methanosarcinia > Methanosarcinales > Methanoperedenaceae > Methanoperedens > Methanoperedens nitratireducens. Next base: position 90,178 of record NZ_JMIY01000001.1, read on the forward strand.
TAATGTCCTGTGGAGAAGGACTTTATGGAAATAACCAGATCCATCGCTTTTTGCCAGGCTTAGTGTGCCTGAACCATGGGATTCTCCGTTTTTATATATACTCAGATTCAATGTTCGTTCCCATCCATCCCCGATATCCATGATGCTGTAATCTGTTATCTCAGCACTCCATGTAAGGTCTATATTCTGTAAGATATTTAATTCTTTAAGAGCATAATCGAGTGAACCTTCTTTACTGAAAGATGTGGATGCAACTGCACCAAGCACTATTAGGATAAATCCTGCATGGATCAATCCTATACCTATATTATTATATGAGAATCGATTTTTGCCGTATAAAAATCTGAACATTGTCCCTATGATAGCAAAAAGAGATACAGATACATAAGAGAACATAGGAGCAGATCCAATAGACTGCACAAGAAGCGTTGATTGCTGATAGAATTCCGAGGTATAACTGAGCAGGGTAGGCGTTTGCGTTTCTGGCAAAAATGCTGTCACTATTCCGATAAAAATCGATGCAAGCATTACACTGATAAGATCTTTTCTCTTTACTACCCCCTGGAGCATGCAGTAGACCGTCAACAGTGTCAGCATTAGAATTATGGGAAAACTCCAGAGGTTATATACCTCTTCAGGGATCGGGATAAATTCACCAATTTCTTCGGAAGTCAACGAGTGGAGTATGCTCCAGACAGGTACGAACGCCAGCATACATAACAGTAGAATGGTAGCATGGAATGAACTGCGCATTGAATTAAGCGATGCAGGCTTCAGATTCTGGATAGCTCCACCTGAATCAGATCGCTTTCTCTTTAAAATCAAAAATAACACTGCGATTATCGCCAGAAATACCCCTACGAGCAAAACGGGCCACACAGCACTTCCTATAAAGTTGTGCTTCGAGCCACGTACCTCTATTCGAGTAAAGAACATTACGTAGATGTTCAGAATAAATACCGATGCTGCTAACAGAGGGGCAGTTGTTTTATACTCCAGACTATTATGTCCGTGCCTTACAATCGCATGCAAAGCAGCAGTCAGGACAAGCCAGACAGCAAGGGCGCCTGATTGAACGGGATCCCACCGCCAGAATCCGTTCCATTCGATGATCTCATATGCCCATAATCCCCCTGTCGCCATTCCAAGGGATAACATGAGCCAGGAGAATCTCCCCCACGACCTTGCCGTCCTGACCCATTCTTTTTCCCCTGAGTGCAGATATACCATTGCTGCGGCAAAGAGGATTATACTTGCCGCATATGCCATAACCAGCAGGGGCGGGTGTACCAAAAACCAGGGGCTAATAAATTTAGGACTTAACCCGTTCCCTGATAAGGCATCTGTATTAAATACCCCCATTATCGGTTTAAAAGGCGAATCGGCGAGAGTGATTATCAGTAATAAAATCTCAATTATCAAGACTATACGTAGTGTTTTCAGTGCAAATCCATGATTTTCTTTGTTTTTTGTTTGGAAAAATAAAATACACAGCATGGTAGCCCATGCCAGTAATAAGTGTATTCCCTCCTTTCCTGTCCAGAATGCAGCTATATTGTATACAAGGGGCTGGTTCCCGCCATACATATATACATAATTTATACTGAAGTCCTTTGAGATAAAGTAGTAAACCAGAAGCAAAACTGCTAATGAAAGAGAGAAAAACGTCCAGCGAAGCATCCATAAGAAATAATAATTGTTACGTTTACACAGCAATACTGAAGCTACGGCAGAGAAGAGTGCTGTCAATAAAAGTGTATTTCCAATATCCATAATAGATTACTTAATTTTTTAAATACGTAAATTAATATCAATATACCCATAATTAAAAATATGAATTCCCAGTGTTTGAATATGAACCAGGGGTTTGTCTTTTTAACTATTACGAGAGGTGCTGGCTTCACATCCCCCCATATGCCTTTTGAATCCTGTGCATGTACAGAAATTATATGCGTGCCCTCCTTCAGGTCAGAAGTATCCATATCTGCAAAAGCTTCCCTTACCTGACCCCCGGCAAGCTCTTTTCCCAGAGTCATATTGATGCCCTTTCCACCCTCTTCTACCATATCGATAAAGTACTCTACTTTCGTGATATTCGCATCCCACCCTGAGACTGCCAGAACACTCAGGGAAACCCTTTCACCTGCATAAGTCTTCTGGGGGATCAGAATTATATCTCTGACATATGGCACTGTGTTTGATTTCTGGAGCACATGCAGGGCTATGGGAGTGTCCCCGCCATGGCAGAGGGTGCAGTTGGTCGCCGCTCTGTGCAGAGGATTGGTCAGATTGGTGGCGTTAAATGGGGCTTCTCCGCCATATTTCACATGGCAGTCTGAGCAGTTATTTACTCTACTGCCGTTGCTCCAGTTATACCAGCCAGGCGACTGGATGCTTCCTGTCGGGAATTCGCTGTAATGAAATTTCTCTTTTCCTGTAGCATTGTGGCATGAATCGCATGATAAAATTCCTGTACCATTTGTTTTTATTACGGGTTCTAAAAAGTTTCTATCAGGTCCTGTCAGGTTGTGGAACTCATTTTTTATCTCATTATGGCAGGTACCGCAGGTGAGAGTCTTGTTAATCTTTTCTACTACCATACCACTGTAGTGAGAAGCATAATAACCGATGTGGCATGTTGAGCAGGTAACATTCGGGATCGTCTGTTTTATGTGAGTATTATGGCAGTCTGTACACTGGGCGCCTGTACTATCTACTACTCTTCCAACAGGTCTATCCCATGCGGCTGAAGGTTTGTGGAACCTGCTCAATCTATTGGAATCATGGCATGTCTCGCAGTTTATCCTCATTCCCTCTGCAACGTGCTCACTCTGGTTGCCGTGGATAAGGCGCGGAATCTGAATATCAGGTTTATAGGGAAAACTTCCTCCGACACCATGACATTGATAGCAGAGGCTCTGTGAAGCATTATTCTGTGAAGCATTATTCTGTGAAATATTGTTCTCATATAAGAGATTTTTACTAAGAGAACTATTATGGAGTGTGGTGTTAGTCACGTTATGGCACAGCGAGCATGTAAAACTGGTATTTACAAGAGTTGTATCTGCCTTACCCTCAGGCGCGTCCGGGTAATGAGTGCGAATGATTGCTGCTGCCCCGTATATTTGTACAGCGTTCTCTGAAGTATGGCACTTTATGCATGTTCTTTCAGCAGGAAATGTCAGGTTTGCATCGTGGAGCGTTTTGACCTCTCCAGCGCCGTGGCAGTCTGTACACGAACCATTCCTGGTGTGGGAATATACCTGGGGTGTGTTTCCCCATTTTGTGGCATTAGTTAAGTTTCCATGGCATGAGAGACAATCTGTCGAGTTGTATGTTACCTTTCCACCATAATGTGAAACGTTAGCCCTCGTATTGTTTACTCCTTCTTTAACAACAACATTGCCATGGCATGTCTCACAGCCTGTTTTTATGGTTAGATTTATTCCCGCCTTCGTGTGCCCACTTACTAGAGTGGCATTGTAAGCAATACCAAATGAATGACATAAAGCGCATGATTTTGGAGACTTGTATTCTTCAGGATGACCCGGCGGCTTGCTGCCGTTGCCGTGACATGCCCAGCATGCTTTATTTAGAGGTTCTGCCGCCACTGTGCTGTTTGTTCTGTTATTGAGGTTTGCATGAACGCTCTTTTTAAATGCTTCAATATCGATCTGCTTTGGTGCAATTCCTCCAGGGCGGTGGCAGCTTATACAATCCGGACCAAAACTACCATTGATTAGAACAGGCTCATGAAACGTTCCGGGAGCACTACCGACCAGTACATCCTGACCAGAACTCAGTTCGGAGCCTGTATAGTTGCTAATAGCCTCATTATATCCAATTACAATAGTCTCGTTTGAAATGTGGCGTGCATCTTCAATAACAACTATTATATCAGGATTAGTATCGTTAGTGGCAGATGATAAATTAATCATCTGGATAGCAAGAACAATAAAAAGCAGATATTTTTTCATTTCTTCCATTATTGTTCATCCTTTTACGAACAAGCTGGCGATTTTCAGGCGAAGCATTGTGATATCTACGCCGTTCAGTGTTGTATTATATGTAAAATATTCTCCTTCTTTGATAAAATCATCTTTAACTATAATGTCGTTTTGTGTAAGTACAAGCCATACATACTCGCGATTCAGGCTGAAATCCTTTACAGAGAGTTTATAACCGCTGCCGAGATCCCATGAATTGTTGGAATACAATGTTTTCCTTTCAGAGCTTGTAAAATCAATATCCAGCTGGTTTAAGGTAACACTCTGGTCCTCTTTTTTAAGTACAAAATACCTCTGTCCCTCCGGCCTGTCAGACCTGTATTCTTTAACATGGCAGGCATAGCACTGCACGCTGCTCGTCTCGGTATGTGTATGCTCTGGCACAAGCCCGCTAAATGTTATTAAGCTAACAGTACCGCCATAGAAAATGCCATCCATCCTGAGATCGATTATGGTCTTATTGTCTCCTCCCTGCACCAGTTTTGTGTCATACTTGAAACTTCCGCCTTCAGGAACCAGCTCTTTCTGTATCAAGACTCCATTATAATATAGTTCAAGCCAGGCTGACTGACCTTCTTTATCTACTTCACCGACAGCTATGCTGTAATTCTGATTAATTCTCCAGATATCGTCTGAGACCAGCTTCTTCTCTATGTTCGAGAGACGAATGTTTTCTCTTGGGTCAGGTGGCTCTCCCCACTTTTTTCCGATCTCTTTGTTCTGATGGCAGCTTACACAATCCCTGGTATCCACTTTCGGGTACATGGAGTAATGAGAGACTGTGGAATTTATTGTTTTCCCTGAGGCAAGGACATCGTTGCTATGGCAGAGAGTACAGGCAGGAGTCCTTATCTTCTGGCTTTCCGGGCTATGCGAAGATATATGCACTGCCTGGATACCTTTTTGTTTTTGTATCAAATTAAGAGCCCCATCGATGTGGCATTTAGAGCATGAGCTGGGCAGTTTAGTAATGTCCGGATGATTCTCAGGTGCTGTAACTGTATTCGAATGACATGTCCAGCATGCCTGATCCAGGTTAGAGCTTGCATTGTTCAGGTTTGCATGAATACTCTGGTTGATGAGTGATTCGCTTACTTTATTCAGGGCAAAGCCACCAGAACCGTGACACTGTACGCAATTGGATAAACTATAACCCCGCATATTAACAGGGGTTGAATCATGTATCCTGCTTATGCCGTGGCATGAGGAGCAGCTAAGACCACCATTGTGCGTTATGTTGGTTCTTGAGGTCTTATTGAAAACATCTGAAAACTCAGAAACCGGGTTCTGGTGACAGTACGAGCAGTTGGTATTTGTTTTGTTTAAATCCAGCATGTCAGTTCTGTTCTTGCCGTAATGAGAAATTGTTGAATTCAGAGTCTTCCCGTCAAGGTTAACCATCTGTGATTTACCGTGGCAGAGCTGGCATGAAGCGTTCACGATGATATTGGCTGCGTGCAGGGTATGCTCGATTGTTCTCGGTGGGTTGAATTTGTCTATGCCATTTACATGGCAATCATAACAGGTAAGAGCTGATGGCTTGTGCATCGGAGGGTGTATGGTCGGAGGTGTGGTAGAGTTGGAATGACATGCCCAGCATGCCTGATTCAGGTTAGAGCTTGCATTATTCAGGTTCGAATGAATGCTCAGATTCATCATGTTTTCATTTACTTTCGGAATGCCTCCCATCATGCCCTCACCTGATACTGTGCTGCTGCTCCCGTGGCATCGCAGACAGTTGGATATCGCACCCATACTCATGCCTGTGCCCATTCCTGAAACAGTAGACATTGCAAATAAAGACAGGGATTCTACAGAAGCCTTTAATGTATTTTCGTCTTCATGTATTTCTGTGGGAAGCATTACCCATGCTGAATTAGTGTAATGGGAGATTGAAAGGTTACTCTCATTCACCCCATTTAATACTGCATCGCTGTAAACCAGTTCTATGTCCACCCTGCTATAAGATAAGTTCCTGGCACCTATCCTGAAAAATTTGATTGGATCTCCAGGTAATGAAGAATCGGAGCTATTTTCGCTTTCTATCTCAAGAGTGATTTCACCCTCTCCAGGTAAAGTGAGAGAAGCAGATAGAGACCTGTCGCCCATGTCAGTGCAGCTATGGGAATCGCTGCTATCCGTTTGAGATGTATCATGGGTATGAGTAGCATTATTTTCAGGATGGGAGGAAACTGCGAATAGGGATAAGAAGTTTGAAGATGCTCTCAAAGTATTATCCTCTTTGTTCACTTCCGTGGGCAGCATTATCCATGTTGAACTACTGGCTTCATACCTGAAAATGGCAAGATCTTCCTCATCTGTGCCTTTTATATCCATTTCGCAGTAGGCTACATTAATAGTGATGGATTCGTAAGATATGTTCTGGGCATTTATTTTAAAAAATCTGATAGATAAACCAGGAGGAAAAGCAGTTAAAGGATTATTTTTACCGAAATCCTCAATGTTAACTTTTATTTTCTCCGCACTGCTGTTCATTAGAAAGGCAGCAGACAGATTTATATCTGCATGAGCGTGTATAGATAAATTTGAGGAGTTTGTAGTTGTATCCGGGTGAGTATGTTCAGTTGGGGAATCGGTAGCATTGGAGGCATTTGCGTCATAAGATATGTTGCCATCAACGGCATATACCAGAGCTGGAAGAAACACCAGAGTCAATATCGCGCTGCCAACTGTTATAAAAAGCAGACCGTCCCTGCGTACTATAAATAATGCTTCAATACCTCTGGCATTTTTTAAATCATTTAATATCTTTTTTAGCGTTTTTTCTGTTGTCATGTTAACTCTATAACCAGTTTGTATATTGATGCAAGGCGTATTTTTTCGAGTGCAGGCTTAGAACCTATCCGAAAATCAATCAGTAGTATATTTCCGAATGAACTACAGAGGACACAGAGGGCACGGAGATTTTTTAAACACATCTCTGTGTTCTCTGTGCTCTCTGTGGTTTTAATTTTTCAGATAGACTCTTATTCACCTCCTGATTTCAACATGTTAATAGTAGATGCTTATCCCTTAATCGGTTTTTGCTTTAAAAAGTCAAATGACGCTTACTAATTTTTTACTTGGTATAAAAAAACAGCAAATTTTTTTTCAAATATAAAAATGTGACAATTGGCTCCAGTATAACTTATGAAGGTATATGATAAAGAGTGATGCTGCATCTATGAATCTTATATATTATATATTACATCCCCCATATTTTCTACACTATACTGTATTTATTGTTGATCATAATGCATAAATTCCTTCTCTTCAAGAGAAGAGGAACGAAATTATTAAAAATAATATAAGGGATGTACCAATTTATACTTAAGATGCGCAGAAGTTTTTCCTGGCTGCTTTTCATTTTTAAAAGATGTTTTATTCCATGATACTCGTAATTTTTGTTCAGTATTCCTCTTGCAACCTCTTCTCCTGATAAAATAGCCGGATAGATTCCCTCGCCAGTCAGTCCTGATGCAAAGCCAGCCGCATCACCGGCTAAAAACCTGTTCCCAAAAGCAAATCCTCTATAATCAAAGTTAATATGTGCAGCTTCGAACTTTGTTTTCTCGATGGAGAGCTTATCGCATAACTTATCAAGACTGCGCCTGAGCATTGCTGCGTTATTAGTCCATCCTCCCATTCCTATAGAAGTAAAGCCACTATGTGGAAATATCCAGTCGTACTTAATAACATTTTTAAAGTCTTCTAAGAATATCTCAAGGTCCTGTCTTGGGGTTTTGCTAATATACTGGACTGCAGTTAGCGTTTTTTTAACGGGTATATTCAAGAATTTCCGGACTGTCGAGTTAGAACCATTTGCACCTACAAGATGATCATATCCGATTTCTTTGCCATTTACAAGAACATGATCTTCTTTTATTTCACTGACACGGCATGCCGTCCTGATCTTTGCTCCAGCCTTTTGCGCCTCTTTTGACATCCACTGCCCGAGTTTTCCCCTGTCAACTGTGTATAGTGGATGACTGCCCAGATCCACATCGTATGTTCCTTTTGCCGTATGCAAAGCCATGTGGTTAAAAGTTTTATCAACTATACTTTTTGGAATAAAATCAAAATTCTTAAGAGTCAAACCCCCGGCACATACTGTAGGTCCGATAACCCTGTTTCTCTCCAATACGAGAACATCTTTTCCTGCTTCAGCCAAGATCCTGGCAGCCCTGAGTCCAGCCGGACCAGCGCCAATGATTATGACTTCATATTTTTCCATGCATCTGCACCTGTTGCTTTAACTGCTCTGCTTTTAGGATGCGTCTTTATCCTTTTTATATGGATTTTTCTTTTTAAGAAGTTTTGGTTAAAATATTTTAAGAAAACTACAGACAAAGTTTGCATACTTAAACCAAAAAGCAATTAAGAAATAGATATAATTTATACAAGCGAGGTGAAAACGTTGAAGATTAGAAAATTAAAGAAAATCTCCAGAGGAACCTGTAAGTGCCACTCCTCCTGTGCTTAATTCGATATATAGTAAAGAAGCCCTAAAGAAATAAATTGGTTGAAATATAGCTCTATGAAAATAGCTATTTTAGGCGGTACAGGCAGAATCGGTGAAGGATTAGCCTGCAGGTGGGCATCGCGCCACGAGATCTATATCGGCTCGCGGGATGTAGATAAGGCAAAAGATGCTGCATGCGGCTATTCCTGCCAGCTTACGGACCGCGGCATAGAATGCCTTATTGACGGAGCCAGTAATAAAGAAGCTGTGGAGAGAGCTGATGTTGCCGTACTCTCTGTCCCCTATGAGGCGGCATTAGGGCTTATTGAATGCCTGCGCCCCGTTCTAAAAAACCAGATTGTTATTTCCTTAGTTGTGCCCATGAAAAAGAACAAATGGTTTGAGTACACGCCTCCAGATGAGGGTTGTGCTGCCCTTCATATCCAGCACCTTATTCCAGAGGTAAAAGTGATATCAGCCTACCATAACCTATCCTATCGAAAGTTATGCAACCTTGATTTAGATATAGAAGGCGATGTTGTAATCTGTGGCGATGATACGGATGCGAAGCAGGTGGTAATGAACCTGACGCGGGAGATACGTAGCGTAAGACCGCTGGATGGTGGTCCTTTAAGTGAATCCCGCATGATCGAATCCCTGACACCGTTTCTGATAAATATGGCTATCAGAAATGGTCTATCAGACCTTGGCGTAAAGTTCGTTTAATCTTATAAAGAGGCACTTTATTGTTGCTGCAAGCCTGAAGTTAATATCTCGCATACTGCGGCCTGGAGCATGCGCCGAACTCAAATGTCCTGAACAGTTCATATACTCTCTCAGGAATACCCTGCTTGACGTTCAAATCAAATCCCTTTGCAACCTCGAAAACTATGGGCGTATCGTGGGTCGTATACCCTCCTGTTAAAAATTCAGCCAGTTTTTTTGCTTTCTCTTTTTCCATCTTATCTCTCAGCAGCCACTCTACCAGTTTCTGTACTCTCAATATGCCTTTCCTGGCTTCTTCTGAAAGCATGATATTGTCATCCGAGATGCTCTCCGGTGGCTTTTTCCCAAGCAATGAGATTAAGGCGCCTGCTGGCACACCTCCTAACTGCGGATCAACAGGTCCGAGAACGCTGTCCTTCTCCATAATAATCTCATCCGCTGCAAGAGCAATGAGCGTGCCGCCTGACATTGCGTAAAAGGGAACAATAACAGAGACCTTTGCAGGATGGTTTTTCACAGCCATGGCTATCATCTCAGCAGCCAGCACGAGTCCGCCGGGAGTGTGCAGGATCAAATCCACGTCTTTGTCTCCGGGCGTCTGTCTTATCCTCATCAAGACATGCTCTGTATCCTCAATGGAGATGTACCTCTCGTCTTTATCCTCCCACGGCTCCCTTCTGTGAATCAATGTTATGACTTTAGTCCCTCTTTCTTCTTCCAGCCTGGATATTATTTCAGCCCGCTCACCCATGATCGCAGCTTTCATCCTTCCCTTTTTCTCAAGCCCTTCAAACATGACTGCACAGTGCTGGCTGCAAAACTTAATTTCTTCTCCGTCGATTTTTCTCACTACACCTTTATCCTCAATTTCCATGCCGCAGTATATGCATCTCTCAGTCATGCTTATCCTCCGCAGAATCCAAATACGATATCGATCTCGTCCCCGTTCTGAAGCTTATACTTCAATAAATTCTCAGGCGGTTTTTTATTGATCGCTACGATGCAGCCCAGCTCTTCGTTTCTTAACATGTAAAGGCCGGATACATCGATATTTTTCTTCTCTCCAATTTCTATGATCCTTGCATCAATCTGGGCGAGAAGTTCTCCAAGCGTGGTATTTTCTGCTACTTCTACCTCATCCTCCTTTCCCAGCAATGCCTGCTGGCTGTAGTCATAGTTTATCTTTACTTTCATTTTATTTCACCACTTTCCCATCCCTGAAATGTATAATCCTGTCCGTTTTTGCCCCGAGTTCAGGATTATGTGTCACCATAATTATGGTCTGATGCTTCTCCTCATTCAATCTTCTAAACAGTTCCATGATCTCATGCGTGGCCTTAGTATCCAGGTTTGCTGTAGGTTCATCCGTCAACAACAGCTTTGGCTGATTTGCAAGCGCCCTGGCGATGGTTACACGCTGCTGCTCTCCTCCTGAAAGCTCGGATGGCAGGTGGTTTATTCTCGATTTTAATCCCACGCTTTCAAGAAGTTCCTCAGCTCTCTCTTTGTAAAAAGGATGGCCTGAAAGCATCATGGGGAACATGACATTTTCTATGGCAGTGAGTTCCATGAACAGGTTAAAGAACTGGAAAACGAAGCCTATATTCCTCAGCCGATATTCAACACGCGCATGTTCTTCCATTTTTGTAATCTCTGTGCCATTCAGATAAATTTCACCGCTTGTGGGAACATCCAGCATACCTACCATATTAAGAAACGTGCTTTTGCCGCTCCCTGAAGGACCCATGATTGCAACGAATTCTCCTTCTTCCACCAATGCATTAACGCCATTGAGGGCATTTACTTCAACTTTCCCGAGCGTATATGTTTTCTTTAATTCTCTTGTTTCTATTATCTTCATTTATGTTCCCCATATTGCTTTTATGATGTTCGTTCTGCTTGCCATGAGCGCAGGGTACATACCTGCAAGTACAACGACCGCAGTAGAGACTATTGAAGCATCGTATAGCAAATAGGTATAGAACTTTGCGCTGATATATTCCTTGATTATCGGGCAATAGAAGGGTCTGGTTTCAAGATATTTGGTGCCGATGTAACCCAGGGCATCACCTGCTGCCACCCCTATGCCTGCGAGCAACAGCGCTTCCATCAGGTATACTGTGAATATCAGAGAGCTTTTCATGCCAATAGCTTTCATTATGCCTATCTGCCTGCGCCTGTGGATAACATTCACATAGATAATGATGCCTACAGATACGGCTGCAGCAAACAATCCTACCGCTATAACTGTGTCGGTTATTTTCTTTACTGTGTTCATAAATCCTGTGATTGACTCTATCTCCTCCCTCCATACCTTGATTTTGGATACCTCAAGCTCTTTTTTCAGGATATCGCGATATTCTTCTGCCAGTTCTCGCTTTGAGAGTTTAACCATTATTATCGAAGCTTTCCCGCTCAGGCCCAGAGCATTGTTTGCCTCGTTCATGTACATTATAACGCCGTTCGCATCCAGATCGGTTGCACCTGTTCGAATTATTCCTTTTATCCTGTATGTTTTCGACACGCCGTTTTCAAATACCAGAGTTGCCTCTCCACCAGCCCTGGCACTCAGGTCCTCGGCAAGCCTGTAGGATATGAGAATTTCATTCTCTTTTGTAAGTCCTTCACCCTCCTCGATTTTTTCAAGAATCTTAGTTACGCCCTGCTCTCGCTCAGGGTCAAGAGCTACAATTTTGATTGTTTTGGTTTTTTCATTATAAGATAGCGTTCCGCTGGAATACAGACGGGATGAGTAGGCAGCCACGTTCTCCATTCCATCCAGTTTAAGTTCCTTTATCCCCAGTCCTTCAATGTATCTATCATTCTCTTTTGGATATATGTTGACATGCCCTGATGAAATATCCAGAGTCGCATCTACCAGAGAGTTAGAAAAGCCGTCCATGAAGCCGTTTATGATAATGATATTAGCAGTGGCAAAGGCAATGGCCAGGATAATGAGAGCAAAAACCCGAATATTCTTTCCTGTATCTTTTTTTGCAAAGAAGAGCGCCGTCTCAAGGTCGGATTTCAGTCCCATTCCTCATCCCCATATTGCTTTTATGATGTTTATTCTTCTAGCTTTTATGGCAGGATATATTCCTGCAAGTATAGTAATGCCAAAGGATACAATGGATGCATTATACAGGAGATAGGGGTAAAACCTTGCCCTGAACCAGGTTCTTGTTATCGGCTCCCAGAAAGGGTGAGTTTCAAAGTATCTCGTACCATAGTAGCCAAGCAGATCGCCACCCACCACGCCTATGATACCGAAAAGCCCTGCCTCGAAGATGAATACAGTAAATATAAAGGAGTTACTGGCACCTATAGCCTTCATTATGCCTATCTGCCTGCGTTTATGAACTACATTTATGTGTATAACTACCCCGACCGAAATTGCTGATGCTACCAAGCCTACTGCACTGACAATATTCGAGAACTCAGACCATGCCCCTGCGGATTTGACTATATGCTCTACCTCTTCCCACCAGGTCTTAACCTTGAACACTCCAAGCTCATCCATCATGACCTGTTTTTTTTCACCGGCAATATCTTTATCTGTGAGTTTCACAAGAATTATGGATGCCTTATCATCAAAACCAAGCCGGCTGTTTGCCTCTGCTTTTGCCATGAAAACGGTATTAACATCCAGTTCGTAGCTGCCAGTATGTGTAATCCCTTTAATCCTGTATGTTTGAGAAGCACCATTCTCAAACACCACCTGCACATCATCCCCCGCATCAGCGCCCATATCCTCAGCAAGGCGAAAAGAGATAAGGATATCCCTGTCATTTGCCTCCAGAGTGTTGCCTCTATCAAGTTTTTCAAGTAGATTTGTAACCCTCTTTTCATTTGTTGCATCGAGGGCAATTATGTTCACAGCAGTAGCTTTATCGCGGAAAGATAATGTGCCTGAGGCATACAATCTGGATGAGAAAGCAACAACCTCATCCATAGATGAAAGCTTCTTTTCCTTAAAGCCAACCCCTTCGATAAATCTATCATCCTCTCCTGGATATATATTCAAATGACCGATGGAAGTCTCTATGGAATTGCTTACGAGGTCATTCGCTATTCCGTCCATGAACCCGTTCACTATAATGATGTTGGCGGTAGCGAATATGATGGCTGCTGTGATAAAGATAAAGACTTTTTTATTCTTTACAATATCACGCCTCGCATAGAAAAGAGCTGCTTTTAATTCCGATAACTTCATCTTTTATCCCTGCGCACCAGAATTACCGCCAGCAGAACAGCCAGGGCAGCATAAACCGGGAATCCTGGTGCAGCCGGTGCAGGCGTTGCAGCAGGCTCGGTGATTCTGGTTTTTTCGACGGTTATGGCTTTATCGTATCTGGTAATTACTTCCTTACCCTGCAGTTCAGAGCTTATGATATATGTGCCTGGCTGGAGGCTTTTATTCCACAGCACGTCCACTGTCTTTTCTTTATCATTGGACATAATAAATGGCGCTTTCGTTTCCCTTATTTCCAGTACCCTGCCATCCTGTTTTAGCGTGAAAATTATTTTTGCATCAAGCGGAACCATGGATTCTCCCCTCACGGTAGCACTGGCACCGATGCTGTCACCATAAATATCCGCGATAGCTGCGTCCACTATTGCAGTAAAATCCGCTGTGACTGTGGTAAGATATTCCGCCTTTCCCTTATCATATAAGTAGACTTCTGCCCGAGCCGTATAGTTCTTGCCCTCTTCCAGTGCAATCTGCCATGAATGGGAGATTTCTGTAGAACCGCCTGCACTCTCCCCAACAGGTATCTGCCTTTTTGTATCAGAATAAACAACCTTATCTCCATCCATAAGGATGAAATTTACATTTATAATATAGGGCTGGAAATGAATACCTGCATGGCGCTCGCTTGATCTCAGAAGAAGCTTATAACCTCTGGAATCTGCGCTCGCACCATCAACATAAATCCTAGTGAAATATGTGTTATTATCGGCTAGTGTTGTAGAATTACCAGAGTATGCTCCAGGAGTAGAAGGGATAGAAGTAATCATGAGAAGTAGCAGTACACCTGCGATCTTTTTCATATTAACCCGCTTAAATAATCGTTCATCGAGTATTCCCCAATGCTCCTTTCATTGAGCTACCAGAATTTCCACCATGGTTTTTCTTTCAGATATTTATCCGGGTTAGCCTCAAAGGCATTCTTGCACGCTGCTGAACAGAAGTAATATGTTTCCTCTTGATATGTAGTTTTATGCTGTGCGCTTGCCTCTTCGACTGTCATTTTACATACAGGGTCTATTGCCATAATAACTCACAGCAATTGTTATACTCCTTATCTCTTAATAGGGATGTGGTTGAAATTGTAAAGAAATTAATACCGATCCTTTTTAATTTGTAAATACGATAGCTTTTTGATTTATTAAAAATAATTAGCTATAGGGAGTTCTGATGAATATGGGAAGTGCTTTTATTGCTTGAAGAGGTGAAGAAATGGCAAAATATCTATGTACAGTTTGTAATTATATATACGATACCGAGGTCGGGGACCCTCCGCAGATAAAACCCGGGACTGCTCTTGAAGATCTGCCAGATGACTGGGTATGTCCTTCGTGCGGTGTTTGTAGCAAAGATATGTTTAAGAAATTGTGAACTACTCCGCCCTTGCCAGTAGTTGGCAATGTACGTAAATATAGGATCATTTTCAAAGATTTTATGCATGTGGACTTGGAGCATGGAGATCCAGCAGACCATAAACTTTATTGCACATATACCTCTATAGGAATGTGGGAGTGATAAAATGGTGAAAGTATCTATGTATGCACTCAGTACATGTCCGTGGTGCCGGAGAACAAAGAAATTCTTCACGGACAGGAACATTCCATTTGAATATATAGATTACGACCTGGCAGATGAGAAAGAACAGGAGAAGATACTGGAGGAGATGTCCAAATATGGTGGTTCTGCTTTCCCGTTCGTAAAAATCAATGGTAATGTAGTTATTGGATATAACCCTGAGAAATATTCAGAATTACTGGGGCTATAATTCCCTCCCTGATCTTACATTTTGTGAGCTTTGTAAGTAAAGATAACTCATAAATGAATAAATGTAAAGAGATTCCTGGTGTAAGAGTCGGGCACGCTCAGGATTTTGAGGCTGCGACAGGCTGCACAGTAGTATTGATCCAGGAGGGAGCTATCTGTGGCGTAGATCAGAGGGGTGGCGCGCCAAGTACACGCCAGACTGATTCCTTGCGCCCTATACATCTGGTTGAACAGGTACATGCGGTATTATTGACGGGTGGCAGCGCCTTTGGGCTGGCTGCAGCGGATGGGGTGATGCACTGGCTGGAGGAGCGTCACATTGGTCTTGATACGGGTGTGATGCGTGTTCCGATTGTCCCTGCTGCGGCGCTATTCGATCTGAGGATAGGGCGAGCAGATATACGTCCCGATGCTGCGATGGGTTATGCTGCCTGCGATGCTGCTACTGAAGATTTCTCATCCCGGGCAGGCACGGTCGGAGCCGGGACCGGGGCAACTGTTGGAGGTATCCTTGGCATGGCAGGACGCATGAAAGGCGGGCTAGGCACAGCAGTTATTGAGCTTGTGCCAGACCTGTTAGTTGGCGCACTTTTCGCAGTCAATTGCTTTGGTGATGTGGTCAACCCTGCATCAGGGAAAATTCTGGCAGGTGCCCTTAAATTACCAGAAGGGACGTTCGCGAATACTCTGCAAATGTTATCAAAGATGCCCCATAGCTTTACCGGGGTTGTAAGCAATACAGTGATCGGTGTTATAGTAACCAATGCAGAATTAACGAGAGGAGATGCCAATAAAGTAGCCCAGATGGCTCACGACGGCCTGGCGCGTGCTGTCCGTCCTGCACATACAATGTTCGATGGCGATACCATTTTTGCTCTATCAACAGGCAAAGGGCAAATCGCTAATGTAAATGCCATTGGATCCTTTGCAGCAGAAGCATCAGCTCAAGCCATCGTTAATGCTGTTCAAGAAGCCACTTCATTATGGGATGTACCTGCCCTGCGTGATCTGAGCCTACATCAGCTCCATCAGTAATTTTCTGGCCTCATCTTCACCATAACTCATCATTTCATTTATAAATGATGGATTGCGATCCATCTTTGTTCCTCTATCCAGCTCGTAAAGCATTTGAATGAATCTCAGCTTGATACTCTTGAACTTATCACCCGGAAGATATCCGAGCCTTATCCAATCATTACCTGCAGTAAAAGCTGTATGACTCCCACCGCCCTGACATGCTATAGCAATGCGTATATCTCCATTGTCTCTACCAGTTACCATAATTTACTCCCCTTGTTTTAATATGCGTTGTTTGTACTTTAAATATTTCTGAGCAACAGAGGCTCTGAAAAGTTATAAGTCCTATGATACAAAGTATATTTCATAGAGAAAGTGTATGCGGTCTTGAGGGGTTTGAACTAAATCAGTTAAATACTCTATGTTAGAAAACCCGCTGAAGAAGGAGGTAATAAATATGAAAACCGCACAAATCAATAAGTACGGTGGTAGTGAAGTTGTCAAGATTAATAAAAACGCACCAAAACCCACTTTGTCCCTGGGGCACCTTCTCGTCGAGGTGCATGCAGCCAGTGTTAATCCTGTCGACTGGAAAATCCGCGAAGGGTATATGAAGCAAATGGTGCCATTGCAGTTCCCTGCAACGCTGGGTGGGGATTTTTCAGGTGTTGTAGAGGAAGTGGGAGAAGGCGTTTTGGGTTTCAAAATAGGCGATGAGGTTTACGGATATGCTAGCATCTTAAGTGGCGGATCAGGATCATTTGCCGAATTCGCTTTAGCAGATGCAAAATCCACGGCACATAAACCAAAGAACACCAGTCATGTTGAAGCAGCAGCACTGCCGCTTACAGGGGTAAGCGCCTGGCAGGCACTTGTTGATCATATAGGTCTTTCCAGGGGCGAAAAGATCCTTATACACGGCGGCGCGGGCGGTATAGGATCGGTCGCCATCCAGGTTGCCAAGCACCTGGGAGCATATGTGGCGACAACAGTGAGTGCGAGAGATATACCATACGTTAAAGAACTGGGAGCGGATGAGGCTATAGATTACAAAAATCAGTCCTTCGAAAATATGTTGCATGGTTATGACGCAGTCTATGATACAGTGGGCGGAGAGACGTACTTAAAATCTTTCAAGGTACTCAAGAGAGGCGGCATAATCGTTTCTATGTTAGAGCAGCCCCGTTCTGAACTCATGGAGCGATACGGGGTGAAGGCTATAGGACAGCTCACGCAAGTGACCAGTGAAAGATTATCTAAACTGGCTGAACTCGTTGATAAACGCGCTATCAGAGTGCATGTTGATAAAACTTTTTCTCTGGAACAGGCAGGAGAAGCGCTTGAATACCAGCAAAAGGGACATCCGCGGGGTAAGGTTGTCTTGAAGATAAAGACATAATTATTATATCGACATAACTTAACAGAACCGGGAGATGAGTGAGATAAAATGGAAAATAAACCGATTAATATCGTCTGTATCTTTGGAGCAGGAATATTGGGGTGGAAAAATGAAGTATGAACCTTCATGGGTTTTTACAATTGAAGAGAATGAATTGCAGGAAAATCATGTGAATATGGTATTCCCGAAAGGATTGCCGGTTCTTCTCATTAAAAAAGCCGGGAAGATCTATGCTGTCTCAAGCAAATGCGCGCATATGGCATGTGCATTAGCAGGGGGTACTTTAAAAGACTATATAATCAAATGTCCGTGCCATGACTGGAGATTTGATATCAGGACAGGTGAGTTTTTAGATGCCAGGGAAATTAAACTACCGGTTTATGAGTGGAAATCGTCGGATGGTAAAATATTTGTGAAGATATAAGAGAGGAATATCCCATTATGAACGTAGAATCAAGAAAAAGGGCACTAAGATACATGTTCGAGAGGGCAGTAGATCCGTTAGGGTATAAATTCAGTCCTGATGAGGAACTGGTTGATTTTTTATTAGAGCAGGAAGTTTATTTAGAGCAAAAAAACGGCATTTCTTACTGCCCGTGCCAGGGACTCCCGGCGGACAGGGAAGGGAGAATGAAACTGGTTTGCCCCTGCATACCTTTTCACAGGGCACAGTTTGATTATATGAAATGCTGCTGGTGTTTGTTATACGTGCATAAAGATGTTACCGACACAGTTGGGCTCAGACAGATACCTGTTACTGAAATACCCGCTGCTATGCTCAAAAGAGGTTAAAATGTTCGTTGAAGTGGCAAAACTGGATGAAATAGCGCCCGGGGGGATGAAAGCATATGAAGTAAAAGGAAAAGAGATCGTCCTATGCAACTACGATGGAAAAATATACGCGGTCAGCAGAAGATGCGGTCACATGAATTCTCCCCTGGAAATGGGAACCCTGGAGGGCTATATTTTAACCTGCCCCATGCACTACTCACAATTCGATATAACTACAGGTGAGGCATTAAGCGGTCCTGTTCCCACCTATTCTGGAGATGAACCTATCCCGGAAGACCTGATGAGAACTATTCAGTATATTAGCATGCTTCAGTCAAAGATTAAGACTTACAATATAGAAACATACCCTGTTAAAGTAGAGGGGAATTCAATAATGGTGGATGTTTAAACCATATTCCGTACCCCTGGCTCTTACAAATCCCCACCATAAATTTTTTTACACACCCAGTGCATTCCAACAATCCTGAAAGCTTCTTGAAGCTCAGAGAAATTTGGTATGGAAGCCCCTCTCAGGACATGCACGCCGCCCCTCATGCTGTCACTTCCAAGCAGGCATCCGACTATCATTTTATGAGTATAATTCGAAAACCTTACAATCTCCTGAGCAAGGTGCCTTGACTCTAGAACAGCAGAAGGGGCTGCAACAACGAACGCAATATCCCATATATCCTGGTTCCGGATCATTACATCAAATACACGGGCATATCTGTCTGCCCCTGCATCTCCAACCAGATCCATCGGGTTTCCATGGCCCCACTCTGGTGTCAGAAAGGAATTCAGCTCACCCAGCAATTCTTCCGGAAGTTCCACCACATCAATTCCGTACCTCTGTGCATAATCTGAAGCGAGAACTGAAAAGCCTCCGGCGTTAGTTATGATGATTGCTCTGTTTCCCCTGGGATGGCCTTCAGAAGCCAGCAGCGCACCGACCTGAAATGCCTCCTTCAGGGACTCGGCAGCAATGACTCCGGCCTGATTAAATGCAGCCATATACACCTCGAAGCTTCCGGCAAGAGATCCGGTATGGGATGATGCTGCTCTCTGACCTATCTTTGATGACCCGGATTTAGAGCCTATCCGAAAAGTCCTGCTGCTCTGAATGTTATCCAAGCACATGCAAAATGAAT
>NZ_JMIY01000001.1:109820-156638 GCF_000685155.1 Candidatus Methanoperedens nitratireducens
TCCGTAAATACTCCCCTATTCTAATCTAACTCTGGGGTTCTTCTATTTATCGGATAGGCTCTTAATCGCTATAACAGGTTTATTCCATGTTACTTCCCTGACAGCTCTCATGAATGCCCTGCCGTTCTTGATCTCCTCGATGTAAAGTATTATAGCTTTTGTATCAGCATCGTCTCTTGCAAATTTGAGGAATTCATCAAAGCCCAGATCTGCCTGATTGCCTACACTTATAATCGCAGAAAAACCTATATCTATATCTTCCTGCAGGCTCCAGTCCACTGCTGTGGTAATAGTAGCGCCGCTTTGTGATATAAATGCAAGGCGGCCGGGTCTTGGAGATGCAGGGTCAAACGTGGCATTGATCCTTTTATGCGGCAGGATTATTCCAAGGCAGTTCGGACCAACCATACGGATGCCATATTTTCGTGCGATCTGTAAAACCTTATCTTCAAGGATTCTCCCCTCTTCGCCTGTTTCCTTAAAGCCTGCGGATATAACAACAGCCAGTTTTACACCTTTTTTACCTGCCTCTTCTATAACTTCCGGGACGACTGGTGCTGGGACTGTTATAATTGCAAGATCAACACTGTCAGGAATGGCTATCAGGGATGGATATGCTTCGCGCCCGAGTATCTCTTTTCTTTTTGGGTTTACAGGATATAATCTACCCGGAAAATCCAGCAGGTTCCTGAAGACTGCATATCCGATCTTTTTGGGATCAGAAGAGGCACCAGCAGCGGCAATAGATCCGGGGTAAAAAATCCCTGCCTGGACTTCCTTTTCAATTTTTTCCCCGGGCTCAGTCACCTCATCACCTTCATAAATTCTTGCATCAACAGCGCATGCCCCTTTTTCGTATAATATCAATGGATTGATATCAAATTCAACCAGTTTGTTACTCTCATAGAATAGTTCAGATACTTTACCAATAATTTCAGTCAGCACCTTCTCATCCCTGGGTGGCTCACCTCTATAACCTTTTATTAAAATGTATCCCTTTATTTCCCGTATCATCTTCTCTATCTCGTCTTCCCCGATAGGAAGTACCTTTAATGATACATCCCTCATAATTTCGACAAGTTTACCACCAAGCCCAAAAGTAATGACCTTCCCGAAGGATGGATCGGTTTTTCCACCTATTATCAGCTCCAATCCAGAGGGCATCTCCTTTTCAATGATTATTCCGGTTATGTCAGCGTCAGGAACGTTTTTCTTCACATTCTGGATTATCGTTTCAAATGCGTTTTTCACCTCATCCTTATTTTTTATCCCGGTTACAACACCGCCTGCATCACTTTTATGAACAACCTGCAAAGAGACTATTTTTGCCACAACAGGGTAGCCCATTTTTTCTGCAATCCTTACAGCCTCATCTGCATTATTTACAATCTTATACTCTGGAACCGGAATGTCATGTCTCTTCAGCAGACCATATCCTTCAGCCTCGCTTAACATTCTTCCTGGCATAACTTACCCGGTTGAATGCGCCTTTATCCACTTAACAATCTTTGGCCAGTTCTCCCCGAGGGGCTTTAAACCCATAAATAATCCGATGTGACCGCCGTTGGCTGTATCCTTTACAATCTCGGATTTATCAGTCCCGAGATGTTTTTCAGCATTGAAGACCTGTTCTTTCGGAGTTATGTCATCTCTTTCTCCACCCAGCAGGTATACAGGACACTTTATATCACCCAGGCTCAACTTCTTCCCAAGTCCAATAAACTCCCCTTTGAAAAACCTGTTCTCCTTAAAAAGCTCTTTAACTACCTGAAGATACCACTTTCCTGGAAGATCAATGGTATATTCATACCATCTCTCAAAAATCTCAAACCTCTTAACATATGCCGGGTTATTGATGCGTTCGTAGAGCGCCACGTACTTACCGATGTACTGTTCATTCGGGTGAAGGCTTTTGAAGCCATCAAGCATGAAATCGCCCTTCAGAACTCCTCCTCCTATCGCCACAAGCCCCTCAAAGAATTCCATGGGAAACCTGTGCGCATACTCTATTATTGTACCATCTCCAGCATCGGTATCTATAGGAGCACCACCAAGAATGAGTGTGTTTACCTTATCCGGGAACCTTGCAGCATACATAGCACCCAGCCATCCACCCTGGCACATTCCTGCGAGATTGACGCGCCCGCCTAATTCATCAACACAGATATCCAGCTCACTCAGATAGTTGTTTATGTTGTAATATTTAATCTCCTCGGTTGCGCTCTTCCAGTCTATAGAACATACGTTTTTAATCCCATTCCCAATAAGCGTTTCAACCAGGCTCTGTTTTGTGTTAAAGTCAACTATTGCTGAAGCATGACCCGCGTAAGGCGGTATTATAAGCGTATAGATACCGTTCCCTCCACGGGAGAAATCCCTCAGTTTCAATGTATGCAGATCTATTCGTATGCTATTTTTTGTTGCCCATGCCGGCTCCGGTCTCTCAATCTGCGTTTTTTCAAACACTTTTAAGAATTTGAGATAATCTCTGAGAGCTTCTATATTCTCCTTTGTAACTTCTGTATTCTTTTTAATATAATCTGTATAGATTACAGGTGGCAGCACGAATGGATTCCCGTTTTCAGTGAATCTAGATACACCTTTAATCTCTCTTTCTTCGCCTGTCTTGATCGCCTTAATCATATTAACTCACTCCGCTCATGAAGTATTTGTCGTTCCCATCGTATTAATATATGTAAGAATCTGCAGTCCAGCATCGCTTTGCTCCGGATCAGGGATTGCATCCTTAAAAATAGAACTAAAGAAAAATTATATAATGGAGAGGAGTTCTATAATTGTATATCAGCATAAATACGCTGATGTCTTCTGCAGGGGTTCACTATGAAAAATCAATACGAAACGATAAGGCTGGAAGTTCGCGATTACATACGTCCAGAGTGCTCCTGTAAGGTAGAGGACATAGCGAAGTCTGTTGAGCACGTTGTTGACTCTAATTTTGATCCTGTGAACAACATACTGATGGTTAAAGCTCATAAGGGCATGGTCAATGCCAGGGATATAATAGATGAGTTAAAAAGATGCATGGTGCGCTGCGAAGAGGGTCAAACTGCCCGTATGGAACCTGAGGCTAAAACTGAGCATATGGAACATATGGAACACGAGGCAAGACCCTATCGCGAGATGAGAGCTGCCGTGGAGAAGCCGGCTGTACATGACCACCATGCTATGATGGAAGCACAGATGAAGCGGAACTTTATTATCGCCGCAATCTTCACTATCCCGACATTGATCCTGTCACCATCGATCCAGGAATGGTTTGGGTACACTCTGCCGCCATCTCCTGCCTGGGATATCCTGCTTGTTCTCACAGCTTCCATCGTGATCTTATACGCGGGCTCTGTTTTCTATACAGGCTCGGTCAAAGCCCTCAGAATGCGTACGCTTGATATGAACGTTCTGGTAAGCATTGCATTGTTATCAGGGTATTTCTACAGTCTGGGTGCTACTTTCGTATTCGAAGCGCCTGATTTTTACTGGGAGATAAGCACCCTGGCTACATTCATTCTTTTCGGGCACTGGATGGAAATGAGGGCAGCGAGGAGCGCGGCAGGAGCCTTAAGAGAGCTTGTGAAATTGATCCCGCCCACTGCCAATCTGATAAAAAACGGCGGGGTTGTCGAGGTTCCTACTTCAGATCTAAAAATTGGAGATATTGTTCTTGTCAGACCGGGTGAGAAGGTTCCGATAGATGGTGTGGTGACAGAGGGCGAAACATCGATTAATGAAGCTATGATCACAGGTGAATCAAAGCCGGTTGAAAAGAAGAAAGGAAGCGAGGTTATTGGAGGAACCATAAATTTTGAAGGCGCTATCCGGGCTCAAGTGACAAAAACCGGTGAAGAAACAGCGATTGCACAGATTATCAGGCTTGTTGAGGAGACCATAGCTTCCAAGCCCAAGGTTCAGAAACTGGCAGACAGAGCAGCCAGCTACCTGACTCTTGCAGCGATCTTTGTAGGCGGAGGAACGTTCGCTTTCTGGTTCGGGATTGGAGCAGGAAGCCTTTTCGCTCTTACACTTGCTATCACGGTCATAGTCATTACCTGCCCTCATGCTTTAGGCCTGGCCATCCCAACCGTCACATCGGTATCTACGACCATAGCTGCCCATAACGGGATCCTGATAAAGAATTTTGAAGCAATGGAAATTGCGAAAAAGATCGACATTGTAGTATTTGACAAGACAGGAACACTGACAAAGGGAGAGTTCGGGGTTACAGACATTATCAGGTTAGGGGACTGGGCTGAAAAAGAAATCCTGAGAACAGCAGCGGCCATAGAGGTCAATTCAGAGCATGTTATAGCAAAAGGAATAGTAAAAAGAGCACAGCAAAAAGACATACTGGATATAAAAGCTGAGAAGTTTACGGCTATTCCGGGGAAGGGCGCTAAGGCGACGGTTGGTGAGAACGAGGTTTACATAGGCAATGCTAATCTTATGAGGGACCTGAAGATAAACACTGAAGAACACCAGGATGTGGTCTCAAAACTTTCCTCTCAGGGTAAGACAGTTGTTTACGTTGCAACTGATAAGGGGCTACAGGGCTTAATAGCAATGGCTGATCTGATAAGGGATGAATCTAGAGAAGCAGTTAAATCTCTAAAAGAACTTGATCTGGAAGTAGCTATGCTTACAGGAGACAATAAACAGACAGCAGCCTACGTTGCTAAAGAGCTTGGCCTGACCACTTTCTTTGCCGAGGTTCTTCCAGAACAAAAAGCGAATACAATAAAGGGACTGCAAGATCAGGGAAAGAGAGCGGCAATGGTGGGAGATGGCATAAACGATGCACCTGCCCTGGTTCAAGCAAATGTCGGAATAGCGATCGGCGCCGGCACAGATGTTGCAGTTGAATCTGCTGATGTTGTTCTAATCAAGAACGACCCAAGAGATGTCTCCAGGCTCATCAGGCTAAGCAATATAATCATGCGCAAGATGAACCAGAACCTGTTCTGGGCAACAGGTTATAATGTTGTGGCAATCCCGGTAGCAGCAGGCGTACTTGTTCCCTACGGGATAGTTCTAAGACCTGAGTTTGCCGCATTGATCATGTCCGCAAGCTCCATAAGCGTCGTCGCCAATGCTCTTCTGATGAGACGGGCAAGAATCTGAATTCAAACTATAATCCTTTTTGCATACTCGATCATCCTTTTAAAATCATCAGGATCTGGTTCATATCTTGCAAATTTAACAAGATCGCAGAGCATGAAACACTGCCTTGTATCTTCTATATATATCTCATCCTTTGATCCTTTAATAACCCTGAGTATCTCATCGCTTGTGAGTTCGTTGATTCCAAGCATTTCCTTAAAGTATGTTCTCAGGGCACCCGATGCCTCCAGGTATGCCTCTTTCTGCATACCGCTGTTGAACATCCCAACTGCCCGATCCAGTTTCGCCAGAGCTTCTTCCCCGGGATTTGCCTGCACCGGAAGGGAAAGTTGGACAGGTAAAAGCTCATTACTGCTCAAGTATCTCTTATATAGGTATATCCCTAGCAGCGGAATTACAAGAAAGATGAGCATCCAGTAGGGCCAGGACCTGGGTTCTTCCTTCATCCTGAAAAATTCACTGTTATTTTCAATCCTGTTGCCTGGCTCATCCTGCATCCCCTGATCGTCCTGCTGCTTGCGATCCATCTCATCCTTGAGGTTCTGCATATCCTGATCCGATTGCTGGATATCACCGGGTGATGAACCCTGCTGCTGACGGTTGATCTGTCCATCGATTATCAATACTGATGATGATGTAGAATATGATGTACTGCGCTTGATCACACCATCGCAGTTGTAGATGCTGGTGATACCCTGCAGCAGTCCGGAGGATGCCCCCTGTTTTATGGATATCTTTAATGGTTCGGATTTTATTGATTCACGGTCTCCTGTGTCTGGATTTGTATAGGTGACAGTAGCAGGGTCAAGCGTAAAATCACCAGCAGAGAACGCCTGTATCTTACGATTATACGTTACTGTAGTGTTTTGATTACCGAGCAGGGTATAATCATAGCACTGTATCTCAAGCCCGTTGCTTCCAAGAATATTACTATCCTGTACGACCACAGGTATAGATCGACCGAAAGGATTCTCAAACTCAAGGGATATAGTTATGCTGTCGTCAGTTGTTATATCTGTATCCTGCACTACCTTTTTAACATACAACTGCTTGGCAGATGCTGTACCTGAAATTATTAGCAAGATACACAAGCACAGTATTTTTAGCCTCATATTTCCATCGATCATGGAAGTATCCTGTATCGTCCAAACCTGAGGTACAGTTCAGCAAGCAGTATACCTATAGACACCAGGATTACCCAGTCTTTTATACTTGAATACTCAGGCTCACGTTCTATTTTTTTTGGCAGCTCACTGTATATGCGCGAAAGTGTTGAGCTATCCACAGATTTGAAATACTGTCCGTTTGTTTCTTTTGCTATCTTCTGCAGCGTGGCCTCATCCAGATTGGCATACTGGGGGTTGCCGAGCCAGTCAGATCCCAGGATCACCTCATCCTGTGAGCCTATACCCACAGTATACACCTGGATACCATTTGTCTTTGCAAACCTGATGGCCTCATCCGGATTGATAACACCTGCGTTATTTACGCCGTCGCTCATGAGGATAATCACCCTCTTTTTGTTGGGGATCGATGTTGCCATATCCACAGCAAGTGCAAGTCCGTCACCGAGTGCTGTCTCACCCTCTGTCTGTTTTATCGCCGCAAGTTTCTCGAGCACCTTATCCCTGTAAGGGGATAGATAGGCGGACGTCGTAGCTCCGCTTGAGAAAACAACGATGCCTGCATTGTCCTTACTGCTCAGTTCATTAATCAGTATCCTTGCGCTCTCTTTGGCAGCCTCAAGCCGTGTGGGTTTATAGTCAGTTACTGCCATACTTCCAGAGATATCCATTACAATCACCACGTTAACTCCCTCTTTTGTCTGCCTGAGAGGTATATGCGGATCTGCAAGGGCTGTGATCAATATGGCTATTAAAATTATATGTATATAAAAAAGAACCTCCTTTGCTTTTGATTTTCCTGTACCTGCCTCTTTTATTAACGAGATATTGCTGAATTTGATAGCTGCAGCCTTTTTCTTTTTTATGGATTCTTTATAAAAATACCAGATCAGGGGTATTAATAAAAGAGCAATAAACCAAAGAGGGTTCTCAAAGTTCATCGTGTTATATCTGTTTTTTTTCCATCCCTTATCTGAGTTTTGATTTGAATCTGTAAGATACCAGAGGATAATAAAAAGTTTCTGATATATAGCAACAATACCGAAAGATATATTCTATATCTACAGCCATAAACTAGAGAGAAGAGGTAGCGGTTTGAGATTCATATGGTCAATGATAACACACTGTAGATGGCTTTTTAAGACATATTTTAATTTTAAATACAGGATGAAACCTGATCCATATCAGATAAATACATCAAGGTATGAGCAGACTAAAATCGCTAAAAGTATTGAAAAGATCAGAGGACAAAAATTTCAAAATGTTCTTGAGATCGGCTGCGGTGCAGGATACCATACCGAATTCTTACTGCCGTTCTCCGACAGGATGCTGTGTATCGATAATTCAGGTGAGGCCTTAAAGAGGGCAAGAGAAAAAATATCCGATGAACGGGTGACCTTCAAGCAGTTAGACCTGGTTACTGATAACCTGGATGAAAAATTTGATCTGATCTTCTGCTCGGAGGTTTTATATTATCTTGACTTAGAGCAACTGCATGCAGCATCTGCCAGGATCATTGATTGGTTGAATACAGGAGGCACGTTAATACTTGTTCATGCACTTATAGAAGGTAAATATATTGAGAGAAGCATCCTGAAAAGACCAGGTGCCAGAACAATCCACGGCTTATTTATGGAATCTGACCAATTATGCACTATATACGATACAATTGAGAAATTCTACAGGATCACCGTGTTAAAAAGAAGGTAATTAGATTTACCTTCTTCTAGCCAGTGCCACAATCAGAAGCGCCCCGATTGCAAAGAGCAATTCAAAACCCGGTGCCTTTTGTGTTGATACTGAAGTTGATACCGGAGTCTCAGATTGTGTCGCGGTTGTTTCAGCTTTTACGAATTTATGTATGCCTTTTGCGTACTGTCCTGCCCATGCCTTGTCCTTATCGTTATGGCAGTTCAGGCATGCCCGGTCCAGCGTCACATAGCCATTGGCGAATTTTCCTGTATCGTCAAAGAACTTTGCATTGATATCTGTATTTATCTTGAATATATGAGTCTTCACATCACCTTTGAAACTGGCAGCATCTCCTACAGCCGATTTTCCTGCAGCAGGCATATGGCAATCAGTACATTTGATACCTGCCTTTTGCATCGTGCTTCCTGTGAAATCATTGTTCTGCTTGGGATGGCATGTTGAGCATTGAGCCTTAATACTTGCTCCTGCTGTCGGGTTTGTCTGCCCGACACGGGTTCCCTTATGCGGGTCATGGCATGAGACACAGGACAGTTCCTTATGAGGGCTGTTAAGGAACTCAGGGTACTGCTCATGGTGTTCAATGAACCCATCTTTTGACATTATCTTTGTATCATCAGCGCCCCTGGTGTGGCATGCTCCGCACAGAGCAGCGGAATCATTCTTCAAGATGCCAACACCTTTTCCTCCGCCCTTAGCAACATGCACGCTTCCAGGTCCATGACAAGCCTCACATCCTACGGATTTCTCTTCCCATGTTCCTACTATGCCAGGTTTGTTATCCTGGCTTCCGGTCAGGGAATAGCCTGTAGTATGGCAGTTACCGCAATCAAATTTTTTAGTCTGGCCTGCGCTGTAATCTGCCCATTTTTTTGTTGCCAGAAGATACTGGTTTGAGCCGTTGATATCTTTGCCAGGTCCGGTCTTTGTGATGATATACCCGTTGTTATCTAAAAATCGTGCCTTCCATGTCCATCCTCCTATAACAAGATAAAAATCATTGTATGTATATCCCTCAGGAGCTGGTATGGCCGGTGAATTAAACGCCTGGGCTTCAGCCGGGGTGTTTAATTTATACGGATGCCCGGATGTTCTCCAGTCGTTGTACTTATCCGAATGGCAGATCTTACACTTCTCAGACCCAACGTATGTCGATGCTGGATCGGGTTTAGTTACCGGAGCCATATGTTCACCTATCACGTACGTTTTTTCTGCATATACCTGCTGTGTTGCTGCGGAGAATATCATAGCAAGTACAAGCAGGAAGCCTATCCTTTTTATGTTTTTCAAATCTTTTCCTCCATGTATGTTATCACTATCATCACTATCATAGGTTATAAATCTTTTGCGTTTATTATAACAAATAAATAGTTGTACATAGTTTGTAGCTAACAATGGAAGCTAAAATTGGAACCACCAGGGTCATCCTGATATCTGGAGACATCACCGAGCAGGAAACCGATGCCATAGTCAACGCCGCTAATCCCGGCCTCATGGGCGGAGGAGGGGTAGATGGCGCCATACACAGTAAGGGAGGGCCCGATATATTGAAAGAATGCAGGATTATCAGACAAACATTATGGCCTGATGGTCTGCCCACGGGAGAAGCAGTAGCAACAACAGGTGGGAGATTAAAGGCAAAAAAGGTAATACATACAGTCGGTCCGATCTGGAGCGGAGGAAATAAGGGAGAGCCTGATTTGCTTGCGCAGGCATACAGAAGCAGTCTTACTCTAGCCCTGAGGATGGGATTAAGGACAATCTCCTTTCCATCTATCAGTACAGGAGCATACGCATATCCAATAGAAAAAGCGAGCAGAGTCGCCATCAAAACTGTCATTGGATTCACGGAGAGAAATGCCGGGATTGAGGAGGTGCGGTTCGTTCTTCACAGTTATAATGATTTGCAGGTATACGAAAAAGCATTAGCAGAGTACATGATATAATATACACGTAATTATTATGAAAAACAGCAGGAAGTAATGGGAGAAGCAGTTATTAAAACTTTTAACTCTTCTTCACCAGAAGAGGCCGACACATATTTTTATTTTTATTTATAAATAAAAATAAAAAAGATATACCGTAAGGCTTATTAGTACAAAAGACCAACATCAAAATGGGGATGTTTAATTCGTGTTGATAAAATACCGGGGATTACCGTTTCAGGATATAGCGACCATACAAGTCATGTATATCCTATCCAGGTCATTCAAAATCCCTCCAGCAACACGTAATAATCTTAAAAAGAGAGAAGGGAGATGAATAAATGAATAGGAAAATAATACCTCTATTACTTGTGCTGATATTAGTAGCTTTAGCTGGTGTATCACCTGGTATGGCATATAGGCTACAGGAAACACCAGGAGTTACTCCAATGGAAACACCAGAAGTCACACCAATGGAGACTCCAGAAGTTACACCAATGGAAACACCAGAAGTTACACCAATGGAAACACCAGCAGTTACACCAATGGAGACTCCAGAAGTCACTCCAGTGGAAACACCAATTGAGACTCCAGTGGAAACACCAATTGAAACTCCAGTGGAAACACCAATTGAAACTCCAGTGGAAACACCAATTGAAACTCCAGTGGAAACACCAATTGAGACTCCAATTGAGACTCCAAGAGTTACACCAACTCCAACTGCTCCTGGATTTGGGTTGATGGTCACTCTGGCCGGATTATTGATAGTGTTATTCCTGCTGAAGCGGCGTAATTAAAGACTGAATCGGTATAATAAAGACTGAAGCTGGAACCCCGGCTTTATTCTTTTTTTTCTATTGTACTTATGGATAACGTTTATATTTCTTTAATAATAATAGTTAAAACATGGCAGAGCTTGGAAAAATAGAGAAACCCGATGCTGCAAGCTTCAAAGAGAAGCGAAAACTCTATGTAGTGCCTACACTCCCTTTTGAAGAGGTTGCTTCACAATTTAAGATTGATGAGGCAAAAGTCGAAAGATTCTGGGGTGAGGTCAGAGGGAAGATAGAATATTTTGTCTCAACCTACGGAGATATAAGCATCCTGTATCTTGAAGGAATAAACGAGGAGGAGAACATAGGCATAGAGTTTTTTGAGAGGTTCGGAAAAGATAGCAACCATTACAGATTAATAAAAAGCCTGCTTGATAGAGGTATAAAGATCAAAGGAATAGAAAAAGATGAGTACATTGAATTATCCAGACTTCTTTTTGAAGAATATTCTAGATCATTTTTGCCTGAGGTAAAAGAACTCCATGAGGGATTCTATGGTAAGAACGTTGATTTCGATAAGTGGAGAGAGTACCTTGTAAAAAGGATTATGGAAACCCAGGATAAAATGAGCGAGCATGCATCAAAAACTATAGAAGAGACGCTTGGAGAGACTGGAAATGGGGTTCTTATTATAACCGACGGAAGACCGATCGAATTCCCGCAGGGTACGGATGTCTTCCAGATAAGACCACCATCTTTTGATGATATTGCAAAGACTATACGAAAGGATTATCCACAATAACAGTATGGGTAATCTTTATCTCATCTTTTGTTTAACTGGTATAATGGAATTAAACAATAAGATAGGAGGAGCCAAAAAAACTATTTCAGTATAATGGATAGGATTTATGGATAGGATAGGAAATTGTTCCGGCTCCTCTCAATAAGATAAGTTCTTTTACAATATAAATCGTTTTTCCAGTATTATACCCAAATTTATCCTAAATTTAGACCTGAAGTAGCAGCTCGGTTCTTCTGATTACACGGATATACCTATTGGTATCAACCAAAACAGACCTCTTGATATCTGCAATCCAGACAGAAACGGGCTTTCCATTCTTCTATAACCTGCGGTATCTTAGCAGCAATAATCTTCCAGTCAACTACCTCGCCCGGTTTGAACATAAGAAGTCTCAGGGCTTCTCTATCCTGATCCAGGATCATTTCATCGGTATATTCATCACTTGAGCATCTGTTATTCTTTAAATATGGGCATCTGGCGCACACCTCATCAGGCCCTTTAACGATCTCAATGCTCTCTTTCCGGAGGACTGAGTAAAGATTTTTAATAAAATCCTCAGAATAGCCCTCTCCTCTGAAAAAATTAAGACATATAAGATGATGGCCCCTTAGCTTTGTATTCATGGATGATAACATAGGAACTCGCATATTTTAACTCAATAGCCCTGTATTATATCTGAGGTAAACAAAAAGTTATAGTTTCAATTACACTTCCCTCAACACCATCTTTATCAGTGCGGGGAGGGCATCTTTCACTGGCGCTGACAGCTCTGTGCCCCATTCGAGTATTTGAGGCTCAACACCAAGAAGCACTATCTCGCCCGGAAGCCTGTATACTTCTTTGGCCCCTGCCATGATATCTATCAGGTTCAGGCCGTGCATACTAAGCCTGAGAGACTGTTTCAATTCTCCCTGCAGTTGATCGTAAGTGAATCTGTAGAGCGTACCCGGTGCGTTATTCCCATGGCAGGCATCCAGTATGATGGTCTTGTCCATTCCATCCATAGCCCCTAGGGCATAGAAAGCATCTGTCCCGGCATCGAAAACCTCAACGCCTGCCGGAAGCTCCATCTCCTTTAGCTTCTCGATGGCATGTATTCCAACACCGTCGTCCCCCATAATCATATTTCCGATGCCTATGATGCTCATATTTCTCATTTTATCACCGGTTAACGAATTTCACATTAACAATGTGTGTTGAGCATGAGATGCACGGATCATACGCCCTTACCAGCATTTCCAGGTACAGGGTTATCTCTTCATCACTTTTATCCAGGATTTCGGGAACCAGTTTTTCCATGTCTCTCTCAATATTATTAAGATTCTGATTTGTAGGAATGATGCAGTTGGCATGCTGTATGATCCCCCTCTCATCTATCTCGTAGTTGTGGTAAAGAGTACCGCGCGGCGCCTCAACCGCTCCTACACCGCTGCCTGCCTTTACAGGTATCCTCGATTGTTCATTTAACCCGACCACGATCTCTTCGTCATAATCTATACCCATGTTCTTCAGATCCTCTACTGTTGAGATGGCATCCTCAAGGCAGTGCACGCTCTCAACCAGTTGTGCAGCAGTATTCATATAAGGATTGATACATTTTGGCTTTAATCCAAGGGCAGAGGCGATTTCTTTGGCTTCTGGATGAAGTTTGTCATAGCTTAAATTAAGCCGTGCAAGTGAACCCACAGCATAGGACTCGCGGCTCAGTCTTGTATGCTTTGCAGAAGAGTGTGGGACAACGAACTCATTTGTAACATCCCTGTACTCTCTTTTACCTTTTCTCACACCGTCGGTAGAGCCCAAATCCCCGGTCAAGAGCGGATACTCATTATCATCGCTGACAAGCGCAACATACTCAGTATCCCGCTCAAATTCAGGGAATCTCATTGTAGAAACGAACTCCACTGTAGCCTCAATATCCGGCCGCATGCCTTCCAGCATATTGAGTATAGCGTCCAGATCCTTTTTTCCCGGCAGTTTTGTAAATCCGCCTATTGTTGCGGTTATAGGGTGTACATGGCGCCCGGCAAGGATGCTGCACATATCATTGCAGGTCTTCTTAAGCCGCAAGGCACGCCTCACAACCTGGTTATGGGTATCAATCAATGGAATAAAACTTTTAACTCCCAGAAGGTCAGGTGATGCCAGAAGATAGATATGCAGTAAGTGGCTGTCAAGCGTTTCAAAATGGAGGAGAAGCTTCCTGAGTTTTACTGTCTGTTCAGAAGGCGTGATAGAGAGGGCATCCTCAGAAGCCTGGATCGAAGCCAGGGAATGTGCACAGGCGCATATACCGCAGATCCTGCTTGTAATATGCTGTGCTTCAAAGATAGAGCGGCCTCTCAGGAGACCTTCAAAGAAGCGGGGAGCCTCCACAATGTCCAGACGACAGGTCTCAAGCCTGCCCTCTTTTACATTTACGACTATGTTGCCGTGACCCTCAACCCTTGTTAAATAATCTACATTGATGTTAATATCTCTACTCATTTTTAATTTCCCTGCATTTGTTGTACATATCTATCTTTTTTAAAACAAGATCAAGCGGGATATTATATCTGGAGAGAACGTCCTTCGCCCCTTTTTCATTCGGGTTGCTCACAATGCCACGGCAGCCGTAGCACATGTTCCTGTTATTTATACACCATGAATTACATCCGGCCCTTGTGACAGGACCCAGACAGCCAACCCGCTTCTCATACATGCAGACATTCTCATTCAATTTACACTCAACACAAACAGCATAATCAGGCACATAGTAAGGAATACCCTGAAGAACAGCCTTCAGTACCTCCACGAACTCAGGGATATATACAGGACAGCCGGTCACTGAGTAATCAACCTTTACGACCTGGTGAACTGCCCTTGTCTTTTCAGTCGGGAAGAAGTGGTAATCTGAACCATATACATACTTCCCGATCTCGTCAGGATCAAAGTTGTTCTTCATCCCGTTCACGCCACCGATGGCTGCACAGGAACCGAAGGCAATCAATATTCTGGATCTCTCCCTGATCTGTTTTAAACGCTCTTCAGCATGATGATCTGTAATACTCCCTTCTATAATGGCAATATCAAGCTCCCTGTCCCATTTCTCAGACATGATCTCCCTGAATTCAACAACATCGATTACATCCAGTACATCAAGGAGGGTCTCCCCTGTATTTGCAACCTGCAACTGGCAGCCCTCGCATGATGCAAAGTCGAAGAATGCCACCTTTGGTTTTGGTCTTTTCATATTAGAACGCCTCCTTCAAGTGCTTGATCTCACCATAATTAAAAACAGGTCCGTCCTGGCAGCAGTATATACCCTGTATCTGGCAGTGGCCGCACTTACCCAGGCCGCATTTCATATGCCTCTCAAGTGATAAGAAAATCTGGCGCTCCGGGATATTCCTGGACAAAAGCTCCTTTATTACATATTTGTACACAACAGGAGGTCCCACTACCACGGCAAAAGTTCTCTCTGGCTCAATCTGAACGCGCGGGATAAGTGTGGTTATAAGTCCCACATATCTTATCCAGTCAGGTCTGGCACAATCGACTTGATCTACCGTGCACTCAAATGATATATCCGTGCGCTTATTCCAGTCCTTTAGCTCATCGATGAAGAGTATATTTCCAGGACTTCTGCATCCAAAGAGAATATGAACCTTCCCGAAATCGCCGCGGTTATCAAAGATATATCTAATTAAAGATCGAAGGGGAGCAAGCCCCAGTCCGCATGCAATAATTAGCAGGTCGTTTCCTTCAAGTGCCCTGACAGGGAAGCCCTTTCCGAACGGTCCCCTGATTCCAACCTCAGCTCCTGCCTCTAATCTATGCAGTGCATTTGTTACCTTTCCAGCGGCTCTTATGCATAGTTCAAAAGATCCACCGGTTACTGGAGAGGAAGATAGTGATATGGGCGCTTCACCCACACCAAATAAAGAGACCATGACAAACTGTCCTGGCTGGTGGCCGAGACTTTCCCCTCCTTCCAGTGCTATCTCAAAGAGTTTTTCGTTCTCTGTCATCTGTTTTATGCTGAGAATCTTACCTTTCTTAATATTATATGCAGATTCTTTTAAGACCACTCGTTCCATAGTTTAAGCGTTGACCTCCCTTGATTCCGATTCCATTAGAGCCCCAAGCGTCTCCTTGAGTCTTATTCCTGCCATACATGCACGGCTGCACCTGCCGCATCCTGTGCAGAAAAATCTTGAGAACTTATTTACCGGATACCTGAACTTGCGGTAATAGCGGTGTCTCTGCCTTCCTGCACGCGTCTTCTGGAAATTTATCCCTCCTGCTATTCTTGCAAACGGCTCAAGCTGGCATGAGTCCCATACCCGATATCGCTTTCCTGTACTGAGATCAAGGTTGATCTCATCTTTTATATCGAAGCAGTAACAGGTAGGGCATACCATGGTGCAGTTACCGCAGGCTAAACACCTCTCATCAAGGTCGTTCCATACCTTACTCTCAAACGACCTGTCAAAAAGCTCAGGGATAGAACCCAATTCGATGGGGAGTTCTTTCTTGAATACAGTCCTTTTCTTCTCCCTGAGTTTTTCAAGCTCTTCCAGATGGGATTTCTCAGCATTCTCAAAAAGATTGATAGCTTCAATGATCTCCTCTCCTGCCCTGGTATTGATATGTACGATGAAATAATCTCCCAGATCTGTAAAGAATAGATCATACCCGCCGTCGGGCATATACGTATTCATCAGGCAGCAGACCGCGTGTTCATCGCAGTACTCATTGCATTCAAGTCCGATGATCTTTATTCTTTGCCTGCGGGTGAGATAATTGTAATCCTTCGGATGTTCTGAGAATACCATGTTCAAACACTGGATGCCAGCAATATCACAGGTATGAACCCCGAAGAGCACCATTTCCTCAGGCTCTACAACCGCTTCAGTATGCAGATCTTTGCTTATGTCATACTCAAGCAGTGTCTCTTGCTGAGGCATAAAGAATTTTTTTGGCGGCAGGATAGTGGGTATATATTTAATCGCAATTTCCTTGCCAGAGCTTACTTCTTCAAATGAATAATTATTGTACCCTTTAGATACAGGTGCTACCAGTTTGTGC
Organism: Candidatus Methanoperedens nitratireducens; assembly: GCF_000685155.1. GTDB lineage: Archaea > Halobacteriota > Methanosarcinia > Methanosarcinales > Methanoperedenaceae > Methanoperedens > Methanoperedens nitratireducens. The sequence goes on from NZ_JMIY01000001.1 coordinate 126,358, forward strand.
AGCTTTGAAAGTCCTGTGATAAATCCGTTAAAATTCTCTTTTTTAAGAATTACGTACTGTGAATCTTTCATTTTGTTCTTGTTCTATCTCTCCAGGTCTTTTTATCCCTTATCGGGTATCAGTCAGTAGAGTTAGAAGATTTTAGTCGTACTAACCCTGGATAATAATCATGATATTATCATCGTTTAAATAGATTTCGCTATGCGCAAGACCAATCGCTAGTTTTCCAGTAGTTTTTTGCAACGGCCTGGATAAATTCAATAACCCAAATGTATCAATAATTATTAATATATGTACAATCGTGATAAGAGATTTAATGACAGCAGATGAGTTAATAAGGGCAGCAATAGAGTCGGATGAAGCCTTTATCAAGGCGTTCTCAAGGATAATTAAAGAAGAGCTGCAGATGACCGCATCTGAATTTAGCGAAAAATCAGGCATACCGCAAAGCACGATCTACAAATTATTATCAGGCCATCGTGAACCCAATATCAAGACCCTGAGGCAGATCGTTTCAGTACTCAGGAGAATGGAGGGAACTGAAAAAACTGATTTTATCGCGGTCATAGCAGCACGTCCGGTTCTTGAGAGTATAACTGAGAAAAAAATAAAAATCCAGGGCAGGCTTCTCACGATCAGGGAGTACTCGGCAACATCGATGGAAGATGCTATCTTAGCTGCAATAAAAGCTGAAAGGGATGGGGCAAAAGCAGCGGTGTGCGCCCCCATAGTAAGTACCACGATTGAGAAGGTACTGCGCATCCCCATTGCTACGATCATGCCCCCCAAGGAAAGCCTTATCACGGCGATTGAGCTTGCTGCAAAAAAAATGGGATGATTGCCCAACAAAATGATGAAAGAAACGAAAATCAGGAACCTGAGAGGAGAGCTCGATGAGGCCATCAGGATAGACGAAAGACAGCTTGCAGATAGTATAAGAGCTATAGGCTTTAGATGTAGAAAGTGTGCGCAGTGCTGTAGAGCGGAGCATGGCGATAATACAGTATCCATATTTCCCTTTGAGATAAGGCGCATATGCGAGAGGACAGGACTTGAGCCAGAGGATATAGTCACTCCGACACCATCTCTAGACACGGATTCAGAAGGAAATATCCATACTTTTGAATGGGTACTCAGGAAAGATGGGGATTGCATCTTCCTGAAGAGCGGTCTGTGCAAGATATACGAATGCAGGCCGTATATCTGTAAAACCTATCCATTCTATTTACTGGAGGGGCGCCTGATGGTCTCTGAATGCATGGGGCTTGGAGGCGTTATCAGTAGTGAGGAGAGCCAGAGGATTGCGACGCTGCTTAAAGAACGATACATCACCGAGATTAAGGAATCGATCCTGCTTCTTGAGAGGTTCAACGGCTTCAACGGCTTCAATGGCCTCAATTGCCTCAACCCGGACAGCATGAGAAATATCTGCGTCCATGACAGCGAGGGTGAGCACTGGGTTCCAGAGAGGGACAAAATAAGGCTTATCTAAAATCAAAGCATGATATAGATGATTTATGCGTGTTTTAATTATTGATGGATACGTGGATGAGCCGGCATGCTTTGGAGTGCCGCCCTATATTGCACCTTATCCGAGGTACATAGCCGGGGCCCTGGTTGAGAGAGGGATAAAGCAGGAGGATATTACCTACCGCACTATAGACCAGATACGCCAGAGCAAAGAGAGGCTCAGGGCTGATCTTATCGTAATTATTGCAGGTATGACAGTCCCTGGAAAATACCTGAGAGCTGCACCGATTAGCCAGAGTGAGATCAGGGAACTGTCGCATCTTGAGGGGATAAAGATCATAGGCGGGCCTATCAGGCTGGGTTTCGGCGAAGAGGGCGGAACTTCCGCAGAAGAACTGGCAGTATCAGGTATCACACTTGCAAAAAAGGACATCGAGGCTTTTGTTTATGATATGCCGGGCGATACAGACCCTGACAGTGTAAGGCACAGGATGAGGACAACATCAGAGATAGGAAGATGGGGAGTGAGAGGTGCTTTCATAATCAGGCAGCATCCTGACTATCCTTACGTGATGTGCGAGCTTGAGACATATCGCGGCTGCCCGCGCCATATCCACTGCTCTTTCTGCACCGAGCCGTTCTATGGGCTGCCTGATTACCGCGAGATAAAGGATGTTATAGATGAGGCATCAGCCCTCTACTCACATGGGACGCGGTATTTCAGGGTAGGAAGGCAGCCTGATCTGTTCATGTACAGGGCAAAAGGTGGGCGGCCTGATCCTGATGCTATCGAGGAACTCTACAGGGGCATTCGAAGCGCAGCCCCGGAGCTTAAAGTGCTCCATATGGATAACGCAAACCCCGTTACACTTGCAAGGTTCCCTGAAGAGTCACGCCAGATTGTAAAGACCATTGTAAAATACCATACCTCCGGGGATGTGGCTGCTCTTGGCATGGAAAGCGCTGACCCTGAGGTGATAAGGGCAAACAACCTGAAAGCTATGCCTGATGAGGTCTTCGATGCCATAAAACTCTTAAATGAAGCGGGCGCAGCACGAGGAGCAAGCGGTCTTCCTGAACTTTTGCCAGGAATAAACTTCGTGCACGGGTTGAGAGGTGAGACTAAAAAGACCTTTGAACTCAACTTCCAGTTCCTGAAAAAAGTGCTTGACAGCGGTCTCATGCTTCGCCGCGTGAATATCAGGCAGGTGATGACCTTTGCAGGTACGCCGATGCACGGTTATGAGGAGCTTGTAATAAAGCACAAGGACCTGTTCCTGCGCTACAAGGAAAGAATCAGGAACGAGATCGATCTGCCGATGCTGCGCCACATTGTTCCGACCGGGACTGTCCTTCGGGATGTTAGAACAGAGGTGTTCGACAGGGTAACATTCGGACGCCAGTTCGCAACATATCCCCTGCTGGTTGGAATTCCGGAGAAGCTTGAATTGAACAGGTTCTATGATATAATGGTGACAGATTACGGCCGCAGATCGATAACAGGGATTCCTGTGCCCATTGATATCAACAGGGCGCCGCTGAAGATAATAGAGCAGATACCGGGCGTGGGGAAAAAACAGGCCGGAAAGATAGTGATCGGGAGACCGTATAAGAGTAAAGAAGATATTGCCAGGAGAGCCGGGATTAAAAAAGAGCTGCTGGACTATATCGAAAATAGTGAAATTTCACGCAAAAGCCAGAGGATTGGCAGGGCTCCTTCACCACTGTCCTATTTCTTTTTGACCATGTGATCAAGACCGAGGCCTTCAAGTGCTTCTTTAATATCTTCCTCGATGGGAGTTACAAACTCTATAAATTCGGATAAGGATTTATCAGAAACGCCTGAATTATTCATAATAAGGTAGTTCAGCCCCTGTTTCTTAATCTCTCTGCCGACAGTTTCTTTATCTTTATTCACTTTAACAAAGTCGTAGAATTTATCGAGTTCAGAGAGTACTTCCTCCTGATCCCCGTGGAATTTCCTGAAAAGCCTTGCTCTTTCGACCTGTTCTTTCAGTTCATTTTCAGGATAGTCGATATCTGATAGGCGGATGAAATTAATAAAATCATTCATATCCTTCTCAGACGGTTCATGATATCGTGCTAGGAAGTTGCTTATTTCTTCGTTAATCTTTTTCTTAGTAATTCCGGTCCTGACATGTACCTTAACTTTTTCAATGAGATCTTTTTCGACGTCTTTAGCATTACCGCCGTATTTTATTATCAGATATTTTGTGTAATCAGTAATGTCTTTTTCAGAAGGAAGAGTGTTTTTCATTAAAAAATCTCTTATTTCTCTATCAACATCGCTGCCTGTAGCAACCTCAGTCGCTTTAGATTTATCATCCTCTACCAATTTCTTTCTCAGGCTGTCGAAAATCTCTTTAGATTTTACATCTCCATAAAGTGTTATAACTGCCTTCTCAAGCTCTAATGTCAATTTTTCAATATCATTTTTTGATGGAGCTTCAGGGATCTTCAGCTTGGAGATTGATTTCAAGTAAATATTGATACCTATTTCGCCAATACTTTTTCCAAGATGATCTTTAATCATCTCCAGGGAATTAGCAGACATATAACACCTGACATTACTACCCTAACAATCTGTCAAACATCTTCTTCGCATATACCGCTGCCATCAATGCAAATACAGCGGCAAATGCAACTGCAAGGTCCTGCGCCGACCTCATGGGAGCATCATACGACATTAGAAGTGCTTTTCTAACAAAAGCAAACAGTGTATATGCTCCAAGACTTGCAATGAAAGCAGAAAGGAACAACCAGAAATCTGTTGCACCTTTGGTCGAAGCATATAATTTCCTTCCATAATATACACCGAACAGTGCGGCTATGAAGTTGATCGTGGACAATACCGGATAATATTCGCTTATGGACATTTTACTTTCCTCCTTTGAAATCGACACTTATTTTGTATGAAGCATACGCCAGTACAATCAATGCGACCGGCAATGTCACATCCTTGAACGTATCAAATATCTCATAATTGTAGGTCAATTCCCCTATTTTCCCAAGTCCATATAAGAACATAAGATAAATGCCCAGAGCGAAAGTATTCCAGTTTTTTGCTCCGTATGCTACAAAAGTCGAATTCACATAAAATCCAAGTAATAATATCGCAGCTGTGAATGCTAAAGACGTAAAAAACTGAGTGAACAGACCCCTGTCATATTTCCCTCCGCTGTTAAACGGGTAAGCTTTATTTTTTGCAATATCCTCTGCGGTCGCCGGATATGCATAACCTGCGAGCAAGAAAAATATCATTGATACAATAACGGCTATTATATAAATATTATTCATATAATTTTTCGATTCCATACGCTATCACTCTTTTTCACTGTTACCTCTTTAATAGTATATCATACCGTTTTCAGCACCGTGAGATCCCGTGCGCCAGGAAACCAGTGTCTAAGCTGGATACCAATGGTTAATTTCCCGTTTTTCTTACCATGATATCAACTCTTTGTAAATTAATATAGTAATCTTATACTATATAAGCATTATGATTATGATGGCTGTGGGGACACAAATAGAACCTACTCATTCCATAACATCTTTGGTTGTTATTACGTAAGAGCAAAAGACCCTCTTAATTCTGTCCAACAGCCTGACGTTTCGACAGTTTTATATTGTTTTGATACATTAACCGAAGCCAGGAGTTTTCTTTTACCCCTTGACCACGATTCTATAATGGTAGAACCATGAACAACATTAACAGCATCTGCGCCTCAGTCCTTTCGCGGATCAAACCATGTGATGCAGAAAAAACCAGGCTTGCGGCTCTTGCGCACAGCATAATTAACAGGATTAATGCCATCGGTAAAGAAGAAGGGCTGCCTGTAAGCGGCAAACTGGTGGGATCATCAGCACGCGGGACATGGCTATCAGGAGAGCATGACCTTGATATCTTTATCATGTTCCCGCCCGACGTATCGCGGGAATATCTTGAGGAGAAAGGGCTGTATGTTGCGCGGAAAATAGCGAAAGGAGCGCAAAGCTATGAGGAGAGATATGCAGAGCACCCGTATATCAATGCAATCTTCGATGGTTTTGAAGTTGATCTTGTCCCTGCCTTCAGTGTACCGAGCGCGGCTGCTATAAGATCTGCGGTGGACAGGACACCGTTTCATAACGATTATGTTATATCCAGGATAAAAGGACTTAAGGATGAGGTACTGCTGCTAAAACAGTTCATGAGAGGTGCAGGTGTTTACGGCTCCGAGTTGAAGACGCACGGTTTCTCAGGCTATCTTGTGGAACTGCTGATCATCCATTACGATTCGTTCATAGAGGTACTCAGGGCAGCATGCAACTGGAAATACGGCACAACCATTGATCTGGAAAAACATGCCAGCGTGGCTCATAAGGATCCTCTTATCGTGATCGATCCCACAGACCCGGCGCGGAATGTAGCAGCCGCGTTATCCCTTGATAATATGTGCATCTTTATCGATAGGGCCTGCGAATTCCTGGAAAACCCTTCTGAGGCGTTCTTTAGCGTGCAGGTCCCGGAGCCTCTGGATGATGCTAGTTTCAGGAATACCCTGCATGCAAGGGGGACTTCGTTAATAGCAATAGATTTCAGGGCTCCTGATGTTGTCGAGGATGTGCTTTTCCCGCAGCTTCATAAAATGGAGGAATCAGTCCATGAGATGCTGGAGAGGTACGATTTCCGTGTATATAACAGCAGCATCTGGGCTGATGAGAGAGCAGTTATCCTATTTGAGCTTGAATCTGCACAGCTTCCCGATGTCAAAAAACACACAGGCCCCTATGTGTGGTCAGGAGAACATGCCCTTGCGTTCAAATCCAAGTACAGGGAATCGAATACCTTCTCCAGTATATACATCAGGGATGGGAAATATATGGTTGAGATTCAAAGAAAATATACCAGGGCAAATAGACTTGTTGAATCAGAGATCACAAAATGCGGCCTTGGAAAGCATGTGGCTTTGAGTATCAAAGAGGGGTACCGTGTCCTGGAGAACGATGATATATTGAGTATCAGGGATGAGGATTTCAGAAGGTCTCTCAGGAAATTTTTCGAAAAATAGAAAAGTACCAGGGTGAAATTATGATCATGAAATACATACCTATCATCCTTATGTTCTTCTTTTTCGCATCTCCTGGATGCCTTGGCTCAAGTAAAGAGATTACACCTTCGGAATTGATGCTGAATCCCGGGGCATATGATGGTAAGAAGGTATGCATTAGTGGAGTGGTTGAGGACGGCAGCATCTCTGGCATACTGATAGGAAAAAGCGGGAGCTTTACAGGCGATTATAAGAACTGGACTCTCACATCTGTATGCGGTATATATAGTACAGGCAGAATAGATGCCGATTCTATAGATCCGATCCTGTCGATCTTGACAGAGAAGGATACTTACAGCTCAAACGAGAGCCTGAAGGTACACATAGACTTTATCTCACAAGAAAATACGCAGGCGCAGGTGAAGGTATCAGGAATAAGGAACGCATTTGACAGGGCATTAATAGACGAAACAAGGGAGGCCAGTATAAGAAAAGGCATCAATGGATTTGATTTTGAGTTCACGACCCCATCATGTGAGGAGTGCTCTACCCTGACGCCGGGTGAGTACAGCATCAATGCTACGGTGAATACAAACGGAAAGACCTTTGAGACATACAGGAGAATAACACTCAAGAGCGAGAAATGAGGAAAATACTTGCTGTATTCTTTCTTGCAATACTCATATCTTTGATCTCCAGTGCCCAGATCGAGAAAGTAAGTATAGAATACTTCTATGACCCGGCATGTAAGATATGCGAGAGAGCATCTCCGATCATTGACAGGGTGGTGAATTCTTACGGGGACAGGATAAGCTTTACAAAATATGATATCCATACTGATGAAGGACTTGAACTGGCTAAAAAATATCAGATTCCGGGTGTGCCTTCTTTTGTCATCAACAAAGACAGAGATAGGATTATCTACGAGAAAGATACAGCAAAGCTTGAGGCTATTTTAAAAGAGGCGATTGATAGCCAGGCTGCATCAACCGCCTCCAGTACAGCAGCAAGACCGGTCGTTCTCTCTGTGCCCTCTGTTCTTGTTGTTGGCCTCCTTGCAGGATTTAACCCGTGCCTTCTTGCCATACTTGCCTTTATAGCATCCATCACGCTTGCGACCACAGGTAAAAAACGTAACGTCCTCCTGATCGTCCTTATGTTCAGCCTCGGTATTTTCGTGACATATTTAATCGTGGGAATAGGCCTTCTCAGGGTATTTGAGCAATCGGCAGCATTGCAGACCACTATCAGGGATTTCCTTGTAGTTCTGATAGGTCTTCTCGGGCTCTGGCATGTGTACGACGCCTATCATCTGCGCAGGAATGCGGAATCATCCTTCCATACCCCGAAAGCCTTTATCCGCCTGACAGAGAGCGTGACGGAGAGGGTGAGCCTTCCAGCATCATTCTTCATCGGAGCACTCTTCTCACTCATAAAAGCCCCGTGCGTGGGCGCAGTATATCTTGTGATCCTTGATATGGTGAGGAGCGGCGAGGGCGCAGGGATACTGTACCTTGCAGCCTATAATTTTGGCGTGGTGCTCCCCGTGCTCGTACTGGGCGCAGCGATCGCGTTTGGTCTGAGCCCTGAAAAAGTTGAGAGCTTCAGGAAAGAGAGAAGGTCTGCAATACGCCTGGTTACAGGGGCGGCGCTGATTGTTATTGCTGTGCTGATGTATGCTGGGATAATTTAACTCAGGAGTGAACCGATAACCGCATCCAGGTTTGCTATGGAGGGTTCTACATCAAGATTTCCATTAATAATAACAGTAGGAGTACCCTGTATACCGTATTTATTCATAAGCTTGAGGTTTGACATGGCAGCTTCCCTGGCGTCATTGTTCTCAAGCTTTGTATTGAAATCTGCACCAAGCCCTATACTTGCTGCTGTATCCTCAAGTACTGTTATACTGGACATATCCTTTTTATCTTCATTCACGGCCCTGAACAGGGCATCACGCATTTCCTCACCCTTCCCCATCTGCTCTGCGATGATATAGGCCTCTATGCTCTTTGTGGACTGCCCTGGCCATACGACTGGAACATATGTAACCTGTATTTTATCGCCGTATTTATCCAGAAGTTGGGGCATATCCCTATCAAGATCATAACAGTGAGGACAGTCGAATTTCAGGAACTCCATGATCTTTACCTTGCCAGGCTCATATGTAGTCGGCATATTGAGTTTAGCATACTCCCCTGCAGTCGGAAGTTTCTCCTGGGGCTCCCCTGGCGCAGAAAAGAAATATACAAGCAGCACTGCAATTAAAAGTATTGCCAATCCCGCATATACCAGACCCAGGTTCGATTTCTTCTCAGGGAGCTTCCGCTTCTTTTTTGCCATTATCTGGTCTATTGGGTTTGTCTGTTATAACTATTTCGTTTTTTTCCAGGAAGAAGCGATGTACTATACAGTATTGCCTGGAATAACATCTCCAATCTGGCCAAGGGGCCTGTTTATACGGTCATCAGCCTGGCCAGGAGGCCTGATTGTACGATTATCAGCCAGTCCCAGTTTATCCAGGGCCGTATCATCTGCGATTTGCTGCTGTTCGGCAGAAAGAGAAGACAATGCCTGGCCTGCTACTGCCATAACCCCCCATATAATAAATACTGTCAAAACAATGCTTGATCTATTCATACCATCTCCCCACTCGACTTATCCCTATAGAACAGATAAACGTATGATGCTATTTCATATATATTTTACGGGCTGCATGAGACCATTCAAGCCAATCGTAAGATTTATAAATACGTAAGCTAATCTCAATATAAACTGACTGGTCGGTTTATTGTACGGATTTAAAGAGGTTGAGATATGATGGTAAGGTGAACAAGTTATGTCCCCTAAAGTTACAGAAAAATACAAGCAATCTGTTCGTGATAAGATACTGCGATCGGCTGAGAATCTGTTCTCCCACAAGGGCTACCATGAGACCTCAATGGATGATATCGTTAAGGAAAGCGGGCTCAGCAAAGGTGCAATATACGGCTACTTCGAAAGTAAGCAGGATCTATTCCTTGCATTATCTGAAATACGTGTGGCATCTATTATGGACACGATGCAGTCAAGCTTTTCACCGGATGATTCTGCATTAAAGAAGCTTGAGAAAGCTGGAGAGTTTCATTTCAATTATATTGAACAATCCATAGAGATATGTAAAATGAGCCTTGAGTGCTGGGTTGAAGCTCCCAGGATAACATCTCTGCAGAAAAGGCTGGATAATCGCTATGAAAAGGCTCACGGGTTCATAGCTGAGATCATCAGGGAAGGCATACAGAAAGGAGAATTCAGGAAAGATGTCGATGCAGATGCAGTGTCATCATTCCTTTTGGCTACAATAGACGGTCTACTACTCCACAGAGCAACGACAAATCAGGACATTAACTGGCAGAAGATCAAGAACATAATTTTGACAATTCTAGGTGAAGGAATACTTGAGTATAAAACAGATCTGAAAACGGATTAGAATAATAGGAGGAACATATGAGTAAACAGTTAGCATATGCTATATTCGGTATATTGCCACTGAAATTATTTCGGTGGTTCCGGGGGCTATAGGTATGGCGAATTTCCTTGAAACAAATCTGAAAAAACTTGCCACAATGCAGAGAGAGCATACTAAGTTGTTTGCTATATTCATAATTCTCACTACAATCGTACTTGGTATCGGGCTTAAGGATCTCTCCATAAACTCGGATATAAGGAAAGAGATGCCCCTGGAATTGCCCATCTATAAACTCAACGACCGCATTTCCGAAAAATTTGGCGGCGCAGATACAGTCGTAATAGCAGTGCAGCTTGATGAATCTGTAAATTCAAAAAGCGCGGTAAGGGATATACGCGACCCCAGGGTAATACAATCTCTAATTTTTCTCGATGAAGCATTACAGGGAGAGGAGGGTATAACCAGTATAGCCTCGCCTGCAAGTTTTTTCAGGGGTGAGCAGGTTGTACCTCCAGAGAAGATAACAGAAACATTGCGAAACAATCCCCAGGCTTCCACTTTTTTCAGCCGCGATTACAGTACAACGATCATGTATGTTGCAGCAGACATAGGCTCGGGAGAGGAGAAGATACAGAGCTTTAGTAAACTTATACAGGAGCAGATAGATTACACTCCAAAGCCGCCAGGTGTGAAATTCAGCATAACAGGCCAGCCGATCCTCAGGATGACTATCTTTGATTTACTTAAAAGGGACGCAGTTTTTACACTCATGGTTGCTGCAGTTCTTATATTGCTCCTGCTTATTGCGGTGCAACGCTCATTTATCCGTGCCTTACTGATATTTATTCCCTTATCTCTTGGACTTATATGGACGATGGGAACACTGGGCTGGCTTGGAATACCGCTCTCGATTGCCACAGTAGCACTGAGTTCAATGATCCTCGGACTTGGAGTCGAATACGGCGTATTCGTGGTGAGCAGATACCAGGAAGAAAGGGCAAAAAAGTTCAGCCAGCTGGATTCCCTGAAGACAACAGTACACGGGATAGGTACGGCTATAATAGGATCAGGGGTTACAACGATTGTGGGCTTTGGTGTCCTCTCATTCGCTACCATGCCCATGATACAGCATCTTGGCCAGACTCTTGCTCTTGGCATAGCTTACTGTCTTCTTGCTGCCCTTTTGGCCAACCCTGTGATGATACTGCTGGTGGAGGATTACGAGCACTGGAACTTCAGCAGGATGCTGCTGAAACTCACAGCAAGAGATGAAGCACACGTTCCGGGAGGTGGATAGCATGATTGAGAAAATCATCGGGAAATATTCTACCTTTGTTACCCGCCACCCATTCATTGTACTGATACTTGTTATCGTGGTATCTGCTTTTGCTATCCAGATGGCAGGCTCTATTGAGACAAAGAAGTCTGATGTCAAGGACATGCTGCCCCAGGATGTAGAGGCAATACGCACCCTGAACATAATAGAAGATGAGTTTGGCAGTACTAACGACGTGTTTTTTGTAGTAGAGATAGATCCTGCATACAATGGCTCTGATGAGGTACGCGATATTCGCGATCCAAGAGCTATAAGGTATATGAACCAGCTCTCAGAGCTTGCGCTGCATACCGATGATGTTGTGGCGATCACAGGTCCTGCACAGATTCTTAAAAACATAAACAATGGAAGATTACCTCAATCTCTCAGTGAGGTTCAGGTTCTGTCGAATAAGAATGGATTGCTGGACAGCTCTATCAGCAGGGATTACACCACTGCTCTTGTAAGGATCCGTACAACGGATGATGTTGATCTTAAAAACATAGAAACAGAGCTTGAAAAAATACTCATGCAGGTGCCAGAGCCTCCCGGTATTAAGGCCAGTCTCGGAGGTACTGTTATGGAAATGCAGGTCACGGATAGAACCATACAGCCTGATATGGCAAAAACATCCCTGTACTCACTGGTCGGGATTCTGGCGGTTATACTGTTCATCTTCCGCTCTGTCAAATACGGATTCACGCCTTTGACCACTATAATATTCGGGAGCCTCTGGGCAATGGGCTATGTGGGGCTCATAGGTATGGGACTGAGTCCCCAGACCTCAGGCGTCCTATCAATGATAATGGGCATAGGGATAGACTTCGGTATACAGGTGGTCACAAGATACAGGATGGAACTGCAAAATAAGAATCCTGCTGACGCCATGAGCGTGACTTTAAACAGCGTAATAATGCCCATGTCCACCACTGCCATTGCTGCACTTATAGGTTTTCAGGCAATGTCCCTTGGCAAATTGACCTTCTTAGCAGACATGGGGACCATGATGAGCTATGGAGTGGTCGCGAGTATGGCTGCAGCGATTACAGTCGTTCCTGCGCTTATTCTCATATTTGATACAATTAAAATAAAAAATCTAAAAACTAATACAGGAGGTATATAAATGAGAAGCAGAATAAAACAGATCGTTATGCTGGGGCTGCTGGTAGTATTTCTATCAGCAATTGCCAGCCCGGTTTTCGGCGCTCCGCTCAAGGAAGGGCAGGGAAGCAGGATACAGGTAAATTTCATGCATCAGGACCCTGATCCAGGTGATGCTGGAAAATACATAGATCTGAGATGGCAGATCATTAACACCATACCAGGTGCAACAGAGAACCTGAGATTCCGCCTTGATGCTGACTATCCATTTTTATTTGAAGCAGGTGATTCGCAAGATAAGTATCTGGGAACATCTGCAGGGACAAATGATGACAGGATCTATTATGTCCTGCATTACAAACTCAGGGTAGCTGATAATGCCCTGAAAGGGACCTATAACGTGACCCTTGGATGGACAACAGGGGACGGCTGGATGAAAAAAGAGTTTCCTGTTCATATCGACTCAAAACGGGCAGATTTCGTAATCGGTGCTCTTATGACATCGCCTGAGAAACTGGTTTCAGATACAGATGATGCGAAACTAACCGTGAATATCGATAATATAGGAAAAGGCAATGCAGAGAATACTAAAGTTAAACTTCTGCTGCCATCAGGATTCAAACCGTCATACAGCTACTCGGATGAGGACAGCCTTGGCATGATTGAAAGAGGCAAAAGTAAACAGGCAAATTTCTATGTAGACATCGATGAAAATTTAAGGGAAGGAGAATATAACGCAGCACTTGAAATTACCTATAAAGATGAAAACGATGAGAGCAGCACATACAGGACAAAAACCCTTGATCTTAAGATACCTGTAAAGCCTGCTCCTTATCTTATAGTAGACTCAGTGACCTTTACCCCGGAGAACCTGGTACCCGGGAGCAAAGCTGTTATCATGGTCAAAGTTAAGAATTCAGGTAATGAGAAGGCTGAATCTGTTTCTTTACGGGTATTCAAGGATGCTGCCCAGCCTTTTGAATTCAGTGAAAAATCAGATTTCATTGGAAAACTGGAACCCGGTGAGAATGGTGATGCTGCAATTCGATTTACCGTTGATAGGAATGCTGTTGCCAAGAAGTACCTGCTGGATGTGGAATTGAGAGGGATTGATAAGAATGGTAATGTGATGATATTCAGACGGACAGTCCCCCTGGTTACAAACGAGGAAACAGAGAGTTTCCCCTTAAAAACATTCGGTCTCATGGGTGGGTTTTTAGTGATCGGCTCGGTTGTAGCTGTGCATTACTTGAGAAACGGACGGAGAAAGAATGATAGTGGCCACAACTGAAAACATAGATGCCTATGAGATCGAGATATGAAAAAGGTAGCAAGAAAGAAACTGATTATCACTGCACTGGCAGTTCTGGCAGTTTTTGTGATAATCATACTGGCATTGTTTGCTCCTCTGCAAAGAACTCCAGTGGTACTTATTGTTAGCAGTGTTGGTATTGGAGAAGCAGAAAATGATACGGAAATGGAGAGCATAAAGGTAGGCGGAACATTCTGGAATGAGGAGGATATGACTGCTAAAAATTTAACTGCCACAGTAATATTTACAGATGCAGCGCATAATAAAGTTGTCAGGAAAGTAGTGAAAGAGGGAGTGGACCTGCTTCCGAACAAAGGGTTGATAGTAGAATTTGATTCAGAATATTTAAGAGAGAAGACCATACCAAAAACAGAGGTGAACGTAACGATCCAGTTCGATTGGATGGAAGACGGGCAGTTAAAAACACTTCAACGTGATATGGAAAAGGAGATGAAATAAAATGAGTAATGACCCGAGAATTACGATTTTGACAATCCAGCTCATTGCTTTGTACGGCGGTGGTATTACAGGATTTGCCAGTCTTATAATGGCGCTTTTCCCTTTTTTTAACGGGGATTTTTTAAGTGCAGGAATATATTTGCTGGCAGCAGCATTGTCATTTGGATTAATGGCAAACGCTGTCTTACGTGAAGGGGTGCTGGTACGTTAATGTAAATAATTGAGATTATGTAAAAAATTGATGAATACTAGAATAAGAGTATATAATTATGAATAAACTAAAACTTCAAATTTTACCTAAAGTATCTTTAATAACATTCATTGCAGGACTGGTAATAATTATATTTAGTCCCAAATTGGGAATAGAAACAGTAGGAGCATTGCTAGGACCTGGTGTCACGTCTCCAGATACATTTTCAGCTATTCTTCAAGCATCTATAAATTCATACTATATAATCGGGGCAGTTCTCTTTTTTATTGGCGGTTTAGGCTGCTTGATATCCATTATAATTTTCGAACAGCAAAAACAATAAAATTCCATCAATTATTGGACGGCCTCTGAAAAATTTTTCTATACGTACGGCATGCGCATTGCTCTCAGTCCTTCATCCCAAGCCAAAGCATTATGCTGGTAATTGCATTCAGACAGGTTCTAAATCAGCCTTATATTCCTCGTATTTTTCAGTTTTTCGTGCAATTTTCCATCTGTTGTTAAAAGAGGAACTTTTTCTCTCTCTGAAGCGGCTATGAAAAGAGAATCGTAAATAGTAATCTTATCTGAAACTGCGATTTTAAAAGCACGATCAAGCAGTTCTCTTGAAGCGATAACTTTGCATGCGCCGCTAATGAAATCTCTACTGTTCTTTAGCGCTTTTAGCATGAGTTCCCCGGGTTCGTTGAAAAATACAACTCTCTTCCATGCAACATTTGCTACCTCAACATACGCAAGATCAAGCGTTATCAAGCTGTAATTCTCTGCCGCCTTTTCGGCTATCTCAGAAGACTCCTCTTTGAAAAATATAGCCGCAACAACACCAGAATCCAGGATCACTTCATCACGCTTTCGCTCTGGCATTTCTATCTTCTCTTATTAGCAGGGCTGCACTCTCTCCAACTTTCATTTCCTTTCTCAGCTCTTTTGCCTTAGCAAGCAGTCTCTCTTTGCTCTTATTTTTTACAAGTTCTTCCAGCATATGCCTTATCTCCTCCTGCCAGTTTATCTCCCCAAGCTCCTCCATCATCTTGCGCAATTCTGCCGGAATTCTGATGCTGTATACTGATTTATTTGTAGGCATAAGTTATGTTTACTACTATGATGTATATAAACATAAACATTGCTGTATCTTGCTTCTATAGGATTACGTGTGATAAAATCACTGACTATTATTCTTAAATACCTTCATAAAAAGGCTGTTTTTAGAAAGCTCTCTCCCGGTTTTCACGCCGTATAAATCACTGCCGGGGACATGCTGGAAGAGGGTAATCAGTCGCCCATTACTGGTTTTAATCCCTCATAAAATGTTATAAGAAGCTTTGTGGCTTCATGCTCTTCATTTAAAGAGAATGTTCGAATCTGCTTTCCGATCTTTTTCTCAATAACTATGTTATTCTCCAGAAGAGGCTCAAGTACTCTTGCCACGCTGGAATGGTATAATCCCGTACCCTGCGCAATTCCTGATAAATAATTAATTTCTTCTTTATTTTTCATAAGATATTCCAGCACGGTTAGCTGTGCTGTTTTACCAAATAACTTTTCGAGTGGGCTCATAATTTCATCCTTTCTGTGCCAATTCGCCAAATAACTTTTCGTTTAGCCAAAAGTTTTATATAATTTATGCTCATTATTATGATCGTGAGCAGGCGACTATTTTATATGTCACTCCCAACTCCACCCATTGCCTGCTCTTTCCTATTCCTAATCATAAAATCTTTATATAATCACCTTTATTGAGCGATTTATGGCTTTAACCTATGCAAAATCCGGTGTTGATATCCAGCAGGAGAATAGAGCAATCTCAGCCCTGACAAAACAGCTTACTTATAAACGTAGAGGTTTTGGGGCTCCTATAACCGATGTGGGTCATTACGCTGGCCTTATCGATTTTGGCGAGTATGCTCTTGCGCTTACCATGGATGGAGTGGGATCAAAGGTACTGATCGCAAATGAGATGAAAAGATGGAACACAATCGGGATTGACTGCATTGCCATGAATGTAAACGACCTTCTGGCAATGGGCATAGAACCTCTTGCGTTCGTGGATTATATTGCCATAAGTGAAGCTGATGATGAGATCATGAGACAGATCGGGGAGGGGCTGGAAAAAGGTGCCCGGATCTCAAGGATAACTATCGTTGGAGGTGAGACCGCAACCCTTCCTGATATTGTCAATGGCTTTGATCTTGCAGGTACCTGTCTTGGAATGGTAAAAAAGGATAGGGTCATTACAGGTGAGCGTATAGAACCGGGGGATGCTGTTATCGGACTCCCATCAACAGGCGTACATAGCAATGGGTATTCCCTGGTACGCAGGATTATAAAAGAGGCAGGCTACTCATACTTGAATCCATTCCCATGCAACACAGATACTACCATTGGGGATGAGTTATTAACTCCCACAAGGATATATATTGAAGTACTCGATGCAGTCAACAGGTTCGACATCCATGGCCTTGCGCATATAACCGGTGGCGGCCTTATGAAGCTTCACCGCATCACCAGATATGGGTTCGATATCACGGACCCACTAGAACCGCAACCAATCTTCACCTTCCTGCAGCAGGAAGGTGGAGTGGAAGAGCATGAGATGTATAAGACATTTAATATGGGCATGGGTTTTGTAATCGTGCTGCCAGAGAGAGAAGCCGATCAGGCCTCAAGGATGCTGGGTGGAAAGATCGTGGGAAAAATAGTTGAAGAGGGAATCCGGGTAAGAGGGCTTGAGATAGAATAGAAAATATACCAATCCCATAACCTCTTTCTATATAAACTGAGAAAAACTTAAGTATACATATGACATAGACTTAGTGGGAGGTTTTTATGGAAGAAGCTGATGTAGCGGCTAAGCTAAAGACTTTAAGCGCAAGAATGGATGAGCTATCCGATGTGCTTGTTGAGAAAAAAGGTAGAGTGGGTGAGAGAATGGGTGAGAGAATGGGTGAGCTATCTGGTGCACTTGCTGAGAAAAGGGGTAGAGCTATGGAGAAAGTCAGTAAGAAGCCTTTTACTTATATGGGGGGGGCATTCTTCGGGGGATTAGCTCTTGGCTACCTGATGTCCAGGAAAGGTAAGCGTAGATAGGATAAGATCTCTTTGCAGCCTTCAAAAAATTAGATAGTAGGATGTTTTATGGAAGAAGAGGACATAGCGGCGGCGTTAAAAACCTTAAGCGATAAAATAGATGAGCTATCAAGGGCACTTCTTGAGGGAAAAGGTAGAATGGATGTACTATCCAGCGCACTTGTTGAGCAAAAATATAGAGCTGAGGAGAGGATCAAGGAGAAACCTTTTGCCTGCATGGGAGCAGCATTCTTCGGTGGACTCACTCTTGGCTACTTAATGTCCAGGAAAAGCTAGTGTGCCCGGTGTGCCTGTGCCAGACATAATAGAACTTATAAGCAGCCTTTCAAGATTGGTTATACAGCGATTCTCCAGCGAGGCACAAAAGCTTACAAGTGAGGCGATTGGCGATGGCATAGCAGATGGTGTGCAGAAATCCAGTCAGAGATTATTCTCGATTGGAGTTTCTATCGCACTCATCGGCACCGGGTTCTTCTTGACTCTCTGGGGAATAGCAACCGGTATTGATACATTCTTTGAAATGAGAGGCTTTGGGTATGTCCTGATAGGCATACTGGCAGCACTGGCTGGAGTGCTCGTATATAAAAGATAGCCGCTGGCTAATAACAGCTTTCGGAAGGTTTATTTATAGCTGTGTTCTTTTAAAAGAAATCACAATGGAACGAACACAGGTTAAAGCAAAATTATGGCTGGCAGACAACAAAGATGAGCCAATCATGGGAGATGGAAAGGCGGCCCTCCTGAAGGCTATTGAAGAAGAAGGTTCGCTGAACAAAGCATGTAAAAAAGTAAAAATCTCATACAAGCATGCCTGGCTCATGCTAAAAGAAATTGAAGAAAGCGTGGGTGAGCCTATAATAATAAAAAAACGCGGTGGAAAAGCTCAGGGCACATCTCTGACCGAAAAAGCAATAAGCTTACTTGATACATATAATACATATCAGAATATACTTGCACAGACCGTTTATGACAATACTTTCTGGGAGGTGATAGGGTTGAAAATCTCTGCAAGGAACCAGATGAGAGGTAAAATAATTGAGGTTAAGAAAGAGGGTCTTATTGCAAGCATCAAAATCTCTATTGAACCAACAACGATAACTGCAGTTATAACAAAAGAGGCTGCTGATGCCCTGGACATCAAAAAAGATGATAAAGCAGTGGCAATCGTAAAAGCAACAGAAGTGATGATAGGAAAAGAATGACCTTTCCCTCTTTGCATTTTATATGAATAAAGTGCAATTTTTTCGAAATCTTTATTAATGTGCGTTATGTTTGAGCGAACATAAGGTGATAATATGAAAAATCTGTTCGCAAAGATAATACTGTTTTCAATTCTGCTCTCTTTACTTTCGGGCTGTATCCAGCAGACACTAACAGGGAATACATCTCAGACTGTATCGACAGCCGAGGAGTTGCGTCTATCTACCACAACCTCCACCTGTGATACAGGGTTACTGGACATTCTCAACAAGAGGTTCGAGGAGGCAAATAACGTAAAGGTATTAACTATCTGCCAGGGCACAGGTAAAGCCATTGCCACAGGGGAGCTCGGTGGCGCAGATGCGGTGATGGTTCACGATGTGAGATCTGAACTAAAAGCGGTAGCCAACGGGAGCTTCATCGACCGCAGTTACGTAATGTATAACTATTTCATAATAATCGGACCTGTGAGCGACCCTGCAGGGATAAGAGATGCAGAGAATGCAACTGATGCTTTCGGTCGGATCGCTGCCATAAAAGCGCCATTCATCTCGCGCGGTGATGAATCAGGCACGCATAAGATGGAAAAATCCATCTGGAAAGCAGCAAACATAACACCTGCCGGAGCATGGTATAAATCGGCAGGCAAAGGCATGGGCGACACTATAACAACAGCCGAGATCATGGAAGGCTACACCCTTTCCGATAGAGGCACATACCTTGCAATGAAGGACAGGATAAAACTGAGAATACTTTTTGAATCTGATAAAGAGTATCTTTTCAATCCATACCATATCATGGCCGTGAACCCTGATAGGTTCCAGGATGTGAAATATGAACTTGCAAAGAGATACGTTGATTTTTTGACCTCTGCTTCAGCGCAGGATATTATAAGAGACTATGGAAAAGATAGATACGGAGAAGGGCTTTTCATTCCCGCAGCCGATGCTTCGGATAAGTGAATCGTGAGCAGCGTTGATTTTCTATTTGAAGGGATCATCAAAGCGTTTGACCTGATAATCGGTTTAGATCCCTATGTACTGAGCATAACAGGCGTCTCTATCAGGGTATCAGGTACTGCAACTATACTTGCAGCCCTTACTGCCATACCACTGGCATTTGCTTTATCCTTCCTGGATTTCAGGGGAAGGCAGGTATTGATTACACTTGTAAATACAGGTATGGGTTTGCCCCCGGTTTTTGTTGGACTCTTTATCTTTGTGATGCTTGTGCCAGCAGGTCCGCTCGGGTTCCTCAGAATGATATTTACGCCAGAGGCTATGATCATTGCCCAGTACATCCTTGTCACGCCGATAATAACAGGCATTTCACTTGCAGCAATAAAAGCAGTCCCTGGATCGATAATAGAGACAGTTTACACCCTCGGAGGCAGGGAGATGGATGCTATCATTGTTACCCTGAGAGAGGCAAAATCAGGCATCATCACAGCCATACTTGCAGGACTTGGAAGGGCGCTTGCAGAGGTGGGGGCAATTCTCATTGTGGGCGGAAATATCGCATACACAGGCAGTATCGGTGGAATAGGTGAAGGGCTCTCTTACACGCGTACGCTTACCACTGCGATAACATCAGAGACAAGCAAAGGCGATATTTCAACATCCATTGCTCTTGGGATAATCCTTATCTCCCTTAATCTATCTGTGAACCTGCTGGCTAACCTTATCCAGAGGAGGGATTGAGCTGGAAGAGGAGCTGTTCAGGATAGAAGATCTCTGTATGTCCATTGGAAAAAAAGATATATTAAAGAACATAGGCCTGACAATATACAGGGGTGAATTATTCGCCCTGATGGGGCCAAGCGGGGCTGGAAAGACCACACTTCTTCGCATCCTGAACCTTTTTGATGATCCTGCCAGTGGAGACCTGATGTTTGGGGGGATGCTGTTAAACAACAGCACATTCGGGGAAAAAAATAATATCAGGCGCAGAATGTCGATGCTTTTCCAGACACCTGCTGTCTTCAATACATCCGTATTTGATAATGTGGCGTATGGATTGAAGATCCGCAAAGCGGATAAGGATACTATAGAGAAAAAGGTAGGAAATGCATTAAGTATAGTTGGACTTGCAGGTAAGGAGAAGCAAAAGGCCTTGACCCTCTCAGGAGGGGAAGCACAGCGCATGGCTTTTGCACGGGCTATTGTATATGACCCCGATGTCCTTCTTCTTGATGAGCCGACTGCTAACCTTGATCCAGCCAACGTGGCTAAAATAGAGGAGATAATAAAGCGAATACGCAGCGAGCATGGTACGACCATCGTTATCGCAACACACAATATATACCAGGTAAAGCGCATTGCTGACAGGGTGGGCATACTGCTAAACGGAGAATTGATTGAAGTCAACAGTAAAGAGGGGATATTCTCATCACCTCTTGATGCCAGATCATCAGCGTTTATAAACGGGGAGATGATATACTGATGCCTCGGACATGTTCCCTATTTTAGCCTCTTTCTGGAATTTATAACCGCAAGTAGAGCAAATTGGGATTGGAGTTTACTTATTCTCGAGTGTATATTTTTGGCTAATCTTCCCGTATCGTAGATAAATTCATAGATGATTACCTTCTCCTCGACCTCTCCGGGTTCTTCTACCTTGGTTAATCGGTAGATGGCATATAGACCGATCAGAAATGCGAAGAAAAAGAAGAATTCCCATGACTGCAAGTCCAGTGTTTGAAAAAGCAACTCATTCCCAGGGCTCTTCCAGCTCAGCGTCCAGGAGAGTTGACGTTCTGTAAAGAAATCTGCAAAAATGCCCCCTAAGATAGGTGCTGTGCCTGCTGATAGCGAATTGACAATACCTAAAGAAGATAAATAGGCTGTTGCCTGTCCTTTTGGCGCCAGTTTAAATCCGATGTTCCCTGAAGTAAGGGCAACCCCTGCTGTAGAGATTCCCATAAAGACGTGTATAGTTATCAGTAGCGGTATGGTTAGTATGTATTTTCCGGGCATGGTTGTAAAGGTCCAGGCGAGAACACACAGCATGAATAAAGAGCCGCAGATGGTAAGAACGGATTTATTACTGAAACGGTCTGAATACCTTCCCCATATCCGTAGAAATGCAAGATTTGTTATCTGGCTCAGTACCGTTAGGGTGATGATAAACGACATGCTCAACTCCAGGCTCTTAAGCATGTAGACAATAAAAAAGGGAGTTGCCAGATTGACAGCAAAATTCCACGGACCCAGAGACATAATAAGGTTCCTGAAATTGACGTCCTTGAAAGGCTGTGAGATCAGATTGAGAAATTTCTGTCTTTTCTCTAACTTTGCCATGCTGGGTTCAGGTATTGTTGATACGAAGTAAACGCCAAGCATACCTGCAAGGAACCCGAAGAAAAAAAGAGCCGAATAGCCATATAGCTCATACTCAGGAAATATGTTCTTCCAGCGATCTATATAAAATGCAGCAGCCAGGCTGAGAATACTTCCCACTATAGCAGCCAGGCTCATACGTTTTGAGAAAAATGAACCCAGACGGTCATGCGGCACCAGGTCCCGCATCCAGGAGTTCCATCCACATCCTCCGACACCGCCGAGCGCTGAATGTAAAAATAGCGCTATAATGAGAACTATCAATCCTGTCTCAATGGAGAACAGGAACGGTATCAGGGCGATTACAAGCCAGAATATTCTACTTAAGGCGATCGAATATACACAGATCGCCCGCCTGATCCTGTACTTCTCTACCAGATAGATAGAGGGAATCTGGATAAGTTGCGCTAAAAATGGAACAGCAGCAAGGACTCCTATAACCATGTTAGAAGCTCCAAGCTTCAACGCAAAGGCTACAAGGAAAACCCCGCTTGTCAATGTAGTCATCGCCTGGGAGGTTAAGCCGTCTTTGATAGCACTCCTCAGACCTGATTGAACCTCTTCTTCCGTTAGATCATCTTTAACTGTAAATTGTTTTACAATCTTCATTTCAGATACTATCCGCTGATCTAAAGGGGGTACCTTTTGCAGCTAACAGTAATACACATCTCCTTCTTGAATACAAGTAACCTAACAGCATAGTATTTGTTATAATGCTGATAGATCAATCAGGGTGGTTGAATGTAATAAGAGTTGATAAATCTTACGGTTAGCCGGAGACCATTCGCCAAATTACTCAAACATTTTAATAAATTTTTATTTATTAAACCTGGCTATAGCTATCCATTACATTAGAAACCTCATAACTGTAGATTGAATTTTTATGTTTTTCAATTCAATATTTGTCTCCCTCCTGATTCTGTCCCACAGCCCTGGTTATCGAAAATTATTTAAGCCATACTTTCATTATAATAATGATATCGGGTTAGTTCCAATATTGAGATCTTCTGACCCGATTAACTTAAAATAGAAATATCTAATGTCTCAAAGCAGAGTAATTGTTACAGGAATCGTGCAGGGTGTGGGGTTCAGACCCTTTGTTTACAGGACTGCAAAGAAGCATGGCCTCAATGGCTATATAAGAAATGCCGGCAATAGCGTTGAGCTTCTCCTTGATGGAGATGAGAGAAACATTCAGGACTTCCTGGAGAGGCTCAGGTGGGAGCACCCCCCGATGGCCGATATCCAGGGAATTACTGTAATAGATACAGAGACAGGTGAGAGATTTGAAGATTTTGTTATCCTGAAAAGCCGGGGAGATACAGAAGGTAACTCGATTATCCCCCCTGATATAGCCGTATGTAAATCATGTGTAAAGGACATTTTTGATAAGACTAACAGGAGATATCTATATCCTTTCACTGTCTGCATGGACTGCGGTCCCCGTTTTACAACTATTGAGACGTTTCCCTACGACCGTGAGAAAACAACCATGAGGGATTTCCCGATGTGCAGGGCATGTGCACATGAGTATCTGGATGTTGAAGACAGAAAATTCAGAGCAGAGCCGACCTGCTGTCCTGACTGTGGACCAGAGTACGAATTATATAGAGATGAAGAGAAGCTTGATGTCCCGGATCCCATAAAGGAGGCGGTTGATGCTATTGAGAACGGGAAGATCGTGGCTATTAAGGGTGTGGGCGGGACTCACCTGGTTACCAGGACCACAGAGGATGAGCCGATCTTGAAGATCCGCACAATACTTAACAGGAGGTATAAGCCCTTTGCAGTAATGGCAAGAGATATCGATACTGCTGCGAAGTTTGCCTATATTAACCGGATAGAGAAGGGACTGCTTGAATCCTTCAGGAGGCCAATCGTTGCTTTAAGGAAGAGGGCAGGTGCCGGAATCTCAGGGCATATCGCACCAGGGCTTGACAATATCGGGGTTATGCTCCCTTACTCCGGCATTCATCACCTTCTTTTCTATTATTCGAAGGAACCTGCCTTTGTTATGACATCTGCAAACATCCCCGGTGAGCCCATGGCCATAAATAGAGACGAGATCCTGTCGCTCGGGGCTGAGTATTCATTAGTTCATAACATAAGGATCAAGAATAGATGCGATGATTCGGTTATGAAAGTCGTCGCTGACAGGGAAGTTTTTCTTCGAAGATCCAGAGGTTTTGTTCCCCGGCCTGTTGAACTCAGGAGAGAGAGCATAAAAAATATTCTGGCACTGGGAGCGGAACTTGATGTCACGGCATGCATCCTCAGAGGCAGAAGAGCGTTCCTGTCCCAGTATGTCGGGAACACCACCCGGCTTAAGACCCTTGAATATCTCGATGATGCCATACATAATCTCATGGAAATAAACAGGGTCGGGAGTATAGATGTGGTTGCAGTTGACCTGCATCCGCATTTTAATACCTCAAGGCTGGGGGAGGAACTTGCTAACAGGTTTGATGCCAGATTTATCAGATGCCAGCACCACCATGCCCATATAGCCTCTCTGATGGCAGAGAATGGTATTGATAGGATAGTGGGCGTAGCCTCTGACGGCGCAGGCTATGGTCTGGATGGGACTGTATGGGGAGGTGAGGTCTTCGCTGTAGAAAATGGTATAGAAAATGATTTTGAAAGAACTGGCAGTCTTATGCCACAGTTCATGCCTGGTGGTGATCTTGCTGTACGGTATCCATCTCGTATGGTGGCCGGGATACTCTCCAGGAAATACCCGGCTGATGAGCTAAGGGATGTATTGATCGGGATAAGAGGCTTCAGGAATGAGGAAGAGATCGATGTAGTTCTAAGGCAGATCGAGAGGAGGTTTAATACACCCGTGACATCAAGCACAGGGAGGGTGCTTGATGCGATCTCAGCAGTTCTGGGTATCTGCCATGAGAGAACCTATGAGGGTGAGCCAGCCCTCAGGCTTGAAGCTTTTGCTTCAAAAGGCGAAGCCAAAGTGGAGATACCGGTCGTGATTAAAGAAATAGATAATAGATTCGTGCTTGATACGACTGAACTGCTTGATGCGGTTCTGCTTGCCAGGGAGAAGTACAGGTATGAGGATATAGCAGCATCTGCCCAGAAAGCCCTTGCAGAAGGCTTAGCAGAGATTGCAATTCAGGCAGCCAGGATGAGAGGGATTGATTCCACAGGGATCTCTGGCGGTGTTGCCTATAATGATGCCATAGTCAGGTATATGAAAGAAAAAGCTCTTGAGGAGGGATTTGGATTTTTCACCCAGAATAAGGCACCGTGCGGG
The DNA here is from genome assembly GCF_000685155.1 of Candidatus Methanoperedens nitratireducens. Taxonomy (GTDB): domain Archaea; phylum Halobacteriota; class Methanosarcinia; order Methanosarcinales; family Methanoperedenaceae; genus Methanoperedens; species Methanoperedens nitratireducens. The sequence continues at coordinate 151,621 of NZ_JMIY01000001.1, forward strand.
GACGGTGGCATATCCCTGGGTCAGGCGGCTCTTGCTGCGTTTAATCTTTAACTCAAAGATTAAATGATAATAAAGCTGCTAATATCTATTATTATGGAAATCCAGATGATGCACGGTGCGGGCGGAGAGCTTATGAACAGGCTCTTAGCCGAATCGATTCTAAAGAACCTGACCAGCAGGAGGATTGGAGAGGTCGAGCTCGCAGACCTGGATGATGGCGCTTCAATATCCCTGGGGGATAAAGAGATCGTGGTAAGCACGGACAGCTACACCATATCCCCCGTATTCTTCCCGGGAGGGGATATAGGGAAGCTTGCAGCCTGCGGGACAATAAATGATATCTCGGTCATGGGCGCAAGACCTATCGCCCTTGCGAGCGCGGTCATATTAGAAGAAGGATTCCTCACAGAGGATCTTGAAAAAATTATGCACTCTATGGATGCGTCATGCAGGGAGGTTGGGATCAGCGTGATAACAGGCGATACCAAGGTGATGCAGAGAAATGCCATAGATAAGATCGTGATAACAACCACAGGTATCGGGTTCGCGGACAGGGGTAAGGTTATAAAGGACTCAAACCTTGCAGTTGGAGATAAGATTATAGTGACAGGGACTATCGGGGATCACGGCATTGCACTCATGTCTTTCCGGGAAGGCTTTGGCTTTGAGACCACCCTCCAATCAGACGTAGCTCCCCTCTGGCCCATGATAGAGGGAATCCTGAAGATAGGGGGTATAACTGCCATGCGAGACCCGACGCGCGGAGGATTATCGGCAGCCTTGAATGACTGGGCCAGAAAATCCAGCACAGGTATAGTGATAGATGAAGAAAGTATACCCCTCAGGGATGAGGTGATCGCAGCAAGCGAGATGCTGGGCATCGATCCCCTTGTTGTAACCAATGAGGGAAAAGCCATCATAGGCGTGAGGCCAGAGAGAGCAGAAGAAGTCCTGGAAACAATCCGAGCCACAGAGCTTGGAAGTAAAGCCCGGATCATAGGAGAAGTCAAAGACAAATATAAAGGGAAAGTGATCCTCAATACCGCAGTTGGCGGAAAAAGAATAATTGAACCTCCACTCGGAGACCCGATCCCAAGGATCTGCTAGTTTCTCTATTATTCTATTATTCTATAATATTGGTCCCGTACCTGTATGCGATGTTGCATGTCCCTTCTGTTGATATCATGCATACGCCTATCGGGTTATCAGGAGTACAGGTCTTCCTGAAATTGGGACAATCCTCTGGCCTGCCCATGCCTTTGATTATGTCTTTACATGCAGGGCAATCAAGACCGCATGATTCGTCGGATATGGTGGGGATTTCGAATCTTTTCCTGGCATCGAAATTCTCGAATTCTTCTTTTAACGTGAGGCTTGCGTCCGGTATTACCGGCAGTCCCCTCCATTCCCTGCTTGCTGCTTCGAACACTTCTCCCATCATTCCCCGGGCTTTTATGTTGCCATTATAGGTTACCGAGCGGGTGTATTCGTTCTCGACTTTAGCTTCGCCATTTTTTATCTGCTTAAGCAGCATGTATATCGATACCAGTACATCAAGAGGCTCAAATCCCGAGATCACCTGGGGTATATGGTATTTTTTGCTGAGCGGCTCATAGGGTCTGGCCCCGATTATGGTTGATACATGGCCCGGGTCGATGAGCCCGTCTATCCCTGTTCCCTCTCTGAGCAGGAAGTCCAGTGCTGGAGGTATCACACGGTGGGAGCAGAGGATGCTGAAGTTACGAGGAGGATTGTTAAGAAGAACCTGGGCGGTCATGGGCGCAGTGGTCTCAAAGCCTATAGCAAAGAATACTACCTCTCTTTCCGGGTTTTTTATAGCAATATCCGTAGCTTCCTGCAGGCTGTAGACAACTCTTATATCTCCACCAGCGGCTTTTTTCCTTGAAAGGGAAAGTGTAGTTCCCGGAACACGGAACATATCACCGTATATAGCGACGATATTATTCTCAGATAAATATATTGCCTCGTCTATCTCATGAGCCGGAGTTATGCATACCGGGCATCCCGGCCCTGTAACCACTTCAATGTTCCCAGGCAGGAGGCTTCTTAGCCCGTGTTTTGTTATGGTCTGTTCATGCGTGCCGCAGACATGCATGATCCTTGCCGGCTGGTTCAGGGTTTTTATCCGCTCTACTACGCGTCTGGCGATGTGGTTTTCCCTGAATAGGAACTTCATTGCTTCAGTATTTCCTCCCATACTCTCAGTGTCTCATGTGCCTCATCCGGATCCATCCGCTGTATGGCGTATCCTACATGCACAAGCACGTAGTCTCCTATATTCGGGGTATCTATAAGGGTAATATTCACTTTTCTTTTAGCCCCCCCAAACTCTACAATGGCAATGTCTCCATTTACTTCTATTACTCTGGCTGGTACTGCAAGGCACATCTTTATAGTTCTCTATATTATGGTTTTATACTATTTTATACTATATTCTCCGTACTACGGTTTAAAGTTTTCTCACCCGTTACTAATTGATTGGTAAGCTCTGTTAGCAAGAAACTGGTTTTAATACCTGAGAAACAAGATGGTATTACTGTGCAACTGCGAAAAGTAATCCATATCTCAGGCATCTTTATTCCGGTATTAGCCACATTCTGGGAAAAGAATCAAACAATCGCCCTGGTTATGTTCGGGTTTATTATTTATCTTACTATTGAGACCTTAAAACCAAAAATAAGCAATGATATTCTCTCCATGGTTTATAAAGATCATGAATTAGAGAAATTTTCAATCGAGCCTTTATCATATTTTGTATCTATTCTTTCACTCCTTTCTCTCTCTTTTTTCATCGATGAAAAGATATGTTTTGCAGCCATTGCGATTCTTGCCGCAGGGGACGGGTCTGCAGGAGTTATAGGCAAAAGATACGGGAGGCATAAACTCCCGTTTAATAAGAATAAATCATGGGAAGGCTCAATATCAGGTCTTATAGCGGCATCATTTGCAGGTTTTTATTTTGCCGGTCCCATAGCTATAGTCGGAGGTGTTTTCGGGATGCTGGCCGGTGCTGTTAGTAAGCAGGATAATATTACAGTACCGTATGCCGCGTTAATAGCAATGATTTTAACCCGGTGGATTTGAAGAGGTCTTTTACAATATCTCCGCAAGCCCTGCCCTGATCTCCCTGGGCACCACCGCAACCTTATACATCCTGCCCTCAATTTTACCTGGCATATTTATCACCGTATTTATTCTCGTACTTTTCATACCTCTTTCTTAAACACTGAAAGGCATCATATACCCCAGTCTTTTTGCATATGCCTTCTAAATATTCCATATCCAGAGTACCATACTGCCTTACATATATCCCAAGAGCATCTTCCAGGTCCTGCTCTCTTCCAAACAGTAGCTTATTTGCAATTGTGTCCTCTGGCGATGCTAGATAGACTGTAGTATCGTTGAATTTGAGCTTCCTTTTATTCCTGAGCACCCTTTCATCCATCTCACTGTAAACTCCTTTGATATCCAGCCTGAACATCGTTTCCTTATCCTCAACAGTACAGTGGGATTTCTCTTTGAGCGCAGCGCGCATGTCGTCCTCATCTGCATAGAAACCGTTTTCCTGCAAAAATTTGATCAATATTGGTATATCTTCATCAACAAGCTGGATAACATAATCGATATCCATAGTTGTCCTTGGATTGCCGTAGAATAAAACCGCAAATCCCCCAACGATCACATAGTCTATATTGTTCTCATTCAGGAAATTACATACGAGCTTTAAAATTTCATCGATTGTTCGCATGCATCACCTTTTTTGCACGCAGAGCAAAATCGATTAAGTTCATACCCTGGCGAAGGGTTTCTATACCTGAAAAACTCCTTGCCCTGAGCGCTTCCCTGATTAGCTCCCTTTCTGTTGTTTCTTTAACTTTTATTCTAAGTTCCTTTATCTTTTTTTCAGGTTCAGAAATTATTAAATTCATTGTCATGATTCCTCAGGCAGCAACTTCTTAACATACGTGATATACTCTTTTAATACTCTCAAATCGTTCTGCAAAACACCATAAACCTCATCGAGATTTAATCCCCAGTATATATGTACTAAAACATTTCTGAAACCCGCCAGGTCTGAAAGTTCATCTGCAAGTTCTTTGGAAATTAACCCTTGTCTCCCAAGAATTTCGAAAGTTTCTCTATAGGTAGAGGGTTTCTCAAGACCTCTTTGCGCAATTATATATGTAGCAATATCTATTGATGCCTGAATGCTTACCAGCATCGCATGTAGCACCATGTTTCTTTTATCTCTATCTGCTCTTAGTTCTTCGATTGAGATCTTCTGATACTTCTCCCAATCTGTCAAAGCATCGTTTAACTCCCTCAGATAAGTTAAAATCCTCATACTAAACCCTCGCTAAAAATTTTCTGTCTAAAAAATCATACATTACTTTAAGATCAAGATAAGTCGAAATAAGTTTAGATTCATACTCAATTCTTTTATTTTCATCCCTCACAAATATAACCTTCCCCTTTTTCAGTACCTCGTGTTGGAATTCTACTGAAGAATAATTCAGTATCTTTACATCAAATTCAAATCTCGGCTTAATTGCTCTTTCCAACTCTCTTGCGACCTCCATAGCAAATTTGAATCTTCTATATGAATTTAATCCTTTAGAAACTACTAAAGCCACATCTATATCGTTAAATTTGTCACTTTCCAGGAAAGAGCCGAAGATATATGCTATTTCCACATAATCAAATCTGGATATTATTTCTCTTATTTTTGTTATTACTTCTTTCTTGTCCATGTCGATCTCATTAATATTTTAAGATATAGCCGCAGTCGGGCACTTCCTTGTGCCTGCGCCGATGTTTGAGCGCTGGATAATGGAATCTTTAGTTAATGAGCATTACATATAGCGACCCATATATATTTGTTTTCTGTTGTATAAAATACAAATAAATAGGTATATCATTAGCAGATCCCATGCATTAAGAGCCTATCCGAAAAGTCCTGCTGCTCTGAATGTTATCCAAGCACATGCAAAATGAAT
>NZ_JMIY01000001.1:156738-169478 GCF_000685155.1 Candidatus Methanoperedens nitratireducens
CGTAAATACTCCCCTATTCTAATCTAACTCTGGGGTTCTTCTATTTATCGGATAGGCTCTAAGTGCAAGAATAGCAGTAAAGAACTCACTGTGCCATATCGCTACAGCGCAATAACGGAATAATTGATCTTCTTCTCTCTTACCTTCTCTGCCACCCTGTCCGCCATCCCGCCTGAAGCAAAAACAATCACATTGAATCCCCGAAGTGCTGCGAGTATGCCTGATTGGATAACATCGAACTCAATATCGCACCTGATCCCCATCCTGTTCATCAGTACCTTTGCAGATGTGCCCATTGCTCCGATCTTATGGTTCTTCTCTCTATCAAGAATATCACGGACATTCTCTATATCTGCCGCCCTTGAGCCCCCTTCAATGATCCCTGGAACCCTGATTATGGTTATATTGCCAGCAAATTGCTGCAGATCCCCGTTTACATCCTTAACAGCGATATCCTCCCCTTTTTTGCCACCAAACACCGCCTTACCCTTAACGCCTGTTGAACCTTTGATAGCAACAAGCATGCCGTCTTTGATCTTAAGGCAAACATCATCGCCTGCAGATATGTCGCAGCCTGCTATTGCACACCTGACGTTCATCACCTCTACATCGACAGATCCCATAAAATCAAGAACTGAGAGCGGCACCTCACCCTTTGAGATTCCCCGTGCGCGAAATTCTCTGAATGTCTGGACTATGACAGGGTGCTTCAAGCCAGCCTCCATGATCAGTTTTTCATCTGCGAAAATATGCCCTGGAACTCCTGACCTGAAAACCTCTCCTTTGTTGAGTATATAAATTCTATCAGCCCATGCCGCAGCAAGGTCAGAGTCGTGGGTTGATATAATAATCGTTTTTCCTTCAGCATTTAACTCATCCAGGATCTCCATCGTATCAGTAACCCCGCGTACATCAAGACCCGATGTCGGCTCATCAAGCACTAACACATCAGGCTCCATTGCAACCACGCCAGCAATTGCTACCCTTTTCTTCTGCCCTCCGCTTAAGTTCGCAGGGTTTTTCTGTGCAAGTTTTTCGATATCAAACCTGTGCAGCACCTCTCTGGCCTTTTTCTCTACATCCGCCTGGGATAATCCCAGGTTCTTTGGGCCAAAAGCGAGATCCTCAAGTACAGTGGGTGCGAACAACTGGCTGTCCGGGTCCTGGAATACAAGACCCACCCGCCTCCTGATCGTATCGATATTATCTTTGCTGATATTCTCCCCGAATACCTTTATTTCCCCGCCTGTCTGCATGATCAGGCCGTTAAAATGATAGAATAGCGTTGTCTTCCCGCTACCGTTTGGACCGAGCACAGCCACCCTCTCGCCAGCATTTGCTTCAAAATTCACACCTGATAGAGCATTTGTCCCGTCACTATAGGTATATTCAAGTTCAATCGTTTTTATCACGTTCATTTTTGCTTTTACCTCATAAAAACCTGTCAAGTCCTATCAGTCCGATAATCCCGAATGACAGCACCAATCCAAACATTATATCTCTTTTATCCAATGGCAGGTAATCCTTCGGATATTGCAGACCTGGTCTCCAGGCGCGTGAGATCATGGCTATATAGATCTCCTCGCTTCTTGCGAATGCGCGTGTAATAAGCAGTCCGCATATTGAAGCAATATTATGCATCCGCTTCGTAAAGCCCTGTTCTCTTGAAAAACCGCATCGTGATTCCTGCGCTAGCTTCAGTTTTTTTCCCTCGTATGAGAAAGTCCTTATGTACCTGGTCATAAGTGAACAGATCTCAATAATCGTCCCGGGAACACCAAACCAGCGCATGCTCCCAAGCAGCTCGTTCTCAGGGGTTGTGATTACCAGTAGAACCAGTACAGAGGCAGAGGCGAATACCCTTGAGAAGATAAGAGAACCATACTCGATTCCCTCAGAATAAACTGAGATAAATCCAAGATCAATTATGTTTACCCCGTAGGTAAGACCCTGTATCGCGAGGATAAACAATGCCAGAACCAGCGGGAAAATGATTTTTTTAGTGTAATCCCGAAATATACCAAGCCTTAGCGCAATAAACATGCATAATATGGATATGATGACCGGAATATGCCAGTTTTTCATTACTGTCATGGCGATGATCAGGATAAACGCTGCAAAGATCATGATCCTTGAATCGATCATTCTGCCTCTGTACCCGGATTGTGATCTTTTTTCCCTTAAGTATCTGCCTATTATCAGGGAGATGAAGAAAGTAATCGTAACCACTATTCCATTTAAAGGATCTGTCGTAAGCCACTGCAGCATCAGGTTCTCCTCCTGAGTTCGGTACAGAAATACCCTGTAAAGAGACCGCCTATAATACCAACAAAAGCAAAACCCAGGGGCTCACCAAAGCGGGCCATTAATCTTACCCCGATCCCGCCTGGATCTGCATCAGGAGCGGCAAGCGTCTCAACAGTACTGTCAACGCCCGCCATATCACTTCCTCCCAGATAACCGATATACGCGCCTGCGGCAATAACCGATGTGATTAAAACCATTAGAACAAGAGCGGTTTTTGTGAACCTGTCCATACCATGGCCTTCTGTGCCGATCAAATCCTGTTTTGTCCTGGATATGTATTCTATCACATAACCCGTGAATGCGAATTCTGCAAATGCAAGGGGCAGTTGAGTGGGAATAAAGCCAAGGGAGTATAGTTTCCAGTAGTACATCACGTTTTCGGGATTCAGGGAAAGGGCAAGTTGAAGGGCTGTCATAAGGTATGTTAAAATACTTCCGATAAGTCCTGCCATTCCTGCAGAGAACCACAAAGGAGAGAATTTTTTAAGCGATCTGTACACAAGGTAGCCACCAAAAGCCCCGACTATTCCCATTGAGAATACGTTTGCGCCTATGGTAGTTAAACCGCCGTGGGCTACGAATACCTGGAAGAACAGGGCAATCGCGCTTATTACGACTGCTGCAAACGGACCGATGATTATTGCAGCAAGCGGTGTTCCGACAGGATGGGATGATGAGCCTGTCACCGGCACAGGGATGTGCCATACCGAGATCACAAAAACCACAGCACCGATCAATGAGATCCTGGGAAGATACACCGGGTCGACTGCGATGCGTTTATTGATTACCCGAAGACCTGCTGCAATAACGATTGCAGATAATACATACCAGAATAAAATCCATCTCGGTTCCAGAATCCCGTCTGATATATGTATGTTGAGTCCTCCTAAATCAACTAAACTTGATTTCACTAAAGTTTACTTGATATAAAAAGATAATGGTCAAGAACGATATGGCTAATCTATTTGTATGTTCGGTATCAGTATTTACTAGTGCTACTATGCGATAGTTACGGATATGTCAGATAATACGGTGGATAGGCTGGAGCGCATCGATTTTCATGGCAGTGCAAGTCTTGATTTTGACACTATAACATTCCTTGTCCTATCGAGCATACTGGCATCTGTAGCTTTGCTTGCCGATTCTACTCCTGTTCTAATTGGCTCAATGGTTCTTGCACCATCATTTGATACTATTGTAGCGATACCATTCGGTATTATCAATAGAGACTGGCAACTCGTGCGCACGGGAACAACAGGTCTGCTGGTTCACTCTGTAGTTATATTTGTCGTATCATTTATTACAGTCTGGGTACTCTTACATACGCCCTTAATCCCTCCAAGCCCGGCACTGGCAGGCCGCGGATTGGTGAGTGAGAGATTATTATTCGGGGGCTACAGCATAATTACAGCACTTGCAGCCGGCGCGGGTGGTTCTATTGCAACAGTAACAAACAGGAGAGAAAATATAGTGGGTGTGGTAATAGCCCTGGCTATAGTGCCTGCTCTGGCTGCGGCGTCTATTGGATTCCAGGCAGGCCCTCTTTCAGGCTGGGGCGGTATTATGCTTTTTGCCATCAATGTATCAGGTATAATCGTCGCAGGATTTGTCGTGTTAATGATCCGCATGGAATATGGAAAAACAAAAAAACTCGTAAAGGAACACGATTGAAGTTTTCAAAGACAATACCGAAAGTTTTATCGTGACAGCTGTAAAAGATATTAAACACATGTTAAATATCACAGCCAGCTCCATTTCTGAGCTTGCAAAGCTTCTCGGATTTCTCGGAAACGAGCAGCGCCTCAGCATTCTCAAAGCAATAGCGGTTCAGGAGAAATACGCAAGGGAGATCTCGGAAGAACTCGGTATCTCAAGGCCGCTGGTCAACATATACCTGAAGCAGTTCGAGAAGCTCGGGCTTGTAAAAGGCAGGAGCGAGGTCTCGGAAGAATCGCCGTACTTCAGGAAATACTACAGATCAGTACCGTTCGAGCTGGTTGTCAGCCTGGATGTGATTCAAAATATGAAGGAGGAATGAAAAATGAAAATGAACGAAAATTGGATAATAGTCGGGATTGTAGCCCTTTTCCTTACTCTCGTCGTGTTAAATCAGCTTGGAATTCAAGTAACTCCGCTTGCTTACCTTCTTTACTTCGTTCTTTTAATTACGATCGGTGTTATTATAATAGACGGTATCAGTAAGTTCGCAAACAGGTTGGTTGATGCTTTGGCAAAAAGGCAGGCAATCAGTAATGAAGAAATAAATACAAAAATAGAACTCCTGATGCAGAGAACGCAGGTTATAGAGAATAAAGTAGATAAAATCAATACAATACTTGAGAAGGTCTCAGAGTAGCAGGTGATAGAAATGGCAATAGGAACTGGTGAAATATTTATTGTCTTGCTGATGTATGCAATTCCACTGGTAGTGATTGTATATCTGATAATTCTGGCTAAGCGCTATGTAGATGCAAAGGTACAGGAATCAAAGGCATCCACAAACATGAATGCTTTGAAAGAATCCCTGGATAGGATCGAGAAAAAGCTTGATAAAATAGATAAGATACTTGAAAAAGTGTCGGAGTAGATACAGGAGGGTTTAAAAGTGGTTTTGTTTCCCGAAATTCCCGGAATAGTGGTGCTTTTTTTCTGGCTGCTTGTACTGGTCGTACTGGCGGTCTTAATAGATGGCATCCTTAAGTACGGCAATAAGTTCATAGAAGCACAGGCAAAACAGCAAATAGCAAGCAGTGAAGAAATAGAAACAAAAATAGAACTCATGATACAGAGGATGCAGGTTATAGAGAATAAAGTCGATAAAATCAATACAATTCTGGAAAAGGTTTCAGATTAAGGAGATTATGAATAATAGTTCAAAAGAAGAGAAAATCCTGATTAAGGCACTTATTATAGTCTCTGGAGTTATAATCTTAAGTTTATTCGTTCTTCCGGCGGTTGGTTTACCTCCATGGCTGGAATATTATACTCCGCTTTTAGGGATTACATTCTTGCTACTGCCCATCTTAATAGTGCTGTATTTTATAGCTGTAATTAAACGATATGTGGATTCAAGGACAGCAAATTCAAAAACTACGATGGATATTCATACAAAAATGGCACAGCTAAACGAATCCCTGGATAGGATCGAGAAAAAGCTCGATAAAATAGATAAAATACTTGAAAAAGTGTCAGAATAGTCGGCGATTACAGATATCTAAATTCCTTCAGAGGTACCAGCATCAGCGGCATATATACCATCTTGATAGCGCCGCCTTCGGTGTCCCTTCGGGTGGGTTATATCGTAAATACGCAATCAGAGCAAATCTCTATAAGAAACTATAATAATCTAAAACCATGTAATAAGTCCTGAAAGTGATGATAACACATGGTTGATAAATACGAAAAGATAATCGAGCTGGCAAAACGCCGCGGATTTCTCTGGCCATCGTTTGAGCTGTACGGCGGAACAGCCGGTTTCTATGATTACGGGCCGCTCGGCGCAATGCTCAAGCGCCGCATTGAGAATGTCTGGCGGGATATATTTGTAATAAACGAGGGCTACTATGAGATAGAGGCGCCTACCATCGGTATAGAGGATATCTTCATCGCATCAGGGCATGTCGGAGGCTTCTCTGATCCCCTTACCGAATGCCAGAAGTGCCATGAGGATTTCAGGGCAGATCATCTTGTCCAGAACATCGTAGATATGCCCGATACCCTGAGCGCAGATGAACTCACTGAGATCATCAATAAAAACAACATCCGGTGCCCTGAATGCGGCGGAAAGCTCGGTAATGTTTATGAGTTCAACCTGATGTTCAGGACCAGCATCGGGCCTGGCTCAAAAAGGGCAGGTTATCTTCGCCCCGAGACTGCGCAGGCGATGTTCGTGGATTTTCCACGCCTCCTGAAGTTCTACCGTGATCACCTGCCATTCGGTGCCACACAGATAGGCAAAGCCTACCGCAACGAGATATCCCCGCGGCAGGGTGTAATACGCCTGAGGGAATTTACACAGGCTGAGGCTGAGATATTCATCGACCCAAGAAATAAGACGCATCCTGGATTCAAAGAGATCGCTGATATTGTTCTTAACTTTTACTCCCAGGAAGGGCAGATCAACGGGGAATCGCAGCAGATATCAATCGGTGCGGCTGTAAACACAGGAATAATCGCACATGAGTTCCTGGGATACTGCCTTGCCATAACATATCGGTACCTCACACGCGTGGGTGTGTCACCAGAGAAACTGCGCTTCAGGCAGCATATGAAGGATGAGATGGCTCACTATGCTGCTGATTGCTGGGATGCCGAGATACTGAGCGATCGGTTCGGATGGATCGAGGTAGTGGGTATAGCCGACAGGACGGATTATGACTTAAAAGCCCATGCTAAACAGAGTGAGACAGACCTGACTGTATATGTGCCGTATGATAGACCTAAAAAGGTTGAGCGTTTTGTAGTCAAACCCAATATGGCGGCTCTCGGACCCAGGTTCAAAGGAAAAGCAGGGAAGATAGCAAATGCGCTGAAGGCATTAAGACAGGAGGAGCTATCTGGTGAATTTATAGAACTGACAATCGATAGTGAGCACATAAAGCTGGAAAAGGATGCCGTAGTATTTGAGACAGTGACGGAGGAGATCCATGGTGAGAATATCATCCCGCATGTGATAGAACCATCCTTCGGGATCGACAGGATAATGTATTCACTTCTTGAGCATTCATATTTTGAAGAAAAAGCTATTGAGGAAGGGGAGGAGGATGAAGTACGGATAGTACTGCGCCTTCCGCCCCAGGTTGCTCCGGTTCAGGCTGCTGTACTGCCTCTTCTTACACGAGAGAAACTGATAAAACCAGCAATAGAGATCATAGAATCGCTTCGCAAAGCCGGTATACTCGTTACTTTCGATGACTCCGGTACCATAGGCCGGCGGTATCGCAGGAATGATGAGATCGGCACACCGTATTCTATCACCGTGGATTACCAGACTCTTGAGGACGGCACTGTTACAATCAGGGAGAGAGATTCGATGGGACAGGTGCGTGCCAGTATGAGTGATATTGCAGATAATATATGCGACCTGATATACAGAGGCAAATCTTTTGGGAATGCTGGAAGGAGAGTATAAAGCTCCTGTATGTTTGATCTTCTATCCCGCGAACTGCTGCGAAAAACGTTTCATATTACAGGTTCCTTAATCCCCATAATCTACTATTTTATCAGTAGAGAAACCGCCCTGATCGTGCTCTCATCTGTGAATGCGTTCATTCTGTTGATCGAATGGCTGCGCCTTAGAGGAAAAATAAAGCTCCCTGATATACTGCTGCGCCCGCATGAGAATAAACAGGTCGCAGCGTATATATATTTTAATATGGCTGCCCTTATATCCATTCTTATCTTTGATAAAACGGTTGCCATAGCTGCATTATTGATGCTGTCGATCGGAGATGCTGCATCCGGGCTGGCAGGTTCGATGATAAAAGGCGGGGATATTCGTAATCGTAATCGTAATCGCAATTATAATCGCAATCAGGCTACAAAAAATATGGAATTCAAACCCCTTCCAATAATGGCTTTGATGTTCGCAGTATGTATCCTGATCGGGCTTGTTCTTTTAAATCTGCCGCTGGCAGAGGATATGACCCATTTATCTTTCCTGGTATATGCAGCAGGGGCAGCAGGAGCCACTTTAGGGGATGCAGTACCTGTACAGATCCTGGGAAGGCAGATCGATGATAACCTTATGATACCTCTTTTATCAGGATTGTTTATGACTGCTGCTGCTTTCTTTTGAAAGAAGCTAAAGCATGGCCAAACAGACCAATTGTAAGCGATATTCACGATCGCTGGTCTTATAACCATAGCGTACCTAATCCTTATACAAGAACAAGATAAAAGGAGGTGAGGATATGGGAAAAACTGTAGTGATTGCTATTACTGTATTGATTCTGGGTCTGGGTATAACAGCACAGGCAGGGTTCCTGGATTTCTTTCAGACACCGAAAATATCGCTGGATCAGAACAAGACAACGTACATGACGCAGGACGTATCGAAATGGGACAACCTCAAAACCGATTTGCAGCAGTTGAACACGTCTGAGAATATCACATCCCTGAGTAGCATAATGCAGCAACAGAACGTTGATGCTGTGCAGGTTGATGTGACCGACCAGAATAATTACATTGGCACATTCTACTTAGTCAAAGATGTGGGAATACTATTTCAGCCGCCAGAGCAACAGGTAGATCGTACATTCAGGGTCTCTGAACAGGATGTCAGAAGCATCATAGATATGCTCTCGGATGGAGAACTCAGCCTCGTGGAACGTATAAGAATCTGGATGATACTGCGGAATAGCGAAGTCTGAACTGAAGTTATTCTCGATAAGAGATTCTTTAGTTCATTTCTTATTTTTTTGTTCTAAATCTTCTTAACGCTGTCCGATTGACATGACGGGCAGCTTACCTTTTTCCCTATCGCACGGAACGTGGATTTACAATCCAGACATCTGTACTGGGTTACATTCATTTCTCCTGGTTCGATATCAAGATTGGTTGAAGAGTCCATCATACACATGGGATCTCACCTCCAGTATAGAATCATCTATCATACTATTAATCCTTTTCATGCGTGGAAATATTCAGTAACTCTCTGCTGTACAGGAGAGCCGCATGGTTCCATTCCCGGGACACCTACCGCATCTGCACGGCACTGCCTGCATAATCTGAATTGTGGCAGGAATTCCTCTGCTATTGTCCTTGCCATGGTAAGCTCATCACAATCAGGAGCCCTTTCTTTCTCAAACCTGTTAAGAGGTATCAGGGGAATGATGTTCATAAGTGTTGCACCGCTATCGTGTGATCTTCTGGCTATTTCCTTTATCTGTTCAAAGTTGATCTCCGGGATGAGTACGGTGTTTACTTTTATATTAAGTCCTGCCTCACTTGCCCTCTTCACACCAAGGAACTGGTTTTCAATCAGGAGCTTTGCTCCTTCAACGCCTCTGTAAGTCTTATCGTGGTAGCGCACAAATGAATAGATCCTGGCGCCGATATCAGGATCAACCGCATTGATAGTGACTGTTACGCTTGTAACACCGACCTCAATGAGTTTTTCGACATTCTCAGTAAGCAAAAGACCGTTGGTGGCTACACATTTTATCAGTTCGGGATATTTATCATGGACAAGCCCGAGGGTCACGAATGTCTCTTCATTTGCAAGTGATTCGCCAGGCCCTGCGATTCCTACCACGCGCAGATTGGGCATTTCTTTTATATATCTATCAACTCTGATGAGTGCCTCCTGCGGATTGAGAATACTGCCGGAGACGCCTGGCCTGTGTTCGCATTTGTCCAGCTTTCTGATACAGTAGTTGCACTGGATATTGCAGCGCGGCGCTACAGGCAGGTGAATCCTGGCAGTAGTGAAATGCGCTTTTTCATTGTAACACGGGTGCACGCTCGTCAGGTGCGCGAACTTCGATCCAATATTTCCCCAGCGTTCTTGTTTCATAGTGATCCCGCTATTATTCGTGTAATAACAAGTGGTTATTTGCACTAATACTATTTAGGTGCTATGGTACACTTTCGGGAAAAGATAAAAGTCGCTATGCTGTGATTAAAGCCTTGAAGCTGGGTTTATATGCCTCTCCCACTCTTCTACTCCGCCTTCTATAATTTTTTTAAAATTATCTTAAGCGACGGAAGATCAAGTATAGAGCAGATAATCCTACCAGAACGTATATCAACCTCTGCAGAGCCGGGACTGATCCAAAGATAGCTGCAACTAAATCAAAATTAAATAACCCGATCAGACCCCAGTTCAAACCTCCGATTATTACAAGAGCAATAGCTATCTGATCTACAATATTCTCATGAACAGCTACATAGCCCCTTCTTTCTACCCTGGTTTCTCCTCTTATGTCTACCATATTCTCACCCCATTTAATCATTAAGGATTATATCGTATAAATCTTTTCGTGAAATCTTAATATCTCCTCGGTCTGCATTTATCAAGCAGAATGACTTTTCTGGCAGTCTCTATGTCATCTGTGTTCAGTCTCATCTTGAACCACCACTTGTAACCGCCTTCATCCACGCTACCCACAGAGACCATCCATAATTCACCGTCGATTACAACCAACCCGTAATCATCCCCGAACCATTCGGTTACTTGCTCCATAACTTTACCAGTTTCTTCCAGAGGTAGGTCATAAAATGATTTTTTATCTTCATATCTATCCAGGAACCTGTCTGTCCCCTCCTTCCAGGTCTCGTCAAAAAAATCATCAAGCAGGTTCAAGTCATTGAGACATTTCAATCCTGTTTCGATTTTGTTAAATTTCTCTTTAGTCTGTTCAGTATTTCTATCTATGTTCATTCTCCTGTCACTCCAAGTTATATTGAATGTGCTGGTAAAGAATATATGTAACGCAAAGTACCTGAGATAACATAACTTCTTCAAATTTTCACACAGTTTGTGCATACAAAGATGAACTCTATGGTGTTGAGACGTCAGGTTAATATAAGACCTGGTCAAATATTAATTAATAATAGAAGACGGATGAAGGGGATTAAAATTGGTATGGGTGATGCAAATCGAATTGTGATCGTTGGTGCCGGCCCCGTCGGCCTGTCGCTGGCGCTGGGGCTCGCCCGGCAGGGTGAGCGCTCCGTGCTTCTCGAGCAAAAGAAGGCGACGAGCAAGCATTCCAAGGCACCCGGAATACATGTGCGGACCCGCGAGATCTTCCGGCAGTGGGGAATCGAGGAACGCTTTCTCGACGTATAGGAAAGTATAAACGCATTTCTTCCTCCTCATCTTGAAATCTGATAGTCTAAAAACAACGAACATAAACGAACTGGAACGAACTCCAAGAGTTCGTTTTGAGTTAGTATAAGTTCGTTGTTAATAATTTTGCCCCCGCAGGGGCTTTCTTGATGCAGGTGTGCTCAGGCGGAGATTGACACTGCACAACGCTGTACCCGGGCGCCGTCCACTGCTTACCATCGATTTCTCCGAACTCGATGCAGAAACCGATAGCCCTGGAATTTTGTTGCTCGAGCAGGGGTACACGGAGAAGCTGTTGCTTGAAGCCGTGCAGGAGTCCGGCATGTGCGACGTCCGGTTCGGAGCGGAGGTCATCGAATTGGCTCCACGTGCGGACGGAGCGAGGGTGACGATCCAGGAGGGTGGAAAGTCGCGCGCGCTTGATGCGGAGTTCGTCGTCGGGTGCGACGGCGCAAGTAGCTTCGTACGCAATGCTCTGGGACTGCCGTTTGAGGGGATTACTTATTCGATCCGCCCCATGCTGGCGGATGTCTGCGTGGCGGATGAGCGTGACGCCCTCCCGTGGCCGCGAATAAGGAACACACGCAGCGGCCTGACGTTCACTCTTCGCCTACGCCGCGGGCTCTGGAGGATCGTTCGCCTTGAGCGTGGTGATCCTGTGAAGGGTGATGACGTGCCGGAGGAGGAGCTGAATGACCGCGTGCAAGAGGTGCTGGGGCCGGGTCCGGTCAAGGTGGTGTGGGCGAGCCGCTTCCGGATCCACCGTCGCTCCAGCCCGCGGTTCCGGGTGGGCCGTGTCCTCCTGGCCGGCGACGCGGCGCATGTCCACAGCCCGATCGGTGGACTCGGTATGAATGCCGGCATCCAGGATGCGCACAATCTCGCCTGGAAGCTGGCCTACGCGCTCCGTGGCGGGGATCTGGAGAGGTTATTAGACTCCTACGATGTAGAGCGCCGGGCGGTCGTTGTGGAGACTGTGTCCCGCTACACGGATTTCAATACCCGTGCCGTACTGCAAACCCCGTCTGTCGTCCGTGAAGCCGTGTTCTTCCTTTGGCGCCTTGCATTCAAAATCCCTCGTCTCCGCAGGATGATACTGCGTCGCGCGACAATGATCGACCTCGATTACCCCGCCTCGCTGCTCCTGGATCGCCGAGCACGTTCCGCTGGCGTTCGTCTTCCCAATCCGCCTCTCCGTTCACGCGAGGGCGCAGAAGTCCGCCTGTACGATCTGCTGCCGAACGGACCGGTGATCCTCAACATCGGGCAGGACCGCGATCTTCCAGGCAACCTGCCGGTGGAAGAAGTCATCCGGATCGGTCCGGGCGGGTACCTGGATCCGACCGGTTCGCTCAGCGGTCTGCTCGGGGGGCAGCACGGTTGGATCCTGGTTCGGCCCGATGCGCACATCACCTGGGCGCGGGACGAGCTGGAGGGAATCGACGTAGCGGTGAAGCATGCCCTGGGAGCGCGGGTCTGATCGATCCGGCCGGCGGTATTGGACTTCGGATAACAAGACGGTTACCGCTGCGGCGGCGCTGCACGCCATGAGGCTCGTCGGTACCATGCAGGTTCGGATTAAGAGCCTATCCGAAAAGTAGAAGAATTACAATGTAGGGTAATGTGGGGTAATGACAAC
>NZ_JMIY01000001.1:169578-203641 GCF_000685155.1 Candidatus Methanoperedens nitratireducens
ATCGCTTAGCACAAATATGATTCAGGATACTATTCGGAACTACGACCGATCGGAAGTACTGTTGTTGGCACAAGGTATATATATTATAAGAATCTGTTTCAATCCTTGTTTTGTTGGATGTCGCTCTTGAATACTACCCCTTTCCTCGTTCGCTTTAGAACATCTGGTTTCAATCCTTGTTTTGTTGGATGTCGCTCTTGAATAGCGTAACGAGCAAATCGAGCAGGGTAGATAGTGCCGTTTCAATCCTTGTTTTGTTGGATGTCGCTCTTGAATTATAGATAGAACCGAGATCAAAAATAAGGAAACCAGTTTCAATCCTTGTTTTGTTGGATGTCGCTCTTGAATATTACTGTTGCATTCTTATCTTTCTGAAGCGCCAGGTTTCAATCCTTGTTTTGTTGGATGTCGCTCTTGAATTGTAGTTTATGCATCTTTTGGGGTTCATGCCTCCTGCGTTTCAATCCTTGTTTTGTTGGATGTCGCTCTTGAATAAATATACTTCTGCCATTTATATCACCGACTATCTAGTTTCAATCCTTGTTTTGTTGGATGTCGCTCTTGAATCCTGGCCATTCCTGCGGACTCGTTTTTCCCCAACCAGTTTCAATCCTTGTTTTGTTGGATGTCGCTCTTGAATTGATATGATTCTACTCTTTTCATTTTCTAACATTGAGTTTCAATCCTTGTTTTGTTGGATGTCGCTCTTGAATTTTATCGAGCAAATGAGCGAACTGTATCCTGATTCGTTTCAATCCTTGTTTTGTTGGATGTCGCTCTTGAATCCATAGCGGAACGGCTAACGCTGCCGTGAAGTATATGTTTCAATCCTTGTTTTGTTGGATGTCGCTCTTGAATCATACCAGGCATGCCTTTACAACCATCCATACACACAAACAAATTTCGT
The DNA here is from genome assembly GCF_000685155.1 of Candidatus Methanoperedens nitratireducens. GTDB lineage: Archaea > Halobacteriota > Methanosarcinia > Methanosarcinales > Methanoperedenaceae > Methanoperedens > Methanoperedens nitratireducens. Next base: position 170,486 of record NZ_JMIY01000001.1, read on the forward strand.
TTCAATCCTTGTTTTGTTGGATGTCGCTCTTGAATCGGGTTTCCGTGACACTTATTTATATTTATTCATGAGTTTCAATCCTTGTTTTGTTGGATGTCGCTCTTGAATCCTGGGAGTGGGGAAAAAACACTAAGACACGTCATTCCGTTTCAATCCTTGTTTTGTTGGATGTCGCTCTTGAATTATGCAGCTTGGTATTGTTCACCCTCCAAACATTTTGTTTCAATCCTTGTTTTGTTGGATGTCGCTCTTGAATTGCAGTATTGAACAGTGAGTGGAGAAATGTATCTTTATGTTTCAATCCTTGTTTTGTTGGATGTCGCTCTTGAATTCCACGCGTGAGGTCATCGCGGCAGGTACCTCGTGTTTCAATCCTTGTTTTGTTGGATGTCGCTCTTGAATAGATGGATAAGGAGGTTTTAAAAGATGGATAACGAATGTTTCAATCCTTGTTTTGTTGGATGTCGCTCTTGAATAAGCATCCCGTGCTGCGCAAGGCGGTTGAGCTCGTGTTTCAATCCTTGTTTTGTTGGATGTCGCTCTTGAATTGGATCACCTGCGTATGATGTATGATAGCACTCCCGTTTCAATCCTTGTTTTGTTGGATGTCGCTCTTGAATGCACATCACATGCCAGGAGTGCGTGAGGGATCTCAGTTTCAATCCTTGTTTTGTTGGATGTCGCTCTTGAATTCTAGAACCTCAGACATTTAAACGCCAGCCAACAACCTGAGTTTCAATCCTTGTTTTGTTGGATGTCGCTCTTGAATTGGTGCTCATATGTCTTTTCGTGTGAAATTTGACAGTTTCAATCCTTGTTTTGTTGGATGTCGCTCTTGAATTTGTATAAGGTCTACCTGTTTTTCGACCGATACAGGTTTCAATCCTTGTTTTGTTGGATGTCGCTCTTGAATTATGGTGCTCATATGTCTTTTCGTGTGAAATTTGATGGTTTCAATCCTTGTTTTGTTGGATGTCGCTCTTGAATAATCCCACAGGTTACATACATGCAATAGTATATATATGTTTCAATCCTTGTTTTGTTGGATGTCGCTCTTGAATGCTATGGGAGGTAATGCGGGCTTACCCGCATCCTTGTTTCAATCCTTGTTTTGTTGGATGTCGCTCTTGAATTCTCCTTTTTCTACAAGTTCTTCCGCCTGTCTTTTGTTTCAATCCTTGTTTTGTTGGATGTCGCTCTTGAATGCCTCTGCCCTATAGCTTGCAAGCGTCTTGCCGTTGCGTTTCAATCCTTGTTTTGTTGGATGTCGCTCTTGAATTATGGGGAGTGATCCGACAAGGAAACTTCCATCGAGTTTCAATCCTTGTTTTGTTGGATGTCGCTCTTGAATGTCGCAACGCCCCCGGGGCTACCTTAGCGTATCAGCTTGTTTCAATCCTTGTTTTGTTGGATGTCGCTCTTGAATAAGGAAAGTCGTTGAGCTGCAGCACAGACTCAGCATGAGTTTCAATCCTTGTTTTGTTGGATGTCGCTCTTGAATGGCACCGGGGCCGTTGCGACAGCGCAGTAAGACAGCCGTGTTTCAATCCTTGTTTTGTTGGATGTCGCTCTTGAATTAAAAGGTAATTTCCTGGTAGGATCCCTTACAAGTTTCAATCCTTGTTTTGTTGGATGTCGCTCTTGAATCCAAGAACCGGATCTGCCAAGAACAAGATCTCTAGGTTTCAATCCTTGTTTTGTTGGATGTCGCTCTTGAATCAACGCATAACGAAACACCTATTATTATCAGGCCCTGTTTCAATCCTTGTTTTGTTGGATGTCGCTCTTGAATGGTATAACGGCAGATGGAAACTGGAGAATCATAAGTTTCAATCCTTGTTTTGTTGGATGTCGCTCTTGAATTCAGATGCTACATGCGACCTGAAGCCAAAGAAACTTGGTTTCAATCCTTGTTTTGTTGGATGTCGCTCTTGAATATATGGAAAATCAAGAACCAGAAAACCAGGAAACAGTGTTTCAATCCTTGTTTTGTTGGATGTCGCTCTTGAATTCATTGAGACTACGATTGCACTATGTCCAAACTGCCCGTTTCAATCCTTGTTTTGTTGGATGTCGCTCTTGAATGCGATACTATAGGAGATTCAGGGCTCAGGGTCTTTAGTTTCAATCCTTGTTTTGTTGGATGTCGCTCTTGAATTAAACGACTTGCGATATTTGTACCACCAGGACAGACGGGTTTCAATCCTTGTTTTGTTGGATGTCGCTCTTGAATAGTAGTATCGACAACCCCGGACTTCTCAGCTTTTTCGTTTCAATCCTTGTTTTGTTGGATGTCGCTCTTGAATGCGATAGCCTGAAGGATGGTGATATAGACAATATTATGTTTCAATCCTTGTTTTGTTGGATGTCGCTCTTGAATACGCTCCCACAGTCCTGACATCGTTTATCCCATTTCTGTTTCAATCCTTGTTTTGTTGGATGTCGCTCTTGAATCTTCTCTCTCTGTCTGTAAGAAGCTTCTTTTTTAGTTTCAATCCTTGTTTTGTTGGATGTCGCTCTTGAATGCGAATGTTGCTATTACGTTAGGGGTAGTGGCTCCAGTTTCAATCCTTGTTTTGTTGGATGTCGCTCTTGAATCTTTCGGTTCAGGATGTTAGGAATGATTTAGCTATGTTTCAATCCTTGTTTTGTTGGATGTCGCTCTTGAATAATTCGTACTTCGCATAAGGAACAGGACTCCCAGACTCCCGAGTTTCAATCCTTGTTTTGTTGGATGTCGCTCTTGAATCTTAAAACGTTATCGAATAAGCCCATGTTAGCACCCTGTTTCAATCCTTGTTTTGTTGGATGTCGCTCTTGAATTCAAAAAAAACAGTCCAGACAGATCTATCTAAACAGTTTCAATCCTTGTTTTGTTGGATGTCGCTCTTGAATAGGCTGTAATCTTCCCGGTCGGTCTGCTGTGCCTCGGTTTCAATCCTTGTTTTGTTGGATGTCGCTCTTGAATACCATTCAAAAAAGGTTTCGTCTGTATGCTACCCAGTTTCAATCCTTGTTTTGTTGGATGTCGCTCTTGAATACTAAACCGTAAATCTAAACGGTCGCCTGTATTTCTGTTTCAATCCTTGTTTTGTTGGATGTCGCTCTTGAATTCAAAAAGATGGAAGAGGCGCAAAAGGCAGAGAAGGAGTTTCAATCCTTGTTTTGTTGGATGTCGCTCTTGAATGCTGCTTTTTCTCTTCTAGCTATATCCCTTGCTTTATGTTTCAATCCTTGTTTTGTTGGATGTCGCTCTTGAATCATACGGGTTTTATGCGTAGAAGGATTATAGAGGGGTGTTTCAATCCTTGTTTTGTTGGATGTCGCTCTTGAATGTGCAGATAGACAGCCAGGTAAGTATTCAGATCAGTTTCAATCCTTGTTTTGTTGGATGTCGCTCTTGAATAGCACAAATTTTCGCCTATTCAGGGCAAAATAGGCATTATTATACCTTAATTTTTGCGGTTAAAATTCTTACTGCAAAATTATTGATTGGTTTATAAGGATAAGAAAATCACATGCAGATGTTGCTGTAACAGCAATCCAGACATTTATTCTTATTCTTGGTCTTACCTGGATAAAAGCCTTTGTCAATGATATCAAGGATCTCATTTATGATCTCGATTCCTCTCTTGAGGTCTTTTTCTGTAAAATTAACCTCTTCAATTCGGTTATTGCTTCTTGTAAAGCATATAAACCCTTTTTTAACATTGATATTATAGTTCTCTTGTATCATTATAGCATGCAGGACAAGCTGGAATTTATAGGTCTGATAAATCTTATCCTTGAATTCTGCGAACTTGTATTCAAAAGGTGCTGCCGTCCCATCATCAAGGAAAAGAACCTCATCCACTATACCTTTAATATGGTTCTTTTTCGATGCGATGAACACATTCAGCTCTTTTCTCACAACACCTAACTTCTTCCTCAGGTATTCGGGGTTTGTTATCCGCTTCTGCTCATGTACCTCCCTCCCTTTAAGTACCTTAAAGCGTGATTCCTCATGCTGCGGGATATCAAGGCAGTGCATAAAATAGATAAAGCGCGGGCAGAAGAGGTACTCAAGCACATCGGAAATATTGATTATCGTATCCCCGCCTGTCATGGTATCAATACTCAAAAGAATTTAGTCAGTACTTCATCGCTAACAAGCTCTTTATCAAAAGCCTGGCCGAGTAGCTTTACCTTCCTGAAAGACTCATCATCCATAGGGAAAACATATACCGAGTCAACATCAGGATCAATGATCTCTTCGCATTCCAGAGCCAGGGAATCCCTCTCATTCGCATTGAGCGTACCAAGAAAAACGCTCTTCTGCACGCGGTATAACCCTTTATCAAGGCATATGCGGGCGACCTTACTGCGCGCGCTGTTCTCTACAATATCATAAACTACCCATACCATTGTCATTTTATTCCCTCCTATTTTATCAGACCATTGGCTATGCTGTGGCATTCCATCTGGATTGTGTTCCTGATCTTGATATTGCGCCCTCTGTATTCGATCTCTCTATCAAGGGTCTCATTGACCGCTTTGATCAGCACTGCCTTGCCGTCTTTATTCAGGTACAATCCGCCCGGGATCTTATCGAACAGGCCATCATGAACCTGTTTTTTCGAAAAGAGGTTAACAACAGTCCTGTCGATATGTATCCTGAATATCTCTATAAGATCGAACACAAAGGATTTCTTGTTATAATTGTCGGTATGCAGGAAGCCCATGTAAGGATCAAGCCCTGCAATTATGCACGCTTTCTCAACCTGGGAATACAGGATACCATAGCCGTAGTTGAGAAGACAGTTGAAGGCATCCTGCGCAGGATTGCGGCTTCGGCCGCTGAACTTCCAGGCATCGGGCATGATGTTGCTCAATGCCTCAAAATACGTAAGGGATGCCATACCCTCTGTTCCCATGATCGAGCCGCGCTTCCCATCAAGTGAGCCTCTCATGCTCATCAGGTCATCCTTTAATTGCTCAAGCTTCGAAATATACGGTGTCAGCATATCATAGGCATCAGGACGGTTCTTTTTCAGGTCTTTTAAGAGAACCGTCTGGTTCTCAAGCTTCTGCACGATCCAGCCGCGCGCCATATTGAATCCCACAATTGAGGCCCCGGCCTCCAGTTGCCGGCGCCGGATAAGTGTTGTGCTCCCCAGCTTTGAATGCCATACCCTCCCGTACGGGTTACCGTTAAAATCAAGAAAAACTATGTCGATATTGTTCTCAACCGCGAACTCGATGGCATCTGTAGTGATGGTCGCGGATGTGGTGATAAGTATGCTGTCCACTTTGTCAGCCGAGACCTCAAGGTTCTTATCATCGTTCTTTACAAGGAAACAGTTCTTTTCCTTCTTGAGATACGCGCCGCGCGTGTTTATTACAAGCTGCATGTCAATACTCTGCTATTTTTACAATGATCCCTTTTAGCTCATCGATTCTTGATAGCGCTTCGTTTATGATATCCATATCGAGGTGGTTATACCTGTGGACAATGAAATTCCGCACACCGTTCATCTGCCGTAAAAAATCCGCCTCGCTTGTTGAGAGAATCCCCTCACGGGTGATTCTCTCAATGTTTGTTGCGTCATCCTCGACCTTGAGTCCCATATCCCTTATTTTCATGGCTATTATGTCCATCGAGATCTCGATAGCTACCTCAAGTGCATACAGCAAAGCGCGCTCAGTTACTTCATCCTCTATCCTGTGGGTTAAAATGAACTCCTCTTCTCTGATGAATCTCTCAAACTTTGAGAGGTATCTGTCTTTTTGAGTCAAGCCACTTCCTCCTTGTTTTTTCCATCTCTGATACTGTGCAAAAACTGTTGTTCATAATCCTGTGCCTCATATCCTCCCATTTTTTTCTGAAACCATACAGATAATAAGAAATCTGGGGTTCATTACCGAAGATTATCATATATTTCTCGATAACGCCCATCTTAACGTAGAGCGGCAGATCTTCAAATATTTTTACATCATACCTGCCGCCGACTTTTGTTAATATCCGGGTTAAAACTTTGCGTGTTTTAGGCTTGATGATGCAGATATCTATATCTGAGCGCTCATCAGCAGTACTCCTGGCATATGAACCGTAGAGTAAAATGCCTTCAACCTCACCGCTTATAAACTCAAATTCCTTCTTCAGTCTGGCAATGAGGGCATCAGGAGATAACTTATCTTTCGCTGGAGCTTTTTTCTCGCTCATGGCTGGCTGCACCCCCTCACAGCGCCGAAACCTCTTGAAACTGATTTCCCTATGCCGAGGTTATCAGGTATCAGGAAGTTGGCGCAGAATCCTCCTGTGAAGGTCATCATGTTCACATCCTTAAGCCTGTTTTTCCTGATCCTGACCCGGAGATCGCATTTTATCGTACCAGGCACCTGGTAGTCCAGGGATTTTGACATGGAGAGCAGGTTCCCGATAAGCGTTTTTCTCAGGAATTCATTTCTCTCATCGCTGCGCAGCCCGTAGTACCTCATATAGTTCTCCTGGTTCAGCGCCAGCCACGGGGTAGCGAACTCGTACGAATATATCATGTCAGCCAGCCCGAATTCCTGGTTCCTGACAGAAATTCCCTTCTCAACGATCTCATACATATCCTCGCCAAGTTTTATTTCATCATATTTATCATAGATCTCTTTTAGAACCCCGGCGCCGTCATTGATGCCGATCACCATTGGCGCGCCGTCTATCATCTTGTACTGCACCAGCGGATAACGGTAGATGAGCTTATCGGCGCTGTGCTGGTGGAGCAGGGAGTACTCGTTGAATTTTGTGGCGAAGAAGCCGCGTAACTCTGAGGCGGAGGCGCGGATCGGGCGGGAGGAGGCGAGGGTGAGGGTGAAGGTTTTCAGGAGCATATCTTTTCACATTTTGAAGCACTTTGGTCTGTTGCAGCATCCGGCGCCGGGGTTGCGACCCCAGACCCCGGTGAGGCGCCGCTCTTGAGCGGGGTTTTCTATAAGTCGATGGCTGCATGAAAATCTTTTTAGAATGCTCGGCGCCACGATAGGGAACTGATGCAGTTTCGGTTTATCGAAAATATAAACCGCAGATGAACGCAGATGAACGCAGATTGGTCGGGTTTTCATGCTCTCCAAGATGCCCGGCGCGCCGTCTATCATCCTGTACTGCGCCAGCGGATAGCGGTGGATGAACCTATCGGCGCTGTGCTGGTGGAGCAGGGAGTACTCGTTGAATTTTGTGGCGAAGAAGCCGCGTAAAAGCGAAGCCGAGGCGCGGATCGGGTGGGAGGAGGCGAGGGTGAAGGTGAAAATTTGAAGATTCATATTATTAAACTTGAAACCTGAGTATCTTCTGTAAATTGGGCTCCAATTACACTATCGTATTTCATATCACAAAAGGTAATGTCGCCGTGTTGCTCTTTATGCTTCTGAATATACCAATAGGGCATTTTTACTTCGTACAATCTGCGCTGTGAAGGGGATGAATTCAATACTTCATCTTTATAAATCAATGGAATTACAGGAACCTGAAGATATTCAATTTTTCTTGTTGTATCATTTTTATCTTCTCGATTCGGATTATCAAAAATTCCCATGAGTCTTTTTTGTGTTACAGTATATTGCTTACTCGCATCAACAAAATATTGCGATTTTTCAATTTCAATTCCTGAATAAACATCCTCAACAATTTTAATAAGGTCATTTTCTGTTAATTTTTCTGGGGAAATTTTGAAAATTTCAAAAGATCGTTCTAATAATTTGCTATCTTCAGGGTCATAAATATTTTTCGATATATCAGATGCTTTGAATATTGATATCCAACTATCTGATTTCTCTCGTTTTCGATTAACTCTTCCGGCCCTCTGAACGATTGCATCAGGCGGTGCACACTCACAAAACATCGTATCAAAATCAATATCGAGAGAAACTTCTACAACTTGAGTAGCAATCAAAAGTTTTTGATTGTCAATATATTTCTCTTTTTCTTTCCTATCTCTTAAGATGAATTTAGAATGATAACACATCGGATTTAAATATTCTAATTTTTTGTAAAGCTCCTGACATTTTGCCACATTGTTAACCACAACTAGTGTTTTTGTGCCTCTATTAACTGAATTTTCAATTTCTGAAATTGCATCATCAATATTTTTATCAATTATTTTATAACTATTTCTGCATGAATTCAATAAAGTTTCATCTCGTATTATATTAACATTTGGAAGGGTTTTTGAAAACAAGTTAATCAAATACTCTGGCAGAGTTGCGCTCATAAGCATGAAACGCGTTCCTAATTTCGAAAAGTGTTTAATTGATTCGATAATAAGTCCTAATGTCCATGAGTCGTATGAATGAATCTCATCGATTATTATTACGCTGTTGGCTGCATTTGCTTCTATCAATGCCCATTTCCCTGAATTAAACCCTGATGTTAATAACTGATCAATTGTAGCAACAGTTGCTGGTTTAATAAAAGACTTATCAAAAAGGACGTTTCTTACATTCTCAGGATTATCTTCTTCGTCTTGAAACATGAAAGAAGCCGTGGAGTGTGTAAGCCCTACATTTCCTTTGCCAAAATAATCTTCTAATCTCGTAAAAATACTGTTTGCAGTAACCATTGTAGGCAAAAGATAGATAAGTTTTCCTCCACCCATATTTTGTAAATTATTTAATGCCCATAATAGAGATGCTTCTGTTTTTCCGCTTCCGGTTGGCGCAATCGCAATGACATTACATAAGGTACGACCGCATTCTTCTTGGAATGGTCTAAGGCCATTAAATTTTATTTTTTTCTCTACGCATCGTTTTTCAATCTCTTTAAATAAGTCATCAGCATGCGTTTTTAAGGAGTAATTAACATCTATTCCGGCTGATCCATGCCAATCAGCGTAATGGAGGATTGCTTTTAATAGTAAATAGGTGATTCGAATTGCCTGTGGGTTTTTATAATCTTCACATATTTTAGTAAAAGCACCATCGTAGCTGATTAATTTAGTAACTTCAACATAAGGGTTACAATTGAGAATCGATATTTTTGGAAATGAAAAACCTTCTTTTTCAAAAATTTTTTCAGCCTGTATTATTGCAAGTTTTATTCCTTCATCACAATAATTAGGTTTTTCACTAACACCTTCCCTTGAAAATGATTGTAAAATAGGATCTATTTTTTTGTGATGCCCTAAAATTGCTAGAGCCTCAATCGGTAATTTACCAATCAACTGTCCTTCTTGTTTAAATAAAGCTAAACCACCTAATAAAGCAAAAGGAAAAGATACTAGTTCATGTCTGTAATTTTCCCGTTTATTAAATCGTTCACCTTTTCGCTTTGCTTGCATCATCCTCTGAAAAGGTTCAATATTTTTACCAATATCATGTAGCACAACCGTTAAAAGTGAGCTTTTTAAAAAACGTTCCTCGCTGAATCCAAACTCTTTACATACTCTCTGAATTAGACTCTTTTTAGCTATTACGGTCTCTTTCCAAGCTTTATACGCTGCATTAATGTGAACGTCATATAGTTGATCTGGTTTAGCCCAAAAAGTAGTGTTCATTGGAGGACAACCTTTTTGCCATCTATGATATAACCCTCAATTGATTTTTCAACAACTATGGGCGTGCTAACAAAAGTAAATGACTTTCGCTCAATAACTCTCCTTTCATCTCCTTTAAACTCAAATCTTGTTGGTAGAAGAAATACTTGTGGAGTATAGATTGTTTGAGTTATAGGAATTAAACTAAAATCAACATCGGGCTTATAGGATTTTGAAACATCTTCAGGTAAAATCGTATACTCAAATTGATTAAGTTTCTCTGCTTGTAATGTTATAATGTTAGAGATTGTATAAATCTTGAGAAGATCATCACTATTTCCTGCTGTTAAAGCATAAACCGGTGAGAGCATTGCATTTCTCAATTCTTCAAGAGGGTCGAGATTGTTAGAGGCGAAATATATTATAAAATCATTATAGCAAAGATATTCACGAATCAAAATACTATAATGTCTGCGGTTTTTTATATCCTCACTTGTATAATTTTTTTCCTTACCAGTTAGCTTCCTGTAATTCCAGAGATCTTTCATCATGCCTTTATGTTTACCGTAAATACTAACTAAAATTTCATTTTTATCGGTATATTTATGTGCATTTTCTAAGTTCAATCCTAAAGCTGCACCTATCATGCCGATAATTGTTGTTTTTGGTGGTAAAGGTAATGTTTGATGGAAAGTATGTGTCTCAGGTACACGGAAAGAGGCGGTAATTGCAATCCCTTTAATTGAAAAAAGGAACATACCTATCCTCTATACATAATGTTGATCTATCCATTTAGCTATTTCATCAAAAGCATCTCCGATAGACTTTGAATTTTCTATATCGCCTATAAAGAAGCCTTTTCGTACCCCAATTACCGAAGATACTATTTCTGAATTGTAATCTTTTAAAGTTTCTTTTATCATATCAACATTGAGTTTTTTCCCTTCAACCTGAACACTTTCGAGAAAGATCGGATTCTTGGTTTTAAGAATGGCAGCCGCAATAAATTTTGGAGAAATATCTGCAAGAAATCGAGTTTGTCTGCCAGATGCCCATAGATTTTTTACTGCTGAAAGTAGGTCTTTTACTCTTGCAGCTTTTTCTTTATTATCTAAGTCTTTTTCAAATCCATCGCCTGAGCCGACTCTATCAAGTTCGATAAGAATCGTACCTCTGTAAAGACCGGAATGAATTTCAGTCTCAAATATGTTTGGGTCGCCGCCAGATTTTACACCCATATAATTTGTACCAAAATCAAGATCACCCTGATAAGAATTAAGAGCTATTAAAGGAGACACTCGAACAACAGAAGTGCGTTTAGTAGCTTTTCCTTTAGTTTTTCCTTCTGCTCCTTCGGTTCCCATATATCCAAACAAATCATCATCAATATACTTATCAGGTTCTTGTTTAGTCGTAGCTGCTCCTTTTGATATTGATGCAGCAATCCCTTCTGAGAGCGGTCTTCCTAATACTTCCAGTTGATTTCTCAGTGCTCTACGGACAGCCTGAGAAGAAACATACGGGAATTGTTCTACACCAACTGAAATTTTTTTAATGCTTGATATATTATCTGTTTCTTTATCCGATCCATTTAACGAGGCAAATGACACCGGCGTTAAATATGTCAATGTCAATGCTTTTGCATTTTTCATTGTTTTTCCTCCTTGATTTTAATATTAGTATCCGTATTTTGTTCTTTTCTATTCTCAGCATTGAAAGTATTTAATGCAGCAATCATGCAAAATTGCTTAAATTCAGCAAAATTATCTCCAATAGCCTGTCCTTTATTGTATAAGTCAGCAGTTACTAATGCTCCATGTTTTATCTGAATTCTATTAATTTCATTAAGAAAATCTTCTTGTTTTCTTGTTTTCCTCAATCTGAAAAGATCTCCTTTGCCTTTCTTTCCGCTTGGGCCAACACTTTTTCCAATTGTCTTCCCCAAACTAACCGCTGTATCAATTATTTCTTGATTCATTTTGCCTCCATCTTCATTTAATATTTTTTCATATAATATAACAAAATCATTTAATTGTCTAATATATTGGATTTTTGATTTATTAATCCTATAAACGTGTTGTTCTACAAGTTCTACGATACTTTGCTTTCGTAAAATCCTTTCACATATTCTATTTCTTACAATGGTTTTACTTTCGTTCTTTGGTTGATCAAACTCGATTAAAAGAGTCATTGTGTCGTTTATACTGATCTTATTTCTTTCAAGGCGATCTAGTAATCTGAATAAATAAACTGAATCCTGAAAAGGCCAGATCATTTTTCCCATTTGTGTATCACCGAGAGCTTCAGTATACATTACAAAAAATTCAATGGGAGCTTTACAAAGTGTAATATCAAAAAGTTTTTCATAATCAAGTTCGTAATCCTCATCTGTTGAACCTTTAGAGGTTTTTCTAATCATAACAATTCGGTACAGTGAATACAAAAAAGCAAATAATTGCTCAAATGGTTTCTGAAAATAGCCGCCAAGATTATGCTTGAAATTTCGAAGTAAATTTTGATCTTCAATTTTAATAGCTCGTAAACTACTAAATATATCATTCATTTTTTCTAAGCTGGATGAATACGGAAAATATATATGGTAACTGTCATTACTTATCGTATAGAAGCCATTAACAGGTACAAATTTTCCAATAAAATCACATTTCCAGCAGACTTTCTCAGGTCTACCACCGGCTGAGTTGAATGATAATGCCCCCGAAGAACCAGAAATCATTGGAAAAACTGTACCACCAATCTCACTTAATGAATGTGAATAATCCCCACAAATAAAACATTTTCCTTTGGGTTTTCCTTTTTTAAAATTTATTTCAACTTTAGGTTGTATTGCATTTGGTCCATCTATAAGTAAACTTGAAGACCCAATTTTTAGGTTATTCTCAACAAGAAATTTATCAAGTCGCTCTTGTAGATGTGCATAATCAATTGGAAGAATTTCCTTTTTTATTTTCTTTCCAGATTCAATTACCTCTTTTTTCTCATATTTTACTTCATCTTTAGTATACCTCGGAGCTTTATTAAAAATCAAACCAGCGATTCCCATCGATTTTACTTTTGGAAATCGAACAAATTTATCCGCTTTCGAATCATAATAAAATCCAGCGTTCTCCCTTTTTTGTTTATCTGTTGAAGTGTTGTAGTATTGAGATAGCAGAGACTTGTAGGTTTTGTGAAAAAATTTATCTAAATTAGATTCAGTTCCTTTGAATAAAACCCCATTATCATTCAATTCTATTTCAACTCCCATTTCTTCGGGATTTTCATCATTAGCAATCCGATATAATCCCAATAGTCCCGAATCCATCCAGAAATGATTTAGTTTAGGAAAATTAACTTCTATAAAACCTTCATTCATTTTTACATCGCCTCAATCATCTGATTCCTCATCCCGTCTCATCCTCAATTCCTCCTCTGCACTTGCGCCCCGCCCGCTCCTCACTTCTCGCCTTCCCGCCCCTGCAGCGGGCTTTACACCATCCGTTCCGATGCCGTGAACCAATCTACCATCACCATTATAATAATCAATATACAGCTCATTTTTTCTAAATCACTCTTATCCTTATATATCTTTTGAGAGCAATGTGAAAGTATTTTTACCACAGAGTTGGCTATGAACTGGTTCATAGATGAAAATGAAAAAGACGATTGTATAAACAACGAACTCAAAACGAACTTAAACGAACTCATAAGCCCGAGTTCGTATCGGGTTCGTCCAGTTCGTTGTTTATATTAGCTGAGCCGCATCCGAGTCTAAGATGCAATATAATTGAACTTTTCATACCAGGATGAATACCCGAATTTTATTCCTTCCATTAACTCTTCATTATTCATTATTTCGATAGTCTCAATTATCGCTTCCAGATCATCCTTCTTCACCACCATTGCAATTAATCTGCGTTCATCCGCATCCTGATTACCCTTCGGGAATCCACGTATGCATGCAGGCATACGTGTCTGCGCCCTTCCGAGGCGTGACTCGGAATCTGCGGTTCCTTTCTCTAAGTCGAAGAAATCATAAGTTTTTATATAACATCTACCCTGAAATAGTACCTGATGGTTAAAATTAGCTTCACCATACATGCCGGAGATATGCTGAACGAAATACATGGAGGCTGGAATCTCTGAATCAAGAGCATCATAACACCCCGGCCTCCGGAAAAAAAATCAATTTTTTCATCACCTCAAGTCTTTTCCCTTCGGTCTCTGTCACAGGCGATGCATGTGCCCTCATGTGCAAGCACTGCGGTGGAAAACTGCTTGAGCGCTTGATCCCTGCTACAACATGCCAGGAGCTTGAGAGGAAAGCCCTGCTGCTTCACAGGCAGGGAGCAAAAGGCATACTCCTGACAGGCGGCTGTGATAGGTATGGAGCAGTGCCAATAGACCGCTTTATTCCTGCAATAAGGGCAATTAAAGAAAAAACGGATCTTATCCTCATCGCACATACAGGTTTCATATCTTATAAAGAAGCGAAGGCGCTAAAAGGCTCAGGGCTTGACGGCATAGGCTTTGATGTTATTGGCGACGTGTCCACCGCCAGGGAGGTCTATGGTCTTGAGGTCTCTGAGAAAGAGTATATAGAGAGCCTGAGAGCCATAGAGGACTCAGGTATCATGGTATTCCCCCATGTATGCGTGGGCTTGCATTTCGGGGATTTGAGAGGGGAATTTCACGCCCTTGAGCTGATAAGAGAAATAAAGCCAGAGACAATTATAATAACAGGCTTGATGCCTGTTGCAGGAACACCTATGGCGCATATCAAGCCAGAACCCTCTGATTTTGAGAAGGTCATAAAGAGGGCTATTGAGATGTTCCAGGAAATCCCTATCGTGCTCGGGTGCGCCCATTCAAGCGGAAAGGACAGGGAAGAGATTGAAAAGATAGCGCTCAAGAGTGGAGTGAGCGGTATAGCGGCTCCGACTATGAAGATCACTGGATTTGCACATGAGAGTGGATACGAAATACATTATTACGGTACATGCTGCGGACTTGTTCCGTGTGAAAAGACAAGAATCCTTATATCTTGAAAGCGAAATAAGCCAATATGAAAATCAGTTTCTCATCCCTCGCTCTCGTAAACAATCCTTTTGACTGGACCTATGATCTTGAGGAGCTTGGTTTCACAGGCTGGGAGGTCGTAAGTGAAGGCAAGCAGCAGTTAAACGATGAGACCCTATCAAAACTAAAAAATGTTATTGAGACGACAAACCTTGTCCTCACGCTTCATCTCCCGTTCTCTGATCTAAATCTTGCCAGCCTGAATCACCCCATCTGGAAAGAGACAGTCAGGCAAATGAGCAGATGCCTTGAGAGGGCATCTGAGTTTGTTGAGCTCGCTGTCGTTCATCCAGGGCATTTATCACCCCTTGGCACCCAGATTCCTGAGATGGCATGGCGGCAGAATATTGAAGGTTTGCAGATAATATGTGATACTGCCGATGATCACAGTATCAAAGTCGGGGTTGAGAATATGGTGAACATGCCGTTTATTCTTGGTAAACAGCCAGGCGAAATCTCAGGGATTATCGAGTCCCTGGAGCGGGAGAATGCAGGGATGACGCTTGATATAGGGCATGCCAACACAAACGGGATGGTTGATCAATTCCTGGAAGATCTGAGCAAGGTCATCCACATACACCTTCATGATAATAAGGGGAGAAGCGATGAGCATCTTGAACTTGGCAAGGGTAACATAGACTGGAGAAAAGTCATCATGAGACTGAAAGGATATAAAGGGAGAGTCGTGATCGAGGCAAGAACTGTCAGGGAGGGGGCGGCAAGTTTAAAGTACCTTGATAATATTGTTTAATATATAGCTGCTCTCATACAGAAAATAGAGGAAGTAAAGGATGAAGATCGCAAAAGATACATTATTATTTATACTCGGGGTAAGCAAATCCTCTGCACCTCTTGAGTTTGCAGGTATGCTTGCGGCCATAGGTGATATTATAACCGAGGTGGTACTCGTCCCCGGCACAGAATCAAGTGATGAGAGCGCTGTGATGAAGTTATTTATGCTTCCCAATATACCCACAATCGGAACAGTGCACAGCCATCCCACATCCAACCGAAACCCTTCAAGGGATGATCTTGAGCTCTTTAGACGAAAAGGCAAGTATCATATTATCGTGGGTGCGCCTTATGATATGTATAGCTGGACATGCTATAACAATAAAGGAGAGCCAATCAATCTCGAAGTAGTTGATTATGAGTTCAAAGAAGAGGATGAAAACTGGTAATTATTTTTTCTTGCGGGTTTCGATCTCCTTCTTAAGCCATGGTCCAATATCATTTCCGTGAATGAGAGTTTTAAGGTCATCCTTTAGATTATCTGGCTTAACTTTGATTAACCAGCCCTCTCCATAAGGATCTTCTGAGATTATGCCCAGATTATCCTCAACATCCTCATTGACCTCTATAACCGTCCCGCCAACAGGCATAAGAAGTCCACCCACCCATTTTGCAGATTCCAATGAGCCAAAGGCCTCCCCGCTCTCAAATTCATCGTCCTCCATAGGAAGGTCTATGTATTCTATACTACCCGCAGCTTTTGCACCAAATGCATCCAGGCCAACAGTTACAGTCCCGTCATCCTCAATCCTTGACCATGTGTGGTCTTTGGTATAGTACAGCTCTTCCGGAAGGTTATATCCCTCTATCTCGACCATATTTTTCCTCACCTTTATTTACTCTATAACTATGCACCAATAAATCAATCACATACATTAAAGTATATTAAGTTTTTCCGCTTAAGCCGCTCAAGCAAAAAGACCGCACATTTATTTTAATTGAAGCATATCTGGTTACGATGAAAAGGATTCTTCTAACCAATGATGACGGCGTATACTCAACAGGTATCAGGGCTGCTTATAAGAGTGTGAGCGATCTTGGAGATGTAACAGTAGTTGCACCTTCAGTACAAAAAAGCGGTGTAGGGCGCGGAATTTCAATTTTTGAACCTCTGCGCATATCACTTGCCAACATGGATGGTATAAGAGCATACGCAGTGGGAGGAACACCCACCGATGCTGTCATTCTGGGGATATTCGCGGTAATGAAAAAGATGCCAGATCTTGTCCTGTCAGGTTTCAATGTTGGAGAGAACGTAAGTACAGATACTGTTACCACAAGCGGTACCATAGGGGCTGCACTTGAGGCAGCAAGTTATGGTATCCCTGCGCTTGCTGCATCCATACAGGTTCTGGATGAGGGTGAAAAATTCGATGACCCGCGCAACTATACTTACAATTTTGATACAGGAATTAAAATTGTGAACCGTATAGCCAGAAACGTGATCAAGCACGGGCTTCCCCCTGGCGTGGATCTGCTTAATATCAATATACCAAGACATGCGACTGTAGATACAGAGATTGAGATCACAAGGCTGGCAAGAAAGATATTCGTAACAGACGTTGAAGAGCGCCATGACCCAAGAGGCAGGCCTTATTACTGGATAAGCGGGGAACTGATACGGGATGCAGAGGAGGGCACTGATGTCAGGGCTGTCATGAAAAAAGGACACATATCAATCACGCCTCTCTCGCTTGATTCGACTGCTCGGGTTGACTTTAAGGAGATCAATGCTCTATTGTGAGAAGGGATAGAATAATTTAATAGCTCCAAGATGTATAACAAACCTGAGAGAATATGATCTTAAACTTTCAGCTTACTACCGTGGAATCCAAGGTATATTCCAGTTCTGAAGATATCAGAAAATATAAGAATATTAATATAAATTATGATATCAATCTTAAAAATCCCTCTGTAATGGCCCAGGGCACTCCTTTTGGAGAAAAAACTGTACTCAGGGTGGAGTATTCCTTCGCGATCAACTACCTCAGCCCGAATATCGGTCATATAAGGTTTGAGGGATTATCAGATTACTATAGTGAAGAGAACCTGAGGGAATTGAAGGAAAAGTGGGATGATGGAAAAGCACCAGGCGACATCCAGAATGAGATCGCAAATAACATGGTAGCAAATCTGGCGCCTCTGGCCTTATTGATCTCAAAAGCACTCGGGCTTCCCCCATCTATGCCGGTTCCTGTAATCAATTTCCAGCATATGCAGAAGAAAAAAGAAGAGCCGACCTATTACCATGGTTGACCCTGATAGCACTCATGTTATTAAATGAATCCGAACCAAGAGGATGAGAGGTAAATTATGTCAAAGCTTAAAAAGCGAGATATGGAGAGAAAAGGCGAGAAAAAGCAGAAAATACTGGAGAACAAGTTAATAGAGGAGAATCTTGAAGATTTAACAAAAGCCAGGGTAAAGTTAGAAGAGCTATCCGGAGAGTAGAGGAAAAATAGAGGTGAAGATAAAAGTAAAAATCCTATCAGGCGGAATTAAAGAGCAGATAATGGAAGTCTCAGGAGACTCAACATACGAGGAACTACTTGAGTTACTACGTATCAATCCTGAGGTGGTGGTCGTACTCCATAATGGCGATCCTGTCCCCCTTGATGATAAAATAACCCCCGGTGATATAGAGATCCTGAGGGTTGTGACGGGAGGAAATAGATATCTTTAAGTGCTTATAATGACCCGGAGTAGATGGAGACGGTAATCCCCGAAGAGGGTGCCATTGATTTAAATGAACAAAAAATCTGAGATTAATCAAAAAAGACCCGCACTGATAAACGAGGCAAAAAAAGTATTCGATGAGCTTGAGTCCTGGGTGATTGAAGAATACTTCGTACCATACCAGGCCTCTTAATTCTTGATTTTCTCTGTGGAGAGAAGCATGGAAGTAATGGGAGTTTGCAGTATCTGCGGACGTTCAGGGAAGCTGTATACATGCAGGTTGTGCGGAAGACTTGTGTGTTCTCGATGTCTTACCGGTGAGGGTGTATGCATCCATTGCTCACGTGGCAGATATTATTCAGCCCCCAGGACATAGAAATATTGTGAAGATATAGAGTCGCTAATAGATTTTAGAAGGAGTTGTTTTGCTTTTTCAACATTTGCAACAACGCCAAATACACCAAGAGGTATTGATATACTGGCATGGAAAGGACCGCCTGTCACTTCACCCCATTCTCCGAATGCTTTTCTAAGTACGTTCTTCATATTAAGTTCAAGGTTCTTGGATTCAGCGTAGATATGAATACTTGTTGTATTGACGGCTAACACAAGAGCAGTTGAGATCCCCTCAATATCCAGCATGTATTTACAGACTTTGGGAATGGTGCCGGAGTCCTTCACATAACCTACTGTGGTAAATAGAGAGGCTCCTTTTATTGTCTTATTGTTGATTGCTCTTGATAGGTCTTCAAAGGTCTCAAGCCTGGCAGAAGGATGCTCAAGGCTGCCCAGCAGCTCCATATCCACATATCTATGGATAAACCAGTAGGATTCAAGATCAGGCAGTGTTAGATTTGTTATCAGGGCCCTGGTTTTATCCCTGATCGCAAAAAAAAGAAGGGTTGCCAGCCTATTGTCGATTGCCACACCGAGTTTCTTTAGATATTCTATCATTATGCTTGATGTGGTTCCTGTAGTCCTGATATCCTGATAAGCGCAGCGTATCCCTTCTTTATCGCCAAGGGTATGTCCTATCACTATTGTAGGATTGAGTTTTTCTTCTATAAGCTCAGTAGGCAGCAGATCAACGAGGGCTATCCCATCCTGGGATTGAGAGAGTGCCGGTATATTTATTATGTCATCCCCGAGAACATTGGTAAGGGTTTTGTTCTGTATCGTCCCTGTGTAGTATATACTGGCATCCATATTGTAATGCTCTACGATTCGCTTAAGTGCAAGTGAGCTTGCAAGTGAATCCGAATCCGGGTTTTTTCTGGTATAGATTGTAAGCCTCTCGCCAGGTTTAGATAACAGTTTTTTAAAAGATCGTCGCTTCCAGAGAGTAAAACTCTTAAACATTTATTGTCTATATCGATATTCTTCTGGATATATGTTTTGCAATTTATCCTGATTATCCGCAGTTTTTTCCTTTCTCAATATCCATGCCTTTTTCCTGTAGTAACCTAGCGGATGTGCGATCCGATCGCACAGCGGCTCCCTGCCAGAGCAATTCCCGTAGGTTATCATAGTAGAACAGGAAGGCGATTTATATGTTGTTCCGGTTGAGCCGTGGATATGCATTACCTGATACCTTGTGCGCTCCTCATCAAAATCAGGCGAGACCCTGAACAGCTCGATAATCCCTTCCACATCCATCCCGATATTAAGAAGAAATGATGTAAGTGCGAAACGCATCGGATGCGAGAGGTTTACCCCTGCCCGTGTGTTTGAGATAGCATGGACGATGCATGGAGGAAAACAGTCAGGCATTATCTCATGGAATTCTTCGGTGCTGAACTCAGATCTACGTGCATTCAAACTATCGCGTACTTCCACAATATAACTGTTAAGAGAAGTGCAAATCTCACCTGGCACTTCAAGAGGCAGGCTTGATTCGATCCTCTTTCTGATAGCTTCCTGGATGATAGTGCAGAATTCTTCTTTTGTTAGATGCACCCAGCCGCGGTTCATTTTTCTGTTTACAAGCTTCCATTTAGGATCACGTACTGCAAGGCGTATATAATCTGTAAAATGGATGACAAAAGAGCGCTCATCAATCACACAGGAGATACCAAGATCATCAGCAAGTTCTTTCAGTGAATCATGTGTAAGGTTTTTTGCCATACGGTATGCAGCCTCTGCTTCAGCAAGGGCATATCTGCGTGTAAGATAGCCATCATTGATGCACGAGACAAGTATCCTGGCAACAGGGTACGACAGCAGTTCCTTCTCAGCGCCGATCCTGTCAGAAACCTCATGTTTGAGAATTCCCTCACCGAGAGCCTGGAGAATGCGCTCCTTTCCCCTGTCTCTTACCTGCTCGAATACCTTTTCATAAAAAAGTTCATCAAGTCCAAAATCAAGGGACTCTACATATTTTAAAGCGCCAGAAACAAATGGAAAGCGAGCAAAATCGAAAACATCCATGCCTATTCGGATTCGACCCTTGGAGCCAGCATATAACTGACCTCACCATGGCCCTGCGCTATCTTGAACCTAGCTTTTAGGGGGTAATCCTTTCCAAGATCGATTGTGACTTCCTCAGCTTTTCCTGCTATTTTAGCGATATCCGTAAGGTAATCAAGCGAGAATAACGATTTTGCTTCCCCTGCCTGAAGATCTATCAACTGGTCTTTTGTCATCTCAAGTCGAACTTTATCAGTATCGCCCTCTGCCTCCATAAAGAAGATATTTCCTTTTACCCCCATGGACATATAATCGCTTACCTTTTCAGCAGCTTTTACTGCCCGTCTTAGATCCTCTCCTCTGATAACAATATGTGCAGGCAGATCAAGAGCAGGGATTTTTGGTTCTTTTCTAATAGAAGAAGGATCAAGCAGGGACATTGTATAAGAGAGTCCGCGCATCCGAACAATGAGTTTATGGGCAGTCTCATCAAGATCAAGTTCGATATTATCACTCTTATCAGCCATTTCCATTATACTGTTCAATTTTGTAAGATCGATCCCGAGTTCTCCTTCGGTCGCCTCATATGAATCGAAAGCATCTTTTGCAAGATCAAGACTCACCATTGCGACATTAGCAGGATCGACAGCTCTAACAGTTATACCGTCTGTGGTAAGTTTGAACCTGGCCTCATCTACCAGTGTAGATATCGACTCAATTGCATCTTTTAGTTTCTCTGCGCCAATTACTGCCTTAAACATTTTCAGCCTCGAGTATATATTATAATCCATGATATTAATAATTTATCTTATCGGGTCAGGGGATAGGAAGTACAGCAGGATTCACCGCTTATGTGCTCTGTTATACGGAAAGTATATTAAACACACTTGCGTTTAAGTATATGCTTCTTTCTCAAGGAACAGGTGATTGAGGTTGCATCTGAGATAGCGGTGCGGGAAGTTAAAATTAAAGAAAGGTAATAAAATGGAAACAACTGCTACAAATACAAATGTAGAGGACTTAACAGAAGATTCAAAAAATGTTAATGCTACTCTTAAAGTGGTCGAGATTGGAGAGACAAAGGAAATAAAATCAAGATTTGGAGAAAAACATGTATGCGAGGTGAAAGTTGCTGATCGCACAGGATCTGTTTTACTTTCCTTATGGGATGACCAGATCGGGAAAATAGCAGTAGGGGATGTAATATCAATCCAGAATGGTTATATTTCAGTTGTCAGAAACTCAATGAGATTAAACATAGGAAAATACGGAAAGATACTATTATCTGAAGAGACGCTTGATGAAGTTAATACAGAAAATAACATCTCAGATAAGCATGTTGAACAGCCCGAGCGACCCAGGCGCAGCGGCGGATTCAGAAGTGGCGGAGGGTATGGCGGCGGTCAGCGCAGTAGTGGGTATGGCAGTGGTGGGTATGGCGGCGGAGGCGGCGGTGGCCGTGGCGGATACGGCGGAGGCGGCCGCGGAGGCTCGCGAGGAGATAAAAGAGGCGGTAGGGGGAGAAGGTAACCTACCTTCTATTTTCTTTTTTATTAATATTTTTATAGTTGGGGGTATTATATAGTAATTTGATGAGCAAGCGTATTCCTGATATATTTCTCAACACCACAAATAGAGGATTTCGAGTTCTTCTTGCTATCGAGAACAAGATGAGGTTCTATGAATGGGTACCGATAGAAGAGATTGCTGGTTTTACAGATTATGATATAAAAGAGATCGAATTTATCCTCTCTAATCTGGCAAAAAATAAGCTCATACACAGGAACATCGGGGCTTATGAAGGATACAGAATATATTTTGAAGCCTACGATCTGCTGGCTCTTAATGCGTTAGTGAAACGCGGCTCCATTAATGCGATAGGGGACCTTATCGGAGTAGGGAAGGAATCACGGGTCTACGAGGTTACAGGCGGCATCACTGACAGGCATGCTATCATAAAATTCCACAGGGAAGGAATAGCGAGTTTCAAACATATAAGAATGAAAAGAGAATATGTCGAGGAGCGAAAGCATCTCTCCTGGCTGTATATAGCGCGGCTTGCTGCAAAAAGAGAATATGATGCCCTAAAAATACTTTACCCCGCGGTCAGTGTTCCTGAGCCTGTTGATCACAACAGGCATGCCGTCGTGATGTCTTTTGTAAGAGGGCAGGAGCTTGCCCATACCAGGATAGATGAACCCGGTTGGTATCTGGATGAGATATTGGGCCAGATAAAAAAGGCATATCGACTCGGGATAATCCATGCAGATCTAAGCGAGTTTAATGTATTCATCAATCCCGAAGGATGTGAGATTATAGATTGGCCACAGTGCGTTACCCCGGAGCATGAAAACGCAAAGGAATTACTTTATAGAGATGTTGAGAATATTTTAAGTTTTTTTAAGAGAAAATACAGGATAAAGAGAGATATCCAGGAAGTAATAAACAATATAATATAACATATGCATGAAAAAACAATCTTTGGTATAGATATCGCAAAAGGGTCTGTGCGATCAAAAGAGAGGCCAGGATATGCGATTGCAATACTGAGAAACGGCCAGGTTGAGCATCACAGGATGATAAGCCTGCATAAGTTCCTGCGTATGGCATGGAAAGAAAAACCCAGGTTTATCGCTATTGATAATATCTACGAGCTGGCATCTGATAAACATGATCTGGTCTCTTTTCTCCAGAAATTGCCGCATAACACGAAACTCGTTCAGGTAACAGGAGGCAAGGTTCTGGAGCCGCTTGTAAAACTCGCAAAACAGCATGGTCTCTCCTTTGACAGGTTCGATCCAGGTGCCGAGGCTCTGGCCTGTGCACGGCTTGCGGAAATGGGTGTAGGCCATGAGGTCCTGGCATTCGAGGATAAAACAATAATTAAGGTAAGTAGAGCCAGATCGCCTGGAAAGGGCGGATGGAGCCAGAATAGATACAGACGTAAGGTGCATGGCCATGTCAGGCAGAAAGCAAGGGAAATAGAGGATTATCTGAATGATCAATCCAGGCTCAAGGGATTCACATATACGCAAAATGTGATAGAGAGGTTTGGAGGGTATTCAAGATCTGAGTTCTTTGTTGATGCGCCGCGCAGCATGTTTCATATCAGCTCAGGTAAATACGGTGATGTGCAGGTAAGTGTTAAAAATATAGAACGTGATGCTCTGGCTTTTAGGCCTCTTAAGATAAGAAAAAGAGACCATATTATCGTGGGAATCGACCCTGGCACGACCACAGCAATAGCAGTACTGACCCTAGATGGTGAGCTCAGGATGCTTCACAGTTCAAGGACGATATCTGTTCCAGATGTTATAGAAATGATTGCAGAGGAGGGAAGGCCTCTTATTATTGCAAGCGATGTGTTCCCTACCCCGAATACAGTTGATAAGATCCGCCGTGCGTTCAATGCTGTACTTGGCTCACCTGATGATATTATCACCACAGAGGATAAGATCGAATTTGCAAAACCATATGGTTATTCAAACAACCATGAGCGCGATGCCATAGCTGCTGCTGCATCAGTGTATCGTAAGAACAAGAATAAGTTCGAACAGATAAAGAAAAAGATACCGCATGGAGTGGATGCTGATGAGGCGATTGCACAGGTTGTAAGAGGAAGATCTGTAGATGCTGTAATATCAGCACTGACAAAAAAAGAGATTAAAGAACCTGAGATCGAAGCAGTTCGAGAAAAAACAGATGATGAGACTCTTCATTTGAGGGAATTGCTCAGAAGATACGTGGAAAGTATAGAGGAGATGAAGAACTACCAGGATGAGCTGAAAAAGGAACTTGGTTTAAAGGAGAATAAGATCAGGGAACTTGAAGAACGTATCAACAGACAGAGAAATCAGGTCTATAAGCAGCTTAAAAAAGAGAAAGAAATAGGTATTCGCGATAAGGAGATTGCACGCTTACGCAGCAGGGTTTCAGAGAACAACAAACGGATCTCATTCTTGAATGAGAGGATAAATAAGCTCAAGACAGTCAGGCGGCTTGAAATGAGCGGAAGGGTACTCCCTGTAAAAATAGTCCAGGCTTTTACAAAAGACAGTATCCTCAGGACATGTGAGCAGTTCGGGATAAAAAAAGATGATATTGTACTCCTCAGGGATGCAAGCGGAGGAGGGAGTACTACTGCTAAGATGCTCTCAAACCTGGGTGTCAGAGCTGTGATCATCTGCAATGAGATGTCCCATGCCGCAGAGGAAGAGCTGTTTAATCTCAATGTGCCTGTCCTGAAGGCAAAGGACGTAAATATCCAGTTTGATTCTACTGAAGAGCTTGCTGTAATCAACCCTGAGGACATTGAACGTGCGGTTAATGAGTGGAATAAGGAATCAGAGAAGAGAAGGGTGGCTGCAAAAGAGGAGTGGCTTGAATCGCTTGTGGATAGATACAGAAGTGAGAGGCGGCGCGCTACGAAAGGATAAGCTCATAAGGTTTATATGGTATTAGATAAGAGAATATAACAGGAGTGCTTATTCCAGGAAAGGAGGTTAATTAATGAATGATAATACTATTAATGGTAATCCTGAACCACCAACCCCGGAGCCTACACCAACCCCAATGCCTCCGCCTATACCGACACCAATACCAACCCCGGGCCCTCCACCCATACCAACCCCGTCACCTACAGGACCTACGGCACCTGCATTCATACCAACACCTGCACCAGCCCCGACTGCCAACCTGACTTTTATTGTAACTGATAACGTAACCAATTTACCCATTCAGGGTGCCACTGTCTCAGTGGAGAATGTTAAAATCAATACAGACAGGACTGGAACAGCGGTATTCACTAACATAGCCCGCAGGTCTCATAAATATACCGTAAGCAAGGCAGGATACAGGCAGGTTTCAGGCGTCGTTAATGTGACCGGTGATATAACAGTGCCAGTTAAGTTAGTGCCTGGAAAATAATTCTAATTTGAAGCTTACGGCATATTCATATATTACTACAGATAAACATAGGCGCTTTAGATGAAATGCCACAGATGCAGCAAAAGTGCTGTCATACACCAGAGGTACTCAAACGCCCACCTGTGCAGGACGCACTTTATCGATGACGTAGAACGAAAGATCAAACGCGATATCCGTAAGTTCAAAATGGTAGAAAGGGGCGATAGGATAGCAGTCGCGCTCAGCGGAGGAAAGGACAGTATCGTTCTCCTGTATGTGCTGCATAAGGTATTTCAGGACAGGAGGGATATTGAGCTTCTGGCTATAACAATCGATGAGGGTATCCGTGGATATCGGGAACACACCCTCAAACACGCAGTGGATATCACTGGTAAGCTCGGGATTCCCCATACCATAAGGTCATTTGATGAAGGGTTCAGGGCTACACTTGATGATCTTACTGATAAAAAAGAATATGCTGCATGCACGTTGTGCGGTGTGCTCAGGAAAAATCTCTTAAATAAAGCTGCAAGGGAGCTTGGTGCTGATAAACTTGCTATAGGGCACAACCTCGATGACGAGGCCCAGACCATTCTTATGAATTACCTGCGCGGAGATATGGATAGATTAAAGCGAATGCTGCCTGGCATCGCTCAGCCCGGCCTGGTAATGAGAATAAAACCGCTTAGAAGCATACCTGAGAAAGAGGTAGCACTATATGCGTTATTAAATAACCTGCCTGTGAGTATGGATGAGTGTCCATACGCCGGGGAAGCGCTTCGGAACGAGATACGCGAGATCATCAATAACTATGAGGTAAATCACCCGGGGACAAAATACTCATTACTTGGTGGATTTGATTCTATCTCTGAAGCACTGCGCATGAAGCCTAACACACGGATCGTGCAGTGTAATAGATGCGGTGAACCTAGCAGTGAGGATGTATGCAAGACGTGCAGGCTGCTTAACAACTAATATCTCGAATAAAGTGTTTTGTGATATTTTGTAGACTCTACGGTGAGCTATTTGAAAGTTCCCTGGCAACAGGCAGGAGCACATGGACAGTCGTTCCTTTTCCAACTTCACTTTCAATCCAGATCCTGCCCCCAAAGGCATCAACAATGTTCTTTGCAATATACAATCCAAGACCAGCGCCTCCATACCTTCTTGCTGCAGATGCATCGACCTGATAGAAACGCATGAACAGTTTTGGTATGATCTCCTCTGGAATACCTATACCGTTATCTGATACTGTGAGATGGACGTTCTCTTCCTCATTCCATGCTCTTATTGAGATTCTTCCACCCATTTGTGTGAATTTTATCGAATTATCAAGCAGGTTATTAACTACTTCTATAACCCTATCCCTCTCCCCCCTGATCCTGGATATCACGGGTATGACCTTCTCAAAAGTAATCTTTTTTTTGTCCATCATGCTCTTGAAATCACTGACGCATACACTGACCACTTCGTCAAGGTCTACAGGTTCAAAATAAAACTCGACTTTATGGGCCTGCAGCCTGCTGATGAACAGAATGGAATCTATCAACCTGGTCAATCTATCCGTGTTCCTGAGAATAGCTTCAAGACCCCTTTTCTGTTCATTTGAGAGAGCCCCCAGTTTCTCATCATACAACAGTTCAGCATATCCTTTTATCGGGATAAGGGGTGTTTTTATCTCATGTGAGACATTTGAGATGAACTCATCCTTCATCTTATCGAGCGTTTGCAGCTCCTCGTAGGCTTTTTGCAATTTTTGATAGTTCTCTCTCGATTCCTTGTATAGCCTGGCATTTTCTACAGCTATGCCTATAGCGTTCCCGATTGAGAATAATAGATCAAGGTCATCCTGTGTGAATATCCGCTTTTTCTTTGTCCCGAGGGCAAGTGCGCCCACTACCTTACCTTTTGACATGAGGGGAGTCCCGATAAACGAGACTAGTTTTTCTTTTGTTACATAGGGAAGTAGAGGAGGGCTTGGGTACTGGGAGATATCCATAGCTATCACTTTTTTTGATTGAGCCGCAATACCCGGTATTCCTTCACCCATCTTTCTTATAATTGCTTTCTCTTTGAATTCAGGAGAAAGCCCCCTGAAGGCCTCCAGATGCAGGACGTCCCCATCGAGGGAATACAGCGTACCTGCCTCCGTACCTGTCACCTCGAGTACCTTTGATAAAGCCACATTGAATATCTCCTCAAGATACAATGATCTGCTCACCACATTCTCAATAGCGTAAAGGGTATCAAGCATTTTATCATGGCGTTCTAATTCGCTGAATAGATATGCATTATCAATGGCTGATGTCGCCTGGTAGGCAAAGGAAGTGAGCAGGTTGATCTCCTTTTCCTCAAAATGATGAGGCTGGGTCAAATAAATCCCCAGTGCTCCACGCATCTTGCTCTTTAAACTGAGTGGAAGGGCCAGAACTGAGCGGATCTCTCTTCCATCTTTTAATGTGATCCGGGATTTTTTCTCCCGCAGGTCGTACACGGAATCTGCCCTCCCTTCTTTTATTACCTTGAGCAGTAGATCCTTAAAGTACTCATTTTCAGTATCCAGTCCTTCAGACGCCCTGATGACTGTCCTGTCATCCTCAAGTAGCATAATGGCGCAGCCAGCCGCATCTGTGAGATTTTTAACAATATCCAGAATAACTGAAAGCATCTTATTAAGATCAAGTCCTGCGGTCAGGGCTTCCCCGGCCTTGTAAAAAGCATTCCTGATCCTCTCATCGGTCTGCTGCAGCATCTCGAAGTAGTTCTGGCATACAAGCCCGAACCTGATACTCAATTCCATAAGCAGGTTGGAGGATTTCATCACTATATCATGAACCCTGGCTGGTGGAACGGCTTTGAGTATATCCTCAAGGGACTGAGTATGGATGCTCATTATATCTTCAATACCTATTTTTGCCTCGAAGCACTCTTTACCGAGTTTGTAGGCTTCGTACAGTGCCTCTTCCTCTCTGTGTTCAAAGAGATATTTCCTTAATAATACTGGATATGTGGATTTAACTTCTTCAAGATCCATTGTACCTGTTATTGTTATTTTAACCACTTTCTGATGATCACGGTAGTACCCTTACCTGCGCCTGAGGTTATCTGAAACTCATCCATAAGCCGCTTGGTCCCCAAGAGACCAATCCCAAATCCTCCTACAGTGCTGTAGCCACCCTGCAGAGCTAGCTCCAGGTTCTCTATCCCCGGCCCCTCATCCCTGCATATTATCTCTATTCCTTTTTTATCATTCTCAACCGTCCTGATCGTGACAATCCCCCCGCCTCCATGGACAACAGTATTCCGGGCAAGCTCTGAGATAGCAGTAGTGATCCTGCACTGATCCACCACTCCAAAACCTAATCTGGCTGCTATATTCCTGCCGAAACGTCTCACTGAGATTATATCGTTATCATCTCTTATAGAAAGGGTATCCTCACTCATAGGCCGCATCTAACTCATCTCAGTCATCTTTTTTACCCGACGTTTTTTCGCCTGCATTATCCTCAGTAAGACCGCTGGGTTCTTCTATAGGCTCTTCTTTTTCTGGCATCTAAATTCCTCTCATATTTCCTTATTCAATATGTTCATAACTTAATACTTCCTGAGAAGAATTCAAAATATAAGCAATACTCACAGTCGGAAAATATGGAAATTAAAAAAGAAAAGAAATTGGAGTTATTACTTTGTTTCCTTTTCCAATTTCTCTGCACTTCGTTTTTCTTTGTGCTCCAGGGTATCCAGCCACCTGGGCATTCTATCCCTCAGAGCGAAACCAAGACCTACGCCGACGCCTATGGCTATAGCTATTGCAATTCCCCATGCCAGAGCGGTTGCGAACACGTAGATGATACTTGTATCAATCCTGAGCTGGTCAAGAGCGAGGATGACCACTACGAAATACAGGAATATCTTCACTGCCGCGGAAAAGACGCCGATATATGCCACGTCTGAAGCTTCTCCTGTTCTTCTCATCAAATCGCCGATGAAATCAGCCAGGATGAACCCAACAACCAGTATGGCAATACCTGCGGCGAGACTTGGGAGATACAACACCACAGATCGCATGAAGTCAGACAGCATTTCAATTCGTAAAACATCAACAGCTGCCATGATACCGATTAGATATATGAACCATCTCACTATTACATCGAACAAAAAGACTATTGAAATTCCAGATGCTTCTATTGTCTTTCCCAGGCTTGTTCTTCTCAGTGCATCATCAAGGCCTACCCTATCCAGTATGCCGCTTACTATTTTGCCCAGCGCTCTTCCCAGAAGCCATGCAATAAGCAGTATAATTATTGCAGCAACAATCCGAATTAATATGTTTGCAAGATTGCCAATAAATTCTCCGGTCAAAACGCCGTCAACTACTTGAACCATAAATAAACCTCCATCTTATCAAAGTATTTGTTATATCTTATATTTAAGTCTTGTTGCCATCCAAGGTACTGTTAACGAGACCATCAAATTAACTTTAAAATTACACCTGATTTGACCCTGTCATATTATTTTATGTAGAGTTTTGCGGTTTACTATAAGTAGCTGAATTGGTAATCAACTTCTAAACTTAAAATTTTTATAAATTATTGTGATTAGAAGTAAGGTTATAGAGGTTAATACGATCGCCCCTCCGGGGGCTAAGTTGAAGTAGAAGGAAATAATTAAGCCCAGCACTACCGAAAATATTGCAAATATCATTGAAGATAACATTGTTCCCCGAAAGCTTCTGGAAATTTGAAGGCTGGTAGCAACAGGGACTGCAAGCAGAGAAGAGACCAGCAGGACACCGACTATTTTTAATGATATGACTACGGTTACTGCGGTTAATACAATAAGCAGAGTATTTAATTTTTCTACAGGAATCCCGCTTGCTCTTGCAGTTGTCTCATCAAAAGTGATATAAAAAAGTTCTTTATAAAAGATATATACTGTTCCTAAAGTCAATATGCCTAATCCAAGTATAATTGTTAAATCTGTCTCATTCACAGTCAGTATGCTTCCAAATAAGTAACTGAATAAATCTACATTAAAGCCCCTTGCAAGGCTTAAGATAACAACAGCCACTGCCAGTCCTGCAGAAAAGAATATAGCTATTGCCAGATCACCATAAATTCTCGCTCTCCTCAGGTAGTTTATGCCAAGAGCGCTCAATACTGAGAATATCAGGGCTGATACAACAGGATAGACCCCAAAAAACAGGCCAAGTGCTATTCCCCCCAGGGAAATATGTGCCAGCCCATCACCGATCATCGAGAGTCTTTTTAATACTATAAAAGTGCCTATTGCTGAGCAGATGATTGCTATCATGATACCTGCAACCAGCGCCCGCTGCATAAAGCCATATTGGAATGCTTCCAACATGCTACTCTCTATGCAAGTGATGCACGAATCTCATATCCCCGGCAGGAATTCCAGTAAAAAATTCCTCAGGATGGCATTCCGGGAATAACCTCCTGTTGATGCAGGCAAGCTTTCCGACGCGGGAGGCTATATTACTGATATCGTGGGTTGAAAGCACTAATGTAATTTTTTTCTCTTTATGTAATATCTCCAGGAAATCGTAGAACTCTCTCTGTACAACTATATCTACGCCGACCGTGGGCTCGTCCAGAATTAATAATTCTGGCTGGCTTGATAGCGCCCTTGCTATGAATACCCGCTGCTGCTGGCCGCCTGAGAGTTCACCAATCATCCTGTTCCTATACTCTCCCATATCCACTATTTCCAGTGCCTCATCAATCGCCTGCATATCATCTTTCCCAAGTTTTTTGAATAGGCCTTTTTTGGAGAACCTGCCCATGGATACAACTTCAAACACACTTATCGGGAAATTTGC
This sequence comes from Candidatus Methanoperedens nitratireducens, assembly GCF_000685155.1. Taxonomy (GTDB): domain Archaea; phylum Halobacteriota; class Methanosarcinia; order Methanosarcinales; family Methanoperedenaceae; genus Methanoperedens; species Methanoperedens nitratireducens. The sequence continues at coordinate 201,677 of NZ_JMIY01000001.1, forward strand.
ATCAAAACTCAAAGCATGCTGCGGTATATATCCTATTCTGTACCAATCCTTAAAATTATGGATATCCCTGCCAAATAACTTTATCGTACCGCTTGTTGGTCTTATCAGCCCAAGTATTATTTTCAGCAGTGTGGTCTTACCTGCGCCATTAGGGCCTATAACTCCTAAAAATTGCCCCCTTTCTATTACCAGATTAATATTCTCAAGAATGTGCGCATTACCTCGTTCAAGATTTATATTCATCAGCTCAATAATTTTTTCATCCATTCTCCACCTCCAGTGCAATCTTAAGATTCCTAAGATTCTCCCGCATTAAGGTAAAGTAGTTCTCCCCCTGCTTTATTTGAGCTTCAGAAAGCACCTCTATCGGATTAAGCACGAGTACCTGCGCTCCTACTTCTTTTGCAATAACTTCAGATAGCCTTGGGCTTGTTAAAGTTTCAAAGAAAATGTATTTCACCTCATACTCTCTTGCAAGCCTGACAATCTCGGCAATTTTTGCAGGGCTGGGCTCCATCTCTGGAGAAATTCCTGCAATTGCGATTTGCGTCAGATTATATCTTCTGGCAAAATAACTGAATGCGTCATGTGAGGCTATGAACACCCTCTTTTTTGCATGGGCCAATTCTGTTGATATCTCCTTATCCAGTGAATCCAGTTCCTGCTTGAGCATTCGGGCATTAGCGCTGTAATAATCGCTATTCTGCGGATCTGCCTTAATAAAGGCCTTCTCTATATTATCTACCTGCTGCTTTGCCAGAACCGGATCAAGCCAGATATGCGGATCAGGCACCCCATTTTCAATTAATTGAATTCCTTCGCTTGAATCTACAATAATCAAATTCCCAGGTTCAATCCTTTTTTTTATCTCATCAACAAATGGTTCAAGGCCTGCCCCATTATAGACAAATATCTGAGCAGCCCCTACCTTGATAATATCCTGCGGGCCAGGTTCCCAGTCATGCGGCTCAACACCGGCCGGAACAAGGGTTGAGATCTCGGCCTTCTCACCCCCTATGCGTTTGGAGAATTCATAGAGAGGGTAAAAAGTAGTAATGACCTTGATTTTATCGCTCGGTTCTGGCTGCTCAATGCATCCTGGAGCAAGAAATGCGATTAAGGTCAGAATGATCACTGTTTTTTTTATCATCTACTCCTCCCCGGGACAGCAACAGCATGTATCACTGCTTATATCTATACCGCAGGGACTTCTCTCTGGATGTCCGAGTTTTTTACACGTATTATCCACAACCATCTTTGGCACAAAATACTCGAATCTACCTGCAGCTTCACATGCGCTGTCTATATCCATGCCGACATCGACCAGCAGGCAGACTATTAGCCCGTGGCGGCGGTTTAGAAAATTAGCGTATTCTTTTCCTCTGTATGTCAGTGTACAGCCATAGTACGGTGTGTAGGTAATAAGATCGGTTTTTGATAATTCCGCTATGATCTTGGTGGCTGTAGATGGATCAACATTAAATTTGCTGGCTATTTCTGTTGTTTTGACACCTGCTCTGCTAGCAAAAAATTTTATATATTCTGCTTTTTTAGGGGATAGCTCCAGACCATCTATGTCCTTCATGCTCATATGGTTTGGAGTTACTCCAAATTATACCTTTGGGTATATACACTGTCCAATTTTAGAAAACTATTAATAGATTTAAAAATAAATATGGTTTGATGGTTATGGTATGGAAATAAATACTATGGTTGAAATTAAGAATAAATCCGTTTGTACATGTTTTGATTTAGATATTAAAGAAGCAATTATAAAAGAATATTTTAAAGATGTTTTAAAAAAGGTTCCGAACTCACTGAGTGGTGATGATTTTTCAAGCGTTTTAGTCAAGTATTTAAAAAAATTACAAAACAAAAAACTAGAAGATTTAGATGTGCTAACTAAGAGCCTATCCGAAAAGTCCTGCTGCTCTGAATGTTATCCAAGCACATGCAAAATGAATT
>NZ_JMIY01000001.1:203741-306392 GCF_000685155.1 Candidatus Methanoperedens nitratireducens
AATACTCCCCTATTCTAATCTAACTCTGGGGTTCTTCTATTTATCGGATAGGCTCTAAATCCAAGGTATCTTTGGCACAAAATATTATTCAATATGATTTGAATGATGATAATGTGTATATACTTGACAAAGATTCTTGGGAAGATGCAAGCAATATACTGATTCTGGAGATAAGTTCCTGTTCTGACAATAAAGTGAGTATATCATTTGACTTATCAACAATCAAAGACCAATTTAATCCTGATGATTTTGAATTATCTTATAAGCCACTAAATATTTTGATAAATAGTGTTTCAATGAAAAAAACAAGCGGTACTTGCTGTAGAGTCTATCATGTTACTGATTCTAAAAGTTTATTTATTCATCCAAATAATTGGTCTATTACACCACCACCAAATTTACTTAGTAAATTAGGAGATTTTAAAATATGTGAATATAGATTAGATTGTGAAAAATCTGATCTAGTGGCTCACCACAAGGTTTTTGAAGTATGATCTTAAATAGGTATGTTTCTTCACAAATCAAAGGAAGAAATATACTAAAATGCCAAAAAAGATATACACAGTGAATCTGACAGAAGACGAACGAACCTACCTATTAAGCCTATTCAAAGGCGGTAAACATCCAGCCCGAAGATTGAATCGTGCAAGGATTTTGCTTTTAGCTGATAAGGGTAAAACCGATGAAGCTATCGAAGAAGCTCTCTATATTGGTTTTTCCACAGTGGGACGAATCCGCAAAAAATTCGTAGAAGGAGGATTGGAATATGCCCTGAACGAGCTTCCCCGTCCAGGTGGAGAACGAAAACTGAAAGGAAAACAGGAAGCTTTCCTTATTGCTCTTGCTTGCAGCAATCCACCAGAAGGGAGAAAGACCTGGACAATGCAGCTTCTGGCTGATAAGTTGGTGGAATTGGGTACGATAGACTCCATCTCCGATGAAACAGTACGCCGGGTACTCAAAAAAAAGATGTTAAGCCGTGGCTTAAGAAACAGTGGTGCATTCCTTCGGTAAACAGTGAATTTGTATGGCGGATGGAAGACGTTCTGGATCTTTATGCACAGCCCTACGACCCAAAACAACCTGTAGTATGCTTTGATGAGAAGCCATATCAGTTGATAGGAGATGTACGTCATCCTCTACCCATGAAACCAGGTCAAGCTCAAAGATATGACTACGAGTACAAACGTAACGGGACATGCAATATATTCTTGTTTTTTCAGCCTCTTTCAGGATGGCGTCATGTAGAAGTGACCGAACAACGCACAAAGCTGGATTTTGCCTCGTGCATGAAAGCCTTGACTGATAAGTATTTCCCAGAAGCTGAAGCTATAAAGGTAGTTCTGGATAATTTGAATACACATAACCCGGCGGCTTTATATGAAGCCTATAAGCCGGAGGAGGCACGCAGGATACTGAGGAAACTGGATTTTCACTATACTCCTAAGCATGGTAGCTGGCTCAATATGGTGGAGATAGAGATTTCAGTGCTCTCAGAACAATGCTTGGATAGACGTATTCCAGACAAGGCAACTGTAAAACGGGAGATTGACGCTTGGGAAAAGAAACTAACGAACAGCATGCTATGGTAAATTGGCGTTTTACTACAAAAGATGCAAGAGTTAAACTAAAAAGGCTATATCATAATTAGTGTGGTGAGCCACTAGGTATACAAGCGATAAGTGTAGAGAAATTAAGTAACAAACTTAGAGTAGACTTATCGACTAAATTCACTAAAGATTTATCAGTCGACTTATTACAAAATTCGGCTAAACATAATTTAGAAACTATAATGTCACTACTAAATAAAAACAATATATGAATAGTAAATTATTGATTTATAATAAAAGGAAAACTAAATGCGGATTATCTGAATGTTGTCCAATTCAAGACGATGCATTGGCTGAAGCAAGAGAGTGGGAACTCAGAGCAAAAAAATACGAGCAAATCCTGAAGATGCATAACCTCTTAAAGGAGGAGCCAAATAAACTAGGTGTATTTAGAAGAATTCTCTCGATAAATAACATTGATTTATTTTTTATATATGCTTGCTATATAGTAGGATTTGCTTCAATTTTATTTGGTTGGTCTTTAAGTAATAACTATTTTATAACTCTCGGTGTCCTCTCATTATTACTTGTAACTATACATACAGGGGGTTCAAAAGATGAGTGAATTCCCCTTAAGCTATATTGGAAAGTTAAAATCAAAAGAGGCTCCAAAAGTAATTATTGTGGGTTATACTCTTTATATTTGGAAAGGTATAGTAGGGAATACAGCAATTACAGAGATACCATTTAATACTTTGGTTCTTTTCTCAGGAGTTACACTTATTGTAACTTTAGCTGGATTGGTATTTATTTACGTACAAAAAAAGAAAATCAAATAATTTGCTCCTTCAAAAGTTCTCTATTTACTCATGTCTTGCATATCTCTTGAGACGTAAAATGGTCAAGACAAGATAATCAACCCTCTGTGCGCTCTGTGGTTTATATACTATTGTCAGATGCTATGCGGAGGCTATAATTTACCTGTACAGACGTAAAAAATTAGTTAAGATGTATACTCTCTAAAAGGTACGGAACGTCCACTTTTTGTTATCTAATAAATTCTTATTTACCCACCCATATAGATTGAGTAACCTTTAATTTACCATACTCATCCTTTTTAATATCGTTTTAGGGTCTCCACATTTCTATATCTTTGATCCTTTCAAAATCACTATCGTTAGTTGCAATATTTTTTATCATATTCTTACGCATTATGCCAAGATGTGAGGCATCTCTCGGTAAGAGTTGATATCTTTTGGCAAGTCCTGCTATCTCAAGAGGATCGGCTGTTTCAGTTATTATCTGAAGTACATTCTTTGCTCTTAGAGCATCTACAAAATCAATGTGTATCTGCGCGACTTCCCATGCTTCATCGAATACATCTTTATCATGGCGCAGTGAAGCAAGGATTTTATAATGTCTGTCAGTATTCAAAATCTCCGCTGCTTTGAATTTTAGCAGGATATAGGCGGTTTCATCGATTGCAATAGAGGAAGTAACAGCATTCATTTCCCCTTTTTCAACAGCATTAAGGAAAGCTGTGCACTCTTTTCTATCGATAGCATCTTTACTGTGGTGGCTTACGAAGATAGTAGAATCTATGTATATTCTTTCAGTACCCTTGAATCCTTCAAGATTCATTATACCACTTTTGATTCTACCATTCTTCCAATTTCTTCATCTATATCGATCTTCCCAATCTTAACTAGCTCCGCTGTTTTATTCGTAAGACCTTCAGGCTCAAGGGTTATGTAATATTTACCTCTACGAATTGAAAACTCTGTTCCGGCTGGCAAACCGATGAGCTCATGAGGAATAAAAATGCCTTTGTCTGTGGATTTTATTTTTAACATTATTATCGCCATTGTAGTATGGAAAGTACATTAACATAAATATTATCATTGCACGCACAGTATATACGCTCAAATCTCCATAATTATAGGATGTTTTGGCTGCCTATCGTCTTTTTGGAGTACGAGGGTTTGCTCGCGTTCAGGGATTAAATGCTAGATCCTTTTAACCCCTACCCTGCCCCCATTCTCAGCAAGGATAAACCCAAGTTCTCTCAGGTAACGTGCAGCATACCCTGTCCCATGAAGCAGAACCTCGGCAAGGTCTGCCGTCTCATCGATATCCGTACTGAGGTTAAAGGAATCAAAGACCTCATGCTTAAGTTTATTTGTGGATGCGATCTCGCGATGTTTTAAGAAACTTGCGCCGTAATAGTCAACATGGAAAACTGACGGGTCGCGGATAAACAGGGCATTGGTGCCCCCCATCCTTCCCGGCACGATCACAATATCGGCAGAGGATGAGGCTATGTTTTTGATATTCTTAATCGAGACGAGCGGAATGTCTGCCATGATAATAAGAACAGGTTCATGTATTGAATGGTATGACATCTTATGGAGGTACTCGTTTAAGGCTTCATTCAGGCCCTTTTCCGTTAATACTATATTGGTTCCTCTGATCTCGATGATAGAGCTGGATAATATATCAATTGCCCCGAAGCACCCGGAGCTGATCAATGCCTCTGCCACATCACTGAGCATGGCCATAGCAAAGCCCTCGCGCTCTTTTTCAGAGAGCAGCGCTCCCAATCTTGATTTTGCGTTGCACTTCTTAAATGGGATAATCGCTCTCATCTAGCTTCCTCTGCTCTCCACCCACATCCCCATTCTCCTCCTTCGCAAGAGTCGCCACGCCCACAACCCTGTCTTTATCATCAACGTTCATTATTTTTACTCCCTGTGTATTCCTTCCCTGTATGCGGATGCCGCTCACAGGCACGCGGATGATAATCCCTCTGGAGGTGGTTACCATGATCTCATCATCCTCACGAACGGTCTTTATATCCACCACACTCCCGTTCCTTATATTCACATCTATGGTAATCACACCCTGTCCGCCGCGGTTCATAATACGGTATTCCTCAAATCCTGTGCGTTTCCCGAAGCCGTGCTCGGTTATTGTAAGAAGGGTCGCATCCTCCTCGACCACGGCCATACTTACAACCTCATCCTCACCGACCAGCTTAACTCCCCTTACGCCATACGCGCTGCGCCCCATGTCCCTTACATCGTTCTCGTTGAACCTTATTGCTTTACCGTGCTTTGTACCGATCACGATACCCCTGGTGCCATCTGTGAGCTTCACTGATACCAGTTTATCCCCATCATCCAGTGATATTGCTATTATTCCTGTTTTTCTGGGATTTGAGAATACACTCAGGACTGTCTTCTTGACGACCCCCTTCTTTGTTACCATAAGGAGATAGTGTTCTTCGTCAAACTTGCTGATCGGGATATATGCGTTAATCTTTTCGCCCTGTTCTATCTGGAGCAGATTGATTATCGCTGTTCCGCGCGCCTGTCTTCCTGCAGTGGGTACCTCATACACTTTCAGCCAGTAGACCTTACCTCTGTCGGTGAAGAACAGGATATAGTCATGGGTATTCGCGATGAATAGATCGCTTACGAAATCCTCATCCTTTGTCTCCATTCCGATGACACCTTTCCCGCCGCGGCGCTGCTGTTTATACGCATCCACAGGGATACGTTTGATATAACCGCTGTTTGTTACCGTGATAACATCATCTTCTTTTGGAATAAGATCCTCTATCACAAGTTCTCCTGTATTCTCTATGATCTCGGTTCTCCTCTTATCAGCAAAACGTGTTTTAAGCTCGGCAAGCTCTGTTTTTATAAATGTGAGTATCCTTGTTTCACTTGCCAGAAGTTCCCGAAGCCATGCAATGGTTTTTAAAAGCTCATTGTACTCAGCATCGATCTTCTCGCGCTCAAGACCTGTCAATCGCTGAAGCCGCATATCAAGTATAGCTTTTGCCTGCTCTTCACTCAGGTTGAACTGGGCCACAAGACCGGTGCGCGCCTCATCAGGTGTTTTTGAAGCTTTTATCAATTTTATGACACTATCGATATGGTCAAGGGCAATCCGCAGCCCCTCAAGTATATGGGCGCGTTTTTGCGCTTTATCAAGCTCAAACTGGCTTCTCCTGATGATGACCTGCTTCCTGTGAGCTATGTAGTGGATTATTATATCTTTTAATGTAAGAAGTCTGGGCTGCCCATCGACCAGTGCCAGGTTGATCACACCGAAAGTAGCTTCAAGCTGCGTATGGGAATACAACTGGTTTAAGATGACCCTGGCCTGCGCCTGCCTTGATATCTCTATAACAATACGTATCCCCTCTTTATCAGATTCGTCTCTAAGATCCGTGATACCGGCGATCTTCTTATCCCTGACAAGGCCTGCAATATCCTCTACCAGTTTTGCTTTATTTACCTGGTACGGGAGTTCTGTTATGATTATCTGTTCCTTGCTCTTTATCTCCTCGATTACGGCACGGGCACGCATCTTGATTGAGCCGCGGCCTGTGGAATACGCATCGATTATTCCCTGGCGGCCATATATGAAACTTGCTGTCGGGAAATCCGGGCCTTTTATAATCTTCACAAGTTCATTTATTTCAATATCAGGCCTATCGATAACCATGGTTATGCCGTCGATCACTTCTCCAAGGTTGTGCGGCGGCATGTTGGTCGCCATTCCCACTGCTATGCCGGTCGAGCCGTTAATGAGCAGGTTCGGAAGTTTGCACGGCAGTACGGTCGGCTCTTTTAAGGAATCATCATAGTTGGGAACAAAATCAACTGTTTCTTTATCGATATCGCCAAGGGTTTCATCGGCGATCTTTGCAAGGCGGACTTCAGTATATCGCATAGCTGCGGCGCTGTCACCGTCTATCGATCCGAAATTTCCCTGTCCATCTATCAAAGGATAGCGAAGCGAGAAATCCTGTACCATCCTGACGAGTGTATCATAAACAGCTATATCCCCGTGAGGGTGGTACTTACCAAGTGTATCACCAACGATTCTTGCAGATTTCTTGTAAGGCTTATCATGTGTCATCCCCTGCTCGTACATCGAATAGAGAATGCGCCTGTGCACAGGCTTTAAGCCGTCCCTCACATCCGGCAGCGCGCGCCCTACTATTACGCTCATGGCATAATCGATATATGAGCGCTTCATCTCATCTTCGATATTGATCGGGCTGATTTTTTCTATTACAAGCTTTTTCTGCGGGTTTTTAGGTTCTTGATCTGGCATGGTATCAGCTCAATTTATTAAATTATTATTTTTAATTTATTCAGAATCAATTTCTTTGCAGGCTGAGATAAACTCTTCCAGGTCATGTATTTTTGGCGTTTCTTTCCCATGAAAAGCAAGAAATCCCTTGAGATATTTTTCAGCAGCTTGTTGGCTATGAAAACATATCGTATCTGTAGGTGGGTTTTGCATGATAAGTACATGCTCTGCTACTATTAGGTCGTTATTTCCTTTCTTAAACCAGCTTCTTGCAACATCCCTATTATCCATATATAACCCTGCCTTTTTTAAGAATGGAAGTAATAAACGCGGATGATGCGTTTTTCCATCTCTCAACTTCCTGTGGTGTATAAACAAGTATATCTTTTGGGATTCTGATATCACGAAGCAATTTTCTTATCTTTATCGCCCTCTTATGCACAGGCTCTTCTGTTTGGAGAATAACTAACAAATCCAGATCGCTTTCTTTTGTCGGCATTCCGTAGGCATATGAGCCAAAAAGGATTATCTTCTCAGGATGGACTCCCTTAACGATGCGGTTTTTAATTTCCTGGATTGTTTCTTCAGTTATCGGCTGCATGTTTCTCAACCTTGATTACCTGATATTGCTTTCAGTTATAATTGGCAGATTCATAATGTATCTCTCTACTTACACATCCAGGTTCTTAACATCCCTGGCATTCTTCTCAATAAACTCGCGCCTCGGCTCTACCTTATCACCCATGAGTATTGTAAAGATCTCATCAGCCTTGATGGCATCCTCAAGTGTGACCCTGAGCATGGTTCGCGTATCGGGGTTCATGGTGGTCTCCCACAGCTGGGCTGGATTCATCTCACCAAGACCCTTGTAGCGCTGTAATGTGATTCCATCCCTTCCGATCTCGGCCAGTTTCCTGTTGAGTTCTTCTTCGTTGTAAACATAAAACTCAGTTTTTCCTTTCTTTATCTTGAAAAGCGGGGGCTGGGCTATGTAGATATAACCCGTGTCGATGAGCTGGCGCATGTACCTGTAGAATAACGTTAGTAATAATGTTCGGATGTGGCTTCCGTCAACATCAGCATCTGTCATAATTATTATACGATGATACCGCGCCTTATTGATATCAAACTCCTCACCTTCGCCGATACCGGCGCCTATGGCTGTTATGAGCGCTCTTATCTCCTCGTTCTTCAATATTTTTGTAAGCCGTGCTTTCTCCACGTTCAATATCTTGCCGCGAAGAGGTAGTATCGCCTGGAACTTGCGATCGCGTCCCTGTTTGGCACTGTTGTGTACAAATACACCACTGGCGAGAGCAAAGTTATGAGTATGCGGAACCTCGATATCATAAACATCCATGCCTTCTTCCAGTCGTTCGATAGAGACAATGCGGTGGTTGAAATTGGCAACCGTATACAGCGGCATAAGCGAATAATCTGGAGTTAAAGATCCAGCCGGCTTGAAACTGCCATCGCGTAACATGAATGGATGATCAGGCGTACAAATAATAGTCTCGCCAGTATCTAAAGTAATCTTGATAACTTCGGCATTCGTCTTAGTCATACGTGGGTTGATGATGCGCTCCAATCCGATCGTACCGTCATTACGAATAGTATAGCAAAAATGATCTTTTCCCATCGCATGCTCTGCCACAATTTCCTTAAAACTGAGCGCACGACCATCAGCCAGAGCAACAAGCGTATCTCCAGAAAAGCAGCCGCCTGCCGAATCGCCTTCCACGATGTATATCTCACTTCTCGCCGGGTCTTTCTCAGAGCAGTCTGCAAGCTTTCCCGGCAGTGAACTCACCTCAAGCGCATTTTTTCGCCGTGTGAGTTCCCGTGCTTTCCTTGCCGCTTCACGCGCTTCTGCGGCCTCAAGAGCCTTTGAGAGAATGTTTTTCGCTACAGCCGGGTTCTCCTCAAGGAACTCGGATAACCCTTCAGAGACCAGTGTCTCAACTATTCCCTTGATCTCACTGTTACCCAGTTTTGTCTTTGTCTGACCTTCGAACTGTGGATTCACAAGCTTGACGTTGATTATAGCAGTAAGCCCCTCTCTTACATCGTCGCCTGATAGTTTATCATCGCCTTTCAGGATCGATTTAGATTTTGCGTAATCGTTAGATACCTTTGTAAGTGCGGCCTTAAAGCCCGCAAGGTGCGTGCCGCCCTCATGCGTGTTTATATTATTTGCGAAAGTATAAACGTTTTCAGTATAGCTATCATTATACTGCATGGCAATCTCTACTGCAGTGGTATCCTTTTGCTTCTGGAAGTATATTGGTTTCTCATGGAGTACGTTTTTGTTTTTATTCAGGAACTCAACAAAGGATACGATACCGCCTTCGTACTGGAACACCTGCTCTTTCAGAGAGAACTCGTCCTTGATTGAGATCTTTATACCCTTGTTCAGGAATGCTAACTCACGTAATCGATTTGTTATGGTCTCAAAATTGAACTCAAGCGTCTCAAAAATTTCTTTGTCAGGTTTGAACGTAATCGTTGTGCCCGTGCCCTGTGTATCGCCGATATGAACTATGTCAGTTATCGGTTTTCCGCGCTCGTATCTCTGCTTGTAAAGCTTACCGTCCCGCTTAACCTCAGCTTCAAGCCATTCGGATAGCGCATTCACAGCGGATACACCCACGCCGTGCAGTCCACCTGAGACCTTATAGGCGTTATTGTCGAACTTGCCGCCTGCGTGGAGCATGGTCATTACAACCTCAAGTGCGGATCTATTGTATTTCGGTATGATATCTACAGGGATGCCACGCCCGTTATCCACAATTCTAATGCTGTTATCAGCCCTCAGGTAAATCTCGATACTCATACAATAACCGGCAAGTGCTTCATCTATACTGTTATCCACCACTTCGTATACAAGATGGTGAAGACCTCTTGAATCCGTGCTGCCGATGTACATGCTGGGGCGCTTGCGTACAGCCTCAAGCCCTTCAAGTACCTGGATCTGTCTTGCGCCGTATTCTCTATTTGCTTCCTCCATTTCGATTCCCTTTATCCATATTACTGATTAAACCAGATGATAGATCTAAAACAATTTATATTGTTCGTTTCGTTTTATGGTTCCTTTGATTTAAAAACGGATTGGGTACCTTCAACCTATCAGATCTTTTTAGTTTAATTATCCTCAAGGCATATATAACTTATTGCTTCAACGCATCTCGGTTCTAGTTTTTATTAACATTTTTTAATAGATTGCATTTGTACAAAAAAATCAAGAGCAGCCGCCGGGTTAAGAGAAAGAAAATACCGGGCACCCAGAAGGTGCTGGAAATGATTTCTACAGTCATGGATACTGTATCATTACCTGTTCGCAGGATATGTTCCTTTGATAAACTCACCAGGATCAATAAATGCCCCGCTGGCTATGGTCGTGCCCACATTGATCATGCTGTTTATACCCGTGTGCACATCATCCCCCATTATTACACCTAATTTCCGCCTTCCAGAATTGAATCTCCTTCCCCCGAGCTCTACCATTACAGTCCTGTTATCATGCCTTAAATTCGCCACCTTGGTGCCGGCCCCGAAATTGCACTTCTCACCAATAATACTGTCCCCTACATAGCTTAAATGTCCTATGTTGGTCCCGCTCATCACAATGCTGTTCTTCACCTCCACAGCGTTCCCGATCCTTACATTATCTGCAATGCTTGTACCGGGCCTGATAAAGCAGTTCGGCCCTATATCGCAGTTCTCTCCAATGACCACAGGCCCGGTGATATAAGCGCCGCTCCTTATTACCGTACCTTTGCCAACTGCCACTTTCCCTTTCAGGGTCACGTAAGGCTCGATCTCGCCCTGTATATCCCAGTCCTCCCTCTCATTCAAAGCTATCTCATTGGCTGTAAGTAAGTGCCATGGAAACCCTATATCCTGCCATCTCTCAAGGGCTGCACAGCTCAGTTCGTTCCCCCTATCTATCATGAACTGGATAGAGTCTGTGATCTCGTACTCTCCACGCGGAGAAGGGTTTGTATTATCGATTGCATTAAATATAACAGGCTCAAAGACGTAGATACCGGCATTTGCAAGGTCGGAGGTTGATTCTTTTGGCTTCTCAACGATTTTCTCGACCTTATTCCCTTTTACATATAATATCCCGTATTCTTCTGGAACTGCTACCCTCTTTGCGGCCAGAACCGCATCTCCACCGGCACTGATGATCTTTTTGATATCTGAAGGATCTGCAAGCACATCACCGTTTGTTACCAGGAACCTCTCATCTATTGAATCCCTGGCAGTGGCAATGGCGTCGGCAGTTCCCTTCGGATTCTGCTGCTCTATATATTCTATACCAACACCCAGCATTGAGCCATCTCCAAAATAATCCGTTATCTTTTCTTTACAATACCCGATAACCACCAGGAAATCCTTTATACCCGCAGCCTTAAGCCTCACTATAATATGCTCAAGGATCGGCCTGTTATCTATCGGCAGCATTACCTTGGGCCTGCTCTCTGTGAGAGGTCCCATCCGTGTTCCTTTCCCTGCTGCAAGTATGACGGCCTTCATATTCACATTTCTTCCCTTACGATCTCAGATGCCATATTATACAGCTCATCACACCTGTCTTTTGATTCGACCGTTATTCTTATCTTCGGCTCTGTACCGCTTGGCCGCACAAGGATCCACCCCTCTTCAAGATCAACCCTGACGCCATCCAGGGTATTGATATTGCCAAGCTCTCCTAATCTTCTGGCTATTTTAGCCATCGCCCTTTTTTTATCCTCGCATATAAATGCGCCCCGCTTCACAGGGTATTCTGGAATGGATTCAAGCAGTTCACTGAGCTCTCCCTCTTCCTCTACGAGTTCAACAAGCCTGCATGCAGCGTATATGCCATCCGGACAGAGGGATATCTTTGGAAAGATCCATGCCCCGGATGGTTCACCTCCAAGATCCCCATCAATTTTTTTAAGCTCCTCGGCAACATAGACATCCCCCACCTTTGTGCGTGAGATCTTTATTCCGCTCAGGATGTCATCAATAACTCTTGATGTATCAACAGGTACTGCTATTGCTTTCCTGGCTTCCCTGGTTGCAAAAAATGCAAGCATCTTATCCCCGCTCACAAAACGTCCTTTATTATCCACAGCCATCATCCTGTCCGCATCCCCATCATGCGCGATACCAAGATCAGCGCCCGCTGATCTGACCGTGCTTTTTAGCAGGCTCAGGTTCTCCTCAACCGGTTCAGGCTCTCTTCCCGGGAAGTGTCCATCCGGATGTGAATTGAGGGTTATCACCCCACAGCCCATTTCCCTTAGCACATATGGTGTGATTACAGAGGCTGCGCCACAGCCGCAGTCAACCACGACCTTCAGGTTCGCTCTTCTGGTGTTTTTCAATATGATCTCACTGTGATCTTTTAAAGCAGTATTCATATCACTCAAATTACCAGTGCTCTCCCAGCTTGCATATCGAAATTTTTCTTCCCTCAGTATATCCTCTATCTCTATCTGCTCTCCTGTATCAAAGGACATCCCATCTTTGAAGATCTTTATCCCGACATACTGGGCAGGGTTATGTGAGGCAGTGATCATGATACCGCAGTCGTAGCCTCGCGATGCAATAGCAAGGGTAGGGGTAGGAGCCATACCGATCCTGGTAACCCGGCTTCCTGCTGAGAGCAGGCCTGCCACAACTGCGCTTTCGATCATTACAGCCGGTATCCTCGGGTCGCGGCCTACCACGACCTCTGGATAGATACTGCCCACTGCAAGCCCGAAATTAAGTGCAAACCGGGGGGTGATCTCCTTGTTTGCTATACCTCTTACTCCTGAGGACCCGAACTTTGGATTTTCAGACATAGCTCACTCCACAGTAACACTTTTGGCGAGATTCCTGGGCTGGTCTATGGGACATTTGCGTGATTTTGCAACATAATACGAGAAAAGCTGCACAACCACTGTTGATAGAACAGGCGACAGGACATACTCAGTGGATGGAACCCGTATTACTGTATCCACATATTTTTCTATCTCACTATCCTTCTCATCAGCAATTGCGATAACAGGGGCTTCTCTTGCCTTTACCTCTTTGATATTATTGACCATTTTATCATAGATCGGTCCTCTTGTTGCAATGGCAACAACAGGAGTATTATTTGCGATCAGGGCGAGAGGGCCGTGCTTCAGCTCACCTGCAGCATATCCCTCTGCATGGATATAGGAGATCTCTTTAAGTTTTAAGGCTCCCTCAAGGGCGATCGGGTAATTAAAGGTACGTCCGATAAAGAAGACATCATTCGCAGGTGCAAATGCTTCTGCACAGTATCTTATTGATTCTTTATCATCGAGGATGCGTCTTATCTGGGCTGATAGCTTTTTCAGGGACACAAGCATGAGTTTTATACGGTCGGAGCTGATTATCCCTTTTAATTTCCCAAAATACAGGGAAAGAAGATACAGTACACCAACCTGTGACAGGAAAGTCTTGGTAGCAGCAACTCCTATCTCAGGCCCTGATCGTGTATATATAACACTGTCAACTTCTCTTGTTATAGTGCTGCCCACTACATTTGTAATCGCAAGTGTCCTGCATCCAAAACTTTTCGCTTCGCGCAGGGCTGCAAGTGTATCTGCTGTCTCTCCTGATTGTGATATTGCAATCACAAGGGACCCGGGACTTGAGTGGGCATAGCGGAACTCTGATGCGATCTCAACATCGACATGGATATGCGTCATGTACTCGAACAGGTATTTGCCAAGCAGGCCTGCATTAAAAGAGGTGCCGCATGCAATGATGCTTATTCTTGATATACTTCTGATCTCCTCCTCGGTCAGATTCAGGCCATCAAAGGTGATATTACCCTCAAGCTCCGATATCCTGCCTGCAAAGGTCTCATGAAGTGCCCTGGGCTGCTCATGGATCTCTTTTAGCATAAAATGGTCATACCCTGATTTCTCAGCAGCTTCCAGGTCCCAGTCAATAGTATTCACCGTTTTCTCGATCTGCCGCTTGTTAATATCAAAAATAGACACACAATCCGGGGTAACACAGGCAACTTCCATATCATCTAAATAGATTATATTCCTGGTATATTTCAGGATAGCAGGTATATCTGAGGCTATAAAGTTCTCATTATCACCTATTCCTATAATAAGAGGGCTGTCCTTTCTTGCTGCAACCAGTTCGCTGCCGCACAGTACTGCTATTGCATAGGATCCCTTTATGTCATTCAGGGCAGATACGACCGCATCCATGAGGTTATTCCTGTAGTAGTGGTTAATGAGATGCGCCAGTGCCTCTGTATCTGTTTCCGAAACAAAGACATACCCCAGCTGCGTCAAACGATCCCTCAAATGCTCATAGTTCTCAATGATCCCATTGTGGACAACAGCAATATCCCCTGATGTATGGGGATGGGCATTTGCTTTATTTGGCTTCCCATGCGTTGCCCATCTCGTGTGTCCTATTCCAACTGTACTTATAATCTCTGGAAGATCTCTCTCCAGTTCTATGATCCTGCCCTTATCCTTATACACCTCGATGGCCTTATTGTTTAAAACGGCAATCCCGGCAGAATCATACCCGCGGTATTCTAACCTCTTCAGGGAATCAATAAGTATATTGGTCGCCTGCCTTATGCCGTTATACCCTATAATCCCGCACATATCAGATCACGATTGAAGCAGGAGGAATGTCTTTATGCACGGTAATACCAGCCTCAACACTGCAGTTGTTTGCTATCATCTTTCCGGCCTTGATCAGTACACGATTGGCAAGGGTATTGTCATCTCCCATCACTGTTCCTAATGTATCCGCATGGTGCAGTATCCCTTTCATCTCTATCATAAGGTCCCGACCCACCTCTATTGAGAGATGTGGACCTATGGTATTGTTGGCACCAACGATAGAGTTGGATATGTATGAGTTACTTCCGATCCTCACATCGTTCATCAGAATACTGTTCTGTATCTCGACCGATGACCCGATTGAGGTATTATCCCCTATTGCAGTAGAGGGTAAAATAACAGTGTTCGGCCCTATATCGCAGTTCCTTCCGATTATCACAGGGCCTACAATATAGCAGCCCCCGCGGATAAGACTGTTCTCACCTATCACTACATTTCCTCTTATTACAGCACTTTCTTCAATAGTCCCACTTAATCTTCTCCTGCAGTCTGCCAGAACAACAGCATTTGCTTTCAGGAAATCCCATGAATGGATAGCGTCCATCCACATGGATCTTGATGTTACCATACTGACGTTCTTGCCATCATTTATCATCTGCTGAATGGTATCTGTGATCGCATATTCTCCTGCTTCAGAGAGGGGAGTTTTATCGATCTCATCAAAAATCTCAGGGGAGAATACGTACATCCCTGCGTTTACAAGATGGCTCACAACTTCCTTTGGTTTTTCCAGGATTGTTTTAACTCTGCTGCCATCTGAGATCACAACCCCATAGCCAAGGGTCTGCTCCCGCTCAACAGCAAGCAGGGTGACTGAGCCACTTCTGCCGGTCAGAAGATCGGATATAGTATTAGCGTCAACCAGGTTATCACCATTCAGGACAAGAAAATCCTCCTCTACCAGTCCCCTTAGCTGTTTTACAGCATGGGCGGTGCCCAGTTGAGCATCCTGAAAGACATAACTGATGTTTACCCTGAAATCCAGACCATCGCCGAAATAATCCATTATCCGCTCTTTTTTATATCCCACAACAAGTATGATATCCCTGATACCATTCTCGGCTACTGCGCTTATAATATGCTCAAGTAAAGGCTTATTCGCAACCGGTACCATCACCTTGGAACGAGTCAGAGTAAGGGGACGGCACCGCAAACCTTCCCCAGCTGCAAGAATTACCGCTCTCATATCGATAAGTAATAGTATATCTTGTTTATTAGCTTAACGAATTGGTATGCAGGTTATCACTGAACATCAATTCTGGCTTATGGAATATGTGACCATCTTTCTATCCAGTCTCATATCAGCAGGGTCATCTTCCACATCAAAATGTGGTATGCCATATTCATCGTTCATTTTCGAAACAATGGTTTCAAAGTCCGATCCTTTCATCAGTTCATTGATAAGCACTATCACCGGTCCTATTATCTTGTAATCACAGAACCATTTATGGAGTATAAGATCTATGTCGTCACCCACATAGTCGCGCAATACCTCCTTATAATACATCTCGCTCTTGCAGCAATCAAGATAGAACAACTGGTATGGTCTTTTGCGCGGGTGATCAGATCCCTCCTTCATAGCATCGGTAAAATAACCAACATCGTCACTCAGGCTGAGATGCCTGCCGTATCCTGCATGGGTTTTCAAATATATGAAATCCTCATGTGTAAGGGTTTCACGCCATAATTCCTGGAGGTTGTCATGATAATTTCGCCCGAGGATAAGCCGTATCCGTGCTTTTATACTGCTGTCATCAAGGCTGAATATTTCCTGGTATTCCTCCAGACCCCGCTTGCTGTCAATCATCCGCAGGCCGATTGATCTCAATTTTCTCCTTGCCTCCAGGAAAACTTTATAATCAAAATCCAGACCCAGCGGGTCCGGTCCTATAAGAAGCGTTCCGTTGAATATACCTTCACTGAACAGCATGTCATACCGTGGAGCGGTACGGATTATCTGGGGCATGGATCATCTTGTTATCTTCAGTATTCTTTTAACCTGTTATCAAACCACCTCAACCTTGAACTCTTTCTTAAGCTGAAAGCAGGATTATTAAACCGGTTATTTACGTATTACAATCGAGCCTCCTTGAATTATAGTTGCTGGCATTGCGTCATCGGTTGCGCCAGGTTCGTTATCGTAGATGATAGCATCATTACTCTAACTTCGTATGTTTTAAATACAGGTTGTAGATATATAATACGATGGGGAGAAAACGATATGCCAGATCATAACACTTATGATGCGATTGTTGTAGGAGGAGGGATTTCGGGCCTTTTGTCTGCCCTGACTCTCGGAAAGAAAGGGAACAGCATTCTTCTTCTTGAAAAAAATAACGCTCTTGGCGGGAACTGCAGGACATATGAACCTGAGGACTATCCTGGCTGGCGTGTGGATACTGGCATCCATGCAATAACAGATCTCATTTATGGCCCGCTGAGGCAATTGGAGCACTATTTTGACCCCGGAAAATTTCCCACGTTCAGGCGGCATAATGACTACTATCTTCGCAAAAAAGACGGACTGGAAAAATTTCCATCAACCCTCCCTGGTTTCTTGAAAATGAATGCCCTTCCGGCAAAAGACAAGGTGATCCTTGCAGGAGATCTTATGAATTCAGTAATATCGCGTGCCATTTTTGGGGAAAAACAAAAAGCTGTATACGATGTCGTATCAAAGCATCGGCTCAGCAAAAAAACAATGCAGTTCGTGAACGCACTTTCTTATCTGCTGAGCGGGCTTTCAATGGAAAAGACATCAGTATCCCGGTTTCTGGAAGGGTGCGGATTCAGCTCCAGTGGCAAAAGAGGAATGATCAGACGGATTGCTGAGACCATGAAACTTTTCAATAATTCCGGGTACCGCTCACAGGGCTATCCCCTGGGCGGCATACAGTCGATAACCGATGGCGTAATCGCATCGTTTCCGAAAAACGTGGAGTATCATAAAAGCGAAGAGGTCCAAAAGATTGAAAAGGACGAAAGCGGTTTTTGTGTTTCAACCCCGGAAGCCGATTACCTTTCTGACAAGGTTATCTATTCGGGGGAAGTAAAAAAACTGCCCGGTATTACTGAGATGCCTGTGGAATGGAGCCAGCAGGTAAAACAACTGGAGCAGGCAACAGCAATGACAATCTGGCTCGGGCTTAAGGAACCTATACCAGAGTTCAATTATAACGGCTCGGAAGTGTTCTACGATGTCTGTGATATTGATAAAGAATTGTTCTACTGGCTCATGCCTGTGCCCGAGCTTGCGCCGCGAAATAAAGGTCTTGTAGGAGTGAGCACGATAGTAGACCCGAAAAAATGCCATGATTCGGAGGAAAAACTTCTCAATACAATATATTCTCTGGTGCCCGCAATAGAGAAGAATATTGAGATGATACATACTCAAGTAATGGCTCCCGAGAAGGCGGCTGTTTCTCTCAATTATTTTCCTTCGATTAAAACCCCTGTTGACGGCCTGTATGTTGTCGGGACAGATACCGATATGCGAAGCATGGGCATAACCCGCGCAGGATACTCGGTGCTTGAACTATTAAAATCATTATGAAAAGAAACAAAATTCAACAGGAAAAAACTGCTCTTCTCACAGCTTCAATTGTGGCATCTATCTCTATTGGTTTTGGACACACAGCAAGTACATGCTCAGAATCCTTAAGAAGATGTCCTGTAGTAACACATACCACGCTCTCATCTTTTTCTATTGCGCCCATATCCACAAGTTTCCTCAATCCGCCAATCGAAGATGCACTTGCAGGTTCAACACCTATCCCTTCAAGAGAGGCAAGCTCATGCTGTGCCCTGATTATCTCCTCATCAGAGACAGTCTCAGCAGTTCCGCCTGATTCTATTATTGCAATCAGTGCCTTCCGGGCGTTCACAGGGTTGCCTATACGGATCGCTGTCGCCACGGTCTCTGGCTTACCTTCAGGGGTTATCATAGCTGCATTATTCCTGATAGCCCTTACTACAGGGCATGCACCCTCTGCCTGAATGCCTGTCATTTTGGGTACACTATCTATTATTCCAAGGCGCTTGAGTTCCCTGAATCCTTTATAGATAGCCGTGATATTCCCGGCATTCCCCACAGGGAGCACAAGCCGATCAGGCGCCTGCCACCCGAGTTGATCTGCGATCTCAAAGGCGATTGTCTTCTGTCCTTCAAGCCGATACGGATTCACTGAATTTAGAAGATAGAACCCTTCCCTGTCGCACAGGTCACGTACAAGCTTTAATGCATCATCAAAGTTCCCCCTTATGCTCAAAACCCTGGCACCATGCATTAGCGCCTGTGCAAGTTTTCCTAGTGCCACTTTGCCTGATGGCAGGAGCACGACAGCAGGAATACCGGCCCTTGCCCCGTACACTGCCAGCGACGCCGATGTATTCCCGGTCGAGGCGCAGGCAACGGTTTTCATACCAAGCTCAAGCGCTTTTGTCACGCCAACGGTCATTCCCCTGTCCTTGAACGAGCCTGTGGGGTTCATCCCTTCATGCTTGATATAGACATCTTTTAAGCCCACGCTCTTTGCCAGCCTGTCAACACGGTACAGCGGTGTCCCACCTTCATGAAGTGAGATCGGCTCTCTCTCCACAGGCAGAAGTGCGCGGTATTTCCAGACAGAGAGAGGGCCGATAAGATCTTTTTTCGTGATCTGGATATCTGAGTAATCATAAATGACATCGAGAAGACCACCACATGTACAGGTATAAACGACCTCAGAAGCCTGATATTTATTATGACATTCTATGCACTCAAGATGGTACATAGGATACTCAATAGAATCATAAAACTTATAGATTGCTCTAATACTTGCGCTCAATCATATAGTCCGCAAGTCCGATAAGTATACTCTTTGCCTCAGAATCAGGGAGTATCCTGAGCGCGGACTTACCTGCCTCTACGATACTCACGGCCCTGTTCATGGCGTAATCAATTGAGCCTGATTCCTTCAAGATCGAAAGTGCAGCAGAGATCTCACTCCTTGTGGCATTGCTTTTTCCAAGCGCATCAATCGTAGCCCCTTTTGAGAGAGCATGGATCACAATAAGGGTACGTTTTCCTTCTATTATGTCTCCGCCCTGCGCTTTACCGAGTATCTCCTCAGGTGTTATAAGATCGATCACATCATCATATATCTGGAACCCCACACCTGTACGGCATCCAAAATCCCACAATGCCCGTGATACATCCCTGTTCGCACCTGATAATATGGCCCCTATTTTCATGGCTGCCGCAAACAGTACAGCGGTTTTTTTCTCAACCATGCGTATATATTCTTGCTCAGCCACATCTTTTCTGATCTGGAAATTCATATCCATCCACTGGCCTTCACATATATCTGTGCAGGTTTTGGATAGTAGCTCAATACTCTCAGCAATCTGAGATGGTTCACTTCTGGCACATGATAATATCTCAAAAGCTTTAGAGTACAGAGCATCCCCGGCAATAATCGCCCTTGGGACTCCCCATTTTTTATGAACCGTGGCAAGCCCTCTTCGAATGTCTGCCTCATCCATAATATCATCGTGGATCAACGTGAAATTATGTACCAGTTCGACTGCTACTGCTGCAGGAAGCATGTTCTCAGCCCTGCCTCCAACTGCCTCGGCTGCGAGTAGCAGCGCCGAAGGTCGAAGCCTTTTTCCTCCTGCATCCAGCAGGTGGCGCATTGCATAATATAGTTCGTCCGGAGGAGTTATTGGCAGGAACTTAGGAATAGCTTCATCCACAAGTCCGGCTCTTATCTTGAGGGCTTCTTCAATCATAAAGCTATACCTCGCTTTTCCTAAGGTTATACCTTTCTTTTGATAAAACTTTCCTAAGGTTATACCCTTCTTTTGATAAAATACCCTTCTTTTGATAAAACTTTCCTAAGGTTATACCCTTCTTTTGATAAAACTTTCCTAAAGTTTTTCATACAATCATTTCCTCACCATTTCTCATTATATGTACGGTATCGCCGAAAACATAACCTGCGTCCTCAGCAAGCTCAACATAGTCAGCATGCATCATCATATTCCCGTGCGATGGTATAACCTGATCGGGTTTTATCATCCTGAGAAGCTCCCAGTGGTCCTCCCGGGAAGCGTGTCCCGATACATGGACATTATCGTATATGCGCGCCCCCTGTATCTTCAGCTTTGTCTCAAGTGCATACCTGTTAGCCATCGTCATAGGGTTGGGAATCGTGTTTGCCGAAAATACTACCTTATCCCCGGATTCGATCTTAAAAGGTGTATCTCCATTTGCTATCCTTGTAAGAATAGCATCTGGCTCACCCTGATGGCCTGTAACTATAGGAAGATACTTCTTCTTTCCCTCCTGGGAGATGCGTTTTAAGGCTTTATCAATACCATTCCTGTTTCCATAGATCTCAAGGTTTTGAGGGAATTTTATATAGCCCATATTCTTGGCTGTTGAGAGGTAGCGGTCCATCGACCGTCCCAGGAGCACCGGGATACGATCCATCTCCTGCGCAGCCTGGATTATGGCATTAATGCGCGCTACATGGGATGAGAAGGTAGTAACTACCACACCCGATTCTGTCTCTTCAGTCCCGAGCAACACATCACGAACAAGATCTTTTGCTATCTGCTCAGATGGCGTCTTCCCTAAGTGTCCTGAGTTTGTACTCTCGGTGATCATTACTTTTATATCCTCTTTCCCGAGCGCTCTTAGTCTATGAAAATCAGGGGGCTGGCCGAGGGTCGGCATCCGGTCTAATTTAAAATCGCTTGCATACAGTACTATACCCTGGGGTGTATGTATTGCAGCAAATGCAGAATCCGGGATGCTGTGCTGTGTACGGATAAATTCGATCTGTATATCTGGTGTTACATTATATCGCCCGCCAAGCTTGAGGGGAATCACTTCATTGGTCACATCGAATCTCCGCTCATCCGATATCTCATGCTTGACGAGCTCAGCCGTATAAGGGGTCGCAATAATAGGTGCCTTGTATCTATGTGCAAGTTTGGGTATTGCCCCGATATGGTCGAGATGCCCGTGTGTGCATACAATGGCCTTTACAGTTCCGCCAACATCCTTCATGACCATATCATCAGGTATGGCACCCATTCTTATCAGGTCCATTGAATGCATTTTATCTATTTCTACGTCTTCATGGATCTGCACCCTGTCCAGTTGCAATCCCATATCCATTACAATAATGTCGTTATCAATCCTGATAGCAGTCATATTTTTCCCCATCTCATTGTAACCGCCGACTGCTATAATTCCTATTTCTGTCAAATTAATTCACTCCATAATAATTATTTTTATATTATATTTTATATTTTTTTCTTGCAAATCTACTTGTCTCAAATCCGCTCTGTTCCAGAAACTCCTTTGTTCTACCTGTAATAACTACAGGAGCATTGCCGAGTTCTTCAATAGTTCTGCATCCGCTTAAGAACATGGCTACTTTAAGTTCCTCAATAATCATGGTCAGCTTATCTACTACGTCCTTCTGTCCCTTTAAAGCAGGCGCTACCAGTGGCAGTGCTATGCCGCAGATCGATGCTCCAAGAGCGATTGACTTTGCAGCATCGATGCCTGAGCGTATGCCGCCTGTTGCGACAACAGGGATGGATATTGAGGACTCTACGATGCTGACAACCGTAGGTATTCCCCAGTTCCAGAACTGCCTTCCAAGATGGTCTGATAATAGATCTCCACGCTTTTGTGCCCGGTATGTTTCAACGCCTGCCCAGCTTGTGCCGCCAAGACCTCCGACATCAATAGCTGCAGCACCTGCCTCGCATATGGCAACAGCCTGCAGATGAGATATCCCTGCACCTGTTTCTTTTACAATAACAGGTACCGAAAGTTCGGTGCAGATCTTCTTAATTGCCGTAAGACATCCTGTTGCATCAACATTGCCTTCTGGCTGAATAGCTTCCTGAAGAAAATTCAGATGTATGGCCATGGCATCTGCCCCGATCATCTCTACCGCACGCTCAAGTCCTTCAATCCCGAACTCATTAAGCTGGGCTGCACCTACGTTTCCGTATATAAACGCATCAGGAGCTCTATCTCTGACTATCCTGAATGAGTCCTCAAGGCTCGGATCCTCGATCGCTGCTCTCTGGCTTCCAACTCCAATGCCTATTCCAAGCTCTTCTGCAGCGGATGCAAGTGTTGCATTTACAGCTTTGGTATCGGGATGGCCGCCTGTCATTGATGCAATCAAAAGTGGAGCACGTAATTCCTTACCGAGGAACTCAATCTCAAGATCAAGATTTTTTTTGTTTATCTCAGGAAGGCAGTTATGAACAAGATAGATGTCATCAAAACCTGAAGCTCTAAGCCCTGTATAGGTTCTATGAGCCTCTACGTCTTTTTCGACGCATAATAATAGATGTTCGATCTTTCTATCCGATGTAGTCATTATACTCCCTGATTTAACCTTATATATATAAATTATTTGCCAGCTATTA
This sequence comes from Candidatus Methanoperedens nitratireducens, assembly GCF_000685155.1. Taxonomy (GTDB): domain Archaea; phylum Halobacteriota; class Methanosarcinia; order Methanosarcinales; family Methanoperedenaceae; genus Methanoperedens; species Methanoperedens nitratireducens. The sequence continues at coordinate 226,510 of NZ_JMIY01000001.1, forward strand.
GTGTTCCTACATCTTCACTATATAAAAATTTGGACACCATACCTTTCCTGGATGCATTAAAGATACGGGAATCTATTCCCTTTTTTGCAAGTTCAATGAGCTCAGATACCTTTCCCAGCATGCCTCCAGTCACATCGGTCATGGTTGAGCCCTGGATATTCTTCTTCATATCAACGAAACTTAGCGGGGTTATCTTTTTTATAACCGCTCCTCTATTATCCAGCACGCCGTCAACATCACTTCCTGCCCCTATTCTGGATGCATTCATAATAGATGCGAGATGCGAGATCAGTCTGTCACCTGATAGAACGGCTGCTCCAAGCTTGCTGTCCATCACCATGTCGCCATGAAGTACAGGCACTATACCCCTGCCTAACATCAGTTTGATCTGCCCGAGCTCAAAATCAACGATCTTTCCGTTCTCAAGCAGGCAGGAACTTAATGGGTGGACTGGCAGGGCAGGAATACCGGCATCTGCTAATGAATCAAGTACTACAGAGTTCAATACTTTTACCGATTTATGGATGAGATATACGCCCTGCGCATTGAATCCATTATTTAAGTATTTCATGGCCTGCGGATGGCCAAATGACCCCGCGCCGTGAACAAGTATAAGACCTGAATCGGTCTCAGCTTCAAATGAGGCAATCTCACGCGATATCCTGTCAATCTCATCCTTCCTTGCTTTGGATACAGAGCCTTTCTCTGTAATCACGCTTCCCCCGATCTTTAGAATAATAAGGCTCACTCCTGCACCACCCCCAGTGGAGTGGATCTGGTTATTATTGCCTGCCCGCCCGCTGCTTCTATGGCAGATGCCACCTTGAGGGGTGAATCTGTCAGGGCGACCATGCACCCGCCTCCGCCTGCACCCGTGATTTTTGCACCAAATGCGCCAGCATTTCTGGCTGCATAGACAAGGGCTGATAGTTCAGCCGTACCAACGCCAAGGGCATCAAGCAGTCCATGGTTTATGTTCATAAGCCTGCCCAGGGATCTGTAGTCTTTTTCAAGGACTGATATTTCACCTCTCTTAGTGATTGAGCCGATTGTTTTGATAACGGAATCCATGATATCAGGAAAATCCTTTATACGCCTCTTAACCTCTTCTAAAATTACTGCGGTTTTTTTTGGTCTGTTAGTATTGCCTATGACTATCCCGCAATCCAGGGAGTCCAGGCGCTTGCGTGAAGTTATCTCGACTACTCCCCCGAATGTGGATACAAAGGTATCTGTCGGGCTTGCAGCACCCTGTACTTCCTGCTCTATCTCATGTCCCATTCTTGCAAGTTCCCTGTGGCTGTATCCAAGCCCGAGTTCGGTATTGATGGCAGCAAGTGTTGCAATGGTGACAGCAGCAGAAGAACCAAGACCTGAGCCAACAGGGAGATCTGAGCTTATATCCACTGAGATCTCCATTACACCCAGTTTCTCGATCACAGAGGAAACATATGGGTGTATCTCGTAATCCAGTCCTGTTGTTCCAAGACCTGAGGATATGGTAACAGCATCGGATCTCTTTGCGCTGACATGGGTTCGTAGTTCTACCGCACATGCTATGGCTGGTTCGCCATATACTACGGCATGCTCACCGAAGAGGTATATCTTGCCAGGGGCCGAGCATGTGATCATTAAATCATTCTCCAGCAGTCCAAATGACATGGGTAGATATAAGTGTTGCCGATTTTTTGTAAATCCAAAGAAAAATATTTTAATTTTTATTGAAGCGTCGCAGCAATATTGCCTCCCCATCGCATACAAGAACCTCACCTGAGTAATCGCGCGGCAACATGCGCAGGTTGGCAAACTTCAGTTTATCCCCTATCTGCTCTATAATATGTGTATAACTCTGCAGCTTCATTATCTCATATTGCTTCAGTATCCGTCCCAGCTCTGCTGCACTCTCTTTTGTTATTTTACTCCCCAGTCCCTCACAGTGCATGATATCAACGCTCTTATCACCCATGAAAAAAGGATAGCACCTGCATATCATCGGGCGCCACCTGTATATGGTGCATGCGCTATCCCTGTAAAAGAGGCAGTCTCCAGCATCATTGCGCCGCAGTATCCATCCTGTGACCCATATACTATCTCCATCGGATAAGCATGAATAGATATCAGGCTGTGAGATCTCATCCCACTGCATTCCCGTGCCTTTGATTATGCGCCTGATATCGTCGGGAAAAATAGAGATTGCATTGGATGGGCGCAGGATATCGTGCGTAATCCTTATATCGAAATTCTCCCTGCAGCACCAGCCGCAGCGCACGCACGAAAATCCAGAATTCAGGATATCCTGGATTAATACTTCCGAATCCATGTGGATTAGATATTCAATCCTGCTCCTGAGAGAGGTGATATCCATGAGTAAACATTATTAAGATAGATATAAAACCTTTCCAGAGGCACTTTGATTATAGTGCAAGTCCCAAAACGATTAAGTATAAAAAGCTCGAATCTATTACTAACAACAGGGGGAAAAGTATGGCATACGAACTAAAAAGCTTTGAAGATCTGCTGGGAACAGAGGGATTCAGCAATCAATTATTAAGGAATCATTTCACGTTATACCATGGTTATGTAAATAATACGAATAAATTATCTGATGTATTGAGTACAATGGTAAGAGAGGGTATGGCAGGAACACCGCAGTACGCAGAACTCAAGCGCAGATTTGGCTGGGAATGGAACGGGATGAGATTGCATGAATACTATTTCGGGAATATGATCAAAGGCGGTAGAGCAATAGATAAGAATTCAGATCTATACAAAAAAATTGTTAAAGATTTTGGATCATACGAGAACTGGGAAAAAGACTTCAAGGCAATAGGAATGATGCGGGGTATAGGATGGGCAATGCTGTACTACGATACTGCGGCAGGACGGCTCCTTAATGTCTGGATTAATGAACACGATGTGGGTCATCTCTCTGGAGCAAGTCCTATTTTGATCATGGACGTCTTTGAGCACGCATTCATGATAGATTATGGTGTGAAGAAGGCGGATTATATTGAATCATTCTTCAAGGCGATTGACTGGAAGATAGATATTACAATGGCACGAAATAAGTTACCATTGATCTTTGCTGAGCGTTAGCAAAGTTATACTGATCACAAAATTATTAAATACAAAAACTGGATTTATATAAGAGGTGTTAGATTATGGCATACGAAGCAAGGAATTTTGAGCATCTACTGGGAATAGAAGGATTGAGCGACAAGTTACTAAAAAATCATTTCACGTTATACCAGGGCTATGTAACGAACACAAATAAATTGATCGATGAGCTGGGCAAACTTGAAAAAGAAGGGAAGGCAGGAACACCGGAATATGCTGAGCTCAGGCGCAGGTTTGGCTGGGAATGGAACGGGATGAGACTGCACGAATATTATTTCGGGAAGATGACCAGAGGCGGTAAGGAAATAGATAAAAATACAAATCTATACAGAAAGATCGTAAAAGATTTCGGGTCATACGAGAACTGGGAAAAGGACTTCAAAGCAACAGGAATGATGCGGGGTATAGGATGGGCAGTACTGTACTATGATATTACGGCCGGACGGCTCCTTAATGTCTGGATCAATGAACATGATGGGGGTCATCTCTCTGGAGCAAGCCCTATCCTGATAATGGATGTCTTTGAGCATGCGTTCATGATAGATTATGGTACAAAGAGGGCAGATTATATCGAGGCGTTCTTCAAGGCGATTGACTGGACTATCGATCCAGAATTAGATTCAGCGTTATTTGGCGGAAAATGAGGGCACGGAGGTTTTTTAGATACATCTCTGTGCTCTGGTATGAAAAAGTTCAACTATATCGCATCATAGATTCCGATGTGGTTCAGCTAATATAAAACAACGAACTGGTACGAACTCGATACGAACTCGGGCTTATGAGTTCGTTTAAGTTCGTTTTGAGTTCGTTGTTAATCGTCTTTTTCATGTTCATTTATGAACAGTGTTCATAGTCGACTCTGTGGTTTTAATTTTTCGGATAGATTCTTTTTTTTTAGCAATCTGTGCCATAGAGTATCCTCCATAAATATCGGAACATTTTAGATGTATAAAACCTACAATTGAGCATGATTGAGAGAAAGGAGATAATAGAAGTACTATCTGAATACGATCCTGGCAATATCACCATCGGCGTGCTGGCATCCCACTCTGCACTGGATGTATGCGACGGTGCTGTAGAGGAGGGATTCAGGACATACGCTGTATGCGAGAGGGGACGCGAGAGGACATATACTGAATATTTCAGGGCAAAGAGGCAGAACGGAAAAATTATCCGCGGTGTGGTTGACAGCATTGATGTTTATAACAGGTTCAATGAGATACTCAAGCCTGAGAACCAGAAGAGGCTCAGGGATAGGAATACGATCTTTATCCCAAACCGCTCATTCACATCTTACTGCAGTATAGATGCAATCGAAGACGATTTCAAAGTCCCGATGTTCGCAAGCCGCAACATGCTGCGGAGCGAGGAGCGGGGCATAGAAAAAGATTACTACTGGCTGCTTGAGAGAGCAGGTCTTCCGTATCCTGAGAGAATCGAGCGGCCTGAGGATATAGACAGTCTTGTGATGGTAAAACTTCCCCATGCAGTAAAGAAACTTGAGCGCGGTTTTTTCACGGCATCTTCATATGACGAGTTCAAACAAAAATCAGAGGCGTTCCTGAAACAGGGGGTAATCACACATGAGGCCCTCGCCAGTGCAAGGATCGAGCGGTATATAATAGGGCCTGTGTTCAATCTTGACCTGTTCTATTCGCCGATAGAGGAGGAGATGAGCAGGATCGAGCTTCTCGGCATAGACTGGAGATTCGAGACAAGCCTTGATGGGCATGTGCGGTTACCTGCGCCGCAGCAGATGACCCTGAATGAGCGGCAGATCACACCTGAGTACACGGTGTGCGGCCATAACTCCGCTACGCTGCGTGAGTCCTTATTAGAGGATGTGTTCGAGCTTGCTGAAAAGTACGTAGAGGCAACCCGGAGATACTATGAACCCGGGATCATAGGGCCTTTCTGTCTTCAGACCTGCGTGGATAAAGACCTGAATTTCTATGTTTATGATGTGGCCCCGCGCGTGGGCGGAGGTACCAATGTGCATATATCGGCAGGGCATCCGTACGGTAATATGCTCTGGCGTACACCCATGAGCACAGGGCGGCGCGTGGCAGTTGAGATACGAAGGGCTATTGAGCAGGATAGACTTTCTGAGATCGTGACATGAGTTATTCATGCAATGGCAAATAATACTCACAGCATTAATCATAGCTCTGATCTTTTCAGCAGTACATCTTATTGCTCCCAGGTTATACGGGTTCTCAAGACGGTACAGGAATGCAGTGGTCTCTTTCTCAGGCGGTGTTGCTATCGCCTACGTGTTCCTTGAACTTTTGCCCAGGGTACAGAGGGCCGGGGAGCATCTCAATATCCTCCTGAGCGGTTATCCAGGACTAATGGCCTTCTCAGAGGTGGCAATCTTCGGAGTTGCGTTCGCTGGCTTTCTCGTATTCTTCATATCAGAACATGCTGCAATACATTCACACCGTAAGATCTCAGCAAGGACAGGACAGCCCATGGGTTCCATACCAGCCTCCAGAAGTGTATTCGCTATCCATCTTAGCGTCCTTGCCCTCCTGAGTCTGCTGATAGCATATTCCATCCGCTTTGAGGTCGAGATCGGCTTACTGGAGGCAGTGCTGTTCTCTATCGCCCTTATTCTTCATTTCTTTGTTGCAGACAGGACGATGGAGGTACACTATCGCATCATGTTCGAAAGATACGGCAGGTATATACTCAGTGCAATGCCTATTATAGGCTGGGCCTTATCTATCCTGTTTCCAGAGAGACAGTCTGAGGCAGCCATATTACTGGCCTTCGTAGCAGGCTCTGTGCTGTTCAATATTATCAAGGATGAGGTTCCCGGGGCAGAGAAGGGTGAACCAAAATTTTTCGTATCAGGTGCGTTGATCTATTCAGGTATCCTGCTGTTGCTCATATGGATGAGGTTATAGACTAAAGTACCGGCCTGACGATAAGCACCGTCCCGTCCTTTCCTACTATAACAACCTTTGTTCCGGGTTCAATCCTCTCATCCTCATGCGGTCTTGCACGCCAGTACTCTCCCTGGTATCTCACATACCCTGTTGCCCCGGGGATTAGCGGATCTATGGTCTCGGCTGTATCTCCAATGATATCCCCTACCTCCGGTTTTTTCGCTCTTATTTTAAGCATTTTATAGATCGCAAAGGTGAGAAAACCCCCGATAACAACGGCAGGTGCAAGCAGGCTTATAAGCAATGTTCTCTGGAATTCTGGAGAGTACAGTCCCGGGTATCCTATGGGTACAAGCAATACACTCCCAAGAACAATGCATGCTATTCCTGCAAAGCCAATAAGCCCGAATTCAGGGGTGTACAGTTCGAGTATCAAAAGCGCCATACCGAGTATGATAAGGAATATGGCTGCTATATTTACTGAGAATCCAAGTCCTATAAGCCCGAGGCTTATTGAAATAACCCCGAATATCTCAGCTCCGTATCCAGGGCTGGTAAGCCCGAACACAAGAGAGTATATACCAACAAGCAGCAGAAGGGATGCAAGTATAGGATTTGAGAGCAGATCCAGAATCAACAGCCTGAGCGACGGGGAAAAATATGTGATACCAGCTCCAGAGGTATTGAGCACTTTACCTTTTGCCGTCATTCCATCCACTTCTATTAACAGCTCCTCGATGCCTGGAGAAACAACCTCTATTACATTCGCATCCTTTGCCTCCTCTGCATTTAAGTTCAGATTCTCTGTAATAAACTCCCTTGCAGCGCTTACGTTCCTTCCATGCCGCCTTGCCCTCTCCTCAGCCAGGGCAACGACCGCATTTATGATCTTCTCATCCTGTACCGGTCTCATGCCCTCAGGGGTTATCTCCACAGGCTGGGCAGAGCCGATTATCGTGTTCGGGGCCATGGCTGCTATGTCTGTGGCAAGAAGTATGAACGTGCCAGCAGACCATGCTGTGGCACCACTGGGATACACATAGCCGATTACTGGTACAGGTGAGTTTTCGATATGCTCAATAATTCTCTGTGTCTCCTCAAGCCTCCCTCCCGGAGTATTCAGGATTATTATCAATGCCTGTGCATCCTCAAGCTGTGCACTTATAAGAGCTTCAGCTACGATATCATCGCTGGCCGGGGTTATGGCATTATTTAACTCAACTACCAGAACCTGTGCGCCTGCGCTTTGCGTGAGAAATAAAAAAAATAAAAAAGCAAGAAAAAATCTCATTTCTTCCCGGCTTTTGTAAAAGCCCCTGTCATACCAGCGATAGCGCCCACATCACCACCTGGCCCGCCTGTAGTGACAACTATCAGATTCTTCTCCCTTGCGATCTCAGCAAGAGTTTGAAGCTCCCTGAGCCTTATGGAAATAGGCACCTTCTGATATAATTCAGCAGCTTCTGTCATCTTCTTACTGGCCTGGAATTCTCCATCCGCAAGTATGATCCTCGATCTGCGCTCCCTCTCTGCCTCTGCCTGCCTGGCTATGGCGCGAAGCATTGATTCTGGAAGGCTTACATCACGGATTGTGACAGCACTTATCTTTATACCCCAGGGATCGGTCGCCACATCCAGTACCTCCTGTAGCCTCTTGTTCAGTTCTTCCCGCTTTGAGAGAAGGTCATCCAGATCAATTTGTCCCAGGATATCCCTGAGCGTTGTCTGGGCAAGCAGGCTTGTAGCTATCTGGTAGCTCTCAACCTTTGTAACTGCATCTGTGGGTTTGATAACACGATAATAAATGACAGCATCAACATCCACACTTACATTATCCCTTGTGATTATGGTCTGTTTTGGTACATCTATTGTAACTATCCTCAGGTCTGTCTTTACGATGCTATCTATAATAGGGATTATAAAGAACAGCCCCGGCCCCTTTGCCCCGAGTAATCTTCCCATCCTGAAGACTACAACACGCTCATATTCTCTCACGACCTTGATCGCCTGCATAAGTATTATTAGGATTAATACTGCAGCAATTATTATTGTTAATGGAGATACCATATTAAACACTCATTTAAGAATGGGATGAACGTATATAAAAACTTTACCAGGATGAAGAGACTATCCATCAATTCTTTCTATGGTGTTTCTGCAACCAAAGTATATTTATTTAAATAAAACCACTCTCGTTGTTATGACACTTCAATCAAGGGCAAAAGAGTGTGCCTCGTATATCAAAAAGCACTCATCTGCTCTTGTGGTATCGCATATAGATGCCGACGGCCTGACATCGGCAGCAATTATGGGAAAAGCCCTGGAGAGGGCGGGCATCGAGTATGAGATCCGTTTTGTCAAACAACTGGAGCAGAAGGTGCTCACAGAGGTAGCAGATCGGAATCCTGAACTGGTGATATTCACAGACCTTGGAAGTGGAATGCTGGATTCTATAAGTTCATTAAAGCTCAATGCGGTCATTTCGGATCACCACCAGCCCCAGGGAGCATATGGATATGAGTATCATCTTAACCCGCATCTTTTTGCCATAAACGGAGCCACTGAAATAAGCGGGTCAGGTACTACTTATTTTATGGCCTCGGAGATGGGCGACAATGTGGATCTTGCCTGCCTTGCGATAGTGGGAGCAGTGGGGGATCTGCAGCACGTAAAACACGGACAACTGATAGGGGCTAACAGGTCTATACTTGATGAGGGTGTTAAGAGCGGTGTATTACACTACGAGAATGACCTCATGCTCTTTGGCAAGCAGACGCGCCCTGTATTCAAGCTGCTTCAGTATTCCTCTGACCCGTATCTTCCGGGCATCACTGGCAGCGAGGACGCAAGCATAGAATTCCTGAAAAGAGTGGGCATACGCCAGCACGGGGAGAAATGGAGGCGGTGGATAGACCTTGAGCCCGGTGAAAAACAGCAGATCGTATCCGCTCTCATACAGTTCTGCCTTACATGCGGGGTGCCCGGCTACAGGGCACAGAGGCTTGTGGGTGAAGTCTATACACTGCTGTGCGAGCGCGAGGGCACAGAGACGAGGGACGCTTCAGAGTACTCCACCCTGCTCAATGCAACCGCACGCTATGACCATGCTGATATAGGGCTTGCTGTATGCATGGGGGACCGCGCCGGTTACTTTGAAGAGGCATGCGCACTGCTCAATGAGCACAGAAGGAACCTTGTAGAAGGGCTGAACCTGGTAAAGGAGCAGGGACTGACGCAGATGGAGCACCTGCAGTATTTCGATGCCGGGGATAAGATACGAGAGACCATCGTGGGCATAGTGGCAGGCATGTGCACATCGTTCGTGAATAACAGGGACCTGCCGATCATCGCTTTTGCTGATTCTGACGGCGGAGTAAAGGTCTCATCGCGGGGGAACTATGACCTGACCAGAAAAGGCTTGAACCTTGGAGAGGCGATAAGCCAGGCTGCAAGAGCAGTCGGCGGCACAGGAGGCGGGCATGATATCGCTGCTGGAGCATTCATACCCTCCGGATCAAAGGATGAATTTATAAGAGTACTTGACCATATAGTAGGATCGCAGATAAAAACTGGTATTTAATGAGGATCCTGCCCTATAGAACAGTTGAAAATGTTATTGACGGGGTTGTCATCTCGTTCATTGATATCACAGAGACAAAGCGTGCTGAACTGTCGGAGCAGGATACCCGAATATATGCCCAGAGCATAGTAGATACAGTGCGGGAAGCCCTTCTGATACTGGATAAAGACCTGAGGGTTATATCAGCGAACCGGTCTTTCTACCTGTTATTTAAAGTTTCACCGGAGGAGACTGAAAATAGACTCATTTATGATATAGGCAACAGGCAGTGGGATATTCCAAAATTGAGAGAACTGCTTGAAGGGATCATACCGAAAAACACAGAGTTCAATGATTTCGAGATAGAGCATGAGTTCCCTCATATAGGACGAAGAACAATGATGCTCAATGCACGAAGATTCAGTCAGGCCGGGGGTAAAGATAAGATACTTCTTGCCATTGAGGACATTACAGAACGTGAGAGGGATGAACAGAAATGAGCCAGTTTGAGATTGTGGCTATAGGAGCATCTGCAGGAGGACTCAGGGCCTTATCAGCGGTCTTATCAGGCCTATCTCCTGATTTGCCCGTATCTGTACTCGTTGTCCAGCATCTTGATCCCCGCCACAAGAGCCTGATGGCAGAGATACTGCAGCGCCACTGCAAAATGAGGGTCAAGGAGGCGGAGCATGATGAGACCCTTCAACACTCGGTCGTGTACATGGCGCCGCCGAACAATCATCTGCTTGTCAGCGACAGTAAAATAGTGCTTACAAAAACATCATTCGTGCATTTCGTTCGGCCTTCGGTAGATCTTCTGTTTGATTCTGCGGCTGCTGATTTTGGCGACAGGGTCATAGGGGTTATCCTGACCGGGACAGGATCAGATGGTGCGATGGGCATAAGAGCCATAAAAGAGCGGGGCGGGACAACGATCGCGCAGGACGAGGAGACATCAGAGTTTTTCGGGATGCCGCAGGCAGCTATTGCAACAGGTGCAGTTGACTTTATCCTGCCGCTTCAGGACATAGCCCATGCCATAGAGACGCTCATCAGGGAGGGATAACAGGAATGGACGAGGCTAACGTAAAATCGGAACGATCAGCAGATCTTCGAAGGAGAGCAGAAGAGATACTGCAAGGAAAAACCGAGCTCTTAAAAGAGCTATCGGCACAGGATATCCAGAGTATTATCCACGAACTGCGGGTGCACCAGATCGAACTTGAGATGCAGAACGAGGAGCTAAGACGAGCGCAGAGGGAGATTGAGGAATCACGCAACAGGTACTCTGATCTGTACGATTTTGCGCCGGTCGGTTATTTTACTTTTGATGCAAACGGGACTATCATTGCGGTAAACCTTACCGGCGCCCGCAAACTGGGTGTGGAAAGACGCTCTCTGATAAGAGTACCATTTTCTCTTTATGTTGCCCCGGGCAGTAGAGATACATTTTATCTGCATCTGCGGCAGGTTTTTAGAGCCGGATCAAGGCAAACATGTGAGCTCAAAATCGTTGATAAGAGCAGGAATCAATTCGATGCCAGACTGGAAAGCCTGGCAGTGCAGGATGGCGAGGGTAAGATAAACCAGTGCAGGACGGCAGTAATCGACATAACCGAGCTAAAGCGTGCTGAGGAAGCACTGCGCAGGGCGCATGATGAACTTGATATGAGAGTTCGAGAGCGCACGGTAGAGCTGGCACACGCCAACGAGGCGCTTAAGGCTGAGATCACAGAGCGAGAGAGGGCCTGGGAGCTGAGTAAAGCACTCAACGACATTAACCTTACAATAAACTCAACGCTTGATTTTGATGAAATAATGCGAAGGATCGTTGTTGAGGCAGGTAAAGCGATAGGCAGTGATGCCTGCAATATAACATTGCATAAGGAAGGCCGCTGGATAATAGAGTATGCCTATGGATTATCACAACAGGTAATAGGAGTAAGTTTTACCGGAGAGGATGCGGCGGTATCAGAGCATGTTGCTCAAACTAAAAAACCACTCGTTATCAGGGATATCTATACTGATGATAGGTCCAGCCGCTGGGTAATGAAAAAGTATGGTATATATTCAGTTCTGGCCATTCCGCTCATGGTAAGGGGAGATGCAATCGGTATTCTATATTTTGATTATTTCTCAGTAAAACCGGCTTTTAGCAAGATCGAAATTGACTTTACAGAGAAGCTATCATATTCAATCTCACTTGCCCTTGAAAACGCACGCCTTTACTCCTCTCTTCAGCAAGAGCTATCCCGGATGCGAGATAAGAATAAAAAAGATGTTGACGAGAGCGATAAGCGTTGAGTAATAGATCACAAAAATCAATTGACCTGCGCAGGAGAGCAGAAGAGATACTGCAAGGAAAAACCGAGCACTTAAAAGAGCTATCGGCACAGGATATCCAGAGCATTATCCACGAACTGCGGGTGCACCAGATCGAACTTGAGATGCAGAACGAGGAGCTAAGACGAGCGCAGAAAGAGCTTGAGGAATCGCGCAACAGGTATGCTGATCTGTATGATTTTGCACCCGCTGGTTATTTTATTTTTGATATAAACGGGCTCATCCTTGAGGTAAATCTTACAGGCGCACGTATGTTAGGTGTGGAAAGAAGCCTTTTAATTAAACAGCCATTCTATCTTTATGTTACCCCGGGGAGCAGGGATATGTTTTATTTGCACCTTCGGCGGGTTTTAAGAACAGGGACAAAACAGACCTGCGAAATCAAACTTGTTGATAATAATGGAAACCCATTCAATGCCAGGCTGGAAAGCATAGCAATGCAGGGTATCGAAGATCAGATCAACCAGTGCAGGACGGCAGTAATCGATATCACTGAGCGAAAGCGGGCTGAGGAGGCGCTGCGCAGGGCGCATGATGAACTTGAGATGAGGGTTCGGGAGCGCACAGCAGAGCTGGCAAAATCCAACGAGGCACTGAAAGCTGAGATACAGGAGCGAAAGAGGGCTGAGAAGGAACTTAAGCGCTCAAACGCAGAGTTAGAGCAGTTCGCATACGTGGCATCCCATGACCTCCAGGAGCCGCTTCGCATGATATCAGGCTTTACGAAACTTCTTGAACGGCGCTACAGGGGCAGGCTTGATAAGAGTGCTGATGAGTTCATCGCATACATCGTGGACGGGGCAAACAGAATGCAGAGAATGATCGAGGATCTGCTCATGTATTCAAGAGTCGGCACGCGCGGCAGGCCGTTTGAGCTTATCAGCATGGAGGATGTTTTTAATCAGGCAGTAACCAACATTATGACGGCTATTGAGAAAAATGGCGCAGCAGTGACGCACGATCCCCTGCCCGCTGTTATGGTCGATGCCTCTCAGATGGTTCAGTTATTCCAGAACCTGATCAGCAATGGCATCAAGTTCAGAAAAGAGGAGCCGCCGCGTATTCATATCTCGGCCGAAAAGAAAGGAAGCGAATGGATCTTCTCTGTTCAGGATAACGGGATAGGCATAGCCCCGCAGTTCATTGGACGGCTTTTCCAGTTATTCCAGCGCGAATACGCCGCAACCGAATACCACGGCACAGGCATAGGCCTTGCGATCTGCAAGAAGATCGTGGAGCGCCACGGTGGGAAGATATGGGCTGAATCCGAGGTAGGCAGAGGTTCGACGTTCTATTTCACGATACCGGTAAGGTGAATGAAATGATTACCATGCCCTGCATCTCAGACCTGGTATGCCTCAGACGTTTTTTCCTGAGGGGTGAAGTGATGCGTTTTTATAGATTCTATATCCTGAGAGACCATCTGTTAATCCCATATAGCTTTTCAACTGAATGAGATTTCTTCAACCCATACAGGTATAAGTTGAAGCCCTCATACATTAATCTAATTATAGACGATTGACACTACCTCTATAGTAGGCCGCAAAACTTTCCATAAAATATACAGAAATACTATGATTATAATATATAAAAATAAAATTATTAACAACTCCTATCAATGACTGACCCGGTACCACAATTTCTAAGCAATATGGACGTGACGATAGAATTCTTTCAAAAACTAGCTCTGGCTACGCTTATAGGTATTCTTATCGGCATCGAAAGAGAGCACAGACGTCCTGAAGGAATAGAACTGATCGCGGGGGTTCGTACATTTACCATGGCCAGCATAGCAGGAATGATCTCATCGTATCTGGCACAGACCGTCCATACAGGGATCATATTGATAACACTTGTATTCTTTGCTATTATATCAGCAATATACGCATATGTAAAAAATGCGATACTGAAACAGCCAGGTATAACAGGCCCGATCGCGCTTTTCTGTACATACCTGCTGGGTATTTTTATAGCCTATGAATTTTATCTCATCGCAATAGCGATAGCAGTCATTATGACCCTTCTGCTTGCTGAAAAACGCCCGCTTCATTCATTCGCCACAAACCTGGCGGACGATGAGATCCAGAGCGCAGTCCGATTTCTGGCTGTTGTTTTCATACTGTACCCGATAACTCCGGATGAGCTATTCATGGGGGTCATTAATCCAAGATGGATCCTCAGGGTTGTGATAATAGTGGCGACCATCAGTTTCATCAGTTTTATTATAATGAAACAGATGGGGGCGAGCTACGGGCTTCCCCTCTCAGGTATGCTGGGTGGGCTCGTGAACAGTGAAGCAACTACCGGCGCAGTTGCAGGCATGGTCAAGAAAAGAAATGAACTGGTAACATCGGGCTATATCGGGATTATACTATCCAATGCTGCTATGCTGATTAGAAATCTGCTCATAGCATTTATAGTGGATCCAAGCGGCAGGGTGCTGTTATTGATGGCACCTCCTCAACTGATCATTACATCCTTTGCCATAGCTGCTGTAATAAGATCAGAAAATAACACGCCTGTGAGCGAGACCATAAAACTTGAGTCGCCATTTGCGCTATCTTCTGCAATAAAATTCGCCTTTGGTTTTGCAGCATTATCCATAATCTCAACATTCGCTAACATGTGGGCCGGTGCTGCAGGTGTCTATGCCACAGCACTTGGAGGTTTAATCAGCAGCGCTGTGGTAACTGCATCGGCTACAACACTTGCAGTGAGTGATCTAGTTCCCCACAGCACAGCAGCTTTGACCGCAGTCATGGCAAGTATTGTAAGCACAGGGAGTAAGATATTGCTCGTAAAATGGGCAGGCCCTTCTGAGCTTTCGGGATTAATAAAGAGGACGTTCACATATTTTATAATACTCGGCACTGCTATTCTCATAATATGGGGAATTTATATAAGCTATACTTATTAATCAGGAGAACTATGGTTAATATATGGTTGACCTGAATACAACAGACATTTTGATTATTTTAGGTATAATTATCTTCTTATATGTGCTGATGTACCCTCAGTTCCAGATTGCGTCAGCGCGAAGAAAGAGGCTCAGGAAGATCGGAGAAATGGAGGAGGGATGGGGCACAAAGGTTCTCACTATGATACACCGAAAGGAGGCTATCTCCATGTTTGGCGTACCTGTGTACCAGTATATAGATGTAGAGGATGCTGAGGAGATCCTGAGAGGAATCCGAAGCGCCGGGGATAAACCGGTTGACCTTATCCTTCATACACCAGGGGGCCAGCTCCATGCCTCTATACAGATAGCGAGGGCATTAAAAGACCATAATGCTAAAACACGTGTTTTCATTCCGCATTATTCCATGTCTGGCGGTACAATCATAGCTCTTGCAGCAGATGAGATCATAATGGACAAAGATGCATCCCTTGGACCCATAGACCCGCAGATAGGTGACTTCCTGAGGGGTGTTTTTCCAGCACCCTCATGGCTGCATGTGGCAGCAAAAAAAGGGCTTGAAGCTGATGATGCAACTCTTGTTATTGGTGATATCTCTGAGAAAGCATTGAATTTCATGAGAACAGCAGCAAATGAGCTGCTCGATGGCAAATTCGCTGATAAGGAGAAACAAAAACAGGTTGTTGAGAAATTGATAGGTGGCGAGATGATACATAGCCAGCCCATCTCGGCAAAATATGCCCGGGCTCTTGGACTTCCTGTCTCCACAGAACTTCCCCGGCAGGTTCATGAGCTAATGAGATATTACCGGGCTGCAAAGTCGAATGTTGAATACCTCATGCAGGAATAAGAACAGCGTTTGGATTATTGTATCTCTCTGGCTTTTCCCGTCCAAGGATCTTTAAAGCAACATCATAGTTGTTCTGCATTATCCTGTTCTTCTGGGCAAACGGCTTTATTTTATCAAGCAATGGAGTGATATCGATATCTCCTATTGTAATACCCTGAAGAGATGCCTCTTCTTTTTTAAAGGCATTCAAAAAGGCAGAGTAGTGCATAGGCCCGCAGAATATCACAATATCTGAATAATCTGATTGCGTGGTCAGCATATGTAAGCCTTCAATGATGTTTGAGAGTTTCATTCTATCTTCTTTTATCTTATAATCCAGAAACCTCTCATACGAGGATACGAATTCCAGTGCCTGTTCATTCAAGCTTTTGATAATATAACCCTTGGTATTGAACTTAAGCATACGCTCAAGCCGGATTAAGAGCTCATTATAGAACTTCTCGGTCTCCTCGTATGAAATAGCTGCCTGCTTTACATGCATCGGGCTGTACCAGATATGCCCTGGAGTTTCCCTGAATGCAGCTATTTCGTTAATCGCCCTTGCTGTCTGTAATGTGAATTCGCTATCCTTATCAAAGACATCCTCATACACAGGGATGAGTTCTTCCCTGGTTTTAATATCCTGTCCATAGAACACAACACTTAAAGGAAGGTTATCTTTACTCTCAATAAGTCTTATCTTCTTATCAAGAATCTCGTTCATATAAATACAGTATATGGTCTCCAGGGGTCTGCTGGCGCTTGCCGGTATCTGATAATACTCAGACCAGAACTGCAGGGGTGATATAAGTCTTTTATTGTATTTGTTCTCAAGCTCAACAAAGCTAACTGATATATCAAGAAAAACTGCCTGAGGGTTAATAATGTCAAGCAAACGCATAGTCTCAAAATGGGCATCATCCACGCTCACCAGGGCACGCTGCGAGCTCTCAGGGAACAACTTGCCAAGTTTAAAGGGATACTCAAGATGGTTATGCAGTGTGGACTCACCAAGACTACTAAGCCAATCCCTAACAGCTACATCGTGTATCCCAAATATGCTTATAGAGGGTACCAGGAACAGCTCTGTCATCAATGAGATATTGCCCTGAATTCATAGATCAATAATGGTCATGCTTTTTTATCCGCTCTATCCACTGCCTTTTGTAGCACTGTTTTAATCTCATATCTAATATCAACCCCCGCGGAATTATCAAGGTACAGGAGCCCTTCTTTTATCTTATTTTTATCTGGCGAATCTCGTTTAAGCTCTGATATGGCATTTATTAACATATCAATATCCTGCTTTTGCTCTGCTGTACCTGTTATCATTACAAACGAATCGCCCTGCCTCTCTAACCGTACTATACTCTCACCTTCAGGATATTCATCTATCAGTTGGTTCTACTGCATGGTAGATATAATTTTGGTTAGCCCCTGTATTTTCCTACTTAGCTTTTAGTCTGATTGCAATATCCTTTCCCAGTCGTTTGCATTCCTCAAGGTCTTTATCAGTAGGGGTGTACTGGATACGCAGTACAGGGTCAATGACTTTCATACCGATCTCACGCATCTTCTCTGCGATCATCACAGGCGCCTCACCGCTCCACCCATAGGAGCCGAAAGCTGCCCCTATCTTTTCTTTTACATCTTCTCTGGCAAGGTTTTCTATAAATTTCTCCATAGGAGGCAGCATCTTATAATAGAAAGTCGAAGAGCCTATGGCAATGGCATCAGCAGATCTGAGATCTTCTATATCTGCTTCATGAAAATTTACGGCCAGAGCTTCAACATTCCTTGACCTGACTCCTTCTGCTATGGCATCTGCCATAGCCTTTGTATTACCTGATGTACTGAGATATACTATAACTACTTTTGGCATATTCTCCCACCTTTTCATATTGAGATTGTCATATCGGTATTGCTTTAAAAACCTTTCTCTTAGCGCTACCCTGGCTCGAAAACTATAACTACAATATGTAACAAAAAGTTCCTGGGATAACATGGATAACATATCAATCACATCAGAGGAGTTTGGGGAAGGGGAGACCATACCTGCTGAATACACCTGTGATGACAGGAATATATCACCCTCGCTGACATGGAGCGGAATACCAGCAGGTACGAAGAGCATTGCGTTGATCATGGACGATCCTGATGCCCCGCGCGGAACGTTCGTTCACTGGGTGCTCTATGGTGTTCCGCCAGAAACGCAAGGACTGCCTGAAGCAGTACCAAAAAACAAGACGTTGAGTGATGGAAGCCGGCAGGGAACTACGGACTTCAGGAAGATAGGATACGGTGGACCATGCCCTCCACCTGGCAAACCGCACAGGTATTATTTCAGGGTGTACGCCCTGGACACAAAGCTTGACCTGCCTCCAGGAATATCCAGGGCAGATCTTGAGAATGCAATGAAAGGGCACATACTTGCAAAAGGCGAACTTATGGGCAGATACGGACGATAGAATTCATGAGCCTTTAGCATGTATAATATTTATCGATATTTTTCTTCAATTTTCGGCCCATACTGAGCCCATTTTTCATTGCTTTTATATTTATTGGCAGCAGATCTTCCCTGATACGTTCTGCAAGTGCCTTCTCAAGGCATGACGGTTTGATTATATCTATAAGTTCTATGATTGTTCCAAGTGCTACCACATTGGCCGTGACCGCTGCACCAATCTGGGTAGCTATTGTTGTAAAAGGGACGCTGTAGTGCCGCATGGGCGGTCGGTGTATGACCTGGCTTGAGTCTACGATCAGCATACCTTCATCCTTCAGTTCTGGCAGATAGGTATCGCACGATTCCTGATTCATTGTCAGCAATACATCCAGCCTGCCAGGCATTGGAAAATCGATTGGTTCATCATCGATCACCAGGTTTGATCTGCTGGCACCGCCTCTGGCCTCAGGTCCATAGCTGCTTGTCAGGGTTACGTTCTTTCCATCTTTAACAGCAGCCTGAGCCAGCAGCACTCCGGCCAGTATCAGACCCTGGCCTCCTGAGCCAGAGAGACTGATATTAAATCTCACTATACCTCACCGCCTGCCTTTTTGATGATCTCTTTATATCGATCTATATATCCGGGTTCATCCAGGTCTACCATCACACCGATGGGAAAACGCTCACCAGCCTCACCGGGCGGTATCTCTTTGAACGCTGCAACTGGAACAGCATGGTCCCTGTACCACTGCAGCATATCCACAGGACCCCCCTGTATGTTGCGTCTTCCGTACTGGACAGGGCACTGGGCCATGGCCTCAACAACACTGAAACCTCTCCTGCTAATCGCCTTCTCTATTAGAGGGTCAAGCATATTGGCGCGGTATGTCGTGCCCCTTGCTACGAAAGATGCACCGCATGCCTCCACCAGCTTGCAGATATCAAACGGCTTCTCTATATTCCCGTACTGAGCCGTACTTGCCTTTTTATCCATAGGGGTAGTGGGAGAGTACTGGCCGCCTGTCATGCCGTATATGTTATTGTTGATGATAAGTGCGGTAATATCTATATTCCTGCGGCATGCATGTATCAGGTGGTTGCCACCTATGGCTGTTGCATCGCCGTCTCCCATGACCACTATAACGGTAAGCTCTGGCCTGGCAAGTTTTATGCCTGCGGCGAACGCCAGCGCCCGCCCGTGTGTAGTGTGAAGTGTATTAAAGTCAAGGTATGTACTCATCCTGCCAGAGCAGCCGATACCGCTGACAAGTACGATATCATCCTTGGAAAGCCCTTTCTTATCAATAGCCCTTACCAGTGCGCCCATCACTATACCTATACCGCAGCCAGGGCACCATACATGGGGAAATTTCTTGTTCGGCCGCAGGTATTTATATACTGTCTCTGAAGTCCGCATCATATCGTGACCTCTTTTATCTTTTTCATAATCTCATCCGGTGTTATGAGCTCACCATCAACCCTGGTGACACGCACAACCTTTTTATGGCAGGCCTTGAGCACTTCGCCGTACACCTGACCGTAGTTCATCTCAGGTACCACGAACACCTTCACCTTCCTGCCGATGTCCTCAAGATTGAAGCGGGGAAAAGGCCACAGTGTTATCGGTCTTAGCATTCCTGCTTTGATACCCTCCTGCCTTGCCATGTTCACTGCCTCCCTGGCTGATCTTGCCACACTGCCATATGCGACTATGCATATATCGGCATCATCCAGCAGGTATTTCTCTATCCTGATGATATCATGCAGGTTGTTCTTGATCTTGTAGATGATCTTCTTAAGACATGCGTTTACCTCATCAGGGACAAGTGTTGGAAAACCCAGTGCATCGTGCACAAGCCCTGTCACATGGTACCTGTACCCTTCGCCGAATGGAACAAGAGGGACGATCTCGCCGCCAGGGATATCATCATACGGACGGTACCATATAGGGGGTACAGTTGGTTTTGGTCTGTTAATGATCTCCAGTTTCTCAGGGATCTTGATGTTCTCCGACATATGCCCCATGATACCGTCCATGAGCACTATCACAGGTGTACGGTATTTCTCTGAGAGGTTGAAGGCATGAACTGTCAGGGTATAACATTCAAGCACTGAGCCAGGGGATAATACGATGGCGGGATGATCCCCGTGTGTGCCCCATCTGCTCTGCATTACATCCCCCTGGCTTGCCCTTGTGGGCATCCCTGTGCTTGGGCCTCCTCTCATAACGTTGACCACAACGCAGGGAACCTCTGCCATAGCGGCAAATCCCAGGTTTTCCTGCATCAGCGAGAAACCAGGCCCGCTTGTAGCTGTCATTGACTTCGCCCCTGCCAGGCTTGCACCTATTATGGCTGCTATGCTGGCGATCTCATCCTCCATCTGGATGAATATCCCGCCGACCTTCGGCAGTTCAATAGAGAGCAGTTCAGCGATCTCTGTGCTTGGCGTGATTGGATATCCTGCATAGAACCTCATGCCTGCGGCCAGGGCACCAAGTGCGCAGGCTTCATTGCCCTGGAGCAGGACATCATTTCGCTTCTTCATGTTCTGCCTCCTCATCTTTGTCTTTATCTTTATCTTTTTTCCTCAGGGTTATGGCATAATCCGGACAGTGTATATCGCACATCCCGCACAGGATGCAGTCCTCCGGGCGGGCTGCGTACGGGTAGCCCTCAGGACCACGCTCAAGTACCTTCTTTGGACAGATTGCGATGCAGATTCCGCATTTTTTACACCAGCTTGAGAAGAGGTGCACAGGGTCCTTGTTTTTCTTATTTTCAGATGACCCATTACTGCCTGTATTTACCTTGCCATTCATATTATCTCTCACCGTGTTCTATTTCTGTTCCTCTATAGGTACGTATATATATATGCGTACACAGCCCTGAGATCTCAGATAAATCAAACCATTTCCTATTTCCAGTCCTTTCTGCCAGTTCCTCTGAGATACCATGGAGTATCCTGGCGCGCGGGTCCATAGTCCTGTAGATTGCATGATCCATGCCCATTATCCGCTCTCATGCATCTGAGGGTGAGGCAATATCTTCATACGGTTGTTAATATTTTACAGTTAGCTGCTTTTGCTTGCTATTAGTTCGTATTTGAACGAACAAAAATATATAGTTTACGCATGACCTGGGACCATCCGCCAAATCCTTATAACTTTTGCATTAGTTTAAGCATTATTCAATGTCTCAGTAACTCTTTCCCATGATGCTTTCAGGAAATTATAAACCGCAGATGAACGCGGATAAACGCACCGAGTCGCGCCTCGGTAGGGCGCATCCACGTCGACTGTTACGCCAGTCGATTACGTATCCACGTATTGCTTCGCAATACGTGTGTGCGTCCTCAAGGGGCGCAACCCTTGATACGTGTCCATGCGTCACGGCGAGCATGACGCCGATAGGAGGAACCATCGGATATTTAAAAAGAGGTTGCTATGGGCTTGATGGACAACCTCAGGATTATGCAACTACAGACGAGCACAGATTAATCCTCATCCCCGGGCAGCAGTCAATATACAAAAATTATCAAACATTTATCTGCGTTCATCGGCGTTTATCTGCGGTTCTTTACTTACTGTTATTTAAGCACTTAACTATAGATGATTTCCAGGGGGAGCAACAGAGATAAATAGTTTAATTAACGTTAGAATCTACTATCTCATGATCAGCATAATGATCTGATAGAACAGAAGGAGGATGAACGGTATATGACAGCGGTGGCCTGCTCTAACTCTGGTGCACGGATGGATTGCACCGGAGCGATACTGTATCTTGATTCTCATGGCTTTTTGCCTGGCACGGCCAGGGCGCCGCCGTTCATGGAGGAGGCGATAGGGGAGGCGAAGAGGGGGATGGGGAGGAGGGAAGGGAGGAAGTGATGGAGATAAAACTGCCTATACTCAATGACGTGTGGATGGATAATGCGGTTGAGACGCTCTATAGAATATTGAGAGAGACACAGAATAGTAGTTTCAGTGTAAAGATTGACAACAATTCTCTGATAATAACTGTGACAGATTTCGATAAATTCAAAGAATCTGTTGGTATTGCGGTGAAAAACAGAAGATCAAATCTTATTGCGATAAACGAGGACAAGAATTTAGGTGAAAAGAAAGAGGTAAAGAAGGATTATATCCTTATCCAAGAAGGGGCAAAGGTCAGTGGAAAAGTAGCGTTTAAGGAAGAATTATACAATGAAAAAAGCACTGCCGAAACTATTAAAGAAATATTTGACTTGATTTCAAAAGAAGGGACGCGCAACTGCATCATCTGCGGAAGACAATTCTTCAAGCCTATGAAAAAACTTCAGCAAGCTGCCTATCCCTTTGTTACAAAGATAAAAAGCCTTAGTGGGGTAAGAAGTTACAAGGACGGTGAGGTTTACTCATTTAAAGAATACTTTGAGGATCTCTGCCCTACCTGTTATCTAACAGGAATCTCCGAGTGGTTAGATGATGGAATAATTTATCGCACAGTCCCTGGTGAAAAGTCCACATTGTTTTTACCCCGGTTTAACAGCCTAGAGGGGCTGGCAAAATTCAAAGATTCGTATCGTTCACTTCTAAATAAAAGTTCGCGATATCGCAACATACGGGTTAAAGAAGGCAGTGAAGAAACAGAAAATCCATCAGGTTCTTTTAGCACTTTGCTTTGCTTCTATGAGAAATTCTTCTTTGGTGTTGACAAGAAAGAGGTAATTGGAAAATCATGGGCAATGATGGAAGTGCCATTCGGCGCGGTTAAAAATATCAAGCTCAATGTTATCGATCTTACAGAATCAATTTTGCTAATTATCAAAGAACTCTCTGAAGATAAGATAAGCATCTACAAAGGGATAATCACCGAGATTTTTTTCTTCTATGATAATACGAAAGGCGCTCCAGTAGACTGGGACTTAACAGGAGAGATTAGAGAGAATCTCTCAGAATCTATACTGAGAGACGATTTTCGTTCTTTTGCAAAAAACCTTCTTCCAAGGAAGGGTGGCCATGTAGGCTATTCTAATGATACCAGACTGAATTTGGAATATTTAATATATATATGGAGATTAAAAGGTATGGGACTAGATGAAGAGAATTTAAAAATTATTAAGTCCGCTGGTAGAACAATTGCAGCGGCTTCGAAAAATCATCGAAATCTTTTATATAAGTTGGATAAGGCGAAAGATAAAAATGCTTTATTGGATGCACTGCGACAGATTAGTCGGAGAATAGCGGGATTAAAAGTGGAAGAAAAAGATAAATTCAGGGGATTTATTTATCCCCCCGCTCTTGAGGACATTGTTTTACTATTAGAGAGACATGAATCTGATAGCAAGTTCATTGAGGATCTAAAAAATACTTTGGTGATCTTCTCCTGCGTCGAATTTTCTAGATTAGACTATATCGGGGAAAAAAAGGAAGGTGTGGTAAATGAGTGAACTTAAAGGATTAAATGTTGTGTGGCTTTCAGAAACGGATTTGACGAATCTCAATGCCGGCGAAGGCGAGAGCAACTTAATAGATGTTAAGAAATATAAAAAAGATGGTATCGAATACCCATATGTAAGCGGGCAAGCGATGAGATTTTATCTCAAAGAATCGATGAGACGGAGCTTAGAGGATAAAGAGTACATGTGCATCTCTGATGGTCAAGGGGAAACATGTGGAGAAATAAGGAAATGCATAATGTGTGATCTTTTTGGGTTTATGACAACCGAAAAAGGAAAAGGTGCTAAAACAAGGATTTCTCCAGTAAAAGTTTCGCCAGCAATAGGGTTGCTACCATTTGATGAGAATGCAGCAAGTGGTGGAACGGATTTTCTTACAAGGCGGCATAGAGTTTCTGAAGGCAAAAAGATGGAGGGCGATATTGTTAACGTTGAGATAGGCACAAATATCTACAAAGGAGGGATTTCTATTGATATGGTGCGCGTTGGCGGCGATGAAAAGGTAGACGAAGGTAAAAGAACCGTATCTATAGAAAATTTTGTGGATACTTCTGAGAAAAAGAAGCGAGTAAAGAAAACCCTCGAAGCCATTAGATATATCGCCGATTATTCAAAGCAGGCACGGCTTTTAACAGATTTTTCACCAGACATAATTGCTATTTCGTTACAAAACAGATATTCGCATAGACTACAGAAACTTTTTGAACTTAATAACGGAAGAGAACTGAATATCCAGCGGTTGAACGAGATACTGGACGACGTTTCAAACTACAGTGATGAAATACTATTCGGCATGGTTTCTGGCATAGTTAAAAACGAGGCTGAAGTGAAAAAAGCAGTTGAGGCAAAAGGTATCAAGGTAAAAACTCCAAGCGAAGTGATTAATGAGGCGATAAATCTGGTGGAATGATGCTTGGTTTGAAGTTCAGACTCGAAGGACTGTATTTCACCACTTTTAGAAAGCCTACTTCAACGAGCCTTATAATAAGTTATTCGATCCCCCCTTATACTACTATCCGGGGATTGATAGCGAATGCTTCAGGTTTGAAAAGAGACGACTACTCAGTTCAGGATTGGGTGAGAATAGGAATAAAACCGCTCAACTTTTCAGATAGATCAAGGGAAATGGCAAAAATGCTGAAGCTAAAGGGTACTGGTGAAACGCATCAGAAAATTTTTCCATCGTCACCAATGTTCAAAGAATTTCTGGTATCGCCATCCTATGAGATATACATAGCAGGAGAGGATGATAAAATAAATCGTATTTACAATGCGCTATTCCAGCCAGCTAGATCCTTGTATATTGGAGCTTCGGATGATCTTGCAGATATTGAACTATCAAAACCTGTGGAAATCGAAGAAGTTAATGCAAAAGAAATTTATGGAGTAATCGAAGGTGTCCATGAAAATTGTCTGTTAGAGAACATACCTTACAAATTCTTCAAAAAAGGCAAAGATTTTGCACTGGAATATAAGACTGTATCAATACCGCAAAGCGATACTCTGAGCTTAAGTGAAGATGTTAAATGTTGGCGATTTGATGGGGATAATATATGGCTGGTGTAACTCATAGTGTTGATGAGGTAATAGAAATAGATAAACTATTTAATTTATTAGATATACCTGTTGACGGCGAATCATCAATAAGTGATGGGGATCTTTCCTACAATTTCTATACTATCTCTAATTTAGAGAATGAAGAAAAGGATATTTTAATTAGTATTGGATTTAAAGAATTTAAACAAAGTATTTTTTTCATTGAAACTAAGGAACTCCGAACTATAGAAGTATTACAGTATTTATTACCTATATATCAGAAGAAGGAAATCGAGTATTGGGACGAAATTATCGAAAAACTCGTGAGTATTAATGAAAAAAAGATTGTTTTTACTCCAACATCAAAACAATTAAGAATAACCTCTAAGTGGAAAGGTAAATTATCTCAAAATGAAGATGAATTTAGGAGTTTAGTTTCGGATTTATGTCTTCTTTTCAGAGACAGTTGCAAGAAAAACAACAATACATATAAAATTAATGAAAAATGTCTTTCGCATGAGTTTTGGAAAATAATTGGAAATCTACGAAATTACTATTATTCTCATGACCCCGAACAATGGGGTGAAGATGCTGTTAAGGAATTTTCTGAAAAAGCAAAATTAGGTTATGAATATTTGTTTTCATCTCCAACAGTTAAAAAATCACCTATAGATTTCATAAATGCGCAGTTTAAACTTTTGGTTAAATGCATTGATTTTTTAGATGCTGTGTCAACGGATGTTTAGGTGACAATGATCGCGAAAGCCTATCCATTACAAACCCCAAAATACTTTCAAACTTTAAAGGGCCATACTACTGATGCTCTTAAAATCCTCAAGGCATACATTGAAAATAATTCAGAAATAATCACACAATTCTGTGACCGATGGCAGTTGAATAAGGAATCCTTCTTAAAAAGCCTCTTTATCACAGTTTATCTTCACGATATTGGAAAATTGACAAAGCAATTCCAAGAAAACATCAGGAACGGAAGGTCTTCTCAGAAATATCCACATGCTTTTTATGGGCAGTTTATTTTAAACGAGATTGATTTTCCAAGTTTTCTTGACGTGCCCATTGAAAAAGCAGCAATATTGGGACATCACACACAACTATATTCACAGTTGTATGCAGGAGATGAGGGATTTAATAACCCGGCATTTCTTGAAAAGGACATAAGCACATTTGTTGAATATTCAAAGGATATCTATATTGAACTTGGTTTTGATAAGTGGTTTTTATTCGAAGGATTGAACATTAAATCATTACCAGAAGCGAGAAAATTCTGGGGAGTATTGAGAGATTCTCGCAATAACTTGATAAGAGAGACTTCTTCATTTGAAGAGAAAAAGAGGTTGAAATCGATTTTCTGTTATATATTCTCCATCCTTGAAACATGTGATGATTATTCAAGCGCCGAGTTTTCAGAATTTATAAGTGGATATAGCGGTAGCGATAGTGAATTTGATTCTATTATGGAAGAACCGATTAAATATGTTCCACGACTGTATGTTGATAATCTATATGAGAAGGTTCTGGGTAAAAACATACCCTACGATTATCAGAAGGATGAGCCAGAAAAACTCTGCGGAGAGGTTCCATTTTATAGTTTACTTTTTGCTCCATGTGGAAGGGGAAAAACTGAGACTGCTCTTATCTGGGCTTTAAAAGCTATGAGAAAATACCAAAGGAATAAAATTGTTTTTGCCATGCCGACACAGATTACAAGCAATGCAATGTGGGAAAGATTTTGTGAATTATTCGGTGAAGGGGAGATAAAAAAAGAAAAAATTGAGTCTGGAAAAAAGTATGTTGGGTTATTTCATGGAAAGAGCTTCATAAAGTTAAAAGGGGAAAAAGAGAGAGAAAAAGAAGATAATGAAGACTTAACTACCGAAGATTTAGATGAAGTCAGAGGAGAAAATTTCAAAGGTAACGTATTCTTTAAACCGATTACTGTTACAACGATTGACCATTTGATTTATTCTTTCGTTCATGGATTCTCACAGGCGGATTTCACTTTAGGTAATCTCCAGAATGCGGTTATAGTATTCGATGAGGTGCATTATTATGAAAAGAACCTCGATGACCACAATAAATCTACCTTAGATCATCTTGCAACCTTATTCCAGATTTTAAAAGAAATGAAAATACCAAATCTACTAATGTCAGGTACTTTACCTGATTTCTTTGTAAAGGAAGTAAAACAAATAAACTCAGAATATATGGGACCATATACCGACAGTGATGGATTGTTTTTTGAACCTTTCAAACTCGACATATCAAAGAAAAAGTTAGTAACAAAAGAGGCATTAAACAAAGAAATTATTGATGAGATTATTGAAAATTATCATAAAGGTTTGGTACAGTTCATCATACTGAATACTATTGAAAGAAGTAAATCTATTTATGATGTATTAATAACCCATTTGCTCCAGTCTGAAGAGCATGAAAGGATAATCCTTCATCATTCTCAGTTTACTTATAAAGACCGTGCAGATAAAGAAAGAGACATTTTAGAGCGATTAAATAAAGAAAAATTAAGACCATTTATACTTGTTGCCACACAGGTTATTGAAATAAGTCTTGATATTTCATGCGATATAATGTATACAGAGCTTGCGCCTGGAGATGCTCTGGGACAGCGCGGTGGCAGGCTTAATAGAAAAGGACAGACATGGATTTCAAACGACTTCGAGTATACAATGAAGATTTTTCTGCCCGAAGAATTTGATCAGGACAAACCCAAAAAAAGCCCGTATGATTCAATTCTCCTTAAAAAAACACTCGAAGTTATAGAAGATGGACCTTGTTCATACTTCAAATTGAAAAAAATATGTGATGAAGTATATTCGTCATACAAACTAATTACACCAACCTCTCTAAGGATTGTTTTCAACGATTGCAGCATCTTTGGTCATTCACCTAAAGAAATAAACTTCGGAGACGAAGAAAAGGGTAGATTAATCCAAATCCGAAGCGATGAAGTCCAGAAAATCGATATCATACCTTGGGAATATTATGCTGAAGATGATCGCAATTTAATTGTGGAAAATCAGGCAAAAGTTCCTATATGGTGGTACAAACAAGATGAAAAGGAGCACGGAGAATTATATTGTTTCAAAAGCATATCTAAAAAAATTGGCAGAAAAGAGAAATATTATTGGATAACCAGAATACCTTACTCTAAACAAAAAGGATTCAACTTTAAAAAGCCCCTTGATTGTCCTCCCCCTCCGCCAGTAATTATTTAGTTTCTTTTAGCAACATCTCCCATATTTCTACCCCCAAACTCAATTCCACCCCACAGTAATAGACTCAAGCGCTGCACTGCACTCAATGAAAAACCGCTCCTTCATTTTACCCTATGACACAGCGCCGCCCCTCCCGCACGCTCCCTCCGCCCCGCCTCCACGCCCTCAACCCCCGCCATGAACCCAAAGATCACAAAGCGCAGCCTTTGCGGACTCTGCGCTCCTGTAGGTATGATCTACCCTGCCTCAACCCTTAAATAGCTTAGTTCACATAAATGAACATATGTTCGAAATAATGAACATATTCTCAAAGCCATCCCTCCAGATAATCCTGTATCTCGGCAGACGGTACCGCGAGGGTTACTACGTCCGCGAGCTATCAAGAAAACTTAACATTGGGCTCGGGTCTGCAAGCCAGAGCCTGAGAAAACTGGAAAAAGCGGGGCTTGTTGTAAAAGAAAATAAGGGCAGACTTGTAATATACAGGGCAAACATGGAAAATTTTATTCTCAGGCAGTTAAAGATCCTGTTCACGCTTCTGGAAATAAATCCATTGATGCCGCCCCTTAAAGATGTATCTTCAAGAATAATACTATTCGGAAGTTGCTCAACCGGAGAAGATACAGAAAAGAGCGATATAGACATTTTCATAGAATCAAATGATAAAAAAAGAGCTTCAGAGCTTGTTGAAAGCTGCCAGAAAAAAATCGACCGTAAGATTTCTCCCATTATAATGGATTCATATGAATTCAGGAGCCTCCAGACAAAAGACAAACCACTTTACGAAAGGATTAACATGGGAAAAGTAATCCATGAGACATAAATGAAATATCAGTTTGAACAATGTCTCGGCAAAGGTAAGGTTGTAAAAATCGAACGAGATCATGATCTGATATCAAAAGAAATCAACGAAGCGGAAAATGATCTAAAATCAAGTGAAATGTCCATGAAAGAAGGTAATTTCAAATGGGCGATAATACAGGCATATTACTCCATGTTTCATTCATTCAGAGCCCTTTTATTCAGTAAAGGTTACAGAGAGAAGAGTCATACATGTTTGAAATATGCAATAGAATCTCTCTTTGTGGATAATGGTTTGCTGGATAACAGTCTTGTCCAGGATTTTGGCTATGCGATGAAGATGCGTGAAGGGGCAGATTATGGCTATGTATATAATGAAGATTCTGCGCAAGAACTGATAAACACAGCAAATAAAATTTATGAAGTTGCAAATCGGTTGGTATAATTTTATTTGCTTAATATTCTGGATGAATATCGCCACCCTTCTTCGTGCGCTCCCCTGCCCCGCCTCCACGCCCTCAACCCCCGCCATGAATCCAAAGACTGCAAAGTGCAGCCGAATCTTTGCGTACTTTGCGCGCTTTGCGGTGGGGCTTTTGTATTCAAATTTTGACGAAAACGTGCAAAAAAGTCGTGGATCTTTATAAAGGCAATACCAAACCTGACATCCACGATAAAAAGTTCCTTTTTACCAAAGGTTTTTGTGGAATGAGTTCGATTAAGATTTGAGGAAAAAACGATAGTGATTCCTATAAAATTGCTTTGAGAAACACCAGTGAATTAAGTCAAAAATGGGCTCAAAAAAGCTTGGTTAAAATCAGACCTTAGAGGGATTGAAACTCCTTAATACAACCTGCAGAGCTTATACGAGCTAACTGTTAAAATCAGACCTTAGAGGGATTGAAACGCAGCAGAATAAGTCCGTACAGCTCTAGCATGATAATGTTAAAATCAGACCTTAGAGGGATTGAAACAAATCTACTCCCACCATCAGGGTACTGATAGGCAAAGTTAAAATCAGACCTTAGAGGGATTGAAACTTGTATTTTGATTGCATATATTTCATTTTATTATGATGTTAAAATCAGACCTTAGAGGGATTGAAACAGTTCTGGCGCAGCGGCACAGGCTACAGCCCCGATATGTTAAAATCAGACCTTAGAGGGATTGAAACAGGCCTTGACTGTCTAAAGAGTGCTGTAATTCATCTGGTTAAAATCAGACCTTAGAGGGATTGAAACCGATCTCGGCGCTTCGAAGATCACGATCAATATACATGTTAAAATCAGACCTTAGAGGGATTGAAACGAGAAAATGGAGAATGGATTCCTGGGAGTGGGGAAAGTTAAAATCAGACCTTAGAGGGATTGAAACGGTTGTCTTGTTGTACTATATGTCATCCCTCCATACGGTTAAAATCAGACCTTAGAGGGATTGAAACTAGACAAGCGCATATACCCGCACCTGTTCAGGCACAGGTTAAAATCAGACCTTAGAGGGATTGAAACAATATCCCGCTAAGCTCTCCGCTATTGATTTTGCTTGGTTAAAATCAGACCTTAGAGGGATTGAAACTCGAAGGAGAATCAAAGACATGATAGAAAGCATAGAGTTAAAATCAGACCTTAGAGGGATTGAAACATCAGACTGCGGGACAATTCGAGTTTGTCAGCGCGGGCAAGTTAAAATCAGACCTTAGAGGGATTGAAACGTGTCACCTCTCCTACTCCCTGCTCTTAAATCGATTGGTTAAAATCAGACCTTAGAGGGATTGAAACTGGGAGAGGGCACCCATTACTGGAAAGTGAGACCTTACAGTTAAAATCAGACCTTAGAGGGATTGAAACAATTACCCCATTCCTGAACAGCGCCTACACTATTGAGTTAAAATCAGACCTTAGAGGGATTGAAACGATATACGCGAAAGAATACAAAATGAGCTTAAACGGGTTAAAATCAGACCTTAGAGGGATTGAAACTTCTTCTTTAGTCCACTGATCCATCGACGGGGAATCGTTAAAATCAGACCTTAGAGGGATTGAAACGAGCATTATACGAGGGTGACGCCACAAAAAACGAAGTTAAAATCAGACCTTAGAGGGATTGAAACATACGGGATTATACAGATGAGGATTTAGACCGTGAATGTTAAAATCAGACCTTAGAGGGATTGAAACTGAGTACATCTTACAGGGTGTAACAATGTCAATCACCGCAGCGTTAAAATCAGACCTTAGAGGGATTGAAACTAAGCCCCGAAGATGCCAGCAGCGCACTTATAAAAAGTTAAAATCAGACCTTAGAGGGATTGAAACATATTTAACCTCAATTATGTACCTAGTTGTTAAACTCGTTAAAATCAGACCTTAGAGGGATTGAAACTCTAAATAAGCTACAAATACGTTTGACGTGCCAGCTGTTAAAATCAGACCTTAGAGGGATTGAAACCTTTCCGTATAAGGCATTGCCCAGTTTTTTTGTGAGGTTAAAATCAGACCTTAGAGGGATTGAAACCAGGCTGTATAAGGGACGGTCTCGCCCGCTTAAAGCGTTAAAATCAGACCTTAGAGGGATTGAAACATCCTACGATGATATACAACATTAGTTCGATTGTCTTGTTAAAATCAGACCTTAGAGGGATTGAAACAAAATGCTTTGCTGTACTATAGTACATGATGTACCTGTTAAAATCAGACCTTAGAGGGATTGAAACAATTACCCGTCATACATAACGTTACTGCAACTTGCAGTTAAAATCAGACCTTAGAGGGATTGAAACTGCTGTGAAAACCGCCCTTATTAATCTCTTCTGGGTTAAAATCAGACCTTAGAGGGATTGAAACGCGGACTATATCTATCCTGGGTGGCAAGGGTAGCGGGAGTTAAAATCAGACCTTAGAGGGATTGAAACTAAGGATTGTTGGGCGGCATACATGAGGGCATACAGGGTTAAAATCAGACCTTAGAGGGATTGAAACCATCATGACGAATGCAGCCCCTAAGCCAATTTGCTCGGTTAAAATCAGACCTTAGAGGGATTGAAACTCGCCAGACCAATCATTTATATCCAGAACAAAAACGGCGTTAAAATCAGACCTTAGAGGGATTGAAACGTCAGAATCTGCTGGCCTGCATCACTTGCGTCTGGAAGTTAAAATCAGACCTTAGAGGGATTGAAACATAAGAGAGTGTGGCCGCCTGGCCTGTGTCTATGCTCTGTTAAAATCAGACCTTAGAGGGATTGAAACGCAGATTCTGACAGGGCAGATCATAGAGCGGGTCATAGTTAAAATCAGACCTTAGAGGGATTGAAACGAAAATCCCCATCACAATTGCAGCAATACTGATCGTAAGTTAAAATCAGACCTTAGAGGGATTGAAACTACAAAGCTAAATGACGCAGAAGAAAAGGCAACAGGAGTTAAAATCAGACCTTAGAGGGATTGAAACTTGTTATCGCTTCATTTACACATTGTATTTGGCTTTGTTAAAATCAGACCTTAGAGGGATTGAAACTACTCACCTCACAGCCCCTCGTCCTCTTCCCTCACCGTTAAAATCAGACCTTAGAGGGATTGAAACTCGGATGAGTACCAAACATCGTTCGCATACCCGCCCGTTAAAATCAGACCTTAGAGGGATTGAAACGTCTATTGTCTCTTTCTGTGAGGGAGTTAGCTCTTGCGTTAAAATCAGACCTTAGAGGGATTGAAACGTAGCCCATAAACGCCTTATATCAACCCTGGTAACTGTTAAAATCAGACCTTAGAGGGATTGAAACTTAAATCACCTCTTTTTTACATGCTTTGTTTTTTTCGTTAAAATCAGACCTTAGAGGGATTGAAACGGCTCTGATCGATGTAGCACTCAGGCTCGCAGATGTACACCAGCTCGTTAAAATCAGACCTTAGAGGGATTGAAACCGGTATTAAGGGCCGCGAGTGATCCAGCCACTACGGCGTTAAAATCAGACCTTAGAGGGATTGAAACTGAAATGGTAGAGGTCAGGAGGTGATAGCACGGAAATGTTAAAATCAGACCTTAGAGGGATTGAAACTAGGGGCCTGCCTGGGTCCCATAGATCCAGGAACAGGTTAAAATCAGACCTTAGAGGGATTGAAACGGGGCTGCAGGGCAGCACGCTAAAATGCAACTTCTGTTAAAATCAGACCTTAGAGGGATTGAAACAATATTATTAGTGCGTTAGGATCTCCTGCAAATAAAGGTTAAAATCAGACCTTAGAGGGATTGAAACCAGAAAAAACAAGCGTTACCTAACTTTCCCGCATACGTTAAAATCAGACCTTAGAGGGATTGAAACATGTCTGCACCGCCTTAAGCTACCATGCTAAGATACAGTTAAAATCAGACCTTAGAGGGATTGAAACTAGTGGCCGCCTCCAAACCTGTTTTGCCCTGCAAGCAGTTAAAATCAGACCTTAGAGGGATTGAAACAGAGAGAAAGCAGAGATATCATAAAGATTGTTGGGCGGGTTAAAATCAGACCTTAGAGGGATTGAAACATAGTACACCTCGCCCCCTTAATGCATAACAATCTCTCGTTAAAATCAGACCTTAGAGGGATTGAAACAGTACATCATTCTATGCGACTGATGCGCTTTTTCAGGTTAAAATCAGACCTTAGAGGGATTGAAACATACAAAGTATGGCGTTGAGATCCCCACCAATTTGTGGTTAAAATCAGACCTTAGAGGGATTGAAACGAGGTCAAATTCCAGGATACTGTTTATAAGTTCTTTTGTTAAAATCAGACCTTAGAGGGATTGAAACAGATATCAGGGATGATTTACGGTCTGCGGGTATGGAGTTAAAATCAGACCTTAGAGGGATTGAAACTTGTAAGATTAAAACGCTCCTCAAGGTCGAGCAAACGTTAAAATCAGACCTTAGAGGGATTGAAACCGCAACACCAGTGATCTTGTGTCTGGCGGTAGCTCGGTTAAAATCAGACCTTAGAGGGATTGAAACTGGGGCTTGAGGCATACAAAATATCAGACCCGATAGAGTTAAAATCAGACCTTAGAGGGATTGAAATATCTTGCATAGTTTGCGCTCACAGAGAGCTTTTTTGAAATATTTCTCTGCGCCTCTGTGCCTGGTATGAAAAAGTTCAACTATATCGCATCTTAGATTCCGATGTGGTTCAGCTAATATAAAACAACGAACTGGTACGAACCCGATACGAACTCGGGCTTATGAGTTCGTTTAAGTTCGTTTTGAGTTCGTTGTTAATCGTCTTTTTCATGTTCATTTATGAACAGCGTTCATAGCCGACTCCGTGACTGTTGTTTTTATATAGGTCGTGAAATTTAGGGCATTACTGGATTAGTAGGATAGGTTTTTATCATCATTCGATACTGTCTTACCGTCTAATTATTGGATGGGTTCGCATGACCTTGAGGAATTCTTTTTAAGCAATCCCTCCCTTTAGCTACCCGAATGAAAATCTCAGACTTGAATCTCCCGGACAGCGCCATTCAATTCTATCGGGATACAGGCATAACCGAGCTCTATCCTCCGCAGGCCGATGCTATTGAGGCCGGGCTTCTTGATGATAAGAATATCGTGGCAGCGATCCCCACAGCCTCTGGCAAGACCCTGCTTTCTGAGTTCGCCATGCTAAAATCAATATTAAATTGCGGAGGAAAAGCCCTCTATATAGTGCCTCTTCGGGCGCTGGCATCAGAGAAGTACGAGCGTTTCTGCAGTTTTAAGAGCATAAAAAAGAGTGACGGCAGGGAAATAACCGCAGGCATTGCGACAGGCGATTTTGACTCAAGGGATGAGTGGCTCGGTAATTATGATATCATTGTTGCCACATCTGAAAAAGTGGATTCGCTTCTGCGCAACAGGTCAAGCTGGATGGGTAAGATAACTGCTGTAATCGCTGATGAGATACATCTCATTGATTCTCCTGATAGGGGACCAACGCTTGAGATCGTACTTGCAAAATTGATGCGTATAAACCCGAAGCTGCAGATGATTGCACTCTCAGCCACCATAGGGAATGCGAATGAGATCGCAAAATGGTTGGATGCCAGACTTGTTGTGAGTAACTGGCGCCCCACGGAATTAAAAGAAGGTGTTTTCTTCGGCAGCACTATAAATTTCGTCAGCGGCCAGAGGGAGATCAAAGAAAGACATAAGGATAGCGCAATCTCCCTTGTTTGCGATACCATCATAGAAGGCGGGCAGTGCCTTGTTTTTGAGAGCAGCAGAAGGAACTCAGAAGGCCTGGCATCGCGCATCGGGGCATCGATACCGGATCTTATTACCCATGAAGCAAAAGAAAAGCTAACATTCATTGCTGCAGAAATCCGCGAATCAAGCGAGGTGGATACTGCAAGAAAGCTTGCCTCATGCGTCGAGTACGGCAGCGCATTCCATCATGCAGGCCTTATCCCGGAGCAGCGAAAACTCATAGAGGATGGATTCCGCGCCGGCATTATAAAAGTGATCGTCGCAACCCCAACACTCGCAGCAGGGCTCAATCTCCCTGCACGCCGGGTTATAATAAAAGGCTATCGTAGATACGATACCAACTTCGGTCTTACTCCCATCCCGGTACTTGAATACAAACAGATGGCAGGGAGGGCAGGACGGCCAAGGCTTGACCCTTACGGTGAGTCTGTCCTTATCGCAAAAACATATAATGAACTGGATGAGCTCATGCACAGGTATGTTCTTGCAGATGTTGAAAAAATCTGGTCAAAGCTCAGCAGCGAGAATGCACTGAGAAAACACATCCTTTCCACCATTGCAACAGGTTTTGCAGGAAATATGGAAGAGCTGCTTGAGTTCATTGGCTCTACGTTCTACTCATGCCAGCAGGAACCATGGAGCTTGAAAGTGATAATTGAAAGAGTGATGGTTTTCCTGGTCGGTAAAAAGATGATAGACGAAAGGGATGGTCTTGTTCCGACAGACCTCGGTAAGCTGGTATCACGCTTATATATCGACCCGCTTTCTGCCTCTATAATAATAGAAGGTATGGAGAAAATAGAGGAGAAAAAGACACGGTATACGGAGCTAACTCTACTTCATCTTGTATGCATGACGCCTGATATGCGGCCATTGTATCTGCGTTCAAACGACTATGAATGGATAAACGACTTTGTCATAGAGCATAGCATGGAGTTCACCCAGATACCTGACCAGTCCAGGGTGAGTTACGAATGGTTCCTGTCCGAGGTTAAGACCGCATGTGTTATGCTTGACTGGATAGACGAGAAAAAAGAGGAGGATATTGTTAAAAAATACGGTATAGGTGAGGGTGATATAAGGGCTCTTGCTGAAACTACGCTGTGGCTTGTTCACTCAATGGCACAGCTTGGTATATCCATGAGATGGCCATCGGCGAATAAGGTACATGAGCTTGAAAAACGCGTGGAATACGGGGCAAATCCTGAGCTTCTTGATCTTATCCAGATACGGGGCATAGGCAGGGTACGCGCCCGCAAGCTGTATGATGCCGGGTTAAAGGATATGAAGGCGCTCAGGGAGACAGAGCCGGGGGTAATTGCAAAGATTATCGGCACTAAAACAGCCATGAAAATTTTAAGACAGATAGGCACCTCTGTGCCCATGGAAGAAGCAGAGGAACAGCGCCGCCTTGGAGATTTCAGGTAAATTTTAATACTTATCTGATAGTTAATAGAGGGAGTGATATTTTGAGTTTTGCTGGAATTCTATATAAAGGTTATGAGGTTCTACTTGCCAAGGAAATAAAGGATTATCCAGTCCCATCACACGTTGCAATAATAATGGATGGCAATAGACGCTTTGCAAGTAAGTACAGATTGGCCCGGTACTACGGTCATCTCAAGGGTGCGGATACTACAGAGAAAGTCCTTGACTGGAGCTTCGATATTGGCGTTAAACAGCTTACTGTTTATGCTTTTTCAACCGAGAATTTTGAGCGTTTCGATCAGGAAAAAAAGTACCTGTTTGAGCTTATAGGGATCAAGTTCGATAAAATATGCACAGATGCCCGCACTCACAGGCGGCGCATGAGGGTCAGAGTACTCGGGAACACCGACCTTCTTCCACCAGCACTGCGATCATCTGCAAAACATGCTGAAGATATAACAAAAAACTATGATGGCGTGTATCTGAATGTGGCGCTTGCCTACGGAGGAAGGCAGGAGCTTGTCGATGCTGCACGTGCCATGGCGCTGAAGATCAGAAATGGCGAGCTGCATATAGATGATATCAATGAAGAGACTATATCCAATAACCTGTATCCCTCAGATGGATCTATACCGTATGTAGATCTTATTATCAGGACTGGTGGAGATGAGCGGCTATCCAATTTCCTTCCGTGGCAGACAAATGGAAATGAGTGCGCAGCGTATTTCTGCGCTCCTTTCTGGCCAGAATTCAGGAGGATAGATTTCCTTCGAGCCATACGCACATACCAGACACGGGAACATGAGAGGCAAAAGAATACTGTTATGCGGATTGTAAAATTGTTAAGTTATTACGGGAAAGTGGAAGTGGAAGATGTTATCTGCATCTCAAGGAGATTTATTAAAATCCCCAAGGACGATGTTATAAATATACTCCATGAATTAATTAATCATAATGTTGTAATGCATAATACTATCAAATGGTAGTTTATTAAGTCCATACCTTCCTATGATGAGCCCGGTTTATAGACCGGGAGTAAACATGTTGTAGGGAAGTTTTATATCTGTTATTTGTGTATTTTAACTGAGGTGGAGGTTTTATGGTTAAAAGTGCTAAATCTGAATATCCTGAAGTTATTCCGGCGATATGCGTGGACCACGACAGAGAGAACTACCATATTGAGATAGAACTCCCTGGCGTGCAGAAAGAGAAGATCGATCTTGAGATGGGTGAGGAATCCTTCTGCGTCCGGGCTCCTAAAGAGGATCTTGTCTATGCTGCATGCTATACCCTGGCTCACCACATTGATACCGAGCATGTAGATGCCAGGTTCGATAATGGTCTTCTAACGATAAAAGCACCACTTAAGAATCCCATCACGGTGGGAGTTAAAATACCTATTAAGTGAACTACCCCGCAAGGGCTGAACTTCTTGCTTCATGCAGAAAAACATGTTTTGTCGCATCGTAATCTATAAATAGTTTGTTCGTATATATACGAACAAGTAGTGGGCAGATAAAAAAACTTTTTTAGAAACCATCTCCTTCCTATTCTATCCAATAGTCTGCCCACTATACTACTTAACTGAAACATTCTAAAATCAACTGTTTCAAGAACCGCTATTCACATAATTATATATTTTTTATCTCTATGTTAGAGGAACGTATGTATTTATAAACCCAATACACATATATCTTATTTAAGATGGGGCTAAATGTGAGGGAGATATGAAAGAAACAATAAAAGTTAATGGCTACAATATAGCAGATATGAGGTCAACTGATTGGAACTTCTATGCTGCTGGAAGAAAAATAAACCGGATGATGGCTATTCGAGCAATGCATATTGGTGTTAAAGTTACTGCGGAATTGAAGCGGAGCTGTTGAATATCGTAGCAAAGGGGATGGGTGCAAGATAGAGAATTGCAATATGCACTACGAGTATCAATATTAGTGGAGCGGAACGGTTAATCACCGCCCCTCCTCTTTTTTATTTTCATCTATTACACGGATGCGCATGGATTTTCACGGATTAGCAGTATCAGTGATAATCTGTCCAATAAAAGAAGAGAAAGGCAAAAGGCAAGCCTTTCTCTAAACTTTTGCTTTTTTTAGCCCATAACAACCATGACATTCCCAATATGATCGCCCATAGATGGGCAGACCATCATATGACCGGGCATCATCTGTCCAGGCATCATTTGTCCAGGCATCATTTGTCCAGGCATCATTTGTCCAGGCATCATTTGTCCAGGCATCATCTGTCCAGGTTTCATGTGTTCAGGCATCATATGATCTGGTGGACAGCCCTTCATATCAGGCATCATCTGCCCGTGCGGACAGCTCTGAGGATTATCGACGTTTTCGCTGCTTACTTCAGCCATAGCAGGCAGCGCGGTTACTAGTACAGCAGATATTAGTGACATCAATATCAATATTAACATCTTTTTCACTATACTCACCCCCTCTCATGTTGTTTATACGATATACCCGGCATTCTAACCGGGCCAATGCGCCCCGGGTTTGAACCCGGTTATTCATTTAACGCATCAATTAATAGTTCGACTCTGTGCTATATAAACTTATTATAAATCAAAACTAAAATTTAATCTATGAAATATAACCTTTAACTCTAAATAGTTTCTTCAGTATCTCTGCTGCAATGATAACGGTACTGGATGTCAGTATAATCAGTATCCATGCGTCAAATCCAAGAGGCACTGTTCTAAGTATACTCTGCATTGGTTGCCAGTAAATAGCAAGAAGCATGGCAATAGTAGAGCCAAGTAGTGCAAGAAGCAGTTTTTTGTTTGCAAAAAACCCTATCCTGAATATTGATTCAGTTAGATTTCTGCAATTCAGAGCATTGAATAATCCAAAAGTAATCAGGGTGGCAAATGCAGTGGTCTGTGCCACCTGAAGGTTTTGCGGCTGCTTCGGGCCTGTAGATGCAAATAGTGCAAAAGTACCAAGGAAGAATATCGATGCCATTGCCAGGGTATATAGTAGTACTGATCGGGAAAGTATCGGCTCTTTTGGATCGCGGGGTTTTCTTGACATTATATCACGGGAAGCAGGCTCCACTGATAAACCAAGTGCCGGAAACTCTTCAGTCACTAAGTTGACATACAATATCTGAAGTGGTGTAAGTGGAAGAGGGTAGTTCAATACAACAAAAGATAGAAATAGAACTGCAACCTCAGCGAAAGTAACTGATAGTAAATAGCTTGCACCTTTGCGTATATTGTCATATATCCTCCGCCCCTCCTCGATTGCGTGGACTATTGTTGCAAAATTATCATCCATTATTACCATGTCTGAGGCCTCTTTTGCAACATCGGTTCCTGTAATGCCCATAGCCACGCCGATATCAGCTTTTTTAAGAGCGGGCGCATCATTCACCCCGTCCCCTGTCATGGCTACGATATGCCCCTTCCTCCTCAGGGCATCCATGATCCTCAATTTATGTGCGGGTGCTGCCCTTGCATAGATAGAGACCAGTTGCGCAGCTTCTGCCAGTTCCTCATCGCTCATTCCCTCGATCTCACTTCCCTCAAGTACCCCTCCGTAATCAAGTAGCCCTATGGTTTTTCCTATCGATGTAGCCGTGAGTTTATTATCGCCTGTGATCATCACGGTCTTAATGCCAGCGCTTTTGCATTTAGCAATGGCATCCATCACTTCCTCTCTTGGGGGATCGATCATACCCATAAGTCCGATGAAAACAAGCTCTTGCTCCACACATGCTGTTGTGTATTCACTGCACTCTTCGTTCTCAAGAGTTCTCCTGGCAAAAGCTAAAACACGCAGCGCATCCTCGGCCATCGCCCTGTTTATCTCCATGACCCTGTCCCTGTCTGCATTATCAAGCGGCCTGATCTCTCCTCCGTCATAAATATGGGTACACCTTCCAAGTACAACTTCAGGTGCACCTTTTGTGAATGCCACAATGCCACCAGGTGTTGAGTTGATCGTACTCATCATCTTCCGCTCGCTATCAAAGGGAAGCTCAGCAATGCGCCGGTACTGTTCATTGATGTGCTGACTTGCGTCTGCTTTTTTTGCAGCTACAAGCAGAGCTCCCTCTGTCGGGTCTCCTATTATGTGCCATCCATTATTATATTCAAGATATGAATTGTTGCACAATACGCCGATTTTCAGAACCTCGCTCAATTGCGTATCCAGGACAGGGTCTATCTTTACACCGCCTCTTAAGAACTCACCCTCTGGAATATACCCGCTGCCAGTTACCTCTATAATCCCATCGGTGTATATCCTCCGAACGGTCATCTCACCTCTTGTGATCGTGCCTGTTTTATCTGAGCAGATGACCGTAGCGCTCCCCAGGGTCTCGACCGCAGGGAGCTTTCTGATGATTGCACGACGTTTTGCCATTTTCTGGGTTCCCAGGGCAAGGGTGGCAGTGGCTATAAAAGGCAGCGCCTCGGGTATGCCAGCAACCGCAAGAGCTGCAGCAACTATAAGCATATCAAGAATATCCTGCCCGCGCAGTGACCCTACTATAAAAATAATAAAGCTGGCAACCAAAACAATTTTTGCCAGTTGTTTGGCAAGCCTGGCAAATTTTATCTTAAGAGGTGGCTCTTCTTCCCTGACCTGTATCATCTGTGCAATATCGCCTATCTGCGTATTGCTTCCAGTCCCCACGACGATCGCTATGCCGTTACCCCGTGTTGCAATAGTACCCATAAAGACCATGTTCTTCTGCTCTGCGACAGGGATATCCTCTCCCAGCACCCCGGTGCTCTTTGGTACAGGATTGGACTCACCGGTTAAGGTTGATTCAACAGTCTCAAGATTGATAGCCTCTATTATTCTTGCATCTGCTGCTATCCTGTCACCTGCCTCAATAAGGATAACATCACCTGGTACAAGCTCTCTTATCGGGATTTTTTTCACCCCGCCGTTACGAAGTACCCTGGCTTCAAGTGCAACCATCTCCTTCAGGGCTTCCATCGCCCTCTCTGCCCTGTACTCCTGGATAAAACCAAGTAGTGAGATGAATAAGATAATAATCAGTATCACATACGCGTTCGTGGTCTCACCTGTAAAGGCCGAGATAACAGCGGCAACGATAAGGATCAGAACCAGATAATTCTTAAATTGTGAGAGAAAAAGTTGAATAGGTGATATCCTCTTTTTCTCAGGCAGTTCATTGTAGCCATACTCAGATAGACGGTTTTTAACATCATCTGGTCTCAGGCCTGATCTGTCTGAATGCAAGATTTGAAAGATCTTATCTATATCAAGGGCGTGCCACTTCTTATCCAATGTCAGATCCCCCATAGATAATTAGGGGTTCTCAGGCATATAGCTATATTATCAACAGCCCTTAGAATTCCAATGCAATCACGAGTATCTCTGACAGGTTCTCTCCAGCTCCCCGGATGCAGTATCTATCTTTTTGTGAATCAGCTTGATATCATTCTCAATATGAACAAGTCCTTCCTTTAATACAGCTATCTGGCGCCTTGTTTCTTCTGGCGCAGGCCCGCCTGTCACAGCACGTTTCCTGATGTTCTCAGCAGGGTCAAGGGCCTCTTTAACGTTCTCCTCAGATAGACCCATATCGCTCAATTTCCTTCCAGTGATCTCCGATGAGAGCCGGTCAAGATCTGCGAGGGATGGAGCTTTTCCAGCTTTTGCGCTCGAACCCACGATATGGTGTGCGGTCCTGAAAGGTATGCCTGTTGATCTCACGATGGTATCTGCAAGCTCGGTGGCAGTCATAAACCCAATACCAGATGCATGTTCCATATTCTCTTTTTTTATTTTCATTGTCCTGATAATACCACAGGCCATACGCACGGAAGACCTGACAGTATCTGTGGCACGCCAGAGATGGGGTGTAGCCTCCTGAAGATCGCGGTTATAGCTATACGGAATGGCCTTGCAGATCATCAACACAGACATCAGGGCTCCGATAACAGTCCCTGTCTTTGCACGCACAAGCTCTGCAATATCAGGGTTCTTCTTCTGGGGCATTATGGATGATGTGGATGAGTACCGATCATCCAGTTCAATAAAATCGAACTCTGATGAACTCCACAGGATAAGCTCTTCTGCAAGACGGCTAAGAGATATCATGAGATTGGCATAACAGCTCATGCTCTCGATCATAAAATCGCGCGTGCTCACCGAATCCATGGAGTTCTCGATTGCAGAGTCGAATCCAAGCAGTTCTGTTGTCCTCTTCCTGTTTACAGGAAAGCCTGTTGAAGCAAATGCAGCAGCACCCAATGGATTCCGGTTCGTGCGCTCATATGCGCCTTTTATCCTGGCAATATCGCGAATATATGCATTAGCATGGGCAAGGAGATGATGGGCAAGTGTGGTGGGCTGAGCATGCTGGGTATGGGTGTAGCCAGGCATGATCGTCTCATGGTGCTCGGTGGCAGTATCGAGGAGGGCTGTGATGAGGTCATGTACCTCTTCCATGAGGTCTATAAGTTCCTCGCGAAGTGACAGCCTGATACATGTGGCAACCTCATCGTTCCTTGATCGGGCTGAGTGCATCCTGCCCCCAGTATCCTCACCTGCAAGTTCTATGAGCCGCGCCTCAAGTGCTATATGCACATCCTCATAGGATGTATCAAGGGCAGAGATGCCTTCCCTCTTTATTCTATCCAGGCCAGAGAGGATGGCTGAGCAGTCATCAGCACTGATGATGTCCTGCTCTCTTAGCATAACAACATGAGCCCTGTCCACTTCAATATCAGCGTTGAATATCCTCTGATCTGCCTTCATTGAGGATGTGAATCGCATGATATCTTCGTCAGGTTCTATCGACAGCCGGCCTCGTCTTAGTATGTTCATAAAATTCCTTTAATTCATATTAACAGGTATAAATATAGATTACCTGGTGTAAGAGTTCACAAATAAATAGAAAAAATATTATTATTCGATTATTAAATAGTTTTAATAGCAATCAAATATAGTATAGCGATATCTTCTGATAGACCTCGATTGAATCAGGGGCTGTGGCCTAGTCCGGCATGGCGACGGGCTCCAGCGGAAAAAACCGGATATGATCCGGGTGTTATGATGAGCAACGGGTCTACCGAGCGAACCGGACGCGGTAAGCAATGAGGAACCGTTGGAGCACTGAACGTGCTGCTCAAAGATTTAATCGCCTAAAACCTGGCGTTTTCGGAGAGACCCGTCGATCGTGAGTTCAAATCTCACCAGCCCCATACCCTTTCAGGCATTATTCCCCGGTGTATGCCTGATCCTGTAAGCATTTGTTAAGATTGCCTCAACATTCCCTCTGGTCTATGTTTGTAGAAAAAAGATAGGGAATATAACTATCTTCTATCCATCAAAGGCTCCTCCAATGACGGAGAGTTTGTTACTGCTACCTGTGGAACAAATATGATATATGGGTTTGGTGGATATATTATAGATGCAGACACTCTTTCAGCAGACGGGGGTTCTGGTTGCGGATTAAGTGCCAGAGCAGGGGTCGCCATCACCATAATTAGCAAACAAATGCCGATTGTAATGTATATTTTTTTCATTTTTTGCACCTCCTTTTTAATAGCGTGGTTCTTGGGTTCTATGGTAGATAGCTATTTCTTTAATATTAGATATATTCCTTTCTGTATTTCATAAAAAAGGTGGCATGAGCAATTTGCTATGCCACAGAAGTCTGATTTTTAATCAATCTTTATGGATGTTCTCTTTGTGACTTCAGTTTTTGGCAGTCTTACTTCAAGAACTCCATGCTTATACGAGGTCTTTGATTTATCCGGGTTCACGGTTGATGGCAAAGTAATCGAACGATAAAATCTTCCGACACTTCTCTCCCTGTATATATAATTCCCTTTCTCCTCTCTCTCTTCTTTTTCCTTCTCTGCCATTTCTGGCGCTTTTTCTGAGGATATTTCAAGCCTGTTCCCGGTAGCATAAACCTTGATATCATCTTTATCAAGACCTGGCACCTCAGCGGTAACGATAACCTCATCCTCTGTATCAAAGACATCC
This sequence comes from Candidatus Methanoperedens nitratireducens, assembly GCF_000685155.1. Lineage (GTDB taxonomy): Archaea > Halobacteriota > Methanosarcinia > Methanosarcinales > Methanoperedenaceae > Methanoperedens > Methanoperedens nitratireducens. Next base: position 271,295 of record NZ_JMIY01000001.1, read on the forward strand.
ACAAGTGGCTCGCGGTATTCAGCTCTCATCAGTCTCCTTTCTTCTTCTTCACCCCGGGGCGGCATACGTCTGCCTCTTCTTTCCCTTTCCCAGAAATCCTCCCACATTCTACTCATCTCCTCTTCAAAACGTCTGAAGTCTTCCTTCGGATCGACCATTATTAAAACCTCCCACATATGATAGGTCTGTGTACGATTGTACTTAAAATTAACTGTATCCGATCTATGGGCCCGCTGCGATTTGAACGCAGGACCTCTCGGTTATCAGCCGAGCGCTCCACCTGGCTAAGCTACGGGCCCGGAACTATCGCCAATATAACGGCATGTGATTTAAATCTTATCTTTCACTGGACAATGAAACAACATCAAACGCTCAGGACAAAAGCCTGAGGGAGTTTACAAATATATAGTTCAAATTCTTTTGAATCGACATATATGGTTTTATTTCATAAAGTTATATAAGCGATAATAATGGAAACAAAGCTCTCATGGGTTAGCAGATATCTAACGCTCTGGATTCTTCTTGCCATGTCAGGCGGTGTAACGTTCGGGGCTTTATATCCCCAGATAGCCACTATCTTGGATGCTGTTCGCATTGAGCAGGTCTCTTTACCCATCGCCATCGGCCTTATATGGATGATGTACCCGCCACTTGCAGGTGTGAAATACGAGGAGCTCTCAGGAATGAGGAAGCAGGGGAAAGCCCTGGGTGCATCCGTTATCCAGAACTGGGTGATCGGTCCTGTCCTCATGTTCGCTCTTGCATGGATATTCCTCCCTGACCTGCCTGAGTACCGTATAGGCCTGATAATAATCGGCCTTGCACGATGTATCGCCATGGTCCTTGTCTGGAACCAGCTTGCTGGCGGGGATAATGACCTGTGCGCTGTACTGGTTGCGATGAATTCTCTGTTTCAGGTGGCACTTTACTCTGTTCTTGCATACGCATTTATTACTGTATTATCAACATGGATAGGCGGTGTGGAGGGCGGCGCAGTTGTAGATATATCCATATGGCAGGTCGCAGAGGCTGTTTTCATATACCTCGGGATCCCCTTCATTGCAGGCATAGTAACGCGGTCTGTTCTTCTAAAAAGGAGAGGGAGGGAATGGTATGATAATGTATTTATGAGAAGGCTTGGCCCTACTGCGCTGATAGGACTGCTGTTTACTATTATCGTCATGTTCTCTTTGAAGGGAGAGAACATTGTTGATCTACCTTTTGATGTACTCAGGATAGCAATTCCATTAATTTTCTATTTCATTATAATGTTCGGCATCTCTTTTCTCATGTCACTGAGACTGGGTTTTTCCTATAATCACTCCACAACTCTTGCATTCACTGCCGCAAGCAATAATTTTGAGCTTGCGATCGCAGTGGCTGTTGCAGTGTTCGGGATAGGCTCCAAGGTAGCCTTTGCTGCTGTCGTGGGGCCACTCATTGAGGTGCCTGTGATGCTGGGACTGGTTCATGTTGCAAGAAGGGTGAGCGTAACATGGTTTGATGAGAAGGGTTTACCGAAATAGCTGTGGCATGTGCTGTGTTTGTAGCTGCGGGTTCTCAGCTATCATGGAGCATATAGTAAACTCACCGCAAAGTCAGCTATGAACCACAGTTCATAGATAACAATTAAAAAGGCGATTAACAACGAACTCAAAACGAACTTAAACGAACTCATGAGCCCGAGTTCGTTTAAGTTCATACCAGTTTGGTGTTTATATTAGCTGAACCACATACGGGTCTAAGATGCGATATATATTGAACTTTTTCATACTAGGACACAGAGGGCACAGAGGTTTTTTAAACACTTCTCTGTGTTCTCTGTGCTCTCCGTGATTTTAACTTTTCAGATAGGTTCTTAATACGGGTTATGATAAATTGTAGTAACGTTTAGTAAAAATAAGATATATATTTTAAGATATTTTAGATAGAAAAGGAGCACGAAGAATTTTTTAATTCTTGCGTTGAATTAAGAAAACACTTTGTGTTATTTGGTGCGATGTAGAATAATTTTTCAGTATGTTTTCTGAAAGTTCCTAATATAGTATTGTTTCTAGATAGCTCATTCGTAACTTCAGCATGCAACATATAATTTCCTGGTTGTAAATTGGAAGTATTAATGTTCAAATACCATATACCTTCATAATTCTCTCCGAACATGAACGTATTATTTGATTGAGCTTCTTTAGTTCGATTTATTGTAATATTATCAACGTACTGCTTAGGATTATCTGTAGCGTTGAATTTATATAATGTTATATAAATATAGTAATACGGGAAGCCTGTTTCTTTTATTATGAAGGTTATAAAATCAGAGTTAGTATTTGATTGTGGAAAAACATCTATTGAATAAGAGTCCTTTAACAAGTATGTTGGCATCACTAGGAATGAATTAATAAAAAAAAGCAATGGAAAAGATAATATTAAACTAATAATAGCAACAAAAGATATATTGAAACAAAACCTACTTATTTTATTATCTATATTATATTGGTCTATTTTTCTAAGTTTACTTATCTTATTATATGGGTCTATTTCTCTAAGATATGGTCGGAAAATCAGTATATTTAAGATTTTAGAACTATAAGTTAAAAATCTGCTCGTTAATTCATATTGGTTTAGTTTCAGCAATTTTTGTTCCAGAAACACTTCTAAGTCCTTAGATTCTGACACTTTTACAATAATCTCTATAAACTCCCTAAAATATGAATAGATATATGAAATAAGCATTTTAATGTAATCAGAAAACATTAAATAAAAAAAGAAAACTATTATTGCCGTCGTAATTAAATCATATTGGGAACTGGACAAAAAAAAGTTTTCTCGCTGATTTTTGAGAATAAAATCTAATAAAAGCTTAGAAAATATCAAAAAAGAAAAATAAATAGAATATTTAAAAGTATTTTTCAATAAAAGTTGAGCAATTCTATTTAACCTTCTACCCCCATTTTTACCTGATACTAAATATCCTTTAATTAATATAAATAAAACGTTGTCAAGAGTTCTATAAGCAAGAAAATTAACACAAAATAAACTAATGACTGAAAGTAATCATTTTGAGTGAGTATATTATTGTTGAGATAATCAATTAATTTCGATAAAAAGAACCATGTTCCAGCCAATAAGGATATTGCAAGAGTTATCTGATTGAAATCATTAGAAATTCTTAACTTTTCTTTTTCAATCTGTAGCTTTTCTTTTTCAACTCTTTCGCTTTTTACTTGAAATCCTCTAATTCTCCGTGACCTTGCCATATAATAAGTTGCCTTTTCCTCGATACTTTAAGAATACAGGTTAGTATTTAATGCTTTTCTAAATATATTGAATAACTCCTCCCCTGATATCAACGATAAATTACCGTATATGAACCAAGACACAGCAACCAAAGTAATTATGATGACTGCCCCCCACCCCAAAAGGAGCACGCAAAGCGAATGTGCGCCTGCCCCCGCGAGAACAGCCCTTAGGGAGGGGTCAAGCGCATGTACATGGTATGGTGACTTCAAACAATAGGTGTTGGGTGCATTCTGAGAATATCTTTGATGGACCTAACGATCATAAAACTAAAGATAGGGAACAATTAGTATTATCAATAGTCGTTCTCTGGAGCTTCTTCACTTTTCAACTTTTAAAAAATTCAATCCCATACGAGAATTAAAGCAATACTCTTTTATGACAGAAGAGATTATTGGATTTCAGTGAGGTGGATTGGTAAGTTTGCTTAAGACATTTCAAGTTCTTGATTCATTAATATTTTCGAACTTATATATTTCTCTTGGAGCTATGAGCCTTAGCTACGTTCTTTTCAAGCTCGCCGGAATCCCAGTAAATTATGTAATATTGGTACCGTTTTTTATTATATTTGTAATTTACACATTCAACGGGAAGACAGATACAAGAGAGGATGCATTAAGTGATTCAAAGAAATTCGGATTTAATAAATCGTACAACAGGTACTTCCTTGCATTTGCATTTGCAGGCTTCGGATTGTTAGTTGTATTTAGTTTTATTAAAGGTGTAAAATATGGCCTGGAGGTTCTTGTGCCTTTTGTGATAGGTCTTCTATACAGCAGTAGAATTTCCTTAAAATCAAAAATGATACGTCTGAAAGATATTCTTTTCTTTAAGAATTTTATTGTGGCCATTACATGGGCTTTTGTGACAGTAATAATACCAGCATCGTTCCTGAATATACCCTTTACACAGGATATATATTTACTCAGCTTCTTTATTTTCTCAATATTACTGATTGATGAGATATTTTTTGATATAAAAGATTTAAAAGGTGATTCAGAAGTAGGTACAAAAACAATACCTGCTATATATGGGATCTCATTCACAAATAAGCTTCTTTTTTTCCTGAATCTCACTTTTGTATTAATTTTAATTATTGGATATTGGGTAGGAACAGTAGATACTTTTTTGGTTAAGATTGGTATTTTTAGTGCAAGCTATGGATTTCTTTATATGTTACTGTATAATTTAAACGTTATAGAGATAAATAAATTATCCAATATTATTGTTGCTGGGCAATTTATCGCTGTTGGGTTTTTTGTATTTTTGATAACATCTCTCTGATTGGGAAAAAGAAGGGACGAGCATATACAAAATAAACTCAGATGCTTAGCAATAAATCCGCGTTCATCGGCGTTTATCTGCGGCTTTGATTTTTAATGGATATTTCGGCGATTTTAGAACTTCGCTATAGTTGGATAATTTTTTGCGCTATTTTATGCTGCCTTTAATCCATTCCCCGCAATGTTTTTCTGTTTTCAAAGTGTTTATATAGGATAGAATAATAAAGAAGCTGAAATTTGCAATAAAAGAGGTAATTTATAATGGGCAGAAGAAAGAAAATGGTTGAACGTGTGACAACACTGATGGATAAACCAGAATTTATCCGCAACATAGGTATAGTTGCGCATATTGACCATGGTAAGACGACATTATCTGATAATCTACTTGCCGGAGCAGGAATGATCTCAAAAGAACTGGCCGGCGAGCAATTATTCATGGACTTTGATGAAGAGGAACAGAAACGTGGAATCACTATTGATTCAGCCAACGTCTCAATGGTGCACGAGTATGAGGGCAAGGAGTACCTTATTAACCTTATCGATACCCCTGGCCACGTAGATTTCGGTGGTGACGTTACACGCGCCATGAGGGCAGTGGATGGCGCTGTTGTGGTAGTAGATGCTGTCGAAGGGGCGATGCCGCAGACCGAGACCGTATTGCGCCAGGCATTACGTGAGAATGTAGTGCCTATACTCTTCATTAACAAGGTTGACAGACTTATAATGGAATTAAAGCTCACACCGCAGGATATGCAGATACGCCTGGGAGCAGTTATTGATAAGATCAATAAATTGATTAAAGGTATGAAACCTGATAGCTATGATGGGTTAAGACTGGATGCTGCTGTGGGGAAAGTAGCTTTCGGTTCAGCACTCAACAACTGGGCTATCAGCGTTCCTTTTATGAAAAAGACAGGTATCGGTTTTAAGGAAGTAATCGAATACTGCATGGAGGATCAACAGCAGAAACTTGCAGAGAGATGTCCTCTTCATGCTGTTGTGAATGATATGGTTATACGATTCCTGCCAAATCCGGTTCAGGCTCAGAAAGAACGAATCAAGGTTATCTGGCATGGTGACAAGGGCAGCGAGATCGGAAAATCAATGGCAAATGTGGACCCCAACGGAAAAGTAGCCCTCATGATAACCGATATCAGTACAGATCCGCATGCAGGAGAAGTGGCTACAGGCAGGCTTTTCTCAGGCACACTTGAGCGGGGTAAAGAGGTTTATATCTCAGGAATGCCGAACCCGAACAGGATTCAGCAGGTAGGGCTTTTCATGGGCCCTGAGCGTATTGAGGTCGATAGGATCACAGCAGGGAATATCGTTGCAGTAACGGGTCTGGCTGATGCTATTGTGGGCTCTACCGCATCCACGGATAAGGCCATGGTGCCGTTTGAGAGTATCAGGCATGTCAGTGAACCTGTAGTGACAGTGGCAGTAGAAGCAAAACATATGAAGGATCTCCCCAAGCTCGTTGAGGTCCTGAGGCAGGTCGCAAAGGAAGACCCGACACTTAAAGTAACAATCAACCAGGAGACAGGAGAACATCTTTTAGCAGGAATGGGTGAGCTACATCTTGAGATCGTTGCCCATAGGATCCAGCGTGATAAACATGTAGAGATCACTACATCAAAACCGCTTGTTGTTTACAGGGAGACCGTTTCGGCCCATGCCGGGCCTGTGGAAGGGAAATCACCCAACCGTCATAACAGGTTCTATATCGAGATCGAGCCACTACAGCCGGCCATATTTGAACTCGTAAGAAATGGTGAGATCTCTATGAAGCAGCAGGAGGTAGAGCGCAGGGATATTCTTATGAAGGCTGGTATGAGCAAGGAAGAGGCTAAAGGAATTACCCATATCTCTGAGAATAATATATTCATAGATATGACAAAGGGTATCCAGTACCTGAATGAGACAATGGAGTTAGTACTTGAGGGCTTTGAAGAGGTCATTAAGGGAGGGCCGCTATCAAGGGAACCTGTCATGGGCTTGAAGGTAAAATTGATGGATGCCAAGCTTCATGAAGACTCAATCCACAGGGGGCCAGCACAGGTCATCCCCGCATCAAGACAGGCTATCCAGGCTGCTATGCTCATGGCAGGAGCAACGCTTCTTGAGCCTTTCCAGAAGGTATTTATCCATGTGCCCCAGGAGCAGATGGGGGGCGCAATGCGTGAGATCCAGGGAAGGCGCGGCGCTATACTTGACATGAAAACAGAGGGTGACACGACAATCATAGAGGCAAAGGCACCTGTTGCACAGTTGTTCGGGTTTGCAGGCGACATACGCTCAGCCACTGAGGGCAGGGCGATGTGGAGTACCGAGTTCCTCGGGTTTGAGCCCATACCTGCAAATATGCTTGCTGAAACCGTAATGGGTATACGGCAGAGAAAGGGTCTTAAACTTGAGATGCCAAAACCGAGCGACTTTATAAGTCCCTGATTAAATTCAAATCTTCCATCGGCACGGAAACCTCAGACCCGAGAGTTCCGTGCATTTAACCCCTTTTTTCTGTATCAGGACTTTGAAGGTCTCACCCATCTCCATCATAAGGGTTTTTATCTGAAGCATTTTCTTCAGGTATTTTGTATAATCACGTTCCTGTAATCTTCTCAGGTAGTCTTCGATCCCTAGTCCAAGTAAGAAATGCGCCTGATCCGTAAAACCACATGGTTCTAATCCTTTTTTCCTGCCCCACATGGCCAGTGCAGAGAAGTTTACATGGGATGTGATATCCTGCTCTCCGATGCGCTCGTAGGGATTATCAGTTGCGATATGCTTATAATAGCACATAAGCGTCCCTCTGTTCCTGTAATCCTGGTAAAGCTCAGAAGAGGGGTAGCCGTAATCTATAGTAATGACAAATCCTCTTTTGAGGCAAGAGCCGATATCCTGGATCCATTCTATTGCATCAAGGTTGATCTCTGTCCTGTATTCAGGAGGCAGAACAACTCCAAGATCGGCGAGGTAATCTTCTAACTTACCTGATGCGGATCTCAGTACCTCAAAAAAACCCTCCTTACTGCTGTAATCAATAAAAACCTCCATGAGTTCCTCTTTCATTACAACCTGGTGGACAGGGAATGCATCAACCAGCTCATTGGAGAACACGCAGCCTGTCATTCCGCAAAGCTCTTTGATAGAATCGTACCAGCTTATTTTTTCTTCTTCACCCAGAAGCTTACTCTGCTCTTTACGCATTGCAGGGCTTTTCTCGATAATACAGTAATCAAGGTTATCATATAACTCTTTATTTCTTTTAAGATAGGTGAGGATATCCTGAGAGAGCAAACCTGTGCCTGCTCCCATCTCCACAACCGTGAACCTTTTTTCACCCAGGATCTGCCGCATCTCCTCAAGCTGCCTGCCGATCATTTCACCGAAGACAGGAGTTATATCTGGACTCGTATAGTAATCCCCTCTTTTCCCGATCTTATCTCCCTCTGAAGTATAGTATCCAAGCCCCGGGTAATACAGGGCTATTTCCATAAAATCACGAAAGGAGATCGGGCCGTTCTTCTGGATCTTCTGGATTATTATTTCGGATAGTGACATAGAATAGGGGTAACCAGATTATGGATTGATTTAATCATAGATTAAACAATGCTCTCAAGGAATGGAATAGCGCAATATACGCAGCAAGCAGCAAAACAGTGTACATCAGGCTCTCCTTCCATTTATTGTTCCACCTTGCTCCAAAGAACACCCCGATAATAAACCCGATTACATGGGATACATAGGCGACATTCCCCATATCTCCGTTCTGGATCGCGATTATATTAAATACAAAAAACAGGAGAGCCAGTGGCCCGATTGGTGAGAGGAACAGAAATGAATAACCAGGGCGCCGAACGAGCAGAACAACTGCCATAATGGCAAATATGGCAGCAGATGCACCGACCATTTTGACATTAGGATAGAAGGGTATGCTCAGGATAAACGAAAGTACGCCGCCTGTAAAGAATACCGTGGCTGTACGCAGTGCACCTACCTTTTCCTCAAGGATGCGGCCGAATATGTACAGGAAGAGCATATTGCCAATAAGATGAACAAAATTTGCATGTACGAAAATACCTGTTACCAGGGTATCATAATCTCCACGTAAAAGGGCAGCCTTACTGAAAGCAAGGTTACCTGGCGTACCCCATGCATATAAACTGAGAACCACGCTTAGTATTATCAGAAAATCTATTAGCTTCATTGTGATCTGACAAGCTCTCTTGTGTGTTCTGCAACCTGCTCTGGATCAACGTGAAGCCTGGCTGCACCGCTATCCATAGCAGCCTTCGCCACGGCAGATGCCACAGATGGGGCAACCCTGGGATCAAAAATGCTCGGTATGATCGTATCCCCTGCCAGCCCGACGTGATCGACAAGGGATGCCAGCGCATCTGCCGCAGCCAGTTTCATCTCCTCGTTTATATCCCTGGCCCTAACATCCAGGACGCCCCTGAATATCCCTGGAAAACCAAGGGCATTGTTGATCTGGTTTTTGCAATCCGAACGTCCTGTGGCTACAATGCGCGCACCTGCCCTTTCTGCCTTATCAGGTGCGATCTCAGGCTCAGGGTTTGCAAGCGGGAAAACAATAGCATTATCTGCCATGGAATGCACCATGCCCTCAGAAACTATTCCGCCTACAGACAGACCGATAAAAACATCCGCCCCTCTCATAGCATCAGAAAGTGCTCCATGCTCATTATCCTTATTCGTGATCTCTGCAAGCTCTTTTTTATAGGGGTTCAAGCCACTTCTACCTCTATAAATAATGCCTTTTGAGTCGCATACAAGAATATTCCTGACCCCCCTGCTTACCAGCAGCCTGGCAGTTGCAGTTGCTGCTGCCCCTGCCCCGCTGATAACGATTTTTATTTCATTGAGTTTTTTTCCAACTATTTTTAAGGCATTGATCGACCCGGCAAGAATTACTGCCGCTGTCCCATGCTGGTCATCATGAAATACTGGAATATCAAGTAATCTTTTCAGGCGTGCCTCGATCTCAAAGCACCGTGGAGCAGCTATATCCTCAAGATTGATACCTCCAAAAGAGGGCGCTATGTTCTTTACTGTATTTATGATCTCATCAACATCCTTCGTATCAAGGCACAGGGGAAATGCATCAACGCCTGCGAGGATCTTGAAAAGCATCGCTTTCCCTTCCATAACAGGCATGGCTGCTAAAGGGCCGATATCGTCCAGTTCAAGTACTGATGTGCCGTCACTTACCACAGCCACCAGATTTCCTTTCAGGGTATAGCGGTAGGCATCATCCCTGTTTGAGTGTATCCTCAGGCACGGCCCTGCAACGCCGGGTGTATAGGCAAGGCTCAGTTCTTCTTTTGTCCTTATCCTGATCTTGCTTCTTACCTCTATCTTCCCCTTGTGCAACTCATGGAACCTGAGTGCCTGCTCATATACCGATTGTTCCATCTTTAATCCCCTCCAGTGCAGTTTCTAATGCTTTCTTATGCAGCTCCGCTGCCCTATGTATTCCACCTCTTGTGCCCCGATGAGCCCTGCACGGGTACTGCTGCACAAGAAGTCCTGCTCTTGCGGGCGCATCCTTTATGCCTGTTCCAGCAAGAGCCTCTGCCATATGCCATGTGCTCCCGCATGGTGCGCCACGAATTACTTCAACATTCGATATGATATCGCCTTTTGTAGTTATCCTGACCTCTGGCCTTCCAAAACATGAAGCAAACTCATCAACGGTGTTATTGCCGCATCTCTCAAGATCGCAGCATATCTCATGTACTTCGATCTTCATGTTATATCTGTTCGATAGATCGAGCAGCTCAGAGTGTCCCCCTGCTCCTGACATACCGCCTGCTATAATCACAGCACTGGCACCGCATTCTCCTGCGATGCGTATGATCTCTGGTGTTAGATCAGGATGCAGGATATACACTATGATGAGATCACTTGAGAGTACGCTTTTATCAAGGTTCAAGGCTCTTACGAAGTCCCGTGGATCATCAATAAAATCCGGAAGCAGCTCGGGGATTTCTGCTGAAGATATTCTGAGATCCGAATTGCTTTTGATTTTAATATTCTCGATCAGGCGGCGGCCGTATTTTCCTCTTGTAATTACGCCGATGGATATCATCAGTTTATAATTGTCGCTTTAGTATTTTGGTCTTGCGGAGGATTGATAAAATTATCCAGAGTAACCTCAACCAAAAGCTATTTGCTCGATCAACCCAATTTCTCAGTAAGGAGTGGTTTTATGAAAGTTAGTGAAATAATGACAAAAAATCCGATTACAGTAGACCCTGAAGCTTCGGCAATGGATGTAGCTAGAAAGATGCAAGAAGAGAAAGTAGGAACCGTTCTTGTTGCAGACAGGGATCATCTTGAGGGTATAGTGATCGACAGGCAGATCGCTACAAAAGTAGTAGCCGCAGGAAAAGATCCAGCCAGAACTAAGGTGAGCGAATTCATGACCAGAGACCCTGTTACAGCCAGCCCTGATATGCAACTGGAGGATGTTTCACGGATGATAGGGGAAAATAAGTGCAGAAGAATTCCTATTGTTGAGAGCGGAAGGCTGATGGGAATAGTATCGTCTGCTGATATCGCTGCACATGCAAGAGAATGTGACGTATGTATAAACAACATACTCGATGAGGTTGCAAAAGCTGAGAAATAATTTTCTTAAGCTTCATTGATGAGGGACAAAATGCGATGAGTGATCTTCCCTTCCTATATGAATACGGTGGGCGGGTGTGCCGATCGGCGCACGTTCGGGAAGCCTTCTTCCCCCGGCATAAGCCAGATAGAGGACGCTGTTTATCAGCCCTATATGTGTGAAAGCCTGGGGAAAATTCCCCAGGAGTTCACCTGTATCGGTGTCAAACTGCTCTGAGAACAGCCCGACATGATTTGCGCGGCTGACTATATTCCTGAAAATCTCCCTGGCCTCATCAAGTCGATTTGATAGGGCCAGAACATCGACCAGCCAGAAGGTGCACAGCCCGAACGCACCTTCTTCACCATGCAGTCCATCCTCGTTGCGGTAGCGGTAAACCAATCCTTTTTCCGTGAGCTGCTCAATGGTATTATCGATAGTCCCCTGAACCCGTGGATCACTAAAGGGAAGGAACTCAAGCAGCGGGATTCGCAGGTTGGCTGCATCCAGTTCTTTTGAGTCAAATGATCGCACGAAAGCTCCCACTTCCACATTATAACCATGCAGAAGCACCTGCTCGTGAATTATGTCCCTGGTTTTGCTCCATTTTTTTACATCTCCAGGGAGGTCATATTGTTCTGAGATGTGAACTGCCCGGTCAAGCGCAACCCATGCCATGACCTTAGAATAGGTGAAATGGCGTGGTTCACTTCTGACCTCCCATATACCGTAATCAGGCATTCTCCATACGTCGTGTACATGGTCTGCAATCTTACTGAAAAAGTCTGTGATCTCAAGTTCGTTCATCATTCCCCCATAAATTCAGCCAGGGCAGGAAGAACGCGCTCGCCAAAATCCTTAATGAAAAGCTGCTGGCCCCGGTTCACATTGTGAAGGTAGATATGCTCGAAGCCCAGCCGGATATCGTCACGAAGCCATTCGATATGCTTATCTGTGTCACTGGAGATACGCACGTGATCATACATATCCTCAGGTTTGATGTATTTTGCAGCCGCTTCTAATTGCTCAGGGAAGCGAAGGTCTGCCAGTACAGAACTACCCAGGATGGCAGTCCGCCACTGTTCCCATGCTCCCTGCAGTGCTTCCTCATCCGTACGGGCATAGGAGACCTGCACCTTGAGATACATCGGCTTCCCCTCACCTCCGCCACTGTGAAAAGCCTCGACCACCTCTTTCAGTTCATCCTCTGGCCTGGATATGGTTATCAACCCGTCCGCCCATTCCCCCAACCACTGTGCTGTTTCGGGAGATATGGCAGCACCTATCAGGAGCGGTGGATTCGACGGGCGTGTGTATAGCTTCGCCTCCTCAACAACGACACGCCCATAGTGCGTCACTTTTTCCCCGGCCCACAGGGCACGCATGATCTGCGCCGATTCACGTAATCTTTTGTTCCTTTCCGATGCAGGTGGCCAGCAGTCGCCTGTGATCGCCTCGTTAAGCAGCTCGCCGCTCCCTAATCCAGGCCAGAAACGGCCAGGGAACATCTCTAAGAGTGTGGCTGATGCCTGGGCTAATATTGCAGGATTGTACCTCTGCCCGGGCGCTGTGACCACTCCGAAGGGCAGAGAGGTCGCCTGCAGTGCGGCCCCAAGCCATGACCATGCGAATCCGCTCTCCCCCTGGCTTTCACTCCACGGGTAAAAATGATCAGAGCACATCGCTGCATTAAACCCTGCGGCTTCAGCAGCTCTGGCAAGCTCCAGTAAAACACCTGGTTTGAATTGTTCATGAGATGCATGGTAACCTATTTTCATAACCCCACCTCCAATTTATAAGTTAGTTAAGTCAAAGGATATAATTGTTCTGCTGTTGCGGTCGTGATTTGAGCTTTGCCAGGAATTGCTTTCTAAACTTGACTACCTTTGGCGCGATCACTATACGACAGTACGGCTGCTCAGGGTTGCGTTCGAAGTACTCTCTGTGATACTCCTCTGCCGTGTAGAACGCTGTGAGCGGTGTAACCTCAGTTACAATAGGTGCATCCCAGATCTTTGCCTCCTCAAGCCTGGCTATCACCTCTTGAGCAACAGCTTTCTGTTCCTGTGTATGATAGAAGATTACTGAACGATACTGTGTACCAACATCAGGGCCCTGACGGTTTAACGTTGTCGGGTCATGGATCGTAAAGAAGACCTCCAGGAGCTCTCTGAACGATATGATTTGAGGATCAAACGTGATCTGTACCACCTCAGCATGGCCTGTGGTGCCTGTACAGACCTCCTGATATGATGGGTTGGGCACACTGCCGCCTGAGTAGCCAGACACAACTTTCTCTACACCGCGCAATTCGTTGAATATGGCCTCCAGGCACCAGAAGCATCCTCCACCCAGTGTTGCGGTTTCGCTTATGTTACGTTTATGTATAGATTATACCCCCTTAACCTGCTTATGCAGTTATTGAAATTGGTGATAATTCCCATATCAGTATGTTTACATTTTTGATGTATTTAAATTTTCATTACCAAAATCATTAAGTAAGGCTTATTGAAGCTAATGAGGGTGATTCTAATATGAGAGTGATAAAAGAAGAGCTTATAGAGAAACTTGCTAAGAATGCCCCAAAAGAATTTAAAATTGTTGTCATGCCGCATTTCTGTATAGATAGCTTTGTTCAATATGAAGATGATTATAAATCATTTATTCAAAAATTTGAGAGCATTGCAGATCATGGAGGGGGAAATATAGTTATAAAACAAACACTATTAAGAGGAGGTAAAGCCGCAAATTGTGCATCAGCCCTTCTGTCCTTAGGTGTCCGCACATATTTAATCACAAGGACAGATGAGATCGGGTATAAATTACTTAAATATTTTTTTGAGGGAAAAGACGCTGATTTATCATATGTAAGTAAAGATGGTGAGTTAGCTTTCACTACTGCTATTGAGATCAGAGGAACAAATGTTATGCTCAGTGATCCTGGCTCACTCTCACAATTCGGGCCAGAATGCTTAACAGATAAAGAGAAGAAACTGATTAGAGAAGCAGATATCGTATGTGTCTCAGATTGGGGTTTAAATAAGAGAGGCACAGAACTTGCAGAGCATGTTTTTGGTATAGTCAAAGAAGAGAAAAAAGGCAAAACTTTTTTTGACCCTGGAGATCCATCTCCTAAAGAGGGAAGTGTAAAAGAAGAGATAGAGAGGATGGTTAGAAAGATACTATCAGAAGGACTGGTTGATATACTCAGTGTAAATGAGGATGAAGTTAAAAGATATGGGAAGAAAGATAATCTAAGCAGGGCGATAAATTATCTCAGGAAGATGGCGAGAGTAGATTTACATACAGAAGATTATGTAAGAACTTTCTATAAAGATAGAGAGATAGAAAAGATACCAACATTCAGTGTACAACCAAAAAGATTAACAGGAGCAGGCGATGCATGGAATGCTGGTGATATATTTGGTGAAGCTATTGGATTACCTGATGACTTGAGGCTCTTGCTTGCGAATGCAGTTGCAGCTTATTACATTTCAGATTCAGAAAGAAGACATCCTACAAGACAGGATTTGATAAATTTTCTGGAGGGAGTATCTTTAAAACCTATAAAAAGAAATTCCGAACAAATCCTTGAATAAGGAGGATTGAGAAAATGTGGCATCTGATCGCAGGCATGATATTCGCCGTGTCAGCAGCATATCTGATCTTTATACGGCCATGGCATCTTAAGTGGGGCGCGACCCAAGAGGAGGTCAACAGTACAATGCCGGGCGATGATGTGGTGAAACGCCCCCTGCTTGTGGTAACCCGTGCAATCACCATCAGGGCGCAGCCATCCGAGATCTGGCCATGGCTTGTGCTTGAAAAGCTAGACTTCATCATGATGCGGAAGATGATGCTCGGCATCAAGAAGAGGGCGGAGGCCCTGGGAAAAGGAAAGTCTGAATACTTGTAGATAAATTGCTATATAAGGGAATATATAAATATATGTATATCATCATTATTAAACGTTATGATAGGAGGAATAATTTTGGAGATTAAAATATCTAAAGATTCCAGCGCAGAGGAACTCATACCAATTGCATTTCATGAACTGCTCGGTTTACCCGTAACCATGAGAAGCCTTAATAAAATTCAGACATTCCTGTTTCAGGAAGTTATTAAACATGTCAAGACACAAAAAAGAGCTTTTAATCACTAACGGCTCTGAGATTGCAATTATAGGTGGAGGACCTGCTGGAAGTCTGTTTGCTAAATTTGCCATTGAATATGCCCGTAAATATGGAATTGACGTTAATGTAACCATCTACACCAGCAAATTGTTCTCAGAAGCTGGCCCAAAGGGGTGTAAGGGCTGCGTTGGTGTCATCAACGAACGGCTCAATAGAAAGCTGAAACAACATGGTATAGTACTGCCTAAAGAACTGATCATGCAGATCATTGATGGCTATTATTTTATTTCAAAAGGTGGCAATTTATACGTGGAAAAGAAAACAAAGTTGGATGATATTATAACGGTATTTCGTGGAAATGGGCCTTTTTGCTCACCTCTAAATGGAGGTTTTGACGGCTTTTTACTGGAGCATGCGAAAAATTCTGGGGCAATAGTAGTACAGAGCTCAGTGAGAGATGTAATTTTTCCGAAGAATAAAGAGGATAAAATTACAGTAAAATATGATCAGGGTTGTCATAAAGTAGATCTGCTGATAGGGGCGTTTGGAGTAAGAAGCCCGATAATTAAGAAATTCAAGGAGATTGGTTATCAGCCTCCTGAAACCGCAATGGCATGCCTCATGGAAATCGATTGCGGAGAAAAGCATATAGAGGAATTTATTCAAAACACGATCCACATATACTCTTTCGGAACCCCAGGTATTGATTATGGAATAATGATTCCCAAGAAGCGGTTTTTGACAATTGGTATAGTTGGTAAGAATGTTAAACCAAGGAACCTTCGCGATTTTTTATCCAGTCCACTAATTACAAAGATACTACCTGAAAACCCAAAAATCTGCTGTCAGTGCTGTACACAGATTCCTGTTACTAATGCAAAAAATCCTTTTGCAGATCGCCTGCTCATAATCGGAGATGCAGGGTACTCAAGGTATTACAAGAATGGATTGGAGTCTGCTTTTAACTCTGTGCAGATTGCTGTTAAAGCAGTATTTGAATCTGGAATTTCTAAAGAAGCTTTTGAGAGAGATTACTATCCTTTATGCAAGAAAATGTTCATTACCGAAAATATTTACGGCAGGATGCTATTCAGGCTAAACAACATAATTGCCTCTCATGAAGTATTATCAATAGCGCATATGGACTTAGCAAAAAAATATGAGCGAAAAGGGCATCAACATCTGGATGAGATCCAGTGGAACATGTTTACAGGCCACGAATCATATAAAAATATTTTCTGGGAATTCTTTGAGCCAAGGCTACAATTTGAACTGGCAATTGAAACGATTAAAGAAGTCCTGGAGCGTCTGAGTAAAAAGTGCAGGTTGACATGATCGTAGAGGAAGTTATGAAAGCTCTGTCGCAAGCCTGAAATTATGCTATTGCGATTCAGGAGTTTTGAATTGCCTTTCTCTTAATGGCTTTTACTGATCCGAAAGCGGTATCTCTATCTCAGTAAACTCTTGTGCGATTCTTACATTCTCAAATATGTCCTTCGCCTCATGTAGCAGCGGCTCTGTACTTTCTGAGTACCTTGAGCTTATATGTGTCAGTACAAGTTGTTTTACTCCTGCTTTTTTTGCAAGATCTGCCGCTTCTCCTGCTGTTGAGTGCTTTGTCTGCAGTGCCCAGTCTTTGAGCTCACCGGTCATCGTTCCATCATGAATGAGTAGATCTGCTCCAGTGCTTGCTTTTTCAATAGATTCACACGGCCGGGTATCTCCGCTGTAAACGAGCTTCCGTCCTGGTCTGCTCTCTCCGATCACTTCCGAGGGCAGTATTGTCCTGCCGTTTATTACAACAGGCTCACCTCTCTGAAGCTTTGAGAACATAGGTCCAACAGGAACTCCGAGTTCGGTAGCTCTCTTCCTGTTAAACCTGCCGATACGCCTTTTTTCTTCGAGAGCATAGCCAAGGCTGGGAACACCGTGATCTGTGGCGACCGCCTTGATGAAATAAGGCCCTTTATCAATAATATCCCCATCCTTTAGCTCATGCGCCTCTATATGGAACCCGAGCCTGTAGTAACCAAGCTCGATAAGGAGCCGAACAAGCTGTTTTGCCCATCTTGGGCCGTATATATCCAGTGGCTCGGTCCTGCCGTTAAATGACATCGTCTGTATAAGCCCTGGTATGCCAAGAAAATGATCCGCGTGAAAGTGCGTGATGTAAATCGATGTTAGCTTCATGCCAGTCTTTGCGCGCATCATCTGCTGCTGCGTACCTTCGCCGCAGTCAAACAGCATCAGTTCTCCCTCCCTGTTGATCAATATTGCAGATGGGTTGCGGTTTGGCGTGGGGAGGGTACCGCCTGTCCCAAGAAAAGTTACACGAAGCATTAAGTGCTTATTTGTATTGGAGATTTAAATAAGTCACTTTCTCAGTTCACCGGTACGTTTTATTACTCCCAGTTATCTCTTTGTATGGTAAATATTATATAGGGTAATGTTGTATTATGATTTGGTGACGTTTAATGAGTCATGTTATCGGGCTGAAATGCAGGGAATGTGGTGCTGAATATCCTGCCGTTATTCAGAATACATGTTATGAGTGCTTTGGACCTCTTGAGGTCAATTACGACTGGGATTATATCTCAGATAATATTAACAAAGAAAAAATCGCATCTGGACCAAAATCAATATGGAGATATGCCGACCTTCTGCCGCTTGAGTCAGAGAGGCGGGTTGATCTTGGCGCTGGTTTCAATAAGCTTCATCATGCAAAGCGCCTTGGTGCAGTACTGGGACTGGATGAACTTTATATACTGGATGAATCCGTGAACCCGACCAATTCATTTAAAGACAGGGTTACCTCAGTAGCCATCTCAAAAGCGATCGAATTCGATGTCAGGGCAGTGGGATGCGCAAGTACAGGCAACCTTGCAGCAGCCGTGGCCGCCCATGCCGCGAAGGCTGGATTGCCTGCATACATCTTCATACCTGGAACAATAGAGATGGGCAAGATCGTCCAGATGCTCATCTACGGCCCAAATGTGATAGCAGTGGAAGGAACATATGATGATGCCAACAGACTTGCAAGCGAAGTAGCTGATTCACATCCTGACTGGGCTTTTGTGAATATCAATATCCGCCCCTACTATACAGAAGGCTCAAAAACGCTGGCGTACGAAACGGCTGAGCAATTGAACTGGCAGGTTCCCGACCACATCGTCGCCCCTCTGGCAAGCGGTGCTCTTCTCTGTGCAATCTCGCGCGGGTATAAAGAGCTTGAACGGGTCGGGTTAGTTGACAGCTCAGATATACGATTATCAGGCTCGCAGCCCCTTAACTGCTCACCCATATCAAGCGCGGTCCAGAACAATTGCGATGTGGTGCCGGTAAGGAATTTTGAGACCGTGGCGCACAGCCTTGCAATAGGCAACCCTGCTGATGGGTATTATGCAAAATGTGCCATTCTTGATTCAGGCGGTTATGCGGCCTCACCCACAGATAATGAGATTATAGAGGCCATACATCTTCTTGCCCGTACAGAAGGCATATTCACTGAACCAGCAGGCGGCACAACAGTAGCAGGCTTAAAGAAGCTGGTTGAAAGCGGCCATATCCAGAGTGATGAACGGGTCGTGGTCTATGTTACAGGAAACGGCCTTAAAGCACAGGACACGCTTCTTAAGTCCCTGCAGCGCCCGCCAGTGATTAAACCCGCGCTGAGTGAGTTTGAGCATCTCCTTGCGCCCGAACATAATATTTATAAGCAGCAAGAGGCTGTACATCTTGCACGTATATAAGGTGATAAAAATGGTAAAAATAAGATTCTCATCTGCATTGAGCAATGTAACCCATACACGCGAAACGGTTCTTGAGCTTGGAGATACGACAGTAAAGGTCGTACTGGATAAACTGGTTGAACAGTATGGCGCTGATTTTGAGCGCCGTATACTTGATAAAGGCGAAATAAGGCGTTTTGTCAATCTGTATGTGAACGGCGAGGATATAAGGCACCTGAGCGGTCTTGATAGCCCGGTAAAAGGCACGGATGAGATATCAATACTCCCTGCTGTAAGCGGGGGTAATTTCAGAGGATAATAAATTATTTCTTGTGATAGTTTCATGCGCTGGGGCTCGCGCCCCAGACCCCGGGAGGCGCCGCCTGACGGCGGGAAATGCTTTTGGTTTATTTCTCTTTTAAAATCTTCTGGATTTCAGGCGGCAGGCAGTCTATAGGCGCAATTAACCCATTAACCATCACCATTTTAGAGAATGGATTCCTTTCCTTCATATAAGCTGTAGAAAATTCCTCCTCGAAACGGTGCATTTTGAACATATCTTTTATGGCTTTGGCTTTCTGTGATGTAGTGCTTTTAGATGTTCCAAAGTAATTACAGATATCGTCGCCACTTGCATATGGTTCGAAACTTCGGTCAAAGAGGAAGTTGATACTGCCAAGTGCATAGATAACTGAGGCTGCCCAGATTTCTATTCTTCCTGAAAGGAACGGTACATTCCGCTTGTGCGCCATCTTTTGAATAAGTTTCTCGCACAACTGCTTATAGTCCTCATCCAGGTATTTATCACAAAAACCCGAGGTCATTTCAATTAACCACTGTGCTCTTTCCTCAATAATGATCTTATTTCTCATGCTAACCTTATTTTATGCAGATCCCTCTCAATATGCGAGCATAATTAGTTAAATCTTTTCCTTCCAGATATATCCTTTCCTCTGCTCCAGCACAAGTATCAGTCTTCCGATAATTATTCCGATGATTACACCGCCCACTATATCCATAGGGAAATGCACCCCGACATACACTCTGCTCAAAGCTATCAGCGATGAGAAAGTGTAAAGATATTTGCTATATTCAGGATGGAATTTCGATACAACCGTAGAAGTAAGGAAACTTAGTTCAGCATGCCCTGATGGAAAGGATGGATCAGATTCAGGCGATGTCAGTAACCTTGTGGACTCTATTTGATCATATGGTCTTGCCCTGTCGATGAAATATTTTACAGGATAGATAAAAGCTGCTCCTGCGCTAATCCCGATTACCATCAGTAATGCCAGTTTCCTTTCTTTCCTGATAAAAAAATAAATGATCAGAAGAATCCAGAAAACATATGTGAGTTCTCTTAAGCTTGGAAAAAAGATATCAAAAAATGGATTTATGATATTCTGATTAATATTCAGAAAAACCGATTTATCTATGGATTCAATATATATTAGGAAATTCATTGCTACAATCTCTCTAATAGCATAGTATCCTGTCAGATAGCTCAAGGATAATATCTGCTGCTTTTTTAGGTCCTTTCATCTTTTTTGCCATTTCAGAATATCGCTCCGCTTTTTCCCTGAATCTCACATCGCTTAACAGGGTATGAATTTTTTCAAAAAGGTGTTCAGGCTCAAGGGATGCATAATCAAGGGTCTCGCAGATCCCGAGTTCTCTCATACGTGCGGCATTGCTTTCCTGCTCGATCTGCCCTTTATCTGGAATAATAAGCGCGGGTTTCCCAAGCGTCAGTATCTCCATGGCAGTACTGTGCCCTGCCTGCGTTATTATAAGCTCAGCAGCCCGCATATACGGGGAGATATCCTCGGCAAATTCAAGTACCCTGACATTTCCAGGGATCTTATCACTCCTGAACCCTGTGAAGATCACAAAATTGAGATCCACAAATCTATCCGCGATCTTCAATATCCCCTCAAAGATCGGAAGCCTGAAGGAATGACCGCCAAGAAGGGTCAGGATAAAGGGACGTTTTATATCATAAGGGGCGTTCAGGCGCTCATTCTCATTATTCACAGATATGGCAGGCCCTATAAAGCGCTGCTTTTTCATGGTGTGATGGCTTCTACTTAATGTGTTAAGACATACAGTATGGGGAGGAGGGAAATCAGGGATCAGGACCTCTTCTGCAAGTGCAGTCATAGTCTTGAGCGTAAATTCAACAGGCTTTCCTATAAGACGTAAAAAAAAAGTACATTCATTGAAAAAAGGCGCAATGCTTGTCTGATTTGTAATAATAACGCAGGGTATCCCTAATTTGAACGCTGCAAAAACAGCCGCACTCCTGCCATCTGCCACCACACATGTGGCATTAAAGTCCTCCATAGCTTTTTTCTCATCCTGGATAATTCTTGAGATATGAAACGCAGTATTCTTACTCCTGGATATGGTTGCCCTCAGATCAAAAGATCCATGATTTCCCACCATCTCGAATTCCCGCTCGACTTCAATAACATTGAAACTCTTATTTAAGCGGTCTAACACATATCCATAGCTTCCCATAAGAACCAGAGCTCCGGCCCTTGTGAGTTCATTCGCTATGGCCATATCCCTGCTTGAATGCCCGTAGCCCTCACCACATACTGAAAAATAGACCCTGTGAACCATACTTATCTAATTCTTAATCAAGCGTCTTGCAAATAATATAACTATCAGTGCCACGGCAGCTTCAAACGCCGGCACTCTTATTTTTGTTCCTGGCTTCTTTTCAGTTGGAGTTACATCTGGAGTGGGCATCTGCGTCTCTGATATGAACGGCGTAAGTGCAGGCTTTACTGGCGTTGTATCGGTGGCTACTGAATGAGAATTAATTACTATCATGGTCTTTGCAACCATTTTTGCATAAGAGTACTGGGAGATCTTGCTGTAGGCATCAGTCAGTGTGTCAGCATACTCATATGCACTCACCGCAAGCGTTGGCTCAATGCCTGCCATTCTCGCATCGTTTATTGCTGTCTCTGCTGAGATGGCACTTTGCTCTATTTTTTTAGAGGTATCGGTCTGGCCGAGTAATCCTATTGTGGTACTGGATCTCACTGTAGCCTGAAGAGAATCAAATATCGCACCTGCATAGTATCCGCGCATCATCTCTTTCTTGGCGTGGTCTATGTCTTCATCTGTATCACCTATAATGCCTGGATGTGCCCCGCTCTCCAGAAGCAGCGTCTGTGTGTAGGTATTGATTGATTGTGCCTGGCTTAAATACCATCCCGCGCGATCCTTTAATATATCCTCAGGTACGATCCTTCCATCGGGCACAGAGAGCGTCAACCACCACTGCGCAGTACGTGCCCTCTCATTTGCAAAAGCAAGTGATGAGATCTTTCCATCAGTATCACTGAGTTTTTTTGCCTCATCCAGTTTTGCTATTGCAGATGTAATTCTGGATTCGGCTGCTCCAACAGCCCCAATGTCATTTATACCATATAATTTAAAATCATCAAGGTCGTTCTCTGAACGCTGTATCTGTTTTTCAACTCTATCGATCAATTCTGTAAGATATTGCTCTTTATCTGATGCTTTACCGTATCCATCATTCCACTGAACATATCGCATGTAGTATATTGAGTTAAAGTATAGAGAGGTCGCTGCATAATATTTCTTATCACTGTACATACCATCTGCCCGGTCCAGTATATCCTTGGCCTGCTTCATGGATTGACTGTTTTGCACGAGAGAGGAAGTTACTTCGTACATATCTTTTGCTTCTCTCTGCAGGCTGGTAGCAAGAGGTTCAAGCAGGCTCAGGTAACCCGGGGTAAGGATAGTGCCCTTATATGGTGTATTTTTGATCTCATGGCCTGTAAAAGCTAAAACTGCATCCTGTATCGTACTCACTTCCTTAACAGTGACATTTAGTTTCTTTCCAAGCTCAACTACATTAACTGTTTCTTCCTTTTGCTCGGATATTGTAATCGGGCCCCTTGTTCTGCCAACAGACCTTTTTACAGTAACCGTGCCCTGTCCATCAGGGATCAGAAAAAGTGTAGTGTTTTTTTCTGCTGCAGCCTCAAGCTTAAAAGGAACCCCGCCAACCGGTCCTATTGATTCATCAGGGTTTATCATGCCGGTCATGACCACATCTGGCTTCAGTGTCCAGTTGTTTATGGCAGCAATGGTAGCTACTGTTAATGCCCCGCCTGCTGACGGCCCGCCTATGATCGGTGAACTTATATCAATAATATAATAAAAATCATACGTCCTCTGATCGACCCCAAGAACATCAGATGCCACCATAGCCGCAAGCCTTGCAGAGCCCTGCAGATCAACCTGCGTGTATGGACTGGTATCCACAAAAACATGACCTGTACCTTTTGTGGCTATTACCCTGGCGCTCAGGAGAATTCCTTCCTCCCCTTCCTCAGTAATATGATCTGCCACAAGAGGGATTGTGACCCCCTCCTCCAGAGCATGAGCATTACTTAAGGACACTAAAAGTATCAGCATTACCCAAATGAATCTGTTGATCATTTCTTCACAAACGCTAATATATTGGATAAGATACTTAAAACCAGTGGAAATATGTACCTATCAGACCCTTATACAATCCCTTATAAAGGCATCTACGCAGTTGCTGATCAGAAGAATGAGCTTGTTGAAATAATGGAGCATTCCAGTTGCCTGGGTGGCTCAGCATGGGCGCTTTATCATTATTCAAAAAGTCCTCTTGTTATTAAAACCCGTGCGGTCGGGGACATGATGCGCTACCTCATCAGGGCCGGGAAATCAACTCTTAACCTCCAGTCCTCAATCGCGGCTGCAGGCATTGAATCAGTCCTTATCAATGGTAAAGAGATAGAGATAACATACAGCGGTCTTGGCGGCGGGGGAGTAGGCGCGACAACATGCAGGGCTTATGCAAACGGGGTCCTGAGATGCAGGCTCTCAGAATCAGGCGGAGGCAAGCAGGCAAGCGGGACAATCGTTGTCCCCAGAAGGGAGAGGGTGCTTGTGGGAATAGATAACACCGATTCAAAAGAGGTGGGAGCAACATGGACGCTTGCCCACAATATCGCCAGTGCAGTTGATTCTATTGAGCATAAGTATATCTCGCATACGCTTGTTCAGCTCTATCCTGTCCCTGATAAGACCCAGAACTGCGTGGCAACAGTGCTGGAATTTGCATGTGTTGAAGGCGCAACAGAAGGATTACTTGAGGAGATAAAAAAAGGGCTTGAAAAATACAGCGTTTCAAATGAGACAGGCATGGTTGCATTATCAGATTTTGATGCTGCATCCCTTGTTGAGTACAGCAGGCTTTGCAGAAGCAGGATGATAACAAAAGAACTTACAATAAAAACAGCAAAGGAGAACGGGGTTGAGATCTGTATAGATGGCAAGGGCATCATAGGCGCTCTGGCAGCGCTTCCCTGGTTCTCGCAACATTCAGAATCAGTAGTAATATGAAAAACTTTAAGAAAGTTTTATCAAAAGAGGGATATAACCTTAAGAAAGTTTTATCAAAAGAGGTATATAACCTTAGGAAAGTTTTATCAAAAGAAGGGCATAACAGTGGCCTTAATGCAGCGGTTTATGCGTTTCTTGACAGTGATGTAAAAATAGTTACTGGTGTACCCGGTTTTCCGATAACCTCTCTCATGGAGGCTCTTGGTGAGAGAATCAGGCATGAATGGTCGATCAATGAGAAAGTGGCACTTGAGCTTGCACTTGGTTCATCTGTATGCGGTGAGCGCAGCGCAGTGATTACAAAGCACGTGGGAATGAATGTCCTCTCCGACCCTCTTGTGACATCAGCGACCCATACAATAGGTGCAGGTCTGGTGATCATTGCTGGAGATGATCCAGGAGTTCAAAAATCCCAGAACGAGCAGGATTCACGGTTATACGGACTTATTGCAGAGGTTCCTGTTTTCGATCCCCCGACACCGGAGGCGCTTTACCTGAGTATCAAGGAGGCATTTGAATTATCAGAAAATGTAAGCACACCTGTGATAATCAGACTAACAGACAGGCTCCTTATAAGCGAAGGTAACATTACCAGGGAGATAAAGTCAAAATCTAAACCTATGTGCCTTGATAAAAAAATATGGCATCTTACCATGTTCGGCAAACACCAGAATTTCCACAGGATATCTTTCCCCAGGATGCGTGAGTATGCCGGGAGATCGAATTTGAATACATATAAAAAAAGAGGAGCATCTGGAATAATATCCTCTGGTTTTCCTACATCTCTGGTCGATTCCATCATCCCTGATAACTTCTCCCACCTCTCACTTGGCATCATCAATCCCCTGCCCCTGGATACTGTCAACCGCTTCATGGATGAGCATGAGCGCGTTCTTGTCGTAGAAGAGACCGAGCCTGTTATTGAAAGACAGCTTACAAAAAGAGTGCTTGGAAAACTCACAGGTCACCTGCCCTACGGAATTATAGAGATTGAGGATATACAGAAAGCGATACAGAATATCAATAATGATACTGTAGCACGCGATATAATACCGCAGACCATCAAGGAAAGAGGGCTTCGTCAGATATGTCAGGACTGCCCGTATATTCCCCTGTATAATGCGATAAAAGAGTTAAACGTGCCTGTTGCAGGCGACCTCGGGTGTTCCATAATGACCTCATCCCCACCACTGTCTCTTCTTGATGCTGCGTTTTCTCTGGGTTCTGCTATCGGAACTGCCTGCGGGTTTAGCAGGAAAGGGATTGCGATAATCGGCGATTTTGGTCTTGCCCATTCAGGGATTGCAGGGCTTATCAATGCAGTCCACAATAAACATGAGCTTCTGGTGATAGTGCTTCAAAACGAGGTAGCTGCAATGACAGGAGGTCAGCAGGTTCCTGATCTAACAGGGTTAGTGAGTTCTTATGTCAAAGATACAGAGATAATAGATCCACAGGCGAATATAGATATAAAGGATATATTAGAGAAGAAACTTGAGAGTAAAGGCATCTCAGTGATTCTGGCACGCGCAGTGTGTCCAAGATATTGATAAGCTGAAGATTTACCAATCAAGGGAGGCTAAGTACAATATCATATATTTCTAGATGTGGTGTAGCCTTGATTTTTTGGAATAGTTCAATGGCTTTAGGTGTTTGTGTACTTCTTCTCATTTTTTCCAAAGCCTCACGACTTTCCCATACTGTTTCAATTCTGTAAATTTCTGGATTATTACTGTTTCTTAACAGGTATGATCTTATCAAACCCGGTGACAGTGTCTCTTGTTTGAGGGATGCGTAAGCCGTTTCAAATTCTTCTGCCTTAGAAATAGGCACATTTCCTTCCACTATTGTAATAACTTCCATATTCTCATCTCTCTTGAATATCGTTTGGTTTGTCCCATCTTTACATGAAGAAAGTACTTACCTGTCAAACTCTAAAGCCATAGCAGGGAACGGTTTTGACACGTTGCCACTTCTTCAAGGTTTCTTTAATATCTCATTCACGCGTGGATTCTACCTCATAAATCCAGTCAGTTTTAACTTTTGCCTTTGCGTGATGCTTCTCAATAGCTTCCCTGTTAGGTGCATCAAGAACGCACCATACTTTGTTGTCTTTCTCACTGTAAATGATCTCGTGGTGTTTAACCCCGAATTCGTCCGTGGGCGCATTTTGAAGTTTTTGAAGTTGCTCTGGCGTAAGTGGCCTCATCGGATGCTGGTCCATATATCTCGCCATTACATTTCACCTCCCCCCATTCATGGGTTTTATTTCACTCTCTATTAGCATGTTTTGATCCTCAAAATATATAATCTTATACAACCCGATTTTTAGATATTTAAGAAGTAGGTTGATATCTGGCATGGATATGAGATTGCCAAAATATTCTTATAGAATGAAATATAGAGTATTCATAGGGGCAACGTAACTGTATGACAACAGCAGTGAGCTAACCTGCTGTTATTTCTGAGGGGACATTATAGTCAGGGTTGCCTCCAATTATTTCAAAATTGGGAGTGGTACAATATGGCAAAAGAAGAAGAAAAGAGAAAAGAGAAGGTAGAAGAGAAAGAGAAGGGCTATACTTATGAGTTCTACCATGAGATCGGGAAGAAGGGAGGAGAAGAGAGAAAAAAGGAGTTAGGGCATGAAGGCTATAAGGAACTTGGCCATAAGGGCGGAGAAGCTACCAGGGAAACCCATGGCCATGAGTTCTATTCGGAGATAGGACACAGGGGTGGAGAAGCTACCAAGGAAACTCACGGTCGCGAGTTCTATTCAGAAATCGGACACAAGGGTGGGTCTAAAGGTGGTGAAGCTACCAAGAAAAAACATGGCCACGAGACCCTTGAAGAGCATAAGGAACATGGAGGAGCTTAAGAGAAGTAATCTCCAATGGAGCGGATATTTCTATAAAATTTGAGTTATGGGCCCGACCGGATTTGAACCGGTGACCGCCCGGTTATGAGCCGGGCGCTCTAACCTGACTAAGCTACGGGCCCAAAGATCATGCGACGATCATAACTCAGACGCCGCCAACAGGGCTCGAACCTGTGACATCCTGGTTAACAGCCAGGCACTCTACCATCTGAGTTATGGCGGCTCTTTAATCGAGGACATTCTTAAAAGACATTATTTAACTTAAGCCTTTTGTTGATGCCGTTAAGAAAACAATTTACATCCGCAGCATTATTAGCAGCATTTTGAATTTGTGATCAGCTCTGATAGCATGGGGCACATTGGAGGGCATTATTATTAGCTGATCAGCCTTAAGGTTATGCTCTACACCATCAATAATAAAGCACCCTTCTCCGTCGATCACTAATGCCAGAGCATCAAAAGGTGCAGAATGCTCGCTCAACCCCTGCCCTGCATCAAAGGCAAATAATGTTATGGTGCCTGCGGGGTTTTGTTTCAGTGTCTTACTGACTACTGATCCTGGACTGTATTCTATATAATCTCTTAAAACTATGGGTTCAACCATATGGATCTATATACTAAATTAATAATCGATTATTAATAATCTTTGATATTACTGCCGTATCGCCCCGATATCAGCAAAACCCTGCCTTTGACCCGTACCTGCCTCACGTTGAAGTTGCTCCTGATAAAATAACAGCTTAATTACATTCTGTGCATGCTCACGCGTACGTCTTTCCATAAGCCATGCAAGTTCCTCTTCATTTTTTGCCTCATCCTCGTGCACGAAGACCTCGATAATATGTGTATTTGTGATCAACTGTGCCTGGATTATTCCCTGAGAGGCCTCGTGGGCACACATCTTATCTATAGGCTTTGAGCCCGGCATGCCAAGAGCTATGACTATATCGCATCCTTTTTCCTCAATCAGGATCTTGCATGCCACAGGAAGGTCTTTTATTCCGGGAACAGTATAGCGCTCGATCTGCAGGGATGCGCCCTTCTTAAGCTCATCGATTGCTATTTTTCCCATATTGATGCGTGAGAATGTAGTATCCGCGATTCCGACTTTATGCATGTATTACCTGAGAAGCACCTGGCATATATTAATTGATCGAATGCCTGTACTTCCATAAACGTTATACTGCTATCTCTGGCTTAATATCGTAATTTTATCCCCTTTCTTTAGCATGAAATGCTGACCCGATATTTCCAGTGTCTTGATGATCGTGTCATTGACGATGCGAATGATATCTGCGTCATTGAACTTGTGATATATCCTAATCTCATTATTGTCTTGCTCGATTCTATGGATTAACCCATTCGTATTACATATCTTTTCTATAAACCTGATAATATCCTTGTAATCGGTGTTTTCAACAGATACACCATATATGATCGAGATCAGGTTGTTAAGTTGGTCAGAAAAATCCCTGGACATTAGGAGTTGATGGAAGATATCCCTGCTTATGATGATATCTTCGTAATTATCAGCCTTCAGGATATTGACCGCATTCCTCCAGAACTGGATATTGTTTTGAATCTCATCAAAAAGCGTCTGATTGTACCCGAAATGGTTTACGACTGATCTGTATGCCTCTTCTTCGTTGCTGCATTGTTCATAATCAATTATGATCAGGTTTGGTGATTCGATCACCCTCTTAGTCTTCAATCTAAGGGGATGATGGGCAAGCAGGCATGAGTAATTAACGACCGTGCCTCTTAGGTGATCAGAATCTTCTGCCTCGAAAGTGATACGGATACTCTTGGAATCAGGACTTACATCTATATGCTG
This sequence comes from Candidatus Methanoperedens nitratireducens, assembly GCF_000685155.1. Classification (GTDB taxonomy): domain Archaea; phylum Halobacteriota; class Methanosarcinia; order Methanosarcinales; family Methanoperedenaceae; genus Methanoperedens; species Methanoperedens nitratireducens. The sequence goes on from NZ_JMIY01000001.1 coordinate 300,506, forward strand.
GCTGATCTGGTATCCGAATATATCGCCATGTGTATTGACCATCTTGACATAGTCATTGATAGAGAGGCTATCCAGTCCAAGCAGTCTTGTATATTTTTCCATTATGACCCTGAATATACCCAGAGGGGGCACGCCCAGGTTTATTCTAAGCAGCCATTTGATCAGCGGGACAGGTACGAGTGTTGCTATCCTGTTTTCGATGATCTGGTTCCTGAGAATAATCAACTTTTTCTGGTCACCTGTTATCTTGTTCAGATTGATTCTCTGTCTGTGTTCATCAATCAGTTGTCTCAGGGCCAGACTAAGATTATTTCCGTTTGCGTCTAAAAAAGGTTTTAAAGCATCAAGGTCACTCTTATCTATAGAGATGGTTCTGCGAACTTTCATGAATCTTCCTTGGAATCCAATCCATCATCGGCTTATATCCGTCCACTATAATTGCTATAAGACTTAAAGGTAATTCTGAACTTTTATAACGCATTTTATAATTTTAAATAGTTTTACCCCTTATACTCCCCGCTCACCACTTCCTTTATCCTGTCCGCTGTTTTTGGCCCGACAAGTTCAACTTCCATCAGCTCTTCGCGGGATGCTCTCATGACACTCTCTATACTCCCGAAATGCCTGAGCAGATTCTTAGCCACCACAGGCCCGATCTCAGGCATGGATGAGATCACATACTCCTGCTGTTCCTTGAGTGTAAGGGCAGTTCTCTTTCCATGAAGGTTTATCTCCTTTTTAGTATCACCCTGCTCTCTTTTGGCTATTGTGCTGATCAATGCCGCAGTATCCTCCTCGTTCCTGCTGAATATTATTGGCACCCCAAAATCAATAGCTATGGAAGTGAGAACACCGCGGATGGAGTTTGGATTAACCTGCCTTGCCGTGTATAGCCCTTCTCCTTCTATTATAAGGAGAGGGCGCTCAAATGTGCGCACAAGATCTCCTATCTGGCCGAACAGGTCTCTCCCGTCCATGAGCGTGCTCAGGAAATCCTCCACTGTCTTTCTCTCTATGCCCACCCGGTCGCTTACAACGTAATCCCCGACCTCAAGCGTCCTCAATACTATATCCAGCCCGAGTTTTTCAAGGGCCTGCGCAACGTGAGAGCGGATTTCCCTCTGATCAATAAAGACCCTGGGAGCGACTTTATCAGGTTTTTGTTCCTGTATATTCTCATGGATTTCCTGTTCCGGGAAATCAGGTAACTTTTTTTGCTGCCGATTTATTTCCTCTTTTGTTTTTGGCTGGATCTCAAGCTCATCATTGAGGTTTTTCATTGTTCTTAACATGCTCTTTTCTTTCCTGTTGCTGCTCCAGTGGTATGCCTCATCCTTTGATCCTTTTGCCATGAGGATTACCACGCGTCCGGCATGTTTTCTTCCTGTCCTTCCTTTTCGCTGTATACTTCTAATCTCTGATGGGATGGGTTCAAAAAACAGCACAAGGTCGGTTGCCGGGATATCCAGCCCCTCTTCGGCCACAGATGTAGCGACAAGGGTATTATACTCACCGTCCTTGAACTTTTGAATGATCTCTACCTGCTGCTTCTGGGTCAGACCAGTATCCCTGTATTTACTTGCCTGTCCCACAAACCTGATCGGCCTTATGCCTGCCACCTCTTTAAGAGAGTCTGCAACAAGTTCGGCCGTATCCCTGTAGTTGGTAAAAATGATTATCCGTGACTGCGGAGCCTCAAGTATCTGTTTTCCAACTATCTCTTTCACAGCATTCAGTTTAGGGTTGTTGCTATCACATCCTGCAAGATGATGCACTGCCTTGCGGATGCTCAGATCCTCCATGAGGCGCCTGGCTGCTTTACTTCCATTCTTTGATCTCGCCTCGTTCTCAAGTCGCTCAAAATATCTGGATAACGCAGACACACCCTGGGTTTCAGCTATCTCAATGGCATGGCTGATCTTGAATATTTCAGCAAGCAGGGATATCCCTTTGTATATCTTTTGATCCGGGAATGAACTGAGCTGCGACTGCATCCGCGCCTGCAGATCAAGCATATCCATCTTTGATAATTTTTTCTGATAGGGTGAGATAAAACCGAGCTCGCATAGTTTATTTAATCTATCGGACAGAACATCATCCATCAACTGTTTTAATCCCTTTATCTCTACAGGAATAGATACATATCTCCACTCTATGTCCTTATCGAAGATATATGGTCTGACATCAGGATCAGAATCTGTCCTCATCTCAACTGATTTGATATGAAGGTTTGCGCATACCTCCTGTATCTTCTCATGGTCGCTTCCAGGGCTTGCTGTTATTCCCAGTACAAGCAGATCTGGATTCTGCTGTGCATACTTCTCTGCTATGTACACGTATGAGTAATTCCCTGCCGCCCTGTGTGCCTCATCAAAGATTATACATGATACACCTCTAAGGTCTATTCTTTTTCCAAGGAGATCGTTCTCTATCACCTGGGGGGTCGAGACTACAACCCTGGCGCCCTCCCACATTGATACGCGCTTCTGGGAGGGTGTGCTGCCTGTGAATAGCACAATCGATTCAGGCGATATATTAAGGACGTTCCTGAAAAAAGCAGCATGCTGTTCAACAAGAGGTCTTGTGGGAGAGAGGATAAGAACCTTCCCCTTCGGGAGGCGTGAGACCATAACAAGCAGGGCGACTACTGTTTTCCCAAGACCTGTTGGAAGTACTATGAGCGTTGATTTTTTAAGGGCCTCTCCTGCAAGAGAAAGCTGATATAACCTCTGCTCGACAGTATTCGATTTTACAAGAGGGTGATTAATATATTCCACATCACTCATCCGATGAATAATATCTTTTAGGGTTATATATCTAATGTGAGCAGGGTGAAAGTGTAGCAGGAAGATTAAGTGAGCTAATCAGCATAGTATCATAGGATCTCGCTCTTATCCGTCTTTACCCCGCTTCTTACGCTCACAGCCATGCCTTTTTTGAACGCCAGCATCTCAAGAGCGCAGAGCATGGCCTTTCCCGTGGCTAATAGAACATCGCTTTCATCTACAACCAGTACCTCCTGTCCTGCCCTGATATCAGGATCTACAGCCACGACATGTCTGGCAAAAGCATTCTTGCCCTTTGCCACAAACGGCGCTGCCTCTCTGTTAACCACGACCCTGTGCCCAGGAGATTTGATGAATTCATGAAGCTTTCCTGCCCCGGTAATACTCAGGATCAGTATGCCGTCCTGCGCCCTTATAGTTGCAAGGCGGTTATTATCAAGCAGGATTGAGCGAACCCTCCCGGTCGTAGAGAACTGGAATTCCACGCTATCAGGGAAGAGGGCTTCACCTGCGCCTCTTCCGAACTGGTAATCTGCTATGGTTCTTATGCGTTTTAGATGAGAGCTTATATGGGACATTTTTATCTGGAATCTTTCTCTTATTCTATTACTAAGCCTTATACATTCTTGACTATGCTTTTATAGTCAAGTTCTCAAATACTCGTAAATGATAAGGACCCTGATCTATAACGATAACCAGCTTACTTGCTTTTTATTATTCTTTCAAGCATCGTACCTAATAAAACCTCTGAAAATGTTCGGTTTTGACCGAATGTCACTATTCTAAAAAACTTCTTAGGACCGGATCACTAACCATATATCTGGGTAAAACGATCAAGGTTGTTCTGGATAATTTAAATACTCAGGATCAGTATGCTGTCCTGCGCCCTTATAGTTGCAAGGCGGTTATTATCAAGCTCTGCTTTGCGATCTTTGCGCCCTGGTATGAAAAAGTTCAATATATATCGCATCTTAGACTCGGATGTGGTTGAGCTAATATAAACAACTAACTGGTAGGTAGAGTAAAAGAGAGGTCTTTCAACCTCCCTCTCCTCATCAAACTGCACGAACGGATTTCCCGTATGCAGCTTTCGTTTGGCTTTTCCCTTTGCAGGAGACGGATTCATTCAATAATGAAGAAAGAGTAACCAATCCCATTTTAGCCAATTCAGTTTCAGGAAGTGTATACAGAATAGTATTCCAGGTACGTCTTTTCGCTTTAAAGCTCCTCAAGCGTCCTCTTATATAGCCATCAAGTTCAGCGTACAATGTTTTTACTGTGCCATCCTTGAAATAGTTCCCCCATCCACGAATTACGGGATTGATGCGGCGAATTACCGTTTCAAGGTTTATAGGCTGCTGCCGTCTTGTCCTTCGTTTGATCTCTTCCTTGAACTTCTTCTTTGCTTTATCCTTTGGGCTTCTCCAGCGTCCATTGAAACGGAAGCCGAGAAACTCAACGCCTTTACTTTTTGCAGCAACGATTTTTGTCTTTTCAGGACTGAGTTTTAACTTCAGTTCTCCCTCTAGAATCTCTGTTGCTCGTTTCAACGCATCCTGTGCATCTGATAAGAACTTGCAGAAAATAACGATGTCATCAGCATATCTAAGGAGCAGAAATCCTTGCTCACCCATTCTTCTGTCAAAGTGATTTAGATAAATATTCGACAGCAGTGGACTTAAGTTTCCACCTTGGGGAGTGCCTTCTATGCTCTCCTCAAATACACCTTCATTCATTACTCCGCTTTTCAGAAATGATTCTATCAGGGCAAGTACTCTTCCATCTGCAATCTTTTCACATACAAGATCCATCATTATCTGATGGTCAACATGGTCGAAGAATCCCACGATATCGGCATCCACTGCCCAGCGATAATCTTTTCTAATAAAAGCTTCCGCTTTTCTGACAGCGGCATGGGCATCGGTGTTAGGTCGATATCCATGGCTCTGTGGCAAGAATATTTCTTCAAATATTGGTTCAAGTATGATCTTTAGCGCTTGTTGAACTACTCTGTCTCTTACTGTGGGTATCCCAAGCTGTCTCATTTTGCCGTTATCTTTTGGGATAAGTACCCTTTTGACTGGCTCTGGTTCATAGCGATTCTCTTTCAGTAATCTCTGTATTTCAGCTAAGTTCTGTTGCAAATTCTGTTCAAATTGTTCAATGGTTACACCATCTATGCCAGCACTTCCTTTGTTCGCTCTTACACTTTCCCAAGCTTTTACAAGGTTCTCTTGTTCCCAGACTTTATGTATCAGAGCAAATTCCTTGAATTTATCATGGTATTGTTGATTCCACTTTTTCACTATTTCCTCCATCGGTTTTGGTTTGCAGCAGTTGTTCCACTATCTTCACATACTGTCACCAGAGAGCGTTTTATTGCCGTTTTGGCTGTGCTTACCTTTCTGGTATCTTCTTTTAATCCGATTGGTGTTATCGTGCTGTTCACCTCATTCTCTATCCAAACCAGAACCCCTTCACTGGGTCATGTTTTGTCCTCATACAGTCGCCTCCTGTACCCTGCGGGACAGGTTCTGTGTGTCATTGGTCTGACCTTCATTGTTACTATGAGTTCGTCCGACTTCTCATACCGCATTGGTCTGGCTTTCCCATCAGGTTATACCTCGCCTACCTCGTATCTTTTCCACTGATTCCATTGACCCAGAAACGTGTAGGGTTTGTTTCCAGTTTCAAGGAGGACGTTATGAGACCTCCCTCGGTCACACAAGAGAGCGTTCTCAGCCCTCCCTACCGTAACCACCCCAGCGTTCACAATTCTGCTCAAGCTTCCATCAATTCGAGGGATGTCGCATCGCGCTGAGGCCACCTTCGGTTCACATATTGTTTAGGGCTGTGGTTGACGATATTAGGTTACTCCGCACAATATCTCACGATATCGCACTATCCTTTCTCTTCATTCGGGAGCAGACCCGAATGGGGGGATTTTAACCCTGCGGACACCAATGTTATTGCTCACGCCGTAACATTCTCTTCAAATGTCCTGTTGTTATACTTTCTTTCTTGTGCTTCGAGGCACGCTCGAATAAGAAAGAGCGGTTTCCCGCCCTTCCTCTTCTAAGAACGGTACATGCGACTTTCAC
>NZ_JMIY01000001.1:306492-397058 GCF_000685155.1 Candidatus Methanoperedens nitratireducens
CATTTTAACTTCTCCATGACATCCTTATCTTAGCAAATTGTCTAAATTGGATTTTTAGATGTATTCACATTGTCCCAGGAGCTTTGCACCTCTGTATTACTGCAAAAGCACATCCCGGTAAGATTACCCCAAATGGAAGGGGTAGCTCGTTGGCAATTCATAGCATAGCTTTCTTGTCGCACCGAACTCGATACGAACTCGAGCTGATGAGTTCGTTTAAGTTCGTTTTGAGTTCGTTGTTAATCGTCTTTTTCATTGTTATCTATGAACCACAGTTCATAGCTGACTTTGCGGTGAGCGATCTACACATTAAACCGCGAAGAACGCAAAGTACGCAAAGAAATAAAATCATACCAACACATAATGTAACGGCCCCTGAATAAATTATAAGTGCATACGGATATTATATTTGATTATGGAAGCAATTACCTCATCACGGATGGCGGCAATTGATGCTAATTGTGAATATCTTGGTATAAAAAGGCTTCAGCTCATGGAAAATGCCGGGGCTGCTGTCGCCCATGCCATAAAAAAAAGGATAACATCAGGCAGGATCGTGATCATAGCAGGCCGCGGGAATAACGGGGGAGATGCCTTCGTAGCTGCGCGGCACCTGTGTGATTATGATACCACGGTCATACTTATTGGCAGAAAAGAGGGCATTAAAACACAGGAGGCAAGGCATAACTGGAATATACTTGAGAAGACATCAATACCCCTGATCCAGATCACAGATTCAACAATGTTAGATACATCGCTGGTAAAGAACGCAGATATCATCATAGACGGGATCTTTGGAACAGGTATAAAAGGAAAAATATCTGAACCTGAATCAACTGCAATAGACATTATTAACGAATCAGGCTCCCAGATTGTATCAGTTGATGTACCCTCAGGTTTTGATCCTGATGGAGGAGAGTTTGAGAAATCTGTCAGGGCGGATCTGACCCTGACATTCCATAGGATGAAAGTGGGCCTGCTTGCAGGCGGTGCTGGTAAATACACAGGTGAGATCCAGGTCGTTGATATTGGTATTCCCCGAGAAGCAGAGCTCTTTGTCGGGCCAGGGGATATACAGCCGTTCCTGAGGCGGGCCCCCTCAAGCCATAAAGGCGACGCAGGCAGGGTACTGATCATAGGCGGCGGGGCATACTCAGGCGCGCCTGCGCTGTGCGCCATGGGAGCGCTGCGTGCGGGTGCGGATATTGTCACGGTGGCTACGCCAGAAAACGTCTCTGGCATAATTGCCTCGTTCTCACCCAATCTTATTGTTCGCCAGCTTTCAGGCGATAGGCTTGTAGAGAACGATATCCCGCTTATCTCAGATCTGATCAGAAGACATGATGTTGTGGTCATTGGCATGGGTCTTGGAACAGCAGAGGATACTATCCGTGCTGTCACAAAGATAGTTCCACTGTGCAGGAAGGCTGTGATAGATGCTGATGCGCTCGGGCCTTTCCTGCGTCCTCTGCTGCATAAGAATATCATCATTACCCCTCATGCAGGTGAAATGAAGCGCTTATCCGGCGCTGATGTGCCAGAAGATGAAAAAGAAAAGATTAGTTTTATCAAAAATTTTGCCCGGGATAATAACGTCACAGTCTTATTAAAAGGCGTTATTGATATTATCTCGGACGGTAGCGAAGTTCGCGCCAGCAGAACAGGAAACGCAGGTATGACCGTGGGCGGGACTGGAGATGTGCTTGCAGGTTTGACAGGCGCTCTATTTGCAAAGCACGATGCCCTTGAGGCAGCGAGCGCAGCGGCTTTTATTAACGGGGCAGCAGGTGATATGGCTTTTGAAGAATTCGGATACGGTCTTCTGGCTACGGACGTTATTGATTATATAACGGAGGTAATGTATGAGAGAGATTCTGGCTGATATAGAACGCAATAGAATACGAATCGTAATTAGATACGATGAAGATGAGATGGTTGTAAGACTAAAACTAAATGAAGCAAGGGAGTTATCAGAGAAACTGAATGAGCTACTCCTGGATTTTGAAGAAAGAAAAAAGATAAGGATAGATTGAATATGTTTTCGCATATCCAGGATGACAGGGCAAGGATGGTTGATATCAGCAGTAAGCCCGATTCTGTAAGACGAGCGGTCGCTATGGGAGAGATACAGTTAAAACCAAGGACCCTGGAGGCTATAAAGAACAGGCAGATTGAGAAAGGTGAGGTACTTGAGACTGCACGTATCGCTGCTATTATGGCAGTCAAGCATACATCGTTCGTTATCCCCATGTGCCATACGATACCGATAACAAGTATTGATGTTAGATTTGATGTCGGCATTGATATCATCAAAGCAACAGTTGAAGTCAAATCAACAGGACAAACCGGGGTTGAGATGGAAGCGCTTCATGGTGTCAGTGTAGCACTGCTGACAGTCTGGGATATGGTTAAATCTGCTGAGAAGGATGAGACAGGCAATTATCCGTTCACCAGGATAGATAATATTAGAGTTTTAGAGAAATCTAAACAATAAGCCCTGGAAAATAGGAGTAGTGATCAGGTATCTAATTAAAACGATGGGTCGAAGGAGACTGAGGGTACTAAAGGCGTTAGATACCTGATCCTACTACATTGATAATGATGGTTTTACAAGTATTTAATATTTACGCATATATTATTTGATGTTTATAATTATTATCATTATCACCATAATTATGTTAATTATCATAGGGATATGCTCTGCATGATCTCACCTGCTATACTGGTGTGCATCAGCTCTCTCACTTTTTCAAGATCGGATGTCTGACCCAGTACCCACATCAGTTTCACAAGAGCTACTTCAGGCAGCATATCCTCACCTTCGATTGCACCTGCTTTTAATATATCCCTTCCCGTGTCATACACACGGTCGCATACCCTGCCGTTGATGCACTGCGATGTCATGACAACAGGTATCCCGGCATCTGTGGCATTCCTGATAAGAGGAACCCATTCAGTTGATACATGGCCAAGACCTGTGCCTTCTATCACGATACCTTTATATCCTGAGCCTGAATGGAATAATAGGGATTCGCCACTTGCTCCTGCGGCGTATTTTATCAATGCGCACTTTGGTTCAAGCTTATCATGAAGAGCAAGCTTATTCTCTCCCTGCCTTGCGTATGTAGATATTGTTTTTATCTCGCGGGAGGGATACTCAACGTGTCCAATTGGTCCTGAGTTTATCGACTGGAAGGCGTCGCGCCTTGAGGTATGCATCTTCCGAACTCTGGTTCCCCTGTGTATATAGCAGAAATCGTCACTTGTTGAGCCGTGCATCACCACGCAAATCTCGGCGATATCGCTTGTTGCAACAGCAGCAGCACAGACCGCGTTCATGGCATTATCGCTGCTGGGCCTGTCCGCGCTTCTCTGGGAACCGACAAGGACGATAGGAACCGGGGTTTTGATCATGAACGACAGCGCAGCAGCCGTATATGTCATAGTATCAGTGCCGTGTGTGATGATGATACCGTCTGCGCCGTTCTTTATTTCCTCGTGTACGGCGCGTGCAAGCTCAACCCAGTAGGAGGGGCGCATATTCTCACTCAAGATATTGTAGATCATACGGCAGTTGTAATTTGCTATTCCCTCAAGTTGGGGTATTGCGCTCAGGATGTCCTCTGCTGAGAACTGTGATGTGACTGCCCCTGTGCGGTAATCTATCCTGCTGGCAATCGTGCCGCCTGTTGAGAGTATGGAGATACTGGGCAGATCTTTTTGCTTTTTAACGGGTATTAAAACGGGTTTAGGGATTTTTTCTTCTTTCTTCTCAAGCAGAGTTATAGATGCGGATTCACGCTTTATCCCGATATTATAGCCATTTTTTAACTTTAAAACGACTTTATCCGTCTGTGAAGGCATCAGGGTTCCTTCATAACTGACACCTTCGCTCTCTATTCTGACTTTATCGTATTCTTCGGCTTGCATAACTCGTTATTCATATCTGTTAAAGATAAAAAACTATCTTCCATCCGGGTTTATATATGCCAGGGATATTTACGAGCTATCAGGAATAATATATTTCAGTGCATCATCGATCAGAAACACTTCTTTAACCTCCAGATCTTGAATGCTCACGTTCTGCCCGATAGGAACAATAAACTTTTTTGCCCCAAATTCTTTTGCAGCCATCCCTTTTTCTTTTACAGCGCCCACTTTTCCTATAGTATGATATTCCTCAATAGTTCCTGTAATTAGTACATCTTTGCTGATGTTACGTCCTTCTATTGCGGCTATGATTGCAATAGTCATTGCTGCACCGCCGCTGCCCCCGCCAATCTCAGATCTCTCACTGCTCACAGGGGCATGTATGACGATTAGAATATCCTTTTCTTTAGGGTTGATTTTAGTTATTTTACTGGCAACTTTGACCGCAGTCTGGACAGAGGATTGCAGGGTCTCATCGAAAAGAACATTGGCCACATCCACAAATAGACTGCCGTTGCCACTTTTAATTATGACCTCTAATGGAATAACTGCGCCCTTGCCCTGTGAATCTACCCCTATGATAGCATAGTTGCTTTTTGCGGTTTTTTTCAGTTCAAAGAGTTCTTGAACAAATGTCTCTTTCTGCGCTCTCTCCTCGCTCAATTTTGCTTCAGAGAGATTTAGCTTTGATTCTAAATCTATAAGGCTATTTTTCAAATCCAGTATCTGTTTTTGTTGCTCATCTGAGCGCTCAGTGAATTCTTGTATAATCCTATTCTTTTGCTCAAATTTTTCGTAGACTGAAACAAAGCTAAACAAAACCAATATCAAAAGAAGTATTAATAATAATTTTCTTATATTCATGCTCACTTTCTCTCAATAAGGGTGTAAACAGGGAGTTCATTGATAATAATTGAATTATCGATCATGATAGAATATACTTATTAGGACTTCCTTTTATAAAAAACGAATTTACTATATTATCAAACATGGGCTTATATGAGTTATAAACTGTGCCAAGAGAATATCCGCTGATAGTGTAACCTTTTCCATCCACTACAAAAATGACCTGTTTTGCTTTAAAGCCTATAGGAGGATATTCGTATACCCATTCTAACCCATCCCTTCCGTTTATTGTCACATTTTTTTCCTCTGAGATTTTTAATCCAGGTACGAGTTTTTTAAGATACTCCAGGCGAGTTTCACGATACTCCGCTAAGTTAAGCTTACCCACAGATTCAACAACCACTTGAACGGTATAAATAGAACCATCACTAAATTCAAAAGATGAGCCGTATCTATCCTCTGTAGAACTAAAGTCCCAATTTTTAGGGTATGCAATACGGAAGTTTAGTTCATCGTTTTTATATAACTTATACCCTTCAGGTAATTTTATATCTGGTTGGATCTGGCGGGGTTTTGCTGGCAGTTTACCATATTCAAGCAGTTCAAGCTCATCTTCAGTGGTTGTTCCCAGCGCATTTGTTGACATCCGGTATTTTGCAAATCCATTTAATTCTGGAACATACCATCCCTCCCCAACACCTGTTGCCATTGAGTAACTCATTTTTTTCCGCAGGTAATAACCTGTATAAGTACCGCCAGGAACAGTGATTTTTTCTTTTTTAACTACCTCACCATTAATCTCAGTCTTACCTATCCCGGTAATCGATCCACTCCAGGTCTCTTTCATTCCGATTTTGAAGGGGAAGTTAGAACCTGGAGGATCCATTTCTATAGTCTTACCTCTCAATAGTGAGCCATCTTCATAGTATTCTGTCATTCTTAATGAGAAATCATCTACTGAATAATATGATAGGGCATATGTTCCATTAAGATCACCTTCCCATGTTTCCTTTATCACATAATATTCCCTGTCTTCTATAGTATCCTTATGAGTCACTTCCCTGGCCTGTAACCCTGAAGCTTTTCCTTTTGTTTGATTATAAATCCAGAATTCGCCTATCTCCAATTTAGGTGCCGGAACATAAGAATTGACCGTGATAGTATAATTTGTAGTGTTGATATTGGTTTTGACCTCAAGGGTAAGATTAAAAGTCCCGTCTGATAAAGCACTATAATTGAAGGGAATAATAACTTTTTGATCTTTAGGTAATATTTTAACTTCCTTGCTATATTGCTGGTCTACAAGCGATATTTCTGGTGGCACTGAGAGGCTAACTACAATATCCGTAGCATCAACCTCCGGTGACATAACCCCTACTTCAAGTACATCCTGTTCGCCAATCAGGACTTCAATGCTCTCAGGCATAAAAATTGTCAGATTATACGTTTGAGAGCCAATGCAACCGGATGATAGAATCACTAAAAAAAAGATAATTAGTATGCTCATACCAGGGCATAATTTTCTGGTTCCAGGCTGCTCTAAAATCCTATCTGATCTTGTATATCCATTCATCTACATCCCAGTCAGATTACTTGGTAGTTATAAAAATAGTTTTTGCTATATCAAAGTAATAGAGCCCATACTAAAGATATTACATATATTCCCCTGATAAAAGCCCTGAAAGCTTTCAGGCTTTTTGCATTCACCCATCCCAGAACCTCTTCGTCTTAGCATAATTTCTCTCAGCGATCAGGATATCCCTGTAAAACTCCTCCTCGTCCTCCCTCATCTTCCTGATAACCCGTGAAGCAGTCTCAGGCCCTATGCCTCTTGATGCAAGCGCAATCGCCGCGGTCTTTCCCTGCGAGAGCACAAGGTTCGCATTCCTGTAAACCCGCATCGTCCTTTTCTTCTCTTCTTCTGTCTTTTCTTTCTCAGGCTTTTTTACTATCTTGATCTCCTCTTCCTCCCAGGGTTTTAGCGCGGCTATCAGCCTGCTGCTGCATAATGGGCATTCAGGGGTCTCTGGCACGCTCTTTACCATCTTACTGGATTTCCATTTCTTGCAGTTCACGCAGAACAGGATAACACGGTCTTCCATTATCCTGTTCTTCAGCGCCATTATTATAGAGCTGTCAGCCCTCTCAGGCGCCATCAGCTCCCTGCCGCCCAGGAAACCCGCCTCGCCTATCGGACTTGGTGGCTGGATCACAAGCTTTATACTGCCGCTGTGGATTTTGCCCAGTACTGTTTTTGCGCCCTCTATATCAAGCTTGTTATGGAATATCTCGCGCACTGCCTCATCATACATGGGCGTATGCTCAAACACATCAAGCAACTTCCTCATACTTATGCGGTCATAATCAATATCCCTGCTCAGAGCGCCGAATTTCCTGGCAACATGAACCATCTTCCATTTAAGCAGTATGGTGTTCTTCAGCATCATCTCTATAATCGGCTCTATGTAATCAGGGCTTGTTTCAAGAAGCAATTCTTTTACCCTATATGCGCCAAACATCTTTGGGAGCTCAAGTTTAATCCTGTACGGGTCTATCTCCATTGCAACACTTGCGCCGAACCTGGCTGCAAGTAAAGACGTCACCACGCGCCCCAGGGTCTCGTTCACTTTATGCCCGCCGCAGATGTTGATCACGATTGTTTTCTCATCCTGTTCAATCACCACGATATCATCTGTTGGCACAGTACGATTGGCTTTTACCTGGTTCCTGATCAACTCCAGTATCCCAGTTGCTGCCTCGCTGTCTGCTGGATAATTCTCTCTATAGTCTTCTATGATTTTTTCAGTGCTATTACCGCTTATGATCTTTTCCAAGATGCGCTTTCTTATAACCCCCACTTCCTGTGCCACCTCATACGGCACAGGTATCTCCTCACCAACCCAGTTCGGGATCTCGCCCTGCGGGTCACTGATTGGCTCCACCTTTATCCTGCTTTTTTCACCTATCATTTCGATTACGCGCCACATCTCACCCTTTGCTATGAACACAGCGCCAGCTTTCGCAAAATTTACCACGAACGCCTCATCGAGTGCCCCAATCGTCCTCCCGCTCACTATATCAAATATCTCAAAACGTTTTTCATCAGGGATCATGGAGAGGTTCTCATAGAAATACTGCCAGGTCTTCTTTTTCCTGCTGATCGTATCATTTTCGAATCGTATAAGCCTGTTATCGTTTAATTGTTTGATTACTCCAGATAAAAGCTCGATCTTGAGATTCCGATAAGGGTATGCCCTTTTTACAATTGAATATGCTCTTTTGAGCTGAATCTCACTTAAATCAAGTGCTAGCCCGCATATCTGGTTTGCAAGTGTATCTGTGCTGTTCTCATGGATATCGACAGTCTCGATCTCCCCCGCCTTTGCCCTCCGTGTGATCGCAGAGGACTCAGCCGCATCATCAGCACTGGTTGTAATTATTGTTCCACTTGAGATCTCACCCACCCAGTGTCCTGCCCTTCCTACCCTCTGTATCAGGCGGGTAACCTCCCTGGGTGACATATACTGGATTACATGATCCACATCTCCTATATCGATCCCGAGCTCCATTGATGATGTGCAGATCAGTCCTGAAAGTATGCCTCTTTTAAAATTACTTTCAGCCTCTATGCGTGCCTCTCTTGAGAGACTGCCGTGATGTACTCCGATAGGGATATTGAGCATCCTGAACCTGGAGCCAAGCATCTCTGCTGCTTCCCTTGTATTTACGAATATGAGCGTGGATTTATGTTTCCCGGCGATATCTGCTATAACACGGATATGTGAGGCCACATCGGGTGTGCACATCAGTTTTTTTGAAGACTGCATATCCTCTGGCGTCGGTCCCGGGCATACCACATTAAAATCAAGCTGTTTGATAAGAGAGACCTCGATCACGCGGGCAATTCTATTAGTTCCTGCAAGAAAACGTGCGATCTCCTGTGGCCTTCCAACTGTTGCAGAGAGCCCGATCCTCTGGAACTCACCGCATACCTCAACAAGCCGCTCAAGAGCAATGGACAACTGCGCCCCGCGCTTTGAAGAGGCAAGCTCATGCACCTCATCAATAATCACGTGTGAAACTGTCCTCAGGTTCTCCCTGAGCCTCTTTCCTGTAAGCATTACCTGCAGGGTCTCAGGTGTTGTGACAAGAAAATCAGGTGGTTTTAATGATTGTTTTTGCCGCTCATATGCAGTCGTATCTCCATGCCTGACCGCAACTCTGATATCAAGCTCATTCTCCCACCACTCAAGACGTGAGAGCATATCCCTGTTTAAGGCGCGAAGCGGGGTAATATACAGAACGGAGATACCGCGTCTTTCCTCCTCTTTTTTCTGCATAATGCTATCAAATACCGGAAGCACTGCTGATTCTGTCTTACCTGAGCCAGTCGGTGCAATCAGCAGTACATGCTCTTTGCTCAGCACAGCCGGGATAGTTTCCACCTGAGGCTGGGTGGGAGCAATAAAACCCTGCTTTACTAATGCACCCTGAAGTCCGGGATTAAGTAAGCTGAACACGCCCATAAACACTAAAGAAGGTGGTGATGTTATATATATTTGTTCGTCTATAGACCAACAATCCCTTTTTTATTCTTCTTAAGTAGCATCTCAAGATAAGACTCACGGACTGTCGATACCCTGCTTATACCCAGTTTCTCAATCAATTTAAAAATGGTCTCAACTTCTTCTTCATAGTTCCTGGAATCATTAATGGATGCTTCAACCTCTATAAAATCACCGAGATTTCGCACATTATCAAGGGCTATAAAATAATTCCCGAGCCTGTATATCTTTCTTTTTTTAACTATAGTCGTAACAGGAGAGAAACCCAGGGACGATAATATGTTTCCCATGTTACCGGCATCGTTTACCTCGACTTCGAATTCTTTTCTTGTTTTAGATACACTGTCCATCTTTGGACCTTTATATGTTAAAAAATATTTGCTGCCCTGGGATCTTATTCTTAATGCTTCATCTGTCACCCAGAAGTCACGAAATGGTGCATTGTAATAAGTATCCGCCTGATTCTCTATCCCGATAGGAACTGCCCCAAGCTCGATTATTGATCTCTCGATTCTCTTTGGATCTTCTACACGTGCTTTTACTTCAACTTCTATCATTTATTATCTGTTTGTCTTACCAATATATGAAATTGTTTATTTTTACCTCCAGAAGGACTGATACATTGATTATGGCAATAATTCAGTTAAATATATGTAGCATGGTTGTAATTCATCTTCTATAAGTTCAGGGATGAGGACATGACAGAAGACAATGTTGTATATATTGGAAGCAAACCTGTGATGAATTATGTTCTCGCAGTGGTTACGCAATTTAACAATGGTGCGTCAGAAGTTACTATCAAGGCAAGAGGAAGGGCAATATCAAGAGCGGTGGATGTAGCAGAAGTCACAAGGAATAGATTCGTGGCAGAATCTAAAGTAAAGGATATAAGAATCGCTACTGAAAGGATTGCCTCAGATAAAGGGGATTCTAATATCTCTACAATGGAAATCGTGATGATAAAATAATAGGATTTTTAGAGATAGAATCACAAATTATTTAAGGCATCAAGATAAAGATTATTTATAACCCACACAGTGGAAGCGGGGTTCAATACAGGATAGGAAGAACCTAAGATAATTAATGAGGTAGTGGATAATGCTATTCATCGGCATGAATTTATGCTCTTTATTGAGAAAGCGATGTGTTTTGATCTTAATAATATCATTCTTTGTATTAATTACGATCGTTTCTGCAGACGATGATCTCCCCTGTTATCACTGTCATACTAAAGTAGTCAATGAATTCAGGAACAATATCCATTATCATAAAGGTTTTACCTGTACCGACTGCCATGGAGGGAGCACACAATCCAATACTACCTCCATATCGATCGGTGTGATGTCAGGGGACTTCATCGGTGGGCCAACAAGAAACAATATAACAAATACCTGCTCAAACTGTCATGTCCAGGAAGCTACAGATTATAAGCAGAGCATACACTGGGAAGAGATTGAGAAAGGCCATCCAGAGGCAGCAACTTGCACAGATTGTCATGGAATACATGAGATACGTGCGATAAACGATCCGAAGTCATTATCAAACCATCAAAACAGCCCGACAACATGTGCAAAATGCCATTCTAACCCGGAAATCATGAGCGCATGGTACTATGGAATCAAGACAGATCGTTTTGATACATATAAAGAATCTTTTCACTGGAAGGCATTGAAGAGCGGGTATGTTGTAGTTGCAACATGTGCCGATTGCCACAACAACCACGATACAAAGTCGCATACAGATCCCACTTCAAGCACATATCCGGATAACCTGCCACAGACATGCGGCAAGGCGAACTGCCATCCTGGAACCAAATTCGATGCCAAGATAGCTGCAGGCCTTATACATGACAAGGAATCCCTGCACACAGGCAGACTGGTATTCAATAAAACAGGTATGGATGTGCAGATGAAGTCATACTATCTGGGTCCATTCGATCTTGCTTACTGGATAGCTATATTTTTCAAGATACTGACAGCAGGGGTCATAGGTCTCTTTGCAGGCATGGTGATTCTGGATTTTCTCTCACGACTGAGGATTTACAGGAGATGGTAGATATATGCAAAAACCCAGATTGCTGGAAGTCACAGAACCTGAAGGTTCAGAACTTACAGAAGGTATAGCGGGTGAAGTACTCTTTAAGCGGTTTACGTTCAATCAGCTTGTTGAGCACTGGGTAATGATCGCGACCTTCATGCTCCTGGTAGTCACCGGTATGCCTGTTAAATTCCCGGATGCCTGGTGGTCGCCTGTGATTATCAATCTTGTAGGGGGATTTGAGATGCGAACGCATATACACCATTTTGCAGGCATCGGGATGGTTCTTCTCGGGATATACCATGTTGTCTACCATGTTTTTATTGATAAGGAGCCACTTCTTGAGAGGAAAGTGTGGCCGACCTTAAAAGATGCAGGGGATTTCTGGCAAACGATTCTCTTTTATTTCGGGAGGGCAGAGCATCCTAAATACGGCAGGTATAGCTGGAAAGAGAAGTTCGATTATTGGGGAGCTTTCTGGGGAATGGTTATGCTTTGCGTTACCGGGCTTATAATGCTGTATCCTTTCGTTGCAATGAACTATATACCCTATGCATATGTTCATCTTGCGACCATTGTCCATACAGATGAGGCATTACTGGCAACATTGTTTATTTTCATAGTCCACTGGTGGAATGTACATTTCAGTCCTGAGGTGTTTCCAATGTCGAAAGCCTGGATCACAGGAAACCTGTCAGAGCAGCAGATGAAGCATGAACACCCGCTTGAGTACGAAGAAGCTATGAGGCAGATGCAAACGAGCGAAAAGCCCTAGGAATGCACGATACCTTAATTTTTAAAAAAAAATCTGGCACGAGAGCAGTATAGAAAATTATTAGATATCTTACCGAGTATTTTAAACGAGTATGCATCACATGAAACATAATTACTGGGCAGGTAAACCGATTTCTCCCATACCCCTTGACAGAGGCATGACCATAACAGAATTAGTCGACGATGTGTTCGACGGCATGGGGTATAATGCGAGAAGACTGGCTGAGGCATGTCATTTGTTCAAGACAATGATCGATGAGAACTCGACTGTATGCCTGACGCTTGCAGGAGCTATGACCCCTGTGGGCATGGGGGGCAGTATCATCAAAATGATAGAGAGCGGTTTTATCGATTGGATTGTTACCACCGGCTCAAACACCTATCACGATTTGCATTTTGCATACGGGTTACCTGTGCACCAGGGGAATTACACAGCAGACGACAATGAACTGGCTGAGCATGATGTTGTCCGGATCTATGACGTATTTATCGATATGAAGCGTACGCTTATAGCCCAGGACAGGATTATCCTGGCACTTACCCGGAAGGCTATTGAAAGAAATAAATTCCCGGAAAGATTCTCGACCGCGTACTATTATAGAACCCTTGGTGAAGGAGTGCTGGAGACCGCGAGAAATCCTGAACACTCATTCCTTGCATCTGCCTCAAAACACGATGTCCCTGTCTTTGTTCCGGCATTTGCGGACTCATCTGTCGGGATGAGCACAAGCTATCTTCCCATCATAGCCTGTGCAGGATCGAAGTCAAAGGAGCTCAATCCCGGGGATTTCGTAGACCCAAGCCCGACAATGGATGTTCTTGAGAGCGCGGCCATCGTGTACCACAGCATGATAAATAATATTGCCCGTGGCGCACTTGAGGTGGGCGGAGGCGTACCAAAGAACTTCCTGCAGCAGACAGCACCTACGCTTTCCCAGATCCTGGGCATAGAATGTCCGGGTGAGAACTATGTTATTCAGGTAACTGTTGACCGCCCCGATGTTGGAGGGCTCTCAGGCGCTACGATCAATGAGGGCAAATCATGGGGGAAAATCCCGAAGGCAGGTGAGGGAAATGTTATACCATATCTTGATGCCACTGTAGGGGCGCCAATAATATTCGCTTATGCCCTTGAGAACTGCAAGCCAAGGAAGCCCAAGAGGTTTGGCAGCGTACTACCTGACATAACACAGGAGCTCATTGAGGCTGCGGTAGCACAGGTTGAAAAATGAGTATGACAGGACATGAATTCCGCAGCGGTCACTTCTCATCATGCGTTATCCAGTAAATGGCTTTATACTTCTCTGCAAAAGTATAGATATTCTTAGCCATCACAGCCCTGCCGTATTCCCTGAGTTCTCCTCCCTGGTCTAATATATACGTATTCTCGCCAAGTTTGGTTATTTTAAAAATCTCACCCTTATCCTCTGTCCCTACGTGCAGGATGTCTCCTATTTTTAATTTCCTGAGATCCGGTCTTTTGGTTGTTTTTTCTACCATCGTATCACTGCCCTGTTTGCGGGCGTTCATAAATAATAAACCTTACCTTATAGTACATCCAATCCCCCGCAGAAGCGTCTCAACGTTCTGCTGTATGCCTGCTGCATCACAATCCCCATATATCGTTATACGGTATGTAATGCTTATAGCGTTTTGTTTGTTATAAACATCGATTATATCAGCAGATATCACTCCATCTGACCTGCTGACCACGTCTCTTATAATCTGCGGATCAGAGCCATGCGGAATGAAGACTGAAATGTCCCGTATCACGCTTCTCAGGGCAGTGGCTTTCCATGCCAGCAGTTCTTTCTCATCCAAAAGCCTTACATTCTCTATTAGAAGCTCTGCAGTCTTTCCCACTCGCTCTAAAATAACAGTCCTGGGAGTTACTTTTTTAATGATCCCGAAGTGAACCACACCTGAATATATATGCTTGAGCGCACGCTCGTATCCTATGGAGCGAACGAGTTCCTCATGCTCTGCTATCTTGGTGCCTATTAATTTTTCAGATCGCCGGAGTGCAGATTCTGTATCACCGAAATGAGATGAGGCTTTCTTCATGAGGTCCACAAAACCTTCAATATCCCTATCTCTGACAATCTCTGCCATGAGATTGCACCGGTTAATATAGGCCTTATGCACCCCTGCTACTTCGGGGTTCATCTGTATCATCGCATATAGATATGGGTTCTGGGCAAGTATCCTTCCAACAAGATCCAGCATAATGTCATACATCGGGCTCATGAATCTCCTGGATTGCGCTACATCGAACTCAAGCTCACTGAAAACAGAACCAATCGAGATATAGGCAAAATGGGTAAGACCCTGGACAACAGCCATCATTTTATCATGCTGCACGGCACCCATTACCTCTATATGCGCGCCATTATCCTCGTACATACCCCTGATCAAAGGGAACCACCTGGAAGACCTTCCCTCAATCGGAGTGAAGATCACGATCTGGCCCCTTATATCAGGTATTGAAGGCCCGAACATGGGATGCGTCCCCAGGATCTCAACATCAGCAGGCGCATATTTCTTCATTGCCTCAATCGGTCCTGTTTTAATTGATGTTATATCCATGAGTAAGCTCTCTTGAGGCATTTTTGGGGCTATTTCCTCTATGGTCTTTTCTGTGATATTGATAGGAACCGAGATCATGACGATGTCGCTTGTCGTTATCTCTCTATCAAGGTCATCTGCAAATTTAACGCCAAGCTCTTGCGCAATCTCTTTTTTCTGATTTATTCCCCAGATTATGACATCAAATCCATGTTTTTTATAAAATTTAGCAAACCAGCGGCCTGTCTCACCTGTCCCGCCGATTATCAGTATTTTCAACTCAGTCTCTCCCGAACAGCTTTTTCCATCACATCAACTGGCGGTGTACAGCCAGTCCAGATTTTAAAGGCTTCTGCACCCTGATATACAAGCATCATCACGCCATCGATAGTTCTTGCACCGGCTTTTTTTGCCTCCTGAAGCAACATGGTATTGATGGGATTATACACGATATCGAAAACAACAAGGTTCTTATGCATCATATCCGAGGTTACTATTGTTTCGGATATTTTTGGAGACATGCCAGCAGCAGTTGAGTTTATGAGAATATCGCAATTCTGGATCTGGTTTTTCAGGTCATCAAGACCGCAGGCGGTGGATCTGCCAACCCTGCTCACTTCACCTGCAAGTGATTCTGCCCGCTCAACTGTTCTGTTGGCGATAATTACGCTGGCACCATCCTTTGCAAGCTGGAATGCAATCGCCCTGGCTGCGCCGCCTGCACCCAGGAGCAACACCTCCTTTCCTTTGATCTCAATCCCGCTTCCTGTAAGTGCCATCCTGGCCCCGACACCATCCGTATTATAGCCAGTGATCCCTTTTTTGAAATCTATGGTATTCACAGCGCCTATCTGTTTTGCAGGGTCTGCTGGATCAACTATTCCAAGTGCTTTCTCCTTTAGCGGTATCGTGAGGTTCAGTCCTCCGAATCCAAGGGCATACGCTCCGTATATCGCATTGTACAGATTATCCTTATTCACCCTGAACGCATGGTATTCGCAGTCCATACCAAGTGCTCTGAAGGCTGCATTGTGCATAACAGGTGAAAGGCTGTGGGATACAGGGTCGCCAAGAACGCCGAATAGCTTCATGCTATCTTAATTATTGGTAGTGGTTAAAAGTATTTTGATATGCCAAAGGCTGGGTCTGAAAAATAAAAAAATAAAATGAAAATCTCAAAATCAGTTAGCTATCTGGTTACTGGTTGCCTGTGCCCCTGTGATATTACCTTGTAAGTGAAAGCATCTGACCTGATAATCTTTTTTCCTTCCTCTCCCTCTCGATCCTGAGCAGGGCCTCTTTTGCGCTCTTTGAATAGTATTCCTCTTCGCATTCACAACACTTTACATAAGGTTCAGATCCCCAGTGGGCGAAGACATGGAAATAGAAGTTATCTATATCACTGTTTCCGCATACCTCGCAGGGTATGAATTCCTGTATTATTTCCTGGATTCTCATAGCTTATTCCCCCAAGTTTTTCATTGTATACCGGGCTAAATTATTCAGTTCTGGAACTCTTAATCTAACCCGACACTCTAATTATCACTTAGTCGTAATAATATAAAAAGATTGCCTTATCGTCGAGATTATCCACTAAGAGTCTATCTGAAAAATCAATCCTTGATTCCCTTGAGAAGCGGATTCCTGTGATCGAAAAGATAACCGCCCTTTAGCTTAAGATCGCAGACCTTGAGAAAAGGCTGGCAGCAGCAGAGACGTAACGTGAGCGTGAGAACTGCTAAACTCAGCATGTTTTGCAGGCCTTCTATTTAATATATCTAACGCTTGCAGCGGCGGACGGTCAGTTTATATTGTTCGGAGGCTTTATGTACATCGCAATATCAGCCATGTATCAAATCTCCCTAGCCCACATCGCCCGGTGCGCGCAGCTCGCAATGCTGCTTGAAGTCTCAGCCACGCCAAAGCCCGGAAATATCGATAGAGACCACAACTACACAGATACCCGTTTTGAGCATTTTCTGGTAAGCGCGGTGGGTGTGTATCCCGTGCTTGAGAAGACCGCAGGTTCGAAATCTGGCGTTGGCTTGCTCATACGTGAAGCAGTTATCGAAAGCAGCCGCTGGCAGAACGGCGGCAACACCCACTTCGGGGCATTCATACTGCTCATCCCGCTTGTAATGGCGGCAGGAAAATGCAAGGATAAAGAAGATCTAAAAGTGCAGGCTCAGAAGGTTGTAAGAGAGACCACAGTTGAGGATGCCATAGAATTATATAGGGCGTTCTCAGAGACAAAGGTGAAAGTTAAACCTGTAGATGATCTTGACCTTGGCGATACTGCATCCATTGATAATATACAGAAACGAGGACTGACCCTTTTTGATCTGATGGAGATATCCAGCAGCTATGATATGATCGCAGAGGAGTGGATAAACGGCTTCCAGAAGACCTTTAAGTGCGCTGCATCGATCCAGGATAAGATCAAACGATATGGTATTAATGATACTGTGGTTCTTACGTTTATGGAACTTCTATCAAGCAATAAAGATACCTTTATCCAGACAAAATTTAACAGCAAAAAAGCAGAGGAGATTTCCATGAGAGCAAAAGATATCCTGAAAAAAGGCGATATCGAGGATATAAGGGATGAGATACATTCTTTTGATGAGGAATTATTAAAAGAAGGCATCAACCCCGGTTCAACTGCAGATATAATCATTGCAGGATTATTTGTATCACTTTTTGAGGGGATGAGATTTTGATCGATATCGAGGAATTCGGGATACATGAGGGGATATCTGAGATCATTCTTACAACCCTCTCGCAGGATGGTGTGCCCAATGCTGCACCGATGGGCCTGCATAGAAGAGGGAACAGGCTTTTTGCCAGGATCTATAACTCAAAGACACTGGATAACATACTGAACAGACCCACGGCGGCGGCGAATATCGTTGACGATCCGTTTTTATTCGTGCAGTCTTCCCTCTCAGATCTTGAGCCTGAAAGATTTGAGCTCATGGAAGGTTTTTCAGTTCTGAAGGATGCCCTGGGGTGGATCGTGTTTGATTGCAGCTATAAAAAAGGCACGAATGTAACGGTTGTTGAGCTATCACCCATAAGAGGAAAGATAAACCGCACAACTATAAAGCCAGTGTATCGGGGCTTCAATGCAGTTATAGAGGCTGCGGTTCACGCTACAAGATATGTGGTTTTAAAAGAACAGAAATACCTCGATTACATCAGGTATTATAATACTGTTGTCCAGAAATGCGGTGGGACGCGGGAGAAGGAAGCGATGAGGTTGCTCTATGAGCTTATCGGAATCCAGGTCAAGTGATAGCCCTATCCATGATCTTTAGTCCAGCCCTTTCCAGTTCAGAAAATTAGTCCAGCCCTTTCCAGTTCAGAAAAAAAGAAGAGATAAGATTGCTCTAATCTCTTCCAAAGAAGCTTCTCATCATTGGGTGCATCTCCATCATCTGCTGGCTGGCGATGTCCTCATACAGTCGATACATGATACTTACTGTCAGCAGTAAGCCTGTTCCGCCTGCGCCTCCTACCGTTCCGAGAAGACTGGCTATTAGCGTTAGCAATCCAATGAATGCTCCTCCGATTATCGTCACTCTGGGGATATACCGCTGCATCACACGCTCAAGCGTGCCGCTACTTCTTCTATAGCCCGGTATCTGCATTCCTGATCTCTGTATCTTCTCAGCTACGCTCTTTGCACCCATGCCTGTTGTTTCAACCCAGAAAAGGGCAAATACAATACCGCCAATGATTAACATAGCAGCATCGGTCACAACATGAAGCGCGATCTGCCAGATCGCTGGCGGCGCAACCTCAAGACCTGTGAACTGGGCTGATACAAGGGAAGGTATCCAGTCATTAGGGCTGTTAATCGGGGAGAGATAATACATAAGACCGTTTACAGGTTGTGCATTTACATAATCCCCAAATATCGTAATGTCTCTGCTTGAGAGGATAAGTCCAATCATCTGAATATTTGCCTGGAGTGCCCGCACGAGGATCATGGGCAAGACACTGGCATATATCAGTTTCACAGGGAAACGGCCGCGTGCTCCTCTTACCGCAGCATGAGCAAGCGGTATCTCGATTCGTGTACTTTCCACATATACTACCATGAGGTAGATGATTATCGTACTCAGAAGCGCCAGAATACCGCCTTTGACCAGTATGAAAAGCAAGCCTGAACTATCGAACCCTATTGAATCCAGAACACCGGATGATGGATTTAGAATGTGTATCCATTTCGGGATAAGCCCTTCAGGTAATGAATCGCCATCAACATCTCTCCAGTTAAACACGCCTGTGACTATCTGCTGTGATACACCCGCAATAATGAACAATCCTACGCCAGAGCCTATGCCCCATTTGGAGACAACCTCATCCATATACAGGATTAGTATACCTCCAAGGCATATCTGGATGAACAGTAGTAAGGTTATAACACTGACACTTACACCAAGCATGGCAGCAAGCCCTGCATCAGGCATAATAAACCCGCCAAGGATCTGCGGCAGTGCCTCCAGAACTATCATCACAAAGACAAGAAGTTTCTGCAATCCCTGGAAAATAGCCTGTTGATGCGGATCGGTCATGTCCATTTTAATGACATTAGCTCCCACAAGTAACTGCAGTACTATTGAGGCCGTTACTATAGGTCCTATTCCAAGAACCATGAGTGAACCTGAAGCGCCTGCAAAGAATGCACGGTAAAGCTCAAAAAGATCAACCGAATTTGCATCAAGTCCGAATAGAGGTATGTTTGCCAGAACAAAATACAGGATGAGAATGCCTACTGTCCACCCTAATTTTTTCTTAAAATGTACATGACCCTCAGGTCGTGATACTGCAGGCAGACGATTCAATAAAGGTGCAAGACTTTCAAAAGCCATATTCTTTACTCGGGTTTAGACGCCCCCATTTTCCCAGCCGATCCTATTGCTTCTCCCTCAGCTTCTTCGATCTTCTGTTTAGCAGTGGATGAGAACTCGCCGGCTGTAACAAAGAGAGCTTTTGTTACCTTTCCGCTGCCAAGCACTTTTTCAATGCCTATATTTGTAAGATCGATATGAAATGCATCATCCCTCTTCTGTGCAAATCCATCTGCTACAAGCTGTTCGATGGCCTCATCGATCTCACCTACATTGACTATGACCTTATCTTCAACTACGATTGAAGGTCTCTTGAATCCGTGTTTTCCAAAACTTAAACCTCGCTGCATTGCTCTAATAGTGTGATGCTTACCAATCCCTGCATTTCCACGTCCGCCGCGGCTACCTCCGCCTCTTCGGTTCTTGTGCGTACCGCCGCCGCATGTTCTTGATCCTCTGAATTTCTTTGTCTTTTGCTTCATTTAAGTTACCTCATCTTTTTCAGCAGGGAGTTTATTTCAGTTCCGTGGAATCCCAGGTCTCCCCCTTCCAGAAATGTTCTTTTGGTACCCCTGAGACCTTTTCTTGCAGGATGCAGCCTGAAGATAGGCTTTAGTCTAGGAACATCAGTTATTGATGCATTCGATTCACAAATTGCTTTTGCCAGTTCATCAAATGATTTGAATTTTGTGTTCTCACTCAGGTATTCTTCTGTCAATGGCTTTCTACCCTCAAGTTCGCCTCTGTTTTCCAGCATCTGCGCAAGGGCCTCCGGGCTAATAGTACCCCATGCAACATAATCCTTTGCCTTCTGAACCATACCCTGATAATTTGGTGTCTCAGGAATAATTACACAGTGGTTTATTCTATCAAGATGCATCATGGTGAGGGTATCCTTTATATCCTGTCTTGTTTTTACTCCACCCCGAAGTCTTACTACTGCGTACATCTATTTCACCTTCATAGTAGTGGTCTTAATGAGTGCGTTAAATGTTGCCTTCGCAAAATTAATTGTTGTTCTCGTCTCACCATTTGCTCTTGCCCATACATCTTTTATACCTGCGATCTCAAGCACTTTTTTAGCCGTTCCACCTGAGGCTAATCCAAGTCCCCGCGGAGCTGGTTTAAGCTCTACCTCTACACTTCCTGCACTGCCTGTTACTTCAAATGGAACCGTATGTCCAAGACCGCAGCCGCATTCCCATGAACCGCAGCCCCTCTTAATACCCACGATATTCATTTTGGCATTATCTATTGCTTTTCTGATTGCTATGCCCACCTGAACATCCTTGCCTTCTCCTAAACCGATAAACCCATCTCCATTACCTACTATTACAGCAGCTCTGAATTTTACCCTTCTCCCCGAGTCTGTCATTCTTTGAACCATGTTTATATCCAGTACCTCATCTCTTATATCTGGAATTAATGCATCCACTATTTGAGGCTCCCTTATCGGCAATCCTGATTCAATGGCCTCGCTTATCGTTGTTACCTGTCCCTCCTTGACAAGCTTACCCAACCTTGTCTGGGGGGCCCATTCTACTCTTTCCTCTTCGAATCCTCTGTCTCTCATGTCAGTCACCTAAATTCGCCTTGAATCTTTTGCTTAGCTGCCTCAAATTGCTCTTTTATGTTAGTTTTTCTATATCTATCTATGTGCTCACCCATAATCCTGTCTTCTGATGGGAATACCTCTGGATTATGAGGTATATCCAGCCCTGCATCTACTGCACCTTTTAGAGCTGCATATAATATACCGCCACCAGTTGTATGATATAACCCCAGATCAAGTATTGCTTCTGTTTGTCCTGTTTTCTTTGCGCGGTATCCAAGTAATAATCCGGCCAGGTAGGCTGATGGAATATTTCCAGTCCCCCCTGTATAATCATATTTTTTAAGCTCCACGGTAGTTGCTGAAGCCAGGGTCACATCACCTTCCTTTGCAGGCAGTATCAACTGGATAGTTGTATGATTTAGACTTTTTCTAACAACAAGCCGGGGTTTTTTTGATATGAGCAGTTGTTTTCTTGCCCTGTAATCCGTTTTTCCTTCTCTTGCACGCCTTAATTGTACCCTGTATCTTGGACCTGTAGCCATAATCAGACCTCCTTGCCTTTGAGCTGCTCTACATGAGACTTCAGGTGTGCCCTGCTTCTAAATTCTCCACCTTTTGCCTTGGCGTATAATCTCCTGTATGTAGATACATCAATAGTATTATTCTCTCTTAGTTCTCGAAGCTGTTTGCGCAATGCCCTGATCCTCTTCATCCACTGTTCTTTCCTGGGCCTGCGTGCGCCCTTTGCACCATTTCGCGAGCCGTGTCCTTTCCTGTGCCCGTATGCACGTGCCTCATTAAGCCTGCGCGCTCTTACACGACTTATTCCTATAATAGGCCTTTTGCCGATCTTATCTTCTTCTATTAATCTGTGGATATCCTCGCGTGTCAGGGCTGCAGCTATATCCTTTGAAGCCTCAGGATCCAGCCATACCCTGTGTACTCCTATATCCATCACCTCTGCAGCCAATCGTTTCTGGTTAGATAGATCTGTCATATGATTATCCCTCCCTTACAGGATTTAAAATCCTCAATCCTAACTCATCGGCTCGCTTCTGAATTAGCATGCGCTTCCTTGATCCCACGGTATGAGCGATTCTGGCTGCCTGTTTGCCCGCATCCATGGATTCAAGATCATCGGGATTATTCACGATCACTTCTTTAAACCCTGATGGGTGAAGTCCCCTTACAAGCGCCGGACTTCCATATCCTGCTTCTACGAGTGCAGGTTTTCCTCTCACTGAATACCTCATCTTATTATGAATACCATCTGGTCTTCTCCAGTAATCGGCAAGTTTCTTTTTCTTGTGGGAATCAGTCTGTCTGAAGGCTGGTTTTTTGCTTTTTTGTTTCTTTCTGATATCAAGAAGTCTCTTTGTCTCATCATCCAGAGTTATAGTAATCAATGGAGCCTCTTTATTTTCTATCTGCTTCTCATCTTCCTCGTTCATGCTTCTCACCGCCCTGACCATTCGATCAGATATATCCCATCCTGGAATACTCTTGGATCAAACCTTTTTATCTTTGTAGCCTGCTGAATATTAGCTGCTGTCTGTCCCACATCATCTTTGTTAATACCGTTAATAATCACCTGGTCTCCATTTATTGTGATCTTGGTGTTACCCAGGATATTGGCTTTTCTTGGTTTCTTCTCACCAAGGAAATTACTTATTAATAGCTTATCTCCCTGTGTCTTTAGTTGAATTGGAAAATGTGAATAAACCATCTTCATCTTATACTCGAATCCTTTGGTTACTCCTGTGATCATATTCTTCAGGTGAGACTCAAACGTACCCAGCATTGCAAGCTTCTCTCTTCTTTGTTCATCAGCTTCCACAATGACTTCAGAGTCAGCTTTCCGGATCATAATCCCCGGATACCAGAGTTCTCTCTGGAGTGATCCAAGTGGACCTGATATCGATACTTTTATATGATCGATAGTGACGTTCACGCCCTGCGGAATCTCTATTGTTCTATTAGTCTCCATGATCTTCACCTAATAAACGTACGCGAGTAATTGCCCACCGATACCATGCTCTCTGGCTTCAGAGTGGGTCATAACACCATCTGGTGTGGTTAAAATAATCGATCCAAAACCCCTTGCAGGTAAGAACCGCTTTTCCCATTTCTCAAATTCAATATATTTAACAGCATGTCGTGGTCTTATTACTCCGCATCTATTAATTTTTCCTTTAAGCTGTACTTTGAACAGGCCAGATTTTCCATCATCGATGAATTCAAATTCCCCTATATATCCCTTATCCTTCATAACTTTTAGTACACTTCCTGTAAGCTTTGAAGCAGGGCTAATCGTACATTCGGGTTTGCCTGTAGTCTCTGCATTTTTTATTGTTGATAATGCATCTGCTAGTGGATCTAATAACATTAAAATCACCTAAGTATATTTCTCAAAGCCCATATTATATGCCATTTCCCGGAAGCACTGCCTGCAGAGGTATATGCCGTACTTTCGAACAAGCCCCTGTTTTCTGCCGCAGCGTTTACAGGTATTCTCACCTCTTCCGAATTTTTTCTTACTTTTCTCCATTAAATTACCTCCACGCCGTACTTCTCTTTTACAAAAGAAATTGCATCTTCCTTTGTCAACCTGTGACTTTGCGGTATTTTATGCCTCTCGATCTTTCTCCTGCTTATCCTGTAGCCAGGTCTTTTAAGCGCCACGTTAATATCCATACCAAATATTCCTATTGATGGGTCATATTTCATCCCGGGAAAATCGGTGTGCTCCTCAATACCAAATGAGAAATTACCATTATCATCGAACTGGGATGCATTCAGTCTATTATCTACTATCTTCAAAGCAGTCTTAATGAACTCACTGGCTCGAGCGCCCCTTAGTGTCACCTTGCACCCGATCGGCTCTCTCTTCTTTATTGAGAATGCAGGTATAGTCCTCTTTGCCTGAGCCCTGACTGTTCTTTGTTTAACAATCGTCCCAAGCAGTTTCTCTGCATTCATCAATCTCTCACCGCTTTCTCCTGTGCCAATATGTACGGTGATCTTATCGATTGAGGGTATTCTCATTGGATCCATCTAAATCACCTTGATCTCAGGCGCTGACTCACCTATAATGAATACATAACCTTCAATGGTCTCGAATTCCTTTTCGTTGGATAACACCACCGTATTTGTTCCTGAGCCTCTGACCTTGCGGATTTGTTTTATCTTCCCGACTTCTCCTGAATGCTCGCCTCCAACAATCATGGCAAGGTTGCCGGATTTATATGGTATATGCTTTATGATCTTCCGGTCTGGTAAAGATAAGATGACTGTATCAAAGGTCTTATAATCGTTGGATGCAAGTATATTGCTTCCATCATGCAGATTAAGCTGTACTGTCCCTTTTTTTATGATTGTTTTATTGTTGATCCTGCATAACTTGACTGCATCAGGGCCTTCTTTATACAGTTTAAACCTGTTATTCGCATCTAACAGAACACGGTAATGCTCATTAAGCGCAGGAAGTGATATTATATCGAAAAGACCGGTTGTATATTTATAATCCTTTCTGGCCACGCCATCAACGAGAATTCCACCTTCGTTGATTATTCTTTTAGCTTCCCTTGCGTTATTAGCGATTTTAAGCATATCCCTGATAACTATAAGCAATGGAACTCCTGTTTCCTTTGAATGAGCACCAGCATTTGTGCCAACTACCCATGTGTGTGTCTTTCTTGTTATCGGCCAGAATGTTGGAGATGCTATTCTTTTTTGATGTTTTCCCATTTAATCACCTAAGCGCCTCTCGTCTTTGAGTTCTAATTTAGTTATAGTTACTTTTGAGGGATGGATCGGTCTTGGTACCTCAGTGCCATCTGCTTTAGTTACTGTAACACCGTCAACAGTAACCGTCATTTCCTTAAGATCAACTGCAGCAACCTTTCCCTCTGTACCTTTATAGTCTCCACGCAATACCCTGACAGTATCGCCTGTCCGTACCGGCAAACTCTTTACTCCGTGTTTTTCTCTAAGCTCGCTGCTTAGCATAGAGCCCATGAATTTATGCCTTGTATGAAGCGGCGCCTGATATCTGGATTTTCTCTGTTTTCTTGGCTGTGATGATATCATAACTCACCTACACTATAATTGAGGCTGCAGATGCTATTTTTGTATACCGCTCAGCAGCTTCCCTGGCAACCGGTCCTTTTATCTCCGTACCTTTCGGTACACCTTCGTCATCAACGATCACGCAGGCATTATCCTCAAATGAGACCCGCAATCCATCAGGCCGCCTGAATTCCTTCTTCTGGCGTACTATAACAGCTTTGAACATCTGTTTTCTCATTTCAGGCGTTCCTTTCTTAACGCTTACGATAAGGGTATCTCCAACACCGGCTCTGGGCTGTCTGTTCTTGACACCGCGATATTTTAATACTGAGATCACCTCGACCACACGCGCACCCGTATTATCTGCGCATTCCATTCGAGCCGCTGCATTTATCGAGCGCGGGATCTTAGCTTTCATTCCCCTCATAAAGCGACACCTCGCTTTATGTTCATAAAGTTTTTCATAAAGCCACCTCTACTACAACATACGATTTTGTCTTGCTGAGCGGCCTGCATTCGGCTACGGTCACAGTATCGCCCTCTCCAGCATTTATGCACGGCGGATTATGGGCATGTACCTTGGTCTTTCTCTTCTCATATCGCTCATATTTTGCGATCTTTTTCTCAAATGATCTCTGCACTACCACTGTTTTATCCATTTTGTCGCTGACAACGACTCCGCTGATAACCTGTCCTCTTACAGGTAGCACTCCATGGAATGGACAGTTTGGATCCGTACATTCTTTTTTTGGTGGCTGAACATCCAGCCCAATATCACGTGCCATTATGAATACCTCTTTTATCTCCTGAATTTCTTCTTGAATTTTGTCTGAATTCTGTTTTCGGGCTGCGAGAGCAATAATCTTCCATCAACCTTAATTTTTAACGGCAAGTAACGTTTACCGTTAGAGGATGGAATCGTAAATATGAAAGATGAGGAGGATTTTGGAATCTCCTTCTCCTCTGCATCAGTTTCTATGACCAGTATATTTTTAGTTTCATCTATTATTCGTCCCCCTAATCCGATGAGGGATCTATTTGTGCTGTCCACTACCTTGGTATCAAGACCTATGAGTTCATGGTGTATGATATTCTGTGGTGTCAGCTTCATTATTATTTTAACTCCTCTTGGATTGTTTTTATCCTGGCGATTGTTCTTCTGATCTCTCTGATTCTGCCCGGATTCTCAGGGGCACCGCCTGCTGATGCAACCGCACGCTCGCGGATTAGCTCCAGTTTGAGTTTATCCAGCTCCTCCTGCCGTTCGGTAGAGTTCATATTCCTGATCTCATCGTTACGCAGTATAGCCATCAGCTCTCCTCCTTCTTATGTATGCGTGATGCAGGATGCCAGTAGTTATATTCCGGGTGTTTATGTTCCAAGATATTGTCATGCATCCTCTCTTCAACATCAGTATTCTGGACCTGAGGTTCCTGCACCTCTGAGGATTCAGGCGTTGCCTGTTCTGATGCTATTGCTTCGGGTTTCGCTTCCGCTGGTGCCACTGGAGCTTCAGGCTTTGTTTGCACAGTAGCTTCAGCTTTAACAAGTTCCTCAATACCTGCCTGTTTTACCTCTTTTGCCTCTTTTATGCCCTCAGGGACCTTTTCAGTCTTAAACCTGCCTGGAAGTTTAATAGTGGGCGGTACTATTCGCACACGGCATCCGATTACACCTAATTTTTTAATTGCAACAGCAAACCCTTTATCTACCAGTTCCATTGCCGGGTTACCTGCATGGAGTATATTCCCTGCAACGAATTTTTCAGTCCTTTTCCTTGGACCTGTTAGTTTGCCAGAGATATCTATCTCACATCCGAGCGCACCAGCCTCCATTATTCTGCGGAGCATGTTGTGGCCTGCTTTCCTGAAGTAAAGCCCGCGTTCTATTGCCGCAGCAAGCCGTGAGGCCATCATCTGTGCATTCAGTTCAGGAACTTTTACCTCCTGAACATCGATCTGAGGATTATCAATACGGAAAATTGATTCAAGGTCGTGGGTAAGTCTGTGTATCGTCTTACCACCTTTTCCGATAATCATACCCGGTTTTTCGGCAAATATTGTAATCTGAGTACCCATCGGTGTCCGGTTAATGCTCATGCCGCCGTAGCCTGCTCTCTCTAACTGCTTGGAGAAGTATTCTGCAATCTGTGCTCTGTCAAGCCCGCTCTTGACGAATTTTTTCTCAACTCCCATTACTGTCCCTCCAGTATCATCTCAATACTAACCGTTTCATGATTCTTTGGTGTTGCTCTGCCCTGTGCTCTTGGGAATGCTCCCCTGAAGGTATGGCCTTTATTTGTAGTAATATGCGAGATTCTCATGTTCTCAGAATCAAGGCCTTTATATCTGGCATTATTCTCAGCATTCTGTAATACCCTGAGAAATTCTCTTGCTGCCTTCTGCGGGTATCTTCCAGCACACATACCTCTTTTATGTGGAACGTTTCTTCTGTATCTTTTATAAGGTACAGCCTGTTTCAGCACAGCCACACCCCCAAGAAATCCTCTTGCAGTATCTACTGTCATACCTCTTATTGCTGATGATATCTCATGCGCATGTTTTCTTGATATATGAAGCTCTTTACCGATCGCCTTTGAGGTTTTCTCAGGATCTGGTTTAATCGAGTAGTTTAATTTCATGTGTATCACTTCAGTGGAATGAATTTGCTTGATCTTGTGGCTCCTACACCTGCCGCGCCATGGGAAACTCTCTTACGTGTCATGACGAACTCTCCGAAATAATGACCTAACATCTCAGGTATCATCTCTATCGGGGTAAACTCCTTACCACTATGGATAGCGATCTTCATACCCAGCATCTCAGGCAGGACTATCATATCCCGCAGATGTGTCCTGATATTCGGATCGCTGGATCTAACTTTATGTAATAATTTTTTATGTTGTTCAGAGAACCCCCGCTGTATAGTACGGCGCTGCCTTGCAGGTACAAGCAGTGCAAACTCCTCAAGACTTAACCTTTTGAGCTCCTCTAACGACTTCCCATGATATGTGAATTCGCCCTTTCTTTTGGGTAATTTTGATAATGTTTTCTTTGCCATATACTGCTCACTTCCTTCCTGTCCTTCTTGAAGCTATTGAACCGACTTTCCGGCCTGGTGGTGTACCTCGTGACACGGTCTTGGGCCTGCCTGGATGCTGCTGTCCGCCACCTCCAAAGGGATGGTCAACAACATTCATAGCCACACCCCTGGATCTGGGCCATTTTGTTGCTCTCACTCTCATCCTGTGGAATTTTTTACCAGCTTTAATAAAAGGCTTCTCTGTACGTCCGCCTCCTGCGACTACACCGATAGTAGCTCTGCATCTGGGATTGAGCCATTTCATCTCTCCGCTTGGAAGCTGGACCACGGTCTTACTCACGTCGTGCGCTATAAGGATCCCGTACATTCCCGATGCCCTCGCAAATTTCCCGCCATCGCCGGGCTGAGATTCTATATTGCATATAGGTACACCTTCCGGTATCTCTGCCAGGGTCAGTATATTGCCTGGCTCTACAGGAGCAGAGACACCACATTGTATGATCTGATCGACTTCCACGCCTTCAGGTACAAGCACAAGCCTCTCCTCTTCATTACTGAACGACACACGGGCAATAGGAGCAGATCGTGCAGTATCATGGATGATCTCAAGTATTTTTCCTGTGATAAGTCCTTCCTGTACCTTTGGATGCTCAAGGTTTGCTTTAAATTTATGAGAAGGCGCCTTGTATGTCGGAGAACCTTTTCCCCTGCTTTGAGCAATAATTCTATGTCCCATTTTCTCACCTCAAAATATTCCTAGCCTTGAGGCCAATTCTGTCGCTGTATTTGATTCTTTGAATACTACCATGGCTTTTTTCTTTCCTTTGGATGTCAGCATTGTATTAACATACAACACCTTCACATTATAGAGTGCCTCAATCTCTTTTTTCACTGTATCTTTAGTATCATTAATACCGACTATGAACTGGAGAACATTATTTTTCTCAGCCTGTAGTGTTGCTTTTTCTGTAACATATGGATGTAATATCATTGTATCGCCTCCTCGAGTTTTGCAATAGCTGATTCTGTATAAATGGTCAGGCGTCCAGTATATGTCCCGGGTGCCAGTAATTCGGCATTAAGCTGATCAGAGGTTACGATATCCACTCCTGCAAGATTACGTGCCGCCTTGGCTATTCCCTTATCCTCCGAAGTAACAATTAGAATACTCTTAGCACGCTTATATTTTCTACCGCGACGCTTGCCTTTTCCTGCCCTTATTGTCTTATCTTTCGCCCGGAGGATATCATCCCATACCAGGACTGCTTCCATGAATGATTTAACATCCTTTGTCTTTGTAATGGCTGCAAGATCATCAACTGCAACTAATGGTAATTGGGCCTGGAACCTGTGCCCTCTCTCTTTTACAAGCTGCTCATTACCAGTCGCAGCTATTGCAGATCTGATGGCTTTTTTGCGCTCTCTATCATTTATCTTCTCTGTCCTGTCGGTCTCAGGTTTAGGAGGATGTGCCTGTCTTCCTTTGACTGCCTGGGGAATTCTGGCTGCGCGTCTGCTGTTCCTAAGTCTGGCAACCCTTGATACGCCGCGTCCGGGTCCCCAGCCTTCGGCTGAGGTCCTCATGCCTGCGTATGTATGAGGGCCGTATGGCTGCTGGCGGTTTGCCTGGGCTGCAAGTACGGCTTTCTTGATAAGATCAGGACGTAGGGGCTCATCAAAGAGCCTTGATGCGATCTTTTTTGTAGTGTTTCCAGATAAATCGATTATGTTTACTTCCATTAGAATCACCCTTGTTTTGATTCTGTACTTAAATACGTTATCTCCGGAGCAGGTAGCTGTCTCTTTGATCTGATAGCAGGTCGTATGCGCACCAGTCTTTTAACAGGGCCGGGTACACTTCCCTTGATAACCACATAATCATTTCTTACGATACCGTAATTTAAAAATCCGCCCTCTGGCGTCACAGTTTTACCATCCTTGCCGATTTGCATTATCCTTTTATTGAATTCCGTTCTCTGATGGTATCCTGTCTGTCCGAGCTGCGGGACTCTCCAGCTTACATGAGATGGATGCCACGGCCCCAGTGTTCCGATCTGTCGTACACTGCCTGCCCTTGAGTGTTTGGATTTCTGTAACTGTATGCCCCAGCGCTTTACCGGTCCCTGGGTCCCTTTACCTGTTGTTATAGCAAGAACATCTATCGTATCCCCGTTGTTGAATACATCGCTTATATTGATGGTCTTACCAAGAAGCGTCTTGGCATACTCAAAGCGCGCCTTTAAATCAGTGCCGCCGATGTTATTCTCCATAATCTCAGGTTTTTTCTTGGGAATGCCTGTCACTTTATCTGGCAATGTATACATTATAATCCTCAAATCCTTCGCAACTCCGTCATTGATAAGCTGATCAATCCTGGCTAATGCGGCAGAAAGGTCATTTTTCTTTGG
Organism: Candidatus Methanoperedens nitratireducens; assembly: GCF_000685155.1. Taxonomy (GTDB): domain Archaea; phylum Halobacteriota; class Methanosarcinia; order Methanosarcinales; family Methanoperedenaceae; genus Methanoperedens; species Methanoperedens nitratireducens. Next base: position 337,139 of record NZ_JMIY01000001.1, read on the forward strand.
AACCGTTATTGTGCGGTTGAGTTCTTTATCAAGTTCGGTTGTCCATGCTTCAGCGATTGTATGAGCGCCATAAGCAGTACTGTCATAAATCCGTATACCTGCAGCCCTCATTGGAGGAGCCTCCAGAATGGTCACTGGTATTGAAACTTCCATCCCTGCCGTTAAGCTGTTAGGGACATCATCTATCATAATGATGTGTGTCATACCTGCTTTATAACCAGCAAATCCTAATAGCTTCGGCTCTTTCTTCATAGGCCATGCTCTTACACGCGGGATTTCACTTCTTGCTCTTACACGCGGGCTGTATGCTATAGACCCGCGCCTTGGTCTGTGAGGATGTGACATTTTCTTTCTCCTTGATCAATAATGAATACTAATACGAGAGGTTTTTTATACAAGTTGCAAACCCCAATGAACCCAATACTATATCTAAGATGAGTTCACCAAACCAGCAGGTTTGCAGATATGTCTTCGCAAATAGATTTTGACTTACATGCTCTTGTGGGCATACGATAACCGCATTGGCCCGGCAGTTCATCAAATCCGACTGTGATCGACTTCAACTTGCGTTATATTAACGCTTCGTACTTTACTTCATAAGTGATGTAGATGTATATAAATGCTTTGGGCATATCAAAGGAAACCTAGATAAGTGAACAGGAAGATTGTTACTATAGGGAAAAGTAAAAGATGGGGGAAAAGTGAAAGAGCTTGGAATCGCTGATATCCACACACATACTATGTATTCAGGTTTCTCTAAATATTCGTATGTATCATTACCAGATTGTGTTACCAGTCCTGAGAAATCAGTCAGGGTCGCTGAAAAGCTGGGACTTGATATTCTCTGTATAACAGATCATAACACAATTGAAGGTGCAATTAAGGCCAAGAAATACAATAATCAGCTCGTGGTAATCGGGGAGGAGATTCTATCAAAGGAAGGTGAAATAATAGGTTTGTTCCTTCAAGAACCTGTGAAGCCGGATATGAGCGCAGAGGAGACCATTGAGCATATACACGAGCAAGATGGGATAGCCATCGCACCGCATCCATTCAGTGTATCATGTCCATGCGTAGATCAAAGAATACACACGTTAAGTTTTGATGGAATAGAGGTATTCAATGCACTGCACAGGGATGGATATTCAAATGCCATGGCGCTTGAAAATTGTAATGGATATGCGAAACTGGGTGGAAGCGATGCACATTCAAGTTTCATGATCGGGAACGGCTATTCTTTATTCAGTGGTTCCTCTCAGGAGGATCTGCGAACTGCCATAAAGAACAGACGAACATACTATGGTGGAAGATTAACAACTCTTAAGGACCTGATTAATTACAGTATCCGTGTGGCGTTTGAATCCTCAAAGATTATCCTGCATTTTAATAATACAGAATGCCAGATATCTACCAGGGTATCCAGGATAAGCAATTCGTACAAAATGCTGTACCTGCTGGGTTCTATTGTATATGCATTCTCACCGCTGCCACTGGCCTGCGCCCTTATCGGGGACAGGATTATAAAAAATAGGGGACGCAGAATGTGGAGAAACAGGAAGTCGCAACTTCGTTTTTAAAAAAAAGTAGGAATTATTGGATGGTCTCGACTCAAATTTTATATATGCGCCTATCAATTTAAACTCATGCGGATTGCTCTAAGAGTTGCATACATAGGCACTGATTATCACGGCTTCCAGATACAGCCTGATGTTGAAACTATAGAGGGTGAGCTCTTCAGGGCACTTGTCGAATTAAACATTATCACTAATCCGCATGATGCGAACTACGCAGCCGCAGGTCGAACTGATAGAGGCGTTCATGCGCTCGGTCAGGTGATAGCGTTTGATACTGAAAATCCCGAAATTACAAGACCCGGGGCTATTAATAGCAGGCTACCACGATCAATATGGACATGGGCCAGGGCACATGTACCTTCTGATTTTGACCCGCGCCGCGATGCCCTGATGCGGGAGTACAGGTATATTATGTATGGAGAATATGACATATCATCGCTTATGAGTGCCTCAAAGCTATTAGAAGGAATACATGACTTCTCTAATTTTACCACGCCGGATAAGGAACGAACCAGTATATGCAGGATAGAGAAAATAGAGATTAAAATGGAAAGGGAATTCATTATTATGGATATCAGGGCAAACTATTTTCTCTGGCATATGGTACGGAAGATCGCAACTGCGATGAGAATGGTGGGCTGCGGGGAGCGGGACTTATCATGGCTTGAGCGGATGCTTAATCCAGCACAGTTTAGCGAGGGTCTCAGGCCGTCTGCGGCCTACGGGCTCATCCTGAAGAACGTGGAATACAGGGGTATAACCTGGGATGAGGATGCATATGCAAAGAGGACAATAAAAGGATATCTTGATGAGCAATTTCTATGGCATGGTGTTATGGCAAAAATGATCATGGAATTAAAAGGGAGAATGGCAGTATAAGTACAGGTTATGCTACTGGCATTTGAACTTTCAGGCGAGCACGACACTATCCCTGCAGCCGAGGCTCTGGCGTGTCTTGAGTCAATAAATGCGGATTTTAAGGTTTACCTCAGGCTGGATGGATGTCTGGTAGTGGATTTAAAGAATGATATCAAGCGTATCGCCCAGGTTCTATCAAAAAGACTTTCGATGACCCGTAATATCATCGTGGTTCTAGGAATCGGCGGAGCAGGTGAAGAGGATATACTGGATACTGTGAGTAAAGCCGACATAGAGCCTGAGGGAACGTACAGTATCAGGGTCAGGCGCATAAAGGAATATTCTCATGTAAACACGGAACTGATGGAGCGGCGCATAGGTGAGATCTTCTATAGAAGAGGGGCACATGCCGATTTGAGGAATCCTCAGATACAGCTAAGAGTCCTGCTAACCGAGGATAAGAGCATTTTTGGGTATATTGCAGGCTCGGTTGATCGGGGAGCGTTTGAGGCCAGAAAACCCCATTACAGGCCATTTTTTTATCCCGGCGTCCTGATGCCCAGGCTGGCACGCGCGCTTGTGAATATATCAAAACCGGAGGAGTACATGCTTGACCCGTTCTGCGGGACAGGCGGGATTCTCATAGAGGCCGGGTTGATTGGCATAAAGGTCATAGGCGGGGATATACAGCGAAAGCTGCTGCTCGGGGCTAAAATGAATCTTGATTTCTATAAAATCAACTACTCCCTTATGTACCAGGATGCATGCCGCATGTCGCTGTGCGATGAGAGTGTAGATGCCGTTGTCACAGATCCGCCCTATGGCAGATCGGCTGCAATCATAGCTGAATCCCTGGAGCACCTGCTCACCTGTTCCCTGAAAGAGATCCACCGTGTTCTAAAAAATGGAAAACGCGCTGTCTTTGTTTCAGAGCGCAAGATTGAGGATCTCGCACATGAAGCGGGTTTTAAAGTAGTCGAGATCCATATACAGAGAGTACATAAGAGCCTCACCAGGCGAGTTTATATCCTTGAAAAAGTTACTTTTGATTTTGAGTGATTATTATGTTAGAGCGCCCTTTTTTTATTTTTTTTATTAGACCCCTCTCTTCCAGGTCATCTAACATCAGACTGACCTTTGCCTCAGAGTATGCCATCTTTTTCCTCAATTCTTTTTGAGTCGTTCTTCCGCCCATTCCCAGTATTATATCGTACAGGCCATGAAGGTCTTCAGGAAGCTCTTTAATTCTGGTTACATCTTCAGGCGGCTGCATCATGGGTACCACTGGTTCATCTGCAGCAGGTTTAGATATGGTTTTTTTCTTTTTAACCCGGTAAAGAACAACCAGTGCACAGAGAAGTAAAATCACAAGGACAGGTATTACATAATTATCTGGATCATCCTCGCTTTTTATATCTATATCACCGATCAGGTTTATGTCTCCAAGGTATTCGTATTCCGTGTCAGTGGGCGGAAAAAGCAGGAGGTCATGAATGAAAACACCCTCCCTGTCTATCTGGATCTCCTCTTCGGTTGTATATTCAAGGATATTATTCCGGTAGTATTTAGCCTTGATTAAATAGCTCCCGGTTGAAAGATTGAATGAGTACGTCCCTGTAGTCGCTACCATATACTGCGCTGGCGTGGAGTTCACCTCGATTATTGCATTCTTAAGAGGTTTCTCAAAATCCGCCCATTCGTAAATAGTGCCGTGTAAAGTTGCCGCCTGTGCTCCAGCAGTAAGGCTGGCTATTAGAATTATTATTAGTCCCTCTATTACCCTGACCATATACTCTATTAATCTTAAAAAACTGTATATATAGTTTGTTATAAAGTTAAAAAGGCATTAATAAAGGTTTGTGAAGGATTATCAAGTTTAAAAAACCTTTATTTTTCAGCCACATAAAAGTATATTTATCTATTCAGTGGTTTTAGTATCGGGCAAGCAATCGCACGATACATTAAGCGATTGATACAGGAGGAACTAAAATGAAAAACAGACATCGGCTCAATATACTGACATCGCTAATTGCTGTGTTGTTTATACTGAGCCTGTTCTCAGGGATCGCAAGTGCGAGTAACCCTAAGGAACAGTACGAAAAGGCGCAGAGACAATATCAGATAAACAAGGAGAAATACGACAGCGCAAAAGAAAAATTCAATAAAGCAGAAGAAAGATACAATGCAGCAAGACTTAAATTCAAATCTGCAAAAAATGATAAATCAAGGGCTGAACTGAAGGAAAGAACCAAAGAATATCTTGAAAGAGCAATAGACCAGATGGTCGCTCATCTTGAAGCCCTAAAATCCAGAATAGAAGATCCGGAGTATACAGGAGCCATACCCTTCAATGCTTCTGAGAATATAGATGCCCGCATAATGCAGCTTGAGAATATAAGAACAGATATACAGCAGGCAAATACGAGGCAGGAGATCGAAGAGCCTATACGCGAACTAAGAGACATATGGACCAGGATAAGACTTGAGACCCGCTACTACCTTGGAATACTGGCAAATCACAGAGTCAGCGTATTCCTTGAAAATGCAGATAATGTCTCAGTGAGAGTTAACGAAACAATCCAGCAACTGAAAGACCAGGGCGAAGATACTACTAAACTTGAGAGAGATGCATCAAGATTCGATAATCAGGTGGATGAAGCAAAAGAAAGCTATCAGAAAGTCCTGGATTTATATGCAATCCACAGAGGATTTGATTCAAGCGGAATAGTAACATCCAATCAGGAGGCTCAGGCCTTTGTCCGTGAATCTGACTCTCTGCAGAAGAATACCCTCAAGGAACTGAAGGATGCCAGCAAGCAGTTGCGCGGTCTTTTCGAAGATACTAAAAAATTAGAAGGAAAAGACAAAAAAACCATAGTTAATGGAACACTTGAAGTAAGCGGCAACGGCAGGGCAGTACTCGAAGGAGATCTTAATGTGACACTATCCGCAATCAACGGTACCCTGATAGTATCGGGTAATGCAAATGTTACGACCGATGGAGTAGGAACGAGAGAGGTTCTTGGAAACGGAGATGTCAAATACCAGGGATTCGGACAGGCAACAATTGAAGGCGATAATATCAACATAAAGATATCAGGCAATGGCATCAATCTGACAGCCACAGGTACGGGCTTTGCGATTTTTAACGGTAATGGAACCTATCGCACTACAGATAAGTCCAACAATACAAATGAGTCCGACAGTACAGATGAGTCCAGCAATACAGATGAATCCGACAATACAGATGAGTCCGACAGTACAGATGAGTCCGACAGTACAGATGAGTCCGACAATACAGATGAGTCCGACAGTACAGATGATCCCAGCACGAGCGGTTAATGATAAGAATGAACACGAGAAATATCTATATACTGATGCTGCTTCTACTTGCTGCATCAATTTTAGGCTGTGTCGGTAAAGGGCCTGAAGAGATGGCTGAACCCTCTACAGTGATTACCAAAGAGGCACCTGTTCCTCCAAGCAGTATTACTGAGGGTGATGAAGCCTGGATCGAAAGTGACCTTGCTCAGGTTGATTCAATGTTCAATGAATTGAACACGGATATTTCCCTGGAGATAGATACATCCGCGTTCACCTGATTTTTTTAATTTTTAATTTTATATCAGGAATGCTGCTATTTAACATGTCGCGAGGGAGGCAGTAATGGATCTGGAAAGGAGAGGATAAAATGAGTGATCAACATTTCATTTCAAATACTGAATTAATACAGCTTAGCGTGGAGAGGAAGATTGACAATGTCTTTGCCACAGCCAGTATCGAATACAGGCATCGACACTACCAGATTAAGGCGCTGGTATCGGATGGTGTGTGGGTAGTGCCAATTGCCTGTGGCTCGACCGGTGAAGCGGTGCAAATTGTTGGAGGTGATTAATATTGATCCTATTGATATGGTGTGGAGACCATCCGCCAATTCAGATGATATAAAATATAGACTCATATTTCATCGTGGAGGGCACAAAGAACGCAAAGCTTAGACCCGTATGTGGTTCAGTTAATATAAACACCGAACTGGTACGAACTCGATACGAACTCGGGCTGATGAGTTCGTTTAAGTTCGTTTTGAGTTCGTTGTTAATCGTCTTTTTCATTGTTATCTATGAACCCACAGTTAATGTATGTTGAATTAGCGGATGGGTTCACGAACAGATAAAGGTTCAAATACAGGCGCCCGCTGCTTCGGGAAAACTGCCAGAGATGCGGGAGAATATCGTGTTTACCGTGCATAAGGGTTCGGTGAGGAAGTATATTCATCAGATTCTTGAACACGGATTTACACGGATACGCACGGGTTTACATGGATTCTTTTCTCTTAACAGATGATGATTGAATTATTAAGAGAGCTTACGGATATTATGTAAAGAGCAATAAAAATAAGTAAATCCAATACAATACTCAACAAGAATTAAATAGACCTTGTTAAAATCTAATAAATCTGATGGTTAGAGGCAGTAAGATGAGAAAAGAGGCAGAAGCGCGTATTAAAATCAAGAAACTCCTTGAGCAATCAGGTTGGAGGTTTTTCAATAATGAAAAAGGTAAAGCAAATATTGTTTTAGAAAATAATATAAAATGTACTAAGAAAACCATAGATGAGTTTGGCAATGATTTTGAGAAGATTAAAAAAGGTTTTATTGACTTACCCCTGACCGAAGATCAATGAAAATCCGTGTAAATCCGTGCGCATTCGTGTTCCGTTTTACATGGCTGTTGGCTGTTACACATGTAACCAGGCGCAGGAGGCAGATGAAAAACGTCATTATACTGATGGCACTAAGATTTAAATAATTATAGTACAATATAAACGCTAACGCCTGCACCTGTCATCCTACCGCCTGAAGATGCTGTACATAAGCGAAGAACATATATTAGCAAAAACAAATTACAGAGTATGCATGATACCATATGAAAAAGAATTAACAGAGTATTTCAGCAGCAAAGATAGTATAATACTTGCTTATCTTTTTGGTTCAACAGTCAGGGGCGATACAGGTAGATTGAGCGATATAGATATTGGAGTTCTGCTGGATGAAAAATTATCTAAAAAAGATCGCTTCGATATGGAGTTAGAATTAATAAGTGAAATAGCCACTTTAATTAAGAAAAACAAAATAGATTTGATTGTTTTAAACGAAGCACCCTTGCTTCTGGCACACAACATTATAAAAAATGGAATTATTTTAAAATCCAATGAAATAGAGAGAGTTAAGTTCGAAACAAAAATCCTTTCTATGTATATGGATGAAAAATATTACATAAAGAGGCATACGGAACAGACTCTGAAAAGGATTGCCGAGGTCGGTTTCGCGTGAAAGATGAAATTGTATCTAAACTTGAACAACTTGAAGAATATGTTCACATACTAAAAGGCTATCAACATTTTAAATTAGAAGACCTACAGACAGACCACACCCTTAAGGGAGCAGTTGAGCGATATTTAGAGATCGCATTAGAATGTACCATCGACATCGGTGAAATGATAATATCAAGGGAAAAACTGAAACGACCCGAAACATACAAGGAAGTGTTTTTGGTCCTTGGAGAGCATGGTATTTTGCCAGGGGATTTTGCTATAAAATTTGCACAATCTGCAGGATTTAGAAATATACTCGTTCATATGTACGCAAAAATAGATATTGAGAGGCTCTACTATTACTTGCAGAATAATATTGAAGATATTGAACAGTTTGCTAAATACATAGCACAGTATCTGATAAAATATTGAAACGTAGTGTGGGGAAGATGTATGGAGCTAATAAACCCAATACAACCTCTAACGATGCCTGTGCCTGTTATGCTGCTGCCCTCTTCTAACAATGGGCTTATTCATTCTTCTTTCCGGCTTTCTCATTGCAGCCTTCTCCAGAACGGGCATTATCTCTTCCTCAATCACCACATCATTTTCTTTCAACACATTTGAGAAATTATCATAATCCTTGCTGGAAAGTATATTTATCGCCTTTCCTTCTGCTCCTGCTCTTGCAGTCCTTCCGATCCTGTGGATATACTGCTTGCTCTCCCTGGGAATATCGTAATTGTAAACATGAGAAACACCCTGGATATCAAGCCCCCTTGCAGCCACATCCGTGCATACAAGGACACAGGAATCCCCGGAATGGAACAACCCCATAACATTGTTCCGCTTGCCCTGGGTTAATCCGCCATGAATAGCAAGGGCATCGATACCCGAGAATCTTAAGTTTTTTGCAACCTTGTCTGTATTTCTTTTGGTATTGCAGAAAACCATAACAAGCCCTGAGTTCTCATGCTTCAGCAGGTGCACCAGTAAAGAAAATTTTAAATCCTCGCCAACATCATAATAAGTCTGAACCAGTTTTTTCGGGTCAACGTAAGACTCAACTGAAACCTGAAGCGGTTTTTTCATGTGCCTCTGGGCAAGCCGGACTACATCTTTTGAGATCGTTGCCGAGAACAGAAGAGTCTGCCGATCTTCAGGACATTTTTTGATTATTCTCTCTACATCTTCTTTAAATCCCATATCAAACATCCGGTCTGCTTCATCCAGGACAAGGGTTTTTACACTGCCCAATTTAATAGTGTTTCTTCCGATATGGTCAAGTATCCTGCCTGGTGTTCCCACCACAACATCCGCAGTCCGTAATCCCTGGATTTGCGGATTTATTCCAACACCCCCGTAGACCGCAATAATTCCCAGAGGTCTGTACTTTGAAAATTTCGTTAAAGCCTTTGCGACCTGCTCTGCCAGTTCTCTTGTTGGAGTCAGGACTAAAGCCTGTATACCTTCTCCTCGCTCAGAGCTCTGTAATATACCGGAGGCAAATGCAAGTGTCTTTCCAGAACCTGTTGCAGACCCGGCAATAACATCCCTTCCGGCAAGGATTAAAGGAATCGATTTTTCCTGTATTTCGCTTGGGCTTTCAAACTTCTCATCATTTATTGATCTCAAAAAAGGCCCACTGATACCCAGATTTCTAAAACTTTCCATAATCTCTTTGAAAAAGCATAATACTCTTTCTTATTAACCTCATTAATTTATATTTAAAACAATTAAGAGCTATAAGCACCACTTTATAAAAGTTTAGATTAATTTACTGCTTAAAAGTTTCTCTACAGAATGCTTAACTACAATTATTTGCATAGTTAAGCAAGAGTAGTCCATTATAGACTTAAAGAAGGTATATACGGATAAGCTTTATGCTACGTGGCTAAGTAGCCTCAAACCCATGACCGCTTCAACTTACAGGTATGGGCTATTTAGATTTTGCTAATATTGAAATTTTCATGCTCATATAGGCGCATTAGCCGATAACTATAAATGCACCGGATGATGTTCTTTTATTTGTAATCTAAAGTGAGGTGGTTAGATGGCGAAGTTTCTAATACTTTGGAGAGTGGATACAATGAGGGTACCTGAGAATATTAAAGAGCAAATGACACTCTCTGCAAAGCTTCTGGATATGGTTAAGGAAGATTTCAAAAAAGGCCTGTTGGACTGGGGAGAATTTGTAGGCGGTAACGTAGGATATGCCATAGCTGAAGGAACTGAGCAGGAGATTGCTCTGACATTAGCGAAGTACATGCCATATGTCAGGTTCAAGGTGAAACCGGTACTTTCATTAAGCCAGGTAGAGGAAGTTATGAAAACTTTATCGCAGGCTTGAGATTATTCTATGGCGATTCAGGAGTTCTGAATTGCCTCTCTCTTTTTTCTATTTTTTTCTATAATAGAAGCTCCCTGGTTCGGTGGATTAACGATAAAGAAACACATCTACCCTATCTTCTTCAATTGTGCCTTATACATATCCACGATCTCATCAACAGTAGTGGCATCCTCAGGCGCTTTATCCTTCCTCCACCTGTGCGTAAACCTGGGGAATCTCACAGCTATGCCCGCATTCTCCCTTATCTCATTATAAGCGCACGGGTGAACAGGACTTAGAGTAAGCTCATCCCCGATCATCTCCATCACAAGGGCAGGCTCAAACCAGATATCTGCCTCAAGCTTGCTCTCGACCCTTGCGTGCTTGTGCTCCAACCTGTATGGTGAAAGGATCTCAGGCAAATTCTTGAGATCCTCATCAGTAAAGCCGCTTCCAAGCTTGGTTATCGTCGGGAAGACATCCCGCTCGTGGTCATAGACCGCGACTAATAGCGCGCCGTAGCTTCCTGACCTTCTTCCCCTTCCCATAAGTGCGCCCACGATCACAACATCTATCGGCTCGATCATCTTTGACTGAAAGCTGCGTTTGAGTTTTATCCAGAGCCAGCTCCTTGCACCTGCCTGGTAAATCGAATCCTCATCTTTTAATATAAGCCCTTCACATCCGTTCTCTATTGCGCTCTCAAAAAAAGTCTCGATCTCTTCTACATTATCAGAGATCAGGGAATATACCAGCCTGAACCCGTTGGTCTCTGCTATCATATCTCTCAATCTCACCCTGCGCTCGATCAGTGGCTTCTGGGTTAAATCCTCACCCTCAACAAGTAATGCATCAAAAAGGTACATGTGGGCAGGGAATTTCTTAGCTGCCTCTTCTATCCCGTACTTTCGCCTTCTGTGCATCAACTGCTGGAACGGGAGCATAGTGCCGGTATCAGGATCAACCGCAACGCACTCCCCCTCTATTATGGCCTCGTTTACCTTTAGATTGTGCCTTACAAGGGCTGCTACATCGGGATACTGCCCTGTGATATTCTCAAGCCTTCTTGAGAACAGCGATACCTCATCCCCGAACTTGTGAATCTGGATTCTTTCACCGTCGTATTTCCACTCACATATCGCTTTTCCCAGCTTCTCAACGATCTCGCCTGCCCTCTCAAGGCGCTGGGCAAGCATCATCCTGACAGGTCTCCCTACCTTTGAATGATATTCCTTTATGCCCTCAATACCTTCCCTGCTCAGCGCCCTGGCAACATCCCCAAGATCAGAGGTAAGGTTGTACGCCCTCTCTATTGCTCTCCTTGCATCTTTACTGGCAAATGCCCGGGCAAGGGCATCAAGTATCGTCATATCCGCAATGCCAAGCCTCATCTTGCCAGTAACGGTACGCATAATGTACTTTGCCTCAACAGGCCCGGCATCTGAGAGCAGCCCTGAGAGAGTCCTCACCTTCATATCAACGCTTCCAGCTCCTGTTGTTCCTGCGATCCTGTCAAGAGCATAGTAAACATCCTGTACCAGAAGCTCTCTTTTATGAAGTGCAGTCTGCTTTTTTGTCTTTAGCAGGTTTTCTGCGGCAAGGCCTATGTCTCCTTTTCTATTAAGTTCCTGCTTCACTTCATGCATAGATAGCCCGGAAGCCATGGCAAGTGCCCTTAGCGCCATCTTCTCGGCCATGCCTATCTCTATCCCGGCAAAATCCGGGTATAGTTTGCCCTGCGTCAGGTACACGACCTTATCTATCACATCGCCGGGCGTACTTTTAAAAAGGTTTACCAGATGATCCGTCATCTCAAGTCGCTTTGTGGTTGCAGAGATCATCTCATAAAAATCAACAAGCTCTATATATCTCAGATTCTCACCATGTATTTATCTTGATTATGTATAAATAAAACCATGCCAACTTGAGATCGGGATTAGATCAGATGCTCGGCAATCCCTTCAGAAATCACAAGATCGCAGTAGATGCACCGAAGCTCAATGGGTTTTTTATTTACAGTGAATTTTGAGGTAACAGGCTCATTCGTATTTGAGATGCAGTTGGGATTGGCGCATTTCACTACGCCTTCGAGGCGCTCAGGCAGATCAACGAGGTACTTCTCGATGACCTTAAAATCGCGGATGATGTTGATTGTGGCATTGGGCGCGATGAGTGATATCCTATCCACTTCCTCCTCCTCAAGCTCCCTATCCTCGACTTTAACAATATCCTTTGACCCCATAACTTCACTTGGCACGTTCATAGCAACACTGACAACAGCATTTGTTGTGCCTGATATCCCGAGTATGCGCAGCACATTGAGTGCCTGTCCTGCTGTAATGTGATCGATAACAGTTCCATGTTCTATCCTGCGCACACGCATCTCTTTTTCTATCATGTCGTCTCCATTGCCATTACAAGGAGCGCCATCCTGACAGGAACACCGTAGAACGACTGTTCGAAGTAGCGTGCGTATTTTGTCCGATCAACAGCAGGAGCGATCTCATCCATGCGCGGCAGTGGATGCATTATTATAAGACTGTCGCTGGCTTTCTTGATAAGTTCTTCTGTAACCCTGTAGCTTCCTGCTACTTTCAGATACTCTGCCGGGTCTGGGAAGCGCTCTTTCTGTATCCGTGTAATGTATAATACATCGATATCACCCATGACATCCTCCAGTTTCGTTGTCTCTCTGATGACTGCGCCCTGCTTTTTCAGATCTTTCTTGATCACATCAGGCATCTCAAGTTGTTTTGGCGAGACAAGGGTCATATCGGCATGGTACAGGGACAGGGCGTAAGCAAGTGAATGGACTGTCCTGCCGTATTTTAGGTCGCCCACGAGTGCAATCCTGAGCCCGGATAGGCTGCTCTCTCGCATTATAGTATAAAGGTCAAGCAGAGTCTGTGTGGGATGATGCCCTGCTCCATCTCCTGCATTGATTATTGGAACTCTTGAGTATTCAGCAGCCATACGGGCCGCTCCCTCCCTTGGGTGCCGCAGAACTATCGCATCTGCATAGTTTGCTACGACTCTTATGGTATCTGCAAGGGTCTCTCCTTTAGCCACCGAGCTTACTTCAAGTGCTCCAAGGTCGATTACCTCACCGCCCAGTCGCTTCATAGCAGTCTCAAAGGATAACCTGGTGCGAGTGCTTGGTTCAAAGAAAAGTGTCGCCAGGATTTTACCCAGGAGAAGATCTGATTTTTTACCCTTTGCTATAGGCTCAAGCTGCTTTGCCTTATTCAGGATAAGATCAATCTCGTCCCGTGAAAAATCCCTCATTGAAATAATATGATACATCACATCCTATAGGTAACATTCTAATTTAAATTTATTGATGATTCAGACTATTTGTAGAGTTCCAAAAGCCTGGCATCGATGTGGAGCGTCCAGCCGTCATTCGGTCGCGTCACTTCTGCAGGTATTATCGTTAGAACCTGCGCTACCGCGCCGTCAGAGTTGAAATGGGTGGCACTACTATCGTCGGGATCCGCAGTTCTGATATATCATCTATTGTTTCTGTGTATCTTTCCGATGTTTCTGTTACTGTTCTTTCGTATGTTTCTGATATATCGTCTATTGTTTCTGTGTATCTTCCCGATGTTCCGGTTGCTATTCCTGTATATGTTTCTGATATATCATCTATTGTTTCTGTGTATCTTCCCGATGTTCCGGTTGCTATTCCTGTGTATCTTCCCGATATTCCAGTTGATACTCTTGCGTATCTTCCCGATATTCCGGTTGATACTCTTGCGTATCCTCCCGATGTTCCAGTTGATACTCTTGCGTATCCTCTCGATGTTCCAGTTGATACTCTTGCATATCCTCCCGATGTTCCGGTTGATACTCTTGCGTATCTTCCCGATGTCCCTGTTAATATTCGAGTAGGATTTTCTGTTACGATCACTGTTTCAACCCTGGATGGGCTACTTCTATAATAATTTCTATATATTTCGTCTTCATTATATCTGTAATCAAGGGAATCTCTTTGTCTTAGAATATCTGTAGTAGAGATGCCATTTCCATTTATTACGGTTAGAACATTATCATCCTGTACCCGGGTTACAGCTGTTTCCCTCGATATAGCATAATCTTCCGCAAACTCAGAGTCCTCAATCACAACCCTAACAGGTATGGCTGATAAGGCATTTGGTAAACTAGCTAAGATCGCTGCTGCTAGTAGTAATAACACCAGTATTATGCTTCTGTTCACTTACTCACCCCCCTTCTCTCCCTATATCCCTGAAGGTACTATTGAATCTAATTATTAAGCTTTTATGAATCTTATCTTATAAGCCTTACGCTCATTTCGAGCCCATCCAGTAATTCCAACCTTTCTAATACTCTGGCTGCATTCCTGTAGAAGCCGACTCTATCATTTTTTTCTACCTCTTCGCAGAATTTTGGAACCCATTTCGAAAAATGCTCCCGTATGAAGGAATCATAGGCTTCTGTATTCTCATTGCTCGCAAGGTAATAGAGAAATTCAAGTTCAACAGCTATATGGTCAGGCAGATCATGGAAGTTCTCCATGACCTTCAATCCTGCCCTGCTATAGCTATCAATCACTCCCAGAGTAGAATTTCCCATTACAGTATCTTCCCTGTATATTGACTCATAGGGAGGACAGGGTAGCCCTGGGATTGCGGTAATAAAAAGCCTTGTGTATTCAACCGCGATCAGGTTATAGAATTCCTCATCGTCTTTATCTCTATTCTCCTCCAGGAAATTAGAGAAGCCGGCGATTGCATCACTATCTAAAAACTCTATGTCCTTTATGAAGCCATTCCTCAGGTATCTGGTGAATTCTCTGTCAGGCCTGTGGAATATGAGGCTGAATATCCTGCAAAACTCTTTATTCATAAAAAATTAAATCCGGGAGGGGAGGAATTTGATCATCCTCAGCCCTACCATATAGAGAATTCCTAATGCTCCGATTACTCCAAGGACTATAGCAACCTCTGCTCCTGACACTGAGTACACTGCCGGCTCGCCGTAGAATCCCATTATGGTTCTTCCAACCACCTGCTGTGCAGGAACTGACTGACCCGGTATAACAAGGCTGAACCTCTCTGCAAATACTCCTATCACAGCAAGTAATGAGGCTAACTGCACTGTGAACATGTTCTTCCTTGCGAACAGGATACCTATCGGTATCAGGGTTCCAAGGAATATCTGGAGTCCCCAGAACACAAAGCTATATGGCCCTGAGAACAGGAATTTTGTCATCTCTCCGCCTCCGATCCCGCCGTAGGTTCGCACCATGTTCTCTATAAACACAAGGAATAACTGGATGAGCAGGAAGACTGTTAGATATTTACCCAGACCAACTACCAGCTTCTCATCCATTCTCCTGCCTGTAAGCTTGAATGTAGTTGTCAGTATCAGTATCAACAGAGCTACTCCTGAGGTCAGGGCAGCTACGATGAAAAGTACAGGAAGCAATGGCGAGAACCAGAGTTCTTTTGCTACTATGAAGCCGAATATAGAACCTGTACCTGCATGGACGAATATTGCAAGAGCGGCAGCCGCAGCACCAAGAATCTTGGTCACTTTCAGCAGATCAGGTTTAAAGGTGGTCCAGAGATATACTAACGACAGAGCGATATATCCACTATATAAAAATGAATTTATAGCAAACATCGAGGTCAGATTCTGAGGCCCATAGATCATAAGGTTCATGAATCTCTCAGGGCGGCCCAGTTCACCCAGTATAGTCGCCAGTGCTCCAATTAATAAGAGGATTGCCAGGAATATGGATATCTTTGAGACAGGCTTATATTCCTCTTTTCCAAATACATAGGTAAGAGAGGACAACATAAGAGCTCCTGCACTTGCACCTATGAGAAATATCACTGCAGTTATGGGCAGACCCCATGGAACTAAATTATTCGTACCGAAAGTCTCATGTCCATATCTTATACCGCTAATGAATTCGTATAATCCAATAGCTACCATTACCAGAAATGCCGCTATCAGCCCGTAATACCCTATTGATTTTCCTTCAATTTTAACATATTCAGTTTGTTTGGCGTATTCCATATTTTAACCTCCTAATCCATATAATATACCTGTGGTTCTGTACCCAGATCAGCCCTGAGCTGGTAGTTCCTCCTGCTGCTAAGTAGCTTTGAAACTTCGCTCTCAGGGTCATCAAGGTCTCCAAAGATCCTTGCCTTACCGGGGCATGCCTGGGCACAGGCGGTTATAACGCCATCAGGCGAACCTATCTTATTCCCCTCAGCTTTCGCTTTATCTATCCTGTGTACGCACAGGGTACATTTCTCCACTATGCCTGCTATTCTGGGCGGCACATCTGAATTATGATAGTCCTTCTCTTCCTGTTTATAGAAATTGAAGAACCTCTGTCCATAGGGACATGCCACCATACAGTACTTGCATCCTATGCAGCGCTCATACCTCTGGAGCACAAGACCATCCTCTCTCTTATATGTGGCATCCACCGGGCACACCTTTACACATGGAGCTTTCTCGCAGTGATTGCATAAGATGGGCATGATGCTTGCGCTCGCATTAGGATACTTGCCTTTGAACACAGTGATAACACGGTTCCATTCTATCAGTCTTCTCTTCTTGTAATCCTCAGGCGTGGATGATGTCACGCTGTTCTCTGCCTTGCAGGCTACTGCACATGCCTGGCATCCCACGCATCTATCCAGATCAATGACCATTCCATATTTTACCATAAAATCACCTCACGCCCTGTACACCCTGACCATCGTAGCATTGGTACAGCTCTGTGCAGATATCGGATCTGAGAGGTTGGCTAGAATCTCGTTGGGATTTGCCCCTAAGCCTTTGGCGTACCTGCCATAGTTCCAGTGTCCGTGCTCGAAGGGGAAGACCACGATCCATGGCGGATTGCCCGGGTTTATCACGGCTATCGTCTTCACTTTTCCTACAGGTGATTCAACCCATACCACATCACCGTTCTTGATCCCAAGTTCATCTGCCTTATCAGGATTGAGCTCTACCCAGTTAGTCCACCCCTCTCCTACTATTACTCCGAACCTCTCCTGAAGCCACTGGGCATTCGCACCCCTGCCCTCTGCATGGGTTATCATCTTAGGAGAACTCATATGAAGCGGAAAGCCCTCAGCTTTACCCGCGAATGTGGGTTCTTCATAATGAGGATATTCAAAGAGATCAGGAATCTTCAGTTTCTTCTTAATTACTTCCTTCTGATTATCTGTAAATCCCCCAAGCTTTGAGCTTCTGAATTCAAACTTACCTGACTTTGTTTTCAGTAACTTATCCTTAACAGGATCTTTGATAGCCTTTGTTTCAACTTCCTTGCCGTCCTTTGTCTCCTTTACAGTCTCCTCAGTCTTCTTAAGCTCCTTGTTGTATCCTACACCATCCCATTCATAGAACTTTCCATTAGAGTAGCGGTAGAGGTAAGGCTTCTTGTACCATGCTCCTTTCTCAGCCCATAAGTCAAAGCTGTTAACTCCGTTATCTCCGGGGGCTGTTTCAAAGCCTTTTGCTATGCTGTGGAGCATGTTCTCGAAGCTTCCAAGAGCGTTGTAGTATTCTCCCATCTTTCCGTCCATTCTCTTACCAAGATCGATGATGACTTCCATGGAGTTCCTGTTATCGTATACAGGCTGAACAGCAGGTACTCTGAGTCCGGTCACCGGGTAGCCTGTGCTTGCATATACTGTATCGTCCTGCCATCTCTCAAGGTAATAAGCATCAGGCAGGATATAATCAGCGTACAGCGCTGTCTCGCTCAGGTAGCTTGAGGTCTCAACTATGAATACGTCCTTGAAAGCCTCGTGTGCCCTCTGCGGATTGGGATTTGAGAACAGCGGATTTGTATAGTAGGTGAACAGAACGCTCAGCTTATAGGGATTCCCATTCGCATGGTTATCTGGTATATTCTGATACACATTGCTTGCGATTGGCCATTCATCGCTCTTTGCCTTATCGATGCGATCAAGCGTATGCTCCTTGAAATCCTTCTCAACCTTCTTGGCGATATCATCCATGTACTCTGTATCATCGATCGGGAGCTTGCCATATGGTACACCTATCTGGTACATCACACCGCCTAAGGCGAACATGCTTCCTACGAGTGCATTTAACGCATGGATCGACATGTGGTTATAAGCACCGTTAGTATGTGCGCCTGCTCCCCTCTCTCCACCTGCGATAGCAGGTTTTGTTGTAGCGAATTCCCTGGCTATCCTGATGATTGTTCCAGCAGGTATGCCTGTGATCTGGCTTGCTCTGGATGGTGTAAAATTAATTAGCACATTGTTCCACCAGTCCACCAATCCAGATGTCCAGACCTCTTCAAAGTCTTCGTTTGCTACGGTTTCTCCAGTTATGAACTTTCTTCCAATCTCCTTGAAGTCGCCCACAAAGCTTCTATCCCACAGTCCCTCTGTGAGTATGACATGCGCGATTCCAAGGGCAAGTCCACCGTCAGTGCCTGGTTTTACTGGAAGCCACTCATCCGCTTTTATAGCAGTCGTTGAGAACCTTGTATCCGCTATGACCTGCTTGGCTCTGACCGGTCTTCCTCTTCTCATATGCGCCCATTTCTGGAGCATTAGATTCGTAGGTCTCCATGCCTCAAGGGTAGCCCCTCCGAAGTTCAGTACATAATTACAATTTTCCCAATCATAGGCACAGTAATCATCAGTACCGTCCAGGCAGAGCCTTGCTTTTTTACTGGCATCTGCGCATATAGATGAATGGCCAAGGTTATTGGGAGTACCGTATAGTTTTGTGAATGTGCCCCAGACAGTGCCAGCTCTACCACGGTTTCTGCCGCTCAGGTAGGCTACAGTATGGGACTTTCCCTCATCCCTGATCTTCTTCAATCTATCAGCTATATCATCCAGTGCCTCATCCCATGTAACAGGCACGAATTTCGGGTCTTCGTTCTGACCTTTGTTTGGATTTGTCCTCTTGAGAGGAGATTTCACCCTGTCCACATCATAAAGCAACTGAAGCCCTGCATATCCCTTGGGACAGAGCTTGCCGTTGCTGTATGGATGTTCGGGATTACCCTCTATTTTTACAGCCTTGCCATTTACAACCCTTACCTTTGTACCACAGCCTGCAGGGCATTGAATACATACGCTTGAGATCCATTTCTCTTCTCTGGCCGCATCTACACCCTGAGCTAGGGCTTTAATGACCGGTTGGCCTAAAGAAGCGTAACCCATGGTTGCCGCGCCAACAGCACCTGCAACTTTTAAAAAACTTCTTCTATTGATTTTTAGTTCTGAAACCATTATACAGCCTCCGTTTTATCCATAATAAGTACCAGTTCTTGAGTTCCTATCATGAGCTTTCCTGATTCCAATTATGATAGAGTTGAACGGCTACATATAAAATATTTTTTAGAAATAAATTTCAATCAATAGCTTTTACTTGAAAAAAAATTCAAAGCTCAGCAGCCTTTAGAGCTTCAAGAAGTCTTTTTCCAAGAGGTGTTAGCATATACACTTTCTCACTATCTTGCTCTATTATTGCATGGGATTTCAGTACCCTGAGATGGAAACTCAGCTTGGTGGCATCCTCGATACCAAGCCCACGCTGAATTTCTGTGAACTTAAGTTTCCCGGCTTGATTCAGAAGTCTTACCGCGTCTTTCCTTATTGGATTTGAGATAGCCTTAATGACATCGGAATTAATGATTTGAGAATGTTTTTCAAACTCTGCTTCTGCAAGAACCTTTCGAATCTTTGTTTGAACCTCGTCTATCTTAAATGGCTTTGTTATGTACTCAGAAGCCCCGGCTTTCATCGCTTCAACTGCATTTTCAACGGTTGCAAATGCTGTTATCAGGATCACATGAGCTTTGGGTCTTATACGTCTTGTTTCCCTTAAGACCTCCATTCCCCCCATAACTGGCATTATGAGATCGGTCAGGATAACATCATAATCCTTCTTCTTTATCATATCAAGCCCAAGTTGACCATTCTGGGCAGAATCTACAAGATAACCTTCATCCTTCAATATTTCGACAAGCCCATCCCGCATTTTCGGGTCATCTTCAATAACTAAAATACTTTCCATAATATCATACCGGTAATTTTATTGTAAATGTTGTTCCTATCCCGACTTCACTTCGCACGTCGATTGTGCCATTGTGGCGGTTTATGATCCCGTAACAGATCGAGAGTCCAAGGCCTGTCCCTTCACCCGGCTCCTTGGTTGTAAAAAATGGGTCAAATATTTTGTCCATATTTTCCCTGGGTATGCCGTAGCCGTTATCAGATATACTGATCTCTATATGATCATGATTTGCTGTAGTTCTGATCATTATTTCTCCGTTTTTTGTAATAGCCTGTATTGAATTTGTCAGTATATCTATGATGACCTGTCGGATCTGCCCGCTATCAGCATAGATAAGGGGTAGAGGCTCAAGGAGAGTTGTAACCTTGATATCATTGAACTGATGGTTCAGGATGCTCAGTACTTTATCTATCTCAATATTTATATCTATTGGATTTAATTTGAGTTCTGATCGGCGCGCAAATTCAAGCAATCCCTGAACGATATGTGCCGCCCTGTTTGCCTCATCATCAATGGTTTTTAGCTTGCTTTTAGCATTCTCATCCTCTGTTTTCTTAAGGAGCATCTGTGCATACAGGGATATATTAGCAAGGGGATTATTGATCTCGTGGGCCACGCCTGCAGCCAGTTGACCTATAGTAGCAAGCCTGTCGGATTGCAAGAGCTGTTTCTCAAGCTTTTTCATTTCTTTCTGGTGTGTGATATCTCTGATAACAACTACTCTACCCACATCCGCACCCTCCTGCAGGGGTCTGCTGCTCACAACGCCCGGAAAGAGCATGCCATTCTTTTTAATGAAAACGCCTTCACCATCAAGAATCTCTCCCATGTTATCAGTAACTATACCTTTGAAGGGAGAGTACAGCATATTTATGCTCTTACCAACAACTTCTTCAAAACTATAGTCGAATATCTCCTGTGCTGCACTGTTCCACGAGAGAATATTTTTTTGTGAATCTATCAATATCACTGCATCGCTTATACCATCAACAAGTTTTTTGTATCTCTCCTCTGAAGTACGAAGTTCGTTTATACTGTTATTCAGGTTATGTGACATCTGGTTGAATGCTTTTGAAAGGATATGGATCTCATCAGTAGACTCAGTCTCTATCTGATATCCAAGGTTCCCCCTGCCGATTTCTTCGGCTCCTTTTACCAGAGCGCGTATCGGTCTTGTTAAATAATCTCCAGCTATATATGCCATGAAAACGCCCAGTGCCCCTACTATAAATGTGAGCATCATTATAATACGACTTGTCTGGGTTATCTTCTCGTTCAGGGATGTCTCATCCAGTCCAATATGGACAAATCCCGCCCTGCCATTCAGTATCGGAGCTTTAAAATCAATAACATAGCCATCACCGGTGTCAAGAAGCCTGGAGCTACTGCTGGTTTCAGTATGAGCAGTAAGGAGTTCACCTGGAAAGCCAGCATTAAAAGTATGCACCAGCACTTTACCCTTTGCATCAGTTATGAATATATACTCAACATCCTTCTCTGTCTTCTTGATATTCCCAATAAGCCGGTTGAGGCTCACCGTATCCTCGATCAATAAAGGCTCAGTACTGCTTGCAGCCAGGTTCCTTGATATAGCCATCCCTCTCTCATGAAGTTCCTCGGATAATGTACTGGTAAGGCTTATTTGCACGAAGATCGTGGTCAGAGCACCGAGGAGCATTATAATAACGACTATCCAGACAACGAATTTTCTTACCAGTCCCCCCCCTATAAAATTATTTATTTTAATTACTGTATCCTTTAACATCTTTGACTACCTTTTTCATCTCCCTTATAGAGTCATAGAGGCTGTCGTTCGCTTCTGAGAATCTGTCTATCATGATATTGTTCAGGATCTCTTTGCCTTTTTCATCCTCATGCATTTGAAGAAGAATCGTCTTTAGCCTCTCTTTAAGTTCAGGGTCTATATCCTTTGAGACTACCACAGGGGGAATTCCGTATGGCCGGGATTTATTGATAATCCTGGTTCTTGAAGTGAACTTCGGATCAGTGGTGTCTTTATAGTCCCAGACCAGACTATCCACAGCAGCACCATCAACCATCCTCTCTGCTACCGCCTCAATGGATTTATCGTGACTGTAGGTGAAAAACGTTAGCCTGAAAAAAGTCTCTGAATTTTCACCCATCTGCGCTAATATATATTCAGGTGATAGTTTCCCTGAATTGGATAACGGATCTGAAAAGGCAAAAGTTTTGCCTTTAAGCTCCTTCAGGTTGTTAACATCGCTGTCTTTTGGAACTATTATATATGAGTAATAATAAGTTTCTCCTCTCATTACGGGCACTACAAGGAGTTCCATGCCGAACTGATCGTACCCCTCTACATATGCCAGACTGCAAACGAAAGCTGCATCCACACTGTTCCTGCGGATAAGGTCATTTACCTCCTGATAGGTCTTGCGCTGGACAAGTTTGACCGGAACACCCGTTTTCTCGGAGATATAATCGAGCATATCCTGATAATAGACCAGCGTCTCCTCAGGGGAAATTATTGCGGAGACAGCAATCCTTATGCTCTCTGTATCTGAATTATCACCAGCATCAATAGTTCTATTTGAGAGATCGACCCTTGCAGCTTCTTCGGTATTCAAACACCCGCTCAAGGTTAAGACTAACAGGAGCATCGACATCAGAATAATACTTTTTTCAGGGTACATACAGGTTAGTTTTTAAATTCTTTATTTAACTTAATATATTTTTCTCATAACTGAGATTCCATCTGCAGCAGGATATTCAGTGCTTTTTTACCACCGCCAGTCAGGAAATACTTTTTGCTTTCGTCCTGCTCTACTAATTCACACGATTTTAGCTTCTGGATATGGAAGCTTAACTTCGACAGGTCATCCATTTCCACCGCTCTTAGTATCTCGGATAAGGTAAATTTTCCCTTGCTAAGATACAGCAGTATTCCTCTGCGGATCGAACTGTTGAGAGCACTGAGCAATTTTTCACTCTCAACAGATTTTGCAATATCTGTAATGTTAAATTTGATTTCCTCAAGCGTTCGTTTCACCGCAGTCTGTATTTCGTTTGTTTTGAAAGGCTTTGTGATATAATCTGCTGCCCCCATTTTCATAGCTGCAACTGCATTTTCAATCGTGCCGAAGGCAGTTATCATTATAACCTGTGTATTCGGATCACTTTTGCGCAGCTCATAGAGCAGCTCCATCCCGTTCATATCAGGCATAATAAGGTCTACTATAGCCATATCAAATCTCTTGTTTTTGAGAAGCTTAAGAGCCACCTCTCGAGAAGTGGCAGTCTCAACTGAGTAACCCTCGTCTATCAAAATCTCTGACAGATTCCTGCAAATCCGTGGGTCGTCATCAACTATCAGAATGTTTACCATATCTATCAACAGGAAGCCTCACTGTAAATGTACTTCCTTCTCCTACTTTACTATTTACCTTTATTTCTCCTTCGTGCTTCTCCACTATTCCCAGGCATATTGACAGACCCAGACCCGTGCCTTCTCCAACTTTTTTTGTTGTGAAGAATGGATCGAATATCTTTCCAAGACTTTCTTCCGGAATTCCAACGCCTGTATCTGAAATACTTACTTCAACGAAGCCGTTGGCCTCTCCTGCAGAAACGCTGAGTCTGCCTCCCTTTGGCATCGCCTGCACTGCATTAATGATTATGTTCAAAAATACCTGCTGGAGCTGGGAAGGGTCTCCCTCCAGGATAACTGACTGAATATCCCTTTCCACCCTGATATTTTTAATGCGTATTATGCCCAGGATTCTCTCCAGTATTTCTTTTATATCCATCTCTTTGATCTCTG
This sequence comes from Candidatus Methanoperedens nitratireducens, assembly GCF_000685155.1. Lineage (GTDB taxonomy): Archaea > Halobacteriota > Methanosarcinia > Methanosarcinales > Methanoperedenaceae > Methanoperedens > Methanoperedens nitratireducens. The sequence continues at coordinate 361,075 of NZ_JMIY01000001.1, forward strand.
GCTCCACCTGCCTGGAAAACTCACTTAGATTCCTTGTTATTATTCTGGCATGCTCAACTTCAGAAATTATCTCCTCCAGCTTCTGCTTTAAAGTGTTCTCATCTGTTCGCTTGCGCAGCAGTGATTCAGCACTCAGTAAAATATTGGTCAGGGGGTTATTTATCTCATGCGCTACTCCTGCTGCAAGCATTCCTATGGAAGCAAGCTTTTCTGACTGGATTAATCGAACCATACTTTTTTTTAACTCAATGATCATCTTGTTGAAGGCATCTGCAAGGATTGCAACCTCATCTTCTGTGGAAATGTTTATTCTTGTGTCAAAGTTGCCCTTGCCTATTTCCTCAGCACCTTTAGTAAGTACATAGATAGGTTTTGTTATCAGGTTTACTGTAAAATAAGCCAGAAGGATACCAGCGCCTATGGCAATAAAGGTGAGAATGAATAGCGTCTTCGTAATATCTGCTATTTTTTCTCTTATTGAACTTTCTGATATGCCGACGTAAACAAAGCCTGCCTTTCCATCAAGTACTGGAGTTGCAATGCTGCGTATAAACCCCTCTTCTGTTTCGAGCAGACGTATGTCGCCAGAACTATGCAGTTCAAGCAGTGCCTTTGGAAATCCATCCTCAAAGGTATGCACTATAATATCCTTCTTTGAATCCAGGATATACACATAGGCTATGTCTTTCTCAGCCTCCTTGGCATCAAATATCAGACGCCTGAGTTCAACAACATTGTCGGTAAGTATGGCATCTATGCTGTTCGCAGCCAGGTTCTTACTTATAACTGTGCCCCTTTCCTGAAGCTCCCGGGTAAGCGTCGAAGTTAAAGTTGAGTGAACGAATATCGTGGTGACTGCGCCCAGTAATAAGATTATCCCGATTATCGGTATGATGAACTTGGCTCTCAGGCTAAGAGCTATTCTACTTTCCATAAGCTTCTACTCTGGCACGCATCTCTCGAATTGAATTATAATCAGCATCATCTCCCAGAATAAATTTATCTATCATGATCCTGGAGAGTATTGCTCTTCCTTTCTCATCCTCGTGCATGCGCAGGAGGACCTCTCTGAGTTTATTCTTCAACTCTGGATCCAGATCTTTGGGAACCACTACCGGGGACATACCATACTGCTGTGATTTCTTTATTATTTTTGTTTTTGATGTGAATTTTGGATCTGTAGCGTTTGCATAATCCCATATAAGGCTGTCCACGTTTGCTGCATCTACGAGCTTCTCTGCAACAACCTCAATTGATCTGTCGTGACTGTAAGTAAAGATGTAAGACTTGAAGAAGGAGTCAGGAGTTTCGTTAATCATAACCAGATAATAGGCAGGGACTAAATATCCTGAGTTAGAGAGAGGATCGGAGAACGCGAAAGATCTTCCTCTGAGCTGCTCAAAGTTTTCTATATCGCTATCTGTAGCAACGATTGTGTAGGAGTAATAAACAGTCTTTCCATTAACGACAGGAATAACAAGAAGCTCCATCCCGGAGCTGTCATGGCCTTCTACGTATGCAGTACTGCAGATAAATGCTGCGCTAACATAGCCTGTTTTCACAAGTTCGTTCATCTCATAGTACGTTTTTCTCTGCACAAGTTTTACGGGTCTTCCTATTTTCTCTGAGATATAATCGAAGATCTCCTGATAGTTAACAAAAGTTTTCTCAGGAGAAACTATCGCAGCTACGCCTATCCTGATAGATTCATTTTCTGCCACAGGTGAAAACTCTATTTTCTCCTCAAAGCTTACCTTTTTTGCATCTTCTTTTTCTATGCAGCCTACAAGTCCAGGTGCGAGTAGAAATAATATGATAATTAAGACCGTTTTTATCATTTATATGCCTCCTTATAACCCATGTGAGATAAATTTTTTTCTTCAAGAAATATGGTTTTTAAGAAAGGCCCTCTCCAGCAGGTTATGCTGTTTACGAAATTAGATTTCCTAATACTGTGCATGCATGCCTGTAAAATCCTGTTCTATCATTTTCCTCAACTCGCTTGCAGAATTCAGGAAACCATTTTGAAAAGTGCTTTTGCATGAAGGAATCATGCATCTCGGTATTTCCTGTATCAGCGAGATAATAAAGAAATTCAAGCTCCACTGCTATATGGTCTGGCAGATCATGAAAATTATTAGTAATCTTTAATCCTGCCTTATTATAGCAGGCAAGCACATCCAGAGTAGAATCTCCCATTACAGTACCCTCTCTATATACTGATTCATACGGAGGACAGGGCACATTCGGGATCGCATTAATAAAAAGCCTGGTGTATTCAACCGCAATCAGGTTATAAAATTCCTCATCGCTTTTCTCTTTTGTTTCCTCCATGAATTCGGAGAATCCAGTGACTGCATCACTGTCCAGGAACCCTATGTCCTCTATGAAGCCATCTCTTAAATATCTGGCAAATTCCCTATCTGGCCTGTGGAAAATGAGACTATAAATCTTATAAAACTCTTTGTTCATAAAAATTAAGTCCGGGAGGGGAGGAGTTTAAACATCCTCAACCCTACCAGATATAGGATCCCTATTCCTCCAATCACTCCAAGAATAATGGAAAGCTCTGCTGCCGAGACTGAATAGACGGCAGGCATCCCTTCGAACCCCATAATGGCTCTTCCCGCCACCTGCTGCTGAACCAGGTCCTGTCCTGTTATTATAAGGGTGTATTTCTCGGCAAGGATTCCTATCATTGCAAGGAAAGAAGCAGCCACAACACCATAAAGTTTCTTACCTGCCCCTGATAGCAGTATTCCGATCGGTATTGCTATGCCAAGCAGTACATACACTACCCAGAAAACAGAGCTATAGGGTCCGGTCAGGAAGAACTTCAAGCCCTCCCCGCCTCCCTCGTTCCCATACATTCTTGTGAAAGCTTCTATCAGTGCAAAGAATGCCAGTATAAGCAGGAAGGACAGCAGATATTTTCCAAATCCTGTTATTATTTTTTCATCGATTGGTTTGCTTTCAAGCTTTGTGGTTGCTATCAATATCAGTATTAGCATCGAGACACCTGAAACCAGGGCTCCGGTTATAAACAATACTGGAAGGAAGGGAGAGTACCAGAGTTCTCTTCCAATCATAAAGCCGAATATCGAACCTCCTGCAGCGATAACCGCCACCGACAGTACAATACAGGCTGTTCCAAGGTATCTGGCAAGCTGTGTTCTCTCACCGAGTATCGACCATAAGTAAGCTATTGCTACCACGATAAAGCCAGAGTACAGGAAAGAGTTCAAAGCAAATACTGAATTAAGATATGCAGGTCCGTATATGAAAACGTTTATAAATCTCAGAGGCTTGCCAAGCTCACCTAATATCATAGCCATGGCACCTATAAGCACTACAATAGCAAGAAAAGCTGCTATCCTTGAAATTGACCTGTATTCATTTTTACCAAACACATATCCAAGCGTCGAAAACAGCAGCAGACCTGCGCTTATTCCTTTCAGGAATTCTATCATGACAATAGGCATCCCCCACGGCACACGATCGCTTACTCCCAGATCCACCTGTCCTGTCTGCAGTGTTTTGAAAAATTCAAATACACCTGTTACTATAAACAGCCCGAATAGTATAATCAATCCGTAGTATACTATGGATTTCCCTTCAATTTTATTATATTCTATATTCTTGTATGCCATATTTTATCTCCTAATCAAGATAATATATATGTGGTTCTGTGCCGAGATCAGCCCTTAGTTGATAATTTCTCCTGCTTGCAAGCAGTTTTGAGACCTCACTATCGGGATCATCAAGATCCCCGAATGTTCTTGTCCCGGCAGGACATGCCTCGGTGCATGCTGGTACAACACCGTCAGGCGAGCCTATTTTCTTACCCTCAGCGATTGCTTTATCCAGCCTGTGCACGCAGAACGTGCATTTTTCAACGATCCCGGCATCTCTTCCTGGAACGTCAGGATTATGATACTCAAGTTCAGGCTGCTCTGTGAAATTAAAGAACCTCTGTCCATATGGACATGCGATCATGCAGTATTTGCATCCTATGCAGCGCTCGTATCTCTGAAGCACCATGCCGCCATCCTCTCTTTTATAGGTGGCACCCACAGGACATACTTTTACGCATGGGGGGTTCTCGCAGTGGTTGCATAAGATGGGCATTATGCTTGCGCTTACATTCGGGTATTTGCCCTCTTTATATACTGTTATCACCCTGTTCCACCTTGTCAGTCGTTTCTTTGCATATTCATCAGGTGTTGAGGATGCAACGCTGTTCTCTGCCTTGCATGCTATCACGCATGCCTGGCATCCAACACATTTATCCAGATCAATTACCATTGCATATCTTACCATAACTCACCTCACGCCTTCTCTATTTTAACCCTGGTGTTGAAAAATGCAGCCATGCCTGTGATGTGGTCGTACATAACACCCGTGATCGCATTGGGATTAGCTCCTCTGTTCTTTGCAAATTTGCCGTAGGAGAAATGCCCCTGCCCGTATGCCATGGAAACCACCTCAGGGTGTATCCCGTGGAATACCTTTGCCCTTGCTCTTATCTTCCCGACCTCAGACTCCACGTATATGGTATCCCCGTCCTTTATACCGAATTTCTCTGCTGTTTCGGGATTTATCTCTGCAAGGTTTGTCCAGCCGGTATCATACAGCGGCAGATAGATCTCCTGTGCCCACTGAGAATTATGGCTCCTGCCCTCCTGGTTCAGCATGGGCTTGTAGGTTATCAATGACAGCGGGTAGGTTCCCTTATCGCCTATGAATATGGGGTTCTCAAAATGCGGCACATATACAACATCGCCTCTGGCCTTGATCTGTATCTTATCCAGATCCTCATCCGTCATATTGAGCTTCTCAAACGTAGCTTTAAGGGTGCTTGAATAGAACTCGAACTTCTTGGACGGGGTTGAAAACTCCGTCTTTGGCTTATAGGAATGGTTTGTTGCGCCTTTTTGCCTGAACTCATCCCAGCCTCCAGGAAACGCGTTCCACTGCTCCTCGGTTCTTGCTCTGACATAGCCTTCAGCAGTATCGCCGTAGTTTCCGCCTATACCTTCAAAGGACTTATTTATGCTCGGGTAATATTCGCCAAGCCTTTTTCCAAGTTCCAGCCCGAGCTCAAGTTCGCTCTTGCAATCATACAGAGGCGCAACCGCAGGCTGGAATAACGTTGTTCCTCTTGAGAGCCCTGCTGTACCTGCAGGATGACCGTATCCCCATTTCTCTATGTAGGTCTTTGCAGGCAGGAGTATGTCTGCGTATATACTGGTATCGCTTATATGCGTTGTATGATGCACCACGAAAGGTACTTTTTTGAACACATCTTCCCAGCGTTTAGAACCTGGAGTTGAGTGGGCGAAGTTGCTCCACCATGCAAGTATAACCTCTACAGGATATGGATAATCTCTCAGTATATTATCTGCTACATTGTTCGTGACCACGCTTGCAAAGGGAAATTTCTTTGTCTTGGACTCGTCTATCTTCTGCTTTTTTGTTCCTTCCTCTGCGACCTCATCCTGCTCAAGCTTGACCGCTTCTTCTGAATACTTCACACTCGGTCTGTGGTTGACCACCTTCTCTATACTGCCTGAGAGCGCGTTGAGGGACATAACCGCATATGAGTTAAATGAGCCACTTCCCGGCCATGCATCACTGCCCCTGCCACTTGCTGCTATTGATGGTTTAGCTTTTGCAAATTCCCTTGCCAATCTTTTTATGGTCTCTGCCGGCACTGTGGTCTTCTGCGCGGCTATTTCAGGTGTAAAATCCTTTAGATATACATTCCACCATTTGATAAGTCCGTATGTGGAGGCCTCTTTAAAGGTCTCCTCCTTCTCCCCCGCTTCTGTCGTGTAGTCTTCAGATATTGCTTTTCCAGTCTCGAATCCCTTTACGGGTGAGTTCTCATTAAAGTCTCCTACAAAGCTCCTGTCCCACAGACCCTCTGTGAGTATAACGTGCGCCATTCCAAGGGCAAAAGCGGCATCTGTTCCGGGATTTACAGGTATCCACTCATCGGCCTTTGATGCTGTTACCGAGTATCTGGGATCGACCATCACAAAATTAGCCCTTGCTTTTCCACCTCTTCGAACCTCGCCGAATGCGACTATATTGCCGGTGACAGGTCTGTGTGCCTCAAGCAGAGGAGCACCAAAGCTGATAATGTAGTTAGCGTTATACCAGTCATAACCCGAGTAGTCGTAGTCACCCATAGACATCCACCTTCCGGCCTTGGTGGATTCAGCACAGATAGCTGAGTGGGAGACACTGTTAGGGGTTCCGTATGCCTTTGTAAACCTTGAATATAATAGATCCGCAGAAGCTGAGTCGTATCTTCCGCGCAGGGACACGAACCTCTCTGGCGTACCTTTATCCCTCAGTTCCCTGAGCTTGAGCGTAATTGTACTGAGCGCTTCCTCCCAGGTTATCGCCTCCCACCCTGGATCTTGATCCCTTCCTTTATTCGGATTAGTTCTCTTAAGTGGTGTTTTAATCCTGTCAGGATCATAGAGCATCTGTAGATTCAAATGAGCCCTGGGACATACCTTGCCTCTTGTCCATACAGAATTTTGATTCCCTCTTATCTTCACTGCTCTGCCATTTGCCACTCTTACCTGAAGTGGACACCAGCCCACACAGCCCACGCACCCTGTAGCTACCCATTTCTCTTCACTGGCAGCATATGTGCCCTGGGCAAGGGCCTTAATGACCGGCTGATCAAGACTCAGGTAGCCAAGCGACGCTGCGCCCGCTATACCTGCAACTTTTAAAAAACCTCTTCTATTCATTTTTAGTTCGAAAGCCATTATAAGCCTCCATTTTTCCTGTAACTCAACTATCCATTTCTCAGATTTTTTTATTGTTATTATACGTCAGGAGTATAAATATTTAACTAGAATTCAATTTTATAGGAATTTATTGAAATTTTATTCAATCCTTAAAACTTTTAAAGGATAGTAAAGGAATGGTCTATCAACCATTCCCTCCTCGTCGCATGTGAGACAAATGTTTATGAGTACCATGCTTACATTTAAGAATAGTATGCTTACAGACCATTACGGCAGGGCTGTTACAAGTCTACGCATCTCGATAACGAAAAAGTGTAATCTAAACTGCATCTACTGTCACCAGGAAGGTGAGAGCGATAGTTCTAATCGGGAGATAGCACTCGATACAATAGTCAAAATAGTAACATCTGCAACCGAATTCGGTGTAAGGAAGGTAAAATTCTCGGGAGGCGAGCCGTTAATGAGAAGCGATTTTGAGGATATAATAGTGGCATTACCTGAATTAAAGGATATATCGGCCACTACAAACGGCGTGCTACTCTCACAGCGGGCAGCATCTCTTGCAGATAGCGGTCTTGATCGTGTGAACATAAGCCTCCCCTCACTGAATAAGGAGCACCACAGGACAATAACAGGAAATCCACATGCACTTCCTAAAGTAATCGATGGGATCAATGCTGCAATAGATGCAGGATTAACCCCTATAAAACTTAATATGGTGCTATTGAGAGGGATCAACGAGTCTGAGATCGATGGGGCTATAAATTTTGCAGCCAGGTTTGATGGAGATGTGATCCTGCAGTTGATCGAACTCATGAATTTTAAAAACATCAGTCAATTTATGGTTGATATAGACAGCGTAGAGAGAATGCTGGAATCGAGATCTGTTTTTACTAAGGAACGCCAGATGCATAGAAGGAAAAAATATCTAATAGACGGAGTTGAGGTCGAACTCGTAAGACCAATAGATAATTCAAAATTCTGCGCAAGCTGCAACAGGCTGCGTGTAACTTCAAGTGGCAAGCTTAAACCCTGCCTGATGAGGAATGATAACCTGGTAGATATCAGCGAAAAAGCCACTGTAGAGGAGATACGTGAAAAGCTTAAAAGGATAGTAGAACTAAGAGAGCCTTATTACAAGAACGTAGCACCCAAAAAAACGATACCATGAACTCACAGATAGCCCTGAGTGAGGCGTTAGAAAAAATAAAAGAGTTAAAGGATATATTCTACTTCAGGCGTGAGGCTGGACAGGTAGATCTCAATGACTCGGTAGGCAGAGAACTCAGTGAAACTATTTTTGCAAATTCCATATCGCCTGAACTCGATATAGCTGCAATGGATGGGTTTGCGGTTCGCAGCGATGATGGTTATCCTCTGAGAATATCAGGAAGTGCATATGCAGGCGATAGAATAGTAAATATGAACCGTGGTGAGGCGATCTCAATAGCAACAGGTGCATTCCTTCCGCGCGGTGCAGATGCCGTGTTAAAAATCGAGGATGCAAGGATAAAGGATGATCTACTTTACGGCAAAAGCCTGAAGAGATGGGAAAACGTATTCCGCGCAGGCTCGGATTACAGTGCGGGAGATAAGATTTTTGAGAAGAACCACCGCATCATGCCACAGAGCGCAGCGCTCCTGTACAGCCTTGGTATCGAAAAAGTCCCTGTATACAAAAAAATAAGAGCCGGCATAATATCCACAGGCACAGAGATTCATAACGGCATGATCAAAAATACCAATGCTATGCTGATACATGGATTCATGAAGGAACTGGGCTGCGAATCCACATTTATAGGCACTGTACCTGATGAATATGATAGAACAAAAGAACTGCTGCTAGATTCAGCAGGTAGATACGATACAGTATTCACTACAGGCGGAGTCTCGGTTGGGGAGAGAGATTATGTTGCGGATATCATAGCAGAGGCAGGAGAACTTATGTTCCACAGGGTAGCCATCAGACCAGGAAAACCAATAGCTGTCGGAATATTGAATGATACGCCTGTGTTTGCCCTTCCAGGAAAACCCACAGGAGCGTTTGCTGCGCTTGAGATGGTGGTGCGCAGTTATTTCACGGATATACCCAGGGCAACGAGCGAGATTACGATAAATGAGGACGTTGTACTGCAGGAGAGAGGCTTTAATTATATCCTGTTCGTTAAAATATCAAAAACAAAAAACACAGCAAACACCATGGGATATGATGGCTCAGAGATGAAGCTGTTTGATAAGGAGTACAAAACAGCGATCATCTCTGCCTCTCCACGCTCAACGATCGTAGATGGGTATGTTATAACAGACAGAGATATTGAAAAAGGCGAACAGGTTAAGGTATATCTTTTCAGTTGAGGTAGAATATGGATAAAAAAACGGTTGATCTTGCTACTGCGCTGCACGGTCATCTTGCGCCTGGCATTGCTCTCGGGCTCAGGATGAGTGAGATTGCGCTTTTGAGATTGAATACGAAAAAGGGAGATAAGTATCTTATCGGGGTATCCGAGACCGCACGCTGCCTTGCAGATGCCATGCAGGCGGCAACAGGCTGCACCCTTGGACACGGGAATGCCTGTGTTGAGGACTATGGTAAACTTGCCCTTACCATAGGAGACACCAGGACCAGAAAAGGCGTGCGTGTGGCGCTTCGGGAGGATGCGAGCAGGCTCTCCCCGCTTATGAACAGATGGATGATGCGCCTTGGGAAACTCTCGCACGCAGAAGAAGATGAACTGGGTACGCAGTTGCTGGAGATGGATGAGAAATATTTTTTAGTTCAGGATGTTGAGATCTATAGAGACCAGAATTTTGAGAGCTCACCCATAACCAGATGCTCAAGATGCAGCGAGTCAATACCTGAGAGATCGGCTGTCAGGAAGAACGGTGGGGTTTACTGTAGAGCCTGTACGGGTGATGCATACTATAAATTATCTTAAGTAGCAGATAAGTAGTAGAAAATGATCTCACGAATCACCCGGTCATCAAAGTCCCTTGAAGGAAAGACCATTGTCCTTGGCATCACAGGCAGTATCGCAGCCGTCCGGTGCGTTGAGCTTGCAAGGGAACTGGGGAGGCATGGAGCAGATGTGCATGCTGTAATGACACATGCAGCCATGGGAATCATCCATCCTGAGGCGATGCGCTATGCCACAGGGAAGCGCGTGATCACAGAGATAACAGGCGATGTCGAGCATGTGGAGTTCTGCGGCATAAACGGCAGGGCGCATCTTCTGCTGATAGCGCCGTGTACTGCAAATACGATTGGAAAGCTTGCGCACGGTATCGATGATACATCTGTTACGACATTTGCCACAACAGCCTTTGGCTCAGGTGTTCCTGTTATGGTTGTTCCTGCAATGCACGAATCCATGTACGACCATCCGATAGTTGCCGAGAACATCAAGAAACTCAGAGAACTCGGGGTCGAGTTCATCATGCCTGTAATGGAAGAGGGCGCTGCCAAGATAGCAGGGGAGGATGAGATCGTGCTTAGGGTTGAGAGAATACTCGGAGGAAAGACATTATCAGGTAAACGCATACTTATTACAGGAGGTGCGACAGCAGAGGCGATAGACCCTATACGGATACTTACCAACCGCGCATCGGGTAGAACAGGGATCGAGCTTGCGCTTGAGGCTTTCAGGAAGGGGGCTGATGTAACCCTTGTGCATAGAGGCAGAACAGGTATCAGGGGAATACGTGAATTCAATATCCAGAGCGCACAGGAAATGACAGATACCGTGCTTGAGGAATTAAGTAAAGGATACGAGCTTCTGATCAGTGCTGCCGCTATCTCTGATTTCACGCTTACATCTTCAAGGAGTAAGATAAAGTCAGACAAAGAGATCACCCTCACCTTAAGGCCTGCACCCAAACTCATAAAGGAAGCACGCCTGAGATATCCCGAACTCAGGATCATCGGTTTTAAAGCAGAGACCGGTGTTACAGCAGATGAACTGATAAAACGAGGACGCGAATCAATGGAATCAGCAGGGCTTGACATGGTTGTGGCTAACGATGTATCCTCCGGGGGGATGGGGACAGAGGGAAACGATGTCTATATTATCGATGAAGGCGTAAAGCGAGTTAGCGGCACCAAACATGAGATAGCAATAGCGCTTATGGATAAAATCGAGGAGATCTTTTGACAATGAAGATCATTACTATTGAGCCATGTTTCACCAAAGATGATGAGGATTTATTTAGCGGTGAGGCCGAATTTGAAAGTATAAATATAACCTCACAGGCGATCGAAGAACTTAAAAAACACTTCGATGGGGTACAGGCGACACCTGATAACGAGATGCTCATACTGACAAACCCGCCAGTTGAGAAGATAATAGTATTCGATACAGGGCGCGCCATAATAAGGCGCATAGCAGGTAAGGAACTTGCAGTGAAAAGATTTGAGATGCTGGAGAAGGTGCTAAAAACTTAAACACACCTTAAGCGGCAGCAAAATTTGCACATTTGATATACCAGCAGGGTATCACTCCACCCTGACCACTCCCTTCATACGTGGTCTCTCCTTTATAGAGAAGGTATAGGTGCCTGGGGTATTGAACTGGTATTCAAACCTCTTACCCTCTTTAAGAACCACGGTAAAAAGGTCCTCTTTGCTCGTAAGCGTGAATTCACTCTCTCCTATGTCGTAATTTACCCATTTAACCGAATCTCCAGCCTTTATTGATACCTCTTCTGGCATGAATCCCCTTCTGGTATCGATCAGAACAGGTACAGAGGTTGGAGCATAGACTGCAGTTCCAGCAGGGGTAATAGCAGATGATGGGGTAATCACTGGAGTCATTACAGAAGTCACAGCAGGGGTTACAGGAGTCACGGCAGGGGTTATAGAGGTCATAACAGGAGTTACAGAGGTCATAGCAGGGGTTACAGAGGTCACAGCAGGAGCTGCAGGAGTCACAGGAGCTACTACTGGTGTTTCTGCAGGTAGCAGGGTATCCTGCGGCCGCAAGAGCCAGTAGTGTACAGCATAGGTGTTAAAAGGTGATTTCAGTACCAGGTTTACCTTTGCGGGAAGCTCTATATCCGGTATTTTGAGAGTCTCATTCTCTTCATGCGTATCCCCCGGGTTTATCTCAAAATGTTTTTTATCAACAGGCTGGTCATCTATGAATACCTCAAAATCGTAACCAGTCCTTTCTTTTTCATAGGACTTAACCCCGTATGTAAAAGATATAGTATCGTTCACCGGGTAGTTTGTATAAGAATCAGGGTATATGTAAAGAGAGGAAAAATTTTCTTCCCTCCCCTCTATAACAAGTACTGCAGCAATGATTATTCCTGCCAATATAGTAATGATTATTGCCCTCTCCAGATCTGCAGAATCCCGTAATAATCTAAGAAATTTATTAAACATATGCCCCCCTTATACCATAGTCCTATTGTTGTTTCTATTTTCATCTATATGAATATTCCCCTCATTGATGGTATGTGGTGTTCTCTGGACGTCTGTAATTGTTCTGTATATTTTAAAATAATATAATATTTTTATTAAGTATATTGCATATTAGAAAAGCTTAAAATCCATTAAAGCTCTATATATGGTGATGGGAGTTAGTAAGAGCTTATTTAATAGACCCGTTAATCTGCCTTTTTCTGGTCGGACAGTAACAAGAGAAACTCTGTATTTAATATATTTTCTTTTAGCAGTTCTAATTCTTGCATACATAATCCCCACTCTGATATTCCGTTCTCCTTCTGGCACAGATGTATATACACATATGTACAGCACGCTAAGAATGGTAGGCTCAAATTCCCTGTTCGAATTTTATGAAAAATCATTTATAGAAGAGCAGTTGCTGTATGATTACCCGTTTGGTCTCTGGTTTTTTGGCTCCATAGTGATGAAGGTCACTGGAATGGGGATTCAGGAACTTGCCTATATCCTGCCTCTTATACTATTGGTTGTATCGATCTCTGTTTATTATATATATGCCCGTAGCCTGCTTCTATCAACAAACAAGGCGATTCTGGCATGCATATTCCTGCTCTCCATGCCTGTCATAACAATGGGTATGTTAAACTATTCCACAGGCAGGTTTGTTGCAGTGTTTCTGGTGGCCAGCATATATCTATCCATAAATAAACCCAGGTTCAGTAATGTTCTGATTGCAGGTCTGCTTGTATTTTCACTGGGTTTTACGCATACTGGCACCTATATGTTTTTGATGTTTTTTTCTATATCTTATTTTATCCTGTCTGCCATGATATGGAAGAAATTCGATACAGGCATGTATATTTTGATCGTAAGTCTTCTGGTTCTCTATGTCATTTCAGTGCAGCTATTTCCTTTTGTGCAGCCGCAGTATATAGACAAAGGAAGGATGATTCTGTCTATCAGTCAATCGCTTTCTTCAAAGCTTGGGTTAGAATATATCAGAGAGATGGGCCAGATATTCTATGACAGGATATTTGTCGCCAATAACTTTATCTATGTAATTTTCTGGTCATGTCTGATATTCGTTATAGGGAGATCTATTCTGTTTATTCGTTCAAGAATTGGATCTATAGATAATATAAACCCTTTAGCCATACCTGTTATAGGCAGTATTAATAACGTTTCTCATAGTATTGTAACCACGCCCTTCTGGTTGGGGCCTGTGCATACCTTACTTTCGATTTTTGGAGTATTCAAGCTTGACCAGAAAGGCAAGTGTATTGCGTTCTCGCTTGTTTTGACATCTCTTTTCCCTGGTGCACTGCAATCAGAAGAAGGCACAGGTTCATTGAGGCAGATATATTTCCTCTTCCTGATAATCCCGATCAGCTCTGCAGCAGGATTTTATTATATCATCCCAGCAATCAATAAATATTCGAATAATAAAATTAAAAAATCATTTGCTGCTATATTTGTTCTACTCCTGTTTCTACCTCTTATATTCGCGCCCATAATAGGAAACCTGTACTACCAGCCCACGATCACAGGTACCAGGAGCGAGATAGATAACTTGATGTGGCTGAGCACAGTTGGCAACTCCACAGAAGGAGTACCGGGGTTCGCATACAGGGAGAGAATAGATCTATACGCAAACAAGCTTACGCCCAGTGTTCGCTCAGGCTCTGAGACGAAGAGATACCTGAATAACCTCAAAAATGTCTATTTCTCAGAAGGGGCAGAAGGATACATAAAAGACCTCCGTTCGTTCAATATTAATTACATAATCTCTTCACAGAGGATACTTAAAGGATTTAATGAATACAATACATCATTAAGTGTAGATTCAAATAAACAGCTTGATAAAATATATGCATCTGATGCTAATTTTGGTATATATAAATACATTGCTCCTCCTGCACCTATAAAAAATTCAAACCCGCAGAGATCCGGGCTGAGGTTTGAGGATAATGCTCCAGAGATAAAGAATTCCGGCTCAGCTTACCTGATTGAGAACGAATTTTATAAAGTAAAACTCAGTGATGCTTCGCCCAGGATGATGTATATTGGAACCATGACTAAAAATTTCCTGGGAGAGGGTGGACTTTATGATACTATAGCGATCTCATGGAGAGGTGCCTACAAGGATAAGTATGCATACTATGATCTGGGCGATCTAAAATATCCTTATATTTCAGTAGATAACAATGAGATAACGTATAGAACAGCAATAAGAGATGAGAGTAATACCGAGAACTGGGCTACGCTGATTGTCCGATATATCTTTTATGAAAAGGCTGTACAGAGAGATATAACAGTAGCAAATGACTGGGTGAACCTGAATGATTATCTGAGTATGTATGTAACATTATCCAGCACGGTTTTTGCCCCTTTAAGCGATTTTGAATTCAATCAGGTCGGGTACAAGGAAGAGAATCCAGTATATAAAAAGATATATCCCTCTCAGGATACAGTGGTCTTAAAGGATAAAAAAATCAATCAGATCTATCTTAACGAAAGCGGTACGGGCTTATTTATCAAGTACAGTGACCTGAACCCGTATCCCACCAGAATGCTATATAGAGGCTCTACGGTGTACCAGTATGCAAGCGTTTCCATGGATTCAAGATATTCTCTTTCTCCTGCAGGGTCTGCTGATATAACACAATACTTTTCAGTTGGAGATAAGCCGACTGCGACAAATAATATGTTATACTATACATCAGTTTCTCCATATCTGTATTCAGATGCCAGAATTCCAGTTATCTTAATCGGTTATTTAAATCAGTACAGTAATGCAGAGTATTCATCAAACATATATGGAAAATTACAGGACTATAATTTAATTTATAATGAAGTAATCAGATCCGGAGATAAGACCTCATTTCAAAATGGAATAAATCATATAGGTTATGCAGACCTCTTTGATAAGAGTGTATATAAAAGCCAGAGCGACCAGGATGATGAGATTAAAAAGGTAAAAGCACTTGGCGTTAATGGAATGACATTTAGAGGATCTAAATATAATATGGATACCATAAAAGTATTATCTGATAATAATGTCCTGTTCACACAGGCGCTTACTGTCAATCCTCCATTCATGGAGTTCTATAGAGAGGGGTTAAGACATCCTAAAGCTGCTTATTACCAGGGAGAAAAAACAGGGGTTGTACTGATTCCGGTTACTCTCCCGGTCAGCGCGGTCTTGCGCCCTGAATCTAATATTGATGATACGTTCTCAAGCTGGAGAGAGACTCTTGATTCCGTAGCTGATGACGGGGGTATGGCTGTATTCTGGTGGAATGCGGCAGACATAGGCAACCCTGATTATTTAGATGAAGTTGTGGAGTTAATAGAGTACTCAAAGAGCAGGGGCATGAGCTTTACAACTCCTGATATAGAGGCTTCTCATTTCAGATCTCTTAATAGAGTTTATACAAAAGCGACCAGAGGTGTGGACTATGCCATCCTGAATATCTCTAACTACAATATGGAGGATGTAACAGGGATAACATATCGGCTGCAACTGCCTGCCCTGAACGATTCCTGTCCATACTATGCCGTAAACGGCCGTATATCCAGGCAGGAGATGAAGTATGGGGACTGCATGCTCTATGTCAGCACTGATCTGATGGGCAATGAGCACAAACAGGTAACCATAGAACCAGATTACACAAGGAAAGAATTCGACCTGGACTTCTCTGGCATATATGAGGGCAATGCCATAATAACGGTCAGGGATAGTGAAGGTGCCCCTGTAGATGATGCCAGTATATACGTTGATGGCCGCAATGTTAAGAGCAATCCTGAAGGGGAGGTGGAAGTCCTGATAAGAAGGGGTGTGCACAGGATTAGAGCTGAGAAGCCTGGATTTATCTCAAAAGATTATGAAATAGTGGTAAAGGGCAGGGTATATAAGATTGCTGGTCTCCTGAGATAGCTATCAGCCTATCCTTACAACAGGCAATATGGCTTCAGTTTTTAGATCTTGAGAGATTCTTATGGTGCTCAAAAACAAAGTATCGAATTTGCCTTTAAAATTCGTATTTAGAGTTATTATTTGATTCGGATGCAATCTGGCTATCCGGGCAAAGCCAGCTACATAATCACCAGAACCCAATCCTGCGAACATTCCACTCAAACTGCCCTGATTGAATATTATAGATCTATCAAATACCTCTACTAAATCCTCCATATTTGATCTAAATACGATTATTTTATTATCAGCTCTCTTTGCAAACCCTGCCTCAGGCAATGAAAATCCCTGATCTTTTAATTCAAGATCAGATAGATTATGATCATAAAGATTCCCCATAAAGCTCAGCCTGAGCTTCTTTAAGTCAATACTTAAATCCTTTCCGTCTTTTAAAAACCGAAAATACTGGCTCAGTCTTCTCTCACTTCTCTGGGAAATACTCTTAACAATACCTTCAGGTCTGTCTGCAGGGACCACTACAGGGGGATTTTCAAAATCTTTGAGCCTTTCTAGCAATTCTTTATCGATCTCTTTAAAGCAAATGATAATATCAGGTTTAAGCTCACGGATCATATCGACCTTATAATCCATGCCCCCGTCGGCAACATAGCCATCAGTATTTATTATGCACAGGTCATACTCCCTTTCTTCAAGGTAAGAAATAAGCTCCTTCATTCTTTTTATTATCAGATCTCTGACTGATAGAAAGGAAGGTGATGTAAATCCTACAAAGCCCAGGATATCCGCTCTTAGATCCCTTAAGTCGTATATCCTGTTCCTTACAACCGAAGCTCCTGTACAGCCAGGTGGTACCAGGTCGCCCTGACCTATATCCCCATCTATGATCGCCGCTCTTAAACCTCTCATTAAGGCTTTATTGGCGAGATAGGATGTCAGGGTAGATTTCCCTGAATCGGTTTCCCCTATTATCATTAGTTTATTTTTCCCTGGTTTTAGACTGGTAAAGATACTTTCCCCTAAAATATTCCATATTCTCATACCCACTCTATCACGGGTTATCCAGCTCTCCCCTATATCGCCCAGGATCACCTGTATCAGAGAACCGCTCTCATCTGCCTCAAATGGAAGAACTCTGTTCTTCTTCACAACGATCTTATCGCCCGCCTCTATACGAATACCCAGAACAGATGAGCCTTTGCTCTCAGCCCTGACTGCTGCCGGGCCTCTTACAAGTAAGACCTCGCCCTTATTTAGATTGTATGATCTGGTCTCCAAGGTACATTTCCCCGCCAGAAGGCAAATGGTCTGCTTTATTTATCAATGTTTTCAATCTAGAAAGATTTCTTTGTTAAAGGAGATTGCTGATAGACTTCATGCGGATGTGGGCGATACTATTGTTTTTTTTGAAGAGAACGGTAAAATTGTCATTGAGAAGGCTTGAATGATCAGAGGAAAAGGAAGGCTGGTAAATCGTCCCGGCTACTCAAAAGGTAAGGCATACCCTAAATACTTCGTTTATATTCCTGTTGATACTTCCATTATTGCAACCTCGTAATTGCTTTTTCCTGGGATGGGCTTTTTCGTCATATGCTATTATGGTTCTGCAGTGTGGCAAAAAAATGAAATACACTGTCTTACCTTCCATTCCTTCTTTTTGAACGAACATGGGTATGTCGTAGTGTGCAACCAGTCTTTCCATAACATCCTTTTCTACTACGATTGCATCTTTTACTATGTTCGGGGCGTTGATTACCGGATATTCTGCCATATTTTTCACCTCTGGTTTTTACATAAAATGTGGTCAGAAGTGTATATTGGGGAGTGGGGGGTTAGGTTTTAAAAAGGACATTTCCGACCACGTCCATATAGACGTTGGCAAACACATATATATCTTTGGTATATGTTATTGTATATTCTAATATTATACAAATGTGAGTGTTTATGAGTATAAAAAAACCACAAAATGATGTGCCTTTAGAGATACCACTAAGAAAAGTTGGGAATAGCCTGGTACTAACAATCCCTGCTGAGATATGCAAACTTTACGGCTTAAAAGAAGGGTCTACTTTTGAACTCCTGCCGACTGGCGACCGCCTTACTCTGAGAAGTAAGCAAAAAGCAGAGCCATCCGAATAAAAACATAAGATTTAGCTTAAGGTTAAATTTAAGTTAATACATTAAATATAGTACAATATCTCACCCGGAGTCAAAGAATGGGGAATTTTTCTCAGGAAATAAGGAAACGAGGAGTAGAGAGGGGTGCGGTAATTCAGGATATTAAAAAGCAAGAGTTACCTTTTGATATTGACCTCCCATATCCGTTCTCAAGAGTGCTTGCAGATGAGGATATTGATATTGGAAGAAAGCTGGACAGGGAGAACGAGTTATTGATAGATATTAAAAGGGATACTTCGGCTCTTCCAGAAATTAAAGAAATCCTAACTTCTTTTGTCGTAGAGCAAAGAGAGCACAATAAGCGCATGGACGAGCATAACAAACGCCTTGAGAAAATACTGGAAAAACTGGCTGAACGATGAATTATAGTATCCTGCATAAGCAATTAGATCACATAAGAATTTTGTGAATTCCTTTTTGCTTCTGATGCTCTCTTCAAACGCTCAAGCTCTGCGCTCCCGATGCCAGAGACACTAACTGCTGTACTTTTCTCAAGCCCGGAGAATATCTCTTCACCTTTTTCTGTCCTTATTATTACGGTTGACCATCCCTCAGGAGAGCCCTCGCTCCCTATGGATATATCTGCCAGTTCACCTGTATAATCCCGGCAGAAGCTGCAGTGACCCGGCACCCAGCTTTTTATCTCAGATAGAGGTATTGATTCACTTCTATCGCCTGCTTTTATTATGAATCTACCATTTGAGACAGCCAGTTTCTCCACATCCTCAGGCCTGATCCCCAGAGTGTGTATTCTCTCTGCTATATGCCTGTATTCAAGGTTCCCGCTGCAAAAAAGTCCTATGGTAAGAGCTACAGCAGAGGAAACATCTGCGTTTGAGCGCTGCAGGTGTCTTAAGGATTGAATATGGCATGGCGTCCCGACAACGCAAAGCTTATTGAGCCCGTGCTCGACTACAGCAGGGCGCAGATCCATGAGAACAGGAGATACGCCGAACTTTGTTTTCGATGAGGCATCGAAATCATCAGCGCTCTTTGCCACGCAGGGCACAGGCATCCAGCTATTGTTATCTCTACAGGTAAGCACCGCGCCGTCTATAAGCTTCATCTCATACGCATACCTCAGGATAGCGGTTACGATTCCCCCGTCCTGGCATTGCGTTCCGTGATCCCATTTTGCGGATACTGCCCGCAGGTATCTGCCTGTATTGTCACCATAGCTCTCACCCTTGACCTTATAGCAGGAATTAAAGCAGGTTCCGCAGTTCTTGCAGGCCGCTCTCTTCTTTGGTCTTCTGGGCATGCCATCGATCAACTGGATGTAATAGAGCGGACAGGCAGATATGCATGCTCCACATCCTGTGCATACGCCAGCCTGTATTACCCCTGATTCTAACTCCTCGTAGCTGTACATGCCTCATCCTCCTGCAATCGGTGGGAACAGGTACAGGGTATCATGCTGACTGACCATGGTTGCAGGGCCGTTTAGATACTCTATGTTCCTTCCGTTTAACAATATATTTATATAAATATCCCCTTTCTCATCAAATATGGCCTCTTTTAGGTCCCCGTAATTGGAGAGCAGAGCATTCAGGATATCATAAACGCTTCCCTCCTGCTCGATTATGGCCTCACGTACCTCTGTTATGTTCCTTAGTGTTGAGAAGAATTTCACGATTACCATATTGTGTCATGCAATCATGCAATCATGCAATCATACAATCATGCAATCATGCGAGGCCAAGCCTCTTAAGCGTCTCCTGCTCAGGGTGCCCCTCCGTATCATAGCCCCTCCTGACGTAATATCGATCAAGCATTCCTTCCAGCGGATGTGATTTACCTTTTGGTGCGCCCTCAGGCATGGGCTCTTTGAGCAATCTCTGTGGCAGGGTATCGTCTTTTCTACCGAACCCCTCTCTCTTATTAAAGAGCCGCTCCAGGGCAAATATTCTCTCACCGGTCGCAAGGAATTCCTCGCTGCTGTAGTTCTGCCATCCAGTAACATATCTTATCATGTCTGCGTAATCATCTGCACCCAGGGCAAAGGTCAGGAACAGGCAGTTCACGCTCGAATCCACAGAGGCGGTAAGATTCTGGAAGAGTATCGTCAAATCCACCTTCTTCTCTGTTGAATCAAAAGGATCAGCCTTGAGCGGCACACCAAGGATCTCAGCAGCTATAGTGTACCCGCTCACATGGCATCCTCCCCTGTTTGCGGTAGCAAAGTTCAATCCAAGCCCGAAAGCCCCTCTTGGATCATAGGCTGGCAGCTCAAGTCCTTTGACCTGCATTGCATAGTATTCAGAACCCCTGCCTATCCTCTTTGAGGCAGCTCTTGTCCCATCGGCAAGAATAGCACCAAATCCCTCCCGCCTGCCCATCATCTCAATCATCTTAATCATCGCTTCATCGTTCCCGAATACCAGATCCAGACCTGCTTCATCCTTTGAGATGATGCCTCTATCCACAAGCTCCATAGCAAATCCTATCGTGCTCCCTGTACTGATGGTATCAAGCCCGTATTCATTGCACAGGTAATTGGCCTTGGCAAGGGCACCAAGATCATTCACACCGCACTGTCCCCCGAACGCCCATGAGGTCTCGTACTCAAGGCTCTCTCCTTTTACTCCAGAGTACTTACCGCTCTTTACATCTACCCATCTTCCGCATTCTATCGGGCACTCATAGCAGGCAGTCTTTTCTTTGAGTATGGTCTCGGCCATCCTCTCACCAGAGATATTCTCAGCATCACTGAACGTCCCTGTCTGGAAATTCTTTGTCGGGTATATACCTGAAGCATTCATTATATTCGTGAGAACAGCGGTTCCGTAGGCATTAAGACCTCCATCTTCCTTTGTAACCCCGGATTCGGATATCTTTTTCATGGCTTTGTTTACAGCCCTGCTAAGCCCGATACCATCTGCCACTTCTATGTTTTTTTCTCCCTTCACTGCTATGGCCTTTAGATTTTTACTCCCCATGACGGCACCCAGTCCAGTTCTGCCTGCTGCCCTGTATTTTTCGTTCATTATCGCTGCTATAGATAATCTTTTCTCTCCTGCAGGCCCTATGCAGAGCACTTTTGCCTCGTTATGTGTCTCTTTCCTTATTCCCTCATCGGTCTCACTCACTAATTTACCCCAGAAACTGCCCGCATCCCTCAATTCAACATCGCCATCTTCAATCCAGAGATATACAGGTCTTTCGGCGGTTCCTTTAACCACAATCGCATCATAGCCAGCTTTTCTTAGTTCGGCCGACCAGGTGCCGCCAGAGCTTGTAAAGGTTATGCCTCCTGTTGCAGGGCTTTTTGATACCACAAAATGCCTGCCACTGCTGGGAGTCCTGGTTCCTGTCAGAGGGCCTGTGGCAAATACGATAATATTCTCTGGCGAGAGCGGATCTACTCCTGCAGGCTGCTCATCATACAGGATCTTTGTACCCAGTCCGCGCCCGCCCAGATATCCTCTTGCAGTTCTCTCATCAAGCAATTGTGTCTCATAGCCGCATGCTGTGAGGTCCACCTTTAGTATTTTCATATCATATTTTTTCATAAATGTACCACCGGATCATAGTTCTTACCGTTTTGCATAAGTCCTGATCATAAAAATAATCAGTAATATGAAAACCAAAACTGGCGCCTCAAAGCCTGGCGTCTTTTCAGATGTTTGAGGTGTTTCTTTCACTTCCCCTTTAACTGAGAGACTGCTCTCTGCCCTCGTCAATTCATCATCTGCGTATCCGGCATACTCCAGGGCAACAGAATACTCCTTCTTCCAGAATGACGCAAGTGCCTGATTGTTATTATAATCGTTTGCGTTTGTAAGATGTTTCTCTGCCTCTGAGGTATCTATACCCTGCGCTGTTGCTTCTTTAATCCGGTCAGATAACGATCTTGATCTCTCATCAACCTCAACTATTTTATTCAGTACATCTGAGAATGAGCCTTTAATTCGGATTGTATCTCCGACATGCAATTTCTCAGGCGACCATGTAGGAACTATACGGTCATACTGGAACAATTTTCTAAATGGTTCTGGCTCTACTGATATTAACTCAACCGACTTTGGGAGAAAGACCTGTCCCCTGATATCAGCATCTTCTGGAACCGATACCTCAGTGCTCTTTCCAGATACAATAGCCTGCGGTGCTTCAATGGGAATATCGATAGAATAATCTAAGTTTTGCTTTACAGCCCAGCCTTCCACTATAAGACTAAAGCGTCCATTCCATTTCTCCCCGGCTTTGATAGGTTTATTAAAATTAATAGTTACTCTTATTCCACCTGGAACAACCTGCTGCTCGATTACCTGCCCTGTAGCTGGAATACTTATAAATTGGTCATCGATTATATCGACCTTAGATCCTGGAACAACAAACGAAAAACCATCAAGAGATAAAGAGTTACTGTTCTCTATCTCAGCCTGTATAACCGCTTCAACAAGCCCATCATCACGTAACGTTATATTCAATACCCATTTGTTAAGTGATACCTCACTAGCAGAGGCCGGGTATATGGTCAGCAGTATTATAAGAGAATAGATAAATAATTTCCTTGCCAGCATTTTATCACAACAAGCATAAAAACATTCATAACTAATATTCTTTGCGTTATGCTGTCGGTAATCATTAAGTAATCATTAAGTACTTTCTATCCCATAGAACCGAGTATGTTCCCGATCACACGCATGCGAAGATTGCGCGCATCCAGGTTCCAGCCGCTTGTCCGGGAGACAGAGCTTGATGTTAAAGATCTTATCTGCCCTGTCTTTGTAGATGAGACCATAAGAGAACCTGTTGAGATAAATTCCATGCCAGGTTACTTCCGTTTTCCGCTTGATATGGTTGCAGATGAAGCAGTATGCATCTCTGAGCTTGGAATCCCGGCGCTCATCCTGTTTGGAATACCGCAGGAGAAAGATGAGGCAGGGACCCATGCCCATGGGGATGACGATATCATCCAGAAAGCTATACGCGCCATAAAAAGTGAGGCCGATGAGCCGATTATTATAACCGATCTGTGTCTCTGTGAGTACACATCCCACGGCCACTGCGGGGTTGTGGGCAGCACGCATGAGGTCCTGAACGACCCGACACTTGAGATACTTGGAAAGACCGCGGTAAGTCATGCAAAGGCAGGCGCGGATATCGTTGCACCTTCAGGGATGATGGACGGCATGGTTGGAGCTATACGCCGCGCACTTGATGATAATGATTTCAGGGATTTACCCATAATGTCCTATGCTGCAAAATATTGCTCTGCGTTCTATGGCCCATTCAGGGAAGCCGCAGGCTCAGGTTATTCCTTTGGTGACCGCTCATCATACCAGATGGATCCGGGAAACTCGGATGAAGCGATACGTGAAGTCGCATTAGATATAGAAGAGGGGGCGGACATTATCATGATAAAACCAGCGCTGCCTTATCTGGATATCATCTACCGCGTGAAGAAAAAATTCGGGATGCCGACTGCTGCCTATCATGTAAGCGGTGAGTACGCCATGATAAAAGCTGCAGCACGGAATGGATGGATTGATGAGCCCAGGGTAGTGTATGAATCATTGCTTTCAATAAAGCGTGCAGGTGCAGATATGGTTCTTACATACTTTGCAAAGGACATGGCTAAAACGAATTTATGAGTATCTGTGAATAATGCCGAACTATAACACACATAGAACCTTCAATTACGCGGTTTTTGTAGCAATTACGGTCTTACTCTATATCCTGATCGGACCCGCCTTATCTGCCATTAACCTGAAATACTTCCTTGCGCTGGTCGCAGGTTATTATATAGGCACGGATTTCATAACACCTGATCTGGATATTAAAAGCAGGGTGATAAGAAGGTGGGGCGCTCTAAGGGTTATATGGTTACCGTATATGTGGATATTTAAACACGGGCAGAGTTCCCACAATATAGTGTACGGTGCGGTTGTAAGGATGCTGTATCTCGGTATTATTGTTCTCGGTGTGTATTACCTCATATTCAGGTCGCTTCCGCCTGATACAATAATCTCACCTGTTTACATAATTATCTTTCTTGCTGGAATAATAATAGCCAACGCGCTGCATGTTATACTGGATACCCTGTTCTGATCATCCTGTTGATTATATTTTAAATAAGCGCTTAGCCAGCGTATATTTTGCCTCTTTGATTAATGTTATAACTGAGGAAGATGATCATAATCATTTAATTTATAGATGACCGTAACAATTATTGCGATGGGTAGGGAATCCTTTAGATCTCTTGTGAGAGAGACCTCACCGGCTAAATCAAATATAGTCACCTGGTTAAATAAACCGAAATGGCTGAATCGGTTAACCCTTTATTTTTTGATTCTTTTGCCCATGGTCTATATAATCCTTAAATCAATTTTCTCTTACTTTGGGCTCGTACACACCGATGTGGACAGCGCCAGATACATGCTCAGCGCCATGGTGCAGGGTGAGGGTGCGATCGTGGCGATTGTTGTGACCTTAAGCCTTGTTGCAGTACAGCTTGCCGCTTCGTCATACTCTGCCAGGGTGATTGATATATTCAGGAGAACCCCTGATCTGTGGATTCTTATAGCAATCTACAGCTTTTCCATCTTTTATGCACTGGCTGTACTTAAGACGATAGAGAGCGTGAACCCGCAGCCAGGTGATCCAATAAACAGGTGGTCCAGTCTTGAAACACATATCTCATTTGCATATTTTTTTGGATTTTTTGCGTTCATGGCTTTAGTTCCATATATCTGGAGTACCCTTGAGATGCTCAAACCCTCTACTGTAATTAATATGCTGGCAGAGAGAATAACAAAGCAGAATATCCTGTCCTCAATAGAAAAAACACCAGACGACCCGGTTATGCCTGTTATCGATATTGTGAACGGCGCATTGTTAAGATATGATTATGAGACGGTCATCGATGGACTGACGGCGATCGGAGAGCATACCAGCGGCATATTCAAAGAATTGGGGAGCTCCAATAGTATGTTGAAAAGACTGGGGCACGGGACTTATGAAGAGATGAAAATATCGGAAATTGTTTTTGATCACTTAACCAGTGTAGGAAAACTGGCTGCAAGCAAAGATAATGAAAAAGCTACTGTTGCAGCATTATTCAGTCTGTGGACAAATGTGGAGATAGCTGCAGAGCAAAGGTTTGAAGTGGCAACGAAGTGGGGCATAGAATCCATAGAAGAGGTTGGAATTGCGGGGACAGAGCGCAGGCTTGAGATGGCCACACTTACAGCGATACAGCTTATCGGGACTGTTGGAGAGACCATTGCTAAACAATCGACTGAAGAGACCATGGCTAAACAAAAACTTGAAAATATTGTAATTACGGCTGTAAATGCATTAAAAGAGATTAGAAGAGTGGCGATGGAGCGCAGGCTTAATAACCCTGCACAGAAGGCAGAAGACTTAATTAAAAGAATACATGAAGCTACAAACCCTTCTTCCTCTTTATAACCCTGTGTTTTATCCTCCGTACAAGTCTATCCCTGAAAGGCTCCTCATGGCTCAGTTCTCCAACAACATGGAACTTTATGAATACTTCCTCCCCGTGCGGTGCGCCCATCATGTTCTCTGTCAGATCAGATCCTGCATGATGGGCTCCCAGATGAAGACCATTTATCCAGAGACGACTGTTTGAAACATCGTAGACCCTTCCTTTGAAGGCTATGTATGCAGGTCTTCCCTCTTTCCCATCAAATCTTTTTAAATCATCTATTGCGAAGTATTTTTCCTCTCCCAGCCTTCGGGCAATAGCGTAGAGAATTGACCGCACCAGCAGGTTGCTATCCACTTTCCCCTTAACAAGATAATCCTGAGCGCCTTTCCTTACAGCCCTGATTGCAAGTGCCTCGTCGCTTAGACCTGTCAGTACCACAACAGGTATCTCAGGTGCCTGTGCCTGCGTCCTGGTAAAAGTATCAAAACCACGGCTGTCAGGTAGCATGAGATCTAACAGGATTACATCAATCCCACCCTCAGCAAGCCGCTCAAGTCCACTTGAGAGCCTGTCTCTCCACTCAAGATCGAACAGAATCTTCTTTTCTTCCGCCAGCATCTCATGTATCAATCTGGCATCCCCCGGGTTATCTTCGATCAGCAGGACTTTAATGCGATCCATGTTCTATATACCCCTTCTATGTTTCTTCATATTCCTCTTCTGCCTGCGTGTGGTCGGTAATTTATACCTGACCTTAGCTCTCCCCTAATAGTAGAATGAGTTGAATAGACTAAATTCTTTATGGTTCTTCTCGATAACTACATGCTCTCTATTTTCTTTATGCTCATTAATGGGTAATCCTGCTCCTCATCGTATGCAAGTTCAGCATATGCTATGGTATTTTTGTAGAGTACCTGCAGGCTCACATGCAGCATCCGCCCTTCCAGCTCACAGTACCTGAACGTTGGGTTCTGTTTCTTCTGTACCATCCCGCGATCAATTGAGACACTTATGCTTCGAACATAAGGCTGGACAATAGCACTCTGCTCTATCATTCTCTCAAGGTCATTTGCTGTATCCATGCTGATGGGTGTCCCAACAAACTGGTGATACAGTGCGCCAAGCTTTATCCCGGCTTCAAACACCGCTCTGTCCCGCTCGTTTATCTCTGTCATAAAACCTCCTCGTTACTGGACTCAGTATATAGATAAACATTAAAACTAATAAGAGTAGGGATGCGATTATTACTATGCCTGTATAATCCAGATAGAAAAACACAATATCCACCACAAGCAGGATCAGTACGGGTGCCAGATAAAAGGGGTTCTTCAATTTAGGATAACCTATAGTACTGACCATAAGCAAGGATAAGAGAGTCAGGAGAAGAATAAACATGTACTCAAGATATGGGACATAAGCTTCAACAGTGCCTGGAGCCATGCTCATCCATGAGTTGAGCCACAGAAGGAACAGAGCAACAATAAAACCGCCTGCCGTTATTGGAATCCCCTCAAAACCATCTTTTTTCCCTGCGACATTGAAACGGGCCAGTCGCAGTATGCCGCATACTAAAAAAAATCCTGCAAAGATCCATGCAAGAAAACCAAGACTGCCAAGAAAAATAAACGCCAGGACTGCAGGCGCGACCCCAAAAGATATCACATCAGCAAGTGAATCAAGGTTGGCACCAAGGACACCTGAGCCTGAATACCTTGCAAAGGCACCATCAGCGCCATCGGCTATTACAGCAATAAGAACCAGAACAAGGGCATCAGTAATCCGACCCTGAACAGCCATTATTAAAGATGCAAACCCCAGGAGCGCGTTAACCAGGGTAATAAGATCTGCAGGTTTGATAAGCCTGAGTATGTTTTCTCCCATCTTTATCTCCGTATTTTCTCTTTTCTCACTGCGATTACAGTCTCCCCTGCCCTCACCCTGTCATTCAACCCGACCACAAACTCATATGCTTCTGGAATTACCACGTCCACACGCGAACCAAAGCGGATCATACCGATGCGCTCTCCCCTCTTTATGTGGTATCCCTCGCTGATGTATGATACGATGCGCCTTGTCAGGATGCCTGCAATCTGCGTTAACTCAAGATCCCCGTAATACGTGTTTATTACAACGTGGTTGCGCTCATTTACATGTGAGTCTTTATTAAATGCAGGGATATACCCGCCTGGCTTATAATCGATCTGAGTAACCGTGCCTGCAAGTGGAGCGCGGTTCACATGGACATCATGTATGTTCATGAAAATGCATAATTTCCTGTTCGTTACAGAGATAACCCTGCCGTCGGCAGGTGAGACCATATCATCCTCATCCCCTGAAGGTGTACGCTCAGGGTCGCGGAAAAATACGAGGAAGAAAAGCGTAAGCACAAATCCAATAATTAACAGACCCCGGAACATGATTGAGATAGGCCCGCTAAGATTAACTGAGATATACCACATAACAGCAGTGAGCAGCAGCATTCCACCGATCCAGGAGAATGATCCCTTAGCCAGCATTCTTGAAGATACCTCCGAGCATGTTTAAAATACCATCGATCATATTTATAATCTCAGGGAGTATTTTCATTACCGCATAGGCGATCAGGAATAATGCGACAAGTGAGCCTATTTTTGCGATAACCGTATGAGCTATATAAAAACTCGTCTCAGGATCGCCAAACCACGTCATCCCGTAGGCGCTGATCACGAAAACATTTCTTATCAGATTCAAACCATAGATCACAGGAACAGATACAAGGAACGCTGATGCCATTCGCTTAAACGGTGCTCTGACACTTGCGATTATCCCTGTGAACAGTGCTATGCTTTCAATTGCCGTGCATGCAAGGATTATCTCGACCCTGTACCCGTTGACCGCGACCAGATTCCATCCCATCTTCATAACCGTTACTCCGAAAAGCGAGGCAACCCATATGGTCTGGTCAGTCACCGTTGATATAATCCATGTATTCATTGCCTGTATCTCTGAAAAGGTAAAATAAGAAATCCCTCCTATAGCTGCGGCTGCGGTGGCCATAAAGAGTGAATCTGCAGTGCTTATGCCGTTAATGTCCCCAAGAATCCTCTTATCCTGGCGTATAAGAACATAACCTATAAAAACACAGATCAAAGCAGCAAGTATAGTTATAACAACGTTAAAATAATCTCCCAGTTCAAGATAATGCGGCCACTGGGATGCCCAGTGTATCGCAAAAATAGCCCAGCCTGCGCCTGCAACTGTGAACTTAAGACTGCTTGCCCTGGGGATGATCGATGCCGCAATGAGCAATCCAAGAGCAAGCCAGAGAATATTTTCTATCATGTTTTTACCTAGATCAGCGTTTTTATCAGGAAATGTATATCTTTTATGTTTAGTTCTTTGTTTTCTTTTGTCAGAATATCTTCCACAAGCTTATTAAATCTCTCCTTATCCCTGATTGATCTAACGAATGAATCTATAATCCTCTCATTTGATAATATCCTGGAGATCATGGCCAGTGTTGAGAAATCAAATTCTTTTTTCCAGCGGCTCTCATAATCTGAAAGTGTGTTTCTACCTTCAATCGTGCCTGATAGAACCTCTGCTGCTATCTCACCTGAGCGCCTGGCATAATATATTCCCTCACCCTCAAATGGGGATACGAACCCGGCGGCATCACCTGCAAGAAGGAACCTTCTGGAGAACGTGTTCTTAACAGGTCCATTGATGGGTATCAGTCCCCTCTCCCCAGGCATATCCGGATAACCCGCGGGTGATGATGTTCCTGTTATAACATGATCCTTTTTAGGTACAGTCCAGGAGTAGCCGCTATTTAGCATATCGATCTCAAAATAATCCTGCGGTTTTTGGTCTTTCCTGTGCTGCACACAGAAGGCATACTCTTTTGTACCTCCGCAGATGCGGCTCAGGTCTGATACTCCTGCTGCTATAATCGCATAATCTGCAGGAATATACTCTTTTTTTGTCTTAATCCCGACAAATGAATCTTCTTCATCTATGGATATCACAAGATCTTTTTTTAACTCACTTCCAGCATCAATAGCCTGATTGAGATTAAATGAGTCATAGGATTCACGGTTTATTGAGTACTCAACCGCATTCCTGTAGGTTATTTCAGCCCTGGTATCTCTAAATGATATCCTTACTCCTTTAAGCATCCTTTCTACAAAGATCTCATCTATTCCGTACCTCCTTACATAACGGGCGGTCAGGATTCCTGCACATGCCTTTTTTTTATCACACGGGTCTATTATCAGGGTACTGTAGCCAGACGAAGATAGCTTCTCTGCCGCAAAAGAACCAGCAGGCCCTGCTCCAATGACGGCTACATCATACTTCATGGGATATCCTCGAATTTATTCGCTCTGTAATGATATAAGCAGAATCAAATGCAATAAGGATTATTAAAGCGTTCAATCCCAGCATATCAAGAATAACAAGTACAAACACCCCAAGCTTAAGGATCAACCTGTAATCGAACACTGCATCAAGGTACACGGGAACATGTATTATATCTCTTAATTCATCCAGTGCTGCAAGCGCGGCGATCAGCAGTACCATGGGAGAGAGCCTGACCCCATATAAAAAAAATATAATGAGTATTGCAGCAAGTCCGAAGTAATGACCTGTACTGTTTATCTTGCCTGTTAAAAGACATCCAATAACGATACCTCCAAAAAGAAGAGAAGCAGCAGCATCAATAACCATCAAGTACCCCATAAGTGACCCGTAAGCAAGCCCCGCGGGTATGGCAAAAAGACGGTTGAAAGATATATTTATATCTGCAATATCGTCAGCCAGCTTGATCAATGAACCTGCAAGAAAACCCAGAGCCACGAGTGTCAGTAGGGGCATGTGTCAGATGCTGATTTTAAAAATTAAATAGGTTTCTATCAAAGCAGCCTTGCGATTGATAACCAAAACATTTAAAACATGTAAAACCTACTTAACACCCGGTGATATATCTAATGAATGATAAAGAGACTAAGGTGCCTATTTACATCGCAATTATAGTTGCCCTTGCACTTGTTGCCGCTGCGGGCTATTATGTTACTGCGGATTCATCCACAATAACGCCGCCACCTGATACCACAAAACCTACTCAGGCTCCAACACCGAAGGAGACACAGGCGGATTCAGCGCCGCCATCCGCAGCTCCAACTACTGCGCCGGTAAAGGCTGATGTTATAAAATGTGAACTGTGCCACACAAATCCTCAGGATCTGAAACTGCATATTGATGGTGGAAAGCTGTGTATCAACTGCCACGGCAGCCAGGTTCATAATATCCACATTGGAAGCGGTACTGTGGGTTTAAGCTGCGATCTCTGTCACGGGTTCCCGCCAAAGATTCCGACAGTACAGAAAGGAGAGGGACCGGGCTCTTATAGCGTTTGCGAGCAATGCCATGCTGCGCCGCCTGATTCACTTAAGCCCAGTGACGGTAACCTGGTAGTAGTACATCTATCAAGAGCCAAATACTGTACGAACTGCCATGGTACTAATGTCGGTGACATTCACATGGCAGCGCTTAGTAATGCAAGTAAGAAATAGATAAAGGGGTAATCCTTTTTATCTATTCTTATTGGATGGGTTCAACATAGAGGAAAGCTTTAAACCTTATCAAGTACTTTTT
This sequence comes from Candidatus Methanoperedens nitratireducens, assembly GCF_000685155.1. Taxonomy (GTDB): domain Archaea; phylum Halobacteriota; class Methanosarcinia; order Methanosarcinales; family Methanoperedenaceae; genus Methanoperedens; species Methanoperedens nitratireducens. The sequence goes on from NZ_JMIY01000001.1 coordinate 392,388, forward strand.
AATCGGGCTTGTAGCTTAGAAGGACGTGATATTTACTAGATGTGGAAAATTGAGGATGCTATAGATTTATATGGTATAGAACGATGGGGAAATGGATATTTTTCTTTTAATAAAAACGGAAATCTGGTTATCAGACCTACAAGAAAGGATGTCCATACTATTGATATAAAAAATGTCATTGACCACCTCAGCACTAAGAAAATAAAGTTCCCTGTATTATTTAGATTTCCACAGATCCTTGAAGGACAGATCAAGGAATTAAACGGGGCGTTTAATAATTCAATATCCGAATATAAATATAATAATAGATACCAGGCCATATTCCCGATGAAAGTAAACCAGAGAAGAGAAGTGATAGAAGAAATCGTTAGATCTGGCAAGAAATACAATATGGGTCTTGAGGTCGGAACAAAAGCAGAACTGCTGGCTGCCCTATCCTTTGAACTGAGTCCTGATGCCCTTTTGATATGTAACGGTTTCAAGGATGATGAATACCTGAAATTAGCATTATATGCAACCAAATTAAAGAATAAGGTAGTTATTGTCATTGATGAGTACAGCGAGACAGGAAGATTACTGGAACTCTCAAGAAAACTGGACATCAGACCACTGATTGGCATAAGGGCAAAACTATACTCAAGAGGCAGCGGCAAATGGGCAGAATCCGGCGGTGAGTCATCAAAATTTGGCCTGACAACGACTGAGATGCTGGATTGTATCAGGATCATTGCCCAGTATGAGATGCTTGAGCAATTGCAGATGCTTCATTTTCATATTGGTTCACAGATAACTGAAATCAGAAGGATACAGAAAGCAGTCAAAGAAGCTGCCAGGGTGTATGCTAAAATAAAACAGATGCATATAAACGTTAAATATTTTAACATCGGTGGCGGTCTTGGCATCGATTATGACGGAAGTAAGACATCATCCGACGCCAGTGCCAATTATACAATCCAGGAGTATGCCAACAATGTGGTATATTCTCTTAAAGAGGTATGCGATGAAGAGGATGTTCCTCACCCCATCGTTCTATCAGAGAGCGGAAGGGCGATTAGCGCATATCACTCACTCCTGGTTATAAACATCAAAGGAAATAAGAACGGCAACCGTAAAAAGCGAGTTGAGCTGCGTGGAAATGAGCCCCACATAATAAAGGAATTATACGACGGATTGAATGAGATAAACATTAAAAATTATTTAGAATATTACCATGATGCCCTTCAGCACCGCGATGAGCTTCTATCTTTATTCAATATGGGTGAGATCGAGCTTGAGGAAAAATCAAAAGGAGAGATCCTTTTCCTGCAGATCTGTGAAAAAGCGGCTGGATTCGCAAGGGAAACGCAGAACGAATCTGATGAATTTGAAGACCTGAACAAATTATTATCAAAAAAATATATCGGTAATTTCTCAACGTTCCAATCTGTTCCTGATTTCTGGGCAATAAAACAGCTATTCCCTGTTGTCCCGATCAGCAGGGCTACAGAGAGACCCACAGAATACGCTACCATAGTGGATATAACATGCGATTCAGACGGCGAGATAGATAAGTTCGTTGATCTAAAGGATGTTAAGGAACTACTTGAGGTGCATGAGTTGAACAATGGTTCCTATTATCTGGCGATTCTAATGCTTGGTGCATACCAGGATACGATAGGTGATTATCATAATCTGCTGGGTACGGCTAATGAGGTACATATCATAGTGGCCGATACAGGGGAGTGGCATATTAAACAGGTTATCAAGGGAGACAGAAACTGCGATGTTCTTGGCTATGCCAAATATAATTCCAACAGCCTTTTTTCTATGTTCGAATCCGAAGTAATGCAGGCGCAGAGGGATAACAGGGTATCCAGACAGGATGCTGAGGAGATTTTGGACAATTATAAAGCTGCTATGAGCCAGTACACGTATATGAACCTGTGAACCACCCCTCCCTCACGGAAATAAATTGATCTCTCCTTACCTCTTATGCTGACACTCGGCATTGTTAACACGTATGATAAAATAAAAGTCCACGAAGCGCATTATCGGAGTATTGCCAGGGCAGCGCCTGTTGCATACGCTTTCGGATTCAATCTCGCACTGTTCGATTTTCCACTCAAGCTCAGCGCCCCGGAGCTTGTGAGCTACGTGAAGGATAAGACCACGATCGGAGGCTCAGGAAAATATCTTGAAGAGCTATCCAGATCCGGCAGGTTCTTCGTTTTTGAGCTTCCGGATAAAGGGTTTCAGCCCCAGTTCGGATTACCTGTTGTAACTACATCCCATCCTGCCAGGGAGAAAGAGATCAATATACGCACAATCACAGAATATATCCGTAAAAAGAGGTCTTTTATTTTCCTTATCGGGCTTGGGCCCAGGGGTCTTCCTTCAGAGCTATTTGATATGGTACAGTACCATCTTGATATAACCTCAAAGGGCATCTCTCTTGAAACATGCACTGCGATAGGGGCCGTGCCTGCTATTATTACTGGGTGCCTGGAGCAGGTAAATAGTAAAAAATAAGCGAAACTATAAACCTTAATCTTTTTAATTATATACTATGAAAAACAGGATCGTAGTGACAGGAGGAGCAGGTTTTATAGGAAGCCATATTGTTGACAGACTGTTATCAGAGGGAAACGAGGTAATAGTGCTTGATAATCTAAGCTCAGGCAGGATGGAGTTCCTTGGAGCCCATATCGGGAATAGTAATTTTAAGTTTATTAAGCTTGATCTTCTGGAACCTGAGAACCTTAAAAAAGCAGTAAAAGATGCTGATATGATATTCCATATAGCAGCCAATCCTGATGTCCGCCTGGGTGCTGAAGATACTAATATCCATCTTGAGCAGAATGTGATTGCCACATACAACGTGCTTGAGGCAATGCGTATCAACAGACTGAAGAACATCGTCTTTACATCCACATCCACTGTATACGGTGAAGCTGCGCTCATCCCCACACCCGAGAATTACGGCCCTCTGGTTCCCATATCCTTATACGGCGCATCAAAACTGGCCTGCGAAGCCCTCATAACCTCATACTGCCATACTTTTGATATGAATTCATGGATCTTCCGCTTTGCTAATATCGTGGGTGATCGGGGAACCCATGGAATAATAGTGGATTTCATAAACAAACTCAGGAATGATCCAGGTGCACTTGAGATACTGGGGGATGGAAAGCAGAGCAAATCATATCTCCATGTATCTGATTGTGTGGATTCGATCCTGTTCGCAGTAGGGAACAGCAGCGATATGGCAAACATATTCAATATCGGCTCAAATGATACTATAAGCGCAAGAGAGATCGGTGAGATAGTGGTTGAAGAGATGGGCTTAAAAGATGTTAAATTCAATTATACAGGTGGAGCCCGTGGCTGGAAGGGGGATGTCCCCAGGATGATGCTCTCAATTGATAAGTTGCAGGCGCTTGGATGGAAGCCTTCCTATAATTCCAGGAACAGCGTGTGTGATACTGCCAGGAGTTTATTGAGTAATGACCGGTATATTCTGTCCTAAATGCGGCAGGGATGTTGACATCCTTTACGGTAAGGTATGCAGGCAGTGCTTTATCGGAGGCAAAAAACTGCTTGAATGCCCTGCTGTTATCCACTTAAGGATATGCCCCACCTGCGGTTCTGTTTTCAAGAGAGGGAAGTGGTCATCCGGAGAGGATGAGGTTGAGACCATTCTTGATAGTGTAAAGGATAACCTGAAGATAAATAGAGATGCAACTGATCTTGAGCTGACATTAACGCCGAATAAGCTTGATTATTCCAGATACAAGGTGCATATTGAGGCAAAGGCAAGGATAGAAGGTGTAGAGATCGACGCTTCTCAGGATACTGAGATCAGGATAAGCTGGGAGACCTGTGATGTATGCAGCAGGATTGCGGGCGGTTATTTTGAAGGTATTATCCAGATCAGGGCAGATAAGCGGTTTCCAGCGCAAGAGGAACAGAAAGAGTGCATCATGATAGCTGAGGACGTGGCCGCACGCGCGCAGGAGAGGGGGGACAGGCTTGCTTTTATTGCAAAAACAGCAGAGCTCAGGGAAGGTATCGATATATACGTGGGACTGATAAAGCTTGGAAGACAGATATGCAGGGCCATAATCGATAGGTTTGGCGGCAGGTTCACAGAATCGCCAAAACTTGTAGGACAGAAGGATGGCGAGGATCTTTATCGAATCACGTTTGCTCTGCGGCTTCCTGAGTTTGTTGGCGGGGACATTATAAATGTAGACGATACTGTAATTGAGGTACATAGCAGTGGAAAGTATGTAAGCGGTATTGACCTTGATACAGGAAAAAGGTTTATTGAGAAGTATGATAGCCTTGCGAATGTTAAAAAACTGGGCAGGATGCAGGATGCAGTCTCTGCTGTTCTGGTAGCAGATGAAAAGAGGATTATCCAGGTACTCGACCCTGATACCTATGAGACTGTTACTGTTAAAAGACCTGAGTTCCTGAGTGCAAAGCCAGGAGATGAGATAAAGATCATAAAAACGGCGAAGGGGATCTATGTTCTTCCGTGACTGTGTTCGCATGCCCTGTATCAAATGTGGCCTTTAAAGTCCAAGGATAAACCCGCAGTTCTCAGCTTACTGGTTAGGAAGAGATAGGATTTAGAGCCTATCCGATAAATAGAAGAACCCCAGAGTTAGATTAGAATAGGGGAGTATT
>NZ_JMIY01000001.1:397158-406378 GCF_000685155.1 Candidatus Methanoperedens nitratireducens
ATTCATTTTGCATGTGCTTGGATAACATTCAGAGCAGCAGGACTTTTCGGATAGGCTCTTAACTGTGATTTTTAAATATAATTATAATTTTAAATAGCCATAATTTTAAACAGTTAAAATTAATTCGTATATATAATTCCACAAGGTTTATATAATGATTATACTCATAACTACTTAACTTTAAGATTGGTGGCCTTGCTCAGAAAAACGTCGGTGAGAGCAATCATCATAAATCGGTTGGTAGGTGAAACAAAATGCTCGGGAATAAAGTTTGTGGAGGGCACACCCTCGGAATAGTAGGAATAACGATGCTGGTATTGTTGATGACGGGCGCAGGGATGGCTCGGGCAGAGCCGGGACTGCCAGATATACCCGAAGATCCAGGTATATCCGAAGAAACAGGGTTTCCAGATTCGCTTTTAATGCCTGGAAGACTTGAGGCTAATGGCACGCATTTTGAACTGAATGATAGCGAATATCTGAACATCACCCTGGACAGCTCAGAGCCTATTAAGCTGGTTCTCGAATCTGCTCCTGAAATGGTTACTGTGCACATTGGATCTGCTTCTGGTGCCGCTTCAACACAGATAACACTTGGCGGCTTTGCACCTCAGACCACTTACCACAAATATGAAGACGATTATCATAACCACACTGTTTTCACAACAGATGCCAGCGGGAATTATTCTTATACACAGGATATTTCCACTGATCACCTAGTCTTCATCCAGCCCAGAGCCAGTACCAGGTTCATCCGCGACGATGCAACTGGTGGAGATTGTAATTCAATTGGGACATGGGACGCTACAACCAGGACATGCACCCTGACAACTGATTTAACTGAAACCCCCTATCAGTGCACCCAAACCGGGCCTGATTCTTATGAATGCACCCTGAAAACTGATTTAACTGAAACCTATCCTGGGATCCAGATAGATAGCAATGATATAACTCTGGATGGCAATGGGCACACATTGACAGGGAGTAACACGGGCAGTGGTGTTTACCTTTATAGAAGAACAGGCATCACGATCAGGAACCTGAATGTCAAAGGGTTTAGTCATGGTATCTATCTGTATTCTTCCAGCAATAACACACTGAGCGGCAACAGCGCCTCGAACAACAATCGCGGCATCTCTCTGTACTCTTCCAGCAATAACACACTGAGCGGCAATAATGCATCAAACAAAAACAATGATTATAACAGGTACTGGTTCGACGGGTACGGCATCTATCTTGATTATTCCAGCAGCAACATGCTGAGCGGCAACAGCGCCTCGAACAACAATTACGGCATCTCTCTTGGTTCTTCCAGCAACAACACGCTGAGTGGAAACAATGCAAACTCGAACAACAATGACGGCATCACTCTGGGGTATTCCAGCAACAACACGCTGAGTGGAAACAATGCAAACTCGAACAACAATTACGGCACCTATCTGGTCTATTCCAACAATAACACGCTGAGCGGCAACAGCGCCTCGAACAACAATCGCGGCATCTCTCTGTACTCTTCCAGCAATAACATGCTGAGCGGCAACAATCTTGTGAACAATAATAATAACGCCTACGATTATGTTGAATACTGTGAATATTATTATTATAATGATCATTATTATGTTGCCTGCTATATTATGAGCAGCAACAGTAAATGGGATAACGGTATTAAAGGCAACTACTACTCTGACTACACCGGCACCGACTCCAATGGCGACGGCATTGGCGACAGGCCATATCCGATCCCGCCGGGCCGCAGCCATGTGGACAGGTATCCGCTGATGGCTCCATACACTGGTGAGCCAATGGATAATGTACCACCAACAACAACCGCTGTATTATCTGGAAGCCATGGCAATAATAACTGGTACATTTCTTACGTACAGGTAAACCTTACAGCAACCGATAACGAAGGCGGCTCAGGTGTTAATGAGACTGAGTATAGCTTTGATAATGCAACCTGGACTACCTATACCGCTCCGTTTGCAATCACTAACGAAGGAACAACAACACTTTATTATCGCTCAACCGACAACGCAGGCAATATCGAATCGACCAGGGATCAAACAATCAGTATTGACAAAACTCCTCCTGTAGTCATGATCAATACACCCGTACCTTATGGACGCTACACAAACGACATGGCACTGAATTTCTCGGCAACCGATTCGCTGAGCGGAATAACAACAATAGCAGGGAACTTGACTAACATGACTGGAGAATCCGAAGAAGTATCCAGCGGTTTCATACCTGCGCCTGGTGTCTATACCCTGGTGGTTGACGCCACTGACCAGGCTGGCAATGCTGCGATTAGTGGTCCGGTGTTCTTCGTAGTGTACGACCCTGAGGGAGGCTTTGTCACAGGTGGGGGCTGGTTCAACCCGGATTCCGAGAGTACTTTGCCAGATGGCAGGGCAAACTTCGGCTTTGTAGCCAGGTACAAAAATGGAAACTTCACAGGCAACCTGGAGTTCCAGTACAAGGATGCAGACATCGATCTAAAGGACACGACCATAGATTGGCTTGTGATCAGCGGAGTAAGTGCTCAGTTCCAGGGCACAGGTACTATCAATGGTACCGGTCTGTATACATTCCGCGTTCAGGCAAAAGACAACGGTGAACCAGGTGCTGGAGCCGATTACTTTGATATCACGATATGGGATGGCATAGATACAGAAGCTGATCCTTACCACAAAGCTAAGAATATCCTGGAAGGCGGCAACATAGTAGTTCATAAGAAATAGGGTTAACCCTATTCTTAATTCTTATTTACGATATGCATTGACGAAAGCATTAATAGTACGCTTATCCTGAGATTAATTCCTGATTATTCTGTATAACAACGCAGTACAGATGTGATTCAGAAGCAGGAGGCTGTTCTGTTGTGCCTGTTGATATCCGCTCATCAGGATAGGCAAGCCGCTCACAGATTGAGATCTTCCTGAATAAACCCTGAGATTTTAGAAGATCCGTGATTTCATTTACACCGAAGGATGGATCCGGGAGGAGAAAGATGTTCTTTCCGCTGTTTAGCTCGATTATAAGCCTCTCCATCACCTGATCTACATCCCGTGAATGGGCAGTGATAACTGCAAGGTTCTCCATATCCAGACAGAGGCGGGAAGAGGCCAGTTGCAGCGAAGATATTCCAGGAATTACATCATCCTCCTTTTTTGCAAATTTTCCAAGTCCTGAGAGCATAGGGTCGCCTGTTGAAAGAACAACGGCGTCTTCAGGCAGCGAACTCAACCTGTAATCCGTGATCTCACGGGTTTCGCATTTTATATGTTCTCCTGCCAGTTCTATCGCCCTTTTTGAGCCGAATATTATATTTGCGCTCTCAATAGCAGATATTGCCTCCTCTGTCAGGAGATTCGGTCCTGCACCTACCCCGACTATTCTCATTATGGCTCACCGCTGTCGCGAAGTATTGTCCCGTCCCTGTTTAAAAGCACAACTCTTTTTCCTGATAGCTCTATCGCTTTACCAAGAGCCCTGTCTATAAGAGGGTTCTCTGGATTATCGTCTATCATCTCCTGGATCATCTGATAGCCGCTGTCTTTTAATATATCAGGATATGCCCATTTAAGGATAAGCCCTGGAAGACCGGAGATTATCACATCCCCTCTTGCTGCTTTTAATCCCCTTGATATATCGTTTCCGATAAGTATAACAGTATAATCAGGAAAAAGCATACTGGAGAACCTGACGCCAAGGCGCCCTGTGGTAAGAACGAGCTTATCAGCACCTTTTATGAGCTCTTCCTTCATCTCACCAAGGTGCTCATTCCATGGTTCCACAAAACCAGTTGTTCCGAGAATGGATATTCCCCCGGTTACCCCGACTTTTTCATTGAGCGTATGTTTTGCGATCTCCTCACCCTTCGGGACAGAGATGGTAACACACGCTCCTTTCAATCCGGTCTCCATAAGCGCTTCCTTTATCGCCTCTTCTATCTGTCGCATCGGTGCCTGTGTTATTGCAGGAATACCTTTTTTTGAGCCTATGCCATAGCCAGCTTTTACTACGATAGTATCATGCTCTCTGGCCTCAGCTGTGATCTCCATTCCTCCTGTGGCATCAGAGGCATGGTCGCCCGGATCTTTTATTGCAGATGCTTTTCCGTTTTTTGCAGTAACAGGCAGAACTGCGCTGTGTCCGGGTGGTGTTCTGATCGATACCTCTGATACCTCCCTTTTCAAGGATAACACAGATGCTTTTGCTGCCGCAGCAGCGGTCGTTCCGGTGGTATATCCCCGCCGCAGCAGAGAACCATCTGATAGAATGACATAACGTCCGCCTGATATACGTGCATTAAGTTCCTCTGCGGATATCCTGGTTCGGTCTATGGCCTGTCTTACCCATTCATCAGGTATTTTAAAATTATTGACAGGGTCTATCATAATTCTCTTATAATCTCCTCTTGAACAGCCTGTCCAGCTCCTGCCTGTTAAGAGATACCATAGTCGGCCTGCCGTGAGGGCACGTATAAGGATTCTCGGTGCTGAAGAGCTGCTTTATAAGGCTCTCCATCTGATCTGGCGAACAATCTGCTCCAGCCTTGATTGCGCTTTTGCATGCTATACTTCTCATTACGCGCTCAAAGAGACCGGTATCATTCTTTATTTTCCCTTCTGAGAGTATGTCTGCAATTACATCATGTATCAATGACGGGTCCCCGAGCTTTCCCAGGACGTTCGGAACTGCAGTAACTGCAAATGCACCCGGCCCGAACCCGGATATCCTGAAACCAAATCCCTCAAGATACGGGATACTCTCTTTCATTAATACCCGCTCCCTGGCATTCAACTCAAGGTTGACAGGAACAATAAGCTCCTGTGAATTAGCGCATTTGAACTCCCTCATCACCTGCTCAAAAAAAATACGCTCATGGGCAGCATGCTGATCTATTATAGTCAGCCCATCCCTGGTCTCGGCAATGACATACAGGCTATCCACCTGTCCGAGAACTCTTATATCGGGTGTTCTGGTTGTATTAACTTTTTCTTTATCTGTGATGTATCGCTCAGTATGCCGTAGCCTTCGATCAGTATCTTTTACAGGGAATTTGAACCTTGTACCTGTTTCTTTTATTAATGTCTGGCTAACCGGAGTTTGTTCATAGATAAGAGACTGTGTAACCGGTATTTTTATATCAGGGGTAAGGTTCTCATTTGAGAGTGCTCTCCTCACAGCTTCTGACACCGCATCAGAGATCTCATTCTCATGGCTCAGACGGACCTGGTTCTTGGTCGGATGGACATTGACATCAACCTCTCTTATATCAACATATATCTTTAGAACTGCAACAGGGAAGCGCCCTTTTTGTATAAGAGTGCCGTATCCATCTCTTAACGCATGGCTGATAGCTCTTGAAGTAACGCTCCTGTCATTGATATAGAATGACTGGGAATCGATACTGCCTCTTGTAATAGCGGGTTTTGATACGAACCCGTTTACCTTTGCAAATCTGGATTCAAGATCAACAGGAACCATCGCCCTTGCCACTTCCTGACCATAGATGTGGATTATTGTATCCTGCAGCAAAGAGGCGGGTGAGCGCAGTATCTCTGTTCCGTTGTGGATTAAAGTAAAGGATATATTATTATGCCCCAGTGCGTTCTTTGTCACCACATCGATGATATGTGCAAGCTCTGTACTATCTGATTTTAGATATTTCTTTCTTGCAGGGATATTGTAGAACAGCTCCTCTGCCAGTACAGACGTCCCATCGGCTGCTCCTGTATCGCTTATTCCAACCAGCTTACTACCGTGAACCGTGACTTTTGTGCCTGATATCTCATCCCTTGTTTTTGTAATCATCTCAAGCTTTGCAACAGCGGCGATAGAGGACAATGCTTCGCCACGGAACCCCATCGTCGTTACTGTTTCAAGATCCTCAATATTTCTTATCTTGCTTGTTGTGTGCTTCATGAGCGAGAGAGAGGCATCTTCCCTGCTCATCCCGCATCCATTATCAGTTACGCGTATCAGCTCCTTCCCGCCTTTTATTACTTCAATACTGATATCAGAAGCTCCTGCATCTATAGAGTTCTCTATAAGTTCCTTTATCACAGATGCAGGACGTTCTATTACTTCTCCGGCCGCAATCTTGCTTATAGTGGCTTCATCAAGCAGGTGTATTTTTCGCATATTAGAGATGGATGCTTATATTCTGGTATTGGTATTCACTCTTTCGATTCGGTTTATTTAACGTATAGGAAAGTATAAACGCATTTCTTCCTCCTCATCTTGAAATCTGATAGTCTAAAAACAACGAACATAAACGAACTGGAACGAACTCCAAGAGTTCGTTTTGAGTTAGTATAAGTTCGTTGTTAATAATTTTGCCCCCGCAGGGGCTTTCTTGAATATTTATAAAGTTTTTCTTACTAAAATCTTTTGCATAAGCAATTAGACAGCATAAGAATCCATACATGCCTGGCAGGAGAAATACGATAGAACACGGATTGCACGGATAACACGGATACACACGGATACGAAATCCGTATGATCACAGTGTCATCCGTATTCTATTCTCCAAGTCCTTTCTAAGACTATTGGCAAAATACTATAGTTTGTTGCTATTCGCGCAAAGGAAGGGACTCGAATGAAGTATCCTGATAGCGTGAGGTTATATAGGATATACAGAAGATGTAACCGAATAAAAATAAGAGTTATATACTTAAACAGTTAATATGCTGTCGGGCTGAAGGTGCGTTTCTAATGAAATCCACTGTAATAACGATTGATATTAAAACAAAGGGATCTTTAGAAAATGACTTTACTGGATCGATTTTCAGGGGTTGGCTTGGTTTTATACTGAAGTGTAATCCTAAAAGATCATGTATCGAATGCACTGAATCACCGCTTTGCCCCTACTTTATGGTATTTAAAGAACAAACTGATATCAAGCCTTTTTCTATTCTATCATTTAAGAAAGACGAATTTATCCGTAATTTTATTAAAATACATGGTGACAGGAGAAAGTTTGTACCAAAGATCCTTTCTTGTATTAAGGATAAAGCGAGTTCTAAGCATTTCGGTGGACTGGAATATTCTATAGAGTCGTTAGAAGCAAAAAATATTGAGATCCCAAAAATAAAATTATCTGAGAGCACTACTATTATTTTTGTTTCCCCTTTGCATTTACTCCGCAATCGGAGAACCGAGGTTATTCCATCTTTCAGCTCTTTACTTGCATCTTCAGTCAGGTCGTTTAACCGTATTACAAAATACTATGATCAGGAGAATTATCCCTATAGAATTTCAGATGATCTTTTAAATTCAGATATACCTATACATGATTTTGATATTAAAACGGTAAAGTTTAGTCATTCTACTATGGATGATAAATCAATAACACTTGAAGGTAGTATCGGATGGGTTAAATATGATACCTCATCTGCTCCAAATGAAGCAGGAGATATATTGAAAATTGGTGAGGCTCTTCAAATAGGGAAACATACTACCTATGGCCTGGGTGGATTCTTGATAAACACGGAGGCATAAAATGGAGAATATCGCTGTGACCGATTGGTTCACGAAAAAAAGAGAAACGATCGTTTATCCTGGTGAAAGTGATAAAAAGCTTGATGAATTGGTGGTAAAAATAATCAAGGGATTTAAAGGAGACAATCTTGAGGATATTGCCGATAATGTTTATAAAATTCTGAAAGAATCGAACTTCTACAATCAAATCTGTTCGGATTCCCGGCTTCCTGTTTGTTCACTTTTCCATCATTCAAAGAACACTTCAGGAATAGCGGTCTGCCTTGCTGAGCAAAAAGCTGATATGATGCCTGATTTTAAAAACAAATGCCTCGGACAATACGGTATACCCATAAATGCTTCTGCAAGTTATTCGAGCAGGGATTTTAGAGCATTAATAAGGCTTGCCTCATTACTTCATGATATCGGAAAACCGCGGTCATATACTTCTCAGAGAGAAGGGCTGCCATTTTATAATCATACAACTCAGACAGAAGAGATATTAACTCAGATTCTTGAAAAAGCATCTGCTGCTATCGTTTCAAGATACGAATTGAAAAAAATTTTACCAAAACTAGCTGCAAAACATCATTCAAGGGATTCTGAGACAATACTTGAGAGAGTGATCGGAAATGCCGATTCCATCGCATCTGCTGCGGATAGAATATATGAAGTGATGGCTAATTTTGAGAATAATTCTATATCAGTGAACTCAACAGATAAAATATTTCCACACGAGATCCACTTTGATGAGGGAGACCTACAGTGCCTTGATACTCAGCATACTGAGATACTGGGATATTATGGCAGAGTCACAAAATCTGCAAATTCAAAATCTAATGAACAAACCCTCACACTCTTCAGGGATTCAGTGATAAATGGCGGTGTGATGCAATACCTGGGGACACAATCTCAGATTTCAGGCTCGATTGGTGTACTGGCTCTTGATATAATGCAGATTCAAGATTATATTAATGAGGCTGAGAAACTCCCCATGTTAAGGGGCGGTAGTTCGATAGTTAATGATACCCTTGAGAATGCTGGAAAAATAATCGCCAGTAAGGTGTGTGAAGAGGCGATACTTTTCAGAGGTGGCGGAAATCTCCTTGCATTCGTTCCTTCTGATAGCGAAATCCAGCAGGATATAAAGAGTGAGATCAAAAAGGCAATTAGAGAAGCTTCATATGAAGGATTGGAGGGAGCTGTAGCTACTAAAATTGTTCAATTTAAAGAACTAAATAAATTCCCGGATGTGCTCGAAGCCATACAGGATGAAATCGATAAAGAAAAAAATGAATCTCGAAGACTGAAAATAATAAAACCCACAAACAAAAATGAGGTTTGCCCTTTCTGCTTTAAAAGAAAAGCAAGTAGTTTCAACGGTGAGAAGATCTGTAAAGTATGTGCTGAAAAGAAATCAAGTGGCTTAGAGCAGAAACATGAGAAAGGAAATGAGTATTTAGACAATGAACTATTAAAAAAATATAAACTGTATCGCCCATCTCAACTCCAGGAGATAGGGGAATCGATTGCTGTTATCGCTATTGATGGGAACATGATGGGACGCATATTCATGCAAACCATGACCCCTGCAGAATATAATTACAAGAGTGAGATTTTCGATAGAAATTTTAAAAATGAAGTTCGGGCTACCATCAAGGAATTTATAGCCTTAATTTGACAGTTTAAAAATCTTAGTTGTCGAGAAAGTCTACTATTTTAGCAGGAAAAT
>NZ_JMIY01000001.1:406478-416313 GCF_000685155.1 Candidatus Methanoperedens nitratireducens
TGATACGTCATAAATAACAAACATGCTGAGGACAATACTATTATTTAACTGTCAAAGTCAGGTTATAGATAATACCCAGACACGATGTTTAATTGAGAATACTCATGAGAGAAAGAAGTACGCAGGAATTGATCCCATATATGTTGGTGGAGATGATATTCTTTTGATCATCAATGCAAAGGGTGCTATCAGATTCTGCGAGATGCTGATAAAAAACATATACAAGAGATTCAAATTCTCAAAAACATTCTTCAATGGAAAAACATTTGATAACCCAACTGTAACTATCTCATGCGGGATAGCGATAGCAGATGCCAAGTTCCCTGTATATTTCCTGCTTGAAGCTACCAGAAAAATGGAGAATATAGCAAAGAAGGCATTCAGAGATAAAGCAAGAACTGATGAATTAAACCTTATCCGTGTTCCAGAGGGCACCATAGCATTTACTGCGGTGAGCGGCGCAATGCCATCAGATGATCATGCTTGTTTTGTACTTCCTGACAATGAAGATGATTTAGGGCTTTTGAATAATCTTATCTTTAAAAGTCTGGATAGAGAGAACCGCCCTAAGATCTCAGGTCTTATCACCTGCGGTAAAACAGAGCATGAGCGGTTGAACTTCATAAAATCGATCTACTCTTCGGGTTTCAGAAAAGACTCAACTATCGATTGGCTGAATGATTGCGAGTGGATGGTGCGGGTTCTGGGAAATGAGAACTTGCTTAAATCTGCAAAGATGATCATCCCACAGATATGGCATACAGAGGAGGAAGGATTATGAAAATCCTGAAAATCTCACTTGCATTTAAGAATGATTTTCATACGACCGGTGAATCGAAAGGATCTCTTGTTGATTTCTTAAAGGATCATAATGATAAACCATACATCCCTGCCACCCACATAAAGGGCGTTATGCGAACTGAAGCTGAGCGCATATTAAGGAGCACAGAGAGTATTCCATGCTTTATAACCGGCAATCCCAGCGTCATTCTCTGTGATGAGGTAAAAAATGGCGGGTTCAGATGTGATGTTTGCCGTATCTTTGGTGTTCCGAACACCGAAGGGGGCGGGAATTACAGAGAAGGGAAGATACGTATAACCGATTTTAAAACTGCTGAAAATATCCAGGCAGTCTCAAGGATGCATGTCTCGATAAAAAGAGAAACACAGACAAAATCAGAACATGCTCTTTTCAATATGCTCTCTGTCCCTTGTAAGACAGAATTTTCAGGGTATATCCTTATCCGTGAGGCACTGACTGCTTCAGAAGAAAAACTACTGCATGCAAGTATTCATTCTATGGCACACTATGGTCTTGGAAAAGATCGCTCTCGTGGACTGGGTGGAATAGATTCGATTGATGGTCTGAAAATAACTGAAATATCTCAGGATGAATATCTGGGGGTAAAGTAATGATTCAATTAGAAGGATTTATAACAGCGATATCTCCTCTGCATATTGGAAGCGGGCGGTCTAAGGGCACATTCATCCAGACACTTGACTATATTCCAGGCAGGACGATTCGAGGTATGCTCGGATATTATCTTTATAAAAACGATAGGCAGCTTTTTGATAATATCGGGATCGATGAAGAAAAGGACATCTCCAGAATGGGGATATTCTTTAAGAATGCCTATCCTGTGGAGGAGAATGGAACAACAGTGGCTTCGCCGCTTATCCTTAGATGGTGTAAAAGATGCGATGCTCTTTTTGCAAGAGAAAGAGATGAAAGGGAGTGCAAAAATGTTGAAAATAATATCCCCTGTCTTCATGAAGGGAAGAAATATTCTGGATTAATGTCACTGGAATCTATCAGGGATAGAAAATTAAAGCGACAGAGGGCTTATTCCAAACAGATAGAGACAAAATGCCCCATAACGCGTACCGGGCATGCAAGTATGGGCAGCGCTGAGGAAGGATACGAACTCTCACCATATCATATTGAGAGCATATCAGCAGGCGCAAGATTCAGATTCAGGATTCTGGTAAAGGATGATTTCGCAGATAAAATTATTGAATCTCTCAAAAACGCCGGCACTTTTTATGGTCTGGGTGGATTCAGATCGAGAGGGTACGGAAGTGTAAGATTCGATCTTGTGGAAAAATCGGATCTTAAAGCGAAAATAGCAAAGCGCACAGAGGAACTCTCAGCTATGGAATCAAAACTCCTTGTCGTAAATTCACAGATGATTCTTAAAGAAGGGGATGAATCCGTTATAGGGTTCGATGATACATTTAAAGAATATGCAGGTAAGACTCTTAGATCGATAGGAGTAGAGGGGACTATAGATATCGACCTGACCGATGCAAAGATATCCTCCAGCGTTGCCCGCGGATGGTCTCTTAAGAACCAGAATTCGCTCTCTGAATTGATACCATGCATAGGGTCTGGAAGCTGCGTTAGAGTCTCAGGAGATGCAGAAGCTCTTACTGCGCTTGAAGCTTATGGGATAGGCGAGATGATAAATTGCGGTTACGGAGACATATATGTGATAGGTGATCTGGTATGACCGGGCTTGATGATATAAACCAGAAGGCATGGGAGATAGCGGCGCTTTCCATAATGCTAAAGAGCGGGAGATTTGAGACATATTCAAACGGGCAGATCCGGGGTTTCTTTGAACTGGCAAAATCAAAGGATTTTGAGAAAGGTATCGATGCGCATATAAAAGGATACACACCGCAGCCTTCCCGTGGACAGAGACCGCAGGATATTGAGGAAGAATTGCAAGAGATGAAAAAGCGAAATGAGAGTATTGCTAATAATATAAAAGCGATATTTAAAAATCTAAAACCTGCTGAAAGAATGAGATTTTCCCAATATCTGATGTGGAATATCAAAATAATAGAGCAGAGAATGCCTAAAATAGAGGAGATCAAGCTTGTTCTTGATTGTGAGAGAATAAAAGATCCAAAAGTGATAATCGACCATCTGACCGCAATTTCAAGAACAGATCATGTTAGAACACCCAGAAAAAGTGAGCGAAGAGAAAGATATCAAGACAGGAGGAGATAGTATGGAATTCTCAAAAGAGGAATTAAAGGAAATAGTGATAAGTTCTTATGAATTATTAATTAGGATACCGCAGCCCCAACTCAAAGAAGGTAAATACGAGCTTTCTTCCAGGAATAAATTTAAAACCCTGCCTGAGGCTTTAAGAGAAATCCCTGATGAATCTGCCAGTATAACCCATTTTGTTAAAACTGCATCCTATTTCCTGCCCCGTGCAGAACGAGGCGGCAAAGATGATAAAGCCATGCTCCCGTTCCTTGATCTACTGCTTAGCAAAGTCAAAGAGATTGGAGATAAAGAGAGTGATCCTGAGAGACGAATCGAGAAGATAAAGTATCTTATCGGTTACACGAACTGGAATGCTGATTCGGTCATCACAATATTCAATGCTTTTAAAAATGATGATAACGAAATAAGAAAGAGACTTCAAACAATGCTTGGGGCTGAACTTGGTATTATAGGCGCCAGGGATGATGTTGAAAAAATCGTCTCTGATATTATGAAATGGAAACCGGTTACAGGCAGTGAATATAAACCATATGGGAGGCGGTAACCATGTTTGAGAAACTTGAGAGCCGTGCACTTATCCAGTACACCATAAAAACAAAATCCGATCTTCATATAGGAGGACATGGAACGACAGCGCCAGCAGAGGTGGACAGCCCTGTATTGAAGAACGATAGGGATCTTCCGATAATTCCAGGAAGCAGCCTTAAAGGAGTGCTCCGCACCGAGATGGAGCGCCTGCTAAAAGGCTTGAATATCGATACGTGCGCAGTGCCGGATGTCTGCAAGAGTAAAAAAAGAAAAGTAGGTTCAGAGTGCCCTGTTTGTATGCTTTTCGGAGGTGCTGAACTTGCAGGCTCTGTGAGGATAAAAGATGCTACTGCAAACAGTAAAAAAACAGTGATAAGGGACGGGGTGGCAATAGAGCGGAAGACAAGAAAAGCAAAAGGCGGCGCAAAGTACGATATCGAAGCTGTTCCGTACGGTACAGAGTTCTATGGAGAGGCAGTTATAGAGAACCCTGATATATCTGGTAATAAAAATGCAAAGCTTGGGGCTTTTTTGAGTCTTATTGAGTTTTTTAATTATTGCTCTGGCGGAATAGGCCATGCTACTTCAAGAGGATTCGGACAGGTCAGTATCGAGATTGATAATTTCAGGCTCATAACTGCTGGAGATTATCTTGCAGGAAATTATGAGGGGAAGATATATCCATGCAGTGAACCAGAGTTTGAGAAAGTAAAAGAGCAGGCGATCACAAGCTGGAGCGCGTATCTCGGATCGATTAAGGGAAATGTTTGAGGTCTGTATGCCTGATTTTGATGTTTTTGAGAACCGCTGGACAATCTCAGCAGCACTTGAGCTTGAGACACCTCTTCGGATAGGAGGAGGTCAGAACGCAGCGGCTTATTCGATATCTGCTGCGCCTGTGCTTCAGACATATAACGCTCAAATGCAAGCCTATGAGCCCTATATTCCAGGGAGCAGTCTTAAAGGGGTGTTAAGAAGCACTGTTGAGCGGATTATCAGGACATTTAATGATAACAAGAGCTGCATCAGTGTCAGTGATACAGGTGCAAGAGAAAAAACGCCCTGTAGAGAATGTATATCCTGCGGGATTTTTGGCTCTATGAAGGCTGGCGCCAAGATCAGGGTTAGAGATTTGCATCTATCGAAGAGTAGCATGGGTCTCTATGGTTCAGTAAAAGAACAACCTCATTGCGCTACTAAATATAAGATATATGATGGAAAGTTCAATGTTCAGACCAGGACAAGATCACTTAGAAATAAAAGAATAGAGGTTGCAGATACTTTCCTGCGGACGGAAGAAACAGTTACTTCTGGTATTTGTTTTGATATACAGATAGATATAGACAACGCAGATGAAAAAGAGATCGGGCTTGTTCTTCTGGCTCTTGATGAATTCAATAATAAAAGGATCAACCTTGGTGGAGGCACATCAAGGGGCAACGGGTTTGCCGATATCAGGGATATAGCAGTCATGAAAAAATCAATTGATGAGAGATTTAAGATATCTGAATCGCCCTATGATGCAGGCGTGCTTATGAGAGAGGGGAAAAAGTATCTTAAAACCATTGATTCAGGAAAAGATCCAGATCGGAGGGATTTTGATATCTATTATAAGGCGCATTCAGCAGAAAAAATCCCGGAAGGGCATATCGTGGCTCTCCTGAAAGTTACGGCATTATCTGACTTTATCATGCCAGGCGTAGAAGAAGAGACCGTGACAAGTGGAGGACTGCCTGTTATCCCGGGATCTACAATAAAAGGATACTTAAGACACAGCTTAATTGATAAGGGTGCAGATGCAAACAAAATAAAAGAGATATTCGGTTTCACCGAGAGGGATTCCCACCGCTCAAGGTTACTGGTATCAGATGCATACAGCGATATACTGGATGATCCTAATAAGATACCTTCAGGTTCGGTGTTGAAGATGTGGATGGTTTTTGATAATATGACGCGGGAAGAGGTGCATCTTATAGAAGATATCATCAAGAAGAACAGTCTTGTGGTTACAGGAAAAACAAGTGCAAAATGGGATGCTGCTGCCAGATCAGCTAAGAATAACATCGTAAAGATGGAGTTTGAGAGTGTGGATATTTTTAAGACATCCAGTTATCTGGCAGGAATATGATGAAAGTCTGGATAACCACAGTAGGCTCAAGCCCGTTTGCCGTGATCAATACGCTCTGGGCGGCATGTGAGCTTGAGGGATACGTGCCTGAGAAGTTGTACCTCGTGGCGAATGGTAAGGTTGAACAAGAGGTTAAAGTTGTCAATGAATGGACCAAGAGGATTATTGAAGCCTATGGGGAGGATGCTATTATCGAAAGAATACATGCGGATGAAGTGGATTTTATCAATTTTTCACGGATTCTATCCTCCTGCATCACAGAAGAAAAGAAAAAGGGCAATGAAGTAGCGGTTGATATGACGCCCGGGCGAAAGTTCATGTCCGCATTCTCGATGTCTAACGGGCTTGCAGAGAACGGAGCTGACAGGGTATATTACCTGCACCTGAGCGATGTGACAAAGTACAAGAACCGCCCTTTTATCGAGATCCCTGCGAATGAACAGAGGCTGTATGATATGAAAAAGGTGCTGCTGGAGAAATGAACATGCTGCTACCGCGCCAGAGGTTAATGGTACTGCTCAATGAAGTGTATTACAGCGGAGGGAACATAATAGAGGTCTCCTATCCTCCGCTTGACCTACTATATTCAATAACGCTCGGTGAGCGGTGCAGGCTCTCAATCCTGAATAAAACAGAATATAATGAGAAGCGCATTGATACTATTAAAACAATCGGCGAATCTGGAAAGGAGATTCCAAATTTTAACAGTTATATAGATACTATTACTGCCTCCGGAATACTGCCTCCTAAAAATGCAAAAGAAATCGAGACAGCAATCAATGAGAAGTGCATGAGGGATATATTTAAAGGAGACAAGATGCTGTTCATCGGATTCGATACCAACATCCTGATGCTCAGGCAGAACAGGATGATAATTGATATATACAGAAATAGAGGCGGAATATGCCTATCGTACCTCCTCTCAAGAGAGCTTGCACGAAAGTGGGACAGGAAATACAGGTTCGAGGATCTGCAAAACCTCCATCCACAGATGGCTTTTATGGAAAATTTCCCGAACCAGCCAGTGCTCTCTGCACGGGCAGCACGCCTTGGTTCGGTTGAGTACCGCCTGATCAGAAATAACCCGCATACCAGAGAGATCATGACAGGTGACGGCGCAGATTTGGAGATTGTCAGTTCGTATAAAAAATTTGAACGGGATAATGATGTGGATGTGGTTCTTGTGAGCGGGGATATGAATTTTGCAGGAATGGCGCGCGATGCTCATATGAACGTGATACAGGTGAAGAAACAGACAGATGCGTCACAAAGAATTGAGATTGACTGGGAACAGGCTGCTGAACTGATATACACCAGTGCCATAACCTACGGCTATGTTTCGCTTAATGGAATGGATATTTACGGCATCTGGACTGGCAAGACTGATGATGACTGGAATGCTGAGAACCTGAGTATCACACTGGAAGGCGAACTTGCCAGAAAAATAAAGCGAGATATGGAGATACTTCAATGATACAGCACCTTTTGCTAAGAAACTGAAGAAGCATAATGAACTAATCAAAATTGAATCAAAGGAAGACAATGATTCTGGAGAGAAAAGCACCGTTATAAGCCCTCTCGATATCGAGCTTATGGTGGTCTCTGGGGAGCATAACATTACCACAGGCGCTATACGCCTTTTGCTTGAGAATGGTATAGATATAGTGATACTTGATTCTTTTGGAAATCCTGCAGGCTACATACTGCCATGCGGGAAAAGCAGGCAAACGCCCGAAGGATGCATTATCAGCAATAAATTCAAGAAACAGTATGCTGGAGCAATATTGACAAGGCTTGAGCAGGAATACTCTTATGAAAGCAAGAAAAGGAGCTTTTCTGAAATTATTGATTTACAGGCAGAAAAACTAGCAACCGCAATCCTTGAAACAGGCAAATACACCCCTTTTATCTACAGGTAGCCATGCCATCGAAATTTGTGTTAATTGCATACGATATCACAGATAACAGCCTGAGGAACAGGCTTGTTGATGTCCTCTTTTATTTTAATCTCCAGAGAGTGCAGTACAGCGTCTTTCTGGGGTATATCAGCGAGACGCATCTTAATCACATGGTCGAACAGATATATGATGATTTTGAGCATGAAGATGTGAAAATACTCATAGTAGAGATATGCAAAGGATGCTTTAAAAACATACGATCAATAAATTACGATATACCCAAAGAGGAGCGAAAACATCTTGTGGTCTGAGTTAGTTGGCTGATGTTTATAAATCAGTTCGACAGAACCACACCGCCAAATTTTCATATGGAAAAGAAGGCATATTATCAGAGGAAAAGTGATTTAAGAGATTAAAACTATACTGTTGAAAGCAAGACTCCAAAAAGAAGAGTATGGCAACGCTATATCACTAAATACTATATTCATTGCATTATTGTTGAAAGCAAGACTCCAAAAAGAAGAGTATGGCAACATGAAAAATGAACAAACAGTTGAATAACGACTATCGTTGAAAGCAAGACTCCAAAAAGAAGAGTATGGCAACTCAACTGATCACCTTCGTTGAATTTGCATATAGTGTTGAAAGCAAGACTCCAAAAAGAAGAGTATGGCAACTTGATCTCTCCCCACTTCTCGGATAGCCAATCTGCGTTGAAAGCAAGACTCCAAAAAGAAGAGTATGGCAACACAGTCTTTGCCAGTTTGACTATCCACCATAACTGTTGAAAGCAAGACTCCAAAAAGAAGAGTATGGCAACTTTCCACCCTCGCCAAAAGCTGCTTTCATTACTATTTTCGTTGAAAGCAAGACTCCAAAAAGAAGAGTATGGCAGCATATTCGGAGTTGGTGCACCGTTCGCTTTGATCCGTGAAAACAGGACTCCAAAGAGAAGAGTGTGGCAACGGATTTACGCTATACATAACTACCTCCAATTAAACATTGAAAGCAAGACTCCAAAAAGAAGAGTATGGCAACTCCTGCTTCGGCACCACTGTGCGCGTGAACCTGCGTTGAAAGCAAGACTCCAAAAAGAAGAGTATGGCAACTCATATGAACTTATTACATCTTCGAAATCTATATCGTTGAAAGCAAGACTCAAAAAAGAAGAGTATGGCAACAGATGATTATCGTCATGAATCACAGGACACCTGATATATTGAAAACAGGACTCAAAAAAGAAGAGTATGGCAACAATTTAGGATTCTGTGATTGAAAAGTGAGGTTTATGTTGAAAGCAAGACTCCAAAAAGAAGAGTATGGCAACTGATTATTGTAAATGTAGGCGTACTGTTCTTTGCGTTGAAAGCAAGACTCCAAAAAGAAGAGTATGGCAACTTATATGTGCCGTTCTTTAAGAGCGTGTCTTAAATCCTGTTAATCCTGTTATCCTGTCCAGAATATTCAGAAACGCTCTAAGCTTATTATTGAGAAAGATAAAAACCACAAAAGATTTATTATCTACGGCATTCATAAATGAAATAAAATTTTAAAATGGTGTTGTGTATGGGGATATTGAATAAAATCGGAAAGGTTATTGACGTATTGCTGGAAGAAGAGAACGAAAACTATGATAAAGGGGTTGAATTTGAGAAGTACGTGGCTAAGCTTTTTAATCAAAAGTATTTTAGCATCGCTGACTGGACAAGGGATTTATCCGGTAAACACGATATAAGGGTTGAATCAGATTCCAACCCGGATTTAACAGTTCGTTATCTACCAACTAATGAGAAAATCAGTGTGGAATGTAAATTCAGGTCAAATCTCTATAAGGGGAAATTGCGGTGGACATACGGGCTGAAGATAGAAGATTACCGCCTGTACTCAAGAGAAAATAATATACCCACTTTTATTGCGATCGGTCTTGGAGGATATCCGGATGACCCTGAAAGGATGTTCTGTATCCCCCTGGAAGAGGCAAAATACCCGGAGCTCTATCCGAGCATTTATGAGAGATACGAGCGCAACCCTCGAAAGCAATTCTTCTGGAAAAGGGGGATGTTGAGTTAATATTTCATATAAACCCAATTCTTTAAGATATTTATAGTACTGAACCCCATTTTCCGCACATTTTAATACAACTCCCTCCCGAATCAGTATTTAGAAAATGGACTACAGTAGTAAAAATTTAGATCATTTAGGAATCGTAGCAGGAGTTTGTAAAGAGATCGAACTTCGTGCATCTATCGATAGAATAGT
>NZ_JMIY01000001.1:416413-500331 GCF_000685155.1 Candidatus Methanoperedens nitratireducens
ACTGGACGATAAATAAAATCATAAAATAGCATGCTGCAAAGTGGAAAAGTGCGGAAAATAGGATAAAGTATAAATAGAATAAATCCGTAATGAAATTATTATTTGGGAGGTTATTAAATTGGTAGAGAGAGTTTCATATATAGTCACTTTTAAGACTAAGAACGAAAGGGCGGATAAGGAAAGCGATAAGGTGGAAATATTTAGGAGTGCAATCAAATCGCCTGTGAATGTTATAGAGGCTGCTTCGGCTCTAAGATTGCCTGCTCATGTACCTGCGGAGAACATAGCGCTCGATATAAACGAGTACGAGGCACCAATAGTCACAGCTAAACTCACGGATGATGATGTTGCAGCTCTAAAAAAAGACCCAAATGTGGCTGCTGTTGAACCGGATGGAAAATGTTATGCTCTGCCTGCAGTAGAATGTCAGCCATCGCCTGAGGTTGAGACTATTCCATGGGGTATCGATAGAATAAAAGCACCTCAAGCATGGGATATAACTAAAGGTAAGGGCATGAAGGTCGCGGTCTGTGACACGGGCGTAGATTATACACATCCAGATTTTAGTCCAAACTACAGAGGCGGGATAAGCTTTGTACCAGCAGAAACAGATCCAAAGGATTTTAACGGACATGGAACCCATGTTGCAGGTACCATTATAGGGGTTGCACCATCTGCATATCTATATGCTGTAAAGGTACTCGGCAGTGATGGTTCAGGAAATTTTAGCTGGATAATTGCGGGTATAGACTGGTGTGTCAGGAATGGCATGCATGTACTTAATATGAGCCTTGGTGCTCCTTCGGCGCCTACTACAGCATTAGAGAGAATGTGCAATCTGGCATGGAGCAGAGGATTAATACTGGTTGCGGCGGCCGGAAACGACAGAGGACCAGTAAACTTCCCTGCGAGGTATCAATCAGTTATAGCTGTATCTGCAATAGATAGTGCCAACGTGATAGCAGAGTTCAGCAGTAGAGGTCCTGAGGTTGAGCTGTGCGCTCCGGGCGTAGATGTTCTATCAACTTTACCGGGAGATAGATACGGAACACTGAGTGGAACAAGCATGGCATGTCCTCATGTGGCTGGTGTTGCAACACTTGCGTTATCTTCACATAGATGGGCACCATCTGATGTGGCTAAAAACGTCGCTATCAGAAGGCTGCTTGCCTCTACAGCGGAAAACCTGGGCATACCTGGCCGTGATGAAGAGTATGGTTTCGGCAGGGTGAATGCAGACGAAGCAGCATTCAGGCTAGAAGTGCCATCCGCTGTGTCAGGATTACCATAGTTTAAATCATATTTTTCTTTTTGTCTAAGGCTATTTTTGAGTGTAATTAAAGGGCATAGACCCTGGAATCGTATTCTATGATCTTTACACCCTTAATTTCAGAGATCCTCTTTGCAGCACTTGCTGTAACCGTTCCTGAAACAGCATTTATCTCAGGGAATTTATTCCTAATATGCAATCCCGCTCTCTCAATGGCCGAGATATCTAAATCAGGATCAAATGTAACTATGACAGGTATTTTCTGGTTTGGATCTATTCTCTCTGCTTCTTCTATCTTCTTTGAGAGTTCTTCAGTAATTTTTGACATCATCACTCCATTGTTTAATAGGGCCTCCATAAGTTTAAATTTTTGGTCTATTCTTACAAAGCGGAAGAAGCTGGTAAGATTGTAGAGCTGGTTAATCCAATCTTGAATAGATACTCCATCTAAATACCTTACTTCCTCGCATACACCACCAGAGACTGAAGCAGAGGTCGAAGCGTTGCAGGAACTGCTGGATCGCTCACATCCACTGTATGCTTTCTTCCATCTTTTTCAACTGTCAGTCTGTATACAAAGTAATCAGCACCTCGTGCTGGCAGTGGAAACTTAGCTGGCAGGTTGAAAAAACCGGCAGAATCTACCATCTCATGTAGCTTACGTGCCTCTTCAGCAGGAAGCGTATCCGTATCCAGCGTAACAGCCGTACGCAGCCCTGCAAAGCCGCCTGTGCGCTCCAATTTAATCAACATATTGCCTTCCAGGCATACTTTCTGAATTATTACTACCTGGCAGGGATGGCTTCCATAGCGCGAACGGTGATATTGATGCCCGCATCTGTCCACCCTTTCCTCACAGCCTTCTGCTCTTCACTTCCGGCCCCGAACAACTCTCCGGCTACCAGGAATGTCTTGTTCGCAGCATCCTGGAAATTCGAAAAACGTCTGAGCCTATCTCTTAATGCGATATACCATATTCTACCTGCCCTCTCCCATGCAAATCCACCGATTTCCATTGCTGTAATGCAGAATGCACGGTTCGGGATACCAGAGTTTATGTGCACACCTCCGTTATCTTCCCAGAAAGGCAAACGCTTAACATCTCTCATATGTGCTGGCTGGGGGTCCCTACCGAGTTTCGGATCATCATAGGCAGTCCCTGGCTCTTTCATCGATCTCAGAGCTTTGCCGTTGACTTTCGAGGTGAAAAGTCCTTCACCGATCAGCCAGTCTGCCTCATCTGCAGTCTGGTTGAGTTTGCGCTGCTTCACAAGAGAACCAAAGACATCAGACATAGACTCGTTCAATGCACCAGATTGAAATGCATATAATAGATTTGCCTCATATTGAGTCACACCGTGGGTCAGCTCGTGACCGATCACATCAATGGCCCTGGTGAAGGGCTCGAAAATGTCCACATCACCATCACCGTACACCATCTGCGTCCCATTAAAGAAGGCGTTATTGTAGTCTTGACAGAAATGTACCGTGGAGTCTATGCGCATACCCCTATCATCAATAGAGTTACGCTCGAATATCTCTCTATATAAATCGTAGGTCGCACCTGCCCCATCATATGCTTCATCCACAGAAGGATCACCCTTTGAAGGATCTCCCTCTTCGCGGACTAAAGAGCCAGGAAGGCATGGAGAATGAGGATCACAGCACTCATTCTTTACATCGTAGACGGTGCGGCGCTTCTCTCCAGCCGGTGTCGCAACAGCAGTAGCGAGTGGACCAAGCACTTCGCGCCGTTCGCGGATCCGCTCGGATAAAGTTAACGCTTGAAAAGCCCTCTCGCGCTGTTTTTGATCACCGCGCTGAGCAAGCTCCTTAAGCATATGCGGAGGGATTATACCCTGAACTGTAGCCCTATTAATCTGTGTTCTTCTTGCTATTCTTACTCCTTCAGAAGGAGATACTTTTACTAAATTATTTTTATACATATTTTGCCCCCTATAAATTCAGATATCATTCCTCTATACCCCTTGTTTCTTTTGCTCTTTTAATTCACACTGCCTCCTTTTCATAAAATCGATAAACAATTTCGGAAGCATTCCCTTTATCAATAGCAATAAAATATACAGTGTTAGTCTCGGAGATCTTTACTCTATTTCCCTCATTAAAATGCATACCGTCAAAAGAAAAATATAATTTACCACTCGAAGCTTTAGCTTTAACTTCAAGAGAATCAGTAAATTTAGGTCTATCAGGAGTCTCTATTTCTACTGCAGGCTTAATTACAGAAACACCATACATTCTCTTAATATCGCTCGCACCAGTACCTGAAAAAGTAACATCCCATATCCCATCTTTAGATAGAGTAAGTCCTTCCCCGTTTCTTAATTTACCACTACAGGTCTCTGCAACATTTTCTATAATATAACCTGCCTGATATTCTTTAGTTACACGCTTTGTAGTATAAGAGACAACCATATCTGCCGGAGTAACATTTACAGTAACTGACAAAGGTTTAGGGGAAATCTCACCTATCTCGCTAACCTTTATAGGGGCACTCTCAGTAACCCTTATAGAAACAGGACTTACAGCAATTCTCTGTAATGCAGAAACTGGAATACCAGGCGGATGCTTATTTAAACACCCTTTAAAAGCATCAAAAACCCCTCTTTGCATAAGAATTTGTGAGTGTCCCATTATATTTGGACCTAAATTAAATCTTAAATTACAATGAGCACCCTCCAACCTGCCAGTATCTTTATTTTGTTTATCAACAAAGTCACCTGTCGCTGTAATAGCGACATACACATTTTGAGGAGGTAATGTACCTACATCCAATTCAGTTGTAACTTTCCAGCTCTCCTCAAGAGCAGCCATCTCCGCAAACATCTGCTCTGGATTCTTTACACCTTGACTTTCTTCACTTTCATGCTGACACGTTTTTGCCTCCTCAGGAATAATCATCTGCTTTGGATCATCTGTTCCTCTGGGACTATCATCTTTAACCCCATTGAATATATGAGAATTTACCTCAAAACTACCACCAGTCTGAAACTCCCCTGGCGAAAACCTACCCAGACCATTATTGGCAGTAGCAAGAAATACGGCAGTTCCGACATTGTCAAGCCTGTGGTTCGCATTATCGAATGTACCATCTGACCTGTAACCTCTCATATAGGCACAGGTCATCATACCACCAAGAGAATGGCAGATAATATCAATTCTTTCTACATTCAAATAGTCTATAACATCATCAATAAACTCTCTAACATCATCTATATGGTTTCTAACCGGTGTGGGCATCTCTGGTGGAAAGGATCTATTTTCACCTAAATAATCCATCGCCCAGATCTCACAATCCTGATACCCTTCCTCCTTTAGAAAACGTTTCATAGTATCCCAACCAAACGTCGGATGAGCTACATGCGCAGCGTTTCCATGTATTAGGATTATTGGGGCTTTCTTTATAGTTTTCCTATGCTGTTCCTTATTCATATTCGGGTCGCCACCAAAACCAGTTAAAGTATGAGTAAAATCTCTTGGAAAGATATTCATATTACCATCACTCCCATTACTCAACGTTATACTATCTAGCATATAAGTCTTCTTATGTCAGTGAGACCATCCGCTAATTCAAAAGCTTAAAAAGGGTGTGGTCGTTATTGGTGTAAATAGAATGCTCACTCC
This sequence comes from Candidatus Methanoperedens nitratireducens, assembly GCF_000685155.1. Taxonomy (GTDB): domain Archaea; phylum Halobacteriota; class Methanosarcinia; order Methanosarcinales; family Methanoperedenaceae; genus Methanoperedens; species Methanoperedens nitratireducens. The sequence goes on from NZ_JMIY01000001.1 coordinate 421,329, forward strand.
ACGGTTATCGCAAGATATTTACGTTAGAAAGGGAAACATATTCAGTAGGGGTAGAATAAATCTCTATTTTGCCGCATTAAGTTATTTTTGTATAAAACGGGGAAAATGTAAAAAAGAGTAAAACAAAGGCGTGTTTGAGATAATTCAGGATAGTAAAACCCAGGTTTAGAAAATATGATCGTTACAAAACATATCTCCCTTGATAAAGACTGCGTTGAAAAGATGGAACCATACGTGGAAAGACATAGTGGTAATTTCAGCGCTGCAATGAGAGAGATAATAGACAGGGCAGGTAAATCCGGATTGCCATACAACTCATCGGCAATAGGCAACTCTCTGCTTAAATGGATGCTGATGGAGACCGATGATATACTTGTTCCTGATGGTGTATTAGATGAACTGATTAATCCCATACTGATGAATTCGATGAAAAAACTTGAGGAATATCTCAGCTACAAGTTCGGTGAGCTTGGATGGAATATTGACCTTGTGTTAAAATACGATAATGAAAAGTTACCTTCTGATGTATTGATAGAGATAAAAGGGGATACTCAGAGAATAAAATTTGTTGCCTGCATACTATCTCAATATCTGGTTAAAAACTCACTTGAGCGTACACCGCTTAAGATAAGGTGTGTTATTAATTTCAGTGATAGTATAAAAGTAGAACTATCCCGATCTAATAAAGATGAGGCACACAGAAGCCTGGTTACATTTTTTGGGGGGATGGATGAAGTAATAAGAGCGATAAAGAGCAATCCAGACTTCTGGAAGGCTATAATCAACAGGCATGTTTTGAGTAATTACAATATGGTCACTCTTCACAGGAATTATTTTGAGGATCTGCTTGCCAATAAGATACCCCTTGGAGAGATAACGATAGAGACGCTTGCAAAAAAACCGATACAGGAGATACCCTTAAAAGAGATGCTTTTTCTGATAAAGGAGGTTTATGAGACCTCCAGGGTTGCAGATAGAGTAGAGATCGATAAAGAGAATATAATATTATTCCACAATTATAGAAATAAAGAAGCAATAGAAAAACTAAAAAAAATACTGGTAATGCTTCTGGAGGCTAACGGTCATTTATATGATGCAAAGTCAACAGCCAATATAATCGTACTGACACACAGGCCTGATGTGGGTATAAAAATCAATGAAATAGTAGATAATTTGAAAACAAGCAACAGCAAAGTGGATCAGGAATTAATAATGTTCTTGACTTTTCTAAAAGGGTTTAAGGATATTCCAGATATACCCCTTTCACTGACCGTGCTGGGCAGAAAAATCGGTAGATCCCTGATGCAGGAGTATGAAAGAGAAAACGGCATCAAGAGCTGGAATCTGGAGACTTTCAAACATGCTTTTGAAACAATTAATTCCAGAATCCATGTAGAAAGCGAATGGAAATTGGAAGGGAATAACCTGCTGTACACTGTAAGGAAATGTAATATTGCTACAGAAGGGAATAAGTTCGATACATATATCTGCCATACAGCAAGAGAGGCATTCAAAGGCGCGCTTAATTATGCATTCGGGAACAGGGCAGGATTAGAAATTAGAAAATTGCTGTCTCATGGAGATAATCTCTGTGAGGTTGTCATACAGATACACTAAAGCAGCAATCTTATAGAGCTGCTCATGGATATCATGAGCAATCTTTTAATCTTATGTAAATCCTATAATACACAGGTGATATTATTCAGGAGTATTCGTTTAAACGAGGATCTTCACAGGATATTGCGCGAGTCCGTGAGGTACTGGAGAGGAATTTTTCTGCTGAATTAAAAGAAGAAAGTGGTAAATACACACTGAGCTACGGTGCCTTTAAGAGGTTAACAGTCTGGGTTGATAAAAAGAAGCTATATGTTGATACAGAATCCAATAAGGAAGCCCGGGATGAAGCTATTCTTGATACAAATAAACGCTACAGGGACTTTCTTGAAGAGGCAACAGGCTACACTGCCAAAGAACGCCTTGCAAGGGCCAAAAAAGAAGTGCAAGAGGTTTGAATTTGTGGGATGTGCTTAAAAGACCTGATATTCCCACCTGTCTTCGAATATGCGCAGGCACTGATGGTTCGATCACGCTGCTGCTTGAGCTACTTACCGGAAAGGCAGTAAAAGTCGTAACTCTTGATCAACGTGTGGTAAAAGCCACATCCGATATGGCAGAGCTTCTGGAGATAGAACCTGGGGATGATGTTAACAGCAGGCTTGTAACCCTGAGCGCCAACGGCACAGTGTATGTGCTGGCAAAGTCACTGGCGGCTATTAAAAGAATGCCGCAGGCAGTAAGGGACGATCTCATGAGGGCTGATATCCCGATAGGCAGGATTTTACGTGAGCACAAGCTTGAGACCAGAAGGGATATACTTAATATGCAAATAATCCGCTCAGAATTTTTTGGAGAACTCCCTGTTATTTCAAGGGAATACAGGATTATACACCAAAATAATATACTAATGTGGATAAATGAATGCTTCCCGATCGATGATCGATGGAATATCTAAAGAACAGTTGTGTTATTTTTAGTCCTCTCAACAACCCTTTCAAAGAACATCTTCTCTGTATCAAGAGGCCCTGGATGTGCTTCAGGATGATACTGCACTGATACTATATCCAGGTATTTATGCTCCAGTCCCTCAACTGTCGTATCATTGGCATTGATCTGAGTTATAATTACTTCTTTTTCATCAATGCTGCTCTTATCCACTGCATAGCCGTGGTTCTGTGATGTAATATGCACGATTCCTCTTTTGAGGTCTTTTACAGGCTGGTTGGCACCGCGATGCCCGAATTTCATCTTGTATGTATTCCCTCCGAGGGCAAGTGAAATGATCTGGTGGCCAAGGCATATACCGAATATAGGGAGCTGCCCTGCAAGCTCTTTTACGACCGATATGCCGTTTATGGCCTGCTGAGGGTCACCCGGACCGTTTGACAGGAGCAGGGCATCTGGCTCGTAATTCAAAATATCTCTCACCGATGCTGTGGCAGGGACTACGGTAACATTCAATCCTCTCATGTTCAGGCTTTTAATGATATTCCTCTTCACACCAAAATCCATGAGGACTATGCTGCCGCCGTCTTTATCCCCTTTTACCTGATACTGCTGCTTACAGGTGACTTTCCCTATAAGGTCCAGATTTCCGATATCAGGCTGTTCTCTTGCAAGCCTGACCGCTTCCTCACCGCTATCATCTCCGACGATGATGGCAGCCTTCATGGTGCCGCGCTCTCTTGTTTTTATTGTAAGCATGCGTGTGTCGATCCCCATTATACCTGATTTGCCCTCATCTCTTAGGAACTCGCATATGGAGCGCCGGGATCTGTGGTGGGATGGGCGGCCGCAGGCCTCTCTCACAACCAGTCCTTCTGCCTGCATACCATCGGATTGGAATGTCTCACCGCTTATGCCGTAGTTACCGATAAGCGGGTAGGTGAACATCAGTATCTGGCCTCTGTATGACGGGTCTGTCAGGGCCTCCTCGTATCCCGTGTACTGGGTTGTGAAAACAAGCTCGCCCTGAACAATGCCCTCTACTCCCATGCCCTTTCCTTTAACGAACGTTCCATCCTCAAGACCAAGTACCGCTTTCATGCGTGCTTAAAACGTAGGGGCAGGGTAAATATGTTACTATCCTAAAGTTGAAGACGGCAATTTACCTGATTATAAAAATCACAGTTAAATCCTATCTCTTCCTCACCAGTATCTTCTCTGCCAGCTCTTTTCCAAGCGATCTCTCTTTATCTGCCACCCTGACCAGAATCGGTCCCCCGAATGGAGCGATGCTTTTTACCTCAACCTCTGCATCAGGATATAACCCAAGGCTGCCTATATACTGCAGCATCTGCGGGTTCTCCTCAGAGACACTTTCAATAACACCAGCCTCACCCGCTTTCAGTTCTGATAACTGCACTGTATCACCGCGGGCTATCTTTCCGTGGATATCAGGTATGGGATAACCATGAGGGCACGTCCTGGGATCACCCAGCTTCTCTGCGATTTTCTCTTCCATCTTATTGCTGATATCGTGCTCAAGCCTGCATGCCTCATCATGTACCTCATCCCACCCGAAACCCAGGATATCCGTAAGAAGCCGCTCAGAGAGCCTGTGCTTTCTTATCACCCTCTTGGCTTCAAGTTCGCCCTCTTCTGTTAATACCACTCCCCGATCTGCATATCTCACAAGTCCCCTCTGTTCGAGCTGTTTTAGCATCTCTGAAACTGATGATGGACTCAGCTCCAGGCGCTCTGCTATCCTGGAAGTGGTGGCAGGTTCCTGCATCTCATGCAGCTTGTATATACACTCAAGATACTCCTCTATTCTGGGTGATTTTTTTGCCATATCTGCCTGTATAATTAAAAATGTGGCCTTAGGATAATTAAGTTTTGCTAATCTACTTTAGCTCTGTTATACAGGTAACCTCACCGTGGGACATCTGTATGACCTTGTTCCCTATCTCACCTATCTCGGGGTTGTGGGTTACTATCACTATCGTCCTCCCCTCTCTGTGGAGTTCCCTGAAGATCTCAAGAACCGCTTCCTCGTTCTTTTTATCAAGGTTGCCTGTTGGCTCATCAGCAAGTATTATCTTGGGCTGGTTGATAAGTGCTCGGGCTATACATACGCGCTGCTGTTCCCCGCCTGAGAGCTGGGACGGCAGGTGATCCAGCCTGTGCTCCATGCCCACGCGCAAAAGCGCCTCTTTTGCCTCTTCCTCATCCTCTATGCTGTGGAAGTACTGCGCTATCATCACATTCTCAAGCGCGGTGAGATGGGGAATCATGTGGAACTGCTGGAAAACCAGTCCAATGTTCTCCCTCCGAAACCTTGTCCTCTCTTTCTGATTGAGAAAAGCGGTCTCAGTACCGTTCACAAGCAAAGAGCCACCTGTCGGTGTATCAAGGCACCCTATCAGGTTCAAAAGCGTGGTCTTTCCGCTCCCTGAAGGTCCCATTATGTTTGCCCATTCTCCTCTGTCAATAGTGAAACTGGCCCCTTTTAGCGCACAGGTGGTATCGTATTTCTTAACAAGATCTTTAGCTATGATCATCTTATTCGCCTCTTAGTGTTATAACCGGATCTATCGATAGTGCCCTGCGTACAGGCAGGATGCTTCCAATAAATGCGATAAGTATCGATGTCAGGATGGTGAGTAGAAATACCTCTGGCTTAACTGATACAGGGATATTGAATATCCTTATTCCTATGAACTGGGCAAGTGCAAGCCCGGCAAGGAACCCGAGAATACCGCCTGCAGTTCCCACTATCCCTGCCTCGGTGAGGAATATGGATGCTATCCTTCTATCTGTGCAGCCCAGGGCTTTCATAAGCCCTATCTCTCGGCTTCTCTCAAGCACGCCTGTTATCATAGTGCTCATCAGGCCGAGGAACGCGGATGACAGGACAAAGAGCGCCACAAGGGACATTAAAAGCTGGGTTTTGCCAAGGAGTACTTTCTCACTCTCTGCTACCTGCCGTATCTTCTTTACTTTGTAGTTATTACTCTCAAGGTATTCTGAAACCTCATCGATATCCCCAAGAACGCTTACCTGTACAGATGTTGCCCCGCTTTTACCTGAGATCTTCGAAGCTGTAGCAAGATGCATGAATACCCTGTCATCATCAGATGTGCCTGTGTCCAGGATACCTGAGACCCGAAAGGAATTCCCCTGAATTCTGAGGGTGTCATCCGTTTTAAGCCCGAGCCTGTTTGCAGCATTAATTCCGATCATGACCTCGTCCTGATCAGGAAGCGTGCCTTCGATATGCCACCAGGGGTTCATTCTTTTTGCAGCCTCAAGATCAGTGCCCGCAAACTCGATCTTTTTTGAGCTAATATCAGACTTGAAATAAAGGAAGGGGACAGAATCTATGATAGAGCTATGCGAGGCGTCGAATTTTTCGATGTATTCCCCTTCGCCTGGCAGGACAACAAGGTTGGCTCCGTAGCTACGCAACTCTTTTCCCATCCTCTCTTTTATATCAAAGGAGATGGTCAGCAGTGAAGCCACCATAGCAGCGCTGAGCATTACTGCAACCATAGCTATCAAAAACCGCTCTTTTCTTACCCAGAGGGATCTCATTACAAGACGGATGAACAATTCAATCACTCCTGAGTATGATCGATGGCTCTACTTCTGCCGCCCTTTTCACAGGCAGCAGACTGCCAAGAAGGGCAAATACAATCGCAAGTGCCTCTGAGATCAGTGCAGGCATGAGGGATGGGCTTATGCTTGCCCCGAATACCCACAGACCCACCATTCTTGAGAGCACAAAACCAATGAGAATCCCGATTGCCCCGCCTATGATGCCGATAACAACCGCCTCTGCAAAGAATAACTGGGAGATCTGAACACTATCTGCGCCTATTGCCTTCATCAAACCGATCTCTTTTCTTCTCTCGAAGATAGAGGTTGTCATAGCCGCACTCACGCCCAGAGAGGCCGAGATCATGGCTATTCCCGTGATCAAAAACATCAGTAATTCAAATTTTTTAAGTAATTTTCCCTCGTTATCCGCCACCTGACGTATTGGCTTTGCGCTTGCATCTGGTATTGCCTCTTCGATCTGGAACATGATAGAAGAGATGTACGGAGTACAGTACCAGACCTCATATTCCTCTGGCGGAAGAAGAGAGGGATCTATATTTTCCCGGGGCTCAGGTTTGGTCAATGCGCTTACCACCACGCGATCCACCATGCCCTGCCTTTCAAACAGTCCCTGCGCCTCCCCCAGGGAGACTATCACCCGGTCATCCTCATCCCCGCCTGTGGAGAGTATGCCTGATACCTTATAGGTTGCATTATTATCTCCATATTCTGCCCTGAATATATCCCCCTTCTTTATGCCCATCTTCTCTGCTGCACTTATGCCTGCCAGAGCCTCTCCAGGTTCGGGCCATTCTCCCTCTATATTCCACCAGGGCGCTATCTTCTTTACCCCGGTTCTAAAGCCTGTCGCGCTCTCTTCTGCCTTCCTGTTCCCGATAAATGTTTTTTTGAGTTCAGGCAGCCAAATCTCCTCATCGAAGTATGTGCCGCTCAGCACTATTTCCTCATCTTTTATCTTCACCGTGTCACTGAGGTATGGAGAGTATCCCACTATATTATGCCTCCAGAAGATGGTCTTCATTTTATAAAGTTCGCTCTCCTGTATGAATTCCCCCTCTGATGATGGCATTAAAAGAATGTTTGCACCGTAGCTCTTCAGCTCCTTTCCCATCTTATCATTGATATCAAATGATACCGTAAATAAGGTCGAGGCTATGGACGCTCCCATAACCACGGCCAGAACTGCCAGGGCTATCCTTAGCTTTCTTCTTTGAATAGCAGAGAAGAGAAGGTGGAAAAACATAGTCAATCAATATATTACTTTTAACTTAAATGTTTCGGTAGTCCGAATATATTAATTAGGAATTCCTGATGGTTTTTAATAGACCTGTATATAAAGTAAGGTGAATAGGATACTTGAAGCCTATCAGATTTAGCCCCGTATCCTGTATCTTAATCTGCAAGGCTCACTAATCTGTCCTTCACATGCTCCTTTATAACATAATCTATATACCTGTGTATGTATACACAGAATATTATGGGTACAAAGACAATATCTATAAGGGATGATATATATAACATTCTCAAGAGCTTAAAAAGAGAGAATGAAAGTTTTAGCGATGTAATAGGAGAGCTTGCAAAGAAAAAAAAATCAAACCTGAGGGATTATTTTGGAGCTTTGAAAGATAGTAAAGCACTGGATGAGATAGAGGATGATTATATGAAAATAAGATCATCTGCAAGGTCGAGAGTATGATAATTCTTGATACAAGCTTTCTCATTGATTTTTTTAAGGGTAGAAATAAAACCCTTGATCTTGTAAACTCTGATGTTGCAACTACTGTTATAACATTCCATGAAATAATCTCAGGGGCAAAACATAAAAAAGCTAAAAACGAGGAGAAATTTTTTAGGAGATTTTTCTCCGAAATCAAGGTGTTTGATTTTGATATAAGGGCTGCAGAAAAATCAAGTGAAATAATGGCAAGTCTTTTGACCACGGGAAAAGTTGTGAACGCTCTTGATGTTATGATAGCAGGGATTGCTATAACAAACGGAATAGATAAGATAGCCTCAAATGATAAGGATTTTATAGAAATATCCAAGATAACCGGATTGGATATCTTAAAGTACTGAGTCCATCCAATAACTCCAAATTTTCAAATAATACAGTGAAGCGACTCCAGCAGCAGGCATGAAGGGCGATCCGGGTATGAGAAGCTACTATATGCCCTTATTTACCAATTTCAAAGGTAAATAATATATATATTCACTACCAAGTGAGCGGAGCAATCATGGAATAATCATAGGAGAAAAAATATGAATTCGTTGTTGTACTCGGCCCCACTTGCGGGCATTATAGGTCTAGCATTCGCAGGTTATCTTGTTTTGTATATTCTCAAACTGGATGCTGGAAGCGAAAGGATGAAAGCAATTGCATCTGCCATACAGGAAGGTGCCATGGCTTATTTGAACAGGCAGTACAGGACAGTGGCAGTTATCGCGGTAATACTTGCAATTCTGCTTGCATTGGCAATCAGTGTGGAGATTGCTATCGGATTTATTCTGGGTGCAGTTCTGTCAGCAGCAGCAGGTTATCTCGGTATGAGCATCTCTGTTCGCAGCAATGTCCGCTGCGCCAATGCCGCAAAAGAGGGCCTGCAGAAAGCACTGAGCGTGGCATTCAGGGGTGGAGCGGTCACAGGGATATCTGTTGCAAGCCTTGCGCTCCTGGGTGTGAGCGGACTGTTCATTGCATTCGGCGGGGATGTAGAAGCTGTTGAAAAGATCATAGGGTTCGGGTTCGGAGCATCGCTCATCAGCCTGTTTGCAAGGGTTGGCGGCGGCATATATACTAAGGCTGCTGACGTAGGTACAGACCTCGTAGGAAAAGTCGAAGCTGGAATACCTGAGGATGATCCACGCAACCCCGGCGTCATTGCTGATAATGTGGGGGATAACGTGGGCGATTGTGCTGGAATGGCAGCAGATCTTTTCGAGACCTATGTCGTAACAGTGCTTGGTGCTATGCTGATCGGTGTGACAGTTCTGAGCGTCTTTCCTAATGCTGTCGCATACCCCCTGGTACTTGGCGCTGCAGCGATCTTCGCATCCATAATAGGGATATTCTTTGTAAAGCTCGGAAAATCAGGCAACATAATGGGTGCAATGTACAAAGGCGCTATCGTGGCAGGAGGAATCTCTGCTATCCTGTTCTACATAATCACACAGGTCATGATGGATGGGAATATTGGCCTTTTCATAAGCGCACTTGTGGGCCTTGGCGTCACCGCAGCAATGATAATGATCACTGATTACTATACCTCGCTATCCCACAGTCCAGTAAAGGAAATTGCCAATGCCTCAGTCACAGGTCCTGGAACGAATATCATTACCGGACTTTCGGTCGGGTTGCGCAGTACAGCTTTACCTGTACTGGTCATCAGTGCAGGAGTATTGATCTCATATTATGTTATGGGCGGCGCAACAGACCCCATTCTGGGACTTTACGGTATTGCCATAGCTGCAGCAGCCATGCTGTCTGTTACAGGCATTATAATCTCCATAGACTCTTACGGCCCGATAACAGATAATGCAGGGGGCATCGCTGAGATGGCAGAGATGCCAAAGGAAGTAAGGGATATCACCGATCCGCTCGATGCGGTCGGGAACACCACAAAAGCGGTTACAAAGGGTTATGCTATAGGCTCCGCAGCACTTGGGGCTCTTGCACTTTATGCAGCATACAGCAGCGAGGTAAACAGGCTGCTTGCAGAGCAGGAACTACCGCCGTTGTTGCTTGTGCTGTCAGATCCGCTTGTCTTAATTGGATTATTCATAGGAGGTATGATTCCTTTCCTGTTTGCAAGCTTCCTTATGGGGGCAGTCGGCAGGGCGGCATCCACAATAGTCTCAGAGATCAGGCGCCAGTTCAAGGAGATCCCGGGAATCATGGAAGGAAAGGCAAAGCCTGATTACGGGCGCTGCGTGGATATCGTTACGATAGCAGCCCAGAAAGAGATGGTAGTACCCGGGCTTCTTGCAGTGCTCTCTCCTGTATTTGTTGGTTATATCTTCGGTCCGATAGCACTGGGAGGTTTGCTGATCGGTGTAATTATCTCAGGCCTGCTCCTGGCACTCATGATGACAACAGGAGGGGCAGCATGGGATAATGCCAAGAAATATATTGAGTCAGGCAACCTTGGCGGGAAGAGATTACCTGATGGCAGACCTAACCCGACACATGCAGCAGCAGTTGTGGGCGACACAGTAGGCGATCCAACAAAGGACACAGCAGGCCCGGCAATCAATCCTCTCATAAAAGTGATGAATATTGTAGCAATACTGATTGCTGCATTGATTCTATAACAGGCTCTGTAAAGACGATAGGACACGGATCGCACGGATAATACGGATGCGTACAGATTTCGTATCCGTGTTTTCCTGTATCTCAGACTTTTGATAAAATACTATAATCTTCACTTACTTTTACAGATCTATTGTTCATTATTAATAATGTCCGTAACCCATATATAGATGCTAAAATATATGGTAATACTACTATAATAATCATGATAATAATGATGCAGGTGGTAATCTATGGTCTCATGTTTAAACACATATGTATGGGTATCGCCCCATGAAGGTGTACAGTATAGTGATACCCGCTCACAGAGATTGCGGATTGCGCTGTATTCCCATGATACCATGGGACTTGGTCACATGCGCCGCAATCTGCTGATTGCCCATGCGCTTGCTCAGTCTCCTTTACATCCGGTCATACTTATGATCAACGGGGCGTATGAGGTGAATACCTTTACAATGCCGCCCGGAGTTGATTGCTTGAGTCTGCCTGCCCTGTTAAAAGAAACTAATGGTGAGTATAAATCGCGCTGCCTTGATATTTCACTCCAGGAGCTCATTACACTGCGCAGTAATGCAATCCACAGTGCACTTGAAGCATTTGAGCCAGATGTATTGATCGTGGATAAAGTACCGCGAGGTGCACATAGTGAACTCGATCCAGCACTTAAATCCCTGCGTTCCACCGGGCGCACCCGCTGTGTGCTCGGTCTGCGGGATGTGCTGGATGATCCAGCAACAGTTCAGAGTGAATGGTCAAACGAGTGCAACGAGGATGCCATTCGGGAATATTATGATGCGATCTGGGTGTATGGCGATCCAGCGGTTTACGATCTGGTGCATGAGTATCGCCTCTCTCCTGATATTGCTTCAAAAGTGCGCTATACGGGTTATTTTGACCAGCGCATGAGGTTAAAATTATCAGAGGGTATTGATCCCCTTGCCGGTCTGCCTCCTGATAGACTCATCCTGTGTCTTGTGGGCGGGGGTCAGGATGGGACTCACCTTGCCGAAGCATTTGCTCATGCAGATCTGCCTCCCGCAACCAGCGGGATAATCCTGACAGGCCCATTTATGTCTCATGAGGTCAGGCAGCACCTGCGCTTCCAGGCTGCCAACAATCCCCGCTTACGTGTGCTCGATTTTATCAATGAGCCTGCCCTGCTTATAGACCGTGCAGACAGGATTATAGCGATGGGGGGCTACAACACCATGTGCGAGGTACTCTCCTTCAAAAAGCGTGCGCTCATCGTGCCCAGGGTGAGACCCCGTATTGAGCAGATGATCCGTGCAGAGTGTATGCGCGACCTGGGTCTTATCGATGTGCTTCATCCCGATGAGCTCAGCCCGGAGGCGCTGGCAGAATGGATGGCATGTGACCTGCCACCAATGGGGAACTGCGACCGAATTGATCTGAACGGGCTTGAGCGTATTCCCTTCCTGCTGTGTGAGGTGATCCAGCATGCCGGGTGAGACCATGCGAGTTGGCTATGTGCTTAAGAGGTATCCCCGATACTCAGAGACCTTTATTGTAAATGAGATACTTGCCCATGAAGCCGCAGGATTGGAGATCGAGATCTTTGCTCTCCGGCCTATAAATGATACGCATTTCCAGGATGCGATCGCCAGGGTTAAAGCGCCTGTAAACTATATTCCCGCGGCAGTTCCAAAGTCCTCTGATTTCTGGGCAGAACTTTCCGGGGCCGGCAGGGCCACTCCTGATATATGGACTGCACTCAGAACTGCACAGGATGAGGCAGTCCTTGATATCTACCAGGCTGCATTACTTGCACGCGAGGTGCGCCTGAGAGGTATCTGCCATCTTCATGCGCACTTCGCCAGTGTGGCCACGTCGGTGACAAGGCTTGCAGCTCGATTTGCGGGAATTCCTTATACATTCACCGCTCATGCCAAGGACATCTTTCACGAGAACGTCAATCCAGAAAACATGCAGCGCAAACTCAACGATGCCTCAGCCGTGATCACGGTGAGTGACTACAACCTGAAATATCTTCACGCGATCTACGGCCCTTCGGCACAACATGTACAGCGCGTTTATAATGGGCTTGATATTGATAGATTTCCTTATAAAGCGCCAGATCGGCGTAAAATGCGGATCATATCGGTTGGCAGACTTGTTGAGAAGAAAGGTTTTAATGACCTGATAGAGGCCTGTGCAATCCTTGCTGACAGGGGCTGCGCCTTCGGTTGCCATATCATCGGTACAGGACCGCTTGAGGCTGAACTTAGTGCTCAAATAGAACGTCTTGGGCTTCAGTCATATATTGAGCTTGCGGGATTACTCCCAAGAGATGAACTAATTGAGGCTGTTCAGGATGCTGCTGTGTTTGCAGCGCCCTGCATCATAGGAAGAGATGCAGACCGCGACGGACTGCCGACCGTACTTCTTGAGGCAATGGCGTTGGGCACTCCCTGTGTTTCGACAGACGTGACCGGTATTCCTGAGGTGCTGTACGATGGGAAGACCGGATTAATGGTATCCCAGCATAATCCTGCTGAACTTGCGGCGGCATTAGAGCGCCTGCTATCCGATCCAGCACTGCGCGTACAGCTTGCAGCAAAGGCAAGGCAACTGATCGAGGCAAAGTTTGATATCAACATCAATTCAGCCTTTATACGTGATATCTTCCAGTCTACCAGACAGATCAGGATCGCTCAGAAGGTAGACTGATGCGGATCGCATATATCTGTGCGGATACGGGCGTACCGGTATTCGGCCGAAAGGGCAGTTCAATCCATGTACAGGAGGTAATTCGTGCTCTCATGGGACAGGGTGCCAGGGTTGAGCTGTTTGCTTCCCGCCTCGATGATAAAACGCCTTCTGGATTGGAGAGTGTCTGCATCCACAGGCTTCCAGTTCACAGGCCACAGAAAAGCGACCGCTCTGCCATGGAGCGTGCTACCCTTGCAGCGAATCACGACCTGATGGACCTGCTTGAGCGAGAGGGTCCATTTGATATGGTCTATGAACGCTACTCGCTATGGAGCTTTGCAGGCATGGAGTATGCCCGTGATATGGGGATATCCGGGCTTCTTGAGGTAAATTCACCCCTGATTGAGGAACAGGTTCAACACCGAGGACTGTCTGACCGGGCCTGTGCTGAGCGGGTAGCCAGGCGGGCCTTCGGGGCTGCAGGGGTCTTAATCGCTGTATCCAGGGAGATTGCAGCATACCTTGAGCGCTTTCCTATCGTTGGAGCGCGTGTGCATGTTGTGCCCAATGCAGTAGATCCTTCTCGCTTCCCTGATAATATCAAACCCTCATGCCCTTCTGATATGTTCACAATTGGCTTTGTTGGCACACTGAAGCCCTGGCATGGCCTTCCGCTTCTTATCGAGGCATACTCATTACTCCACAGGAGTAACCAGGACACCCGGCTGCTCATAGTGGGCGATGGACCGGGGCTGCCTGATCTGGTTGAGGATCTGTCCGCACGCGGTCTATCTGAAACGGTTCACCTGACAGGCTCGGTTGATCCGGATGAGGTACCGGGTCTTCTGGCTTCCATGGATGCTGCTGTTGCACCATATCCGGATTATCCCGATTTCTATTTCTCACCATTGAAGATCTATGAATACATGGCAGCCGGTCTGCCGGTTGTGGCCAGCCGTATAGGACAGGTGGCAGAACTGATCCAGGATGGGACCAACGGTCTTCTCTATCAGCCGGGCGATGCTGTCGCACTGTCTGCTGCACTCAACCGATTGAGATGTGAGCCCATGCTGCGCTCCAGTCTCGGAAGAGCAGCCAGAGAGACTGTACTTCACGACCATACATGGGAGGCGGTTGCTAAGCGCATCCTTCATCTGGGCGGTATAGAGCCAGTTAAGGTGAGCTAAATGGCGCGGCCGCAAACATTAGAACAGAGTTTACCTGGTATCAGGCGGTTCATTGTGCGTTTCTGGCCGTATATCCGTACACAGCGCACCCTTATCTCAGGTTCAATGCTGGCTCTCTTTATCGAGGTAGGTCTGCGTCTGCTTGAGCCCTGGCCTCTTAAGTTCATCTTCGATCGCGTAATCACCACCGCACCTTCAGGCGGCTTATCCGGCATCTCCATAATTGATAATATGGATCCGATGACCCTGCTCACCTTCTCTGCGTTCGCAGTGGTCACGATCGCCGGACTGCGGGCGATTGCTGCCTACAGCAATACGGTCGGGTTCGCCCTGATCGGCAACCGTGTTCTCACAAAAGTACGAAACGACCTTTTCCGCCACCTGCAGTTCGTATCACTCTCTTTCCATAACAGATCAAGGAGTGGCGACCTGATCATACGTGTCATTGACGATGTTGGCATACTCAAAGAGGTCACTGTTACGGCAATCCTGCCACTTCTGGCGAACTTTCTCATCCTGGCAGGCATGGTGGCAGTGATGTTCTGGCTGAACTGGGAGCTTGCTCTTCTGGCTATGATGATCTTTCCTCTATTCTGGCTCTCCACTATTCGCATCAGTCGGAACATCCAGCATGTTGCCAGAAAGCAGCGCAAGCGTGAGGGAGCAATGGCAGCCACAGCAGCAGAATCATTTGGAGCGATAAAGGTTGTCCAGGCACTCTCACTTGATGCAAATTTCACCCAGGTTTTTTCTGACCAGAGCAACAAAGATCTGAAGGTGGGGGTTAAGGCCAAGCGTCTTCAGGCCAGCCTTGAGCGTACAGTAGACATACTGATAGCGTTCGCTACTGCAATGGTGTTATGGTATGGGGCGACATTAGTGCTTGACAATATTTTTACTCCAGGTGACCTTCTGGTTTTCCTTTTCTATCTCAAAAGTGCCTTCAGACCAATACGGGACACTGCCAAGTACACGGGCCGGCTGGCAAAGGCCACAGCCGCGTGTGAGCGGGTGGTCGACCTCCTGGAGATAGAGCCTGAAGTTCGCGACCTGCCAGATGCTGTACCTGCACCTGCTCTTCGAGGAGGGATACGGTTTGAGGGTGTAAGTTTCGCCTATGAGCCAGGCCAGCCTGTGCTTGAGGATATCAGCTTTGAGGTGCATCCCGGTCAATACATTGCTCTGGTCGGTCCATCTGGCGCGGGTAAATCCACGCTCATCAGCCTGATCCTGCGTCTTTATGATCCGATGCAGGGGAGGATCATGATCGATGGACGCGATATCCGCAAATATACAGTTGCATCCCTCCGCCAGCAGATCAGTGTGGTATTGCAGGATAATATCCTGTTCGCTGCGAGCATAAGGGACAATATCGCCTACGGTGCGCCCGATGCTACACCAGGGGAGATCGAGGCTGCAGCCCGTCTTGCCAATGCCCATGAGTTCATCGGGGCTCTGCCGCAGGGATACGATACTATCCTGGGTGAGCGCGGTGTAACCTTATCCAGCGGACAGCGACAGAGAATCGCGATCGCAAGGGCAGCCATACGAAAAGCTCCCATCCTGATCCTGGATGAGCCAACCAGCAGTCTGGACAGGGAGAACCAGAGAGCAGTGATCCAGGCCCTTGAACGTCTCGCTCATGGCAGCACCACTTTTCTCCTTACCCATGATATGGAGTTCGCTTCAAGCGCTGATCTGATACTCTATCTTGAGAACGGGCGGGTGATTGAGTGCGGAACGCATGAGGAATTGATGAAAGCCAGTGGTCGGTACAGCACACTGTACCGCCTGCAGTCAGCCTTGCATGAGTATACCGCCCACAGGGGATAGACCATGCTTTCAGCATCTGATACTGATCTTATCCAGCGCGACCCGGCCCTTCCAGGACTATCTACTCTGCTGGATAATGATGCTCTTGCTGATAGATTGCGCCCTTTCCTGCCTGATACAGGAACAGTACAGAGCACCTATGTTAGATACAAGCCAGGAACGAGTTGCCTTGTCGCCTATCGGCTCAAAGTAGCAGGAACGGAAATAGAGTTTTACGCCACAGCTTATCGGCCTGATGCCAGGGATAAGCTTCAAAAAGCCCGCAGATTGCCGTGTGTACCAGGACTTACCGGCCCGGGGCGCATCTTTCTGGACGACTGCGCCGTGGTTGTATCCATCTTTCCGAACGATAGTAGACTGAAAATACTCCCCTGCCTGACTGATACACAGGCCCGCAGGCGTCTGCTCTATAAGCTCTTCCCGCATTGTCCTGACCTGTGGGAAGGTACGGTAGAGACCTTAAGATACAAACCCGGGCGGAGGTATGTTGCCAGGCTGATGACCGGGGATGATGCCAGGGCTGTACTTAAGATCTACACGAGTAACGGTTACCAGGCGGCAAATAGCAATTCTAAAGCCTTCAGGTCAAGGTGGCCGCTCCGTATCGCACAGCGGGTAAGCAGGTCCAACCGTCATCACATCATGGCTTTTGAGTGGATTCATGGATATTTGATAAGCGATGCCATCTTCAATACCGATCAGGCATATGAGGGGGTTGTGACCACAGGCGCAGCACTTGCCGAACTGCATGCTCAGAATCCCGGAGGACTGGTGTGCCTTGAGCGCAGGACAGAAGCGGCTATCCTGCTTGAGGTGGCTGCATGGATCGGTTTTGTCTGTCCTCATCTTGCTGAGCAGGCCCGTGACCTGGCACAGCGGCTTGCCGCCCGCCTCATGCATGAGCCTCCTGTGAACCGCTCGATCCACGGGGACTTTTATGCCAAGCAGGTACTGATCCAGGATGATACTGCAGCCATTCTTGACCTGGATAAAGCAGTCCGTGGCGATCCTGCTGCAGATCTGGGTAATTTCATTGCTCATCTTGAACGCGATGCTCTTTGCGGTAACATCTCCGTACACCGGGTAGAGATGCTGAAGAAGGCGCTGCTCGAAGGCTATGGGGCTGCCACCTGCAAACCTGTCCCTGCCAGTGTCGAATTATATACTGCTGCTGGATTATTACATCTCGCACCTGAGCCATTCCGTATTCGTCAGCCTGACTGGCCGCAGAGAACTGAGACAATCCTGAAGCAAATCGAGGCAATAGTAAAATGATACCTGTGGTTGACCCGTTCAGCATTACTGAAGATCCGAAGATGCCCTTCCTGGCAAAAGCGATTAATCCCGCCGAGGCAAGGGATAAGCTTGAGCAATACCTTTTACATCCAGCATGTGGGAATCACAATGTATATCTTCATGCTATACGGGTGATACGGTACAAGCCCGCACGGCGCTGCATGATAGAATATGATCTTGAGATATGTAGCCCGCAGCCTGAAAAAGTTACGGTGATCGGCAAGGTACAGGCGCAGGGACCGCGGCGATCAACGTATTACGTTCTTAATTCACTCTATAACGCTGGTTTTGGACAGGACAGCCAGGACGGGATCTGTGTGCCTGAGACCGCTGGCATAATCCCAGAATTTAATATGCTGCTCCAGCGCAAGGTATCAGGCGATACCGCAACCCGGCTGCTGATAGAACCGGGTGGTACAGCATTATCAAGACGCATTGCCCGGGCAGCCCACAAGCTCCACAGGGCGGATATCCCTGTCAAGCGCCGACATACGATGGTGGATGAGCTTCGCATCCTTCATGAGCGCCTGTCCATCGTGGCCCGGATGATGCCTGACCGGGCAGAGCGCCTGGAGCGAATCCTTGATTCCTGCGATCAGATCGGTGCAGCAACACCGAAGCCTGAGCTGTGTGGAATCCACAGGGATTTTTACCCTGACCAGGTGATCGCAGACGGGTCGCATCTTTACCTTATCGATTTTGATCTGTACTGCGAAGGTGACCCCGGACTGGATATAGGCAATTTCCTGGGGCACCTGATAGAACTGAGCCTTCGCACCTTTAATGATCCCGATGCTCTGTCAGACCGCACAGAGGCGATGGAAGAAGAGTTCGTGGCGCTCTCAGGTGAGCATACACGGGCCTCGGTGCGGGCTTACAGTGTGCTCACACTGGTTCGGCACATATACCTGAGCACGCAGTTCCCGGAGCGGCGTAACTTTACTGAGCCCTTGCTGGAATTATGCGAGCAGCGCCTGGCACGGTGTATACCGAAACTGTAATTAAAAAACGTTGACAATCTTTAAATAATATAAATTCGGAATACTACGAACAGGAAAATATATGGACTTCGTAGAACGGGTAAGGGAAAACCTTGAAGGGAAATTGCATATAGAAGAAGGGAACTGCGGCACGACCCATAAGGTACTGAAAGAGATATCCAGATTAGGTGGTAAAGCAGTAACCTGGGAGCGGCCTGATGGGGTGGGCTCAAGGATACTTGATGATAAAGGGAACATTGCAGGTGAGGGCGAAGGCATAACATGGCCTCCTGCGATCCTGTTTGCAATGGTAGAGGGAGGTTTCTTCCCGAAGCATATAGAATCTGAACTTATAAAGTCGTTGCAGTGCATTATCGACATGGAGAAAGTTGCAGATATCTATGGCTATGGCAGGGTGGTCACACCTGTATCTTCTGCCTATAACGAAGTCTGGAAGAGCGGGGGCAGGGTGGCTATAAGACGAAACTCATGGGGGGTTGAAGTTGCTTTTATCGATAAAGATAGTAATGAGATAGCTGTTGGCCCGATCTCCTATTGCCCGACATGCGGAACAGCAGCAACTATTCCCAGGGCTATTGAGCTTGCTGCAAGGATAAAAGAGGAACTCAAAAACAAAAGGAACACTGGAAAAGAGAAATACGAGCGCGGGATGGAGAACTGGTTCTTCTATAAGAACGACAGGATATGCTGCGAGATAGTGGAGAACGGTAGCGTGATAGGAAGAGCGATGAGGTGCTGCATTGCTTATGCAGGAGTGGTTGCTGAAGCGCACGCCGGGATCGCAGGGCCAAAATGGGGCGCTCTATTTAAGGAATACTGCAAGATATGCCCTGTGAAACTGTGCAGAAAAGGGAAGAATACAGGAGAAGAAGCGAATAGACTTCTTGTTAATCTTGAGAAGAAGAACATGACGACAGATGTAAAGATGAATACATATATCACAGCAATGGTGAAAAAGGATGAGGAACTCATTGGCAAAGGCATAGGGACGGTGTGCGCGTTCTCGTCATTGCTATATGCTGCGGCTAAATGTATACAATTAAAATCCGAAATAGAGGTTGTAAGGGAGTGAGAACATATGCATGAGGTATCAATTGCAGGTGCTATAATAGATGCAGTGCTTGATGCGGCAAAGAAGAACAATGCAGAAAAGGTGAGCGAAGTTTTCATTGAGGTAGGAGAGCTTACTGCGCTCTACCCTGACCAGCTCAGGTTCATTTTTGAAACAATAACCGCCGGGACCGTGGCAGAAGGCGCGAAGTACGATATCAAGGTTATCAAGCCTATGATAAAGTGCAAGTGCTCATATAACGGACCCGTTGAGTCCTTTGAGAAACTTCATTTCTTTATGCCCACAATAAAGTGCCCGAAGTGCGGGGAAACTGATGTTGAGATCACTGCCGGAAGAGAATGCTGTGTTAAGAGAATAAAGATATCATGACCGATTCGATTAATCGATCTCGCCTTTTAGCAGCTCGTTCACCACATCCTGCGTCCTGAGAGTCCCTTCTGCTACCCGCTTGATCAGGGGATAGATATACCTGCAGTCCTCAATCCTGCTCCAGATCTCAGGGTCTATATCTCTTGTGATCTGGCCTATGATCCTGCTGCATCTATCACATATCCCCGTTTCGTTTGTTGTGGGGCTTCCACATACCTCGCAGTTCATATTATCCGTAATTCAATTATAGCTTGATAGATAAATAGATATCGCATGCTGCATTACATCATTCTATTAATCTCAGTTAGTTATAAGTAAGACTGGATATAACAGTAAACTGAGGAGTGGAGGTTAGATGAACGCAGAAGAGATTATTAAAACTATTACCGAGGAAATCGCCACTATGATTTCAACAAAGACAGTGATCGGAGAGCACATAACCATAGATGGCAGGATTATCATACCCGTTACCAGGGTCAGTTTCGGATTCGGAAGCGGCGGTGGTACAGGCAGGAATAAAGCAGGTGAAGAGGGGATAGGCAGCGGTGGGGCTGGAGGTGCCAGCATTCAGCCAATCGCCTTTCTTGTGATAACGCCAGAAGATGTACAATTGCTCAGTATCAAGGGAAAAGGTACGATCGCGCGTCTGGCAGAGATAATGCCAGAGATGATGGAGAAATACGAACAGGTTATGGAAAGACGCAAGAAAGAGGAATCGTACAGGACAGAGGAAGAGTAATTCAGTATAAATCAACCGACCTAAGACAATGAAAAATTAACCTGAAATGGTCTGGCTTATAGTTGCTGTAATAGTAATTATTGCAGTGCTGGCCTTGCTGCTATTTCCTGTGATGATCAGCATCAATTCAGTAAGGTCAGGAGGTAAAGTAGACGGAAGTCTGAGCATAAGCTGGCTGATGTTCATTGTTAGATATGCGTTAAGAGATAAACAGGTAGAAATTTTCGTTTTCAACCGAAGGGTAATTGTCAGGCAACATAAAGAGAAACCGCTCAGATTAGAAAAAACAGAAAAGATAGAAAAAATAGAGAAAATAGAGAAACCCGGAAGATCCAGGAGACCCAGGGGCATGCCGCCTATCAGATATATTTTCAATATTATCAGGCCGTTGCTGCGGCTCTTCAGAGACCTGGTCACTGCCTTCAGGTTAAGGTATCTTGATATTGATATCACCTATGGCCTGGATGACCCGGCATATACAGGCATTCTGACAGGATTCATGTATGCGGCCGTCACTCCATCACGGATAGGGCGTGACATTGTATTTACTGCGGATTTTACAAAACCGGTACTTGACTGGAACATGGGGGCAAAAGTCTCAATCACGCCAGTTCAGGTTGTACTGCCAGTAATAAGGTTTGTAACTAACAGGCAGGTTTTGAGACTGGGATGGAGGATGATCAGGGATTAAGTACTGATCAAGGTTAAAAGCCGTATTTGGTAATAATTTGGGTATAATCTTGGAAAATTGCTTTAAATATCTGATCCAATGATGATTCATGAGGAACCTCCAAACCTATCCTATCCATTAGATATAATCACTAATTTTTTTGGTTCCTCAAATATCCTATCACCCTCTTCTCTATAAATCTATAATAGCAATCAGGTATAATTACTATTTAAATTTGATACTTAGAATTCTGCTCGACTTTCATACCTCTTAATGCTGAAAAATAAATACATACTAAAATAAATATATCATGATGGAAGATCTACCAAAAGATAGAATAGAAGAACTTATCAGGCAGCGCAGGTGGACTGAGCTGAAAGAAAAACTGATAAAGATGCCTGCGCCGGAATTGGCTGACCTGTTGATGAGCCTGGATAAGCCGGCCCGCGTTCTACTTTTCCGTTTATTACCTCGCAGTGTATCTGCCATGGCTTTCTCTCACCTTGAGTCTAAGGATAAGGATATTCTTTTGAAGGACCTGACAGATCATGAAGCACGCCAGCTCCTTGATAATCTGAGCCCTGATGACAGAACTGATTTTTTTGAGGATATGCCAGGCCAGGTAATCCAGAGGTTGATCAACCTGTTGAGCCCCGATGAGCGCAGGAAAGCGTTGCAGCTTCTGGGCTACCCTGCTGAGAGCGTTGGCAGGCTGATGACGCCGGATTATGTGGCAGTACGCCCGGACTGGACTGTAAAACAGGCTCTTGACCACATAAGAACCAAGGGCAGGGATAGTGAGACTATAAATGTGATCTATGTAACTGATGCATCCTGGAAGCTTTTAGATGCTCTTGAACTGCGGAGATTTATTTTAGCAGATCCTGCAAATACCGTCCAGCAGATAATGGATTATTCTTTTATCAGTATCTCAGCCTTTGATGACCGCGAAGAGGCAGTTCATCTTATACAGCGGTATGATCTTGATGCCCTGCCTGTAGTGGATCCATATGGTGTTCTTCTCGGGATCGTCACTGTTGATGATGTCCTGGATGTAGCGCAGGAGGAGGCTACAGAGGACTTTCACAAGACTGCAGCAGTGGCACCGCTTAAGGTCAGTTACCGTGAGGTGGGTATGTGGATGCTCTACCGTAAAAGGATTGGGTGGCTGGTAGCACTGGTGATAGTTAATCTGGCATCATCAGGGGTGATTGCAGCTTATGAAGAAACACTTGCTGCTGCAATTGTCCTGGCATTTTTTATTCCGCTTCTGATCGATAGCGGTGGGAATACAGGTGCCCAGTCAGCAACCCTGATGATCCGTGCAATAGCCACAGGTGATGTTAAAATAGACCAGTGGTTAAAGGCGGTGAGTAAGGAGCTGGGTGTAGGTATCACCCTGGGTATTACTATGGGACTGGCCGGGTTCGTGATAGGGTTCTTACGGGGTGGACTTGAGATTGGAATAGTGGTTGGTCTCTCGATGCTGATCATAGTAATTTTTACCAACCTCATAGGTATAGCGCTTCCTTTCCTGCTGGTTCGTTTAAGATTGGATCCAGCCGTGGCGAGCAGTCCGTTGATCACATCTATATCCGATATTACAGGACTTATTATCTATTTCTCTACAGCAGCATGGATTCTGGGTATATTAAGGTAGCATGAGGACTCAGGGGGCGAAAGCTTTTATTACAGTACTGCATTAGTGAGAGGAATTATTATTTTCACGATGAAAGAGGATTAAAATATGAGATGGCAAGGCAGATCAAGACGTAAATACACAGGCGGAAGGATAATCTATTCAAGAGGCAAAAGAAGATTTGAATTAGGCGGTGAAGATACAAACACGATTATTGGTGAGACCAGCAGGAAAACTGTAAAAGCAACTGGTGGACAGGAGCATATAAAGCTCTTAAGAGTAAACACCGCAGTGGTCACAGACCCGGCAACAAATACCTCAAAGAAAGTCAGGATAGAAACGGCAGCAGGTAACCCGGCCAATATACACTATGTCAGGCGGAACATAATAACAAAGGGTGCTATTATCAAAACAGAGATTGGTAATGCCCGTGTGACCAACAGGCCAGGACAGGAAGGCAGTATAAACGCAGTACTTATACCAGGTACTGCCTGAACTGCGGCACACCTTTATAGTCACCCCACATTGAAGCCCTGCACCGACTTTTAAAGATGTGAAGATCGTCTCCGGGCTCCTGGTTGCTATCATGGCTCGGTTGTGCAGAGCCGGGAAGTGGTTGAAATATAGAAACAATGTAGATACCTCTCTAAAGATCACTCGTCTTTGTGCCCTCGGCCATAATCTCTACGAAACTATAAAACATGTACCGTTTATATCTTTCTTTCCCAGTAACCTCTCTTAAAATACCTAACCCCACAAATACTTTTATGAGGCTATTCGCTGCCACTTTAGATATCTCTAATCTCTCTGAGACTTCTTTAATACTAATCATAGGCTTATCGAAAAGTATGTCCAATAATTTTATAGCGGATACATTTGGTGCCTTTTTATAAAGTTTAGTTCTTAAATCTTCTTTTAGCTTAATAACCTCTCTAGCAGTATTTGCTGCTCCTTCTGAAGTCTCACTCACACCTTTAAGGAAAAACTTAATCCAACCTTCCCAATCCCCATCTAGGCGGACTTTCATTAATAAATCATAATATTCAGCCCTATTCTTCTTAAGATAATAACTCAAATACAAAAGAGGTTTAGATAGAATCTTTTTCCAAAATAGATAAAATGTTATTAGAAGTCTACCAATTCTTCCATTTCCATCCTGAAACGGATGGATCGTTTCAAATTGAGCATGGATTAATGCAATCTTAACTAAAGGTGGAATGCTATTACTATAAAAGAACTTTTCAAGTTCTTCCATTACAGGTATCACCATACTTGGGGGAGGTGGAACAAATGTTGCTTCATTTAAAGTAGCGCCCGGCGGTCCTATATAGTTTTGGCGCGACCGGAATTCACCTGGTCTCCTGTCAGCACCTCTTGTTTCTTCTAATAAAATTTTATGAATCTCTTGTATAAGCCTCAAACACATGGGTAATTCGCTAAGCCTTTCCATTCCATAATTTAAAGCTTTAATATAATTGACTACTTCTTTTATCTCATTTATATCTTCTTTAGGCTTGAGATTAGCTTCAAATTCTAGTACTCCTTCAAGAGAAACTTGAGTCCCTTCAATCTGAGAACTTAAAAGTGCTTCTTTTTTTACATACATTGCAATGAATAAATCCGGATTTGGTAGAACTGTTGTAATCCCATCTAATCTTGCGAGGTTCCTATCAGCTTTAGATAAAAGTGAGTGGAGTTCATCATCATATCTAATATCAGGATCAGGCGGTAAATTTTTCGGAATAAATGCCCTATAGCCTTCATATTGTAGTTCAAATATGCCTGCTCTACTCATGATACTTTGCTTTTAATTATCTCCGATTAATATATACTTTTCTAAGTTAAGTAAACTTATCTTAAAATCAGATATATCGCTCTAAGTTAAGTATGGGTTATCTTAGAATTAAATGAATAATTTTAGATCAGGTGAACTTAACTTAGATAAACTGCTATGAAAATTATCAAGATTAAGATTGCAGATATTGAGAAAAGGTTAGCATCAGCACAGGCATGAGTTTATCTCTTTTTGAAAATCTTGATCTATAAAAGATCGAAAATTATATTTAAAAAGCTCACTATTACCTGTAAACAGGCAGGATGTTTATGAGCTTTAAAAATACACTTATCCTATTTCTGATAACACTGGTCATATTCACGGCAGGCTGCATCTCCTCCATAATTGACAGCTCCTATACAATGCGTTTTTTTATTAATGGGACTAATGAACCCCTGGAAGGGGGTGTCTTTAATAATGATAACCTGCTGGGTTATACACAGGACGGGAGTTTTAATACGAGCCTTGATAAATTAAGGCCTGGACTTATCGCTCTAAACGGGACTTATGATAACCAGCCGTTTGAGTTCTACTTTGAATTCCCAAGAGAAAACCTGAATTATAGCGGTATAGATTTTTCAGTCAATATGGATGATATCAAGAAAGTTCTCTTTAACGCATCCCTCCTGGATATCCCTGAACTTGAACATACAATTTTTGATCTTATTAACGAGAAAAGAAGGGCATCAGGGACAAAGGTCCTTAAATGGAACGATAGAATAGCACCAATAGCCAAAAACTACAGCAGGACCCTCTCTATTGAGGGGTTCCACCATAAAGATCTTGAGGGAAAAGATGCAGGGGACAGGCTAAAAGAAAATAGAATATTTTACACAATCGTTGCAGAAAACCTGTATATGATAAGTGGTTTGAATGATACGGTTAATATCAGCGAGACCATGGTGAACGGGTGGATGAGCAGTCCCGGGCACAGATCCCCTATTGTGGATCGGGATGAACTGTTCAGTGATGGTGCTGTTGGAGTGTATTGCGAAAAGAAGACCTGTTATGCAACAATGGTTTTTGCAGGTATGGAGAATGAAAGAAACATACAACTTAAGCCCGGTTACCTTACATTTTTTTATCTATATGACCCCTCATATCTTTTTGATTTTGATGTGCCTGCATTCGTAGAAATAGATTCGACAGAATATATAAATATGTATTTCGTATCGGGCAGGGAACAGTATGAGAATTTTATTAATGGCAGGAACTTTCAGGCTATTTCAGAGAACAGACGGATAAGAAAGTTCAGCAGTACAGTTATAGCCAGCAAAGGAGAGGGCATTATAATAGAATCCGGAGGGAATAACGCAGAAATAAATATACGCTTAAGATATTCATAAACCAAAACTAAATATAACATAAGAACTCCAGCCATGCACAGGGCGTAAATTATATATATCACATTCGCATTTATACGAACTAATAGTGGGCAGAAAATAAACTTTTTTATACCACCATAATCCCCCTTCTGCCCACTATCCTCCTACTATTTTAGAAGCCCTGCGAAAACCCGAATAATTATCTACTATTCTCTAATACTTGCTATTATGCTGCAGGGTGCGCTATCTAATCCATCTATTAGTGACGGGTGGTCACTGTTCGCCTTATAACCTCAAAATTCGTAAGAACCGATAGGACTAAAAATGTTATCAGGATCTGATTGATAATGGCACCTATTGCCACTATAAACAACCTCATGTCCCGTCGAAGCGGTATTCCTCTTGATTCAGAACTCTCAAAAATTGCTTCATACCTGGCGTTGGTATAGCTAAAAACAAACACGCCTATTAGAGCAAAAAAACCCAGAGCCCATACTAATAAACCTTCATTATGAATCCAGTATCCATATGCCAGCCCGAATATGATCAACGAATCAGCATATCTATCCAGTATAGAATCAAGGAAAGCACCGTATCCCGATCCGATGAATCTAAGTCTTGCAATCTCTCCATCACAGCCATCTAGAATGGATGAGAACTGAACCAGTATGCCTCCTGCTAAAAGATACACCCATTCACCAAGTGCAAAAAACACCGATGAGAGAACAATTAATAGAAAAGCAATTATAGATACCATGTTCGGGGTAATATCAGTCTCCACAAGCTGGCGCGTTATATGTTTTGAGATTCGCCTGTTAAGTAAACGGGAGATCGCTCCATCAGTTGTCTTTGAGAGGCTATCAAGCAACCGCTGTTTTGCATATTTCAGGCTTTTCTCTGTATCTATATCTATCCAGAATCTTCCTGTTACATCTCTGATATCCAGTCTGTCTTTATATATCAGATACTGGATAGCATCAGTGAGCTGGTATTTTCCTTCCGAGACTGTCCTCCCAAGGGCAGTAAATATCTCAGGGGTACAGTAGAAAATGCCACAATCAACTGCATCATAGTTTTCAAGGTTTTTCCCTATATCTACTGGCACGCCATCTTTGATCTGAATCTTTGTGGCATCCTCAAGATCAAACACACTATTCAGATCTCTATCTATCAATACAGCAGTTTTATCATTATCATTTTTCTTTGATACAGGTTCGAGAATATCAGGATCAAAGAGATGATCGCCCATAAGAAGAAGGAAGTCCTCATTTTCCAGAATAGGCTTTGCTCTCAGGGCGGATACACCATTCCCTTTTTCCCACTCTGGATTTTCAATAAAGGTTAACTTGATACCAGTTTCTCTCTCCTTTAATTTTTCAATGATTTCACTGCTCCGATAGCCTGTAACAACTACCGCTTCAGCTATTCCCTTCTGCTTTAAGGAAAAAATAATTCTCTCAATAAGGGTTAAACCAAGCAGGGGAGTAAGGGGCTTTGGTTCAGACTGCTGTAGCCGACTTCCTCTCCCTGCTGCCAGTATCAATGCTCTCATTTGAGATCTCCTTATATTGATCTATAAAGGCTTCAACCATCGCTCTGGCAACGTCATCTCTATACTGTATCGGTGGATGTTTCATGGTATAGGCAGATATTTCTTTAAGCGGCCCGCCTATTCCCCGATCCAGTGCAAGCTTGCACACCCGTATGGCGTCGATTGCTGACCCGGCACTGTTAGGGGAGTCCTCAACCGAGAGCCGCAGTTCAAGGTTAATTGGAACATCTCCAAAGATCCGTGCCTCCATGTGCAAGAAACACAGTTTGTTATCATTTTGCCATGGAACATAATCACTGGGCCCGATATGTATATTCTCAGGTGCCAGCGGTACATCCAGAGCAGATTGAACAGCCTCTGTCTTGGATATTTTCTTGGATTTAAGTCTCTCTCGATGGAGCATATTCAAAAAATCAGTGTTACCGCCAGTGTTGAGTTGATATGTCTTAACCAGTTGAACACCTCTGTCCTTCATTAGATTGGCCAGTGCGCGGTGGACGATGGTAGCACCGAACTGGGATTTGATATCGTCGCCAACTACTGGTAGCTTCTTTTCCTCGAATTTTTTTGCCCAGTTCTTATCTGATGCAATAAACACAGGCATACAGTTAACAAATCCAGTACCTGCATCTATGGCTGCCTGTGCATAGAACCTTGTTGCTTCTTCAGAGCCTACTGGTAGATAATTCACCAGAATATCTGCCCCACAGCTCTTTAGCTCTTTTGCAACATTACATGGTTCATTATCAGCCGCAATGAAGGTTCTGTCCTCAGGGTAGTCCACCATGTGAGAGGATACCCCATCCAGAACATGCCCCATTTTTACTTCAACCCCAAATTCTGGCAGGTCTGGATAGAATAATTTTGTGCAGTTTGGTTTTGAAAATATGGCATCTCTTAGATCTTTTCCTACCTTCCTTTTATCGATATCAAAAGCAGCTACCACCTGAATATCATCCGGCCTGTATCCCCCTATACCATAGTGCATCAGGCCGATATAATCCTCATTATTGATATTAGAATAATATTCTATTCCCTGAATCAAAGAGCTACAGCAATTTCCTATGCCAACTATCGCTAGTTTAATTTTACCCACTCTGATCACCTCATCAAATGTACTGGCTTAAAATGAGCAGTATCATATATCTATAGGTTTCAGTTCTATAAATAACTTCTGTGTTTTTGGTTCGCCCAATAATGCTTTTATATGCGATTTATAGTAATAGCCTCTATCTGCGCTACTGTAAACCTAACTTTTATAAAGAATAAAATCAAAATTCATATATTGGAGTGAGGCTTTAACTAAACATAGATATGGTAAAGGTTTATTAAAATAATAAGCGGGGGTTTTATGGAAATAGTAAAGATTCCAAAGATGGAGAAAGAGGAATATGACCGATTAATCTCAGAACAACATATTTCCAGAATTGCCTTTAAAGGCGAGGAATATCCATATATTGCACCATTTTTATACGTTTTTGATGGGAATTTCATGTATTTTCTCTCAACAAAGTATGGTAGAAAGATTAAATATTTCAAGCAGAACCCGCATGTTTCGATAGAGATAGAAAGATACAGCCGGGATCTCTCGAATTATTCTTTTGTAGTCCTGACAGGGCGCCTTGTTGAAGTAAAAGACGCCACAGAGAAAAAAACTGTTCGGGAAAAGTTTGTTCGCCTGATCAAGGATAAAAATATCTCGAAAAACATTATGGTTGCTATCGGTCATTCACCTGATGACCCGATCGAGACCATTACAGGTGAAGATAATACCAACATCTGGAAGCTTGTGGATGTCAGAGAGATCATAGGCCTGAAGAGCAAGACCTGATAGTTCAGTCTGCTACAGATCCATGGCGTATTTTGAACCAATAGTGACATGAAAAAGGAATGTAATGCCACGATCAAGCAGGGCAATTGAAATACCTGCGTAGAGTGGAATTCCAAATAGCGATAGCAGAGCCGCAACGCCTGCCTCAACAAATCCCAGTCCCGATATGGATACAGGTATTAGTGATAAGGCAGCAGTAATCGGTAGCAGGAGAATAAGAAAAGCAAAAGGTGGTGAGTAGCCGATTGCACTGGCTATCAGGGTGATACGAAGAGCCTGGGTTGCCCATGAGAGGATGGTAAGGGAAAGGCATAAAACAAACAGTTTGATGGGATTATTAATTCTACCCATGCTTTCATCAAATGTAGTCAAAATTTTAAAATGGCTTACATGAAGAGAAATAAATATATTCCTTAAAAAATCGATCGTTTGTCTTCTTCTAATCCATAGGCTTATTGATCCAAAAAAGAACATCAGAAGGAGGATCGAGAACCATATATATATGTAGCTGAAGTCCATATTTATCATCCTATTAAAATAAAATAAAACATATCCCAGGCCAGATAGGAATAGTATTGTTGAGACATCCACATACTTATCAAACACAACCGAGGCAAAGCCAGAAGCTGTATCAATATACCGCCTTGCCAGATACGGCCTTGCAAACTCCCCCAGCCTGGAAGGGGTCAGGTCAGATAATAGTATTCCACCAGCCAGGATCCGATAGGCTGGATATAAAGGAATAGTTATTCCCATATTGGAGAGTATAATTCTCCATCGTATCGTTAAGATCAAAAAAGTGAATGAATATACCATCAGGCTTAGCATTATGAATATAGGATCTGTATGAGAGATGGCGTTGATTATAGCCCTGAAGTCAAAGGAGTATATTAAATATAAAAGAATGCCAAGACCGATACCGAATTTAATTAATCTTTTAACCATTTTGTTATACTTACTAACCTCTATGTTACGAAAACTATTTAAGCATAGGGCGCTAAAACTACCTCGTTCGTTATACGACGAACCAGATAAGCGGGTTCTTTTTTCCACCAAAACCACCCACTCCCCTCCCGCTTATCTTACTCCTCTTACTTACCACAGAAAACTGCTGGATCAAAACAATTGCGCATCGGAAGATAAGCTAAAAGGAAAGGTTTATAATATATAATAAGGTAGTTCAGTAAAAACTGGTCTTTATGGTCTTTAATGGTAATTTTAATAAAGGAGGATATAATAAATGGTATTAGATTTAACCATGAGCATGGCTGTACTGGCACTCATGGGAGCGCTTGCTATGATTGCAGGAAGCCTTGAGGATCTAGAATCCGATGTGGGCTCCCAGAGCAACCCGAACTCCCAGGTACAGTTGGCCCCACAGATGAATTTTCTGCACAGAATCTATAATAAAGCGATCTCAGGTGAGCCTGTAAGCAACGGTCTTTCCGCAGTGATCGCTGGTACAGTAACTGTAGTGTTTTTAAATGCTAATTTCAATGTATTGACAGCAATAGCACTGGGCGCTACTGTCGGTGCAATCGTACTGGGTATTTTTGCAACAACCGCATACGCAGGCCGGGTATCCAGTCAGACAAGGTTCAAGCAGCCCCTGTACATGGATATTATGAGATATACCACACCCTCAATAATAGCGCATAATTTCATTATGAATTTCTGTCTTGTGGCATTAGCGTATATCCAGTATACCATACTTGGACACCCGTTCTCGATCCCCTTTCTGGCATTGATATGGGGAATAACAGCAGGAGCAGTCGGTTCTTCAGCCGGGGACGTGCATTACGGAGGAGAGCGGGAATTCCAGAACCGTGAGTTCGGATGCGGCCTCAATACATCGCTTTCAGGGCGGATAGTAAGGAGGGCGGAATCAGGGCTCAGGAACAGCATCGATAATGTCTGGTTCTGCGCTAAATTAGGAGGTCCGGCAACAGGGATTGCCCTTGGTCTTGTTGTATTTTTGAGCAACTGGCCCACAATAGCTGTTCAAGAGTATAGCTGGAGTGCCGTAATTGTGGGTTTTATGATCGTGCTTTTGCTGATTATCGCAAACAGGCTGGTAGAGTATAATGCTAAGAAAACATACGGTCCGTATAAAGAAGAAAAGGAGGCTGCAGCATAATGGTAGAGGCATTACTTGATCCATCGACACTGACGAGCATCCTTCTGATAGCCATCAGCGGAACCCTCATATGTATCGCTGTGCACTTCGTGCCTGTCGGGGGTGCGCCGGCAGCAATGGCGCAGGCAACAGGTATAGGCACGGGCACAGTAGAACTTGCAGCAGGCTCAGGACTGGTGGGACTGATCACAGCAAGCTACATGAATGCTAATGTTCCTGATGCACCGATGGCTTTAATACTGGGTGCAGGAGCGATGGGCTCCATGATAATGATATCAAGCGCTATGTTTGTAGGCGGTTTGATCTACGCTTATGGCGTGGGAGTTCCATTTGCTTCAGCCCAGATTAAACGCGATCCCTTTACAGGAACACGTCAGGATATCTATATGTCAAAAGGAACGCAGGGACAGGGACTTCCGACAATATGTTTCGTAAGCGGAGTAATAGGCGCAGGGCTTGGCGGCATTGGAGGCGCATTGATATACTATGTATTATATGGAATATACGAACCTCTGATCAGCCCAACAAGCGCTGCTGCTGTAGCAGGTGTATTTACCGTTGGTGTTTTCTATGTTAATGCTGTCATCCCCTCATATGGTGTGGGCGGAACAATAGAAGGGTTCCATGATCCCAAGTTCAGGCGTGTTCTTCCAAAGGATACAGTCACAAGCTTTGTTGTGAGCCTGATCAGTGGTGTTGTTGCAGTATTGATCGCCGGAGGGATGGTAACATGAGCGACCACAAAGACATTCCCCCCAATACACTGATGTTATTCGGTGTGATCGGAGGATTAATTGGAATATACCTCACATATTTCTCATATATATCGCCCTATTTTTCTATAGCAGGAGCGCTTGGGGCAATCTGCGCCGTGATATGGGGTGCTGATGCTGTAAGGCGTGTTGCTAAATACGGTCTCGGGACAGGTGTACCCTCGATCGGGCAGATAGCTCTCGGAATGGGTATAGTTGCATCCATGTTCGGTCTTGCAATAGTAAAGCCACTGCCACTTGCAGGTCCGATAGTTGCACTAATAACTGCATCGCTAATTGGATTAATAATAGGCCTGTTCGCCCAGTATGTAATAAAGATGAAGATCCCGGTGATGGTTCGCTGCATGACTGAGATAGCGGCGGCAGGTTCTATTATTATTGTAGGCTACAGTGCTGCAGTAGCAGGAAATTTCGAGTTCGTTAGCAGTATCATTCCCAGGGTTTTTGATAACGGCATAATACTCGTAGTTTTCTGGGCAGGGGCGGTCGCGATCCTGCATCCATTCAATGCCACGCTTGGACCTGATGAGACGCAGAAGAGGCTTATATATATTGCAGGCTCAACAGGAGCAATCACCATGACTATAATAGGTATAGCATCGACCATGACCCTTGGAGCAGTAGGGGGAGTCACAGTAGTACTTGGAATAATCCTGTGGGTCATATTCTACAAGAAATTCTGGGATGAGGTCTATAAGGATTCAGCATCAGTAGTCGGAACAGGATTGATCCCAAAAACGGAGGCATAAATATGGGCCATATACGAGCAGTACCAGAGCTGCACCTGATATTAAATCCATCAACAGGCGTAATTGCAGAGGAGCGGGAAGATGTGGTTGAGTACTCACTGGATGCTGTGAAAACACAACTTGATGAACTGGATAACATTGTAACAGATATGATGAACCAGCTTTCACCCACATCACCATTGCTGAGCATGTTCCCGGGAAGAGAGAGAGCCTCGTATAACGCAGGAATAGTCACCAATGCATTCTACGGCGCAGTAGTAGGATTTATAATCACCTTTTTACTGCTTATTCTGTTGAAGATAGGAGGAATATAAATGGTAAATAAGGTAAAACCTGCTGATGGCTGGCCTGTTGTTAAAGGAGAATACGAGGCCGGGAATCCTGAGAATCCTGTAGCTGTGAGCACATGCGGGTCGCATCTTAAGGGTGCTGCACAGCTGGCAGCAGGTGCTGCGATTACAGGGTCGCAAAAAACAGAGAATCTCGGAATTGAGAAGATAGTGGCCAACGTTATATCCAATCCCAATATACGCTTCCTGCTTGTTACGGGGGCAGAGGTCAAGGGTCACATATCAGGTGAAGCTATAATAATGCTTCATAAAAACGGTATAAAAGATAATCGGATTGTTGGGTCGACAGGAGCTATACCTTATATTGAGAACCTGCCTGATGATGCCATAAAGAGATTCCAGGCCCAGGTGCAGGTATTTGATATGATCGGCACTGAGGATGAGGGGGCAATAATCGCCAAGATAAAGGAACTTGCTTCAAAAGACCCCGGGGCCTTTGAGGGCGAGCCCATGATTATCCAGGTCGGTGAGAAGGAAGAAGTTGCTGAGGTGGGCGGTGTAAAGCCCATGTCAGCCGAAATAGCCACCATACAGGCAAGGATTAAGGGAATCCAGCACCAGACCATAGAGATAGGCAACCTGAACAAACTGATGTCCGGGATCTATACAGGAAAGATAGAGGGCATAATGATCGGCCTGGTTGTCGGGTTAACGGTCCTTGGAATAGTGATATTCGGAGGTATGTAGAATGGCAGAGAAAGAATATGAATACGGGAAAGGTGTACCTATGGTAGTAACCCCCTCAATGGCGGCTATTGAATCAATGATAGAAGATCTCAGATACAGGGGACAGCTCATTGCGAGAAACCAGAAACTTGAATCAGGGGTTGGTTCCACAGGAGTAATAGGATTCATAATCGGGTTTTTTATCGTTATGATGATGGTACTGGTTCCGGTACTGAGGTGATAAAATGGCAGATAAAGTCCCAACAGTAATCGTAGATCCTGAGGATTACAAGAATATACTGCAGAAATTGAATGATATTGAGGAGAAGATTGAATTTACCAGTTCAGAGATACACCAGAGATATGGGAAAAAGATTGGAAGAGATATTGGCATTTTGTACGGAATATCCACGGCTCTGGTGATAATCGTGGTATATCTATTGCTGGTGCTCTCACCACTAATTTCAGATCCAAGATTACTCGATATAATCAAGAGGGCATTAGGGTTAAGTTAAATGAGGTGCTAAGATGTTCAGATTTGATAAGAAACAAGAAGTTTTTGAATTCGGCAAGATAAAAGTCGGCGGACAGCCGGGAGAGTACCCCACAGTACTGGTCAGTACGATGTTCTATGGAAAACATAAGATTGTAACTGATGAGGACAAAGGTATCTTTGATAAAGAGAAGGCTGAGAGTCTGTGGAAAGTGCAGGAAGAGATGGGAGACCAGACAGGGCTTCCATATTTCAACCAGATTGTAGGGGAAGCTCCTGAAGCTATTAAAAGGTATATCGACTGGTTTGTGGATATATGTGATGATGTCCCGTTCCTTGTGGATTCCTCTGTCCCCAGTGTAAGGGCAGAAGCAGCAAAATACGTCTCAGAGATAGGTGTAGCGCCGCGCGCAATACATAACTCGATCAATGCGAGTACAGGTCCTGAGGAGATCAAAGCACTCAAAGAGAGCGATCTTGACTCTGCCATTGTGCTTGCATTTAATGCCACGAACCCGAGTGTTGAGGGCAAGATGGAGATCCTTGAAAAAGGCGGTACCGGACAGACAAAGGGAATGCTTGAGGTTGCAAAGGAGGTCGGGATCACAAGACCGCTCATAGATGTGGCAGCAACACCCCTCGGAGCAGGCTCTGGAGCTACAATAAGATCTATCCTTGCTATTAAAGGGAAACTCGGGCTTCCTGCAGGCGGAGGATTCCATAATATGGCTTCTGCCTGGGACTGGCTTAAGAAAATAAAGAAAACAGATAAAGAGAGTTACCTTGAGATGTATCCTCCCACTGATATAGGCACAAACCTTGTGGCCCAGGTAATGGGTGCGAACTTCCTTCTATATGGTCCTATTGAGAACGTGAAGCGCATATTCCCTGCAGCAGCAATGGTTGATATCATGCTGGCAGAGACCGCAAAGGACCTTGGCATGAGCACGCTGGCAGAGGTACATCCTATAAAGAAACTGGTGTGAAGACACCAATTCTTTTTTTATTGAGTTTAGAACCTATCTGAACGCGATGGACAGAATAGCGCGCTCAGTAAACCAGTTGTATGAGAGATACCCCTATCCTTCCCTTCCTATCCGCAGTGAACATGACCTTATCATCAAACTCCATGCCAATGTTATGTCAAAGATCCTTGCTACGGCAGAATTGGTGCCGGAATCACTCTCAGGAAAGGAAATCCTGGATGCAGGTTGTGGCACAGGGGAGAAGTCATGCTATTTCTCATACTACGTCTTCTGTCTTGGAGTGCTGCACCATACCAGTGGTCCCTATCTGCGTTTTTGTGTACTTGCAGATCTGTGCAAACCCGGCGGGACTGTGACAGTAGGGCTATATAACCGATACGGCAGGCTTGTGCACAGGATCAGAAGATTGCAGATAGGATTGAATGCAGGTGAGAATATTGATAAGAGACTGGAATATGTTGAAAGATCGATCTACAGAAGAAAACTGAAAAGCACACATGAGCAAGCTTATGCGGCAGATAAGTACGTCAATCCCTATGAGAGCTACCACTCAGTGGGCGAGGTGCTCGGGTGGTTTGATAAAAACGATATTACATACACAGGATCGTATCCACATACAGGTACCGGGAGATTCCATGCATTGTCTGCCCAGTTGAAGTGGTTGATTAAAAGAAACGGATTTTTTATCATATCGGGAAGAAAAAATTGAAGGTAGCGGCAGTCAGTGAATAACAGTACTGCAAATCATGATATCATAATAACCATAACAGTTATAACTACAAGATTAAATATAGAAAAACAAGGATCCAAATTACTGAAGAAGGTCGAAGCTGTATGGAAAACGGAATGAAGGCAAAAAGCATATTTCTAATATCAATTGCATTCGGGTTGTTCTACTTCGGTGACATTATTACTACTTTCTGGATTTTAAAAAACGGAGGGTACGAATTAAACAGGTATATGGCAGCGATTGGATTTAACGGGTTTGTTATTTTTAAAACTATTTTGATAGTGATATTCAGCCTGATGATATACTATCTCGATAGATTCAAGTTCTACAGGGAATCAGGGATGATAATAGGCATGGTCCTGATGTCCGGGCTGCTTGCTACTCTATACAACCTGGGTTTTTATGGTTTTGGCAGATGATTGGTAGAAAAATGTAAGAAACCGCAGATAGACGCAGATGAACGCGGATTACTTCATCGTGTGTCTGCGTCAATCCGCGGTTTACCACTAAAGGAAGAGCGGTGAGCCGCCAGCACTCCCTACTTTGAGAACTTGAAGTTCGCTATGTGAGAAGTGCCATCATCCAGCTTTACGACAAGTTGTCGGCAGGTGTCAGTCCAGGTTTTATCGGTCTTCCAGACATAGTTATACTGATCTGTGGTGGCGTTGTAGGAGAGGCTGCTCGATCCTGCAGTGATAGTTTCATCGATGCCATCGGCAATGTCTATTGAACCACACGTAATCAACTCCGACTTCGGATAACCTTCTGCGAAGATATCCAGTCCCTGGTCACCGTCCAGGCTGAACTTCACTGGTATGGCACTCCCGGCTTTGACAACGTTCAGTATTGGAGGGTTTTCGACCGGACGGAAGAAGCCACTGAAGGTATAGGTGGATAGTTGCGAAACAACGGTCACGTTATAGGCGCTGGAATAGCGTGCTCCAAGCTTTGCACCTGTTGGGTTTGTGTTCGTAATATTGAAGACACCAATGGCCAGTGTGTATGGTCCTCCAGGAGTCTCTCCAGCGGCAACTGAGACATTACCCGAAGTGCTGAAGTTGTTCGCTGGATCTTGAGCCTCACGCGGGCTAACAGTAAATTCCTCGGGGTTGGATCCGGTGAAGACGCCGCCAGAGAGCGTCCAGTCTCGGTAGACCTCAAAGGTGGCCGTACCGTTCTGTTTCCCGGAGACTGATATATTAATAGTTATAGCTTCGCTTTGACCTGGAGCGAGCTCAACGCTATCGATTGGCGCTGTGACATCTACCACTGAGACATCGGCATCGCTTGCCACAGCCGCCCAGGCCATGAGCCCGATTATTAATACCACGCTCAGCGCCGCCGTCCTCTGTGTCCGTCCCCTGTAGAGACTGGATTTGATGGATATAAGACCATCTCTTATTGTATTTTTACTCATTTTTGTTTCCTCCCTTTTTGTGAATGATGCAAACAGCACTGTAAAGATACAAGTTCACCCCTCTCTTTACCGGTCTGTTCACCAGACACTTTAGTTTCTTAAAATAGTACTCTGGTTATTTAAACCTTTCCACTTTAGAAATATTTTAATAATTCTAATGATCATTATACTAAGGTGTACGGCTTTTTTCATAACTTTAATTTTGTCTGAACTCAAACCTCCGCCGAAGGCGGCGCTGTCCGGGTTCCGGGGCTTGCCCCAGTGCTATAATTAATCTCCCAGTACTCCTTGAAAGTCACCCATAACTCAGGCAGGTGCTCCTGCAATAGCTCATTTGAGGTATAACATGCATCCAGTCTTTTCCTTTTCTCAAGCGCTCTTTTCAGCGGCCCTCCAAGCAGCCTGTTAATCCTGGTCTCATATTGCGCAAGTATTGTCAGATCATCGTTTTCGAGGGCTTTTACTACCGTATTCCCTGCGATCTCCCCGGCGAGCATTGCATTATTGATGCCTGCGCCCGTGATTGGATCAGCCATACCAGCGCTGTCGCCGGCAAGCAGGATATTGCCATAACAGAGTTTCTCCCTGAGACCGCCTATCGGCAGGGCGCCGGTTATATACTCTGTTTTTATGCCAGAAAGCCGTCCTGCGATATGGGAATGACTGATAAATTCATCCAGGTATGCGCGCGGGGATTTTAAGCCTGGGCCTTCAGTGATCCCGAGGCCCACTCTGGCGCAATCCTCTCCAGTCGGGTAGATCCATACGTATCCCCCGGGCGCATGATCTGAATCAAAAAAAATCTCACATGTTCGGGCCAGGGTTTTGATCCCTTTGAGGTGGTACTGGGCGCAGACTGCGAATCTATGCTGCTGCAGTCCCAGAAGTGATGCAGTTTTTGAAAAAACACCATCTGCACCAACGATTAATTTTCCATATGCTTTCTCATATGTCTTTCCATCCCGAAATTTAATCCCTCCAGATATAAGCTCTGTCAGTGGCGAATCCCACCTGATCTCTGCGCCAGCTTCTTTCGCCCTCTGAGCAAGTGCCGTATCAAACATCGGTCTATCTACCACAAGACCGTTCAGTTCAAAATCATGAAACGATAGATCAGGAAGATACGTGCGCATTTTTGTTATTTTTGACTGGATAACAGAATCATCGGGTAATTCCATATTAATCGTGCGGCTGATGTATCCTGCACACGGCGATCGGCATGATGTATATCTCTCCAGTACCAGTACACGATATCCTGCCCGAGCTGCGGCTGCTGCAGTAATAGATCCGGCAGGTCCTGCACCGATCACAATAACATCATACATCAGCGGTATACCCACTCATGAGAGTAGTATTTTGGCAGAAGATTGTTTGTAAGATCCCTTTCTTCTCTGGTAAGTGCTGCGGTTTTTAATCTTATGTGGAAGCGTTCTTCGAATTTTTTCTTTATGATATCCTTTACTTCTTCCATATCACGCTGCTCTCCAAGCTCGCGGTCAAGCCATGTAAGCCCTTCCCTGATAGATGCTATCTTTTTATCAAGGAACTTCTCCTTTGGTATATTGGATATCCTGAGCATCTCCTCAATATCAAAATCAAGCAGCAGTGTCCCGTTCTGGAGCAGTTTTCCCTCCCATCGTGTCTGGGCATTACCTGATATTTTCTTGTTATCCACCACAATATCGTTAATCGGGCGGAAAGCGGCATTTAAGCCGTAATGAACAAGCGTATCTATCAGGACACCGCATATCTGTTTATAAGATTCGATAATATCAAGCGGGAATAATTCGTTATCTATCGTCCCCACAACTCCGTAGTTTATCTGCCTGCACCTCTCATCTGAGAACGCTATCCCGCCACCACTTATCCGTCGGGTGATAGTATAGTCCCTGCACCGGGTCAGGTCTAATTCAACATCTGCCTTCTGGAAAAATCCAAGTATTATGGATTTTTTTGGTGTCCAGAAAAAGAAGGTATTCCCTCCATCTCCTTTTAATATGGCCTCGTCCATTGCCATCATGTCGCGTATATCCACCAATCCAAAATCTATGAAGCGCCATTCTTCCATGTTATACCTCCAGTGCTTTCATTATTGATTCCGTAAAATCGGAAGGTGCAGTCCCGGGTGACTGGATGCCCTCCTTTTGATAGATCGCCTCTATATTTTTCTGGATCTCTTCACGATTTGCAGGGGTTCCTTTTAATTGTCCGAGGATTTTGAAGATTGCCTCCTCCGGGAACATAAAGAAATCTCCTGATATTGTTATTTCTTTTATCATTCCATCTTCTATTGATACGAATGATCTTATAAGCCCGCCTTTTGATTTATATATACCTTGCTTTGTTTCTGATATGTCCATTATAGTTGCTCCTGCATTCCCAGAGGAACATGAAAATATAAAAAATACACTCTAACCTGTTGCCTGTCCGATAGAACTGTATGCTTTTTAAACTGCCTGTACCGTTACTTTTAAATATGATGCTGTTATAGTAGGAGATGATGGGCAGGTAAACTTCTTTTTTAATACACTAACCCCCACTCCCCAACCTGCCCGTCTAAAATTATTCATGAATCGATACCTTTATCTGAATCTATGTACTATGCAGTACATTCTTTGGGCCGGTAGCTCAGGGGTAGATCGCTCCCTTGGCATGGGAGAGGCCTCGGGTTCAAATCCCGACCGGTCCATCTATATCCGGGTAGGAGATCCTGTATATCTTTCCCGCATTATCATCGCTCACAAACAGCGAGCCATCCTCAGCAACGATTATATCGACAGGTCTTCCAAGAACATTACTGTCCTGAAGCCAGCCTGTTGCAAAATCCCTCGCTGTAAGATCATTCATATCAATACTTATAATCTTATAGCCTGTCGGTTCCCTGCGGTTCCACGAACCATGGAGGGCAACGAACAGATCGCCCCTGTATTCCTGTGGAAAGCTATCGCCATAGTAGAAAGCAAGCCCAAGAGGGGCTGAGTGTGCCTGAATATCTATAAGGCTTGGCATCTTAAGCGGTTCCATGCACGGGTTTTGAATATAAACATTCTTATCAAAATCAGTATCGTGGATATTTTTGCCAAAGCATATCGGCCAGCCATAATCTTTACCATCTTCAACCAGATTTATCTCATCTGGCGGCAGGTCATCCCCGAGCCAGTCGCGACCGTTATCAGTGGCGTACATCTTGCCTGTTACAGGATGAAAGACAAAACCAACCGCATTTCTCAAACCTCTTGCAAAAACCCTGCATCCCGTTCCATCAAGAGCGCACCTGGTGATCGCAGCCCTTCTTTCATCCTCTTCATAACAGACATTGCAGGATGAGCCCATGCTCAGGTATAAACTGTTATTGTGGATCTTCACGGTTCTGGTGAAATGGCCCCCGCTCGGAAGGTCATCGATAAGGGTCTCTAATGTATCCATATCTGCGATTAGATCGTTATCGCTATCTTTCACCCTTATCACACTGCTCTCCTCTGCAATATAGAACCAGCCATTATAAAAATCGATCCCGTGGGGGTTATTGAGCCTGTCTATGAATGTTATCACCTCATCTGCTCTATTATCGCCGTTCCGGTCAGGAAGCGCAACAACCCTTCCCTGGTTCGGTATAGTAACGAACAGAACATTGTCTTTAAGCAGCATCATTCTCGGCCCGGGATTTGGGCCCGGATATGAAATGGGGCTTCCGCCCAGATTCTCTGCGAAAATCTCTATACTGAATCCCTGCGGCAGGTTTATCTCATCGATAGAATCGAATTTCAACGCTGGCCTCAAACCCAGCAGCGTATACATAGAAGCTATGATCGCTATTACAAACAATACGACCAGCACAAGTTTAATTCTTCTATTACTCATATCTCCCCTACAGCGGCAGATAATAGGCAATGACCGCTACCACAGCTCCTATGATCACCGAATATATAATAATCTGCCATGCCTTTCTGCGATCACTGGCACGGAACTCTGCCTCTTCGACAGTACTGATCCTGTCGGCATCAGAGCTAAAGTTAAATACCCCACGCATACCGAAATAAGCGCAAAAATGCATATACGCCTGTAAGAAACCAATCGCTGCCATAGTTGCAGGGAAAAAGAGTATAAGCCGCAAGATAGGCGGCATGCCAAAATATACAAGCAAACCGAACAGAATAATAGTAATGGAAAGCCCAATCCAGCCGCCCTGCTTTCTCTTTCGGATCTCGGCTCTTCCGATATTACATACCCCCGGAATATACTGGTTCTGTGGATGCATATCCAGACTCATAGCAGATCTCTATATATGCAGCATGAGTTATAAATGCAATTCTCATATTTATCTGGTGACCAGACTATTGATAAATAATACATATTCATAGAAACCCTTACGTTTTTCGCAGTGCTGTATACCTATCATGTCCATTGAGCATAAGATGCAGCGTATTATGAATGCACTGGTAGAGAGAGATAGTGTCCTTATTGCATACTCGGGAGGTGTGGATAGCTCTGTCCTCGCAGCGCTTGCATACAGGGCGCTGGGAGATAATGCTATTGCGATCACCGCCGATTCATCCACTTTAGCGCCAGGTGAACTCGATTGCGCAAAAAAAGTTGCAGAGGAGATAGGGATAAGACATATTGTAGTATCCTATGATGAACTCGATGAGCCTGAGTTTGCCAGGAACCCGATTGAGCGATGCTATTACTGCAAAAAAGGTTTAATCAGGGAGTTAAAAAAACTGGCAGTTCAGCATGGTATGAATACCATTGTTGAGGGGACAAATATCTCGGATCTCTTAAACCACAGACCAGGCCACAGAGCAGTCATCGAAGAAGGAGTATACAATCCGTTCATTGAATTCAACGTAACCAAGGAAGAGATCCGTGAGATGGCGCGTGAGCTAAATCTATCAGTTGCAGATAAGCCCTCTATGGCATGCCTTTCCTCACGTTTCCCATACGGGCAGACAATAACCAGGGAGGCGCTCAAGCGCGTTGGAGATGCTGAGGCTTACCTCAGGAGCACTGGATTTAAGGTTGTGCGTGTGCGCGACCACGGCGGCATAGCACGTATTGAACTCATGCCCTATGAGATGCCCCGTCTTTTAGCGGTACGTGAATCTGTGGCATTTGAATTTAAAAAGCTTGGTTTCTCCTATGTTACCCTTGATATTATGGGCTTCAGAAGCGGGAGCATGGATGAAGTGTTATCAAGACCATAACTGATGCAGTACCAAGCTTCGTATCCAAAAGAATACCAAAAGAATATAAAGAATTAGCCTCAACTTTAAATTGAGGAGTGTATATGAACATCGCTATAGGTGATATCTTAAACTTCATCTGGATACTTTTCTTGCTCATGTTATTCGTTCCTCTTTTGCAAAAACGCCTGATGGCAGGCAGGCGGATTTCGATTATACAGAGCATGGAAAAGGATCGCCAATCCCGGGTGATCACAATGATCCACCGCCAGGAGACCATGAGCCTGCTTGGTATCCCCATCGCCCGCTACATTGATATCGAGGATTCGGAGGCTGTGCTGCGAGCCATTCGCATGACACCGCCTGAGATGCCGATCGACCTGGTATTGCATACCCCGGGCGGGCTGGTTCTGGCATCTGAGCAGATTGCGTGTGCCCTTAAGCGTCACACGGGCAAGGTCACAGTATTTGTGCCCCACTACGCCATGTCTGGCGGCACACTTGTAGCAATGGCAGCAGACGAGATTGTTATGGACCCCAATGCCGTCTTAGGCCCAGTTGATCCACAGTTAGGCGGCCAGCAGGGTTATTATCCTGCCGCTTCGATCCTCAAGGCACTGGAGCATCCAAACCCCAACCGGGATGATCAGATACTGATCCTGGGTGATGTGGCCAGGAAGGCTATCAATCAGGTACATAAGACCGTTTACAACCTGCTACTTGAGCACCATGAGCCTGAGAAGGCAAACGAGATTGCAAAGATGCTCAGTGAGGGGCAATGGACGCATGATTATCCAATTGACTTTGATCAGGCCAGGGAAA
Organism: Candidatus Methanoperedens nitratireducens; assembly: GCF_000685155.1. Lineage (GTDB taxonomy): Archaea > Halobacteriota > Methanosarcinia > Methanosarcinales > Methanoperedenaceae > Methanoperedens > Methanoperedens nitratireducens. The sequence goes on from NZ_JMIY01000001.1 coordinate 465,079, forward strand.
TGGGCCTGCCGATGAACGACCAGGTGCCAAACGAGATATACGCCCTGATGGAACTTTATCCACAGTCCGGTCAGAGACGGCCCTCGGTAGAGTTCATTCCCACACCATATCGACCATCTGCGCCTGCGCCCAGAAAACGGGCATAGAGGTGAGAGCATGTTCGTGCCAGTAGGTACAGAAGAGCCAACACCGCGCCGACGGTTCCCTGTTATGACCGCAGCCATCGTGTTGCTCAATATCCTGGTCTTCATCTACGAGGTGTCCATCATAATCACGACCAATGAGGGGGCCCTGAACAACTTCATCACAGCCTATGGCGTGATACCCGCTGCGGTAATCAGTGGCCAGAGCATCCATATCCCTTTCTACCTCACCCTGTTCACCTCGATGTTCGTACATGCAGGCCTGGCTCATTTAGGTTTCAATATGGTATTCCTCATGGCCTTTGGTGACAATGTGGAAGATAGACTTGGGCCCTGGAACTACCTGATTTTTTACTTAATATCCGGCCTGGCTGCAACCTTTGCCCATATTGCCGTCAATCCCACCTCACAGATTCCCAGCGTGGGGGCAAGTGGGGCTATTGCCGGTGTCCTGTCAGGCTATATCCTGTTCTTCCCCAAGGGTATCGTGCGCATGCTCTTATTCATTGGCCCGTTTATCACCGTCACAAGGATACCAGCCATGATATTCATAGGCTTCTGGTTTGTCGTTCAGCTTATAATAGGCATTGCCTCTCTGGGAGCAGAGACTGCGCAGACAGGAGGTGTGGCCTACTGGGCGCACATAGGCGGCTTTGCGGCAGGTTTTGTACTGGCGCTACTCTACAGGAGATAGAAGTTGTTGGTCTCTGGACAAGTATTAAATAGGTATAATCAGAAACACATAATATGTAGACTTAATGTAAAGGGGGGTGAGCTCTACATATGAATGAAGCAAGAGAATCTTCTGTTATGAGGATAGAAGCTGTGCAGATGAGCGGATGGATGCGGGCATGGTCTATAATCGTCGGTATTATTGCCATTGTATTGTCTATTATGGTTCTTTTCTTTCCACTGTTTGCACTTGAAACACTAATACTATTCCTGGCAATAGCGTTACTTTTTATAGGTATAGACAGACTTATCAGTGGAATCGCTGGAAAAATGTACAGACCTGCAGGATATGAAAGAGAGAAGCGCGTACCTGCTTAATGTTTAAATGAATTGTACCGATTCCAATGCTTCCGCTTTGATGATTCAGGACGTCGGGATGATCTGCCTGGAAAAATCAAAGCGGAAGATTTCGATAGATTTAAGCTTCTTAGCCTGGAAATAGTATAATACAGACAGGGGTTAGATTATGGAATTCAATATTCCCAAATCGTTGAAACTGGAGCATGAAGAGCTTCATGCTGAACTTGTAAAGGCTACCAGGGCAGGTGGTAAGATAGGGGATTCTGCAAAAGCTGTTGCAAATATCCTGCATCCGCATTTTATTAAGGAGGAAGAATACGCGTTACCTCCACTTGGATTATTATCTCCTCTGGCAGAGGGTAAAATCACACAGGAGATGAGAGACGTCTTAGATCTGACAGATAAAATGAAAGCTGAGCTCTATCAGATGCTTAATGAGCACAGAGCAATCGTTGTAGCACTTGAGAATCTAATCGATGTAGCAAAGAAAGAGAATAGAATGGAGTACGTGCGCTTTGCAGAGAAACTGATGTTGCACGCACAGAACGAAGAGGAAATCTTGTACCCTGCTACTATATTGATCGGTGAATATCTGAGACTCAGGATGTAAGTGATGAATCTGGTTTACTGGCATCACGCCAATCCAGTAATAACTCAGGGGTGAAATTATGTTTATAAATATAGTTGAATATCCACCTATCAGGATGGGAAAAGATGAGGAATTCAGGAAATGGTTTGAATGGTCTAACACTTTATATGAGGGATTTGACGGATTCATATCAAGGCGGCTGCTGAAACCTGTAAAAGGGAGGGAACACTACGTTGAAGTCATAGAGCATGAAAATGAGATAACTTTTATGGCAATGCACCTGAGCGATGAACGACGGAGAGCATGGGCAAAAGTGAATATACTGCTTGAAGGATCACCTACACTGGGCTTCTACGAGGTAATAATCGCCTCAGAGGAGAAATACAGGCATGAGCATCCATAATAAGTACAATTTTTAATAGATAAGTACAAATGTGCAGTTTATAGATAATGATCATGGGAGGTATGCTGTATGACAGGTAAACTCAAGGTAAGTATAGACCGTGATGGCTGTATTAGTTGTGGAAACTGCTGGACTACCTGTCCTGAGTTCTTTGAGCAGAATCCTGATGATGATCGCAGCCAGGTAATCGAGGAATACAGAACTGAGGGCAACATGGGCGAAGGGGAGGCGCCTGAGAATCTTGAGGACCTGGTGAGAAGAGCTGCGGATCTATGCCCTGTCCAGGTTATCCATGTGAAGTAGTGTTAAGTGCTAAGCCCAAAGGATTAAGTCTGATAACATACAAGTAGGCAGTCCATTAGAGGTAAACTATGGCAAGATTCCCAGAAGCGGAAAAAGTATTATTACATATGAAAATTTGCATGAAATGCAATGCACGCAACTCTGTACGTGCAACCAGATGCAGAAAATGCGGATATACAGGTCTTAGATCGAAATCAAAGGAAATAAAGGGCAAAGGATAGACTGTAATTGATGGGTAAATGCACCCATATCTAGACATAGGCAGGCCCCTGACCTCTGTGATGATCGGGCTGGCCGTGTTAACGTCTGCATTAATAGGGGCTGGAGGCGATGCAGACGAATATACCCTTCCTATTTTTCTTGGCTTTACTATAGCGTTTCTATTTGGAATAGCAGGTAATGCAATAAATGATTACCTTGATCGGGAGAATGATAAAATAAATCACCCAGACAGGCCTATACCATCCGGGAAGCTAAAACCAGGCCAGGCCCTGAATTTTGCTATAATTTTTTTTATTATTTCTCTGGTGCTCTCTTTGCTTTTAAGTCTCATGGTGGGATATGCTGCACTTATGGTGGTTATAGCTGCGCTCGTATTCCAGATCGCCTATGAGCTCAGGTTCAAACATGAGAAAATCATAGGAAACATGATAATAGGCTCTCAGACCGCACTTGCGTTTGTATTTGGCGGCGTTGTAGTAGGCCAGTCTTTGATAACAGGAATAATCGCGATTGCGGTGTTTTTATCTATTTCAGGGCGGGAGATAGTGAAAGATATCGAGGATGTAAAAGGAGACATAGATAGAAAGACCCTGCCGATAATGATCGGGGTAAAGAGAGCTGGCATTGTTGCAGCGCTTCTTATCTTGCTTGCGGTTCTAATAAGTCCAATACCTTATTATCCTCTTTATCAATTTGGATGGGAATACCTATCGGTCGTTCTAATAGCCGATCTACTATTTATTGGCTCAATACCTGTGATTTTTAAAAATGCTAAACTGGCAAGAAAGATGCTCAAATTTGCAATGCTGATAGCTATACTGGCTTTTATAACAGGGGCTATTTTTAGGGCTTAGGAGCAAGTGAGCTACTGAGCGATTAATCGCCCAGATTTTTTCCCTTTCCCTCTCGGTATTTTTTTCGGTGCAGGTGTCGCGTCTGGTTCAGGAGTTGGCATCGGGGTTGGGGTTACAGTTATAGCTGGAGTTGGGGTGGGTGATGGCATATCGGGCGGGGATAATTCAAGCCTGTAGAAGGTATGATTCCCTATCTTCACTGTGCGCTTATCAGGATCAGCCCAGTAAGGCGGTGTTTCTCCTCTTGATGTGTAGGCTTCAAAATGATCTGACCTGAGCGTATGATCTGGTAATTCTCCACGGATCACTTTGCCAGCTACGTCATAGCTCTCGTACCAGGCATCCTTCTCAGCAGGTATGTTGAATAGAAGAGAAGGATCTTCAACGTATTTCCTGTTCTGGCCGTACAGGTCGAATGCAGCGAACTGGCCTGGATGGAGGATGGTAGCATGATAGGTGGGTGTATTGTTGTTCCACCACCTTGGATTATCCCTCCTGTTCCTGATCACCCAGGCAACTGCCTCTTTGCCTTCCCTGGGTTCCCCGCGCGCCTCACCGAATAGAGCTCTTGCAACTATCATCTGATCTGTGTCATCTAAAAAATTCCCTGTCCACTTAGGTGAATCCACAGTAGGTGTTGACTCATTTTCAATGGCTGCTCCAGTTAAGGCATAACCCAATACAAACAAAAAAACTGATACTGTTCCTATCCACTTCACATTTTTTAGCATTTTTACCACCATATACAGTGCCAGTTTTTCATGATAACTGGCATCATTCTTATCATTATCACAATAATGCTATTTATTATTTTTGATGCTGTTGAACCACATCGGAATCTAAGATGCGATATTACTGAAAATTATATAGGCCTGGAAACCACTCTATTAATGAATACAAGGGGGTAAGATTACGAAAAAATTTGATACGAAAACATTAGAAAATATCAAAGATGCTTTGCTAATACAAGAAATTTGCAGCGGTTACTGGAAGTCTTCTGTTTTATTCACTGCTAATAAATTACACCTTTTCACTAAACTGGGTAATAAGCAACTCTCCAAAGAGGAGATTGCACGCGAATATAAAGCAGATACAGGAGGTATGGAGAAACTTTTGAATGCCTGTGTATCCATGGGACTTCTTGAAAAAAAGAGTGGGTTGTATAAAAACTCAGAGTTTAGTAGTAAGTTCTTAGCGGAAGGCAAAGATTGGTATCAGGGTTACATAATAGCCCATTGGGCAGATATGTTCGTTGCTGGACACTGGCAACGTCTTGAAAAAGCTGTGCTAACAGGATCTCCTGTTAGAGGTATAGAGGATAGATTGTATGATGAGAAGAACGAATGGGGTTTCGGTAACGGGCTTTATAACTGGGTTATTGGTATGCATAATTGGGCGATGGCTGAGCATGCTGAATTATTAGCCTCGGCTGTAGATCTGGAGGGACGCAAGAATTTGATTGATATTGGTGGTGGATCTGGCACATATAGTATAGTGTTATGTCAGAAGTATAAAAACTTAAATGCTATTGTTTTTGATCTACCTGAAGTTATAGAAATTGCTAAAAAAATTATTGAGAAATACAACTTAAGCGACAGAATCACTACAATAAGTGGAGATTTACGCTATGACTCATGGGATCAAGGTGATGTTATTCTTCTCTCAAATGTTTTACATATGGGGAAAAGTGATTTTTGTAAAAAGGCACTTAAAAAATGCTATGAGTCTCTTCCCGCTGGAGGATTAGTGATAATACAGGAATGGTTTCTAAATCCTGACAAAACAGCTCCTACTCTATCGGCTTTATTTTCTCTTCATATACTTGCAAGACCTGGTGGAGATGTGTACTCTGCAAGCGAAATGATGGGCTGGATGCATGATATAGGTTTTGCTAATATAAAAGAAATAACTTTACCCGGACTATGGTCTCTTGTAACAGCAGAAAAACTTTAAATGGATCGACATTTATAAAAATAGCCCGGCAAGGATTCGAACCTTGGTCGCAAGATCCAGAGCCTCGCATGATTGACCGCTACACTACCGGGCTTCTGGTGTTAATACTAACTTTTCACATATTAATCTATCGGAGCCTGATGAATTCAAAGATGCCAGTATTTGCTCTGGATTTTTTTTATCTGTTCTAACCGCGCTCTCACCTGCGGACTGGGCTTAACCGGTCCTTTCATATCCGGTTCTTTTCCCATAAAAACTTCTATTATAGCCGCAACAGACCGGGCAAGCAGTTCAAGATCATAGCCTCCTTCAAGTGCGGCCGCTATTTTCACATTGCTCTCTTTAGCTATTGATTTTACGATAAATGCAAGTCTTGCAAAACCACCTGCGCTCATCCTCATCCAGGCCAGTCCATCATCGGTGCCTGCATCCTGTCCTGCTGATATAAGCACTATATCGGGTCTGAACTCAAGCGCTGCAGGAACAAGTATCTCCTCAAACGCGGCAATGAATCCTGTATCATCAGTCCCTGCTGGCAGAGGTACATTTATATTATAACCTGTTCCTTCCCCGGTCCCGACCTCATCCAGCCATCCTGTTCCAGGATAATGCGGGTACTGGTGGGTCGAGAAATACAGTACAGCAGGATCATCATAGAACGCATCCTGCGTCCCGTTACCGTGATGAACATCCCAGTCCACGATCAATATCCGTTTTTTCCCCTTTTTCTGCGCATGGCGTGCAGCAATCGCAATATTGTTGAAGATACAGAACCCCATCCCCCTATCGGGCTCTGCATGGTGGCCAGGCGGTCTTACAAGTGCGAACGTACTCTCGGCTCTATCAGCAAGCACGGCATCAACAGCCGTTATTGCGCCTCCTGCCGCAAGCAACGCGACGCTGTATGAGTCTTTTCTCAGGATAGTTTCAGGATCAAGTGAAATTTCCAGCTCAGAATATCTTTTTACCTTTTTGATATACTCAGGTGTATGGATATACTGGATCTCATTTGGATCTGCATATCTTGGCTCTATAAGATCCAGTTGTTCCATCAGTCCTGTTTCTTCAAGATGGGCGATTATTGATACTAAGCGCTCTTTTCTCTCAGGATGTAAACCTGTATCGTGCTTTAAATAATCGGGATGGTAGATTATCCCCGCTCTTTTCTGTGACAATCCTGTATAAAAATGAAAAAGGTTTTATGCGAGCTTCTTTCCTGCATTGGGTCCGTATGTCGCATCATATATCTCTTTCACATGAAAGATAAAGGCCGCTTTTCCTGGTAATTTCTTGGAATCTGCCATCGCCCTGGCGGTTGAAAATAGATCTCCCTTCTCTTCAATATCCACCGTTCCTTTTATCTGGTATGATTTCTTGGCATCACCATCATACGCCACGATCGCCATATTGGGGTTGGCCTCTATGTTCTTTCGTGTCTTGTTAAAAAAGTTATCCACGAACATTATGTTTTCATCGTCCAGTATCTTCCACATGGTAACGAATACTACATTGGGCACCCCACCCTTGTCCGCGGTGGCTATGGGAAGGGGTTTTTGCTTTTCAACGACATCTCTTATCTCAGGAGGCATTTTTACCATAATTATCACCTTTTTTCATTTAGTATGCCTTATGTATAAAGGTTTTGATATGTTCACAGGCTTTCGATAAAAAGATATCTATATTGTTTCTGCAAATAAAGATGAGTTTTAATGAAGGTATTCTTTGCAGGTTCCATAAGAGGAGGTCGGCAACTGATCTCCACATATGAGTATATTATCCGCTTCTTAGAAGCCCATAATTACATGATTATAAGCGAGCATGTAGCCTTGCAGGATCTTGAAAGAATTGAAGCCAAAATGACAGAGCAGGCAATCTTCAAGAAAGATACGACCTGGATCGAAGAGAGCGATTGTGTGATCGCCGAGGTCACAGTTCCATCGACAGGTGTCGGCTATGAGATATGCCACGCCGTTAATCACCAAAAACCTGTGCTCTGCGTGTATGAAGAAGGAGCCAAAGTATCGGCTATGGTTCTTGGGAATACAAGCAAATATATTATTGCTAGATCGTATTCAAACAAACAACAGCTTGAAGAGATACTGCTGGATTTTCTTGGAAAAAATAGTAGAATGTGATGTGATCCTTCACATCACTTAAAATATTTTACTCGCCTTCCATGAACGGGCTCTTAACACCTGTCAGGACTGCCATTACACGTACTCTGCCTGTGAGCTGGTCATCCACTTTTGCGCCCCAGATAACTCTCTTTGTATTGGGTACCTTATCCATGATCAACTCGCCTGTCACTGCGACCTCCTCAAGCGTCATGTCCTCGCCTCCAACGATGTGTATGAGCACACCGTATGTGGCAGACATATCGGATATATCAAGTAACGGCACAGCCAGCGCCTGAGAGACAGCTTTTGTTACCCTGTCCTCTCCGTCGCCTTCACCGATTCCGATCGAGGATATCCCGCCGCGCTCCATGACCGCACGCAGATCAGCGTAATCAAGGTTGATAAGGCTTGGCTGGGTGATCGTTTCAGTTATATTTTTTACGAATGCGCCTACCAGTGCGTTTGCAACTGCAAGTGCCTCTTTTAATGGTAGATTCCCTGCTACTTCCCTCAACTTTGAGTTATCGATCACGATCGTTGAGTCGCAGCTCTCTGTGAGGGCCTGTATCGCCTCTCTTGCTTTTTCTCTTCTGTACTGCTCGATCTTGAAAGGAATCGTGACACATGCGATTGTAAGTGCTCCGAGTTCTCTTGTCACTCCAGCAACTACAGGTATTGCTCCTGTGCCTGTTCCTCCGCCTAATCCAGCAACCAGGAATACCAGATTTGTTCCCTCAAGATCAGTTTTTATCTCTGATATATTCTCTTTGGTTGCCTGGGCACCCATCTCAGGATATCCGCCGCATCCGTGTCCTTTGCATAATTTTTCGCCAATTAAAATCAGCTTATCAGCTTTACTCATTGTACTGAGGTGATTTACATCAGTATTAGCTGCGATTATCTTACCGCCTGCCATTCCTTTCTCTGCTATCCAAGTCGTAATATTGCACCCTGCACCACCAAGCCCGACAACAGCAACAGATGGTTTTGATGTTTTTACAAGCTCTGCTAACTTTTCGTCAACCATATATTTATAGCCTCCTTGACTAAATAGTGACGAATATATTTACACTCTTAAAGTATATAGATATTATTGATGATTCCTGATGTTAACAGGATCATTTTGGTTTAGGAGGCCAGTTTTTCTCCATCCATCCAGGAATGCGTCCTGAATCAGGTGGGCCGATCATTACTCTCAGTCCTGTCACATCCTCAACATCTCCCTGCAGCCGTGCTGCAAGACCCGGCAGTATCAGTGTACTGTGGTCTGTCTTTTCCTTGAAGTCAAAGCCAGCCTTCTGAAAGGTATCTTTTATCTTGGCTGCAGTTAGCTGTCCGCCTGCTACTGCCGCTTCAACCCCTATGCCATCGGTATCCACTGCTGCAATATAGCAGTTTATCTTATTGGAGGAAAGATCGCTCTCTACTGTATAATAGGTGAGAGCAAAGTTTGTTGTGATTATCACAGGCGAATCCTTTGTCGGTGAGCCGATCTCATTGACCCCGGGAGCGACTTTTACAGGCGTCCTGGGATCTGTATATATTGTATCCCGCAGGTGCACCTGTGGCAGCATGGCATACGGCTCAAGGCCGTGAAGGATCATTATATCAGCGTACCTGACTATGAAAACAGAAGCAAGAACTGTCTCCCAGTAAGAGGCTGTGACCGCATCATTATATACAAGCCATGCGCTCAGGGGAAGGGCCATAATCGGGAGAGCAATGTCCTTCTGCCCCTCTTTTATCCCTGCGCGGCGAAGCTTTATGCATCTCTCAAAGGTCTCTTTTAATTGCTTCCCCTGAGGATACGTACCCGGATCAAGTATAAGCTCTTTTATTCCCATCTCCTGAAATGTCAGTGCAAGCGACCTAAGTTTATCCAGATCAGATGAGGACAGAACGACAGGAACTTTATAATTTAATGCAAGTTCTGCCACCTCACCCCAGTTCTTCTCTGTTGCAGCGTATATAAGCGGATTTTTATCCTTTACAACTTCAAGCGCAGCCCTCAGTACTGCCGGGTCAAAAGAACAGAGCACAAGAGGAAGTTCTGTTGTCTCACTGACCTTTTTTACCGCACTGGCAAACTTAAGGGCATCTCCTGAGACGCACCTCACTGCAACCATATCTACCTTTAAGAACTTTCCAACATAGAATTTCCTGAAGTTTGCGATATTATTTATCCTGTCTACAAGTTCTTGTTCAGCCATTGTGTCCCAGACATCATAGGCAAACGTTGTCGGGTTAAAAAATGTCAACTGGTGACGGTACAAAACATCATCCCCGCCTATTTTCTTAGCATGCTCTCCCCTGCCTACTATGATCTCACGAACCTCCGGGGCAAGAAGCGACTCAAGTTCCAGATATTTTTTCTTGAACTCATCTTTAAGTAATGGGGGACAATCCTCCAGCTTTTTGGATCTGTCGATCAGATGTGCAGCAAAAGCCATGCATGTTGCATCACCGCATTCGGCACAGTTTATCTGAGGCAGGTATTTGTAGACCTGAAGTGGACTGTTCAGTTTCATTATATCACCGCCGTTATCCAGTTATCGATATTTGTAGGCTCAGCTTCCTTTGAGCCGTACAGTGTCTGGGTAATCTCTTTTAATACCTGGACTGCTGTGGGATGCATCATCATGAATAGATCGTTCCCTGCAAGCGATAGAGTCAATCCTGTGATTATCTCCCATATCGGACCCCGGTACTCCCGCGGCCCCCAGTCTGAGTCTTCCTTTAGAGGTGAAGCCACCATCCAGGCTTCGCGTGCACCCCATGCATTGGTAGTACCGCTTGACATAGGGAAATTGAGTTCTGCATCGCCTGTCAGGCCTGCAAGCCTTATCCGTTCCATATTTGTATAAGCATAATCCAGACCGTACCCAAGCGCAGCAGTTGTTGGGTCCATCAGAATATTCTCCCGTGCCACACCGCACTGTTTCATCAATTTTCGATTTAGCTCTTTCTGTGCATTGATCTCAAGCTGGGTCCATGAGAGCACAACATGATTATATTTCTTGGCTGCTTCTGCTATTCGCGCATAGTCAAGATTTAAACTTGCAGATGCAAGCAGGCAGCGCTCACCTTCAGCCACCTCGGCTGCTTTCTCTAATACAACCGGGTCTTTCTCAGGATTGCCTGAGCCGCCGATCACGATCGGCACATCCACAGCCTGGAGAACCTCTTCCACTGTTTTTGCGGCCTCAGCAGGAGAGGTATCCTTTATATTCGGGTCTGTACTGATGAGGTGAACTGTAACCATATCTGCCCCAAAGTCGCGCACAACCTTCTTTGCCCATTCAGAGGGGCTGTTGATAACATCTTCATAGTTGGATTTGACCGCTTTTGCCATGTTTATCGGCATATCAAAGACATCCATTGTTATGTAGTTGCGGTGAGGCATTGGATTGTCAAAATAATATGGAAGAGCATGCTCTCCTCCGAGTGTTACAGTGCTACTGCGTGAACCGCCGTCAGATGAAGTAGCTCCAAGTGTGACCTCCTGTATAGGTGTCTTCCATTCCTCCATTCTACCCACACTGAATTTTGATTCAATTAACCTGCTGGGCCTGATCGGCTTCGCTGCTGTCCCACTAAACATCTGATCAACTGGATATCCAAGAATCCTGGAGATGTTTATTAGGTGATGAGCAATCTGGGCGGCCTCATGCCCTAATGCATATGCCATCTGCGGGTTTAGCATATGTCCCAGATCCAGCTCTACATCGCCTTCTATCTTTACTCCCTCAAGGGCTTCAATATCAAGACCCCCTAACAGGCTTCCAAGTTCAGAGAGTTTAATCTTTTTCGTCATTATAACATCCTATTCAGCACTATTCTATTAACCATACCAGATAGGGCTGGCTACATATATATTTTTAGATGCAGTACTGTGAGCCTACAAAAAGCATGGAAAGATTTTTCTATACTAACTTAATAAATGGGTTAAAAAATGAATAAAAAAAGCCCCTTCTTCACAGCTATTGCTGCATCTATTCTGTACTTTATTATCCTTATACTGTTACGATATTTTGCAGACCATAGTTCTATTGACTGGCAGGGAGCATTGCTGGGTGCCATTATCTTCTGGATTGTCATCTTCGTAGTGCACCAGTTCCTCAGAAAAAGGTATTCAGATTAGTTGATACATCATAATAGCCTTGTTAAAAGCAGGTATATAATATATACAACTAGTATGAAGAGAATCAATCTTATAATTAGACCTATCGATGCTAATAAAAACCCGAATACATAAAAAGCGATGATCACAGCAATGATTAAAAGGATTATATTCGTCAGTGTCATACCATCTACCATGTTTTCCCCATTAATATGATTATCCCTGATACATAAATACTTTACCCTAATTTAAAACATATGCGTATAGGAATCATACTCCACGGTCCAGAGATCATTGATACAGGCTCAGCAGAGCGAATAATCGGAATATTCAAGCAGGAACATGAGATCATAGTAAAGCTTGGCGGAACGATGGGGCGGACTGCTGTGCTGGATGCCGGGCTTGAGGATATAATCGATATCTCACAGGGGCTCACACCAAGTGAGACCATCATAGCACTAAAGGATAGTATCGACCTTGCGATACTTCTAAACCAGGGTAAAACACCACAAACAGGGCGGCATTTCGGGCGTATCATAGCATCGAAGCTTGATCATCCTGATCCTGATTCAGATCTCCCGCCGCTTGTCCATATCGAGAGCCCGGATTCTGGCGGCAGGATAATCTACTATAACCAGCGGGCTGCAGAGTATGCCGGGTATGTAAAAAATGTACTTACCAGATATTATGAGAATTATGACCTGCCCATCGAATACTGTAGCTCTATGCCACTGGATATCAGATTTGAAGGTAATAAGATCATCCGCAGGCTATGCGGGGTATTTTGCGGTGAGAACATACGCCTTGAGGGAGTAGTTATCGGATATGCCACGCACGATGCACCTGAAATAGTATGTGAGGACGGTAAGGTAATTGAGCTCAGGGGAGTAAGAATAAAACCTCACGGACTTGAGAAGCTTGAGAACAGGAGAATCGACCTGTTCACTGCAAAGGTCAAGACAGGAAACATAAGGCGAACCCGGCATAGAACAAGGATAAAAAATATACAGCCAGGAACATCGGGCAGGATAGCTATCATCGACCACTGCGCAGAATCCACATTTGAACTTATAAAAGATGCAGATCTTGTCATAACAGTAGGAGACGATACTACAGCGATAACGGCAGATATACTTGTACGATTTGGCGTTCCTGTTATAGGGATCACGGATGGTGACCTGGACTGCATACTTGAGGATTCAGCAGTACCGACAGGGTCTGTGATCATCCAGGTCAGGGAAGGATTTGATGATATCGTGGGAAGGGAAGTGTTCGAGAAAATAATGCATTTCAAACAGCAAATTCATATGCAGAGAAGAGATGAACTGCTTTCCAGGATACTTGCTCTGGCTGAAAAAGAAATGGTAAATATAAAATATTATTAAAAATTTAATAAAAATGGTATAACCTAGATTAATGCGGATGTTATTCCTAATACACCTGCCTGAATAATAATTGCGACCGCTATTATTACTCCAGCCATCTCCAGTGCAACCGCAACATTTCCTTTCTTGAGTTCTTCAAATTCATCTATTCCCTTGGTCAGTTTATCAAGTATATTTATCGCAAGATAGATAGCAGCTATAGCAAGTACTACTCCAAGTATTAATTGAATTATGCTTGCTATTAAAGAGAATATATCGCCTGCCAGAGCATTGGATATCCCTATAGAAACTCCCGCAACTCCAGATTGCACTACTAGACCTATCGCGATAAATACTGATGCGACAAGAATGCCTATCGCAACATTACCACTAGCAATTTCCTTTTCTTCGTTCATTCCTTTGGTTATCTTTCTTAATACAGAAAAGCCAATATACAGGGCAACTACTGCCAGTAGAATGGCAATAACCAATTGAATCAATCCTACTACTGCGTTTTCTAAAGCCATATTCACACCTCACGCTTAAAGCGTGCATACGCATAATTGTAATGAGGTAAATATAATGATTTTGATGGTTTTGAATTGGTGTGTTGACAAGGTATTTAAGTTTACAGGTACTAAGATTGGTTTTGTATAAAATGTGCAAAAACCGGGAATCCGGTTTTTGTAAAACAATAGAATATGAGGTTACCATGCCAAGATCGATCCCTGAAATGATCCGGGGCGACTTCAAATGCGAGGAAATCGCAAAGTGTATCCTTGGACTTAAGGATATAGATATCGATGCCTATAAAATACTTGTAGCAAAAGGCCCTATGACTGCTGAACATCTTGGAGAGCTTCTGAACAGGGAGCGAAGCACGGCTTACAGGTCATTGCAGAGTCTGGCAGGATGTGGTCTTGTCCGCCGCGAAACCAGAACAATCAGCTCAGGCGGTTATTATTACGAGTATATAGCACTTGATCCATGTAAGATGAAAGAGATGGTTCTTGAGAATATAGATGAATGGTACAGTAAAATGAAGCAGCTTGTTGTTGAGATCGATAAGGATATTATGAAATAGAGAAAATGATATCGCATACTTCTTCCACTTTTTCCCTGAATTCTTTCTGAGAAAAACCCATCATTGCCGCAGCAAACATGGCACCGCCTGCACCTACTCCTTCTTTTACATCACCCCTCTCATACATACGAAGTCCCCTGAGCCTTGAGCTTCCAAATCCCGGATCAGAGACAAATGCCTGGTAGCCCAGGATATCCGCCATTTCCCTAAAATTGGCACTTGGGTCGCTGGCAACATAACGGGTGGTAGCTATTGAGACATCCCTCTTCAATCCAAGAGCTTTTATTATACCCAGGACAGAGATCATCTGAGTCCCTCCAGCGAGGACTGTTTTTGTACAAAGCCCATCTACAAGTCCGGCTGCTGCTGCCATCATGGGATCGCCAAGACATTCGATAGCACGAAGAGGATTATTCTTTAAACTGCCAAAAGAGATCCCGGATCTCCTCATCCCCTCGCTTACCACTTTATCCTTAACGGAAAGCGGGTTTTCGGGAAAACTGGATGAAACTTTACCATCATAGCCAAGGGCTCTCATCACGCCCATGGCTGTTGTAGTTCCACCAGGCACGCTCTCACCTATTATCACAAAATCCGAGAGTTTTGCGATCTTCCTGCCAAAATTTTCTGATTTTTTGTATATGTCGGTAACCCCTGCAACTGCATGTCCATCTCGAATATCTCCACCCGGCTGCGCATTAATATCTATAGCAGGTATCCTGGGCCGAACATTCAGCCCTGAGTTGATAAAAAGACATGGAATCCCGGTAAGGAGCATTGATGCCCTGGTCAGTACTGCAGGAGTAGGAGCACCAGATGGCGTCATCGCCGGCTCACTGATGCTGATCGGCCTGCCTGTTTCAACCAGTTCTGCATCGGCAGCAGGTGTATAATCAGTAAGTTCAGGGGATTTTCCTGCCGCTGAGATATTCGGGATTTTAGCAGTCTCTGTGTTAGCAAGAATGCATATGAAAAGAGGTCTTTTGGGATTGAAATCTGGATAGGGTTCTATCCACATCTTAATCCCTACAGTTCACTTGATGCCTCAATATGCATTGATGCCGGGCTTTTTACCACGTTTCCCATCTTCGCACCGATTAGATTTACTATTCCTTTTGCTGATGCAATATCTACTATCCTCTGGGTTATCACGCCATCAAATACCACACTTGTGACATGGCCGTTGGATCCCTTCAATGCACTTGCAAGATCGCGGACTGGCACTTCATTTATGATGCTATTGCTCTCATCGAGCAGGCGCGCGCTCAGGGTTCCGCTCAATTGCTCGATATGTTCCTGGAATATACTCTCCTTCTCCTCTTTTTCTATCTCCTCTCTACCTTCTCTGATTTCTTCACTTATTTTAGGTCTGTCATGCTCAGCAATCTGTTCTAACACTATAAGCTCTTCTTTAGGTGACAGCTCTATTTCCTCAGAAACCACATGTTCGCTCTTTCCGCCAATCTTCTTCTTTGTTGCTTCTACAATTGCAACTCTTCTCTTTTTGCTGACCTGGTAATAATCAAGTGCCTGCTCAACAGGTACTTTCTGCCTTAATGACTTCAGGATCTCCTTCTGCACAAGCTCTTCAACTCCCTTCCCATCAGGCGCGCGGGCAATATAATCCACATCCGCAACCTGAAGTAGCTCTTTGATTATCAGCTCTCCTCCCCTATCACCATCCGTGAAAGCTGTGACAGTCTTTTTCTTGCATAATTCTATTACAGGCTGAGGCACATTGGTCCCGCCTACTGCAATGGCATTCTTGATCCCGTACCGCAGAAGATTCAACACATCTGCACGACCCTCAACTACAATTATAGCATCTGAATCAATGACATTTGGCCCCATGGGGATATTCTCTTTCCCGTATGCTGTGATCTCCTCGATCCTTAGGGACTGCCTCACCTCATCTGTAATCTCCTGGCTCTCAGGCAGCATCTCATCGAACATTTCATGGAGGATCTGCTTTGCGCGCTCTATGACTTTTTTTCTTTTTGAGGTCCTAACATCTTCTATCTTTGAGATGTTGATGTTGGCAATGCATGGCCCTATCCTGTCAATAGTCTCAAGACTGGATGCAAGGACTGCTGTCTCAACCTTATCAAGGCTTGATGGTATTTCTATTGTCCCTATTGATTTTCCCATATTTGACTTAATGTTAACCTCCAGCCTTCCTATCCTGCCGCTCCTCTGGAGCTCTCTCAGGTCAAGGTCGGCACCGATCAAACCCTCTGTCTGTCCAAATATCGCACCGATAACATCCGGGCGCTCTATGACTCCGTCAGCTTTTATTCTAGCATGAATGATATATTTTGTTGTATCTGAATTTTGCATATAATGTACCCTCCCTTCGAATAGTAGTTAGAAAAAAAACTCTGTTAGCCTGTGCTTGGCAGGCCAGTTATGGCATCCTTTATAGTATAACTAATGAGTACTACATTAGTATTTGCCATCATTATTTTTCATCTCGAACTGGAAATGACATTCAATTTTGTAATATCAAGTCACAATTGTACGTTGATTTTGCGTAATTATAAATATCTAACTACTTTTCTCTGGATGATTATTTGCATTGATGAATATCTAATTGCACCTATGCAAGTCACCTTATAATAGTATGAATTCCCTTAAAAACGTTGTGGTTCTAAATTTTTTGTGAATTTCTATTTTTTATCCTGTAGTTCGTATCTTAGCTTATTAACGTAATTATTAAGGCTTTCAACATCTTTAATTCTTTTTTTCACAAGATTCCGTATCTTTGAGCGTATATCTGTATTTGGCATAATACCATCGGTCAGAAGATAATAGATTATCTTCCGAGCCATTATACCACCTTTTTTATCCCAGTCTGTCAATAGAATAATCTCCTTCCCACTCTTTGATAACAGTTCTGTGAATTCAAGCAATGGCTGCTGGGAGGCAAGCCTTATATCACCTTTTATTCCAAGAGACCGCAGCGATTCTACATCCCGCCTTCCCTCAACTACAATGATCGCCCCGCTGTCAGCAAGTGTTTTAAGCTCTAAAATAATTTCTTCTATGCTTTCAAGACGTTCAATATCTTCGAGTGTTTTAATATTCATCTTTCAGTTAAAACCTTCAAAATCTCCTGAGCCCTTACTCCGATTATCTTCACAGATTTTCGACTACTGGTTAAACCTGCGACTATTTGAATATTTCTGGAGCTAACATTCAACAGACCTGATAAAAACGATATAAGCTGGTCATTCGCTCTTCCTTTCTCTGCTCTCTCTGATAATCGGATCTCTATACGCTTGCGCCATGGGTTATATCCACTCACATCAGTCTCTTTCGCACCTGGTGAGATCTCAAGGTCAAGTATGACACCATCCCTGACCTGTTTAACTGCATCTTTCATTATGCATATCATCAACAAACTAATATATACAGCTATTCCAAATCTAATAGATTATGATCCATCTTGGTAAGATCGCTTTTGCTAACTGCGATTTCCCCTATTACGCCATTGAGCACGGCAGGATAGAAGTACCTGATATCAGCATTACGCAGGCACACCCGGTCGAACTTGCGCGCAGGCTGTTCAAAGGCGAACTTGATATCAGCCCCATCTCCTCGATCATGTACGGAAAACGAGATGATCTCCTGATACTGCCTGACCTTTCCATTACATCCAATGATTTCACTAAGAGTGTATTGATATGCTCAAATGGAAAGCTTGAGCTCTCGGATCTTGAGGGAAAAACACTCTGCATTCCCGAAACAACTGCGAGTTCGGCTACATTGGTCAGAATTATACTCTCGCTTAAGGACATAGATGTTAAAATCAAGCACTGTTCTGGGACAGATATCGATCTGATGCTGAAGAAAGGGGATGCGGCTCTGTTGATTGGCGATAGCGCGATTCATGCCATAGGAAAATATCGTATTATTGCAGATCTGGGCAACGAATGGAAGAAGATCACAGGTAAAAAAATGGTTTATGCATTATGGGTCGTCAGGAAGGACTTCGCAATACACCATCCAGATAAGGTGAAAGGTGTGCTGAAAGCACTTCTTGAATCAAAGGAATATGCTTATAAAAACATTAATGAAATAGCTAATTATATAGCCAATGAGAAAAATATTGATTGCGGATTTATGCGAGAATACCTACATACATTGAATTATGATCTTGATGCAGATAGTGTAGAGAGCCTTCGGCTTTATTTTAAATATGCAGAGGATTGCGGGATTATAGATGATGTTAAACTCAGATTTTTTAATAAGCCGGATTGAGATATTGAGGTGATATAGATGGTTAAAATATGGGTACTGTGTTTATCCCTGTTGATTGCAGCCCTGTCAGGTTGCGTTTATCTGGAAACAGAACCAGTGACAAACACCACCGTGGATCAGACACCGATAACTACTCCTGAGATTACCCCGGAGTTCCCGATCTCTGAGCCTACTACAGTCTATGTTGAAATAAAAGGTTCATCATTTAATCCACCTGAGTGGAGGGTAATAAAAAATACGACTGTGATATGGAAGAATATGGATAGTGCACAGCACATAATAAATGTAGATGATATCACATCACCGCCACTGGATAAGAGAGATACATGGAATTACACGTTCAATAGAACCGGAACTTTTGAATACAGTTGCTCAAGCCATCCTTTCATGCCGCATGGTCGCATAATCGTAGATTGATAACTATATATTTCATAACTTTTATCAATGTATATAATGCTTGATCTACTTGACTGCTTAATACTTCAGGATATAGAACAGGTTGGTTCTGAGATAATTTTAAAATTAAATAGTAGATTTGAATCCATAGACGATATCTGGGAGAGTCCCCGATCAGAACTTGAGGATATAATTGGCGGAGGTGAAGTAGTTAATAATATCTTAAAATCAAAATCTATTGATAAGAAGAAGTATGCCTCATCCATCAATCTGGCAAGAGGGAAGGGTATTCAGATATACTGCATTTTTGATGAAGAGTATCCAGGCGTACTTAAAGATTTAAAAGACCCACCTCCTGTGTTGTATATCAAAGGAGAACTACCAGAAGATATTAATAAGAATGTTGCTATTACAGGGGCCAGAAATATTACCCATCACGGGAACCGATTGACAAGAGATTGTGGTAAAACCCTTGCTGAGAATGGATATATTGTTATTAGTGGATTATCCAGGGGAGCCGATACTGCAGCACATTTAGGCGCACTGGATGGAGGAGGAAGGACAATAGCAGTATTAGGTAGCGGGGTCGATGAGATATACCCATCCGAGAATGATGAACTATCAAAAGACATAGTCAATAATGGGGGCGCCCTAATCTCAGAATCACCGCCGGGTGCTGGATGTCAGGATCTCAGGTTAAAAGAAAGAAATAGACTCATTAGCTGTTTGAGTAAGGCTGTAATTGCAGCCGAGGTTAAAGAGAAAACAGGGACATCAATTGCAGTGCAGCATGCTGTTCAACTTGGAAGGAAAATATTCGTAATACCTGTCCTGAGGGAATCAAGTACCAATTATACAAATTATCAGAAAGATCTTGTTTATCTGGGAGCAATCAATGTTTTAGACCCGGCTGATGTATTAAATAATCTTCTAAATGATAGAGGATATATAGAGGTCAGTGATTTTCTCCATTTTATAAGCAATGATTTTAAAATTAATTATAACGAAATAGCAGAAAAAGAGACAAAATTAAATAGCATCCCTGAAACAGATGATAACAATGAGCGGTTTATTCTCAAGGACAGTATCAGCAGCACAAAGAAGGAGGATAAAAGAAAAGGAAAGAAGAAACATATAGAGGGAGATAAAATAACAAAGCTGTCTATGTACTCATAGTTCATTAATCCATATATAGATTAGTCAATGTATGTTGTTTTTCAAAAGATTATTTTCAGCTTCGTTCCCGATTATTTCCCGGCAAATAAAAGAAGAAAAGAAAAACTAAACCGTGCTGCTTTCGTGCCTGGCCAACGAAGGTGGGGACGGTAAAAAAAAGAAGCCAGGTTGCACGACAGCACGGCTTTACGTTCACATTCACAGCTTCAAGCTCATCGATTCCTTGATACTCTCGCGGTCTATACCGATCACAGGCACTGCTGACAGCTCGTCATGCATCAGGTTCAGGTAGTGGATCATCTGCTCTGTTACGATTTGATCCATGTCCTCGTCTGAGAGCTCGTAGATCCTCTGCAGCTCCTGCCAGAACTGCGCGTATTGCTTCGGTAACTTTAACTGCGTTTGTGGTGGTGGGGGGGCCTCGCTTCCGCTTCCACGATCCTTCATGAGCACACGGACAGCCATACCAAGCGCCGCTCGCTCGTGTGGTGTTACGTCTTTGGCGCTCATGCTTTCCAGCAGTATAACCGCTTCATCGGCAGAAAGTATTTTCATGTCACTTCCTCGCTTGCCAGTTTCTCGATGGTTGTGATAGCCGTCACGGCCATGCTAATCGCCTCGCGCTCTAAATCTGTCAAGTCGTACTTGGCCAGGTTCTTTAACAAAATGGTGGCTTCCTGGGCTGTGAGTGTGTTCATGATCTCTCCTGCTCTTCGTCGTGCTCGCCATACTGCTTCTCTTTCTTCCATTCCTCGCAGAGCTCTGTGATAGACCGCCGTAGGTATCTCAGCGTGTTGCCCTTCGACGGTGCAGGAGCATCCTCCAGAGCTGCGCCCATTGAACCGTATGCACGGCAGAGCCAATCCTGGAACGCTCCTGCAGGCAGCTTCTGGGCCTCTTTGAATACATCGTGGAATTCACCCAATTGCCTCACCTCCCTTCTTCTTTTTTCTGCTTCTGTTCCTGTTCGCTGCGGATCCTCTCAACACATAGAACCACGCGCTCGTACTGCTCCTCATTCAAGCAAAAGTGCTGCATGAGGTCTGCTTTAGTTGCACCTTCACGCATGAGCTGAGAGAAAGAATGAGAGGTCACAGATCCACCCCCATGCCCTCCAGCTCGATCTCATAGCCGCGCATTGTATTTGAGAAATCATCCCATGTTATTCTGCCATGAGAAAGCATCTGTTCGCCTGCTATCCGTGCAGCACGGAAAGCCTTTTTTACTTCGCTTACGTTATTCATTTCGTTATACCTCCATTGGTGTAACCGCTGCCTGGTATCTTTGGTGAGAGACAGGCAGTGATTACTTTCATATATGGTGAATTTCACCACAATGTCTTTATTCTACACAATGCTTATATACTTTATGGTGAAATATGGTTTAAAATGGTGAATATGACAAAGACGATAATTCAAATAAAAGACGCAACTCAAAGGCGTGTTGTGATTCCTAAAGAAGTGTGGGATATCGAAGGACTGCAAAAGGACGATTACATTGAGATCGACATCAAGAAGATTGAAAAGCCGAAACAGGAGCCAACAGCATGACCACAGAAGACCACGATATCCTTGTGCGGTTGAACGCAAAGATAGACACTGCGCTGCAGATCCTGGAAGAAGGAAAGCCGAAGCAGGGATCATAAAAATCATGATGGACATGGATCACGTCTGTAGACGTTTGCATCCTAATTGCAAAGGCGATTGCAACAAATGCATCATGGATGCCTATGAAATAGAAAAGCGGTTGCGCGAAGAGGGTACTATTTTTTAATTTTGTCTCAAAAAGCTGCATTTTGAAAGAGCATTTACACAGCTGAGCCTCCAGGATGCGATATACTGCATGATCTCCAGGCAGGACATGGTCTGATACCTGTGGAATGGCTGGTAGCAATGCCCTCCACCTCATCAACCACCACAATAACCAGAACCTGGCCATCACTCAGGCACCCCTCAAAATCAATTTCTTCCAGGCTGCCGTTAAAAGCTTTCAAGCGTTCTACAGCCTGACGATACAATCATGCTCCCGTGGTAAAAAGCGCCCATATCGCATCCTGAGCAATATACTTTCTAACAGTGTGAAAAGAATGAAAAACAATTATTTCCCAGGAAATACTTACTGCAGTAGATCACTTGCTTTTGTCTTTGTGGAATCCCACGATAAGCGACCCGGTCCATTCGGTGCGCGAGGTCTTGATCACACTGAGCTGGTAATTGTATCCACCGCCCTGCTGCTCCAGGTTACTCAGGATCTCGGCTGCCTGTCGCTCTACCTCTCGCTGACGCGTGCCTGTGCATGTGTAAATCATGCTTCACCATTTAAGCGATTGATCACAGCGCGCCTGCGTTCGCCCTTTCGTTCCAGGACTTGCCGTTCCCATGATTCAAGACGTGCTTTGCGGTCTAAATTCGATTCACCCTGAATGACGCGGTAAGGATGCATGCTTTCAGATAGGTGTTAAAAAGTAAAAAAGGGCTGTGGTTTCCGCAGGGATTGGTGAGCAGAGGCTCGCAAAAAACATTGATTAAAGATGATGGAGTATCACGATGTTGTTACGCCACCAACTAATACAGTGTCTGCTGCATTGTCATAATATATGCGGAATTCCTGAACCGCAGTTGTTTGTCCTCCAAATTCATCCGAACTACCCCAAACTTCTAAGGTACCTCCTGAACTAAGAGAACCAACGTTAATATCTTCTGTTTTGGTACTAGAAGTAGAACCATTTTGGGTTTGTACTGTGCCGATAGGAGAACCATTCTTATACACTCTTGCGTATGATGTGCCGCCACCGCTGCCCACGAGACGGAAAGCAATCCGCAGAGTACCACGAATACCGTACGTAAAAGTCATTGTCTTAAGAAGTTCATAGGTGGAAGTAGATACAGCAGATGAGAGAGAATCGTGACTATGTCTTAGATTCGCAGATGCTGCTTTCGGTCTCAGGTGGGGGATGTCTCTGTTACTGTCAAAACTAATAAGCCCGTTTGCTGCGTTCACAAGCGTACCTGTGATGCTGCTTGCACCAACCACGAACTTTGAGTTGACATCAAGCAGACCGGCCGGATTTGTGAGCCCGATGCCGACATTGCCGCCTTGACTAATCGTCATTCGCGTCAATGAACTGGTCTGGAACTCAATATCCCTTATAACACTGCCATGACCAATTTTTAACCCAATGTCGTCCATCATAAACGTGCTTGTGTATCCGCTCGTAGAATCACTCGTAAAAATGTAGTTGGCGTCGGGCCAACTAATGTGTAACTTGCCTTGAGGGTTTGTTGTCCCGATACCGACATTGCCGCTTGAATCTATATAGACCGCATCATCGTCATACAGTATCATATCCCATGTGCTTCCGTCTGTGGAAAAATATATTTTCTTGGTATCTGTCGCTAGATACGCCTCTCCTATTGCCGTCGGTGTGCCCTTATTCGCATCAAGTCCTGTGTTGAATGACTTGTTGAGCTTGCTAGCGAGAATTTGATCGCTTATGCTCCATAATGACGTCATTATTTATCCCTCCGTGCCGGGGTATCGTCAGGCGCTACTGTAGCAATGCCGACCACAGCCCCTCCTACCAATGCTATAGTCTCTGTTTTTTGTTCTTCTGTCATATTTTTACCTCTATTGATTTCATACTTGTGTTTTTGTTCTCTATTCTTTTTCCTCAAACTCCGCCAGGATCCTCAGGCATCGCCTTCATTGGATCTGCGGAGTGGTGATCACATGCCAGCCCATGCTCAGCCGCTAAAATCCGCAGCAGAGAAGGCCGGGAACTCGTCTGTATCGTACTCAGACGGTTTAGCCATGTACTTTGCTTCTCGCAATAGCCTTGCCGCGCGCTTCTGGGCGCGCTGAATATTGTCGAGCTGACGCTTCATGACTGCCAGCTCCAAAGATCTCTGTTCTTCGTTGAGCCGTGCCAGGCGTTCTGACGGCAACTCGTTGTCCTCTAATTCTACGTATCTCATGCTTTTTTCACCTCCTTTTTATTTTCATATGTCATATTAAATGACTAGAAGTATAACCGAATGTTGCCTGCCTCTTCAAGCAATCTCTCAGATTCGCGGAGGCGCCACAGGACACCGTCCTGGACTGCCTGCAAGCGGATCACGATGCTCTGTGTTCTGTACACCTTCTCCGTCAGGCGCTCGCGTTCCACGCTTGTTTTTTTTTCGAGCTCCTGCAGTTCTTCCGGAAGCAATTGTCCTGATGCAACCGCCTCTGAGTAGTGTTTTTCTAACGATTCGATTCGCAACCGTGCTGACTTGATCTCGCGCAACTCGTCGGTTATTCGGTTCGTTATGCTGTTCAGCGACCTTTGTGCTATGTGGTTTTGGTCTAACATTTCTTATTTACCTCTTTTAATATATTTGTCATTGAATGACTGTGATATGTTCTGTAACATATTTTACCATCTTCTTTTGCTGACTACCATGCTTTGGAACCTGCGCGGATCGCCTGTTGTCTCACCATACCAGGCAGCACATGCTACAGATAGCACAAGATCGTCATGTACACCCTCTCTCCATGCTTCATATGAGTCATGACCTGTCTTGATGTTGATCTTAACTTTGAAATTTAACAATTCGTTGTTGAACGTCTGCGCGTCCTTCAGCCTGCTGCTTACTTTGATCCTTGCGTTCTGATACAGGACCTGCAGCACACCAGCGAGATCACGCTTTGGTACGTTGTAGATATCACCCTCACGTGTAACAGTGCTGCCTCCGTGTATGGAGATCCCGACAGGGTGCAGGTCTGCCTGCTTGAAGCTATCAAAAACAGGCCGGCCAACGCCTGTAGAGTCAATTACTAGAACAGGCCCGCCACCACTACCATGATCAGCGAGCTTGCACAGGCTGTTATATATCCGCACCACATGATTGATGATCACCGGGTATGGTGTGCCTAATGCCACTCGCTCCAGGTATCGCACCAGGTATAGCGGCTTCGGCTGATCTGCTGGCTGCCGCTGCTCCAGCACACATATGGCTGTGTAGTCCTGCGCCTGACCTAAATCAACTCCTATGATATTGTTTTTAAACGTTGTGTATTTTTCTTTCCCTTCCATTTAATCACCTATTAACAATGGTTCAATGTCGTCTGATATCGCATTCTGGACCTGCTCATACGTGAACACCTGATCCACGGTTTCAGTAAATGAGCCCAGGTATTCGCTCTGATAAAAGAAATCAGGCATTGCTGCTTTTTCCTCCTGCAGGAACTCGGCGGAGATCCTCGGACAATCATGAGCAGTGATTTTGATCCTCTCCCATGCTTGCCCCTCAGTCCACTCGCGGAAGAAATGGCCTCTCTTGCCAAACGGGGTGCTCATCAAGATCAGCTTCCCACCACTCACAGCTAACATAGGTCTGACAGCAAAATACAGCTCATCACCGACTCGCGCCGCTTCGTCCTCGATGATGAGAGCAGCGCCTGAGAAGCCCCGTATGGTGGCCTCTGTGGAAGGCAGGGAAACGATCCTGGAGCGGTTCTCTAACGTGAGAGAGAGCTTGTTATCTTCCTGCAGTGAAGGCTGCTGTTCAAGCTTACTGAGAGCATCCTGAACCTTCCTGAAGAGCTCGCTAGACTGCCTGAGCGATGGACTCACAAGTAAGATGAGAGAGCCGGGATAAAACAAGGCCCTGTGCAATGCCAGGATCCCTGCAGTAGAGGATTTGCCGCTCTGCCTGCAGCAGTTTAGCAGTAAGCGCTTGCCGTTCCACCTGAGCGCGTGAGCCTGCCAGGGATCAGGTGTGAACCCCAGCGATGCAGCGAAGGCCACAGGATCTAATGCAGCTGTGAGATCAGTTCTGATCATGGCCGACCTCCTGTAGTGCAGCTGCAAGCCTGAGTTTAGCTTCAGGAAATGGTTCTAAGGCATGCAGTATGACCGTCCGTAATTCCAGCCACTCCGGCGCCAGAGTGATGTTGATTGTTCCTTCCTGCTGCAGCTCGCCCTGGAGCTTGGCCAATAATTCCAGGCAGCCTTTCGCCTCACGCACACCCTGCAACGCCGTCCTTAGATCACCTGCTGCCTCTGCCTTGCCGAGCAGCTCCCATGCCTTTCTCTGTAACTGCTTGACCTGGTCCAGAAGTGTATCAGCCTGTGCTACTTCCTGCGCTGCCTGTGCCTTTGTCAGCTCTACGGGTAGGTGATCCTTGTGCCTCACCAAAGTTGTTGCTGATGTACCGTAACGTTCCGCAATATAACGATACGGCTCACCTTTCACTAAGGCCGTGTTGATTTCGTCTTTCTGTTCATGTTCGCATATTGTGCATTTTCTAGGCATGATGATGATCTCCTAATTCTACTGAGTTGCAAGGATTATTTCCCAGAAAATAATTTGCCCGGCCACAGCCTCTACAATTCATACCGCATTTCCCAATGTACCTGCAGCGCGTGTCAGGATCGCTTTTCAACTTCCGCCGCACTTCGTTTTTGTGATATGGCTTGTTGGTCATGATCTCACCTCGCTAGAAGTCTGACCGTCAATAAATCCGATCGTACACCCCATGATCTGTTTGATTACCTCATAGGTGATTACCAGGACATCAGGATCTTTAGTCTCTATCAGATCCAACAGTTTATTGAGATCCTCTTTAGGGAGCCGGGCGAGGTATGGAATGACGTAAGGATCTAGCTGATAGCCACACTCAGCGAAATGTTGGATCACCCAACCAAAGTGATGCAAGCGGTTTATCATGCTGCCGGCTCCTTTTCCAGAACATTGATAGCAAAATCCACTTTCCCTTTATCCTGCATGTACTCAGGGAGCATGTGGATGAAATACTCGCGGAAAGCGTCCTTTGTCCTGCCTTTATCGTATTCCTTCTTTGCAAGGCTGTTTAACCTGCCCGTCTTAGCTGCCTGCAAGAAGCCGGGATGAAGCTTCCTGAGCGCAGTCAACATATCAGTATCAGACTTGCCGTTATCCTCTATGGACGATTTAGCCGACGATTTAGCCGCCTGGTAAAGTGTCGAACCGTTATCAGTAGGAGCACGATTTAGCGTTTTAGCCATTTTAGCTGTTTTAGAGAGAGAAGAAGAAATTTTTTCATTTTCTTTTTTACCACTACCCATACCAATATTTGTGGTGTGCTCTCTCTCTATATCACTAAATTGATTATATATATTATTATTTTTTATTATACTGCTAACGATTTCATGATTTAGTTTTAGTGCTAAATCATGACTAAATTGTGCATAAAACGCTAAATCGTTGAGTTTTGAACGATCGAGAGCGACTACTGTTTCATAGCTATCCCATATACAAAAATCGTCCAATTGATACACGTTTTTGTAGTAAATTCTGGTAGCATCTTCATCTCCATCTTTGTCAGCCACCTTCATGCATGCCAGACCTTTGACCTTCTCAAGCATGCCCGATTTTCCGTCCATACCGCGCATGATCTGGCTGAGCCTGCCTGCACTGATTTTAGCCACCCTCTGCAGCGTTTCGGCGGAGGCCTCATAGTGGTCTTTCAGGTGCTGTATGATCAGCATCTCAGTTTTATTGAGCTTGGTCGTCTGTGATGTAGCTCTCTGCCTGTATAGCTGCTCCGCGTCCTCATAGTCCTTGATATGCGCTATAAGGAAACCGTCCTGGTCTTTGTGTCGCTGCCTGTGCCTGATCGCGGCAAATGCCTTTACCAGGTCGAAGAAGATATCCAGGTTGCGCCTGTTCTCCGGGTTCTTCCAGGCGATAGCATCCACATAAGGGATCCTGACCTTGTGGGCATGCTCCTTGATATCTCTGATTATTTCCCGGCAAATAAACACGTCAGTATTTTCTGGGTATTTCTCGGTGCCTTCTTTCGCAAGCCTGTACTGGAATTCCATGACCTTGAGGTCCTGATCAGGTGAATCATCGACCTCAACGCAGACCTGGCGGTTGAGCAGTTGTGAGCTCTGCGAATCGTCCACGGACGTTAGCCACCACACAATACGCGGCGGTATCGTCAGCGTCTTAACTTCTCGGTTAGCGTCCACTGTTGTGTGTGTGTCGCCTGTCTGGAAGTTTGACGAGGCCCGTTTGATCACCCCTTCCAGGCCCTCGGATAGGATAGTATCATCAGAGAATATGACCGCGCCTCTGGGTATCTTCATGTAGAAGATAGCTTTATCAGATAATGTGGTCGCTATCTTCCACTTCTTAGGCACAAGATGAAGCATCGCTCTGAAGCAGTGGGTTTTGCCTTTTCCGCTCTCTCCACTGCCTTTGGGCTGGATTCCGTCGCTGTTAAGGACCGACTGGCTGCCTATCGAACATGCCAGGACTTTGGCCGTTTCCACGTCGCCGACATGGATTGACTGGTGAGTGTCTAGAATGAACTTGAGTGGATCCCCGTGTTCTGCGATCTCCATGGCGGCCTTCTTTATATCCACCCTGGCCGGTTCGTTATCTTCTGGCGCGCTGTCCTTTTCAGCTCTATACTTCTTGTCTCGGACAGGACAGTTCCAGTAATCGCAATAGCCGGCGCCGAAGATTTCTTTAAGTTCTTTGCATGAGAAATGATACCCGCCCGTGCCTGTATATGCTTGTTCGAACAGCGGTTTGACATTGTTTAGCCGCAGCATGATATCATCTTTTGTCAGGCCATCACATTTCTTCAGGAATTTTTCTATCGTTTTTTCAATGGCATCCCACGTATATTTACACTTTTTAGCCATTAGAGCTATGCTTGCGCCCCCATAATACCGCTGCGAATCTCTGCCTTTATCGAGCAGCAGTTTAATACACGGGAACTGATTGATTTTAGTGTCGGTAAAATCCAGGTCGTTTATATTAAATTCGTTGTTAGAAGTTGCTTTTTCTATCTCGGTCCTGATTGCGCTCTCTATATCGTTCTTGTATCCGCTTATATCCCACAACTCGAGTTTATCCGGGAATCGTAATGGTAAGCTGCCGGGATCCGGCCTTGTCGCTGGTATATCGTCTATGGGCGTCTTGAAATTACCATTCGGCCTTAAAGTACCGTATTCCCGTACCTGTGAGCCTAACCTGTTTTTGCCGAAATTGATCTTTTTGCCATCCAGTTTGATAATGTCCCTGGTTACCTGGCTCCTGTCAAGAATTGTTTTTAGCAGCGCTTGCCTGGTGATTTTCAGTAAATCGACATCAAGAGTTTTAGCGCTGTCAAATAGTTCTGCATCAAGGTCTAAATCAGAAAAGAATATGCTCAGGTGTACACCGTTGCCGCCTGAATAGCTTAACTGGTGTGGGATATTATCTATCCTGCAGCGCTTCACAATTTTGCTGAACTCGCGGTGCAGCACTGACCAATCTTTGACATCAGGATCAAACAGAAGCTCATTATCGAGTATACGCCTGGTATAAATCGGCTGTCTGGTGTGGCCCCATACGTCCTTATAATAATTCCATCTGTATAGCATAGCCTCGGTGTCGCTCGCGTCTTCTGGTGTCGCGCCTTCTATCGCCTTGATGAGGATGGGCTTTCTGGAGATTGCCTGCAGCCTGTCCAACCATGCGCGCTGCTGCAGGAGAATGTCGGCGTTGGGCGTGCTCATGCCTCTGCCTCCCTGCGTCCCGGGCACACTACAGGCGAAGAGTTAGCTTTATAACCCTTAAAGTCGTTGTGATACATAAGTGAGCTCGCCTTCGTTGATACGCTCGCTGTTCCGCCCGGCCTCGCTCGGTCGGGCTTCTGCTTCTTCTGCTGCTGCCACTATTATCATTTTGTTGTCTTCAAAGGCGATAGAAACCTCATTCTGTCCTGGAGTAACACAAGAATCTAGGATCTTACCAGGTATCCAGAGAACAGCACCAAGGACCTGGCCACTTGAAGTACGATGTATTTTCGCGCTCGCTATAGTTTGCGAAATGGCTATAGGCGATGCCTGCATTGTAATCACCGCTGACCCCTCCGATCTGGACGGTTGGCGGCGCTGGCTGGTTGAGTTGGTAGCCCTTCAGCCAGCGCTTTTCGAATCGCTGCGTTGATATAGGTACTCCGGGGTACCATGCCCCTCTCTTTCTCAAGCCGCTCAAATGTTTTGGGCTCAAAGCTTACGCTCTTTACGATGGATTCTGTCATTAATTCTCCTGACTGAATTTAAGCTAAAACATTATCCTGTTATGCTTTTTCAATCATTAATACTACTAATATTGTTAGTCTCCCTTATAAAGCTGAAAAAAACAGAAAACTAAGTTGCAGTAATAGCGCAAAAAATTAAAAACCTATAGCCCCAACTTTGGTACACACCGCTCATATTCAGTTTTAATCTGCTCTGGTGTCACAATCGTATAAATATCGGCAACAGCACTTAGCGCGTCCCCTCTGATCCTCCTCAGGATATCCTCACGGCAGCGCGCATTCCTCATCTCTGTAGTGAACACTGACCTGTAGGTATGCGGTGTAAATTTCTGGGTAAAATCTTTTCCATTTGATAAGCCATTAGTAATAGCTACAGCATTAAGACGCTTCCTTGCTGTATCCCTATTCAGGTGTGTTCCTCTGATCGATGTGAAAATGTGGTTATCTTTGATATCCTTTGGTCGAATTATGAGCCACCGTTTTAGGACCTTAATAATTTCATCATCAATCGGTATGCTCCTGGATTTACCGCCTTTTCCCTTACGAATAAGAGCAAATCCGTTCTGAAGATCTACGTCCTGAATTTCAAGATTGAGAATTTCCGAGATCCGCATACCTGTCTTGGCTGCAATAACTGCAATAGCTTGATCGCGCGGATCCGTCATAGATAAGATGGCTTTCCTGACATTCTCCCAGGTTGCTGTTGACGGACGCGGTTTTCTCTCGTGCTTTATCTCACTCGATAGATCGGCAGCAGGATTAATTTTAACATTGTATTCGGGCCGTTTATGCAGGAAGTTAAAAAACGATGATAGAGCTTCAATATATTTGGCCTGGCTGTTCCGACTCAATTCTTTATCCTGCATATGTTCAAGATATCGCTCGATATCTCTCTCTGTGATTTCCTCAGGTTTTTTGTGTCCCACCCATTCGAAAAACCGAACTACTATCCTGGAATACTCAGATATTGTCCTGAGCGATCTATTTGTTATCCTTTTGCGCCTGATATAATCCTCAAGAGCAGGCATACCATTTGAATAAATCTGTGTTCCGGGCTCGCTCATGCTATCAGCCTCCATCCATTGATCCTGCGTGAATATTCTACCTGCCCCTGTTCTGCCAGGCGATATAAGGCAGCCATCACCGGCTGTATGATCATTGCTCCGAAGTGCTGATTAATAATAGTCTGAATGATGATATCTATATCCGTGAATTTCTTTGAAGTCAAACATTCAAGAATCATCTCATCTGTCAGACCTTCGAGAGTAACGTTAAGCTGTGCATTTCTCTGTCTTTCCTGGATGAGCTGCAGTTCAAGGCTCTTAATTCTCGCCCTCAGTTTCTCAGCGTCATCAGTTGCAGAGTAATTAATCGGCTCCGTATCCTGTTTGAATAGCTCCTCCCCGGCGCTGGCCAGTTCCTGAACATATTCGCTTCGTGATTTTCCTTGTGTTTTTGCGTCTTTTAACCATCTTTTCGCCCGAACCTCAGGAGCGTACAGCATCACCGTAACAGTATTCTCATTTAATCCCATTTGTTCTTGCCATTTTGTCTTTGCCATGTATTCAGTATTAGTAGGTCAATCCATATATAGATTACTAATCTATGTACTCAGAGGCAGAATAGAACTCTCTTTCTTCAAAATCCCTCTCCCTGCGATAACACCCGTAGCCGCAGCATTCACTATATCCCGCGACAGACCTGCGCCGTCCCCTGCTGCGAACAGGTTCTTGATCGTGGTTTCCATATTCCTGTCAACCAGAACCTGCATAGAATAGAACTTGACCTCGGGTGCATACAGAAGGGTTGAATCAGATGCTACTCCAGGTATTATCTCATTCAGTACCTCAAGCCCTTCTCTTATATCAGTGACTATACGATGCGGCAGAGCCATGGAAATATCTCCTGGAGTCACGTCCTTTAGCGTATTTATCACAGGGTTCTTTTTAAGCCTCTCTCCTGTACTTCGCCTGCCGCGCCTGAGGTCGCCCATCCTCTGAAGTACAGGTTTTCCTCCGCCTATGGTGGTGGCAAGTTTGGCGATCGATCTGCCATAACGTACAGTGTTCTCCATAGGTTCTGTGAGATCGATCCTCACAAGGAAAGCGAAATTAGTATTATCAGACTGCATACTCCTCATGGAGTGCCCATTTGTAGCTATGAATCCCTCGTACTCTTCCTTGACAACAAAACCATGCTCGTTAGTACAGAATGTCCTTACAAAATCATCGTAGGTCTTTGTCTGTATATGGAACTTTGGATCGCGGTTAATTCTGGTAATCGGGTCCATGACAATCGCAGGGACCTCAACCCTCACACCTACATCAATCGGAGCGTATTTTGCCCCTATTTTATGTTTCTTCACAAGCTCATCTATCCATGTTGCTCCAACCCTGCCGGGCGAGATTATAGTAGAGCGAGATCTTATCTCCAGTCCATTTTTTAATATTACACCTGTACAGACATCATTTTTGATAATCAGGTCATCCACTGAAGTATTAAGCAGGAACTCAATGCCTCTATCTTTCAGGTCTTTCTCAAAGTTGCCGATCACCCTCTGGGCATTATCAGACCCCATATGTCTCTGTGTTATTTCAATAAACCTTGCTCCAAAAGCCGCAGCACGGCGCTTCAGGTGTTCAACCTCTTCTCCTCTGGGAATATACAGTTGCTCAGGCGCACCGTATCTCACGAACACCTTATCTACATGGTCAACCAGTTTCCAGGCATACTCGTGATCTTGTACCTGCAAAGCCAGGTCACCGCCTACATCAGGCCGGAGGTTCAGGGTTCCATCAGAGTAAGTCCCGGCTCCTCCCACACCGCACATTATATCGCACGGGCTGCAGTGGGTGCAGATGCCCTGACGCTTCATCTTACATTCACGCTCATCTATACTGTGTCCCTGATCGATGATAAGAACATCCTTTTTTCCCGCAAGTTCATCTGCAGCGAACATGCCAGCAGGCCCTGCTCCCACGATTATAATATCATATTCCTGCTTTTGCGGTCTCATGATATCACCTCTGAAAGCAAATCCATATCCCGGGCCGTCTTGATCTCACGGGCGATACGCCGTCCTGTTGAAAGTCCTTCGTCCACCAGGTCCGCATAAGGCGAGCCTGAAATAAACAGGTTTGTCCCTGCAACGATGCGTGCTGAGATCTCAAAGACCTTCAACTCAAGCGTGTCGGTTACTACGGTCTCAAGGCAGAAAGGACCGACCATACCTCCGAACAATTCAAGCGATTTCTCAACAACCTGCTCTCCCATCTCAAAGACCCTGGGGAGAAGTGACTCCCTTACGATAAGTGGCAGGTTGCCTGTTACAACAAACGTTGGATATATCTCAGCCTCAGCCAGTTCAGTGGGTGAACCGATCCTGAAGATCTCATCGGCGTTTGATTCCACGCGTCTGTCTATGCCTAAGAGCTCAAGTGTACCCTTACTCAATGCATAGCCCTCATGCTTGATAGGTGAATAGAAATAATGCATGTAGTAACGTGTTCCAAGAACGAACTCCTGTATGGTGTATTTTTCAGCCGGGTTAATCCTCTTCTGGAAATCCGAATAATTCTTCACTACAAAGAAACCCATGCCGCCCTTTGCCCCGTAATACTTTACCATCATAGGTGAATCGATATCCTCCGGGTTCTTTATCTGCCTGGGCATTTTTATACCCGCAGCTTCAAGCCACATCCGGCTCATATCCCGGTCAGATTCCCACTCAAGCACACGGCGGTTGCCAAACGTGGGGAGATGAAGCTTATTGAAATTAGCTGCTCCTAGGTATTCAACAAAAGAACCATGCGGGATAATTATGGCATTTTTTCTTGCGAGCTCATCTGTTTTTGAAATTATCTCTTTATAATCTTTCACAGTGAAAAATTCGTCCGGCTTGGCCTTCGGAAAAGCGTCATAGAACTTTGGCGGCGCATTTATGCAGATCCCGATGGTTCTGAAGCCCTCTTTTCTTGCCCCATCAAAGATCTGAAGACTGCTGTGCGAGCAGACCGTGGCAATAGCTAGTTTATCTTTATCGTAGTTCTCTAAGATTTCAAGAATCTCCTGTTTTGTGACCATCATGTATTTACGTAGTACAACAGCTATATATTTTGCTGAGCTAATTAATCTTATGGATGTGTTGGCTTGTTTAGTTGAAAATATAAGGCATTTCTTTTGTTTAATTTATGATTTACTGGATGGTCTCCTGTCGTCCACAAGCACATGATTTATATATCCCTGCTGCAAAGTTATAGATACGAAGTTTTAGAAATGATAAGCAGGAAAATGAGATTAACACTCTTAATAGGCTTTGTCGGATTGGTCGCTCTCATGTATATCTCGATATCAGCAATACTCCTTGCTCTGCTTCTGGGACTTCTTCTTGTTCCTCCTGTACTGGTTCTTATATCAATAATTATAGAAGGTGTCCCCATGATCATAAAAGAATTGCAAAGTATACTGGCTTCAAAGAAGAATTTCTTTGTGATCTCGATATCAAAAGAATCTATCACTCTGGAACCACAATTTAGATAGGTCTTTAAAGGTCTGGAATATAACCAATGAAATCTCTTGCAATAATCAGAGCAACAGATATCTTAAAACTCAAATCAACATTAGTGGAAATGAATCGGACAGGCCTGGACTTTAAAGGCAAGCCAAAAGAAATAAACCCTGCCTCTTTAGAGAAGACATTATCCGAAGTATATAAAGCGTCTGATATACACTATGAGATCTGTGCTCTTGTTCCTATCGTTCAGGATTATGAATCATTGCAGAGTAAAATAAAGAATATACCCCTTTATTCCAGTGTGCTTATCCTGGATGCTTCACATGCACTCTGGGATAAATTTATCAAATTAATTCCCATCCTGCCAGATCTTAATATCCCAAAAGTATATCATAAAGACGCAAATAAACAGACCGGTGATCCAGAAGGAAAGTCTTCAGGGGTTTTTCTTGGAGTATTTGTCAACAGAAGAGTACAGATGCAAACAGGCTCCGGGGTCGTGTACACAGGCATTCTCAGACATGCTGATTCAATCGGTGTTTTTTTTGAGCCATCAGATAACTCTGCCCCTTTTTTCATTACATGGCACGATATCAAAAAAGGTAACTACTCACCTTTTTTAAGCTAAAGCTTTGAGTATGTGCTCTTTTCCAGAGCTGAGA
>NZ_JMIY01000001.1:500431-542301 GCF_000685155.1 Candidatus Methanoperedens nitratireducens
AGTAATGAGGCAAAATATTAGGAGCTAAACAGCTCTAAAAAAACCTGAGTAGATACCAAAAAAGTAATTATTCCCAGGGAAGAGAATAAAAAATAGAGCCTCAATATCAGTTCTCCTGGTCAAATTCAAGCAGCTTTATGCATCACGGTGGTGAACCAGTAATCCAAGTTGGGCTAATAGATCCCGGGCTATATCAAGTGATTCTTCCTTACTTCCAGCTTTGATGATCATCCTGCCGCTCGGGTACATTGAGACCTCAACACCATTGTAATTTAGCAACAGCAGATACTTTGTTGCTACCCTTGTCTGGATTATCCTGCTAGCTTCAATCAGGTCTATTCTGGTATTGGTACTAACTTCAAATGCAGTTCTGCCCGAGCATAACCGGACTGAGATCACCATAGGCTTTTTAAATGCAAAGGAAATATATAAGCTTGAGTACAAACTCTCAATACAATTAATATGTTCCTGAGGCGAGATGTTTCACGTTCATCTTTACTTTTATTATTTTTAATACCAGCCGGCGCTGCAGCCAGTGATACCTTATTGAATGGAACGAATATTTATCTGACTACAGGACAATCCTATAATCTGGAGCAGGGGTATGTGCTGAGTTTGAAAGGTGTAAGCAACGACGGCTCGATCTGGCTTCAGTTAATAGAAAATAATACTATCGTAAAAAGTGAAATCGTACACAATTACGGGTCTTTTGTATATAACAAGACTAACAGGACAATACTCTCTGTTGTGCTGGATAAGGTATATTCAGGTTCATCCGAACAAAACCTTGTATCACTTTATCTCTATCAGTTCATTGATCCTGATATGCCTGCGCCTGGTAAAACTATAATAGCTAGAGATACTATAAATATAATTAATAACAGTTCATTTCCAGGAATACGCCCTGCTCTGGAGCCTGGTATATTGATAATTGGCATTGTTTTGAGTGTAATTATTTTTTATATAATGTATAAATTATGGTGAATCATGAAGATATTGAAAAAGGAACTCAGGCTCAATGAGGGTGAGATATCACTTGTTGCTGAATCTTTAGACGACCTCTGGCATTTAAAATATATACTTGAGCCTGGAGACCTGGTGTATGCTTATACCAGAAGGAGGGTGGAAGGTGCTACTGATAAATTAAGACCTGAAAAAGCTGAGAAAAAAACCGTCCGTCTTGGAATAGGTGTTGAGAAGGTTGAGTTCCACAGGTTCTCAAACCGCCTGCGCGTACACGGGGTTATTATCGATGGGATGGATATAGGGGCGTATCATACGCTCAACATCGAAGAGGGAACGAGTATTTCAATCGTTAAGAAGTGGAAAAACGATCAGTTAGAGAGGATAAAAGAAGCAGAGATCGCCTCCAGACGCCCCAGGGTAATAATCGCTACAGTGGAGGAGGGAGAGGCATACATAGGGGTGGTAAGGCAGTTCGGAGTAGAGGAATCTTCGCATCTTGAACGATCACTTGGAAAAGGCGAGGGCAGTAAGCGAAATGAGTTCTTCGGCGAGCTTGCATCCCAGTTGAAATGGGCGGCTGAAAAAGTCGAGGCTGTAATACTGGCAGGTCCCGGGTTCACGAAAGAGGATTTCCTTGAGTTCCTCAGGGTCAGGGAACCTGAACTTACAAAAAAGATAGTGATTGAGGATACTTCATCCATCGGGGTCTCAGGTTTTCAGGAGGTCCTGCGCCGCGGGGCTGTTGACAGGATAATGCAGGAATCGAGGATCGGCAGGGAGGCAAAACTTATAGAGGAATTAATGAAGGAGATCTCAATAGATGGAAAAGCTGCCTATGGTATGGCTGATGTCAGGAATGCGCAGGGCTTTGGTGCGATTGAGACATTGCTGATCACGGATGAGCTTCTGCGCACAGAGCGTGAGAGCAACTCAATTGATGATTTCTTAAGGGATGTTGAACGCTCCCAGGGAAGGATCGTGGTATTCAGTACAGAATTTGAGCCAGGAAAGAAACTTGAATCCCTGGGCGGGATTGCGGCGCTTTTGAGGTTCCGGGTGAACGTGTGAACCTGAGGGATGCGGCTCTGGATATCAGATATCTCCTTGATAGGGGGTATCCGCAAAAAGGAGCGGTAGAGTTTGTCTGTAACCATTACAGGCTAAATGAGGAATCAAGGTATCTTCTATCAAGGGCTGTTCTCTCGTATGAGGTTTCTGAAAAACGAAAAGCGAAATTTTTACCATGTGATAAAATAAAAGGGAACAGTATAATAATAGATGGCTATAATATCCTTATCGGGATGGAAAGCATCATTGAGAAAAAAGCGTATCTGTGTGATGATGGGGTGATAAGGGACATTAAAGGTGTTTTCAGCAATTATAAGGTCTCTGAAAGTACTGAGGCAGCAATTGAACAAATATTACATTTCTTAAAAGAAAGTAGTCCCGATTATGTCTGTATTCTTTTAGACTCGAAAATAAGCAAAAGCGGTTTGCTGGCAAGGACTTTGAGGGAAAAGATAAGATACGCAGGCCTGAGAGGAGATGCCAGGACCTCAGATAATGTAGATTATGATCTAAAAAATTCTAGATATATCGTTGCATCAAGTGACGGCGTGATAATCGATGCTGCAGAGAAGGTGGTGAATTTTTTGTACTGTATAGTATCAAGATCTAAGTATCTTGAATCAGGAGTTGTTCGGAAGTTATCTTATATTAACGATCCCAATTCAGGATCATGAAAAAAATAGGCATAGCAGTAACAGACCCTGAGGACTGGACAGGCGCTGCCCTGTGTAATTCTGTGAGGAATTACGGCATGCATCCTGTTGTATTCAGTCTCAATAATTCGACTTCGAACATCTCATCAGATAAAATATATTCCGATAAAATTAATCTGACATCACTGGATGCTGTTATTATCCGTGATATGGGACCTGCGACCCGGAATGATGCCGCATTTAGATTTGATATTCTCTGCCAGCTCAAAGAGCTTGGAATCAACGTTATTAACTCACCTGAGTCCATAGCGCGGGCTGCGAACAAGCATGTTTCAAGTTATTTATTTCAAAAGCACGGGATTCCAGCGCCTGAAACTGTAGTTACCAGCGACCTGGATGATGCACTCGGTGCGCTATCCTCTTTCGGGCGCGCTGTGGTGAAGCCGGTCTTTGGGTATAAAGGGATGGGTGTGGAGTGCGTAAAGGACGGGGATACCGGAACCCGCAGGCTCAAAGAGCTATTGGAAAAAAACGGTTCTGTGTATATGCAGGAATTCATACCCAATCCCGGCCGGGATATCAGGGTATTTGTTGTGGATAAAAGGGTGGTGGGCTCAATATACAGAACTGCATCTGCAGGAGGATGGATAAATAACCTGAGTCAGGGCGGGAGCGCAGGACCCTGCGTATTAACTCATGAACAGGAGAGGTTGAGTTTGAAAGCTGCTAATGTTATTGGGACGGTTTTTGCAGGGGTGGATATTATCGAGGGAGATAGAGATTATATTCTTGAAATCAATGGAACGCCATCAGGTAGAGGAATTTTCGAGGCTTGCGGGGTGGACGTGACAGAGAGTATTGCAGAATTCGTATATAAATGTTAAGAGTTACAACAGTTTTAAATTATCCTATTAGGTTAGTACCATTACATTTACATGCTCTTTTTACCTATGGTGATATAAGGACTGATAGACCTAATACACCACAAAAATATCTATTTTTTCAGTCCTTGCGGCTCAATCCCAAAGCAGGTCACAGGTAGAAATAGAGCCGTTTAATACAAAATGCCATACAGCTGAGCATTTGAGAACTATTGCACTAAAGCGACACTACATATGCGATATAGGCCATTATCTCAAGCTAGTTGGTATGATTCTACCTCCAATTACCGTTACGGATTGGCTATTGTAGTACAATTCCTATCTCATCACCCATACCATTCAAGAAATGTAACATGGAAATTATGAACCGGGATTGCCTACACCTCTTTTGCAGCTCTGAGTAGTATGCAGGACATTTTCTTCTTTTTATGTGTCCCAGTTATGCATATTCCTGTTATGCTGCTGCACGAACGAGACTAGCTCATTATCAAATCCCGGTGATGAACTTTCAATCCCTCTAAGGTCTGATTTTAACTCACCTTCTTTAAGACCATCTGGTATATCAGTTTGGAATTTCAATCCCTCTAAGGTCTGATTTTAACGGCGATTGTCGCAAGTGTGGGACTGTGGCTTTTCCGTAATTTCAATCCCTCTAAGGTCTGATTTTAACTAGCTCCTGTACGTCAGAATCGAGAATTTCAGGGGATTTCAATCCCTCTAAGGTCTGATTTTAACTTTTAAGCTGTTATTTGAGCAGATGCAGAGCAGAAAAATTTCAATCCCTCTAAGGTCTGATTTTAACGAGCTTTTTCCAGACAAACCACTTGCCCCCTTCATTATTTCAATCCCTCTAAGGTCTGATTTTAACGGCTATGAGATATACCGCCCCTGCTATGATAGCTAAATTTCAATCCCTCTAAGGTCTGATTTTAACCAGTGTAAAACATGGGTGGGAACTGTCTGAAATATCCCAGTCCAATTTCAATCCCTCTAAGGTCTGATTTTAACGCAGCTTGTAAAAGTTGGTCTTGTCCTCATTGCTCAAATTTCAATCCCTCTAAGGTCTGATTTTAACGAGAAGATGATACCGCCTGAGATCCGTGACATAGCAACTGAGATTTCAATCCCTCTAAGGTCTGATTTTAACGCTTTTTCCGTATATCACACGGCTCATGGTATCGACATTTCAATCCCTCTAAGGTCTGATTTTAACGGTAATCCTCATAGCGACTCTCGGTGTCGCTGCTGTATTTCAATCCCTCTAAGGTCTGATTTTAACTATATTTTTTGTGTTTGCAGTTCTGCTCTGGTTTATATTTCAATCCCTCTAAGGTCTGATTTTAACGGATATCAGCTAGAGGCAAAAGCGTTTGAGTTCCTGCATTTCAATCCCTCTAAGGTCTGATTTTAACGAGATCAGGAGCAATGCCCTGTACAACCCGGAGCAGATTTCAATCCCTCTAAGGTCTGATTTTAACGGACATCATTCCCTCGTTTTATGAGTGGGTTTTTCAATTTCAATCCCTCTAAGGTCTGATTTTAACTTTGTGGGGAAGAAACCTAATGAGTAATCAATCGTGCATTTCAATCCCTCTAAGGTCTGATTTTAACGCGAGAGTGTACGAACTGCCGCGATACACCCCCACGAATTTCAATCCCTCTAAGGTCTGATTTTAACTCGCCGCCAAGCCTGTCTCCTATTACAAGTCGTACGAGATTTCAATCCCTCTAAGGTCTGATTTTAACATCTCGATAAGATGCGGCGCATCAGGGCATACACCCATTTCAATCCCTCTAAGGTCTGATTTTAACTTTGGCGGTAAACCGTCTGCGGTAATATTTCCAACTACATTTCAATCCCTCTAAGGTCTGATTTTAACGATAAAAGAGGTTGTTTGTGGCATTGTCGCTGATGTGGCATTTCAATCCCTCTAAGGTCTGATTTTAACAGCCGTCTGCATGGTGCGCTGCGACGACGGGGCGACGGATTTCAATCCCTCTAAGGTCTGATTTTAACAAACTATATATCAAATTCAATTTGGTGAGTTAACGGATTTCAATCCCTCTAAGGTCTGATTTTAACCTCCAGTAACCAGGGTAGACATACGTCGCTTATGGGCAACATTTCAATCCCTCTAAGGTCTGATTTTAACACCGAGACAACCCTTTCTTAATTGCATCCGTTGTTGATTTCAATCCCTCTAAGGTCTGATTTTAACAATGGTACATGTAATCCCTATCCTGGCTTTTGCGATATTTCAATCCCTCTAAGGTCTGATTTTAACCCTAGTACACAGCAGACAGCAAAAGATATTTCTGCATTTCAATCCCTCTAAGGTCTGATTTTAACGATGTTTCATATTCCCACGATGTGCCGCTTAAGTTGTTTTATTTCAATCCCTCTAAGGTCTGATTTTAACGGTTTTATGCCCTTCGCTCCAGGTATGCGGGTATTCAGATTTCAATCCCTCTAAGGTCTGATTTTAACATTTGACCAGAAAACCCAAAACT
Organism: Candidatus Methanoperedens nitratireducens; assembly: GCF_000685155.1. Lineage (GTDB taxonomy): Archaea > Halobacteriota > Methanosarcinia > Methanosarcinales > Methanoperedenaceae > Methanoperedens > Methanoperedens nitratireducens. The sequence goes on from NZ_JMIY01000001.1 coordinate 506,511, forward strand.
TTTTTCTTATGTCTATTTCAATCCCTCTAAGGTCTGATTTTAACGCAGAAGCGACTACAGAAGGAGCAGAGGGCGAAAGAGAATTTCAATCCCTCTAAGGTCTGATTTTAACGCCAAAGCGTTCATCCTTCATATCTTTCGTAAGATACTAATTTCAATCCCTCTAAGGTCTGATTTTAACTTTGGGCAGTTGGGTAGAGGGGCGTATATATCTGAAATTTCAATCCCTCTAAGGTCTGATTTTAACCCTCGATGACAAAATACCTGCATCGGCTAAGCTTGATTTCAATCCCTCTAAGGTCTGATTTTAACAGGCAATTTCAAATATAATGGCGGTTCCGTTTCTCATGTATTTCAATCCCTCTAAGGTCTGATTTTAACCTGTTCGCATTACGAAAATCGAGGTTTGAACATGCAAATATTTCAATCCCTCTAAGGTCTGATTTTAACAGCATGCTCGACAGAGAAAAAGCACAGCTTGAGAAGGATTTCAATCCCTCTAAGGTCTGATTTTAACTTTAGCAGCTACTCTGTTAAAAGCTTTCCAATCCTCATTTCAATCCCTCTAAGGTCTGATTTTAACTCTCAATAGAAATACAGGCTCGGCTGGTGCCTCTAAATTTCAATCCCTCTAAGGTCTGATTTTAACTGATATACCCGAGTTGATCAACGAGCTCCGGATCTTATTTCAATCCCTCTAAGGTCTGATTTTAACTACACCCTCCCATGCAGTAACTGCGCCTGCTTCCGTATTTCAATCCCTCTAAGGTCTGATTTTAACCAAGCTTTTTAAGTCCCATATTTGACTTGATATATTGGTATTTTTCAAGGTAATTTTGTGGGAATTACTATCGTTTTTTCCTCAAATCTCAATTGAACTCATCTAACAAAAACCTTTGGTAAAATAAAATATTTTATCGTGGATGTCAGGTTTGGTATTGCCTTTATAAAGATCCACGACTTTTCAGAACCGAAATCAGATTATAGTTGAGATCTCAGCTTTCCTTGTGCCAGCCTCATCAATATCAAGATATCTCTTATCCCTGCTCTTGTAGCATATTACATGGTCCAGTGATTCATCAATTATCTCTTTGAGACGATTCATTATTCTCATATATTCGGATTCTGTAAGTTCACCTTCAAAAACACTGTTCTGTACCCAGTTAAGGTATTGCTTCAGGTAAATTCTTACTTTATTAACTCTTTCTACCCCTACGTCATAGACAATTACCACGTACAGAATTACCACCACATTATCAGGGGTTTGTATTCCTTTTCACCAAGACAATGTTTTACCAGCTTATATAGTTCAAGCCTTATGAGTCTCTTGAAGGATACTTTCCGATCCAATCCCCTGTGCATTATCGTAGTTGACAGCTTCTCATCATATTCCTTTAAAAATATCTTTTTCCCTTTTTCACTCAGCAGCATATCCCCTATTTCGCCCCTGAAGCAGTCATCACTGAGCATGTTTTTATTCACAAGCTTCAGGATTATCCTGTCTATTATTATGGGCTTGAATATCTCACTTGCATCAAGAGCCAGAGAGAACCGCCTCTCAAAAGGTTCGTGGAGAAAGGATATCGTGGGATTGAGCTGGGTATTATAGATTTCTGAGAGTACTGTGGTGTACATTAACGAGTTGCCAAAACTGATGAGCGTGTTCATCCTGTTTGCCGGCGGCATCCTTGACCTCTTGATTATCCTGTAATCTTCCGGGAATATCTCATCCAGGGCATTATAATAGAGATCTCTTATCCTGCCCTCCACGTTCATGACTTCAGGAATTGTCGCTGCTGCAGGTAGCCTTGAGAATTCAGATTCAATGTTCGTGATGTGCGCCTCAAGTTCGGATTTCTCCCTGGCGTAGTACCTCAGATTTCTCAGGATATTGCCGCATGCTCCTTCCACAAAGGATTTTGCAAGACAGAGCCTCTTTTTACTATCAAGATAATTTGCAGCCTGTTTTACGATCAGGTCACCGCTTATCAGTGTTTCTCGCGGGTAGAAAGTGCCCTCATAAAAGCCGTAGTAATTGAAGAAATGTATTGGTATCCCGTTCTTAGCAAGATAATCCACCACGCCTGATGAAAAACTCAGCCGCCCGTAGGCATAGATCGAATATATCTTGTTTATCGGCAGTGCGCGTTTTGTGCTCTCGTTCTCGAAGTAGACAGTGTTTTCATGTCTTGTCAGGCTGCCGTCCTGTGCGATATAAAAATTATCCTTCATATTTCATCTCCAAAGCAGAACTCAAAGTAGGCGCATTTAGGGCAGATCCTGGCTTTTTTAGGAGATGGCATCCTGCCACTTATGATCCTCTTGATCTCCTGTATGATATTATTCATATCTGATTCATCTTTTTCTGAAAGTATGACCTGGTCTTTTTTACTGATAAGCGGGTAATTGATCTCACCTGCTGCCGTTATGCCTTTTGATTTCAGGTAAAAAATATAGTATAGCATCTGCCATCGATGAGCTTCTTTCATCTTCTTTGTCTTTTTTATCTCATGGAGGACTATAGAATCTCCTTTCCTGATGAAATCGATACTTATTGTCTGGTCTATGGTCATTTCCTTCTTGTCGCGCCTGTAGCGGTCCTCGTGCAGGAGCCTGCCTATGTTCACGTTCTCGTTCTCGCTTTCAAGGGTTATGTTGTGCGAGAAGAGCCAGAGTTTTGTGTGGCAGATGAAGTAATATGCTACCTTAACTCCGGTAATGCGCATGCTGCCGGTGATGATTTCCTCAGATGGAGCTTTTTCTGCCTCTTCCAGTGTTATGTTAGGTTGGATCATTCTATCCCGACAAATTCATATTATCAACGCATATATTAATAATGTTGCACAGCATGAGAAAAAAGGAACAGCTAAATCACTTAAGCCTGGATTCTATTTTCTCATTTCGATTAATACGGCCTCTGTTATTCAGACTTCATGTGCGGAATGCATTGAGGTGAGCAGTTTTTTGGCTTCTTTTTAGATACTACTCTCGCATGCATTAAGAACGATCAATGGTTTCACAAAAAAGGAGGCACATCAGCTACCGGGGCGGCGCCATACATGAATAAGTACGAATCATACCCACCGCAAAGTGCACAAAGTCGGCTATGAACAGGTTCATAGATAACAATGAAAAAGACACCAGTTGAGCGGAACACGGACTGGCACGGATTGAAACTATCCGTGTACATCCGTCTGATCCGTGTGCATCCGTGTTCTATGTCATGGTGTTTTTCATAACAGTACGCAAAGATCCAGTTGCGCTTTGCGCTTGTGGTGTTCAGGGCGGGGATTGAGGCGTGGAGGCGGGGCGGGGGGAGCGCGGGCAGCAGGGGCGGCGGACGGCGGCACGTGAAGCTGGTCTAATTATGCAAATGCTTATAAATAACTGAACTAAAATTAGTTATTATGACCGTAGCAGAACACACAAAAATGATCAAGACCGAAATACAACTGCCCGTTGATGTCTTATATTCGCTTGGTATTGATAAAGCTCGTATGGAATATTTTGTGAAGAAGAATTTCCTGCTTGAACTTTACAGAGAAGGCAGGATATCCCTTGGAAGGATGGCAGCTTTGCTTGGAATGAGTCGAACCGAGATGCTTGGGATTATGAAGGACTCTAATATACCTTTAAACTACGGCGTTTCAGAACTCAATGAGGATATTGAAACAGCGAAAAGATTGGGTATATTAAATGAAAGTAGTGAGTAATTCTTCACCTTTGATATTCTTATCTGCTATTGGCATGCTGGATTTATTGAGAAATGAGTTTGGGGAAATATTGATACCAGAAGCTGTATATGATGAGGTTACTTCAAAAGAGCTTAAGGGCTCAAATGAAGTAAAGCATGCTGATTGGATTAGGGTTGTGTCGATTAAAAATAATAAAGCGCCCTCTTTTTTGCCAGTTCTTGACAGAGGCGAAGAGGAATCGATTGTTCTTGCGATCGAACAAAATGCCGACCTGGTTTTGCTGGATGACCTTGCAGGAAGGAGGGCTGCCATGATGCAGGGGCTTAATGTCATGGGAACTCTGGGGTTTTTGAAAGTGATGGATCGTAAAGGCAGGATAAAAAATTTAAGGGATGTACTGGATGGTCTTCAAAAGAATGGATTCTGGATGAATGTTGATCTGTACAGGAGAATGCTAGAAGATTAGGAGACTGTGAAGAGTATCCCCCGGCATATGTACTAAGCATACCCACCTCAAAGCGCGTAAAGTACGCAAAGATCCGGCTATGCTTTGCGCTCGCGGTATTCATGGCTGGGGTTAAGGGCGTGGAGGCGGGGGGGGAGCGCATGCTCTCAGGTGGAGCAGGACAGCGCCATATCAAGGGGATTATGTTCAATCCAGTAACAGTGCCCGGAAGCCTGCCTGCTGAAAATGGTCGTCAGCTGTTAAAGCCTCTTTCAAACCCTGATCAGTCATTACAAGAAAAGAGATACAATCTGTTAATCCCCATTCCTTGTCTCCACGATTAGTATAAAAGTCTAACGCACGTTTTAACAATGATGTATCTACCGAAACAACTCTGACATTTGGGGTAATATAACAACTGTTAATGAAGGCGGCAGCAGCAATACGATTTGAACGTGATAATGCATTACCTATTTCGATTAATACTGCTTCTGTTATCCAGACTTCACGTGCGGAATGCATTAGGTGAGCAGTTTTTTGGCTTCTTTGTGATAGATATATCATTTGGGTTAAGCAATGCCAGCACATAAGCTGTATCGAGGAAAAACCTGCTCGCTTTCATTCAGTGCGTCCTTTTTCTCGCTTGGGAATTCCGTATAAGTAATGGTCATGCTCTTTTGACCAGTCCTCTGGTCCCTCGACTTTTCCTGAGAACTTGCTGAGTATATCCCAGAGGCTCTGACCTGTTTCTTCTTTACGCTCGATGGTTATAAGATAGCGAACATTTGGCTCTAAGTCCACAGACTCTTCAGGTCTGAGCACGTTTCCGTCAAAAATTGCATGCAGTGTCTTTGTCCGGGGCATTTTGCACCTCTAATGTCTCTTATGGTTTTTTCACATATTTAGATACTACTCTCGCATGCATTAAGAACAATCAATGGTCTCACAAAAAAGGAGGCATATCAGCTACACGGGCGGCGCCATATAAGAGGGATTTAAGTACTGAAAACTAAAGGCATATATACGATGCAATAGATAATACCCACTTGTGAGAAAATGGCGATAAGCGAGCATGATATTGAGGCACTCATCAAGCATAAGGATATAAAACTTGTTGGTGATAGGCTGATAACGGTTCCGAGGAAAAAAGAGAAGGTTTTCTTCCATGTTGAAATGGATGTTCCTGAAGAAGAAATTGATGAGTTGCTTAGTGATGAGATCTCCCCTTGGGTAGAATGAGCATAGCGGATTTTACTGATACAGAGATTTTTGTAGATACCAATATTTTTGTTTATGCACTGGCAAAGAAGCATCGCCATAAACGTACATGCGAGGCGCTTCTATCAAAAATCAATCAGGGCGAAATTATCGGTTTTACGTCTTCAACTGTGGTTAATGAGCTATTCCATACGATACTTATCTGGGAAGTTAAGCTAAAATATGGAGATGTCGATATCATCAGGTTCATTAAAGAGCGTCCGGATGTGATCTCTGAGTGCTATGTTGCTTATGGCGCACTTGATGATGTATTTGATTCCAGTATTGTTATCTTGCCTCTCACCTTAGAAGTGTTGCAACATGCAAAAACACTATCGAAGAAGTATAACCTCTTATTTTCTGATGCTATTCATGCGGCGTCCTGTGAGATTTATGGAATAAAACATATCGCTTCAAACGACAGAGATTTCGATCGGGTTGATTTTTTGAAAAACTGGAAGCCTTGATAGAAGCTGGGCTTCCTGCTACTTCAAGAATTTGTATGAATTCACCATAAAGCGCGCAGAGTCCGCAAAGATTCGGCTGCGGTTTGCGCTTCTGGTGTTCATGGCGGGGATTGAGGATAGATCAGCGGAATGTGATGCAGGGGAAAGGACGGTTATTACTAAGAATGTAAGAGAAGGAGGTTAAACAAAAGATGCTGCCGCCTTCATTTCAATCCCTCTAAGGTCTGATTTTAACTCAAAATGTGTGAAAAAGATAGCAACAGCACTAAAAAGTTTCAATCCCTCTAAGGTCTGATTTTAACCTTCCGCACCACAAGAAAAAGCCCTATCCTGGATCCCGTTTCAATCCCTCTAAGGTCTGATTTTAACTTCCTCTTTTTTTTTACCTTTTTACCAACCTCTTGTGTTTCAATCCCTCTAAGGTCTGATTTTAACTAGACAGGTCTACTTTTTACATATTCTTTTGGTGTTCTTGTTTCAATCCCTCTAAGGTCTGATTTTAACGGCGAAAACACTGTGACGGCTACCTGGCGCGTGTAGTGTTTCAATCCCTCTAAGGTCTGATTTTAACGCTGATGCGATTGTTGGCTCGAACTGGCACATCAACCGTGTTTCAATCCCTCTAAGGTCTGATTTTAACAAGATTGAAGCCGCGCAGCACCAGACTCCTTGCATCGTTTCAATCCCTCTAAGGTCTGATTTTAACCTCTCAGTACATCCTTATCCCCTGTCAGTCTATAGATTAGTTTCAATCCCTCTAAGGTCTGATTTTAACCAGAATAAAGTTATAGAGATAACCAAGATGAATCCGCGTTTCAATCCCTCTAAGGTCTGATTTTAACAAATTCAGATGGTAGATCCTAGTCTGATTGATGAGACGTTTCAATCCCTCTAAGGTCTGATTTTAACTATAGCTTATAGGGGCGAAGTAATCCGCCCTATTGTTTCGGTTTCAATCCCTCTAAGGTCTGATTTTAACCTCCTGCCCGCCAGTATTTAATCTCTCCAGATTCTACGTTTCAATCCCTCTAAGGTCTGATTTTAACAAATTTAAGCCAGGCTGCAATTTAGCGTGAGGGTGCGTTTCAATCCCTCTAAGGTCTGATTTTAACGTAGCCAAGTTTGGACGTAACCTCTTCGACCTCTCCTGTTTCAATCCCTCTAAGGTCTGATTTTAACAGTATTATGGAACTAATTGTTGTTGTTCCTTCTCCGTTTCAATCCCTCTAAGGTCTGATTTTAACCCGCCCTGGTTGGTATTGTGGCTGCTGCCTTCTTAGATGTTTCAATCCCTCTAAGGTCTGATTTTAACCCTGTATGCCCTCATGTATGCCGCCCAACACCCTTTAGTTTCAATCCCTCTAAGGTCTGATTTTAACTACCATTTCGGTACCTGCGACATGCTGGAAGTCCTGTTTCAATCCCTCTAAGGTCTGATTTTAACAGTCGTAGGTGTAGTTAAAGGCGGTGGTGTCGCTTCTGGGTTTCAATCCCTCTAAGGTCTGATTTTAACACATCAAATATAATCAATGTAGGGTATTATATCCTCTACGTTTCAATCCCTCTAAGGTCTGATTTTAACACGCAGCCAGGCGCACCATAAGTTTTACTAATCGCAGGTTTCAATCCCTCTAAGGTCTGATTTTAACTATCCCTGCTGAACTATGGGTTGTATTTATACTTGCAGTTTCAATCCCTCTAAGGTCTGATTTTAACGGGTATATGCTGATGACTACGGTATTAGCACGCCTTAGTTTCAATCCCTCTAAGGTCTGATTTTAACCCCCATAACTTTTTTAGATATGTTACATCCTGGTATGTTTCAATCCCTCTAAGGTCTGATTTTAACTATATTTAGGTGGTGGGTCAGGCATTCTATATTTAGGGTTTCAATCCCTCTAAGGTCTGATTTTAACTATACACCTATCCCTTTCAAGTGTAGCCACATTGATTGTTTCAATCCCTCTAAGGTCTGATTTTAACCTGCATCGGCGAAACTCGTTGCTGCCACAATTCCCGTGTTTCAATCCCTCTAAGGTCTGATTTTAACAAAACCCATACTCCGCAAGGAGCAGGTCAAAGCCGTGTTTCAATCCCTCTAAGGTCTGATTTTAACCTCAGGGCGTAATTTCTGCTGTTGGTGGTGTTGCACAGTTTCAATCCCTCTAAGGTCTGATTTTAACGCAAATGGGGTTTTGAACCTCCTACTGTGAAAGAAGTTTCAATCCCTCTAAGGTCTGATTTTAACACACCCTCACCTGTTCAGGCATACCGCGATTACAGGCGTTTCAATCCCTCTAAGGTCTGATTTTAACACCCCTCTAATTTAGCCGCCCCCAGGGTCTCGGCAGAGTTTCAATCCCTCTAAGGTCTGATTTTAACGAACATGCTGGTACTGGTGCCCATGATGTTTTTTAACCGTTTCAATCCCTCTAAGGTCTGATTTTAACCAAGCTTTTTTGAGCCCATTTTTGACTTAATTCACTGGTGTTTCTCAAAGCAATTTTATAGGAATCACTATCGTTTTTTCCTCAAATCTTAATCGAACTCATTCCACAAAAACCTTTGGTAAAAAGAAACTTTTTATCGTGGATGTCAGGTTTGGTATTGCCTTTATAAAGATCCACGACTTTTTTGCACGTTGCCGTCAAAATTTGAATACAAAAGCCCCACCGCAAAGCGCGCAAAGTACGCAAAGATCCAGTTGCGCTTTGCGCTTGTGGTGTTCAGAGCGGGGATTGAAGGCGTGGAGACGGGGCAGGGGAGCGCGTGCCTCTGAGGGAGCAGAAGTAAGGACATGGTGAGAAGAGGACAAGTTTTTGCCGGGGTGAAAAACTTATATTATGTTTTCGTTCACTTGAATTTCTTTTATATTTACTCGTTTTTCAGTAATAACTGGGCATAAAGCTCTTACGGTCTTAATTAAATCGATACTATATTCTCGTATATTTTCATCATAATATCGAACACTTTCGTCTAAATTTTTTAGTTTATTCAAAAAAGTTTCTTTTACATTGAAGTAACATTCATTTTTGCTAAACGCATCCTCTCCTATCGGAAATGAATCAACTAAATATAGAAATTCCTTAGATTCTTCAGCCATACCTTTGACGACATAATATTCATCATTCTTTCCTATTATATTTTTATTTTGTAATACCCATTCAATATTATATTCAGTTATTAAATCATTTCTGTCTCTATCGATTACTTTACATTTCAAATCTTTCATTCTAAAGTAGCAAAAAGTATCTAAAAAGATATTCCACCAATTTTGCCATTTTTTTATTATTACAAAAAATCCTCTGTTTTTATCGATATCTGAAAAATTATTTATTTTTTTGTCGATTCTATACATCAAATTAAAATACTGCTTAGTCTCAACGTTCATTTTAACATTTTCAAAAAACATTTTTCTAAGAGTGGCATCGGTAATACCTTGCCTGACAGCAAATAAAAAACATCCTATGAATTTGGGAATTTTTTCTACATAGATTTTTTTATCAACTTGAATCTCCTTGTACTTTTCAATAAACTCATAATAAGTATAGTCTGTTTTATCAAAAACTGTCTCTATTTTTCGTATTTTGTCCACAAATATAAATATATGACCCTCGCGATTTCCTCTCGCTACCCGACCGAGTCTTTGAAGAAAATTTCTAAAATACTTACCCTGATCCATGAAACATACATCAACATCATAATTTACACCAACCTCTACTTTATTTGTGCCAACAATGATATCACATTCCACCAAATTGGATTTTAAATTAGATTTAGTAAGCCAACCAGTTTCTTCTTCTATTCTTAAACCAACAAATTCGCTGTTTGCTCTTTCTAAAAAAAGATGTGCATCTCGCAATTTATCAAAAATTATTAGAATTTTTTTATTCTTAGCTTTAAAATCATAAATTGCTTTTTTATTGGATAAAATGTAGTTTGAAATTTCCGATTTAATGAAGTTCAGTTCTATTTTTCCATGAATTGCTCTACTATTTTCTTCCCTATTAAAAATTACTTCTTCGAAAAGTTTATAATCAATATTACCATCTCTAAAAAATTCTTCCAATCCCCTCTCAGGAGTTGCTGACGTAAAAATAAATTTAATTTCTTTATACGGGAAAAGAGCATCTTTCAATAAAATAAATGATAATATATTGGCTATTTGCTCCTCATCATACAAATGATATTCATCAAAAATAAAATAATCAATATGTTCAAAAAATTCGGTCCATTGTCTTTCCCCTTTTATTTTATACAAATATTTTCCAGTAATAATAAAATTTAATAAATCAGGATTGGTGATAATTAATTCATTTTCATAAAGTATTGATAATATTTCTTTCCATCTTTCGGGTCCTTTTTCCTTCAATTTTGAGCTATTTAATACGTCAATAGAAACTTCTTTGAAATTTTGCTTTAAGTTGTATACCATGTCATTGATCAGTGCATTTGTAGGAGAAACTATAATTCCTCTCCTTGATTCTTTTATGGGCGATAATTTATTCTCTCTATGATTATTAATGATGGGAAGAGCAAAACTATGAGTTTTTCCAGTTCCAGTTGGTGCAATAACAATATTTATGTTAGAAAAATTTGGATAATTCAAAAATTCCTTTTGAATCTTATGCAAAAAAAGACCATTAAATTCTATATTGGAATATTCGATAAATTGAGGTGAAATTGTTAATATCTTACCTCTATCCATTTAAAAAACACCACTGAAAATTTTATTTAATATGCCTTCATTTACATTCCTCAATATTAAATAATTATTCATCTTATATTCTACATTGAATCCAGGATAGAGAGGAATTTCTAAGTTAAAAATTTTCTTTAAAGTGTAATAATTTAACCATATATCATCGTTTGGTTTAGAATTGATTTTTTCCAATTTAGCTAAACATTCTTTTCCTGTTCCGATTCGAATACATAAAGGAAATTTGATATTAAAATCATCTTTAGAAATTAAATATGTTTTAAACTCACTACACGGCTTTAAACCTTGAACAAGAAAATAGTTCTTAAATAAATTTCGCCCAGATTGTTCGATTGTATCAGCATGTGGTCCACCATCCATAAATAATGTATTTCTTATATAAATTGGAGTTCTTGTGACTTGTATGGGTTTACCGATTGTGAAAGAAAAAGGTAAGTTCCTTAACTCGCTATATTGAGGTTTTTCCTTATACTCTGTATTAAAATTCTTTAATTTAAGCACAGAATTCAGAGCATAATTTAATGCTATGTCACCAACGAATTCATCTGTAATAGAACCACCACTAGTTATTTTAGAAAAATAGAAAAAAGGTGAAAGAAAAGTAATTTTTAGTGGTATCAGCTTCATACGACAACCTTATTTACTTAAAATTTTCATTTGCTGCAAATAAATTTTGATATCTTCTGATGCTTTTTTATATAATTCCTTAAGTAGCTCTTTATTAGTCCAAGTCTGATTAATAAAGGTTATCAAACCTGTAATCTTTTTATCTTCATCGCTATCATTAATGAGAGATTCTGGATATAACGCGCTCATCTTAAGGCTAATGGCATTCTTGACAGCTTGTTCCGTTACGCCTATATCGAAATCCCATTCCTTAGAAATGATGAAACTATTTATTGGTTGCTCAAAGTCTCCAAAACCTATCGCGATGATATCATTGTTGAAGTTTGCTCCATCGGTAGTAGTTTGTGCACCATAACGTTTCTCATACATTATCGTAAACAGCAGATGGACAAACAACTCTGGCGTTAGATTATCTACAGAAATAAAGAAGGGAATAAAAGTATTTGGTAAAACGTACCTTGTTCTAAACAAACTTTGTCTTAATTCTCCTGTTTTACCTTCGTACATAGTTCCTTCTTCGCTTAATGCATTGTGTTGTAATTTTTGAGTAATCTCTTCAAAATCACGGATTGAATATCCCCAATCATAAATTGCCCTACTTGGTAATCCCACAGATTCTGCAGCGCCGGCTTTTGTCACACTATCTCCAAAGACAATAGAATTGGGATTACTCAAATGAGATTTATCATCTATCATATTATATCTTACAGATACATCAACAACTCCAAACTCCCTGCTGATTTTTAACCCTAATAATTTTTCTTTGCTTTTAAATTTTCTCGCAGGAACTTCGATTACTTCTCTTTTATCATCCATTTTGAATGTTATTGTCTCTTCTGAATCAGTGCTCCTATCTATAAAGGGATTTATTGTTTTTCTTAGCAATGCAATTTTGATAACACCAATTCTGTTTTCATCCAAATTATCCACAAAATATTTCTTTGGAATAAATTCATATAATTTTTTTCTAAATTCTTCAATTGATTTAATTTCTGGCATATAACCACCTTTTATCTTCTCAGTTCATTGAACAACTTGATATGAGCTTCAAGAGCACTCTTGGAAATATCTTTCTCCTTTGCTTTTTTATATTCTTTCAATTTTTCAACAAATTCCTTTTCACTATTGGGATTAAAATCTTTAATTATTCTGGATACTGTAGCTTTTCTCATTTCTTCAAGCGATTTTTGACTATATAAAAATCCAAATTGATAGATCCAATTATTCAATCGATTTTGATGTGGAATCTGTTTTTTCCATTGTACCTCGTATAAATTCCAAATGCTTTCAGCAAAAGCCGTTAATTTTTCTTGTTCAGTATTAGATGGTTCAGATTTCAATGTTTTATATAACATACCTGCAATTTGTTGTACTGTTGTAGTCTTATCGGTTCCCTCTTTGATATTGCTCTTTAATATCTCGATGCTATCCCGGAACATCCAGGTTTCCTGTGAAGTACTACCGATTTTGCCCCATTGAATTTTTAAAGCGAAATCAACAATTTGTTCCATTATGTTCATTTCAAAAACCTCCTTATGTTTTAATAAGAATTCATACATACTAGCCTTTATTTTATTTTTATTTGAATCATCTAATCTATAAAAATAAGAAAAGACGCATTTTTTATCAGATGCATAATCAAGAAGTAAAGAAACAATTTGATTACCAGCTAAAGATCTCAATAAATAATGTTCGTTCAGTATATCAGGAATCTTATCAATTCGTACTTTATCCCATCCACATTGTTTTATGAAGGGCATACATTCTTCGATTACGAACATTTCATTGTGATGTGTGTGAGGGGTGATTATATTAGTAGTATATATTTTAAATCCAGTATAATTAATCAGATTCAAAAGGTTATTTAGTGTCCAATAATTGGATTCAACGTCTCGACCCATATTATAATAGATAATTGTATTATAGTCAAAATTAAATGAGATTTTTTGAATGGTTAATTCTAACTGTTTTGATTGTTGATTGATTGAAATTTTTTTTGCAAATAACTTTTGTAGTGTCTCAGCTAACGCTTTTTTATCCATATTAATAAAATAGTCCCCAACATCAATGTAAATACATAAGTTACTTTTTGTAAATTTAGGGAATTTTGCGATCCTCAAAAGCGATTCTGTGGCGCAAAGTGGGCAAAGGTAACTTAAATTGTTGTTCAATTTGTTTAAACATTTGTTACTAAACCCTCTAGCAGTGAAGCCAAAAACTTTTGATTCTTTAACTATAACTTCACCTTTATCACCGCAGACGGTGCACATATTTTTTTTAATTGTAGGCTCGTTTAAGATATGATCGAAACTATCTAATTTCTTAATGAAACTTCCATTTAAATATGTGGTTATAAAATCGCTATAATCTACTTGTGAAGAACTCGATATACTTTTGTTATTATTGAATTTACTCAAAACTTTAGAAACAAGTAATGCATACAACTTTTCGGGATCTTCATTCTCGCAAACATATAAGATTGAGAGGAGTGTTTTATTTGTTCGATCATCATTTGTAAAAATTGTATTTATATTATTTGATGAAAAATTTTTAATAATATTGGATTCATTTTTTTGAAAAGTCTCCATCTCTTTTTTCCATTCGTCTTTTCCTTTCAAAAATATGATTTTAGATAACCCGATATTGAGAATAATATTCTTATCAGCATTATTTAAATCGTTCCATTCTTTATGAAAAGTAACAAAATTTACTCCATCTTTTCGCTGAACGATCTCTAAAGGTAGCTCATAATAATCGATAATAGCATTAAAAAATCCTTTTTTTTCTTTAATTAATTCCCTCTTAAAATATATAAGTTTAGAAATGTTTTTTATTACGATTTCTTTGATGATGTTTTCATTCAATGGTAAAAAGTCCAAAAACCCAAAATCTACTTTTTGCGAGTCAATTTTAGTTGTCGCTATAAAATCAATTTCAGATTCCAGAGGATTTCCAAATCTTTTATTAATGGTATCGATATCTTGAGACCCTAAAGGATCACCAAAATAGACCACCCCATCTTTTAAATGAAACAATAACCTGTATTTCTTTTCATCATTCAAAAATTGTTTTACAACTGTAATCAATTTTTGAGATAAAATTGTGTGAATGTTTTTATCAACACATACATAAGATATCTTCCAAAAATCACTTAATTTTTTATCAATTTTAAATGGGATATTATTTATTTTATTAAAAAAGGTATGGGTATCATCAACCTTTTGACTGGCTATTTTATCAGCGAACTGGGAATATTCAACAAGTTCAGTTAAAAGATTTCTATTTTTGACATTGAGTGTAATGGCATAATTTTTTGTCCTCTCTTCTGTTTTTAAAATAATAAATTTTATTTCTTCTATATAGTTCTCCCATTCTGGAAAAAACCTATTAAAATTAAGTTTATTGCATACAATCTTTAAATTGTTATCAACAGCATCTCTTAAATCGATAACATCACATAATTTGTTAATATCATGCAATGTATAACCTATAAAAAAAGATTTAATAAATTTCTTTAGTTCTTCATTTTCTTCTAAATTACCATATTCTTTCAAAAGGTACTCTTCTAGTAACAAACTTGCAGGGTATAAGCCGTTGAGTATATGAATGTAATATGGAACATCGGGCAAATCTTTGAATCTGGAAGTTCCTTTGGCACTTACAAGAATGTAATTTTTCATTAATTCGCTGAGTACCAGCTCGTTATAATCATTAATTAGTTCATTAAATATTTTAGACCTGAAATACCCAATTTGCTCAATACTTACTTTTATCTCATCCATTTTCACTTCCTCCCCTCCCTTATCGTCTCCTCCATATCATCCAGGAACGGCGGCGCCCTGCCCGTGCCAGGCAAAAAATCACGAGAAGCAAGATACAGCATCGCTCTGGTGCAATCCCTCTGTACACCATAGTTAGAGCAGGCCACCATCATATACCGTTCATCCTCCTTCAGTTCTATCAGATCATTATGCTGATCATAATATGGTAGATTCTAACATCAGTTAAACTATTTATCTCTGTTGCTACCTTGGAGCCCATCCAATAATTCTAACTTTTCAAAGGATCATTAGTTTTATACCATCTCTCAAAATAGGGTATAATGGAAAAGACGATTAACAACGAACTCAAAACGAACTTAAACGAACTCATAAGTCCGAGTTCGTATCGAGTTCGTACCAGTTCGTTGTTTTATATTAGCTGAACCACATCGGAATCTAAGATGCGATATAGTTGAACTTTTTCATACCAGAACACAGAGGTTACAATCAGGATTTCTTAACCTGTTATCCCGTCTAATTATTGTATGGGTTTGCTCCCCTGCACCACGTCCACGCATCCGAACCCCATCGCGTTCTTCTCCCCCAGACCTGCATCATAGGCGAACTTTAGCAGTTCAGGGCTTGCCTGGATTCTCAGGCTCATGAGGCTGCACCGCCTGTAGCTGTCCGCGATCTTGATGCGCCTGGGATTGATATCCGCGGTCTGAACTACATCGAAATGATCCACAGGTTCTTTGCCATAGAATTCACTGAAGCGCTCGGTCAGGTTCCGATGCAGGTTCTCATAGAACTTCGGCTCTGTGGGGTAAAGATCTATCTCCCGCAGGCATTCATTCTCCTTTCTTATGGTCTTGATATATATGGGTGAGAGGGTTCTGAACAAGCACTCATCACCAAAAGAGGGTTCTTTCAGGATCTCGATGCGCTCGATAACAAGATCAATCCTGCCGCGGGGCCCATCCAGATAGAACTCGGGCTGCTGGAGAAGACCTTCTGTAAAGCTCCTGATAAACCTGTCATCAGGCGAGGACAGGATAAAATATGCCCTCTCAAAACAAAGGCCCGACTTGCAGGCTTTTCTATTCATCAGCACAAGATTGGAGAATGTGTAGAACTTGAATCCCTGATGGGCATGGATCTCATTTGCCAGCCTTACATCTGCATCTGCAAGTTTGAAATAGAGCATCGAGGCAAGGCCGTACTGGTAATCAAAGTTAACGGGAAGGTTTGATAGGTTCCTTATGGTTATTTTGCTCCTCAGTTTATTCCTCCTCTTCATCCTCCTCCTTTTTAACCGTTTCAAAATACAGCTCCTCATAGAGCAGCATTTCAATCACCTGTGATACAAAAAGGCACTTCTGGTACCTCATCAGGTCCTCATCCATGTGCAGTTGAGCATCGATTTGAACACGGAACAGTGCAAACCTGAACTTCTCTTTATTATCGATCTCTAACGATTTTATGGTCTCTATGAGATAGGGCAACTCATCAGGGTCGTCTATGGCCTGCGCTATAACAAGGATATTATCAGGGATTTTTTCAATATCCAGTTCCTTCTGGCCTGTTAAAAGTTTCAGGGTATTCAAGGAATATTTTTTACCATTGATATTTATGTGATTCATGTCTATAGTCTTAATCTATCAGCTCCTATATTAGCAAGACGGAGAAATAATGGATACACCGGTAATCTTAAAGACATATTATAAAGGAAAAGTTAAAGAGTATTTTGCCATGCCTGAAGGAGAGCTGCATACCGACCTTGGAGTAATAAAACTTGAAGAATTAAGGACAAAATCGTTTGGCGATAGGATAACATCTCATCTCGGTATTGAGTTCGTAATACAGAAACCCAGAGCCCCTGATCTTTTTGCTCATGCAAAACGCAGCGGAGCCCCTATGATGCCAAAGGATATCGGGGTAATTATATCAAACACAGGGTTGTGTTCTTCTGATTATGTACTGGATGCAGGAACAGGCTCAGGGATACTGGCTATCTATCTCGGAGGGATCGCAAAAAAGGTGATCTCGTATGAGATAAGGGATGAATTTATCGGGATTGCACAGCAGAATATGGATCTTGCGGGTCTGTCTAATGTTGAACTACGCCACGGGGATATAGTTGCGGAGATCCAGAAACTGGATGAGAGATTCGATGTGATAACCCTGGATACAGGCGATGCACCAGCGGTAATACCCCATATCCCGCGGGTTATCTATTCAGGGGGTTTTCTCGCTGTATATTCGCCCTTTTTTGAGCAGACAAAAGAGATACGGGATGCCCTTGGAAAAACCGATTTTACTGAAGTGAGGACAATTGAGACTCTGGAGCGCGAGATCTCTTTTACTGAGCGGGGGACACGTCCTGCAACTGCAAGAGTCGGACATACCGGTTTTATCACGATAGCCAGATATTGATTTATGTAATCAGCAAAAGTTCTGTGTTACTAATACTCTCATATCAGAGGCTATTGCCACACCTATGCCTTCTCTATCATAAGTTGGCTTTAGAATATTTTTCCTGTGCCCGGGACTGTCCATCCAGCCATTTACAGCTGACTGTGCTATTTCTTCAGGGGTATTCCAGTTATAAGACGTAAAATCTTTATAATATATTATTGAACTGTATAAATAACCTTTATAAAGATTTTCAGCAAGGCCGTATGTATAATAAGAACCATAATATTTAAAGCACCGATATCCTGATTTTATCCCTCTGTCAGTGGGATTTTCTCCATCAGGATTAATGTGATCAAAATAGTCATTATCTGCCATATCCTGACTATTGTTTCGTGCTATATTTGCAATATCAGGATCATACTCTAAAGTGGATAACCCATTCTGTTGTCTTTTTTCATTGATTAATTCGTGTATCCTGTTCTCTAATAAGCTGATATTAATCTCAGACTGATTAGTTGTTGTTCCTTTTACAATTTCATTTGCAGGTTCCTTTAGTCTGTAAGAATTATAAGAGGTATAATCTGTGTCATAGTAATCGATAACAGGATTAAATACTACCTCTATCGGCTGATAATTATACCATGCTAAAAATAATATTATGAGAACGATCAGGAACCTGATCCAGTTTCTCCCCATTTCTCTTCCCCCACCTTTCTTCTGTCTAACCACTCTTATGATATTAGATCCTATCCGAAAAATAAATCAATAGTATATTTCTGATTAACTTTTCGGATAGACTCTTAATTGATACATAACATATTGTTTTATTCTGGCAAATAGCCTTGCTTACTTGATAATGTTCCTGCAGGTATCCGAAATTTTTAATCTTCAGAACACCAATTAACGAGAGACCCCCCATGCGATTCGATAGATTCACCATCAAAGCCCAGGAAGCATTAGCAGATGCGCAGAGTATTGTCCTTGATAGAAACCAGCAGCAGCTTGAGGTAGAACACCTTCTTCTTGCGCTGATCAACCAGAAGGAAGGTTTGACCCTTCAGATACTGCATAAACTCGGCGCAAACGTTGCAGGGATAGTATCAAGGCTTGAAGAAGAGATCGACAGGCTCCCGCGCGTGGAAGGCGCAGGGGCGGGGCAGACTTACATCACACCGAGGCTGAACAGCGTGGTTGAGGCTGCTTTCAAGGAGATGGCGAACCTCAGGGATGAATACCTGAGCACAGAACATCTCCTGCTTGCCATATCAGATGAGAAAAATGGCATTTCTGCCAGGATCATGAGGGAGAATGGTGCATCAAAGGACGATATCATGAAAGCACTGCGGGAGATCCGCGGCTCTTCAAGGGTGACTGACCAGACACCAGAGGACAAGTACCAGGCACTGAAAAAATACAGCCGCGACCTTACAGAACTTGCAGAGCGCGGAAAGCTTGACCCTGTTATAGGAAGGGATAACGAGATACGCAGGGTTCTCCAGGTGCTCTCAAGAAGGACAAAGAACAACCCTGTCCTGATAGGCGAGCCGGGTGTTGGTAAGACCGCAATAGCAGAGGGACTGGCGCTTCGGATATTTGCCGGGGATGTGCCCGAGACCATAAAGGATAAGAAAGTGGTTGCGCTTGATATGGGGGCGCTCGTGGCAGGGACCAAATTCAGGGGTGAGTTCGAGGAACGATTAAAGGCTGTGATAAAAGAGATAGGGGACTCAGAAGGGAAGATAATCCTGTTCATCGATGAGCTTCATACCGTAGTGGGCGCCGGCGCTGCTGAGGGCGCTATGGATGCATCGAACCTGCTCAAACCCGCCCTTGCCAGGGGAGAACTCAGGTGCATCGGGGCTACAACACTGAACGAGTACAGGAAACACATAGAAAAAGACCCGGCACTTGAGAGGAGGTTCCAGCCTGTGCTTATAGGAGAGCCAACCGTTGAAGAGACCATATCAATACTCAGGGGCTTAAAAGAAAGATACGAGATCCATCACGGCGTGCGGATTAAAGATTCAGCGCTCATCGCAGCAGCGATGCTCTCCCACCGCTACATAACAGACAGGTTCCTGCCAGATAAAGCGATCGACCTGATAGACGAAGCGGCATCAAAACTCAGGATCGAGATCGACAGCATGCCATCAGAGCTTGATGATATAGAGAGGAAGATAAGGCAGCTTGAGATCGAGCGGCAGGCCGTTAAAAAAGAAAAAGATCCATACTCAAAGGAGCGCCTTCTTAAGATAGAAAAAGAACTCTCAGATCTGAGGGAGAGAAGCAGCTCAATGAAAGCCCACTGGCAGCTTGAGAAAGATTCGATCAAGAATATACGGAAGATAAAAGAGGATATCGAGAAAACAAGGATGGCATCTGAGAAAGCAGAACTTGAGGGCAATCTTGAGCGGGCATCTGAGCTCAGGTACGGCGTATTGATCAACCTGCAAAAACAGCTTGAAGCCGAGAACAGGAAACTGGCAGAGCTTCAGGAAGATCAGAAGATGCTCAAGGAAGAGGTTGATGATGAGGATATAGCAGAGGTAGTATCAAATTGGACGCATATCCCTGTGAGTAAAATGCTTGAGAGCGAGATGCAGAAGCTCGTGCATATGGAAGACCGCCTGCGCCTGCGTGTTGTGGGGCAGGATGAAGCCGTGATTGCTGTCTCAAATGCGATAAGAAGGGGCCGCGCCGGGCTATCAGACCCCAGGCGTCCCACAGGCTCGTTCATGTTCCTTGGCCCGACAGGCGTGGGTAAGACCGAGCTTGGGCGGGCGCTTGCCGAGTTCATGTTCGATGACGAGGCTGCCATGATAAGGCTTGATATGAGCGAGTATATGGAAAAACACACAGTTGCAAGGCTCATCGGCGCACCTCCGGGTTACGTGGGATATGAGGAAGGAGGCCAGCTTACAGAAGCAGTGAGACGGCGTCCCTATTCGGTCATACTGTTTGATGAGATAGAGAAGGCACACCCCGATGTCTTCAACCTGCTTCTTCAGATACTGGATGACGGCAGGCTCACAGACGGACACGGCAGAACTGTGGATTTCAAGAATACTGTAATTATAATGACATCCAACATCGGAAGCCAGTGGATATTCGAGCTCCTGGACAGGGAGAATGAGATGAGGGAGAGGGTGATGGAAGTCGTGCACAGCCAGTTCAAGCCTGAGTTCTTAAACAGGCTTGATGAGATCATCATATTCCATTCCCTAAAACTACCAGAGATCATGAAGATAGTGGATATCCAGTCAGGAATATTGAGCAAGCGCCTTGATGAGAGAAAGATAAGCATCAGCCTCACGGAGAAAGCAAAGGATTTCATAGCAAGAACGGGCTATGACCCTTCATACGGCGCACGGCCCCTGAAGCGGACAATACAGCATAAGATCCTTGATCCCCTGTCAATGAAGATACTCAACAAAGAGTTCGGTGAAGGGGACTCAATAGAGGTGGATGTAGAGAATAATGAGATTGTGTTCAGGAGAGCTGGAAGTTAGATAATATAACTATAACGTTCACACCCAATTGAATACACTAAAAAATCAATTACTACAATTCTCAATATCCACTAATGTGTCCACGCATTTGAAAGCACTTCAGCTTGTTTCAGTACTAATTCAACGGCATCCTCTGCCTTATCCGGCGGGTACTTGTAACGCTGCAATGTACGGCGGACAAGAATGCGTAATTTAGCTCTTACACTATCGCGCACTTGCCAATCCACTGTAGTGGATCTACGCAGTTTCTCTGTAATTTCTACAGCGATCTTTTTGAGAGTTTCATCACCTAATTCCCGCACGGCGCTTTCGTTATTTGCCAGGGCGTCATAAAAAGCCACCTCATCCGGATTCAGACCAAGCTCAGCATCGCGTTTCAGTACCCCTTGAAACTCCTTAGCCATTTGAATCAGTTCTTCAATCACCTGGGCGGTTTCAATGGCACGGTTGTTGTACTTGCGTAGTGTTTCCTTTAAGCGGTCGCTGTATTTCATCTCCTGCACAACGTTATTGCGGGATTTCGATTTTATTGCATCTTTTAGTAGTTTTTCCAATAGCTCTACTGCCAGGTTACGGTAAGGCATCTGCCGAACATCTTCCAAAAACTCCTCCGACAGAAGGCCAATATCAGGTTTATCTAACCCGGCAAGCTCGAACACATCGGTAACACCTTCTGCAATCACGGCATTATCAAGAATCTGCTTGAGAATCGAATTTTTCTCTTCCTGGGTGCGCTTTTTATCGACAGATGTGAATTTACTAATGGCTGCTTTAATGGCCGAAAAAAATGCTATTTCAGCATGTAGCTCTTTGGCTTCATCCAGGGTGCTGCATAATGAATTGGCTTTGTTGATCGCCAGTATGGCATCTAGAAAGCGTTTTTTACCATCATCAAGCCCCAGGATATGGTTTGCTGCCGGTACCAGCAGTTTGTAGGCGTTGTTCTCAAAGTTGCTGTAATCAAAACCATGGAATAGCCCGCGTACAAGATCTATTTTTTCCAGTAACACCGAAAACGCCTCTTCGGCGCGCAGGGTGGGTTCACCTTTACCTTTGGCATCGGTGTAGTTTTTCAGTGCTTGTTTTAATTCGCTGGCAATGCCGATGTAATCTACTACTAAGCCACCAGGTTTATCCTTAAATACCCGGTTTACCCGTGCTATGGCCTGCATCAGGTTGTGGCCTTTCATGGGTTTGTCGATATACATGGTATGACAACATGGCACATCGAAGCCAGTGAGCCACATATCACGCACAATCACCAATTTGAGCGGGTCACTGATATCTTTAAAGCGTTTTTCTATTTGTTTCTTAGTTTGCTTGTTATAGACGTGTGGCTGTAACAACTCACGATCAGATGCCGAGCCGGTCATCACAATTTTAATCGCACCTTTGTCAGGATCGGGATCATGCCAATCCGGGCGCAACTCCACAATTGCATTGTATAAGTGCACACAAATCTCGCGGCTCATAGCCACAATCATGCCTTTGCCTTCAATCGATCTGGTGCGCTCTTCAAAGTGTTCCACCAGATCAGCAGTCACCTGCCGGATGCGCGGTTTGGCCCCTACCAGCTTTTCTAAGCGGCTCCATTCACCTTTGGTTCTTTCACGGTTGGATATATCTTCTTCATCTTCCACCACATCTTCAACTTGATTAGATAGTGCTTCAATTTCGGCATGATTCAGGTCGAGTTTTGACAGACGCGATTCGTAATAAATGGGCACAGTCGCGCCATCGTCCACAGCGTCCTGAATGTCGTAAATGGAAACATAATCACCAAAGACTGCGCGGGTGTCTTTGTCTTCAAGGGCAATAGGTGTACCCGTGAATCCAATAAATGAAGCATGGGGCAGGGCATCACGCATGTATTTGGAATATCCGAATACCAGTTTTTTATCAATCACATTGCCGTTTTCATCTTTCACATCTATGTAGCGGCCTTTTTGACCATACTGGCTTCTGTGTGCCTCATCGGAGATTACTACAATATTATGGCGCTCGTTTAGGATTGGGTGCCCATCTTCATCCCCGAAGGGTGAAAACTTTTGTACTGTTGTAAAAATGATGCCGCCCGATTCCCGCTCAGAGAGCATCTGGCGCAACTCATCACGGCTGTTAGCCTGAACCGGTGTTTGCTTGAACAACTCCTGGGCATTGGAGAATGTCTGGAACAGTTGACCGTCCAGGTCGTTGCGATCGGTCACTACTACCAGAGTTGGATTATTCATTGCCGGTTGCTGTAACAACTTACCGGCATAACAACACATGGAGATACTCTTGCCTGAACCCTGGGTATGCCAGAATACTCCGGCTTTTTTGCTGCCGGGAACTACTTCTTTGCCATAGGTTGCACGGGCTTCGAATGACTTGTATTCATCCGGTATCTTTGAGGCTATCAGGGTTGCGTTTACCGCTTCGCGCACTGCATGGAACTGGTGATAACCGGCTATTTTCTTAGTGATTAATTCACCATCGGTTTCAAACAGCACAAAAAAGCGGATGTAATCCAGCAGCAATTCGCGGTTGAAAAATCCCCGCACCAGGGTTTCCAGTTGCCATTCCAGCAGCGGTTTATCATCTTCATGCTTGATGGTGCGCCAGGGTGCAAATCGTTCCTGGTTCGCAGTTAATGAGCCAATACGGGCAGTATAACCATCACTCACCACCAATGCTTCGTTAAACACAAACAGGTCGCTGATTTCATCTTTGTAGGTTTGGAGCTGATTAAAGGCATCCCAGATATCGGCATTCTCATCGTTCGGGCTTTTAAGCTCCAATACCGCGATGGGCAGGCCATTAATAAAACAGACCACATCCGCTCGGCGCGGCTGTTTTGTTCCCTGTACGGTGAACTGGTTGACCACTAAAAAACGATTGTTGGTGAGATTTTCAAAGTCTATTAAAAAGGCGCGGTCGTGTATTGTCCTGTCATCTTTTCGATATTCAACCGGCACACCATCCAATAACAAGCGATGAAAGGCGCGGTTATTGGTTTTTAAATCCAGACCTTCAGGCTTTAAAACAAGAGCCATGGCTTGCTCAATAGCACTTTCGGGCAGGTGCGGATTAATACGTTTCAACCCTTCTTGCAGATACCGTTTTAACACAACCTCCTGGTAATCGCTGCGTTCAGAGTTGTTTGAATCCGGGGCAATATCAGGGCCATAAACTACTTCCCATCTGTTATCCTGGAACCAGTTGAGACAGAGTTGTTCGAGTTGATCTTCGTTCATTTTATTACCCTCCCCCAATCAATTTCCACAACAAAGCTTCAATGCATTCGTCATGATCCTCATCGGCAGGATACCAAATTGGGAAAATATTGGCCATTGCTAGATGATCTCGCCGAGCTAACCGATCTTCATCTTCGCCAATACTGAGAAGAGCATAATGACGAATCGCAACATCGTGCCCTTTTGTCTCCACTAGCTGGGTCAGTACCTGAATTGTGCGATCAACGACCAAACTGCAACCAATAAAAAGTAGCGTTTTAGTACTAATTGCTTCAATTACATTTAGAAGACAGTTTCCCTCTCTATAGTGTCTCTGATATTCTGTATAGGTCAGTACCCGAGAATGCCTGGAATTGGCTTTGCCGTGTAATTTGATCAGCACTTTACTTCCTTCCCCCAAGTACCTTGGGAGTTCGCGAGCATTTGCTCCCAATAAAATCTCCAAAAAGGATAAATTTGCAGCTTCATAGCAGCGTTTTATAACATCGTCAAAGTTAGTAGTAATAATGCTGGTATTAAATATATATGGCAACATTTGTATCGTGCCTGCCAAATCTTCATCGTGCCCAAAGGCATTCTCTATGGCCTCATCGAAACTACCTGCAGGCATATCGTCAGCTAGCGCTTGTACTGCTTCTTCGTATTTCCCCTGAGAAAGTAAATTGTTTAAATCATCTTCAGATACTCGTGTTTCATTACGAAGTTGACAAAGAAACTTAGTCCAACCCGGATAACCACTTGGTATTGACATACCAGCACCAATAAACGGAATGACAGCCCCTCTTTTATAGGAATCTCTCAGTCGATTAAAACGGCCCTGATTATCATATAATCTAAGAATTTCGTCTGCTTTTATTAGAAGCCTTTTTTTTCTCTGATCTAGCCAGTCAGAAAATGCTTCATTATAACCGTCAGAATCCATTTCCTTCAATATAGAATCTGGTGTAAATGAAGAGCCTGCTATCTTCACATTACCATTATCTTCAATCTCAGCGAGAAGTTCTTCATTAAATTTTCCTTTTAGAAAATCCATTTTTAACTCTCCGCTTTATTAACAGTGTTTATTTCGAGCTTACCTGAGAGGAGTTTGGGGAGGAGGGTGTCGCGGATAGCGACAAGGTTGCGGAATTCCGCAATATTTGACGTAATATGATCAAAGAAAGGTTCCAATGTCTTCTTAAAATCCGAAGCAATACCCGAAGGTGGAATAACAATTTTTTTATCCTTTACAATCTGTTGACTAATATTCTGTTGAGCAGAACCTACTGCAACCATATTAAAATCGTCGCGCTTAGAGAGAAGTATGAAAAACAGAAACGGATATCCTACCTCAGATTTTGCCACCAATCCACTGCAAGCTTGATTTGCAGTACCGCGAGTCTTCAATAACCCTAATCGACCAACTGTTGGTGAAGCATACAACGCTATCAATATAGTATCAGGTTCCCATAAATGGCAAGACGATTCTTTGAGCCCCTCTTCGGTTATGTGCTCTTCGGAATCAAGCAATGGCTCATCAAAAAGTTCACCGGTCTTATACCATGGAATAGTTCCATCTTTCCAATATCGATTTTCCATGCGCTTTGGCGTTCCACCATTGGTTATAGAAACACACAAATCTGCGACGGTCCCAACCCTCCACCCCTCCGGCACTTCCCCCAATTCCGAATCCTGCATGGCGGCAGGGAACAGTTCGGCGGTGGTTTTGAGTTGAGTGTAATGTTCTGGCTTTTCGGCCTGGAGTTGGTATAATTCTTCATCAGTCTTGCCTGAGATGGCGCGCATGGCGGCGCGGGTTACGCCTTCGGCATCCTCTCCTGCTTCAATGGTGGTAATTTTTGCTTTGACAGGCTCAAAATCCACAAACCAGCTTTTGAATAAAGCCTGCGCCATGGCTTCGAGGGTTTGGTTGATCTGGCGGTTGAGTTCGATTTTGTCGGCAATTGAAGATAATATATCTGCAATTTGATCTTCATTACCTTTATGGCGAGGGATTTTCAGATTTTTAAGTACTGGGATTCTTATATTACTGACTGTTGATCCTGTACCTTCATTCCACAAGATTTGTTGTCGAACAAAAGGTGACTGAAGCGCCCAAAATAAATATTTGCCATTCACTCCCTTCTTCGGTCGTAGCAAAACTTGTCTTTGTCCTAAACAACATTTAAGACCTTTTGGAATAAGACAAACCTCTCCCATAGGTGCTTCGCGAGTAATTACAATATCTCCGAATTGTGGTGCAGCTCGCTTTATTCGTTTTTGGAAATCCTCTTCACTGGTATAGCTTGGATTGCTAAGATCCAAAATTCCATCTTTAATATTCTGATTGCGAAGCACAATTAAGCCTTTGTCTGTCCACTTTGGCGTAAAGTGGGGACAATCTACAATCAGTTCACACATATCCTCTAGTGAGTTGGTTTCAGATTCCATAACCCAACCCCGCCAAATTCCGCTTAATCTGCGCTTCCAGCCTGTTCATCCCATACTTAAATACATGATCAGCAAAATAATCTATCTGCTCCTTCATTTTTCCATCACTTCCCACATTCCACCTTTGTCAGGCCCGATTCGTTTAATGATTTTGTTCTGCTTTAAATTCGCAATTTGCATCTCAATTGCCCGTGATGATACGCCGATCTTTTCTGCAATCTCTTTTGCGCTGATAGCTGGATTTTCTCTTATAAGCAGAATTATTTTCTCCGAAGTTTTCTCCGAAGTTTTCTCCGAAGCTTTAGTGATCTTAACTAACGGGAATGTAATCTTATAGAAATCAATGCCACCTGAAACCACTGGTTCGTCTTTATAATAAGCCTTCCAGCCATTGAACATTTTGTCAAAACCTGAACCTGCGTTCTCAGCCAGTTTAATGACCCTGAATATTTTTGTAACAATAGGGTTTCTTGGCATTGTGAAATCCTGCTCGATCTTCTCGGCATTATCAACACCACTGATCTTGAAGGTCTTGTCAACCTGACTCACTCCAAAAACAAGCCAGCCACCATTCGTATTCGAAAATGCACTAACAGTTTCAAAACTGCTTTTGGGAATGGAAGTCTTCGCCTCTTTCACCTCAAAATCTTCCCACTCAAGTTCTTCCAACCTGTCAAACAGTTCCTTACGATCCATAATCCGAATTACTCCTTCTTAAACGACCCTATTTGAATCAAACATTAAATCCCAATCCCGCCAAATTCTGCTTGATCTGCGCTTCCAGCTTATCACTCTCTTCAAACTGCGCTTTCAACTGGCTGGTGAGTGCGGCCATTTTTTCCGCGAAAGGCACGCCGTCGTCTTCCTCCGCTTCTGCGCCCACATAGCGGCCTGGGGTTAGCACAAAGTCGTGTTTTTGTATTGTGGCGAAATTAGCTGAAAAACAGAAGCCAGCCTGGTTATTCTCCTCTGACCACTCTCGTTGCCATTTATGGAAAGTATTGGTAATTTGCCTGGTATCTTCTTCTTTGAAATCCCTCAGTACACGGTCTTTCATATAACCTAAATTGCGCGCGTCGATAAACAGCACTTCACCACGTCTATCTCTTTTGCCATTTCGCGCACTCTTATCTTTGGTTAAAAACCAGATACATGCGGGTATCTGGGTATTGGTGAACAGTTGCCCCGGTAGCGCCACCATACATTCTACCAGATCTTGCTCGACCAGTGTTCTGCGAATCTCACCTTCGTTATTGGTGTTACTGCTCATGGAGCCGTTGGCCAATAACAGCGCCATGCTGCCGGTGGGTGCAAGATGGTACAGCATGTGCAACATCCACGCAAAGTTGGCGTTACCCGCCGGTGGGGTAAGTATGCGTTTTTCGCCGTTGGTGTTAATCGTCCAGCGCACATCGTCAGCCAGCTTTTCATGCCACCAATCTTTCATATTAAAAGGCGGGTTTGCCATCACAAAATCGGCGCGCAGGTCGGGATGCTGATCGTCTAAGAAACTATCAGCATTCTTTTTGCCAAAATTAAAATCAATACCGCGGATGGCCATGTTCATGGCAGCAAGCTTCCATGTGGTTGGGTTTGATTCTTGCCCGTACACAGAGATTTGTTTTTTCTGCTCGGCTGCATCGTAGTGTTTAATCTTGGCGTGTTCTTCAATGAATTTGTCACTGGAAACAAAAAAACCACCGCTACCCATGGCAGGATCGTACACGCGGCCTTTGTATGGCTCCAGCATTTCCACTATCAAGGTAACAATGGATTTGGGCGTGTAATACTGTCCGCCCTGCTTACCTTCGGCGAGAGCAAATTCACCTAAAAAGTATTCATACACATGGCCGAGAATGTCTTTGGATTTTAGGTTGAGTTTTTCGCCTTTATACTCTGGATCATGAAATTTGGTGGTGCTAAATTCATTGACCAGACCGATGAGTTTGTCGGTATCCAACTGGTATTGGCTGATGCGGTTTAAAATGCCTTTGAGTTTTGGGTTGGCTTTTTCGATTTCATCGAAAGCATTATCAATTAACCATGATGCAGAGCGCATTTTTACATCTTCGCCTTGCTCATTTTCCCCAATCACGCTATTGGTTGGAAGGATGATTTTTTCTTTAAGGGTGTTCCAGCGGGCGATTTTTGGCACCCAAAAGACATTCTTTTCTGTGTAGTAGTCGTTAATTTCCAGCTCGGCTTCTATGGCTTGCTTGTAGTCTTCGTCGCTGTCGTAATCGTCGCGGGGCATATGATAGATGTTATCGTCATCGTCTTTTTGAAACAGCTCGATGAGTTCTTGCTGGCGCTCTTCGAAGGCATCAGACACGTATTTAAGGAAAATAAGCCCTAACACCACGTGTTTGTAGTTGGCAGCATCCAGGTGAGAGCGCAGTTTATCGGCGGCTTTCCAGAGCTGGGCGTCGAGTTCATTTAAAAATTGCTGTTCAATATCTTTCATTAATACCTTCCATTATTCAAATTTTCTCCAATACCCTCATACTATGTCATGTATAGCACTTTATTTTCATACTATGTCCTAAACAAATTGCTACTACTAGATTAATATTTTTATATCAATGTATCTGATGATATTTTACTTTTCACCAACGAAGTTCTTCAGACATTTGATCTTGGAAAAAGTCAGGATAATGGTTAGAAGTAACCCCATAGCTGTGTCAATCGTACCCCTGGCTGCAAACAGTAAAAACGACGCGATGAGAGAGAAGTATAAAAAATTTAAAATGCTCCGATCGGGATTTGAACCCGAGTCCCTGGCTATCTTTATTTTAGCGCCTTCGCACGCTTAAAACTTGAAAGGCCAGAATGATTGGCCTGCTACACTATCGGAGCGCAGTAGGCTTAATAATACAGTGCTGTATTTAATGGTTTGGGAATAAATAACTTTTTCCCATCATTTCTAATCCGGAATCAGCCCGTGCCCGGTGAAGATCTCACGCGCCTCCTCAAGCGTCAGGTCATCAGGCGGTATGATTATATCGCTTGGCTCAATAATCTCATCTGCCACCTTTTTCCCGTTCCTGCGCACACACTCTGTAAGCTTCATGAACTCGGTTTTGAAGGTTTTCTCATCCCCTTTTGTTACGATTTCCACGATATTATTATCGATTCTATTCATCTCATCCAGATACTTGCTATCAAGCTCGTACTGTCCTTCTCCCATAAGCCTGACGATCATTTTCCCATCTCCTTCTTCATCGCCTCAAGCTGCGCATCTACCTCGCTCTTTGATTTTATCTTTGCAAGTTCCCGCTCGATATCATCCTTTGTTCCCCCTGTCACATCCTCAAGCGTGCCTGCCTCAACAAGCTCATCCAGAGCCGAAGCGCGTGCTTTCATATCCTCTGTCTTATCATGTGCTCGCTGAACAGCCAGCCCTACATCGCTCATCTCCTCACTGATGCCGCTTACCGATTCTGTGATCTTTACCTGGGCCTCAGCCGCACTGTACTGGGCTTTGATCGTCTCCTTAGTGGAACGGAATGATTCTACCTTGGTGGAGAGGCGCCTCTCTGTTGCCACCAGTTTTTCCTGCTGTTTAGCAACATCAGCTACCTGCTGGTTTAAGCTCTCGATCTCTGCCTGTGTTGTGCTTCTCCGCTCAAGCGCAATCCTGGCCAGATCTTCCCTTCCAGCTTTAACAGCCTCTCGCGCCTGCCCATCCAGCCTCTCTACATTCTGTTCAAGCTTTACCTTCTGCAGCTCAAGACGCTTCTTGGCCGTCGTAACATCAGCCACGCCGCGCTTTACATTCTGCAGCAGTTCAATCTGCTTTTCATAAGAATAATCAAGAGTCTCCCTTGGATCTTCAAATCTATTTAGAATCTTGTTTACCTTGGCTTTTACTACCGTGCTCATTCTATCAATTAGCCCCATGAATTTTACCTCCTTAATTCTAATTATCTTTAATTGCTAAATACCTTCTCCAGGGAGAAAGTATAATAATCAATGGAATAATTCTAATAGATACAATGGTGAAGGACTCAGTTGGCGTTATATTCGGAAAAACCGAATCTTTAAGTTTCATGTTTGCTGTCTCTGATAGTACAGCTATCAAAAAATCAGATTATCTTAAGATCTGGCACGAATCAGACGGCTGGACCCTTGCCCAGGTATCCTCTATTACCCGCTCAAGTGAAGATTTCTCTATAGAAAAAGCTGTCGATGTTGCTGAAGGCTCATCCAAAGTCGGAGACATGAACGAGCAGATTATTGCACAGGCTACTGTGATAGGCTCAAGGGATAAGGAAGGAATCCTGCGCGTGCCTAAATCCCCTTTCAGTCCCGGAGATAAGGTCTTTAAAGCAGATGAGTTGCTAACAAAACAGACCCTTGGCCTGATGCGCGGGGATATTTATATCGGCCTGCTTGAAGGACAGAACATCAGGGTCAATCTCGATGCGAATAATCTTGTCCAGAAGCACTGCAGCATACTTGCCAAGACAGGTGCGGGGAAATCCTATACAAGCGGGGTGATCCTGGAAGAACTCCTCGATAAGAGCGTCCCGCTTCTGATCATCGACCCGCACGGCGAGTACGGGACATTGAAATTTCCCAACGAAGAAAAACCTGCATCTTTTGAGCGATATGGAATAGCGCCAAAGGATTATGCTGCCCAGATAACAGTATATACACCTGCCAATATGGTGCTCAACCCGGGGGCAGATGAGCTTTTCCGGTTAAACGGAGTAAATCTCGGAATAAAGGATTTTATGCAA
The DNA here is from genome assembly GCF_000685155.1 of Candidatus Methanoperedens nitratireducens. GTDB lineage: Archaea > Halobacteriota > Methanosarcinia > Methanosarcinales > Methanoperedenaceae > Methanoperedens > Methanoperedens nitratireducens. Next base: position 537,818 of record NZ_JMIY01000001.1, read on the forward strand.
TTCTTTTCTGATGAGCACTCACAGAACCAGACAGGCATTCTGTTCGAGGCTATCTCAAAGCTCAAGACTGAGAAACAGACCTATACTATTGATGATATTATCTCTGAGGTCGGCCAGAATAAGAGCAAGGCAAAATGGAATGTTATCAACAGGCTTGAGGCATTACGTGATACGGGGATATTATCTGATAATGCCACGACGGTTAATGATCTTATCCAGGAGGGCAGGGCATCTATAATTGATATGAAGGGCGTAAATCCTGATCTTCAGGCAATGATAGTCGCAAAGTTATGCAATGACATTTTTGAGGCACGAAAACTCAATACAGTGCCCCCGTGCATGCTGGTGATTGAGGAGGCGCATAACTTCTGTCCTGAAAAGGGGTTTGGAGGGACAGTGAGTACTGATATCCTGCGCACGATCGCCTCAGAAGGCAGGAAATTCGGTCTTGGACTTATGGTTGTCTCACAGCGCCCGGCCCGTGTGGATAAGAATATTCTCTCACAGTGCAATACCCAGATAATAATGAAGGTGACAAATCCCAATGACCTGAAGGCCATCAGCAAAGGACTTGAGGGTATCAGCTCTGGAGTAGAGGAGGATATCAAGAGCCTATCTCCTGGTGTGGCGATGATTGTGAGCAATTATATCGAACGACCCGTGCTTGTGGATGTCAGGATAAGAAAGAGCAAGCATGGAGGGGCAAGTGTACCGGTTGTCAAAGCGCCTATCACTGATATTAAAACACCTGCCATAGAGAAGATAGAAAAGCTTCTATCAGGGCAGAGCAAGGAACAAACGGCAATATCCATATCCTCGCGTTCTATTTTGAGAAAAATCCTGCCTGTCCAGGTCACAGAACAAGAGGGGGAACATACAGATCAAATCAGAAAACATATAGAACAGACCAAGGAACATATAGAACAGGCCAGGGAACATATAATAGAATTTCAAGATGATCAAACTGAAAATGAGAAACCGATGCAAAAGAAACCGAAAGCAAAACATGAGGTGAGCCTTTATACCAAGATGTTCGGTTCGAGGAAGAAATGACTACATTAATGGAAATGGCGCATGATGGATTAGTTACAGAGGAGATGAGGTGCGTAGCAGCAAAAGAGGGGGTCGATGTTGAGCGGGTCAGAAAGCTCCTTGAAAGAGGATATATTGTAATTCCAAGGAGCGCTAACAGCAGTTCTGAACCCACAGGTATAGGCAAATTAATGCGTACCAAGATTAACGCCAACATAGGTACCTCGAGGGATTACATTGATGTAGGTGCTGAGGTTGAAAAGGCTAAAACAGCACAGAAATACGGTGCAGATACCATCATGGATCTCTCCACAGGGGGCGACCTTGACCTGATACGCAGACGGATTATAGATGCTGTGAGTGTATCTGTAGGCTCTGTTCCCATCTATCAGGCAGCAAATCGCGGTATAGAGAACATGACATCTGATGATATGTTCAATGCTGTAAGGAAACATGCAGAGGACGGTATTGATTTTGTCACTATCCATGCAGGTGTGACCCGGAGTTCTTTTGAGCGCCTCAAGAACAGCAACAGGATACTTGATGTCGTGAGCCGGGGAGGTGCATTTACAATATCATGGATGAGGCACAATGATAAGGAGAATCCCTTTTATTCAGAGTATGATTACCTGCTTGAGATTGCAAGGGAGTATGAACTCACCCTGAGCCTTGGTGACGGCATGCGCCCGGGGTGTATCAATGATGCTTCAGACAGGGCAAAATTCGAGGAGTTTATCATTCTTGGTGAACTTGTGAAAAGAGCAAGGACAGCAGGAGTCCAGACATTAGTTGAGGGACCGGGGCATGTTCCAATAGATGAGATTGGATTGTCTGTAACGGCAATGAAGCATCTCACAGATGATGCGCCAGTGTACCTCCTTGGACCGCTTGTTACTGATATCGCACCTGGCTATGACCATATCACAGCAGCGATTGGCGGTGCAGTGGCAGGTATGTACGGCGCTGACTTCCTGTGCATGACGACACCCTCTGAGCATCTTGCTCTTCCTGATATTGAGGATATCAGAGAGGGGGCAGTAGTTACACGGATAGCAGCCCATGCTGCTGACCTGACAAAGGAAGGTGTTCGAGAGAGGGCGCGTGCCGCTGACCGGGAGATGGCACTGGCGCGCAAAAACCTGGACTGGAATAAGCAGTTCGGGCTTGCGATTGATAGCGAGAGAGCAAGAGCGATTCATGCCAGGAGCAGGAATGTTGAGACATGCAGCATGTGCGGGGAGCTGTGCTCGATAAAGATGATGCGGGAAGTGATGGGGAAATGAATTCTGCAACTCTTGCCTCATAAGTAACTCATTAATGCTAATAGATACTACAGGTGAAGAATAATGACAACTATAGAACTTTATTATTCAGACACATGCCGTGACTGCCATCAGCTAAGAGCCATTTTAATGGAGATTCTCCCTAAAAGCATGAAGTTTAAGGAGATCAACATATCCTATCCTGAAGGGCAGCGCCGGGCCTCTGAGTTAAATATAATGTCTGTTCCAGTGGTTGCTATCGATGGAGAGGTCGTATTCGTGGGAAGGACATCAAAAGAGGAGCTTTTAAGAGAGATAAATTTAAGAAAATAAGAGAAGCAAAATTGGGAGCAGGAGCATAGTTTAAACAGAAAATTAGATCCTGGAGAAACTACAGGCGGCTAATATTGGAAGAGGAGGAGCATTTGTCCTCCTCCATAAGGTCCCACTCCCGTTTGTCTTTGGGCAATACCCAACCCCCAAATTGGACATATACTCTCACTCATTCGTCCCACATCTTTTTACTCTGTTTATTCCCCAAACTTCCAGCCTTCAACCTTGCTATTTTTGGTTAAACGTGACTATTTTTCGACAAGTCTATTTCTGTAACTCACAGTATTTATACTTATTTGTAGCCAGAAAATTACGCATGTATAGATTGGTTGCTATGCAGAGTATCTGAGAATTTATTCTAAAATTAGAAATCGTAACGCCGAGGGGGAGATTTGAACTCCCGTGGCGCAAAGCGCCACCGGTTTTCAAGACCGGCGCCGTAGGCCGCTTGGCTACCTCGGCATCTGCTTTCTGGAAAAAGCAAGCAAAAACCAGTACCATATCGAAGATTTTGAGATGCACATCAGGGTTCAAAAGAACTCATCTGAAAGAACAACAGGACATAATCTTCTAGATGCTAAAGTGTTTTTCGAGTATATAAAAGATATCGATGCTAAAAATATCCAGAACCTGATGTTATGGACCACACGAACCATCCAATAAAAAGTTGGAGTTACTGGATGGCTAAAGCTGCTTGTTACGCCCTGCTATATGTTTCTTTGCCGCTGCTGTCGCTTCCCTTCCATGCGATGTTCGTTTGATAAATCCTATCTGGATAAGGTATGGTTCACAGACCTCTTCAATAGTCCTGATCTCTTCGCCCACCGAGATCGCAATGGTCTTGATACCTACAGGCCCGCCTCCAAAATCATTTACAATCACAGAAAGAACACGCCGATCAAAATCATCCAGGCCAAGCCTGTCAATACCCAGCATGGTCAGAGCATTATCAGCAGCCTCCTGCGTTATCTCTCCCTCTGCCCTGACAATTGCAAAATCCCTTGCGCGCCGGAGTAGACGATTAGCGATCCTGGGCGTCCCGCGGCTTCGTTTTGCGATCTCAAGTGCTCCATCCCGGGTTACAGGAATAGCCAGGATAGAGGCACTTCTCTCTACAACCTGCACAAGCTCCTCTACTGTGTACAGGTTAAGCCGTGATATAAAACCGAACCTGTCCCGGAAAGGTGAACCCAGCAGGCCCACTTTCGTCGTTGCGCCGATGAGGGTGAAAGGCTCAAGATCTAGCTTGAGCGATCTGGCGCTTGGTCCTTCCCCAAGCATGACATCGATCTCAAAATCCTCCATTGCCGGGTACAGTATCTCCTCAATAACGTGACTTAAGCGGTGAATCTCATCTATAAAGAGTACATCCCCTCTCTTAAGCGCGGTAAGCATTGCAGCCAGATCGCCCGGACGTTCAATTATAGGTCCTGAGGTTGATTTGATATCAGTGCCCATCTCATGTGCGATAATATGCGCAAGTGTGGTTTTCCCAAGACCTGGAGGTCCTGAGAAGAGGATATGATCAAGGGGCTCATCCCTTTTTCTTGAAGCCTCGATAAATATTATCAGGGATTCCTTAAGTGCTTCCTGTCCTATAAATTCATCAAGTCTTGTCGGTCGGATTGAAACATCTTCTTTCTCATCACTCAGTGCAGTTGGCTCGATAATCCTTTCTTCCATATTTAACTCTTTAATGTTATTTTAATATCTATAGTGCTTCTAACTACCGATTAAGCCTTAATCATTTATATACTTCATCAAGCACAGAGTCCAGGTATCATAACCTGAGTTATAACCCATTTTCCGCACATTTTAATACAACTCCCTCCCGAATCAGTATTTAGAAAATGGACT
>NZ_JMIY01000001.1:542401-602720 GCF_000685155.1 Candidatus Methanoperedens nitratireducens
ACTGGACGATAAATAAAATCATAAAATAGCATGCTGCAAAGTGGAAAAGTGCGGAAAATAGGTTATAATCCTGGTCATCCTGTTATCCTGTCTGAAAAATATTGATCGATGATGAACTGACAACAAGGGCTTTATCGCTCTTTTAATTTTAAAAGCGCTGCTTTAATTACCGCCTGAGCAGTAGGCTCTTTTAATCCAGAGGATACAGCATCGACGGCCTCCCTGGCCTCGCGCTGTGAAAATCCAAGGGAAATGAGGGCATTAACCGCATCATAATTAATATTGTTAATATTGCCTGCGCCTGCGCTGGCAGGTACAAGACCTTCCATTTTCTTTTTCATCTTATCCCTGATCTCAAGTATCAGTCTTTTGGCATTTTTGGGACCCACTCCAGGGATGCGGGTCAGAACTCTCTCATCTTCATTGATTATCGCAGCAGCAAGCTCTTCTACCTTTACCTGGGAGAGAATATTCAACGCGATCTGAGGTCCTACCCTTGTCACGCTAATGAGGAGCTTGAACATCTCAAGCTCGCTTCCATTCCTGAAGCCATAGAGTACCATTGCATCCTCCCTGACATGCAGGTATGTATATAATTTTACTTTCTCTTTTCTATCTCTGAGTTCCTGTAGTGTTGGCTGTGTGGTGTTGATCTGATATCCAAGGCCATTGACATCGATTACAACAGAACCTTCGCTAATGTGTGCTATCTCGCCGTATATGTGTGAAATCATCGTACTATCTCATTACATGTATATGACATAAAGCAATCGAAAGACCATCGGCAGCGTCATCCGGCTGGGGCAGCTCGTTTAATTTCAACAACCTCTTAATCATTTCCTGCATCTGCTTCTTATTGGCCCTTCCAGAGCCTGTTATAGCCTGCTTTATCTGGTTCGGGGTATATTCAAAGACAGATATATTCTTTTGCTGTGCTGCAAGAAGTATAACTCCCATTGCTTCGCTAACACTCATTGCATTTGTGACATTCTTTGTGAAAAAGAGTTTTTCGATTGCAACAGCCCCGGGTGCATATTTTTTAAAAAGTGAATTGATCTGTTTATAGATTTCCAGAAGCCGCTGTGGTGTTTGTTTCTCAGCAGAGGTACTTATACACCCGTAGCTTACAGGGATAATACTGCTTTCCTCTATCCGTATTATGCCAAAGCCGACTGTTGCAAGACCTGGATCAATCCCGATAACGATCATACTATCTGTGGATTGACCAGTGTTTACGCACTTTTTTCTCACCTGCTTAATATTCGTATTTTTTCTAGTAGCAGATGCCATAAATTGATATCCTCCTGAATTGACCCGCTCAAGAAAGCTTGCTTCTTACTTTCTCATAAAAACCGTCCTTCCTCGTCATAACAAACCTTGCGGGCTTATCCGCTTTCGTAATAAGTATCCTGTCATTCTCGCTTATCTTTCTTGTGTACTGTCCATCTATTACGATCACAGCTTCCTTCTTCGGGATGACCAGTTCTACCCTTATCTCGTTCTGTGCAGGAACAACCCACGGCCGTGCAGATAGTTTAAACGGTGCCAGGGGTACGATCACTGTACCATCCACCCTGGGATCAACGATAGGTCCTCCTGCGCTCATGGCATATGCGGTTGAGCCTGTGGGTGTGGCAAAGACCATACCATCAGCCCGCAGATCCTCAAGCTGATTTTTATCCACGAAGATCCTGTAGTGCAGTATCTTGGCAGGATTTGCCGTGATAATTACCACCTCGTTGGTGGCAGGAGGCGACTGTTCATCATTGACCATGACTGCAAGGCGGGAGCGCTCCTCCACTTCAAAACCCGATAGTGCCTTATCGATAGCCATTAAAGCATCCTCAGGGTTCACATCCACAAGGAAGCCGAAAGTGCCCATATTAATGCCAAGCACGGGAAGCGGATCATCCATTTTCTGGATCCCGCGCAGCACGGTCCCATCGCCTCCAATGGATACTATGAATTCTGCACCTCTCTTTCTCATCTCTGCCATGGGAGTGCCTTTCTGATGGATTTTTTCAGCGGTTTTAAAATCGATCAGCACTTCGGCCCTGGATCTGAGGTGACTTACGATATCGTTTACAAGAGCTATCACATCATCCCTATCGCATCTTGATATTATCCCTAGTTTTCTCATAAATCAATTCTACACTGCCGTACATCCGGCAACAAACCTCTGTTTTGGATTGTTAAGCCTGGCGATCAGGAAACGGTCGTTTTTACTGTATGCGATCTCCTTCTGCGTGGTAAGAACAACATTGCATTCAGAACCTGCAGGTGCCTGTGTTATATCTTTGCCATCTATTGAGATACCCCCGATTGTTGCAGGTATTGATTGAAGCCCGGCGAACAGGTGAACAGCATCGCCCACACCCAGTCCCTGCGTGAATTTTGTCAGGCGGCATTTGAGGTTGAATTTTGATGCTACCTCTTCTTTCTGTGATATGATATACCCGCGGTCGAATTCCTTTGATTGCACTCCTCTTAGAGCAAGCCCTACCCTCGTACCTGCTGGCGCTGTTTTCATATCCACATCGTTGCTCTGGATAGAACGTATCTGTGCTGGCCTGCCTATCGGAAAAACCGTAAGGTTATCATGTACCTTGATAGTGCCCTGTGCTACAATGCCCAATACCACGCATCCTATGCCTGTAACATTGAAAAAATGATCAACCACCACACGCGGAGGAAGTTCCTCTCTGGCAGAGTTATCGCTTCTGGCCTCTTCTCCCAGTGCAAAGATCCTCTCCTTCAGGGTATCTATCCCTTCAAACGTTGTAGTGGAAACTGCAATCGATTCCCATCTCTCAAGGCTAGTGCCTTTAGTGATTGCCTTTATTTTCTCTGATAACTCAGAGATCGCCATCGGGTTTGATCTATCGGACATTGTGATGACAAATAACCCGCGTTTGCTGGCAAGTAGATCAAGAGCAACAATGCATTCTCCGACCTGAGCATTGAGGCCGCTTGAGGGTACACAGACAAGAGCGATATCGCAGAGATCTATTGCATTAGTAAGTGGTTTCAATGATTCAGGATAGCCATTTGCATCTACAAAAGAATATATATTATTCCCCTTTACAAAATTATATAGTGTAATGTCAGACTCAGTTCCCTTCTTCCCAAGCTTTTCTGCTAAGCTTGTTCTTCCTGATTTCTCGCTTCCTATGATTGATACATTTGCCATAATAAAAACTTACATGTTATAATAAGTTTTTTCATATATGAAATTGCCGTCTGGCATGCTATGCAGATTTAAAAACCAAAAGCTATATATAAAATAATGAGTTAGAGTAGATGATACAAACAAAAAACGCATTAGAGCTGACTGCTTAAGAAGGATAGGACGGAAAAAATGCAAGTAAAATCAAGTATAATACTTCTCGCATTAACTGGAATTGTTTTGTTTTTGATTCCACAAGTGAGCGCTTCTGAGAACTCATGTATTGATTGCCATAAGACATTGACTCCTTTTATTGAGGTTCAAAAACAGTTCAACCAGATCAGAATCCAGCATCTTGAAAAAAACGTAGCCTGCTCTCTTCAATGCCATGAGGATAGGGTAAGACAGCTTGCGACCGCCAATTACCAGCAGTGGTCAGAATCGGTTCATGCTCTAAAAGGAGTTACATGTGAGGTCTGCCATGGGGGGGATCCAAAACAGGCTACCAAGGAGAGGGCACATACAGGTTTTAAGAACATAACAGACCCACAGAGCCCCCTATATTATACCAATGTACCTGAAACATGTGGTAACTGCCATCCCAAAGAGCTGGATAATTTTGAGGGCAGTAAACATTACCAGAAGCTTGAGGCATTGAAACTTGCCCCGACATGCACAACATGCCATGCGCCACATACGTTCAGGGTACTGAATCCTGAAGAATTTAGAAAATTCTGCGGCAATTGCCACTCTGTGTATACAAAGGTAGCACCTTATGATATCCCTGTAAGAGCCGAGTATATGCTTGAACAGGTGAATAAGTTGAAGTTCAGGATAGATATGGCCAATCAGGATATTTTCTGGGCAAAGAAGAATGGAACTGATGTAACAGAGGCACAGGGGTATGTTGATAGCGCACTGAAAAAGCTTGGCAACATGGCGATTCTGTGGCATGAATTCAATCTCACACATTTTGAGGATGAACTGGATTCAGCCAATAGGGAAGTAAAGAAAGCTGGAGATATTGTAGGACCTGATACTACCCCGGCTAAACCAGCTCCTGCCCAGGCACCAGGATTTACAGGTTTATCAGTGATGGTCTCATTGCTGGCTGTATTGTATATAATAAGAAAGAGATTAAGGATTGGAAGATTTTAAAAAGGTGAAAAGCAATAATGCAGCCGCATATTAAAAGAGCATTCACATTACTGGCGATTGCGATAATTGTTTTTATCGTTATTAGATCACTGGTTGTACCGGATTCATTCGGACAGTATGGCTGGTACAGGGGCGACTCTGTTGTTGATAATAGAAACTTTCCCGTAGAATATGCCGGGTCAGCGAGTTGTGGGGAGGAGAACTGCCATAAAACACTATATTCGATATGGGAAGATTCCAGACATAAAACTGTAAATTGTGAAACCTGTCATGGTCCTTCTGAGAAGCATGTCAGTAATGTCAGGATAATGCCGCAGCCTGCAAATGAATCAAGGGATTTCTGCGGTCTGTGCCATTTCAGACAGACAGCCAGACCTGAGGATTTTTCACAGATTGATCCAGAGACACATGGTCAAAATCTAAGATGCGCATACTGCCATAATCCCCACAAACCGTGGTTTGTATGAACGGAGACCTTACTATGAGCATATCAAGGCGAGAATTTACCAGGATCGGATGCAGGGTTATTATTGGAGCGGCAGCAGGCACTGCTATCATCGAATCCATTGTTAAAAACAGCCTTGCATCTGAGGACAAAAAAGGGGAGTATGACTGGAATGAGCATTACTGGGGATTTGTGGTCGATACCACAAAATGCATAGGCTGCGGACGGTGTGCAAATGCCTGTAAGCTTGAGAACCATGTGCCATTTGATGAACACCTATATAGAACATGGGTCGAGAGATACAGGGTGCTAAAAAAGGAGGAGGTAAAAATAGATTCACCCAATGGAGGTATCGATGGGTTTACTAATGATATCCCGAAAGAGGATATTAAAAAGGCTTTTTATGTTCCTAAATTATGCAACCACTGCGATCATCCACCCTGCGTTCAGGTCTGTCCGGTAGGGGCTACATATCTTACAGAGGATGGGGTTGTTTTGATAGATTATGACTACTGCATTGGCTGTCGGTACTGTATCCAGGGCTGCCCGTATGGGGCAAGATACTTCCTGGCAGAAGAGACCCCGCATCACAAACCGCATTCCGTCCTGGGTGGAGGCGTAGCCGATAAATGCACATGGTGCTACCACAGGATTACAAAAGGTCTTTTGCCTGCATGCGTTCAGGCATGCCCTGCTGGAGCAAGGATATTCGGAGATCTTAAAGACCCTGATAGTGCAGTTAATAAAATACTGGATAAAGAGAGAATCAATGTTCTAAAACCCGATCTGGGAACAAGGCCTAAAGCATATTATATTGGATTGGACAGGGAGGTACGATGACAGAGGGTCTAATCTGGGGATATGTGTATCCCAATGAGGCTGAAGTTCAGTGGAGTATACTGATAGTACTGTATCCCTATATCACAGGACTTGTTGCCGGTGCCTTTATAGCATCATCGCTGTACCATGTTTTCGGAAAAAAAGAAATTAAACCTGTTGCCAGGTTTGCCCTTCTTACTGCTTTAGCTTTCCTGCTAGTAGCCACTATGCCTCTTGTTGCGCATCTCGGACATCCTGAAAGAGGTGTTCAGATCATGTTTACGCCCCATCTTACTTCTGCAATGTCGGGATTTGGTTATATATATTCATTTTATCTTATTGTTGTTGTGCTTGAGATCTGGCTCTCTTTCAGGGAGGACATTGTTAAAAAGGCACTCAGTTCCAGGGGATTGAAAGAGCTATTATACTCAGGGCTTGCTCTTTTCTCATACGATATCTCTGAGCGAGCATTACATGAGGATGAGAAACTCGCAAGGAGACTTGCCATCATAGGTATTCCATCTGCCGCTTTCCTGCACGGGTATGTGGGTTTTATCTTTGGCGGAATTAAAGCCAATCCCTGGTGGTCCACACCACTTATGCCGATCATATTCCTTATGTCCGCAATTGTATCAGGTATTGCGCTTTTGATCCTGCTCTATATTGTGGCCATGAAGATCAGAAGACATGCTATAGATCATAGCTGCCTTTATTCGCTGGCCCAGTATCTATGGGTTTTCTTGATTTTTGATGTGGTGCTGGAACTTCTTGAGGTTGTCAGTATGAAGTATGAGTCGCTTGAAGAGATCGAAATAATCAACATACTTCTATCAGAGAAAATAGCTACTACTTTCTACGGCGTGCAACTGACACTGGGTATCTTTGTTCCATTCGTGCTTCTCCTTCTTGTGGGTATTATGAAGAACCATGATACCCTGAAGACAATAATGATAGCAGTTTCTTCCACTCTGGTTGTGATAGGTGTGTTCGCCATGCGATGGAACGTGGTTATAGGAGGACAGGAGATTTCAAAGAGTCTTAGCGGAACTCTTACATATGTACCGGTTTTCTTCGGTATGGAAGGAGTTTTGCCTGCGGTTGTGATATTTACAATCCCATTCATTATCCTGCTGGTCTTAACCTATATCCTGCCGCCATGGAAAGATATGGAAGAAGCTACAGAGTAATTTCGTAAGGTATTTATTGCATCGAGTTCATCAATATATTTTAACACGGCCGGACTAAAAATAGATACTAAGTCTTGGCAGCAGGATAGGATACCAGGATATTTAAAAATAAAAGGCGGGTAATTGGAAATAGAGTTATGACGGAGAACGAACATGTTTTCAAGAACTAAAAAATTAAACTCGTATAATCGATATTTAATAACCGTATATATTTCTGTGATATTATATTTTATTGCTATTATTGCTCCAGTGGGAGCGGTACATCTTGATGTTCTTAAGAATTCATGCGTAGACTGCCACACAACATTATCTCCTTTTACGGATGAGCAGAGACGGCTTAACGAAATAAGACTAAACCATACTGTGAGAGATATATCCTGCTCACTTGAATGCCATGAAGATGTCATCAGAAGGACAGCTTCTGATAATTTCCAGCAGTGGTCGGATTCAGACCATTCAAAATATCATGTCACATGTGATGCATGCCATGGTGGGAACCCTGATGTAAAAACAGAAGCAGAGGCCCATGCTTCAATGAAGGATGTAAATGATCCAGACAGCACTATCTATTTCAAGAATATCCCTGATACCTGTGGAAAATGCCATGCTGAGGAGCTTGAGCATTTCAGGGATACCATGCATTATCAGAGATTAAGATCTACAGCCAGCGGTCCTTCATGTATTACATGCCACCAGCCTCACAGCTTCAAGGTGCTCAAGTCATCAGAACTAACTGCTCTGTGCAGTGTCTGCCATAATCCAAAAGATAAGATTGCAGTGGCAAGCGTTCCACAGGATGCAAAACGAGCCCTTGAGAAACAGAAAGAATTTCAGGAAGAACTCCTGAAAGCAAAAAATGCTGTCGCTGGAGTAAAAGCAGCAGGAAGGGATGTCTCTTCGGCCCAGATGGATCTGGATAGAGCGATATCAGTAATGAATGATATTCCCTCTACATGGCATGGGTTTAATCTAAAGGACTTTGATGAGCAGATTCAAAATGGGATTGACTGGGCTAAAAAAGCCCAATATAAGACATCTGATATCGAGCCGGCTGCACCGGCTGCGCCAGGCCCGGGGATAATCATGGCTTTCGCGATCCTTATAATGATTTACTTAATGAGAAAGCGGTGAGATATCAAATGGCACTTATAGGAATGATTAAGAATTTTGCTTCAACATATAAGCTACCGATTGCGGTTATATCGATCGTTCTATTCTCAACAGTATTCGTAGTCTCTGAAAAGGCACTTGATATCACAGAGAACCCTTCATTTTGCGGAAAGAACTGTCACATTATGAGACCTTATTATGACTCCTGGCGAACTTCATCACATAACGATGTTGCATGTGTTGAGTGCCATTACGAGCCGGGATTGATAGGCCATGCTAAAGGTAAGATAAACGGGCTTATACAATTCTATAATTACCAGACTACAGTTGAAGAATATTCAGGACGATTGTATGCAAAGGTCATGGATAAGAACTGTCTTACCTGTCATGAAAAGCGTATCTATTCTTCTGATATTGGTTATATGGGTGTCAATTTCAGCCACAAAAATCATTTACTTCAGCCTAAAAGGGGGGTTGGAGTAACATGCACAAGCTGTCATTCCATGCTTGTGATCGGTATGAAGGAGCATCAATCTGTTACCGATCCATCATGTAACCAGTGTCATCCGAACATCGTCAATCAGGATGTCGGACATATAGTAGTGACCACATCAAGCTGTTTTACCTGTCATTTCAGGGATGTGTCGGGCAATACCTCTATATCAGGCTGTCCATCCTGTCACGGACCGCCTAAAGAAACACATAAGAATTATACAAACTTTAACCATACAAGCCATGTTAACAAGGGGTATGAATGCGTGACATGCCACACCAATATATCAACAGGTGCAAATGATATCGTTCTCAAGAACAAGTGCTATTCATGTCATAGTAGCAGGGATAGGGTAGAGAGATATGATGACTTCAGTTTCCTGCATAAAAAACACGTCACGACTAATAAGATCGCATGTTACGAATGCCATTCAAATGTAAAGCATATCCCGACTATAAAAGAGAATCTATGCACCACCTGCCACAGTCAGGAACACCCCGGCGACTGGTTGACCACACATAAGAAAGAGGTTTTAATAGGTAAAGTATGTAGTAACTGCCATCAACCAAGATTCTGCTCAGACTGCCATGCCACAGGAGTAGCAAGCGGTAAGAAAGAAAAATAGTATTAAAATCTCAATGAATATTAACTATAAAAATACCACTATCAAGACAAGGCCTTCGGTCTATGAGCCCTCAGAGGATTCTTTTCTCCTTGTAGAATCTGCATTATCCGAGATAAAAGGTTGTGAGAAGATCCTGGAGGTCGGCTGCGGGAGCGGAATAGTATCAGCGGTTATAAAAGCAAATACAAAGGCAAGTATAGTCGGGATTGATATCAACCCTCATGCAGCTAAATGTACAAAAGAAAACGGGATTGAGGTAATAAGAGGGGATTTATTAAGCTGTATTAAAGGGAAATTTGATATGATATTATTTAATCCTCCCTACCTCCCGACCACAGAGGAGGAAAGGATGGAGGGCTGGCTTAATGTCGCTCTTGACGGCGGGCATGACGGCAGGAGAATTATCTACAGATTTCTGGAGGATGCTGGCGATCATCTTGCTAAGAGCGGCAGGATCGTGATGCTGTTATCCTCGCTGACCGGGATAGAAGAGGTAAAATCAAAGATAGGATCTCTTGGCTATAATGTAGAGGATAAGAGAGAGGAGAGACTCATGTTTGAGCAGCTCATCGTCATAGTTGCTAAAAAGGAATAACAGCAGATGCTTTTACCCATCGTTAATTATATAACTTGAAGATTCATATAGGCATGAGAAATGATTAGAAAATGCCCGAATCACGGAGTTTTCAGGGGAACGGAATGTAGCAAATGCGGAGAGACTGGAAGTCTTATATTAGATAATGAGCAGACTGAAAGACTCGGCCGATTCATATCCGGAGCACTGCGGCACTTTCCGGATGATCTTGGACTGGCCATGAACCAGCACGGATGGGTTGATCTGGATGTGCTATGCGATGCTATGAGAACACGCTACAAATGGGCTAATAAAGAAAAACTCTTTTCTATAATAGAGTCTGATGAGAAGAAAAGATATGAGATTCTGGGCAGAAAGATAAGGGCGAGATACGGTCACTCAGTGGATGTTGATCTTGACTATACTGAAAATGCGCTCCCTGAACTCTATTATGGAGCAAGCCGGGAAGAGGTGGATATTCTACTTGAGAAAGGGATTAAGCCTGTAAAGCAAAGATATGTCCATACAAGTACATCTGTAGAGAAAGCGTTAGAGGTAGCAAGAATTCATACCGATGACCCAATACTGATTCACATAGACGCAGCAGAAGCCCAGAGAAACGGCATAAGAATGCTCTCTGCGACTGAATACATAGTTCTCTCAGAGTGGATACCTCCACAATATCTGAGATTACTTTAATTTTTAGAAAGACTGAGTGTTTATCTTATAGGTGCAATCAAATCAGTCTGGAAACAGATAAGGATAGCAATATAAGAGCAGTGATGGCCACTACAACATATACAGATTTGCTCCATGCCCAGACTTTTCTCCCGTCAAATATGCCAAAAGGAATCAAGTTGAAGAGGGCTAATGCAATGTTTATAATTACCCCGAATCTCCCTATATCGTAAAGAATCCCTGACTCGAACAGCAGCGGGAAAAATGCAAGTGCCAGTAGCAGGTTTGAGAGAGGTCCAGCAAGTGAGATGCGGCCGTTCTCGCGCTTTCCAATATTGCCGCCGTAGATCATAACCGCCCCGGGAGCAGCAAACAATAGCCCGAAATTATATACAAGAATAAGCATAAGTATCAGCATAAAGGGGTTCATCCTGAACTCAGCCCATGCACCATACCTCTGCGCTATAACCTTGTGGCTCAATTCATGGATCAGGAATGAGATGCCCACAGTGGATAGGGATATGATGAAGGGATTGGCAATACCGTCGAATAATTCTTCAGTGAAAGGTCTTCTCCCAAGGCTTGCCCAGAGAATCAAAATAGCGAAGGCATAGGAGACCGCAAGCCATGCTATGACGATGTGAATGATCTCTGTATTACTGGTGCGGATACGATGCAGGTTCCTGGTCTGAACTACTTCTGAGTGATATTTCTCGTAATCGAGTCTTCCCTTCTCAGGTATCTCCATATATCTGAATTAGACCTTATCACATTTAACAGTTCTCAATACAATCTCTCTGCCCCTCTTCCAATCGTGGTGATAAAAGCCTCGCTTCTTGTGCTGTTCTCTGAAAAAGCTTGAGTCATGGCCTTTGCTATTCTCTCCCTCTCATCCATCCTGCAGACCGCGATCATCGTCGGACCTGAGCCGCTGATCGTAACCCCTGCAGCCCCTGCTTTAAGTGCATCTCTCCTGACCTGTGCATATCCTTTGATCAGTCTTGAGCGCCTGTCCTCTATCACCCTGTTCTCCATGCTTTCTCCTATTAATCCTATATCACCCCTTATCATTCCAACAACCATGGATGATGCGCTTCCTATATTATAGGAGAGATCATCAAGTGATATTCTCCCGGGCAGGATAGCTCTGGCTTTTCGTGTGCTTACGATGATCTCAGGATGAACTGCAACGATTCCGATGTTCTCCGGCATAAGAGGAATTATTCTGTTCTTATGCACTATGACAAAACCACCGTATATAGCAGGCGCCACATTATCTGCATGTACAGCTCCTGATGCGATCTTTTCTCCTTCGGCTGCGATCTGGACAAGCTCTTCGCGTGAGAGCCCGAGATCATACATCTCATTTAGCGCGAAGGCCACTCCTGCCGCAGGTGCAGCACTGCTTCCAAGCCCGCTTGAGAGAGGGATACCTCTATGTATTGTGATTTTCACCGGCTTATTAAGTTTTGAGGCAACAATCCCTGCGGTGTTCTTCTGTGGGTCTGCGGGTACGTATTCTGAATCTCTTCCTGTAACTTTTATCTGCACTTTCCAGCTTTTTTTAACCTCTATTATATCGAAAGGATCCTCTAGAGCAATACCGAACACATCAAAACCTGCGCCAAGATTTGCAGAGGTCGCAGGGACCCTTATCCTGAGATGATCTATTCCCATCTGATAAGACACTTTCCTGAAGCCTGGCAGAACGCCAATTCGAATTTTATTCCTGGGACAGATGTAATGAGCGATTCATACAGGTCTTCGGCGGTTTTGATGAAATGCGTCTGGCCGAGTGCAATGTTTGAGTCTGGCGGCGCATCGATTTTTATAGAAATTAATTCCATATGTTTCTCCCGTTTTTATAATAGGTCTGTTGGTATTTATATACAACTACTCTTTTGGTTCGATGCGCAAAAGTCTGTTATATCAAGATGTACAAAATTCAGCTACAAGATAGCAGATGCTTCATCTTACTAATATAAACACCGAACTGGTACGAACTCGATACGAACTCGGGCTTATGAGTTCGTTTAAGTTCGTTTTGAGTTCGTTGTTAATCGTCTTTTTTATTGACGGTATAGCCATCATCGTTCCGCCCACAATTTGAGAGCCTGGTTCATTTCTTCAAAGCCCCGCCGCGTGTCCCTGTTCAGCCAGAACGCAAACAGGGGATCGAGAATGCCTGTAAAGATCTCGCGCACTTGAGGAACAGAACACGGATGACGCGGATTTGACGGATTTTCACGGATACGAAATCCGTGCGCATCCGTGTTATCCGTGCAATCCGTGTCCTATCGTCTATAATAAATTGTAGCTACTTCTATCCAACTTTAAAATTTGATTAATATTTTGTTCATTTGTTAGTAGCTGAAATAAAAAGGATTAAAGATAATAGTAAAACTGCAAAAAACATTGGGATAATTGTTAGATTTAAGTATATTCCTACGGGAACATATATTAGAATAAATAAAACTGCAATATAAAATGCAATATTACTTATTTTATATCTGAGATTATTTTTATTAGATGAATCTAAAGTATATTTTGTATATAGAGCAAACATCGAACAAACAATATAAAAAGCCAAAGTAGTAATTCTTTTGTTTTCTACACTGAGAATAATGCCAAAAACATTACCAAATGCATAATAAATTAAAGTTACACTGATTAAGGTTAAAGACAACCCCCAATAGAATGATAATCTATATTTAGTTATTTTATAAAATGCAAATCCCAAATATGCAAAAAACAATGAGAGGCTCGCAAATAGTGCATATGTTCGAGAAATGCTATTCTTATCAAAAAAAGCTGCCAAGACCAATGACACTGAAATCAAAAAGGCTATGGGCTGTAATTTACCAATTATTTCAGTAAATAGAACATAATGTTCCTCATGCCTATCAAATTCTTTGATTATTTTGATGAACTTGTTAGAGAATGGCATATTAATTCAATTATTAATTCTATCGTATTTAAAAATTTACCCTGTATAATTGAAAAGTTGCGTATAGTTTTTGTAATACGCATGTTTATCAGAATTTTATTTTATAAGAAGCATGTAAATTAGCCAAGGGTTGAGCATAGTCGAGTAAGATTGTTCTTTATTCTTACTTCTGTAATTTCCCTTAGAGATGATACCAATTTTTTAACCTCATCTGAAGTTGGTTCAGGTATATTTTTATCAAAATTTTTACTATCTGCGCCAATCGAAACAAAGTTAGGATGAATATCTTCTATCCAATTTGTTAATATTTGTAAATCAAATTTTAAAACTGGTTCGATTGAAACCATAATGGGCAGTTTAAGTTCTGATAAAATTTTAATCCCTTGATATCTTTCAAGCGGGGATGGAGCATTTGAAATTTTATAATCAACATTACTCTCTATTGTCGTACCTAAGATGTATTTGGGTGGAAAGAATGGAATATACTCTTTCATTCTCTTTGGATTCTTAGATTGAAATAAGTAATTATTCTTAGATTCTGATTTTGTCCACTTTAAAATTTTTATTATAAACTCGTTAGGTACTTCTGAAGCAAAAAGGTCATTCATTGAACAAATAAATATTGTACCGCCTTTTCCATCAATCCTTTTTTTCAGTACATTATTATCCAGTTCTATTTTACCTGAATACTTCGTTTCAATACTATGAAATTTTTGTACCATATGCGGAACATAGCAATATTTACATTTATGAGGACATTTTCCTCTAAGTGGATTAATGGTTTTTCCGCTTTTTCCAGAAGTCCAGGGATACATATTTCCCATTATTTGTTCACCTATCTTTATGATGATAATGGTTCTTGTAGTATTTATTATTTTTAGTTTCTTTTTGTAATAACCTGCAAATGTTTATAACATATGAAATTAATTATGCTTTCCATAAATTGGATGTGTGTTTGGTATGCCACCTAAGGACGAAAGAAATGATTTTGAATGGCTTTCAGATAGAATTAAATATTTAGAGCCAGAAGAAGATATAATTTCATGCGATAAAACTTGCTATCATGTAGGGATGTGGTCGCCATTAAAAACAGTCCTATTATCATATTATTATGCGATTTTTACTGATATTGCTTCAAAACATACAGATAATATGATTTATATTGATTTATTAGCTGGTTCAGGAATTGTAAATATAAACGGAACGGATTCGAAAATCATTGGTTCTCCATTGGTAGCAGTATATTTTGCAAGGCATCCATTTAGTAAAATGTTTCTTGCAGAAAGCAATGAATCCTCAAGAGAAGCTTTAGAAAAAAGATTGCAGATAGTCATGCAGAAACAAGATTTAGATTATCAGAATATTGTTGGTAAAATTTATCCAAATGCTTTTACGGCTACACAAGCTGCAATCAAATATATGAATGATAAGGTTCGTAATCATAATGGTGTTTTAAATTTATGCTTGGTAGATTATGAAGGTTTTAATGAGGTTCCCTTTGATCTGATTAAGAAAATTTCTAAATTTCATGGGGATACAATAATAAATTTCCAAACTCATCAAATAGCCAGAATTCTGACTAATAAAAACTCTGATCTTTTAACTTCGTTTTTGGGGACAGATGAATGGAAACACATCTCCTCGGATAATTATAGAGATACTTTACAATTATATCAAAATCAATTAAAGAAGGAGGATCGCCCAATTTTTGAAGCCGTTGAAATTAATTCAGAAACCGCTTATTATTATCATTTAATATTTGCATGTAGAGCAACAGCAAAAGGTTCTCAATGGATGAAAGCGATTCGAAGGATAAAACCAAAAATAGAAAGTAGTAATGCACGAACAGTAAAGGAGATTTATAATATTATCAAAGGAAATCAAAGTCAATTAACTGATTTCTAATCCCTAACTCAGCAATTTTTAAGGAACAATTCTGAAAAATAAAATCCATCTCCCAATCCTGCCGATCAATTATCGTACATGCGCCAATCCGCGAGCGCCCCGCCTCCAGGCGCGCGCTGCCAGAGGTGCAGGACAAGCCCGCATCCCATGATGGGGATGGCGCGCCCGGGCGCATTGTGGACAGTTTGAAAGGTAAAGGCGGTCACCTGATAGCGCCGCCGGAGGGCTTCATAGTAAAGGGTAATGAGGGGCCGCTGAAACAGGGAGAACTGGAGCGGGCTGCCCAGTTTTTATTTGCTTATAATATTATCTATCTCTAATTCAAACGTTCCCTTTACATCATTGACAATCACATTATATACTCCTGCTTTTAATCCATAAACATCAAGCGAAATTTTTTCCTCAAATGGCACAATGACCTGTGCACAGATCGCATCAGCAGGCCGAACCGTTGTAATGTTGACTAAAAATGTATTCCCGTCTTTTTCCTGTGTGATCTTATGGATCTCAGTGCAACTATCTGGTAAATAGCCTTTCACATTGACATTTACCTGAACAGGAAAGGATTCAAGAACCATTATTTCAATATCTTCAACAGTGGCGTTTCCGTAAATAAATTCGCCGGTGTCATTGTTCTGGTTATCTGGAGGACCTGAGTTTTTGCTTGACATAGCACCTACTATAATTCCAATAATTACGATGCCCGCAATTACTGCAGTCAGGATGAGAATATTTTTATTCATTTAGTTTTCTCCTACACGTATATCAATTTATGCTCCTACTTATAAAACATTTTCTTAGATTTCAATCTGGTTCGTAGTTATAAGAGCAACAGATAATTATATCAGGCTAAAGCACCATGACGAGGAATTCATAATAACATGCTCTTACCATGATCGACTTCAACACGCTCCCTCTGGTATCAAAAATCGTTCTTGTTGTAGGTTTCTCGATTGGAATTACATCCTTTATCTTATGTTTCCGCTACCCGATAATATTGATACTGATGAAATACAATCCTGAGTACAGGGAATTCATAAGAAGATCAATAGCGCGGAAAAAACGGAAATAACCCATCATGAGAACGATAGTCTTTGTAACAGGTAATGCCCATAAGGTCAGGGAAGCAAATGATATCCTCTCACCTCTTGGCATAACCGTGGAGCAGAACAACTGTGGGTATCCTGAGCTACAGGAAGATGACCTTGAAGCTATAGCCGTGTTCGGGGCGCAATGGGCTGCGAATAAATTGAATCAGGAGGTCATGGTGGATGATTCAGGATTATTCATAGAGGCGCTGGGTGGATTTCCCGGCCCTTACTCAGCGTATGTTTTTAATAAACTTGGAAACAAGAGGATACTTAAATTGATGGAAGATGAAACAAACAGGAGTGCCACTTTTAAGTGCGTGATCGGATATTGCCGTCCCGGTGAGGAAGCACATCTATTCTCCGGGGAAGTGGAAGGAGAGATAGCAAGGGATATCAGAGGAAGCGCGGGTTTCGGGTACGACCCTATATTTGAGGTGAATGGCGCAACCTTTGGAGAAATGAGGGAGGCTGAAAAAAATAGGTTATCCCACAGGTATCGGGCAATGGTCAGATTTGCTCAGTGGCTTGGGGGAAGAGATATAGTATCAGGCAGCAAAACACTATAGCTACCTGGCTTCATAGCTTTAGCGTGAGGTAGTTCACCCTCTAAGAAATGCCACCTCTATGGAGGAGATAAGAGAATTATTCAGGTCGTTTCGACCTTCTACTTTATATATAAGCTTTTCCTGCAGTTCTGCCAAAAAAGCAAAAGATTATACTCCACTATTCCAATTCTTGATAAAGGAAACATTATATGGAGCAAGACCTGTCAAGAATCGGCGTTTCTCTTCCTGAGAACCTGCTTGAAAAATTCGATGAAATCATAACAAAAAGAGGCTATTCGTCCCGTTCTGAGGGAATACGCGACGCAATAAGAGGCTATATCCGCTACTACGACTGGATGAGCGGGGTCGAGGGCGAGAGAATTGGTATTTTATCCATGACCTATGATCATTCCCAGCGAGGGCTTGTTACCTCATTACTGGACTTGGAGCATGAGTTCTCCGTTATTACGAGGTCGGCTGTACACGTTCACATAAGCCACGATGAATGCATGGAAGTTCTCATACTACAAGGAGAGGGGAAGGATGTAAGAACGATAGCCGAAAGAGTCATGGCATTAAAAGGCGTAAAGAACGTGAAGCTGACTACGATAAAGCCCGGGCAGGAAATGTAATTAACCGCAAGTTATTTAAACCTTAATGATTATTCACACTTTTGCTACAAATGTTAATCTTCGTAGCACTAAAGTTATATAGTATTATAAAATTGTGATACCATATAATAAGTGCAACAGAAATCTTGGGAAATCGTATATTAGGAGGTAAAAAACTTGCATATTCCGGATGGATATCTGGGACCGATAACATGGGGTGCCTTGTGGCTGGTGATGATACCGGTATGGATTATTGCAGCACGCAAGCTCAAAAAAGATCTGAAAACAAAAAACGTTCCTCTGCTTGCAATGGGCGCAGCATTTTCATTTGTGATAATGATGTTTAACATTCCTGTACTTGGAGGTTCAACAGGACATGCTGTCGGTGGCACACTTATAGCTATAGTTTTAGGACCATGGGCCGCCTTGATAGCGATCTCCATTGTATTAATAATTCAGGCGTTCTTCTTCGGAGATGGCGGAATAACTGCAATAGCAGCGGAAAGTTTTGTTCTGGGGTTGATTCTGCCTTTTGTGGGATATTATGTATATAGATTGATAAGCACCAATGCGGATATAAGTTCATCACGGCAGTGGATTGGCGCAGGCATTGGAAGCTATATAGGTATAAATACTGCGGCTGTAGTGGCTGGCATTCTTTTAGGACTGCAGCCCATTCTTCATCCCGCTGTGGAAGGAAAATTCCAGTATTTCATGTATCCCATAAGCATCTCGGTACCTGCGATGGCTATAGAACATTTAGTATTATTCGGCTTTGTTGAGGCTATCGTAACTTTATCTGTCGTTAGATACCTTCAGCAGACAGACCCATCATTATTAAGAATACAAACTAAAGCAGTTTCAATTGAAAAAGCAGGGGGGGTAAGCGCATGAACGGCAAAACAATGAAAAAACTGTGGATCGGAATTGCAATACTCATTGCGCTCACACCTCTTGGACTCTTAGCAAGCGGAATGGCATGGGGAGAGTGGAGCTCTGAGGAGCTTCAGGAAATGCTTGGCTATGTACCCGATGGTATAAATAAAGGCGAAAACCTCTGGCAATCTTTATTCCCTGGCTATAGTATCTCAGGTCTTGAGGACAGCTTTCTACAGTCAGGCATCGGCTACATACTATCTGCTGTAATAGGAATCGGTTTGATTTATTTAGTGACGATTGCCCTTGGAAAATTCATAGCAAAAAGGGAAGAAGAGAAGGGAAATGAAAATTCCTGACTGGCTTTCAGAGAGCGCTCCCTGCACATGCTGTACCATCAGCGTGGGCGGGAAGAAAAATTTTGTTGAGAAAACACTGGTGGAGATAGCATGTATGATGGAGCGTTCCATATTTTCAGAAAAATATGTCTCTGCCAAAGGTTTTCTTCAAAGTATTGATCCAAGGGTCAAATTAATAACAATACTGCTTTTAATAATAACAATCAGTTTTATCCATAAAACGGAGATTATCCTTGGAATATACGCACTGACTCTGGTCTTTGCATACCTTTCAAAGGTAGAGCTATTCTTTTTTATAAAGAGGGTCTGGCTTTTTATCCCCATTTTTTCAGGGATGGTAGCTTTTCCAGCCATATTTAATATATTTACGCCCGGTGAGCCGCTTATCACACTCCTGCAGTTTAACAGGACTATCCACTTCTGGATATTTGAATTCACAGAGATATCGATTACCAGAGCAGGTGTACTTGGAGCTTTATTGTTCATTTCAAGAGTAGCGACATCAGTTTCATTAATAGTTTTATTGACACTCACAACCCGATGGACTGATGTCATGAAGTCACTGCGTACACTGGGAGTACCTCAGATATTTATCCTCGTACTCAGTATGACATACCAGTACATCTTCCTCCTTATCAGAGTAGTCCAGGAAATGCACCTCGCTAAAAAGAGCAGGACAATTAGAACGAACAGGACAGGAGAAGGAATAGAGAAAGAGCAGAACTGGGTAGCTTCGCGGATAGGAACTGTTCTTATGAAATCATATAAAATGAGTGACGAAATTCATTCTGCAATGGTATCACGGGGTTTTCACGGCGAAATCAAATCCCATGGAACGTTCAAAATAAGAAACATCGACCGCGTCTGGACCATCTTCTCACTGGCATTTATCACAGGAGTTATCTGGCTGAACTATCTTGTATGAGGAAACATGCCTGTATTTGAACTTAAAAATGTAAATTACCTGTATTTAAACAGTATACCTGCACTAAACGATATCAGTCTATCAATAGAACAGGGAGAACAGGTAGCAGTACTCGGAGCTAACGGCTCAGGAAAATCCACCCTTTTAAAGCTGCTCGATGGCCTGATTTTTTCTTCTTCCGGAGTTGCAAAGGCATTTGGTAAAATCCTTACAGAGAATATGCTGGATGGAGATGGCGGAGATTTTCCTCAGTTTTTCAGGAAAAAAGTGGGATTGATATTCCAGAACTCAGAGGCTCAGCTCTTCTGCCCGACTGTTTTAGATGAGATCAAATTCGGTCCACTGCAACTGGATATCTCAAAAGAGGATATTAATCAAAGGGTTAATGATGTAATGGAGATGCTGAATATCGAAAATCTCAAAGACCGTGCCCCTTACACGCTTAGCGGTGGAGAGAAAAAGAAAGTAGCTATAGCATCGGTATTATCCATAAATCCAGATATACTCCTGCTGGACGAACCTACCAACGGGCTTGATCCGAGAACTCAGCGATGGCTTGTGGAACTTTTAATTGAACTTAGAAAAACCGGGAAGACTATTATAATAGCAACGCACGACCTGGATATCGTGGAAGAGGTCTCTGAGCGTGCTGTTGTTTTCAGTGAAGACCATAGAATAGTTGCAGATGGCAAAGCACAGGCGATACTCAATGATACAGAACTGCTCTTAAAAGTGAATCTGATTCATGAACATTATCACAGGCACAAAGAAATATTACATAGACACAGGCACGCACATTCTTCAGAACATAATCATAACCATTCAGACTAACCCATACCAGTGCTCAATCGTACTGTGACTATTGAAGGGTTCTCCATTATCCGATAAGCAGCCTCTGTATCTTTTCCTATCTTCACATCCCCTTTACGTCCCACTGTCGCTGTGAAAAGGTAATCATCACCGCTATATACATCCACAGTTTCACCAGATAATTCTTTCACATTAAGAACCACATACTTCTTTGAGCGCTCAATAGCAGGAATAAAGCTTGATATCTCGATTTTTTCGATCTTTTTACCTTTTCCTTTATCTTTACCTTCCTGCCTCTCACGGATATCTAAATGGATACCCAGTTTTTTCTCGATCTGGTCGATATTTTTTCCACCTTTACCTATGACGCTCGGTATGTCCTCCTCATCCATATACACTGTAGCGCTTGAATCTGAGACAACCTTTACATCCACAGGGCCCCGTGTATATTTTTGCATCTCTTTCTTCACGACCCCGGCGGCCAGACTCCACATACCAGGACGTTTCACCTCGATTCCACTGACGGGCATCACTACAACCTGTTCACCGTATGTGTACATCTCATACTCCACTTCCCCTGTCTCAAAATCCGCTACGGTTATAACAGGTCTTGCAAGGTCCTGCTCCAGCATCCCATGCGGCACTTTAACTGTGAATTCGATGTCGTACACCTTTGAAACTTCACCTTTCTCGATGAAAACAACAGTATCCACGACCTGAGGTATCACACCGAGTTCAACACGGCCTATAAGCCTCTGGATGGCGTCAACAGCTCTTGTGGCATGCACAACCCCGACCATTCCGACACCTGCAAGCCTCATATCAGCGAACACATGGAAATCCTTTGTCTTTCTGACCTCATCGTACACCGTATAATCCGGCCTCACCATCAGCAGGATATCAGCAGTCTTTGCCATATCACGTTCTAACGGAGCATACTGGGTTATGGCATCAGGTACCTGCAGATCACGCGGTGATTCCATTGTTTTCACAATAAAACCCTTCCCGTGCAGGAACTCAGCTACACCTGCAACGAATGTGGATTTCCCCGCACCAGGCGGACCTGCCACAAGGATACCCCGCTGCCTTTCTATTATCCTGGTTTTGAGTTCATTGCTGAGCCTGTAATCCTCAAGATGCACCATAGCAACTGGCCTCACCGCA
This sequence comes from Candidatus Methanoperedens nitratireducens, assembly GCF_000685155.1. GTDB lineage: Archaea > Halobacteriota > Methanosarcinia > Methanosarcinales > Methanoperedenaceae > Methanoperedens > Methanoperedens nitratireducens. The sequence goes on from NZ_JMIY01000001.1 coordinate 563,890, forward strand.
GTAATCTCCCGCCCATCAGAGAAGGGAGGCTGGGCTGCAGCTATACGCATCGGACCGATCTGGAACACAGTCGCACCTGTATAATCCAGTTCAAGATACGAATCAGGATCGCGTTTTGCCCTTTCAATGAGTTCGCGTATAATATCATGAAGCTCGCTGTCTGTGCAGACCTCATCTCTGATTTTTACAAGCCTCTGCTTTCCGATAGTGCCTCTCTTTGCCATAGGGGGCACATTGACTTTGAGGTGAACCGATAGTGTATCTTTTGTGAAAAATTCCTCTATGTGAAGGGGCCTGAGCTCTTCTATCTTGGGATACAGGTATTCCACGTTCAATCCTTTGGCGCGGGCGACATCTGCCTGTACTCTATCACTTGTAATAAAAATTGCATTGTTCTCAACCGCAATTGCGCGTATCATGGAATCGATCTCACCTGCGGGTGCAAGTTTCACCTGCTCAGGCGATGGTCTTTTTCCCTGGTACTGAAGACTGATCTCCCCTCTTTTTGCCATTTCATTGAGTTCTTTTAACTCCTCAAGCCCTTTGAAGCCTATCTCTCTTCCCCTGTTTGCCTGTGCCTCAAGTTCCGAGACAAGAGCCTCAGGTACTATTATAATGGCCTGTTCGTATTCTCCAGCTTTTAACTTAGCTGTAATTCTTCCATCAATGATAACGCTGGTATCAGGAACCAATCGAAGCTCTTCACTCATATTAGTATAAATATATCTCCCTAAAGCTTAAAATGTTCTGCTATTGACACATCTTAAAAGGATATATGCCCTTGGGTATATCATAAAGAATAAGTAGTTTGGTTGCGATTTAAAGATGCAGTCCCGTAGGGTAGTGGTCAATCCTGCTGGCCTTTGGAGCCGGTGACGGCGGTTCGAATCCGCCCGGGACTACTAAATTTTTTTATCCAAGGGGAATATGCCCTGTAAGTCAGAAAAAATCATATTTTCAGACGCGCTATTAAGATGAAGGCAATACCACCAATGATCACCATAGCAACGATAGCTATAGCCATATAAGATGGTACCAGGGCTGTTTGCTGGATCACCGTGTACCGTGGATTCTCAAATCCTGTTGTGTTGTATGAGAGATACCCTGATTCGTTTGAATTGATATAGAGATCCTGAAATAAAGTTCCGTTGCTCCAGTATACCTTCACTGAATATTTCGCGTTAGCCTTTATGTCACCTAATATATATCTCACTTCATTTGAAGCGTTTGTAGATGATTCATTAAACTGGATCTTATAATCACCTGCTTTGTTCCATAAAGTTATGTCTACTGCAACAGGATCTGATGATGGGAGAACAGTAGCGTTGATTCCTGGATGTCCTGTTGCGGTTTTGCTGTAATCAACAGTTCCATCAGGATATACTGTATTAACTATTCTCCTTGTGGCTGTACTGGCATAGATCCCTTTATAATCAAACGATGTGGTTTGCGCTTCCCGAATTGTAACCACCCTCAATTCGCCCTTTGACTCTATATACTGAGCCAGACTGGCGAGATCGTCTCCGGTCCATTCCTCTGCCATGGGGTTACTGTCCACTATTCTATGCAGGACCAGTATCAGCCAGGAATTATTGATAATTGCAGAATCAACCCACTCCTTTACTTCCGATAGCGTTGTGGTGTTCTGGATATGTCTGGCATAAAGCGGGAATTCATCATAAGGTGGGGCTATCGGCCCGTCTGATACGATCCGGTCAGAATCGTAGTATCTCATCACATATGCTTCTGTGAGATAGTTGTACGCCCCGTATGGTGAAATGAAATTATAGACATCCAATCCTTTATCTGTAAGGGCAGTTTTTGAATCGCCAAGTTCAGATTCCAGCCTGGACTTATTAAGTGTCGACATATCTGCATGAGATGTAGTATGGCTCGCTATCTCCCAGCCATAGGTATTTTGAAGTTCCTGGATTTGAGTCCAGTTCATATAAGCCGGGCTTATATCTGGCATATCTGTAACTATTGCGCTTACTCCAGAGAACAGGGAATCGTTTAAAATATGGCTTGCATCAACGGTGCTCTTCCACCCATCATCAAAAACAAATGTGACCAGTGGAATGTATGAACCGTCCGGGTCCGTGGTAAAGCTAAGGAGAGGAGAATCAATTTTATAAGTATTGTCAATATAATTTGAGGCATATACCCTATAATAATACGTTGTATTCGGGGTTAATGATTTAAGTAGATTATATGAGGTGTCTGATAAACTATCAGCATAGCTCCATAAGTTAAGATCAGAGCTATTTGTACCATAATTCACTATAACGTTGACTGTCGGAGTATCGGTTATTGTCCTGATTAATGCACTGGTTTTTCTCACACTGGCTGTTGTTACGTCTATGATATGCGGTGCTGCTGGGACTTCGTTCGTAACAACCATATACGGCTGATTATAATACCATTCTTTAGAATAGCACTGGATGCCCCTAAATCCAGTTTCATCAGGTAGTGTCAGGGCGATATTGATTGTATCTCCCCACGATAGAGAATCCAGTCTATTGCTCGCATCAGGCCCTCTTAATACCCAGGTGTAAAACCCCTCTGAATCAACATGGATAGAATCCACAACAGTTGAATTCATTGATATTGGCGCTTCTGCACCCGTATTAGTCCAATCTGTTGAAGATTTTCTTTTGCTCCATGTAGCATTATATTGCTCGAAAGGCTCGTTAAGAACATGCAATTCTACTGGAGTTGCCGGAAAATTATCCCAATTCTGACAATACAGGGTAAGTGCAATCTCTGTAATATCCTCATCACCGCTCGGAAGTGTCCAGTTCATTATAGTGTTCATTTTTGCGCCGCTACCGTATATCCCTAATGCAGCATCACTGCCGTAATTAGTCGTATTCTGCCCTGAGCGCACATAGGTATCCGCGTTGTTAATGGCATCTACATTAATGTAAGCAGACGCAGATGGTAAAACAGCCATACTCAAAACAACCATTATCCAGAATCTATTCTCATACATATACCTTAAAATCAAGTTACCAATCGTTGGAAATAATATATATTTTGCCTCTCTCTAGGGATCCGTACATATTATATGCCATATAAATAACGAAAATAGGAAGTATTAATACTATTAATACTCTTTAATGGCGAAGGTATTGAAATAGGAATTACTGTATTTGGTGAAAGACATGGTATACCTTATCATTGATGTTATTCATTTTATCGTGAGTTCTATTCTTCTTACCATGGCCATAAGGTCTTTTTTGAAGACAAGAATTACTGCCATGTTATACCTCACTATGGGTTTTGCTTTTATTACATTCGGACATCTGTTTTCTGATATTTATTTTATTGATAATGTGTATATGGACAAGTTATATTCTGAGATATTTGACATAATCGGGTTGATATTACTGATAATAGCGGTGAAAAAAAGCTAATTGTAAATATTAATTAGATGAAATCGAAAAATGGATAATGGAAAAGTGTTCATTGAATTGTTAGCAGATAAATACTCCAGCGCAATAATGGCCCTGACCTCACAGAAGGAATGCTCAGCTTTACAGTTAAACCAGGAACTTAATATACCTCTTTCAACTGTGTACAGAAAGTTGAAACTTCTGGAGAATGCTAACCTTATACAGAATGTCAAGACGATTACAGATCTGTCTGGTAATGTGGAGAAATATTATCGCTGTACAATCCATGAAGCTAGAGTTGGGTTCCATGATGGAAAGGTTTCTATCAGCCTCGATACTCTGGACTATAAAGATAAATTTGTAAGGATCTGGAAAAGGCTTTCCAAGCCAGAAGGTTAAATATTGAGCATCAAAAAAAAGTTTGCAACTAAAGGCTCCCCCTTGATAAAAATTGTTTATTTTATCTTGATTATTTAATCGTCGTGCCAGGCATTAGATATCATGATGCTCATTATAAGGATTTCCAATTTATGGTAATCATTGTTATTGTTTATAATTCAAAGGGTTGTGACTAATATTTTGATAAGGGTAGTATGTAGAAGGTACAACATTTCTACATATACTATTGTAAAGAGGTTGGATTAATGAGTAGGATAGGAAGTATTATAAAATCGTATAGCAGCAAGAACTATTTAATACATATATTTTTAATTTTTGCATTGTTTGCATCGTTAATTTTTATAACCATAGTTCCAGTAGAGGCTACACCAGGTAATTACACCGGTGACTCTTCAACTTGTAAGACATGCCATTCTGCCCAGTATGCATTATGGGCAAATAGCACGCATACCAGTAAACTGATTACACGCGATGATGCTATTGCAAGAGGTTATCCCAATCCGCCTGGTGGCTATAGCTGGGAAAATGTGAGCTTAGTGATAGGCAGCAAATGGAAGATACGTTATGTGAACGATACTGGTTATATCATCACGACAGGCGGCAAGAACCAGTTCAATGTAGATGATCAAATATGGACTGACTACAATAAGGACGCAATCAAGAAATACAACTGCGGTCACTGCCATGGCACTGGTTATCTCAGTAACGTTGCCGATACGGTCAAAGAACCATTCAGGACATTGAGAAATCAGGGCCAGATCCCGGATGGTGTGTATGACAACAGTTCGACACCAGGCTTTAAGGGATACTGGGCTGAGAACAGTGTGGGTTGTGAAGCCTGCCATGGACCTGGAGAAGAGCATGTAAACAGTCCATCCACATTGAACATCAGGAATGCCTCGGTAGTCAGGAATACTCCGCAGATCTGCGGTGACTGTCACAGCAGGCCTCTTGCCAGTAAATACGGTGAATATGATGATTTCAAACCGTACCCTTATGGTGTCAACGATTCTCTTCTGATTGAAACCCTGACCGATAATAGCCCGATGCCAACTGTAAATTACTCCCTAACCGGTGGGCATCATGAACAATGGGAAGACTTGAAAGCCAGCGGTCATGCTGCCAATGCTGTAAATTGTGCTAATTGCCATGGCGGACATGCTATTTCAGATCAGGCGTATGCAGGTGGACCAACTGGTAAGATAAAGTTCAACAATGGTACTGTTTATCCAGCAGCCGTAAAACAGAGCTGTACTGATTGTCATGCATCAGAATTACCAAAACATGGGTTATACAATGACAATTCTAAGTGTATAAGCTGCCACATGCCGCAAAACAGGAAATCATCAAATAAGATCGATCTGCGGTCGCACTGGTTCGATATAACAGCGTTGAGGGATAACAAGAACGCTGGAGTGCACGCGGCAAATTTGCCCGCATTAGAGAGTTTTGCACCGCAGTCATGCAATACATGTCACAAAGCCACACCAGGTAATTTCACAGGTGACTCATCGACCTGTAAGGTATGCCATAAAGATGAGTATGCTCTCTGGGCCAATACCACGCATACCAGTAAATTGATTACACGGGATGATGCCATGGCACGAGGATATCCCAATCCACCGGGTGGCTATTCCTGGGAAAATGTAAGCTTTGTTATCGGCAGCAAGTGGAAGATCAGATATGTTAACGATACTGGTTATATCGTCACGACAGGCGGCAAGAACCAGTTCAATATAGATGATCAAATATGGACAGACTACAATAAGGATACGATCAAGAAATACAACTGCGGTCACTGCCATGGCACTGGGTATCTCAGTAACGTTACCGATACGATCAAAGAACCATTCAGGACATTGAGAAATCAGGGCCAGATCCCGGATGGTGTGTATGACAACAGTTTGACACCAGGCTTTAAGGGATACTGGGCTGAGAACAGTGTGGGTTGTGAAGCCTGTCATGGAAATGGAGGAGATCACGTACTCAGTCCATCCACATTGAACATCAGGAATGCCTCGGTAGTCAGGAATACTCCGCAAATCTGCGGTGACTGTCACAGCAGGCCTCTTGCCAGTAAATACGGTGAATATGATGATTTCAAACCGTACCCTTATGGTGTCAACGATTCTCTTCTGAGTGAAACCCTGACCGATGATAGCCCGATGCCAACTGTAGATTACTCCAAAACTGGTGGACATCATGAACAATGGGAAGATTTGAAAGCCAGCGGTCATGCTGCCAATGCTGTAAGTTGTGCTAATTGCCATGGCGGACATGCTATTTCAGATCAGGCGTATGCAGGTGGACCAACTGGTAAGATAAAGTTCAACAATGGTACTGTTTATCCAGCAGCTGTCAGCCAGACATGTACGATCTGTCATGCACTTGAACTGCCAAAACATGGCTATTACACTGTTAATTCTGAGTGTATAAGCTGCCACATGCCGCAAAACAGGAAATCATCAAATAAGATCGATCTGCGGTCACACTGGTTCGATGCAAATGCGATGAAAAATAATAAGAACACCGGAGTACATGCGCTCAGCTTCGCAACATTACAGAATATTGATGAATCTTGTGTTAACTGTCACAGTTCAGCCAATCTCAGCAAGCCAATAGACACAGCAAGTGCAGGCGTACATAAAGACATCAATAAATCAGAAGGTATTGGCCTCCTGAAAAGCTCAGACTGCAAATCATGTCATTATGGTGCTTCAACCAGCAGTATTCTCAGCCGTAACTGCGATGCATGTCATGTAGACCAAGTAATAACGTCTCCGAAAGTGGACGAGCACACAGACAGAAGCAAGGACGTAGCAGTTACAGCGAGCTGTGCACTGTGCCACAACAACAGTATCAATAAATTCAAGTATAGTAATAATGCAAGCGTAAGCCATTACGGTACTGCTAATTCTCTAATTAATACCTCAAACTGTATCGACTGTCATAACGGTGCTTATACCGGGAATGCAAGCTGGGGCTCACCAGTAAATATCTCGACGAGCAGTAAGAGACAGCATACTGAAACACAGACCAATCAGTGCGACTCATGCCACAAAGATTCAAGTGTTCCGACATTAGCTGCCGTAACTTTCCACAACTCAAGTGTGAAAACCGCATCTCCACCGCCAGTGAATCAGAATTTGGGTTTGTACGATACCCGTATAGCATTTGTACCAAGTGAAACATGCAAAGGTTGTCATGTACAACCTCAAAACACACATCACTTGATGTTAGGCCCTAACGGAAATACAAACCTGGGTTGTTTGGATTGTCACCCAACACAGGGTACTTATCCCAGCCAATATCAGTATATTGAAAGGAGTTGTCAGAACTGTCACAACGGTACAGCATTCTGGGCAAATCCTGCTGTCAACCTGGCACAAATTAGACCACCTGGCAGACCACATCATAACACGACAAAGAACTCTGCATCAAATCTGGCGGTACAGGCTGCATATTGGGCAATAGATAGACAGTGCAATAAGTGTCACGGCAGTAGTATACTGGCAAACTATAATGATGGACATTACTATCCATCATACGATACATCTCTTGTAACTCCCCTTGCTGATTACAAGGTGAAAAACGCAACCACTGGAAAAGAATGGGGCGGCTGTAGAGCGTGCCATAATAGTGGACCAGATAACATTCTCAACAACCGTGACACGCATCATAACGCAACAAGCGGTATGCAAGGCAGAAAATGTACCTATTGCCACGTTGGCAATCCTTCATCACCAAGAACTGATGGAAGTGCAAGCCCGCTGAGAATTTACCTGACCGATGAATACGGCCTTGGATGGGACACCACTAATCTGCATATGGAACTCAGAAATTCAACAATATTGAATGCTGGCGATGCGGTTAATGGCACAGGATGTCAACAGTGTCATAGTGTAGTATCGCTTCACAACATCCAGTATAACTATGTACAAGGCGGCGGACCTGCTGGTTATGGTCACATAAACAATAACGCAGATTGCAATGTTTGCCATGCGTTCTGGGATGCAGGCATGGATAATCCGTTCTTAGGATCTGTTGCTCCAGGTATGTCCAGCGTGACTCCAGATACATTGACTCCAGGTGTAGCCTCAGAAGTGACCATCACAGGCACCAACTTTGTGCAGGAAGGATACACGACTAATGTGTTGGTAGACGGGAATGCTATGGCTGTAGTATCTGTTACAGATACACAAATAGAGGTGACTATTCCAGCATTGAGTGCAGGCGTTCACAGTATCCAGCTTGAGAAAGGCGGCGTGACGAGCAAATTGTCTTCACTGGCAGTTATAGAACCAGTAGATGTTGTAACAGCGAAGCTGGCCTCAGGAAAGATAACTGTTACCGGTACAGGGTTCAGTGTTCAGCCTGATCCAGCATTCAGCGATCTTGGCGTATTCGTTACGAAGAAGGGTCAAGAAACTACATTCAAGGCTGAGGTCATCAGCTGGTCTGATACTGAGATTGTAGTCTCTGGCTCTGGAGCAAGCACAGGAAACCTGCTGGAAGTCAAAGCATTGAATGGTGAAGACTCAACATCAATATCGGGTGGAGGCAAAAAATAAATAAGCCAAAATATATATGTGGGAAAAGAAGAGATTAATAACTCTTCTTTTCATTTTTTTTTGATTCTCTGAAAATATGCAAGAGAATAAATTAAAAGGTGCTATTATCATCACCTGTGATCGTAATATTACGGATTATTTCAATAACAAAGCCTGATGCAGTATATTTGTAAAGGTGCAACGTAATGAAGGGAGGGACTAATTAATGGATGGGCTTCTCTCTCCAGAGAGAAAGTGATAATGTATTTCTTTTAAAAAAACAATTTGACTTAAATGAGTTCAATCTACATAGAAACAAATAATGAAAACCATCTTACGGTTGAGGAATATGTCCGCTATATCAGGATAAAAGAGAACATTCAGCAGCTCTTAGATAGTACGAGTATACAGGAGGCATTGCGCAATTCTGAGTATTCCATCAGAGGCCTTACCATTGATCTGGTAGTAAAGTTCTCTATCAATAAGTGATGTTAATATTTTCTGTGCTTACATTTGTCTTAATTGCTAAAAGGGCTACAATAAACTTTCTCAATTATATCCCGGTCTTGTATCTCAGGATTGCACCTATTCCACCAAACGCTGTCAGGAGCTGGTTTCCCTCTTCAAAATCACTTGAAACGAAAACAACGTTCGTACCCATCTGATCTGCAAGAGTAGAGAGCTCATCCACGATATCCACTGATTCTGCAACCTTTAGGCTTGAACCGCACTTTGGGCAGTTTCCTGGCTGGTATTCCTCCTCACCTGGTTTTTTCGTAACGGTTCTCTTATCCTCAAAATCAGAGTTATTGCATTTTATCGTGAGGCGAGCCTTTCTGAGTTCATCAGATAGCAGAAGTGTTTCCACAGAACCCATCTGGAGGTTCTTCCTGACCTGCTCATCTCCATACGAGGCAAGACCGGTATCGCTTACAAGCTCTTTCAGGAAGCGTTCCATGTGTTTTTTCTCCTTCACCACCTCAACATCCTGCAAAGCCTCACCCAGTTTATCGAAAAGCTCATACAGGCCTGATTCATCTGTATATGCCACATCGTAGAGCCCGAGTATCTTTTTCTGTATTTCATGATGAAAGTATTCGCCGCTCTCGAATTCTTCTTTCGTGGGTGATGGGCCGCCTATGAAAATGCCCTCAAAGTCCTTCGGGTCAACCGCAACAAAGACCTCACTTGCAACCTCGCCTATGCGGGTATAAAACTCATTGATTGCGATAAGACGCAGTTGCTGGAACCTGTGTGAACTCTGACCGCCTTTTCTCTGTTTGCCAGGGACACTGGAGGTGAGATGCGCCATAGGCTCGATATGTTTCCCGCGTAAAAGACCTACGGTTGCCTCGCGCCTGTCAAGAACAATGAGACCATAGGTCTTTTTCTCATGGAGCATATCCTCAAGCGGTGTAAGAAGGAATGATGAGTCACAATGGTATTTGTATGATTTGATAGGCTCAGGCGGCTCGATTATGTATGTCTGCATCTCTGTCTTGTTCGCACCTATATCAACCGCGCCGCAAAAGATGACAACACCATTCTCAGGCGCCTTTGGGATCAGTTTAAGTCTTGAGAGTAGCGACTCAATGGCTCCCTGCACGTTCTGTCTTGTCACTCTTGATTTGATGTTCGATGCCTGGCCGAATTCTTCCCTGAGCTGGCTTGTGATATCTGATATTTGCTTATCATGCGGGATATACAGTGAGATGAGTTCCGTGCCTCTGCCATGCTTACTGCGAAGTGCTTCAAGTGTTCTTTTGAATTCGTATTTCTTATGAGCTTCTGATTCTATCATTGGATTAAGCACCAACCAGAATATAGGAGATTTAGTTCAATATGTCTGCTAATATAGATAAATGTTGAGTGATTCTGAGATATTGATGAGAATACTCATCGTCCCGACCTCATACTGAAAAACCGGAGAACCGGTTGAATCCAGTCTTCTGATGTAGATATTTCAATCATGTCAACTTCAAGATGTTTCATCACCTCAGATAGCTCTCTGTTTCTCAATTCGATGTTTTCTCTGTACTTTTTCCTGAATCCGGCATCCCCTGTATCTACAAGTATCTGCTCTCCTGTCTCTACATCCTCAAGCTCGATCAATCCTATATCAGGAAGTACATGCTCTCTTATATCGAAGAGTTTGACGGCTATTAAATCATGCCTGTTCTTAAGGATCTGAAGCGGCTTTTTAAAACGCTGGATATCATCCTGAAAGTCTGATATCACGAATATAATGCTTCTTTTTTTAAGTATCTTTGAAAGCTGAGCCAGAGGTACTGAAAGGTCGGTATTATTGTGCAATGGTTCGTGAGAAATGGTTTCTCTTATTATCCGAAACGCCTGTTTTTTCCCTTTCATGGGTGGAAGATATTTTTCTACCCTGTCTGTGGCAAGCATCAGCCCGACTCTGTCATTATTTCTCATGGCAGACATCGCAAGGGATGCACACAGTTCTATACCTGTATCTTTCTTAATTGAACGTGCGGTGCCGAATTCGGATGAACGTGAGATATCGAACATTATCATTAAAGTGAGGTCGCGTTCTTCTATGAACTCTTTTACATACGGATGGTTCATCCTTGCGGTTACATTCCAGTCAATCGTCCTGGGATCATCGCCGATATTGTATTCACGCACATCTCCGAATTCGATACCAGTGCCTTTAAAAGCTGAAAGATACGCACCGCTGATGATCCCCTCCACGAGGCGGTTCGTCTTGATATCTATCTGTCTGACTTTAGAAATTATTTCTTTAGTATCAGGGCGCTGCAAAGACATCCCTCCATTCCTCAAGGAACTGGAACTCTCTCCAGGATTGAAGTGATTATTCTGTCTGATGTTACATCCTCAGCCATCGCTTCATAAGTCAGGATAATCCTGTGTCTTAGCACGTCTTTTGCTATCGCTTTAATATCCTCGGGTATTACGTAACCTCTGCCTGCAAGCATTGCATGTGCTTTACCGCCCAGAGCAAGGTATATTGAGGCACGGGGCGATGCCCCGTACTCGATAAAGTCTTTAATATCAAGCCCGTACTCTTCAGGTTTCCTTGTCGTCTGCACGATATCCGTTATGTATTTCGATATTTTCTCATCCATATAGATGCTGTGATTAAATTTCTGAATCTTTATTATTCTTGATGGAGCTATTATTTTTCGGATATGAGGAATGCTGCCGCCTGCCACCATCCTGATTATCTCCTGCTCCTGTTTCTGTGTGGGATAGTCAAGCAGTATCTTGAACATGAACCTGTCTACCTGAGCCTCAGGCAATTCATAAGTTCCCTGCGTCTCGACAGGATTCTGGGTAGCCATTACAAGGAACGGCCCTTCAAGCACATAGCTCTCGTCTGAAATCGTCACCTGCCGCTCCTGCATTGCTTCAAGGAGAGCGCTCTGGACCTTCGGCGGCGCTCTGTTTATTTCATCTGCAAGAATGAAATTTGCAAAGATCGGACCCTTCTTTGTAGTGAACTGGCAGGTATGCTGGTTGTACATCCTCGTTCCAGTAATATCCGCAGGTAACAGATCGGGGGTGAACTGTATTCGCTTGAATGACGCTTCAATAGTATCTGATAGCGTCTTTATCATCAGCGTTTTCGCCAGGCCCGGCATACCTTCAAGCAGCACATGTCCATCGGCTACAAGCGCAAGGATAAGTTTTTCAAGCACATCTTCCTGACCTACAATCACTCTGTGCATCTCATCGGTTATCTCGTTAAGTTCCTGCGAGTATAATTGAGCGTGCTTGTTGAGCGATGAGATATCTTCATCCATTTTATCACCTCGATTCTAATGCCTGACATCAGCGATAGATTTCGTTAATAAGAGCCTTTTTCTTGATATAAATTTTGCTCCCTCCAGAAACCCATCCAATAATCCCGGCATCTAAACGGCTGGAGCATAAATGAACATGAAAAAGCGTCGGTAGTATTTCTAAGGATTGTTTGAGTGAATTAGTGGATAACTCTACGACATAGAAATCTTTATATCCAGGTAACACCAAGTACCGTATGTAAGAAAAACTTACATATGAAATAATGAATATGAGGTGAAAGTAATATGGACATAAAAGCAATTGTGGCAATAGCAGTAATCCTTGCTGTGCTTGGAGCAGGTTACGCTGTAGCAAGACCCACAAACGATGGCCTCCGGAGCAGCATGATGGGCAACTATGGCGGCATGATGGGCAACTACGGTGACAACTACGGTAACATGATGAAGAACTATGGAGGAGGGCTCTGGAATGACATGATGGGTAGCTACGGTGGCATGATGGGTATGATGAGAGACTATGGAGGAGGGCTCTGGAATGACATGATGGGTCCGAACATGATGGGCGGCTATGGTAATGGTAGCGGACACTGCGGTGGCTATGGAACTCCTGGCAGCGGTTATGTGGCAAACGCCACCCCCATAACCATTGAGAAGGCAGGCGAAGCTGTAGAGCAGTATCTTGCCTCAACTGGAAATGAGGATTTGAAGCTTACAGAGATCATGGAGTTTGATAACCACTTCTATGCAGAGATCAAAGAGAAAAGTACTGGCATACATGCGTTCGAATTGCTGATCAACAGATATACAGGCGCAATAACCCCTGAGATGGGTCCCAACATGATGTGGAACGCCAGGTACGGGCATATGAACTGGAATACACCTGCACAGGGTACTGTAACCGAAGAACAGGCACTTGAGAACGCACAGAAGTATCTTGATAAAGCACTGCCCGGAACAAGAGCAGATGAAGTAGATGCATTCTATGGCTACTACACAATACACGTTCTAAAGGACGGCAAGATCTATGGAATGCTCAGTGTCAACAGCAACACCGGTGCTGTGTGGTACCATAACTGGCATGGGGCGTTTATAAAAATGATGGAAGTTGAGTAAACTTACATTGCAAACTTCCTTTTATTTTAAATATATTCAGCACCTTTTAGTAATATGGTGAAAAGGTGGATAAGAAACTCCTGGCAGCGATATTAAACGCACTTGGCAACGAGCACAGCCTTACCATCATGGGAGTTCTTGCAAGAGGTGAACATTATGGCTCTGAACTGGCTAAAGAAGCAGGGATTTCCCGTCCGCTTCTCTACCTGCACCTTAAAAAACTTGAAAATGCAGGTCTTGTGGAGAGCGAAATAAGACATTTTGAAGAACCGCCTTATACGAAGAAATTTTATAGAGCAAAGAACTTTGAATTAATACTATCATTGAGTAAAATTAAAGAGATTATAAAATAGGAGGAAGATTTATGCAGATGATGGACTGGATGTTCGGCTCAACATCACAGTGGCCGATATATACCCTTATAATAGTGGTAGTTATTCTTGGTCTTATATCCATTTATTTAACCTGTATGACTCTGGCAGAGTTGAGACAAATGAGATCGGTCTTTGAGAGAGTTGAAAAACTTCTTCAATCAATAGAGTGAGATCTATGGCTGTTCTTGATACCGAGAGAAATCACTTGAGGAAAAAGTTTGAATCACTTACAGGAGATGTGGAACTCATTGTTTTCACGCAGGAGCTTGAATGCATGTTCTGCAAGGAGACGCGCGAGCTAATACTTGGATTAGGAGCTCTATCTCCCAGATTAAAAATTAAAGTTTATGATTTTGTTAAAGATAACGAAGAAGCGAAAAAATACAATATCAAAAGAATTCCAGCAATTGCCATAGTTGGGGAATCGGATTATGGTATAAGGTACTACGGGATTCCTGCTGGTTATGAGTTTCCTGCTCTTGTAGATGATATCCTGGATGTATCAAAGGGCACCACATCCTTACCAGACAATATCAAGAAGAAACTGGCAGAAATAACAAAGCCCGTCCATATACAGGTATTTGTAACACCCACGTGTCCTTTCTGCCCAAAAGCAGCGCGTCTGGCGCATCAATTCGCCATAGAGAACGAGTTCATACGAGCGGATGTTATTGAGATGACCGAATTTCCCTATCTTGCGCAGAGATACAGCGTGATGAGCGCTCCTCTCATCGTGATTAATGAGGACACATCATTCACAGGGGCCCAGCCGCCTGAGGTATTTATTGAGCAGATAACTATGGCACTGCGATCAAGCTTTAACCCCATGTACTCTTAAGCCTTTATGGCTTTGATAATGAATTCATCTGCAAAAAGATTTTTCCACAGCGTGGCCATGCCGTACCACAGGAAATTCAGATCCTCCTTGAAAAGATAGATGCTGGGTGTAACATCAAGCCAGGTAACCCTGTACCCTGCATCATGGGCGATCTTCTTTGCAGAATTAAGGTTATAGAACCGCAGGTGGGTCTTATCAAAAACACCGCTCTCAGCGTATTCAAATCTCCCAGAAAAAATAGTCAACCTTGAATGCCAGTTGACAATATTCGGAACTGAGTATATTAAAAAACCGTCCCGGGATAGATATATGCCAAGATCGGCCAGTATCTTTGAGGGCTCTCTCATGTGTTCAAGGACATTTCCAAGGATTATACTATCAAAAAATCCAGCCTCATAAGGCAGCTTTGATTCTTCGATATCAATATTCAGCACTTCTACGCATTTATTCCTTGCAATGCCTGCCATTGCAGGATCTTTATCCACACAATAGACCTGGCAGTTTTTCTTTAGTGATAAAATGTTAGCAAGTCTTCCCGATCCACAGCCGATCTCAAGCACTTTTGAGCCGCGGGGTATCTGCCTGAATATTTTACAGCGTGAAGTATAAGTATCGATATACATAGCCTATGTTATCTCACCGTCTCTGCTTATTCTCACAGATTTAAAGTGCGGCCCTCTCCAGTAGACCATTTTCCTGATGTTGATCTGGACAATAATATCATTCTCTCCAAGCGGTTTATTCTCTATTACTGACTGGTATTTACTCTTGAACTCCATATAGATATCACGATAAAGCTGAAGCGTTTCCTCAGGAAGGAAATAAATAGGTTCTTTCTCTGTTATAATGGCCGTGCCCTGAACCATTACTCCTTCATTGTTAAATGGATTCAGCGGATCCCTTATATCAACGGTTATACTCACGTTAGGGTTCTCTAATATGTTCTTGATCTTCTTTGATTTATCATTGCTGATAAAGAATATTTTCTGCGATTGCTCATCGTATATGAAAAACACCGGTACAACATGCGGCTGATCTATTCTGTCACTTGTACAGATATACCCGAAATAATTTCCATATAATATATTTAGCATCTCATCAGGGATTCTCATGGTCGATCATACCGGGACACTGATCTGTTTTGCCCCTCTCCAGTATATGATTTTGGTAGGTTTTACTTCAATGAGTATTCTTGCTATAAGCGGAGTTAGCTGCCAGACCCTGGGCAATTGAGAAGTTGAATATTTTCTGGTATACTCAGGGTATTTTCTCATGAAAAGCCTGCGCGCCTGCAGCATCCGGCTAAACAGAAGAGGAATATCCAGCAGTCCATAGATCTTTACTTCACCTGTAAATAGAACAGCTTTGTTCTCATATATGTTGCTCATATCCCGCTTATCGATCAAAAATGCGATTTTATTGTTGTTACGTAATATTTTCAATTTTTTTGCCTCTTTTGAGGTATTAAAAAAGACACTCTGCCCATCAAAGACATAGACTACAGGGGTTGTATGAGGAATCCCTCGAAAGGAGGTTCCTACATAAGCAAAACTGGCTTCTTTTACAAGATTGTATATATCTGGAGGCAGCCAGGGAACCTTTGAGATAATATCGGCTGAAACCACCGATGACAGGATTATAAAAACTGTGAATAAGATTATTATCGCGACAAGAAATTGATCCTGCTGTAATAATGGTATTAGAAGAAGCGAAATTATTCCGAAGAAAACGTTATTAATATCCAGTCTTCGCAAGGATCTCAGTTCGGTGTAGGGCGTATGCTCAAGTTCGGTTCTTTCCTCTGCAATGCTATTAAGCTCAACAGATCTCCATAGAGCAAGAATAGAGGTCCATATCCCGAGTCCCATCCGGTAACATAGATCCCAGATGAGAAGACTGATAAACAGCAATAGTATAGAGCTTGGGTTCTCTCCAAGCCATTCTTCTAATAGATCCGATCCATAATAGAAAAGGTATATCATAAAAAGAATAAAAATAGCAATCCCTGGTATTATTTCATAATGATTCCTGTGAAACAGTATTTCTTTGTATCGCTCAAGTAATCTATTCTCATCTTTACTCAATGGCGCCCTGAATCTTCGAAGAGTTGGCCCAAGTTGCAGGATCAGCAGGCTCCACAGTACTGCGACAAGAACTGCGGTTGAACCATATAACAGGGAGATTGTTTTGAGATTAAATATGAATCCAAGAGTGATACCGAGAATGAGGAGAAAAAATAACTGCAAGAGGATGCTGTACTTGTATGAGAGAAGAGAAAAAGGTGGAATCCTGCCTACGATCTCTTCGTAGATCCACTTCATCTCTTTTTTATCGTTATGCATACGAAGGTCTGATATGGGGCATCAATAATAAATCCCTTCCCAATTATCACAGAAAATCGATAAGGTTATTTATGAACAATATTATTATTAAACCTGGTAAAGGTATGACTAATATTAAATTTATTCCAATAATTTTTATTATCACTCTATCAGCTTTCTTTCTGGGGTGCGTTGAGTCGCCGGATGGTACGCCCACAGCAACACCAAGCCCAACAGCCACAATAGAGCCCACAATTACTCCTACTTATACGCCCACACCAGCGCCGACACCTGAGCCTGTCCCTGAGGCGGCTGTCACGTATATAGTCTGGATAGATAGTGATCGAGGTTTTTACAAAGCAAGAGCAATTGAAGATACTACTTATCTCGAACTGCCGGCTGATTTTAATATCCTTAATTTTACTATAAATGTCGGGGATAAAGTCAGATGGGTAAATGATGATATCTATGATTTTCCGGTTACTGTTGCTAGCAATGAGGATCTCTGGACGAACCGAACAGGATACCTGCGCTGGAGGGAAGATAAATTTGAATATATATTTAATAATACCGGTATCTATACTTTTTATATTCAAGAGTATCCACGCCGCCCACAGCAGAAAATTACTGTCAGATAATAGAATATTGGTTTTAAGATTATAATGAAGAATCATTTAAATTAAATCGTAAACTTTAAGTTTATAAAGTAGGAAGGCCGCTTCCGTGCAAACGGTTTTAGTATTTGATAAATCTCAAATGAGATTGCTGTACCCGTAATAAACAGTAAGACATATAGTTAGGAGGCGGTTATATACACAAGGAAGAATTGATTCAGATTCACACCCTGATGGTGCAGATGAAGAAATTTTTTGAGCAAAGCGGGAAAGGAGAGTTTTCCCAGTACTATTCTCTGCAAATAAGCCCTATACACGTGCACCGTAGCAAAGCTGAACATAAACACGCCATCTTCATACTTGGCAAAGAGATTGCATCAATAATGGCCCATGATGAATTCTCCGGAGCCGGAAGAACATCAGTGCGAATGCAGGAGCTTGCAAGCCGCGCTATGGATGAGATGGTAAAATAAAAACGCGCTTTTTTATTTTTTATTTTTACTTCAAAACATTTCGAAGCATATATTAGGTAATACAGTAAAGAACTGAGCTTGTTTGATGAGCCTGCCTGAAAAGGATGAGTATTTCCAGGTTCATCAAAGCGAGGGATATACAATGGAACTCAATGGAGTAGAGATAGAAGATACGTTTGCGGAAGCTTTTCCAATAAAGATTGCACGTGTATTGATTACAGGGGCGACCAAGAAATGGGCATTAGTAGCTGCCCAGGAGGCAACAGGATTTGGAACGTCTGTTATAATGTGTCCGGCAGAGGCAGGTATAGAAAAAATCGTCAAAAATGAGACGCCTGATGGCAGGCCTGGTGTATATATACAGATATGCACGTTTGGTTTCAAAGCCCTGGAGGAGCAGCTCCTGAAACGCCTCGGTCAGTGCGTCCTGACAGCGCCTACGGCTGCAATGTGGAACGGCCTCCCAAAAGCCGAAAAACAGTTCGATACAGGGTTTAAGCTCAAGTTCTTTGGTGATGGGTTCGAATCAGAGGCAAGTATAGGTGGAAGAAAGGCGTACAGGATACCCATGATGCAGGGCGATTTCATTGCCGAGCACAGTATAGGAGCGCAGGATGGCATAGCAGGCGGGAATTTCTTTATAATGGCGGATAACCAGATGGCTGCACTGGCTGCGGCTGAGAATGCTGTGGATACGATAGCCCAGATCGAGGGAACGATAACTCCTTTTCCCGGCGGCATAGTTGCAAGCGGCTCAAAGGTGGGTTCCATAAATTATGCAAAATTCATGAAGGCGACCACAAACGAGAAATACAGTCCCTCAATTAAGGACAGAATAAAGGATACCAATGTCCCGGCTGATGTGAATGCCATATACGAGATCGTAATTAACGGCCTGAGCACAGAGGCTATAAGCAAATCCATGAGAGCAGGGATAGAGGCTGCTGTGAAAATACCTGGTGTTAAGAAGATAAGCGCAGGGAACTACGGAGGCACGCTGGGTCCATACAAATTTAATCTTAAGGAGCTTTTTTAATGTTTATTGCATTATGCAGTGTATGATCAGGGTCTCGGATCTCACACTGTACCTTAAGTGTCCCAGAACGTGTTATTTTACAAATAGGGGGCATAATCTGATAAAAGATGCCACTCCACAATACCTGGAGCGCATAATATTTAAAGAACTTGCTCTGGTATATGGATCTGCTTTCAATAGAGAGGATAGATTAACTATCCTGAGCGATGACCTTAACCGGATATCAAACGAGATCCGTATCATTTATCGGGCAGAGCTGGCTGGAATAGATGACGATACTCTGGCAGGTTCTGTATCAAATGTCCGCTCCTGCCTTGGGGATATATGTTCTAATCTTCCTTCAAATGATAATTTTTATGCCAGTGAACCAGTTGAGATCGAGCCTCTGCTGCATTCTGAGAAATCTGGATTGGCCGGCAGCCCTGATAAGCTTGTAAAAATAGGCGATATGCTCACTCCCTCGATAATAAAAACAGGCAGCATGCCTGAGAATGGTGTATGGCAGAGCGACAGGCTCCAGCTGACCGCTTACGCCATGCTTGTTGAGGAGAAGTATAACACTGTAGTTGAGCATGGTTTTGTCGAATACGCAAGATGGGGCAAGGTAAGAGAGATCACAATAAAGCGGCACGAGCGCAGGAAAGTCCTGCAGATAAGGGATAAGATAAAAAAGATCCAGAATGGCTCCATGCCTGAGAGACCGGAAGATGCGCCATGTGAGTACTGCGGGTTTAAAGGGATGTGTGAAGTAAAATCTACCCTGGCATCCAGGTTCTTTTAACCTTTAACTAAAATTTCGCCCCTGTCAGGGTTTTTGTTTCAGTTACTCCTTTTAAAGCCCTTATCTTATTAACCACGATATCGCTCAGTGCCTCAAAATCAGGCGCCTGTATTTTGGCAATAAGATCATAATCACCGAACAGCGGATATAGCTCCTGTATCTCATCCCATTTTATCATGGTATCAAAAACCTTCTTCTCAGAGCCGGGTGAAACATTTATTAATACAAAACCAATTGCCATTATTCTACCATATAGATACTAAATAATATAATCTTTTCTAATGAATAAACATTATATTCCAGTCACGGACAAGTATAAATACTGGCAGTTACAGAATTAGAATCGTCTATTTTTAGTCCAGTCATACGAAAAATAGACCTATGGATGGTTGGGAGGCACAGAAAGCAGGTAGAGCAAAAAGATGCGTGGTGAACAAGGGTGGAGGTCCAACTGGGGAGTGGGATAGTGGGAGGACGAATATTTGTTCCTCCTTCGCCTCCAATTAACTATATCAGATATACAGCCCTCCGTTCATATCTATAACCTGGCCTGTTATGTAATCAGCATCCTCTGAGGCAAGATACGCCACTGCCCCTGCAACCTCTGACGGCTTACCAAGCCTTCCAACAGGTATTTTCTCCAGGATTTTTTTCACTACTTCATCAGGAACCGATCTCACCATATCGGTTTCTATAAACCCTGGCGCTATTGCATTTACAGTTATACCCTTTCCAGCGAATTCCTTTGCCAGCGTCTGGGTGAGGCCTATTATTCCTGCCTTTGAAGCTGCATAGTTCGCCTGTCCGAAATTGCCCATTCTCCCGATAACAGAGGATATATTCACGATCCTGCCATACTTCCTCTCAAGCATACCATCTATAACCGCTTTAGTGCAGTGGAAGGTGCCATCCAGGTTCACAGATAGTACTTCTGACCACATCTGTGGAGTCATTTTGATAAAAGATTTATCCCTGGTTATTCCTGCATTATTAACCAGTATATCGATTTTACCAAACTGCCTGATCACCTCATCCCGCATCCTGTACACCTGCTCAATATCACTTACGTTCGCCTGACAGATGAAGGAATGCCTGCCCATAGATCCTATCAGCTTTGATACTTCCTTTGCATGCTCTTTAGTATCCATCTGATCTATCATCTGGGATATTTTAATAATCTCCTCTGTCGTGCCTATCTGGTCTATCAGCTTTGATACCTCCTCAGCATGCTCTTTAGTGTACTGGTAATTAATGGCAACATCTGCGCCCTCCTCTGCCAGTCTTAAAGCAATCGCCCTTCCGATTCCCCTTGAGCCCCCTGTAACCAGGGCGACTTTACCTTCCAAATGTGCTCTCTTCCCCATACTACCTACCTCTTTACTACCACGGCAATACCCATACCCCCGCCAATGCACATGGTTGCAAGGCCGTACGTACCGTCCCTTCTTCTTAACTCATACAGAAGTGTGGCCAGTATCCTTGAACCTGTGGCCCCTATTGGGTGTCCGAGGGCGATAGAGCCGCCGTTAACATTAGCTATATTTACATCCCAGCCCAGTTCCCTATCGACCGCAATTGACTGGGCTGCAAATGCCTCATTCTCCTCTACCAGATCGATATCATCCATGGTTAAACCCGCGCGCTTAAGGGCTACTCTGGTTGCACAAACAGGCCCCATACCCATTATCTCAGGAGGTATGCCACAGTACCCGTAGCCTATGATAGTTGCCATGGGTTCAAGTCCTTTTTCTTTTGCTTTCTGTTCAGACATCAAAAGAACAGCAGCAGATCCATCATTGACACCTGATGAATTGCCAGCAGTTACTGTACCGTTCTTTTTAAATGCTGGTTTCAGTCTTGATAGAATACCTGCAGTCGTGCCGAACCTGGGAAACTCATCTGTATCAAAGACTATCGGTTCGCCCTTTGGCTGTGGAACTGTTACCGGAACAATCTCCTCTTTGAACTTACCTGCCTTGATCGCAGCTTCTGCTTTACTCTGGCTTTTTGCAGAGAATTCATCCTGCTCTTCCCTGGAAATGCTGTACCTCTCTGCTATATTCTCTGCCGTTATTCCCATATGGACATTCTTGAAGATATCCCATAACCCATCGTATACCATCGTGTCTGTAACTTCATCATTCCCCATCCTTATTCCCCAGCGGGCTTTCTTGAGCGCATACACTGATGTTGACATGGACTCTACCCCGCCAGCAAGGACAATATCCTGATCACCAAGCATTATGGACTGGGCACCAAGGACAACAGATTTCAAACCAGAGCCGCATACTTTGTTCACAGCATAGGCAGGTACCTTATCCGGGATCCCTGCCCAGATCGAGGATTGTCTTGCTACATTCATGCCCTGGCCGCCTGCGATCACATTCCCCATGATGACTTCATCCACTTCACCAGGATCAAGGTCTACCCGTTTCAGGGCATCCTTCAATACCACTGAACCGAGCTGTCCAGCCGGCATGTCTTTAAGAGTTCCTCCAAATTTTCCTACTGCGGTTCTTGTTGCAGATACAATAACTACTTTATTCATTTTATTCCCACCTACTTTAACATATCAGATATAATGTCCAGCACAATGACCGTTGCATTATATGACCAGTCCACCATCCACGCCGAGCACTGCCCCATTGACAAACCCCGCCTCATCCGAGGCAAGATACAGGTATGCATACGCAACATCAATAGGTTCTCCCAGCCTGCGGAGGGGTGTTTTTTCAATCGTCATTTTAATAAATTTTTCAGGCACCTTTCCGGTCATAGGAGTCTCTACAAATCCAGGGGCTACTGCATTGGTCCTTATGCCTTTCCTTCCAAGTTCTTTTGCCAGGGTCTTTGTCAGTCCAATCAACCCGGCCTTGGCTGAGGTATAATTTACCTGCCCGATATTGCCATATATTCCTGTAATAGAGGACGCATTGATAATTACGCCACTCCCCTGATTGATCATGATATCAACTACTGCCTGGATGCAATTGAAAGCCCCTTTAAGATCTACATTGATAACGCTGTCCCACTGCTTCTCAGTCATTTTTGTGACCAGAGCATCCTGGTTAATACCTGCATTATTTATCAGAATATCAATTCTCCCGAATCTATTGATAACCTCATTAACAAATCTCCTCAGGTCTTCTCTACTTGTGACATCCCCTCTAACACAGATTGCCCTTCCTCCACTCTCATTTATTTCATTGCAAACTTTTTCTATCGTCTCCAGTGTCCTTCCAATTGTAGCTATACTCGCTCCTTCCCTGGCGAACAGCAGTGCAGTCTCTTTGCCAATACCGCTTCCTGCCCCTGTAATGATTGCAACTTTGTCTTTAAGTCTTATCCTGTTCTCCCCCTTGATTTTCCCCTTGCTCTTTTACCTTTCTCCTGTGCTCCTTCAGGAAGAGATCTGGGTTTTAGCCACTCTGCGATCCTGGGAACGACCTCTTTTTGGGATCTGGAGCCAACAAAGATACCTATGTGTCCGGTCGGGAAGACAAGCGTCTCTTTGTCCTCACTCGATACAGCATCAGCCAGCGGTAGACTTGCCTCATTTGGAACCAGATGATCGGTTTCGGCCATGACATTAAGCAGTGGCATGGTTATCTTTCTCAGATCGATCCTCTTCCCATCGAGCATCATCTCGTTCTTGATGAGGAGGTTCTTCTGATATAGATCCTTCATGAACTGCCTGTATGCTTCTCCTGCCTGTCCAGGGCTATCGAATATCCATTTCTCCATTCTAAGAAAATTCTTGATGATCTCTTCATTCCTGCGCTGACATTCTTTATCATCAGTTTTGCATTCAAGTCGCTCAAACATGCCTACATATTTGTCAATCAGAAGCCTGAACGGGTCTGTTAACAGGAACCCTATGTTCAACAGGTCCCCCGGCACTATGCCATAGAAATCCACGACCCTGTCCACATCAAGTGCTTTTGCCCAGATATGAAGAAGTCCTTTATCGGTATCAAAGTTTATAGGTGTCACTAAAGTGACCAGGTTCTTCACCTTTTCAGGATGCAGTGTGGCGTACATAACAGAAATTGTCCCTCCCTGGCATACGCCAAAGAGCGTAACCTTATCAGATCCTGACAGTTCTCTGATCTTGTCCACGGCATTGTTTACGTAGCCCTCCACATAATCGTTAAGCGTGAGGTATCGATCAGAGCCTGATGGGTATCCCCAGTCAATAATATAGACATCAAGACCCTCATCAAGCAGCTTCCTTACAACGCTTTTCTCAGGCTGCAGGTCAAGGATATAGTAGCGGTTCACACATGCATATATTATGAATACCGGAACTGGAGATGTTCTCTCTACCGTGGGGATATAATGCATAAGTTTCATCTTATCTTCTGTGTAGACTACCTCATGAGGCGTTGTTGCCACGGTGATCTCCTCGGGATGCTCCAGCAATATCTCCATTCCTTTTACGAATCTTCTGGTATCTTCTATTAAGTCAGTTGCGTACGTGTACGCA
The DNA here is from genome assembly GCF_000685155.1 of Candidatus Methanoperedens nitratireducens. GTDB lineage: Archaea > Halobacteriota > Methanosarcinia > Methanosarcinales > Methanoperedenaceae > Methanoperedens > Methanoperedens nitratireducens. Next base: position 588,058 of record NZ_JMIY01000001.1, read on the forward strand.
GGTGTTACAGGTGCAGGCGCAGGTGTGCTCATTTCCCTCCCCCCCCGGTTCTCCTGATTAAATCATCCACTGCTCTCCTGAGGGATTGCAGCTCCTGGTTTATACTATCGATATCAGCCTTTGTAGGAAGATCCCTTGTACTCTCTGAGAGCTTTTTGACCTGGCTGGCTAAATCCTTCTCTGTCTTCTTAAGAGAATACACTTCATAATTTATATCATCGATCTCACTTTTTGTAGGGATAAAGTTCAATGGCTTAAGATAATTCTCCTCAAGCATTTCCCGATTATTTTTCATGAATTCCATGTAATACGATATGAACGTTCCCATATCTGAAGAGAAATGACTTGTTTTAAAGAATTCTTTGAACGTTTCACTGTATGTTTCAATCCAGATACTATAAAAATCTTTATATTGATCGGGAATGATCTCTCCCTTCGCCCCTACCAGCATCTTCTCACCCATCCTGCGCATGGCCTCCATGAACACATTCTGGAAATTGATGACAGATTCCATCCATGCTGAATAGAGGTTAACAGAGACAGAGGCATTCTTCGCCAGTTTTTCGATTCTCTCACGTGCAGGCCCCACGGCAGGTATCTCAAGTAACCTGCCAGTAGTAGCTTCGTATGTCTTTAACCACAGATCAAAAACTTCATGTGTGTATTCAAAGCTTGATCTATCATCCATATCTAGACCCGGCTTGCTGGACTGGGGGGTGGCCTCATCCACATGTTTGCCATGGTGGCAAACGTATCTGCATATATCCTGGCTGAATTCTTTACAGGCTCCATCATCTGTCTCATCGGACCCATCATGGGCATATTCTTGAAGAAATCATCAAAAGCCCTCTCGTACATCTTCGTCCATGTACTGTAGAATTCTCGAACCGCCTCTGGATCAGCGGTGCGCCTTGATAGATCCATAGTCCTCTCTGACATCTTCTCAAGTGCAGTCATCCAGGATTTATACATGTTCAGATAGATATCTGTACTCTGCAAGAAATTATCAAGCATCTCCCTTGAGGGTCTCATGGCCTGAACATTAAATAACCCGCTGTAGGTCTCCCTGTACATATCCATCCATTGATTATAAAATTCCCTGTAGGCCTCAGGGCTTGCGCCTCCTCTTGAGATCTCTGTCATTCGCCCGGTAAGCCTCATCATGGAATCAACCATCGGCCAGTATATATTTCTATAAGTATCTCTCCAGAGTTTTGATACCTGCGCGAAATTTCTTAAGTAGATATTCGGCATGCCTGTGTAACTCTCAAATATCTCCCTTGTACTTTCCCTGGCTGGCATTGCAAGGAAATCATCGAGTATTTTTCCATATGACCTGGTCCACGTCTCGTAGGACATCCTGTATTTCTCAGGATCAGGCTCACCCATGAGCATCTCCTGGGTCTTTTTGGTGTTCTCCTCAAGCTCGTTAGCCCATGATCTGAAGAGGTTACCCAGATCCTCTGCACTGGCCACGAATCTCTCAAGCGCCTCTCTATCGGGTACCCTGGTCGGGATCGGATATAATCTACCAAAGGTATTCTGGTACATCCTCATCCATTCATCATAAAATTCCCTGTACCCCTCAGGTTTAGTCTCTTTTGGGAGTTCAGCAGCCTTCTCAATCAGTTCCCCTGTAGATTCAATCCACGGTTTATACAGATTTACATATGTATCCTCCCACATTTTTGCAACAGTTGTATAGCTATCAGCCCATACATCAAAAATACCTTTTCTCACTTCGCCTGTTTTCATCATACTAACTAACTCCTCCTATTTTAGAGACGTTCTTTATTTAATATAAAGATATTTGATTGGTGTAAATTTATAATCTAATGGTTTATTATAAATTTACACATTAATTTGCAATTATATGTTCCTGACAATACTTGCAAACCCACATCTCTACACTTAAAATGTCATTCTCTGATATAAGACTTTTTTTGCTTTATTAATCATTATATATATGAAGCCATGGTAGCGGCGGTAGCCCGCCGCCACTCTCTTTTACGGAATCGTCTTGCTGCGGCAGGGTCGATACTTGCCCCAGCTTTTTTACAGTAAATATATTTATATAAATTCAAGGCGAATTATGATGCCACGGCTAAATGGTAGTATTTCTCACTGTGATGTAGTCGTATGCCGTATCGTATCCTCTATTGCCAAGAGCACCCGAAGCCAGAGTGACCATATATATTCCTTCCTCAGGTAATGTTACTTCTGCCTCATATATCCCGCTTCCTATGTATTTTGAGGAAAACCGTTTTGTCCAGGTTCCTTTACCTGTCGACGGTTTGATAATAATGAATATCAGGTCTGTCAGGTTCTCTTCTGGCAGCCCTGTTCTTCTATCTGCTATGCGATATTGCAGGACTGAGGTGCTTCCTGGTATGAATGTCCTGTTGAATAGTGCTGTAGTCTTAAGCCCTGTCATCTGGTCAGGCAGAACATCTATTCTGAATGTGGCATTAATTCTCTGGGTTCTAAATACTATATCATAGGCGCCATCTCTATCGAGTTTGATGTACTGCTGGTATGTACCAGGTACTGTCTCATGTATTTTATTCTCGACTATGGCTGCAGTATCTGAACCATAATCTACGGCCGCTGATGTCATGACCATTGGCTGGCCGTACATCTTATGCATGAAGTATATTCTGTTATCTCCCGGGCTTGTTATCACTGCCTCATCACCGTAGGGATTGGTTATAATGCTGTGCTTTTTTCCATAAAAAGGAGGCTGACCTCCAACAAGCTCATTATTAGATATCTCAGGGTCGATCATGCTGATGTAGGTCACATCGTTGCTGTAGGTGTTGCGTATCAGAGCGTATTCCTCCATAAATACAACAGAGTCTGGTGCTTCTCCTGTTTTCACGGTCTTGATAAGGCTGCCCGTTTCAGCATCGATTATGTAGGCTGAGTCTTCGTATCTGTTGAGCACCACCCCGCGGCGCCCATCAGGCGAGAACCTGATAGTCTCTATACCAGGGCTCAGCTGAATAAGTTTTTTGATATTATGGGTTTTTGGGTCTATCACAGTGACTGTACCTGAGTGCCTGTTTGTGACATAAACCTCATTACTTGCATTTGAGTAGTCGATCCCGTAGGGTTCCCCATCCACTCTTGTGTACCCTGTCTTTGTGAGATCGTTGAGCCTGATCACCGAAACTGTATCACTCTGGTTATTTGTTACATAGGCGTTCTCCTGAGAGAAGGCTATCTCATGGTAGCCCTTTCCTGTTGCGATTGTTTTTACCAGGGTGTTATTTTCGGTATCGATTATACTGACACTGCTTCCGCCCTCGTTGCTTACCCATAGGTACCTGCTCCGTGGCTGGAGGAACATCAGGCCAGGCATGGCGTCCACGTCGATATATTTTATCACCTCGTGGCTTATGGTGTTGACTACCGCTACCTGATTCTCGTTGGGTACCGTTGCATAGAGGAAATCCCCGTATCTTCCTGCCACCATATCCCCTATCTTCTGTCCGGGTGAGCCCCTGAGCGCTATGAGCTTTGAGGTCATGAGCCCCATGTTCTGTATCGGCCGGGGCCTTGAGTCGTGGCTACCGAAGGTATCAAGCACCTCTATTGTGCCCCGCTCACTGTTAAGGACAAAGAGCTGGAGCTTTGCCAGATTCAGCTCTCTGTCACAATCATCTAAGTGTCTGTGCTCGCTATCATCATCTTCACCTGGTACATAGAAGCTGATCTCAGGTGTGAGGCCTGAGATGGGTTCCCCTGTCTTATTGTTTTTGAGCCGGAATATAAGCAGCGCTTCTTTTCCTGCCGAAAGGTTGTTCTGATGGTTCTCTTCCAGTGCGCTGTTATTATTATCAAGTACCCGGGTTGTGAACTCGATTGCTATCCCATCCCGGGACTCTTCCCCGCTGATGATGAATATCAGCGCAGAGATGGCGGTGAGAATGCTAATTGAGATGATAATGGCTATTTTTATGCGCTGCTTATATTCAACCATGTTCTTCACCATTTACCAGCCAAAAAGTTTTAAGTGCAGCCTGATCGGGCCGCACTCATGCACACGGCTATGGCGTCACGCGCAGGATGCCCCACTGTCCTCCATCAAATGCGAATGAGGCCTGGTTCCTGTAGAGGTAGTCACCCGTGACATTGAAAGCGCCTCCCGCCCCATTCTTCAGGACGATATCGAAGTGATCAGACGGCCCATGGCCTTCCTGGGCCCCTATCCACTGTGAAAGCGGATTGTCTCCGATCTTCGTGGAGTTATTTGTGTAGGGCTCGCGCTCCCAGATATGGCCGTGTACCTGGAAGACATGGTTGCGTGCATGTCCGCCCGGCTCAAGTATGCGGAATCTGACCTGGGTTCCAGCCCTGGCCGTGAACACAGGGGTTACAGGATCGCCGCCAACCTGCGCATTTGAGAGCGCATTGCTAAAGTCAAAGGTGCGTGTGAATTCCAGATCGGCATCCGGCGCAAAACCCATGCGCTTCCATATCGGCTCGGTGCGGTAGTTGAGTGCTTTCTGGCCTGAGTCTTCAGGGTCTTCCTCCTCTGCCAGATTCGGGACAGCATCTCCGGCAGCGAACATACGGCTAATAGTCTTGCTGAAAGGCAGTGTCACGTCCGATCCGAAGCGCAGGTTCACATCGTCCTGGAAGAGCAGGACAAACTCGCGGAAACCCGTGCCGTCGGGCAGTGTAACGGTTGCAGACGCGCGGGAGTCTGCATCTTCAGTCCAGTTCGAGCCCTGTGGCTCTATGATCAGAGCCCCGATAGCGCCCTTGCTGCTGTGCTTGATCGGATCTGATGAGATCAGGTTGGTTGCGCCGAACTCCACGGGTGTGGCGACGCGGGTGCCGTCAGGATTCACTGTGATCTTGCCTGCATACCATCGATACTTGGCAACACCTCCGGGTCCAACGGTCTGAACATCATTGAAGCCCGCGTTGGCGCCGTCACTCGATGTTATATCATACTCGAGCAGTTGCGGGTGCAGTCCCACCTGGTTAGAAGGAGCAACCTGATTGGCATTGAAGTTCTCCACGATCATGGGCAGGGTGCTGAAGCCTGCCAGGTCAGGAAGTGTTTCCGGCAGATTATTGGTCAGCGTAACATCAATGCAGTCTCCTGCATTTGCACGCAGGATAAGCGGCTCGACGGGCACGCCAGGCTTCAGTTTTCCTGTCTTCTTATCAATGTCTCTCGTATTGATGTACAGGATAGCAGTGGGATCGTTGAGAGCCCCCCCGTTCTCTGTACGGTTGTTGTACACAAGCGTGCCCCCGGGCAGGACCTGCTGTGCTGTAACTGCTGTGATGCTTAATTTCCTGCTGGGTGCGTTCCTCGGACAAACGCCACTGAAGTCTCTTGGATTTCTATTCGGAGGCGCCTTGCCGCCGGGATTACTGGGCAGGGTCAGCAGATCTGGTTGCAGACCAGTGCCGCCGTTGTATGCGCGCATAATTCCCCACAGGCCGTTCCACAGGTCATCCGATGCTGAACCCGTCTGGTACATGTAGTCTGCAAAGGGAGTGTTGCCTTTCACGGCTGAAAGCGGGGGCACCACGAATTCGAAGTGATCGTCAATCCCCATCGCCTGCGAGTTGCGGTAACCTGAATTTGGATCTGATGGTTCCTGCAGCCACCTGATTCCATGTATATTGGTGTTGTGTCCCTCCTCGTGGGCACCAACCTGTATACGGATCTGGACACTGTCATTCTCGTATGCACGTAAAATCGGCGTGAACGGGTCGCCAGGTTGCACTCCTGCGGTCAGCGGCGGGTACGGGGTATCCCCGAACTGCGTGTTGAGCTGGGGTATGGCTCTGTCTGTTCTTGACTGGAAGGCAAACGACAGATCCCCGGCAGGGCCGGAAGCCTGCGTACTGGTTGCTGCATTAAGCACGCGCAGCGCCACAGGCTCATTCCGGTAGTTCACGGTCATCGTGCCGATATCATCAGCAGATATGGCCTCCGGACAGGGCAGAGGAACACCGCCAGGGCATTTATCTGGCCTGGCAAGCAGGAAGGGCAAACCGACTTCCTCTCTTGCAGGCGGGTTGATCACATTTTCCGGGTCAGGTATGGGGTTGCCATTCTCATCTAAACCGCCGCCAGCCTTATATGCAGGCTGGAAGTCGGCGAACTGGAACGCGAACTCACGGTAGCTGTTTTTCTTGTCCTTTGTAAGAATATCAGCCCTCCAGCTTGTAGGCCCTCCGTCGAAGCGCGTGCCGAGGATCTCACCCGTCTCAGAGTTGCGCCATGTGGATTTTTCAGGTTCTACCAGAAGGCTTGCGTAGAGCCCTGTCTGCTGGGCAGTGGAGGGACTGAAGTGGTCGTGCGAGAAAGCGGTGCGCAGCGTCCTGTCCTCCCCTCTGTTATTCAGGACATTATCTGCATACCAGCGCTGGATAGTTGTCTGGGCTCCGAGTGCGCTTAGTCCTCCGATACTTTCACCAAAGAAGGGATGCGGCCTTGGCTCCAGATCCTCTCTATTTGGCCCTCCTTGAACAGGTATCCAGCTTCCACCGGCTGCCTTGATGGCATCGATACGCTCAATCACTTCACCCGGGCTGAAGGTGCCATCTTCGTAATTCCACCCATTGGCTGATCCATCAGATGAAGTGACATCGAACTTCACCAGGTGGATGTGCTGTCCGATAATGTCTGTGGGCGTCCTCACCTGGTAATCGTCCAGTTCGTATTCTTTGGGAACAAGGTTGGTGTGGTTGAAGTTGATGCAGTCGTTGGTGTTGGCTCGGAAAAAGAACGGCTCAGGCGGCCTTGTCCCGTTCAATGTAGCGTTAACATCACCCCACAGCGTGATGATGCGGGACTGCGGAAAGTGCCAGCCCACCTTGTTCATTACGAGGTCAAGCTGGATGACCGCTGCCGAATAGTTGCGGGGAGCGCCAGCGGCCTTTCCATAGTCATCAACACATGGGTCTGCATATGGCGCGCCCGGCACAGGCGGCCGGCCGTTGGTGAAGAAATAGGCCGGGGTACCATCAGTCCTGAAGCTTTGATGTGTACGATTGGAGTGGTACGCCATGGCAGCCAGCTCAGCCGGCGTTCCCTCTTCAGGGAGAGCTATTGCTGTGGCTTTGCGAAGTTCCTTGCTGAAGTCCAGCCGGTTCTGGACTGAATCAGCCTCGCCGCTAACGATTATATGGCGCGGCAGCCCGCCGTCATCCAGGGTATCGAGCGGAGGCTTTGGCGGGCGGTGGCCGGCCAGGCCTGGAATGAAGAACGGATAGCCCGGATTTCCGATCTCACCCTTGTCAGGCAGGGGGGTTATATTGATCTGTCCATTGATAATCTGCACCTGTGCTCCAGGCATGGGCGCCATGGGCCTGCCAGGGATTGGCACAGTCGCAGGAATAGGGGTGCCGTTTTTTATCTCAGCATCGGGATAAGCGCGTGAACCCGGCGTGGGATTCCCATCTTCATCAAGAGCAGTCCCGGATTCAAACACATCCTGAATGCGCCAGAGTGCCCACATTCCCTGTGCAAAATGCGGATAGAAGTGGCAATGGAAAATGGCATCTCCAACCTGCTTGTTACGGTTGCCAGCGCCGTTGTATGCGATCTCGTACGTGTATCCGCTTCCCGGACCTACCATCTGTCCATCCAGGTAGGTTGAGTTATCGCTGTCAGGTGTAAAGAGCCACTGCTGGGCATGGAGGTGGAAGAGGTGATGCTCTTTCGGTCCTGCATGCAGGTTCCTTATTTTAACATGGTCGCCGATATAGCTTGGAAATACATTGGATGGGTCATCAGGGTAAAGAGTCCTGGTTGCCTTTGGTCCCGGGATCAGTTTTCCTGATTTATCCACCGCATTGGCAGGAATATCCACTACCATTGCAGGGTCACCCACAGCCCATGAGGTGAGGAAGAACTCCTCGTACTTGCATTCAACACAATCAAACATAGGCCCGACGCCAAGGCGGTTGGCGAGAATCTCAGCACCTGCACCGCCTGCGCCGTAATTGATTGCAAATCCATCCCTGACACCGTGTAACGTATGCTCCAATACAGGGTCCTGGAACTGCGGGAATGCCTGAAGCGCGAAGATCTCATCATGGAATATCACCGTGAATTCACGGAAGGGCTCATTCCGGCTTCGCTTCTCATCAGATTTTAAAGGCACATTCACAGGATTGGGTAGATAAGTCCCTTTGGGGAAATTATCCCTGTTCGGTCCTGTGATGATGGCATTGATATCCGAGTGCACGATCTCCTCGATTCCGCCCACGTCTCTTGTCATCCTGATAATAGGCAGCCCGGCTTTCCCTTCGCTTTTAAAAGGTTCGGTGTTCGGGTACACTGAATCATAATTTATAATCGGTTGTCCGTCAGGTGTTGTCCCGGTTGTTGCAAGCTGCAGTTCAGCCGCTGTCAATTGACTGCGGTACCACTCAGCTCCCCTGGGCTCGACATTGATGGCCCCAAAGAGTCCGAACGCCAGTGAACCGCCATCTCCCTCCCCGCCAGTTGTTGCACCTGTGCTGTAGAGCAGGTATGTATTCTCACGCTCTGCAAAGATGGTGTATTTTGCATTACCGCCGGGAGCAACAAGGCTGTCAGGATTGGTGCCGACGTTTGAGCCATCATCACTTATATTATTCACAAGCTGCATCCCCAGAACATGGATTGAGGCATTTCGGGTGGCTGGCTGGTCACCGATCGGGTCCGGGGCAAGAAGATTTGTGAAATTGATCTCCAGACAATCGCCCACGTTCATTCGCAGCACGATGGGGCGCGGGCGTTTATCAGGGCGTAGTGAAACAGCACCGGGTACTGCAGCGCCACCATCTGTCAGGGGCACGCCGCTGGCATCCACCACGTCCCGCCTGAGAGCATAGATCATCCCTGCAGGATTCCATGCTCCAAGACGGTTGTAGAAAAACGGCTGGTCTAAAGCAACAACATCCGCGGTAATCGTTCGCTCACACTGTGCTAAAGCCCCTGCCCCGGAAATAGAAAGAGGCAGCATTGATATCACAATAATAGAAAACGATAAAAATCTTGCAAATTTTTTTATTCTAGTTTCTGCAGGTAATCTACCTGCCGTCTTTTCCCCCTCATTTGATTTAGAGATTACATTCTCCGTTTTCATACTCCCATCCTCTTTAAACATATTTTTATTTATATACTGATATTAAAATAGGGCTTAGCCTGGAAAAGAACTGAAGCAATATCTTTCTTTTTATCCAACCTGTCCAGCCCCATTTTTATACTACGGATATCGAACCTATCCAGCGTTTTGCCAGATTGTGGGCTCCATATCCTGATTAACTTAGAGGCTCCAAATATACATTTTTAATGGTATTTAAGATTTTAAGCCGATGAAAATGTTTTAATGCCTTTGAAATATTGCAAAGCGCCTGGAATATACTGGATTCAGATTCTGCTAAATTCTCCTGGAGCGCCTCTCATAGTAACTGAATAAATCCTCCCCCCATCTGATTGCAGATATATCAAAGCTCAGGATATTCTGGTGGAAATCGTATGTACCATCCTTTAGAAAGAGCCTCATCGAGAGGAAAAAGTCAGTCACAGCAAAGGTAACATCAATTCTTTCATCACAGACCATTATGCTGACATTATCATGACATAAGCCTATTTCCAGTTCTTCACTGTATTCCTCCTCTATCTTCTCCAGCAATTCTCTTGTTACTATGATAGAAACAGGTATGCCTCTCTGCGCCAGATCAATAACGTATTCAGGGTATCCTGGATACAGCACAGAGGATACTCCTTTCATCCATCTTGCATTCAGGAGGTTCTTCATGTATTCCCTGTGGGGTTTCAGGATATCTATTGGTGTACTCTTTAGTATCTCATATTTCCCAAGCTCATGAAGCCTCATATGAAACTCCTCCGGGATTCCTGAGATCTTATGCTCGCTCCAGAATTTCCAATCTTCCCCCAGGATTCTCATGATCTCTTTAAACTGATAGAAATATTCAGCCAGTATTTTTCCAATCTCTGTCAGGGCATACTCCCTGTTTTTCTGGTAAATCAGTTTCTTCTCTTCCATTTTGCGAATCTGAGGGATAATACCTGAAGATGTAACCAGAAGAGATTCCCTGATCTCACCCAGTGTCTTCGGACCCTCACGCAGCAGGAGGAGTAGATTCTTCCTTTTCTCGGAAAGAACCAGGAGGTTAAGCAAAACCCCGTTATCTTCGGTCTTCTCTGGAACAGATATTCCACCACTCATTTGTCCTCCCCATTCCCCTATTGGTCTGTGATATATACATATCCACTATCTATCAAACTACTGATTAGCCAGTTAACTATATCAAACTTTTGATTTCAACCGGATCATCCGGCACAACAATAGCTATTATTTTTTAACAACGATAAATTTATATTATATAATGTTATTTACTTAGTTAGACTGAGAGTACAGGTGGTATAATAATTAGATATAGAGTTTGCAGAGGGCGTGCCCTCAGAATTGCAGCTATGGCCATGATTATAATTTTGGTCAGCGCACAGACAGTATATGCGATTACAGCGATCCAGAATACAGCCCCATCGGCTTCCAGGTATGATCCAAACAGCAGCAGCTTAACCCTGGCTGCCGGTCAGGCCAGGACATTTATTGTGAAGGGAACAGACCCTGATGGAAATTTAAGAGGGACTGAGTGGTACCTGAGTGGAAAACATCAGTCCAGTCGTTTTGCCCTCTCTGGTCCAGGTGGTACGGATAGCTGGAGCTACACTTTCAATACCTCGGGTATGTATGCAATCGAAGCACTGGTTTTTGATACTCAAAATGCATACAGTTCTCCTGCATTGTGGACTGTACAGGTCGATTCAGCCTCAATAGCTTCCTTTAATCCACCCACTGGCACAAAGTATCCCGGGAATACCTTATCCTCATCGGTTACTGTTAAAAACACAGGGAGAAACACGAGATCCTACTGGGTTGGTCTCAGCTATAGGAAACCTGATGGGACGCTGTATAATATCCCGGCCAAACAGACGAATACTCTATCCCCGAACAGCCAGCAGACATTAAACTTCAGCTGGAATCTACCTCCCGATGCCCCATACGGCAGTTATAATGCAATAACCAGTATATGGAATGGCTATAACTCTAATACAAGCCTGATGAAATCACCTAAATATGGATCCAAAAATATTAAGGATGCTTTTACTGTGGTATCCGGTAACCCCAAACAGATGCGTGCCCTCTTTATATGGGGTGCAGCAAGTACAGTACTGGATAGATCGCAAGAAGCCGATTCACTGATTCAATATTCAAAGGAGCATGGTATCAATACGCTGTTCTTCTACACAGATATTTCAAGACTCTCTAACAGCCCCTCACAGTTTAAGAGCTTCATTGCCAGGGCTCACAGCAACAACATATCCGTTCATGCGCTAAACGGTGAGCCTGCATGGACAACCGACCATCAAACCGCTACTAACTATGTCAAAGCCGTAATAAACTACAACAAGAACTCAAGAACCAATGAGAGATTTGATGGTGTCTGTCTGGATGTTGAGTCATACGTCTTAAAATCATGGGAAAAAGATTCTAATGGGGATAGCCTGCCACTGGCTAAGAGTTCTGTCAATAGCAACCTGGCAGCCCAGTATCTAAAGCTACTTTCAGGCATAAAAAACACTATCTCATCAAGCGGAACGGCTGTAACATTCGGTGTGGATATACCCTTCTGGTTCGATGGCAACGGATTTGAGCTCACTTACAATAAGAGTAATAGATTGCTCAGTTCCCATGTTCAGGATATTACAGATATTACTACGATAATGGATTACACAGATAATTATAACAATGCAATCGCCTGGGCGAGATATGAAATAGATTACGCCACCAGAATCAACAAATCCGCTGTGATAGCATTTGAGACACAGAAACTGGATAATCCTGGTTCTACTTTCTATGAGGAAGGGGCGGCAGCTCTGGAGAATGCTATTAAGCAAGTTAATAGTTCTTTTTCATCAAAACAAGGCTTCAGGGGGGTTGCGATACACAGCTACGAGAGTTATAAATATGAATAACCTTGCCAACAAACAAAAGTCTGTGCAGTATTAAATATCATTAGCCACAATAAAATAAATGAGGTGTGTGTATGGAATGCTTGGAAGCCATTAGAGAGAGACGATCTATCAGAAGATTTAAAGATAGCGCTGTTGGAAAAGATGTAATCGAAGAGCTATTGAATGCTGCGCAGATGGCACCATCGGCAGGCAACCTTCAGGCCAGGGATTTTATTGTTATTTCAGATAGAATAATTAAACGAAAATTAACAGAAGCAGCATTAAACCAGCCCTTCATTGAAGAGGCCCCAATCGTGATTGTAGGCGTTGCGAATATCGAGCGCTCGGCGCGTAAATACAGGTCGCGGGGAGAACTCTATGCAATACAGGATATCACAGCGGCATTAATGAACCTGCTTCTTGCCGCACATTCAAGAGGGCTTGCCACATGCTGGGTCGGGGCCTTTGATGGGTATGCTGTGAGTGAGCTGCTCCGCCTTCCTGATAAAGCCAGGCCGGTAGCGATTATACCTTTAGGATATGCCGATGAGAAGCCCACAGCGCCGCCCAGGATGGGATTAGATAAAGTTGTCCACTGGGAGGCATGGTGATAAAAAATCCTGTTGGGACAACTCAAAACAAGTTCTCAGATCGTTATCAGACAAATACTTATTTATTATTTGCGAACGTTCTTTTGTAGGGATTACCATTTCAATAGATCGGGTTGGTGTGTAGATTATGTCGCAGAGAACATCTAATAGTAAACTGTATATGCTCTTATTTATCCTTTCGATAGCTGTGCTGGTAATAGCCGCAGAATCCTATGTTTTTGCTGCGGCCGGTGGGGTAGATGCAAATCCTGCTGAGCAGAATTCTGAACAGAAGTGGCTTTCTGTATCTGGGTCAGCATCTGTGCCTGTAGTACCTGATACGGCATCTATAAGTCTTGGTGTTATTACCCAGGCAACGACAGCTAAAGAAGCCTCAGAAAAAAATGCTGCCTCGATGAATGCTGTTATAAGTGCACTCAAAGATCTGGGCCTTCAGGACAGGGATATTCAAACATCCCTCCTATCTATCCAGCCTGTATACAGCACGGAGGAAGGCGATATACCAACAATAATCGGTTACTCGGCTTCCAATAGCGTACAGGTGACTACTAAAATGCTTGATAAGCTAAGCGATATCATAGATAGGTCTGTAGCCGCAGGTGCTAATCAGGTTAGCGGCATATCCTTCATTGTATCAGAAGAGATGCAGAAGCAAGTTCGGGATGGACTGATAACAGATGCGGTAGAGGATGCTGAAGATAAGGCTAATAAACTTGCTGAGAGCCTGAAGGTCAGGATAGTAGGTGTGAAAACATCGTCGATTAGTGAGGGTGATCTCCTGCAGCCATTTATCTCAGCGCCAGTAGCTCTAGAAAGAATCGCCACACCCATTCTGCCTGGCGAGTCCAGGATTACACTATCCGTGCAGGTGACATATATAATCGAGGATGAATAAGGTATTTGATTATATAGTGTAATCTTTTACGCATGGCAGGTGATGAAACAACTTTCAGGCTGGTCTTTTCAGTTTTAATCCTGCTGCTATCCATAATCAGAGCCTACTATTTCCTGAAAGTAAGGAGTACAGGAAGGAAAGTCTTCTGGGACAGGGAATCAATAAGATTGGAGGGCAGGATAACGGCATTATCGATACAGTTTGCAGGATTTGTATTTTTTGTGATCTTTGTACTCTACGCAGTTTTTCCAGATTGGATCTCAGGCTTTGCACTCGCTCTTCCTGACTGGCTTCGCTGGCTGGGAGCACTGCTGAGCTTTTTATCCCTGCTTTTGTTTGCATGGACACATCAGGCGCTTGGAGCATCCTGGGCTCTTCATATCCAGCCCGGGAATCAGGGCAGGCTTGTTACCACCGGCCCTTACAGCAGGGTGAGGCACCCTATGTATTCTGCAATTTTTTTATTTCTTATCGGTATTTCACTTGTTTCTTCCAATCTTCTGATAGTGCTTCTGTGCGCAGCATCTATCATATTGATATATCTGAGGATAAAAAGAGAGGAAGAGCTGCTGATAATGCAGTTTGGCGGGGAATATACTGAATATATGAAGCGCACAGGTAAGCTTCTACCGAAATTTTAGGTTCTACAGTTGTTGAGATTTTTGCTCAGATATAGAAATACCTGCTAACTCAGCAGCTTTTGCCAGCGATAGACCGCCCTTTTTAAGCTTTTGAATTAGCGGACGGTCTCAGTTGTGTGGGAAAGCTTATTATGATAGAATATCAATATCATGCCGGGGAGGTTAGAAGATAATGCTGTTTATGGATATATGGACCTGGGAACCAGATAAAAGAGACGAGGTTATAAAGAGGGCAACCGGGTTAAAAAGTCCTGAGGGGATGAAAGTACTTGGCGAATGGCTTGATCTAACAGGAAACCGTATTTTCCTTCTCTATGAGGTGGATGACCCCAGAGTTATCCTGGAAGCCAGCTATATATGGACTGATATCGCTAAGGTTGATTCTGTCCCTGTAATGGATGCTAAAATAGCAATGGAACTCATGCCGAAGGTATAAAAATAGGTATTTACTCAGGTTTTTTTAGATCCGTTTAGCTCCTAATATTTTGCCTCATTACTAAGTTTTAATT
>NZ_JMIY01000001.1:602820-688526 GCF_000685155.1 Candidatus Methanoperedens nitratireducens
GACGCTTGTCCTTGCTGTGATGGAGAAATAAGTGAGCTTGAGCAAACACGGGAGAGATATACTGAAGATATAGTCCCTCTCACTCTTTATATTACAAAATATATCATCAAACAGAGCTACTGCAAAAAATGCGGCAAGATCGTTTATCCAGAAGTCCCAGAAGTGATCGATAACTGCCACTTTGGTTTGAGGATTGGGAATGAAGTCTAACTCAAGCTATTTTTAAGTTATAAGGTTTTATTAGTTGTTTTTTACCTTAAAAATTTGTACTATAGTTTAAAATCTCATTTAAAGTTATATAAATACTTTTCTATTTCGAGAAAATAATAAAGCTTATTTTGGATTAAATACCTCTGATATCAACCAAAATCTAAATCCAAACTATATCAGAGGTATTTAATTTGATTCAAGTCTTTACAAAGGACGGATTTTATATCCAATATCAATTACCCGATTTCATCGGGCAAGTATCCTTTGCGAGCAAAAATTGGCGGCCATACCATATATGCTTTGCTAAAAATAAGAAAAAGCACTTCAAACAAGTAACTGCACGATTCAATAAAATTTTAAATGACATCAAGAAAGCCCCTGCGGGGGCAAAATTATTAACAACGAACTTATACTAACTCAAAACGANGACTATCAGATTTCAAGATGAGGAGGAAGAAATGCGTTTATACTTTCCTATACGTTAAAAAAGGGGTTCAAAAGCAGATAACCGATTTCCTGAGATTACTGGATAAAATAAAGGACAGAGTAAGTAAATATGTACCCAGACTAAAAACAGTCTTTTGTAAGAGATATGAAGGAGATAACCTCACAAGAACCGAAAAAATAGCGTATGAATTTTATCCTGGCTACAAAGGCGATATCCGCCATTTATTTCTATTTTACGACTGGAGCAAGGTAGATGAAATCGAAAAAAAATATGCAGACAAGATAGGAGATTATCAACTCAGATCAATCTTGAAAACACAAATATTCATGTGCAAGAGACGTATCAGAACATACTCTGATCTAATTGAAGAATTGAGAGAAAACCCAAACCTGGCAAAGGTTTGTGAGTTAAATCCTGAATGCATTCCAGATAGAAAAATATTCAGCAGAGCTGCTGATAGAACAGGTATCGAGGTTTTTAGACAGATCGCTATCGATATGACAAAAGAGTGTCTATCTCTTGGTTTAATGAAGGGTAGAATGATCGGAGTCGATGGAAGCCTGATAAAATCAAATACCAGTGCCCATAAAAATAAAGAGATGGAAGAATACACGGATAAATATGCTGGATTGTATGTGAGAGGTAATTATCTCAAAGGTGTGGGTCATCTCGCATATAAGCTTGTAGATATAGAGTATGGGCTACCCATGCTGGTTCAACGATACAAGGGCAGTGCAAATGAAAATCCTTTACTGATCGAGATTATTGAAGATTTTCATAAAGGGTATGGATTTTATCCTGAGTTATTGTCTATCGATAAGGGAATGGATAGCGAAAAGAATAACAAATTTTGCAAAGAAAAAGGGATAGGAGCATATATTCAGGCAAGAGATTTTGGAAATAAGGAGCTTATTAAAACTGAAAAAGGTAAGACGTTTCATCCTGAATATGTAGAAGTAACTGATCCACGAGTATTGGAACGAATCGCTAACAGGAGAAGTGAATGTGAAAGAGAGTTCAGCCGGGATAAATGGGGTTATAGGCGGGATAGGATGTCAAACAGGGGAGAGGACGAGGCTGAGTTATTCATGTTGATCACATTGATTACGACCTTATTGACTGCAATTACAGCTTTTTGGGTGGGAAGAGCTGATCTGATCAGAAGCACGAGTGCTTTCAAGAGGCTGCACTGAGAAGAGCTATTAAAAATTTATAGGCTAAATCAAGGTAATATAGGTCATGAATTTGAAAATAAAGGATTAGTTGGGTTCACGCCCAATCCTCAAACCAATTTGAGAAATCCGCGCTTTGAACGTATAAGTTGAACTTCTTTACGCGCTGCATACAATCTAATATATTTTTTCCGCTTATTTTAGACCAGAATGCGCCTCAAAGACTTTCAATTTCGAGTGACGGGGTGCGAATAAAAAGCACTGAAAATATACAACACCCTCTGGGTTGGTTGTTCCTCATAGTGATTTTAAGTTTTTTCTCTTGGATTTTGCCGAAATCCTTGTTTTTGAAGAAGGCAATATTGAAGAATAACAAACATCTAGATTTGCTGACGTTTTCTATAGCTGCTGTGATGACAGCGATTATTTTTGTGGCTTTTTGAAGCTTTATGCGAATTTATTTTCATTCAGCGTTCTTTTACGCTGTTCGATATACTCCTCCATGTACTTCTTATCCCGTGAACTGATATTCCTTGCACCACAGAATCCGCATATATAGCTATGTTCTGTACCATCTATGAGAGTCATTTTTTCGCCGCAATTAGGACATTTTGGCTGGTCTTTTTGGCATATTTAACGATTCTCCAGCAATATAGATTATGGCGCAATGGTTTTATGCAATAGCCATTTCAATAATTTCGTCTATTTTATTTCTTTCAGTTTCAATCTTCTGCTTTACTTCATCCTGTTTATCTAATTCAGCTTTGATTTCATCAACGATTTTTTGTTGTTCATTCGGTGTTATGTCAATAAGCGGAAACTCTTGGATTTGGCTAGGAAAAATATTTGTGTTATTTCCAAGTCCTTTTTTATTTATTTCAACTAAATATTGAAGGTAATCAGTTCTAAAATAGTAGTACGCAAAAAGAGGATTATAGTTTTTTAACCTGATTCGCATTGTAAAATCAGCAAAAATACCTTTAAGTTCTTCATCTTCAATTAAAGCGACTTTTCCAATTGTTCCCTCTCCAGAACGAGCTAAAATAATATCATTTTTTGTAACTGTTTTATTTTTATTATTGTCAGAGTATTCTTTTGAGACTGCTTTAGAGTCTTCGCTTTCAAATTTCCAGTTTTTAATATTTGCCATAGATATATAATTAAAATCTCCGTTATCATCGTAGTCAGAAGGAGAAATACCGGAACCAAGAACTATTGGATCGGAAATAAAATGTTTGATTTTTTTATCCGTTATTTTCTTTAGCTCTTTAATCACAAAAAGACCAGACTCTCTATGAAATTTTACACTTTGCCTTACATCTTTATTGTTTGCAAAATTTGATAAATATAGGTTATAATTTTTAATCTTTCTCAATTCATTAAACGTATCTAAATCAAAATGAAACTCTCTAGCAAAAACATTGTTTATAATTTCATGATTTTCTTTAATTTGTTTATTGAGATCTTTTATTTTTTGCTCAATCGGTTCTATTTCGGCAATGATTTTGTCTCTGTTCGGTTTAGAGATTAAAGGAATTTTAATTTTAAGAAATTCGTAGGGATTAACTCTTTTATGTGATGGTGTTTTCCCTGATTCTAATGCAGAATATGCAAGCAGCATTTTGCGATTTAGTAGAATATATTTTAAATATTTGAGGTAACTAAGGTCTTTTACCTTGTATGGAATAAATTCTGACGAACCTAAAATATTCTTCCCCTTGAAAGTATTTATAAACACGTACCCCTTAGGCATGCCAAGTTTTGAAATAAATATATCTGCCTCTCCCAAAAATGTCTTATCTGAACCAATCTCATTTGTTTTTTCTATATTTTCTAGTTTCCCACTTATTTGTTGTTGGTCAGATATATTTACTAAGAATGCATCATCTTCTAATTCGCCCTTTGGGATTTTTACGATAGGTAATTCTATAAGAAAGTCAGATATCTTTACTTGTTTAAGTTTAGTTTCAAAAACTTCCCAGTTTTGAATTTGAGTGAAACAGGTGTATTTTTGGTCTAAACGACAATGTTTCCCTGAAGAAATTACTTCAGAATTAATGGTAAATTGCTTTAGTGTCACAATTTATTCCCATTCTATCTTCCGGAGATAATCAAGAGTCGCTTCTTCCTTTCCATCATCAACTAAAACATCACCTTTTTCATTTACTCTGAAAAGTTCATTTGGCATAGGCTTTTCTCCTCTTTTGGTTCTTTTGTAGCCGATATTTTCCACTTCCGCCATAAAAATTTTATAATTTAATTCCTTGGCAACCTCGCCAAAAACCCACCAAGTATTTACAAAACCAAAAGTGTCCTTTGTATCCTTATCATATCTACAAAGGTCTTCGAGCTCATCTTTGTATTTTTCAATAATGTCTTTTGAAGAAAGCTTTTTGTCATCTTCTTCCATAGAATCTTTTAGCAGTCTCACCAAAATATCCGTTTCTTGTTTCTCAGTTAAATCTTTAATTGATGGAAGTTTCTTTCTATCTTTTCCATCAAGATAAACCATTATCAAATTTTCACATCTTGTTTTAAATTGATTCCATTCATTTGAATATTTATTCCAGAGTTTATTCCATTCTTCAATTTCTTTCTTTGTCTTCTTTTGAGCAAAAAGCAAACTAACCTTTGTAGAAGTAAACGGCTCAAAAGTAAGCTGTGGAAGAGAAACAACAGCTTTTACTTTAAAATATTTGTAGATAAAAAGCCGGATATATTTGTTTTCAGTTGTGTCATACACACTTTCAGGCAAAACTACGCCACAACGTCCGTTCGGCTTTAGAAGCTGATACCATCTTTCAACAAAAAGATTCTCGGAGTTCTTTTTGTCCCCAAAAATAAATTCTTGTTTGACATTCTTTTTTGTCTCGTTATCCAAATCAACACTAAAAGGCGGATTAGAAATAACTACGTCAAATTGCTGATTGACCTCTTTGTTGAAATAAAGTTTGTCTTCTTCATATTGTTTTAAGAAATTTGGTGCAGTTTCTTTGTGATAGTACCTGAACGGCAAAAGACCATCTTTGACGAACACATTTGCAGATCCATCCCCATGCAAAATCATATTTACTTTGGTTGCAGTCCCAAGGTTAAAATTTATATCTGCACCATAAATAAAGTGTTGTGCCCATTTATGTTCCCTAGGATCTGGCATGAACCACTGGTTGAATTTATCTTCTACATCTCTTGTTTCGTCAAGTTTATCCTTGAACCTATACTTTAAGTTTTGAGTAATAAATTTCATATACTCTATTAGAAAAGTTCCGCTTCCGGCACTAGGATCAATAATATATGGAATTTCTAAATCCTCGTTTACTCTTTTAATAGCAAGTTTATCAAGCTGTAATCCCCATAGCAAGAATTTAACTATGTTAATATGAGTGAAAAATTGACCCTTTGTTTGTTTGAATCCTTCCCTGATAATACCCTCGAAGAAATCTCCTAGAATATCTTTGCCATCAAAACTATTTTTCCCATCAACAAAAGAAAACCGCTCAAGCTCAGAAACAGTATATTTCAGCTTATTTAAAGAGAACTTATTTTCGTCAATAACAAAAGATTTTTTTAATTTCGATTCTTCTAATATATTTAGCCTCTGCTTTAATGCTCTTCTGTAAAGTTCGTTAATCCTATCAAAAAGTTCCTCGTTTGATTCGAAGCTTTCTCCATCTTTATAAGAAAATATCTGAAAATCATATTTCTCGCCTTTCTTTTTCTCACTTTCATCTTGAATCTTTGCTAAAATCAAGTTTACAAGCGATGAAAAAACATCATTATCATCCGTTCCGCCACCTCCCCAAAGCACATTATGAAGATTTTTCCTTAAACTATCCAGTTGTTCATGTGTGAACGTGGTATCCAAATCTTTTTTACCGTTTTTAACATACGGCTCTTTTTGTGCCTTGCCGTACCTTACAGGAATCGCATCTGCAAAATCTCTTTTTTCTTTCCAAGAATCGAAGGAAGTAAATTTTTCATAATCAATGAGGATGCACTTATCTTTGATGCTATCCTTAACTATTTCAAAAGTGTACAGAACGAGATATTTTACTTCTTTCCCTTGTCCCCTTTCTTGGCTGGCAAGATTGAAAAGCTGCTTTTCAATTATTCCGTCCTTTTCTTTTTCATACTCTTCTGGGCTTTTTAACTCGATATAAAGAAATGCGTTTCCGTCTTCATCTCGAACAATGACATCTATCCTCGGCTTATTTGTTTTAGGTCTTCCGATATCGTATTCTTTTTCTATTTCAATATTTTCAGGTTTATATCCTAATTCGTTTACGAGTCTAGAAAGAATAAATGCCCGAACTACTTCTTCGTCTCCCCTGAACTTATCGATTTTCCAGCCTTTTATTTTCTCCGAGTATTTTACTTTTTTAACCTCAAAATCATAGGTCTCTACAACTTTATTTTTCTGCTTATCAAGATACTTTTTTATGACTAAAAAATCTAGGCTTGAATTCATTTTATTGCACTTTATTATATCTGTTGAATATATAGTTTGTTATCTTCTGGCTTTGTTGGATATGTCTAGTGGAATCTGCAAAAAGCCGACTTTAAGTGCAGAAGTGGATCAAGATAAAATTAACTTCTTCAACTCCTTAGCTTGCTTTTCCTCATCATCTTTTGTGCTATCAATCCATTGGTCATCGGTTAAGGATTTCTCATTGAGATATTTTAAAAAAGATTGTATAATTACTTATTTTTAGTCAGATCTCTTTGTTTCCAGTTGAAATAATCGTGCGATAGCGAAGCATTTATTCTCTAAGAACGTATGTATTACTTAAAAATTTTAATTTTACTGTATTAAAATTAGAAAGAGGATTAGGAGCATGAAGAAGACAAAAGAACCCAACACAGAAATCCCACCTTATGAACCAGACATTATCGAAAAAGATCTCTGCACCCTCTTCTCACCAGAATGGTTAAACCAAGCTGCAAGAGAAACTGGACTAATAAAAAGAGAGAGAAAAGTAACTGCCGTAGAAATGTTTTGGGTTCTTGTCAATAGTTACGGTGTCCATCTTGCCCGAAATCTTGCGAACATCAAACGGAATTATGAAAAATCGTCAAATAAAAAACTCAGCGATAGCAGCTGGTATGAGAGATTTACACCCGAACTTGTTGCATTCCTGAAACTATGTGTCACTCATGCCATTGAACAGCTTGCTCTGGAGCAAACCAAAGTTCTTAACCAAAAGCTCTCCAAATTTCAGGATGTATTGATACAGGATAGTACAATAATCAGGTTGCATAAGTCTCTTGCCAAGAAATGGCCAGCAGCACGATCAAGAACAGTAGCAGCAGGCGTTAAAGTAAGTATATTAGTAAGTGCCGTGGCAAATAGTCCAAAAAGTATCAGTATTCATGCTGAAAGTACAAATGAATTGAAAACTCTGAGAATAGGTCCCTGGATAAAAGATAGAATTCTTCTTATCGATCTTGGTTTTTATAAACACCAGATTTTTGCAAGGATCGAACAGAATGGCGGTTACTTTGTATCCAGGTTGAAGGGAAATGCTGATCCTCTCATTGTAGATTTGCATAATACATGTCGGGGCAACAGTATTGATGTGAAGGGAAAACGCATCAGTGAAATTCTGCCAAAATTAAAGAGAAGGATACTTGATGTTGATGTTGAGATCTCTTTCAGAAGACAGAATTTTAATGGCAAAAGTAAGACCAGACTGGATACTGAAATATTTCGATTGGTAGCTGTTTTTAACGAAGATGAGACTAAGTACCATGTTTATCTCACCAATATTTCGAAAGATGTTTTAAGTCCGGAAAATGTTGCGAAACTCTATGGTGCAAGATGGGATATTGAACTGATTTTTAAAGAACTAAAAAGCAGATACGCTCTTGATGTTGTAAATACTAAGAATACGCAGATCGTTGAAGCTTATATCTGGATAGCGGTTCTTACTCTTTTTATAAGCAGAAGAATATATTCACTGATTCGAAAGTATAATCCAAAAGAAATGGTGGCTCGCTATACCCAATTGAGGTGGAGTACGATTTTCACTGAAAATGCTGATAGACAACTTACTCTAATACTTCGATATTGTGGGATTGAAAGAACTCTTGAGACTGTCATGAATGTCTATTCTAGCCAAGCACTTGATCCTCATGTCAATAGATATCGATTTAGGGATGACTGGTGGTCTTAACCGATGACACATGAACCACTCTACTATCCGCCCATCTCTCTCCAAATCTTTTGTATCCATAGCTTTATTTGCTCCCAAATCTTTATATATAACAAAGAAAGTATAAAAAAACCCTTAATTTTTTCTTTCGCAAAGCCTATTAACCCTTGTAACATAGACAGGGGGCGAGGCACGACAATGAAAGAAATACTCGAGATAATTGAGAACAATCCCAGAATTGAACCTGAGAAGATCGCAACCATGACGGGTATCACTGAAGCAGAAGTCGCCTCAAGGATAAAAGACATGGAGGAGAAGGGGATAATACGGAGATATAAGACCGTAATCGACTGGGATAGGGCAGGGGAGGAATATGTGTATGCGATCATCGAAATAAAGGTCACCCTGAACGCAAGAACAGGCTATGATTCTATTGCTGAGAGATTAGCAAAGTTCCCCGAGGTCAGGTCTGTACGCCTTATCTCAGGTGATCATGACCTCTCACTCACCGTTCGCGGTAAGTCGATGAGGGATGTGGCTTTTTTTGTGGCTGAAAAAATAGCCACCCTTGAGCAGGTTCAGGGGACTGTGACGCATTTTGTGCTGCGCACATACAAAGAAGACGGTGAGATCATGTTCGAGAAAGAACACCCGGAACGCCTTGCTGTTTCTCCTTGATAGTGGTAGTATGTCAGAGAGATACATTTCAGAGCATATAAAAGGCGTCCCTCCTTCTGGTATAAGAAAATTCTTTGATCTTGTGCTCGAAATGGATGATGTTATATCGCTTGGTGTCGGAGAACCTGATTTTGTCACTCCGTGGCATATCAGGGAAGCATGTATATACTCACTTGAAAAAGGGTTTACCTCATATACCTCAAACCACGGTATTCTTGAATTGAGGGAGTTGATCTCCAGATGCTACAGAAAAGACCATGATATCGATTACAATCCGGAACATGAGGTTCTCATCACCACAGGCGTGAGCGAGGCTGCAGATCTTGCGCTCAGGGCGATAATAAACCCTGGGGAAGAGGTAATAATTCCGGAGCCATGCTATGTTTCATATAAGCCCAGCGTTGTTTTTGCAGGCGGAAGACCCATCCCTGTGCCAACGTACCAGGAGGATGAGTTCAGGGTTACTGCTGAGCAGATAAAGAGGAGCATCACGGATAGAACAAAAGCGCTGATATTGAGCTATCCCAATAACCCCACAGGCGCTGTCATGAGAAGAAGTGACCTTGAGGAGATCGCCGATGTGGCCAGTGAGAATGATCTTGTGGTAGTATCGGATGAGGTTTACTGCAAACTAACTTATAACGGCGTTCATACCTGTTTCTCATCCATCCCGGGAATGAGGGACAGGACTATAATATTAAACGGGCTTTCCAAATCACATGCCATGACGGGACTGCGCATAGGCTTTGCTGTTGGAAGTGAGGAGATAATCAGCGCCATGACCAAGATCCATCAATATACCATGCTGTGTGCCCCAATTACAGCCCAGATGGGGGCAATAGAGGCCCTGCGGAACGGCGATGAAGAGATGAAAAAGATGGTGGGTGAGTATAACCGGAGAAGACGTCTTATCGTAAACGGCCTGAATAAGATGGGTCTTGAGTGCTTTGAGCCAGAAGGCGCGTTCTATGCATTTCCCAGCATAAAGAGCACGGGTCTTACCTCTGATGAGTTTGCAGGAGGGCTCTTAAAAGAACAGAAGGTAGCTGTTGTGCCTGGCGATGTGTTCGGTGAATGCGGTGCAGGGTATCTGCGGTGCTCATACGCAACATCGTATGAGGAGCTGACCGAGGCCCTCTCACGAATCCAGGCTTTTATTGAGGGTCTTTAGGCTTTTACTTTCAGGCTTTAAGCTCATTCGGGTGAGCCAGAAGCTCATTAAAATAGATCTTTTTGTCGGTTCGTGTCATGTATAGACGTGTCCACCAGACCGCAGTGAGGGGCTGGATGACCAGAACACTGATAAATACACCGATAAACGGCCAGATTATGTTCATAATCGGAATGAGTCCCATGATCTGCCCTATAACTGTAAAGATAATTGCAATTGCTCCTGTAATCAGCCACAGCAGGAATACATCGAATTTATGCCTGTTAAAAAACCCGATACCTGTGATTATTGCATCAACAGGCCCGAGATTATCTACTACCAGGGAGTACCTGTAGATTGCAAGAACAAGACTTAAAACAAGTATATATACTATCCATAACAGAAACCCGCCTGCAAGCAGTAAGAGCGCGCCTGTATCTGCAGAAGACAGCATCTGATCTAAATTAGCGCTGAGGGCTCCAGGCACAAGAAATACAATACCTGCAAGGTAGAGCAACCCTGCTAAGATCTGGGCAAGATAAAGGTTTACAACATTCTTTTTACCGGCATCCATCATGGTAGAGAGATCTGTTCTCCCTGCCTCGGTAGCCTGTCTTGCCATTCCTATAGCTCCTGCCGTGAAGAAAGACTGAAAGAACAGGGAAACAAGAAGATATACTATTACCAGAACCGCGATCCCAAAAAGATTTCGGGTTATAATGGGAAGGATAATTAAGATCACCTGCTCAGGGGTTGTGGCATTCTCAAGAGAGGATAAAGATGCGCCAAAGATATACGCAATTCCAAAAGAGAGCATGATGACGAAGAATAAACCTGTTAAAACCAGATTAATGATAAAAGGAATACCCAGGTTCAGGTTATTTGTGTATGTATCAAGACCGCGACCTATAATTTTTCCGATATCTTCCATCATATTACGGTCATAATAACTTAATAATTTATATATAGTTTCTCAAGCATCCTCTTACCTTTGCGCACATCCTCTATCGAGAATACCTCAAGGTTATATACGCCATCAAAGTGCAGCTCTTTTAGCACTGAGAAATCGATGTTGCCCTCTCCAGGTGCTCTGTGCATGTCCCCGAGGTATTTTCCTCCCGGTCTGCCGATGTTATCGTGCACATGCACATGCGCAACACTGCCCCTCAGCTCTCTTGCGAAGTCTCGCAATTTCTCCATATCCCCGCTGTATGTGAGGTTAGCATGCCCTATATCAAAGGTGGCCTTTAAATTTGGTGAGTTCACCTCTTTTATAGCACGCAGATGCTCCTCTACCGTACAGCACAGATTGTTCGGATCTGTTCCCTCCTTGTTCTCAAGTCCAAGGATAACCCCGCAGTTCTCAGCTTCGCTTGAGAGATGCTTCAGGTTATCCACCATCTGCACGAAGGATTCCTCCCTGTCTCCTATT
The DNA here is from genome assembly GCF_000685155.1 of Candidatus Methanoperedens nitratireducens. Taxonomy (GTDB): domain Archaea; phylum Halobacteriota; class Methanosarcinia; order Methanosarcinales; family Methanoperedenaceae; genus Methanoperedens; species Methanoperedens nitratireducens. The sequence continues at coordinate 614,063 of NZ_JMIY01000001.1, forward strand.
GCGTTCCCGGGGTGAACCACGATCACACCTGAGCCAAGTTCGCAGGCCAGGAAGATGTTCTCCTCCATGAGCCTGAACTGTGCTTTGCCCATATGCGCGGTATCCACTATGAGTTCGGCAGGATAGGTCGGTGCCTCCCCATAATAGGGAGCATGGATCGAGGTGAGTACACTATCAGTTGAGAGGCTGTCGCGCAGCTTATATACATTCTCCTTTATCAATTCGCTCCCCCTGTACAGCCCAAGCCTGGGGATGTAGAGCTCTATACTCTTTACCTCCATGCGCAGCTCGGGCAGGGATGCAGCAAATGAAGAAGCGCCTATGATCATTACTACCTTATATGTATGCTATTGCGTGCATTTAAAGGATGCTCTTTAAAAAATGGTAGTGCGTTACGATCAGCACATCGGATCTCAAAGCGTGATTTTTTATACTCTCAAGATGCTCATCCATTCTCCTGTGTTCAATCGGATATAATTTGCATAGTATCATATACTAAAGGCAAAGTATAAAATAGGCTCTAAGAGAAGAAGAGAGTAGATGTGATTAATATGGATAGATTAATATGGATAGGCAAAAAATAATCTTCATGGGGTTACTGGGCGCTGTATTTTTCCTTTCAGGGCTGTACTATAGAATCTTTGATCCGGCCAGGAGTGATATCTCTTATGAATATCTTGGCATCGGGACATGGTCGGCAGGCATCATATTCTATATACTTTATCCAAAGTATAAGGAATTCTCGTCATTCATCCTGGGCCTCCTGGTACTGCATGCAGGTGTATTACTTCTTCTAAAAGAAAAACTCTCAAACCCCAAGCTTCTGGGTGCTTTAGTATTCACTGCCGGAGTAATTGTTGTGCTGAGCTCCGGCTTTTCGGATTATATGAAAAAGAGAAAGGCTAAAAAGTAGGGATAAGAAAGCAAATCGCTTGAAATCCTGGGAAGGATATAAGTTCACAGGATACTAAAATAAAATTATAGATTTTGGGGGAATGCAAGAGCTGAATGAGATAAAGGAGGTATCAGGTTGGGTGGAAGTCTAAGAGGTAAAGTTGCCCTGGTGACAGGTGGAAGTCTGGGAATAGGTAGAGCCTGTGCACTTGTGTTTGCCAGGGAAGGGGCAAAGGTAGTGGTAGCTGACGTTATGGTTGAAGATGGGGAGAGGGTAGTGCAGGAGATCAATGAGGCAGGTGGTGAGGCAATATTCGTCAGGACTGATGTATCAATGGCTGTCGAGGTCGAGACATTGATCAATACTGTCATAAAGACCTATGGCCGCCTGGATTACGCTATTAACAATGCCGGCATCGAGGGGGTTATTGCCCCAACTGTGAACTGCACTGAGGAGAACTGGGACCGAACGATTAACATAAACCTGAAAGGCGTGTGGCTGTGCATGAAATACGAGATCCAGCAGATGATCAAGCAGGGTGGAGGGGCAATCGTCAACATGGCATCCGTGGCCGGGCTGGTTGGTTTTAAGGGCCTGCCTGCCTACTGTGCATCAAAGGGCGGCGTAGTGCAGCTGACGCGCACTGCTGCTCTGGAGTATGCCAGGGACGGCATCCGTATTAACGCAGTGTGCCCTGGCGTTATCCGCACACCTATGGTAGACAGGGTCACTGGCGGCAAACCGGAGGCTGAAGAACAGTTCATTGCGCTTGAACCTGTAGGACGGATGGGCAGGCCGGAAGAGGTGGCTGAAGCAGCAGTGTGGCTGTGCTCGGATGGGGCTTCATTTGTTACAGGCCATCCCATGGTTGTAGATGGCGGTCTTGTTGCGCAATAGCACCTGGTTTCACAACACAGGAGTATTACTTTTTCAGTGAAATAATTACAGTTTTCGAGGATCCGTCATCAATATCTATTCTTATCTGCCAGGTTCCAGTGGACAGAGATTTGGTTCCAAGGTTATATTGGTATAGGTTGCTGGCAGGATCATATACGAATAGATTACCTGTTGTCTCAGTTTCGATTATGTAAGGCTCTAAAATTGTTCCAGTAACAGTCGTACTGACTTTGGAAATATAAAACCTTGCAACCGCATCAGTAACAAAATTACCGCTGGCATCCCATAACTGGAACTTTACAGGTACTGTGCTCCCCAATTTAAAAATACTACTTTCATCCGGTTTTATAGGTGGAAGGATTTCGCTATAATTGTAACCAATGTAATATGTGACATTCTTTATATTTGTATTTCCTGCATTATCTGCTGCATATACACTGAATGTTTTTGTTCCTACCGAAGCTGTGTCAATAACACTTCCACTCGGATAAGTTCCCATTGCTGTGGCGATACCAGAGGTAGCATCACTGACAAGCCAATATGTGACTAAATTTTGGTCCAGAACATATATATTTCCGTTAACTGGAGAGTTGATCGTTATAGTCGGAGCTGTTTTATCGATATTTATCCCTGAAACAGTAAAGCTGGCCGAGTTACCTGCTTTATCTATTGCAGTTCCTGTTGCTGATTGATTTGCTCCTTCTGTTGAAAGCGTTATATCAGGTGTGACGCTATTTATGCCAGATAACACATCATCTGCTGTAAAATGAATAACAACGCTGTCATTGTACCAGCCGTTAGCATTTGGAGATATTGTTGCTGCTCCGGTTATGGTCGGTGATGTTTTATCAATTGTGAAATTTATGGTCTTAGAATCGCTGTTACCCGCCTTGTCTGTTGCAGATGCAACGAGCGTATATCTACCCTCTTCAGATATCACAGTACCGCTTGTATATGGAGTACCATTAAGCGTAATGGATTGAGTATTCGGGTTTGTATCTGTTATGGCTATGATTGGCGTTATGCTCTTATTGTAGTAGCTATTGTCAATCACGCCACTGATAGTTATGCTCGGTAGAGTCTTATCGATGGTGAAGCTCAGAGTTTTTGAATTATGATTACCAGCCTTGTCTGTAGCTGATGCCATGAGCATATAGCTGCCTTCAGCAGATATTGCAGTACCACTTGTATATGGAGCACCGTTCAGAGTAATGGATTGGATATTAGGGTTAGTATCAGTGATAGTGATGGCAGGTATTACATCATTATTATAGTAGCTATTGTCAACCACACCTTGGATATTGATGTCTGGCGATGTCGTATCAATTTTAACTTCCTGTGTTTTAGTAGATTCTGTATTTCCTAAAGTATCTACTGAATAATATTGTATTGAATGATTGCCGTCTGATAAAACAACAGGAGTTTTCAAAGTAAGTCCTGATCCTGGATTACTATTCCATATACCTCCATCTACGCTATAGTTCGTATATTTTATTCCATCAGGATCAGTAACATTTAAATAAACCGTGTTAGTTTTATACCAGCCATTTTGTCCATCAGGCGGATCTACTGCCGTTACTGGTTTAGAATCTGAATGGATATAATATGTGACATTTTTAGTATATATATTTCCCGCATTATCCGTCGCATTTACAACAAAATTCTTTGTTCCAGCGGAGGTTGTATCTATAATGCTTCCATTTGGATAAGTTCCTGTTGCTGTGGAGATGCCAGATGCAGCATCACTGACAGACCAGTCTGCGACTAAATTCTGGTTCAGAACATATATATTTCCGTTAACTGGAGAGTTGATCGTTATAGTTGGAGCCGTCTTGTCAATGCTGATTCCTGAAAAAGCAGCACTGGCTGAGTTGCCTGCCTGATCGGTAGCGTAACCTGTTGCTTCTTGATTAGCACCTTCTCCAGACAGAGTCGTTGGAGAGCTGCAGGATGCTATGCCTGAAAGAGCATCAGAACATGTAAAGCTTACAGTCACGTCCTGATTTGTCCATGCGCCAGAAGTGTATGGATTGCCGCTTGTGGTTGCGCTTGCTGTGATGCTGGGCGGTGTCTTATCAATTGTGAAATTTATGGTCTTAGAATCGCTGTTACCCGCCTTGTCTGTTGCAGATGCAACGAGCGTATATTTACCCTCTTCAGATATTACAGTACCGCTTGTATATGGAGTACCATTAAGCGTAATGGATTGAGTATTCGGGTTGGTATCTGTTATGGCTATGACTGGCGTTATGCTCTTATTGTAGTAGCTATTGTCAACCACACCTCCGATATTGATGTCTGGCGATGTCGTATCAATTTTAACTTCCTGTGTTTTAGTAGATTCTGTATTTCCTAAAGTATCTACTGAGTAATATTGTATTGAATGATTCCCGTCTGATAAAACAACAGGAGTTTTCAAAGTAAGACCTGATCCTGGATTACTATTCCATGAGATACCTCCATCTACGCTATAATTCGTATATTTTATTCCATCAGAATCAGTAACATTTAAATAAACCGTGTTAGTTTTATACCAGCTATTTTGTCCATCAGGCGGATCTACTGCCGTTGTTGGTTTAGATTCTGGTACCACATTCCAGTTCCAGGTTCTTGAGACTGTATCAATATTATCTGTTGCACTTGCGGTCACATTCCATGTATCCGTTTCGGCAGTTGAGTTGGTATAGCTAGATGAAGTGATACCTGTATCGGTATGAACCTTAGTGCCGTTCATGTACCATGTTACATTAGCAGTTCTGTTCAAGGTCACACTGAAAGTCTGTGCCGTGCTCTGTGTAGTTGTTGGGTCGGATGGAAGTGAGAATGAAGTAATAGATAGCGGTATATTATTTACATTAACGGTTACTGTTTCAGTTGTAACTCCGCCGTAGCCGTCGCTTGAGTTGAAGTACCAGGTATAAACTCCCGCATCTGAGTACGTTATCAGCCATGAGAAGTTGCCTGTTGTAGTATTAAAGCTTCCTTTTGTGGCATTAGTGCCGTAAGTCATCAAATCATTATCAGCATCTGTAGCTTTAACAGTAAAGTTCAACCACTGCCCTTCATCTACGGATTTAGATCCTATTGGTGACTGTACCGGTGGATTATCCGGGATTTGAGTATTCTTTATAGCCGGAGATGTACTCAATGAACCGCCTCCAGAAGCGTTGTATGCATAGACCGTTACATTCTGCCATGCATGTGCTGGTAGGGATGATGAATTAACAGAAGTGCTGGCGGTTCCATTAGTCCATACATTATTTACACTTAAGTTATAACTATCAGTTGCATTACCAGTTCCTGCCTGCCACGTTGTATTTACCCAGAAACTGCCCGTTGTTGAGTTTATGTTTGTGGGAGTTGGAGGAATATACATAACAGGTTGTGCTTTGACTGTAACAGTCCATGTAATGGCGTTTGATGTACCATTGCTATTAGTAGCGTTTACCTGTACCGTCTCTGTTCCTGCCGTGTCCCAGGATGCTATGAAATTGTCATAGTTATTGCTCTGGCTCACATCATTTAGGTACCAGTTCCATGAGGTTATCGTCTGGTTGGCTGTAGCGTTGAAATTAACAGATTCGCTAGTGTTTACTGCCAGTATCAGGCTATCATTATTGGTCTTATTATTGCTCCATGAGATTATACTCGGTGCATAGACCGGTTGCGAGACCACATTCCATATCCATGAATATGAAGTACTGCCGTTAGCATTCGTCGCATTTATGACAACATCCCATACTCCAGGAGAAGAACTTGTATTAGTATAGCTCGCACCCATGACACTTTCATTGGACTGAACCTGGATCCCATTAATAAACCATGTTATATTGGCAATTTGATCAACCGTAATACCGAATTTTCTAGATGTTCCTGCAGTATCATTTGTGGGCGAATATGGAGCATAAAATGTAATGACTGGTGGAACAGGTACAATCGTTGTCACATTCCATGTCCAGGTATATTTAACAGTTCCATTAATATTAGAAGCAACGGCACTCACATTCCATATTCCAAGAATAGCACTCGTATTAGTATAGCTTGCATCAGTAACACTTTCATTAAACTGAACCTGAGCATCTTCGATGAACCATGTTATATTGACAATCTGATCAGTCGTAATATCGAATTCCCTGGTGTCTCCTGCATTATCGATTACCGGTGATATTGGAGAAAAGGTAGTTATTGTCGGAGATACCGGTGGAGTAGGAGTCGGCGTAGGTGTTGGTGTAGGATCTGATGTTGCATTCCATTGTAATACTGTCGTGTGACATTCAGTACAGTCCCATATAATTTCAGGATAATACGTCTGACTTTGAGAATCATATTTTATTGGATGACAGTCTGTGCATACAAATAAACCCTGCTGTACAAGTAGATGATGGGTATCAGTGTGATCTTTTCCAGGATGACATATCAGGCAATTTCTAATTACTTCAGGATAATATGTTTGATTTTGATCGTCATATTTCATTGCGTGGCAGTCTGTACATTGAAGCGAACTGTCTGGTATTAAAAGATGGTGCCTGTCTACTGTAATTCCGTGGCAACTCCTACAATCTTGCTCTGTATTATAAGATGGATATGTTGTCGATGCTAAAGCACTATAAATCGCTGTAAACATCAGCAAGGTAGTAAAAACTATTACCAATATCTTATCATTTTCCAAACATCTCCTTATTATACTTTTTTTTGTTTTCTTATCATTTATCATTCCTATACTTCCTGTTTTTTTTACATATCTCCTGGACTGACCCCTCTGAGTGGAGAGTAAGTTAAGCTTCTATAAATGAAGTCGTTTCAAATTGTATAATATGATTTGAATCGGTAGTCGGCAGTTTGAACCTCGTTCTCACGCACAGGAGGTTATCTTACGTGCAGCGTACTTGTAAGTATTGCCGTTGCCGCTGAAGGCAGCATCAGGATTCTAACTCACGAGAGTGTCTTTTTCTTGTTATTTTTCTCATGTATTTCCCACCAGTTGTCATAGCTTAACTACCTGTCTACTTTGAGGTTTTCACTCCATTCTACAATTTCTTAATTGTTATATGTCCTGTTGATCCTTTACCGCCATAGGGTATGAATACAATTTTGAATATATTTTCAACATCTAGCTCTAATTCTATGTCTTTTGATTTATTGAACGTATATTTGGAGGATAGATCTTTTCGGATAACATCATTCTCGTAGACTTCCATATCGAGTTTTGATAGATCGATGTTATTAATCTTTATCGAGTATTTTCCTTGTGACAAAGAAACATTTTTCGCATCATTTATTTCTGGTCCAGTTGTCCTAAGCAATGTCAAATTAATAACAAATGGCTCCTCCTCAGGAGGTTCAGGAGCAGGGCCAGGGCTTGGCTCAGGAGTAGGGTCAGGACTCGGTTCTGGAGTATATTCGATACCTAGAACTGCTTTCCCGGCATCTACTAGACCGTATCCGTATATGTTATCCTTTCCAGGGTCTCCTGCATCTCTTGCTGTATCCTGAAGTATTTTTCTGACATCTTTGTTATCTCTTTTCCCATCACCATTAACATCGTTAAAATCCGTTGAAAAGATTAGAGCCGCTACACCTGCCACATGTGGAGCAGCCATAGATGTTCCGTTTTTATAATCATAGCCATTACCTATTATTGTTGAATATATACCAACTCCAGGTGCGGCAAGCTCGATCTCAGGACCTACGGATGAAAAACTTGCTTTCTGACCGGTAACATCTGTAGCCGTAATCGCAATAACGGAGTCATATGCCGCCGGATATGTTACGCTACCTCCGTTAGTATTACCTGCTGACGCTATCAAAAGTACACCGGCATTGTAAGCATTGTCAACAGCATTACGTATAGATATGTCATCCGGACCTCCCAGACTCATCGTTGCTATACTCATATTATTGTCTACTGCCCATTCTATACCAGAAATGATCCAACTGGCAAGGCCAGATCCTCCGCCATTTAGCACCTTTATCGCATATATATCTGCATTCGGTGCAACACCCACTACACCAGCACCATTCTTTTCTGCAGCGATGATACCACTTACATGAGTACCGTGGCTATTGATATATGGTCCGGTACTATCATCCATGGGATCTAAATCGTTGAAGACAAAATCATATCCACCTTTATAATTTTCTTTCAAGTCTTCATGATTATAATCTATTCCTGTATCCAGTACAGCTATCTTTACTCCTGTTCCGGTAATACTTTGATTGTGCACCATACTACTACCGATATATTGCACTCCCCAGGAACTGGTGTATTCATCTGTTGCCTTGAAAACTTTGTCATCTTCTATATAAGCAACTTTTGGGTCCTTTTTCATTTTTTCTATCTCGCCTTCTGGCAATTTAGCGGCAATAGCCGGAATCAGATGGAAGCTCTTTTTTACTACTCCACCATGACTGTGGATTAAAGCTTCTTCTGAAGTACCTGGTTTGTTTTTAAATCCAATAATTACATCGCGATCTGCTCCTGCAGCTATCCCGGTTATCAAAACGAGAATAAGACAGAGAAAAGATAATCTTCGCTTATTCATAGTTTGGCAAAAGAGATTTGGGAGATTGGAAGGTAACTTCATATTTATCTATCCTCTTTTTTAATCACTCTGGTTCATATGTCTTCGTTGTTATAGGTGTAATCAAAAAAAATGAAAAGAAGAGTTATAAATCTCTTCTTTTCTCACCATATATATTTTCGCTTATTTATCTCTTGATCGATGTTGAGTCTTCACCATTCAACGCTTTTACAGTCAACAGGTTTCCTACGCTTGCTCCAGAGCCAGAGACTACAATCTCAGTATCAGACCAGCTGATGACCTCAGCCTTGAATGTAGTTTCTTGACCCTTCTTCGTAATGAATACGCCAAGATCACTGAATGCTGGATCAGGCTCGATACCGAACCCTGTACCAGTAACAGTTATCGTTCCTGAGGCCAGCTTAGCTGTTACAACATCTACCGGTTCTACAACTGCCAGTGAAGACAATTTGCTCGTCACGCCGCCTTTCTCAAGCTGGATACTGTGAACGCCTGCACTCAACGCTGGAACAGTCACCTCTATTTGTGTGTTTGTTACAGATATCACATCTATAGCATTTCCGTCTACCAACACATTAGTTGTGTATCCATCCTGCACAAAGTTGGTGCCTGTGATGGTCACTGTTGTAGCCACGCCTGGAGTCAATACATCTGGAGTCACGCTGGACATACCTGGAGCAACTGGTCCCAGGAATGGATTCTCCACGCCTGCATCCCAGAATCCATGACAACCGTTGCAATCTGTGTTATTGTTTATGTGACCATAACCAGCAGGTCCAGTGCCGCCTGGTACATAGTCAACCTGGATGTTGTGGAGCGTTCCCACATCATGACACTTTTGACATCCTGTGCCATTAACCGCATCGCCAGCGTTCAATAATGTTGAATTTCTGAGTTCCATTTTGGGATTGACAGTATCCCATCCAAGACCCCATTCATCGGTCAGGTAGATTCTCAGATAGTATGCGCTACCATCAGGTCTGAGTCGTGAGGTGTCGCCAACGTGGCAATAGGTACATTGTCTGCCCTGCATACCGCTTGTTGCTTGATGATGCGTTCCATAGTTGCTGAGAACGTTATCTGGTCCAGCATCATGGCAAGCATCACATCCGCCCCATGCTTTCAGGAAAGTCGCGCTTTCATTCTTCACTTTGTAATTAGCAAGTGGAGTTACAAGAGATGTGTTATATGATGGTATGTAATGTCCATCATCATAGTTTGCCAGTATACTACTGCCGTGACATTTATTGCACTGTCTATCTATTGCCCAATATGCAGCCTGAATCACACTTGATGCAGAGTTCTTTGTCGTGTTATGATGTGGTCTGCCAGGCGGTCTAAGCTGTGACAGGTTTACAGCAGGATTTGCCCAGAATGCTGTACCGTTGTGACAGTTTTGACAACTCCTTTCAATATACTGATATTGGCTGGGATAAGTACCCTGTGTTGGGTGACAATCCAAACAACCAAGGTTTGTAGTTCCGCCTGATAACATCAGGTGATGTATATTTGCAGGGTTTGCTGTATGACAACCTTTGCATGTTTCACTTGATACGTTTGCAATATTGGTGTCGTACAGACCTAAGTTCTGATTCACTGGCGGTGGAGGTACCACTGCCCAAGATATGCCAACTAACACCAAAAAGGTGATAGCTGCCGCTAGGTATATTTTTCTCATAATATCTCCTATCCATTATATTTATTCTTTATTTCTTATTATTCTGTTCAACATCTTTTCCAATCTTTTCGATTATTGGTTATGTAGATATATTTTCGGTATTTATCTGCATGGGACGTATTTTCGTTTAGCCTATTTCAAAGCATTACATGGATTTTTCAGCAATTACTAGCAGTTGCTAGAATAATCCCTATCCTATCCTCATTCACCTCCTATTGGGACACGTTTTTGTTGTAATCTCAGATTGCTCTGAGATTACACAGGGATTTCGTTATTTAGCAGTTACTTACTGACATTTGATAATACCTGTCCCATATCCATTCATAGCATACGTTTGTTAGGCTTTATCATATATATAATTTTCCTTATTGTTATTATTATTATTATAGCTACGAAGATTTAGATCTTCATCCGATGCAGCGATCTTTACAGCAACTTTAAGCAAATATTCATGAGCAGGATTCATGCATGGAACATGAAAAACCGCAACGCTAGAGCATTACAATTTAAATTTTCCATAGGAATAATCCCTTTCCCATATCCATCCATAGCATACGTTCGTTAGGCTTTATCATATAAATAATTTTCTCTTTTGTTATTATTATGGCTATGGAGATTTAAATCTTCATCTTATACAGCGATCTTTGCAGCAACTTTAAACAAATATTCATGAGCAGGATTCATGCATGGAACATAAAAAACCGCAACGCTTGGGCATTATAATTTAAGTTTTCTATATTAAACAAAAACCAATAGTTTTATGAAGGATAATAGCCACCAATATTGTAACTAACAGAGAATTGAGAAAGCCCACCTGCAAAAACTGCAGAATGAGTCGTACTTCTATTTCAAAGGAGTACCTATCCCTGAAAAAACGTCTGCTATGAATGGATTTTAAGGGATAGGCGGCATATACTATTCTTCTAGGGTCTATTAATGCTTTCTATAAGCAGGATCTGCCTGGAAGAATAGTTGAAATGTCCAGACTCTTGAAGTATAGTATATCGGTGGATACTTTAATTAGGGGAATCAAAATATGAATAAAAGATTGTTGATACTAATTTTTGCAGTACTGATGACTACCGCAATATATCAGGGATTCGCGACAACGTATCCTTCATATAATACAGAACAGGATTGCAGAAATTGTCATGGCAATAATACATCTGATAGACATCATCTTCTTGCAACAGGAGGATATAATTGTACATACTGTCATCAAATCCTATATGATAATACCACTCAACAATATTATCCCGAAGTGATAAGAAATTGTTTAACATGTCATTCTGGCGAAAATCATAACAACTGTATTAGGTGCCATGGTACAAATTATATAGGAGCTTCACCCTCGGTAACCACAACATTCGTCGATATCTCAGCCTTCAATGAATCCATACACCAGGACATTAATGCTACCCCGCCAGCTACGTTAAATGATCCTGATTGCTGGATGTGCCACTACAATAAGGACATGAACCGCCAGAATGTAAAGAAATGCGGCGATTGCCACAGAAAACCGAGCCAGTGGCATGGTAATGCAGATATTACGACCAACATATCAGAACTCTGGTGATAGAACAGGAAGCAGCCCTTGAACTGTGAACTGTAACCATCATAGCCCGGGTACTTAAGGCAAAGTATAAGAAGAAGAGAGTAGATGCGATTAATATGGATAGGCAAAAAATAATCTTCATGGGGTTACTGGGTGCTGTATTTTTCCTTTCAGGGCTGTACTATAGAATCTTTGATCCGGCAAGGAGTGATATCTCTTATGAATATCTCGGCATTGGGACATGGTCGGCAGGCATTATGTTCTACATACTTTATCCAAAGTATAAGGAATTCGCGTCACTCATCCTGGGCCTCCTGGTACTGCATGCAGGTGTATTACTTCTTCTAAAAGAAAAACTCTCAAATCCCAAGCTTCTGGGTGCTTTAGTATTCACTGCCGGAGTAATTGTTGTGCTAAGTTCTGGCTTTTCGGATTATATGAAAAAGAGAAAGACTAAAAAGTAGGGATAAGAAAGCATATCACTTATCTGCATACCTATGGCAGGCAGTGTCACTGGCGGTAAATTGGATGGTCTCCCTTATCCCGCAAATTATTTATAGAACTACAAACACTTAGAATTATCTTTGTTCGGAGGTAATTGATTATGGCAGGCCAATTAAGCGGACAGCCTATTATTGTATTAGATAAAGATAAAACAAGGACTCAAGGGAAAGAGGCGCATGGATTCAATATCACGGCCGCAAAGGCGATTGCAGATGCTGTAAGGACAACGCTCGGCCCAAAAGGCATGGATAAAATGCTTGTAAATCCTGTCGGAGATATGGTGATCACCAATGACGGTGCAACAATCCTGCAGGAGATGGATATAAAGCACCCTGCAGCCAAGATGATGGTGGAGATCGCCCGTACACAGGAGGACAAGGCTGGCGACGGCACAACGAGTGCAGTCGTTCTTGCAGGAGAACTCCTGAACAAGGCAAAAACACTGATAGAACAGAACGTCCATCCCACAAACATAGCAAGGGGTTACAGTCTTGCCTCTGTAAAGGCACTTGAGATACTGGATGAGCTGGCTATTGACGCTTCTGATGATGTTCTTGATAATATCGCAAGAACAGCGCTCACAGGGAAGAGCTCAGACCTTGCGCTGGATCCGCTTGTTCAGTTATGTGTTAAGACCGCTCAATCGATTAAAGAGGCGGGCAAGGTGAATATAAAGGACAACATCAACATCCTCCAGCAGCGAGGCGGCAGCATAAAAGACACAAAGCTTATTCACGGGATTGTGATTGATAAGGCAAGGGCACATAAGAATATGCCAAAAAAAGTTGAGAATGCAAGGATTGCCGTTCTTGATGTTGGAATTGAGGTTGAGAAAACACAGGTTGAATCAAAGATCCAGATCACATCACCAGAACTTCTCAGCGAAGCCAGACTTGAAGAGGGCAGGCTTGTGGATGAGAAAGTTGAAGCGCTTGCAAAGAGCGGAGCCAATGTCGTATTTACAGAAAAAGGCATAGACGATATCGGAATGCACTACCTGGTAAAGAGGGGTATATTCGCTGTACGAAGATGCAAGGAAGATGAAATTAAAAAACTGGTAAAAGCAACAGGTGCGCGTATCGTTTCCAAGGTAGATGGGGTTGAAGAGGATGATCTTGGGAGGGCAGGTCTAATCGAAGAGCGCGGTGTTGGCAACTACAAGATGGTCTATGTCGAAGGCTGCGAAAATCCAAAAGCTGCATCCATCCTGATTCACAGCGGTGCAGAGCATGTGGCAGATGAGATAGAGCGTGCGCTCGATGATGCACTGCGCGTGGTGGGAGACGTGATAGAGGACGGAAAGATCGTTGCAGGAGGCGGTTCACCTGAAATAGAACTTGCAATGAGGCTTAGAAGCTACGCAACAACACTTTCAGGCAGGGAGCAGCTTGCTGTTATGGCCTATGCTGATGCACTTGAGGAGATACCAAAAGGTATTGCTGAAAACGCAGGTCTTGATGCAATCGACGTTATTGCGGAACTAAGAAACATGCACAACAGAGGTGTAAGGACAGCAGGGCTAAATATATCCACAGGCAAAGCCGAGGATATGCTTGATTTAGGAATTATCGAGCCGCTCCGTGTGAAGACACAGATAATAAAATCTGCTACAGATGCTGCGACGATGATCTTACGCATCGATGATATCCTGATGGCAAAGGAGACAGGCATGATGGATGTTAAGCCTGAGCATACTGCAGATTACTATGATGGGATTCAAGCACCGGATGTTGGAGAAGACTAGTATTAAATAGAATAAGACACAACATATTAATTTAAGCAGTAGTATGTTGGTTAGAGGAGTCAGCATGTCCTTTATTTTTAATTTTTTAAATTAATTATGGAGTTGTTTGATATTGAACAGCAGAGAAGGTATGAATAAGGGAGAAGAACAGGCCAGGGAAAAAGAGGGCGAAATCTTAAAATATAAAGAAGAAGTTAAAGTTGCTGAAGTTAGTGAAAAGGAGCTCATAAAAGAGTTGGATACAATTAAAAAGCAATTAGATACAACCAGGAAACAGCTTGATGAAGAGAAAGATAGATACCTCCGCATGGGTGCGGAGTTCGATAATTTTAGAAAACGAACACAGAGAGAGAGAGAAGAGCTCATAAAATATGCAAATGAAAAGCTCATATCAGAACTGATCGATATCATGGAGAATCTTGAGAGAGGGGTTGAAAATGCAAAGAAAATGGATAATAAGGATAAGTTAATTGAGGGAATGGAGCTAATTTATAAGCAGTTCAAAGGCGTACTTGAAAAAAATGGTCTGACCCCGATCAAAGCGCTGGGAGAGAGATTCGATCCGTATAGACATGAGGCCATGATGCAGACGGTTACAGATGAATATGAGGATGGTACAATCCTTGAGGAGCTTGCAAGGGGTTATATGTTAAATAACAGGGTCATTCGTTATTCTAAAGTCAGAGTATCGAAAAGGAAAGAGGATGAAATAGAGAATGAGGTGAGATAATGGCAAAAATCATAGGTATTGATCTAGGAACAAGCAATTCTGCGGCAGCAGTTATGCAGGGAGGAAGGCCTGTAATAATTCCGAGTGCTGAGGGCATTACTATGTATGGAAAGGCATTTCCCAGCTATGTTGCCTTTACGAAGACAGGAGAGCGACTGGTAGGTGAACCTGCAAAAAGGCAGGCGATTACCAATCCCGAAGGTACGGTCACAGCCTTTAAGAGAAAGATGGGTACTGATTATAAGTACAGGATATCCGGGAAAGAGTACACGCCTCAGGAGCTTTCGGCAATCCTGCTGCAAAAAATAAGGCGTGATGCTGAGGCATTTCTGGGTGAGAAAGTCGAGCAGGCAGTAATAACCGTGCCTGCTTATTTCAATGATAACCAGAGAACTGCAACCAAGGATGCCGGTACGATTGCAGGCCTTGAGGTCGTAAGGATAATCAATGAACCCACTGCAGCAGCTCTTGCCTATGGCATGGAGAAGCAGGAGAAAGAGCAGAAGATTTTGGTATTTGACTTTGGCGGTGGCACGCTTGATGTTACAATAATGGATTTTGGCGGTGGTGTTTTTGAGGTAAGGGCTACAAGCGGCGATACCCAGCTTGGCGGAACCGATATGGATAATAATATAGTGGACTACATTGTTGAAGAGTTCAGAAAACAGCAGGGTGTTGATGTGCGCAATGATAAGGTTGCAATGCAGAGAATAAGGGATGCTGCTGAAAAGGCAAAAATCGAACTCTCAACAACCCTTACCAGTGATATTAACCTCCCGTTCCTGACCGCAGATGCCACCGGTCCAAAGCACCTGACCATGACGCTCACCAGAGCCAAACTTGAGGAGCTTGTTAATGATGTGGTAGAGAGGTGCAGAGGCCCGATGCGCACGGCAATGTCAGATTCAAAATTAGCACCTAAAGATATCGACAGGATAATCCTGGTTGGCGGACCTACAAGAATGCCAATCGTGCAGAAATTCGTCGAGGACTATGTGGGTAAGAAAGTGGAAAGAGGTGTTGACCCGATGGAATGTGTGGCACTGGGTGCGGCCATTCAAGCGGGTGTACTAGCAGGCGAAGTGAAAGAGCTGCTGCTGCTTGATGTTACTCCTCTCACACTCGGTATTGAGACACTCGGTCATGTTGCAACCCCGCTCATACCCAGGAACACAACGATACCGACACGGAAAAGCCAGGTATTCTCGACTGCTGCGGATAGCCAGACATCTGTAGATATCCATGTACTCCAGGGAGAGAGGCCCATGGCATACGACAACGTAAGCCTTGGCAGGTTCACTCTGGTTGGCATACCGCCAGCACCGCGCGGCATACCCCAGATAGAAGTTACTTTTGATATCGATGCCAACGGCATACTGCACGTGACAGCAAAAGACCTTGGAACCGGTAAAGAACAGAGCATGAGGATTACTGCCCCTCTTAAGATGGCTTCAGATGAAATCGATCAGAAGGTAAAAGAAGCTGAGAGATATGCAGAGGAAGACAGGAAGAAGAAAGAGAGGGTAGAGCTCCAGAACCAGGCTGATAGTCTGATATACACGACAGAGAAGACACTCAGCGATCTCGGTGATAAAGTTTCTGCCGATCAGAGAGAGAGAGTCCAGAAGGCTATTGAGAATACAAGGGAAGCTGTAAAAAGCGAAGATGCGGCAAGGATCAGGTCTGCCATTGATGAACTCACAAAGGAGATGCATGCGATAAGTACCATACTGTACCAGCAGGCTCAGGCACAGCAGGAAGGACAGGCAGGACCACAGCCAGAAGAAGAGAAGAAAGAAGAGAAAGTGACTGAGGCCGAATATAAAGTAGTAGATGAAGATAAGAAATAACTACACTGTAATTAACTGCTAATCATGGCTACTACCAAACGCGACTACTACGAGGTACTCGGTGTGGATAAAACCACATCACAGGATGATATCAAGAAAGCATATCGCAAACTGGCTATGCAGTACCATCCTGATAGGAACAAATCCCCTGATGCCGAGGAGAAATTCAAGGAGATATCAGAAGCCTACGGAGTGCTATCCGACCAGAATAAACGCCAGCAGTATGACCAGTTCGGACATGCAGGCATAGATATGAGGTATTCCCAGGAGGACATCTTCAGGGGTGCGGCCCCGGATATCGAGGATATCCTCAGGGATTTTGGCCTGGGTGGGTTCGGTTTTGGCAGGGGCGGAAGCATCTTTGATATAATTTTTGGAAGGGAAAGACGCGAAGGCCCGAGGCGCGGATCGGATATACTCTATGAGCTGGCCATAAATTTAGAGGATGCAGCATATGGTAAAACTGTTGATCTGGAGATTCCCAGGACAGAGACATGTGATGTATGCGGTGGAAGCGGGGCAAAACCCGGAACATCGCCCAGGACATGCCCTACATGTCACGGAAGCGGGCAGGTGAGCAGAACACAGAGCACGCCTTTTGGAAGGTTTATGACAACCACCACATGCACAACATGCCGTGGAAGAGGAGAGATAGTTGATACCCCCTGTTCCACATGTCACGGCGCAGGTACGGTGCAGAAAAAACGCAAACTGGAAGTTAAAATCCCTCCCGGTGTTGATACAGGCTCAAGGTTGAGAGTGACCGGGGAAGGTGAAGCAGGGGAAAGAGGCGCACCTCCAGGAGACCTGTACGTAGAGATCTATGTCAGACCCCATTCTGTTTTCACCCGCCAGGATAATAATATAATAATGGACTCAACTATCAGCTTTACGCAGGCTGCGCTGGGAGATGAGATAGTCGTGCCCACCCTGGATGGCAAAGCAGAGATGAAAATCCCGTCCGGGACCCAGAACGGACAGATGTTCAGGCTTAAAGGTAGAGGTATTCCAGGCCTTCATGGGCTTGGGAAGGGTGACCAGATTGTGAGAATAAAAGTAGCGGTTCCAACAAAGCTAACTGAGAGACAAAAACAGCTATTGCGGGAGTTTGCTGAAATAAGCGGTGAGAAAACCAGAAGCAAAGGTATTTTTGAAAAGGTAAAAGAACGTATTTGAATTAAAAAACCTAACCCTTTATATTCCCGATCGGTTTTAACCTGACCACCTTCCTTGAGACCCCTGCCATCTCCATAGTATCAACTACCTCAGAGATATTCTTATAGGCAAAACCTGCTTCTTCTGCCAGGCCTGTCATGGAAGTTGACTTGACTATTATCCCCTCTTCCTCCATCTTCTTTTTAATCTCAGAGCCAGTAACCTTCTTCTTTGCCGCAGCCCTTGACATGGTTCTTCCAGAGCCGTGCATTGTGGAACCGAAGGTCTCGCTCATAGCCTTCTCTGTACCGACCAGGAGATATGAGCCTGTCTCCATCGAGCCTCCGATTATTACAGGCTGGCCTGTTTTTCGGTATATCTCTGGTAATTCCGCTCTCCCCGGACCGAAGCACCGGGTCGATCCTTTCCTGTGGACAACGAGTTCCTTCTCTACACCATCAACCTCGTGTGTCTCGATCTTTGCGATGTTATGGGCTACATCGTATACTATATCCATTCCCATATCCTCTGGTTCTCTCCTGAAGACCTCGCTGAATACCTCTCTTAGCCTGTGGACTATTACCTGCCGGTTTGCAAAGGCCATATTTGCTGCACATTTCATAGCCTTAAAGTAGTCCTGCCCTTCCGGTGAGTTAAAAGGAGCGCATGCAAGCTCCCTGTCCCTGACCACAATTCCGTATTTTTTCATAGCGGTATCAAAGATCCGCAGGTAATCCGATCCAACCTGGTGCCCGAACCCCCTGGAACCGCAGTGGACCATAATTACGGCCTGGTTCTCAAAGATCCCCAATGCCTTTGCCATGCTTTTATCGAATATGTTCTCAGGGGTGGCGATCTGTACCTCAAGATAGTGGTTTCCTGAGCCCAGGGTTCCCAGCTGGGATATTCCCCTGCTTATTGCTTTCTCGCTCACCTTTGAAGGGTCAGCGCCTGATATGCGGCCGTTCTCCTCTATTCTTTCCCGATCTCTCTCCCAGCCAAAACCACTCTCTATGCACCAGTCAACTCCGCGGATCATTACCTGCTTTAATTCCTCAACAGAGAGCTTCATAAGCCCCTTGCTCCCCACACCTGCAGGCACGGTTTTAAATAACAGGTCTACAAGCTCCCTTATCCTGGGCAGAACCTCACTCACTGTCAGGTCTGTTCTGATCAGTCTCATCCCGCAATTTATATCGAAACCTATCCCGCCAGGAGAGATAACGCCATCCTCTTTAGAGAAGGCAGCAACACCACCTATCGGGAAGCCGTATCCCTGGTGGCCGTCTGGCATGCAGTATGCATATTTCTGTATTCCTGGAAGACAGGCTACATTGGTGATCTGTTCGAATACCCCTGAATCCATCTCATGCAGAAGCTTTTCGGTTGCGTATATCCTCGCCGGTACACGCATCCCCTCCTTCTCTGTAGCGGGTATCTCCCAGATATAATCGGATATCTTTTTTATCTCCATACTAACCCCCTGTATCAATCCAATATCATTTATATATTGAATTATATGTCCAGAATAACCCTGGCAGTCCAGTTCTCCCCTGTTTTTTTAACCTCGAACATATGATAGGTAACAGCCTTCACATCCGCCCTGAGGCCGTGTTTCTCCTGATTGATATTCTCACCCGACACCTTTGCCCTGAGCTCATAGCCACCATTCTCCCTTATGTTCACATCAAATATACTGAAGAGGAGAGACTCAGCGTCCTTCAGGTAAACAAGCTCTGAGAGCCAGTCAAAGAATAATCCATCCACGGTTTCATCTCTCAGCTCAATCTCCCTGGTTATCCTGGGCTCTACGCTCTTAGTATCAACCATTACTTCAGATGTAGCAACCGCTGCATCTCTAAAGAGTTCTTCCAGCGTCCTGCCCTCGGCCTCAAAAGCCGCATCGGATGTCGCAATATCCTCAAGGTATCTGTATGGCATATCATCTCCATATTTGAGTTAGTCTATACCACTATAAATATTGATGTATCTCTCTGTTGATCTGATCGGCATTATAGGAATCGATAGCTGAATAGGCATATTGATATCTCATCCTGACCGAAACCTATTTATTTCAATCAATCTAACGTTTGTATTGCGGGAGTGATTGTATGAAAGTTAGTGAAATAATGACAAAGGATCTGGTTAAAGTAGACCCTTCATCTATGGCAATGGACGCAGCAGAGAAGATGCAAGCAGAAAATGTGGGGGCTGTTCTTGTCGCAGACGGGGATCATCTCAGAGGTATAGTGACCGACAGGCAGATCGCTACAAGGGTAGTGGCTAGTGGTCTGGACCCTGCTGAGATCCCGGTAACTGATATCATGACAAAGAATCCTGTTACAGCCAGCCCTGACATGGAACTGGAGGATGCTACACGGATTATGGGGGATAATAGATTTAGAAGAGTTCCTGTTGTGAAGGACGAGAGGCTGGTGGGAATAATATCGACTGCTGATATCGCTGCACATGCAAGGGAATGTAATGTATGTATAAATAACATACTCAACGAGGTTGCAAAAGCTGCGAAATAAAAATAACCTGAAATTTTTAGACAGGGTCCACTGGATGGACAGGATAAATGTTTATATTTCATCCAGCAGATCCTGTTTATCCTGTCGAGAAATACGGGATTATTAATTATAATTATTATTAATCATTAGCGATTAATTATTTAATAGAGCAATCCCTAAACTATGATTTAAGGAGGAATACATTTTGAGACTGGAACATAAATTATTAAGAGATGTGATGACCAGAGGCGTAGTAACAGTGCCAATGGATGCTACAGTCAAACAGATTGCTGCAATGCTGAGTAAGCAGGGACTTTCGGGGGTTGCTGTCATTGGACCTGATTGTGAAGCAATGGGTATAATCTCTGACATGGATATACTTAAAGTGATAGGAAAAGAGAACTGGGAAAATATACCCGCAGAATCTATAATGAGTTCTCATATGGAAACCATCAGACCGACATGCACGCTGGGTGAAGCAGCAAAGATAATGAACGAGAAGAATATTCACAGATTACTTATCTTCTCAGAGCGGGGCGTAGGGGCATCACAGAGGCCAATTGGAATATTGAGCGTGAGTGATATCGTAAGAGAAGCGGCAAGAGAGTAGAAAAACGATCCATGGAATTATAAAAATTCCCAGAGTCTCAACAACCAAACGATTACAGGAGTTATAAAAGTCTCAATAATCGCAGCTAAAAAGAGCAGAGGGGCGATCCATCTTATATAGAACCAGAAGCCTTGCTTTAGTTCCGGTTTTATGTCTGTTCTTAGTCGGGTGATTATTGTCTTTATATAAGGCTTTCCCTGTCTTATATCAGTTTGCATGCCAATTAGTGACAGGTACATCACATACCCCAGCTTGAGCCCTATACCTGCGCTTATCAGTACCATCGGTATTTCTATGATTCCATGAGGCAGGAGCGCAGCAATAACAAAAAGAGCGCCCTGCTGCCTTGAGATAAAACCTATCACAATGCCCAGGATTATTCCATTGCCTGCCACAAAAAGAAATGGTATAATGCCAAGCCCGATACCCAGGACAAGAGCCACAAGACTTTTAATTGCATTATTCAGGAAAATCACGAGCATTATGGCAAGGGGATTAAGCGTTGTTATCCAGCCCACTGATTGCTGGAACATTTCAAAGTAATTCTCCGAAAATCCGGGATATATTACCGATATCATCAGCCCTATAATTAACGACAGGATAAAAAGACCGGTTACTATAAGGATGTATTTTCTTAAAGAATACAAGTACTCTCTGTCTTTGTGTTTCAATTTATACCCCCATCAGAAGCCTCAGCGTATTTCGTACTGCAGGTGAGAGCCCAAGCACCAGTATGGCCAGTTTCATCAGGTTGATAAGTTTTTTTTCTTTATCATTATCAAATTGGTGATCAAGCATATATAATACTGGTATGAACACAAGCAATTTCAGGGGGTACATCACAAGCGAGGGGGAATCTACAAAATTTCCTGCCAGATTAATGAAAAACGTCGGAACCACATGCTTTTCGTAATATCCAAGCCAGTCCATCCCGATGAAAGTAGAAGAGGCATCCAGTAGATGGGTGAACAGGATAGATATATTGAGTTTATCTGTAAGAAGCGTAAAATTGAGTGTTCTGGATATAAGATAGGCAATATACGTCGAGACTGCGCCTAAGATAAGTATTACAGCAGCCGGAACTGGGTTCTCTATTTCCCCTGCTGACAGCAGTACTGCAATATTAATTACTGTCCATACTACCCCCATGAGTCCAAAAAACGCATGATAGCTTTTGATTTTTCCTTTTCTCTCAAGAGTGACCGCAAGCGTAAGCAGGATTACCGTCACTGCAAACATGGAAAAATAGATAATGGGTGTTATAAAGAGGTACCGCAGCGGTGGAGTGAATATATTCAGGTCCTCAAGCACACGCAGGGATGAGCCCGCAAGAATATAGGGCGTTACTGCGGCTATGAACCGTGAATCAATCTCAATATCGAGTTTTTCCAGTAACTTTAAGATGCCAAAAACACTAAGACCCAGTAGTATTGCGTATGTTATCGTATCCACAGGATTATAGGATGCATCATTGACTATGCCGCTTATGTAATACTTATATATATACTGCCAGACTGTATCTGTTATCATGTTGAGACCCTATGAAAGAAAATAAAGAGAGCTATAAGAATAAGTGGATGCAGCTTCCCAGGAATGTTGTAGTTGGTCATGATGTAATCAGTGACACTGGTAAGGTATGTAAAGACCTTAAACTTAATGGGAATGCTCTGATAGTTGCGGGTGAATCCACACTGAAGGCAGCAGGAAAAACGGTAGAGGCCTGCCTGGAAGAGTACGGTTTTAATGTAGATATTGCTGTTGTTAGAAGTCCTGCCTATGATGAGGTAAAAAGAGTTGAAGAACTATCAACCGAGATCAAAGCCTCATTCTTACTGGGTGTGGGAGGCGGAAAATCGATAGACATAGCCAAACTTGCATCCACGTATCTTGACCTGCCTTTTATAAGCATACCCACAGCAGCATCACACGATGGCATAGTTTCCTCCCGTGCCTCTATCCTGAAGGATAACAGAACTGTATCAGAAGCTGCATCAACCCCTATAGCTGTTATAGCCGACACCGCTATTATAGCCGCAGCACCGTACCGACTTTTAATAGCAGGATGCGGCGATATCATCTCCAATTATACCGCAGTGCGAGACTGGGAGCTTGCCCACAGACTGCGTAACGAACCTTTTAGCGAATATGCATCTATTATCTCAAAGATGACAGCAAAAGTATTGATTGAATCAGCCCGGATGATAAGACCTGGCATAGAGGAGTCAGCATGGACTGTCATAAAAGCACTTGTAGCAAGCGGGGTTGCGATGAGCATCGCAGGTTCATCCCGTCCGGCAAGCGGATCTGAGCACAAGTTCAGTCATGCACTGGATGAGATCGCTCCTCAACCTGCCCTGCATGGAGAGCAGTGTGGCGTAGGGACTATAATGATGATGTACCTGCATGGCGGCAACTGGCAGGAGATCCGTGATTCCCTCATAACAATCGGTGCTCCCAGCTGTGCTGTTGAACTGGGGATAGGGGAAGAATATATTATTCAGGCACTCCTTAATGCTCATGAAATCCGTCCTGAGAGATATACCATACTCGGGACAGGATTGACCCGCGAGGCAGCAGAGAAGGTTGCAAGGATTACAAAAGTGATTTGATGATTATAATTAAAAATAAGATCAGGTGAATTGTATGGAAGAATCGGATACAATAATAACATTAATAGGAACAAAACTGGCGAAAATCGGAAACGAGTTCATCTTTAGAGGTACTGCAAAGGACTGCGAACCATGCAAACTTAATAGAACGTGTCTTGGATTGAATATCGGAAGCAAGTACAGGATAAACAGCATTCGAAAAGGAGGGAAACTTGAGTGCTTTATACACGACTGCGGTGTTTGTGCCGTAGAAGTCATCGAAACTCCAATCAGAATGAGCATTGAGGCCAGAAAAGCCATTAGAGGTTCAAAAATAGTATATGAACCTGTGGCATGCAATTATTCAAGTTGTGAGAATTATGGTATATGCCATCCCTCCGGACTTATACGGGGTGATAAATTCACTGTTGTAGAAGTGGCGGGTGAGATGCCGGGGCACTGCAGGAGGGGTTATTCACTAAAAGTGGCTGAAGTAAAAAGAAGTGAGAGAAGTTGATATTAATCAAGCCTATCTCTCAACTTTCAGAAGATGAAACTGCAAAGCTCCTGAACCGCAGTACAGGGCTTCAGGATGTAATCGGGCCTGTGAGCTCAATACTGAAGGATGTTAAGAGGAACGGGGATGCTGCACTTCGGGAATTCACACTGCAGTTTGATAGGGCGCATATAGACAAAATCGAGGTTCCCGGTGATGATATCGATGCTGCCATGCTCTCTGTTGATAAAAAACTCCTTTTTCATCTGAATAATGCAGCCTCAAACATCCGTGCGTTCCATGAGGCGCAGGTCTCAAAGGACTGGATAAGGGAGTTTGCTCCAGGGATATGGCTCGGCCAGCGCATTACCCCTCTTGGAGCTGTGGGAGCGTATGTGCCAGGTGGAAGGGCTTCGTACCCTAGCACAGCCCTGATGACAGTGATACCTGCTAAAGTTGCAGGTGTCGGTGAGGTCATCGTATGCACCCCGCCAGGGCCTGATGGAACTGTCAATCCACTCACGCTTGCTGCAGCACATATTGCGGGCGCTGATCGGGTAGTCCGTGTGGGCGGCGTGCAGGCGATAGCAGCCATGGCATACGGGACTGAGACCGTACCTCAGGTGGATAAGATCGTGGGACCGGGCAATGTGTATGTTACCACTGCAAAGATGGTCTGTGGTGTTGCTATTGATTTCCCGGCAGGTCCGAGCGAAGTCCTGATAATTGCCGATGCATCAGCGAGGGCTGATTTTATCGCATCTGATATGATAGCCCAGGCAGAGCATGATCCGAACGCTGTATCCATACTTGTGACGCCATCCGGGGAACTTGCAGAGAAGGTTAAGCGAGAGATAGACATGCGCTTAGAGAACGAAGTGAGAATGGACATTATTAGAAAATCACTGGAAAATGCCGCCATACTCACAGGTACGCTTGATGAGTGCATTGAGTTCTCAAATAAGTTCGCGCCAGAGCATCTTGAAATAATGACGGAGCAGGATATCATCAGCAGGATAAAACATGCAGGATCTATATTTATTGGCCCGTACGCGCCAGTATCCGCAGGGGATTATGCCTCCGGCACCAATCACGTGCTTCCTACAGCCGGGTATGCACGTATGTTCTCGGGACTGAATACTGATCATTTCGTGACGAAGTCGAGCGTGCAGATAATCGAGAAAAAGGGGCTTGAGAGCATAAGTGAGGCGATCATCGGACTGGCTGAGGCGGAGGGGCTTTCTGCTCATGCGAATGCTGTAAGGGTTAGAAAAAAATGATACCCGACACGTTCCTTATTTTTTATAGTGATGTCGGGCAGGGTTGGGAGGTGGTCGAGAAATATATTGAGACACAGGATGTGCACCATGCAAAAAACGCTATATACAGGCTCGTCCTTAAGTCCGGGGTTTGTGACTGCTCTCCGCGCTCGTTTTCATGCTCTCAGAGGCGATGGAATAGCCCAAATTACACCCAAAATGCTGAAATTCAGGCGCTAATATTCCGATTCATCAGATAGATTAATGTGCTATGTAGTTGAAGGTCAACATCGAAATACAAATGGGACACAATACGGAAAATGAATCGGCTAAGCCAACTTTCGAAGCGATTATATTATTTAAAAGAATTCCATATTGGATATATTGGCCTGCAATTGGATTCTTATCTTTTGTACTCGGAGAGTTACTAACTCGGTTTTTTGCAGAAAACTATTTTTTATGGAGCCGATTACTTTTTAATGTAGCTTTTGGGACTTTACCAATTATAAATATATGGTTTTTTCATTCTTTTAGAAAAACAATGCAGGAAATATCGATATTTTTTTGGCAAGATGATGCAGAATTTCAGAGATGGTTAAAAAATAAAGAGATACATATTTTTACCCTTCGTTCTTGGATGGCGAAATGTGTTACAGGATTCATATTCGTTGCAGGATTAATTACTATTATCTTATTGGGACTTCCTTTTAAGTCTGAACTCTTCAATTTAATAGGATTGATTTGTTTCTCAATTTTTTTGATGTTTTGTGGTAATACCCTTTATATTTCGATTGGCTTACTTTCAACACTAAGAGAAATTGTAAATCGACCCACAATTATTCCTTTCTTTATGCCCCACCATCGTGTTATTTCCAAATTGCAAAATTACTATTTAATCCAAACACTCTTCATTGTTCTTTATTATATTGGTTTGGTGATTGCTGTATGGAGAGGGCCATATGGCTTGAATTCTGCAATGCTAATATGGTTGACTGGTCTAGCGAGTTATCCACTTGTCATGTTTTCTTGGTCATTCCTTCAAATTCATTTTCTAATGCAGAATATTAAGCAATCATACCTTGAAACGATTAATTCGGAAGTGCAATATGCTTTCAAAAATGTATTTAATGGTCATGATTTTCAAGAGTTAGAACATTTGGAAAAAATCATGAACATTCAAAATAAAATACATACCCTCGCTGAATGGCCGGTATCTGTTGGGGGCGCGCTAACATTCTTGACAAGCCTTGCAACAGCTATAATTCAAATTATTGTTTCTACTTACTTCAGAAAATAGCCTTTTCCAATATCTTACTCTGGTTTGTGTTATCATTAGCAAGTATTGAGTCATGTTGTTCTAAGAAAAAAGGGATCAAAGTTAAATCCCACTTTAGAACATTAAATTGTTCTGCGCCTGAGAAATTCTATATGAAACAAACAAATTGACATGAATAACAAAAACCATGAGCATCCTCCCGTTGATGCCTCGTGACTGAATCCACGCTCGTTTGCATGCTTGTAAAGCTATAGGAAATCGGAACATATAAGTAAACCGCCAAAAATTCTGGCCTATTAGGATTTTAACCCTGCGACTCTAAGCGCATCCTCGGAAGTAAGTGATGATAGCTTCTCTATGCATCCTTGCTTTAATGGTTCTAAATCAACATAAGTCCTGTTTGCCGCAACTTCTCCCTTTAGCCATCTCCATATGTGTTCTACAGGGTTCAGTCGTGGGCTTTTTGGGGGAAGATAGATCAAATGAATTTTTGGATTTTTTGTAAGCCATTCTTTCACCATTCTGCTTCTATGGTAGGTTGCTCTATCTACCACAAGATAGATATCCAGTGTTGGATAGGTTTTGAGAAGCAGCTCTAAGAATTCAATGAAGTATCCACCATTTTTACGATCAAATATCTTGAAAATAATCTCACCGTCCAGTGGAGAAAAAGCCCCAAAAACAGAAAAATATCTGTTCCAATTGTTAGGTGTAAGTATTTTCGCTTGCTGACCTACTTTCATCCACATCTTCCTTAATACTGGTAGGAGGTGGAAGCTTGTTTCATCCTGATAAAAGAGCTTCGCTTTCTTTTTTTTACTTCTTCAATGGCTTTTTCAATCTCAGGTGGTTTTTCTCCACCTGGCCCAGACCAAAGTTTGGGTCTTCTAAAAACGTAGTCCATACGGTGTAATACTCTTCTCACCGTATTATCCGAGAGCAACAACCCGAATATAGCAAACAAATGGATGCAAAGAAGATTGCTTACCCAAAATCCGGATTTATAGCCTACCTCTTCAGGATTCTTTTTCATTGCATCTTCAACAGCTATCTCTACTTTTTCATCAGCTTTTCTAGGTCTTCCCGTCCTTTCACCATCATGTAAGCCTAAAATTCCAGCTTCTCTGTATCTCCTTATCCAGCGTCTTACATTCCTGGATGATATATAAAGCAAGTTCCCGATCTCTGCCTCGGTCCTTCCCTCATCAAACCATATAATTACAAGAGCTCTTATTCCTTCTCTTCCTATTTCATTTCGCAAAAATCTGTATAATGTTTCTTTATCTTCGCTGGTTAGCCCTAACCTGCCTGGAATGGATAGTCCAACGTCTTTGGTCATAGTTCCCACTTCCATATAAGTTAATGACGTAATAGGACTAATATTTTGGCTATCTACTTACTTCACATCTGAAAAATAGGCGCTCATAAAGAAGAAAATTATAAGTACAGCATAAGACTCTATAAACAAAATTATAAATATTATTATCGGAGACATGGTATGAATAATGTAAACAGCTTCTTAAGCTTTTCAATTGAAAAAAATGAGGCCGAAATCCGAGACTTGAAAAGGTTCTGGGATGACCTTAGCTGGTGGGAGCGAGATGAGTCAATGAACGCCGCATTAAACTTCTCCACCGTCGACCATAGATTACTCGCACAGAGACCTGACGACCTGAAACAACGGAGTGACAAAATTCTTGAAGAGATTAAGATGTTGGATATCTTGAATGCTAAGGCAAGACCATCAAAATTAAGATTAATGCTCCGTCTTGTGCCTTATGAAGGGCAGAAGCCTAATTTCCGTATCTGCCTATCCAAGATTTGGGCTCTATCTATAGATGATCTGGTTAACTTAGGTAAATACCTGGGCATAGAGAAGGTAGAGTCTCTTAGAGAACATCCTAATGACCTTTACAAATTATATTGGGATATCGGTGCTAACCGCACTCTGGCCATATTCTTTGCATTCAGAAATTACCTTGGAAAGTTAAATATTTAAAATAATTGTATGGCTGAAATGGATGAATTAGATAAAAAGAAAATACGCCTAAAAATATCAAATGATACCAGAAAGTTTGAAATTGAATTATTTTGGAAAAGATCATTATTCTTTTGGGGTTTTATCGCATCGGCATTTATTGCATTTGTTGCATCATATAAATCCAATCCAATTTTAAGCTTTGTTATCGCGAATTTTGGCTTAGCATGTTCTATTGCCTGGACCCTCGCAAATAGGGGTAGTAAGTTTTGGCAGGAAAATTGGGAGCAATGCGTTACAAATAATGAAGATGAAGTAATTGGTCCATTATTCAAAGAAGTGCAACCGAGATTAGATAAAGATGGCTTCTGGCTCAGTGCGAGAAGATTTTCAGTCAGCAAACTCACAATTGCACTGAGCGATTATGTTGCAATTTTATGGTTATTTATCAATAGTTATTTAATTATTAAAATTCTAAATATAGAATTTGCGATCTTAATGGATAATACAGTCCTTCTATTAACACTTTTCACGTTGATATGGATAGTTCTAACATTACATTTTTCGAAAGGTAAGAGTGTTGATTCAAAGGAGAAATGAGATTTCTCGTGGTACTCTTATCCAATTTCAATATTAACCATGCGCCTGAACAAGGAATATAGAACCTAAAAATAGAAATTAATCCCAAACCATCGAGCATCCTCCTGATGCCCCGGCGCTTTCAGCCCGGGGTAGTGACTGAAGGCGATAGGAGTTGTGTGCATCCTTAGAATATCATGAAAAGATATAATAATAATTATTGTATTAAAAACGGGGCACGGAAGGCACTATCTCAATATCTAGTTATGAATAAAAGAGTAATATCATCACAACAGATACTTATTTATTCTTTAATGTAATGATATTACTTTGGTTTTAGCAATGGTAACAATAGCTTCCAACCTTAATAACTTTTCCGAAATATCCAATCTTCAAAATGGTGGTTACCAACGCATACTCAAAACCATTGGTAACTTTTACCGTACCAGTGTAACTTGTTACAATAGGTAAAATCATTGTTCAACGAATAGACTCCTCAACATATCCATGTTCTCTTTAATCTTCAATCTTTTAATCCATTTTTCCAAATGTTTTCGTTCTATTAAACCTCCTCCGATCTTTACTATTACTTCAGCAGCTTCTTTTTCATTAGGCACCTTCAGAATTATTGTTTTCTCAATATCAACTCTTCCTAAGTACTTTTGTTTTGATCTCTTTTCCACCCTGTCCCAATATGTGAGATATTTGTACTTACGCCCCTTGATTTCCCGTATGAATTCCTTTGCCATTATTCCTGTTGTAACATGTTACAATAGCATAAGAATTTGCTAACATAATTTTTACTTTTGTATGTTGTAACTGTTACACTGGTTTACTGCAAGCATAAAAAACAGTTAAGTTTAAATGGTAAACCTATGAATTGGTAACCACCAAAATGTTTTCAATGAGTTTGGGAATGAGTTTGAATTCACTGAAAATAACATCTTTCGCCGAAAAATTTCCCCTCAATGTCCTGAATGTGGGAACAATATGGTTCATAACGGCTACAACGAGTATACTAAAAAAAGTCTTGGCATAATAAAAATTGGCAAATATCTATGCAAGCATTGTGGTAAAATGTTGGAAGAAAAAAGAACTGCATGGGAGAAAATTAAAACAGAATTTTTCAATCAACTTGGGCTAATTTACCAGCAGCTTAGATTGAATCATGTTTCATATCAGAGAATCTCAGACAAAAAATCACTGGATTTTAGGATTGTGCCGGCACGGAAAAAATTAGTATATTTCTAACACTCTTCTTCAGAAAGTATAGGAAATAAAGGTTCGGGTGATGCTGAAGATGTGTTCTCTACAGAGAAAATAATATTTGTAGTAACGTCAATTATTTGACGCGCTGACGTCAATCCAGCACTTTTGAAAGGTGAATCTGTAGAACTTGAAGTTTCCATTATTAACACATCCGATATTGCCTATCAATATGTATGATGGTAAACTATATAGTATTATCTATTAACCATCCATCACTCAGTACTCTTTCTTGGAATGCCACCACAGGCATTGGTATCCCTGGCTGATTTATTTGCATCCTTCTAACCTCTTTTGTTGTTCGATACACATGAGTTAGATCTATAGACTCAATGATACCCCTATTAAAGTTTCCTGTTTGAGTCTCAACTGTTCTTAGAAAGACCTCTGGACTATAAGGTGTGTCAAGGGACAGAAGTTCATTGTATTTATCGTAAAGCTTGACTGTATTCTTATCCAGACTTTCCGAAACATCAATTACATTTAACTTAAAGACATCTTTTGCCTCTTTTCGCCCAATCAGGTAATCATGTGAGAATCTCTCTTTTGTCAAAGTGTTAACAATAAAATCTATCTTATCTTCATCTGACATATGATATGAAAGTAAAGTCTTTGCCAAGAATGCTATTTGCTCCCTTGCTCTATAAACTGCACCCAAAACGATAGGATTTACTCTTGAAGATAACTGTTCGAATGCTTTTACCCTAGAATCTTCATTTTTAAAATCTGCTTGAGTTTTACCGAGGTCCATATAACCCACAACATCTTCCACATTAATAGGAACATTCATGACAGCGCCTGGTTGACCCGGAATAGGAACTGTAGGGCTTAAAGGATGATTAACGGATGGATCTATTGGACCTAATTGCCCCATTTTTGTCATAATAATTTCGTTTGCCCCTAAAGCAATAAGAGTTGCGCAGCTATATGCTTTAAACGGAACAAAAACAGTAAGTTTATCACAAAACTCTCGAATTAAATTTACTAAACCATACCCAGCTATAGTTATGCCACCAGTACTGTACAAAAATAAGTCTATCGAATCTTGATGGCCTATCTGTGAAAGGTGTTTAAAAAATAGAGGAAATATATCGCTTGCAATTCTTGTTTCTAATCCCCTTCTATCTCCTGCAATATATGATATAATCTTTGAACCTCGTTCCTCTTCGATTTCTTTAATAATTTGTAATCTTTCTTGCCTTGTCATAATACTCTAAAACCTTTGATTCTATTTAGCATTTATGTTAAATATATCTCAAAATCTTATATCACTTATTCCACTTGTTTCGTGCCCTTCCAATTAGCAAAAGCCAAAAGCGACAAGTGAACGATAGAACTCCTCATGCACCAGCGCGTGGATGCCTCGTGATTCAGAGTCTGTCTAGTAATTCAAAGCCTTGAAAAAAAGGAGACTTATTAGGGCCTTAAATCGAAAAACGAGGAAAAATTTTTGTTGATTTTTATTACTGCAAGTAATTACCGGACAGCCTCTTCATCACGAGGTAGTGACGGGTTCATACTTTCAACTTATGAGTTTTTGCTTTCAACTTATGGTTCCAGTTCACAATACTTCCCTTAGCATCGTTCCCACAAGAGAGCCGCTTACGACCAAAAAAAATCTTTGTCTTCGAGAAGAATGTATCTCAGTATTTCTGGAGGATGGACGGGAAGGCGGGCGTGCTTTTGAGTATTCCTACTCAAGGTGGTTTTGTTCTGATTCGCGGTTGATGAATATGGATGACGTGGATTTTACGAACATTTTTAGGCAATTGATAATCACGACAAGCTTTATCTCATTTTAGCCTGAAATCAGCATGTAATGTTTATCAAACAGAGAATTTTTAATAAGTTTCAATCAATCCGAAAAAATAAGGAATGTTGGGGGCTCAATAAATGAAATTCACCGCCAGCGACACAATGCTCGCCTACTTCAACACCCTCGAATCCGAACTTAACCGCGCCATCGCCCTCGCCAACCGTGCGCGAGCGAACGGCGCCGACCCAAGGCCAGAAATAGAGATACCCATTGCAAAGGACCTGGCTGACCGGGTCGAGAAGCTAATTGGCGTGGAGGGGGTTGCAAAAAGACTGCGGGAACTTGAGATGACCATGTCGCGTGAAGAGGCTGCCCTGCAGGTGGGCCTTGATGTGGCAGGTGGGAAAATCTCAAGCTTTGAATCTAAAAAAGATGCTATTGATAAAGCCGTGCGGGTAGCAGTTGCAGTTCTCACAGAGGGAGTGGTAGCTGCCCCGATTGAAGGTATTGCCAGGATCGATCTCTCAAAGAATGATGACGGCTCGGATTATATCCGTATATATTACTCAGGCCCTATCCGGAGTGCAGGCGGTACTGCACAGGCACTATCAGTCCTTGCTGCAGATTATGTGCGCAGGAGCCTGGGGATTAGCCCGTTTATTCCGAGACCTGAGGAGGTTGAGCGGTATGTTGAGGAGATCACAGCGTACCGCAGGGTTGCCAATCTCCAGTACCTGCCCTCTGATAACGAGATACGGCTTATCGTGAAAAACTGTCCTATATGCATAGACGGTGAGCCCACAGAAGAGGCAGAGGTTGAGGGAAGGCGCGACCTTCCGCGTATTGAGACAAACAGGATTCGCGGCGGCATGGCGCTTGTCATTGCAGAAGGCATAGCCCTCAAGGCCCCGAAAGTGAAAAAACATGTTGATAAGCTCAGGCTTGATGGCTGGGACTGGCTTGATAAATTTAATGTTACGGTTAAAAGTGATGATACCTCGGCAGTACTTAAGCCGAAGGACAAGTACCTGCAGGACCTGATAGCAGGCAGGCCTGTTTTTTCATACCCATCAATGCCAGGGGGATTCAGGCTCAGGTACGGAAGAAGCAGGAATACAAGTTTTGCCGCTGCAGGCATCAGCCCGGCCACAATGGTAATTATGGCAGATTTCATCGCAGCAGGCACGCAGATCAAGGTAGAGCGGCCGGGGAAAGCTGCAGGCATAGCGCCTGTGGATACGATTGAAGGGCCAACTGTCCGCCTGCTCAACGGGGATGTTCTGAGGGTGGATACCCAGGAAGAGGCCCTCAGGATAAGGCAGTCAGTACAGGTGATCCTTGATATCGGTGAGCTCTTAATAAACTTCGGGGATTTTCTTGAGAATAACCACCCCCTTGCGCCATCCTCATACTGCTATGAGTGGTGGATACAGGAACTCGGGGCAAGAACATCCATAGAACCTGGAGACCTGAAAAATCCAGATCAAAAAACCGCACTTTCCTTATCCGATACCTATGCGGTGCCGCTTCATCCAAAATATACCTATCTCTGGCATGATATCAGCATAGAGCAGTATATTGAGCTTGCAGAGTACATACAGAAGAATGGTATATACGCTGAAATAGTCTCGTTTCCTCTTGATGATAAAATAAAAGACATACTTGAGATACTTCTTGTGCCCCATAAAGTACGCGACAGGCAGATCCATATTGAGGAGCCCCTTCCTCTCCTGAGGTGCCTCGGGCTTGATTGCAGCCTGAACAAAACATGGACTGAGCCGGAATCTAACATCATGGATACAGTCTCAAAAGTGAGCGGTATCACGATCAGAAAAAGGGCACCAACAAGGATCGGGGGCAGGATGGGGAGGCCTGAGAAGTCTGATAAGCGCGAGATGAGGCCTGCGCCTCATGTGCTTTTCCCTATCGGCGAGGCAGGAGGGAGGAGGCGCTCACTTAAGAGCGCAAAGGATTATGTCGATAACGGTGAGGAAAAGAATAGCGAGTTCAGAGTCGGGCTATCTGTCCAGAAAGAGAAGATAGGTACGATAACAGTCCAGGCAGGTGAGCGCATCTGTCCTCTGTGTAAAATCCGCACATTCAAGAACAGGTGCAAATGCGGTGAGTTCACGCATCTGCTGCTTAGATGTCCATCCTGCAATATAGAGGTAAATAAGCCCCTGTGCCCTAAATGTAAAAAAGAGACGACATCGGTCACAGAGATGGATATCGACTTTAAATCAGAGTACCAGCTTGCCCTGAGTAATGTGGGCGAGAGGGATGTTTTTGAATCGATAAAAGGTGTTTTAGGGCTTACATCAAAACACAAGACGCCTGAGCCGCTTGAGAAGGGGATTTTGCGCGCAAAACATGATATCGTGATGTTCAAGGACGGGACTGTGAGATACGATCTATCGGATCTGCCTCTTACGCATATCAGGCCTGATGAGATAGGCGTTACTGTGGAAAAATTAAAGCAACTCGGTTATATGTATGATATCCATGGAAAACCGCTTGCTGAGAAGAACCAGGTACTTGAGCTTAAAGTCCAGGATATTATCGTCTCAAAAGACTGCGCTGAATACCTCTTAAAGACTGCAGGGTTCATTGATGACCTCCTGACAAAATATTATAAAGTAGAGCCCTATTACTCTCTGGGCAGCATTGATGACCTGATCGGAGAGCTGGTAATAGGGCTTGCACCCCATACATCGGCAGGCGTGCTCGGGCGTCTGGTCGGGTTCACGTCCGCATCCGTGGGCTATGCCCATCCCTTCTTCCATGCTGCAAAGAGACGTAACTGCTTCCATGGAGATGAAAAATTATTGATTTACAGAGGAGATGGCTTTGAGCTTTTAACGATTCGCGAGCTTGTTGAACACGGTCTTACCGGCAAAAGAGAAAAAGATGATTTTGGAACCGAATACAAGGAGATACAAGGCCTGAAAACATTCGCTTTCAACATAAAAACAAAAAAATTCGAGCTGGCGGATATAACCCATGTTTCAAAACATATTCCTCCTGAAAAGCTGATCGAAATAAAAACGAAAAGCGGTAGAAAGATAATCGTGACTAAAGATCATCCGTTCCCGGATAAATCAGGAATAAAAGTGAGGGCGGAGTATGCAGATGAATTATTAATCC
Source organism: Candidatus Methanoperedens nitratireducens (assembly GCF_000685155.1). GTDB lineage: Archaea > Halobacteriota > Methanosarcinia > Methanosarcinales > Methanoperedenaceae > Methanoperedens > Methanoperedens nitratireducens. Next base: position 649,078 of record NZ_JMIY01000001.1, read on the forward strand.
CCTGGAACCTCAAAAGACCTCCTGTTGAAACTAAAGAGAACATCGACCTGCTTTCGATAAGCGACGCTGAAGACATAATGATAAGGACAGAAAGCGATGTTTTCGAGGAGAATGTACCTCTTTCACAGATAAGCAAAAATCTTGGAATGAGTTATAAGACATTTACGAATTATATTTACAGAAAATCATATCCGTTAGAGCTGGTCAACAGATTTAATCCTGACGTAATCGATACAGGAAATTACCTGATAGGGAGCAGAAGAGATAAGGTTTCTATAAAACCCAGCATAACCGTGGATGAAGATTTCTTATCACTGTTAGGATTTTATTTAGCTGAAGGGTTTATTAAGAAGAATCAAATCAATTGTCATCAGGTATCTGTAACCGCTACTAAAGAATGGACAAAACGCATATTAAAAGAAAAAATAAACGCTGTTTTTGGCTTATGCCCCAGTATTTCAGGAAACCATGTAACGATATGCTCAAGATTTGTCTACGAACTTTTTGAGAAACTGAAAGTCGGTAAAGATGCGAAAACAAAGAGGGTTCCGAACTTTGTGTACTCTCTACCAGAGGATAAGATAAGTGCATTTTTGAGAGGTTATTTCACCGGAGATGGATCGTGCTCTTTGCAGAGCACGTTAGAGGTCAATTTAACTTCAGTAAATAAATGGCTGATAGATGGTGTGTCTTTCCTTTTGATGTTTTCTGGAATTAAGCACTCTATCTACGAGGAAGAACGGGCTGTAAAAAGCAACCTCATTCTAAAATTCTATGGAAAACCGAAATTGATCCATTCATATAAGATAAGGATTTATGGCAGCGAAGCAAGAAGATTCATAGAAGACATAGGCTTCCTCGGTGAAAAGCAGAAGCATGCTGAAGAATTGCTTAAAAAATGGCTGGCTAAGAAAGGTCGGTCAAGAACCTGTTTTGATGAAGATGTGTTCATTGATAAAGTTGTAGAAAGAAAAGAGATAAGCTCTCAAGATAAATATGTATATAATCTGACAGTCGATACCCACCACAGCCTCATTTGCTCGGGAATTACTACCTTTCAGTGCGACGGCGATGAGGACTGCGTGATGCTCTTGATGGATGGTCTTCTGAACTTCTCGCGCTCATATCTTCCAGATAAACGAGGCGGACAGATGGATGCGCCTCTTGTGCTGACCTCGCGCATCGATCCAAATGAAGTCGATAAGGAGGCGCATAACATAGATGTGCTCTTCCAGTACCCTCTTGAGTTCTATGAGGCAACGCTGGAATACAAGAATCCCAAAGACCTTGCCAGGCTCATAGATACTGTGAGCGGAAGGCTTGGCACGCCAGGACAGTATGAGGGCTTTGGCTTCACTCATGATACCACGAATATAGCAGCAGGCCCAAAGAACAGTGCATACAAAACGCTCGGGAGCATGATCGAAAAGATGGATGCACAGCTTGCCCTGGCCCGGAAGATAAAGGCTGTGGATGCGCAGGATGTTGCAGAGAGGATCATTAACTCGCACTTCCTGCCTGATCTGATCGGGAACCTGCGCCAGTTCTCAAAACAGAAGGTCAGGTGTACCAAGTGCAATGCCAAATACAGGCGCCCTCCCCTGCGCGGGAACTGCTCGAAGTGCGGGGGGAATATCGTGCTTACGGTCCATGAAGGCTCGGTCAGGAAATACCTTGAGACATCGATTCGGATCGCGGATGAGTACAATGTGCGAAAGTACACAAAGCAGAGGCTGGAGTTGCTTGAGCTTGAGATGAGGTCTTTATTTGAGAGCGATAAGGTGAAGCAGAAAGGGCTTGCGGATTTTATGTGAGGGATGGGTTTTAAAATTCATAGATCTCCGGGCCATACGAGCTGAAAATAATAACCCTTTTCTGTAATTTTGTTTCTATCGATCTATCGTAAAAGGATCTATGGATGAACGAAAGCTCAATCTCTCTTTTTTTCCTTACTATATCTTTTTCATTCCCTTCGTATTTCTTAGATAGATGTGTTCCTTTATTAAGCAGCATGCTTCTCAAACACAGGGCAATAAGCATAATAATCTGCCTATCGCTCCAGTTTATGTTAGAAGAGCCGTTCTGGGCATAAACAAAGCTGTTGCTATCCAGTTTTCCATAAAGCCACATATCGCCGTTCACATAACCCTTGGCATGCCTGAGGATTACATTTGCCTCTGGCAGTGTTTTAAAAAATTCCTTTCCCTCATATGCAGCCCATCTAGTAGAGTAGTTAATCAGGAAATGCACGGTATGCTCAGCGCTTATTGCAGTTATCTCTTCAAGGCTTCTTAGATCCTCTCTCAGATCGTAATCAGCATCCTTCGGGCCAATACTGCTGTCGTATTTACCCACAAACCTTAACCTGACATTGTTCTTCCTGGAATACTCCCTGTACATTTCAACATGCCGCCGCATGCCCTCATATATATCACTGTAATTTACTCTTTCCTTATGTCCCTCGTGTATAACATTGATATAGCTGTTCTTTGCACCCAGCACTCTGAGAAAGTGGATAAATCTCATGACAAATAATCCACCATCGAAATATGCCTCAGATCCATCAAGTTCGGTAGACGTCCTGGTACCATCGGTCATATCGTAGATGACCAGCTCCTCCATATTTTTTCTGGAGCTATCAATATCCAGTTTCTCACAGCATTCTTTAAATATTCCATGGATTTTTTCATCTGAAGGTAGGGTTATCATAGTTATTCTTCCGTGTTTTAGTTCAGTAGGATGCCACTATATTAAGGATTGGATGTATTATAATTCTCTCTAAATAGCTCAAGGCAATATGACTACGTATGGTTCACTGTTAAAAGATGGAGAGAGAATCCAGGCCATTGATCTTATCAGAGGGGTTGATATTATTCTTATGGTTTTGTTTAATTATTCCGTCACTTTAAGTTATTTCGGACTGATCTACTTATCATCAAGTTATCTCTACTGGTTTATTTTTCCAAGATCAATAGCTTCTATTTTTATTTTCTTATCAGGCGTTGTTGCCTATATAAGCTATGAGAAGAGTAAGAATTTTAACAAAAGATATTTTGTAAGAGGGTTAAAGCTTCTGCTTTTTGCTTTTTTAATTACTCTTTTTACTTACATACTGGTGCCAGAGAGAACAATATACTTCGGCATACTGCATTTTTTTGCTGTTAGCTCTTTTCTTGTGCCATTTTTCATTAAATACAGTAAACTCAACTTAATTGCCGGGGTATCGATTATACTATCAGGCTTATACTTACAGCGAACAGAATTCGATTTCCCTTACCTGTTATGGTTAGGCCTTATACCTGAAAACTTTTCTACATTCGATTACTTTCCCCTGATACCATGGCTTGGAGTGCTTTTGCTTGGTGCATATTCCGGGAAATATATTACCAGAAGAGCAAATAGAAGATTTAAAAGCAAGCTGGCTGGCATATTCATATCCTTAGGTAAAAACTCTCTGACAGTTTATTTAATTCACCAGCCAGTACTCGTCTTTCTTTTGATAATCATGGGGTTTAAACTCGACTAATAGTGTTATAATTAAGTGCTCAAGGGGCGCAACCCTTGATGCTTAAGAGACCATGAGGATAGATTATAATGCTGCTGGATTATGAAAAAGTTATGCTATGGTCTCATTTATAGATCTATATAATGTATCGCGCTGCTGGGGTATTCTGTTTATCTCTCTTATCAGGTGCTCAAACTCCTCCGGCGCCATGTACTCTCCATTTCTTGAACCTGCGCTCCTGGATATATTCTCCTCCATCAGTGTTCCTCCCAGGTCATTCGCCCCGGCGTTTAGAGCAGATTGTGCCAGTTTCTTACCGAGCTTTACCCAGCTTGCCTGGATGTTCCTGATATGTGGATACAGGAGTACCCTGGCAAGCGCATGGAATTTTAGATCCTCGAACCCATAATAGATCTGCTTTCCTGCGCCCAGGCTGTTATTGGATGGCATAAATGGAAGGGGTACAAACTCTGTAAAACCATCCGTTTCTTTCTGTAGATCACGGATTATTAAAATGTGCTCGATCCGTTCCTCCAGGTTTTCGATATGCCCATACATGATCGTTGCAGTCGTGCGAATTCCCGATTTATGGGCACTCCTGACAACATCGATCCATTCACTGGTTGTTAGCTTCTCAGGACATATCTCCTTTCTAACCCTGTCAACGAGTATCTCTGCAGCCGTACCGGGCATGGAGCCAAGACCTGATTTTCTCAGGTTCAAGAGCGCTTCTTTTACACTTACATTGCTGTTCCGGGCGGCATGGTGCACTTCCATGGGAGAGAATGCATGGATATGCAGTTGCGGGAATTCTTCCTTAATCGCCTCAAGAATCTCACAGTAGCTGAGAACGTCCCGATCAGGAAGAAGCCCACCCTGGATACATACCTCTGTGGCATTGATCTTGACTGCGGCTCTTACCTTTCCAAGGATCTCAGGTATGGATAAGATATATCCATCAGGCTTCCTGAACGCGCAGAACCTGCATGTTCCGATGCACCTGTTTGTAAAATTGATGTTCCTGTTGATCACATAGGTTACTTTATCTCCTACTGCTTTTTTTCTAAGCCTGTCAGCAAGGGGAAAAAGAAACGATGGACTATTATAAAGAGCCTGCGCATCGTCCATTGTGCAGTTTCCTGTCTCGATATGCCCGAGGACATCATCCTTAAAGCTTTGTAGTATCTGTATAATACCACCTGAATTTGGGGTTTAAATGCGATACCTGTTAATATGGTTTACGAAAACCTTCAGCATCAGAAAGACTGTGAATAAGCTGCGCAATCTCTTTACTGTACCATTTTCTTTTAATATACTGCGGATATACAGGTAATCGCTCCCGCAGGGGAAGATCTACCATGGCCTGCAGCTCCATAATGTTTGGCCATGGGGATTCAGGATTGATATAGTCGATAGTCCGGGGTGAGATCCCACCAAGATCAGAGGCGCCACACCTTATCAGTTCCTTCGGGCCGATCAGATTGGGAGCCACCTGTATAGCCACATCCCCGGGAAGAATCTGTCTTGCCATCGAGACTGTCTTTTTCATCTCATTTAATCCAGGAGAAGGGCATGAAGCCATTTTAGTTCCGTGCTTGGGGATAAAATTCTGGATAATGACCTCCTGAATATGGCCGAATTCTTCATGGATCTCCCTGATAGCATGGATCGATCGCACTCTGTCTTCCCATGTTTCGCCTATGCCCACAAGGATTCCTGTAGTAAAAGGAATACCCAGTTCACCCGCAGTCCTGATAGTTCTAATCCGCAGTTCTGGATCTTTGCCTGCGCAGCCCTCGTGCGCATCGATAATACCCACGGTCTCAAGCATGAGTCCCATACTGGCATTATATGGTTTTAGTTTTTTTAGCTCCCATGCTTCAAGTATGCCGGGGTTGCTGTGGGGTAAAAGACCAAGTCTTATTGACAGCCTGCACAGCTCTACAAGATAATCAATAATAGAATCATATCCCAGCTCCATTAGCAGGGGCATGAAGCCTTCAACTTCGTGTGGTCGCTCTCCAAACGTGAATAGCGCCTCGGTACAGCCTGCAAGTGCGCCTCTTTTAAGTGTATCCATTACTTCAGTAGGGGAGAGAAGTTTTGCCTCAGGTTCTCCTATCATGCGCCTGAAGCCGCAATAACCGCACTTATTCCTGCAGATATTGGTAAGAGGGATGAAAACGTTGCGCGAGAACGTAATAAAGGGCAGGGACATATGCCATAATTGAATCGAGTTATACATAATTATATCGAGTAATACGTTAACTTAAAATAATCCAAGATACATTTACGATAGCCATCTGCGGGGGTAACCAAGCCCGGCCAAATACAAAAGAGGCCAAAGGTGCAGGACTTAAGATTATACTCGAAACGCTACACAAGATTTATATTACGTAAAACTAAAAAAAGGGCGCAATAACAAATTATCGTTAAAGAAGATATACTTTGCGAGGGTATCCAAGCGGCCAAAGGAGTTGGACTTAAGATCCAATTGCGCAGGCATTCGTGGGTTCAAATCCCATCCCTCGCATACCTTATCACTCACGTTCCCCCTTACAAACGGCGGATAATACCGTCATACCGTCATTACCGTCATTTCCACGAGCAGGAGACAATGACGGTATTGATGACGGTACTATAAATGAGAAGTATAGTATCGTCATCCTGTGTGGTAGCACTATTAGTCAATCCATCTGCAGCAACTAAATTATCATTCAGCGCCGGGCTTCGCCCAGACCCGTGGAAGCGCCGCTTTCAGCGGGGGCAGCCTATCGCCTTCACGTTTCCACCCATCACGTCACAACGGCGCGCAGGTTAGCTGCTGAAGAACGAGGCAGGACTTCCTGCAGGACAATGCGGCCGTGTTCACGCCGCAGGCGCAATGAGGACTTTTTTCTGCTTGTTAACTGGTCTAAAAAGCCGAAGGAAACCGGCGAGCATAAGATTAAGCCGTCCGGAGATAGAGAGATGAGTGATATATGACCGCAGAAAAAGTACCCGGCTGGATAAAGCAAGTCCTGATGCCTGAGCTCAGCGAAATAAAAGGCGAGCTCAAGGCAATCAACACAAGGATCGATTCAACGAACGAGAAGATAGACAGCTTGAGAAATGAAACAAAATCAGAAACGGAAGGTCTCAGGAACGAGATCAGATCTGAGATAGCACGCCTCGAGGACAAGATAAACAGCCTCAGAAATGAAACAAAATCTGAATTTACAGGCTTGCATTACAGGCTCGATTCACTTGAGAAGCGTATTCCTGTCCTCGAAAAGATAACTGCCTTGGAGCACAAGATCGCAGACCTGGAGAAGAGGCTGGCTGCAGCAGAGACGTGATCTTATCTTTTTTGTTTCAAAAAGCTGCATTTTGAAAGAACCTTTACACAGTTGAGCCTCCAGGATGCGATATAGGGCGTTGCGCGATCTGCCACAGGCAGGTCACGGCAAGGCTGATCACACTTCGCGGGTCATCTGACTAACCCATCATATTCATCCGCCATCTCGCGCAGATCGAACATACCTTTTATTTGCTCCGGGTCAGCAAGACTCGGCCCGGATCCCCTGAACCCTTCTTTATAATGCGTATCGTCGCCAAGCGTAACCATGTTGTAGAGTTCTCCGGGCACGGCCTGCATAGGCAGGTTGAATATCTTGTCTTTTTCCTCATTCCGCAGCCGCTTAAGCGCTTCGTACCCATTCCTGTATTCCCTGAGCGCAATGCCCGTCCTCTCAGCTTTCCCGATATCATAGCCAGCCTGGCTCCTCTCAAGTTCCTCAAGATGGGTTATGAACAGGGCGAGTTTGCTTATCTCAATATCGTAGAGCAGTACGTTGTTAAGTCTCAGGCTGTTGTACAGCATCCGCTCCTTCTCAGCATTGTTGATGAACTTTCCCGATTTCGTGAGATCGGTGCTGTTGATTCTCCTGATATCCTCGGCGTAGCTCTCATCGAGCCTGCGCCACTTCGTCGTTTCCTCAATGATCCTTCCCTCAAGCCCTGCGCGGTATGCCTCAGCGCGTGCTATATCGGCACGTTCGGCATCAGACACAGTCGCCACGGGCTGCCCGGTCACGGCCCCATCGAGATCAACGGCGACGGGCTCGACTTCAGGGCTGCCGATGCATCCGGAGAGGGGCAGCAACAAAGCAACCATCAGAATAATATATGCCCATTTTATGAACATGTTCGAAATAGGAACGCACATGCATATATATATTTCGCAACTTATACTTCGTGTTGTATTCACATTATCTTTACAATGCAATAGTATTATTTACAGCCATTGCAAGAGCCATGCACCCCTCAAACTCAATTTCTTTCCAGGCTGCCGTTAAAAGCTTTCAAGCGTTCTCCTGCCAGACGATACACTCATACTCTTTTGCTTAAAACGTCCTATATCGCATCCTGAGCATTTTACTCTCTAACAGTGTAAATTATAGATATGCAATGGAGACAGCGCCATCCTCCCGTTGAGTGGGGTACTATCGAGTGAAGAAATGGCTGGATGCTGCCCCTCCTCCAGTGTTGGCTGCTGTTGCCCTCCTGGAGCATGAAATTAAATGAAGTTTTGATGGGTGATCATATGGACGCGCAGATGACGGGCAAAGCTGATACTGGCCTCTCGAAGGTCATATCCTTTGAGAAACGGCAGGAGCTCAACAACATTCTGCACTCAGAGGATCCTGATCACTATTCCCGCCTCTGGCTTGCAGGCTTCTTGAAGTTCTGCGGCTACAGCGTTGATGAGATCTGTGCCATAATCCATGCTGAAGCCAGCTGGTCGGATTACAACGAGAGGACAACCTGGTGCCAGGTTAACAGCGTCTTTCGTGAGTATAAGAGATCCAACAAACCGTGTACTGGTGATGGCCCTGTACCCGATAGAAAGGTATTCAGCCCGTTTGTAAAATGCAATTCCGACGATCCATGTCCCGATTCAGTGAACGGCTTTTGCTACATCGCTGCAGGCGAGTACAATATCCATTCGGTGGACGAGAGGATCCGCCGCGCGCTGGACTGTTCGATGAACAATCAAGCTGCAAGGTTCCAGCGCCAGGAACGGAGACTAAGAGCTTTACGGGACCTCTTCAGGTGAGTACCTGAGGCCACACGGTGGGGAATGCAATTAAATGAAGTTTCCATGGGTGAGTCAAAAGGACTCCGAAGCGCAAGCAGTCGCAGGGGTACTATCCTGCGAGTGCCGAAGATGCGCTTACCGTCTGTTTAGGAGACGTAACCATGGATATAGAATCGAATCGAATTAAGCCTTTCGCTCAATCGTCAGAGCGAGAACAGATACGAGAACATTTCATCAAGCGTGCACGCGAAGCGCCAATACCAGACCCATTCGATCCAGCATCGATGCTGAAGTGGGGAGAGTACGTTGACGAGATGCGCGAGCTCGAACAGATGCTGCGTAATGCAGGGGAGAAGTTATGAAATACTTCTCCCGGATCATCTTGATAGTATTTGCTTGTGGCCATCGGAAGCGTGGCATAGACACCTATCAACAATTCGTGACAGATAATAAGGTGGACTGCCCGGCATGCAACTCTCGGGTGGTGATGTAGATGATGCGAAAGGATCGCGTTTTCATGAACGTCTCGGATCCGGGAATGCTGGGCAGACTGTCACGGTCAGCAGATATCACCATCCTGAACCGCTTTGAGTTCTTCGAGGCAGTGAACAGCAAGAACAGGCACAGGTACAGAGTCAACGTCACGGAACGGGATATCACCTGCTCATGTCCTGATTCGAAGAAAGGCAACCACTGTAAACATGAAATCGCGGTCGCCAGGGATATGAGCTACTTTCTGGGAGGGGTCTAAATGACCACTTCCCCTCTTGATGCTGTCTTTGATAAAGCCCAGCATAAGCTATCCAGGGATGCATTCCATGACTGGCTGTGCAGAGCATACGGTGTGATGTCAGAAGCTCTGGCGAATCCTGGCGTATATTCAGAGCGCAACACAGTGCAGATCCTCAGGAACGCGATCACTGAGCTCTCTGTAGAGTACGCGAAGAAAGAAGAGGTGGAGTAATGTCCGATCTGGCGCTGGGCGAAGATCTGCCTGTATTCGAGGTTCCTCTGTTCGATGACCAGCACGCTCCACTGGATCCACACCCGACCAGAGGGGCCCCATTAAGGCAGTGGTATCCTCGTCAACTCAAGGAAGTGACCATCCTTGCCAGGACTAAAAGCACCGGCCACATCAGAATCATCGAGGAGGTTCGATCTGCAGACGCGCAGTATTCACTGCTGATGCACTACTACAAGGTCATTGGGATGGTCGAAGTGTCCAAAAGAAGGCCGCCGATGACCATTGAAGAGGAAGTAACAGCATATAACCTGTTTCAGAGCGGAGCATCGATCCAGGAGGTAGCCGCAAGGCTCGATAAAAATATCTCCACGATCTGGAGGCTCGCACCAGGAGAGCCAACCCGCAAATATCATCACCTTCATAGATGCCAGATAGAGGAAATTGATAGATTGTACGGGATGAAAACGCCCCCTAAAGAGATAGCGCGGGTGCTTAACCTGCCCTATAGGACGGTAACGTATCACCTCTATGAGAAGAAACGCCATCACTTACATACACATCAGAAGCAAGAGATTGACAGGCTGCACAGGATGAGAACGCCCCTTGAGAAGATCGCAAGAGTACTTAACCTGCCACGTAAGACGGTAGAGTGCTATCTCCTTGAAAGGAATGGTAAAGAGCTTGAAGAAGGGAGGGGAAAGCCCCCCCTCCTGCCGGGCGCCGGGATAGCGGGTGGGAAAACAAATTAAATGAAGTTATCAGGTGTGTAGCTGTATGGCTACATCCAAAAAGGTGATTAAAATGTGTGAAAAAAACAAAACAGATAAAGCAAGTGCAGAACAAGAGATCTGTGTAAGCATCAGGCTGCCGCGCAAGTATCATGTGTTCTTAAGGAACTATACCACCATGACGGGAGAAAGCGCAGAGGATATTGCAGCGTCCGCTATGAAATCCTACCTGGAGATGTGTTCCTCCAACCTCGGTGTGATCTCAAGAGAAATCCCCTGGCGCCTGGAGAATCAAAAAACGGAATAGATCTCATCCTCTTTGCTCTTTTTTTGCCACCGGGTAGCGGGCGATTAAATGAAGTTGCCGGGCTTGATCATTATGAATAATCCAAAATCAATAGAAGAGTGTGTAGAAGAGATCGAGAAAACCCTTGCAGACGTGATTGAAGAGGCTGAGCGGAAGAACAAAGACCGTGAACACATGTTCTGTCCCCTCTCAAAGATGATGTGCCGGGTGGATTGCGCCTGCTACACCAAAGCCACTGTTCATGGGATGCAGAGCCCAAAGCCGTACATCATGGGCGGATACTGCAGAGCTTATATCCTGCAGGGTCCTGCAGGTCAGTAGTCTCTTTCTTTTTTGCTGCTGGCTACTTGATTAAATGAAGTTGCCAGGTGGGATCATTATGGCTCCCATCACTAAATATGCTAAAGATCGAAATGACCTGTATCTGAATTGTCAATATTGCAACCTGGTATTTAATCCACGGTGCTATCTCCCTGAACTGTGCCACAAGAATCTTGTCTGCTATCTCGGCCGCGCATATGATGAGTATTACCGGGGGTAGTACCTCTCTTTTTTGCCACTGATACATGCAGCAGGCTGATTAAATGAAGTTGTCAGGGGTGATCAATTATGAATAATCTCAATATCGTATCCAGGCTGCGTAAAGTATCGAATGATGAACGGGCCGAAGTGTCGCCGTATGCAATAGCTATCCTGGTTATTCTTATGACTATCCTCTTCCTTACCCCTGCTGCTATCATGTTTATTACGATGAAGTAGCTCCTTTTTTTGCCACTGGTACAAGCTGATACGACCCACGTTATCCTATCCCCATAAATCGCCTGGAAACTTTAGCAGAATTTTCTATGTAAAATTGAGTACCCGTCACCAAAATTTTTTTTAGATTTTTGGCTTAAGTTTCAGGAACAGTGTAAAAATCCAATGCCTGATATTCCGCGGGCACGGAGGCTAAAGGACCGAACCCGCGGGATATCAAGTTTTGTTATCGCTCTCGGCGGCGCCTCGAATCCTCCCGTATCCACCAGTTGCTGCCAGGCTTCTTCGTCAGGTCGTTGACCTTGCACCCCTTTGGATGGAGTTTATGCTGCCGTGTTTCTATCCTGTGCCTCTTCTGCCCCCCCATAGCTCACCGCTGCGGTGCAGGTAGCGGGAAGTCCGGGATCGCATCAAGCCTGGCGACCAGCGGAGCCGTTACCTCATCGTGCTTCTTCAACTTTGATTCAGCCTCTGTTATGGCAGCCTCGAGATTAGCGCATTTCTCTCTTGACAGGACGCCCTTAATCACACCCTGCTTGAGTGTCTGATCATTGGTTGCGATCGAGCTAACGTACCGCATTCGCTCAGCCCCGAACTCAAAGTTTCCAACGTCCAGAGTTCTGGCGGCTTCTTTGACTGCATCGATCAGCTTCTCGAGCTTAACACTCTCCTGGCGCAGGGCGAACATAGTCTCAGAGATCGACTTCGCCTCCTCCCGATACGACGGATCAATTATAACGGAATATTTCGGATCCAGGGTGATATACTTCAATATATCTGCTCTCGCTGCTGAAATCTTCGCTTCAGCTTCGGCCTTCAGCCGTTCGAGTTTTTTGATGGTTTCTTTATTTAGTTGCATTTCAGACACCCGCCTTTTTCGCGTATGCATCGTTGATCCTCGCTTTTATGTCATTATGCCTCTCCACCCGGTCCGCGAGATCTGTGAGGTGTTCTGTGGTCCAGCCCGTAAAGTCATCCTCTCGGAAAACAGGCGCGGCATCGATGATCCGCTTGATCAGCGGCGCCCTCTTCTCAGCCTCTGCAGCGTCTAGCTGTGCCTGCAGCCTCTTGAGCTCGGCGTCTTTACTTCTGATCTCGTCTTCAAGTTGTCTTGTTTTTGTGCTTGATTGCATATTTTCTTATTCTCCTTCTTTTTCTATATTGTCATTATATTATGACTTTAATCTATTCTGAATATTCCCAGTCGATGTTGTATCGCATCCCCTCGATCCTCATTTTGGCCTGCGTCCCGGCGAATGTGAGCCGCTGCTTCGTGCAGACAAACGCTTCCATAGCGCCTGAGAAGTTATCGTAAAAGTCCACCCTCTTCCCGACCAGGTCTGAAAATACCGCATAGTCTTCCTTGATGTTGCCCTCCAGGTAGATCAATGGCGCGTGGTACAACCGCACAGCCTTGTCAGAGCGGGCGTTCACTCTGGTTTGGCTATCGAGTGAGCTGTCGATAACCGATTTTCGCTTCAGGCCAAAGGCGTTGATGCTGCGGCCGGCGACCCCGTGCAGTACCTCCTCAACCTTTAAGGTGCATCCTGAGAGCGAGTCCGCTCTGAAGCTGTTCAGCGCGCCCGTTGCCAGGCCGGCATAACGGTGGTCCGTGAAGTGTGTTCGTGCCGTGTACGCAGGGATCTGCAGGAAAAACCTTTCACTTAGTTCGTTCGGTGGCGGCGGGTAAGCATCGTCAGAGCCATTGATCAGTATGCTCCCGGTCTTGTCTGTGCCAGTTGGGTTTGTGACCGTGACCAGCAGGTAGTGGCGCGCCGACGGCTGAACCGCTGCGTTGAAGTACTCCTCGTTGGTTGGGATGGCCGTTTCATTCAGTATCGGGGTCGGCGCGTAGATCTGGTTTTTCAGCAGCCCTGCCCCCCACACGTCCATAAAATTTATGAGTCGGTAGTCTCGCCAGGTGTTTTTTGGAAGGATGAGCTTCGGATCCGTGAAGGTTGCAGCTGCATCAGCATCACTTACTTTCAGCAGCATCGGAACGATATAGATATTAAAATCAGACTGCAGCGCGTCTACCCGCAAGGCAAATTCCCAGACATGATTGACTGAAGCGGTATCCAGCGCCTGCGTTAAATCCTGCATCGCAGACCAGATGCTGCCGCTATACGTTCTTGTGATCTCAGTTTCGAAGACACCAGAGAGTTCGCCGTAATAAGGGATTTTTGAAGTATCGTATCTGTAGAGGGATTTTTTCGTGACACCGTAATCGTTGCTGATCCTGCAGAGATCATTGAAGATGAAATTGATCGACTTATCGATATAATCGACTCCGGCTGGAGGCAATCGAATTGAGTTCAACTCCTTCTCCCAGGAATAGGCTGTTGTGGTCAGCGTCCTCAGTTTGTTGTACTGCTGCGTGTACTCCGGGGCCCTGAGGAGCCCATCGAAGAGCTTTACACTGTCTTTATAGAACCTGACCGGCCTGGTCTTGTCGATCTGCGGATCCATATCTTTTCGCTTCGAGGTGATCTTCAGGATGTCGCCCTCAGTCAAAGAGCGCTCGATCTGGACGGACGCCCCGCGCAGCAGATGTGGCGCGTAGCTTCCTGACCCGAAACCATCGGAACTTTTGGAATAGATTTCGAATCTGAACGTCATCTATTCCTCCGCTGGTTCTCGATCACTCATTTTTGTGGCCATGATCGCCAGTATTTTCATAAATGTATCATCTCCTTCTATATTTTTACTTTTTAATAATTTATACAAATCTTCCATGTTGTAGCGCGGCCCCTGTTCAGCATACAACCCAAAATTCTTGAGTTTTTCATGTATCCTGACATCGAATTTCAATATCGGGGTGAGCAGATGGTGCGCCCTCCATCTCACGACTGCGCCTGTTTTTGAATCTTTCACTGCCCGCTTGAAATCTGCTGCGGCTGCGGTGTCAGTCATTAAATTGCGGGAAGCGATCTGGATCGAAAGGAAAAGGAGCTCAGTCATGCGCGGGTCCGTTGGTTCCCAGTCAAGCTGCCGTCTGAAGGACTCGGATACATCCTCAACAAATTTAGCAACATCTGGCTTGTTCTTCTTCCAGAAATCGAGCAGGCGCATGGGATCTTTGGTGAAACCGCCATGCGTAGACCTACTGACCCGTATCAACCCCTTTGGTCTACCGCGGCCGCGCTTCTTAGCTGGGTTGTGGTCACAACTCTGGTCACTGTTAGGGTTACAATTTGGGTGCATAACGCCCTCCTTCCACGCCTTCCCCGGCTCCAGGGGCATGATTAAAATAAGATTCTAAAATAATAATAGCCGTTGACATGCCTTTCTCGCCGCGTAAAGCGCCAGAAAAAGGACAGGCTTCCTTGTGCGGGCAGTTCGAGCAGGCAAGGAGTGAGCAGGAGCGGATCATATTAATCTCCTCTTTTAGAATGCTGATACTCATCATTCGCCCTCCTACACGCCTCACTAACACAATTATGCACCCCCCGGCTATCCAGGTATCGCCTTAGCTGGAGATATGTTGTGAATCGTCTGGTTCTTGAGTCCTGAAGCACATCCCTTGCTAAGTCGCCAACTGGATCATCACGTTTCTTCTGGCCTTTCAGCCAATTCATGAAGGTGTCGCCGCTCATAGTCTCACCGCCCCCTGTCACGATCTGTAATCGCGGCTTTGATTAGCAGCTCTGCTTCCTCGTGGGACATCGTAAGCTTATGTTCCCTCCACATGTCGCCTATGAAGTACCTGACTTCTTCTTCCATGGCGTTTGCGTTTATTGGTTGGTAGCCGTAATCTCGCAGGATGCGATTGCGAGCTAATTTCAGCTTATCGATCTGTGAGGGCTCCCCCTTAGATACTTTGGATAATATCGTCATTACCGTCATACCGTCATGGTGTGTTGCAGGTTCTTGTTTTCTTGATGACGATACTAATGACGATACTATTTTTGGTGTCGTCACGTCTCTGGTCCCACCCTCATGAATGACGATACTATTCTTTTCATTTTTGGTACCGTCATCAATACCGTCATTGTCTCCTGCTCGTGGAAATGACGGTAATGACGGTATGACGGTATTATCCGCAGTTTGTAAGGGGGAACGTGAAAGCTGTATAGTTCTCTGTTGGGCATCTCGAATGGCCACAAATATTATGCCTTCTTCCAGCAGGTTTGTTTTTATTTCGTTTAACCGCCTGGTCAGTGTGTTGGCCGCCTTCGGAAATCCCTGGGCCTTGGTATTCACTCGACATGCTTCACCCAGCAACTCAAGCTCGATTAGCAGCTCGGAGGGTGTACCCTGCCACTCTGTCCTGTCCCCCATGAACTTAAGAATCAGATCACCTATAATGCTGCCTTCCAGCGCCTCCCGATTCTGTGCCCGGATATTAGCATCATATGCATCCAGGAAAGCATCCATACCATATCCCAGCGCCTCGGCAATCGCACATCCCCACACAGCAAAGTCTGCCATTCGGGGATACTCATCAAGCTCTATAGAAGGATACAGCGCCATGGCCCTTGACACTGCCGTGAATATCCCGCCCAGTATCTCTCCCTGTACTTTTTCAAGGGCGGCCCAGAATTTAGCTTCCGGTATTCGCTTGTTTCTTGGTATTCTCTCGAGCCCTATCAATACGCTCCTATCCAGCAGATCAGGTTTAGTCGCCACTACATTAATACCGTTAAGCCCTATGCAGCGCCTGTACTTGTAGATAAAATCTTCATCATCGCTGTAGAGCTCACGCTTTGTTATGCCATCGCCAGTGATAGCTCTGCAGAGTATATCGCTTTGCCATGTCTGCAGGGACGTGATATTATCGTAGGGGGCATAGTAATGGTGCGCCAGCTGCTGTACAAACTCTTTCTTATCGTGGGGCAGGGGAGAGGAGAGATAAGGCGCTCGGATCCACAAGCCTCTTGATGAGGGCATTCACAGTGCTTTTGGCAGCGCCTTTCTCGCCGTAAAATACTAAGCATACGTGAGCGATATCCGGGATAAAGTAAGACACAAGAGCTACCAGGAATAGCAGCTTTTCCCCTTCATCTTTGATAGGGATAAACTCAAGTATCTTCTTCACCTCTGCGATAGGTGCGTTTTGAGTAGGACTACTGCTTTTCATGTGCGATAGCGTCATGAACAGGATAGGCACATCCTTCATAATCCCCCAGCCCTGCGCTGTTATCTTGACTGCTGTCCAGTCTGCCAGGTCATACCAGATGGCGCCATCGTGCCAGCAGCATCTCACGGATAGATTGTACTGCTTTCCGTCGTGCTCTGCTATTGCCTTAATTACGCTCAATGCACTGTTGATAGCATCGCTCCCGGGCGCAGTGCCAGTCTCTCTATAATACCTCCCTGACAGCCAGCTTCCAAAGGTCTGCGACTTGAGGGACAGTATCTTATTGACACCATTGATCTTGATCCGCGCATACAGCTTCAGGACGTCGTCATGAAATAGCTCGACATCACTCGATTCGACATAGTGTATGAGTGCGCTAGCCTGCGAATCTCCATTGCCCTTGCTTCCACTAGCCTTCTGCTTCTCACGCGGTTCACTTCCTCTCTTTTCTCTGTTCGGCTCTAGCTTATCTCTCAATGCCCTCCAGTCATGCTTTGCGCATGAGTTGTGAAAACAATGAAAAACTAATGCCCCGGATTGCGTTTGTATGATACTTGCATCCGGGTATCTATGACTCGCATCAAAAGGGCACTTATCCAAAACGTACATAGTGCCACTATTCCATGGCTTAGTGGAAGCGACTGTTATATCGTATTGCTTCATCCAGGCCTGGATGTCAAAGCCATTGGAATATCCCTTGTCTGGCTTGTGTTCTTCTTCCACAGGTATAACTGCTATCAGTTCACCGATCTGATCTACTGATATAGGGTTTATTTCTGCAGGTACCTCCAGTATCTTGCTCTCCCTGTGCGGCCGCTCGGCGGTGCTATCTCCCTTCTTGGCGACAGTCCCATAGAGCTTGACTATCCGCGATGCATTAAATACCGTCAAGTCAATCCCTACTTCCTTATCACCGAAAACAAGATCGAATGCCTCCAGACACTTCTTGACGGTTTGGGTGCTTTCTTCGTTGTTTGGTAGGTCTATATGGTATATCAGGCTTGCACCGTTCCCCGAATCACAAACGACCGGATCAGCCCATCCATGTTTTGCCATAATTTCCCGGATGTGATAGGCTTTTGCTATTGCCGCGTTGTGCTCTGCATCGGTTGAAGATATACCCGCAGGCCGTATGGGGTCTATATCCACTAACAAAAACGTCCTCTTGAGTATGTCCTTGTCAGATGTGGTCAATTTAGAGTTTTCGTCTAGACGGTTGCTGCATCTGGATAGTAACGCCGGGTTCACGGGGTTGAGAGTAACGTATATCCCTGGTACTTTGGTATCATATTTTATTACGCTCTGGACTGCTTTATCCAGGTTATTAAAGTATCCCGCTATTGTTGTCTCGTATTTTCCGTTCAGCTTCGCCTTGGGTATTCTAATCTCTAGCACGGGGCTGTATTTAAAAAAGAAAGAGAGTGTGTTAGCTATGTCATCTCGGCTCATTTTAAACCCCTTTTTGCTGCCTGGACTGCCCTTCTGCAGGCCTGGCACTCCGGCCACTCATCTGGCCGCCCCACGTCACTCACTGCGTACTCAGCCGACAGCGGTACTTCGCAACCTCCGCAAAGGCTATCACCTAAATATTCTTTTAAAGTCAGAATAAAGGCGCGCTCTAAAGGGCTAAAACCGGGGAGTAGTTTTTCATTTGTACCCGCGAGCGCCCTCGCTTTTTGGGCCTGGTCCGGGGTTAGGGTCAACATGCCGCCACCAAAAAGCAAAAGTTTATGATATTACAAGGGTAATATATCATCCGCGGTCACATCCACGTGATTTGCGTGTGTTGCATCGGCCTTGGTCTTGGCAGGCTTGACCGGCGCAACCACAATCTTCTTCCCATTTTTTAGCAGCCTGAATACGATTTTGTCGCCGGCCCGAAGCTCCATCAACTCTACAAGGGGCTTCGGTAAAACGGAGACATACGACCCGTGCTGCGCTTGAATTGTTCGTGTATATTTCATGTTTCCTCCACTGTAATAATACGTGTTTAACTATTTAATTATTTACTTACTATTGCCATGTATAGCCCTCTAATTCAAAAACTAAGCTTTTTAAACGTTTCTTTGTATTACAGGTGTAATATAAGCTCTTTAAAGCTAAACACGCTCGACAGGTTATGTTTTTGACGAGAAAATTCATGCCTGTAAGTGCTTGGCAAGTAATCTCTGGATTTCAGGGTCCTTCTGCAGCAGTGCAAACAATTCAGGGATGGTCTGGCTCTTTTCTTCAATCTCCTTTGCAGCACTCTTATTGAGTACCAACCCGCAGACACTGCAGAATTTAGCATCTACAGGGTTCTCGGCAGTGCAGCGCGGGCACTTCCCTGGCTTAAGAGTCTTGAATATCAGTTCTTCATCATCCGTGATCAGGCCGTTCTTAGCCAGGAGCTTCCGATCAACATCACCGCCTGCAAGATGAACATAGGTAGCAGGCATGCCGCTTTCTTTCTCCCAGCCTGCAAGGATCCTTAGCTCTGACTCCAGGAAGCCCTGTTTTACGAAAAAAGTAAGCCTGCCGTGTCTGAGCGCATGAGGGTGAACGTTTTTGTTGATCCCTGCTAATTTACTCACAGTTTTAAGCATGTTCTGGACCGTGCGCTGATCTACCCTGCGCTCAGCCGTGACTTTAGCTTCTTTGTGGTCATAGCGCCTTTCTGTGACAAACAGCGGTGCATCTGGATTATTTTTTAGCGGATGCTGATTAAGCCACAGCCTAATGTCAGGTAGAGAATCTATTAACCTGATCTTACGCATTCCTGTCTTGCCGCTCACTATCATTGTGGCGCCATGTTCGTCAGGCTGTATGTGGTTAATGTTCCGGCTCAGGACTTCATTCAACCTGCATCCAGAATCCCACAGCAGCATGATAATAGCGCGGTCCCTCTGGCTCTTACATGTGCTGATCAGCTTTTTGACATCTTCTGGCGTGATAAGCTGCTCGACAGGTAAATAGTTCTTCGGCTGCCTCACTTTGATATCTGAGAAGTAATCATTACCCGGTTTCAGCCAGTCATAGAACTTCCTGAGAGCAATGATATCACCGTTCACGGTGCGCTGCTTGTTATTATTGCGCCTGTGAATGATGTAGTCCTGAATATCATCTTTTGTGATCTCACTTGCGGGCTTGAACTTGAAGTATTCCAGAAGTGTGTATATCTTCCAGAGATAACCATTAACTGTAAGCTTACCAAGCTGCTGCAGTTCAAGAGCGCGCCTGTAATTTTTCACTATATCTACATTCTTTCCTGCAATATCGGTTGTGAACTCGGGTGCATATTTCATGTGCTTAGATTAGCTTGCTTACCAATAAATCTTACGCCATAAATTACGCAGGACTTAAGATCCTGTCTCGCAGGAGTTCGTGGGTTCGAATCCCATCCCCCGCATCCTGATATTAATTCTGATGTTCATACGGTCGAGGAGCAATACTTCATATTGCTGCAATTATTATTTTAATTTGGTTGTTGGTGGTCTATTTGTTTTTAAGATTTGTTTACGGATTATTTTTATAAGTGAGTTAAGGTGATAGGGTGGTTTAATTATAGGATAGCCGGGGTGAAATGGCAAGAGGCTATAAATTAAGAAAAATTTCAAGTAATTTTAATGAAAAAAAAGAAAAAAAATTATACTTTTTCGTGAGCCGCTCTTATTTCTTCGGGAGTAAATATGCTGACTTCATGGATACACGCTTTATCTCTTAAAAATTCTGGTACTATTTTCAATGCCTCTTCTTTGCTATCTGCATCTATATATGCCCAGCCTGTATGTTCACCAGATTTGCACCCAAAAGCGAATTGTTTAAGTACATCTTCTCCTTTCTCAAGCATTTTATCAAGCGCCTGCAAACACTCTTCAGGAGTGTGCGTTGATTCAACTACATATTTTGTCATATTCTTCTACCCACTCTTTACTTTATATACACTGATTTGTGTATATACTGATAGTTACAGCTTACCAACAGATATACTTTATTTTTATCACAGATGTTTTCAGCTGTGGGTTTGAAGTTCGGTTTTCGTCTGGTATTTTCTCATGTTAAGGTATAGAACGTACCATAGTCCTTTTATAGACCGGATATTAATGATAATTATGTTAAAGTCTAATGGGAGTTAAATCCTGATTTAGGATATCAAAAGGCTTTAAACTAAAAGATAATTGGGAGTGGAGCAAATGCCATACTATAACAGTTTAAAAGATTTACCTGAACGAGTCCGCAATAACCTACCAGAGCATGCACAGCACATATTCATGGAGGCGTTCAACAATGCATGGGAGCAGTACAAAGAGCCTGAGAAAAGAAGAGGCGGCCAGAAACAATCGAGCGAGGAAGTTGCGTTCAAAGTAGCATGGGCCGCGGTTGAAAAGGAGTATAAAAAAGATGAATCGGGAAAATGGGTTAAAATGCAGGGCTAAACGGCTAATCAGATGACTGGCCAATCAGGAATGAATTATCACCTCTTCAATTGTTACCTATCTCGAACCACTCTTTGAAGCCACTCTACTTGATCTCAATAATAGCTCTAACTCATAGTTAAATTATGGCTGCTATTTTTACTACAAACCCTTATCAGATTTTTTCAATTAATTTTTTTATGTCTGCTTTAACCTGTAATCAGGAGGTAAAGACCGATAGCTAATGCAATAACCACGTAGGGTGCTAAAGTTGAGCCACCCAGGATACATGGTATAATTAGTAGTGTGGGTTGAGTGACTGTACAAAAATACAGTGCATATATAAATGGAATACACATTATGAACCCGATTATCCGAATGTATATTCTCTTCATGATCTCACTCAAGCTATTTTCTTCAATATCGACCGTATCTCATCCACCCTGAGCTGCCCGGGGGCTGTTGCGCTCTCAACATATCCGTAGGTCATGATAGAGCCGTAGATCGGCGCAATAACGCGCGAGTGCCTGCCTATCTCACCCATGGCTATCGTACACACCGCATCTTTAGCATGCAGGGTAACATCGAACAACCGCAGCACATCCTCAAGCGAGTTCGGCGTTACGGCAAGCTTTGCGATATCAGCGCCTGAATCAAAGGATTCGTTTATGATCTCCACCATATCCTCAGAACCCGGAGTTCTTTTAAAATCATGCGTGGATATTATAACCATCTTCCCGGCACTTTTAGCTTCTTTAACAACAGCATCCCTGTTCTCTGCGCACAATTCTATATCTACCGCATCGGCAAGAGGTAACAGGGAGATCAATGCCAGGATGCGCTCGGCTTCGCCACCCGACCATGCGCCCCCCTCCTGCTTCATTCTGTTGGTAATAATAACGGGCAATCCTGTTTTCCCCAGATCCTGAAGTATCAGGCGCATATCCATATCAATCTCCAGAAGATCAAGCCTGATCTCAATAATATCTGCACCCAGCTTTTTTGCTTTAGTTGCAGAATCGACAGGATTCTTCCCTATAGACGCTACTATTGATCTATTGAGAGCCATACCTGCTATACATACCGGTACCATAGTCGATAAATATCGCTACTTAACAATAAGGCTTATGAGCGGACAGATGGATAATGGGTTTATGAAGCTGGATGGGTCTTATGGTGAAGGCGGGGGCCAGATCTTAAGAACAGCAGTAGCGCTTTCTGCGGTTACTGGAAAACCGGTTGAAATATATAATATCAGGAAAAAGCGGCCAAAACCAGGACTTGCGGCGCAGCATGTAAAAGCCGTGGAGAGCGTTGCATCCATCTGTGAAGCAGAGATGGAGGGCTGCTCACTTCATTCCACCCGGTTGAGTTTTAAGCCCGGAAAAATAAAAGGAGGCGCATATGAATTTGATATCGGCACTGCCGGCAGTATATCCCTTCTTCTCCAGTGTCTTATGCCTGCTGCCATGCTTGCGCCACAGCCTGTAAGAGTAAGTATTACCGGCGGAACAGACGTGTCCTGGTCACCGTCCATTGATTACATGAGATTCGTCACACTGGGTGCACTTTCTCGTATGGGATATGATTGCGGGATTAATGTTATACGCAGGGGCTATTATCCGCGCGGAGGAGGGAATGTTGAGGCTATTATCAATCCCTCGGTATTAAGAGACAGGAGTTTTGATATGAATCAATGCGCTATCATTGAGGGGATCTCCCATTCATCTGGTCTGCCGCCTCATGTGACTGAGCGGCAGGCTTCATCGGCTGAGAAAATACTGCGCGAGGCAGGATATCCTGCGAAGATATCACTTGAGGTAAATGAACAACCATCAACCGGAAGCGGCCTGACATTATGGTGCGGTACAGCCGGAGGGACTGCTCTTGGCAGACCTGGCTTAAGAGCTGAAAAAGTAGGCAGCAGTGCGGCAGAATCAATACTTGCTGAACTTAAATCCGGCGCAGGGGTAGATATCTATCTTGCAGATCAGTTAATCCCTTATATAGCACTGGCTGGAGGCGGCTCTTTTACAACAAGAACCATTACCCTTCACACAAAGACCAGTATATGGGTAACAGAACAGTTCCTTGATGTGAAATTCAACATAGAAGAGCTAAAATCAGGGTTATTCAGGGTATCTGTTTTATCAAACCTATCGACTTAAAAACAGCGTTAAAACTTGTAAAATAATAGAATATAAAAAAGAAGAGGAATGCTGGTTCTCAGCCGAATAACGCTCCGAGTCCTTCCATTCCGCTCTCTTCAGCTTTTTCTTTCCCCTCTTCTTCCTTCTTCTCCTCCTTCGGTGCCTCTTCTACCTTGGCAGGAGCCGCAGGTGCTGCAGTCGGAGCTGGAGCTGCAAATGCAGCCTTTGAGATTGCCTCTTCGATATTGACACCTTCAAGAGCTGAAACAAGGGCTTTTGCTCTTACCACATCAACTTCCAGACCTGCTGCCTTAATCACATCAGCAATTCCTTCTTCTGTAACTTTCTTTCCTGCGCTGTGTAATAGCAGCGCTGCATATACGTATTCCATTTTGATCACCTTTTATTAAACTTAATCAAACAGCGAACCAAGGCCCGCTGCAATAGCTGTTTCATCTTCTTCTTTCTTCTTATGTTCTTCCGTCTTCTCTTCTTTTGCCGCCACAACTTCAGGTTCCTTTTCTTCTTTTGGTGAAGTCAGGAGCGTCTCCCTTAACTTATTACTAATAGCATTTGCATCTTTCTGTGATGCAACCTGGGCAAGGGATAGCATCTGAGTATTCGCTTTTGCAAGTAATTCTCCTATAAAGTCGGGCATTATTATCTCAGCATTTATAGCGAGATTTCTTGATTCCGACGCTGCTTTTGCAAGCAGGGTGCCGATCGTGGCTTTTGACGGATATGCCGCATTGATAGATAAATTAAATGCCCTCTGAACCGCCTGGGTTATATCGCCAATGTATTTAGTTTCATCAATCGCCAGTATCTCAGATTCATATATTATGCCTTTTTCATAGACTGCCCGAAGATCAAGACCCAGTTCTACTGGTTGAATCTCAAGGCGGGCAAGGATTGATGCGAGTTTAGCATTGACCACGTCACCTTTTTTAGCTACGGTCCTTGTTTCCCTGATTACGACTTTTCCGCCTTCTATGCCTGCCGGGATCCCTGAACTTTGCAGTTCTCCTACTATTGGCCCAGGTGGAAAAGAGGTAGGACCTTTCTGGACAACAATATCCCTTGGTGCTATTCCCCCGGCTTTTATAGGTGCGGATGCTCTGCCCTTCTCTAAAATCCTGTATAATTTAAAGGGATCCTCGTTACTGAATAATAAAGCGGTCTGGTCTTCTACATACTTATTCATCTGTTTGACATCATCAGATGATGTTTCCAGTGCACGGTAGATAAGGTTATTCCTGCATACCTTAACATCTGCCATACCGCGCAGATTTTTGCGCATTAATTGAAGCTGGCTTGATGGGATTCCATGAACTCCAACAATGCCTACTGCAGAATGGGCTGATATCAATTTCTTTATATCCTCGATCTCATCCTTTTTCCATTGAGGGATGTGAGTACTGTGATGTTTAGTCTCTGCTGCCATTTAGATCACCTTTACCGATGGCCCCATAGTAGTCTTGACATACACTGATCTTACGTTGTATAGACCACGTTCGTACCTGTGTTCGATACGATTTACTATCGCCTCGATATTCTCTGATATTTTCACAGGGTCCATATCCTTTCTTCCAACCGGGATATGGAATGTCATCTTATCCTTGGATCTCACTTTTATGGCATTCCTGGATCTATTGATTAGCTGAACAACATCCTTATCCGGTGTCAGGGGTATGGGCATTTTTCCCCTCGGTCCGAGTACCTGACCAAGGGTTTTACCGATTGCAGGCATGAGTGCAGCTTCAGCTATAAAGAAGTTGACTTCATCAGCAAGCGATTTTGCTCTTGATTTATCTTCCCCAAGGACACTGATCTCATCCGGGTCGAAGACATAATCAGCTCCTGCGCCTTTTGCCCTCTGGGCAGTTTCACCTTTAGCGAATACCGCAATCTTTATCGTCTTTCCAGGACCGTTCGGCAGGATAATCTCTTCATCCATCCTGTTCTGCGGCTGGTTCATATCAAGATTCTTAAGGTTTATCGCTAGATCAATACTCTCTGAGAATTTACGCTGTGGCGATTTTTCCAAAGCTTGTTTTACAGCATCTAGTATTTTGTCGTGTTCCACTAAGATTCCTCCCGTAGTATTCGATTAAATATCTCCTACGGCTAACAGAATTGTCCTCTTTTATACTATCTACTACTTTAAACTATCGGTTATCGTCATGTTTACAGTAGTCTTGGTAACTACCAGAGCAGACAGAATATATTAAATCACGATATTAAATATAATTATAAACTATTTTCTACTTTTATATATATCTTGAGCAGAGTAGTGCATCTCGCTCATATGATTGAATATAGAGTTCATTGACACAAACTCCTGCTTGCAGAAAGTGCAGACAAAGGTTTGTGGACAGCCAGATCCATTAGTTTTTCTATCCTTATCCATTATTATTCACTTCGCATTAATTTATCATGGTGATAATGATTGGTAGTTTAGCTTTTGGGTTATATAAAGTTGCCGACTGAACTGGAAAAAATTTAGAGTACTACTATATTAGAGCTCCTGGTAATACTATAGCTCTACCTGATCTATCCAGTTAATCTCTCCAGGTAGAAACCCGGCCGGTATTTTTCTATCTCTCAAGGACTCTATTATAAAAATAATTGCTTCTACAATGGCCCGGGGTATCATATCAGTAGTATTAATCTCATAGACACTGCTGCTTTTTTGCACAGACTCTACAAGTATTACGTCCAGTGCCTCAGCATTTACATTTTCCTTTACCTTTTCAGAGGAATAGCCCTTTTTAATAAGACGCTCTCTTAGAGTTGCAGGTGATGCCCTGAGCACGATAATAGCATCAGCAGGCAGAAGATGCGAGAGATGGCCTTCCATGAGGATGTCCTTACCTTCTGGTGTTTTATCGATTATCTGCTTCACCCGCTCTTCCAGCTTTTCAAGATCAGCAGTATAGCAATCCCGCATCTCATCCTTTCCTGTGTAGAGCTTCTCACCAATAATGAGTTTATTCAGGTCGATAACATGATATTGCTCGCTGTATTGGGATTGTATTAACCCGCAGACAGTGGTTTTTCCAGTACCTGGTGTGCCTGTAAGAGATATTATCATAAACCGATACCCTGCAGAGTATCTATGACCTTCTGGTTCTGCTCTTGAGTGCCCACGCTTATCCGTATCAGAGATCTTCCTGCGCCCCTGAACGATGTGCAGTCACGCACTATTATGCCCCTTTTTAAGAGCGATTCTGAGATCCCGGTTGCTGTATGGGGTGACACATCTATCAGGATAAAATTCGCCTCAGAGGGATATACTTTACAGTATGGTTCAAGCCCTCTTGTAAGCTGTATGCGTCCTTTTCTTACGGTCTCGATGCTCATCTTCAGGTGCTCTTTGTCGTTCAGCGCTGCAATACCGGCTTCAAGCGATAGTACATCAACAGAGAACGGAGTCATGACTTTCATGTATTCCCTGGAGAGCCATTCGGGTACGAGTGCATAACCCAGGCGCATCCCTGCAAGACCGAATACCTTAGAGAACGTGCGCCCGATTACTATATTCTCATATTCTCTCACCAGTCCTGCAAGATTTGTTTGTGCGAAGTCCACATAAGCTTCATCAATGAACACAATTGCATTAACCGATTCAAGGATCTGCCGCACCTCCTCTTCACTTGTAACATTTCCTGACGGATTATTAGGCGAACAGAGGAAGATCATCCTTGTATTGTTATTTACTTTATCGAGGATATCCTGATATCTGATCTTAAAATTCGCATCTCTCTCTACAAATACTGGCTTCCCGCCATTTGCAAGTGTTGCGATATCATAATAAGAGAAAGTAGGCAGCGGGATTATTGTTTCTGCTCCCTGCGACATGAAGAGCCTCATCACTGTATCAAGTATTCCATCCATGCCGTTTCCTGATACTACGATATTATCAACCTTGTAGCCTGTGCTGCCTGATATTGCACTTCTTAACTCAAGTGCATCTGAAGGTGGATATATGTGAATTCTCTCTGCTTTTTCTCTGATAGCAGCCACGGCGCGGGGTGAAGGTCCGAGCGGGTTCTCATTCGATCCCAGTTTGATTATCCCGGCAGGATCGAGTCCATATTTTCTGGCTATCTCCTCGATGGATTTCCCGGGCACATACTCCTCAATATCTCTTACAGCAGGTCGAAGCAGTGTATCAAATCCCATTAAGTACTTCCACCACCCTGTCCAGTTGCTCTTTCGTGATAGTAAGAGGCGGGATAAAGCGAAGCACTGATTCTGATGTACAGTTGAGCAGCACGCCTCTGTCTCTTGCCTTATTAACGATATCATCACATTTAATTGAGAGTTCCATACCTACAATCAATCCTTTACCCCGGATCTCTCTGATATAGCTCTTATCCAGGGCATTGAGCTTATTAATGAGGTATTCACCCAGTTCTCTTGATCTCTCAACAAGTCCTTCGTTCTTAATTACTTCTATATTCGCAAGTGCTGCAGCACAGGAAAGCGCATTTCCACCAAAGGTCGAGGCATGATCGCCGCGCTCGAATTTTACAGCTATATCCTCACAAGCAAGCATTGCGCCCATCGGGAACCCTCCTCCCATGGCTTTAGCCACTGTCATTATATCACCCCTGATACCGAAGTGCTCTTTAGCGAACCATTTTCCTGTCCTTCCAAAGCCAGTCTGTACCTCATCCAGTATCAATAGTGTATCTGTCTCATCGCAGATCTCCCGCACTTCTTTGAGATAATCATCAGAAGGTACTATCACCCCGCCTTCACCCTGTATCGGCTCAAGGATAACGCCTGCTGTTTCTTTAGTTATAGCCGCCCGGATGGCATCAGTATCATTATACGGGACGAATACAGCGGGTGAGAGCGGCTCAAAAGGTTTGCGGTATTTCTCTTTATGCGTAACACTGAGTGCACCCCGTGTCCTTCCGTGAAAAGCATGTTCTGCCGCGATGAACTCTTTTTTACCCGAGGCTTTGCGTGCAAGTTTTAATGCTCCCTCAACTGCTTCTGCTCCTGAGTTACAAAAAAACACCCTGTCCATCCCTGTCAGATTGACAAGCTCCTCAGCAAGAACTGCCTGTTCTTCAGTGTAATAGAGGTTGGATACATGTATTAACTGCCCGGCCTGGTGTTTTATAGCACCAACAACTGCAGGATGACAGTGGCCTACATTATTCACAGCAATCCCGGCCACACAGTCTATGTAATCTTTTCCACTGATATCTGTCACAACAGCTCCCCTTGCTCTTTTTATTGCCAGAGGCTGGCGTGTGTAGGTCTGGAATACATACCTCTCGAATTTCCTGACTATCTCATCATAACTTGGGTCCATATCAATCCTCGATGTTATCTTGCTCCAGATTACCAGCCCATATTATCAAAAAGGCTAATCTTATCATTCATCACGGTTTCAGTTGAATGAACGACTATACCTCTTTCCTGAATCTCATATGGGTGCAGGCTCTCATCATGCTTGACGCCCCTCATCTTTAATATTTCTATTGCTCGAAGCCGGCATCCTCCTGCCCTGAATATATGCAGCCTGATAACACCTGATGAGAGATATTCTTCAATGCTGAATGACTGTGCACTATGCATCTCGCTGGTCATAAGGGTAGTACAATCAAGATATTCAAGATTTTTGATCAATTCAGATACGATCTGCCTGACATCTGTTCTGTCTACAGCTAATTTAAGGGATGTTATGGAATCGATGAACAGTCTTTTTGCTTGTATTTCTTCAACTTCGATTTGAATTTGCCTGAGGGTATCGGCGATATTTTTACTTGCAACGATAACACATGGGGTTCTGTCCTCTGGCGTTTTTGTAAACTTTGTGTATTTGAACGGGTTTGCATATATTATTTTAATTTTCTTCTGTGATATGAGTTTCTCAATATCCCAGCCAAATCTCCATGAGTCCCTGATTATTCTTTCCGGTGTTCCGTCCATAACAACGAGTACTCCGGGCTCATTAAAATTCGTTGCTCCCCCGACCAGGTATTGTATACCCAATGTGGTTTTACCTGCCCCTGGTCCACCGGTCACAAGGATTATATCGTTCTCGATATAACCTCCTTCGATTAATTCATCAAGCCCTGGGATAGCAGTTCTTACAGTGCCCATTAATTTCCTCGTTTTTGGCTATCCCGTGTATCTCTGGATATATATAATTAACTATAAAGATTAAGGGTGGGCAATGAACCTGTTTTTTTTAAACTCATCCAGGATAAGTTCTTTTACAGGAACATCCTCATCCTTGCATTTTTCTTCCTTCCATGCATCTATTGAGCGAAAAATGAAAAACATACCGTCCTTTTTTCTCGAAGCTTTGAGATTCGGGTCATCGGATCTATCAAAAAACGCTCGGTAGCCTTCTAAAATCTTCATCTAAGGATTTAATGTTCTATAGATAAATGAAGCTTGCGCATGTCCCTGATCAAGACGACTGTATGGAATACCGTGCAGCATCCTCTATAGTTCTAACTTCCATGATTTCAATCCCGATCTCTCCCACTTCACTTTTCTGCCCGGTGGGTACAAGAAACAGCACTGCACCGTATTGTTTTGCAGCCAGCGCTTTTTCTTTTGCCCCTCCTATCCTCCCGATTGAGTGATCTTCTCTTATCGATCCAGTGATTAATACATCATCTCTCAGTGTTTTACCCTGCATTGCGGCTATTGCGGCCAGGGTGATGGCACTGCCAGCGCTCCCGCCTGAGACTGTCGTGTCCCGTGTATCAACAGGGGCTTTTATATAAATTAATACATCCTTATCAACCAGGCTTGTTCCTGTGACCTCACGTGCGACCTTGATCGCAGTCTGAGCTGATGACTGGAGTGTCTCATCGAACAGTACGTTGGCCACATTAAGAAAAAGATCCCCTCTTCCACTTTTTATTATAATCTCAAGCGGGATCAAGTTGCCTTTATCATTATCATCCAGTGCCAGGACCCATGATTCGCTTTTAGCGACCATTGCGAGGTTGATGAGCTCTTCCTCGTATCTCTGTCTTGTTTGTGTCTCGTTCTTCAATAACTCCTCTTTCCTGGATAGATTAAGCTGCAAATTATCATTACTTCTTTCAAGTTCTGATATCCTCTCTTTTTGTTTCTCTGTGAGATCTTTCAGGGAGCTGACAGTTTCATCCTTCGTTTTTATTTCCTTAATGCTCAAATATAAAAAAGAAGATGAGCTGATCAGTAATATAAGAAGGATTGTAATTATTGTTTTTAGCAACCTGTTGTTATATGGCATTTACTACCATACCTGTTAATATGCCATTATGTAAAAGTCTTTTTAATTGATCTGCTCAAAGGGAACAGAACAAAAGCAGCCATAGCAAGATGTTAATCCGGTGAGAGACGAAAATGATATTATTAATTATTATGAGATGGGAGGGAGTAGATGATTAAGATACTGGAAGTTATCGTATATCTTTATATCGGGTTCCTCATAGGACAGATAAACCTATTTAATTTTATGTTCTCATCAATATCTGTCTCGATTGTTTTTTTTATTATCCTCTCCATAGTTCTCATCCCCCGTCTCGGAGGAAGGGGGGTTTTCATAATACTGGGTTTTTATGTATCAAATTTAATTTAGAACTGTGGCCATGGCTGGAATAGACTGTTACTGGAATGAAATTAGAAATAAATTGGTCTCAATAAAAGCTGGATGGTAGTATGGCCCGCTGGATAAAACCTCTGATGGTTGTGTTTAAAATGATAGTCTACCTGATATTATGGTGGATAACTGGAGGGATTATCATACTTATCGGCATTGGTATGGCGAGAAGGGAGCCTGACATAGTGACTATATTGATAGGCATAATTGTAATGGCTATCGGCTGTATTATCATAATTCATGGCAGTTTTAAAACATTTGTTAATTTTTTTGTAGAACTGGCTGCAGAGGAGGGCTGAAGGAACGAAAGGGTAGATACTTCTGCTTCAGTTAGCTTTAAGTACTTTATTCGTATATATACGAACAAATAGTGGGCAGGTAAAAATCTTTTTTAACCATTTCCACCTCCTATCCTATCCATACTGCCCACTATACTACCTAACTTTGACAGTTAAATAAAATAAGTGTCCCTAGCATGTTTGTATTGATTTTCCGCGAAGTCCAGCATCTTTTTACTAAATATTGGCCGCAGATAAACGCAGACGCGCCAGATGAATTTTGCGATAGAACACGGACTACACGGATGACACGGGCGCGCACAGATTGAAAATATCGGTAATTTTAAAAAAACCCGCGAAAACCTGTCTGATCCGTGTCATCCGTGTTCTATATTGATGCTGCTTCTCCACAGCCGGTCGTAAATATTGCCGGGCTTTGCGCTCTGGTATGAAAAAGTTCAATATACATCGCATAATCGTCTTTTTCATTGTTATTTTTGAGTGCCATAAGGAACTTGAGTCTGTCCTTGAAGGCTGGCTGATAGTTAAAATAAGACATGGCGATACATTGCCTGTGATATTATCCAATTCCTCGCCGAACAGTTAATACGGCCTCACAGCTCCGCCCCTCTCAAACCGCTGGTTTATTGTCTCAGGGAAAGGCTCAAGCACACTGCTCTTTCCTGTGGCGAACCGTATCAGGGAGATGATATTTGTCAAAAGCTTCTGCGCTCCAACCAGAAGGCTATATCCAGCCGCATGCTTTTATTAGCCAAAAACTATACTGAAAAGAGAACCACAATGAACAAAAAACGATTTATCAAGGTCATGCATATGCTTGACTGGTACAACTAAATATGTATATCATACTACTCCTGGCAATTGCGCTTTATCTGATCTCAGGATACTTACATTGTTCCCTGTCGTCAGTATCGAAAACTCTGTACGTTGTTCTTATGCTGCCAGGAACAATAGTACACGAATCCAGTCACGCAGTGGTTGCTTTGCTCATGGGTGCACGCATAACAGATTTCAGCGTTATGCCATCAGGGAACACCCTTGGATACATAGAACATACTGCTCCAAAGATACCTTTCATTGGAAATGCTGCTATATCAGTTGCCCCATTGATCGGATGTCCGGCAATACTGCTGCTTATAAGCCGCTACTTTGGAGTGCATTTTGATTCCCCACCAGGTTCTTTTGACATATTTATAGAAACAAGATTTTTACTCGAGGGAACTCTTTCTTTTATCACGGGCCTGGATTATTTGAACTGGAGAACATATGTTTTTCTTTACCTCGCACTGACGCTGGGAGCTGGTGCAGCGCCCAGTAGAACCGATATCATTAGCATGCTTCCAGGTCTAATTATTATTGTGGCAGCGATCTATGCATTGAACTACTTCGGGATCAACATTCTATATCTGTATATCATACTCTCCTGGTTAAGTGCAGCTCTTTCAGTTGCTATAATCCCTTTGCTGGCTGTAGCGGTCATTGTTGCGATGCTAAAGTTAATAATGCCTGTAACATAGAGATATACAAGAATATATTTATCCGATCCACCTATATTATTTCATGCCTGTAGAAACAAAAGAGATTTCAGTCACTGGTAAAGAGGATTGTGGGATTGTTGATATTACTGAAAAAGTCTCGGATGCTGTTAAAAATTCAAAAATAAAAAATGGAACGGTCACGATCTTTTGCATTGGCTCCACTGGAGCAATAACAACCATGGAATTCGAGTCGAACCTTTCAAAAGATATTTCAGAAACTCTTGATACGCTGATACCATTAGACAGGAACTACCACCATCACAGAACATGGGGTGATTACAATGGAGGCTCGCATCTAAGATCAACTTTCATTGGTCCAAGCCTTACAGTTCCTTTTGTTGAAAAAAGATTGACCCTTGGAACCTGGCAGCAGATAGTTTATATAAACTTTGATAGGATCGAAAAGACAAGAAAGATTGTGCTGCAAATGGTTGGTGAATCCTGAAAATAAATGTCATTTTACTCTAATATGTCTTTGTATAGCAGGACGAAGGCAGGATTCGTACTAATAACAAAATGCTCCGATGGGGATTTGAACCCCAGTCGTCAGAGTGAGAGTCTGACATGATTGGCCGTGCTACACTATCGGAGCGTGGTTATCTGAACGTAATTATATGGTTATTAAAGTTTCGTTTGTGGTGTAGCACTTTATATACTTATTTATTCAAATCGTCATTGTACTACTTAATCACATCTACGAGTGCGACCCTCTCTAATACAAATTCAGGGATTTTCTCATTACCCACAGCTTCTATTTCTTCTTTAGTGATACCGAAGGCCTGCATGATTGCTTTTTTCTTGGATTCATTGTACTGAAGCACATGTACGGGTTTTATTTCATTAAATAGTTCATCAAGTCCTGGTATTGCATGATCTTCCCCGACTGCAACCAGGACAATGTTATTTTCCCCCTTATGTACTCCAAGCCTAATCGCTCTATTTATCTGCCGTGTTCCTGAGGCATAGAGCATTATTTCTTTATCAAGATCGTTTGCTATATTTCTGCCTGTTTTGAATGAGTTTATTGCTTTTTCTACCGCGAACCTGATATGCTTCTCGCCTGCCAGTTTATCGGCATCAAGTGCCTGTATGGTTATATTTCTCTCTTTACTTATTTTCTTGATCTTATGCAGGAATTCATCCAGATTATCTATAAATGCCGTGCCTTCGAGAATATGTATCATTGATTCTTAATTACCGCACGTATTTAAATAACTGAACCGAACTTCACCACAGGACATGCCCGGATGCATTTTCCGCAGTGTGTACATCTCTCGTTGATTCTTGCTGTGCCGTTGATGCTGATTGCACGCTCTTTACACTGGCCCACACATACCCCGCATCCTGTACATGATAGGGCGCGCCATATAGTTTTTTCTGCAAGTTCAATTAATTGTCTTGTGTTTTTCTCATCCCTACCCCTTGCCACCACTGTACCGCTCGCATATACATGCACATTCTCCTCCCCTCGCTGTGTAAGAATTACCCCATCAATGGAATTTGTACTTCCGATTACCCTGAGCAGTCCTGTCTCTGAGACCTCCGGGAGATTCAGGGACGTACCGAAGCTGCCCTCTGCTGTTATTCCGCCTGCTTTGCATGGCCTGTAGCCCACTGTCATGGCAAAATGAACTGGTTTTTTCTCAGGTTTTGGGACAGTATCAATACCCATCTTTTCTGCGATCGATCTTATCGACTTTGGAAGAACCTGCCAGCGCCAGAAGCCGTATGTTACCCATGCATCAGGTAATCCACTCCGGGCGGCATATTCACGAAGATATCTTTCAAGCTTCTCACTTAACTCATGGTGAACCTCTGCCAGACGTGAAAAATCTGCCATGCTTGCTGAAGGGCACAGCCAGCACCCGATCCTGTCAAAACCCTCCTCATATAGAGGATTGTATTTTGCTTTTTTCCAGAAAAGATATAACCATACATGCAGTGCTGTCCAGTTCTGGATAGGGGTAGCTCCTATCTGGTTGCCCACCCATGGATTTCTCCAGATGTGCTCGCTGTTTGCCCTTATTTCGCTTTCGTATTTTCGCTGTCCTATAAATGTAAGGCAGCCATCCTCATAGTTATTCTCGATTAACTGCGCTATCGCCCCGAGTTTGCAGACCTTGCAGCACCATCTTGCCTCTACTGTGGGCGGTCCGAAATTATCTATGGATTGCCAGAATGAATCGCCAGAGGAATGGGATCTAAGAGGCAAAGAGAGCTCCTGTGCTATCTGTTTTACATTATCGATAGTCTCCTGGAACTCAAGGCCCGTATCAGCAAAAAGTATATCGAAATCTGGAACTGCATCGCGAACAAGAAGCAGGGTGGCAAGACTATCCTTTCCACCAGAGTATGATACGCTCACCGGTCTGTTAGAGGTCTTGATCACGTTCTTTATGAAACTATGCGCTTTCTCCTCGAATTTTTTCAATATATGCATATTTGCAGCCACAGCGTCATCCCAGGTTCTTTTCTGTCCCGTGTGTTGTTCCACAGGCACAGGTTTCCCGTTCCAGCGTGTTTTCACAGCAATGCCCTTTTCATGGGTGAGCATTCGCTCTGCGCTCATTCTTGCCCTGCCTGTTGCAATGACCTCTTTGTGCGGCGTAAGCACAATGACCTCGTCGCCCTCTATGATACTTATATCAGCATCATTAACCCCGGGTGCAAGCACTGAGGCACCTTTTATAATAAAATCAACTGCTCCTTCATCAACAATTACCCATTTTCTACCCCCTGTAAGCAGCCTTGCTCCCTCAAGCCTTGGAATGAATACCCATTCCATCTTCTCAAGTTCAAAACGAATTGAGCCCATGATTGCACCATCAAAGACCACCTCATCCATCCTGTCCTCATACGGTGCCTTGTTCAGGACTACAAGCTTACCTTCAGGGATTAATTTTACACCGAACTGTCTCTCGGTAGTCCTGTTGATAAGATCAATATCGTACTTAAAAGCCGGTCTGATATCACCTGGAGGGGTTATCTCGATCTTCTTTGTACTGGCTGTGCAGGCGCAGGTTTCCCCAAGTACGGGGAGGTTGCAGGAAGGACACCAGTACAGTAATAACTCGCCAAGGTAGTGGGTCATGGTTCCCCCTTGGTGTTTATACTACTTATATAGTGCCATCCGGATGGACTCATACATTTACAGCATCTGAATTGGCGGATGGTCTCTAATATGAGAGAATGTTTTTAAAAGTTTGCTAAAATCCTGTAGTAATAATTGGTGGCGCCGGGCCACCATCCTGGTATCTATTTCTTCTGCAGGCCTTTTGTCTCCTTATAACTGATGTTCAGCGAGGCGTTCCTCTGCTCTGCGCTTGAGATCGTCAGAGAAGGAAAGATAGTGAATGTCTTACTTGCAGCATTGTTTGTCTCATCGATCTCCCTGATGTAATCAAGTGGGTCTGCAGTTAGCGTCAGTGTATAGGTACCTGGGTACCAGGTAATCTCTACACTCAGATCTGTGCGCCCTCCTGAGAATACAGGTACCCAGGCGGATGCTTGAGCACTGTTCAGGGTAGCGGTCACATAGACGTAATAAAGAGTATCGGTATCAGTGCCTTCATTGTAGATAGAGGCATAGGCATAGAAGGGTGTATAAGCAACTGGTCTTTCAGTGGAAAGGGTTATAGGAGACATTACAAAATCAGGCAGTGGAACTATTGTTACAATTCTGCTCACATAGTTATTGCTCTTATTGGATTCTGGAACCCTGTTTCCCGGATCAACGCTTACAGAGATATTATACGAACCAAGGTTATCAGGTACCCATTTTGTTTCTATTGTTACCATATTCCCGGCTTTTAATACAGGTATTATAGAAGCGTTAATAATGGTACCATTTTTAAGGAACTGCATCTCTATGTTCTGAGCATCCCAGTATCCTGTATTGCGAACATCGGCTTTTAAAGTAATATTCTGTCCTTTTGTCACAATATCTGGAATAACCTGGATATTAGATGGCTCGAGATCAGGTGTTACCCTTTTCACTGCCTCGTATATGTCTATTCTTCCTGCGCCGTATTTATTATCCTTGCCCGCCTCTCCAAGGTCTACTGCGCTCTCCTCAATAACCTGCTGTACCTGGTCAGCGGTAAGATTCGGGTTTGCACTCAGCAATAGAGCAGCAGCGCCAGCAACATGAGGGGCCGAGGCAGATGTACCTCCGAAAATACCGTTATCTGTAGATACAAAGGTAGGGGCAACTATATCCGGCTTGATTATACTGTTGCCTGCGGCATCATATACCGGGCCCTGGCTGCTGAAATATGCAAGGTCATCCTGAGGGAAAGTGTCCCCGATGGCAAGCGAATCAAGTATTATTGCTAATGCTGGAGGGATCTGACCAGGTATTATCCCGCTTACAGCGGCCAGAAATGCCACTTTATCAGAATATGATTTGACCAGATTAGAATATGTTGCTCCTACAGTGAAAGAGTATTTACTTGTCCCAGGTGCTGAAATACTGGATTCTTGAACAGGGTGATCTATCCATCGGTGCTGCCCATCTACTTTTATATTTATTAAAGGAATTTCTTTAGCCTCAGGATATACAAAGATGTGGAATGGTGTGCCAATTACATCTGAAGAATTATAGCCTGTGGCGTTGGTTACTAAAAAATATATGTCTGAGATTGAGCGGTTGGTTGAAATTTCTACCCATTTGACTCCATCATTCCCTAACTTTGATGGATTTTCAAAAATTACAGGATATAGCAGATTCAGAACTGGAATTAACTCGATTCCACCAGCTCGTATATCAAGTTTATCTGCATCCTGTGGGTCTAAGTATAGGTATGTAGAAATATTACCATCAAGAATTTTAGAGAGTTTAAC
Source organism: Candidatus Methanoperedens nitratireducens (assembly GCF_000685155.1). GTDB lineage: Archaea > Halobacteriota > Methanosarcinia > Methanosarcinales > Methanoperedenaceae > Methanoperedens > Methanoperedens nitratireducens. Next base: position 686,348 of record NZ_JMIY01000001.1, read on the forward strand.
ATCTAACGTCTCATCTCTCCATAAACCAGTTGAGAATTCATGCATTCCATCATTATCGCTATCCTGGAATGTACCCATGTAATGTAGGTTGGCGTAATTCCCGGCAGAGTTTATATATAAAGTCCCATTTTGTCTTGAAAATTTTATTTGCTCATATAGATCCCTATTATCATCATCTAACCTCAAGTGCGGTGCTGCTAAGGATACTGAAATTATATCCACTGCATCTCCTCTGGCATTTTCTATTCCTTTTAGCCAGTTCCCGCTATAATTGGTTATTTGGGCATCGGGTGAAATTGAGCGAATAACATCCATTACTTTAGCTTCGTGTAGCGATCCACCATCAATTACGGCGATTTTCACACGCGAGCCATCAGGTCTCAGCCCGGTAAAGCCGAGCCTTCTAACTTTATCCGAACCGATTATGCATCGCCTTCTATTATAGATTGGGGAACTGGTTTCGAGTCGAGATATATCATTTCCACGAATTCAATCTCTTCCAGATCACGAATTTTTTGGATCGGAGTCCAGGTATACAGCATGTTTCCATCAATATATGTTATATTAATCCCCAGTGATACCAAAATATCCAGATTCATTTGATTAAATTCTTTTATTACGATCCTGGAACTTATGTTATCTCCTTCTATTATAGTATGACCTGATGCTATGAAAGAGCGTGCAGCATCCATTCCTTGGGTCTCATAAAGATAGGCTGTATAATTTAAAGCAGTGCCCAGTTTTTTATTTTGATAAGGACTTGGCGGAGGCAAGGGTATATCTAGATCCATGTTTGTATTCTGTACAAGAACCTGAATGGATCTACTTCCAACATTTCCAGCAGAATCTACGGCATTGACCATTATCTTGTTCAATCCCTCTATTAGTGTGATATTATGGCTAATACTACCATTAATAACAGGTATCGTAAAAGTATAATTGTTGACTTTAAGAGTGGCTGTTGTTATATTTTGGCCTTGGATTGTTCCGATAACGGTCGTATTTAAAATAACTTGAGAGCCATCAAGAGGAACTGTAACTGGCAAAGAAGTATTATCTATCGGAAATAGTATATCAACCACAGGGCCAAGATACTCTCCTTCGATCCAGATTGTCAGAGTCTGCGAAGGATTGCTGTTCAATTTTACCTGAAGTACGTTGTGAGGTCTAAGTTTTATGGATTTGTTTATGAACTCGACCTGCTGGTTGAATTCATTCTGCCCTACAATAACATTATCATTAAGTGTAATTATTGCGCTGCTTACTCTGTTTTTCCTGTTTCCATTTTTAATATATAGTGTAAAGTTATCATCTGGACTTGGAACTGTGAAGTCAGCCTCAAATAAATCCGGAGAGCCAGTGGTTCGTTCATAAGTAACTGGTCCAAATACAGCACTTTTAACCTCTCCTGATGCAGCAGTAGTTATACCGACACTTAAAAACATTACTAACGTTACCGTTATATATACTATCATTTTTCTCATTTTTTATACCTCCTTATTTTCCTTATGAATTCTGTGGACGTGGCCTGACGTCAGGATATATAACTCTAATAAACTCCTGCTCCCCCAGATCACGAATTTTTGGAATCGGAACAAATGCTCCTATATGGGTCGAAGATACTGTAATTATATTTATTCCAAGCGACGTTAAAACATTAAGATTGGTCTGATTTACCTCTTCTTTGGCTATAATTCTCACTTTAATGCTGTCCCTCTCCAGAATTACATTTGAGTCATGTGAATAGTATGCCTTTGCTGCATCGATTCCCTGAGTTTCGTATATATAATATGTTTTGTTAATATACCAACCAAGCTTTGGATGCTCAAAATATCTATCTGGATAGCCAGTTTCATTATAACCTTTCGATCTCTCTTCTATACAGCCAAGCATCGAGATGCTGATTGTAAGAGCAATGATAACGATTGCAATACTTCTCGTACCTTCACCTGCCTATATCCCCTCAATTATATTATGCTAATCATTATTATACTATAGAGGATTTTGATTAACTTTGTTTTCTCACCCAGATAAATGCAATGATGGCATTTTTTCTGACATTTGGATATATTGTATTGTTACTCATGCCTTTTTAACCACTTTTTTGTAAATTTTTGATCTTTCTTCGATAGCTACCGCTATACAATTCCTTGTTTCTTCAAAGTTAAGAGTTGATATA
>NZ_JMIY01000001.1:688626-721326 GCF_000685155.1 Candidatus Methanoperedens nitratireducens
TTAACTAAATATAATTATTATGTATTAAATACTTCGGTCAAATGGGGTTTTTCAAAATTCTCGATATAAGATTTTGTATAATTCTTTAGAGTAGCATATAAAACCTAATGAAACTCATTTATGTTAATTTGGAATCATTATACTAGATCTGCTGGTTAAACTTATTTTGTCCTACGATAACCTCATCATTACTGTGGCAGTGGTCTTGCCTCAGGATATATCACTTCAATAAACTCCTGCTCCCCCAGATCACGAATTTTTGGGATTGGAACCCAAGCGTATAGCGTGTCTCCATCCGACGGTATGTATATAATTTTTATTCCAAGCGATGCTAAAGCATCAAGATTTGTCTGATTTATCTCTTTGACTACGATCCTAACTTGTACCTCATCTCCCTCCAGAATCATATCTGAATTTTGTGAATAGAATGCTTTTGCAGCATCGATTCCCTGACTCTCGTATATATAATATGTCTTATTTAAAAATACGCCAAGTCTAGGATGATCAAAATAACTTTGTGGATATCCAGTTTCATTATAACCTTTCGATCTCTCACCTATACAGCCCAGAATAGAGATGCTGATTGTAAGAGCAATGATAATGACTGCAATACTTTTCGTACCTTCACCTGCCTATATCCCCTCAATTACATTATGTTAATTATTATTATGCTATATAAGATTTTGTATAATTCTTTAGGGTAGTATGGAGGATTGCGCATAAGTTTGCTTGCAATTTTACTCAAACGGAGGTGATGAGAACAGGATAAAATTCACAGGTTCATCTCCTACCTTCCTGAAGGAATAGGGAACATCTGCAGGAACTATCAACAGAGTACCTGGCCCGATATCACTCTGTACACCGCCTATGTTTCCTGTTGCTCTGCCCTCAAGAAAATAAAGAAAATGGTTCTCATCAGGATGCTGGTTAGAATCTATTTCATCAAATCTGAACAGTTGAACGCTACCTGTTGGTACTGATGCAACCGTGGTAAATTCAGCCTGAAATCCAAATCTATTCTCAAAGGGCTGCCTGTAGCGATCCTCCACGTTGATCAGTTGCGGCTGTATCTCACCTGTATCAACAGGTCTTGGAATAAGGTACCCTCCGATAAGACCTGTGGCAAGAAAGACCATCGCTATTGTAATAATAGCACGTTTACTCATATTAACCATATTAACCCCTCAATAATTGATATTGGAGTCCAGGTACATATACAATGCCATTATCCAGGTTTCTGATTCTATTAGCTACTCCGCGGCCCCAGGCTTAATCTCATCAGGTAGGCATCTTCACCATCATTATAATATCTCTTCAAAACCCTGACCTGGTAAAACCCGTGCCTCTCGTAGAATCTTTTTGCTTTTATGTTGCTCACGCGGACCTCAAGGATAACTTCAAAAGCCCCTCTCTGGCGGAGATAATTTATAATCTCTTCTAAAAGATTGCTGCCTATCCCCCGGTTCTGGTATTCAGGGAGTACAGCAAGGGAAAATATGCGCCCTGTCTTTCTTGAGGTCTGGAATCCTACAACGTAGCCCACGACTATACCATTGATTTCAGCTAACATAAAACCTTCAGAGCATGTCTCATAGAACTGCATGTAGAGATAGGGGTCATGCTCATTAAAGACCCTTCTTTCTATATCGATAACCGATGGGAAATCAGAGGGCTGGAATTTTCTAATAATGTTCAATCAGGTCACCATCCAATTATAATTATGTTTATCAATCTGTTTAAGGCAAGTGATTTATCCTGGGGAACGACTATTTTAAACTATGATAGTGCCATTATACATACTTCACTCATATTACAGGGGTAATTATCATAAGTATAGATAACGCAATCGGCATAAGTTTATATTATACCAGGACTCAGGGAATCGGAGGAGTAATACGGCAGGAGATCGAGGATTTCATTGTCGAAGAACTCACAAACAGGATCGAAAGTATAAGCGGGAACTACCTGATAGTAGAACTTACGAAACGAAACTGGGACATACACCATCTCGTACGCGACCTCTCGCGTATCCTCAGGGTAAGCCAGAGCAGGTTTGGCTGGGCAGGTACAAAGGACAAACGCGCCCTTACCAGACAGAGAATCAGTATCAGGGATATAAGTGAGCAGGATCTGGCGCTTGTACGATTAAAGGATGTTGAGCTGAAGGTAGTCGGGCGGTCGAATAATAAGATAAGCCTTGGAGACCTGTGGGGAAACCGATTTAGAATAACAATAAGGGATATTGAGCTACCGCTGGATGAAACGACTGCCAGGGTAAAAGCAATATCGCAGGAACTTGAGAAAGGCGCGCCGAATTTCTTTGGTGTCCAGAGATTCGGGGAGATCAGGCCCATTACGCATATAGTGGGTGAGGCCATTGTTCGCGGGGACCTCAAAGAAGCAGCCCTGACATATATAGCAAAATCCTTCCCGGATGAACCTGATGAGATAAGAAAGGCGCGGCAGTATGTATGGGATACAGGTGATCTTAAAGAGGGACTGAAGACATATCCTGTTCGCCTGCAGTTCGAGAGGGCTATGATGAACCACCTTGTTGCCCATCCCGATGATTATATAGGTGCATTCAGGGTATTGTCCCCGAACCTGCAGAGGATGTTCCTGCATGCCTATCAATCGTATATATTCAATATCATCCTGAGCCGCCGCATTGCCTCTGGTCTATCAATAAATGAGGCTTATGATGGGGACATAGTGTGTTTTAAGAATGAGGTTGGTTTGCCTGATACTTCCCGCCTGCAGAGGGTCACGCTGGATAACCTGGACGGGATTAATAACCTGATAAGAAGGGGACGCGCATTTGTAACAGCGCCTCTTGTGGGGTATGATACGGATTTTGCGCAGGGCGCGCCCGGTGATATTGAGCGGGAGGTTATCCGGGAGCTAAAGATCGATCCTGAGGGTTTCAAAGTCCCTGCTATGCCTGAACTTGCCTCAAAAGGACGGCGCAGGGAGATAATACTGCTCATCAGGCCCGAGTTCAGTGTTGCAGAAGATGAGATTAATGCGGGGAAGACAAAGGTTACGCTTGAGTTCACGCTGCAAAAAGGGGGTTATGCAACGACTGTTTTACGGGAGTATATGAAGAAATAACCTTATCATCTCTCCCGCCAAGAAGCAGGCGATTTAGATGTTCACAATAATAACAGGAGCACAGTTCGGTGACGAGGGCAAGGGTAAGATCGTTGATATGATGGCCTCGCAGTACGATATCGTTGCACGGTTCCAGGGCGGGGACAATGCAGGACATACCGTTGTAGCCGAAGGAAAGACCTACAAACTGCATCTTATACCCTCTGGCGTGCTTTTTGGCGCGCGCCTCCTAATAGGCCCTGGCACTGTCATGAACCCGAAGATACTGATGGAAGAGCTCTCCATGCTCTCTGAGAGCGGTGTGGATGTGACACCTGAAAAGCTCGGTATCGATGCAAAGACAAGCATTATAATGCCCTATCATGTAGCGCTTGACAGCCTGCGCGAATCAAGACGCGCCGTGAAGATCGGAACTACGAGCAGAGGAATAGGTTATGCCTATATCGATAAAGTGGGGCGCGATGAGATACAGATGGCTGATATAGCGGATAAGAACCGCTTTCTGAGGCGGTTTGATGAGATCGCTCCCCAGAAAGAGGCTGCTATAAAAGAGCTGGGAGGAGACTCTGAAGTTGCGAGAGAGGGGATAGATGAGTACCTGGAGATCGGCAGGAAATTGAAGCCCTATATCACCGATGTATCAAGGGAGATAAACCTGGCATTAAAAGAGGGGAAAAAAGTGCTTGCAGAAGGAGCGCAGGGGTCTCATCTTGATGTCATACACGGCACACAAAAATTTGTCACATCCTCAAGCACTGTAGCCGGCTCGGCATGTGCAGGACTCGGCGTCGGGCCAACAAAGGTGGATAACGTGATCGGGGTGATCAAGGCTTACATTACTCGTGTCGGCGAGGGACCGCTTCCGACAGAACAGAATAATGGGGTTGGAGAGCACCTGCGTGAAAAAGGAGGGGAGTTTGGCACAACGACAGGGCGGCCAAGGAGATGCGGATGGTTTGATCTGCCGCTTGCAAGAAAATCCATTGATCTCAATGGGTATACAGCTCTTGCTCTCACAAAACTTGATGTCCTGACAGGGCTTGATCCATTAAAGATCTGCATGGGATATGATCTGGATAGTGAAAACATAGATTATCCTCCAGAGCTTTCTGATGAACTATCAGGATGTAAGCCAGTTTACAATGAACTTGCGGGCTGGAATGAGGATATCTCAGATATGGAGAACTTCTCTGAACTTCCCGGGAATGCAAAGAAGTATGTAGAGTTAATTGAGCATTTAATGGGAGCTGGTATAGAGTATATCTCAGTGGGACCGGGCAGGAAGCAGACTTTTATGAGATGAAGAATGATCTACATAGATTCATATACTCTCTGAGTCATATGACCTTCAGTTAATTTTTTCTTCTTATAGATACTTTTAACATAAATCACCAAGCACTAACATGAACAGCATAAGTAATATCATTAACATGAGCAACATAAGTAACAGAAGTTTATTCTAGTAAGCTTTTAATGAAATAAAATCAAATATAAACAGGGGAATCATGGACAGATCAGTACGATTAAGAGTAGCTGAAGCAGATCAGAGAGATGTCGGTAAAGGAATTGTCAGGATAGATGAGAAGTTCAGGAATATCATAGGAATAAATATCTTTGATGTTGTTGAATTAAAAGGGGAACGTACAACCTCTGCTACCGTGGGACGATCATACCCTCAGGATGAGGGATTTGATGTTATAAGAATGGATGGACTGATACGCACAAATGCAAGAACAAGTATTGGAGAATATATAGAGGTCAGGAGAGCAGAATGGAAAGAAGCAAAAAAGGTCACCCTCTCTCCAGTAGCACAGAATATCCATATCTATGCGCCCAGCGAGAGTCTTCGGGCTATCTTCTATAACAGGACTGTCTCAAAGGGAGATATTATCTCAACTACGAGCGTGCGAAGGCCCAAAGAATCGTTCGGCAATGAAATGGTTCTTGAGCATATATTCCAAGATTTCTTTGGATCCCCATCCTTTGGTCTTGGAGAGATAAAGCTCCAGGTCGCTTCTACATCACCTTCAGGAATCGTTAAAATAACAGATATGACAGAGATGGAGCTCTTACCAGAGGCTATAGCGCTTGAGCAGGAAATACCCGAGGTCATGTACGAGGACCTGGGCGGGATAAAGCCAGCTATCACCAGGATCAGGGAAATTATAGAACTGCCTCTAAAACATCCTGAGCTGTTCCACAGGCTTGGTATTGATGCTCCAAAAGGTGTGCTCCTTCATGGGCCGCCTGGCACAGGAAAGACCATGCTGGCAAAAGCTGTGGCAAATGAGAGCGATGCCCATTTTATTACGATCAACGGCCCTGAGATCATGTCAAAATACTATGGGGAGAGCGAGCATAAGCTGCGTGAGGCTTTTGAAGAAGCTGAAAGAAACGCTCCGGCTATAATCTTCGTTGATGAGATAGACAGTATTGCTCCGAAAAGAGCTGAGGTCACCGGGGAAGTAGAGCGGCGTGTGGTGGCTCAGCTTCTCTCGCTCATGGATGGGCTGAAAACAAGAAAGAACGTGATTGTGATCGGCGCTACCAACCGCCCTGAGGCCCTGGATATGGCTCTTCGTCGCCCTGGCAGGTTTGATCGCGAGATCGAGCTTCGGGTACCTGATCGTGAGGGGCGGCTGGAGATCCTCCAGATTCATACACGCGGAATGCCGCTGGCCCAGGATGTTGATCTCGGTGACATGGCCGACCGCACATACGGGTTCGTAGGTGCTGATATCGCGGCCATGTGCCGTGAAGCTGCAATGAATGCACTGCGCCGTATCCTCCCTGAGATCAATCTTGAAGAGAAGGAGATCCCGAAAGAGACGCTGGATAAACTGATCGTCACACGTTCTGATTTTGAGGATGTCATGAAGGAGGTCCAGCCCTCAGCACTGCGCGAGATATTATTTGAAGTGCCAAATGTGACGTGGGAGGATATCGGAGGACTTGACAATGTAAAATCCTTACTCACCGAAGTTGTAGAGTGGCCTCTTAGATACAGTGAGTCTTTCCGCAGGATAGGCGTAGAAGCCCCCAAAGGCGTACTCTTGTACGGGCCGCCAGGCACGGGTAAGACCCTGCTTGCAAAGGCCATAGCCAATGAGAGCGAGGCTAATTTTATAACTGTCAAGGGCAGCGATATACTATCCAAGTGGTATGGTGAGTCTGAGAAGCATATAGCAGAGATCTTCAAGAAAGCACGTCAGGTTGCCCCGGCCATAATATTCCTTGATGAGCTTGATGCCCTTGCTCCAATGAGGGGAACAGCACTCGGTGAGCCTCATGTAACAGAGAGGATAGTTAACCAGCTTCTCTCAGAGCTGGATGGACTTGAGGAACTGCGCGGCGTAGTGGTCATAGGGGCCACCAACAGACCTGATATTATCGACCCTGCTCTTCTGCGCCCGGGCAGGTTTGATGAGATGATACTCGTTCCTGTACCTGATACAAAGACAAGGCTTGAGATCTTTAAGGTACACACAAGAAGAATGTCACTTGCTGGGAATGTTAATCTTGATGAACTTGTTAAGCTTACAGAAGGTTTCACAGGTGCTGATATAGCGGCTATATGCAAGAAAGCGGGACGCTTTGCCATGCGGGAGGATATAAATGCACAAAATGTCAAACATCTGCATTTCCTGGCCGCAATAAATGAGACCGGACCATCGATCACACCTGATATCATGGTATACTATGAAGAGATCAAGAACGAATTGAGAAAGAAACGCTCAAAACAGATAGAGAGCAGACCGGAGATGTATGCATAGTGTTAAAAAAGGCGTACTTTTCGATCCACTTCCTGATAACAGAGCCAGATGCAATATATGCGAGCAGAGATGCAGGATACTGGAAGGCAGGCTCGGATTTTGCGGCACTCGAAAGAATATTAATGGGAAAATCCATACAATTATATATAATACCATATCAAGCGAGGCAGTTGATCCGATAGAGAAAAAGCCGCTCTACCATTTCCTGCCTGGTACGCTCTCTTATTCCCTGGGCAGTATAGGATGTAATTTCAGATGCGAGCACTGCCAGAACTGGAATATCTCGCAGATCAGGCTTGACCAGGCGTATACAAAAGAGATAACACCAGAGCAGGCTATCAGGCGTGCCCTGGCTGCAGGAAGCAAATCTATCTCATGGACATATAACGAACCTGCCATCTGGCATGAATATACGTATGACAGTGCAGTACTTGCAAAAGAAGCAGGACTGAAGACAGTTTATGTGACCAACGGCTATATCACGCCTGAGGCTTTAGAGCGCATCTCGCCTTATCTTGATGCTTATCGCGTGGATATCAAATCATTTTCTGATAGTTTCTACAGGAAAATATGCAGTGCAAGACTTGCGCCAGTCCTTGCATCTACCAGACTGGCAAAAGAGCTGGGTATGCATGTTGAGGTTATAACCCTGATTATACCGGGAAGGAATGATTCTCCAGAGGAGATCACGCAGCTTGTGAAATGGTTGCATGATAACCTGGGAACAGATGTCCCCATACATTTCACGAGATTCTACCCCATGTATAAGATGGAGGATGCGAATCCAACACCGGTAGAGACACTGGAGATGGCTCATGATATTGCAAAGAGAGAGGGTCTGCGGTTTGTTTACCTTGGGAATGTCCCGGGGCACAGGTATGAGAACACGTATTGCCCTGAATGCAATGCTCTGCTGATTGACCGCACAGGCTATATCATCAGTGAATACAATATAAAGGATAACAAATGCCCCAGGTGCGGGGAAGAGATACCGATTGTGAGAAGTTAACATTTTTTCTTGAGCGCTACAGGATTGAGCGCTACAGGATTGAGCGCTACAGGATATAGATGGGATGAGAAGACTGCAAACTTAAGAGCACGAATTAGAAAAGACCTGGAGGATAGAACACCGATGACACAGATCAGACGGATTTCCACCGATTTCGTATCCGTGCGCATCCGTGTCCTATCGCATTATTCCAGATATTATTTCGAGCATTTTTCGTCATACGCTATTATGGTTCTGCAGTGTGGCAAAAAAATGAAATACATTGTCTTGCCTTCCAACCCTTCTTTTTGTACGAACATGGGTATGTCATAGTGCGCAACCAGTCTCTCCAAAACCTCCTTTTCTACTATGATTGCATCTTTTTCTATGTTGGGTGTGTTGATTACCTGGTATTCCTGGTATTCTGCCATATTTTTCACCTCTGGTTTTTACATAAAATGTGGTCGGAAGTGTGGATTGGGGAGTGGGGGTTAGGATTTAAAAAAGACATTTCCGACCACGAATATATAAGAGTTATCAATGCATATATAATTTTGGTATATAGTAAGTAATAACAAAAACAATATATAAATTATATAAATGGTAAGTGATATAACATATGAAAAGTAAACATAAAAGTATGTTGGAGTTAAAGGTCAGAAAACTTGGTAATAGTTTAATAATTACGATACCAGCAGAGATTGCAAAGATGTATGGAATTGTCGAGGGGTCGACAATCGAAGTTATTCCGGACAAGGATAAGCTAATCATGCAAAGCAAAAAAAGGTGAAAAATACTCGGTAAGCAGCAAGAGTTACCCTTTGATATTGACCTCCCGTATCCATTCTCAAGAGTGCTTGCAGATGAGGATATTGATGAATGCGAAGTTTGGTTCTTTTATCCATGGACAGGAAGAGCATAACCTGCGCCTTGAGAAAATCCTCAAGAAAGCCCCTGCGGGGGCAAAATTATTAACAACGAACATAAACGAACTGGAACGAACTCTTGGAGTTCGTTCCAGTTCGTTTATGTTCGTTGTTTTTAGACTATCAGATTTCAAGATGAGGAGGAAGAAATGCGTTTATACTTTCCTATACGTTGAAAAACTGGCTGAAAGGTGAATTTTGTCCGAGGGGGGATTTTCACCCCCTTATAGCGACAGAAGAATTACCCGTAGGAGGTCGCGGGCTCGGACGCCAGTGGATAACTGTAATAATATTCATTATAATAATTATTATGCCAGTCTCTAATCATAATTCAGAGTCTTGTTGTATATATAGATTCCGATAAACTATATTTTGACATATATTAAATGCTCATAATAGTTTTTATCTTCTGCACTATATCCTTTGGACTTCTCCCCACTTCAATGCCAGCACGCTCAAATGCCTGTATTTTCTCAAGCGCAGTGCCGCCGCCCATAGATACAATAGCGCCCGCATGACCCATTGTCTTTCCAGGCGGGGCTGAAACACCGACTATGTAGGCAACGACAGGTTTACTCATCTGCTTTATGAAATCGATTGAATCCTGCTCAGCAGTTCCGCCGATCTCGCCAACCAGTACCACAGCATGGGTCATCGGATCTTCTTCAAATAATCTCAGTACATCAATAAACGATGTCCCTGTTAAGGGATCACCGCCTATACCTGCGGATGTTGACTGTCCGATCCCGCTCTTTGATAAAAGGTCTATTATCTCGTATGTAAGCGTCCCGCTTCTTGATACCAGCCCTATATTTCCTGGCCTGTGGATTGGATTTGGCATTATCCCCACTTTTGATTCTCCGGGTGTGGTTATGCCAGGACAGTTGGGGCCAATAAGCCGTGACGATGAATTCTCAAGATAAGCGCATACACGCATCATGTCATGCACCGGGACTCCTTCTGTGATGCATATTATCAGTTCAATTTCGCTGTCAATAGCCTCGAAGATAGCATCCGCTGTGAACCTGGGGGGAACAAAGATAACCGATGCATTGGGATCTACCTCATCAACTGCCTGAGCAACAGAATCAAAAACAGGAATACCATAGATCTCACTGCCCCCTTTCCCAGGGGTTATGCCTGCCACAATGTTGGTTCCGAAATCCTTCATCTGTTTTGTCTGGAATGATCCCTCACGCCCTGTAATCCCCTGCACTAAAAGCCGGGTATCTTTATCTATGAGAATGCCCAAGTTCTACCACCGCCTCTGCAGCTTCTTCTGTCGAAGATGCCAGGTCTATGCCGTGCTCCTCAAGCATCCTCCGTCCTGATTCCTCGTTCGTTCCTGTGAGCCTTATGACGAGCGGGACCTTTACCTCGGATATTACATCTATTATCCCGCGGGCGACCTCATCGCATTTAGTTATTCCGCCAAAGATATTCATGATTATTGCCTTCACGTTTCTGTTGGATGATACTATTCTGAGCGCTGTTTTTACCTGTTCTGCGTTTGCCCCTGCCCTTACGTCCATAAAATTGGCAGGCTGGCCGCCGTAGTATCTTATCATATCAAGTGTCGCCATGGCAAGGCCTGCACCATTGACTATACACCCGATATCGCCATCAAGGCTGACATAACTCATTCCCTGCTTCTTTGCGATCCCGGAGAGCGCATCCACATCCTCCTCCTCTCCTACATCCTGCCTGAAGAGGGCATTATCATCGATCACCATCTTGGCATCAAGAGCAAATATAGCGCCAGATGCTTGAGCGAGCGGATTGATCTCAGCAAGTGTGCAATCATAATCAGTAAAAACGCGGTAAAGTTTTTTTACCAGGTCGGTAATCAATGTTGAATTTTCCCTGTCCAGTGAGTATGCGATCCTTCTTGCCTGATAATCATGGATACCTGTAAGCGGATCTATATGTATCCTGAATATCTTCTCAGGGAAGTTTCTTGCAGTCTCTTCGATATCGATACCCCCTTCAGTGCTTGCCATTATGATTGGACGGCGTGCCTTCCTATCGATGGTTATCCCCAGGTACATCTCTTTTTCAGGTTTTTTGTACTCCTCGACCAGCACTTTTTTTACAGGCAGTCCTTTAATTGACATGCCCAGGATTCGCTGCGCTTTCTGCGCTGCCTCATCAGGTGTTGCTGCTGTAAGAATACCTCCTGCTTTTCCGCGCCCGCCTGCAGTAACCTGGGCTTTAATGACAACGCTCCCAAGCTTTCTTGCGACTGCCCCTGCATCGTCTGCACTGGTAATAAGACTGCTTCCAGGAACCGGAATACCGCAGCGTGAGAATATCTCCTTAGCAGCATATTCATATAGCATCATAATAGTCCTTTATTTACAGATGATTATAGGGAAAAGTGATTTAAATAAGTATCTACAATAGGTAAGATAAACTAAACGGAGCATCCTGATTTTGCCATCTCATCTACTATCCCTCACTGATCTATCGTACACGGATATTATTAGCCTGCTTGATACGGCATCTGATCTAAAAGAGAAAAGGGCACGGGGAAAAACATCAGGTGAATTAAAAGATAAAACGCTTGCAATGCTCTTTGAGAAATCCTCCACACGCACGCGGATATCATTTGAGGTGGCAATGACCGAACTTGGAGGACATGCGATTTTCTTAAACTCCAGGGATATCCAGCTTGGACGCGGGGAATCCATAGCCGATACTGCCCGCGTCATGTCGCGCTATGTCCATGCGATCATGGGACGGGTATATAAACATGAGACGCTGGTTGAGCTCTCAAAATGTGCTACAATACCTGTTATCAACGGTCTCTCTGACCTTGAGCACCCATGCCAGTTACTCGCTGATCTTCTGACGATACGGGAATACAAAGGAAAATTCAGGGGACTGAATTTCTCATGGATAGGGGATGGCAATAACGTCTGTAATTCCGCAATACTGGCATGTGCGCTGACAGGCATGAAAATGACTGTGGCATGTCCTGAAGGATACGAACCAAACAGTGAGATCGTTGATAAGGCAAAGGATATGGGTGGAGCGATCAACATCATCCATGACCCGATTAAGGCAGCAAAAAAAACGGATATACTATACACAGATGTCTGGGTCTCAATGGGAGATGAGGATGAGTACGAGCAGAGACTGCATGATTTTGGGCCTTACCAGATTAATAGCAAACTCATAGAACAGGCAAAGCACGATGTAATGGTACTGCACTGCCTTCCTGCCCACAGGGGCGAGGAGATCACGGCAGATGTGGTGGATGGGCCAAATTCAGCGGTTTTTGATCAGGCAGAGAACAGGCTTCATGCCCAGAAGGCGCTGCTCCTGCGGTTGTTATCATAGGAGAAGAACTCCGCTCCACCAGGTAGTACCTGTAAGTATCTCTTAATTCTCTCCCTCAAATTTGGTTATTCACGGTATTTTTCCCACTTCTCACCGAACTTGATTCCCCAGGAAGCCCACATTACTCCAAGAATCGCTATTACTAGGACAAAGATTCAAACTTCAAGCGGCAAGCTCTTCATTATAGAAGCAGATGAGCCTCCTATTCTTATTGGAAGTGATAAGGCCCCCAATGCAGTGCAGACTGTGCTCCATGCCCTGGCCTCCTGTCTGATCGTTGGTTTTGTATATAATGCAGCAGTGCGCGGTATAAATATAAAAGCAGTGAACATTAATCTTGAAGGCGACCTGGATCTACGCGGGTTCCTGGGCATATCTGAAGATGTCCGCCCTGGCTACCAGAACATTCGTGTAATCTGCAGGATAAAAAGCGATGCGCCCAGAGATAGAATTGAAGAGGTATGGGAGTATGCCCGTCGAACTTCGCCTGTCACTGATATTATCCGAAATGGAGTACCTGTGTCTATAACCCTTGAACAATGAATTTTGCGCCTGCAATGACAAGGACTGCTGCAAGCAGATAGTAAAGTGTAGCATTAGCAAGCTTACGGCTTCCCAGTCCAGAGCCGATTATTCCACCAAGTACTGCGGCAAGTGCCCAGAGGTAGATGGCATCTGGCAGGAACCTCACGCTCGCAAGGTGCCCTGCTATACCTGCAATTGAGTTAACAAGAATAAACGCAGCAGCAACTCCGGCAGTTTGTTTTGCCTGCGCCCAGCCCATGAACAGGAGCAATGGGCTTAAGAAGATACCGCCGCCCACACCTATAGCCCCGGATAACAGACCTATCCCGGCCCCGAAAAGAGCTGCAACAGGAACCGACACAGGTTTAACTATTGCGTTATCTGCCTGTTGCCTGTACTGGAAAAGCCGGTAGGCTGCAAACAGCAGGACAATGCCAACGACTGGCCTGTATATAGAACCCGGTAAGGATATAGTGCCTCCGATAAACGCAAACGGGATTGAGCTCATAGCAAACGGCCAGAAGGTATTCCATGAAAAGCTGCCAGCACTGCGGAATTGAGCAGTAGCAATAGTTGCAACAAGAATATTAAGCACAAGAGCCGTCGGCTTCATTACCTCAGGTGCAAGACCGAACAGTGCCATTGCTGCCAGATATCCAGAAGCTCCTGCATGACCTACCGAGGAGTAGAGCAGCCCTGTTGCAAAGATAAGGATAGAGAGAAGAACTATATCATCCATACCGCCACTTACTGAACTTAAGACATATAAAAATTTCTTTCAATATTGTCCAGCAGCAGATCCAGTATACTCTGCGTCCGGGCAACATTGCTGTACTGTGATACTATCTCATCAGGCCTCTGTATATATTTCTCATCCACAAGCTCATCGCTACAGTTCTCAAACATGAGATCAATGCTATTTACTGAGTATTCAAGATGGAACTGCAATCCTATTACCCGTCCATTGTACTCAAAAGCCTGGTTTGCACATCCCTCGCTCTCTGCTATCCTTGCAGCGCCTGGGGGTATTTTAAATGTATCACCGTGCCAGTGAAAAGCTGTAAATTTACCGGGGAGAGTATTGAATACATGGGAGTTCCCTGCCTCTTCAGTCAATGAGACTGGAAACCATCCGATCTCCCTGTACCTGTTCTTGCTGACTTTACCGCCGAGGACATCGGCAATCAGCTGGGAGCCAAGGCATACACCCAGGACAAATTTTTTGCTTGCAATCGCCTCTGCAATGAATTTTTTCTCTTCCGCAAGCCAGGGGTATCTGTCCTCCTCATAGATGTTCATTGAGCCTCCCATTATGATGAGCCAGTCAACGTCGCTCATCTGGGGAAGTCCCTCGTTTTTGTAAAGCAGTGTTCTCGTGATGCTGTGGCCTCTGTTCCTTGCCCATACTTCGATATTCGCTAAGCCCTCGAAGGGTTCATGCTCCAGGGAATGTAATCTCATTAATATCTTGATTTCTTTAGATTTCTTTATCTTTTCGTCTCATTTCTAACCTCTTTGTACCTGCTTCAGGTGGGCTGTGCATCTTTTTTAGCTTTTCCTAGGTCTTGCCCAATTACAATATCTATGGGCCAATCTCGCATTTTCGGGTATAGTTTTACCTCCAGCCCAGTATTGCTCGATATGGTCAATTGCTGCATCATCTACACTTTGAATCTTCTGACCACAAATTGCACAAGTAGAATCGTTATTGTATAACTCTTGTTTTAATTTTGAAGAAAAACAGCGTGGTTCCTTTTTTGCAATACCAATTATAGATTGTAGCGTCAGCCGCCACTTGTCAAATCTCTTTGTTACTGCTTGAACGCTACTTGTTGAAATCTCTATAGAACCTATAAATTCCTGATCGTTTGTCATTAAGTATATTAGTGCTTCACGAATTGAATCCAAATTCTGATAAACCTTGTTTTTATCTTCTTTTGCAAAAGAATTCATTAAAATATCATATAAAGAAGCATTGAATTTTTTAGGCTCCCAATATCCATCAGGATTCTTATCATTACCTCTGTAGAATCTTTTAAAAGCATGAGCGCCCAATAAGGACTTTATTATCGTTACCGAGTTCTTAAAAGCATTTTTCAATTCTGTAGATTTTGCATCTGATATATGTTGGTATTCAACCATGTCATCATTAAGGAAGTTTTTTATGGGTGGTTTATATTTTAAATATGTAGAGTGATAAAAAGCTGCAAATCTTAAAGCAAGTTCAACATCTTTCATTCTTTTATCAGGCTTTTTAAGTCCTAAAAGCTGCATAAAATCAGTATCTTCTGATAGTTCCTTTAATAACATATTGTAGGGCCCTCTATATATGCAATTTCTTAATTCCTGATCGTTTAAAGAAACTGATCCAGTATTTAATCTTTCAAATATATTAAATTTTAAGTCAGCTACTGATTCTTTCTTAAAAGTTATAGTACGAATTTTACAATACCTTATTTTGTCCTGCAACTCATTATCTATATCTTTAAAATATTCTCCATTAAGTTCTGTAAATACCTTTAACCCTGTCAATTTAAAATCTTTCCCATCTGGAAATTGTCCATCTATAAATGAGAAAAAGGAAGTTAATCGTTGCTGCCCATCTATAACATATTCTTTTCCATCCTTCTCTTCAGACAAGTATATCACAGGAAGAGGTATATCTAAAAGCGCTGATTCTATTAGCCTGCTAGGCTTAGGTTGATCCCATACAAAATGCCGCTGAAAATCTGCTTGAAGGACTAATTTACCCCTTTTACGTTTTCCATAAAGTGATTCAATTTCAGGATCTCCTTGTTCCGTATAAACACTTCTCTTTGCGGAGGGGAGTTCTACAGGCTCAGATTCGTCTTCTGTTTGCTCAATTTCGATTTCGTTTAGTTCATTTACGTCTTCATTCATTCTATAGTCTCCGTCTTGTATATCTCTCAGCTTTTGCTCTATTAAATTATTTTTATATATTTATTTTGGAGGTTGTATAGCCCTTATCAAAAAATTGTAATTGCATATCTTAAACGATTATTTAAACCTGTACGTGTGCAGTATATCCTCAGCCCTGATAATTCCTATTGTCTCACCGTTCTCCACTACTGCTATATGTGAGGTTTTACAGCGCTCGAACATCAAAATAGCATCTGTAAGCCATTTATCAGAGTCAATAGTAAATTCTGGTGAATGCATTACCTCATCGACTGTAATATCCTGCTTTCTACCTTCAATGCTGTACATTATGTCCACCACAGAGACTATGCCAGCAAGCCTGTCGTTCCTGCTCACCAGCAGGCTTGCGACATTATTCTTCTTCATGAGCTGCACGGCCTGATTTAGCTTTGTCCCTGTGGGAACCACAACCGGGTTTTTCAGCATGATATGGCTTATTTTGGGCATGGTTATCCTCCAGCTTATTATATAGCATCTATAAACCGCAAAGAACGCAAAGGGCGCAAAGCGTAGCAACAACAATCTTTGCGTTCTTTGCGAACTTTGCGGTGAGTGCCGATATTCACCAACCAATCACCTTGCCTTCGGTTCGCACACGATATTCTTCTTCGGGCATCCCCGCGCGCAGGCGCCGCAGCCTATACAGTTTCCAGGATGCGCTACAGTCATGACCTTTGCACCGCACAGGTCATCGCTGTCTGGATGGTCGATGTACTCGAACACACCGCGCCCGCATATCTTGAAACATTTGCCGCAGCATCCGCAGTCGTTGATATTGCTTCTCACAACAAAAGTGGGAACCCATGTCCTGCCACAACTTGTTATCCCTGTAATGTATTCCATAGGTCCTCACTGGTGCAGCTTGTTGGGGTCGTACTTATGTCCCAGGATGGCGTTGGTCATCAGGTCAAGCAGGTAGATAGATCCCCTGTATCCTAGAATCGGATAACGGTAAACACCGACCCTGTCGTACACAGGGAACCCGACACGTACAAGAGGGATATTTTCATCATCAGCGATATCCTTGCCTTTGGAGTTGCCAATTATCAGTTCAGCACCCTGTGACTTTACAACCTCATGGAACTCGTAGAGATCCGTGCCCTCCAGTATCTGCATATCTGTCCCGTACTCGCTGTTCACCGCCTTTATATCAGGTGCAAAGTCCCTGTGTTTTGTGGCTGTCATAGCCACTGTGGGAGCCATCCCTACTTCGGCACAGAAGCGCACGATGCCTGAGACTATACCCGGGTCGCCGAATATAGCAACACGCCGCCCGAACATGTAGTGGTGCACATCCACTATGCTGTCGATAAGCCTGCCCCTTTCGTTCTCGATCTCCCGGGTAATCGGCTTATCCATCAGTTTAGTTACATTCTCAACAAATCGATCGCAGTTTGCAACCCCTACAGGCGCAGGGCCAAGAATAGCGGGAACATTGAACTTATTCTGCAGGTACACAGCGGCCGAGCCAGCAGTCTTGCATATGGCCACAGTTCCTGATGAGTTGGCCGAATCTGCTATATCACTTATCCTCGTGCCTCCCTGCGGGAGCATGGGCTTGTGACCGCCCCTCATCATAGGCGTATCCAGTGTATCCGAGATATCCGAGAGGAATATGCTCTCGATGCCCAGCAGACGGAGCATGTGCTTTATCTCCCTGATATCGCCCGGATTAATTATCCCGGTTATTATGTTGATCTTATTGTTTGGCTCTCCTTTTACTGCAAGCGTTTCTACTAAAGCTTTCATGGCATTGTCATAACCAGTGAGATGCGTTCCCACGTAGCTTGGCGTTGAGGCAGGTATCACTTTTGTAGTATCATCAGGCAGGGTTGCCTTCTTCACTATCTGCCTGACATCATCGCCTATAGTTTCACTCATGCATGTGGTGCATATGCCTATGGCCTCAGGGTCAAGCCTTGCTTTGACGTTCTTTATAGCTTCGGCCAGGTTCTTTGCTCCTCCGTATACTGCTGCATCCTCTGCAAGCGAAGAAACCGCGACCTCGGCCGATTCCCTGAAGTGCCTTGCGATATTATAGCGGGGGTATGTACTGCAGCCCTGAGAACCGTGCACGACT
The DNA here is from genome assembly GCF_000685155.1 of Candidatus Methanoperedens nitratireducens. Taxonomy (GTDB): domain Archaea; phylum Halobacteriota; class Methanosarcinia; order Methanosarcinales; family Methanoperedenaceae; genus Methanoperedens; species Methanoperedens nitratireducens. Next base: position 706,312 of record NZ_JMIY01000001.1, read on the forward strand.
GGAACGCAGCCGTGCACACCCATGTAGGCGAGTATGGCCCCCATGGGCTGGCACATCTTTGGGGGATTAATTATCACTGTTCTTTGCATTTACATCAACTCCTGCTGGCATCCAGCCGTTCACGAACCTCCAGACCGGTGAGTTCACTGCTATGTCAATATCCCTTGCAAAATTCACAAAGCCCTCAAAGCCTGCGTACGGTCCTTCCTCATAGGAATGGCCGTTTATAAAGGGTATTCCTAGCTTGTACGTCAGGTATTTCTCCTTAAGTCCTGCAATAAAGAAGTCGGGTCTGAGCTTAACAAGATATTCCTCTATCTCAAGTGCATTGGGATTATCGATACAGATGTGTCCTGGATTTACCCTGGACATGATCTTCTCGTAGTCATCCTTATGCCCGAACGTGGTTGCCGTAAGGATGGTCTCGATCCCCAGTTCCCGCATCGGCTCTATCCAGTGCCATGCACGAGGTGCTCCCTGGTATATAAAGCACTTCTTGCCCTCAAGCCTCTTTCTGTAGTAATCGATCCTGGGCTGGTATTTTGCCAGCTCCTCCGTTATAACCTTCTCTGCATTATCCTCAAGGTGAAAGAACCTCCCCACATCCCGAAGAGCCTCTGCTGTCTGCGCCATGCCGAACAGGGAGACGTTGATATATGGGATGCTGTACTTATCCTGGATCATCTTTGCGATATACGTTGATGATCTCTGGCACTGCACGATATTCAGCTTCGCTCTGTGCATCGGGGGCAGATCAGCATACGAGGCATTGCCTGTAAACACAGAGAGCACCCGCACGCCCATTCTCTCAAACAGAGGCCTGATGATCCAGGCATCGCCATCGATATTGAACTCACCGATGATGCACATATCATACGGCGTCGTAGCATCAGGCTCTTCTGTTCCCACCACCTTTTCAAATAACGTGCGGTTGGCTATATGATGTCCCAGGGACTGGCTTACGCCCCTGAAGCCCTCACAGTGGAAAGGCACAACAGGTATCCCGATTTTCCCCTGGGCCTGCCTGCATATACCCTCTGTGTCATCGCCTATCAGGCCGACAACGCATGTGGAATAGACAAACACTGCCTTTGCCTCGGGGAAGCGCTCGTACGATTCTATTATCGATTTTAAGAGCTTCTTGGCGCCTCCGTATATTACATCCTCCTCTGTCAGGTCTGTACTGAAGCAGTATTTTCGATGCAGTTTCGTATCAGACAGGTTCCTTCTTGTGCCCCAGGTGTAGTAGGCACATCCTATTGGACCGTGCACAAGTTGAATTACATCCTTTACAGGCCCGCCCACGACACCCCGACAGCCTGCAAACGTACAGCCGCGCTCTGTCATATCCCCCGGGACTGTCTGGATATTACACATGGGCAGTATCGGACTCCCCGGGTCATGGCATACGATATGCGGCTCTCGCTGCGGTATCGGGATATCACATACAGGTAATATTGTCGACATCTTTAACCTCCTTTTACTTCAATGCCAGCTCTCCATTTTCTCCTGTTCTCACCCTTATAGCGTCATCAACAGGGCACACGAATATCTTTCCATCTCCTGCATGCCCTGTCTGGTTTGTCCTTATTATGGTCTCAACAACCTTCGAGACATCGTCATCCTCAACCACTGTATATATCATCCTCTTTGGTATGAGGCGAAGACTCGCACCTGTATTGCGCTCTTCCATCCTGGTGAGTGCAGGATCAAGTTCATAATTCCAGCCAGGCAGGCCCTTCTGCTTGCCTCGTCCTTCCACGCTTACCATCGTGAGTGCAGGGATCCCGATCCCCAGGAGCCCTGCCTTGGTCGCCTGTGTGTTGTGGCGGCGTATGATTGCGATTACTTCCTTCATGGTCCTCACAACCCGGCCTCGCCTGTCCTCACAGTGTACGCCTCAAGCACATCGGTCACGAACATCTTGCCGTCACCTATGTTCCCTGTCCTTGCACTGTTCTGGATGATGTTCACAGCCCTCTCTACATCGCCATCCTCGACTACAAGCATAAGCATGACCTTGGCGATCTCATCATAGCACACAGTCCCTACCCTGATCCCCTTCTGCTTACCTCTTCCGAACACGTTCATCTTCGTTAAGGATACAAAGCCTTCTTTCTCCAGGTTCTCCACGATCTTCTCCTCTTTGTTTGGCCTGATTATTGCCCGAATCATCTTCATGTTCTCACCTCTCGATAATACCGAATTCAACCATCATATCCTCAAGCTCCTGCATAGTCATTGGTTCCGGGATCACGAAATTCCTGTTCTCGATTATGTTCCTGGCAAGGCTCCTGTACACTTCTGCCTGGCTGCTATCCGGCGCAAAATCGATCACGGTCTTCCTGTTGATCTCTGCCCTCTGGACGATGTTATCGCGGGGAATGAACTGTATCATCTGTGAGCCTATCTTTTTTGAGAACTCCAGGAGAAGTTCTTTCTCATTGTCCACGTTGCGGGAGTTGCATATGATGCCGCCAAGGCGCGCATCGCCGCTCTCTGCGAACTTTACTATGCCCTTGCAGATATTGTTGGCTGCATATAGAGCCATGAGTTCCCCGCTTGCAACAATGTAGATCTCCTTTGCATAGCCTTCCCGTATAGGCATGGCAAAGCCGCCGCACACGACATCCCCGAGAACATCGTAGAATATGAAATCAAAGTTCTCGTTGTATGCCCCAAGCTCTTCAAGCAGCTTTATTGCCGTGATTACGCCCCGTCCTGCACAGCCAACGCCAGGCTCAGGGCCGCCTGCCTCAACGCATTTTATTCCACCAAAACCTGTGTGCCTCACAGCGTCCAGCTTCACACCGCCTGAGCCGTTATCCCGCATGGTATCAAGCACTGTAGCCTGGGCTTTTCCTCCAAGCAGCATTCTTGTTGAGTCTGCCTTTGGATCACAGCCGATCTGCATCACACGCTTGCTAAGCGAAGCAAGTGCAGCAGTAAGATTCTGGGTTGTTGTGGACTTACCGATTCCACCTTTTCCATATATTGCTATCTGTCGCATATTTCCTCCTATCTACTATACGGAAGTAGGTAACCTATTTCTTAGTTAATGCTATTTAAGTATTTTCAGGATAAAAATATGTACTCTGTAAGCTCAGACCATGTGGAGAAAATCCAATAATTAGACGGTATATTAGTGGCAATTTTTTCTGAAGCCACTGAGACACAGAGAACACAGAGGTTACAATCAGGATTTCTTAACTATGTTTATCATAATAATGTCTCTCTGCAGCTCACTTATATTAAATCGTACAAGTTCAATTAATATAAACAGGTCATGATTTGCAGGATACTACCTAATCCTGTTATCCCGTTTAATTATTGGATGGGCTCACTCGGCGGCAATTGTTTTTATATAGGCCATGAAATTTAGGACGCTACCGATTTTTAACCCTTTGAGTACAACTTGGAGAATAGGACACGGATGACACGTATCAGACGGATTTTCACGGATACTTTTAATCCGTGGGTATCCGTGCCATCCGTGCAATCTGTGTTCTATCGCATTTCTCCTACCAGGCATGTATGGATTCTTATACTGTCTAATTGCTTATGTAAAAGACTATAATCTGAAAAATTGGAATTATTGGATGGGTTCGACCATGTGAAAATCCTTAAAAATGAGTGGTTGGAATCTGTCTTAGAATCAGTTATCTATAATACCGTGCTCTTCCTCAGCCAGTCGATATCGCTCTTGTATAGCTCGCGAAGGTCCCGAAGCCCAAGGCGCAGCATTGCCACCCGGCTTACTCCAAGTCCCCAGGCCAGTACAGGATGTTTGATACCGAGGGGTAAGGTGACCTCTTTTCTGAATACACCCGCTCCTCCAAGTTCGATCCATTTACCCATGCTCTCTATATAGACCTCAGGTTCAACGCTGGGCTCTGTGTAAGGGAAATATCCCGGTCTGAAGCGGACATTCTCAAAACCCATCCTGTGATAGAACTCCGTCAGGCAGCCGAGCAGATTTTTGAAACTCACGCCCCTGTCCATCACCACACCTTCAAGCTGTTCGAACTCAGGCGTGTGTGTCGGATCGATGGCCTCGCGCCTGTATGCCCTGTCGATACAGAAGGCTTTAACAGGCGGATCAGGATGCTCTGCAAGGTATTTTATCGTGATCGCTGTGGTATGGGTCCTGAGCACCTGTTTCCGTGCGACTTCTTCGCTCCACTTACCTCCCCAGCCTATTGATATGCCTCCGCCTATTTCATGCATAGCTTTTACAGGCTTTATATACTTATCAGGCAGGTCACATTCGGTATCAAGGTGGAAGGTATCCTGCATTTCCCTTGCAGGGTGGTCCTGAGGCTGGAAGAGTGCATCGAAGTTCCAGAACGAGCTCTGGACGATATCGCCTTTTATCTCTGTGAACCCCATATCAAGGAAGATCTGGCGCATCTCGTTGATGAGCCGCTGGTATGGATGTATCTTTGCTCCATAGACCGGTTTTACAGGCGTATGGATATTGTAGGGCCGAAATCTTGCAGTTCTCCATGCACCGCTTTTGATAATGGTGGGCGTGAGCTGCGCTATTTCCTCCTCTATGATTAACCCTGCTGATGCAAGGGTCTTTCCTCTATCAGTGATTGCTATAGTGCGGGCTTTTTTCTCTGCTTTCTCAACCAGGTTCCTTTTTATTAAATCCCTGACCGCGTCTTTGACTTCTGAAGATGGACCTATTTTGAGCTTTGCAAGTATTTTCTCATCTTCCCCGATCTCTGCTTTTCCAGAGGGGATTACCTTATCCCCTTCTATCCTTGCCCAGTTTTTCCTGCGAAGCCAGCCCAGGGCGATCCCTACCATCCGGGGCGGGAATTTATTTTTTAATTCGGGAAGTGAGACAGGTGCTGTGAGCGAGCTGATTATCTGGCGCTCAGGCAGACCACTCTGTGCGTACTGTTCGCCCTCTTCTGTGAGCGTGAATATATCGGTGATTTCCTCTTTAACCTCACAGAGACCTTTTTCATAAAGAGTAAAGGCCGATTGCATTGCAGCTTCAACGCTCAGTTCTGATGCTGCGGCAAGCTCATCAGGTGAAAATCTGTCTTTTGTAGTAAGAGCCTGTAGAGCACGTTTCTCGTTACTGGTGAGGTTAAATTCTTTCAAGAGCGTCATAAACGGTATTACAATGTACAGCACGATATTTAATCATTTGTGCAAATTTAAGACCGGAATCATTTATTAACCGATATCACCATTAGATATTTAGGGAAAAGTTATGGAAGCTGTTTATTTCTTTGAGGATAAGGCAGGTAAAGATGTCGTAAAAGCGTTAAAAGAGGATCAATTTAAGCACATAGGTTATATTATCAGGGAGTGCAATCTCCTGGGGTCTGAGCGCAAAGGCTATTTTCTGTATCTGAATGCCAATTCAGAGGAGATCGATCGCGCAGAGAGGAAACTTGAGGGCCTGGGTCTTGAGAAAATCCTGGGCTCTGAGATGAAAGCGGTAGCCGATACAATCAGGACAGGACGTGTTGGTTAAGCTATCTTGCTGATTATGGCATCAACCATCTCACTTGATTTTGCATGGCCTCCAAGGTCATAGGTCACATATTCGCCCTCAGATATCACTCTCTCTGTCGCTTCAAAGATAGCTTTTGAATTCTCGCGCTCCCCCAGGTAGTCAAGCAGCCACGCGCCTGCAAGCACGGTAGCCACAGGGTTTACTTTATCCTGTCCTGCATATTTAGGCGCTGAGCCATGTGCAGGTTCGAACATAGCATAATTATCCCCTATATTTGCCGAGTAGATGAGGCCTATGCTGCCGACCAGAGCAGAGCACTCCTCGCTTAAGATGTCCATGAAAAGATTGGTGGATAAGAGGATTTTCTGGTTGAATATCTGGGGATTCTTTATCAACTGCTGTGCGATATTATCGATATGGTATTCTTCAACCTCAATGCCTGGATAATCCTGGCTTATTCTCTTAATCTCCTCAAGGAACGTGCCGCATGTCTGCTTGAGTATATTGCTCTTGTGGATTGCCACAACGCTCTTCCATCCGTGACGCATGGCTTCCTCAAAGGCATAGCGGGCAACATCACGGCATGCAGGCCGGGTGATCTTCCTTATGGCGATAAAAACATCATCTGTCAACTGGATTTCCTTGCCGAAGTACAACCCCTCTGTACCCTCTCTTACGCATACAAAATCAACATCGCCAAGTGGTTTCTGGGTGTTTGGGAATGATTTTATCGGCCTGACATTGGCATAGAGATTGAACTTTTGCCTGATAGAGACAGCCACGCTTCTGGGAGAGCCTGCACCCCCCGGCGTTGTTGTCGGACCTTTAAAACCTGCATCGGTATTGCTCAGTATGTCCCATGTCTCATCAGGGATAAGCGAATCTCCACCGTGTTTTTCCCAGTATTCTGCTCCTGCTTCGCACATTATAAACTCGATATTCGTACCTGCTGCTTCAGTGACCCGTAGCATGCTGTTAACGAGCTCCGGACCTACTCCATCGCCTTTTATGACTGCTGCTTTTTTGCTCATTGTTATCTCTCTTTTTGCTTCCTCATAGATCAAAGTCTGTATTAAGTTTATCCAGAAAGCATGATTGAGCCAGAATCATATTTCAATAAAGCTTATAAGCTCAAAAGTCGTCTGGAAATAGAATCGTGTAATACGTTTTTTATACGCATATACCAATTATTGGAGGATTACTCAATGGCAAGAAAACCAGCAAGAATGTACAGGAACATTACCCGGCGCTCATATACAAGGCGAGAGTACATGGGAGGTGTACCTGGAAGCAAAATCGTAACCTATGATATGGGAAACTTAAAAGACGAGTTTCCGGTACAGATATCCATAACAGCAAAAGAGGCATGTCAGATCCGGCACAGTGCTCTTGAATCTGCGCGTATTGCAGCAAACAGAATCCTGCTTGATAGTATCGGACAGACCGGTTATCATCTGAAGATCAGGGTATTTCCGCACGAGGTCCTGCGGGAGAACAAACAGGCAACCGGAGCGGGTGCTGACAGGGTCTCCCAGGGAATGCGCCAGGCATTTGGTAAGGCTGTAAGCACTGCAGCCAGGGTAGATGCGGGTCAGAAGATCATGACGTTATCAATAAATCCCGGTAATTTTAAACAGGCGAAGGAATCACTAATAGCTGCAGGGCATAAACTGCCCACTCCTATCAGGCTGATCATAGAAAAAGGCCAGGAACTGGTTTTGACTTGAGTACCATGAACGATTATCTGGCAAGTCTGGACAGGGCACTGGCTAAACTACCTGAAATCAAAGGTTCCGGGGAGCGTTTCGTAGTCCCGGAGCCAAAGTTGCTCACCGAAGGGAAGACAACTGTACTGGAAAATTTTGCTGCCATAGCTGATAGATTAAACCGTGAGCCTGAACACATATTCAAGTTCCTTTTACGTGAACTTGGTACTGCAGGTAAACTTGAAGGCTCAAGGGCGGTATTTCAGGGAAGGTTTACCTCAGGCGTTGTTTCAGAACTTATTGATGCATATATTAAGGAATACGTAACGTGCTCTGAGTGCGGACGCCCTGATACGCATCTAATAAAAATCGACAGGATCCTGACACTGCGGTGCGATGCATGCGGTGCCCACAGACCTGTCACGAAGCGACAGATAGCCGTTATCGTAAAGGAAGAAGCACTGGTAGAGGGTGAAACCTACGAGGTTATGATAAATGCGGTCGGGAGAAAAGGAGATGGTATTGCTAAAAAGGATAAATACACTATTTATGTACCAGGTGTAGTTAAAGGGGATATAGTTAAAGCAAAGATCAAAAAGATTTCCGGAAATCTGGCGTTTGCCGAATTGATCGAAAAGAAATGATAAATAATTTATTATTTATTTCTGGTTTTTTTTCTTAAACTACCAGGGTAGCGTTTTGTAGCCAATCTTCTGTGTTCAGGCGAGCGTTATCCTGTTAACGCATTTTATATTCTTATATCCAAACAAACCTGGCATCACAAGTCGCAGGGGTATGCCCTGTTCTTCTGGCAGAAGTTCATCATTCAACATGTAAGCAAGCATGACGCAGGGTCCGAGGACTTCTTGTATCGGGAGACTGTCACTATATATGCCGTTTGCTGAGTAGAATGTTACAAACCCTGCGTCCGGCTTGATTCCTGCCATATCGAACAGGATTTTTAGCCTTACACCCCTCCATCTGATATCTCTCCATCCTTCTGCGCAGTGAGAATCAGTGCTCTGTTCTTTACTTTCAAGTTCCAAAAATCCATTGTAGCTGATAGCAAGGGGAGTATTTACAAGACCGTCAACTGTTAGTTTCCAGGTATCCCGGTCAAAAGAAGGCGTTCGTTTGATATTCCGTATATTCCGTATACGGATGCGATTAATTATCCTCATCCCTTTCTGTTTTAGCATGTTGATACCTGCAAGTATTATACCTAAAAAGATACCAAGCCATATCAAAAATTTCCTGCGGTTAATCAGCTTTATCTTCAGGGCAAATTTTGGCTCTCTCTCCTTCACTTAAATCCCTGATTCTTATGTTGGCATCGATAGAGTAAATACCTGTCTCTTAACCCGGAACCATGACTGGATAATGTAAACACAATCGCTATATGCTTTACGGTTCATTAGCCCATCATGCAGGTAAACGCAGATCTCCATATTCATTCAAAATACAGTGCGGCAACCTCAACAAAGATGGATCTTCCTACTCTTGCCGCAGAATCAAGAAAAAAAGGGATACAGCTTGTGGCTACGGGCGACTGCCTGCATCCAGAATGGTTAGCCCAGATAAAAAAGCTAAAAGAAGAAAACGGGATCTTCAAATTAAATGATACCAGTTTTATCCTCACGACCGAGGTAGAGGATATAAATCAGGTTCATCATCTTCTGATTGTTCCTTCCATATCAAAGGCTGAGGAATTATATGAATTCATGAGACCAAGATCGAATAATATCGATTCTGACGGCAGGCCGAATATCAGGCTAAGCGGTGAGATGATTGCCCGTGCTGCCATGGATGCGGGAGCACTTATCGGCCCTGCACATGCTTTTACCCCGTGGACCGCGATGTATGCATACCACAATTCGCTCAGGGATTGCTATGGGGATCTGGCAGAGTATATCTATTTTATTGAACTGGGTTTGAGCGCGGATACATCATATGCAGACAGGATCCCGGAGCTTCGATGCCTTACTTTCCTCTCAAACTCGGATGCACATTCCCCGTATGTGAATAAACTTGCGCGGGAGTTTAACCGCTTTGAGATGAACGATATCACTTTTGATGAGTTAAGGATGGCGATAATCAGGGAGAGAGGAAGAAAGCCGATTCTCAATGTGGGTTTGCCTCCTGAGGAGGGAAAGTATAATGAGAGCGCATGCATCCGATGCTATAAGCATTACACTCTTCAAGAGAGCATAACCAGAGCCTGGAGATGCTCATGCGGCGGGGTGATCAAAAAAGGCGTAAGGGATAGGGTCAATGAACTGGCATCATATGATAAGCCCCGGCACCCGTCCCACAGACCTAGATATCTTCATCTCATACCATTATCAGAGATCATCGCAATGGCACTGGGAATGGGAGTTAATACAAAGAGTGTCCAGGGAGTATGGAATATCCTCATAGAACGATTTGGATCTGAAGTGGCGGTACTTGTTGATGCCGATATTAGAGGATCAGGAGTCGATAATCGCGTTATAGATGCAATAATTGCTCTCAGGGAAGGGAAAGTGACAGTACATCCTGGCGGCGGGGGACAGTATGGACGCATAGAGTTAACCGACACTGAGCCCTGTGCTCGTAACGAGCCTGGGCCCCAGAAATCGCTGTTTGAATTTGTGCTGTAATAAATTCAGAGCTATAATACTCTCTCCATGATCTCTCCGCCAGGCTCTATCTCTTCGAATATTTGCCCTTTGAAGGAATACACCTGTACGCCATTAAGCCATGCATCCGGCATGAGCCCTGCCTTCATGCATGTCTGGCATAAAAATTCAGTACTATCAAATCCATGTTCTACAGCTACCTGCGGAAGCAGCAGTCCCTGTCGGAGGCCTTCTGATACCATCAATCCATCCCTTCCTATTACGATATTCTCTGGTAGATCCTCAGGTCTTGCGTTAATGAGCTTCAGAGCAGTGAGTACTGTAACCTCGATAATCAGGTCATCGATCTCTTCTGGTTTAACAGGGTAAAACCTCGGGTCATCCCTGGCCGCATTGATAGCAGATACTATTATCGCTTCCCCAAGAGGCATCACAGGATAAGGCCTTCCTATGCAGCCTCTGAGTTCTTTTAGGTTCTTTTCCTTATTCAATGTAACAAAAACACCGCGACTTTCGCTAAATACACCGGGCAGGTTATCAGGCCTGGTTTTTATTCCATTTTTTATACAGCCCTCTATAGCTCTCCTGGCAAGGCATACTGCAAACTCTCCTTCTGATTTTGTAAGCATGATTACTTTACATCATCATGCCTGGAGGCATGCCTCCCATGCCGCCCATACCGCAACCGCCCGGGCCGCACTCCCCTCCATGCTCCATGCCGCCTGTTGCAGCAAGCACATCATCAATCCTCAGTATCATGATAGCTGCCTCGGTAGCAGAGTTTATGGCCTGTATCTTAACACGCAGGGGTTCAATAACACCGTTTTCCCACATATCCTCTACTTCTCCTGTGAACACGTTCAGCCCGCCATCCTTCTTTCCTTTCTCATGCTGGCTTCTAAGCTCTACCAGCATATCGATGGGATCAAGACCTGCATTCTCAGCAAGGGTTTTCGGAATAACCTCAAGCGCCTGCGCAAACTTTATAACAGCAAGCTGTTCCCTGCCTTTAAGTGTCGAAGCGTACTCATTTAATCGCAATGCCAGCTCAATCTCAGGTGAGCCAGCACCTGAAACGAGTGTTTCATCTTCAATTGCCACTCCGACTGCTCTTAAGGCATCTTCAAGAGCCCGCTCAGTGCTGTCCAGTACATGCTCTGTTCCGCCACGGATCAGGATTGATACTGCCCTGGGATTGCTGCACTCTTTGATATAGAGCATCTTATCCTCACCATGTCCTCTGAGTTCTACAAGCCCTGCACTTCCTATATCCGATGCCTCAAAATCATCAACACTTGTGATTAGATTAGCCCCTGTGGCTCTTGCCACTCTCTCGATATCCTTTTTCTCAACACGTTCAATTGCAAGAATACCTGCTTTTGCCAGGAAATGCTGGGCGATATCATCGATACCAAGCTGGCAGAGCACAACATTCGCTCCCGCAGTCTCAATCCGGTTCACGATATCCCGAACGATCTGCTCTTCCTGGTCAAGGTAATGTGCAAGCTCACCTGGTGTTGAGATCTTAATCTCTGCATCAAGTTCCATCTTGCTAAATTCTATGGGCCGTGTGATAAGGGCAATTTTCGCATCTGTAACCCTGTCCTGCATCTGATGGTGTGCCTTATTCTTATCAAGAACAATGCCTCTGATTAACTCACTACCCTCTACACTACGGCCGACTTTTTTCTCTATTTTTATATTATCGATATCAACTGATTTCTTACCATCTTCCTCATCCACTATAGACCTGATCGCCTCAACTACGATCCCTGCGAGTTTTTCCTTTAAGCCCTCTGCACCTTTTCCGGTCATTGCTGTTTTTGCAATGTTAAGCAGGGCAGCAGTATCATTCTCAGTAATAGTATATGTGATATCCCCCAGGAACTCAACTGCCTTCTCAGCAGCTATCCTGTAGCCAGCCACGATAACCGTGGGGTGTACATCCTGCTCCAGTAGCTCCTCTGCGCGTACAAGCAATTCTCCTGTGAGCACTGCAGCCGTGGTCGTTCCGTCCCCAACTTCATCATCCTGGGTCTTTGCCACCTCGACAAGCATCTTTGCAGCAGGATGTTCAATATCCATTTCCCTCAGGATGGTAACGCCGTCATTTGTGATTGTGATATCACCGCCGCCAACAAGCATCTTATCCATGCCTTTTGGCCCCAGTGTAGTCCTTATAGCTGCAGCAACCGCTTTTGCTGCTATGATATTATTGCTCCGTGCTTCTCTTCCGCGTATTCTTTCTGTACCTTCTTTCAAAATTATAATAGGTTGTCCTCCAAGTTGTGCTGCCATAAATATCATCCTCCAGTTTATAATTTTTAATTATCACTGATTATATAAACGTTTAAGGATTATATAATTAGTGCCTTAGCATTTTGGCAAAACAATGTTTGAGGTTCTATATAATAATAACGGTTGAAGGATTAAGAGAGTTTTTATTAATTGGTATTATGAATATAGACAATACTCTATCTAGATTAAGGCAATTCAAAAGTGTACAGAATAACAACGGAGAGTTAAAAATGCCACTAAAAGACAATACTAAATTACAATCATTGATTAAAGAAAAAGCTCTTATTATAGAAGATAATGGCCAATTTGAGCTTGCTTCTGGAGATAAAAGTAATTATTTCTTCGATATGAAATTAGTTTCAATGGATCCCGAAGGCTCTGAATTAATTGCGAACGCTATACTTGAGTTGTTAAAAAATGAGGATGTAGATTATATAGGTGGGCTGGAATCTGGTGCAATCCCTATCGCTACCGTGGTTGCAAATAAAAGTCTTCAGATTAAGAAACCAATTCCTGCTTTTTTTGTGAGGAAAACACCGAAAGAAAGAGGAACTAAAAAAATGATCGAGGGAAATCTAACAGAAAATTCAAAAGTGGTCCTTGTAGAAGATGTTACAACAAAAGGAGAGTCTGTTATACTCGCAGTCAGGAGAGTTCGTGAGTTAAATTGTCGTGTTGATAAAGTCATAACAATAGTTGACAGACTCGCTGGTGCAAAAGAGAATTTAGAAAAAGAAAATATCGAACTGGTATCTATATTTACTAAAAACGATTTTAACTTATAACTGATGGTACGAATCAATTACCAAGTTTCACCAGCTCCCGGTTTAATGCTCTGGTGAGGCTCTGCCATCATTTACCTGAGAGATATTATATATTTCTGAATGTTTATATAAATAGTTTATAATTATATATGCGAACGTATTTAAAGCTTTAAATACCCTATATAAAGGGTGATGACTATGACAAAGGCTGAAGAAGCTAAAAAATCTATAAAAATAGAAAACGTGGTTGCGTCGACAGGGATTGGAACAAAGCTTGATCTTAATCAGGTTATCAGCATCCTTGAAGGGGCGGACTATAACAAAGAGAGGTTCCCCGGAGTAGTGTACAGAACCGCGGCACCAAAAACAGCGGCGCTCATTTTCGGAAGCGGAAAGATCGTCTGTACTGGAGCAAAAAGTATCGAGGATGTAAGCAGCGGTCTTACCAAGGTTTTTGAAAAATTAAAGGCAACCGGTATTAATATCCCGGAAAAACCTGAGATAACGATACAGAATATCGTGGCTTCTGCTGATCTTGGGACGGTGCTGAATCTCAATGCCATAGCCATAGGTCTTGGGCTTGAGAATATCGAGTACGAGCCTGAGCAGTTCCCTGGCCTTGTGTATCGATTATCCCAGCCAAAGGTGGTTATGCTGCTGTTCGGTTCAGGAAAACTAGTAGTTACGGGTGGAAAGAGACCTGAGGATGCCGAGGCGGCTGTTGAGAAGATCGTGGAAGAACTTGACGGACTGGGGCTGCTGTAGCCCTATTTTTTTCTTTTCCCAAAACTATTTCACTGCATAGTAACTAAATGCAGGCAATGCTCACTAAACGTATCATTCCATGCCTTGATGTGACCCTTGACAAAATAGGAGGATGCGTGGTCAAAGGAATTGAGTTCGTCCATCTAAGAGAAGCTGGCGACCCGGTACATCTCGCAAAGAGGTACAACGAGCAGGGGGCAGATGAACTTGTCTTTCTGGATATCACGGCATCCCATGAGCGAAGAGGAACAATGATCGATGTGATAGAGAGGACGGCAGACGAGGTGTTTATTCCCCTTACAGTCGGGGGCGGGATAAGCAGCACGGATGCCATACGGAATATCCTGCGTGCAGGGGCAGATAAAGTCTCAATCAATACCGCAGCAGTGAAAAATCCAGAATTTATAAAGGAATCCTCAGAGATATTCGGCTCACAGTGCATTGTCACAGCAATCGATTGCAGACGCAATCTTAATATTAAAGATAATAAGGATAAGACAATTATCGAGCTTGAGGATGGGACCGAGGCATGGTATGAGGTTGTGATCTTTGGCGGCAGGACACCTACAGGTCTTGATACTGTGCAGTGGGCACAAAAGGTAGAAGAACTGGGCTCAGGTGAGATATTGCTTACCAGTATGGATAGGGACGGAACAAAGGATGGCTACGACCTCCCTATAACCCGCACTCTATCAGAGATGCTGGATATCCCTATAATAGCCTCGGGAGGGGCAGGGAATATCGAGCATATGTATGATGTATTTACCAGAGGCAAGGCAGATGCCGCGCTCGCTGCAAGTATCTTCCATTTCGGGGAATACACGATCGAAGAGACAAAGGAGTACCTGAAGAAAAAGGGTGTGGCTGCCAGGGTATAAACACTTCCAGGCAAATGGGTGTCTGGCTACTTCCTTTCACCTGAATCCTTTGGCCGCACATTAAAATATCATCTATCTTTAACCATTTTTCCTCTTTCTGCGATAATCCATGACGATAAGCAGAATAACCACAAACAGGCATCCCATAAGGAAAAGCAGCCCGGGATGCGCAGTAATCGTGTTCGCTAAGTTTGTTAAGATATCTGGTGCTGCCTGGCTTGCTGCACCGTTATCCAGCACTGAAGGCTGTATAGAGACAGGCGTCGCAGTAGCATTAGCACTCCAGGCACCTACCGGCTCTGGCGCAGGAACGGTTGGCGTTGAGGTTGCAGCTGGTATGGATTGAATTTCGGCTGTTGGCACTGGAGTGGGAACTATGCTACCGACGTCTCCGCCTTTTGTGGTTTCATTAACTATTCTAACAGGCGTAGGTACGATGGCTGGCCTTTACCAGATAAACTTACAACAAAATTTTTATTAAGTCGAGTAGTAAGCTTTATTGAATTT
>NZ_JMIY01000002.1:0-11030 GCF_000685155.1 Candidatus Methanoperedens nitratireducens
GGTGAGACCGATGTTCCGATGTTCGTGACCTATGTGGACAGCGTGTTCGCAGGCGCAACCACTGACATGGTGCAGTTCAGATTTACATGGGTGATCTCATCCGATGTGACGCAGATCAGGAGTGCAGATACCTATGGAGTATTCAAGGATGCAAGCGTCAATACTGTCACTAGGACCCTCAGTCTAAAGAATACTGATACAGAGATCAGTCTGACCAGGGACTCAACACAGGACCTCATGGGCAACCTGAAGTTCAGGACTGCAGACAGCAATGAACTGAGATTCTACCCCAAGGTTGATTATCAGATCGGAGAGGTAGAACCAGGACTAACACCAACACCGATTGGAACACCAACTCCAACACCACCAGTAAATGTAACAGTTACACCAACTGCAACACCACCAGTCGAAACACCAGTAGAAACACCACCACCAGCAACACCGACACCAACACCAACACCAGAAACCCCAGGCTTTACAGCAGTCTTCGCAATCGCTGGTATGATTGCAGTAGCATATCTTGTACTGAGACAGAGAAAGTAAATACATAACGAAGGGATTAATCCCTTCAACTTTTCTTTTTTTTATAGCCTCGATTCCAGGTATTCCCTTTCCTCGATCAATTCCCTTATTTTATCCTCCCTTGACATGGGCATGGAATACGCCTTATCATCGATCTCTATTGTAAGATCGCCGTTATAACCGCAGTCTTGCAACGCTTCAAGTACCTTATCTATATTCCTCATACGGTGTACCGGGTAATGCACCTTCCCATCATGCGGAGCGCCGGCATGTATATTAATCATCCTGTGGTTGAGCTCTTTTATAAAAGACATGGCATTTTCATGCGACTTATTGAGAGCATGTACAATATCTAAAGTAAAAAAAAGTCCTGGAAATTTGTCCAGCACCTCTTTCATCTCATCCGGTGATGAGCACATGCTTGAGATATAAGGCATACTGTTCTCAAGTGAGAGATTAAGGTTAAGGCTGTCAGCCTTATCTTTGCATATTTTTAAATATCTCAAGAATTTATCCCAGTCTTCACTTGTAGGAGTTCGCTTGACCGTTCTCTTGCCAGGGTGAATAGTGACCACTCTTGCCATTATCCTCTGTGCAAGCTCAAGGGACCATAATGTCTCCTTTATCGTGGCTTCATATACGTAATCATTATACGATGCCGGGTTTAAATCCAGTATAGGTGCATGGAGGGTACATCCATCTGGCATAATAGAGATAGCCTCTTCCAGCATCATCTGTGATGTCTCATCGTTTCTGTTCATCCAGAAATGAGGTGTCTCTACCCAGAACTCAATGCTCCCTATGCCTGCCTCAAGCAGTATATCCACTATATCATAGATACTGTACTCCCAGAGAAACAGGGAAGCACATGAGATCCTTGTTCCCATGATATTACTATTGGAGACAGGACTATATAGTAATTTCAGCCGATCTTCCTTGAGTGCCGAAGCTCAACTGCCATGCCTTTTGCGCACTGCTTCATCTCCCATCCACTCATAAGGGCACGCCCCACTCCAAAGAATCTCTCACCCTGGACGATCACCTCATCGTTTGGGCGAATCTGGGGATCTGCATCCAGTACACCGGGCGCAAGGATACTGCTGTGAGGTATAAAATCGCCTATCTTCACTCTATAGTATGGATGATCGCAAAGCTGAAGCCCTCCTTCGAGGGTCAGGGCGATTGTACCGTATTGCGGGATTAATGTTGCAAGCTGTTTATCTGTGAATAACTGGAACCTGGGGAACGGAGCTTTAACAGCAGCACCATTAACAAGCATATTGCCTGCGCCACGTCCGAATTGATAATCCGCTAATGTGCGCATAATATCAAGTTTTGCCATCTCACCTGAGCGTTTTTTAACACTTTCAAGCTCAGAAATCGCTTTTTGCAGTTTGTCCAGTGATGCCCTGGAGGTCACGCCATCATCGGCTGTATAAATAAAATCAATTCCAAGCTCCCTTTCCACAGATTCGCATATCTCCCTGTATGCGCCGTGCACATGTGCGACTATGTTCTTGTATCTGTTTTTTATAAGATATGAGCGCAGGCATGCTGTTACCCATGCCCTCTCCTCCATATCCCAGTAGCCCGTGACCGGAGTATCGTAATGTGCTGCCGGATACATTAGTTCAAGCTCACGCGGTACGATACCTAACGGGGAGGTGATGATCACCTCATGGACATACCTGCGGTATTTCCCCATAGCATTGATGAATTTCTGATGTGAAAGAGAGGTTGAATATGGCTTTTTTGCAGAGCAGGGAAGAAGTACAAGGGTATCCAGATCAGGCGCAGTATAGCGCTCCATTACTCTCTTTGCAAACCTTTTAATCTCCACCCTGTTAAGCGATTCTGATGTATTGGCGTATAATGTATCTGATCTTAAAATTGGTGTTCTTTTTTCAAGAAAGGTGTATTCTGCATCGATAAAGCGAAGCGCAGCAGTAAGCCAGGGATGCGCCCTGCACTGGCGTTCAACATACTCGCGCAGATGCCCACCCCTTATATGCTCGCGAACATTGCGCATCTCCTCGCCAAGTTTTAATGAGTTGTGGTGTGATAGCAGCTCAGAGCGCTCTTTTTTGGGAAGTTTCATAAATTCCTGCGGTGTATTTGCTGAGCACACAGAACAGACGCAGGGAAATTCACGCAGCCTGTCAAGATGGTGTTCGCCTGAATTCGTAAGGTAGATATCCTGGTATCCTTTGATAACAGGCAATGTCTCATCTACGATATCAACGCCGATATACACAAGCATCGACAGGTTCTCTGGAGTGGCAAGGGCAGGCGCGTACAATAATGAGTCAGCGCGCGTGTTTTCTTTGAGCCTGATTATTGAGTTAACGAACTCCCTGGGCCTTTTCTCAAGCTGTCTGGCTGCGCCGAGAACGTACATATCGGCCTCTATGAGTCTCTGGTGAAAGGGATGGATAACCAGGCCTGTATGGGCCATATCGGGTGCAGGCTGCGCCCCGGCAGGCGAATCCTGAAGCTCTTTTATTATATCCTCTCTTGTATGCAGGGGTAATGATCTATGAGGAAGAATGACTATTTTTTTGGTATCGAGTTCATGAAGTGCAGTTTTTTTCCAGAGAGAGCCAGGATCGATTACAGGGCAATCCTTTTCATGAATCTGGATAATGGCGGGAGTTGAAAGTTCTTTATCCAGAACCAATTTACCAATTCTGGCTGCTGCGTCACGATGGATGATTTCGAATATTTTGCTCATAATGTTTCAGAATAATTGATTTTTGGTTTATCATGCATGGAGAGTATGCTGTTTATGTGATAACTTTATTTAAAGCTGAGCTTGATTTTATCGGAACCTCCGAAAATTTGATATGATAGCAAAATGATATAATTCTTGCTATGACAGAGACTCAGGTTATTTTCAGGCTGGATAAAAAATTACTTGAAGATTTTGATGAAAGTTTGAAAGTCTCAGGATTCAAGACAAGGAATGAATGGTTCAGGGCAGCCGTCAGAGGATTCCTTGATGATATTGAGCGAAAAAAGGTGCTAAAGAAGCTCAATATGCTCGAAATAAAAGTTGGAGAGAAGAATTAAGTATTAAGTTTCCATCCTGTTACCCCTCACCAGCCAGCACCACAGCGGCACAAACCTCACCCTCTTCCCGTCCCTCTCCTCCTCCCCAAAATAATCA
The DNA here is from genome assembly GCF_000685155.1 of Candidatus Methanoperedens nitratireducens. Classification (GTDB taxonomy): domain Archaea; phylum Halobacteriota; class Methanosarcinia; order Methanosarcinales; family Methanoperedenaceae; genus Methanoperedens; species Methanoperedens nitratireducens. The sequence continues at coordinate 3,689 of NZ_JMIY01000002.1, forward strand.
TCCGTTATTACAATTCCCTCCTCAACCTCAAGCTTCCCCATAGCCTCCACTAGCGCCTCCACTTCCCTCTCTTTTGTCTTAACATCACGGACATCCCAGCATACCTGAACCAACTGCTCCGTTCTTAGATCCTCCATAACCACAAAATCCATTTCACCCTTCCCTTTCCAGTAATAAACCTTCTTCCCTCTCCTCAGCAGGTCAATGAAAACAAGGTTCTCGCAGAGCCTCCCGATATCCTGGGAGAACCTGAAAGCCACTGCGTTTCTCATCCCCGTATCAATAAAATAGATCTTCTTTGGATTTTTTATTTGATCCTTCAGGGAGTATGAGAACCTGGCAACCTGAAAAGAAAGATAGGCTTTTTCAAAATAAGTAAGATATTCTCTTACAGTGTTCTCATGCGTCCCGGTCAGTTTCCCGATATTATGGTAACTTACTGCATTTGAGATATTACTTATCACAAAATAAGCGATCTCTTCGAGTTTATTCACATGTCTCACCTCAAAGCGGGGAACAATATCCCTGTACAGGATATCCTTATAATATTCTTTTAAGACAACCTCCCTGTGCGATTCATCAAGAAAAACCACCTCCGGAAAACTGCCCCATTTCAGAACCTCATCGAGATGATGCCTCAGTGTATCTTTTATCCTGTAGTTCCTAAGATAAATCTCTGCGGGATCAGGCGATATGATTATATCTTCTCCCTTTGCTTTCAGCACTTCTCTAAGATTAAAGGGGAATACCTCAAACTGAAGGTTCCTTCCCGTCAGGAGCGTTGAGAGTTCAGAAGATAAAAGCGTGGCATTTGAACCTGTTACTATGAATCTTATACCTTCTTCCATATCGTAGTAAGCTTTTATCCACTTCTCCCAGTTCGGAACGTTCTGGATCTCATCAAAGAGCAGGTACTTTATTCCTTTTGGATTTTTGAGTTTTAAATAATCCCTGTAAAGTGTCTCAATGCTTCTCGATTCTGTTCTCAACCCAAGGAAAACAGGATCATCGAAATTCACATAGAGCACATTTTCAGATGGTACTTTCTTAAAAAGGGCATCCATAAGCTGATATAATAGGTAGGACTTGCCTGATCTTCTGACCCCTGTTATCACAAGGATATATTTTGTATCAAGAAATCTTACAACTTCTGCCTTAATATCCCTCTCTATGCCTGTGGGGAATTTTTCCTCCCTCCAGTGCCTGTTCTGTCTGATCAGTATCTCTTCATACACCATTATCAACAATATATTGTTGATAAAGCTTAAATTTTTCGCAGTATACTATGAACAAATCTGCGGTTGCGTTCCTCTCATACCTTCATATGCGCGCCTTCTCTTCCTTTGCCAATCACTTTAGCCCTCCGCGCGATCTCCTCCATCAGAGGATGTTCCCCATCATACACGAACGTGAACTCGGCCTCAGGATTCAACTCCATCAGCTCCAGCATGTTCTGGAGCGCCACAGTAAGAGACTCATAATCCGGCTCATCCGTCACTTCTGCATTGAAAGGATACGTTTCCTTAAGCTCCAGCGGGTATGGACCAAATGGAGGCTTAAAATCAAGTACATAATCGAAATCGTACTCATTATCAAGCCTCTGCGCCCTGATAAGTACCCTGCCTTTAAGATCAAGGTTTTTAAGCTTTTTCCTGTACCTTAAAACCTCTGGCCTGAGTGATGATTCAGGGCCGCTGTAGAAGAACGTGGATTTTGATATCGGCTCGAACTGCTCTACCCACTCAGAGTAAGAAAGCGCACGCTTGAGCCCGTCCAGGAGCCGGGGATGCGCCCTGCATCTCTGCTCCACGAGTTCCCACAGGCTCCCCTCTTTTATTGCCTGCTTTACCTCCCTCATCTCAGCAAATGTCGCATACAGGTTGTGGCGCGCAAGCAGCTCTTCTCTATTCTCGCTCTTTATTAGTTCCTCTGCATCATGTGAAGTGCATATCGGGCAGGAACATGGCAGGTAATGGAGTTTATCCACATGATATGTGCCCCGCACTGTCATGTACCGCCCTTCCTTAGCGTAAAGAGCGTACGAGGCAGAATCGAACAGATCACAGCCCAGGGCTACTGCAAGAGAGAACATCATAGGGTGTCCTGCCCCGAACAGATGTACAGGTGCCGAAGGTGGAAGTCCTTTTTTTGATGCCACAATGACATCAACAAGATCAGAGTAACGGTACGATTCCATAAGCGGGACTACAGCCCCAAGGGGATAGATATCAAAATAGACATCAAAACCAGCCTGGCTTAACCTGCGCGCAGCCCGCTCCCTCAGTTCAGAGAATGTCGAACCCTGCACAGGTGCAGCCAGAAGCATATCTTTTTTTAAACCGAGTGCTTCCTCTGCCCTCTCTATGGTTATCTCAAGCTCTGACTCGGCGCGCGTGAATGGAACATCTGGAGGTGTGGGTATATCAAGCGGAACGCCAATATCCGAGCCGATCTCCTGCTGGAACTGGACTATCTGTGTATTATTAACTTCTACCTGCCCGTACACGGATAATTGATATGAACCCGAATCCGTCATTATCGGGCCATCAAAATCAAGAAGGGAATGCAATCCGCCGCTCAGGGCTCTCTCTCTAAGCTCGGGTTTTCGATAGATTATATATGAATTAGTGATAATGACCTCGGCGCCGAATTCGCGAAACTCTGAGGGCTTAATCGTCTGGATATTGGGGTTAACTACAGGCATGATTGTTGGCGTCTCTATTGTACCGTGGGGGGTTTCAAGGCGCCCGATGCGACCACAGATATCCTTATGGAAGATTTCAAAGATTTGGGGCATGATCGGGCTAAGTTATGATGGGAGAGTATATTAAAATGAGGTTGGGCACTATTAGAGACCATACTATAATTAAAACATAACATTTATCTTCTTGAAGTTAATACAGTACCTAATAAAAAACGGGCTAGTATAGGGGGAATGCAATGTTAGAAACTCCTGAAGAGAGGATAAAATTATTAAAAGCAGGTATCAACAGCAAAACAATAGAAACACTTTATCTAATATATAATAATTTCAAAGTAGTACGCAATCCTGTACTCTGTGACTGTAAACCAAAGCTATAAATAAAACATCACGTATCTTGGGGATTTTATGAGTGAATGTTTTCTATGCCATACTGCCCTTGAGCCAGTCAATGATGCTGAGATCGAGGGTGTGGAGTTATGTATCGATTGTTGTGAAAAACTGGATGCAATTACAAGGGATTATCTGGTCTCAAGTCCTGGCGGTCTTGAGCTTATTTTTGATATCATCGCAGATGACCTATCAGATCCGGAAGGCAAACTAAGGGATGTACTGAAAGATGTTGTCAGGGAAGTGGTATCAGAGAAGTGAAAAAATTCTCTGCTCTCAGGATCATTAACCTGGTACTGTGTAGAACAACTCTAAGATACCATATATTATTACCAGAACAACAATAATTGCCAGAACAATTACAATATCTTCTTTTTCGAGATTTATCTTTTCTTTCATCTTCCGATCACCGGAATTTCTGATAATTAACTATCCGTTTTTAAGGTATATAAGTTCATCCAAATAAATACACCGGGTCACCTGCTGTATACAGCAGATGCATGTAATTTTACAGAACTGGGTTCACGTATGTTTATATCTTTTTGAGGCCACACTAACAGTATCTCTTGGAATCGAGTGTTTATTAACGGCAAGATAATTATCAATTACCTTTAGCTCATTGTGGTATGCGGGGGAGATCATCTGTGCATATTCCAGGCCGTCGCTTGTCATTACATACTCATATCGCTGCTTCCACCTGCCGTTCTTCTCAAAATAACGCAGATCCTCATCCACCATTCCCATGGCAACAAGAAGCTGGATATCCTCAAAAAGCCTGTCGCTGTAAGGGAATCCATAGTGGTTATGAAAGCTGTAATCAAGCAGGTTATGCAGTTTATCCATCTCTCCAAGCTCTCTTACCAGACGATAGATCACGTTAATATTACGAAGCCTTGGCATAGTGATTCTTCCATCTGATTCCTTACTGAACATCCTGTGCGCGCTGTAGAAGATGAGGAGAAGACCCTCGATAGGCAGGTAGTTCTCATTTCTGATAAAGCGCAAAAGCTCAGGTGAGAGGCTCTCGATGCCGAGTAAAAAATCATCCGATGCCTGCAAGAGCCTGGAATTATAATCCGCTCTTGAGAACACGCACAGCGATATCTGGCGCGAGATTGCCCTGACAAGACCGTTAGCCAGTGCGGATTCATCATAGAAGAAGCTCTCCTCCTCCCCGATTTTCACCCTTGTGCTCTTTGGGATACCGCTTGCAATATCAAGATCAACAAGCACAGGCGCTCCGTATTTATTCTCAAAGCGTTTTGCAAGCTCTACTTCAAACATCTTTTTGGCGACACCGCTCCTGGCAATAGTTGAGAGTGCCATGCGGGTCCTGGGATTGAGGTTCTTCTGGGTAAAACGCGACACAGCACCCAAGATGTTAGCATTGCGAATATTCATTATTAGTCTCTTAGCGCTCGCCTCCCCATTAGCCTCAATAAAGTTTAACAGGTCGCTGTCATTATATAAAGTGAAAAATTTTGGTATAGTTGCGCTCACATCATTTCCTGATTTCTCATAATTAATAAGGGCATCTTCAAGAGCATGGAGCAGCATGACCCTTGCTCCCTGGGTTTTCGGGTTATGGATTATAGCAGAATAATGGTGTGCTCTGGCGATCAGCATGGATTCAGCAGCGATCATTGCCATATCCTCATCATGGCTGATAGGACCACCCAGTACCATCCTGCCGTTGCTCAGGGAGAGGCTTCCCACAATCTGGTCAACATCCACAAGTCCAAGTGAGACGCCTGTGTGATATGAATCACGCAGCAAAAAATCAATCCTGTCAGCATCTATATCATCCGAGATAATCTGGGCAAGATAGGGCTTTGAAAGTGCATCAAGGTCCCCTGTTGCCATCTGAGCGATCTCTTCAAAAAAAGATTCTGCCTTCTCCGGGGATTCAACACACCCTGCAATTTTGGGCTTTGTATGGAATGAGTTGGATATGATGTACCTTGTGAACATCTCATGGCACACGAACTTCTTTCCCCCTATCACTGGCTGGTATGCCGGGTTTCGTTTCAGGACGCTCTCCACTACATGTGAGAATGCACAGTGGCCGATGTCATGAAGGAGAGCCGCGATCCTTACCTTTATAATCTCATCACCGCAAAGACCCAGTGCCTTTGCTATCCTATCAGCTATGAAAAGTGTTCCTACACTGTGCTCAAAACGGGTATGGTTTGCGCCAGGAAAAGCGAAATCGGCAAGTCCCAGTTGCTGTATACGCCGCAGTCGTGCCATCTCGGGAGTATTGATAATTAGCCACTCAAACTCGCTTATCACTACATGACCATAGATCGGGTCTATAATGCCTGAAGATAAACACACTGATAAAGAAATTGTTTCTGAAACAATATATATTTAACGCAAAGGGTGACCCCAAATGCTATAAAGGAGAACATTCAATTGAAATATTGTTAATAAGATGGGATTTGCATAATGAAGAGCACAAAAGAAAAGGAAATACAGCGAGTTTATAGTAAAGCCATATTTGAACGTGGTTTTGAGTATTTTAAAGAAGGAAGAGTTTTAAATGCGATTGAGTTTAAGGAAAAATTATTCGGAGAGGTAGTAGGGACTGTTAGATACAGGACAGAGGTGGATCTGGACGGTTTTGAGAGTAAGTGCTCATGCCCTTATGGAAGAAATTGCAAGCATGGTGTTGCACTGCTGCTGCAGTATTTCAATGGAGAGTACATAGATGGGGATGAGATCATGAAGAGGCTTGAGGGAATGGATAAGGAGGAATTGGGGGGAGTTATAGAAAAACTGATAAGCATGAATCCTGAAAGCCTGCTATATTTAGGTCCTTATCAGACAGGCAAGGAGAAAACGAGTGAGAAACGGATTAAATCACTGGATAAAGAGATAAGATCAAGGCTACGGCGCGTGGAATATACCTACGCTGATGCTGATTTCGTGGATGATTTTGCAAAATTCATAAAAATCAATGAAGATGCGCTCACAAAAGAGCATATCTTTTATATTCTGGAATTCCTTATTGAAAATAGCGAAGAGTATGGGTATTTTTATGACGACTACTTAGATAGCTATTTTGGAGATGCGATCTTTGAGAATTTATGTGATGCATTTGCAAAGAAAGAACTGAGGGAGGAGGATTTTGAGAGATTAAATGAGTTAATGGATAAAGATGATTATGATATGCTGGATTCGTTTATCAGCCGGATGGTCGCGGCAGAAAATGCGATTAGGCTAAAGGATTTTGATGGATACATCAACGAGTTTCTGGATGAGCGCTCCTATATCGAGTTTCTGGTGAACTGCGGACTGGTAGAAAAAGCGAGGAAATTGATTGAAACTGAGACCTATCTGGATGAAGAGAGCAGGTTCAGATTATATCTGCGGATCGATAGGGACGATGCAGTAGAGTTTGCCAGAAAAAAGAGATTCTATCCAAGCCTGATGCGGTATTACCATGAGATAGGAGCACATGATGAAGCCGTAGGATTATTTAAAGAAGTGGTAACCGATAAACAGAAAAAAAAGCAGTTAAAAGGCGATCGGTATCTTTATGGTGATATTCTTGATTCTATAGATAAAAGCGAAAAGAAGGATGAGATGGATAAAGTCCTGCGCTCTCTTTTCGAGGTATGCTATTCGTTCAAGTATTATGGGTTGTGCGTGGATGCAGGGATCAGGCTTGGCGACAAAGGGCTCATGCGTAAATTGATAGATAAAGAGAGCAGTTATTACTTCGATACTGAATCGAAGATAAAATTGCTTGAATATTTGAGTGAAGAATACAGGGAGGAGGTAGAGATAGAGCTAAAGGAGTTAGCTGAATCCCTGATAAAGGAAAAGAACAATTATGCATATGAGAAAGCGACAGAATGCGTTTTCTTATTGAGGGAGATGATGGATAAAGAAGAGTGGGAGGAGTATGTGAAAGCGCTCTATGGAAAGCATTCGAGGAAGATAAACCTGTGGAGCAGGTTTAAAAAGAGAGGGGTTGATCTGAGGATGAAAAAAGGGGTGGTGGGTATAGAGGTGAGAAGGTAAGACTGGAGAAATCCAGGTCTTTCGGCGAAGGCTCTTTCCTGGGCTTGGATGCCCAGATGAGGTGGGCTGTGTCGCGCTGCCTGCGCTTCTCGGCGCTGTAGCTGAGGCGCTCTTCCTGGAGCGTCCAGTCAGGGTTTTGGGTAAGTTCGGATGACATTTTTATCCTGACTTTGACAGTTAAATAATAGTATTGTCCTCAGCATGTTTGTTATTTATGACGTA
>NZ_JMIY01000002.1:11130-57517 GCF_000685155.1 Candidatus Methanoperedens nitratireducens
TTTCCTGCTAAAATAGTAGACTTTCTCGACAACTAAGATTTTTAAACTGTCAAATTAAGGTTTTATGATCTCTCTGAATTTATCATAATCAGAAGCCTGTATTTCTTTATCCCTCAATCAAGCCTGCAATAGGTTCAAGAACTTCCCTTTCAGAGCACATTTTGTTGAATAAATTTTCATTCGCTGACCAGGAAACTGTTCCGCCTATGGTTTTACTTTCAAGTATATTCACAGCTTCCAGTTGAACTAAGTATCTGGGAAGTTTAATCCTTTTTATCTCGGTTCTGTAGGTCTCCATAAAAACAGACTCAATCTCGGAATAATTTTGGGGTAGAACACCACCGTATTCGAAAGATCGTTCATAGCAGATGCTGGATAGTGTAAGATATGGACCAATCACTTGATAGATGCTTTCTATTTCTTCATAGCCTTTCTCAAAAAAGAATGAAAGAGCCTTTGACAATTTTTCATGATAATTTTTTCCTTTGGATTCTATTTCAATCAAATAATTCCCTGGAGTAATTATTTTTCCTTCTGCTTCAACTAATCCATACTTTATTAAAATGTCTATATTTTGTTGATACCTTTTTCGCTCTTCTTCATTTATTTGCTCAAAATCAACTGATATATCTATTTTGTCATTAACCAGAAGCCAGGATAAAACATCTAGCAGCGGTGTATGCATATGCGAAGGAAAAGGAAGTTCTGCAAAATAATTTGCTCCAACTTTCACAAGAGCCTTTTGCACGGTTTTCTGGACAAGGGTAAGATTCTCACTGATCTTATGTTGAACCTGATAGAAGGTTGGTTTATCTACAATCAGACCTTTAATAGCATCTATTTTGACTTCCCCGATATTCTTGAAACTCATGAACCTGAGCTTCTGTGGTCTTTCTGTAGCTATGTCTTTAAATATTCTCGGGTAATTGACATGAATGGGCACGCTCCATATATCATCCTTTTTAACAGGAGTTCCAACATGCGGTATATTTCCAATCGTACTTCTAATCCAGTTGTAAGCGATTTTCTCAGCGCTTCTTTCATCTACAGGTAGATCTACCAGTTGGTTTTGAATCATTTACCTCACTTCCTAATTTTAATTGAGGATTTGGCTCAAGGAGTATTGCTTGATTATACTCTAACTCCCATGCCGGCTCAAAAACTTCATGAGGTATGAAATACTCTGAGCCTAGCCAGGGATTATTGATTATAATATCATTGTATGTAGCACCTATTATAACTCCTGCATGCCCGGCACCGCGAATTCCATAAGTTAAAAATTGACAGTTGTATAAAACAATGCTTGGAATCCCCTTTTCGAGTTTGGAGCTGAGTTTATGCATATTAACACCTTCTTCTAATGAGAATATAATCCCTTCGATGTTCGAGTTCAGGCTTTTGGTGAGATGCGAATCGACGACTGTCCCTGTAAACCTTCTTGTGTTAGTGACTTTCATAATCTCGTCGATGCTCTTGTTGGGCACAATATTTCTTATAATCCGATTATCATAGGTATTTTTCATATATTCCAGACACATTTTTATCGAGTTTACTACACACATCCATTCAATGTCTTGCTGTGGATACCATGGTACTTTAAGAACCTCAATTTGGTTATTCATGGGGTCCAATATTTTTCGTCTCATCGAATCTCCTTTGAACTTAAGGATAAAACCGAGATATTTCAGATTCTGATAGCATAAGGGCACCACAATTAGATTATTGTATTATGTCAATTAGCATATATATAATGTTCTAAATATGAGCCTGTTGAATAACAGTTTATACTTGAGGGTTTAAGTATTTAAAGAGCTAATTAGTGCCAGATGAAAATCGTAATCATCGACTACGGTCTTGGAAACCTTCGCAGCATAGAAAAAGCACTTGAATACGTAGGTGCGGATGTTGAGATCTCAAAGGATATATCCGTAATCGACTGCGCTGATGCCCTGGTACTGCCTGGCGTTGGGGCTTTTCGCGATGCTATGATGCATTTTGCCACTCTTGAGCGCGTGGTTAAAGATGCAGTAGATGAGGGCAAACCACTTCTTGGGATATGCCTCGGGATGCAGATGCTGGCTTCACAGAGCGAGGAAGGAGGACTGCACAGGGGCATTGATATAATCCCCGGTAGAGTGATACGGTTCCCGGCGTCTGAATTAAAGGTTCCTCACATGGGCTGGAACTCGCTCATCATTAAAAAGAACATCCCCCTGTTAAAAGGCATAGATAACGGCTCATTCGTATATTTTGTGCACTCCTACCATATCAGTACCGATGCTGAGTATGGAGCTGCACTATGCGATTATGGGATCAGGTTCCCTGCGGTCATCACCAATGAAGCGGGGAATGTTGCAGGCACTCAGTTCCATCCTGAGAAAAGCGGAGCTGTGGGACTGAAGATGCTTTTGAATTTTGTGGAGAGTTATGGACATTGAAGGCTATGCCAGACGCGGTATTCTCAGAAACGATAGCAATCTCAAGGAGAAGTTAGCTGAAAGGATACTTGAGATAAAGAATATCTCGCAAAAGCATGCCCTTGAGATAGCCAGTGCGGTTATCGTGGAAGCAAGAGCTACCATGGATCTTAAAGGCGATGTACTGCTTCCAATAAACTCTGGTGTAACAATGGGAGCGTTCGGCGTCGGCTCGCGCGGCGTCGGCGATTTTTATACCCATGAGAAGATTGCAGAGGTAATCGGTAGAACCTCTGCTGTTGTGGATTCATCCCATCTTGATGATTCTGGTGTGGTCAGGGCAGGCGGGCAGTACCTTGTGGTCACTATCGATGGTATGCATTCACGGTTATCGGATTTCCCATTCCTTGCTGGTTTTCATGTCGCCCGCGCTGCCCTGCGCGATGTGTATGTCATGGGCGCACGTCCTGTTGCTTTGTTATCAGATATCCATGTTGCAGATGATGGGGACGTGGCAAGGATATTCGATCATATAGCAGGCATAACGACAGTATCAGATCTGACAGGCATACCTCTTGTAACTGGTAGCACGCTTCGGATCGGAGGGGATATGGTGATTGGAGAGAGGATGACAGGTGGCGTAGGAGCTGTAGGCGTGACAGATGCACTCACAGCACGCATACAGGCAGAGCCAGGGGATGTTATACTGATGACAGAAGGTGCAGGCGGGGGAACGGTCTCAACCACCGCGCTTTATTACGGCATGCACGATATCGTGGATGAGACGATAAACCTGAAATTCATTGATGCATGCGAGGCTCTGTTAGAGGCTGGTTTAATTGAGAACATCCATGCAATGACCGATGTAACAAACGGCGGGGTGCGCGGAGACGCAAAGGAGATATCAAGGACAGCAGGAGTTAAGCTGATTTTTGAGGAAGAGAAGATGCGCTCACTTGTGAATGAAAAAGTGCTTGCTATGCTAAATCGTCTTGAGATCGATTACCTTGGAGTCTCGCTGGATGCCCTTTTAGTGATCGCGCCGCCTGAATATGCAGGGGAGATCATCAGGTGTGTACGTAATAGGGGCGTGGCTGTGGATACTGTTGGAGAAGTAAAAGAGGGAAAAGGGGCTGAACTGATCATCAATGGGAAAAACCATGACTTTACGCCCAGGTTCCGTGAATCTGCTTATACGCCAATCAAGAAGCTTGTGGGCGAGAGAACTCCACAAAACTTTGATGAGATGAAAAAAGCTGTGGATAGAGCAGCTAATCTTGCAGTAGAGAAAAAGAAACGGATAATCCAGAGATTAAGATCAAGTCAACTGTGATCTAACTCCAGAAAACATTATTATCACACCCACGGTTTTAAGGGGTTGAGGAATCCTATTGAAAGCTATTGCATTTACTGTTGAGAATATCCCCCTGATCGGACCAGGTGATGATATCGGGCGCCTTATAACTGAGAGAGCAAAGCTTGAGAATCATGACATCATTGCTATCTCTTCAACTGTTGTATCAAAATCCGAAAGCAGGATTCTTTCGCTGAATGATGTGAGTGTAACCGGGAGAGCCAGAATAATCGCAAAGAAAAACGGTAATGACCCCAGATTCGTGCAGGCTGTACTGAACGAAAGCAGTGAGATATTAATTGAATCGCCTTTCCTTCTTGTGCACACAAAAAACGGCAGTATCTGTGTGAATGCAGGGATTGACCGCTCCAATGTCGATGGTATAGATAATATCCTTCTATTGCCAGAGGCCCCTGATGAGAGCGCCAAAAGAATAAAGGATTCCATATTCGAGCTTACAGGAAAAAAAGTGAGCGTTATTATCACAGACACCAACGGCAGGGCATTCAGAATAGGTCAGACAGGTGCTGCTATCGGTATTGCAGGAATAAGATCTACAAAAGACTGGCGGGGGACAAAGGATCTTTTTGGCAGGGTTCTTGAAGTGAAAAATGAGGCGATCGTGGATGAGATTGCGGGATTTGCAAACATCCTGATGGGTGAAGGGGACGGGGGAACACCGATCATAATCATCCGCGGATTAAACCTCTATAATGAGCCCTGCAGCATAAAAGAACTGTACAGGCCCGGGAAAGAGGATGTAATACGCCGGGCGCTCATATCTCGGTCAGTTTAAACTGTCTTGTATCTTTCTCCACTCCAAAGAAGTCCCTTGCAATACCGCCCACTTTTTCCCTGTGTTCTGCAGGCGTGAACACTCCCAGGCGCCAGTTATCAAGCTGGGCTTTTTCAAGGGCTGTAACAAGACTTGATGCCCTATCAACAGGTATCATCTTGCCGTTTATCAAAACACGGGCTTTCATTTCAATTATCTGGGGCTTATCAGGGATATCGACAATCACGTACTCAGGTGAAATGCCTGCACTTTCGGCGATCTCATTCTCAACTCTCCTAGTGTTGTTACTGAGCTTTAATACATCCATACTCAGGGACTCAAAACCTGTATAGAGCGCTCTTTTGAACAGCCGCCTCTCATCAAGCCGCTTTCCGATCTCGGCTGCATAACCCCGAGAATTTCTCATCTCAATCATGAAAGTGATATCATCCATCCTCTGGAATGATCGTGGATTTAGCCCTTCATTCTCTATCATGTATTCTGCTGCATGTATGCACATGGACTCGGCAATCCTGCTGACATGGTGGAAATAAACAGTGGGATGCATCAGGAACCGTGAAACAAGCAGAGACTCAGCAGCCTGCAGTCCTCCTATATTCAAGACAAGCTTATTCTCATTGAGTGTCAGTTCGTGGATCAGCCTCACATGGTCGATAAGACCGAAAGCCACTCCTGTGTAATGGGCATCGCGTACAAGGTAATCCATCCTGTCCACATCTATCTCGCTGTTGATAACCGGGCCATAGGAAGTTTCACCTCTTATATGCCTGGCAATAGATGATGGTGATAGAGAGTGCTCCCTGAGCACATCAGAGATAACCCCTTTTTTTAACAAATCCTCAACATCGTCATGGCCCTTCCTTGTATATCGTTCAATGATCTGCTCTGTTGCATGGGAGAACGGGCCGTGCCCTATATCATGGAGTAATGCAGCAGCCAGGAGTTCCTTGCGCTGGTGCTCATCTGCCTGTTTAACCATATGCCCTGCAAGGTGATAGACGCCCAGCGAATGCTCAAACCGTGTATGGTTTGCCCCGGGATAAACAAGGTTTGAGAAGCCCAGTTGCTTTATCCTCCTGAGTCTCTGGACTTGCGGTGTGTCTATCAAAGAGAGGGCAAGTCCATCAAGCTCGATATAACCGTGTATTGGATCGCGTATGACTTTCATGTTTTCACTTCATAAATACGTAAACAAATATATACTATAAAGAGTTATCTTAAGCACAATGGAAATAGATATCGGCTGGCTGATGATTATCGTGGGCCTTGTGCTTCTCATCATTGAGGCATCACAGCCCGGTTTTTTTGTGGCCGTACCCGGGACTATACTTATAGTCCTTGGTGCTATAGTCCTCCTGATCCCTGAGTATGCGCAGGAATGGGCCCCGGTGATCGTCGTTATAACGGCATTGATTTCCAGTATTATAACTATCATTTTCTACAGAAGAATCGCACCAGGACACAGACCGCTTTCTACCAGCATGGATATCCTTGCAGGCAAAGAGGGGATCGTCGTTGATACCATCAGGCCTGATGCTATCTCTGGCAAGGTTAGGGTAGGTAATCAGATATGGAGCGCCACAGGTGATAGCGTTATAGAGGCAGGAAAGAAGATAGTAGTTATACGTTCGGAAGGAGTTCACCTAAAAGTAAAGGAGTTTTAAAAAATGGTAGCTGAGCTGTTACTTGCAATATTTATCGCAGTTGCAATATTGATCCTGTTTGTTTCAGGAGTTACGATCATACAGCCCTATGAGCAGGGATTATGGATAGCTCTCGGGCAGTATAAAAAACGATTGGATCCAGGTTTTAACTGGGTATATCCTCTGATAAGCGATGTTGTTAAGCTGGATCTTAGAACACAGGTCCTGGATGTTCCGCGGCAGGAGGTTATCACCAAGGATAACTCGCCAACCAATGTTGATGCGATTGTGTATATAAGGGTCATTGACCCTGAGAAAGCGTATTTTGAGGTTGTAAACTATCACGTCGCCACGGTCTCGCTGGCACAGACAACGCTTAGAAGTGTTGTTGGTGATATGGAGCTTGATGAGATTCTCTATAACCGTGATTTCATTAATACAAAGCTTCGCGACATTCTTGATAAGGCAACCGATGCATGGGGCGTCAAGGTCGAGGCTGTGGAGATCAGGGAAGTTGAACCGGTCGGCTCTGTAAAAACGGCAATGGAGGAGCAGACCTCGGCTGAGAGGAAGAGAAGAGCAGCGATACTGATTGCAGATGGGCAGAAAAAAGCCGCCATTCTTGAGGCTGAGGGTTCCAAGCAATCAAGGATATTGAATGCAGAAGGTGTGCGCCAATCAAAGATACTGGAGGCCGAAGGTGACAGGCTCTCCCAGATACTGAGAGCCCAGGGTGAAGCGCAGGGACTTCGCATCCTGTCGGTGGGTTCTGTGCCTCTGGATAAGAAGGCTATGACCGTTCTTACAATGGATATGATGAAAAAGGTTGCAGAGGGCCAGTCCACAAAGATAATCTTCCCTATGGAGATATCAAAGATGATTGATCAGGCTGCAAAATACCTTGGAGCATCTGAGAAAATACCCGAGATCGGTGAAACAACGGATACTGAGAGGATCGTTGGTAAAGCAGAGGATGTGCTTGGAAAAATACCAAAGCCAGAGGAATTGAGAAGTGAATTGGAGACCATAGAGAAGGAGATGGTACGCGAGACTGAAGAGAGCTTAAGACTTGCTGAAAAAATAAAAAGTACTGAATCAGCAGGAAAGAAGAAGGAGGATATCTAACACACGGATGGATATTGAGATAAGAGGAGCTACACCTTACGATATAAAGGATATAAAAAAGCTCCTCTCTTTTTATTATCTGGATACCGAGAGTGTAGAAAAAAACCTGCCTGAGTTCATAGTGGCTGTCCTTGATAAAAGGATTGCTGGATGCGCCTGCCTGGATATAGGTGATGTTGTGGAGCTGCGGTCGATTGCAGTACTGCCAGGTTATCGCAATAAGGGTATAGGTTCAAGACTGGTTGATTCTATATTAAATCGTGCTGCTGATTTAACAGGTACAGTATATCTTCGAACAACATCACCTGGTTTTTTTGAGAAAAAAGGGTTCCACAGACTTGTAAATGAGGAGAAAAAAGTCACATGGAAGGATTGCTCTGAGTGCGATAAGTTCAATATATGCAAACAAATAATTATGAAGATCTAAGTCACCGCAATATTAATTTACCAACCAGACAAAACTAAGCATTCATGTGAGGAGAGATAATGGACATTACAGAGGAAGTATTCAAGAACACAGATGAGATCGGCCCTGAGAAGATCGTTTACTTGTATGAGCCAAGAACAAGAATGAAGGCTATCGTAGTTATCGATAACGTGGCAGCAGGACCTGCTATCGGCGGAGTGAGAATGGCCCAGGATGTGACCACTAACGAGGTTAGAAGACTTGCCCGTGCGATGACGTACAAGAATGCCATGGCCGGACTTCCTCACGGCGGTGGAAAATCCGGGATTATAGCCGATCCAAAAACCGTACATAAGGAACAGGTTGTAAGGACTTTTGCCAGGGGAATAAAAAACCTGCAAGAATACATCCCTGGACCTGATATGGGTACCGATGAGAGCTCCATGGCGTACATCTATGATGAGACTTCGCGTGCAGTTGGCCTTCCACTGGAGCTCGGTGGAATTCCGCTTGATGAGATCGGAGCCACAGCATACGGTGTAGCGGTATGTGCGGACGTGGCAAAGGACTATATCTCTCTTGACCTGAACGGAGCGCGCATGACCATAGAAGGGTTTGGGAACGTAGGAAAGCCTGCTGCCCGTTTTCTTGCACAGAGGGGTGTTATACTCATAGCTGCGAGTGATTCAAAAGGTACGATATATAACCCCGCAGGTCTGAACATTGAGGAGCTGATAAGGGTCAAAGATACTACCGGCTCTGTGATAAATTATAAAGATGGTGAAGTCCTGAAAACTACTGATCTGATTATAATAAGTACTGATATTTTCATTCCTGCCGCACGGCCTGATGTGATAACTGAAGCCAATGCGGATGTAGTGGATGCGAAATTAATAATTGAAGGGGCGAACATACCTATTACTGAAGATGCAGAGAAGATGCTTCACGACAGAGGAATCCTGGTTATCCCGGATTTTGTGGCTAATGCAGGTGGAGTGATTACGGCATCTGTTGAATACCATGGAGGAACTGATATGCAGGCATTTGACAGGATTAAGAGCACCATTACAAGGAGCACAAAAGAGATACTGGATAAGGTGTATACTGAAAAAAGATATCCCAGAGAAACAGCAGTAGACATTGCAAAGCAAAAAGTGCTTCGTGCCATGAAATACCGGGAATGGATGTGATGCTCTCTTCAATATTCGAGCCAGAATCCATAGCCGTAATCGGTGCATCGAGCAATGAGATGAAATGGGGAGGGCGGATACTAAAAAATATACTGAGCGGTTTTAGGGGACCTGTTTATCCTGTGAACCCAAAGGAGGCGAATATACAGGGCCTGACAACATACTCATCTATCCTCGATATCCCTTATGATGTAGAGATGGCAGTGGTAACAGTACCTGCTTCATCTGTGCTGCCTGTGGTGGAGGAGTGCGGAGAAAAAGGAGTAAAAGGTCTTGTTATGATTAGCGCAGGGTTTAGCGAGACAGGAAGTGCTGGAGCAGAGCTTGAGAAAAAGCTTGTATCTATAGTAAGAAAGTACGGAATGCGCATGATCGGGCCTAACACCCTGGGAATCATCAATAAATCAGTGGATTTAAATGCAAGCATTATAGGAAGGCTTCCAAGTCCGGGTTCAATATCCTTCATAACGCAAAGCGGTACTCTTGGCCTTGCTCTTGCAGACTGGACTATAGACATGGGACTCGGGCTGTGTAAGGTGATCAGCATAGGCAACAAGGCTGATATCGATGATACGGATCTAATAGAGTACCTGAATAACGACCCATCAACCGGTGTAATAGCAATGTATGTAGAGGGGTTAAAACGGGGAAGGGATTTTATTCAAGCTGCCCGCCGCATAAAAAAACCTGTAATCGTCCTCAAGACAGGCAGATCAAAAAAAGGGGCAAGAGCTGTTTTTTCTCATACGGGCTCAATAGCAGGCTCTGATGAGATCTATTCAGCAGCATTCAGGCAGGCCGGGGTACTGCGTGTTGATACTATCGAGGAGGTGTTCGATGCTGCACTTGCGTTCTCATGCCAGCCCCTCCCGAGAAGAAACAATGTTGCTATCCTCTCAAATGGCGGCGGAGCATCTATTGTGGCATCAGATGAATGTGAGAGGCAGGGTATCAATATCGTTGATTTTACCGAAGAAACAAGAAAAAAGATAAAAGATATACTACCTGAATATGCATCAAGTTCAAATCCAATAGATACAGCAGGAACTGTTTCCTATAAGCTCTACAGGGAAATGATAAATGCACTCCTTATTGATCAGAATGTGGATGCGCTCATCGTTATTTATGTGCACTCCCCAATGACGAACGCCAGGCCTCCTGCTGATGCCGTACTTGAGATGAAACAGAGAAACCACAAACCAATTATTGCATGCTGGATGGGGGGAGCGGGTACAGAGGAAGGTATAAATATACTAAAAAGCGGCTGCCTGCCCAACTATTCGGTTCCTGAGAGGGCAGTGAGGGCACTCGCAGCGCTTATCAAACACAGGGAATTCCTTGAAAGAGTAAAGATAGGAGATGATGTACCTGCACAGAGGTGCGCATGAATACTATACTCACCGAATATGAGACAAAAAAACTACTTGCAAGATACGGGATACCTGTGACAAAAGAGAGCATTGCAAAAAGTGCTGATGAGGCTCTTGATATTGCCTTACATATAGGAACTCCTGTAGCAATGAAGATCTCCTCACCCGATATCCCGCACAAGAGCGATGTGGGCGGCGTGATTCTGAACGTAGAAAGAGAGGAAGTTAGAACAACCTACAATAAGATCATATCGCATATCAATAGAGCAGCTCCGGATGCAAGCATCGAGGGTATCCTTGTGCAGCAGATGGCACCGCCAGGCCATGAGGTTATTGTCGGGCTTAAGAAGGATGCTCAGTTCGGTCATGCCCTGATGTTCGGGCTTGGTGGTATATTCGTTGAAGTTTACAGGGATGTTTCGTTCAGGGTTACTCCTATTGATAGAAAAGACGCGCTTGATATGATATCAGAGATTAAAGGTTATCCCGTACTCAGAGGCATTCGCGGAAGAAAACCTGCTAATATAGATTCAATCGTTGATGTGTTGGTCTCGGTCTCGGATATGGCTGAGAAAGAGAATATAATTGAGCTTGATATAAATCCGTTGATCGTAAATGAGAGTGCCGTGGCTGTAGATGCAAGGGCGATGGTGGAGATGTTATCCTCATAATATTCCCAATCGCCCTGGGCATAAAGGTAACTATTTTAAACTAAGGCAACTATTTTAAACTATAACATTCTACTTAGGTGAGATAGCAGGTGAGTACATGCCAGAGGGAAGATGCAATAAAAATGAGACAGAAAAGCGCGTTAAAGAGAAATGCAAATCATGCGGAATCTGCTATCCGAGGAGGAAAAGAGATGAGTAAGGTTGTTCTAATGGATTTTTTTGCAGAATGGTGCGGGCCCTGCAAGATGCAGGACCCTATCATCGATGAAATGAAGAAGAAATTCGGGGATAAGGTAGAGTTCAGGAAAGTGGATGTTGATACGAATTATGATCTTGCAGCTAAATATACTATTCATGCTGTACCTACATTGATCCTTGAAAAGGATGGAGCCGTGTTCAAGCGGTACGTAGGCGTAACCAATGCAAAGACACTGGAAGCAGATCTAAACGCAGCTTTAAAATAAAGGGATCTAATTGAAACCTTTATTTGATCTTGGTGTACTGCCTATCAGGCACAGGACAGGTAGGGGGTTCAAACCTCATGTATCGCTGATCTTTAAAGCAGGCAGAAGGCTTGCTTTTGCTGTAGATACTACTAATTCACGCTCACAGCAGCCTGATGCCTATCTGATAACCCATGCACACTCGGATCATCACGGCAGATCTGCCATGCTCTCGGAAAAAGCTGTATGCTCAGAAGAGACAGCACGTGCCCTTGAGATTCTCTATGGCAAGAAGTATGCAGGCAGGACTTTTAAGGTCGGGGACACAATTGACATCTGCGGTGTTGATGTAAAGACGTACCCGACCCATCATACGATTGGATCTACGGCTTTTTGCTGGCAAAACGAGGTGGGGACAAGAATTCTGGTCACAGGAGATGTAAAAGATGCAAAAGACCTGCCCGGGTGCGATATCCTGATTACAGAGGCAAACTACGGGGACCCGGCTGATCCTAACTGCCATTTTAAGGACGATATCGATGCCTTCAGGGAAGCAGTCGAGGGATCATTAGAGAAAAATACTATTTTTGGGGCTTACTCGTTCGGGAAAGCCCAGCGTGCAGTGAGCCTCCTTCGGGAATCGGGTTATTCCGGAGAGATAGGGATGGATCCTGTATCGCTTGCATTGACCTCAGGATTAATGGAGAATGCAGGTTCCCTTGCTGGTCTGGAGAGCGATTGCGGTATTCGAATCGCGACACCTGCACAAATTCCAGGGCTCAAGGCTGCAAGGAGATTCATATTAACAGGCAGGCGGGATTACAGGTTCCCCATAATCAATATCAGCGACCATATGGATGTGGGGGGCCTTATTGATATGGCGCATCAGTGCTCACCCGAAGCTGTCATTACCTATCATCCAGGTGGCAACCGGCCTCTTAAACTCGCGGAGTACTTAAATAAGACAGGAATGTATGCGCTGGCGCTTGAGCAGATAAATAATGTCATCGAGATTTAAGTTTTAACATATCGCTTGCTATCTTTGCATTCATAAGGTAATCATCAACCGAGGAGAGTACCGTACCGATCTTATCTGCTGTAAATGTGACTGTGGCAGAGTTCTTATCAGTGATGGTCTTGATCTCGGATAGATTATCAGGCGCCAGTGATAGGGCAATAATATCGATCATCTCATTGGCTTTTTCACCTTTAAAAACCAATCTTCCTCTTATCTTCATGTTCCTTTTAACTGTTTTCCAATTATGGAATCCACAATATCTATAAATTCAACTGCCTTTCCCTTCGGAATCGTCGCGCCTGAGGCGACATTATGGCCACCGCCCATACCCCCTACCTGTGCTGATGCCTCACGCATCGCATCTGCAAGGTCAAGCCCGGCCGT
Source organism: Candidatus Methanoperedens nitratireducens (assembly GCF_000685155.1). Taxonomy (GTDB): domain Archaea; phylum Halobacteriota; class Methanosarcinia; order Methanosarcinales; family Methanoperedenaceae; genus Methanoperedens; species Methanoperedens nitratireducens. Next base: position 23,948 of record NZ_JMIY01000002.1, read on the forward strand.
TACTAATTTTCTTGTACCCCTGGCTGAAACTTTAATCTTATCCTCTACCACGTTCAGTGTAATGAACGGTTTGTCGGGATAGAGGTAGCGGATCATGGTTCCTGCAACTATACCAGCCCCCCTTGAATCATCCATAATGATATACCTGATATTCTGTTTTGATTTAACCTGCGTTTGTGCACTCTTTAATATCTCAATTAAAGTACGCTGATACTCCCGGGCAGTTAATAGTGCCTCATCAACAACTGAATCATCCCGCATACAAACAGCAAGACCAAGACCTGCTTTTTCAACCTTTCCGCAGGCGTTCAGTACACTTACAAAATCATAGATATCAGGTACAACCTCACTATTCAGGGTGTAAATATCGCCAATTAAAGGGTCGATTGCTGGTAAGCTTCCCTGCTTTGCCAGTTTCAGGGCAATTACAGATATAAATCTTATCAGATCTTCTTCACTCAGGTCTCTTAATCTGCCTTTTATTCCCATTGAATCGACGAGCGCTTTGATCTTATCTCTATCACCCGTGATATCAAGGTAAGGATCAGTGTTGTATTCAAGCAGTTCCTCAACAGTGTAATCCCCTACCCTGAGCCCTTTTCTGATAGATACTACCTTATTTTCCAGAGCCTCATCAAGAATGAATCTATTTCCGCCCTTCATAGGCTGTTTATCACCTATCGCCCCGACAAGCGCCAGTCCGGCAAGATCTGTATTATCACCCATCTGTCTGGCCACCATATAAGTGCAGCATGAAGCGCACAGTTCAGATGAACCATCGATCCCCACAAGATGTGGATTAAAATGAGCGTGTTCTAATTTCCCTGTCGGTTTATGATGGTCTATGACTATGGCATCCTTTAGCTTTGAAGTCAGTTCTGATTGACCGCTGCCCATATCGCAAAGAATGACCGTGTCCTGAGATGTCCTCTCAATCAATTCAATAGTTGACTGGTCGAACTGGCCTACAATTGTGGCATGGAAGAGTATCTGCCGTCTGTACAGAGCATTGCACATGATCCCGGCAGCAGATAATCCATCCGCATCATTATGAGATATGAGTCGAACTGCATCGTGCTCTATTATGGCACCAGCTACCTGCTTACTCAAAGCCTCAAGTTCAACAAGGCTATTATCCCTATCAGTCATCGTGACTTATCTTGAGATAAGCATCTCTGCTCTCTGTATAGAGTATTTCCAATCTGCAGGAAGTACGCCCTCACGTCTATAATATTTTCCAAGCCGCCTTATCTTTGATTCCATGTTATTAAAAGATCGCTTGTTATGTACGTCCTTCGGGTTCCTGTCAAGATGTTTCTTTAGCTCAAGGGCTTTTGACATCAGGTTGCGGATGTCCTCAGGTATCTTTGGAGCCGCATTCTTCTCCTTCAGTGTTGTTAGTATCTTCTTACCGGTCACAAGGGTGACATCGGGAACACCATGGCGGTCTCTTAAGATCATACCAATCTCGCTTGTTGATTTTTCCTGGTTTGCGAGCTGGAGTATTAATGTCTCAATCTCTTCTTTATTTGTATTTGACCAGCCGGGCGGCTCTGCCCGATAAGGCTTCTTTGAGCCTGACTGTCCTTTTCTGCGTGTGTGCATTCTTGCCAATTAAATTTCCTCCAATAATCATTATTTTATTTATATTTAAATTTGATTCTTATTCTATAAAAGCGAAGGCAAATCTTAATGGAGCATGTATATTAAATAGCTTGTGATGATGGAGAGACTCTCCATTTGATAATGATCCCATCCTCTAATTTTTCACATGAAATGAGCCTGAGCCTGCAGAATTCGCTGATACACCCATTCCCATCCACCAGTGTCGGCGCACTCCTGCCTCCTATTATGATATTCCCGATAAAGGTATAGATCTCATCCACAAGCCCTTCTGATATAAGTCCCCAGTTCAATGTTGCCCCACCCTCTACCATCAGGCGATTGATTCCGCGGTTCTTTAATTCGATAAGGAGTTCTTCAAGATCCACGCTTTCTTCACCCGTGGTGATGATCTCAGCATACTTCGCAAGATGCGCTGCCTTTTCCTGCGGCGCGCTCTCAGAGACTGCTACTATTCTCCTGCCTTCGCCTTTTTTGAAGATATCTGCATCAACGGGGGTTCTTGCCAGGCTGTCAACCACGATCCTGACAGGGTTCGGAGGAAGTCCGCTTGCCAGTCGCTTTTCCCTGCGCTCTTTTGATTTTACAGTAAGGCTCGGGTTGTCTGAGAGCATGGTGCCTATGCCTACCATGATCGCATCAGAGGTCGCCCTGAGTTCATCCATGCGGTCAAAATCAAGACTGCCTGAGATCCTTGTCTGCTTTCGCTCTATTGTTGCTATTTTCCCGTCCGCGCTCATGGCAGCGTTGATGAATACGAAGGGTCTTGCTGGTTTGTTAGTGTTATTTTGGGTGTCTGGCATGGCTTTCTTTTTGCAATAATATTTTAACCATGTCTAATAGCTCTTTCGTATCGAAGGGCTTTTTTATATGTGCGTCTGCGTGCGCATATTCCAGACTTCTTTTAATATCCTCTTCGCCATTTCGTGCCGATAACATTAATACCGCAGGAATCGCTGACTTCCTTTCCTTTATCTGCCTGCATACCTCCCAGCCGTTAATACCAGCCATGGTTATATCGAGAAGTATTAAATCCGGTCGCACAGTATTAAACTTCTCAAGACACTCCTCTCCACTTCCTGCCTCAACAACACTGTATCCTTCCATTTCCAATATCATCCTTACAATGAACCTGATATTCTCATCATCGTCCACTAGCATTATTTTAGTCAATTGTCAAACCCCTTCATTTCTATTATATCCAAATATATTCTACGCCTCAATCTTAATAAAGCTATTCATTTTCAGCAATATTGCCTAAATTGAGCAATAATTTAGTGATTTAACTATATATACAAGATATAAGTAAGTCGATAATCATAAATAAGTGGGAGAGACTATGAAAATGCACAATAAAATAAGGAAGGATGAGGATATGCTTGCCACCCTTCGCATTGCTATCTGCTCTGATCTGAGAAGAAATATCCTTGTCAGCCTGTATGATGGGGGAAAATCGCTAAGCAATTTGCGAAGTGAATTACAGATAAGCTCATCAACAGCTATACACGCATTGAGAGAGCTCCAAAAGAACACTCTTGTTTTTCAAGATAAGAATAGAAATTATTTGCTCACAAGTATCGGCAGAATTATAGCCCTGAAACTGCTGGATTTTAGCGATGCAGCTGAGGTTTTGAAAGAGCATAGGAGATTCTGGATTGAGCATGATCTTACAGGCATTCCAGACTATCTGCTTGAGAAGATAGGATGGTTAAAGGATTCTAAATTAATACAAATAGATCCATTGGACATCGTTAAAACACATAGCTCTTATATTAATTTTATCAAGAAGGCAAAATGGGTCAAAGGGGTTTCTCCTATATTTTCTCCTGATTATCCATCTGCATTTAAAGAATTAGTTAATAAAAATATTTATGTTAAGGTTATATTGACAAATGCTGTTTTAAAGAAATTGATCGAAGCTGTAGGTTGGAGAAATCTTAAGAATTCAATTAGTAACCACTGTTTGGATATATTAATAACTGATGAGGATTTAAAAGTAGCTTTTACTGCTACGAACGGTTTTATTTCACTTGGATTATTTACAACCAACGGAGTATATGATGTTAAATATGATTTGATCAGCACAAGTGAAAGAGCAGTCCATTGGGGCGTTGAACTATTTGAATACTACAGGGAAAAAGCGACACCGTTAGAACTTGATGCATTTAAAGATCTACTAGAGCCAGTTAATACCCTCACAAAAAACATTGAAAAAAATTATCCTCTAAACAAATATTAATACTAAAATTATAATAGGTATCCACTCACCGTCCACAAGCAAATCCAGTGATCTGCTTCTCTTTATTCCTTCTTTGTAAAAATGTAGGATGTACCAGTATCCGTAGGTAATACTAAAGGCTAGAATAAAGACGTATCGATGGAAAATGCCTACATAATAGGATAAAATGAGCCAGGGGATGAAGGTTGAATTTAAGATGAGTAGAAGTTTCTTTGTTTTGCTTTTTCCTAAAAGTATAGGTATTGTTCTCATCCCATGCATGCTATCGCCCTCAATATCACAGGCATCAAATAAAATAGAGTTTATATAACTTTTGAAAAAAAAGAAATAAAATATTAATAAGGTATATATATCTATTCTTCCGGAAGAATAAATTATTGGTAATAAAGTCGAGGAAACTGCCCATGTGAGAGCTATAATTATATTTTTTACACCTGTAATATCTTTTAATCTAGGAAGATTTTTGGAGAGCCTGATGCTATACAGGATACCAGAAAATAAAGGAAAAAGAAGAACAGGGAGTATAAGAATATTTACTAAAAACCCTAATATTAAAGCAAGTATAAAAGAGAGAGCTACTGAAAATTTGAAGATATGCCCTAATTTTTTAATAGTGCCTACCCTTTCAGGATTATTGACTGTATCTTCTTTTAAATCTGTTAATTTATTTAATCCGTATGTGCTAAATATTACTAAAAAAGTTAGTATTGCCGTATCTATTATAAACGTTTTTGATAACAAACCTGAGAAGATTACCTTAAAAGAGCCACTTATTGCTAAAAAAAGCGATGTTGATATCAGGAACAATAGGAGCTTATCGAATAATAAGTATAACTTCGATAACACAAATGATAGCTCTTGGAGCCTGATATGATTTTCATGTGCTATTGCATTGATTGTCGTTTTTACTGCAATATTTACATTTTTAATTATGAAAAAGTTTGTTTTTGTAAACCATCTCTATCCCTACTCGGTACAGACTTTTTACCAAGTCTTTCATTCCTAGTGTATATAAACTTTTCTGAAATGTAAAGTAAACCTCTAAACGTTACACTTATTAACTCCTTTCTTATTGAGAAGCTCAGGGGCGAAATTTATACCAAGAACTACCCCTGAGCTGCAAAGGTCTTTCGCAGCATTACATAGGGTACAATAACAATAGGCGATAGAAAACCTCATGCACTCACGCCGAGATTGCAAAGCGATAGGGGTTGTGTGCATACATCAGAGATTCAGGAGCGGTCTGGCAAGGCGTGCATCCGAGCATACGCGGAATGAACGGATAAGCCGGTTCAGCAAGGTACATGAAACTGCGTCAGCATTATGAAAAAACACTATCTACAGGCATCAGCATAAAGTTAGAGGTTCGTGATTGAAGACGATAGGAGCCTTTCATAATATATACCTTCTGAAATACATAATGCTCCTACTCCTTTCTCTTTCTAATAGCGGAGAAATACACAAATGCAAACATAACAAGCGTAAAAAAACCATTCATAATTGTATTGGTTGATTTTGGTTCTGTTTCTATTGGAGTGATTGTTGGAGTTTGTATTTGAGTTTGAATAGGTGTAACTGTGGAAGATGGTGTTACTGATGACGTTGATATTATTGGAAAATCACTTTCGTCGCCTGGGAAAGTAGAATTATGGATTTCATCAATGTTTATAAATTTGTCTCCATCGGAATCTAAAGGCTCAATATTTTTCATAGCTTGAATTGAATTACTACGATTAAAGGCAGTATTGCTTCTCAGATCTAAACCATATTTATTCCAGCTTACTGGGGGAGTGGTAGAAGCCATGCATGTTTTGCATGTATTTAGCTTCGTATCTGAGGCATTATAAAGTGTTGTAAAATCATTTAAAATAATTTTGTTTGCCTGAGCCTGTGGAACCCCTATCAAAGATACTATTGTTATCAACAATATTACCGATATTTTTCTATTCATAATATTATTACCTCCCATTATACCCACTGAGAGTTTCCTTTCTTTTTACGAGAGTTCATAATATAAACTTAATGGTCTAATTCATAACTTACACTTGCGCCTGAATTAAAATATGTAAATCAAGTAACCTTCTATCCTTAACAGAAGCTAAGTCTCAAAACCAGACTAACGGCACCTTCCCTGCAACATACACTCCTGCAATCACCAGAAACGATGAGAAACCCACGATATTAACCGCCCTTTTAATCTGAAAAGGCTCTGGATTACTATATCCATCCCCCAATACATGATAGCCCATCTTCTCAAGCCTTACCCTGAGTGCGCCTGAGACTGCTGACATAGGCCAGCCTGAATTGGGCGATGCGGTCTTATTATGATCGCGGATGCAGGTTCTGATAGCATCAAGAGGTTTTCCGAAGAAAACGGATGCAATGAAGATAAACACCAGGGATAACCTCGAAGGCAGCCAGTTCGCCAGGTCATCGAGCCGCGCAGAGGCATAACCAAGATCAATAAAAGGTTCTTTTTTGTAACCAACCATGGAATCAAGCGTATTGATCATGCGGCAGGCAAGCGCACCTGGAAGACCGAATAAGAGAAAATAGAATAGTGGTGAGAGAATTCCATCAACAAAGCTCTCAGCAGTTGATTCTATGACCGCTGAAGCGGACTGGTGTTCATTAAGATCCGATGTATCCCTGCCCACAAAGGTCTTAAGATCGCCTCTTACTTTCTCAATCCTTCCCTCATCAAGGTCTCTTTTTATCACAAGAGCCGATGCCAGAAGCATGCGTATGGAAAAACTGGATTTTAAAAAAAAGGCTGCAACGATCAGACCCATAAGTCCTGTTCCCGCTGAGGTTATTACCAGTCCGACGAGCACGGCTATTCCGATGCAAAAGATCACCATAAACAATCCATACAGCCTTCTATGATGCACAGGCGCACGGCGTACAAGCAGATTCACCAGTTTTCCCATCCATACGACAGGATGGATCGACGCATGCGGCTCACCGAATACGATATCAAACAGCACTGCGAGGAGTAAAACCTGCATCCAGAAATCCATACTAATCATAGATCAGGCTCTATTACAATCTCCCATACTTCTTTTATCTTCCTGCCTCTCATCAATTCTTTTAGCACTCTATCTGCGATCTCGCCCTTATGGATAAGATTGCATCTGGCACAGCTCCACACGATCCCGCCTGTGGATCTCTGCACAAATTCCCCGCCTGTTTTTTTATTCTCACACGGGTAGAACGGACAGAAACAGAAGGTACAGTCCTGCCCCTCAAAATGGCAGGGATAATACTCGCAATTCAGCCTGCTTCTTGCAGCAGCCCCTCTCTCTAAAGCCATACCGATCTCTTTTTCCGCAAGTTCACTGCCCCATTCTGATATGACATTGGTGAATGCCCTGATTAACCTCTGGTTCTCACTTCTTTTCCTTACAGCCACCCTTATATGATTTTCAAGAGCAAAAGAGGTGCAGTCACGGATAATGATGCCTTGCCTTAACATTCTATTGGCTAATTCAGTGGAATTCATCAAGAAATCCCTGGCATCAATAAGAATAAAGTTAGTATCACTTGGATATAGCTTAAAACCGCGTACTGCACTGAGCCTTGAGATCAGCCACTCCCGCTCTTTTCTGATCAGCTCAAGTGATCTCTCGATATAATCCTGGCTACATCCAAGAAGATGCTCCCCGACCGCAAGACCGATGGAGTTAAGGTTCCAGGGAAGGCGGATGCTCTCAAGGAGCTTTGCAAAATCAGGAGAAGCCACTGCAAAACCGATCCTGAGTCCAGGTACGGCATACATTTTTGTAAGTGAGCGTAATACGATAACAAAATCATCCAATGCTGCAAGCCTGGTGATACTCTCTTCTGGATCTGATAGCTCAATAAACGCCTCATCTACGAATAAGAAAGCACCTGATCTGCTGCATCTTTGAGCAAGCTGCACCACTTCATCTCGTCTTATGAGATTGCCTGTCGGGTTGTTTGGATTGCAGAGAAAGACAGCCTTATAATTATCAGGTTCGATATTTGTTATATCGCTGTAATCCACATGATCGATCCCTGCCCCGAACAGCCTGCACTGGAATTCATATTCACTGAACGTGGGAGAGGGGATAACCACTTTATCCCCTGGCTCAATAACAGCCTCAGCAAACAGGCGGATCAGTTCTGATGAGCCGTTTCCCGGGACTATGTTCTCAGGCGCAGCACCAAGAGACTTTGCTGCTGCTTTCTTAAAGCCCGGATACCTATTGTCAGGATAATTGTTAATAGTTCTATATGCATCTGAAAGAATTTTATTTAGCTCTGGAGGCCCAAGCGGGTTAAGATTGACGCTGAAGTCGAGCAGTTCATCAATACTTTTGCCTGAGGTTTCTGCACTTTCTGATACTCTTGCGCCGTGAATACAGGGGGTAAGTTCCATGACAGTTTTTCTTACTCTGTTATATAACACATGCCCTGTTTTGTTGGAATGCAATATTAAGTTGCTGTCTTGAGGATCACCTCAGCAAGACGCTCAATCATATCCTTATTCTCAAGCCCGTTAATCCATCTCTCTGGAAACGAGCTGATACCGCAAAGCGCCCCACACAGCGCACCTGTTATGCATGCAATAGAGTCGGTATCTCCGCCTGCATTTACTGCCTCGATTACTGCTCTTTCTGGATTCTCAAAATGTCTTGAAAAACAGTAAAAGGCGCATGGAACTGTCTCATATACCAGGTATGATGTTCCCAGTTCAGCAAATACTTCATCCGGCTCACTATCCCTTTTGTCGAATGAGAATTCAATCTTTTTTGCAAGACCGGTATCATATTTAGATGCTCTTGAGCAGGTCTCTTTTATGAGATCATAACATGACATATCAAGAAGTGCGCACCTTACCCCGATCGCTACAGCCACTGCGCCTGCGATTGCAGCTTTACTGTTATGCGTCGGGATTGATGAGAGAGCGGCATTTGATTCGACTTCATCCAGGCTGTTATAAAAAAGCCCGATCGGTGCTACTCTCATGGCCGAGCCGCATGTGGGGATATCGCTTCCTGAATCCCTCCAGCTCACTCCTGAATTTAATCGGAATATAGCAATAGAGCTTGAAGGCCCGATAAGGAATTTCTTCACCGTATCAGCTAAAGCATCAGCACCCCATTGTGCTATCCTGCCAGAGAAATCCAGTACATCAAACCCGTTGCATTCGATCAGGGATTGTGCCAGGACGATCATCTGCTCTGTATCATCTGTGTATTGACCTCTTTTAAGTTTATAACCCGGACATCCCACCTGAGCCTTACCGTAGTCTGTAATATATCCCGGCTTGAGGATATCACCCCTGCTCAACCCCTCATTCTGCTTTCCAAGTGCATCACCGATAGCAGCGCCGAGCATACAGCCTGTGTATTTACCTCTTAATTCCTCAATCGGTCTCATGTTGTGCTTTCAATAAAAAAGAGCAGAGGAAGATAAACCTTCCTCTAAACCTTTGCTTTATTTTTATCCAGATGGTACCTTATGTTTTATGGTACCTTTTTCTTTGGATTTCCAGGCGGGAATTTCCCAGGTGGCTTTGGATTTCCAGGCGGGAATTTCCCAGGTGGGTTATGCGACGGCTTGTGGGAACTTATACTTGCACCACCACTCTTGTGTCCAGGTTTTGGCCCTTGTGGCTTACCTATCTGCCCGGGTGGCAGCCCATGTGGTTTACCACCTTTGTGCGACGGATGGTGTGAAGTTATTTTTATATCACCGTCACCACCGCCTTTCGTACCAACATCGGCCATCACTGTAGGTACTGTCATTCCCAGCACAGTAGATACCATTAATGTCAGTATTAGGATTTTTCTCACTATTTTCACCCCCTTTTTATGTTGTTTATAAAATTTTACACGGCATTTTGAACCCGGTCATAGGGCCTCTCTATTCCCGAGAGACGTCTTGGAGTTCATCTATTAATGCCGTTAATTAAGAATCTTGCCCCATACCATATATAACTTACTATATTTTTATAGTTATTAAAAATTAATTTTATGAAATATATTCCCGTACAAAACTGTCCCTTGTACAGGATACTTAAGAACGAAAATATCGTATCTGCTTTTGAAACAAAGGCCAATAAAAGAATAGAGGAAGGCGAACCTTCCTCTAAAATCCACATGTACAAGCTATACGGACAGTTCCTATAATCAGACTAATCAAGGTTGCGCTCATGCACTTCTAACGTCTGACCAGGCGACGCTCGGATATGCGACGCTCTAACAAGTCCTGACGATCAATCAGGTCCAGACGATCGACCAGGTCCGTACGTTCGACAAGGCTTATACGCTCTCGCCCGACCAGATCGATCTGGTCGAACAGGTCATCAAGTTCCCGCACGTTCAGGGTTACAAGCCTATCCAGGCGATCACGTTGCCGCACGTCCAGCCTCTCACGCTGTTCCAGGCGTTCTAACAGTCTCTCACGTTCCCTCAAGTTCAGCCTAAAGCGATCGGATAGTACTCCACGCTCACGCTCTAACAGGTCAGCACGCCGCCCAAGGAAACCGCGTTCCAGCCCGAACAGTCCTACACGCTCCTCTATGTCCAGTTCCCTGATATCACGCTCTAGTACGCTTGTACGCTCACGCTCGAACACGTCCACATGTTCGTCCAGAAGACTGCGCTGTTGATCGATCAATCTCCGACGCTCTCTCAGGAACCCACGTGTCCCTACGTCCAGAGACAACTCTTCGAACTCGGACAGTCTGGCAAAATCACGCCCGAATCGATCCACACGTGCGCTCAGGAAACTACGTTCCTGCTCAAACGTTCTCGCACGCGCCTGTGCTATATCACCAAATCTATCACTCACACGCACACGCACGGTCGGGTTGTTATTATCGTTATCGTCGTTGTTTATGTCAGCCATTGCAGGCAGTGTTATTCCTGATACAGCAGATACCAGTAACGCCAATATTAATATTTTTTTCACTATTTTCACCCCCTCTCATGTTATTTATGTTCTACCCGGGATTTTAACTTAACCGGGTAAATACGCCCCCGGGTTCGAACCCGGTCATCGGCCCACAGATCCCGACAGGCGTATTGGAGATAATATTTCTCCTACAAATATGATTTTCTATCCACTTGATACATTTAGTTTTCGGTGAGTGCTAGAACTCACTTAGAATAATCCAGGTCTATGTAAAATAAAAGCCCGGGTATTCAGATTATTTTTGCTGCGGAACATGGGAAGTTACTAAAATAGCAGAGGAAGATTCATCTTCCTCCAAACCTTTGTTGTTCTATCCTGAAGCATGCCACCTCATACATCGTTCTCAGATAATCATTTCTTATGATCATTTAAGATCATCCAGGAGATCATGCTCCCGATCGAATAGTCTCTCACGATGTCTCAGGAAATCACGTTCTCTATCGCTCAGGTCTTCAATCTGCTCTATCATATCCTCAAGCTGCTCGATCAGATCATCATGCTGTTTCAGGATATCACGTTCCCTATCGACCAGATCATCACGCAGTCTTAGGAAATCACGCCTGCTATCGATCAGATCATCACGATCAAGATCAACCAGGAGATTACCCAGGAGACCACGTTCCTGTCTGATCAGTCTTCCACGCTGTCTCAGGATATCACGTTCCTTATCGATCAGGTCATCAAGTTCCTGCTCTCTCAGGATATCACGATCCAGATCATCAAGGATATCACGCTCCAGCTCGAACAGTCTATCACGCTCTCTCAGGGTATCACGTACCTTCTCGATCCGCTCTCTCTGTCTCTCACGTACCCTGTCATCCAGGTCATCACGGTCCAGATCAAGCTGCTCGATGAATCTCTCGCGCTCTATCAGGATATCAAGTTCCTGCTCTCTCAGGGTCTCACGCTCCCTCAGGATCTCACGTACCCTGTCGTCCAGATCATCACGTTCCAGATCAAGATCATCCAGGACATCACGCTCCAGATCGATCAGGATATCGCGTTCACGCTGGACACGCCCTCTCAGGGTCTCACGTTCGAACTCATCCACGTTTGAACTCCCACGATCATCAACATGTGAACTCCCACGTTCATCCACGTTTGAGTTCTCACGCTCTTCTACGTTTGAATTCTCAACTTCACCTACATCTGAACTCTCACTCGTTTCTACGTTTGAGTCCTCACGTTCGTTTACATTTGAATTCCCACTCGCTCCTACGTTTGAATTCTCACTCGTTTCTACATTTGAACTCTCAGTATTGTCTATGTCTGAATTCTCAAGTTCGTCTACGTTTCTATGCTCGTCCACGTTCTCGTTCCCATTGGCGTTACCATTATCTACTTCAGCCATTGCAGGCAGTGTTATTCCCACCATGGCAGATACTAGCAATGCCAATATCAGTAATTTTCGCACTATGTTCGCCCCCTTGTATGTTGTTTATATTGTTCTATCTGTTTATACTGTTCTACTTGCTTGTACTGTTCTACCCGGCATTAAAACCGGGCCAATGCGCCCCCGGGGCTCGAACCCGGCCATTCGGCTCACAGATTCCGATAGGCGTATAGAAGGTAATATTCCATGATATATACCCGGGGCCTTTCATGAGTTCATTCAATCAAAGCCATCAAGATTTAACTGAAGATACCCCCATATCCGTTAACTTGACCTTGTTAACTAGGTAATTTCCTCATGGTATATATACATTACTATATTTTATACTATTTAAAAATTAATTTTATGAGATATATCTTCCTCTACTTGAATAGCAGAGGAAGATTTACCTTTCTCTAAATTTTTGCTCTTTTTTCTATAGTAATGAGGCTACACCTATAATGATCTCACATGGGTGTTCGTTCCATATGGATCATCCACATGCTCAATCTCATGCAGGCAGTTTCTATATCACGCTCATCTATGTTCTCATGATAAACTCTGGTGCTTTGAATTAATATATCGATATTCTTCGTATTATCAAAAGATTTTATCTAAAGATTTAATTTTATCTAAAATTTTCGTCAAAATACCATAGTCTACGTCTGAATTTTCATATTTGTATACGCTTGAATTCTCACTCTTGTCTACGTTCGAATTTACAAATTTGTCTACTTTTGGATTCTCACGCTTATCTATGCTTGAATTCCCAGGTTTGTCCACACTATTTGGATTTTCAGATTTTTCTGAGCTTGAATTTCCAGGTTCGTCCACATTATTTGGATTTTCAGATTTTCCTGAGCTTGAATTCCCAGGCTCATCTACATCTGAACTCTCACTCGTTTCTACGTTTGAATTCTCACTTGTTTCTACGTTTGAATTCTCACGTTCACCTACATCTGAACTCTCACTCGTTTCTACGTTTGAATTTTCACGCTCATTTACGTTTGAATTCCCATTCTCCTTCACGTTTGAACTCTCACGTTCACCTACATCTGAACTCTCACTCGTTTCTACATTTGAGTCCTCACGTTTGTTTACGTTTGAATTCCCATTCTCCTTCACGTTTGAACTCTCACTCGTTTCTACGTTTGAATTTTCATGATCATTTACGTTTGAATTTTCACGTTCACCTACATCTGAACTCTCACTCGTTTCTACGTTTGAACTCTCACGCTCATTTACGTTTGAATTCCCATTCTCCTTCACGTTTGAATTCTCATGTTCACCTACATCTGAACTCTCACTCGTTTCTACATTTGAACTCTCACGCTCTTCTACGTTTGAGTCCTCTCGTTCGTTTACGTTTGAATTTCCAATCTCCTTCACGTTTGGACTCTCAACCCTGTCTATGTCTGAATTCTTAAGTTCATCTACGTTTCCATACTTATCCACGTTCTTGTATTCATCGACATTATTCTTGACCACTCCAGCCATTGCAGGCAATGTTATTCCCACCATGGCAGATACTAGCAATGTCAATATTAGTAATTTTCGCACTATGTTCGCCCCCTCGTGTGTTGTTTATACTGTTATACTTGCTTGTACTGTTCAGTCAAAGTTTAACTAAGATACCCCGGCCGTTTGACCTTGTTAACTAGGTAATCTCTTATGATATATAAACATTACTATATTTTATACCTATTAAAAATTAATTTCTTCTATATATAGTATTCTCTATCCACTTTATACATCTAGTTTTCGGTGAACGAGCCCATCGCAGCGACAAGCCCATTCCCTGCTGGCTCTTGCATATTAGGCCAGGTTTAAAAGTTTTAAGTAATCATTGCTTTAATTTGTATTTTATAAACCACAACCTAAATAATCAAGGAGCTTCTAATCAACCATTACTTTACACTTAACGTAAACATATATACTTTACATCGATTGTAACGGTAATAACGTGTATGAAGTGTAAATGAGGTGGCATAAGTGAACAGAAAGCAAAAAAACATGCTTGGTATCGGGGTTGTAGCAGTATCGATAATCTATCTGAGCGCGCTGAGTTTCAGCAACGCCCTCTCATTCTACTATGAAGTAGGTGAATTTGTCGAGCTGGCAGATTCACTGGATGGAAAAGTTGTCAATGTAAATGGTACCATATTAAAAAATTCGACTATATGGGAACCTGAGAAGGCAAGACTCACATTCAAACTGGGGGACGACAGCGCCACTATCACAGTGGTATCGAATGAGGGAATGCCGGGCAATTATAAAGAGGAAATCCCGGCAGTGGTGACCGGCTATTTTATAAACGGCACTTTCCAGGCAAACCAGGTTATCACAAAATGCCCTTCAAAATACGGGGAACTCGATCACGGTGACCATGATGAAACATAAAGAGGAATTCTAATGGAACTAGGAGAAACAACGTTAGTAATCGCATTGATATTGAGCGTATATGCGATTGCTGCACACATCTTTGGGATATGGAAAAAGAAAAATGAACTTTTCGATAGTGCCAGGATCGCAATCATCGCAATTGCAGTGCTTCTCACCATCGCATCTATCTGGCTTTTTAACCTGTTCATCACCCGCAATTTCCAGTATGAATATGTTGCTCTATACAGCAGTCTTGATCTACCAATGGTCTATACTATCTCCGCATTCTGGGCCGGGGCCGATGGTTCATTACTGCTCTGGGCATGGCTGATAGCCATCTATATTGCCATGATCGCAGTGAGAGGGAAATCCTATGATAACCTGATAAAACATGCAATGCCTGTCATCCTTGTCACTCTTGCCTATTTCCTCTACATGATGCTGACAGTGTCCCGTCCTTTCAGGATGCTTGATTTTATTCCTGTGGATGGAAACGGCTTAAACCCGCTTCTTCAGGATCCGGGCATGCTCTTCCATCCCACTACGCTTTTCTGGGGTTATGCCGGGGCAATAATCCCATTTGCACTCATGATCGCAGGGATCTATCTTGCAGATGATACATGGACATACCGTGCAAGACGCTGGGCACTGTGGGCATGGCTTGGATTAACCCTGGGCAATATGTTCGGGAGCTACTGGGCATACACTGTGCTCAACTGGGGCGGGTTCTGGGGATGGGACCCTGTTGAGAACGCCTCCTTCCTTCCATGGCTCACCCTGACAGCATTCTATCACAGCACTATGATACAGGAGCGCAAAGGAGGTATGAAGTTCTGGAATATCCTGCTTATACTGCTCACATGGGAACTCGTGGTATACGGAACCCTGCTCACGCGAAGCGGGATAATCAGCTCGGTCCATACATTCGGAGAATCCACTACCGCCCCTTATTATATCAACTATATGATTGTGGTGCTGGCAGCTACACTCATACTTGTGGCGTGGAAATACAACTCGATACAGAGCAAGAAAGTCTTTGAATCCTTCGTTTCACGGGAAGCAAGTTTCCTATACAATAACTGGATATTTATGGCATCCACAGCCTCGGTTCTCTGGGGAACGACGTATCCTCTGCTCTCAGAGGCCTTCCGCGGCTACAAGGTGATGGTCGGCCCGAGCTTCTACAACCAGGTGAACGTGCCGCTTGGTATAGCACTTCTTTTCCTCATGGGCATATGTCCTCTTATAGCCTGGAGGAGGGCATCAGTATCGCACCTCCAGAGGAACTTCACCATGCCCCTTGCGACAGCAGTAGGTGTAACGGCTATTGCATTTGTCTTCGGGATACGTGATTTTTATGCCCAGATTGTAGTCGCAGGCAGTGTACTTGTAATAGCCACCCATCTTGTAGATGTATCCAAGATCGTGAACAGGCAGAAAAAGCTTGAGGATAGAGGATACCTGAAGAATTTCTCAAAAGCGTTCTGGAATAACCGCAGGACGTTCGGCGGTTACCTGTGCCATATTGCGATCCTGATGATAATAGTCAGCGCTGCAGGAGCTGTAGTATATGAGAAAGAAGGGACCTTTAATATGAGAATCGGCGACACATCCAGCGTCGGTAGCTATGAGTTCCAGCTTACCAGGGTAGACCAGTATATGAAAAGTAACAGACAGGTAACTGCGGCTCTATTTGATGTTTATAAGAATGGTGAGCTGATTCTGACCGATGCTAATGCGCTCATGTATTATTATGCGAGGCAGGATAATACTAATGTCAAACCCATGGCCTATCGCATTGGTCTGGATGACCTGTATTTCTCAGCCCAGGCTATTACACCTGACCACGCTACACTTAAAATCAAGGTAATGCCTGTTATGTTCCTTATGTGGCTCGGTGGATTCTATGTACTCATCCTTGGGATCCTGATATGCGTATCAACTGTTATACCCATAAGACAGAGAAGATTATCTGCTGATATAAATGTAAAGGAAAGTATGAAAAAAATGACAACGGAGAGTGTACATGATATATAAAATAATTGCAATACTGTTCTTCATGACTGTACTGGCAATGCCGGTAATAGCCGTAACTGAAGAGGAGATTACATCAAACCTGAACTGTCCTGATGTGGGAGGGTGCACTATGATCGCCGCCGATTGCTCATGTGAGAGCGCTCTTGAACTGAAAGGTAAAGTCAGGGCGATGCTTGATCAGGGACTATCGCAGAAACAAATATACGATAGGCTCACTGCAGAATACGGGAGAGAGATCCTGGCCACACCGCCCAAGGAAGGATTTGACTGGATAGTATGGCTTGCCCTGCCTGCCGGGATCATTGTGGGCGGGGTTGTTGTTTATAAGATAAGCAGGAAAAAAATGGATGAGGATGAGATCTTTGAATATGAGTACCAAAAATTCTTGCAGGAGCGTGAAAAATAATGAATAAATTATTGCTGTTATTTGTTATACTGGCTGTACTGGGCGGCTCTGCTTCAGCAGCACAGATCAGCGGAAACGTTACTTCTGGAGGAGAAAAACTGGCCGGACAGACAGTAACGCTGAGCAGGATAAACGGTACAGTACAGAGCGAAGAGAGCATGACCGGGATCATCTATAACTTTGTGCCATTAGCCGACACAGCAACAGATAAAGACGGGAATTATGTGTTCAGTGACCTTAAAGATGATGAATATAGAGTCAATGTAACTTATAATGGCTCTATATTCGGGGAACATGTGATCTTAAGAGATAAGGCTGTTATGGATTTCAATCTCTCAGAGAAAATAGAGGGATCTGTCATGAAGGCAAATAATACACTTGAAGGAATACCGCTTCGCCTTCTCGATATAAAAGGCATTGAGGTAATGAACACTTTTACTAATGAGAGCGGGAAATACTTGTTTAATAATGTTAACGCAGGCAGGACCTACATTGTCGAGGCCACGTATGAGGATGTCCCGTACACAGAGCTTGTAAATGCCTCAGAGAGCGTTGATTTTACAGTTTATGACACTACAGAAGAAAGGGATATAATCAGCGTAAAGATAGACCACATAGTCCTCTCCCGTGTACCAACTGGAATAAAAGTTGATGAGTACGTTGAATTCATGAATACCGGGGATAAGGTTTTCTTCAGTAAAGACCGTACATGGCTTGGCATTTCAACACCAGAGGGCATAACAAGGTTCCAGACAGATGTCATGGAATGCTGTCTTGTAAGGGAGAAGAATGCAGCATGGATAGATCCTATGAAGCCGCTTTTGCCTGGTGAGACATACGGTGCTGAGATCTCATACATCCTGAGCCCGGATTCATCCGAGGCAGTATTTACCAAAGAGATGATATACAACACATCATATTTCACCCTGCTTTCTGAAAGAAATAACGGTTTCGGGATTGAAAGCACATATGCTAAAAAGCAAATAGTTCCAAGTGAAGGGAGAGAGTTCGAAGTCCTGACCTCACAGAATATACCAAGAAACCAGATAGTAGATACACAGATAACAGGTTATGTTCCCTCAAGAACAGAAGGGGATTTTAACTACCTTATCCCTCTTGTAGCAGTAGCACTGGTCGGAGCTGTCTCGTATCCATTCCTCAAAAACAGGATGACCCAAAAAACAAGAAGACGTTCGATCAAGCCATCACCTTCAGCACAGGTACCTGTGAATGTGCCTCAAGAAGCACCTGAAAGCAAGCCGCAGCTCAATGCTGCTCCAGAGGATGCATCAGGAAAAGATATAATAGAGATGTCATTCGATGAGTTGCTTGCTGAGAAAAATGCTGCTTTTGAGTCAATCCTTAATCTTGAGAACAGATTCAACGACGGTGAGATTCCAGAAAAAGAGTACAAAGAGCTTAAAAAACAATACAAAGAAAAAGCGATGCTTATTATAAAACAATTGAAAGAGAGAGCATTAAACCTTGACCTCGAGCAGCCTGTGCCAGTACTTGAGAAAATAATCGAACGTGTAGATGATATAGATATTCTCGAGGAACTGCTGGACAGGGAAAAAGAAGGAGAGAACAGGGATGAACTGAAGAGCATAATCGAACAGAGGATAGAGAATATAGAACAAAATGAGTAAGTAGATAGGTGATCATGCCTATCTATACCTCTGTTCAACCCTGTAAATGAAGAGAATGGAGCAATCAAAATTAATGCTGAGGATGGTTTTACTGTTTATTCTTTTAATACCAGCAATTCTTCCGGTTCATGCTACAGATGAAGATATAACCTCTGGTCTTATATGCCCGTGCGAATGCGCTATGGTTATATCAACGTGCGACTGCCCCACTGCAATACAGATCAAAAAAGAGATCATTCAGATGAAGAATGACGGCTTTTCAGAGAAGCAGGTATTCTCAGCTCTTCAAGCAGAATACGGAAGGGGAATCCTGGCGCATCCTGAGAAACCAGTACCACTGTGGATAGCGGGTATACCATTAACCCTTATATTAATGTTTATAGGGTATATGATGACAAGAAAACCAAATCCGGATATTATACCTGATAAAAAGAGATACGAACAGCGGTTTGAGGAAGAATACAGGAAATTTGTTTCCGAGATGGAGGAACCGTGAGGATCGCTATCAGTGAAGCCATTGCGCTATTCGTAGCGCTGTTTTATCTCATAGGGATTGCTTCTGCTCAGATCAGTGAGAGTATTACGAGTGGAAAGAACAGTACTGGAAATAACCCGATCGATGGGCATAGCCTGGGCAATCAGAGTTACAATATACGGGTCGTTGTTGATCACATATTTATTTCAAAGAAGAACGGTTCTATTGAGATCTCTGAGGTCATTATATTCAGGAATGATGGCCCTGAGATTTACTACAGCGAGGGTGACCATATGTTCTTTGCCATATCAACGCCTCCGGGTGTGAGAAACCTAAAAACCCAGGTCATGGAGTGCTGTCTTGTTGAACTTGAAGGGGTTGTGCTTATGGACCCGATGCAACCCATTGCGCCCGGGGATAACTTTGAGATGCAGATATCGTATACACTTCCTCCTCAGGGCTCAGAGTACATATTTAATAAAACTGCAATGTACAATACGACCTCTTTGTCAGTATTTGTTGATAGGAAAGGTGGACTGGATCTTGAGGGGCCTTATAGTACTTTAAAGCTTCAAGGAAATGAGTATAACGTAATTGCTTTTAATGACATAAAAGCCAATGAGACAGTTGATGTTCCAATTAAGATCACTGAAGGGGCAGGCTATCTATATGCCGGGGTCATTTTTATCTTTTTATTTTCTATAGGTTTTGTTTATCTTTTCAAAGAAAGGATCTTTGTAAAAAGGAAAAAAGAATACACCCTGGAGGAGCTTGAGCTTGAGAAAAGGAGGATCTTCCAGGCGATCCGGGGATTTGAAAAACATGCAGGAGCTGAGAAATCCGAGGAGTACAGAAGATTAATGGAGGAATACAGGCAAAAAGCAATCCAGATATTTATTAAGATGGATAAAATAAAAAACAAAGATCAACCTGCAAAGTGATGCTTGACTCATCAAACCGGTTCGTGACTGATAAAACAACGGCATTATGGGCTTCGTAATACTGGTGATTATATAGGAGAGGTAAATATGAAACTTAAATATATGTTCAGTGTCATTGCGGCTGTCGCAGTCCTGGTATTCGTGTACACAGTGCTGGTCAGCGGATTTAATGGTTTTAATGCGATAGATGAGATACCTCAGGAGAATATCACAAATAAAATTGGACTTCCCGAATTCACTCAAAAAACTGTGCGTGTTGAAGAAGCTTACATTTATGCGATGATGAATCAGGATAAGGTCATGTACCTTGCCTGCTACTGTGGCTGTGCCGGAATGCAGCACTCAGATAAGCTTCTTAAACACGGGAGCCTGAAGGACTGCTATATACGGCCGGATGGAAGCTTCGAGCCCCATGCCTCAGAATGCAAGTTATGCAATGATATAACACTTGAGGCAAAGGAACTCATTGATAAAGGGTATTCACTAAAAGATGTCAGAAAAATCATTGATGATGAATACTCAGGCAGGGGTGTTGGAACAGATACGTCACTTCCGCCATAGGTATATACTTTACGCTTACCGTAAAGTACAAGTAGATTACATGCATTAAAAAAATAAAGAAGATAAAGAGGTATATAAATGAGGATATCAGGAATTATAATAGCATTGCTGGTTCTGATTACAGCAGCGGTCAGCGGATGTTTATCAGGTGATGAGCCACCTGATGAAAAACAGGTTACAGGAGGTACAGCAGAGCAGAGAGAGAACTCAGAGGCTGGAGTAACAATCGTAGCAGTGTATCTTGGAGATAATGCCTTTAATATTAACCTGGATACCCACTCTGGCTCTCTGGATTATGAGATGGATAAGGTAGCTTTTATACGCGACAGTAAAGGGAATATCATCAAACCAGAGGTATGGGACGGAGGAATAGGAGGGCATCATTTTAGCGGTACTCTGAGATTCCCTGAATTTGATGACAGCGCTGGCTTTGAGCTTGTGATCCAGGACGTTGCAGATGTGAAAGAGAGGATCTTCAGGTGGTAAGATAAAATGTCAGAAAAACTGGGTATCAAAAAGCTTTTTAAAAATCCTTTTGTTTTTGGAGCGAGCATCGGGATACTTGTAATACTTTTCAATATCTCGATTGCTTCACTGGCAGAGGGCTCTTTAAGGAGCGGATACTCAGTATTACTCAGCAACGGTATATTCACATACCTTATTCCCCTGGCAGTTGGCGTGCAGATGGGGCTTTTCAGACATCACAGAAATATAACAGCCGAGAAAAGATTATGCGGCTCTGAAAAAGTAGGCATAACAGGCTCGGCTACCTCTTCACTAACAATGGTAGCATGCTGTCTGCACCATGTGAGTGATCTATTGCCTGCAGTTGGCTTTATTCTTGCAGCATCATCATTCCTCACTGAATATAAAAACGTGATCTTCATTATCGGATTATCAGCCAATATGGCAGGGAGTGCCTATATTGCAAGAGCAATCTTAAAAGACAGATCAATTCAACAGGTGGTTAAATGAGAAAGGAAATCTATGCAGTTTTAATCGTGGCCGCTTTATTGATACTATATTTTTCATTTCTGTCAGAGACCAGAAAAGGCATATTCACCGAAAGACTGGGCGACATGACCCTGACGGCGTATGAGACAGAGAGTGCTGCTATACAAGAGATCTCCAATATATACGCTTTAAGAGACATACCTCTTGCACAGGGGTACTATGCGGTGTACAGCGGCAGTAAGGGTACCATGCGTATGTGGGTTGCCGAGCCGACTGACCATAACATTGCAAATGACGCATTCAATTCTATGAACTCAATGCTGGGAGGCTCTACAGGTCATGAGGAACATGAATATTCCGGCGATGTGGGTCAGACAGAATCGCATGGCAGGCACAGCGACGCGGACATGGCGAATAGCACAATACCTGTGAAGTTAGATTTTATGGAATTCGTTAAGCCTGAAGTGTACATGATAAAAATAAACGATGTATACAACTATTATTATTTCAAAATGAATTACAGGATGGGACGGATCTACTGGATATCTTTTGATTCACCTGATACAGATTATCAGTTATCTATCGTGAAGCAGGCAGTGATGGACATATAGGAGGAATACATGAGAAAAAACAAATCCGAACTGTATCTTGCACTGTTCATAATCGCTGTATTAGCAGGAACCGTGCTTCTTTATACTCAAATGCAGGAGAAAAATGCTTACGGCATGTTCCCTGAGAAACTTGGCGATATGAGCCTTTCTCTCTACAAAGAAGGGGATGTTGCCATGACAGAGGTAAAAAGATTGCACGGCAACAGTCCGAATGTAAAAGTTGAGAGCGCCTACATTGCAGATTACAGAGGCAGTATGGGCAGCAAAGCCAAATTCTGGGTATCAGAATCTAAAAACAGCGAGGAAGCAGCATCGCTTCTTGAATTGATGAACAGCAGTGTGGGAAAAACCGGTATGTTCAGCGAATCCACAAACAGCACCATAGAAGGTATTAAAGTTTATTTTGTTTCAGGGCTGCCGGAGCTTGGTCTGTATCATTACTTCTATGCTAAGGACAAAAGGGTATTCTGGATTCAGATAGACAACCCGGATGAAGCTTACAGGAAAAATATAGTGAGAGAATCTATAAAACTGATCTAAAACCACATGCTCAGATCAAAATACCCAAGGCTTATACTCAACGAGATCAAGTGGAGATTCGACTTGAGCAGGTGCAGGGTGTACTATATCCACCGGGGAGCGCCTAGCAACGTAAAAGTAGTGGAAGGAAGCGCAATTAAAGCTATAGACAGGGCGTTTCTGGTTATTGAAGGCCACCCGTATGAGGTATATATCCCATACCACAGGATCATCAGGATAGATTATGATAACGAGATAGTATTTGAGCGCCCAAAGAAAGAAAAGGGTGACCTAAAATAGGATTAATGAACCCAGGCGCGACACCTACTGAAATGCAGCACCTGGGAGCAGCCAGCTTCACGGAGTAAACGAGGTGAATAACTTCCAGATAGCCAGCTATGATTATTAATGAATTATAATCTAAAAAAACCTTTGCATATTAGATAGGAAGCTCAGGGTATTTAAATAATAAATATAATGAATGAAGAGAAAATAAGTGTAGTAGAGGATAAAACACAGAATAATGACCTTAAGATACGAATCCACAAGAGAACTCCTGAAAAAACACGGCTATCATCTTGCAGGCACACACAGTGCGGTAAAAACATGCCTGTGGCTGAACAAAAGCCTGAGAAATGAAGGATCCTGCTACAAATCCAGGTTCTACGGTATAGCATCACATCGCTGCATACAGATGACCCCGACTCTTTTATGCAACCACAGGTGCCTCCACTGCTGGCGTGCTATCGAGGTGCAGGCAGAAGCGCCAGAATCATGGGATTCCCCGGAGGATATAGTGGACAGCATTCTTATCGAACAGCGCAGACTGGTATCGGGTTACGGCGGATCTGAGATTATGGATAAAGCAAAATGGAAAGAAGCCTTTGCGCCAAAACATGTTGCAATTTCGCTCTCAGGTGAGCCAACCCTGTACCCTTATCTTCCAGGGCTTATAGATGAGTTCCATAAGAAGGAGATGACCACCTTTGTAGTCACCAACGGAACAAACCCGGAAGTGATAGGGGATATCAGGCCAACACAGCTTTATATAAGCCTGAATGCGCCTGACAAAGAGATCTATAAGAGAGCATGCGGGCCGCTTGATGATACCTGGGAGAGAATAAATCAGTCTCTTGAGGTCATGAGGGATTCCAGAGCCAGGACAGCGATCAGGATTACCCTGATAAGGGGTGTAAATATGGTAGATCCTGATGGTTTTGCGCATCTTATAGAGACTGCAGAGCCTGATTATGTCGAGTTAAAGGCCTACATGCACCTTGGTTTTTCAAGAAAGCGCCTGTCTTTGGATAGCATGCCTTCACATCAGGAGGTAATGGATTTTTCGCAAAAGGTCGCAGAAGCCCTGGATTATCGCATCACAGACGATTCAGAGGCAAGCCGGGTTGTCCTGCTATCATTAAATCCCGAATGCTATGACAAGTAGATTCCTTGCCCCCATGGAGAGACCAAGGACAATCAATGTCAGTATCAGCATATACTTCTCATCCATTGTTTTATCCCCCCTGGATTCTCTCTCAAGCATCATAATAATCAATACTACGAGGATTAAGGATAGAGGTACCAGTATAATCCCTGTTCCGAAGATGGATGCCAGGAAAGAACTGAAAGGATGCTTGTTAGTATAGCCTTGCACCGTACCGATATATGTTGTTAGCGAATCAAGTAAGAATGAAAAAATCACAAATGAATACACCCTGCTGCGCAGATAGAACATACCAATAGCCGGCGATATTCTTTTAATAAACTCTGTCAATGCAAGCGCTGGCAGTAAGATATATAACAGAATATCCGGCTCAGGAAATCCGATATCTGAGTTATAGATAAGGATAATAACACCTGCAAGAGATAGTATTATCCCTGCACCTGCGTACATGTGAATGTAACTTTTTATCCTCCCTGTTCTCTCAAGATACAGCGTTAGAAGAAGAATGCTAAAGCATATTGCAAATATTACA
Organism: Candidatus Methanoperedens nitratireducens; assembly: GCF_000685155.1. GTDB lineage: Archaea > Halobacteriota > Methanosarcinia > Methanosarcinales > Methanoperedenaceae > Methanoperedens > Methanoperedens nitratireducens. The sequence continues at coordinate 48,638 of NZ_JMIY01000002.1, forward strand.
AAATAAATAAGCGGCGTGATAAAAAAATATTTAACAGGAGGATTCAGGATATCAGCATCCTCTATTACCCTGAACACCGATCCCATGATGATATAAGGAATCGTGGCAATGACAAACGTTTCATTAATCTCTATCTTCAATCTATTTAATAATTTTAAAACAGCATAGACCCCTGCAAATAAAATAATGAAATACGTCAGCATGTCAAAGTGGTTATAACTCGTATCATTGATGATACCTTCAATATAATTCTTGTTTATGAAATCAATCAGATTCTGCATCATCCTGAACCGCTCATCCTCCGCAGAACCCATAGACGAACTCAATCTTATCTTGCTGGGTAAAGTCATAGTGTACTATTATTTTCAATTAAATCCCACCAGCCTGTTAAATTTTACTTTCATGATCTTCCAGGTATCATCGATCATATCCGAGATCTCAGGCAGGGTTTTAAGAACCATATAGGAGACCAGTATCAATGCCATTACCGAGCCGATTTTAGTGATGATATGCTCTGAGATATGGAAACTCTCCTCAGCAGTGCCAAACCATGCAAACCCGTAGGCTGAGGCAGTAAAAAGCAACCTCTGCAGATTGAGGATATAAATAACCGGCACTGAGATCATGAACGCCTTGAACTTTCGCACTGATGGCGCCTCTGCGGCTGAGATAACGCCTGTGAACAAGGCTATGCTCTCAATAGCAGTACATGCAAGGATTATCTCAACTGCAAGACCATTAACTGCAAGCTGGTTCCATGCTACCTTATCAACAGGAAATCCAACCCTCTCAATAACCCAGACAGTCTGGTCTGTAACCACGGATATTATCCCTGTGTTTAAGAAATCCACCTCTGCGAACAGGAAATAGATCAAACCTCCAACAGAGGCTGCCCTGGATAGCGGAATAATTATATCTTTATTATCATCTCTTGCCTGAAATGCAATATATGCAATGAAAAGGCATACTGCCGCAGCTACAATAACTAAAAAGGCATTAAAATAATCCTGAATCCCGATATAATCCAGAGGCTTCGAGAACCAGTGGATTGACAGGAAGAGCCAGCCAAGACCCGCAAGTATGAACCTGTAGGGTGTTGAGCGTAAGGATGCTATAACCAGAAGTCCAAGGGCAACCCAGAGTACTGCGATCATTGATTTTTATCCTCTATTGATGGATGTAATAAATACTTTACGCCCTTTGTAAAGATATAATTAATTGATATTAAGCTTCTTGGAAAAGCCTTATTATAACTTTGAGGTAACAGGGAGTTCTCATATAAGATCTCTCTTTCTCTCTTCGAATTCTTCTTTACTTATCTCTCCCCTTGCATACCTCTTCTTCAGGATCTCAAGCGCAGATTCATGTTCTCTTCTGGTTGTGCTGCCTTCCCATAGATATCTGATGAGCAGCACAAGCCCGATGATAACAAGTATCCAGAATATCAGCGCAAGAATCATCCCAAATATCCAAAACCCGCCCATCATGTCATGCATTGGCCAAATTTGCATATCTGATCTCCTCTAATTACAATTAATCTCACTGATATAAAAAGATAGGGTTTTAAAAAATAGAAAGATCAGGCTTTTACAGCCACCTTTATCACACTCTCGACTTTAACCCTGGCGATCTTCTCATGCGCAAGCTCTGCTGCTTTCTTTCCAGCAAGGAGCATTCCACCGAAGGTCGGCCCCATGCGCGGTGCACCGTATGTTGATGTAGCAGCCATGCCTGCCACTATAAGCCCGGGGTATATCTCATGCGTGAGTTCCACGGTCTGTTTCTCTGCCTCATCTACCCAGAGGGAGCCGCAGCCTTTAGGTTCAGGTATTTTTTGCCTTTGCTCGCTCAGTCGTTTGACAAGGATCGAGTCGTGGCCTGTAGCATCTATTACCACTTTTGATCTGATCGCAATAGGGTCCATGCATGTCATGAATGTGGGCATGTGCTTTGCTGGGAACCACTGAATGACCACACCTTCAACATGATCTTCCTTGAGTACCAGATCATCCACGTTGGTGGAGTTGAGTAGCTTTACGCCTGCACTGCACGCGCTTGCCAGCATCTTTGAGACCATATCAAAAGAATCACAGACATACAGTCCGTCCCCGGCCTCTTTAAGAGTTACTCCACATTCTTCAAGTATCTTATTTGCAGGCGCTCTAACCGTGTTCTTGGGCATAAGATAGCCTCCCTGCCACATCCCGCCGCCGGCATAGAGATTCCTCTCGATCATCACGGTCTTATGTCCCAGTTCTGCAGCGTATTTTGCTGCCGCTACACCGCACGGTCCTGAGCCGACAACGACAACATCGCTATCAAGAATGTTCTGTATAAAATCATCCAGGAATTCATTTACTATTGTTTTTGTGACCTGTATCTCGCTAATATCTGTCATAGTTTCACCATACGTTAAGAATAATTGGTTTTCCAGGGCAATATGAGCCTGAAAGTAAACACACAGAAGGGAAAATTGTCCTGAAAACATATATATCTAACGCAAAAGCACAATTCATCCTGGTACCTTTTGCCTGCCATTAACGCATACATTACTAACAAAAAATTTATTTATATGGAAAAACATCTCACCCCGAAATGGAAAAAACGATAATTACGGGTGCTTCGGTTATATTCTCACTTACAGGGCTCTATTTTGTGGTACGTATCTGGCAAAAATGGAAAAACACTGATATTGATGTTCTTAAAGCCAGGGTTTTCCTTAATAAAAAATTTCTGGAAAAGAACTGGAAATATGTCTTTCTCTCAGGTGCGTCACTGGCAGCTCACCAGTCCATAGATTTCCTGCTATCCATAAATTACATCACAAGTACAGGCTGGATAGATAAACTATCCGGGTTTCTGGAATTAATGGCGCTTGTTTTCCTTGTTATTCTGGCTTACGGATGGTTCAGGGTTATCTATCCACAAAAATAATCCTGATAATTAACGCATAATTACGATTATAGCGTTTCCCACTTCAAGAACATCGACTGCCTTTCCTTTTAAGAGCCTCTCCTTTTCAATAATAAGATACGATGGGTCAAGGGTAATACTCTCACCTTCAACAGAGAGAGTAATGCTGCCTGATCCAGCCTGTTCCATTACTCTTATCGGATCTTCACTCATCAGGGCAGAAGCTATGGATTTTGCTTTATCCCTGTATTTCTTGCCAAGAACTTTCATGTTGGGCTTAACCTCTGTGGGCACGATCTCAAAATCCGGTGCTCCAGTTCTGAGCAAAACCCGGGTATTAGCAGCACCGGCAATATCAGATGCATTCGTGATAGATGAGTAAAGCTCTATGCCCCGAAGTGGCGCATTCAGTGCAATACCGTGCTCTGATTTATAGCGCCTGATAGCGCCTGTTATATCCTTTATCAGTTCACCTGTGGCTTCAGCATCCTCGTCTATGAGGGACTCATCTGCTTCTGGCCACGTCTGGAGATGGATACTGTCCTGCTTTATGTGCGAGTATACCTCTTCTGAGAAGTAGGGTATAAATGGCGCAAGAAGCCGCGAGAGCGTATCAAGCGTAATAAATAGCGTATGCTGTGCAGCCTGTTTTCCTTCGCCCTCTCCATACAGCCTCCATTTTACAAGTTCTATATAATTATCTGCCAGGGTATCCCAGGCAAATCCACGGATTGCTTTGAAGGTCTCATCAAACTGATAGGCATCCATCTTCTCTGTTGTTTCTTTTACAAGCCTGTTCAACCTGCTCAGGAGCCATCTGTCTATGGGAGTGAATTCTGCTTGCTGGTCTGAGATATGGGGAAGGGAGAACCGCACAATGCTCCAGAGCTTCTGCAGGAACCTTGAGCCTGCAACCACATCCTTCCAGCTGAATATGATATCCGAACCTGTACTGCCCCCTATAGCAGCCCACTGTCTGAAGGCATCTGCGCCGTACTTCCTGATAACCTCCTCAGGTACAACGAAGTTATTGCGCGATTTGCTCATCTTGTGCCCGTCTTCGCCAAGTACCATTCCATTGAGCAGGATGGTATTCCAGGGCTTTATGTCAAGAAGGGCTTTTGACCGCAATATCGTGTAAAAAGCCCATGTTCGGATGATATCATAACCCTGCGGCCGAAGCTGTGTGGGCAGAAGAAGAGGCCGGTCACTCAGCCAGCCTGCAACATGGAGTACAGAGATGGATGAATCCATCCAGGTATCGAGCACATCATCCTCTCCCTTAAGCTCAGTAGAGCCGCATTCACAGGGCTCTGGCGGCGCTTTCTGTGCAGGGTCAATCGGCAGCCATTCTTCTTTTGCCACCTTCACAGTACCGCAGCGGGTGCAGTACCATGCAGGAATAGGAGTGGCAAAGATCCTCTGCCTTGAGATGCACCAGTCCCATTCCATAGTCCCTGTCCAGTTCTCAAGCCTGACTTTCATATAATCAGGAACCCAGGTGATATCATTCGCTGTATCCATGATCTCTTCAGAGATGATCTTGACAAACCACTGTCTCTCAGAGAGGATCTCGATCGGTGTCTTGCACCGCCAGCACATGCCCACGTTCTGGGTGATCTCTTCCTGCCTGTAGAGGATTCCCTCTTTCTTCATGTCCTCGATTATCGCTCTCTTGCACTCTTCTGTGGTCATGCCTGCGTACCTGCCCGCAAGCTCTGTCATCCTCCCTGTCTTATCGATGGCTTTGCGCAGGGGAAGATTATGTTCAACCCACCATCTCACGTCCTGCTTATCTCCAAAGGTACATATCATCACAGCACCTGTACCGAATGAGGGATCGACATTCTTATCAGCGATCACCCTGACCCTGTGGCCAAATATCGGTACTCTGATCTCTGTACCAGCATACTCATGGTATCTCTCATCATCCGGATGAATAGCGACTGCAACGCAGGCTGCAAGAAGTTCGGGTCTTGTTGTGGCTATCTTGATATGATCAAAGTTGAGGTAATTAAGAGTAGTAGAGCGGGTATCGTATTCTACCTCTGCGAATGCAATAGCGGTCTCGCATCTAGGGCACCAGTTCACAGGATGGTTCTGCTGGTAGACCCTGCCGCTGTTATACATCCTGACAAAGGATGTCTGGGTCTTGCCATAATAGGAAGGCTCCATGGTTATGTACTCGTTGCTCCAGTCGATGGAGAATCCCAGGCGCCGCAGGGTCTTTCTCATGCGCTCGATGTTCTTTGTTGTAAGCTCAACGCACATGCGCCGAAACTCCTCGCGCGAGACCTGGCTCTTGGTGATGCCGTACAGCTCCTCCACTTTCACCTCAGTTGGCAGGCCGTGGCAGTCCCAGCCCTCAGGGAACATCACGTTGTAACCGCGCATCCTCTTATAGCGCGCCACAAAATCGATATAGCACCAGTTAAGCGCATTGCCGATATGGAAGTTCCCTGTCGGGTACGGCGGCGGCGTGTCTATGACGAACCTGGGTTCCTGTGAGTTCCAGTCGAAATAGAACATGGAGTCCTGCCATGTGTTCATCCATTTTTCTTCAATAACGTTATAATTATATTCTTTCGGAAGTTCCATACTCACGGTCAAATAACCTGCATTATAAATAGAATTATCGGTTCTTGGATTTACCGATCTAATAAACCTCCAAAATATTTAATACCTTGAAAGTTGAGTACAATCCTGCATGGTGGTAGAAAATCCATTTCTGAATAGAGTGATGATCAAGAACCCTGATGAGTTCTTCGGACGCAAAAATGAGCTTCGGGCAATCTTCAGCAGGCTCTCGAATCTTCAAAGTTCTGATGTTTATGGAGAACGGAAAATTGGAAAATCTTCTTTACTATACTACATTTTCTTAAAAATACCTGAGAAATTAGGCAATGATTATAAGATCGCGTATATTGATCTGCAAGGTGCTGAGTGCCAAACAGTTGAGGGGTTTCTAAGATACTGCCTTAGAGAAGTAGGTCTTAATCCAGAAGTTATCAATCCATCAAATAGTCATAATAAAAATTTGATGGTCTTTTCAGAATCAGTAAGAGAATTAAGGAAGAAAAATAAGCCTGTGCTTCTAATAGACGAATTTGAACGGATTATTAAAAGACCCGAATTTGATAATGATTTCTTTGATACAATGAGAAGTCTTGGAAATAATGGTGATATTGCATATGTTACCGCTTCTTTACACTCTTTAAAAACGCTATGTATAGAAGGGCATTTTACTTCACCTTTATATAATATTTTCTCCGAAGTTCCTCTGGGGCTGCTCTCTCCTGAAGAGACTATCGAATTTTTATCAGCAAAAAGAGAAGGTATTGAGTTTACAGAAAAAGAGATCGAGTTCATCAAAGAGATTGCCAATAATAATCCACTCCACCTGCAAATCGCCTGTTATCATGTTTTTGAGAATAAGAGACATAAATGGGATGAGAAGAAATTAAGAAAAAAAATTGAAAAAGAGTTTAAAAATTTTGATGATAAATGGGCGAGAAAAGAACGGGGCATTATAAAAGGGGGCAAGTCGCTTTTTAATTGGATCAAAGAGCGTACAAGTATAGAGATCGGCAGCAAAGGCGTAACTTTAAATAGCAGTGAAAAGGCGAATAGACCAAAATGAGCATAACTAAAAATGAAATAAAGGTTTCTTTTCACCAGATATATCAGTGCGTATTCAAACCCATTACTTTTACTGAGTCCATAGAGAATCTGGATAAAAAAAGTAAAATAAAATTGTTATTTAAACTATCTTTTTATAGTCTTATAATTTCAATTGTAATTGATACACTTATTGGAACTATAATCTCTTATTTAGGATACAAGTTTGACTGGATAGGATTGTTATTATTCATTTCATTTGGCATTGCATTGGGCATTGCATGGGGCATTGGGTGGGGCATTGGGTGGGGCATTGCAGTGGGCATTGGATGGGGCATTGCAGGGGGCATTGCAGGAGGCATTGCATTGGGCATTACAGGGGGCATTGCAGTGGACGTTGCATTGGGCATTGCAGGGGGCATTATAGGGGGCATTACAGTGGGCGTTGCAGTGGGCATTGCAGGGATCATTGCAGGAGGCATTGGATGGGGCATTGCAGTGGGCATTGCATTAGGCATTACAGTGGGCATTGCAGGAGGCATTGCAGGGAGTATTGCGTTTATAGCTTCATATTTTAGAGTTTTTTATATTTTTCCTCAGTTGGTACAATACTGGCGTTTTAAAATTTTTGGACATGAACCATTTAGCCTGTTTAGGAATTCACCCATTTACTGGGATGAAGTTATCGTAATGCCTCTTCCATTTTTGACCAATTTTCTTGTTTCGTTGGTAAATATAAATAGAAATGAAGGATTAAAAGAGGTTGAATTTGTATCATCTAAAAGACCAACACAAAGAAAAGCAGCATTTTCTGCTCTTTTAGAAATAACAATTCAGGATTTGAGTAGATTCAAAACTATAGAAGAAATAGCAGAAGTCTCAAATAACCTCTCTTTTATATCTGCTTTCAGAAGTTCTTTATCTGAAGAATTTAGCAGTGCTGTTAGGAATATAGAAGAGATATCTATCGATGCTAAAAGCTATCTAGATTCTACAAGCGACTATAATAAACTTAAAAATTTAAATGTTCTGGCAGATGACATAGATAAACTCAAGAAAACGTTAATCGCTACAAAGGGTCCTGTAGGATACAAGTTCCATTCAGTTGCAGAAAAATGGTTACAAATAATAAAAGAAGAAAATAACAAATTTATATGTCTTAAAAAAGATACATTCCAAGAAATCTCAAACCCCTATATCTTTGGAAATCCTGTGAGACCTGAGGATAAATCAAGATTATTTGTTGGTAGGAAGGACATTATCAGAGAGATCGAATCAAATCTATCAAATATTTCTCAGAAGCCGACACTATTCTTATACGGACGAAGGAGAGTCGGCAAATCATCTGTACTGATCAATCTTCCAGGACATTTAGGCAAGCAGTATGCTTCCGCATATATCGACTGTCAGGATGCCAGAGCGAGAGAAAGCCCTGCTTCTTTCTGCTACAGCCTTTCAAGATCGATATATAATTCACTGGGAGACAGGAGCGTTTCCTCAAAGCACCTGCCTTTTGAGTCGTTCCAAAAAAATCCTTTTACGGTACTCGGCGGCTGGTTTGACGAGATTGAAAAAACGCTCGGCGCAGAGAATATGTTAGTGTTAATTACCTTCGATGAATATGAAAAATTAGAAGAATCAATACTCACAGGCGCTTTGTCTGTTGAAGTGCTCGATCAACTGCGTAATATTATACAGCATAGAAGGCATTTTGTTGTGTTAATCGCAGGGAGTAGAGAATTAAACGAGCTTAAATTAAACTGGTCGGATTATCTGATAAGCGCCAAAACGATAAAACTGGGCTATTTATCAGAGGATGATGCAAGAATACTGATCACCAATCCCATTGATGATTTCAGCTTAAATTACGAGGGCGGGGAAAAAGGAGAGGTCGTTAATAAGATAATAAATGTCACAAGCTGCCAGCCTTATCTGGTGCAGGCTTTATGCTTTGAGCTTGTTAACTATTTAAATTCACAGTGCAGGAGGGTAGCAGGGCTGGAGGATGTTGATATCGCCATAGAAAAGGTACTGGTTTCAGCAGAGAATTATTTCTATTATATCTGGAACTCGGAATGCTCGGAGAACGAGAAAAAGTATCTTAAACGGCTTATAAATAATCTGCCGATAGATGGGGATGAAAAAGAGATTAATTCGCTTGTAAAGAAAGAGATTATTGAGAAAGCAGATGAAGGTTATAAGTTCAAAGTTGAATTAATGAAAAAGTGGATTGAAAAAAATAATTCAGGCTTTTGATTGTTCCCTTAAGGGTGAAGATAAAATCAAAGGTATCTACTCAGGTTTTTTTAGAGCTGTTTAGCTCCTAATATTTTGCCTCATTACTAAGTT
>NZ_JMIY01000002.1:57617-130689 GCF_000685155.1 Candidatus Methanoperedens nitratireducens
TTCTCAGCTCTGGAAAAGAGCACATACTCAAAGCTTTAGCTTAAAAAAGGTGAGTAGTTACAATCAAAGATGCTATGTTGAATAAATCCTCAGTTTCCCGTCATACTCTACCCCATGCTCTTTAAATTTTTGGGACGCAAAGCATAGCATATTAATCTTCGCTCCCTTTGCGAACTGGTATGAAAAAGTTCAATCTATATCGCATCTTAGACTCGGATGTGGTTCAGCTAATATAAACAACGAACTGGTACGAACTCGATACGAACTCGGGCTGATGAGTTCGTTTAAGTTCGTTTTGAGTTCGTTGTTAATCGTCTTTTTCATTGTTATCTATGAAACACAGTTCATAGCTGACTTTGCGGTGGGATTGCGACAAGATGTATTCTAAAAAGTGTTAGCTACTGAAGGTATAACCCTCAAATTCCGAGGATTTTATTAGTCTTCGCTATCGATCTTGCTCCGTCCCTTTCCAGCTCAAGCATCGCCCTGATTGCATCCACGTTCTCAGGAACCACATCAGCCTCCTGGTGTATCGCCTGGAAGAAATAGAGCTCTCCCTTACTGATAGAAATTGAGTCCTTCCATACCACGTTCTCCCACACATCACCCCTTGGCCTTCCCATGTCCTTTGCGAATTCCATCGCTTCGGCTGTTGATTTTATCCTGTCACTGCTGCTTACAAGCCTGATGCGCGGGCGTTCTTTGAAGAGATTTATGATAGCATCTTCACCTGGCGTATCTTTTAATTCTATATTGAGCGCGTGAAGATGCATGAGAGTGGTTGATGTCTTCACTGCCATAGTTGTAACATCAACGTGTGGAAGGATCGAGTTCACATCAGGCCCGTGGTGTGAGGGAAGCTTGATCGGATCAGGAACAAGAGCATTTATGGGGCCTGTTTTTATATCATTCGGGTCTGCTGCCCGCCTCATCAGTGTTACCCTGGCTTTTCTGATGCCGTATGCAGTATCAAGAGCATACAGTACCCTGACAAGCCCTGTCGTATTGCAGGAGACAACCCTGGCAAAATCCCGTCCTATGGCTTCCTTATAATTTGCCTCTGAATTGAATGAAAAACCTGCCAGTTCATGTTCCTCCCCACCCTGCCAGATGGCCTTGATACCGTGTTTGTTATATAATTCCTTATATTCAGCGCCGATATCCCCGGGTGTGGCATCGATCACTATATCTGCTTTATCCAGAAGATCATCCAGCGTACCGCTGACTTTTATATCTGATTTTTTGAATTGCTCGATATTCTCTCTGGCTGTGGTATATAGGTCGTATCCTTTTTCCTGCGCGATACGTGCTTCAAAACTCGGTCTTGTTTTCACAACACCTGTAATTTCCATGTCATCCTGAGCAGCCACAGCATCTGCTACGCGTTTCCCTATTGTTCCGTAACCGTTTATTGCCACTTTAGCTTTCATAATATTCTCCTCCTGATTTAAATTATTCATTCATCTATTATAGCTTCCTGTTTTGTCAGATTAACATCTATTATTCTGCCCGGAATGGTTTTTATATCACCCAGTATGCCGTAGAGTTTGATAGAATCCCTGTCAGCAGTTATACGTACAACATCTTCCATTATGGTATTCCCTTTGAAAATTACCTTGAGTTCACACATGGCATTTAATTCGGTTTGTTAATATTAAGATTTATGATACCCTGTAACTATTATAAGTCGGAGACTTTGCTATACCCGAATTAAAAGAACTGATCATACCTGAAAATACTGTTATGGAGGAGCACTTCATTATAGTTGACGGTGACGTTGTGGTGGGAAATTATGCAGAGCTGGGTTTTGGATTGATCGCAAAGACCGTGGTGGCAGGAGAACATGTAAAGATTAACGGCAGCATACTCTCGGAAAACGATGTAAGGATAGATATGTGGTCTGAGATAGAAGGGGATATTAAGGCCAGGGCAGATGCCTATCTTGGCGAGTTTGTTAATGTCTCAGGAAGACTCCTTGCCGGGAATCTTAATGTAGGAAACAATGTGAAGATCAACGGTGGTTACGATGTCAGGGGATGGCTTGTTGTGCGCAACCCTCTCCCTGTAATCATGTTCATATTCTTTTACATAATGGCCCTGCTGCGTCTGGGCAGTGAGGAGGAGGTTGAGAAAGCACTTGAAGAGCTGTTCTCTGATGATACGCCTCAGAATAAGCTCATGTCAGTACCTGACAGGACAAAGATCAGCCTTGAGACAATAAAAACTATCACACCTGCCGTGATCGGCAGCAACTGCCGCCTGCTCGGTAATATCCATGCGAGTTCAGCATCCATTGGAAACCATGTGACGCTGTTTGGCAGTGTGCGTACAGCAGGCAATATTACTATAGGAAGAAGCTGTACAATCCATGGTAATCTCGTTTCCAGGGAAAAAGTGAGTATAGCGAGAAACTCAAAGGTTCTTGGTAAAATAACCGCAGGTTCTATAGTGATGCACGAGACATCCATGGTAGATGGCACTCTAACTGCTGCTGGTGGTGTGACTGTAGAGAGGGATGATATTGACGGGTTAAATGATATTGAGAAAAGTCTGTTCTACGGGTTCGTGATGCTTGAGGATCAATAAATCGTCACGCTTTTTACGCCTTCTATTCTGGTAAGGGCATCTATAAGCTCTCCGCTCACCCTGCCTTCTGTTATTATCGTGAGTCTTGGGTCTTCAGTGAGATAGGGATCATCCGATACAGCCTGTCTGATAATAACCCCGTGTTCTGCTACTGCTGTTGCCACTGCACCCAGGAGTCCTTTTCGGGCTGCGTTCCGGGGCGTGATAACGATCACGCCAAGGCCAAGATATGGCGCTACATCCCTGAGAAAAGGGATTGTTCTGATATTCTGGAATATCTCCATAAGCTCTTTATCCCGCAGGATGGTCTCACATGTAGCATCAATCACCCTTCTATCAACTCCAATCTCATTCGCTATCTGGGTATGGGCTATCTCGATATTCCCCGAAACGACGCGGCACTGGGCATTTATCTGGAATCCCCTCTCTAAGAGCAGTCTGACAACTTTTTCCTGTGCGGGATGGTTTTTGAATTTCTCCTGGATTGCACTCCACATTACTCACATTATAGTTGTGCTTAATACAAATGTTTTATTGTGCGCTGCCCGCCAGTACAGACCGAAAAGTACTTAGTAATAGCAGATATATGGATATTCGTTATTATACGAACATATGTGACTATAAGCGGAGATAAAAAAGAACAACATGAAAAAAGACTTTAATACCCGATTTGAAAATTCAAGGACACTGGCAGATATCTTTGAGGTTGTAAAGGCATCTGTGTGGGAGAGCATGGAGAAGAAAAGCCGCGGAGGCCTCATGCTTGGCCTTGCGAACCTGGGGAACCACCCGCAGGGATTCCTGGGAGCTTTCTACCCTGTCGGCTCCAATATCATAGTGCTGAACAAGGTGCCCCTTCGCAGGATCAAGGAGACAGATCCCCGGCTCTACAAGCCCTATATCTTTCACGTCCTGCTGCATGAATACCTGCATTCACTGGGATATTTAGATGAAAGCGCAGTAAGGCAAAAGGTCTATGAGATCACCAGAAACACCTTCGGGGAAGACCATCTCGCTACACGGATGGCTGCAGATACCACTACTTTCTACAAGAACCTTGTGTACCCTGATGCAGTCTGGAAAGCAGATGATATGGGACTTGAGCTTGTAGATGGTTTTGACAGGTCAAGCGCCAGTTACATAGCTTAAATCTCAAGCGAACAACGGCAAGGTGTGCTTACTTAAAAACAGATTTCCTCTTCAAGAACTGGATTGCCTCTGTGATAGGTATATTCTTGGGGCAGTATTCAGTGCAGCGAAATATCGTGCGGCAGCGCCAGACGCCATCTTCGCCTCTGACTACCTCAAGCCTCTCCTTTCCTCCTGCATCTCTTGTATCGCGGTTGAACCTGTACACTTTGGTAAGCGCCATGGGTCCTATGTACTTTTCCCTGCTTGTCCAGGATATCGGGCAGGATGTTTCGCATACTGCACACAGGATGCATTTGATATGGGGTTCTATCAGGTCTACATCCTCCTGCATCTGGATATTCTCTTTATCAGGCATACCTTCCGGTACAAGGTACGGCTTGATCTTCCTGTAATTATTAAAAAATGGCTCAAGGTCGACAACAAGATCCTTTATAATATCAAGCCCTGGCAGCGGTTCTATGGTAAGTGTGCCTCTGTATTCAGATATCTGCGTCTTGCAGGCAAGTCTGCACTTGCCATTCAGGGTCATGGCACAGGAGCCACATATAGCCCACCTGCATGAGTATCTGAATGATAAGGTCCCATCCTGCTCATCAAGCACATTAAAAAGCGCTTCAAGTACGGTCATGCCTGGCTTTGTCTTTACTGTATATGTCTGGTAATACGGCTCATGCCTGGCATTCTCTGGATCGAGTCTGAAAATCTTAAGGTTGATCGTATTCCCCATCAGTACACTCTCTTCTCTGGTTTGAATTTTGATATCATAACATCCCTGTACTCAATTTTAATTCCATCGGGTGTGTACCGTGCTATCGTATGCTTGAGGAAATTAGCATCATCACGTTCAGGGTAATCTGTTCTGTAATGTGATCCCCTGCTCTCTTTTCTAAGAAACGCTCCTTTAGCAATCACTTCTGCAAGTGAGAGCATGGCCTCAAGTTCAAAAGCATGTAAAAGATCGAGGTTGTACACAGTACCACTGCTCACATGCACGTTCTTGAACCTAAGAGATAGCTCACTTACACCATCTATGGCTTCCCTGAGCAGATCTTCCTGTCTGAATATCCCCGCTTTTTTGACCATAAGTTGTCCAAGATCCCTGCGTATCGATGCCGGTTTTTCTGCTCCTTCCCTGCCTTTCATCTTCTCATTGGTTTTTTTGTATTCCTGCTCTATTGCATCCAGGATAACCCGGTCTATTTTATTTTCACCAGATCCCTGTTCACGCACTGCAAAATCAGAAGCAGACTCGCCAACACATTTGCCAAAGACCAGCGTCTCAAGAAGAGAGTTCCCGCCAAGCCTGTTAGCCCCGTGTACGCTCACGCATGAGCATTCGCCCACGGCATACAGACCTGCTATCTCTGTTTCACCGTTTACATTGCAGTCTATGCCTCCCATCGTATAATGCTGTGCAGGCTGGACAGGGATGGGTTCTTTAACAGGGTCTAATCCAATAAAGTTCAGGCACAATTCCCTGACACCTGGCAGGCGCTCATCGATCATTTTTTCACCAAGATGGCGCAGATCAAGGTACACATACCCATTATTGATGCCTCTTCCCTCCTTGATCTCTGTGATGATCGACCGTGCCACGATATCCCTTGGTGCAAGCTCCATCATAGAGGGAGCATATCGCTCCATGAACCGCTCACCCCTGCTGTTTATGAGATAGCCCCCTTCACCTCTTGAGCCCTCTGTGAGCAGGATGTTAGTTCTGTAAAGCGTGGTGGGATGGAACTGCATGAACTCCATGTCCTTTAATGCTACGCCGGCACGGAACGCAAGGAACATACCAGAACCGCTCATGATCAGGGAGTTGGTGGTTTTTGAATAGATCCTGCCCGCACCTCCTGTGGCAAGTACGATGGAATGGGCAGCATATGCTTCCAGTTTACCTGTCTGCATGTTCCATGCGATCGCGCCCACGGCCCTTCTGTTCCTGACCACAAGCGAGAGAACAAAACGCTCAGGATATACCCTGATATTATTCTTTACAGATTGCTCATTCATGGTATGCAATAGTGCATGGCCTGTAGTATCCTCTGCATAGCATGTCCTGGGGAATCCTGCTCCTCCGAATGGCCGCTGTGCGATCCGCCCCTCAGGCGTGCGGGAGAACGGCGTGCCCCAGTGCTCCATCTCATATACACGCTCTGAAGCTTCTTTTGTGAGTATTTCCACTGCATCCTGGTCTGCAAGAAAATCAGAGCCTTTCACAGTATCATAGGCATGTTTTTCCCATGTATCATCCCTGCCCTCAGGCACGTTCCCGAGCGGTGCATTGACCCCGCCCTGGGCAGCACATGAATGGGACCTGACAGGATAGACCATCGATAGTACAGCTACATCGCAGTACTTCTTCGCTTCTATTGCCGCGCGAAGGCCTGCAAGACCACCTCCTATCACAAGCACTGGATGGAAAACGGGCTGCATTATCCACCTCCTGTTATAAATGGATACAATGCATAGATACCGAAAATAACAGTTGCGATTCCGATGATGAACAGGATAAGCGAGATAGGCCTGTTATGCGGTAAGAATGCAGGATAATCAAGAATGATATTTCTAACTCCGTTTAGACCATGAAATACTACTAACATAAGGAGGATAAGATCTATGGTTATAAATACAGTGCTCTGGAGCCGCATCTGCACACCTGCAAATGTTATGGGCTCACCCCAGTCTGCATAGTGTCCTACCCAGAAATGGACGGCCAGGAGAACAACAAGAACAGCGCCGCTTATGCGCTGCAGCAGCCACGGGATAGTACTAAAATATCTGTTCATATCACCCCTCCCCAAAGATTACCGGGACCAGAAGTTTTGCCGCAAGTAGTGCGATGATGACGGTCAGTACAATAGCCAGTATAAAACCCAGCTTCTGTCTTTTTATTCCTATCCCCGTATCGAAAAATATTATCCGCACTCCATTAAGGGCATGGAAAGAGGCTGCTGCAAGAAGAGCAACATCAAGGACAAGAAACAGAGGCCGGCTGAACGCTCCCAGTTTCATATCAAATGCAGCAGGTGATATGGTTGAACTGGAGATCGTCCATATATGCAAAAAAAGATAACCTGCCAGAATAATGCCTGTCAGGCGGTGAAACACATACGCAAGGGTACCTGGTTCATCGGAATTGAGAATTGTCCTGAGAAGTATTTTAAGCTGTGAATCTTTCAATGACATACTTTTGCTTTGATGATTTCTTTGCCTGTCATATCTTCATTATTTATAATTGTAAATTGTATCTCTTATAGGGGATCATATCACTTATATGTTTCTTTTATAGAGCAGACCCGTAAAAAGTGCGAGGGCAAGCGCAAGATAGTCCTTTTAGGGCAATTATAACAGAAAATTATCCTTTTTAGGATAATTATTATTCAAAACTCGAAACGTATATAGTATATATCTTTTGTTTGTGCTCTCATGTTACCGTTACTTGGAGCTGCATTGTCAGGTCTGCTTGCCTTCCTCGCAGGCATCTTTGAAGACAGCGAATCCAACGCTGGCTCTGCAAGCAACCCAAACTCGCAGGTGCAACTGGCTCCTCAGATCGGGCATCGCCACAGGTATTTTAATAAAGCTATCTCAGGGGAGCCGCCCGCGAATGCTCTCTGGGTTACCACGGCTGCAACCGTCGCTGTTCTTCTTTCAGTAAGGCTTGAGGCTATGGGCACTTTATATTCTGTAATTCTTTCTTCGGTTATTGGCGCTCTTGTTTCTGCACTTCTCCTCGGTCTTTACGGTATCCTTGCCCATATTTCAAGGATCGCAAGTATGAGGACATTCAGGCAGCCACTGTACTGGGATGCAATATTCTCTGCGCTTCCTCTTGGCATTTCTTTCGGGTTTTTAACTGCTTTCTCTCTAACGCTTCTTTCATTCACAGCAGGAATGATGCTTAATAACCCATTCTCAGTCCCGCTTATCGCTTTATTGCTGGGCATTACAATAGGTTCGATTGGTTCTGCCACAGGAGATATTCACTATGGCGCTGAGAGGCTTTACCAGCATTACATGTTCGGCTCAGGCATACCTATCGCAAAGCAGGGAGATATCGATATCAAAGGAGAATATGGATATCGTAATTCGGTAGATACTCCTTATTTCACCCTGAGATTCGGGGCAATGGTAACCGCTTTTGCTTTTGGACTGCTAATATTCCTTGATTCTCTATCAAGAGTTTTTGATTTCGCAGGCGTCTGGACATCGGTCATTGTAGAGCTTGGTATAATCCTTATCATATTTATTGTAACTGTGCGTCTTGAGAAATATACAAGAGATAAATACGGACCCTTTATGAGGTAAAAATGGAACCAGTAACAGCATTCTTCGCAATAATTCTGGGAGGTGTGCTTGTTGGCATATGCGTGCACTTTATCCCTGCAAGCGCAACAGGAGCTATGTCAGCCGCAACTGGTATAGCCACAGGTCCAAGCATGTTGTCGGCAGGAGCAGGGATGGCTGGTCTTCTCTCAGCCTCGTATTCAATCGACAGTGGTTTGAGCGTGGTCCTGGCCTCTGGCGCTACTGCCTCTGCCCTCATGGTAGCATTGACCATTCTGAGTGGAAATATTGCCAATGCATTCGGCACAGGTGTTCCCCCGGCATCAGGTCAAACTGCTTCAGGGCAGAGCATAACAGGAAAAAGCACAAAGGATGCGATCTCAGGCTGGGACCAGAAACCGTATATATCCCCGGGCACGGATGGTCATGGGATGCCGGTTCAGACCAATTTCAGCGGGCTTATCGGGGCGTTCATCGGAGGAACAGGGGGCGCGCTTGTATTATTTGCGGTATATACGCTCCTTGTTCCGATTTTAAGACAGGATGCGGCATTCACGATATCAGGCTTTATCGCCGGCGGGGTTTTCTTAATAAACTGTGTCCTTCCTGCATACACGCTTGTTGGAAAGACTGAAGGCATGTTTGATCAGAAGATCAGAAAAACCCCAAAGACCCTGGTATCATGTTTTATCGTAAGCTCGGTAATTGCAATGATCATATATATCGCGGCAGTGGTGATACAATGAGCACTGACATGAAAAAAGAATTCACATCTCAAGAGCTTTATTTTATTGCTCTTGTCCCTGGAATAATTGCGATATTAATGGTAAAGTTTTACCACCCCGTAACACCCATTGCCGTTATTCTGATATGGCCGGCATTCCTGAGCGGCGCAAATGCAGTCCGCAGCGTTGCCAGATACGGGCTTGGCACGGGAACGGCATCCATTGGGTACTGGGGTACAGCAGTCGGGGCGACCATTGCTTTCATATCCCAGTTCATCAACCCTGCCTATAACTTCGTAAGCCCCTATTTTGAGATCCTAAGCGCCCTTATAGTGGGCGCTGTTACGGGCATCTGCGCCCAGAGAATAATTAAAATGAAGATACCTGTGATGATACGCGATAGCGCCATTCTTGCCTCATCAACAGCTATTATAGCCATGTTCCTTCTGGGCATGCTGACCGAGTATTCCGCCAGTGTTACAACTGTTGATGCTTACATCACCTACCCGCTTATATACATCGCTACTACACTTGCTATCCTCCATCCCTTTAAC
Organism: Candidatus Methanoperedens nitratireducens; assembly: GCF_000685155.1. Lineage (GTDB taxonomy): Archaea > Halobacteriota > Methanosarcinia > Methanosarcinales > Methanoperedenaceae > Methanoperedens > Methanoperedens nitratireducens. The sequence continues at coordinate 66,925 of NZ_JMIY01000002.1, forward strand.
GGCAGCATGGGGGCAGGAGAGAACCAGCGCAGGACGCTTCGTTTAAGCGCAGTCGAGGCAAGCATGACCACCGCGTTATTTGGATTGATCGCTCTTTTGTTCTCAGAGGCTCTATTTTTTACAGGTATTTCGGTAATCATAGTGAGCGCGGCAGGCTTTGTTATATTTGTTAAGAGATGGTTCTCTGCTGTGAAAGAAGATACCTATGAATTTGCATGGACAGGCTATCCGCCTGCGGAGCATTGAGATGTACGCCATAATAGATGAAGATGTTCCGGCTGCCATTGACCCATATTCGGGTACAGTAGCTGAGATGGCTTCTGAGAAGGTTGCTGTTAATCTTGCTCCAGTCATGGATAAGATCGACAGGCTTGAAGATATTGCCAACGATCTATTCAGGTCGCTTGACCCCATGACAGCGCCTCTTGTCTCATATCCTAACAGGGAGGGAATTTATCTTAATCTTGGCAGGTTTACAAATTTCATTTATGGATTCATGGCAGGACTTCTCATCGCAATTTTCATAATCCTTGCTCTGGGGGTGAACCTGTGACCTCTGTACCGGACTGGCCGCCTGTGCGCGGGGAATACACAGCAGGGGACCCGAATAAGCAGGTTGCGATAGTTACGCTTGCAAGCGAGCTTGATAAGAACAGGCTGATAAAGAGAGCAGCCATAGTCGGCACGATGAAGACGGAGAACATAGGTATTGAGAAGGTGGTAGCCAACATCATATCAAATACCAGCATCAGGTATCTTGTGGTATGCGGGGCAGAGGTGCACGGGCATCTCTCAGGGGATGCGATAATAGCTCTCAAGAAAAGCGGCATCGATAAAGAAGGGCGGATTACAGGGGCAAAAGGCGCGATACCATACATCAGTAACATCCCGGAAGACCAGATCAATATCTGGAGGGAGCAGGTTGAAATTATAGACCTGATGAATATTGAGAATATTGACAGTATAGAAAAAACCATAGATTCCCTGACAGCAAAAGAACCCTGCAAATGGGAGCCTGTTCTTGTAACGATGGGAGCGGCTAAAGAAGAAAAACAAGAGGGCGTAACAACAGTATCTCCTGAGCTTGTTGCTATCGAGGCAAGGGTGCGTGCTATAGAGGGCGAGGTAAAAGACCTGGGAAAAGTGCAGAAGGTAATGTCAGGTCTTACATCAGGCTTATTCCAGGGCTTTGTTGCAGGTTTTGTTGTAACTTTAGTGCTTTTTGCTATCATGAGGCTTTTATGAACGAGAAGATACCTTTGCTTGTGTCTCCAAATGCAAGAGAACTGAACCGCATGGTGAGCGAGCTTGAGAGGCGCGTCATGATCATCGGAAGAGACCAGAGGACATTTTCCGGTATTTTCAATCTGAGAGCAAGAGCCTATTTTGTTTTCGGGTTTTTGCTTGCTCTCGGGCTTGTTTTTCTGGCAATGGTTATGAGGTGAGAATATGGATTACGACAGCATAATGGAGCGGCTGGATAAGATCGAGGAAAAAGTTGAGTTCTCATCTGCGGAGATACTACAGCAGCGCGGAACGATCATCGGGAGATGGATAGGGTTCTTATATGGAGTAGTTGTGGCGATGTTGATAATTAGTCTTTTAGGATTATAGGAGGCAGGTATGTTCAAATTCGCAAGAGAGCAAAAATTAATCGAAATAGGGAGCATAAAAATCGGAGGTCAGGTTGGCGAGAACCCCACAGTGTTGATACCTACCATATTCTATGACGGGCATAAGATCGTGGATGCAAAGAGCAATAAATTCGACGAATCAAAGGCTCTGGCGCTTATAAGAGAGGTCGAAGAAGTGGGCGAGAAGCACAAACTTCCTTTCATGTTCCAGGTCGTAGGTTTAACGCCTGAACTCATGAAAAAAGGACTGGATTTCGTGGCAGATCATACAAAAGCGCCGATCATAATTGACTCCGCAGACAAGAAGGCCAGGCTTACAGGTCTTGAGCATGCCTCCAGGAATAATTATGCCTCCCGGACCATGTATAACGCAATTAACATGATGATCGATAGCGAGGAAATAGCCGCGCTCACAAAATCGAAAATTGAGGGTGTGATAATCCTGGGCTTTAACATGCAGGACCCGAGCGTAAAAGCAAGGATAGCGCTTCTTGAAGACGGCGGAGGATTTACGGAAAAAGGACTTCTTGCGGTCGCAAAAGAATGCGGGTTTGAGAAGATCCTTTACGACCCCGGGGTTCAGCCATTCGGTCAGGGGGCAGGCTCCTCGTTTCGTTTACTCTCAGTGGTAAAGGCAAGATACGGTTTGCCCACAGGCGTTGGCGCTCATAATATTCCAAGTTCATGGGCATGGCTTCACAAGAATGCTTCGATCGAACAGCGAAGGATAGCGGATATCTCAGCGAATACCATAGGCATAACTGCCGGCGCCAATTCTTTATTCATAGGCCCGATCGAGAACGCAAAATACGCCGCGCCTGCGGTTGCCATGACGGATATTCTCATGGCGGATTCAATAAAGGATTTCGGGATAGGACATGCTGAAATACATCCATATCAACTGGCGTGAGACTTATGGTAAGCTTTGGCATTGAATTCCTGGCAAATGAACCTGCTCATAAACTTGCTGAACTCGTGGCATTCTCTATCTGCGGCACGCCTGCTGAATGCATGGAACGGATAGAAGGACTTGTGGACGCAGGAGTGACCCAGATAATTCCAGGCTCACCCCTTGGTCCTGATAGAGTCAGGGCAATTAAAATGATTGGAAAAGAGATTATCAGTAGATGGAGGAAAGAATGAACCTGATCGAGAAAGTAGTGAATGATGCCATATCCGCCCAGAATGCAGCAGTACAGGCAATAAAGACCCACAGATACGAGGATTTCCTGCTTGAGCACACACGTCCCTATGTGAACGTCATCAAAGCCTTTGAGTGCTCACAGGAGCAGTCAAAAGAAGCTATGGACTTATACCAGAGATCCCTGCTGCTGCATTACGATATCCTCACCTCACTCACAAAAACCATTACACCTCTGGATACTGCCTTTCTTGAGTGGCAGCAGACGCCCATAACTCTTGAGATAATGTATGAATTGGATCCAGAGTTTCGGAGAGCAGTTGAGATATTCATAGAAACTATAGATGAATCCGAAGATATTGTGGGTATCGAAGCAACGAGGGTGCATAACGGTTTCTACGGGATAATATCTTCCAAGGACTTTGCAGCCCTTCCGGGAAGCACTTTCAATGTGCTGGCGCAGATAATGGCAAGGGCGAAGGTCGAAAAAAAATATAAACAGGCTATATTATCTGCAAAATCCTGGGGATTGAACGGGATCTATGTCTTCGGGGATATTTACACCAGAGTCCTCGGTGCTACGCGAGATGTAAAGAAAGCCATAGACGAGGAGAAACGTTACCTGAAATGGATATGGGATAAGCCTGCTGAATCCATGCTACATCTCATGGGAGAACTCGGTCATACTTCCTACGACAGGTTTGAATATTTTGATATGTATAGGAAGAAATTCTCACCCGTAGTGAAAGCGGCTTTCGATGCCGGTGTTCATCCCGCGAATATCGTAATGCTTCCCACGCATGTTGGAGACATCGGGCATCATATCGGATCATCTTACTATAAGTTATGCAGGGACGATACGTGCATGGCCATCCTTGAGTCAGTATCTGAAGTAGCGACAAATACCCTGAAATCTGCTCTTTCAATAGATAAAATAAAAAGCCCGTTCGATGTAGCCTCCATAGCCACTGGCGCCAGCGCCTCGGCCATAGCAGATATTCTGGCATGGGACGGCTTCGCTCCTGATTACATCCAGGACATGATGCAGAAGCGTTTCAAGAATTTTGTGCTCACACATCCTTTTGATAGACCTATGGTAGGAGAACTGCATGTTAACGATTTCTTAGATTTCGCAACCCGCGGGGAGAGGATAAATGCGCCAAAGCCAAGAGGTGGAGGAAAGAAGGTGATGGATGTACCTATTGACCTCTCGCCCGTCAGGAACAACCCTGAACTCAACAATGTCCAGGCATACGCATATCCTTTCACTGCTATTACTGTAAGAGCTACAGCGCTTCTGCGCTTCATCGACCAGCCCTGTCTGCTTGCACCTGAGCCTCCCAGTATCGTTGCCATGGTAAATGCCGTGGCGCAAGCGCCAGAAAAACCCCTCGCGCCAGTAGAGATGTGCAAGAACTGCGCCACTTCAAGATACTTACCATCGAAATGCGATTACTGTGTATCTCCCAGATTGAACAGCGTGCTATGATTGAAGAAAGAGCTCCAGGGAAGTGATCACTATTACAACCCATTAAATATAAGCACAATGCTTGACTAAAATAGGGACATGAAGTACATTATAGTCACCGGCGGTGTGATGAGCGGGCTTGGAAAAGGCATCACAGCAGCCTCCATCGGTCGTATCCTGAAAAACAAGGGTTTCAATATAACTGCTATCAAGATAGATCCATACATCAATATTGATGCAGGAACCATGAACCCGTACCAGCACGGTGAGGTATTTGTACTCAAGGACGGGGCAGAGGTCGATCTTGACCTTGGCAATTATGAGCGTTTCCTTGATATCGAGCTTACATGTGACCATAACATCACCACAGGCAAGGTCTATCTGAGCGTTATTGAAAAAGAGCGCCGCGGAGATTACCTCGGGAAGACGGTGCAGATCATCCCGCATATAACCAATGAGATAAAAGAGCGTATCAGAAGAGTGGCTAAAAAAAGCGGTGCAGATATCTGTATCATAGAGGTGGGCGGCACGGTCGGAGACATTGAGAGCATGCCTTTCCTTGAATCCATGCGCCAGATGCACAGCGAAGAGAAAGAAGAGGATATAGCTTTCGTACATGTGACCCTGGTACCGCTGGATACGCAGGGTGAGCAGAAGACAAAGCCCACTCAGCATTCAGTAAAAGAACTTAGAAGCCTGGGACTTCAACCTGATGCAATAGTAGTGCGGTGTAAAGAACCCCTGCTTGCAGATACCAAATCAAAGGTTGCCCTGTTCTGCGATGTTCCAGTATCAGCAGTAATAAGCGCGCATGATGCCCAGGATATATACAATGTTCCAACCCTCATGGAGCAGGAAGGGCTTTCAGATTATCTAATGCAGAAGCTCAAACTTACTCCAAAGGAAGCATCGCATGAATGGGATGAACTGATGGGAAAGATGGCATCCATCAACAGGGAGATATGCGTTGCAGTAGTTGGAAAATACGCACATCTTGAGGATTCTTACATAAGCATAAACGAGGCACTCAAGCACGCAGGGATAGAATGCGGCTGCAGGGTTAAGATCGACTGGCTTGATGCTGAGACGTTTGAGAAAAACCCGGATGCTGTCAATATGCTTAAGAAATACAGCGGGATTTTAGTTCCTGGCGGCTTTGGTGTGCGCGGGACAGAGGGCAAGATACTTGCAATAAAGTACGTGCGTGAGCATAACATACCATACCTTGGATTGTGCCTTGGCATGCAGCTTGCTGTGATCGAATTTTCAAGGAATGTGGTAGGGCTTAAGGATGCAAACAGCTCAGAGCTTGCAAATACCGATCATCCTGTGATCGATCTTTTGCCTGAGCAGGAGAATATCAGGAGTATGGGAGGTACCATGCGTCTTGGTAATTGTGAAGCTGTACTGACAGAAGGCTCACTTGCAAGCAAACTGTACGGGGATAATCATCTCATAGAACGCCACAGGCACAGGTATGAGGTGAACCCGAAGTACATATTACAGATCGAGGCAAAGGGCATGAGGTTCACAGGCAGGAACGACCACAGGATGGAGATTGCCGAGATACCGGACCATAAGTTCTTCTTTAGCTCGCAGTTCCACCCTGAGTTCAGATCAAGACCAGGAAAGCCCTCACCTCCATTTCTGGCATTTGTGAAGGCAGCGCTTGATTGAATATTAACGTCTCAGTCTTCGCACCAGGAGATAACCTGTGAGCAGCGTCGCTGTTGCCAGTATACCTCCGAACCCGGGGATTTCCGCATTCCCTGCTTCCTGGGTTGTTTCTGTTATCACCGGTTCCACACCACTTGTATTCTGGGCTGAGGGTTCCTCAGATTTAGGCGGTGTAGCTTTCGGTCCTGACAACCCCGACTCTCCCGGGTGACAGACCGAGCACTTCAATCCGCTCGCGGATGTTAATTTTCCTATCTTGTTAAAAGCATGAAGGTTATCTATATTATGGCATTTGGTGCATTGAGGGACTATCACATTTTTATTCTCTTCATGGCATCCTTTACAGTCTACCTTTGCTGCATGGATCACATGCGGTATCTCACTACCGTCTGCCTTTGAGGTTCCTTTGTGGCAGTTATAGCACCCTTTCTTCTCATCTGCCCCACCGTGTATGGTCGCCACGCTTGTCTGAGGGTGGCAGTTCTGGCATACCAGTACCATACCTTCTGCTTTTAAGGGTTTCACGATCTCAGGAGGGGATTTATGGCATTTTGTACATGAATCATCACTCCCGTGGACTTCTGTCAGGTTACTGTGGCAGTGTGCGCATACAGCATCGCTGATCTGGGCATTATGCACTGAATCTATGTTTTTATGACAATAAGAACAAGTCTGGGTGCCCACTTTCCCGGCATGTACCTTGTGAATTGGCCCATCATGGCACTTTGTACACTGAGGTATTGATACAGACTGTTTATCTCCATGGCAATTAGCGCAATCCACTGGTTTTTTGACATGGATTATATGCGGGGTATCCGCATGGCATTTTTTACAATCGACATCACCTGCTGTCAGGGAAGATGCTGAAAAATTCGGTTCTGCTGCATATGCTGACACCGTGAGTACGGCAGTCATTATGGCTATTAAACATATTATTCTTAGTATTCCCATATCCTACACCGTTGTGCTTAATAATATGTTATGTATTATAGTTATATATTTGTTTTGATTTACAGGGCAATTCCTGTTCTATATTTCATAATCCATTCTCATCCGCAAATTTGATAAGCGCCTCGCCCAGCGCCCTTGCGTACTTGGGATTGAGATTGAACCTTCCGCGCTTCTGCCCGCCCCTTTCCTTTGCTATCTCCACGTATTCCTTCTCTCCCTCAAATCGGTCACTTTTCTGAAGCGAGATGGTCATATACCAGCCTGCGCTCATTTTTATTTCCATAAAACCCTTTTCATCGTTCATAGAATCTCCACATTTCCTACAATCGCATCCACTAAAACCTTATCCCCTGTTTTTATTGTGGTAACAGGGTTCTTCTCCACCTTATCCACAAGCGGTATATCGGATATTATGGCACCGACTGCAACGATGGGCTCAGCTTTTATGTTTATCATGGCAGAGGGTGCTGCACCGTTCTTCTTGAGCTGGTAGATCACATACGAGCCCACGGTTGAGCCCTTCCCGCCGGGGAAGACCAGTATTTTCCCTTTTATGCTAGCTCCAGCAAGCTCATGCCCTTTCTCAACCACAGTTCCTGTCCTCGGGTCAACGCTTCCCAGAAATGATATTGGCTGGGAGGTTACCAGCGCCTCTCCTTCGGCGCGGCCGCGGGAGACGATATGGGCATGGAATTTAATCATGTTAATTAATTCATATCGTTCCCACAGTATATATTTCTACGTCCTCTTTTTTCTACTCAGTAATACCGCTGCTACCATGATTGCAATGAATCCAGCCCATCCTGCTGTCGGCGCCTCTTTCGGAGTACTCACTATCTCTACTGCTGCTGCTCTGCTGAGCAATGTTGTTCCTTCATTCTTCGCTATTTCCACGTTCATGGATTCCACTGATCTGGTGATTATCTCTGCATTGAGCTGGTAGATCAGCGTGGCCTGAGTATTCAGTTTGCTGATCCCCTCCGGCATCTCGAACTCGAACACTTCGATTCTGCTCTCTTTTGGCTTGATCCTATTATCCCGGGCTATAGATGCTGCCTTCCAGAAATCATTTACTTCATTGCCATATGTATCAAGAAGGGTCTTTGCATAGACCCTCTGATCGCTGAAGATAATTTTTCCCTGTCCATCACTTGCTTTGAAATCCAGGATCACTTTTCGCGATGGAAAGCCGCTTGGAACCATGTGGCCAACGTTGCTGTTGGTAACGTTGAGCGTTACTATGATCTTATCTCCTATCTGCTGAACTCTGGACTCTATCTGGAAAGCCTTCTCCAGAAACTGCCCTGAGTGTCCACCATACCAGAAGTGCTGGTAAACCTTCTCTCTGACAGGTCCGTCCTTTGCAGCAACTCCTGACTTTGTTTCCATATGGCAATCCTGGCACTGTTTGCCCTCGGCTGCATAGGGACTTTCCTTCCACTCAGTATATGTCTCATAGACAGGTACCCCGTTTATAGAGAATTCATGGCACACGGCGCAGAACTCCGATGTTGTGAGCAGAGGAGAGTATGCTGAGTCGTGTGCATCTGTATTTGAATCATCATAGGGGCCTTGCATAGGGTTGCTCTGATTAAAGACATAGCTGTTATTCTCAATTCCAGTGACCGTATGACAGAAGCTGCATGTAACGCCCTCAATAGATACTGATTTTGTTAAGTTAAAGTCGTTTGTTTTTATCGTTGTTGGAGAATGACAGGTCAGGCAGTAGTACCTGTATTCGGGATCGGATTTAAGCGCCCTGATATAGGCTGCCTCAAAGACAGGATCGCTCACTGCAATAGCGTGCATTGAACGCGCCCATTCATTATACCTGTCTTGATGACAGTCTATGCAGGAATAGCTAATCTGGAATTCTTCCACGGCATGCGCCACCTGAATAAGCAGCAGTGCCATTAAACCAAATACTGTACCAGCTATTACTTTAAGCCACTTTCTTGATATCATAATATATCTCCAATCAATCACTCAGTCCACTGTCTGCTACTATCTCGTATGAAGTTACATGATATAAATTAATTTGTTATAATTAATAATTAAAACCGTAAAATTAACTATAGTTGATAGGTGCCGTATTGAACATAAATACCCTGAGTTTTTTCCAATAGAAAGTGAAAAGTATTTAAACAAATCTGGTATTCAGTAGATATGTGGAATCTTGGGAAAACTGGGATTTGACAGTTCTAAAAAAAGTTGGCTAGAGGTGTGAGTTATGACATACATTCTGCTTATACTCATTGCAGTAGCAGGAGTTTTCTATTATGATACTTTAAGGTGGCTGATTGATTCGTGGTTATACAATCCGTATTATACCCACGGCTTTCTTGTGCCTGTTGTCTCAGGATATATTATATGGAATATGCGACAGGAGCTTGCCGGTATAGAGAAAAAGCAATCTATGGAAGGCCTTGTGCTCTTTGTCAGCGGTATCATACTGCACAGCATCGGGGCTAACTGGACCGCACCTTCCATATCTGGCATATCCCTTATAGCAACGATCTCAGGTGCGATATTATTCCTGTTTGGATGGGAGTTCATAAAAAAGATCAAGTTTCCACTCTTGTTCTTGTTATTTATGATCCCCATCCCTTTCGTGGATACTGCTGCTCCGCCCATACAGACAGGCTCAGCAATACTATCCTCAAACCTGGCGAATATATTCGGGATACCTGTAGAGAGGGATGGACTGCAGCTCATTCTCCCCGCAGGCACATTTGAGGTCGGGCTTGAATGCAGCGGTCTTAGATCAATAATATCATTGCTGACAATCGCGGCCATATATGCCTTTATCCTGGAGGGCGGGATGCTGATGAGGTCTATAATCGTTATATCAGCAATCCCTTTAGCACTGGTGGCAAACGTAATTCGGATTACATCAGTGCTGGCGATTGCCAATGCATACGATCAGGAGACTGCGATCAATTTTTTCCATGATTTCTCAAGCCTTCTCTTATTCAGTGTTGCTCTTGTGGGATTATTCCTTGTAGGGAGGTGTTTTGGACGGCTACGATTCAAAAGAATATTTTAATACTGGCGGGCATTTTAGCCCTATCCTATGTTCTGATATTCCTGCTTGCCCCGAAGAACGTCGCAGATTATACAATAGCCGATACTGAGTACTGGCGTGAGACAGGGAACCGCCTTTTGCTTAAAACAGTATACGAATATAATTCCAAGGAAGATATCAAGGGTTTCCCAAAGACCATTGGAGAATGGGATAGCATTGATTTCAAATACTCCGATGCAGTTTATGCAAAATTGAATGCGGACATACTCATGAGCAGGGCATATAAGCGGGATAAAGACCTGATCTGGATGGATATCATAAACAGCAAGGTGGGTGAGAGTTTTCATAAGCAGAAGATATGTGTAGAAGGCGCAGGATGGAATATAGATAGAGAGAGCATTGCACAATTCACGATTGCAGATGAACCAAATCCATATACAAAACTCTATGCAAACAGGCTTGATATAAGCAAAGAAGGTAAAAAACAGATAATGGTTTACTGGTTTATGTTCAAGAAGTTTGGCTCAGGTAATGACGCAGTTACTATGATACGTATCTCTGCCCCTATTTTGAGTAGCGAAACTGAGACCTTTGATTACATAAAGGATTTTGTGGAGGACAGGCTATTTAATACCATGTACGAAGATGCAATACAGGAGGATGTCACTGTCGCAGAGTATATGGTTTCAGAATACGGGAAGCTCGGGATCTTTGCTATAATACTGATGGTTTTAGTGCCCATCGGTATAGTATTTATAGGAATCAGACAAAAAGATTAGTTAAAAAAGGAAAGGTTATATGGGAATTATAGCTGCAGTCTCGAACACTCAAACCTCTTTCTCCTTCGAGGTAATATCCCAGGGTGGAGCCTTTGCAACAGTCTCCCTCATCGTTTCTCTCTCCATCGCTCTGCTGATATCAGATTCCAGATACTGGAACGAGTGGGCTTCAAGTACACTTGGTGCCTGCTCCAATCCCCTTCTTCTGACATTTGCGGCAATAGTTGTCTTTAAGGTCATGCTGATACTATAGGCAGCAGACCAAATAAGAGCACATTTGCAGTACTGTGGATTGATTGGGAATATGGTTATAAGATAGGAAATGGATTTCCATACATAAAAAAATGCAAAGATATAAGTAATGATTAAACATGGTTTATGAACCCTGATAAATATGTCCAATTACTCTAAAAACAGCCTGATGCAATTCATTAATCCAAAACCGGATGATATCGAGATATGTGATGTTACTCTAAGAGACGGTGAACAAACGCCTGGTGTAGTCTTCAGTAGAGAAGAGAAAATTGTTATAGCAGAAAAACTGGATAGTATTGGAATAGAGGCAATCGAGGCAGGCTTTCCTGTGGTTTCAGAGGAAGAGGAAGCTACAGTAAGGGAGATAGCGCATCTTGGACTCGATGCCAGGATATGCTGTCTTGCACGTTCAGTGGCGAAAGATATTGATGTTGCGCTTCGGTGCGATGTTGATTTTGTGAGCATCTTTATTGCAACATCTGATCTGCACCTGAAGTATAAATACCATAAGACGTTCGAGGAAGCAAAATCCTGTGCCCTTGATGTACTTGATTATGCAAAAGATCATGGTCTTACAGTCAGGTTTGCTGCTGAGGATGCTACACGTACGGATATCAACATCTTAAAATCCATTTTTAAATCGGCCGAAGAGCATGGCGCAGATTACGTCAGCATTGCGGATACTGTAGGGATATTGAGTCCCCGCACAGCATTCTACCTTGTCAGCGAGATTAAAAAAACAATCAGAACAAAGGTATGTATCCACTGCCACAACGATCTGGGTATGGCTGTTGCAAATACCATCAGTGGAGCCGAAGCAGGAGCTTTTCAGCTCCATACCACTATCAATGGAATCGGAGAGAGGTGCGGAAATGCCTCACTTGAGGAACTGCTTGTGAGCCTGCGCGTGCAGTACGGTATAGAGAGATACGATATAAGCCAGATCGTGGAACTGTCAGGACTGGTTGAACAGTACTCTGGTATTCCGGTCCCCAGGATAAAGCCGATTGTGGGGGCGAATGCCTTTTCACACGAATCAGGGATACATGTGGCTGCTGTTCTTGAAGAACCCATGACCTATGAACTATTTGCCCCTGAGATGGTGGGCGCAAAGCGGGAAATAATCGTAGGTAAGCATACAGGCAGCAAGGCATTAAAAGGTGTTGTGCAGAAAATGGGTTACGATCTTACGAATGAGCAGATGTGCGTCCTTCTGGATAAGGTCAAAAAATGCGGCGAGGCCAAGAGAAAGGTTACATGCGATAGGTTGAGTGAGTTTATAAGTGAACTTGAATGATCTGCTTTTAAGTAATCCACACAACTAAAAACCACATTGTTTATTATATATGAGATACTAAATAACAGCAAGGGGGAGTTAGTGATATTCGATTACACCAACGAACCAAAACGTAGCATTAAGGTGGAAAAATGCAGATATTAAAAATCATGGAAAAAACCTTTGAATCTGAGTCCAACGAGGTTGCCCTGTACCTTGCAATGTCGCAAAGAGCTGATGAGGAGGGACATCCTGAGGTTGCGCAGTACCTGCGGCAGATTGCCATGGATGAGGCATGGCACGCAGCCGAGTTTGCACTACTTCTTGGAAAGATAAAGGATACGAGATCAAACCTTGAGATTATGCTGGAAGGGGAGATAAAGGAAGAAAAAGATAAAGAAGAGGCCGCAAGAGTTGCACTTTCTGAGGGGGAAGAAAATGCTTTCAGGATTTTTACGTGGTCGATGCACAGTGAGCGCAGCCATAAAGAGGTAATAAGAAAAATGCTCTTAAAATTACAGGAAAAGATTAAGTAATTGATAACCAATCAATAGTTAGGTGCTTATTATGGAACCCAAAAAAGTGATTCGAAGCATAGACGAAAAAATGGGATTTACCCCTGAGATCATGAATATGATGGGTGAGATGAACCCCGAACTGTTTGAACATTATAAAAAATGTGATGACGGCATACAGCAGGATGGCGCTCTTCCCGCAAAAATAAAGGTACTGATGTCTCTGGCAGTAATGGCATCACAAAGATGTGAGCCCTGCTGCGAATCCCAGTTGAGGAGTGCGTTGAACCACGGAGCCACGAAAGAAGAGATAATGGAAACAATGAACGTAATTTTTATCACATCAGGAGCGCCGGGTGTAGCTGCGTGCAGAAAAGCCCTGAACCTGCTACAGGGTGAAAAAGGACATGACGGTCATGGCTGCGTGCCTGGCAGAAGAAAATGAAGAGGGCTAAAAAAAGTTAAAATACTTTCATGTTCATTGGATTATTGTTCATTGAGTTATCAATGAGATTAATTTGAGGGAGGAGTTATGAACGAAAAAATAATAGATGCATTGAACAAAGACCGTGAACAAGAACTGAGTGCCATAATACAGTATATGAAGCATCATTATGAGGGCCAGGGGATGGAGAGCCCGGAGATCCTTGATAAAGAGAGAGAAATCGCTATAGCCGAGATGAGGCATGCTGAGAGTCTGGGTGAGCGCATCAACTACCTGGGCGGAGTCCCGACAAAGAGTGTATCCCATATAGCAGAGGGCGGCGACTTGAGGAAAATGATCCAGGATGACCTTGCAAAGGAGAATACAGCAATCAAACAATATAAAGAGCATATTAAATTAGCCGCTGAAGAGGGCGATATCACGACAAGGGTTATGCTTGAACAGATCCTAAAAGAAGAAGAAGACCACGCTAATACGTGGGAAACAGTACTTGGAGTTAAGAAATAAAAATGTTTGGAAGAGAAACACAACTGGTAGATTGCAGAGAGGCAATGGGGCTTGGCCGCGGAGGAGGTCTGGCACAGCGCGGGACACTATCTGAGGCTGCAAGGCCTGATGTTGTTGCGATCGCTATGACACCAGGCCGGCGGCATATCACCAAGCCTGTATGCGAGATAACACAGGGATTGAGAAGAGAAGGTATACAGGTAAGTGTTCTTGTGCTTGAGGCAGGAGCTGGCATTCCAATGGATGAGGTCGGTTCATCCACCTCATCAAGGGGCTATGGAGCTTCATTCGGTCTGACTGCAAAAGAGATTGAACAGATCGCAAGGCACAGACTTGTATTGTTACATATGGGGAATGTCAATTCCCACATTATTTTTAAGACAAAAAAAATTTTAAAGTATATCAACATACCTGCTGTCATTGCCTGTGAGTATCCCATTGATTTTGAGGATTTCGCAAAAGCAGGGATCAGGACAAAATTCGTAAGACCTAAGAACCCTGAGACTGAAGGAACTGTAGTCGCTATAGTGAGCGGAATAACCAGGGGCGAGACCTGTTCAAGGATAAAACTTAATGAATTGGCCAAGAATATCCGCTATGTATTGAGCACTAAAGCTGAGGAAACACATGCGGTCAGAAGCGATTTATTGATAAGTGAAGGGCTTCTGGCACCGGATGAAGAGCCTGGCGGAGAGTGAATAATTTGAAATGTTATTTGTGCGCTAAAATGGGAAAAAATGAAGATGCAGTGGCTGTCTGTATAGTATGCGGAATGGGTGTATGCATGGAACATGCTATCAGGGAAATAACGCCTGTATGGAGGGGCGATTATCCCGTAAGGCTTGAGAAGGATCTAGAAAACGTAAGACGAATCCTGTGCCAGCCCTGTCATGAGGCTCTCAAAGAGAACTGGTGATTGCTATGTTGAGATGTTACCTTTGTGCAGAAAACAATGTTAAAAATGAAGCGGTCTCAGTATGTATAATGTGCGGCATGGGACTATGTATTGAACATGCCAAGCGTATAGATCTTCCGATATGGGAAGGAGGGTACCCTGCGCCTGTCAAGGTCCTGAAAAAGGGTCTACCAAGGTTCGTATGCAGCGAATGCGGGAATATTTTGATGCCCGGGGCATGTGAATAGAAAGCCATGGGGATAAAGCCAAAACTCTATACGCTCAGCACCTGCATGCATTGCAGGGCAGCAAAGCGGTTTTTAAAAGCAAATGGGATCGAGTACGACTATGTTGATGTTGATAAATTAGGTGGTAAGGAAAAAGAAGAGGTTAGTTCAGAAGTAATTAAAATAAGCGGAGGATTGAGATTCCCGACCATCGTAATCGGCGATAAGGTAATAGTAGGGTTCTACGAGAATAAATTGAGAGAGGCCCTGGGTTTATGAGAACTATTGAAGAAATGTTCGCCGGGATGAAGAAAATAGCAGATGAGGAAGACTACCAGTTCAATCCTGTCAAAGAAGAGTTAGATGATATCCTTCAGGGGCTCTGGGAGAACGAGCACAGGTATGGCTATCCCTCATGTCCCTGCAGGATCGCAAGCGGTATGCTTGCAGATGATATGGATATGATCTGCCCGTGCAACTATCGTGATCCAGATCTGGAGGAATATGGCTGCTGCTTATGCGTGCTGTATGTGAGCGATGATTGGGCAGATAGAAAACACGATCCGATACCTGAGCGGCGCCCCCAGGAGTATTATGAGAGAGGTTATCCGAGTATATTAGAGCAAAAAGGAGCAGGAGGAAAAGAGATGGTTCAGGTTTACAGGTGCATGGTATGCGGTTATCTCTGCGCAAGGGAAGAACCGCCCGATCTTTGTCCGGTCTGCAGGGCAAAGAAAGAGAGGTTTGAGACTTTCGAGATTGGATAAAGCATTGCAAAGTTGAGGGCTAAGGAGGAAAAGGAAAACCCTCTAACCTTGCGCTGCTATTGCATAAATCGCTCTGAAGATGGGGAATAAACTGGCCGGGAACTACCCCACCACTCCTCTTTCCTCCCGAAAGAGCATAGCTCCCGTCCACTGGATAGGCGCATCTAATGTTCAGATTCCACCGATCTGCGATCTGTAGTCACTTTGACGCCATTCAGTTCGGCATCATATTCCAGGTTCCAGTTGTTAAAAGCAATGGTAATAGGCACTACGGATTGGAAGGAATTCTGTGCTGCTCTGCAGCCCTTATTTACTTATTCCAATGGCCCATACTCCCCCTCCGATGTGCCTGTCACCATGCTTACTATGAACGACCAGCCTATTCCCGTTTTCCCGTAATCCCGCCAAAGCGCAGGCGATTACCCACATATACATATAAGAGTATTATGGATAAATACTCTTAAGAAACAAGAGCATATGCCTTAACATATGCAAGATACATATAGTGAACTACCTGAGGATTCTTATCCTAACATTTCACCTACAGTCCTTATCTCATCCACATTTTTCAATCTTTCCAGCAACTCCATTCCCTTTTCTGTGATCTCATAACTGTCCTCAGGATTATTGCATTTTGCTATAAAACCCTTTTCTAATAATAATTTGAAATATTTCTGGAAGTTTCTCCAATCAAGATACGCCCTTTGCATGATCCGTGTCTTTTTAGCACTTCTCTCCTCAAGTGTTACCTTAAGCAAGTCGTAAATGAGTTCCCATCTGCTTCTTTTCTTTACCACCGCATCTATCTCCCCATCTTCTTATCTTCCGAATCACCATATTTCCCATTATTGTACATGCTCTATAATTGCATCTCTCCTGGATGACAGTATCACCCACGTATATGGAACATCCTGCAGATGCATCCATTGTAAAAGTTATTCCTCTGCAGGATAATTAGCTTACCGAATGCTATTTCATGTTATCCGAGAGTTAACAACTCCTTATCAACTCCTTATATATAAGATAGGGTCGCAGTTCTATAAATACCTTTTTGCAATACTTCCGCAAGTACTGTCATACCTGCAGAAGTGCTGAAAAAGTAAAAAAATATAAATAGTAGTACCACAGATAGATATAATATGAAAGAAGTTTTCAGAATTATAGGCTCTGAAAAAGACCTCGCAGATCTTAATACGGGTGAGGAGAACGTACATTTTTGCTTTAGGCCATCTGAAAAAAACATCCTTGAACTTGTTAAGAGATGCCCGAAGCTTAAAAGGATTCAGTTGCCTTCCTCATATCACAAGACAATTTCGAACACAACAAAAATGTTTTTAAATTTAAGCAATGTAAAATTGATTATGGGGGATATCTGGGGCCACAGGACAGATATTGATAGATTCGCAGAGATAGAGGTTTAACTCAATATTTCATAAGATATTACCTCAAATAAAAATATGCTATAGGCAGGACTATAGCTGCAAAAAGTGCCCATCCCAGGAAGGTATGGAATATCTGCATGGTCTCAAGGCCGTAGTAATAACCTATAGACACCAGGCTTATTATCCTGAACAGGTTTGCCAGATAGGAGGCAATAATCAGTACCACAGTTATTTTTATTATGCTGTGGGAGTGGTTCTTCCTGGGTGAAGTGAGCCTGTATGCAAAAACAGTACTTATTATAAGGATCATAGAATAGAAGCCAAAGCATCCCAGGTCTATTTTATAATATATATCCTCTATTCCGTATACATGGAATGTGACAAGAGAATCCATATGCAGAGAAATATCCATAGAGCGGAGTATAAATAATGCTGGCAGGGTTGTTGCATAGTAGCCATAATCATCATATATATTTGAGCCCAGACGAGAGGGCATGGCATATACACTTATAAACAATAGAAGGAAGATAGAGGAAAAATAAGCGCCAAATTCACCCATATTGCTGATGCTGCTATTTTTTATGTTAAGTGAGATCAGGGATATTCCCAGGAATATGAGCATGGTATCCAGGGTCTGGAAATCAGAGCCTGCCCTGACATTATAAATAATATCAGCTATTATTATAAAGCCTCCCAGCAGTGAAAGTTTTTTTGAGGGCTTCAACCTTGTCTCTCCTGTTCCCTTAAGCTTAGCAAGAATAATTAATGCAATTATAAAAAAAACAAGAGCCAGGTAGCCTGAGCTTCCAAAGCCACCAAAAGTAAGCTCAACATAGGATGCTATGAGGAACGTTATAAATAGTACCAGAAGAAAGGAAGGATTTTTAAGATTCATACTTTTATATCAGGTCGAATGATTCCCAGTCACCTGAATACAATATATTCCCCACACTTTTCAGATACACTGCTATTACCATTACAGAATTAGATAATATATTCCTTTTTATATTAATCACTCCATTTTGGATATGTTCCCCAATCCTATCTCTTCAATAGAGATTATCATAGAAATAGTTTCTGCTCTTTTGCTGTATATATTTAGGTGAGTCATTCATTGGTCGGCAAAGCTTCGATGATGCCCATTGAAGAAACTTAGAAATTTTATGGAGATACCTGTGATATGCAAAAATCTATTAATTAGTAGTAACATTTAGAGCTATAATGATTGTGGAGTTGGTAAGGGTAGTTGTAGGCCTAGTCCTTATATTATTTGTTTCAGGATATGCTTTAAGCTGGGCTTTTTTCCCCAAAAATGAAGATATAGCTGGCGATGAGAGGATTGCCCTCTCTTTTGTGCTCAGTATAGCAGGTGTTATATTCTCTGTACTTTTCATCGACCTGATGCTTGGCATAGACACCACGCCTTCAAACATAGTAGTAACAATTGTTGCTCTTATACTCCTGTCTCTACTCGTATGGAAGGTACACCTGTACATGATCAACAGGAGATTAAAGCAAACAATAGTTAAAAGGACTTTAGGCTACATGGATAAGATCATCAGGGTAATTAGACTGAGGTGGCATGCCTGAGCTTAATAGAAGCCAGCTCTCAAATATAGAATTAATCCTCAAGATCACTGAGGATTTCAGTCACGACGCAGAGATAGATTTCAAATATTCCTCTCCAGATAAAAAGACCCTGGTTATTGAATCAGGCCACCAGCCTAACTTCCTTCCTCATGCAGGACTTTTAAAAAAAATATTCATGCTTCATCTCTGCAGGAAAAGAGCTAATGATAAAGGCAGAGATGCGATAGCCCTCTTTGGATTCTCTGATTACAACCTGTGCACAACAAAGCTTCTCACCCAGAATAAGTTTCCTGCATTTAACAAGCTTGGATATGAAAGGCTTGGCTTTAAGATCACAGAGAGGGATGTATGGAAAAGATTTGATTATCTTATGAAGCCCACGGAAGATGAGTGGGAGAGAGCAGTACAAAAAATATCCTCTCATTATAAAAGATATCCAATCACCCCAGATACAGAACTGAGACTGACTGATATAATAGAGACTCTGGAGGATTGCTATAAAAGA
The DNA here is from genome assembly GCF_000685155.1 of Candidatus Methanoperedens nitratireducens. Classification (GTDB taxonomy): domain Archaea; phylum Halobacteriota; class Methanosarcinia; order Methanosarcinales; family Methanoperedenaceae; genus Methanoperedens; species Methanoperedens nitratireducens. The sequence continues at coordinate 85,964 of NZ_JMIY01000002.1, forward strand.
GCAAAAAATTTCTCTGATATAAATGCATTCTTCATATCAAAAATAAGTAATAAACTTGCTCTTAACGTGAGCTTCTTCAGGTATTCAGATATTCAAAGAAAAGGAATATTCATAGAGCGGTGGAATGATATTATCTCAGACCCGGGGCAGTACAACAGCATTTACAATAGTTCCATAGAGCACCATCATCTGGATATACCGCTTTGCGACACGGATTCTTTGCCCTTCTGGTACCACTGCCCATGCGGTGCTAAGGTTCAGGTCATGCTCAATCAGGGGTATGCAACAGGCATATGCAGGATTTGTACTAAAAAGCATGAGATAGACCTGAATAAGCTAAAAGATGTATTCAAAGATTTGAGCCCGAACGCTGTAGCCAGAAATGTTATTTTTTCTGAGGGTATGGGAACCCATATATTTATTTCTGGAACAGGTGGATGGCTTGAATACAGCAAGATCTCAGATAATATCTCACGGAGGTATGGGTTCAACCTGCCAGTTACAATCTCATGGAAGGGCAGGGATTACTATACAGGCCCTGCCCATGAAGCAGCTTTGACTGAGCTTGCAAGGATTTGCGGGATTAAGAGAGCTAATATTTTAATAGAGGATATAACCAGGACGATAAAAGATAAAAGAAAAGAGCTTGAGGAAAGAGCAGCAGATGCAAGAGAGAAGGGGAAGAAGAATGAGATAAAGAAATACGATGGGGATCATAAAAATATAAGCACATCGATAGATATTAGTAAAGCAATATTTACAAGTACACCTTCTTTTATAGATATTCTTGTATCGCAGGGTATTAAGAAGATCGGAGAATCCTGGATACAGACCCTGGATGAGAATAATGATGGGTCGGTTATAATTAAGGATGTGGTTTATGATTCCGAAGCTTTTAACATATATAAAAAAATTGAAGGGATCGTATGATCAAGGAAAGCGCACGGGACTAATATTCAAAATATTCCTCAGTCTCACAATTCTATATGCCTTTTTGATATTCTACCTGTCCTCACTATCCGACCTCAGGATTCCTGAGGAGTTGCTTATTCTGTTTAATAGTTCTATTCGTTCCCCGAATCATAGCGATTATTTAATACTGCTTGCACCCCTCTATCCTCTAATAAAACAGCCAGATAAGGTTGCTCATATCCTGCTCTATTTCGGGTTTGGGATTTTACTTTTTCTGACCATGAGGAGCATGCATAATACTATCAGCAGGGCCGTGATTCTTGCTTTACTCATCGGGTTACTGTACGGGGCAAGTGATGAGTTCCACCAGATGTTTGTTGATGGAAGAACCTCCAGTATAATGGATCTGGTGGCAGATATAACAGGATTGATATTAGCACAGGTCATAATTCTTATAGCCTATGCAATCATAGCCATATTCTCACACGTATGGACAGGATTCTGGAAGCTTTCTGAATAGTATAAATAGAGGCGAGAAAATTAGATTAAAGTGATAGCTTTGAGTAAAATAATATTCAAAAGTGCAAAAATCACAAGACCGGAAGATAATCAGCCTGAGCAGATAAAAAAGATCTTTCCTTATATTTCGCCGCTGAAGCAGGGGGATATCGTGGCGATAAAAATACATCCTGGAGAATACGGAAATACAACCCACATAAGACCGGTAATTGTGAGAACTGTCGTTGATCTTGTGATAAAAGCCGGAGGGATACCTTTTGTTACGGATACCACCACGTTATACAGGGGTATGAAACTTAACGCTGCTGACCTGATAAATGGTGCTGCTATGAACGGTTTTACTCATGCAAGCATGAACGCCCCGTTTATTGTGGCAGATGGTTTAAGGGGGAATGATGCAAAAGAAGTACAGATCAACGGAGAAGTGCTTGAGAGCATCACGGTTGCATCTGCCATTGCAGAGGCAGATTCAATGATAGTGATATCACATGGTAAGGGTCACCCTGGCTCAGGATTCGGTGCAGCGGTGAAACATCTGGGCATGGGATGTCTTGATCGGGCAGGCAAGATAAAGATCCATGAGGTGGGCAGGCCTTCCATTGACACTGATAAATGTATGCAATGCGGTGCTTGCGTTGAGATATGCCCGTGGGGAGCTATAGCACCGCCATATATCGATCATTCAAAATGCTGCGGTGAACTATCATGTGCAGATACCTGTCCAGAAGAGGCAATCATTCCACCTCCTGACGCTACTGACAAGATGCAGAAAAGGTTAGGCGAGGCAGCACTTGGACCGATAAAAGCACTAAAAGGGCGGATTGGATATATCAACTGGGTGTATGACCTGACACCTGGATGTGATTGCTTTAATTTTTCAGGTGAGAGGTTTGTTGAGGATATAGGGATACTCGCCGGACATGACCCTGTTGCTATAGACTCAGCAACGATAGATTTAATCAATGAAAGAATGAAAACAAACGGCGGATCAATACATACTGTGTGGGGAATAGACCCCCGGGTACATATCAAAGCTGCTGAAAAAATAGGATGTGGCAGCCGGGAATATACAATAACTGACACAATATAAGATCCAGGAATGGGATTACTGATGATTAATCCTGTTTTCAAATAGCAATTTACTTATACGTAATCATCTCTATGTGAGGTCATGAAAAAATTCTTAATTCTTTTCCTTGCCGCTATAGTATTGTTCAGCGGCTGTGTTGATCAGAGAACAGTAAAAAGTGGGGATAAAATCTCAGTTGATTATACTGGAAGCATCAAGGATGGAGAGGTTTTTGATACTTCAATTGAGGATGTGGCAAAACAGAATAATATTTACACACAGGGCAGACAATATAAACCTCTCCAGTTTACTGTTGGAAAAGGGGAAGTCATTCCAGGATTTGATGAGGGTGTGATAGGGATGAAGGTCGGAGATACAAAGACATTAGATATCCCGCCAGAGGAAGCTTATGGCCCGATTAATCCTGAGGCAATTCAAGTCATCCCGATAATCGAGGAAATACCTGTAACAAGGACTTTCCCAAAGGAACTTGAGCTTCCAGTTGGCCAGTTTGAGAGGATATTTGGTCCAAATCACACGGTTGGTGATAATGTTAGTATCCCGGAGACTAACATTAATTTGACAGTCCAGAATATCTCCTCCAACGTATCATTGTCCTATGATCTCACGATTGGATCCAGTATTGTTGGCTCAGGAGCACCATGGAACGAGACCGTAGTAAATATTGACGATAAGAACATTACAGCAAGAGCCGATGTGAAGAAGGACGATATAATTCAGTTAGAGGAGGCTCCATGGAATACTACCGTGATTGATGTAACTGATACGAATATTACCCTGAGACATAATGCTATTCCTGATACAGAGCTTCAAACCATGTTTGGTCCGATAAAAATACACTTCAATGAAACCTCTATAACAATGGACCAGAACCCTGAGCTTGCAGGTAAGACATTAATCTTTGAGGTGACTCTGATATCAATCGACTGATAGTATAGAAAGATTTACTTTGGATTAGAATAAGTAGGGATATATGAAAATTACAGTAAGTTTAATTAAAGCAGATGTGGGTGGCTACCCCGGCCATGCAAGCGTGCATCCAGAGCTGATTGAGACCGCAAAAAAAGAACTTGAAGAAGCAAAGAATAGCAGGCTTATAGCGGATTATCACGTTCTCGCTGCAGGCGATGACCTTGAGCTTTTGATGAGCCACACAAGAGGCTGCGACAACAGCGAAATCCACGAGCTGGCATGGAATACCTTTAAGGCTGCTACAGAGATTGCAAAAGACCTGAAACTCTATGGGGCAGGGCAGGACCTGCTAAGCGATGCTTTCTCAGGCAACATCCGGGGTATGGGTCCGGGATCTGCCGAGATTGAGTTCACAGAGCGTAAGGCTGAGCCCCTGATCGCTTTCATGATGGATAAAACAGAACCCGGGGCGTTCAATCTCCCGATATACAAGATGTTCGCTTCTCCTGAGAACACTGCCGGACTGGTGATCGATCCGAGCTGCCACAGTGGTTTCAGATTCGAAGTATGGGACATAGTAGAACATAAGCGTGTTTTCATGAATGCACCTGAGGAGATATACTCAATGCTTGCACTCATAGGTGCAAAATCCCGCTATGTTATAAAGCGTGTTTTCCCGAAGGAGGGTGGAAAGCTTCCATCTGATGAGCCTGCAGCAGCGGTGAGCACAGAGAAGCTCTACCAGATAGCAGGTGAATACGTGGGCAAGGATGACCCGGTAGCACTGGTGCGCGGGCAATCAGGCTTACCTGCGGTGGGTGAGATCCTTGAGGCCTTTGCTTTCCCGCACCTTGTGAGCGGATGGATGCGCGGCTCACACAACGGCCCGCTTATGCCTGTCTCGTTCAAGGATGCAAGGTGCACGCGCTTTGACGGTCCGCCACGCGTTATCGCTGCAGGATTCCAGCTCAGCAACGGAAGGTTGATCGGGCCTGTGGATATGTTCGATGATCCTGCCTTTGATTATACACGCACAAAAGCGCAGGAGATAACAGAGTACATGCGCCGTCACGGTGCCTTTGAGCCGCATAGGCTTCCTCTTGAGGATATGGAGTACACAACACTGCCCGGGGTCATGGAGAAGCTCAAAGAGAGGTTTGAAGGTATTAAGTGATAATGGATGGAGATAAAGACATCTCCATACGCTTTATACAGATCCTCAACAGAAGTCTTCCCGCAAAAAAGAAAACGCTCAAAGAGCTTCTTCTTGAAGATAAACCGAGCATAAAAAACAGGGACGGTTCAACCCACTTATTCGATAGAAAAGAACTTGAAAAACTTGCAGCTATGGTTCCTGAACAGGAGCGCGGGAGGCTAAGGCTGCCTCTCTATCTTGAGATGAGCGCCTCGATGGAGAGGGGGAGCATAAAAATCTCAGGCAGGCTTGAGTGTATGATAATTAAAAAGATTTTATACGGGGATGAGCCATCTAAAGACAAATATGCGGAGGATATTAAAGACTATATGATTATCTACTATCCCCATCTATTGAAAATACGAAAAGAACTGGAAACAACAACACAGTTTATGTTTACAATATAAAATGATGCAGAAAGAAGAGAAAATAGTAATAGTCCTGCTGGTCATGGCAGTGCTCACTCTGACTATAGGCTATCTTGGTTTCTCTTCACAGCCTGCTGCCTACTCAAAGGATTCAAAGCCTGGTGAGCGCGTATATGTTGAAGGCACAGTACTCTCAAAACAGATGACAAAGACCGGTGATCATCTTATCATGACAATCTCAAACCTCAATATCAATGTGTTCATACCGAAGAATAATGGGGCAAAGGAAGTATATGATTCTGTAAAAATAGGGGATAGGGTAAGGATAAATGGTAAGGTTGAGGAATATAAAAATACAAAGGAGATCGTTGTGGAGAGTGCGAAGGATGTTGTAAGGTTGTCAGCTACTCAGCCCTAAAGGGCAGTAGCTTCCTGCTATTATAGTTAAGTGCTTGAATAACAGTAAATAAAGAACCGCAGATAAACGTGGATGAATGCAGATGCAGGTTATCTACATTCATCGGCGGTTAATAAAATAGAACATAAATTACGGGAATTTAAGAAATAGGCTATAGGATATCCCTGCTCATCTAAGAACTCAATCCATTTGCTATAGTTAGTAATCACTTTAAAATAGGGATTCCAATCGGTAATTTGATTCAATTTATATAATTAAGCGAAGGATTTAAATATAGTGAAGTGAAATAAAACTCGATAGTTTCGAATGGAGCTGATAGAGTTTGTTAGAATTTGTAAAAAAGATTTTTCTAATGCGCTGGCTCTGGAGTATATTCGCGGGTTTTTATCTTGTAGCGTACGCATTCTGGGTTCCTAATTTGTTTAATAATCTATTGACTATTATAATCGTAATTGCGATAACCCTGATTGCAGGATTGGGTCTGCTCTACGATGGCTTTTCAAAAGCATTAGAATTAGATACAGGTAAAGCCCTGCTGGCTTTACCTATCATGTGGCTATGGAGGGCTCTGGGTGCAATACTCCTGTTCGGTTATTTATTAGTCTATATTCCACCCGAAGGACGAATAGTAGCCCATTGGCCGCTGGACCTGGCCATAACGCTGGTTGCTGGAATAGTAATGCTGGCATACCTGATACTAAAATATTAAATAGAGTTTTGCACAATTCTTCACCTTATCTGGAAATTATAATGGAGCGATGTGTATGGAGAATGTGGTTGTACGTATAACAAAGAAAGACGATGATAGTGACCGATTTACTGTGCTAGAACAGGTACTTGAAGAAGCGGGTTTCTGGGATAAGCTCGAAAAGCGCTTTGTTGAGTCAGGTAAATCAAAAAAGGATTTTCTTATCGCAGTAAAACCCAACCTGATGATGTATTATAAAAAAAATGATATTAACGTCATTACAGAGCCAGCGCTCGTAGAACACCTGATTAATAAAATCGCAGCTAAAGGCTATACCAACATAGCGCTTGTTGAATCGCAGAACGTATTTGGTAACTGGTTTGAAAACAGAGATGTTTTAAATGTAGCAGATCAAGCAGGGTATAACCCAATTAATTACCGTATAGTAGATCTGACAATGGATGTAGTAGCCCACGTTTACAAAGGTTCTCTTGGCACATATCTGGTGGGAAAGACCTGGAAAGATGCGGATTTTAGAATCTCGTTTGCCAAGAATAAAACCCACATCTCCTGCTACTATACTTTGACCATAAAAAACATCTATGGCACCACACCCGAACAGAACAAGTTCCGCGAGTACCATGTGGATCGTGAGATAGATATTGTCACAATTGAAATGATCAAAGAATTTCCCGTCCACTTTGGGATAGTTGATGGTATCTGGTCCGCGGATGGTATTCTGGGACTTAAAGCAGACTATAAACCCAACCACACTAAAACTCTCATTGCAGGTGAAAACATAATTGCAGTGGATATAGTGGGTGGAAAGAAAATGGGACTTGATCCTATGAAAAATAGTTTTGTGAGGCTTGCTGTAGAAACCTTCGGCAAACCAGAGATTTTCCCACATGCAGACACCACAGAATATAAGGACTGGAAAAATGTAGGAATACTTGCCCCCCACATACTGGATTACGGTGAAGAATTTTATGATATAGCAAATAAACTCGGTTATATATGTTCAGAAATGGATACTGTGGCTTTTCCGAAAAAATATGAAGAAAGCTGGTTCAAAGAGAATGTACGTTATATATTTCTTAATATATTTAGGGTATTGAATAAAGCGGGTATTCTATGATATACAATTTATATTCCAGGTTTGATCGGTGATCATATGAGTTTTCTATTAGACCCCCCGGCTCTATTCATTACAGGCATCGCATTCTATTACGTAGGTAACAAATGGGGGCTTGTGAAACTTGTAAGGATTGCCATCAGTCTGTTCATTGTTCTTTCTTTTGTCTTTTTCAGCCTGCTGCTTTATTATGATGCTCTCCCCTGTTTTTTACCTGTAATCTGCAACAACTTGAGCGGTTCGGAGTTTATGTTCCACTCTAACATTACTGGCATTTACAAGAAAGATGTACCTTTGGTTGCAGTGATTTTACTATTCTCCCTGTATCCCCTCTGGTATTATCTGGGCTATGCTTCAGCACGAAAGTTCTCAAAACGCGGTTCTAAATAGGTTCTATGCGAAGAACTTCATTAACGTGATTCTGTAATGGTTGGCTTCGAGTTAATATTGTTATTTTATCGCTTTTCTTGAGCATGAAGTTCTGACCTGACATTCTCAATGTATTGATAAGGGTGTCATTAATTGTATTGATAACGCCCTCGTCATTGAACTTATGATATATCTTTATCTCATTATCGTTATATTCTATTTTATGAATTAATCCACTCGTCTTACATATTTCCTCAATAAATTCGGTGATATGCTGATAATCGGTATCCTCAATTGACACGCTATATACGGTAGAAATGAGATTGTTTAGCTGCTCGGAAAAATCATGGTATTTTAAAAGCTGAAGTAAAATGTCCCTGCTTATAATGACATCTTCGTAGTGGTCCGCTTTGATGATACGGGTGATGTTCCTCCAGAATTGGAAGTTACTCTGGATCTCATCTAAGATCAACTGGTTGTATCCGAAATGTTCCATTACTGACCTGTGTGCCTCTTCTTCATTGTTGCATTGCTCGTAGTCGATTATGAAGAGGTTTGGTGATTCCATAAACTTTCTAATCTTCAATTTGATGGGGTGATGGGCCAGCATGCATGAGTAGATAACGACCGTACTTTTCAGGTGATCTGGATCTTCAGCTTCGAATGAGATACGGACATTCTTGAGATCAGGACTCATCTCTATATTCTGGCTTATTTTGTATCCAAATATATCGACATGTTTATTGATCATATTGATATAGTCATTAAAAGAGAAACTGTCCATTCCCAGCAGCTTTGTATACTTCGCCATGATGACCCTGAAGATACCCAGAGGAGGCACCCCCAGGTTCGTTTTAAGCAGCCACCTGATCAGAGGAACAGGCATAAGCACTGCTATCCTGTTTTCAATAATTTTATTTCTTAGCATAATTATCTTCTGCTGATCACCGGTCATACTGTTCATATTTGTCTCTTGTCTGTAATGGTCAATCAGATGTCTTAGGGCCAGACTAAGATTATTATCACTGGCGTTTAAAAACGGCTTCAAGGTTTCCAAGTCACTCTTATCTATAGAAATTGTCCTGCGAATTTTCATATCTCCATTCTCCGCAATATTACACCTACGCTCTATTTTTGGACATTAATCGCTACAGGTTTATAAGTATTACGCGTAATAAAATTAGTATAGAATTAATATCTGAATGATGTTTTCGTAATAAATTGTTCATAATTAATTTTAAGTATAGTATGATTTCATCGGCGAGCCTGGCATACATCAAAAAATGTTTAGGTGGTAAAAATGGCAGATATCATACTGGTTGGCTGTGGCAAAGCAGGTTCAATTCATTGCAAGTGCTATGCTAAGCTCAAAGATTTAAATGTCAATATCGTGGCACTGGTTGACAGCAATCCGGCTCGTCTCAAAAGGTTCCATTCACTGTATAAAACATTCAACGAAGGAGAAGATCCACTGGCGGCGATTTCTCTTGAAGAAGTTTCCAGACAAATGGACATAGGAGACGCTATTATAGACCTGTGTGTACCCAACGATGTTCACTACCAGTGTGCCAGGGAAGCAATTGATCTAAGCGCAAAAAAAATAATAATCGAAAAACCAATTGCAAATAGTATAACAGATGCCAGAAAAATAGAAATGCTCAATGCGAGTATCGCTATTACAGAAAATTATGTCTACTCAAAAGTGACAGAACAGCTGAGAGAAACAATAGAAAAATACCAGCTTAAGCCCAAGTTTGTCAGAACAGAATTTTCAAAAGACAGGCGCAATGATACAACAAAAGGCAGGGGCTTCCTCAAAACAGGCCCTCCCCATGTATTTACAGTAGAAATACCGCATCAGATTGCAATAGTAAATTATCTGTTCGGCAGTCCCATAGATAATTTTGGAGCATGGTGTGAGGATATGGTAATGGGAAACAGGCGGTTCTATGAGCATGGTGAAGGTGCTATAACTCTCCTCCACGAGAACGGGACGATCTCCTATAATTTTTCAAGTCTTGATGGCTACAAGCACTTGCCTCTAAGACACAGGAGCATTATGCTACATTGCGAGGGTGGTATAAGGGTAAGTGCCCACTATCCGGCTGGTGGGGACGATGCATTATTTGGCGCTATTACCGTTTTCGAAAACAACCACATCAGTGAGAAGCTTGTGATTCCTGATGATACAATGGTTGAAACTCTTAAAATGATAATCAAGCGATTTGAGGAAAGTGAAGAGCAAATAACTGATGCGACTTTTGGGCGTGAAATTATGGAAAAAATTAACGAGAGTATCCATTTAGCTAGAATAAATGGGTGAAATTATGAAAAATGAAGAACAGATTATTGTCAGGAAACTAAAAGAAACACAGATGGAAAGAGGATCATGCGGGATGAGGAGGCGTCTCATTACTGATAAAGACTGCGATACAGTGGCATTCTCGCACCTGAAAATCTCGGATGCAAAGAAACACTATCATGAAAAAACCACAGAGTTTTATTATGTACTGAAAGGCGAAGGGCTGCTTGAGGTCGACGGTGAGTCGATCTCTCTCACTGAAGGCACACTCGTGATGATAAGACCTGGTATGGCACACAGGGCAGTTTCCAGCGGAGGGCTGGAGGTGCTGATAGCGATGACACCGCCACTGGCAGAAGCAGGCGATTATGTCAGCAGTAAAGGAGGATAAATATGAGAGCTGTAGTCGTAGGAGGTGGGATCGGAGGACTGTCCTGCGCGATAGGATTGATGGATTGCGGTTTTGACGTTTCGCTTTTTGATAAAAACAATAAGCTCGGCGGTGTTGCTCGTACACTTCATAACACTGATTATATATGTGATACCGGTCTGCATTATTTCTTTGAGCATTATACTGAATGTATGAGTTTGCTGAAAAAATGCAACGCAGATAAGGAGATTTTTTGGATAGAGGACAGGATGCTCTTTATGAGGGCTGACAGTAAAAAAGGAATGTACTCCCATCTACCGTTGCCGGGTGCATTGAGGGGTGCATCCGCCATTGCAAGATTCAATTTGCTCAATTTCAGCGACAGACTGAAGCTTCTTGGCTTATTTGCAAAAATGGCATTCTTAAAAGATGAACAGCTATCTGAGATGGATAATAAAACCCTTGAAGAATGGGTTCTGGAAAATGGGGGGAATGCGGAAATAATATCGAATTATTTCGACCCTATCTCCAGGTCACTGACATTTATGGGTGCATCTGAAATCTCAGCTCAGACCATAATCGTCTGGTTCAATGGAATTCGCAAACAGAACAAAATACGATTTGGCATCGCGGTATCAGGACTCAGCGAATCTGTGATAGAACCTCTGAAAAATTACCTTCTCTCCAGGGGATGTAAAATTTACACAGGATGTGAGATTAAAAGCATCACGATTAACGACGGAAAGGTGCATGGCGTTAACTTCAAGGATAGTTTCGAGCAGCGTTTTATTGATGCAGATGTAGTAGTACTGGCAGTTTCACCGGCTCAGGTGAATAAGATTCTCAGGAACAGTCCCACGGCAGGAAAACAATCTCTTATACAGATGGACGAGGGCACACCTGTGATTGTTGTTAACCTGCTTCTGTCATCGAATTTAACGGATGAAAAAATAGTGATGTTCGGCGTGAACACATGTTTTAATATTTTTATGGAAATTACAAACGTTTCCAGGAATTATTCTGAGAACCATTCACTTGTTACGCTGATCATGAACTCAACTGAAGATCAGCTTCATATGAGCGAGGGGGAAATCCAGAGTATTGTATTAAATGACCTTGAGTCTTCACTGGGCTATTCGATCAGAGAAAAAATCGCTGACTGCGAGATTTTCAGACTGAACGATGTCGTGACAAAACAGGTTCCAGGGCATTCCAGGTCAAGAGTGGATAATAAAACAGACATTGAAGGATTATATCTATCAGGGGATTATACCGCCGGGATTCAACCGTCGGGTATGAATGCTTCGGTACATAGTGCCAATACATGCGTTTTAAAAATTAAAAACGATTTCAGGGTGGTTGCATGAATCCTCTTTTCAGGTATTATTTAAAGATCTTTGGGCTGCCTACCAGAATGAAATACGAGAAATCTCTCCGAGAATGGATGGGACTTACAGCCAAAACCACAGCGTATCTTTACAATAAGTACGGGGCTGAGGAGGCTGCAAACTTCTGGAAATACAATATAGAAGTAATGAAACCCTTCTGGGAAAAACTCGGGATTGAGGGCACTCAGGGATTTACTGATGCGATGGTGGCTCTTGCAGATGTTATGAAAAACGAAATCGTAGTTTTAGAGAATAGCAAATCACAGGCATCAGGAATTGTTTTAAAATGCGGGATAAAGGACGCGGTTAAAGAGTACCACCACCTGAAACTTCCAGAAACATTTCCATGTGAGATCTGGTGCGAACCTTTCTGGAAACGGATTTCTATGTCTCTGGGACTTGAAAGTACAAGGGAAGTCCTGGAAAAGGGATGCAGATTTACTGTAATACAAAAGGAGCATGTTGATGGAGCCAGAAATTAGAGATGCAGTAAAATGCTCTGGATGCAACGTATGTTTGAATGAATGCCCGGTATATGAGTATTACCACTGTGAAGCCTTCGGGTCAAGAGGCAAAATGGACATGCTGCGACTATGGCAGTCCGGACTTATTAAAATAGAGGATATGCAGAACATTTTTGAGGCATGTACAATATGCAAAAGATGTGAGAATGTATGTACACAGGGCATTGAAACATCGCCGATATTTAGAGATATGCGGCACCATCTGATCCAAAATAAGATCAAAAATCCAGACATCGAAGCTGTCAAGGTTCGTATCAATAAAACCGGGAGCCCTTATAACAATGATCGTACAATCATAGTGCCGGATGGTTATACTGTCAACCGTAAGGATACTCTTTTATGGCTGGGCTGTACAATCAGGCATTTAGGGCTTGCTGAGAGATGGCTGAAATTCCTTGTCAGAATTAATTATATGCCGGTAATCCTTGAGACTGAAAATTGCTGCGGATCTTTTCTTAATAACTGTGGTTACAGCGACGATTACAGGAAGGTAATGGATAAGAACATAGAGATACTCTCGCAGTACAAGAACATAATAGCCCTCTGTCCTTCCTGTTATTCAGCTTTTAAAAATGATGGGCGGTTAAACAACGTATTTTTTATAACTACAGTTCTGGACAGGTTCAAAGACAGACTTCACATCTCAAAATCCTTAAAAAAACCTGTTCTTCTTTTTGAGCCATGTCATTTGAGAAATAGTTTTCCCGGAGAAAGATATACAGATGTAATCCAGGAAATCTTCAATAAAGATAAGTATGATTATATATTGAGCAGCGATATATTTGGAGCAAAATGCTGTGGAAGCGGTGGAGGTTTATTTATATCTTCCTCAGACATCCCTGTGAAAAATACAAGGAGAATACTTGAGGAAACTGACGCTTGCAGCGTTGTTACATTATGTCCTTTTTGTTTTAGATCTTTTAGCAACGTCACAGATGATGTAAAACAGGTGGTGGATGTATTTTTAATAAATTAAAAAATATCTGTACAGTGTGGGATGAAGAAAAAATCCGACTCGTATATGAGAGCGATACTGGTCGTCTCAAAAGCGGGATTCCCGATATTGTTGTGATTCCCAGGACCGCGGAAGAGGTCAGCAGCATATTGAAGTTCGCCAATGAAACAAAAACAAAGGTGACTGTAAAGGGAGGTGGAACTACCTGGGAAGGTGAAACTGTTGCTGACGGCGGTATACTGCTGGATATGAAGGGCATGAACAGATTAATTGAAGTAAATCCTGCGCAAGGCTGGATTACAGCAGAAGCTGGAATAACATGGATCAAATTATATAGCGAGCTTAAAAGAAAGGGCATGACGTTCAGAGGTGCTCCGGACAATCTTGTCTCCACGCTTGGAGGTGCTATCTCCACCAGCGGCTATAGCTATCACTGCACAAAATATGGAAGTATAGCGGACCAGGTTCTGCAGCTTGAGGTCGTATTGCCCGGCGGAGATATAATAAACTGCGGATCAAATAAGATCGGCGGAAGGGTCTACGGTGCAGATCCGCTTCCACTCTTCAAGACCTCGCTCGGTACCTTCGGGATTATCACGAAAGTGACTCTGAGGGCTTACCAGTACACCAGTCACAATCCAGCATATATTACAGGGTTCATATATGATGATATCGAAAAGGCTGTCAGTGATCTCCCGGTAATCGCAGAAAAATGCAGCCCGGATATCCTCTTTTTCGGTTCAAATACCAGAGAATTTACGATGAAGTACAGGGAAGTGCTGATCGAAGAAACAAAAAAACTTGGATGTTCATACTCCAGAAAAATCCCATATCTTGTTCAGCTTTACTCAAATTATGCCAACCTGGTGAAAAAAGAAATGCCAGAGCGAATCAATTTTATTTTCACAGGCTATGAGGGGACAAAAAAGGGGACAAAAAAATTAAGCTCTGCAGCAAAAGGAAAGAGGTTTATTGAGTATTCTGTCGAGGATGAATACATAGTAAGAGGTAAGGCTCTGTGGAGGATGCTTACCTTAGGTGGGCATGTTCCAGCGCTATGTGATTGTGTCGTACCCAGAGAGAGAGCCGGAGAAATTATCCGGTCTGGTATTGAAGAATTTGAGAAAACCGGTTTTAATCCTGTGGTTTATGGACTTTTACTTCCAGGACACTTTTCGATAGGGATTGGTTTTTACACCAGCGTGCAGCGTTCTCAGATCCAAAAGTATGAGAACGTGAGGAGAGAGATTTACGAGAAGACATTAAGCCTTGGAGGAACAGCTTACAAATACGGTGGTTTAAGAAAAAGTGTTGCAGAAAGATCGATAGGTAGTGGGTTTTACCTTATGGATCGTTTTAAAAAATATATTGATCGAAATAATATTTTGAATTGTGATGTTCTATTCTAAAAAACAGGAGGAAATAAATTGTTAAATAAAAACCATAATAAAAAACGAATAGATGTAGAGCACAGGGGCAGGGTAATATTGCTCGTTGTGCTGGTAGTTCTTGGATTTTCAGTCGTGTCGTCTGCGACACCGATGTCCAGGATACTGCTGGACCCGCCGGTAATTGAAGTCCCTGGAGGCGAAACGGTGAACCTTGAATTTAACATCTATGGTGTCAACGTTGACCCGTACATGCCAGGACTTTATACTTTTCAAATCGAGGACAATGAGAACACTCCGATCAACGATCTGGATATAATAAAAGATTACAGTGTAAAACAACCTATGATGGTCGGACCAATGGTCGGTCGTCTCTCTACTCAGACCACTACATTAATTATAACAACCAATAGTAACGCAGCCCAGGGTACATACAAACCAGTCTTGAAAGTGGTAAACCCCATAAGCATGGCTACCCTTGAAACAATGGAATTTACAATAATCTCCAGTAACCGCTTTCCAATACAGAAATTTGAAAACATAACCTACGACTTCATGAACATCCAGTTTTTGATGGCTCCAACCAGGGAACTATACAAACATGTACCTGCTGATTTCCAGGTCATAACTACAGCCAATCCGGATGTTGGTATTTTACTTCCTATAACCGTAAGTGTAACAAATTCACCATTCGGTCCTTACAGGGCTGTATTCCTTATGGTACCGGTTTTACAGTACTCAACTGCGCCGGTGGGTGAAGAATGGTTCTACCCCATATACACATATACAGATAACCCTGCTTTTAAGGAATATATACAGCGTGAATGGAATACCGACGAGATTGAACTTGCCGAAATAGATACAAAGCAGAACATTTACAACGATACATCAAGAGATACATGCGTAGGGTGCCACGTTTTATCTAACCCCGGTGCAAACCGTGTAGTCGAGGACCGCGCTGTTTTGAAGGACTCAAGCGGGATTCTGATGGAGATATCAGGGAAATCCAGAGGGAAAGATGGCGGCAATGCCGGAATATATCCTATATATGAAAAGTTCGTCCACAGCGCCTATCACGCTATCGATAAGAATAACCTGAGCGTGATGCAGCTTGACAGGTCGCATACGGAAATGCAGGCGCTCCAGAATTATGACGTGAAGGTCAAGAAGAATTCACGCATCTGGAATCTGATAGGAGGGAACGATCCAAATTTCTGCAATAACTGCCATACAGATAATAGCGGAATAAAGGATCATAAATCACCTGCAAAACAAAAAGTATCGATAAATAATTACTACCCCCATGTAATAAGGAGCGTGTCAGAGATAGATGTAAAAGAGACACAGTTGCTCTACAGGGTGACGAGGACGCCGATACCCATGCCTCTGTTCGCCGAGCAGTATAATTTCACTTTCATGGATTCCCAGGTGTTCGAAGTGCCGTCATCCGAGCTTGTTAAATATATCCCGCCTGAGTTTCCGATTGAGGAGGTAAGACCGGGTATAGCTGCTGTCAGGGTAGTTATCGCATATGAGGACAATCCTATATGGGGACCGTTCAGCGATCTCCAGGTGCTCGTGCCAATACAGGAGATATATACTACTGACCCTGAGCACTACTACATTCCCATCACAGTCAACAGCTATTACGTCATCGAGGATTATATCGATAACGAGATAGCGCTTGAGGGCTCAAGAAGGCTGGGATACCCGGTGCTTCCCGCAAACATCACCCATGAGCTGACACAGGTCAATGATACGTTCTACATGCTCAAGACGGTGGTGCGCGACGACAGCGGTGTACTGTATTCAACGGAAGGAAGCTATACAAAAGCGTACCCGATCATAAACGAAATGATAAAGAGGTTCGTCAAGGATACCGTCAGGCTGGATACTCTGAACCAGGAGACCTTCGTCCCTGTAGAGAGGCCTGCAATAACCATAAGAGAGGGCTCAGCACTGTGGAACATCACAAAAGGAACATCAAGCTACAGCATGCAGCAGAGCTCGGTGTTCATGAACAACTCGGATCTCATACTGGTATTCAGGTACAGAAAGCCCGAGCTGCCTCCGACAGGAAATAACCTTGTGGAAAAGGCGCTATCTCTGGACCAGAAGTATGATTTCAATTACATACAGATGTACGGGATGCCGACAGATATTCTCTCAAATTACATTCCTGCTGACAAGGTTCTGCTTGAGCCCATCCCCGGCATAGGGATATCCGGAACGATGATCGGACACGTTAATAGCTCGCCCCTTGGTGCATACAGCTTCATGTGGGTGTTCGTATCCATAAACCAGCCCACAGAGGTGCTCCTGCCGCAGGATCCAGGGATGAATTATCTGTTAAGGGTATATACAGACAGCGAGATATATAAGAGGGAGCTGGACAGAGTATACGATAATTCCCTCGATGTGAGGCTGGCAAAGTTCGACTTTGAGCAGGAAATAGAGCAGCCAGCGTGGTGGAATATATCTGTCAGGCAGTACGTAAATATAAGCGACGCCAGCGGCATAATCTTTGAGCTTTCGACGAACGCGAGCAGACCGATGCCGTCCCACGAGGTACACTACATGTACAGGGACATAGACGCAGACAGATCCGTTATTCTGCGGGATAATTTTACCACCCTGCAGGTAATATCCCAGCCGTATGATCCTGTCAGGATCAATGTCGGATCTGACGACCTTGCCATGATCATAGGGAAAGAACCGATGGTGTTCGTGGGAGCGGCAGAACTTGTCTCTGAGGAGATACAGGATTTCTTTATTCTAACGAACCAGAGTACAACGGCGAAGAAAGGAAAGAAGAAGTGAAGTTGAGGGCTTTTTGCCCTCGATTTTTTATGATATGAAGGAGGATAAAAATGGAAATAACGCCTTATAAACTGCATGCGATTTTCGGACTTGTCCTGATACTGGCAGGATTTGTTTTCGATTTTGCCTTTGTCACAAGGAATTTTACGGAAGCGTTTAAAAGCGACCCGGCATCATATCTTAACTCGTGGGGAAAATACGTTTATGAGCTTGTTAAATTCTATCTCATTGTCCTGGGCTTTTTGAACATCTCACTGGCTCTGCTGATTTCCAGGTCGGGCAATCCCGGACAGATAGAATGGATTATTTTCAGCCTGATGGCGATAGGTTCCGTACTTTTCATAATCGGAGGGATCTGGGAAGGACTGATAGGGCCCATCTTTAAAATGGAGCCGCCATGTTATGTTTTAGGAATAGGGTTAACAGGCATCCTGCTCAGCCTTGTTCTTAAGATATACTCGTTCGTGAGGTGAGATAGTTGGATAGCCGCTCCTCCAACTGGCTTATTGCAGGGTTCATTATATGGATAATCACAGTCCCTCTGCTCACCGGGATTTCTGAGAGTCCTGCAAAAACCATGGGTATAATAGTTATCTGGCTCCTTTTCCCGCTCTTATATGGTTTTATGAGCCGTGACTGGAGAGGTATAGGGTTTGCAAAAGAAAATATATGGAAACCAGTACAGGGGATGCTTATAGCGACAATTGTTTATTCAGTGGTACGCAACCTTTTGATAGTATTTATTCCTGTCAGCATTCCCTATACAGCGGCAAGTGCTATACAAGTGGCAGAGTTGTTAAAGCAAGGGCAGTTCGGAAACATCACCGGGTCTTTTTCACAGCTCTTTCCACTGATGCTGTTTATGACCTTTATAGCAGCGTTCTCCAATGAGCTATTTTACAGGGGGTTCCTGTTTACCCGACTCAGACAGTTAATCGACTGGAAGCTTGCTGCAGTAATATCAGCACTTCTATTCGGGATTTATCATTATTTCAACGCGGGAATCAGTGGATTTGTGATGGGAGTGATCGTAAGTCTTGTATCAGGTGCTCTTATGCAGAGATACAATAACATTATTGCACCGGCGCTGTTCCATTTCCTGCAATATATCTCGACTATAATGGTATTTTATTATTTCGTAATATAGGAGGTACAATGGCAAAAGTTTCAATTTTAAGGTGTAAAGACTATGAACATGAGCACGTTAAAAGTGCTATACTTGAGAGTCTTGAATTAATCGGTGGGATCAAAAAAGTAGTAAAGACAGGCGACAATGTGTTGCTCAAGGTAAACGTGATCGTGGGCTTCCCTCCGGAGCGGGCAGCTACGACGCATCCCTCAGTTGTCAAAGCGATGGTGGAGATCGTAAAAGAGGCGGGAGGGAATCCCTGGGTTGGAGATAGCTCCGGTGCTTATGGTTTTACTGCACAGTCTCTTGAGTTGTCTGGAATCAAGAGGGCTGTAGAGGAATCAGGGGGCAGGCTGATAAACTTTGAATCAACTGGCACGTATTCAGTGAAAATCGAGGGCACGGTTTTGACGGCAGCAAATATAGCAAAACCAGTAATTGATTGCGATGTCCTTGTTTCTTTGCCAAAACTGAAAACTCATATGATGACAAAGTATACAGGTGCTGTAAAGAATTTTTATGGTGTACTGCCAGGGCCCAGCAAATCAATGATTCACAGGCAGGCCCCAACTGAAGAGAGCTTCAGCCACGCTGTAGTGGATATATATTCTGCTCTGAAACCAAAACTCGCAGTTATGGACGGCGTAATCGGTATGGAAGGAGAAGGTGCAACGAATGGAACCCCGGTAGCATCCAGCGTTATTCTATCAAGCATGGATTGTGTCGCTTTAGATGCTGTATCTTCGGAAGTTATAGGATTTCATCACAAAGACATTCTGACCACACGTTTCGCACATGAACGTGACCTCGGTGTTGGTGAACTTAACCAGATAGAGATTTTAGG
The DNA here is from genome assembly GCF_000685155.1 of Candidatus Methanoperedens nitratireducens. GTDB lineage: Archaea > Halobacteriota > Methanosarcinia > Methanosarcinales > Methanoperedenaceae > Methanoperedens > Methanoperedens nitratireducens. Next base: position 105,290 of record NZ_JMIY01000002.1, read on the forward strand.
AGAACAAATTAGCGATGTAAAGATAGACTTTAAAAAATCCAGGCACATCTATTACAAGTTGCCAAAATTCTTGAGTAATTTTGTGTTCAAGAATGTAGAGAATATATCAAAAGTAGAGATATCCCCGGATGAATGCAAGAAATGCAAAATCTGTTTAAATAGCTGTCCTGCATCAGCAATTACGCTTGAGTCCCGTCCGTATATAGATCAGAAGAAATGCATCAAATGCTACTGCTGCCATGAATTGTGCAGGAATGGCGCTGTGAAACTGAAGACATCTTTTCTGGGAAAACAATTACTGAAAGGCTTGATGTACCAGTCAGAAAGGTGATTTTAACGACGCTAATCAGAACTGCAGCGAGAATAGATCTATCAAGAAAAAAAATACTAAGGCAATCCTTAGACAAAGCGCTTGTAGCCAGATTTGTCGGGGGCCGTGGGATTAATTCTGCAATACTGTACGAGGAAGTGTCCGCCGGCATAGACCCGTATTCGCCGGAGAACAGGATAATCTTCGGAACAGGCCCTTTAACAGGCACGCTCTCTCCGGGCTCCGGACGATATACAGTGACCTCCAAATCCCCGCTCACAGGCATCCACGGCGACTCCAATGCAGGCGGTTTCTGGGGACCTGAGTTGAGATTCGCAGGGTATGATCATCTGGTTATCCAGGGTAGAGCAGAGAAGCCCGTGTATCTGTGGATTAATGACGGGACTATAGAGATCAGGGACGCATCACATATCTGGGGGAAGACGACATGGGAGACAGAGCTGATGATAAAAGAAGAGCTTGAAGACCCTGATATCCAGGTCGCAAGCATAGGACCGGCTGGCGAGAACCTTGTAAGGTATGCCTGCATAATCAATAACCTCTGGAGGGCTGCCGGCAGGACTGGCATGGGAGCTGTCATGGGCTCCAAGAACCTGAAAGCCATTGCGGTCAGGGGAACAAAGGAGGTGAGTGTTGAAAAACCAGATGAATTAATGGAATATGTTAGAGAACTGAATAATCTGATTTTAAAAGACCCTGCCTACAGACTATGGTCTAAATATGGCACTCCAGGTCTTATCAATCCCGCCAATATGCTCGGCATCCTGGTTTCTGAAAATGACAGGCGTTCCACGTTCGCAGATGCGGACAAGATCAGTGGGGAAACTTTTTGCGAAAAATATGCGGTCAGATCGAATGCATGCTTCAACTGTCCCATGCACTGCGGCCACTTTTACGTTGTCGATAGTGAAAATATAATCTCTGGAGGTGGACCTCAGTTCGCTGCTCTTGCAAATCTGGGATCAAGATGCAATAATAGCGATCTTGAATCCATCCTGAGAATGAATACAATGTGCAATCAGCAGGGATTAGATGTCTGCTCTGCAGGGGTTGCTCTTTCTTTTTCCATGGAATGCTTTGAGCGGGGTATAATCACCTGCTATGATACGGACGGACTGGAGCTTGACTGGGGAAATTCACAATCAATGATAACAGTGCTTGAGAAGATCTCATGCAGAGAAGGATTTGGTGATCTCCTGGCAGAGGGTGCGTGGCGTGCAAGCCAGATTATCGGAAAAAACTCCCAAAAGTATGCCATGACCATAAAAGGCGCCGATAGCCCAGACTATGATCCAAGGGCATTGAAAGGCTGGGGACTGGCATACGCTGTATCCACAAGGGGTGGGGACCATCTTCGGGCACTGCCTGCATTAGAATTGTTAAATGCCCCAGAAGAATACAAAAAATTGGAATTGCCCGCGATTGGTGATAGGTTCTCTTACGACAAGAAAGCTGTCATGGTAAAATGGCACGAAGATGTTCGTGCTATCGCAGACTCGCTAGAAATATGTAAATTCTTAACAAGAACCACACTTCTATCTCCAGAATATCTGGTAAATCTGCTCAGGCTCGTTACTGGTATTACAATGACGTCCGATCAGTTGCTCAGAGCGGGGGAGAGGACAATTAATATTGAGCGCATGTTCTGCGTAAGAGAAGGTATTTCCCGTCAGCATGATACTTTGCCGGAACGATATAAAAAAGAGCCCTTACCAGATGGCCCTGGAAAAGGAGAAACAATTAATATCGAAAAAATGCTGGATGAATATTATACAGAGCGGGGATGGGATTTGAAGACCGGAATTCCAACAATCAAAAAATTAAACGAAATTGGTCTAAATAAGATCTCTGAAAGCTTTCAAACAAAGGGATTAATATGAAAAAATTTTTGATATATTTAAAAGCAACCCGCCCTGAGATATTCATTATGGACTGGTCAATGATATGGGTAGCTTTTTTTCTCGTTGAAACTGAAATCAACACATACTTCATTATTACAATTTTGATTCTCATGTTGATATCCGGGCCTTTTATCCATGGTGCAGTTGATATAATAAATGATTATTTCGATTACAGGATAGATGTTAAAAATAAGAGAACGGATAAGTTGCTTGTAACCGGAGAAATAACCGCCAGCGAAATGCTGTATCTTACTGTAGCGCTTCTTATTATCGGAAATTTTATGGCTCTCCTGCTGTTGCCGCCTCTTTTTGCTTTCCTTATGATTCTAAGTTCAATCATTGGTGTGCTGTATTCTGTCCCACCAGTTAGATTCAGAGAATATTATCCTTTGTCTGCGATACTACCTTCGATCCCATATTTTCTTATCTCGCCGATAGCATGGTACGTTTTCACCGGTGCCGTACCAGATAAAGGGTTATTGATAGGATTAATTCTCGCTGTTAATATGTTCCTGGGGCTAACTCTGAAAGATATTTATGATTATCTGGGAGACCTGCAGCATGGTGTAAAATCGATTGTATACTGGTTAAATCCGGTTAAAGCAAGGTATTTTGTTATTCTGGTCACATTTGTGAGCCCAAGCCTGATCGTATTAGGCATACTTTTAAATGTTTTTAGCAATTTCGGGTTATTGGTGGCGTTTTCTCAGTACTTAATAACGCTTTTATCATCAAAATTCATTATTTCTGGAGAATGGAGTCCGGGTATATCGTATAAACTATTTTATCCCACCTACAGATTGGGGTGTTTTATTCTGCTCTCTTTATTAGGATTATTAAAATTGATTTAAGAGGAGAGGGAAATGAATAAAAATATATTAATCGTAAATCCAGATAGATGTACTGGTTGTAGAACATGTGAAATAGTTTGTCAGATGAAAAATCAATCTTCTTATATAAAAATATTGAAGAATGAGCTTTTCGATGTCAATATTCCGACAGTTTCCATAAAATGCAATCTGTGTCTGGAAAAGCCTTTGTGTGTAAAGTTTTGTGTAGCGGGGGCATTACAACTCGCAAGTTTTGATGAAGCTGCGATACTGAGAAAGGAATGTAAGATAGGTCTGTTTCCTGTTCCTTTGACCATTGGGGATAAAAGGGTGAGGTGAGTAGCTTGAGTATCAGAAGATCCATAAATGTGCGACAAATGTTCGGGACTCTGAAGGAAAATGAGTTGCAGAGTAACATAAAAATATCGGGATTCCACCTTGGCAAGATACTGCCAGCTAAATGCGAATATCAAAACATGTACTTACAGGAAAAAGCAAAACTTGTGGATAAATCCATACCGAAATTTGTACCAATAACCCATCCAGATGGGATGTATTATGCTATGCGCCATCTGCTTGATGCTGGAGGAAAAAGGCTTCGGCCTTCAGCATTATTACTGGCTGCTGAAGCAGTAGGCGGCAGAGCAGAAAATGTACTCCCTGCAGCAGTAGCACTTGAATTGATTCATAATTTCACTTTGATTCATGATGATATCATGGATGAAGCAGACCTTCGAAGAGGTATACCGACAGTTCATAAAAAATGGGGAGTACCAAAGGCGATCATCGCCGGTGATGCTCTCTACTCCAAAGCTATTGAGGTCTTATCGTCCGCTAAAAGTGAGCCGTCGCATATTATTGAAAGCATTGAGCTTCTATCTAAAACCTGCGTCGATTTATGTGAAGGCCAGTGGATGGATATGGATTTCCAGGACAGAAAAGATGTGACAGAGGAGGAATATATGACCATGGTGGAGAAGAAAACTGCTGCCCTTTTCGCTGCTGCCTTGAAAATCGGTGCCATATTATCGGGTGCAAAAAGAGACGTATCGCAGGCTTTATGGGATTATGGCTTCCTGGCAGGTACAGGATTCCAGATATACGACGATGTGATAGATCTTATAACACCAGAAGAGATACTTGGAAAAGCGCAGGGTGGGGATATAATCGAAGGAAAAAGGACTCTTATTATAATAAACGCATTTTCAAAAGGAGTTACCATAGACATACTTGGGAAAAGCAATGCCACAAGAAGCGAAATGTCTGCAGCTATAACTGCTTTGAAGGAATCAGGTTCAATTGATTACGCTATAAATAAGGCTATCAGCTTTATTGAGGAGGGTAAATCTGTACTAAAGATACTTCCTAATTCTGAGGCTAAAAAGATGCTTATCGGGCTTGCAGATTATATGATTGCGCGCAAATATTGAGATTCGACAGCGAGGTAAGAAAATATATCTGTGCTTTTCTAACCTGAGATTCAGGGTTTTATAGACTACGTTCAAGAAAGAAGCTTATCCAATAGTCTCTTTTTGTTCCTTCGTAAGAACAGTGATTTTACGTTTGCGCCACAAGACGCCCCCTATAAGTAGAAGAACGCAAATCTATATTGGGGGCCAAGCCATGTCGGTAAATCAGGATGGAGTTAGTGAATTAAGAAGCGTATGGATAAAGACTGCTGAACAGCAACTTTTCCATGAGTTAGAAGTAGAATACGGTTTTCCAAGAGCAACCTGCAGATCTCTTATTCAATTAATGCATGAATTCATCGATCAGAATTATGGCAATCTACGAGATGACAGACAGGTAATCTATCATGCAGTCAGTAAAGATGAACCAGCAGGAAGACAACTGGATAAGATAAAAGCAGTACCTGTAAGACTTACCGTTTCCCATCCGGATGGTTCTGAGGTTTTGGAGAAAAAAGGGATTCAAGGATTGCGCCAGCATAAGCTGATACGGTTTGAATCTGAGGCATATGCCCAGAACGGTGTTCTATCGCAAGCTGATGTGGCAGAATTGCTCGGTGTTAGTGTTGGAACTATAGGTAGAGATAGCAGGGAGTATCAGATGGAGAACCAGGTAGTGCTGCCTTATAGAGGTACAATACATGATATCGATAGGGCGATTACTCATAAGAGGATCATTATTGGTTATTATCTGAAGAACTTACCCACTCCTGATATTTCAAGATTCAAATTAGAAATCAGCAGGGCATCATTTGTCGGCATTAGGTAGGCTATAGAGCTTTATTCTTTTCACTCATAGAAGACTACTATGGTTATAAAAACCGAAGGTCTTACCAAAAAATACGGGAAAATAGCAGCATTAGATGATCTGAACCTGGAGGTTGAAGAAGGTGAGATCTTCGGGCTTCTCGGTCCGAACGGCGCTGGCAAAACAACCATTATCTCAATGCTCTGCACTATCTTAAAACCAACATCCGGTAGAGCGTGGGTGAATGGTTTTGATATAGTAAAAGAATCTTCAAAGGTCAGAAAGTCGATAGGCATAGTGTTCCAGCAGCCAAGCGTGGATGATCTTCTCACAGGGAGGGAGAACCTCGCCATGCACAACCTTCTCTTCGGGGTGCCAAGGGAATTAAGAAAACAGCGCATAGATGAAGTACTGTCCCTTGTCAATCTTGAGAAAAGGGCCGATGATCTTGTCAATACATACTCTGGTGGCATGCGGCGGCGCCTTGAGCTTGCACGCGGTATAATGCACCATCCAAAGATTCTTTTTCTTGATGAGCCAACACTTGGTCTTGATCCTCAGACAAGAGAACATATCTGGGAATATATACAGAACCTTGCTGAGAAGGAGTGCATGACCGTGATGCTGACAACGCACTATATGGAAGAGGCAGAGCAGTTATGCGATCGGGTCGCAATTATAGATTACGGGAAAATAGTGGCTCTTGATCCACCGCAGATATTAAAAAGCCAGATAGTCGGGGACGTGGTTAAACTAAAGCTGAAACAAGAACAAAAGAACCCGGCTATACAGAGAATAAGAGAGCTTGATTATGTAAAGAACGTGAAGGAAAAAGATGGTATGCTGTACCTGTCTATTGAAGATGCAGGCAGGCATCTCCAGGACCTTCTTACCCATACAGGTCAGATCGATTTTGTAGAAGTAAGAAGAGGAACGCTCAGTGACGTATTTTTACATTACACAGGAAGAGAGATACGCGAGGCTGAAGCAGAGGGCGGCTACTGGGAGAGAGTGATGAAGAAATGAGTGAGATTGAAGGTATATATGCAATATGGCTGCGTGAGACAAAGATATACATCAGGGAAAAGGAGCGGTTAATCGCATCTATAATCTCACCACTCCTGTGGATATTCGCTTTTGGGGCAGGTCTTGGCTCAACCGTGGATATCGAAGGGTACAATTATCAGATTTTTATCTATCCAGGGGTAATGGCCATGACCGTACTCTTCACATCCCTTTTCTACGGCATATATGTCATCTGGGACAGGAAGCTTGATTTTCTAAAAGAGGTGCTCGTAGCGCCTGTATCAAGGGCAAGTGTATTTGCAGGAAAGATGTTCGGTGGCGCAACTGATGTAATGGTTGAGGCTGTGATCCTTCTCATAATAGGTTTTTTTCTGGATATTCCGTTTACACTTACAGTTATCATCGGATCAGCCCTCATGCTTCTGTTGATCTCAATCGCCATGGTGAGTATCGGGCTTGTCATAGGCGCAAACCTCAGGAGCCCTGAGGGGTTCAATCTTGTGATCGGGTTTGTCATGTGGCCCATGTTCTTCTTCAGCGGCGCTCTGTTTCCGGTTGATAATCTTTCGCCGTGGCTCACTGCCATAACTTATATAGATCCCCTGACCTACGGCGTGGATGCGCTGCGCGGTATCATCCTTGGTATAAACAGGTTCCCGATCTATCTTGATGTCGGGGTGATGCTGGTTTTTTCAATGGTAATGATGGGCATCGGTGTGTTGAGTTTCAGGAGAATGTGATACTCAAACCCTCTTGATCTGCATCTCTCGCTTCTTTGGCTGCAACTGTAGAAGCAGCGCCTTGAGTTTGGCATCGTCTATCTTTGTCGTAAGCCTTCCACTCTGCGCAAGAGCGACCAGTTGCGCCTCAACACTTGCCACAAGATCTGGCTTTGTCATCCTGAGAGTATTTAACCTCTCCCTTGCCTCAGGTGTGAGTATCTGGCGCAGGATCGCCTGCTTCTTCGCCTCGTACTCGGCGCGTGCCTGCTCCTGCTGGGCTGCCTGCGCCTGGGCACCGTACTGCTGCTGTAACTGCTCAAGCTTGCGCCTTTTTATTTCCTCGATATCTTCATCCATATTCTAATATTTGGCCATAGCCGGGTTTGTTTTGGTGAGTTCCTCTTTAACTTCATGCGCGGCGTTATCTAAAAACGACTGCCCCTGCGGTGAGATTGTCCTGCCGGTCTTCTGGGCCTTAATGAACCCGGACTTCTCAAGCTGCTGCAGTGCTTCCCTTGCAATGGAGCCGCTTCCTTTTGAGAAGTGTACAGGCATTACTCCATTCCTGTGCCGGCCTCCGTAGAAACTCCGCAGCCGTGAAACACCCACAGGTCCGTCGATATAGATGCGCCTTAATATTGATGCGCATCTAACGAACCACCAGTCGGCATTATCAGGCGAGAGTTCTTTATGGGCGCCTGTCTTGGCAAAACGTGCCCATTCAGGTGGCTTAACTTTCTGATCTTTTTTTAATTTATCTGCTACGCTATTTATGAGCATCTCTGCGGGCACATCATATACTGTTGTCAATGTTGATCCTCCGTAAAATCATCTTGTATGTAATGAAGGGTGATTAATCTATCGGATAGTATTTACCTTTTTCGGCGAAATACAGCCGTATTTCCTCTGACCTCAATAAGCTCCGAATCAGTCAGGGCTGCCAGTCTCTCTGATAGTTCCTGTTTGTTGCCCTCAATAAAAGCTGTCCTGAGAAATTTTACTTTAATTAGCTTCTTAAGCTTCAATTGTTTTTTTAACTCTTCCACAACAGGCTCTATGCCTGACTTACCGATATGGATAGTAGGCTCAAGCACTGTAGATTCTGCTCTATAATCTTGTTTATTCATATTAATAGCTCTTTGAGCTTTTTTGCTGCTTTCTCAAGCTCTATAAGGACCAGTCCAAGTCCGGTATCCGAATCTACAGTAACAACGAGCAGTGCTCTGGGTCCTGCACCAACTGCAACTAATCGTCCCTGTCCAGATTCTACAATAACCCGGTGAGGTATACCCTTTCCAAGCTCTACAGTAGCGGTCTCGGCTGCTCCGAGCATAGTTGCTGACATAGCAGCAAAGGATTCAGCAAATTGCCAGTTCTGCACAATAGCACGAATAAGCAATCCATCACGACTTACAGCAGCGCATGCCTCTACCCCACCAACATTCTTCATATCAGTCAGTATTTTATCTATCATATCAATAGTGTCTGGCATTATATCCCCCCTGTGACACTATCTATCAATACCTCAAATGCCTCGTAGACACCGATCTTATCCTTTGCTACTGCAGGGATGATAGGAACATCTTCAGGAAGGTCAAATTGTTCTCTTACTTCTTCAGGAGTTAAAGCCCCGTCCAGATCCTGCTTATTAGCTATAATAACATACGGCAATCCATAGGACATAGTAATCTTAAGCATCTGTTTTGCTCTGGTAAAATCTGACGGGTTTGTGGAATCTATAACCAGAAAAACGCCCATTGATTCACCACTTAATAATCTTATGATAGGATCAAACCGCTCCTGGCCAGGTGTGCCAAAAATATCCGCACTAAAACCTTTGTAATCCACATGACCATGGTCGAGTGCTATTGTTGTTCCAAGCCGATCAACCGATATAGCTCTGGTCGAGAGTGCATGCACAAATGTGGATTTTCCTGAATCAAACGGCCCTGTAACAAGTATCTTTGGTATGTATAACTTTATTCCACCCGGTCTAAGTACCCTGAAAAGCATGGATCTTTTTATTTCTTTTGTCCAGTCCGATTTAAGTATCTCGAAATACTGCCCGAATATGACCCGCTCCACTATCCCGCCAATAGATATGACAGCATTGAATAATTCACCTTTCATTAAGTCCAATGTCTCCTGAGAGTATGGCCATGCCGTAAAATTATATACCATAACATGATCATAAAGCATTGCCATTTTATTCCATATCCTGACCGCTTCGATAACTTTCCTCTCGCCGCATAGATCCATTATGGTAGAGAGAGAACCGAATACAATGGTGCTTGGAGGTAGCTGTTTTATTATATCTACTATTATCCTGCTAAACTCTTCAATATTATCCGGGTTTGAGACAATGTACTTCTCTTTGGAGGGAGCACCGATTAATGGATTGTAGGCATCAACAGAGATGAATTTATTATTAAATTGATTGATATCCCAGCCAAACTCCTTGAACTGACCTCTCGTAATATCCGGTATAGTGCTCGATGCCACGAGAACACAGTTTCCTCCATCTTTTAGAGCACTATAGATTGTTTGCATCCCAAAAACCTCCCCTTCCACACCTGGCTGCATATAATAGACAAGACTTTTGCCTTTAGGTATTCCACCATCAAGGAATTCATCCAGCTTTGGGATACCGGTCTTGATCATATTATTTTCTCCCTACTATCCTTACATTAGCTCCTTCGATCTCATACTCAAACCATGGAGTGGGCTTTGTAGAGAGCCCTACTATTCTTATGAAGTTCTTATCATCCTCGGATTTTATCTCTATCACGCCGTCAAGTAGCTGTTTTAAGGTCGCAATAGCCTGCTCATCATGCATACCGCTCTCTATAACATATATTCCCATAGCCCCCATTGCCTTGATACGTCCTGTAAAAACATGAAGAAACCTGAAAACTGTTTGTATGTTTGAATACATCAATATTGTAGAAAGCGAATTTATATGAAGCTGAACTTTTCGTATATTCTTTTTCATGAAGTATTCTTCAAGGAACTGGCTGATTTTCACTCCTATCCCGGTTAGATCAACAGGACTACTTGCTATTTTAATGTTTTCACTCTCAACAACTGTACCGACAAACGTTTTTGTAACACAATCAACCATTCCAACTCTTGATAACGGCATATCTAATTCGTGCTCTTTGAACCATTCTAAAATATGAGTTGCCGATTCACGGGTTGTTACCGTTATTATTGCATTATCATTCTTAACACCTTGGTACATTATATAATACAGGATAACCTCTTTTCCGCTCATAGGAGGGCCGATTAGCATGATATTCGAGCCCTTCTTTATACCCCCGATCGCGTTATCCAGTTCCTTTATACCAAGTATATAGTCACTCATTGTTTCGCCTTTGTGCTGATTATACTATTTAAATTTTAGTATATCTAATTACCTATGGGGCATATAAAAACGCTGGTAGAACAATATGACCGGGAAATCTTGAATAAACTTAATTCCAGACATCGAAATTTTATATATCCCTATATAAATAAAACCTTGCCGCTCTGTAGTTCAACAATGTATAATTCTTATACACCTTCTTAAAATCTGCCTTTTCATTCCCAAAAGGCCTGATCAGCAAATCAGCCCCGACCTGTTTTGCTACCTTTGCTATTGCTTCCTGAATGTCTGTTGGCGGTCTTATTGAGTATATAAGGGCGGCGTTTTTATATATATTCATATCAGGATCGAATATATCATCCCTGCAGAACCTGATATCTGCATATTTCTGTTCGTTGATGTCGGTCACAACAACATCCATACTATCTTTTAATAAAAGTGCGACCTGCGGTCTGCTACCCACCCCGACTTCCACTACCTTATTTCTGTAATTCCTCAGAATATACTCTGCCAGGTCCTGGTAATCTGAAATCATTGAATAAACACTATTATTAATCTTTATGAAACTATCGGATAGTATGCTATTTCGTTGATCTTAGATAAATTTAAAATAGGTATACATAGTATGTAGCCATATGGGCTTAAGTAGTGTATATAAACCTTTAGATATAAACAACATCAGCCTGCCTAACCGTGTTGTTTTCCCTGCTTTCCAGGCAAACTTTGCAACATCAGATGGATTTGTTACTGAACGATTGCTGCGTATGTATGGAAAAATCGCAGAAGGAGGTTGCGGTTTAATAATAGCAGGGTGCATGGCGGTCTCGGATGATGGAGTCCCGAATACAAATACTCTAAGAATAAACCATGATAAGCATATAGCTCCGCTAAAAGAGCTCTTTGCCGTCATCAAGAAAAATGGCGCAGTGCCGGCTGCCCAGCTGATACATGCAGGGCGGCAGACCTTATCTGTAATGACCGGCCATCAGCTTGTTGCACCATCGGCGATACCCTGTCCTGTCATGAAGGAGACACCTGTTGAACTTGATGAGCAGGGGATAAAAAGGATCCAGGACGATTTTGCTGATGCTGCACTGAGAGCAAAGAGGGCAGGAGCAGAATTAATTGAACTTCACGGCGCCTTTGGCTACCTGATCGGCGGATTCCTCTCACCATACTCAAATAAACGCACAGATAAATACGGCACGGATAGATCACTGTTTTTTACACAGATCATTGAAGCGGTCAAAAGTAAAATCGGGGATACGCCGATATCATGCCGTATCAGTGCTGATGAATTCGTTGATGGTGGCCTTGTGCTGAATGATACAAAAAAGATCGCCACCAGGCTTGTAGATGCCGGGGCCGATGTTATAAGTGTAGCTGCAGGGACGTATGCAAGTATGAATCATATGTCTCCCACAATCAACATGGGCGAAGGTATCCATGCGAACCTTGCCAGAGGTATCAAGGATGCTGTGGACGTACCTGTTATATGCTCTGATAATATACGAAATCTGGAGTTTGCAGACTCTATTATTTCAGAAAATAAAGCCGATCTTGTTGCAATATGCAGATCACAGGTAGCTGACCCGTTCTTTGTTAAAAAATCCCTGAATAAACAGCAGATCACTGAATGTACCGATTGCATGACCTGCCTGTACTTTTTAAGGGGCGCAAAAGCTGCATCATGCCCTCAGAACCCGCAACTTTAAAGGTTGAGAGCATGAGAGTACTTTTAATCGGAGGCGGAGGGCGGGAGCATGCCATTGCAGAGGCTATCGCCCGAAGTAAGAAAAATCCGCAGCTTTTTGCAGCCATGAGCAAGAAAAACCCTGGTATTGCTCGCCTGTGCAGGGATTTTCTGCTCGTAAAGGAGACAGACCCTGCAATCGTTGATTATGCCCTTGTGAACAAAATCGAGCTTGCGGTTATAGGCCCGGAAGCTCCTCTTGCTGCAGGTATTCCTGATTCCCTCTGGAATGCTGGAATCCCGGTCGTCGGGCCGCGCAGACCTGCAGCGCAGATTGAATTTGATAAAGCGTGGGCGCGCAATTTCATGAAGAAATACAATATTGCAGGCTGCCCTGAGTTCAGGGTGTTCAGGAAAGGTGAGACGGGTACTGATGAGTTTATTGATGAACTCGGGGATGTTGTTATCAAACCCGCTGGTTTAACAGGTGGAAAAGGCGTACGTGTGATGGGTGATCATTTCGATATAGATGGAGCCAGGGCCTATGCCAGAGAAGTCCTGAAGAACGATGGCCTTGTTATTGAGAAGCGGCTAATTGGTGAGGAATTCACAGTCCAGGCATTTGTTGATGGCAGAACCCTTGCATTTGCCCCTGCTGTTCAGGATCATAAAAGAGCATATGAAGGTGATAAAGGGCCAAATACAGGCGGGATGGGATCCTACAGCGATTCAAAAGATATACTGCCTTTTATGATAGAATCTGATTATACTGATGCAAAAAAGATAATGGAAGATACAGTCCATGCCATCTGGAAAGAGACCGGTGTTCCATACCAGGGCATACTGTACGGCCAGTTCATGGCAACTGAGAAAGGTATCTCTGTCATTGAGTTCAATGCACGCTTTGGAGACCCTGAGGCCATGAATACTCTTCCTCTTCTTGATAATGATTTTCTTGATGTATGCACAGGCATTGTGAAAGGGACGCTTGATAGTATCAGGGTCATGTTTAAGAAGCAATCTACTGTGTGCAAATACGCAGTCCCTGAAGGCTACCCGGATAATCCGGTCAAGGATTCGGTCATAGAAACCACGGGTGTAAATAATGCGCTTCTTTTCTATTCCAGTGTATATGAAAAAGATAGTATAATATATACGACAGGTTCAAGGGCACTTGCAGTCCTGGGCATTGCAGGCACTATCAGGGAAGCTGAGAAAATAGCTCAGGCTGGTCTATCAGGTTTGAGGGGTAAGCTTTACAGCAGGCAGGATATAGGAACTGATGAACTCATCAATAAAAGAGTGCGACATATGGAGGATCTGAGAATTAAGGCCAGATACCATAATATGCATTAAGTGCCAGAACAGCCAGTCCTATAACTATCGCCACTGAGAATACTGTTTTAGGATTTATTAGTACTGCAGTCTCTTCTGCATCGTAATATCTCATTAAGCCGGCTGAGGACATCAGGCCGCTTCCTTCTTTCTTTTTTGCCATGATCACTACCTATGTTTTAATAGCATTTGAATCTATCGCGTTCTCAGAACTCCTCAGAGCTCTTATTCTTATAGCATTGGGGTCAAGGGGTAGAGAAAAACCGCTTGATTTACAAGGATTGCGCCCCTTAAGGACGCATCCACGTATGCAAGCGCATCTGGCATACGTGTGCACGGTGTCAACTGACGTGACAGTTGTGGATACGCAATCGACTGGCGTGACAGTCGGCGGGATAAAGCGCCTACGGTACACTTCGTGAACGTACCCCTTGCGTTAGATATATATGTTCTCATGACAATCAATCTCCTTAGTATGCGTTACACTACAGGCTATAAAAGGTCCTGGAAATAATAATTTAGAGAAAACAACTGTGTAATTAAAATATTAAGTGTGGCATATATAATAGTTTACAGCAATGAAATAGATATAGTTATCTTCATTATATGAATGCGAGGAATAAGCGTCATGGATTAGCCAGAGGGGTTATAATGCTCCTGATTATATCAGGATCTATTAGCTCTGTTTATGCCTTCGAGACCTCTAAACTTCAGTGGAGTGAAGGTATATCAGATACGCTCGAGCGAGGAGAGGTAATTTCATATAATGAATACTCAGTGAAAGTTGTAGCGTTTCCTCCACCCGTAGAATCAGATAAATATATAGAAAGACCAAGTGAACCGGTTGAACCGTATGTGGGATTAAATATATCTAAAAATGGTAGTTTCATTAATACAACTGTCCTCAAACTGGATGAATCATATATCTCGCCTGATGGTGAATTGAGGGTCACGGCAAAAGAACTACCATCCAGAAGTGCCACAGAATGGCTTTTTCAAAGTTATAATCCCTGGGCGACAATAGAACTCAATCCGAGGGGAATACCCGATCTTGAGCTATCAGTAGACACAGATAAAAGTAAATACGCACCTTCACAGGATCAAGAGATTGTCGCAACCGTGAGCTTGGAGAATACTGGATCGGCTGATGCGTTTAATGTTGATATGGACATTAAGACCGAACTTCCAGTAAAGAGAGGTAGTCTAAAATATCATTACGAGAAGATCGGAAAAGGTGAATCTATAACAGAAACTATTACATTCGCATTACCTCTTCTCACGGAAGAGAAGATCTATAGCATATCCGCAAATACCAGCGGATATGATGCTCTGGATATAGCATATGCAGCACAGATCACACAGATCATCTCGACAGCAATCAATCCTGAGTGGAGCATGTCCCTGAGGAAGAGCACACATGATAAGATGTATCTAAAGGATTCAGTGATGGTCTCACTTTCCTTAAAAAACAATGGTAAATATGATATCAGGAGTGTGAGCATTAATGATTTCCTTCCAGATGGTTTTAAACTCGTGAGTAATGTATCGCTGCAATGGGTAGTTAATATTTCTGCTGGTGGAGAATGGGACTATCGCTATCTGATAAAACCACAGGAGCCGAACACTGAAGGCGTTTTATTTCCCCCTGCTACCGCACAGTTCAAAGTAAGGAACGAACTATACGGCATACGATCAAACCAGCCAAAAATCGTAGTATATGGACCTAAGATTGTGCTCGATAAGCAGATAGATGTCCCTGATGTCAACCCGGGTGATACTGTGATTGTGACTGTAACTGCAGAGAACACCGGGAATACCCCTACAAAAGTCGTTATCAAGGATCAATTGCCCGAAGATGCGGCTTTGATCAGTGGCAGCACTGATTATGAGGAGTTTTTAGAAGCAAACAAGATAGCAAGTTTCAGCTATACTCTTAAGACAGGTTCTACATATCCAATTAAACTTCCACCTGCAACTGCCCAGTATTATGAACTTGGCACCAGAGGTGAAAAGATCAGCACTGAGAGTCAGGAACTTGAGATAGGGATTAAATCCCAGGATGAAACCAGTACAGACGTACCTGTCTCTAAAATTACAGCATTACCTGCAGAGCCTGCAACTCCTGTGCCCACCATCGATGATTCTGATGATACTGACAATTCAAATGCTACAGATGGGTTTGATGGATCTGGACCAGATGAACCCGAATCAGTTAAGCCTTCAAATGAAATTGATACCTTTTTGAATTCTATACTGGGTTGCGATGATAATGGCATTGACCGCTATGGTTCTGCATATGATATCTGCGACTTTTTAAGAGAGGATTAGATCCTCCTATCCGAAAAATCAATCAATAGTGTATTTCCGGACTCTGCACCGAATAAATACTTCCAAAATCTATATGAATAATGGGGTTGTATGCGAAGAAAAATGGAGAAAGATCATGGGAAATATCAGACCTAATTATATCAAATCATTAGCAAACCAGTTACTTGAAGAACGCGGCGATGCTTTCAGCACCGATTTTGCACAGAACAAGGAGAATGTCACCAAATATACCAATATTGAGAGCAAAGTTATCAGAAACCGTGTAGCAGGATATATAGTACGTGCCTTGAGAGTACAGGCTACAAGAAGAAAGTAGAGGTTTATGTTTGAAGGTGTTCTGCCTGCTCTTATTACTCCGTTCACAAAGGAGAGTAAGGTAGATAAAGAAGGTCTGCAACAGAATATCGGTTTTTTAATTGAAAATGGGGTATCTGGTATCGTTCCATGTGGGACAACCGGTGAAGCTGCAACACTTTCTATAGAGGAACATGAGAAGGTAATTGAAATAGCAGTTGAATGTTCTACTGTTCCTGTTGTAGCAGGTACGGGCTCCAATAACACAGCCGAAGCCATTGAGCTAACAAGATTTGCACATGATGCAGGTGCTGATGCTGCTCTTCTGATAACACCATATTATAACAAGCCCAATGATCGCGGGATGATCGATCATTTTAAGACGGTTGCAGATGCTGTTGATATACCTATCATATTATATAATGTTCCTTCGCGCACAGGAATCAATCTCAAGCCTGAGCTTGTCTCTGAGCTTGCAAAAATAAACAACATCTCAGGAATAAAAGAGGCAAGTGGTAACCTTGATCAGATCACTAAGATTCTCGAACTTACACAGGGTGAGGATTTTGTTGTATTCTCAGGGGATGATGGCCTCACGCTTCCAATCATGGCACTGGGCGGTGTGGGTGTAATCTCTGTCGTAGCCAATGTCGCTCCAAAACTTGTAGTTTCCATGGTTGAGGCGTTCAGCAGAGGAGATATGGCTACGGCAAGAGAACTGCATATTTCGCTTGCCCCTCTGATACGTGCTGTCTTTCTGGAGACAAATCCAATTCCCATCAAGAAAGCGGTTGAACTTATCGGACTTCCGGCCGGAGACCTGAGACTTCCTCTTGCACCTATCAGCGATGACAACGAGAGAAAGCTTAGGTCTGCGTTAAATGATCTTCATCTGATAAATTGAGTCGTTTATGAAAAAAATAGCAGTCACCGGTGCCTGTGGACGGATGGGCACACTTATTATAGAGAATATATTAAAATCCAATAATTTAGAACTAGTCTCTGCCATAGATGTGACCAATGAAGGTACAGACATTGGCGATGTAATGAGAATCGGTAAATTGAATGTTCTGGTTTGGGATGCAAACGATATTGATACTGTCCTGGAGAGATCAAAGCCTGATGTCCTTATTGATTTTACAATAGCCCAGGCTGCTGTGAGAAACGTAATCGCCAGTGCCCGGAAAAAGATAAATCTGGTCGTTGGAACGACAGGGTTCACACAGGAGCAATTATCATCAATGGAAAACGCTATAAAAAGTAACGGCATTGCTGCGGTTATTTCTCCTAATTTCTCCATAGGTGTGAATGTGTTCTGGGACCTGATTGCCCGGGCTGCAAGGAGACTTGAGGATTACGATATTGAGATAATAGAGGCACACCATAACCAGAAGAAGGATGCACCCAGCGGTACTGCAATGAGGGCTGCAGAGGTCATTTCAAAGACACTGGGTGAAAAAGATTTCGTATATGGAAGACGCGGTCTTTCTCCGCGCGAGAAGGAGATTGGCATCCATGCAGTCAGAGGAGGGGATATTGTAGGAGATCATACCATCCTGTTCGCAGGGGATGGAGAGAGAATCGAGATCAAACATCAGGCCCACAGCAGACAGGCGTTTGCAACAGGTGCAGTAAGAGCAGCAGAGTGGGTCTCAACCGCCCCGCCTGGTATATATGAAATGCGGGACGTACTGGGGATTAAATAATATTTAGAACCTGAATTCTTATATCAGCACCTGAAATAGCTCACATTCTATGTAATCCTGGGTCTTTGGCTCTGTAAATCCCGGCGTCAAATTAAAGTCAATAGAAAAATATATAATATATCGTAACAAAATAAATGAATGTTCCACCAGGGGACAGAGCCACAAGAAGTAGAGTATGGTCTGGGTTAAAATGAAAACCATTACATTATTCAGTAATAAAAGAGATTATAAACAGGCAGCAGTAGAGATTATAGAACAGGCCCGTATGCGTGTGGATTTTAAGCCTGATCTTGCTCTATTCTATGCCACACTTAAGTATAATGGCAAATACCAGTCCATGCTGGATATACTCCATGAGGAATATGGCGATATACCGCAAATAGGTGCAACTGTGGACGGCATGATATACCCTGATGATCTGCGTGCAGACGGCGCGGCGCTTGTACTCTGTAAGGATACGGATGCCAGAATACACGTTGACGGGGTTAAAGAAAAAGGCGCAGTAGAGTCGGCAGAGAAACTTGCAAAAAAGGTAAAGTGTGAGAAAGGCGTAATTATACTGCATTTCCCCCTGGTGCATGTGCCAGGAGCGCTCAAATCAAGTGAGTTCTATGCGAAGGGGATGTATTACAGTAAACAGTGCGGTGGAAAGAACCAGGAGAAACAGAAAGAATATGCCCGAAAATTTGCGGATTACTGCAACAGGGAGAATATCTTCTATCTGCCTCCCACAATCCTGAGCATATTCGCCAGACATACAGATTACAAAATCCCTGTCATTGGCATGAATGCGATGCATACGCAGGTAAGGTTCAACTCTCCACATATATTCTGCAACTTCGAGGATATTGAGGATGGCATTGCTGCGCTTACGATAGAGAAAGAGGGTATAAATGTTACTTACAATGATATATTTCCCGATAAGGGAAAAACCATGGAAGAGACGAAGGATATCGTGCGTAGGGAGTTTACTATAGTTAAAGAGTTTAAGGCAAATTTTGAGAAAAATATACTGATTTCACTGGATGGCGTTCCACCAATTAGTGCAGTAAAGGATTTGACAGCAGTTTTAGCAGAAAAAGAAGAAGATTTATTTAAAAAACTGGATAAGGGGAATTTTCAGGTACAGACACCATACATGTTAATATTCTTCACTAAAAAGTCAAAAGGGATGGTTCTCGTAGGTATGGGATCCTATTACCCTTTTGATCTTTATCCTTTCTTCATCGACACTTCTGAGTTCATCGAAGATGTATTTCTTGGATATGAGTATATATACTTTAAATCCAGTGACTTTATATCCAGCATGAGGCATCTGCGATGTAATAATGATTTTAAATTTTTCTGTATAGATGTTGGTTCAGTTTCTGCTTTTGGCAAGAAAGTTTTCACTTATAAAGATGAAATAAAAGAATTGGTTGATGAAAATTATTTTGGAATTATGACAGAGGCCCCTTCAGTGTATCTCCCAAAAGGAATGAAAAAAAGAAATTATATCTCAGAAGCCCAACCAGATATTTTTTTCAACTCGGCTGGAACAAATATATGTTTAGAAATTTAAATAAAGGCGCCTAATCCTAAGAGGATTATAGAAGCATAGGTTGTAGCAACCATTGACTTAATTTGCTTATTATCCTCTGCTTCTATTCTCCAGTTTTTTTTGTTGAAGTGTAAGAAAGTATTCTTAATAAAATAAAAGAATGGAATAATGACCAACAATATACTACGGCTAAAAATATTAAAAGCAACAGAGTTTAAAATAATTATATAGTATAATAGCAAAAACAAACACGAGAAATAAAATAGTTTTGATGGAGGAAATGCGACACCAAAAGTCCTTAATCCAGCTTTTGCGTCACCTGATATATCTTTTATATCCTTTATTAATACAACCGAAATTCCAAAACATAAAAATGCTAAAGCTAATACAATGCCTTCTATATTCAGATTAGAATAGATCAACCATATGCTAAGCGTGTACGCAGGATATGCAATGCTGTATGTTATCAGCTCTCCAATATAGTGGGTTTTTAATCTAAAGCCAAATATTCTTTTTAATAAAATCTTATCTGAGTACCACCACGTAACCAGTGCCCATATTAAGAAAAATATATAAGCCTGCCTCGCAGTCCCTATAGAAATATATACTACACTTATTATTGACAATATATACAATAATAAAGATATTATAACCGCAGAACGATGTGAGATTATTTTCTGGGTTAACGCATTTTTTTTACCCTGCGCCAGATCTTCCTCCAGATCATTTGTATGATTCCATATATTAGATGCAAAACTTGATAAGAGAGATACAATCACTCCAGCAGTAAGAGAGCGTATAGGAGATGACAATAGGTCATCTGATTTATATGCCAATAGAAAGATTATTATTGCAAAAAATGGAACAGGGGAGAATATAGAATAAGGTGTATAGAACAACTTTATTATCTCTGATAACTTATTCACTATCAAAAAACTAACCCCCCTCACCAACCTGCAAAAAAAATAATATAGAATTATCCACCGTATAGTTTTGCGGTCTTAAATAACTCTTCTGCTACCTTTTCTTCCTCTTCTTTCTGTATATCTTTCTTCTCGTTCTTCATTTTGTCACCTCTTTGTTTATGCTCGCTATGAGCATTCATTACATATGTCACGTACCAATATAAGCTGTTAAGAAAAATAATTTAGAAATTATATTAAGAAATCATGTTACGGAGATTAATTAATAAATTATACTACGAAGATCAATTAAGAAATTATGTTAAGAAAAATAGTTACGTAACTTTACATGATCATATAGTACCATATCTGCGCTATTAGAAAATCAGCGAAGGAGAAAGTATTACTGTTAGAGAAACGGAGAGGTCAGAATAACCGGGTTTAGCCCTCTGTTCACAACTGCAGGGTAATCTCTTTAGCTTTTTCTAAGAATACTTTTCCTTTATCTGTGGTTATATATTTATCTGTTCTATTTTCCACTAACCCCTGGTTCTGCAGCAGCTCAAGATATTTATCTGCCAGTTTAAAGTTCAGGTTCGTCTTGTAGACAACACTCGTTTTGTTTGCCCCCATCTTCGCAACCTCAAGTACGTCGATGATAATATCTATCCTACTTCGTCGCATTTTCCTCCTCTCTCTACCCTAAGTATAAGTTATTTCTATTTATAGGTTACTCTTTAATTAAATGATGATTATAATTATCATGGATTTGAAGCTGGCTGTTATAATGCCTATCCCACAAAACAATTGTTGAGGTTACATTTCAAGACAGATAAAGAATATAGTATCAAAGGAATATATAGCTTGTTGATACTGCATGAAAAAAGCCTATAGCTTCCGAATATATCCAGACGAGAAACAGGAAGTTAAGCTTAATAGAACACTTACCACAACTAGCTAAAGAGCTCTTCTACTGCCGTAAGTGCTGAAGGTAGAGTAAAGATAACAACTTTATCCTCAGGAAGGATTATGTGGCTGCCGTCTGGTATTATGACCTCCCCACCTCTTACTATTGCACTGATGATGGCGCCGCGTGGGAAGTGTACATCCTTGAGTTTTTTATTGATTATTTTAGATCCTTGTTTTGCTGTCAATTCTATAATCCTGCCTTTTTCCCCTTCGATCGTCACAAGGGATTCAATACCTATTCCCATAGTGAATTTTAAAACTTCGTTGACAGTAGCCTGTATCGGGCTAATCGCCACATCTACACCCACTATCTCAAATAGCTCAGCATAATCAGGACGGTCTGCCCTTGCAATAACTTTTTTCGCCCCAAGCCTTTTTGCAAGAAGTGAGCATAAAAGATTCTTCTCATCACTGTCTGTAACTGCTACCACAGCATCCATAGATCCTATGTTCTCCTCTTTCATAAAAACGACATCAGTCCCATCCCCATTAAGAACAAGGACGTTTGGAAGAGTCTGAGCGATCTCTTCGCTTCTCCTTTTATTCATTTCTATTAAAGTTAACTTTAAATTTCTCTCACTTAGAAGTTTGACAAGGTAGTACCCGACTTCTCCCCCTCCAACTACTGCTATTTTCCCTGAGTTCTTCCTGTGCTCATCGAATAATCTTCTTGTGTCCTCTACAGCCTCGGGTTTTCCAACAAGTACGACCCTGTCATTATTCAGTATAATATCATCGCCATGCGGTATCATTAATTCTGAACCTCGAAAGATGGCCGCCATCAGGCAGCACTCAGGTAGATTTGATTCAGATAGTTTTTTCCCTATGAGCGGGTTATGATCACTTACTTTGAACTCCATCATTTTTATTTTTCCGCCTACAAAATGTTCTACATTTATTGCCTCTGGTATGGAGAGAATGTGATGAATCTCTGAAGCCAGCGATAATTCCGGGCATATCATTGCGCTCATCCCGACTGTTTCACGCACCGATACAGGCCGATCTATATAATCCGGGTTACTAACGCGTGCAACTGTTTTCACTTTATTATTTAAGAGTTTTGATGCCATGCATGCTACTATATTGACCTCATCCACCCCGGTAACTGCTACGATTAGCTCAGCCTTATCAATATCCGCACTCTTAAGGAGTTTGACATCAGCTCCGTTCCCCTTTATAACCTGCACATCCAGTTCCCTCGCCCTGTTGCAGATCTCTTCATCTTTCTCGATTATGAAAATATCATTGTTCCTGCATAGCGTCTTTGCTACATGATACCCTACTTCTCCGGCTCCAATGATTATTACTCGCATAGTTTGCTGTGGTTAAGGTACTTTAATATATTAAATATATCGAATGCCTCTATATCAGATACTATGGCCAGACACTAATTAATAAAACTATATCCACATGGCTTGTGTATTTGCTCTGCTTTAGTTCTTGGATATTTCCTGCACATAGGAGGCCTGATTCTATGAATAGTACATATTGCTCTATGCTTCTCAAGATTCAGGAACGGGCATCTATATACAAACATGCAACAGGCACCACAGTTCTTGCAATTCCCTATCCTTGCCTTATCTACAGGAAGCAGCAAGCTGGTCGCTGCTCTTTTAACTTTTTCAGACAAATGATTCATCTTTTTTGTTAAATTGTCTCAACGAGCATAAATATTTTGATTTCTATTTATCTCACATCTCAACCCTTTCTCCTTACACTTCCTCATAACCCTCTCAAAAACCGGCCTATAAAAATCATGATCTCCACCTTCACGAAAGATCATCTCATATTCCACAAGCAACTGCGGATCAAATTCCTGAATGAGCTGCTTAACTTCATCCCACACTTTCCCTTTCAACCTCAGCCTGTCCACAAGCACATACTTCGGCCTGACAACTGCAATAGCATCCATCAGCGCCTCAGCATGGGTGATATACGGCATTACAGGCCCGAGAAAAACCCATGTATTGATGCCATTTTCCCTGAGCTCCTCAAGCGCGTGCAGTCTCTCCTCTGCAGATGATGCCCCTGGCTCCATTCTCTCCCTCACCCCGTCATCAAGTGCGGTGAGTGTAATACCCACTTCGATATCTGAGAACTTCCTGAGCAGATCCATATCCCTCAGGACAAGAGAAGATTTTGTCTGGATACATACAGGAAAATCGTGCATAAGCAGGAGCTCAAGACACCTGCGCGTTACCTCATATTTTCTCTCAGCAGGCTGATACGGGTCGGTTACAGTCCCAAGCCCCACAACACCTTTCCTTTTTATCCTGAGTTCTTTTGAGAGGATACGGGGCAGGTTTATTTTTACCTCTACTATATCACCCCATTTCCCTTCATCCCGGTGGATTACGGACGGCGCATAACAATAGATACAGGCATGACCGCAGCCAATGTAAGGATTGAGGGCATAATCCAGGCCTGAAAGTTGCGAGGGAGAGAGTGCGGTTTTTGCTTTTATTTCTTTTATCATCTTTAGATCATTACTGTAAAAGCTCCATGTGTATATTTCCGCTATGCACTGCCGTTGCCACAAGTGCGCCGCCCACGCCTATCTCTTCCAGTGCATCGATATCGTCCATACCCCTGATCCCGCCGCCGACCAGGATACTGTGGGCTGATAATCCGACTATATCCTGTAAAAAATCCACATCAATTCCAGTGCCTGTACCAACCTTATTTAAATCAAGTACGATAATATTCTCAATGTCGTACCCATTTAACAGTTCTACAAGTTCCTGCGGCTTCATCACCATATTCCTGTCTTTTGTCAATACACTGCCGTTTTTAATGTCGATACTTACATTGATTACACCAGGGAACAGTTTCGCTGCCATATCGATCAACTCAAGCGATGCAGTCTCGGTGCCCAGGATCACTGTATCAGCAATCCCGACGTATATCTCAACATCACTTAATTTTTCCACACCTGTATCGACCATTGTTCTCGTATTCATTGATATTTCTTTAATCAGCTCAAAGTTATCCCCTGTGTGCTGGAGCCTGTCGAGATCGGCAATATAGACCTCCTTTGGCTTTAGTGAAGAGACTATATCCAGAGGATCTGATGAACTGCATACCCTGCTCTGTACGGGCTGGTACTTTGATCTCTCACCCTTTACAGCATGGACTGCATTGCCGTTGAGTATGTCAAGCACGAAAACAATTCGAAACATTTCTTATCAATTCCTGTTAATTCCTCATAACTTTAACTACTTTTTTATCAATGCATAGTTGCAGTATCTGATAATACAGATGGGCGCAGGTGCGTGAATACTGGCATCTAATTGCCTGCCTGATGAACCGTTGGGTTCACCTTTGCGGTGATTTATTCAATGAAGAATTTATATATTCAAAATACAACTTAACATTATGAAGTTTAGAGTCTTGATAGAACAGGATGAAGACGGGATTTTTGTAGCTACAGTCCCGGAATTGCCAGGCTGTATTTCTCAAGGAAAAACCAGAGGCGAAGCGATATCCAATATAAAGGATGCGATTCAGGGATACTTAGTTAGTTTGAAAAAACACAACGAGCCAATACCACCTTCTATAATGGAAGAAATGGTTGAAGTGAATGCCTAAACTTCCAATAATTTCCGGTATAGAAGCAGTAAAAGCATTTTCTAAATTAGATTACGAAGTTGATCACCAGACAGGTAGCCATATAATCCTTAGGCAAAGAAAACACCCTCACAGAAGGCTAACAGTGCCAAACCATAGAGAACTATCAAAAGGAACTTTAAGGGGTTAACTATAGAAGAATTTATGGATTTTCTATAGAACTGCAGTGCCGCTAGAACGATCCTGGCCAGGGTGTCATTGAAAAGAATCGTTGCTATAACCTCAAAAAGCTCCCAATATCGGATTATATTTATCACTTATCAGTTTGTCTTGGCACTATCTCAATATCCAGTTATGAATAAAAGAGTAATACCATCACAATAAATACTTATTTATTCTTTAATGTAATGATATTACTTTGGTTTTAGCAATGGTAACAATAGCTTCCAACCTTAATAACTTTTCCGAAATATCCAATCTTCAAAATGTTTTCAATGAGTTTGGAAATGAGTTTGAACTCACTGAAAATAACATCTTTCGCCAAACTCATTGCATTTTCCTCGTCTGAAATCTAATAGTTGATAAAAACAACGAACATAAACGAACTGGAACGAACTCTTGGAGTTCGTTTTGAGTTAGTATAAGTTCGTTGTTAATAATTTCGCCCGAATGTGC
>NZ_JMIY01000002.1:130789-167301 GCF_000685155.1 Candidatus Methanoperedens nitratireducens
AATTCGGCATCCGCTGTAACTGTCGAACCCTGGGGTAAGAGGGAAATAATATTGGATATTTTTCGCCAAATTTAAAGAACTCCTTAACAGATAGCTCATCAAGTCTCTGCAATGCCATTTCTAACCATTCTTTCGGTATTTTTTGAAAGACGGTGTGTAATTCTGAAGGGCAAGGATATTTTCCGCTGCCTTTAATTGTCATATCATATTCAATATTTTTTAAATCTGTGGAGAGATCCACAAATGACCTCATTCCTTTGACCAGTATGGCGGCTGCCAGTTTTATTGGATCATATTCCTGAGGTCTGCCTCTGTTCGAGAGTTCAAATGGAGAGCCAAATTCTTTGGCTACTTTTTCTGCCAGCTCTATGCTTTCTCTAAAGGTTATCTCGACCCTATCGATTATGCCTCTGAATGGTCTCCTCGTTTTTATTGACCATGGTCGCTTTTTCTCATTCCTGAGTGAGTTTCTTTCTTCTCTGGCTATTTCTTGAATCAAAGAACCGGTTACTCTTCCTGCAATCAGTTCAGCAACATCTTCGATCGACAGTTCTTAACAGATGCAACATAAATTTAGTGTAGCATAACAAATTCGAAACATAAATGTACAAGAGACGTTATCTGGTTTAATAGTTATGAAGTTACTCGTAAGCCCTATCAACATAGAAGAGGCAAATACCTGCAAACTTGGCGGAGCGGATATAATCGATGTTAAGAACCCAAAAGAAGGCTCACTTGGTGCTAATTTTCCCTGGATGATAAGCGCTGTTAAGAAAGTGGCAGGTTCCGTACCTGTTAGCGCTACAATAGGAGATTTTAATTATAAGCCGGGAACTGCCTCACTTGCTGCACTGGGTGCTGCTGTTGCAGGGGCTGAATACATCAAGGTGGGATTATACGATATCCAGACAGGAGAGCAGGCACTGGATATGCTGACCGGCATTGTCCGCTCTGTAAAAGATTTTGATAAAAATAAAAAAGTAGTTGCCTCAGGCTATTCAGATTACCGGCGGATCAATTCTATCTCGCCGTTTGAACTTCCCTCCATTGGTGCCAGGGCGGGTGTTGATGTTGTAATGATGGATACGGGTATAAAGGACGGTCGCTCCACATTTGAGTTCCTTGAAGAGCAGGAACTGGTTGAGTTCGTATCAGGTGCAAAAGACTATGGACTTCAAACAGCCATTGCAGGTACTATAAAGTTTGATGATATTCCATCCTTAAGACGCATATCGCCTGATATCATCGGGGTCAGAGGATGTGTATGCGGCGGGGACCGTAATTCTACCATAAAGAAGGAACTTGTTGAGCGATTAAAAGATCTCTTAGCTTAATTATATTCTTTTATCACTTCATAGTTCGTGGTTCGCTCAACCGGAATCCTGCCAGCACTTTTTATTAAATGAATCAGCCTGTCTTTTGGCATATACTCAGGCGTAGCGCCGCCTGCAGCATGTGTGATGCGCTCTTCCATCACGGTACCGTCAATATCGTTTGCGCCATAGTGAAGCGCGATCTG
The DNA here is from genome assembly GCF_000685155.1 of Candidatus Methanoperedens nitratireducens. Lineage (GTDB taxonomy): Archaea > Halobacteriota > Methanosarcinia > Methanosarcinales > Methanoperedenaceae > Methanoperedens > Methanoperedens nitratireducens. The sequence continues at coordinate 132,309 of NZ_JMIY01000002.1, forward strand.
TGCGATCTTTTCACCCACCATGACCCAGTAGGCCTTGATGTTGTTGATATAGCCGTTTAACAAAAGGCGCGAGATGGCGGTTATTTTAAGGTCATCAAAACCTGTGGGACCGTATCGTATCCTGGCGGTTTTTTGCAGATCTGTATTATCAGGATGGAATCTCAGGGGGATAAATGCCTGGAACCCGCCTGTTCTTTTTTGCAATTCCCTTAGCCTGAGAATATGGTCTACAATATCTGAGTGTGTCTCGATGTGGCCGTATAACATCGTAGCATTGCTCTTTATTCCAAGGCGATGTGCTGTCCCCATGACCTCAAGCCACTCTTCGCCGCTTATTTTGTCAGGACAGATCTTTTTCCTTGTTTCCTCATTGAATATCTCGCCTCCGCCTCCTGGAAGGCTTGTGAGCCCTGCTCTTTTCAGACGCAAGAGCACCTCTTTTATACTCATTCCTGAATTCCCTGCAAGGTATGCAATCTCCACAGCGGTGTATGCCTTAAGCGACATAGCAGGATACTTCTCATTGAGATGACTGAGCACGTCCTCGTAATATTCAAAAGGAAGCTCCGGGTTAAGAGAGCCAACGATATGCAGTTCAGTTGCGCCCATTTTCCATGCTTTTTCTGCTTTCTCCATTATCTCATCAATAGTAAGGGTAAAAGCGCTTTTTTGCTCCCTGTCCCTGAAGTACGCGCAGAACCTGCATTTTGAGGCGCAGATGTTTGTGTAATTGATATGGCAATTAGATATGAACATGACCCTGTCTCCCACGGTCTTTTTGCGCGCATAATCCGCAAGCGCACCGATGAGGGAAAGGTTCCGGGATTCCATCAGCAGCATGCCATCCTCGAAATCCAGATCCTCTGAAGCCTGTATTTTTTCTATTATTGATGATAGCTCGTCCATCTACCTGTATTTATATGCAGATAATAGATAAGGGCATCGTTTTTTGAGACTTTTTATTCATATTCCCTTTTTAACTCAAGCGCATCCTTCTCAAGATTGGGGTATCCGCAGATCACCATACCCCTAACATCGAAATCAGAAAAAACCTGTGCCAGCTCCTTGTATTTAGAATCTGGTTCTTCGAGTGCAAAATGCATCCTTCTCTCTTTTTCCCAGGCTTCTACTCCAGTAGCGTGTATATACATATCGTTGAGCCCCTCATGTCCAAGCGTATACTCCACCTGCGCCAGAACCAGTGCAAATTCCTCACCTGAGTCATATCTTCCTGTCCTTGCATGCAGGTGCGGGAAATCGATGCACGGCAAAACTCCTTCTACTTCGGTCAGGGCAAGCACCTCATCAAGATTCCCGAACTGCGACCTGCGTCCAGTCGTCTCAACCCGCAGTGTGATATCCATACCCTCGTCCCTTAATTGTTTCTGGATACTGCCAAGGGTGTTTTTTACTCTCTCGTACACAGCCTGCGGTATGTCCCTCTGGTAGGATGCAGCATGGATCACCACGCTTCTTGCCCCGCATATACTTGCGATCTTTGCTGACTGCAGTATTCTGCCCTTATTCACAAAAAATTTTGCACCGTATGTATTGAGATTTGTATAGTATGGTGCATGAGCACTTAATTTAATATCGAGTTCCTTTGCCACTTCACCCACGGTACGCGCTGTTTTTTCACCCATCCTGACATCATGCAGGAACTGGAGTTCCATACACCCGAGACCGAGTTCATGGGTCTGCTTGATTCCAGAGATGCTGCTCTTTCTTTTTGAACTGGTCGGTGTGCCTGCCGTACCAAAGAGCAGGCGCTCCATTCAACCCTCTATCTCAAGAGGAGAATAACCGTACCACGAGCCCACCTGCTCAAGATGATCCAGTGCCTCAATAAGCGTCTCCTTGTGCCCCTCCTCGAAATGCACGAGTCTCAGGAACAGATCCCTGGCTGATATATCCTCTGTTTTTTGTGCGCTGCCTGAGTATAGTTCAATAGATCTCTCCTCAACTTTGATCCCGAGCTTAAGTACGTCCTTTGTCTCCTCTATATTCAGAGGCCGCAGGGGTTCTGGAAATATACGCCTGGCTCTCTCTGTGTTCTCCTCATCCAGCACCTTGATATCAATTGACCTCCCTGAGATCCTTTTGTATTCCTTCTCAATCAGTTCCTGATGCTTCGCCTCATACTTCGAAAGTTCTCTGAACAGCGCTTTTGGATTATCGTCCTCAACAATGTCGCTGAATATCGAGTAATACTCCTTTCCATAGATCTCAATCGATATAGCTTCTTTTAGGATATCCAGAAGCATGTCACTCTGATTATTCGTATTATTCACACCCCCTTTAGAAAATGATTCCAATCAGTAATAAAGATTGTCAGGTCCTATGTTCTGGCCCTGCATGACTGCTCATCACATCTTCTCACACACCACCACCTCATCCCCGAACCCGAACACATGCAGGACCCTTTCACCTCTTGATCCCTCTTCAAGCTTTTTTCTGATGTCCCAGTATCTCTCAGGCTCAACATCAAAACGCAGGACAACTTTTCCTGCCTTTTCTTTCCTGAAGAGCTCCCTCATCTTATGGATATCCCTCTCAGTCCTGCCCACAACCCTGTAACTATCCTTAAAAAAAGGCGAGTCGATAGGTTTTGAGGATGTAAGAAGGGTGCGCCTCTCATCTCCCTTATAATAGAAGACCTGATCGCCTGCTGTTGTCTGAGCCAGTTCGTTTAGAAGCTCTGCTTTCACTACAGAGGGCTGCGGCTCATAGACATACTCTCTCAGATGACCTGTTTTAATCGAAGGCGCATCAGAGGAGCAGAGATGCGATTCGCCAGGGAGCACAACCGCACTTCGCTCGCATCGTTTGAGATCATCAAAATAAAGGGTAAGTCTATTTAACTGGCCGTTTAGTGACAGGTACTCGCGCTCGCAATCCAGGGTTATCCGTGCTGGCGGCATCTGCGGCGGGGCATGGAACGCAAATCTCTCTGTGATATCGGAGTAGAGCTTCAATATCCCGGTGATAGGAGGCTCGAGGTTCTCCAGTGTTCGCTCTTTCTCTGCTAAAGGGCGCGCAGGATCGGAGAAGATGATATCAGCATCTGATACCTGAGCTTTCGTACTCTCTGATAGCGCATCGCCCAGTATGAATTCGACATTTTTTACATTGTAGGTCTCACAATTCTTTTCTGCATATTCAAGTTTTTTCGGATCTCTCTCGACCGCATAGACTTTCTTGCATTCTTTTGCAAAGAAGATCACCTGCCCTCCAATCCCGCAGCCTAAATCCGCGATTATATCTGTTTTCAGCCGCTTCGCTATATATTTTGCCACAATCTCGGGTGTGGCAAGCCGCAGCCCCTCCTCGTCTGATACAATCGGCTTTGTAAACTTAACAGTGCGTTTATCACGGGTCATTTAGATCTACAGCCTATTTCTTAAATTTCCGTATTTTATGTTCAATTTTATTAACCGCCGATGAACGCAGATAAACGCAGATAATATCCACAGGCTACCTTCTCTTTATCTTAAAGAGATATATCAACAGGATGATCACAGACCCGATCCCGATAATAACTGCGCCTCTTATCTTTGATAATGCCATGGGCTTTGCTGAGTTCTCTTCTGGTTCTGCCGGCGCAGTCGAAGTAGTATTTGATACATTAACATCAGAATTAGCATCGGGTACCCGAATAGAAGTATTCCCTGTCAGATTCAGGGTTATCTCTCCCCGATCCTTTGATATCTCACTGAAGTATCCTGTAATCTCCGTACGATCTGTAATATTTTTTGTGATATTATCCATGCCGCTGATATTGATGATATCAACCCCTGCAGGCATAGCAATGGTAACCCGGGTATTTGCCTGTCCCAGGAACCATATGCTGCTTGAGTTAAGGATGCTGTCTTTAAACCTGTAGGTGACGCTGTATTCATTCACGATGGGACCGGCTGCGTGCGCCTCCCCAATGGCCTCAGGTGATAATGCAGAGCCAACATCCATCATCTCGATCCTCCGTGTCTCGTTATCTATCCTGATATCCGGTTCTCTCTCAATCGTATCTTTAAGCCATTTTCGCAGCTCCCTGTCTGCGTTCAGGAGCTCCCATGCATTGATAAAACTGTCGTTATTGCTATCGATACTGATCCTGTATGTTACTGAATCCGCGCCTGTATAAGTCTCGATGTAGTTCCATGTCATATTGTATTCATTTACTGTAATATCATTAACCCATAAACGCTCTGCTCCGCCAGCTCCTGCAGTCAGGGCTATGAGAACAAAAGCAAAAAAAAGCCTCATCTGGTTATGACCTCACACCCGTCTGCTGTAACGATCACCGTGTGTTCAGCCTGCGAGATAAGCCCGCCCTCGATTTCCTTCAGTACAGGGTATGGTCTGATTATATTAGCTTTTACCAGTTGCACCATGGCAAAATCGATATTGTTGCCAAGCCATCTTTTCGCAAACGGCAGTGTCTTATACTTCTTTATCTCCTCAAGCAGCTTCCTGGCTGAGGGATGGCGCACAGGCTTATCTGAAACAAGATGATAGATCTCAGCGTTCCCTGCATCGTAGATCTTTCCTGCACCGTCTGTGGCGAACGGTTCTATAGCAACTATATCCCCTTCATCGAGTATCACCCCGTGCGGCATCCTTTTGTTCGGAATCGCAGGCGGAGCATGCTGGATATACTGCTCAAGCCCGTGCCCTGTGAGATTGATTACAGGCCTGTATCCGAATGAACCTATTGCGTCCTCTATTGCACCGCCGATATCAGAGGTGTTCACACCTGCACGGATAAGCTTGATTGCCTCAGCAAGAGCAGATTCTGAAGCAGCGACAAGCTCCGGGTTGCCCGATAGATCAACAGTTACCGCGGTATCGGCAATATAGCCGTCTATATGTACCCCGATATCCAGCTTCACCATATCCTCTCCAAAAACCGCTTTATCACCGAACGATGGAGTTGAATGTGCTGCCTCATCATTTCTGGATATGTTCACAGGAAACGCAGGCTCACCTCCCCTCTCACGTATCAGGTTCTCGGTGAACTCAGCAACAGAAAGCAGGCTTACGCCGATATCTACCTTTTTAACGGCCTCTGCGCGTACTTCTGTGAGTATTCTCCCGGCCTGTCTGTATTTCTCTATAATCTCATCTTCCTTATTCATCTAACACCAGATTCTTCCCGAACATAGTTAAATTCTTGCATCCGCTTTTGGTCACGACCACAACATCCTCTATCCTTACTCCTCCTATTTCTCTGTAATAGAGACCGGGTTCAACCGTGACAGCACAGCCTGCTCTCAGTTCCCTGCCACTTTCACTCAGGTTCGGGCCCTCATGGATATCAAGCCCCACGCCATGCCCTGTTGAGTGGATAAAACCCTCTGTGAACTCTCCGCTCCTGCCCCTTGCGGTCTCGTATCCCCTCTCTTCCAGCACATCGCATACGATGTTGTGGATCTCACTGCCTGTGATGCCTGCTCTTATCTTATTAATCGCTGCAGCCTGTGCATCCCTGGCAGCAGAGTACATATCCTCCAGTTCCCCGGCAGGAGTTCCGCGCACTACCGTCCTTGTCATATCAGAGTAGTACCTCTCTTTTTTTGAGCGCGGCACCATATCGATAACAATTGGTTCATCAGCAAGCAGTTCCCCCTCTCCATGCCAGTGGGGGTCGCTGCTGCCCCGCCCGCACGCAATAATGATATCCGGTGCCTCGCATCCCAGTGAGAGAAGCGAGATCTCGATTATTGCCCTTACATCCTCTGCTCTAAGAGGCTCGTTCTCCTGCCACAGCACCCCGTTCCTGACAGAGGCGTTCCTGATCGCAGAAATCCCATCTGCAAGCGCCCGCTCACCCGCCCTCTGGGCTTTTTCTATGGCTGCAACTTCATGTTCTGTTTTTACCTCGCGCATCTCTCGAAAAGGACTTTTTACCGGGAGCACATCAAAGCCTTCCCCCCTCATGCAATCTGCAAGCTGTACTGAGAAGTTATAAGGTACTGCGATACGTTTCACTGCCTCGGAATTTAAAAATTCAACGATCATCTCACAATACGCTGCATCAATATCTTTAAGCTTCCTGAGCTTTTCCATCATACTATATCTGGAGGCTGGAAGTACATCCTCTAATCTGGATTCTTTTCTTGCTCTCCCAAGTTCCATATCAGAGACAAGGAGCTTCTCGTCCCTGGAGTATAGGTATATGAACGGGTCATGGGCTAAAAACCCGGTCGCATAATACATATCCGCGCTGTGCGCACTTTCGCTCACCATAAGGAAAGCATCGGCATCACCAATATTCAGTTTCATTTGTTCACCTTCTTTTTCGTCCGAGTATATATGCTACTGCTAAAAATGCTGTTATTTAGTATTTGATTTTCTCTCCCTGGTTCAGGCTAACCAAAGGTTGCCCCGATCCAGTCCCCTACATAATTTGTTATACCTATTACTATTAATGCTATGAGCAGGTGTTCCATTACTACCTTCCATGGTTTTGCTTTTTGCTGTTTTGCTATGTAGAAGCTGAAGACTCCAAGCAGGGACAGCCCCCAGACTACACTTATGATAATTGCCTCTGTGAGCGGTAATAGATAAATAGGAACAATAAATGTAATCGCAAAAATAAATTTTGTCAAAAACGTAGAGAATGTTGAGATCCATATCTCCATCGTAGTATGCCTGTTTTCTGATTCCTCAGAGACGTGAATGCCAAGCGCATCAGAGAACGCATCTGCTATCGCTATGGTCAATATGCCGCCGATAATCACGGATTTTGAATGTGTGCCGGCATGTAAACCTACAATTAATCCAAGCGTTGTGATTATCCCGGATGTTATGCCAAAACTAAACCCCGTCCTCAAGGAATCTCTCATCAATAATATGTAGTATCCTGATGATATATTAATGAGAGGCTCAGCAGATATATGTAGGTAGCACTTACAGTGGAGGCGTTTATGTGAACCAGCATCGATTGGCATTCTGGAGCATCCAGGCATCTGAACTTCTTCAGCGGCTTCAAACAACACAAGAAGGCTTAACCAGTGATGAAGCACAGCAGCGACTCATACGCTACGGACCAAATCTCCTGACACCAAGGAAGAGAATAGACGCGCTTATGCTTCTACTTGCTCAGTTCAAGAGTCCGATTATTCTTATCCTCATCTTTGCAGTAATATTATCATTCTTTCTGGGTGATCCGGTCGATACTATTATTATATTGATAATCATTTTTATAAGCGGTCTACTCGGGTTCTGGCAGGAATGGGGTGCAGCAAATGTGGTTGAGAGGCTGATATCCACAGTACGTGTGAATGCAACTGTGCTTCGCGATAGAGACAGAAAGGAAATACCTGTTGGAGATGTTGTACCGGGAGATATAGTTCTTCTTGCCGCAGGAGATGGTATCCCGGGAGATTGTCTGATATTAGAGTCCAGAGATCTCTTTATCAACGAAGCCGCCCTGACGGGTGAAACCTATCCTGTAGAGAAAGTGCCCGGTGTTTTACCAAAAGAGAAGCCGCTTGGCCAGCGTACGAACAGTCTCTTTATGGGAACACATGTGGTCAGTGGCACAGCCAAAGCTATGGTTTTATATACCGGGGCTGAGACCGAATTCGGTAAAGTTTTTAAGCATCTGGAATTCAGGCCGCCTGAGACTGAATTTGAGCACGGTGTCAGGCGGTTCGGGTATTTTCTCATCGAAGTTACACTGTTGCTTGTAATTACAATCTTCGCCATCAACGCCTACCTGGCACGCCCGATATTGGAATCTTTTCTTTTTGCCTTAGCACTCGCTGTTGGTCTTACTCCACAGCTTCTGCCTGCGATAATAAGCGTCAATCTTGCCCATGGCGCAAAACGAATGGCACGCCAGAAGGTCATTGTCAAGCGGCTTGCATCGATAGAGAACTTTGGCAGTATGAACGTACTGTGCTCAGATAAGACAGGTACCCTGACCGAAGGGGTAATGCGCATTCAGGCTGCACTTGATGTTGATGGCAATCAAAGCGAAAAGGTCCTTCTGTATGCCTATCTTAATGCAATTTACGAATCAGGTTTTGTAAACCCGATCGACAAAGCTATCCGAGCCCATCGAACGTTCGATCTCTCAGCCTACAGAAAATTAGATGAAGTGCCGTATGATTTTATCCGCAAGCGACTTAGCATTCTGGTTTCAAAAGAAGATACGCATATTATGGTGACCAAAGGTGCACTGCACAACGTGCTGGTTCTGTGCACATCAGCAGAGATATCAAGAGGGATAATAGTGGATATAGATGTTGCACGGGAGCAGATCCTGCAGCGCTTTGAGAGGCTAAGCGGCGAAGGCTTTCGCGTGCTGGGAATTGCATACAGGGATATCGGCTCTATCTCGATTATAACAAAGGACTATGAGGCTGGCATGACCTTTCTAGGATTCATTGTTTTCTATGATCCACCCAAATCCGGAGTCGCAGAGGCCATAGACCATCTGAGGCACCTTGGCGTTTCACTGAAGATCATCACAGGAGATAACAGACTGGTCGCTGCCAGTGTCAGCAAACAGGTGGGATTGTCAGATCCACAGATCCTTACAGGCCATGATCTTCGCCTGATGAGTGATGAGGCACTGCTCAGGCAGGTGAACTATATAAATATTTTTGCTGAGATCGAGCCAAATCAGAAAGAACGCATTATTCTGGCTCTTAGGAGAGCTGGAAATGTTGTGGGCTATATGGGGGATGGGATTAATGATGCGCCAGCACTCCACGTTGCCGATGCTGGTATCTCAGTTGATAGTGCTGTGGATGTTGCCAAGGATGCTGCCGATATTGTACTTCTTGAGAAGGACCTATCTGTCCTTGCTCAGGGTGTGCGCGAGGGAAGGGTGACCTTTGCTAACACATTAAAGTATGTGTTTATGGCGACGAGTGCAAATTTTGGGAACATGTTCAGCATGGCAGGAGCATCACTGTTCCTTCCATTTCTTCCCCTGCTGCCCAAACAGATTCTACTCAATAATCTCATGACTGACTTCCCTGAGATGACCATAGCAACCGATAGTGTGGATAATGAGATGGTTGATCGGCCCCGACGCTGGAACATCAGGTTCATTCGTACTTTTATGATCATCTTTGGTATTCTAAGTTCCGTGTTCGACTATCTCACATTTGGCGCTCTGTTGCTCATCCTCCATGCTACAGTGGATCAATTCAGAACTGGCTGGTTTATTGAATCTGTTATCTCAGCTTCGATGATTATACTTGTTATTCGAACCAGGAGACCTTTCTTTAAGAGTATGCCTGGAAAGTACCTGCTCACAGCTACACTGCTTATTATCGTAGGTACATCTCTTTTACCTTTTACCCCACTTAAGAAGATATTTGAATTTAGTCCGCTTTCGGTTTCGTTTTTTCTTATTATGTGGATGATTGTGGTGTTTTACATTATTGCAGCGGAGAGAATAAAAGAAGCCTTTTATAAGAGGGTAGAATTTTAAAAAGAATCAATCTATTCTCTTCCCTTTAACCTCAAGGCGCCCTGTCTTACTTTGAGACCTAACTTATCAGGCACATATTCAAGGAGTTCAGGATCGAGATAGACCGCCTTTATCAATGCATGGGACGCCCTTTCATAACTGCCAAGGCTATAATAGGCTAACCCCAGGCCGTGGTAGGCCAGAGGAAACTCAGGATTTAGCCTTATGGCCTCCTGGAACTCCCTGAGCGCGTCCTCGTACCTGCCCACCTCAGCATAGATACTCCCGAGGTTGTTGCGGGCAGGGGAATAGTCGGGGTCAAGCCGGATAGCCTCCCTGAATTCCTCTATTGCTTCCTCATTTCTCTTTTGCAGGGCATAGATATCCCCAAGGTTATTATGTGCGCCAGCATAGCCGGGGTTGAGCCTGATCGCCGCTTCCAGCTCTCGGATTGCCTCATCGTATCTTCCAAGCCCTGCATAGATATTGCCCAGGTTGCTGTGAGCCTCTGTATATTCCGGTCTGAGCCTGATAGCCTCTTCAAGTTCCAGAATCGCTTCATCGAACATTCCCATTCTGCTGTAGGTGACGGCAAGATTGTTGTGCACTTCAATATAGCCGGGATCAAGCCTGAGCGCTTCCTTTAGTTCTTCGATAGCCTCCCCGTACCTGCCCATCTTATCATACGCGATACCCAGGTTGTTATGAATATTGTGGCTCAGGCCGATGTCAGAGGTAACACTGAAAAAAGAGTAATACTCTGTTAGGAGCCCTGAGGTCTCCTCATCCAGTCCAGATAGGTCTTTTAACTTGTAATAATTCTCTGTTCTGTGATAATGCACGATCCCTATTTCCCTGATCGACCCAATGCTGAAATCTACGAGTATCACTGAATTGTGTGAGAAACTGTCTATTATGATAAAGACATGAGGCCCAGAACTGGCAGCCCTTACTTCAGGTACGAGACTGCTCAGGAGTATATAACCAAGCTGGGTGATCGCAGCGCAGGATGCAAGGAATTCCTGCTCTTTCATTTTCTCTTCCCGGGGGATTCTAGCCTTATCCAGAATAGCAAATATATCCTCATTCCCGGGATTCAGACCATTAACAAGAAGTCTTATCAGCCTGGTGGGAGCATCAGGGCGGTAGTATCCCTTATGCTCCAATAGAACCATCATGTCCCTTAGTGAACTGATCAATCCGACCGTATCCTTTGCTTCCAGAGCAGTATCTGTTGCTTGTTTTATCGAATCGAAACCTATCTCTTTAAATAATGTATCGAGTTCGTCAAGGATAGCCTGTGCACCGGTATCATGATAACCCAGATGCAAAAGCCGCTCTCTAATATCGGTCATTTTTTATATCCTGCGGTTTCGCCCTAATCTGTTATAAACCCATCGTACCCGGCATACAGCCTAAAAATGCCCTGTATTCATGAGTTCCGCATTCGCCCGATATGCTGCAACTATCGCCCCAAGCAGGATCGGTGCTATAAAGAACCCGGCAATGCCGCCTACCAGACCGCCGCCTGTGAATGCTATAATGATCAGCATCGGGTGTATTCTTGATTGTACATTGATAATATATGGCCTGATTAAGAGCTCAGGCAGGGCTATTATCACCACGAACGAAACTATAAGAAAAATAATTGCGCTCTGAGTCTCCATTTCAATAAAATATCTATAGATTGCAAGCGGTACAATCACCATCCAGCCTGCAAATATTGGAATTATTGCTGCAATGAGCATAAGAGCCGAGAGCGCCAGAACGTTTGAGAAACCAAATATGGAGAAAATGATCAATGATAACAGTCCATCTACGATTGCGGTATAGGCATTTCCTATGAATATCGCAGAGAGGATCCCATCAAAATGCTTGAGGAACCTTTGAGAGAAATCACCCACTTCCTGCGGGATTACCTCTGTTATCCCTCCAACAAGACGGCTGCCATCAACCAGCAGGTAGAAACCGAGTAGAATAGCAATGAGGATATTAATAGCAGCAATTATCGACGTCCTGGCAATATCACCTATACGCAATTCACTTATTATAGGTGCAAGATATGAAGTAAAATTCAATATAATATCCCTGGTCCTGTCCCGAACGAAATCCGGGGGATCAAAGCTCTCAACAAGGCTCAATAATAATCCAACCACATATTCCTGATTTTGAATCACCCAGAGAATCTGATTGAAAAGTTCAATAATACCTAAGCCGATTATCAAAAAAATTGGGAAAACAATAGCAAATGTAGCAATGTAGGGAGATAATCTCGGGACGTACCTGTCAAGATACTGTTTCATAGGTCTTGCAACATATGCGAGGACTATCCCCAGGACTATGCCATCCAGCAGCGGGCGTAGAATATACAGGAACATGGCAGTGACTAATAGAATAATAACTGACAGTGCGATCTTCCATTTATTCTTTATTAAATTTGATACCCCGTCTGTGGATTGAGTGTTCAGCATTTTATATAGACAATGTTCTCAGAGAATATATAATTAATTAGCTAAAGTAATACCTTTTACGCTACCGACTAAGCAATATAGCATAGTGATAAACGTACAAAATCAGCCATGAATGCCTTTATGCAATCAAATCCGCTCAATAATATACGTATAGAAACGTTTATCTATTATTACTTTTTAACCCGTATATGGGAATAGGGAAGTATTCCGCTGAAAGAATCGGATACTTTAATTTAAAACAAAGGAATGGTAGGTTTGACTCTGTTATATCTGGAGTTGTTAAATGGCGCATTAGGTCAGGCTCTTATTTTATTAGTTTTAATTCTAATAAAGGACTTTAAAAAAGAATTCTCTAATAGAGGTACAAGAATTCAAATTCCATTTGCTTTCTTTGGGCTCAGTATAATTGTTTTTTCTATTAAAGAACTCTACAGATATGGGCCTTTTGATAATATTGTTGATCCTGTTGTTTCTGAATTACTTGAAATGTTACACCTTCTGCTGACCCTGGCAGTAATTTTTTTACTGCTGGGATTAAAAAAACAGGTGATATTTAATTAAATATTCAGTACCTCTCTATCACATTATACAGCGTATCCCGCTTTGCCACAGGCCGCCCCAATCTCTTTGCAGCATGCACAAGCTCATCCACGCTCTTGCTGTGAAAAGGCACTCCAGCAGCCCGAACAACGTTTTCCTCTATCATCGTTCCTCCAAGGTCGTTCGCACCATAGTTCAGCGCAACCTGGGCGACTGAAATGCCCTGTGTGACCCAGGAGGCCTGGATATTCTTGATGTACCCGTTGAGAAGGATGCGCGATACTGCGACCATCTTGAGGTAATCCATGCCAGTTGAATTCCCACTTAACTGCGTATTCTCTGACTGAAAGCTCCAGGGTATAAAGGCAGTAAACCCGCTGTACTTTTTCTGCATATCACGTATCCTGATAATGTGCTTTATCCTCTCCTCCAGAGTCTCGGCATGCCCGAAGACCATGGTTGCAGTGGTGGGAATACCCAGGGAATGGGCGGACAGCATCACCTCCTGCCACTTCTCCCACCCGATCTTGCCGGGCGAGATATAACCCCGCACCCTGTCATCCAGTATCTCAGCGCCTCCGCCCGGTATTGAATCAAGCCCTGCATCATGGAGCCGCAGGATCGTTTCCCTGATACTGGCGCCATATAACTTTGATATATGCACTATCTCAGGCGGGGAAAAAGCATGCATCTGGACATTGAACCTTTTTTTGACCTGTGTGAGGAGATGCTCACAGTATTCAACCTGGATATTCGGGTTCAATCCTCCCTGGAGCAGGATCTGGGTTGCGCCTAACCTGACAGCCTCATCTACCTTTGAGAGAATCTCTTTGGTCGTCAGGACATACGCATCCTCCGCATCAGGCTCCCTGTAGAATGCGCAGAACCTGCATTTTGAAGAGCAGATATTGGTATAATTTATATTCCTGTCCACAACAAAGGTAACCAGATCACCTGCACTTCGCTTTCGCAAAACATCTGCTGCTGCGCCCAGAAGGTTAAGGTTACTGGATTCAAGCAGCCTTGTGCCCTCTTTTATGCCCATCGGCTCATTACCCATTGCTTGATAGAGAATCTCAGATAGCTCGTTATCATCTGTTAATCTTTTTATTATATCAAAATTCATCATCCTGTGAATAGCTCCTCTTGAATTTCAGGGCAAGTTCAGCCCTCATAAGTTCTCTACCAAGATAAGCAGCATGATCAAGCCGTGAGACCAATCCAAGCCTGATGATAGTATCAAGAACTTCCTTTGCTGTGGTTCCAGCAATTGAGTTATTTCTATTTCTTGCTATGATCTTTCCTGGATAGAGCTTCCCATTCATGACCCGGTCATCTGTGATATCGATCTTAAAGCACCCTGCCGTGTCAAGATGCCATCTTTCACTGCCCTCAGCTTCGATTACATCTTCAGGCATAGTGCTAAACGCACGTCTTCTTTTCTCCTTTATCTTAAGGAGATCAATCCCCATGTCCTTGGGAGCGCTTCCTCTTTCTCTTGCAAGCGCCATCATAATAGATGCAGTCTTTAGCTCAGATACGCTGCTGTGGGCTTTATCACTGTACTCAGGCGTGAATAAAACACTGGCATCAAGTTCCATGGCAGTTACAGCAAGTATGGCATTAATACCGATTGAATCTGCATCTATCAGTTCTGTGACATTGCCCGCACCAAAAAAAAGTGGTGTTGTCAGGTCACGCTTTCGGAACTCATAGTACCTGTTGATTGATTCCACTAATCCATAACCCGGCGGCTCAAGCACAGGATCTGCTATAATATTGTTGATTCCCGAATTCCTTGCTGATTCAATATTATTAAATAAACTCTCTAAATCACCTGCGCAATCAGGGATTATAACTGCAGTAGCCGAATTTTGAACAATGTTCTCTTTTACCTCATCGATGTTCTCGGAGTTCAGGCTCAGTACAGCATCCACTCCTGTATCCAGAGCTGCATTGATTAGCAGGGGATCAAGCGTATCGATACTAATGGGCACCAGAGTTGCAGATCTTGCTACTTCAACAGCAGTTCTAACCTCGTCTGGTTCTGTATCCAGAGAGATCCCGAGGTCGATAATATCAGCCCCATTCTGTACAAAGTATAGTATTTTATCCATTAGCTCCTGCCGGGATAGATGGCCTGCATCTACGATCTCGGCCATTACCTTCATACGTGAATTCCCGCCAAGCTTCACTCCTTTCATAATAAATGGCGATACAGATCTCTCCTCAAGTTCGGCTATTTTCTCGAAAGCATTTGTGCGCCTCACCATGGTTAGCAGTTCACAGGCAGGGACTTCTCTGGAAAAGGTAATATCCTCACTGTATGAGAGCACAAAACCAAGATCAACAGCATGTTTTGGGCCAAGAAGGATAGGCATGCCTGATTCCCTCTCAAGCGCCCTGAAATCACCTGATGCCAGACCTGGAATCAATATAAGATCATACCTTTTATCATAAAGATACCACCTGAGCAGGGTAGGAGTGATAAACGAAGCGACCTCTATATCCAGAACAAGAACATCAGCCATGTCCTGCACCGACTTCCTTACGGCATTCTCTGCCAGTCTTCCAGTTACTACCAGGATATCCATGTTAATCTCAATCCATTACTCTTTAACGATCGGCCTAACTTAAAAACATGCCTTTAATTCCATTAGATATAAAAGTAACAGCTATAGCCGCAAGGAAAAGCCCCATCAGTCGTGTCAATAACAGTGTACCTGTTACTCCAACTACCTTATTAAAATAATCAGAGAACCAGAAAATTAAAAAAGTAATGGCAAATGTAACCAGGATAGCGAATATCACCATCAGTTTTAGATCAATATGTTCTGCTCTTTCCATAAACAGGATAATTGTTGTAATTGCCCCCGGTCCTGTTAACATGGGCATTGCCATCGGGAAGACTGATATATTTTCCCTGTGCACTGCATCCGATAGTTCCTCGGATGTGATGCTCTCCCGCGTAATTCTTGCAAATAGCATATCCATAGCTACAAGGAAAAGCAATATTCCTCCTGCGATTCTCAGTGAATCTGTTGTGATATCAAAGAATCTTAATATAAGTCCACCTGATATCGCGAAGATGATCGCCATGACGCAGGCAATTGATACGGAACGCTCTGCAACATGGCGCTTATCAGCCTGGTTCATATTCGAGGTTACAGAGATAAAAGTCATCACACCGGTGACAGGATTGACTATTGAGAATATGGCCGTAAATGCAGAAATGAAAAATGTGATATCCGAAGTAAGATCTGGTGCCATTATTGTTTTGATCACTATTCTGTTTAGATGCTATTGAACATTTTGGTCGTAGTGATCAACTACCCCGTCAGGCATAAGGAACTGAGATCCATGCTGCCAAAGAAAAAAATACAGAGGAGCAGCATGAGTATCAGCTATAAATTAATTCTTGTATCTTCTTGAAATAAACAGTATTCCAAGCAGCCCTGACGAGACAAGGACGACTGTACTTAGCTCTGGAACCGGGGGTATTGGCCCGCCACATGGAGAGTATTCATCACCATCTGATTTTAATATAGTTATTATGCCAGGATCTGCCGAAATTAGATTGCCGCCAGTTACTCCACTCGCACTTACGTTATAGGTTCCTGGCTTTATGCTGTATAAAATCCCATGCTTCAGAGCGCCGGGTGAAACGCAGTTAAACCAGACCTTCCAGGTTTTACCATCCAGCGTTGTATTTTGCTCTCCAATCGTACCATTGAACTGGTAGGCCAGAGCATTGGTAGATGCATTCCAGAGGATTATACTCCATATATCGCCTTCCTTAAATTTCTGAAACATTACTTTGTTCTCGTCATCATCGATCTCGATCTTTTCACCTGCTGCCATTGATGGGATCGCAGTTGCTGCAACCAGGATCAACAATGCTACTGTTACTACTCTTATTTTCATATTTCCTCCTTTTTTATTACAGAACTGATTTTTTTCTCTGTTCGTTTTTATTCACCACGTCACCACGCGTTTTTACAGAGAAGGTAATCATCAGCACGTTTCCCTTTATCCGACAGGTTTATACTTGTGGATCCCAAAAATAAGCAGTGCTGACTGCCTTTTTAGTTGGTCAATGCATGTAGCTGGCCTTATGCATAATTTACCCTGCCAGCTACCTAGTGCTCTTTTAATTATCTTCTCTGAGCCACTTAAGATTATTGCAATATATAAGCTTTTCCACTGTGTATAATTGTTTACAATGATGGTGATAATGATGAATGCGTGGATCGAAAGGATTGTAATTGGAGTACTACTTACGTATGCCAATATATTCCCGCAGGTCGGCAATTCCAAGCTTCTTTGTGAGCTTATATAACTGAAAGTTCTGGAACCATTGTATTATCTGTTTGTAAATTAGGAGAAATGGACCCGGCGGGATTCGAACCCGCGGCCTTTGCGTTGCGAACGCAACGATCTACCCCTGATCTACAGGCCCCGTAAAATAATATGATACACAGGAAGTAATATTTCTACATCCTGCCAAGTTCTATCACAGATACACTTTCTACCCCATTTACTTTACTGAAGGCCTCTTCGACTTTCTCAGTTCCACCTTCAATGTCGCCTACTCTAACTACTACCATGAGGGCTTTTAGACCAAAAGCAACTGGTTCCTCAGTGAATCCGTGCAGTCGTGCCCCCTTTGGAATTACTTTTTCAAGGTCGTCTTTAAGCTTATTTAAATCAACGTCCATACCAGAGGGCATTACTCTTATTTTAGCTGCTACTTCTCCCATCTTCTTCACGGCCCCTCAAATCCACACACAGGGCATTTATAAGGATTGTTCTGATGCCTGCAGCTAATACATCTTCCAAGTTCTGTTCCACACTGCGGGCATGGAAATCGCGCATAACCGCGCTCAATAAGATTTACTCCGCACGATACACATTTTTTTGCTTCAACTCTAGCCATAATATTCTCCTTATGTCTGGACTTTCATAGAATCAAAAGTTATTAAATCTATCCTTTTATAAGTGTCCCGATTGAATAGCCCACAAAAGCATTTATCAATCTACCGGGACAGCTTCCGTTAATTATCTCGCAGTTCATCTTATTTCTTATGAGAAAATGAGGAAGCTGTGCATCCACGCATGTCTGTATACCTGTAATCTCAGATGCCTGAATCTCTTCTTTCAATGTTCCACTGATATATATCCCATCCACATCAGTTGCTTTAATAAACCTGGCTTTAAGCCTGAGTGCGACCCATGCGGCTATAGTATCAGAGGTTACATCCCATGTGTGCGGCAGCTCATCCTCTTTTTTCAGGAGATTGTACGGCAGAAGAATGCATACTCCATCAACAGCGCCAGGATCATAAATCAGCCTTACCCGGGTTCCATCACCCAGGTAATAGCCGTATTGTTCCATTGCAAGTATTGCCATCCAGTGAGATGCTTCCTGCGAAGCATTCACTTTTCGTACCATATCGGCGAAGATCGAACCTCCTGGTACTATCAGTATTCTCTGCCCGCTTGCATGTGAGTAATCGGTTATCTCTTTTACAAGCCATTTTGCACAGTGTATCAGGCTCCCGCCTATTTTTACAACTATCATGAATTTTTAGTAAAACGGCAGTGTTTAAATATGTAACGGGAGTATAAAACGAATACAATGAGGACTATAGACTGGGACTATAAGAAAAACAGTATTACCATGACAGATCAAACCCTTCTTCCAGGGGAATATAAAGTGATCGAGTGCAGCACGGTTGATTCTTTGTGCGAGGCCATAAAGCGCCTGCGCGTGAGGGGAGCACCTGCTCTTGGAGCTGCAGGAGGGTTTGGTATAGCCCTGGCTGCTTTTAAAAGTAATGCATCTTCTCTCAATGAATTGATGGACGATATCGAGAATGCCGGCAAAACGATCATCGCTACAAGACCTACTGCCGTGAATCTTTCATGGAGTGTTAACCGTGTTATCAGTGCAGTCGAGGATGCAAGGAATATAAAAGAAGCAAGGATGTTCATCCTCGATGAAGCAAAAGCCATAGCTGATGAGGATGTGGAGAAGAATATGCGGCTGGGCGAATATGGCGCATCATTACTTGAAGACGGCGATACTGTCATGACCCACTGCAATGCCGGCAGGCTTGCCTGTGTTGACTGGGGGACGGCCCTTGGCGTTATCCGCTCTGCACGCGCTGAAGGAAAGGATATAAAAGTTATCTCATGCGAAACCCGACCCCTGAACCAGGGGAGCCGCATCACCACCTGGGAGCTGGTCCAGGATAAGATTCCGGTTACCCTTATTACAGACAGCATGTCGGGCCATGTGATGCGAAAAGGCATGGTTGATAAAGTGATCGTGGGAGCTGACAGGATCACACAGGATGCAGTGTTTAACAAAATAGGGACTTATACACATGCTGTCCTTGCAAAAGAGCATGATATACCGTTCTACGTGGCTGCACCCGTCTCCACGTTCGATTTTGAGCGCATGGAGGATGAGATCGAGATCGAGCTAAGAGACCCTGGCGAGATGAGATATTTCGGAAGCCATCAGATAGCACCGCTTGATGTTGAGGTGTATAACCCTGCATTTGATGCCACTCCAATGGAGTATGTGAGCGCAATAATCACTGAGAATGGTATCTTCTACCCACCGTTTTTGATTGATGAAGTCAGGATATAGTAAACAGAACCGCAGATACACACAGATGGTAGAGTAATTTGAGATCTTACTGATATGTTTTGTAGAATCTCCTTTTATTCCGCTTCCTGCATCCTTGAAAGCGTAGCCTTTATCTCCGCTATCTCGCCTCTGAGTTCGCTGACCTCGTGCATGAACATCTCACGGAAGTCATCCCGCACCAGATGAATTTCCTCCTTGACCTCCCTGAACCCTGTTTTCATATCAGCGAATCCCTTTTCAGTCACTTTTATTAAAGAATCCTGCTTTTCCAGCATTTTATCCTGCCCTTCCAGCATTCTCAAAAGTATTGGGATGCCCTTTCCCCACTGTTCCATCTGGAATGCCTGCATCACGCGCTCTATAGGCGGAACTGTGCTCTTATATCCTTCAAAAGATATATCTTCTACAATAGCCTCTTTGGGAGTAAAAGTGAGAACAAAATTTTTAAATTCCTCGATTACTTCGTCACCAGCTTCAATGATTGCTATTACTGCCTGAGTGCTGTTGATATACGTATTGAACGTATTAAAGTTATTTACACCTAGAGAAAGGGCTTTATTGACAAGCAATACTCTGTAACCAGCATCATGCACCTTACTGCCTTTAATTGTAAATCTAAGTTTTTGCATTTATGTACCTTCGTTTTTATTAATCTGTGATTCTATATGTAATTTGCTGCATCGTAGCCAGCGCCAATTTTTAATATAATCAACTACATTGTTAATCTGGGAGAAACATAAAATGAAAAAATGGTACCATGACTATGGACTGCAGGCCCGCATGATATTGACCATGTTCCTGCTTGCCGCACTCTATCTTTTCTTTCTGGTTATTTTGTCGGCATATGGAGGGGTCGGTACATTCT
This sequence comes from Candidatus Methanoperedens nitratireducens, assembly GCF_000685155.1. Taxonomy (GTDB): domain Archaea; phylum Halobacteriota; class Methanosarcinia; order Methanosarcinales; family Methanoperedenaceae; genus Methanoperedens; species Methanoperedens nitratireducens. The sequence continues at coordinate 152,273 of NZ_JMIY01000002.1, forward strand.
ATCTAATTATTTTTGCAGGATTTTTCCTGTTTATCCAGTTCTTCTTATCAGATAAGCTTGTGCTCTGGAGCGTTGGGGGACGTGTTGTGAGTGAACAAGAGGAACCGCGCCTTCATGAGACAGTGTCAAGACTCTGCGCTATAGCTGATCTTCCAAAACCAAAGATCGCTGTTGTGAACAGCAATGTTCCCAATGCCTTTGCAACGGGAAAGAGCAAAGGAAGCGCAGTTGTGGCAGTCACCACTTCCCTGATGCAGCGGTTAAACCAGCCCGAGCTTGAGGCCGTGCTTGCACATGAGCTGAGCCATGTCAAGAATCGGGATATGGTCGTCATCACTATTGCAAGCTTTCTATCCACTGTTGCCTTTTTCCTTGTACGGAACATGCTGTTTTTCGGAATGGGCGGGCGTGATCGAAGAGGCGCAGGCGCTGCGATAATAGTATGGGTGGTCTCAATTGTGGTATGGATTCTGAGTTTTCTTCTCATCCGTGCTCTCTCAAGGTATCGTGAGCTCTCAGCAGACCGCGGTTCGGCAATAATTACAGGTCGTCCCTCGCATCTTGCCTCAGCCCTGATGAGAATAAGCGGGCTCATGGAACGCGTACCATCACGCGACTTAAGGGAAGTGGAAGGTATGAAGGCGTTCTTCATTATCCCTGCGATATCAGGTGAGTCGGTGATGGATTTTTTCTCAACGCATCCGCCAGTAGAGAAACGTATACGTGCGCTTGAGGAGATGGAGAGGAGGATGGAGTTTTAAATGGGTCTCCTGGATACGCTGCTTGGCAGAAGCAAACTCCCAAAACCAAAACCTGATAGATTGTTTGCAATGTCCACAGCCTACATCACGCTTAGTACCAATCTTAACCTGATATCAAAAGGCGCAGGCATCTGTTTTAGACCTATTGAAGCTTCAAGGTTCAGGAATGCCCAGATCGAGATAAGTGAATTGCTTCAACGAAGCTGTCAGGAGACGAATACCACCTATAAGATGCAGAAGGATTCGTATGGATACCTCTGGGTTATATTGAATGATGAACATTTTGAGGATCTTGTAGCCACATTATACCTTGTGAGCCAGACACTGGCAGAGCACGGGTTTGATGAGCAGCTTCTGTGTGCTGTTTTTAAATTCGGGAATGAATCTACGGTTTACTGGATATACAATTATAAACAGGCAAGATTCTACCCATTCGTGCCAAAAGGAAAACAGAGGGACTCTACCTACGAGTTCAGGCTTCGCTCTGTTATGGATAAAGAGCTTCCTATTGAGAAGGATGTAGAGCGGTGGTATCCGTTGTGGGATATACCTGTATAGCATAACTATGAGCTGCATATTATTCTTTGACGGTGCGTGCAGGGGTAATCCAGGGCCTATGGCTATAGGAGTTGTTTTGTTCAGGGACGGAAAGAAGGTAAAAGATCTCTCAAAATTCCTGGGCACAGGGACGAACAATATCGCAGAGTGGAGCGCATTGATTGAGGGGTTAAAGCTTGCAAAGGATCATGGGTGCAGGGAACTGGAGGTGAGGGGGGATAGCCAGTTGATCATAAGACAGATCACAGGGAAGTACAGGGTAAGAAGCAGTAATCTCATGCCATTATTCCATGAGGCAAAAAAATTAAGTAATAGCTTTGAGAGATTGAGGTTTAAATGGATAACAAGGGAAGAGAACATCTATGCCGATGCTCTGTCGAATAAATCTTTATTCTAAAGCTGCTTCAGTTAAAAAATTAATGGTGCGCCTCTTTCTTCTCAGCTTCGCGCCTCTGTATTGATTCTTCGCATGCCCCAAGACAGCTCTCGCAAATAGCCTTACTGATCGCCCTGTGGTAAGGCTCCTGGAAGATCGGTACACTGACCTTAACCTGGAAAAGAGGTGCATTTTTTATGCCGCACAGATCGCACTTCTTTGCTCTTATAGGTACCCTGTTAAGGTTTGCCTCATGACAGCTATGAAGGCACTCCTCATTAATGCCCCGCCATGTACCTGTAGGGTACGCTGATGAAACACTCGGGTCATTCACTTTTACAGGGCACAGGGTGGGTCTTGAAACGCCGCACAAATTACAATCTGCCATTTAAATCACACTCCTAGCACTTTTGCTGCATCCATTGCCATCTGGATAAAGGGCTCAGGATATACACCTATCCCTATCGTCCCTATCAGGGCCAGTACAATCGCTACCACATAAGGGGTAGGCTCCTTTATCCTTTCTCCGGCGGGAGGCAGTACATACATGTACCTTATAACACGGGCGTAGTAATAGATGGACAGCGCGCTGTTTAATATGGCCACGATCACAATGAACAGCATCCATCCGCTTGCCTGTATCACAGCATCAACAGTGATCGAATAGAAGATCACGAACTTTCCGATGAAACCTGCAGACGGAGGAATACCGGCAAGGGCAAGGAGAAATACAAGCATTGCGAATGCCGTAATCGGGGCGCGTTTTCCTAATCCTGCAAAATGCTCAAGATCATCCGTGTTCTTTACATTCCTGTTATCAGATAGAACCATGTAACCGACAACTGCAACCGCGATAAACGCACCGCCCTTCATCAGGGCATGGCCCAGAGCCAGTAATATACCTCCGCCAATTGCCATCTGAGACATCTCAGGAGTGATGGCAACGAATGCCAGTGATATGTAACCTGCCTGAGCAATAGAAGAATAGGCAAGCATTCGCTTGATGCTTCTCTGCGATATCGCTACAATATTACCGTATGTCATCGTAACTACTGCAAGAACTGCAAACGCAAGCTGGATATCAGCACGCATTGCCACCAGGGCAAGCACAAGAACCTTGAAGGCGGCAACGAATCCCATCTTTTTCGAGCCTGCTGCCAGCAGGGCGGAGACCACAGTCGGTGAGCCCTCATATGTATCCGGAGCCCACATGTGGAACGGAACAAGCGCCATCTTAAAAGCAAATCCTGCAACAAGGAACAGCATTGCGACTATATTAATCGCGCCGGTCGCCGCCTGAGGATTGGTGGTGAAAAACTCAATGATTCCTGGAATACTTGTATAACCTGTTATACCGTACACCAGTGACATACCGAACAGCATCAATGCCGAGGAGAGCGATCCTATAACAAAATATTTCAGTGCAGCTTCCAGGGATGCAGGGTTCCTCTTCTCAAAACCTGCAAGCACATACGTTGCCATGCTGGCAAGCTCAAATCCAACAAACAGTGCAACCAGATCATTGGCAGATGCCACAACCATCATTCCAACAGTAGCAAGAAGAAGTAATGCATAATACTCATCCTGGTTGCGGCTGCCTTTGAAGTATGTGACCGATGCTATTACAGCCAGTAATGATACTACTGCGAATATCAATTTGAAGATCTGCGATAGCGGGTCAACCACAAAAGCATCATAGAAGAAACTTCCCTCGCCTTTTATGGCCAGAATAAATACGATCGAAGCCAGAAGTCCGCCTGCGCTCAGATATCCCAGCAGGTTCTTGGACCTATCACTGATCATAAGTCCCAGTAGTACTATTACCAATGCCAGGGATATCAGCAGTAGTTCTGGAAGGAGCAAAAGATAGCTCATGTTATCACTCCTCTCAATACAACAAACTCCAATAATTGTTCTGCGTTTGTAGTCATCATATTAAGTACAGGACCGGGATTGAGCCCGAAGAATATTACCAGCAGTACAAGTACGGACATGGAGACCATCTCATAACTGGCTATATCATGGATATGCCCCAGTTTCTGGTTATAGGTACCGAACACAGCTCTTTGCATTGCCCAGAGATGGTAGCCTGCAGTGAACACGATTCCAAAGAGGGCCAGTATCACGAACGTGGGTAGTGTGAAGTATGAGTTAACAAGTACCAGGAACTCTGCAATAAACCCGCTCATGCCCGGCAGTCCAAGCGATGCAAGGAATCCTGCCAGCATAAGGAAGGTAAGTCTTGGCATATGTTTGGCTATGCCCCCGAGGTCACCTATGATTCTTGTGCCTGCTGAGTGCTGGATCACGCCGCATGACATGAACAGGATGCCTGTAATAAGCCCGTGAGAGAACTGCTGGTACATTGCCCCGCTTACAGACAGCGGAATGAGGGCTGCTGCACCCAGCATGACAAAACCCATATGACTGATGCTCGAATACGCCACCATCTTCTTGAGGTCGCGCTGTGCAAGGGCAAGGAATGTCCCGTAAAGTATGCTCAGAACACCGATTATTGCCATCAGACTTATCAATATGCCATGAGAATCGGAATATGGAAGAATTGGAAGTATTATCCTGAAAAGACCATATCCTCCCATCTTAAGCAAGAGCGCGGCGAGTATGACACTGCCGGCAGTGGGTGCTTCCACATGCGCATCCGGTAACCATGTATGGAAAGGCACAGCCGGCATCTTTACGATAAAACCAAAGAGCAGTGCCAGGAATATCGCATCTTTCAACGTTATTATATCCTGTATCAACCAGCCATCCATTACCTGGTAATTTTTCAGTAAATGGAAAATATCAAAATTCGGGGTTCCTGTTATACTCAATGCATTGAAGTAAAGGGAAAAGATCGCAAGGAGCATCACAAGGCTTGCCACATGTGTATATATAAAGAACTTTATCGCCGAGTAGTCCTTCCTTGGCCCTCCCCAGATGCTGATAAGGAAATACATGGGAATCAGCACAACCTCCCAGAATATATAGAACACAAAGAAATCAAGAGAGGTAAAGACTCCAAGAACTCCTACCTGCTCAAGCAGTATCAGGCCGTAGAAGCGGTTTGCCTGTTTTGTCTCACCCCAGGCAAATATTATTGTGAGCGGGATGATTATATTCGCTAAAAGCACAAGCGGCAGCCCTATACCATCAAGACCGAACTTCAGATTAATTCCAAGGCTGCTGATCCATACATACGATTCTCCAAACTGTATGGTTGGAATCGAGCTGTCAAAACGCATGAATAGCAGCAGAGATAGAACAAGCGAGAGTCCTGATGCCAGAATTGCAACTATCCTTGCCTGTCCCCTGGTCCTTGTCAGAAACGTAAGAATTGCTCCGATAAGAGGGATTATTATCATCAGTGAGATTAGACCAGACATTTACATACCTCCTATTTTAAGCAAAAGTATCAGCAGACCTACTCCTAAAAGAGTAATAGCAGCATAGTTCTGTACCACCCCTGTCTGCAGTTTTCTTATAACTTCGCCAACCTGGAATAATGTGCTACTGATGATATTATCGATCACAAGTCCATCGATTATCTTTCTGTCCACAAACTCACCAGACTGAGCAGCGACATCATGAGTCAATTTAACACCTATTATATCTGCTGATAATCTGGGCTCATAATACCTGTTTATCAACAGCTTGTACAGCGGGTTTTCAGATGATACGATTTTACTCATATCCAGCATCCGCCTGTGATATATCATATACGATATCACGATACCGAGCACTCCCACAATTACAGGCAGCATAATTATGATCGCAGACGGATGGAGTGCCTCACCCTCATGTCCTGCTATTTCTACACCCATGAGCTCAAAGTTAGTCTCAAGATAAGGATAGAATCCAGATTGAGAGAAACCGAAGAAAAGGGCAAATACAGCCAGGATCATCAATGGAAGCGTCATTATATTCGGGGATTCGTGAGCGCGACGCTCAGAACGCGGTTTTCCTGTAAATGTCATGAACCACAGCCTGAATATATAAATGGAGGTCAGGAGTGCTGCCAGAATGGCAAAGCCGTAAAATACCCAGCCCCAGCCGCCTGTTATTTCTCCATATTCAAACGCCCCTTCTATGATCATATCCTTGCTGAAGAAACCTGCCGTACCTATGTTAATGAAGGGAATACCGATTCCTGCAAGGGCGAGTGCTGCTATCAGCATGGTGATTGCTGTTATCTTCATCTTGCCAAATAACCCGCCCATCTCGCGGATATCGTTTGTGCCCACTGCATGGATAACACTTCCCGCGCACAGGAACAGCAGTGCCTTGAAAAATGCATGACTTATAAGGTGGAACATGGAGATACCAACAGCTTTGGCTCCGATCACCGCGCCTGCTGTGCCGAGTGCGAGCATCATGTATCCCAGTTGACTCACTGTCGAGTAAGCAAGCACCCTTTTAATATCGTTCATAACAAGTCCCATTGTGGCGGCGAACAATGCCGTGAACCCGCCGACAATGGCCACGACCAGAAGTGAATCCGGAATACCATGGACCAGTGAATCAGGTGTAGCCACAAACATAGGGAACGTCCTTGCGACAAGGTACACGCCTGCAGTAACCATCGTTGCTGCATGGATCAGTGCGGATACCGTTGTTGGGCCTTCCATTGCATCGGGCAGCCACCCATGAAGCGGGAACTGACCGCTCTTGCCAATAGCACCGCCGAAGAACAGTAATGTTATAAGAGTTAACTGTCCGGAATCAATGTACGGTATTGCCTCGAACATGGTTTTGAACTGAAGGATAAAGTTACCTGATTCAGGGGTTAGCGCACGACCTGCTATAAGCTCGCTCATGTTGACATAGAGCAGGACGATCCCTGCAAGGAATAGTACATCACCTACCCTTGTCACAAGAAATGCCTTCTTTGCTGCGGCTGCTGCTGAGGGCTTATGGTACCAGAAGCCGATCAAGAGGAACGAGCATACTCCAACGATCTCCCATGCAATGAAGAACTGGAGTATGTTATCTGATAGCACAACGGCAAGCATGGCTGCTGTGAAGAGCGATGTTTCTGCAAAATAGCGCGGCTTTGCAGGATCATGTGCCATATACCCTACAGCGTAGATATGGATGAGCAGGCTCACGAACGAGACCATAAGGAGCATTACCACTGCAAGAGGGTCGATCAGTATGCCTATATTCAGGTTCGCAAACCACGGCCATGACTGCTGGACTACCCCACCAGGATAGATCTCAAAGAAGATCCCGAGTGAGATGATAAACGATCCTGCAATGGCAGCAATCGGGAGCGGTGCCCCGCCTGAATAGAGTTTCTTACCCAGGAAAAGCGTCAATACAAATGCAAGTACAGGTAATAGTACAATCGCTGCTGCGTAATCACTGAACATCCTACCACCTCAAAATATTGATATTATCAAGATTGATCGTATCGCGTATCCTGAACAATGCAATAAGTATCGCAAACCCTATTGCTGCTTCTGCTGCTGCTATAGCTATTGAGAATAAAGCAAATACCTGACCTGTGGCACTGCCGTTAAAGCTTGAGAATGCAACAAGGTTAATATTCGCGGCATTCAGCAGGAGTTCTATACACATGAGGATCTTAATTCCGCTCCTCTGCGTGATTATCCCGTATGAGCCAATGGTAAATATGATGATTGCCACCAGAAGATATGAATATAGATCTGCCATCAGAATGCCTCCTTTTTAGCTATGTACAGGGCGCCGATTAAGGCAGTAATCAGTAGCAGTGCGAGTACTTCAAATGATAGTATAAAATCGCTGAATATCCCGCCCCCTATATCCGGACCGCCTGCTATTTCCTCAACGCCGATATGGATTGCTTCCTCTTTACCTGACCAGATACTATAGCTATCATCGACTGCTATGAAAAGTACAGAAAACAACAATAATGCAACTACTAAATTTAAGATTTTAGTTAGCATGTTCATCTTCTCCTTTTCCGGTTAGCATTATGGTGAACAATATAAGTGTCACAACAGCTCCTACATAGACAAGCACCTGTACCCAGGCTACAAACTCTGCCTTAAGAAGAATGAAAAGCCCGGCTGTACCTATGAGCGAACCTGCCAGGTACACAGCGCTGTGTACTATTTTTTTGGATAGAATGACCATAATCGATGAAAATATAGTGAAAATCGAAATTATCAAAAATACAGTGTCTACCATTTTTCGCCTCTCTTAAACAATAATCTATCAGGACCATACACCACACTCTCCCTGGTATAGTCCGCCAGTTCATAATCCTGGGTCATTTTAATAGCATTCATCGGACAGGCATCAACGCATAGCCCGCAGAACATGCACATTCCGAGGTTAAGCTCGGGAAACCATCTTCCTTTATACTTGACTATCCTTATCGTGCTGTTCGGGCAATTTACTTCACATATCCCGCAGCCTATACAGGCATCCTCATCAACTGCATGCCGCCCTCTGAACCTTGGTGCCAGTTTCATTCTCTCATAAGGATACTGAACTGTTACAGTAGGCCTGTCTCCAATATGTAGAACATGCTTTAAAGTAACAACGAGCCCCATTATTATACCCGTCATTGTCCAGTTCTTGCTCATCCAGGCCATCAGATCACCCCGGCAGTCACAAGGAACCCTGCTACAAGCAGGTTCAATAAAGCCAGAGGCACCATGATCTTCCAGCCTATATTAAGTAATTGATCGATCCTCATTCTCGGGACCGTATCTCTTAACCACATCGTGAAGAATATCACAGCATAGGTTTTTATCAGGAAGTATACCAGTGAAGTTATCTGAACAGGGATAAAAGGAATCACCGGCCCGTTCCATCCGCCGAGGAATAATGTAACTACTATTCCTGAGACAGCAAATAGATGAGCATATTCTGCAAGGAAGAACATAGCAAATTTCATTCCACTGTATTCTGTAAAGAAACCGGCCACAAGCTCTGATTCAGATTCCTGGAAATCAAATGGTATGCGTCCCAGCTCGGCAATGGAAGCGATAAGGAATAGAACAAAACCGATTGGCTGAAGGAATATGAACCACTTCGGGATGATCCCGAACCAGTAATCCCCCTGGGCGTTGACTATATCCACTGTGCTGAGGGAGCCAGTAAATATGACCACCGCAATAGCCGCAAGAGCGAGCGGTATGGTATAGCTGATATCCTGGGCGACTGCCCTCATTGCGCCCAATAGTGAATACTTATTATTAGATGCCCATCCTGCAAGTAGAACAGCTATAGGCGATACTGCTGAAATCGCAATGATATAAAGTAATCCTACCCTGAGATCAGAGATGATCAGGGAATTCCCAAAAGGAATAGGGATGAATATAAGGAGTGCAGGTACAAAAACAATAAACGGCGCAAGCGTGAATATCCATCTATCAGCTTTTGCGGGAATAATATCCTCCTTTCCAATTAGCTTGATCCCATCCATAACAGGCTGGAGAAGCCCGCGGGGTCCTGTGACCATGGGTCCATACCTTACCTGGACCAATGCAACCACTTTACGCTCCATCCATGTCAGGAACATCACAGTAACCAGTACAAAAGCAAAGAGTACTGCTATCAATACAGATACGATCAAAATTTTTAAAACATACGCCATCCCAAAGATTTCGAACAGATTATATATCTGATCGTAAACACCTATTGCAGTTAAAATATTCACTATTAGCTCGTAAGCGTTTGTCATTGTATCACCTGTCCACATCGCCAAGAACTACATCAATACTCCCAAAAGCAGCTATCAGATCAGGAATTTTTAATCCCCGCACCAGCTGGGGTATGGCTGCAAGGTTACAAAAAGAAGGTGAGCGTATCTTGATCCTGTAAGGTTTGGTTGTGCCGTCACTTACAATATAAAAACCTAACTCTCCCTTTGGCGCTTCAATCCTGCTGTAAACTTCACCCGCAGGTGGTGTGAATATCCTCGGAAAATAAGTTTGAGCTGTATATGGCGCTCCTGTCATCGGAATTATTCCATACTTCTGAGTGGCTATGATGGACGATTCAGGCATGTTATCGATTAGCTGTCTTAAAATATGAAGGCTTTCCCTCATCTCATCTATCCTGACTATGTACCTGGCATAGCTGTCACCTTCGCTGCGTACGCATACTTTGAAATCGAGATCCGGGTATATGGAGTATGGCTCCAATCTCCTTATATCGTAATTTACACCAGAGCCCCGAAGCGTCGGACCTGTCATGCCATAATTGATAGCTTCTTCCGCGCTTATCGTCGCAATGCCCTTCATTCTCATGAGGAATATCTCGTTATTGTTGATTAGCTGTTCGTAATCAGCTATGCGTTTTTCCATATCTTCTATGAATTCTTTGAGCTTTGGTATGAAGCCATCAGGCAGGTCTTCTCTCACTCCGCCAATCCTCATATAACTGAAAGTCATCCTGGCACCGCAGAGCATCTCGAATAGTTGAAGAGCTTTCTCCCGTTCCCGAAAACCCCACATCATCATTGTGGATGCGCCAAGGTCCATTAAGAGAGAACCGATAGCAACAAGATGATTCACTATTCTGTTTAGCTCCATTACAAGGACACGGATGTACTCAGCCCTCAGTGGAACCTCTATATCAGCAAGCTCCTCCACTGCCTTAACATAAGCATAGTTGCTTGGCATAGCAGAGACGTAATCCAGTCTATCGGTATATGGGATGAATTGCAGATAGGTCTTCATCTCAGCCAGTTTTTCTGTTCCTCTGTGTAGATAACCGAGAACAATCGTACACTCCTTGATTATCTCTCCATCCATCCTTAATTTGAATCTGAGCACGCCGTGCGTACTGGGATGTACAGGCCCCATGTTTATGAGAAGTTCTTCTGTCTCCAAGTTACTTCCTCCTCAGCAGGTTTGATCCATCTGTACTTACTATATCTTCCCCATCTTCCCCGATAGTCACGAACTGCTCCGTATCCATGTCATAATCCTTCCTGAGCGGATGTCCATTCCAGCCCTCAGGTAGCAGTATCCTTACAAGATTGGGGTGTCCTGCGAACTTAATCCCTACAAGGTCGTATGTTTCCCTCTCCAGCCAGTTTGCTCCCTTCCAGAGTGAAGTAAGCGAATCCACTTCAGGATTATTATGATCTAGAATTACCTTTAGCACAAGGTTCTCTTTTTTCTTATAGGAAAAGAGATTATAGATTACCTCAAACCGATCTGTATAATCTATCCCGGTAATCACAGAGAGATGATCAAAACCCATCTCTTTTACTTTCGCGGCAGCAGCTAGCAATTCCTCTTTTTTAATAACAGCAAGGGGCTTATCGACCTGCATACCTGTACTCATGACAGAACCTGGAAGCGCCTGTTTCAATTCTTCTGCCGGGTTCATAAAGCGATACCTCGCTTTATTTTCCTAAAGTTTTTCATTTATTAATCCCCCATTTTGCTCCGTACCCCTCATTCTTGATCTTTTCCCTCAACTGGATTACTCCATATAACCAGGCCTCGGGTCGGGGCGGGCATCCGGGGATATATACATCAACTGGTATGATCAAATCCACGCCTTTTAGAACTGAATATGATTCATGGTAGGGTCCACCTGTGTTTGAGCAACTGCCTACCGATATTACCCATTTGGGCTCAGGCATCATCTCGTACAGTTGTTTGACCCTGGGCGCCATCCGTTTTGTCACTGTACCGGCGACGAACATCAGGTCTGCCTGCCTCGGGCTTGCCCTGAATATTTCCATTCCGAAGCGCGCAATATCATGGTGCGCCATAGCCACACCCATCATCTCGATAGCGCAGCAGGCAAGACCTGAGGTAACAGGCCAGAGCGAACTCAAGCGCGCCCAGTTAAATATCTGGTCAACTGTTGTTAGAAGGATCAATCCTTTTCTATCTTTTGCAGAAAGAACAGTATGAATAAGCCCTGTATCCTCCAGTTTTTCAAGTGCCGTCTGCGGCTTCTTTTTAATTGTACTGATTTTTGTTGTATCAATCGTTACTGGGTCCACTCTAGTGCCTCCTTTCTCCAGGCATATGCAAGACCGATTATAAGTATCTCTATAAAAATAACCATTTGAAAGAACCCGGGAGCTCCGAGGTTTTTAAGCTGTACAGCCCATGGATATAAGAACAAAATCCCGACATCAAAAATAAGGAAAACAATTACAATCATATAATATTGTATATTAAAATGAATCCTTGTATCTCCCACAGGTACCTCAGCACATTCATATGTAGTTAATTTCTCTTTAGTCATGTTGCTTGGCCTGACAATTCTTGACATGAATAAAGAGACGGCCACGAACACAAAGCCTATAACCGTAAGTATAGCTATCGGTAAATAATTATCAAAAAATGCATTTGATGGCATTTGATTCACCTGTTATGTTAGTCGCTCTAAAAGGATTATTGATATAAAAAGCTTATGAAATCATCGCCATGATGGTAATTAATAATCGTAATCAATAACTCCGTAGCGTACTCACACTCCTGCACATTTGAATTATTTGTTTTTTCATTTACCTGATCAATCAAGATATTTTCAGTAATTGGAGCAGTCCTCATTCAATTCTCCATCCTTTTCATTCAATTCTCCATCTTTTTATATAACTAACAGCCCTGAGGATATTAAATTTTTGGTTCGTACAGGTACGAATTGAGTAAAACGGATACTTTTAATCCGTGCGTATCAGTGTCATCCGTGCAATCTAAGCGTAAGGTTCTTAAATGATACAGGACTGAAAGAAAATTCATATAGCGCACCAAATGAGGGTTGATCTTGATAAACATAAAAGATCTATTTAATATTAGAATTGGCAACATATCCCCCAAAAATCCGATTGCTCTTGCCCCTGTGGCCGGTATAACGGATAGTAAATTTGCATCCAGATTCAAAAATGCCGGTCTGGTTATCTTAGGCGGCTATAACCTGGACGACAGGACAAATAAAGCAGCACTTAAAGAAATTGCACGGGGCAGAAGTGAGTTTGTATCTGATGATCCAATGGAATTTTTGAGATCCGAGCTTGAGGCCACGGAAGGATTGACAACGATAGCTGTTAATGTTCGTGCCGCAGCGATAGAACCTTTTATTGAGGCGGCACGTATAACTAAAGAATTCGATGCAATACTTGAAATAAACGCACATTGCAGGCAGCCTGAGATGCTTGATCTGGGAGTTGGAGAGGCATTATTGAAAGATCTGCCAAGACTCTGCGATTATATCAGAGAGATAAAGAAGACAGGAGTTGTGCTCTCAGTTAAAACAAGGGCAAACGTGGTGAATGATGTTGAACTCGCAGTGTCGATCAGGAATGCCGGGGCTGATATCATACATATCGATGCTATGCAAACTCAGAATGATATGAACGCTCATGGCGCTATGCATATTCATAATGCTATGAATACTCATATGAATACTCATAGTACTATACATACTCGTCATACCCGTGGCACCATACATCAGCAGGGTATGGATACAGGAGTTATAAAGCGCATCCGCAACTCAACTGATCTATTTATAATCGGCAACAATTCTATCGTGGATTTTGAGAGTGCAAAAGAGATGTTCTCACATGGTGCAGATATGGTATCTGTTGCGCGTGCAGCTCTCTCCAATCCCGGTACCATTGATTACCTCGTGGATGAGGTCTGCTCACTCCAGTCCCTGACAGGCTGGTACAATGCACCAAAGCATATATGCGCAGGGGGAGACTTAAGAGCGCTTGCTTTTTGCTGTCTTCCTGTTAAACCGTGTGCCCTCCACAGTGCACTAAAGCAGGCTGGCATAAGCGCCGAAGAGTTCATGAGGATCAAGATAGATTTTGCCCGCAAAACACCTATTGAGTATGGAGAAGGAACATGCTTCGGAAGCATGACCTGGTGCTGCAAGATAACCAAGCCCTGTTTCCTGAGGGATGGGGTGCTTGAATACACAGGGCTTTCTGATGTTGAGTATATGCATATAAAGAAAAGGTTGTCTGAACATATTCTGAAGCACAGGAAGAAATGATAGTGAATACTATTTATTTTTTCTTACCCGGTGCAGGGATGGATTATTATGTATATACAACCTGTGACATTACGTTAAACTCCGCCTGTGGCGGCGCATCCTCAGGGGTCTGGGGTCGCAACCCCAGCGCCATAAAGCTGATCTTGGCCAAAAGTGTTAATAGCACGCTCATCTGCGGTTGATATCTGATATATCAGCCCTGAATTAACTTTAATATCTTTATTCCCAGTTCAATGCATTCCATCTTCTCTTTAACCCTCTGGAGATCCGTTTCACTTTCAAGACTTATGGCTATGCTATGAACTTTATTCCTTGTTAATGTAGCGATCTGATCATAATCCGCCGTCCCGGGTTCTTCTGCAGATCTGATCTCGGGCCTGGCTTCTCTCTGCTCTGCCGCTCCTTTTGTTGTTTCCGATTCTCTTGTTATCTCTGGTTCTTTTTTAATCCTCGCTTCTTTACTTATTTCCTGTTTTTCTTTACCTATTTCCTGTTTCCTAATTTCCTGTTCTTCTTTACTTATTTCCTGTTTCCTAACGTCTTGTTTTCTAACGTCCTGTTTCTCCTGGAAACTGCATACAGGGCAGAGTACCTTTCCCTGATATCTGAACAGCGGCGCTCCACATTCATGATGCGTAGCCAGCATGGTACCTCCTTTCTCAAGGAGTCTTGTTATCATCTGTATTTTCCTGTCTTCATCTATTTCTGACACTGTATCACCGAAAGTCTTTTCATGCAAGAGTCTAATTATGCACGGCCTCTTTTATAAAGGTAGCCCGGAGTGATAACCGTGTCGGAAAAACCAACCGAAATTATAAAGCAATGCGTTAATACGCTCGATCGGATCATCAATGATGATTCTGTCCCAAGAAATATCAGACGCAATGCAGATAATATGAAAAACATACTCATAAACGAAAAAGAACTTCCATCAATAAGAGCCGCAATGGTAATTTCCAAGCTTGACGAAATAGGTAATGACCCAAATGTACCAATCCATACAAGGACATTAATCTGGGGCCTATCAAGCCAGCTAGAGACAATCCCTGTGGATAGATGAACAGATATTGAATATAGCCTGAACAATAAGAACATCAAAGTGATCATAACTATCATATAAAAATGATCACACCTACCCCATTATTTCATCTGGAAAACTAATTCAGTACCATTTTATAGTGCAAACGTATTTTTCTTGGAATAGATAATAAATCGATAAGTAAACCGATAAGTAAACCGATAAGCGCTGATATATAGGATGCAATGTGGAATGGATTGCTATCTTGATTTTATCACGTAACAGATTATCAGTAGGATTATCTATCAAATATCAGTAGGATTATCTATCAAATATCAGTAGGATTATC
>NZ_JMIY01000002.1:167345-247108 GCF_000685155.1 Candidatus Methanoperedens nitratireducens
GGATT
The DNA here is from genome assembly GCF_000685155.1 of Candidatus Methanoperedens nitratireducens. Taxonomy (GTDB): domain Archaea; phylum Halobacteriota; class Methanosarcinia; order Methanosarcinales; family Methanoperedenaceae; genus Methanoperedens; species Methanoperedens nitratireducens. Next base: position 167,351 of record NZ_JMIY01000002.1, read on the forward strand.
ATCTATCAAATATCAGTAGGATTATCTATCAAATATCAGTAGGATTATCTATCAAATTATTATCTTGATTTTATCACGTAACGGATTATCAGTAGGATTATCTATCAAATTATTATCTTGATTTTATCACGTAACGGATTATCAGTAGGATTATCTATCAAATTATTATCTTGATTTGTTTATTAATATGTCTCATATTTAAATAAAGAATGGAAAAGAATATATACAATCAACTGATGAGTAGTACCCACTGGTTTATATTTTAATATCAATAATCACTTTAAAACTGGTTTTATGTTTTCCAATTGAAATAAAGGGGTTGGTCTTGCTGGTAACTCTCCAGTGGAAATAATACTACCATCACACAGATAATGAAATACAGATTCTGGCCTTTAAGAACACAACATTAAAAATTGATAGCTAGCGATCAGGAACACAGTGATATTATTTAACATCTCTCTACAGGTTCCAGTTGAAATAAAGGGGTCATAACCAAAAGTCTTAATACCTATCCTTCTATTGCATCAATGGCATAGGAGAGTCGAATCGTTGGAGAAAGGAACAATAACTATTAGGGGAATCTTCGAAGACATGCTTACGATATTGAATATCTTCGAGAACAGAGATGTTCTCCGTTCAACATACACACCGGATTACCTTCCACATAGAAGCGATCAGGTGAGGGCACTTGCCACAGTTCTGGTATCTGCACTGAGAGGTGAAACTCCATCTAATGTTCTGATATATGGAAAAACAGGCACTGGCAAGACAGCAGTCGCAAAGCATGTAGGACAGGAGCTTGAAAGAACAGGTGAGCTCTATGGAATTCCCTGTGTTGTGATTTATATAAACTGCGAGGTCGTAGATACCCAGTACCGACTTCTGGCATCTCTTGCCAGGCATTTTGATAGGGAAGTCCCCATGACCGGATGGCCGACAGATCAGGTGTATTCAGAGTTTAAAAATGCACTTGATTCCGATAAGCGCATTGCGATAATAATGCTCGATGAGGTGGATAAGCTTACAGACAAAGGTGATGGTGTACTCTACAACCTTACACGGATAAACTCGGATCTTAAGAAAGCCAAGGTCAGCCTGATCGGTATTACCAATGATCTGAAATTCACGGAGTTCCTTGACCCGAGAGTAAGGAGCTCTCTTGGTGAAGAAGAGATAATATTCCCCCCATACGATGCCAATCAGCTAAGGGACATTCTGCAGGAGAGAGCTAAAATGGCCTTCAAACAGGGAATACTTGAAGAGACTGTAATTCCGCTGTGCGCTGCATACGCTGCGCAGGAGCATGGCGATGCAAGGAGGGCTCTTGATCTACTGCGCGTATCGGGTGAGATCGCAGAGCGTGCTAAATCTGCAAAGGTTCTTGAGGCCCATGTGAAGCAGGCACAGGAAAAAATCGAAATCGATAGGGTAGTAGAGGTGGTGAAGACACTTCCCACCCAGTCGAAACTTGTTCTGTTAAGCGCAGTGCTTCTGTGCTACGATGGCAACATAACTACAGGAGAAGCGTACAATATCTACAAGCAGATGTGCAGGATTATAGGGATTGAGGTACTGACGCAGCGCAGGGTGACAGATCTGATATCTGAACTTGATATGATGGGAATCCTGAACGCAACGGTGGTGAGCAAGGGCAGATATGGCAGAACCAAGGAGATCTCGCTGAGCGTTCCGATTGACAGCACGAGAAAAGTACTTTTTGAGGATTACAGATTAAAGCCGCTTGAGGAGTACAGACCGTCTAGCCAGACAAAATTATATGCCTGATATCCTCTAATATCTTTCTTGGAATAAGTGAAACATAGCCCAGTACAGGTACACGGTAAAAGCGTGCCACACCGATTACCCAGTCCTTTTTTACCGGATGCTGATAACTTATGCTTCCCTGCTGATCGTACGAGGGATTAGTCACTGCATTATCTCCCTTTGTGATATAACCTGCATGGGGTGCCTCAGGTCCGTCTTCCCACATGGGCTCACCCTCCTCAACATAGTACATGGCCCGGTGTATTATTGGTGTAGCGCCATCCTTTCCATATGGCTTATACAGAATTACATCACCATAATAATCGAAGGATGTGTAACCACTCTCTTTTCCTGCTTCATATGTGATAATTTCAGTGCGGTCGATGCTTTCAACAAAGATGATATCCCCTATCTGGATATGGGGAAGCATGCTTCCGCTCTCCACCGCAACCATGGGTGTCCATAGCCCGAGCGCTGTATGTGATATGGAAGCAAAGATAGCTACAACTACGATCACAAAAATAAAATCACGCAAAAGCCCTACCCAGAGATTATCACTCTGATTAAATTTCTTTATTGTCTCCCTTAAAGGCATGTGATAATATAATCAATCAGGGGAAGTATAAAGGTTTCTACAGTACTGAAGAATTTGGATGTGTATCCAGGGAAAAATCTTATCCCGTTTCAAGGTATATGCTCTGGACATGGAGGCAGGCAAGATTATCCAGGTTTTTGCTGAATCCGGATTCCAGATAGACCCGGATGCGCTTGATATCTTAAGGATGAGTGCCTCGCCTGAACTGATACAGGATGTACTAAGATCAATCGATAATTCAGTACTGGTGGTAGGAACAGAGCACATCAAAACCCTAAATATCATCAATAAGGCAATTGTTCTTGACCATACAATAGCGCAGACAGGGGAGTTCATAAAAAATGCAAAGGAAGTGGAACCTGCAGGGAAAACAATCACAGCGAGCAGCACGGTCACGGTACTCTCGGATATCACAAACCAGTCAACATGTATAGGGGAATACACGGATTTTGTCCAGTATTTCAAGCACCGCCATAGTCTGCTCGGGGATATGCTGAGAAAAAGAATAAGCGGAAGACCTATTGAGAGCATAAAGAAAAGAAACCTGGATACAAGAGAACAGCTATCCCTTATCGGTATGGTGATGGATATAAGGACTACGGCAAACGGACATAAGCTGATCGAGATCGAGGATACTACGGGAACGATATCTATTTTGATTCACAAAGAGAAGGATAAAGAGCTGTTTGAACTTGCAAACACTATCCTCCTTGATGAGGTAATAGGGGTTACAGGAACGCTCTCCAGCGACGGCAATCTTATGTTTGTAAATAAGATAATCAGGCCGGATATACCCAATACACAGAGAACCATGCTTGATAGGACGAGGGCAAAAGGAAAAGCAGTATTTATCTCAGATATCCATGTTGGTAGCAAGACCTTTCTTGAGGATGCCTGGCTTGATTTTGTTGAATGGCTTGGTGATGATGTTAATGGTATTAACTACCTTGTCATCGCAGGGGACGTGGTTGATGGAATCGGGGTGTTTCCCAATCAGGATAAGGAGCTTGCGATTCTGGATATCTATGAGCAGTATGAGAGAGCAGCAGCGTATCTTGAGGCTGTGCCAAAGCATATTAAAATTATTATCTCACCAGGAAACCACGATGCTGTAAGGCAGGCTGAACCTCAGCCCCGCTTTCCTGAGAGAATAACCAGGGTGTTCAGGAGCGATATAACGTTTGTTGGAAACCCGGCGATGGTGGATATAGGGGGCGCAAAGGTCTTGATATACCACGGAAGGTCGATGGATGATATTATTGCAAGCATTCCGGGTCTGTCTTATTCAGACCCCACAAAACCAATGAGTGAAATGCTTAAACTGCGGCATCTCTCACCCATATACGGTGGCAGGGTATCCATTGCACCTGAAAAAGAGGATCATTTCGTGATCGATCTTGTACCAGATATACTTCACTGCGGGCATGTACATACGGTTGGAGTTTCACGATACAGGGATGTATTGACAGTGAATAGCGGTACCTGGCAGAGCCAGACAGAGTTCCAGAAGAGAATGAACCTTGAGCCCATGCCTGCCCGGGCTACGATAGTTGATCTTGCAAGCATGGATTACAGAGTCCTGTCTTTTCTTCCAGCTTGAACGCATCTCTTCCTGCAGCGTTCTTAACGGTAAGCAGCAGCACATTCTGCCCGGACTGTGATATATGCTCAGGCTCTGATATACGCTCAAGCAGCAATAGCCTGCCCCTCAGGTCGCACGATGAGGGGTTGCACTGGATGATTTTTCCATAGTCTCCTTTCTGTACGAGCTCGGGCTCAATACCAAGATAGAAAGCGGCGTAGATCCACGCTTTATCAAGCCGCGGCGTCAAAACCACATAATCGTACTCGCCCTGTCTTTGTCCCACGAACTTAAAAGCATCACCAAGACCACTCTCAAACCAGACTGACGATTGGGCAGGGTATTTCGAGAAATAGTCGCCTGTGAAGATAAAAGCGTTAGCACCAGCAAGCAGCAGAAACAAGAACCCGGACATTATCGCAATCCTATGGCCGGCCAGCCTCCTGGTGAGATCAAAGAGCCAGGCTGCCCCTGCAACCGCGAACAACTCGAAAAGACCAATGCCGACGATTGAGCGTATAGCATGCGGTGAACCTTCAAAGGTAAGGGCCGCAGTTACAGGGAACAGTATGAGCCAGGCGAACAAAAGCTTGCTTCTCTTATCAAATGAAAGCAAACAGGCAGCAATGCCGGCAAGCAAAAGCGGTGCTGAGAACCACAGCAACTGCCCATACCCGGGGGGCGAGTGGCGCAGGTTGGCATCGCCTCTGTAGAACAAGAACTCTGCTGAGAGGTACTGCACGTAGTTATCCAGAAACTCAAACGGCGAGTGACCCAGAGCAAAGATGCTGATTCTATTCATTCGGCTAAACATAACTTCAGGCGAAAACAGTACCGTAATTATCAATGGCAAGGATAACAGCAAGAAAATTACTGCTGGAATCACCAACTGTTTCTTCGCAGCAATCAGCTCCACTCTAAAAATCAAGAGAAGTGCAACCAGAAACAAGGGCACGAAGAGACGGCCAGTGCCATAGCTATACAAACATAAGGCGAAAAGTGCTGAAGCAGCGATCCATAATCGTGGATCACGAAGTCCCATCAGGAAGAACCAGAGCGCGAACAAGAATAGTGCAGGCAGCACGGCGGCCTCAAAAGCCACTCTTGAGAACTGCAAAGCCCAGGGAGAAACAGCCAAAAAAGCACTTGCAAGCAGTGCTAATTCCTCGCTGAAGAGCTCTCTGGCAACAAGGAAAAGCGCAAGGACAGTGAGCAATCCAGAAAGTGCAGCAGGAAGCCGGGTAGCGAACTCGTTCAGACCAAAAAGCGCGATACCCGGCACGGATGCATAGATATAGATCGGGTCCTTCCACTCGCCAATACTCTCAAAAAACAGTGGCCAGGAATTACCGTGAAAATCCCTGCCAGTGTGAAGGATGGAGAATGCATCATAACCAATGCTTGCCTCATCACTGTAAAAACCGGCAGGCACATCATCCAATCTCCAAATGCGCAAGAAGAGCGCTAATACGAGCACTACTATCAGCAGGATTTTGTTTAGTTGCATTCGTCTTTGAGATCTTAAGAATTAGTCCTCAAGCTGTCTTTCATTCATCTGGCAGATCTCCTGGCCGGACGAGTGGATGAACATATCTTATTCAAGATGGATAATATATTATATTTATATTATTAATAATAATTAAGAAATAATAAAAATTGAGAAAGGTTATTATAAACATTACGTTCAGATTTAATACAACTACCATTGAATTCATCCAACCGCATGTATTGAGTAATAAAAATTCGGTCTTTTTCCAGATACTTCGTATAGTATATCCTAATATTATAACTATTAAAATTTTTAGACCCGATGGTAATAATATTCCAAACAGATCAAACAGATAAGCAGCTTTTTCATTCGCCTCATAGGCATTGAAATATTTGATGCCGATATATGTACTGATTATATCCAGTATATTTAATAAAATAAGCACATAGATACTATACTTCAAAATCTTCTTATAACCTGATAATGCCTCCTTGAACATTGTTATTAACCCCCTATTATAAATATCTGGAATAGCGGCTGTGCTTCTAACTGCGTTCCCAACTACGTTCCCGATCAACTGCTCTATGTAAAAATGTCTTCTATCTATTTAAAGCTTTGTAAAGTATTTGCTACTGTTGATTATGATTATGATCATTAAATGGATTAATAAATGAATTAATACTGCTATATTATTTCGTAGTGCCAAAATCAAAAATTATATTAGCCTGTCCTCTAATTTCAGTGTTCAATGAACACCGAAAGATCAAAAAAATTATTCGAGGAAGCAAATAAGGTACTTCCTGGAGGAGTAAGCAGCCCGGTGCGGGCCATAAAACCGTATCCATTTTATACAGGGTATGCAAACGGCTCCAGGATAACGGATATTGACGGCAACGAGTACATAGATTATGTCATGGGTTATGGGCCTCTGCTTCTGGGCCACAACCATCCTGCCATTAAAGAGGCAGTGATAAAGCAGCTCTCTTCTGGCTGGCTATACGGCACACCCACTGAGCTTGAGGTTGCCCTTGCAAGGGAAATAATAAAACTCTACACAAGCATAGAGATGGTGCGTTTTGTCTCCACAGGAACAGAGGCCACGATGGGGGCACTGAGGATAGCAAGAGGATTCACAAAAAAGAACAAGTTCATAAAGATCGAGGGAGGCTTTCACGGGGCCCATGATGCAGCGCTTGTAAAAGCAGGCTCAGGTGCGACCACACTGGGCACTCCAGATTCGGCAGGTGTACCACTGGATTTCACTAAAAATACACTTCAGGTGCCGTATAATGACATTGAGGCGATGACATCTTCAATTGAGGCTTATAGAGACGATGTAGCTGCCGTCATTATCGAACCTGTGCTTGGCAATATTGGCCCGATCATACCAAAAAAAGGGTATCTGGAAGATATAAGAGCAGTGACAGAGGAGAACGATGTTGTGCTTATCTTTGATGAGGTTATTACAGGTTTCCGTCTCGCTATGGGAGGGGCGCAGGAGTACTACGGGGTAACACCTGATATGACCACGCTTGGAAAGATCCTGGGAGGAGGCTTTCACATAGGCGTAATAGGAGGAAAGCGCGAGATAATGGAGAACGTCTCACCTGCAGGAGCGGTGTATCAGGCAGGCACATTCAACGGAAGCCCTGTATCAATGGCTTCAGGGCTTGCGGTCATAGATACGCTTAAGAGAGAAAAGGTGCACGAGAAAGTGAACAGAACCGGTGATCTCATGCGTATCGCACTTACTGATATTGTGGCAGATCTCGGACTGGCTTACAGCGTAAGCGGGGTATCAAGTATGTTCAAGGTGTTCTTTGGCGATATGCCGTACAATTACCAGGATGCACTAAGATGCGATAAAGAGAAGTTCAATTCATTCTTTAAAAGAATGCTCTCAGACGGCATTTTCCTTCCTCCGTCACAGTACGAGACAAACTTTTTATCACTCGCACACTCACAGGACGATATAGATAAGACCATTAAGGCTTATCAGCGGAACTTAAAATGAAAACTGAGAAATTAGGCCAAAGCCATATGCATATTAGCTCTCAAGAGTCGCCACCTGATTCTAAATCCACGTATGGCCAAAGCCATATGCGTATGAGCTCTCAAGAGTCGCCACCTGATTCTAAATCCACGTATGGCCAAAGCCATACGTGTGTGCGCCCTCAAGAGGCGCGACTCTTGATAGGGACAAGGGGCAGCAAACTTGCGCTTGCCCAGGCAAACCTGGTATCTGATCTGCTTGCAAGAAATGGTGTTAGAACAGAGATAAAGATCATCAAGACAAGCGGTGATACGTTCACTGATCGGCCCCTTCATGAGGTAAAAGGTTTTGGGGTCTTCGTACGCGAGATCGATGATACGATGCTGGCAGGTGAGATTGATATCGCTGTGCACAGCATGAAGGATGTACCGACAGAGCGGCCAGGTGAGCTTACAATCGCTGCTGTAATGAAGCGCGACTCTCCGTATGATTTTCTTCTCACACGCGATGGGATAAAATTAAAAGACCTGCCGGAAGGCGCGGTTATAGGAACTACAAGTCTTCGCAGGCGGGCGCAGCTTCTTCGGTACAGGCCTGATTTAATGATTAAGGACCTGCGTGGGAACATCGATACGCGCCTCCGGAAGCTAAAAGAGGGACAGTACGACGGCATACTGCTGGCCGAAGCAGGGCTTGAGCGGATGAAGTGGGATATCCAGGGAGAGCGCCTGGATCCAGATAATTTCGTTCCATCGGCGAACCAGGGGACTGTGGTGATAGTCACAAAAAAGGATTCACAGGCAGAGAGAGCAGTAAGAGTGCTGGATGATGAGAATACGTGGATAGAGACGAGGATAGAGCGTATTATTATCGGAATCCTGGGCGGGGGCTGCCTTGTCCCTATCGGTGCTTTTGCAAAGAGGCAGGGCGATAGGATCCATGTGCGCACAGAGGTTCTGTCAGTGGATGGTAAGCGCCACGTAAAAATAGATGAGTTTATAAACCCTGATGAATATGAACTTGAAGCAGCACGCATCGGGAGCGAGCTTAAACAAAAAGGCGGAGGCGAGCTCATTGATGAGGCGGTAAGAATGTTCACAGCAAAACGAGGAAAACATGGTTGATTTGAGAACTCAAAAAGGCAAGGTTTATCTTGTGGGCTCAGGTCCTGGCGACCCTGAGCTACTGACAATAAAAGCAAAGCGTCTGATCGAGAGTGCAGAGGTCATACTCTATGATCAACTTCCGGGAGAGGCGATTCTCGATATGCTGCCTGAATCCGCTGAACGTATAGATGTGGGAAAATACGCAGGATGCCACAAGCTTTCCCAGTGGCAGATCAATGAATTGCTGGTCAATAGGGCAAAGGAAGGCAAGATCGTTGTGCGCCTTAAAGGAGGAGACCCGTATCTCTTCGGCCGCGGTGGAGAGGAGGCGCAGGCTCTTGCAAGGGAAGGCATTGAAGTTGAGATCGTACCGGGGATCACATCGGCTATAGCTGTTCCTGCCTACGCTGGAATTCCTGTTACACACCGGGATTACGCTTCCATGGTGACATTTATCACAGGTCATGAGGACCCGACAAAAGATGAAACAGCCCTTGACTGGGATCTTCTTGCGCGCTTTGAAGGAACGCTCGTTATCCTGATGGGTGTGAGCATGCTTGAGCGCAATGTGAAGGAGTTGCTCAAATACGGAAAATCCATTGATACTCCTGTGGCTGTGATCGAGAGGGGCACGCGTCCTGACCAGAGGGTCACTACAGGGACCCTGGGGGATATCGTTGGACTCTGCAAACAGAGAAAAATCAGGGCACCTGCAATAACCGTTATAGGTGATGTGGTAAAGCTCCACCAGGAATTAGCCAGAAATTGAAGAGATAATTATTGAAGAGATGATTATGAAAGTAATGGCCATAATGAGACCTGCGGCTTATCTTGCAGAATCTGTAAAGCTTGCAGGTTCCATGGGATTCAAGACCATTACAGCACCCATGATCGATGTGGTGGATAAGACCGATGCCAATTTTAAGGGATTTGTTGAGCGCATTATGGGTGGGGTATCGGATTACGTGATATTCACAAGCGCAAACGGAGTTGAGTTCACACTCCTTAAGCTGGATGAGCCTGATGAGTTTATTGAATACCTCAACAGGACAAAGGTAGTTGCGATCGGACCAAAGACCAAAGAAGCGCTTATAAAAAACGGAATCGTGGTCAGTATCGTGCCTGAGTCATACAGCTCTGAGGGGCTGGTTGAGCATCTTGGCGGGATCGAGGGGGCAGTTATAGAGATAGCACGAAGCAGCCACGGGGCGCCTGAGCTTGTGAGAGGGCTTCTTGAGAAAGGTGCTGAGGTTCATGAGACGCAGGTTTACGAGATAATAAGGCCAAGCGATGAGAGGCATAAGAGGCTTGTGGAACTGGCACTTGCCGGAGATATCGATATATTTGCCTTCACAAGCTCGATGATGGCAAGGAACCTGATGGCGCTTGCGGATGAGACGGGGGTGAGGGAGGAGCTTATCAGGATGATGAATGAGAAGATCGTTGCTGCTATTGGTAAACCCACTTCTGATACTCTATCAGGGTTTGGTGTAAAGGTTAAGATTATGCCAGAGCGCTATACTTTTGAGGAGCTGCTTCTGGAGTGCAGGAAGCAGGATTGTTAACGAGCTAAAGGTTATAAGTAAAAGGTGCCTTTTAGTATAATAGAGATATAATTATGCAGAGGATAATTAAAGCTGAAATTTATTTCGATGGTGAATCTTACTGCGCTAGAACACTGGACATAGATGTGTTCACTCAAGGTAAGACCTTGGATGAGGTAATAAAAAATTTAAAGGAAGCAGTAGCTTTGCACCTGGAAGATGAGGTTGGTTACGGTTTACAGGGTCAATCATCGATTCTTGCTATGATGGAAGTAGCTGTTTGAGATCTATTTTCAAGTAATCATATGGAACCAGATATCTAAAGAAGAGCTTCTGGAGATGCTTAGACAAGTTTGAATTAGACTTATAGTTATCCCTCTGTTTTTATGAAAAACCAACTACCCCTCCCCATGTCCCTGTATGAAGCAGAGGCGCAGGGAATCCATGAGTTCGATATTATCCTCGTTACCGGGGATGCCTATGTTGACCATCCCTCATTCGGCACAGCAGTGATCGGGCGGGTGCTTCAGGACGCAGGCTTTAGCGTGGGCATCATAGCCCAGCCCGACTGGAGAAGCGCATCCGATCTTAATAAGCTCGGAAAACCCGGACTGTTCTTTGGCGTTACCTCTGGGAATGTGGATTCAATGGTGAACAACTATACGGCAAACCTGAAAAAACGCAGCGATGATGTTTATTCACCCGGCGGCATACCGCGGCGGCCTGACCGTGCAGCTATAGTCTATGCTGATAAGCTTCATGCTATTTTCCCGCATACTCCAATCGTGCTTGGTGGGATCGAGGCAAGCCTCAGGCGGTTTGCCCATTATGATTACTGGTCGGATTCGGTGCGCCGATCCATTCTTGCTGATGCGCCTGCGGATATGCTGGTGTTCGGGATGGGAGAGAGGCAGGTGATCGAGATCGCTAATCGCCTCTCAAAAGGTGAGGATATAAAGAATATCACCGATGTCCCGGGCACGGTCATCAAAATGGAGATAAGCAGATGGCGCTCGATAGGGCATGAGGATTATGTCGAGATACCGGGCTTTACTGAGATATCGCGCGATAAAACTCTTTACGCAAAGGCATTCAGACTCCACTATCATGAGCAGGACCCTGTCAGGGGAAGACCTGTTGCACAGCCGCATCCAAAAACTATAATCATACAGAATAAGCCAGCCATGCCTTTAAGCACGCAGGAGCTTGACCATATATATGAGCTGCCTTACACAAGGATGCCCCATCCCTCTTATAAAGAACCCATACCTGCGCTTGCTCCTGTTAAGTTCTCGGCAATAAGCCATCGCGGGTGCTTTGCTTCCTGTTCTTTCTGCGCCCTGACGCACCACCAGGGAAGGATAGTGCAGAGCCGAAGCATAGAATCGATCATAAGGGAAGTTAAAAGAATGGCACAGATGCCTGATTTTAAAGGTATAGTGCATGACGTGGGAGGTCCGACTGCCAATATGTATTCGATGTGCTGCAGTAAGTGGAATACCCGCGGCGCATGTCCTGATAAAATATGCACACATCCGTTATGCAGTAGCCTTGATACCTCTCATAATCACCAGGTTGAACTCCTGCGCCGCCTGCGAAAGGTACTCGGTGTAAAAAAGGTGTTCATAGGCTCAGGGATACGCTATGATCTTGTACTGGCCGATTCATCGGATTATCTCTCAGAGCTATGCGCACACCACATAAGCGGGCAGTTAAAAATCGCACCCGAGCACGTATCACAGCATGTCACGGATATTATGCGCAAGCCCCCAGGAGAGGTGTTTGAGGATTTCAGAAAGAGATTTGAGGCAGAAAATAAAAAACTCGGGAAAAAACAATACCTCATCCCATATTTCATGTCAGGACATCCCGGCTGTGCCCTCAGGGATATGGTTGGGCTTGCTGAGTACATACGCGATAATAACATGTATACAGAGCAGGTACAGGATTTCACGCCCACGCCAATGACAGCCTCTACATGCATGTATCACACAGGGATCGATCCTTTTACCATGAAAGAAATCCACGTTGCGAAAGGGCGGGAGAAGCGGATACAGCGCGCGCTTATGCAGTATAAGGATAAAAGGAATCACGGGCTGGTTTATGAGGGATTGAGGACTGCCGGGCGGACAGATCTGATCGGGAATGAATGGAACTGTTTGATACGGAGAAGGTAGAGAGGCACGAAATAAAACATTTATACAGTTTTAATTAGCTCAAGCCATTCCTCTCTTGTAATCTTGGCATCGTTTCCAATCTTTTCAAGTGCTTTGATTACTTTCTTAGCAGGAAGGGAATTGATTTTGTCCATTTAAACTGAGACCTCGACCTTCTGGATGCCCACAAATTCCAATGGTACTTCTTTAACAAGGTCTGATTCAACTTCTAAATAAAGCTGTATTGCTTCTTTTATCCTTTCTCTTAGTTCATCTAAGGTTTTTGCCTGCGTATGGCATCCTTCAAGCTCGGGCACAGATGCTACATAAATGCCATCTTCATCCTGTTCTATGATAATGGTGAAATCTCTTTTCATATTATTCTCCACGTCTCGAATTTCCATCAGTTATACATACTCTGATTCTTATCTATCTTTTTTTAGTTTAAATAGTTGTGTGAGTTATTCCAGCCCGGGAGAACTTCACAGGCACAAGGCAAAGACTTTTAAGGATTTACTTGCGTATCTACCCGCATGCTCCAGCTCGCCAGACTCACCGCCCGCCCTTCATTCTTAAGAGTGGTGACTCATGTTTATAAGGTATCTGCGATTAAAAAGGTGAAAAAATGAAACTATCATCTGTAAACGAAAAAAAGAAGAAGAACCAGCCTGCGGATATCGATAATGCGAATACCAGGAGCATATTGAAAGTCCTTGAAGAGGCAGGGCTCTCAGAAGAGGTGCTTGTAGCTACTGCCATGGAGCTTTATGTTCCTCATCCTGGCGTTGAGAACATGGATATAGCGCAGCAGGTATTTAAGAGGGAATTAAAGCTTGCTCTTTCTGACCCCAATCTATGTATATTATTGTATGCAGGAATGCTTCTTGAAAGAGAGGGAGAAAAAGGTGAGCTGCCAGGTATAAGCAAAGAGATTTTCGATAAAGACCTGACCTTTCTGATCGTAGATGAGGTGATCGGCATGAGCATAGCAAAATATATCAGCGGCGATAAGGGAATATTTGAATACGTGAGGTTTGATAAATTAAAACCAGGAATACTGTCTAAACTCGGGCCTTTCATGGATGATGTCATTGCAGGGCTGATAGGCGGGGTATCAGCCAATATGTACACAAGGGGGAAAGACGATGGTGGAAAAGCAGCAAAGATTACAGAGGCTACAAAGATTATAGGGGCTACAAAGCCTGTTCCCGGGAAAAGAAAGAGCAGGTTTGCAGGATGAGAAACTTTCTTAAAGTTTCATCAAAAGAAGGGTATGCAAAGCATACCCTATACCTCATAAAGCGAGGTTTCGCTTTATGAGTGAATTTCTCTCTGCCCTGCGCTCTGGTTTTGGTTTCCTTACCACCATACCTGTGGGTATAACCATGGAGGGCATCGAGCGGCTCATGAGACATATATATCTTTTCCCGGTTATCGGTGCTGTTCTTGGCATAATACTTGCTGTAATAGGTCTCATCTCGTCATTGATACTTCCCCCGATCGTGACAGCGTTTGTGATAATTCTCTCTATCTACTACTTTACAGGATTCAATCATATCGATGGGCTTGCTGATTTTGGTGATGGTATAGCATCACACGGTACAAGAGAGAAGAAGATAGCAGCTATGCGCGATACTTCTGTAGGTACGGGAGGTCTGATACTATGTATGGTCGCCATCCTTGGAGTCTTCTCATCGCTCTTCTCCCTTATAGAAACTAATATGCTGCCTCTTCCATTTGTCCTGATCACAGCCGAAACAAGCGCAAAGCAATCTATGGTCACAGTAGCAGCTTTTGGCAGGAAACTGCATGAGGGCTTCGGGTCAATAACCATAGATAATACAAAGAGATCCGATTTTATCGCGGGAATGGTTTTTTCAGGAATGGTTTGTTATCTTCTTCTTGGCATCCCTGGTGCTGGTGCGCTAATAATATCTCAACTATCCGGGCTTCTTGTCCTTAATACAGCAAACCACCATTTCGGGGGCGCAAGCGGAGATGTTGTAGGGGCATCCAATGAGGTTGGCAGGTTAACTGCCCTGCTTTTTCTGGGAGGGATAGCATGGATGCAGTTGTGATGGCAGGCGGGATGGGGAGGCGTCTTGGGAAGGATGAAAAACCTCTCACCATGATTCTTAATAGACCGATGATCCATTATGTGCTCTCTGCCCTAATTGGCTCAAAGAATATCAACCACATCTTTGTTGCAATCTCACCAGGGGTTAAAAAAACAATACAATGGCTCCTGGATTTTATTAAAGAGCATGATAATGCCAGTATCGGGATGATCCAGACACCAGGTAAGGGTTTTGTAAATGATATGGTATTAGCAGTGGAGAAAGCCGGAATTACAGGTCGTGTGCTCATAATAATGGCAGATCTGCCGCTTGTAACACCTGAGTTGATAGACAGGATAATACAAAAATATGGTGAGGTGAACACACAGGCACTTTCGGTACACATGCGGCTTGATGTGTGCACAAGGCTTGGTCTTCGCCCGGACACTGTTTTTCACAAGAACAGCGGCTTCATAGTCCCGTGCGGTATAAATATCCTTGATGCCGACAGGATACGGGAAGAGCAGGAGGATTTCAATCTTGTTCTGGATGATGAGGAACTGGCGCTGAATGTTAATACACAGGAGGATCTGGCTGTGTGCGAGAGGTATCTGAAGGGTAAAGTTTGCGCTGTTATATAAGCTAGCAAAAAATATATATATACTGTAGAGCCTTTCTGAAGGCATGGTCGAAGAGGCGAAATACGAGAACCTGCCGATGGCGGCGGTGGTGCAGCGAGCATCTCTGGGCGCCAATCTGCTTTAACGGCTCGGTCGGGAATTGATAGGAGGTTGTTGAGAAGTATATCAAAACACAAGGATTACACCATGCAAAAAACACTATATGCAGGCCATGTCCTTAAGTACGGGGTTTGTGACTGAAGACGATAGGCGTTTTGTGCATCCTAAGAATAATTTACACTTGACTTTCAAAGAAACTTATAATTTTTTTTAACAATCCATAATGTTAAGAACCCCTTGCTAATTTAGATGTGTATGGCCTAATATCATATCGTGGATCCTCGGGATTTTTACATCCCAATTTTTAAAAAAGAGTTATATAACAGTATTTTCATAAGGTTAGTTCAATGTTAGAAATCCAAAAAATAAATCTTAAAAATATTATAAAAAATAGTTTTAAGTTTTTAGTTTTTGAATGGAAGCTTTTTGCTCTTGTTCTAGCTTTTTATTTATTTAGACATCTCACATTTGGTCAGAATCATTACACAAGTAATGATAGAACTCAGCTAACTTATGAAATACTTGCAAATGGAATATCTCAAAATATTATCTATTTATTTTTCTGGGTTAGCATTATACCACTTATTATATTTGCAGTAAACGAATTCCTGACTAAACGGCAAAGAATAAGCTTCAAGAGAGATATGATTATTGGATACTTTGTACCGCTTTTTATATATCAATTAATATTTTCAATCCTCGATTTTCTCATATCTTTTGTTCTTACGTTCTTTATGTTCAATTCAACATTAATGCCTGAACTTGTTATCAAGATATTTTTAACCTTTTTGTCTCTTTTTAATATTATCCTTCAATTCATCTTGTTCCTGACACCTGTTATAATAGTGCTAGAAAATAAAACATTTTTTGATGGTACAAAAAAATCCGTCGAGATCATCAGAAATAAGTTAAAGGAATGTGTCACATTCTATCTGATACTAGTAATTGTAATTAGCTTTTTATTTTCTATCCCAAATAACATAAATTTTTTATATATACTTATAACAGGTACTGATATTGTAATTCCAGGATATAATTATCTTCAATTAATCCTTACTAGTGGATGGTTTATTTTCTACATTGCCGCTATCGTTGGATTTTATTTGATCATTTCAGAGGATAGGAAATTCGGATACAAAAAACAATAGAATCACAAAAAGCCAAAAAACAAAAAGCGATAGTAAGCCTTATGCATCCATGCTGATGCCCCGTTTTTCCAAAACGGGGTCGGTGACGGGCGTGCCTTGAAACACCGGAGGGAAAGACAAAACAACCTTTATATCGTAAACCACAGCCCGAAACCGCAAGTTAAGAGGTTCGGGGAAGAGATAAGACAGAGAATCCACGGCGTCAGAAGCCGAAGAACCTTGAGAGTATGATCCGATCCATTAGCCCTATTATACGGGGTTGAGGAAATTACTTCAAAGGTGGCACAGTAAAGAAACTATTCTCAGAACTCGATGGTTATATTAGAGACGTCTGAGGAGTTTTAAGGCTAAAAAGCGTACCTGGAGGACTATTTTATACACACTTCCTGAGCCTGAGTTGAGGAAAATGGGGCTGGTTTCTCTTTCTTCATTACTGAATGAATCCATCTCCTGCAAAGGGATGCGCCAGACGAAAGCTTCATACGGGAAATCCGTGCAAAATGATCTTTTGGAAGTGAACTAAGCAGTAAGCGGAACCGTAATGTGCAGTGCATCGTAATCAACAACCGGCACTTTCTTGACGTGATTTTTCCCTTTCTTAAGCTCAAGGAGACCTATGCCTTCCAGGAAAGTGAGGTCATTATGCACATTTGATTCTTTGCGCTTTAGCATCCTTGCCAGCTCGCTAATAGATTCCGGTCTCTTCTCCCTGATAATCTGAAGCAGGCGCAGGCGCTCGCGAGTTAAAATCTTTCCAATATCCTCTGCTGTGCGCGCCACTATCTTATGGGCTTCTGGCTCATGTATCTCGCTGCGCCTTACCTTTTCAAATAGCTGGTTCAGATGCTCCCCATATTCTTCATCACTCATAACTACAATTTCAATATCTTTTAATTTCATCAATCTTCCTCCGATTATGTTCTATCAATCTCATTAATTCATAAATAGCTATATGCTATTACCATGTAATTACACATCCTACTAATTTGCACCCCCTCGATGCCTATAAAAGCCAAGATAACAAATAAGCAATAGAAACTCTCAGGCACCTGCCCCTGGGATGCTCTACACATTCCAGTGTAGAGTCTGTTACAGGCGTGCCTCGAAACACAGGAGGGAAAGACAAAACAACTCACGGCTCGGTCGGGAATTGATGGGAGTTTATTGAGAAGTATATCCAAACACCACCATTAATACCAGGGTAATATTCGCGTGATACTTTTGTGATATCTTCGTAATACATTTGTAATAAATAATTTTAACTATGTTATGATTTCATCAATGAATTTGTGCATATTAAAATGCACGCATTAAACTAAGGAGGTGAAGTATGAAAAAATTGTATGCATTGGTTTTTGCACTAATGCTCTTGCTTTCGACTAGCATCAGTGCAGTAGCATTAGAATCGAAGACAATCTATCGACAGAATGGTGCGGCTGCGTATGCAGTATGGTCTGAGACAGCCGGTGATGTATATACTGATAAATTCCTGTCTGTAACAAAGACTAATGATGGGACAGATATCTACGTATCTATATGTACGTTTAGCACGGAGGGCGACTACTCCTGCAAATGGGGTTACAAGTTCACCCCGGAAGCTGTCTTTGATATAAATAAAAAGCTTGAGTCAGCAACCCTCTCTACTGTGCAGGTAGATCTCTATGATTGGTATTCTCCTGCTATGGAAACAGTGACAATTCAGGCACAGTGGACCGGTACAGGTGATGCTACGAAGGGCAGCTACAAAGTAATATCAAAGTACGGTGATTACACAAGCAAGTACAGTGACCGTTCAACCTTCAGGGAGGCTACAGCCACAGGATCTATTGATGACCAGGAACTTGGAACCAGCGATTTTGGTGCTATGGTCAATTTCAAGTCAGCCTATATGTTTATGAAGAAGTAGGCAAGATGCCCTCTTCTTCATTTTTTTATTTTTCGTGAACAGGAAATTCCCGCAATGGCTGAGGGGGCAGATAATGCAATAATTTTTACGAATGGAAACCATTAACATTGATAATAATTAACAGGTGCTATCATGGTTAACCATACAAAAGTAAAGGACTATATGACACAGGAAGTAGATACAGTCTCTCCTGATGATACTGTCAGGGATGTCATACAGTTGATACGGAGGACAGGACATGATGGTTTTCCTGTAGTGCGGGATAGGGATAGCAAGGTCATGGGGTATATATCAGCCGCGGATATGCTTGAGAAAGGTTTTGATGAGAAGGTCTCCAAAATCATGAGCCGGGATGTGCTTGTCGCTGATACAGAGATGGATATGAGCGATGTTGCACGCGTTATATTCAGATCAGGCAAATCAAAATTGCCTGTCGTGGATTCAAATAAACATCTGCGCGGTATTATTACGAATTCTGATGTCATACGCTCGCATATAGAGAGGACAAGCCCTCAGAAGGTCTGGACACTCAAGAAAACACTTGAAGCTATCCATAATATTCATGTTGATGTCATCCGCGAGCCTGTCAATATAGATGAACTTGTGCCAACGCAGCCCAAGATCTATGCAGACGAGCTCGATGGAAGGATATACGAACTTAAGAAAGGACTGGCTGAGCCGATCGTTGTAATAAAAAAGCCTAATAAACTTATACTCGTGGATGGTCACCACAGGGTTGTAGCAGCAAAGAAACTCGGGATAAAAAGTATGGATGCCTATGTTATCCCGCTAGGCGATGAGGTGCATCTTGGCATGGAAAAAACGGCAACATCAGCAGGTCTCCATACACTCTCGGATATTAAGATACTTGATTATGCCAAACATCCTCTCATTGAGGTAACAAAAAGATTAAAAAAGAATGATGAGAACGGTTTAGCTGATATAAATCAATAAAGGACAATTTTATCTAAGACATCCGTTTTTGAGATAAGCCCAACAAATTCGCCGTTTACCCGAACAAGCAGCCTTCCCACCTTTTCTTTATTAAAGACCCTTATTACCTCATAAAGGGGCAGTTCGCCATCAACCGATATGATCCTTTTTGTCATTATATCCTTTATCTTAAGGCTGGTCTTACCCTCAGCAAGTGTCTTTCCAATATCTGTGAGGGTTACGATACCCACGATAGCACTTTTATCCCGCACAGGTGCGCCATGGATCTTATTCTCAACAAGAATCCTTGAGGCTTCCTGTATTGTGGCAGTAGCAGGGATTGTTATAGGGAATTCTTTGACGTAGTACTTAACTGGCTGCTTGGGCAGGGATATCATTTCCTGTATAATGAATAATAACGTATTCTCGGTATCATCCCGTCCGATCACTTCTCCACGCATTATAAGTTTATTTACAGGTGTAGGCCCTATTGTGATAGAATCTCCGATATCAAATTTCTTTATATCTCCGAGGACATGAACTGTGGCATTGCACAGATCAGGGTGCCTGACCGTAGTAAAACTGACCTCTGCAGCCGTAGCATTCGGGATCAACTCGTTATTCCGTTTTATCGGTACTATTATTTCTTTATCCATTTCAAATAAGCACAGTGCACGATAGGTCTCGCCAGTCGCCTTGTATCCGCCTTTTGGCCCGGGTACCCCCTCAACCAGTCCCAGTGCTTTGAGTGACTGCATCTGGTTCCTGACTGTCCCGGGGTTTCTATTTATAACCTCTGCGATATCTTCTCCTTTAATTGCTTGTTTTCTCTCCCTGTATAGATTAATTAGAGCAGTTAGGATTTCTTTTTGAATAGGCGTAAGTTCCATATATTTAGTTCTCCTGAATTCATATTATATAGTGAGTATATATAACTATTGATGATGATATTTTCAATATACCATCTTCGATTAGCTCAATCTCCTACTATAGTATAAATAATAGTTAAACTAATAATAAATCTTATCCTATTTTTTCTCCCATTTTTGAAGATATAGCACCTCAGATAGTGTTTTTCCTCTCTTTATCTCATCCCGGATTCTACGCTCATTTTTTTCAACCTCGATCGCCCGTCTTGCAACCTCATACCCCCTTTCTTTGGGTATAACCACCACACCGTTATCATCTCCCACTATAAAATCACCGGGTCTAACAGTCTGACCTCCGCACTGTATTTCTGCATTGATCTCTCCAAACCCCTTTGGCTCACCTGCATTTGGCGTTATCGAGGTCGCAAACACCGGGAAGTTAAGGCGCCTGATATCATCCACATCTCTTACTGCCCCGTCGATCACCACACCTGCCACACCGTTATTAATACAGCTCAATGTAGCTAACTCTCCCCATGGGGCAACATGCGGGCTTCCGTTATAGATTACTATAACATCATCCTTTTTTGCTGCGTCGATAGCCTCTACAGTTTTTGCCCAGTCGCCAGGGAAGGTCTGGACTGTGATCGCCCTTCCAACAGCTTTGGTACCAGGACAGATAGAGCGGATCTTCCTCATAGCCCCTTTCCTGTGCATTGCATCAGAGATATTGGGCGTGGATACACGTTTCAGTAGAATAATCGTCTGCTCATCTATTGATCTCTCAGGTTCTTCTGTTATCCCGGGAGCATCAATGCTCTGGCGGATAGCCCGTGCAGATGCGGTTACACTGGATGAGCGGACGATGTTTCCCCCTACGATAACAATACTTGCGCCTGATAGAACCGCTCTGGCAGAGCTCTGTGCATCCAGTCCTCCTGCAACGGCTATGGGTATATTGAGCTTGAGTTTCTTCAGGATCCTTATAGGGTCCTCTCCCACCATCTGCTGGTCAATACCTACATGCACATTGATATAATCGATCCCCATATCTGCTAATTCTACAGCCCTCTGTGCAGGATCGTCTGTAGACAGGATATCAGCCATGAGTTTTACGCCATATTTACGGGCTGCCCTTATAGCATCCTGGATCGTGGAGTTATCCGCATTTCCAAGGATAATGATAATATCCGCACCTGCTTTGGCTGCCATCTCAACCTCCATGGCGCCTGTATCTATAGTTTTCATATCTGCCAGAATAACATTATCAGGGAATGCTGCTCTTAGCTGTCTTACTGCGTCCATGCCTTCGCTTTTAATTAATGGAGTGCCTGCTTCGATCCAGTCCACTCCACCCTCTACAGCTTCTTTTGCGATCTGGATAGCACGGTCTACCTCTAAAACATCGAGCGCAACCTGAAGTATTGGTCTGATAACATCACCATTAAATAAATTAGCTTGTGTGATTAAAGCTTTAATGGTTGGTTACAGGCCAAAACTTATAACCTATCAAGGATACAACAGGATATTATATGGTCGAAACAAAAGAGATCCCGGATACTAAATCCGAGGTAATGCGTGTGATCCTGAATGTTTCCAAGAATCTGGCCAAAGAGAAACAGGGCGCTCTTTTTGTTATAGCAGACCATGAGAATATCACGGGCAACTACCGCCCTCATTATCCTCAGCTTCAGTTTACGGGTAGTCTGCTGAGTAAGGGAATGGATACAGTTATCGAAAAACTTGCTACCCTTGATGGTGCTATGATTTTTACACCGGAAGGTACATTGATCGCATACGGCTCAAGGATATTAAAATCCGAGACACTCCTTGGTTTCGGGACAAAGCATGCTGCTGCGAAAGGAATAACATCATTTGATAACTCAGCTACGGCAGTACTGGTCTCAGAAGAGAGCGGGTGGATAAAGGTTTTTCAGAAAGGAGAGATCGTCCTTGAGACCGATGCCGTGGATATCGAATCATCCATACTTGAGAAGGTTTCCAGCTTTCTTACAAACAGAGATATGGCCCTGCTTGCAGGTGCAGGGATAACGGTAGCCGCAGGTGTGGTCACTGCACCAGCATTACTGATCGTGGGCGGGGCATACATGGTGGTTAAGACAGCGGGATCAGTGATCTCCTCAGCCTTAAAGAAAGAAAAGATCAAGTGAGCGATATGGTTCATTTCACAAAGCTGCAGGGCAACGGTAATGATTTCATCCTGATAGATGAGTATAATGGAGAGGTCATACATGCTGATAAAAAATCAGCCTTTGCGGCGAAGTACTGTGACCGCAATTTCGGGATAGGGGCTGATGGCGTCTTATACCTTGGAAGCTCGGATAGAGCAGATATCAGAATGAGGATATTCAACTCAGATGGCACAGAAGCGGAGATGTGCGGCAACGGCATTCGATGTCTGGTGAAATATGCGCTTGATAAGGGTTATATAAAAAAGAACGCAACTGTTGAAACGCTTGCAGGCGTTCTCTCCATAAGTTCACGGATCGAGGACAGGACATGGGTAACGGTAAATATGGGCAAACCTGTTTTTATGCGGGAGAGAATCCCTGCAAGAGGAGAGGGTGAGTTCCTTGAGGTGGATATGCACGACTACAGTGTGTCGGCAGT
Organism: Candidatus Methanoperedens nitratireducens; assembly: GCF_000685155.1. Classification (GTDB taxonomy): domain Archaea; phylum Halobacteriota; class Methanosarcinia; order Methanosarcinales; family Methanoperedenaceae; genus Methanoperedens; species Methanoperedens nitratireducens. The sequence goes on from NZ_JMIY01000002.1 coordinate 189,864, forward strand.
CAATACCGGTGTACCTCATGCGGTCATTTTCGTGGATTCACTTGTGCCTCAATTGATGCATACAGCACCCGGAATCCGCTATGATCCTGTCTTTCCGAAGGGGATAAACGTGAATTTTGTGCGTGTGGATTCAATTGATGAGATTACCATAAGCACATACGAGCGCGGGGTGGAGGCTGAGACCTTAAGCTGCGGTACCGGTTCTGTGGCATGCGTTGCTGTAGCCAGCAGACTTGGAAGGACCGGCAGGAGGGTCAAGGTAAATACAAAAGGTGGAGAATTGATAATCACTCTTACCGATGAGGCAGCTTTTATGGAAGGCCCGGCTGAGCGTGTATTTGATGGAATTATATAGTAATCCTGTATCTGCGTTAATTTGCGTTAATATGTATAGTTTCTATCAATTAGTAGCAAAGCTTTTAATCAGCAGACCCATGTAGAAGGCGAATTAATATGCTTGATATCGCAATCCCAAAAGGCAGTCTTGAAGAGCAGACACTTCTCCTGTTCAAACAGGCAGATCTTGAGATAAGAAAAACAGACCGTGAGTATAATCCCACAATAAAAGACCCGAGAATAAAGAAGATAAAGATACTGCGCCCGCAGGAGATCCCAAAGTACGTTGAAGAGGGCTACTTTGATCTTGGCATCTCTGGAAGGGACTGGGTGATGGAATCAGAATCCGATGTGGTCGAAATCGCAGATATGTTCTACAGTAAGATGGGGGAAGGGATTGTTAAAATCGTCGTGGCTGTACCGGATCATCAGGAAATCAAAAGCGCAAAAGACATAAAATCAGGAAGCAGGGTCTCAACAGAGTACCCCAGGCTTACAAAGAGGTTTTTTGATAATCTGGGCATTTCTGTTGATATTCGATACTCATACGGCGCAACCGAGGCCAAAGTCCCGGAGCTTGTGGATGTGATCGTGGACCTTACAGAGACTGGCTCGACCCTGCGAAAGAACGGGTTAAGAATTGTGGATACTATACTTGAATCCAATACAAAGCTCATCGCCAATAAGAAGAGCTGGAATGACCCTGCGAAGAGGAGGGAGATAGAGGAGATAAGGATCCTTTTACTGGCTGTACTTGAGGCGCGCGGCAAGGTGTATATTGTGATGAACGTCCCTGAAGATAGACTGGACGGTATTGTGAGCGCCCTCCCTGCCATGAAAAACCCAACGGTATCAAAGCTCTACAAGTCGGATTACTATGCCGTGGGAACGGTTGTGAGCAAGAGCGAGATCAATATCCTTATACCAGAGCTCAAGACCCTGGGTGCAGAGGATATCCTTGAGATGGACATCACCAAGATCGTACACTGAACTATGCGTATCCTTGTCCATATCTGCTGCGCGCCGTGCTTTACATACCCTCATAAAAAGCTGGTCGGGGAAGGACACGATGTGACGGGTTTTTTCTACAACCCTAATATCCACCCTTATCTGGAATATAAGAACAGGATGGAGTCGCTCAAGAGGTATGCAGGGCTAAAAGGGGTAAGGGTGATCTACAGGGATGATTATGATCTTGAGGGCTATCTCCGCGGCGCTCTTGGCGCTGAGGACAGGTGCAGGTTCTGCTATACAAACAGGCTCACCGAGACAGCCAGAACCGCAGGCATGCTCGGGTTCGAGGCTTTCACCACCACGCTGCTGATATCCCCGTACCAGAAGCATGAGGCGCTTATCGAGGCGGGAGAGAGGGCTGCGGATGAATACAGCATCGAGTTCTATTATGAGGATTTCAGGGAAGGGTACAGGGAGTCGCGCGGGCTTGCGCGGGAGCTCGGGCTGTACATGCAGAAATACTGCGGGTGCATCTTCAGCGAGAGGGAGAGGTACTCTGGGGGAAAGGTAAAGGTAGATAAAAGATGACCCTTACATCTCGCAGGAAGAGAACTCTTACTGAGCTTCTCGACACTATAGCCAGATTTGCTTTAAATTCAGAACTTTAAATTGTTCTCAAGCAGCGTAAGTGAGCGTATCCATTCTCCCTTCGGCTCTCTTGTTGTCCCTACAACAAGCCGTTTTATATCTCCTGCAGACTCGACCATCCCTCTTGCCTCGATCCTCTCACCTTCCAGCGCCTGTCCCGCATAGGTATGGGTATAGGATAGCACGTAGCTTATCTCTGGATGGTCTATTTTATAAATCGCCGGGCTGTCAAATGAAAAATCAGCACTGTTCACGGTTGCCTCAATAGTCTCAGCACCGATATCAACCCCTCTTGGGCAGGGACCGATATCCTCCCAGTCCCTCACATACAGAAGGTCAAAATATGTCCCATCCACCATTCCCCTGTTCCCTTTCCTGAGCTCATGAACAAGGAATTCATCAAAGGATAGCTCAGGCCTGCGTTTTTTATAGATATCACGCCACATCTCATCACTTATCTCTGTAACAACAGATTTTTCTTTTTTTGCATGTTCTATGATATCCCGTGCCACGAACCACGAGTTGCCGTAAACAATAAAATCAATATCAGAGGATTCATTATCCAGTCCAGCAAGAAGTGAGCCTGTTACTCCCATCTTCTCAAGCGGTACGCCTTTTTGCAGCGTTCTGACGATATCCCTGACCCTCCTGTTATCTCTCATCATAATAGGAAGTCTCTGGTTCGGGGCAAGTACCTGCTTAACAGAATCACGGGGTACGATATGAACATCCTTTACCCACTGTGGACGGGCTGATTTCATGAACATGAATGCATCATCAAAGTCAAGCTTCCTGTATTTTTTATATACACCTCTTGAGCCTGCAGGATCTGGCACATATCTCAGGACTGATCGTATGCCCTCGTCATGGCAGTAATCCGCTACAGCAAATATCCAGTCATCATCAGTAATTATGAAATCACGCAGTCGGGTTCTCATCATTGTTTATTCTACAGGGTCAAATCAATATAAATAATATGCTTCTATCGTATCTTGAATTTTAAATCGCAGCAAAGTTTTATCTATTGTAGGGATATAGTTATATACAATGTAAGGCTGTTTTGTGGTGACATCTACAGCAGTAGAATATGCACTATTTCTGCAGTTCTTGTTTACCAGGATAGCTGATAATAGTTAAGGATGTGTGTGGCTTTGATGAATAATCAGGAAAAGAGTGCTCCGGTAACAGTCGGAGAAACCTATGATGTATCGATAGACGATATAGCAAAACAGGGAGATGGGATTGCAAGAGTAAAAGGCTTTGTTATATTTGTGCCCAAGACAAAAGTGGGTGACAAGGTCAGGATCAAGGTTACTAAAGTACTGCGGAAATTTGCGTTTGCTGAGAAAGTGGAGTAAAAAACAATAAGTGAAATTAATGTCTCTCTTCAATAGAATCTTGGACTAATTCTCAGACTTGATATGTCCGAGTATAAGCAGTGCATCATAGTGCGGGATGACCTGAAACTATCGAAAGGCAAGCTTGCTGTCCAGGTTGCGCACGCCGCAGTCTCAGCTTACGAATTTGCTGACAGGGATATCCGTGAGGCATGGAAGGAGGGGGGACAGAAGAAGGTTGTATTAAGAGTTCCGAAGTTGCAGGACCTGTTTGAATTGAAAGAAACTGCAAGGAGGCATGGTCTATCCACAGCACTGATCACGGATGCAGGACTGACAGAAGTGCCCCCCGGGACGATTACAGTTTTAGGAATCGGACCTGCTGAGGTAAGCATGCTGGATAAAATCACGGGTCACCTGAAGCTGCTTTAAGTCTTTAAGTTTAAGAGCCGCTTCTTTATTTCCTGTGCCGCTACTTCAGGATCTTTTTTCTCCCAGGTGCGTCTTACCTGTTTATTACCCAGAAGTGAAGATATTCTGCCGATCCTCTCATCCACGAGCTTTCTGAACTCATGGTTGACATCTGGCCTGGAGTTTGGCGATCCGTTCTTCCGCTCAGCCTTCTCCATACTCAATGTGCGTGAGAGTTCAGGCCGCCCTCTCTTTTCTGTTGTAAGGCAGGTTATCGCCCGCTTCCAGTCCTGCGCCCAGGGTGTATCTGCTATGTCGGTATGCCTTACCCCTGTCCTTTTTACCCCGATAGCCCTGATATGGCAGGCTCTCTCACAGGCGCCGCAGTATGTGCAGAAATCCCGCACCACATCTATCTTCCTGTCCTGCGGTATAATCCATGCTTTTGACGGGCAGACATTGAAGCATCCATGGCAGCCTACAGGATCGCAGCCTTTAAGTTTTGCGTCTATCAGTTCAATCTCACCATCAAAAGGTTTTGTCACAAAAGCTGCATCATAAGGGCAGACAGCTTCGCACCAGCCACATCTGGTGCATCTGTTATTGTCTACCCTTATATTCCCTGTTATCTCCGGGGCGATCTTTTTTATATCCTCGTCATCAAAGTCTCCCCTTACTTTTATGGCATCCTCCGGACAGAACGGGACGCAGATACCGCAGTAATCGCACCGCCCGCGATCAACCAGCAGGTCAGAAAAAGGCACAAGGTCATCTGCGGCTGCCTTTTTCTCAACAAGTACAAAAGCAGGGCAAAGCTCCATGCACAGACCGCACAGGGTGCATTTCTCCACATTGACCTCGATTTCACCTGTCGCTTCAGTCTTAAATGGCGCTATGGCCTCCTTTTTCTGGAATGTGAATTCTACATCTATTGCCTCTTCAGGACATGCTTTTTTGCAGAGCATACAGGGCAGGCACTTATCATTGAAGATCACGCCAGAATCAAGATGAGGAAACTGTGATAATTCAAGAATATCCTTATCGTCCACGGTCATCCTGATAGCCCCTACAGGACAGAAGGCAGCGCACATGCCGCAGAACGAGCACCTGGTATGATCTATAATAACAGGCGGTGCATCCAGTCCCGTGGCTATTTCGATCAGAGGGCCCGGCTCTATTGCTTTTTTAGGGCAGACCTCGATGCATATACCGCAACCACTGCAGCGTTTATAATCATAATCAAGGGTTTTTCTTGATCTATCTGTCCTCTGGTCATACAGGAAATGTGTATCCCTGACCTCGCTATCCACAGTGATATCAATTCTCTCATCGCTCATGCTCACATTATCACCGCTTAAGCTCGCTGCCTATCGGGCCTATCTCTTTAAGCTGCTTCACGAAATCCTTTACTATACAGGCAAACCTCTCGCCTTCACTGGCCGCGATCCATTCGACCCTGAGCCGGCTCTCATTAAGACCCATATCAGCAAGCAGTTTCCCAAGTACATCCATTCTCTGCCTGGCGCAGTAATTACCTATGGTATAATGGCACTCTCCGAGCCTGCATCCAGCTACCAGTACACCGTCAGCGCCCCTCTTCAGTGCTTCAAGCACAAAGGATGGATTAATCCTGCCTGTGCACAGCACTCTGATATTCCGCAGGTTTGTAGGGTACTGGATACGCATTGATCCTGCAAGATCTGCGGCAGCATAACTGCACCAGTGGCACAGAAACCCGATCACAAGCGGATACTCGTTTATATCCCGTGTCGCTTCTTCTATCTGAGCCATGATCTGCTCATCAGTATAACTTCTAAGCTGGACAGCACCATTCGGGCAGGCAGCAGCGCATGGACCGCATCCACGGCATGCCACTTCATCCACACTGGCTTTACCGTCTGTTACCCTTATGCGTCCGAATTCGCATACAGCCTCACAGATCCTGCAGCCATCACACAGCTCGGTGATTACGTACGCGCTCATGGGATCAAGCTCTATCTCACCCTTATGAAGCAGGCTTTCTGCTTTTGCCGCGGCAGCGCTTCCCTGTTCTATGGATACCTGTATCTCCTTCGGGCCACCTGCACACCCTGCAATAAACACGCCTTTTGTATGAGTCTGCACCGGCCGCATCTTGGGATGCGCGCTCTGGAAGAACCGATCAGGCCGTGTGGAGAGATTCAGCATCCTGCCTATGTTCCCGGCATCCATGTTCGCCTCCATTCCGATCGCAAGCACGACAAGGTCATATGCTTCATGGCGGGTATCTCCTGAAAGAGTATCCTCATAATGAATGATCGTTTTGCCTTCCGACTCTTCAACCTCTGCCACACGCCCTCGCACGAATGAGACGCCCATCTCCTGTGCACGTCTGTAGTATTCCTCGTACATCTCACCTGCTGCACGGATATCGATGTAATGTACAGAGACCTTTGCATCCGGGTATTTTTCAGCTATCTTCATCGCGTTCTTTACTGAAGCCATGCAGCAGACCCTGGAGCAATATGGATTACCCACCTGCTCATCACGCGAGCCAACGCACAGGATGAAGGCAGCGCTTTTAACATCCGCTCCTGTGGAAGGAGAGATCACCCTGCCGTGGGTTGGGCCTGCAGCACTGAGCATCCGCTCAAGCTCAAGGGTGGTTACAACATTCCTGTACCTGCCGTATCCATATTCTTCCTTGCGCCGTGCATCAAAGGGCTGATATCCTGTTGCAAGGATTATTGCACCCACGTTGAACTCAAAACCCTCCGGCCTCTGGGTAAAATCAACAGCTTCAGCAGGGCACGCAAGCCTGCACATGCCACACCCAACGCAGTGCTCATCAATACATGCCACCAGGGGCACAGCCTGAGCAAAAGGGATGTAGATGGATTTTCGCGCCCCTATGCCGTAATCGAACTGGTTTGGCACGTCGATTGGACAGACATGGGCGCATAGATCAATACATCCCTTGCATTTTTTCTCATCGACATAGCGCGGCTTTTTTACTCCTGTTATCTTGAAATTTCCTGCTCTTCCCTCTATCTTTGTTATCTCTGAGTATGTATACAGCTTGATATTGGGATGGCTCTGGACATCAGACATCCTTGGAGCAAGAGCGCACAGTGAGCAGTCATTCGTCGGGAAAACCTCGTTCATCAGTGCCATCTTCCCTCCTATTGTTGGCTCTTTCTCAACCAGCCGTACCTTGATCCCCATATCTGCAAGGTGAAGGGCAGCTTCTATTCCTGCAACGCCAGCACCGATTACAAGAACGTCCTTATTTGCAGGTATGGTCTTCTTATCAAGTGGTGTTAGCAGTGCTACCCTTGCAACTCCCATTGAAACAAGATCTTTTGCCTTCTGTGTGGCAAGGCCGTCCTCATCCGAGTGAACCCACGAGCCCTGCTCCCTGATATTAACCATCCCAAGTAGATGGGGATTAAGGCCAGACTGCTCAAGCAAGCGTCTGAATGTTACCTCATGAAGACGGGGTGAGCAGGCAGCCATAACAATGCGATCAAGCCTGAACTCCTGGATATCCTTTTTAATCTGCTCCTGCCCTGAATCGCCACATGCAAAAGGTATATCACGTGCAACTGCAACACCTTTCAGCATCCGTGCATGTTCTCTTACATCTTCTACATCTATTGTTCCTGCTATGTTAGAGCCGCAATGGCAGATATATACACCTGTTGGCATTAGTACTCCAGATTCTTAATGATTATCAATGATATATTCTTTCTGTTTGTAAAATCGTTATACTACATGTTGTTATGATTATTCACTCTTTCGCGTGATACGAACCCATCCAATCATTAGACTGGATGAATGAAATACTTCTTTGATACCTGTGCTCTGTTTGAGATTTTTTTGGAAATGAGAGTTATTTGAAATACCTTGATTCAGAAGTTGTTACGATCCGCCTGAATCTTATGGAGATGTACTATCATCTACTGCAGGATTATGGGGAAGCAACTGCAGAGAAATATTATGATGAAACCATTGGTTATTTCATCGATTACACGGATGAGGATATCAAAGAAGCCATGAAGTTCAGACTAGCAATGAAGGGCAACAAGAAAAAGCTGAGTTATGTCGATGCCCTGGGATATACGATTGCTAACAGGATGGATATTCCATTTCTAACAGACGATATTGCGTTTGAGGATATACCGAATGTAGAATATATCAAATGATTGAGAATCTAAGCCTTTGCCCTTTCACAGGCTGCTATATGTTCAGCAAGTTTGATTTTTAATGATGAAAGCTCTTCTTTAAACTCAAGCCTTTCTAAAATACGCTGCTGGCCATCCATGAGTTTGAGCATGTTTGCCTGCATCTCTTTCTGATTCTTTTTAATTTCTTCTTGATTTTTTTTAAGTTCCCTTATCTCTTCAGTATTTTCTCTAACCTTATCCATAATTATAATCAGTTCTTTGAGTTTTTCATAAACATCGCCAAGTCCGATAGCTATTATACATTCAATTCATGGAATCCTACTTAAAACTTTTTGTAGCTGTAAAGAGCTATTGTTTGTTTTAATCATAATTCCTCCCTCAACTTCGCTATCCTGTCCCTTATCACCGCAGCTTTCTCAAACTCAAGGTTCTTGGCAGCCCTGCGCATCTGTGCCTCTAAATCCACTATGTAATTGAATATCTCCTCTTCCTTCGGCAGCGTCTCCTCAACAACTTCCCGCCTCTCAACAGCCTTCCGGATCGTCTGAGGGATGATATTGTGCTCTTCGTTGTACTTTATCTGCATCTCCCTTCTTCGATTCGTCTCATCTATCGCCCTTCGCATCGAGCCTGTGATCCTGTCCGCATACATCACGACCCTGCCCTCGATATTCCTCGATGTCCTGCCTGTGGTCTGAAGGAGCGAGCGCTCAGAGCGAAGGTAGCCCTCCTTGTCAGCATCCAGTATAGCAACCAGCGCTACCTCAGGGATATCAAGTCCTTCCCTCAGAAGGTTAATACCCACAAGCACATCGAACTCGCCCAGGCGCAGGCTCTGTATTATCTCTATGCGCTCAAGTGTCTCGATCTCAGAGTGCATGTACCTCGTCCTGATCCCGGCGCCGAGAAGATAATCTGTCAGATCCTCGGCCATCCTCTTTGTCAGGGTCGTGATCAGCACCCTGTGCTTTCTCTCGATCTTTGCATGGATCTCAGCGATAAGGTCATCAATCTGGCCTTTCACAGGTTTCACCACGATCTCAGGATCAACAAGCCCTGTGGGGCGGATGATCTGCTCAACCACCTGGGCGCTATGTGATATCTCGTATTCAGCAGGCGTGGCAGAGACATACAGCACCTGGTTAACATGAGTCTCGAACTCATTGAACATAAAAGGGCGGTTATCAAAAGCTGAAGGAAGCCTGAACCCATAATTTACAAGCGATTCCTTCCTTGCCCGATCACCCGCGTGCATGCCATGTAACTGCGGAATTGTAACATGCGATTCATCGATCACAATAAGAAAGTCCTCCGGGAAATAATCTAAAAGTGTGTACGGGGGCTCACCAGGTCTTCGCCCGTCCATATGTCTGCTGTAGTTCTCTATCCCCTGGCAGTACCCGATCTCCCGCATCATCTCGATATCGAACTTCGTTCTCTGCTCAAGTCTTGCGGCTTCAAGCACCTTTCCCGCCGATCTTAACTCATGCAGCCTGTCCCTGAGCTCAGCCTCTATTGTAATAATCGCAGCTTCAAGCTTCTCCTGGGGCATCACGAAATGCTTTGCAGGGTATATCACCACTGCATCGCTTTCCCTGAGTATTTTCCCTGTCAGGATATCAAACTCAGAGATCCGCTCGATCTCGTCACCGAAGAGCTCTATCCTAGTTCCGCTTGAAGCGTATGATGGGAACACCTCAATCGTATCCCCGCGCACCCTGAACTTTCCTGTGCTAAAATCAATGTCGTTGCGCTCATACTGCATATCCACAAGCTTTGTGAGTATAACCCTGCGTGAGGATTCCTCTCCTTTTCTCAGGAGAAGCGACATCTCATGCCATTCCTGTGGTGAGCCTATGCCGTAGATGCAGGAGACGCTTGCCACGACTATCACATCCCGACGCTCAAACAGAGACCGCGTTGCTGAGAGCCGCATCCTGTTGATCTCATCGTTTATGGAAGCGTCTTTCTCGATATACGTATCGGTCTGCGGGATGTATGCCTCAGGCTGGTAGTAGTCATAGTAGCTCACAAAATACTCAACTGCGTTCTCAGGAAAAAATGCCTTGAACTCGGAGTATAACTGCGCTGCAAGGGTCTTGTTATGAGAGATCACAAGCGTGGGTCTCTGTACCTTATCTATCACGTTCGCAACCGTGAACGTCTTGCCTGAGCCTGTCACACCAAGCAGGGTCTGGTGCTTCATACCCTGCTCTAACCCGAATGTGAGCTTTTCAATAGCTTTTATCTGGTCTCCTTTTGGTTCGAATCCTGATACAAGTTTAAATCGTCCCATCGCATATGACATGGAATCATATGACTTATCCTTTCCTGTCAGAGCACAAACAGCGTAAATAATGCATAACCTATCGTCACCATTATCACAGAGTGCTTCAATCCTGAGAGGACGCTGCCTTCTCCCATGACTCCTGCAATCAACCCTGATGAAAAACCCTGTATCAGAGCGCCGTGGAAGAATATGCGGTTATATGTACCCAGCATCTCGCGGCTGAGGCTGAGAGGAACCGCGCGTGATCCAGAGGAAGTTATCCTTTCACCTGCTTTTACCATCTCCCCAAGGAACGTTGTAGATATAATGTAGATAATGCCGATAAATACAAGGAATGAGATATATATAATCACAATATAAATAAACATGCTTACTCTGCGCTCGTTCTTTAATTCCTGCTCTGCAGCAGCATCACGGGCAGCGACTGTCAGCACCTCGCCTACGTCGCCGCTTGATTCATTTGCTTTTGTCAGCAGAGTGACAGAGCGCGCCACGATATGTGTTCTGACACGGTTGGCAAACCGCTTGAGTGCCTCATTGATGGCAAGCCCCCATTCTATGTCATTCCAGATCTTCTTAATCTCCTTGCTCATTCCGATATCAGACCTGGTCATCAGCTTGATCGAATCCCGCAGCGTCATACCTGTTTCATTGGTACTTGCGAGTTTTTTTAGAAAATCAGGTATCTGGGACTGTATTTTATCTTCTCTTCTCTTTTTATACTCATGGAAAATCAGAAGAGGGATAATTATTATATATACAGTGAAAATTACTTTATCATCTATATAATCTATAAAATTTGGTACTTTCAGGCCATTCACGATTGAGATTACAAGATAGATAAGAGCAACAGGCACACTTAAAATGAGTGAATATACAGGCTTCTCTTTAAGCGGTTTTAAAGGATCACGCAGTATCTTTTTTATTTTAATATAGTCCCTTGATTTGATAAATTTAAAAAATATTGGCTTCTCCCTTGTCTCAGGAATAACTATCTCACCTACAAGGCTCTCAGTAGGCAGGAGAGGCGCCTCACCTGTTGTACCTGGCGTTATGATGCTGACCATTACCACAAACATAACCGAACCGATCGGTATCACCGCGTATATTATCGCGTATATCATCGCATTACTGCCTGAGCCCATCACCGACATCATGACACCGAGGATGATGATAAACAGCGGCCCTGCTACGAAGGCAGTGACATAGGATTCTGCGATTAGACCCAATGTTTCAAGAAAACCTTTCTGCTCAACCTTGGCCCGGTTAAGGTATTGTTCTGATTTATCCCTGAAGTAGGCAGGGATATCTCCACCACTGTCGATTACAGTGAGGAGATTATACATAAGATCCCTGAACTTCTCAGAAGGCGTGATCTCGCAGATATTATGAAGGGCAGATCTTAAATCGCTTCCGAAGTAATCCATATCACGCAGAATAACATCGACTTCCCTGGCTGCCTCATCATACGTATCGGTACATTTGCTGAGTGAGCGCAGTATCTCAATAACATTCATCCCGCCTCTGCTTAGCGCATACATGAAGGTGACTGCATAAGGCAGGTTCTTATCAATCGATCCCTTCCTCTCTCCTGCCCTGAAACTCGGGTAGACAAGAAAGAGCATGTAGGTTATGCCTCCAAATAAGGCAGTAAGAAAGATAGTAATAAACAATGCGATTGATATATCCCTGTACTGTAGAAGCCATGAGGTCGAAGGAGAGAACGTGAGATGGGTAATCCGCTCAGGGAGCCCAACGATGGATACTACTATATAAGCAATTATCAGACCTATGAGAGCCCCGGCAATACCGGCGATCATGGAGTAAAATATTGCATTTGAGATATACATCTCATACGAGATCGGAATACGCGCCTGCCGCATTGCCATCCTCAGATCACGGTATCTATCATGATGCGCCTTCATCCTGTCACCGAGCAGGACAAACGGCAGTCTCTTTAACTTTAGAATGGATAGTTCTATAGTTCTATTTAAGCTGTGTGAAGACATGTTCATCATCCATAGTGATATTCAACTTCTTTAGAACCTTATCAGGTGTCGCCTGATAATCGTGAATGATAGTGGAGATCGCACTGAAATCTGTTATCTTGTTATTTACCATGAACTCGAGTATCTTTTGTCTGTTCCTCAACTCTTTTTTCAAACCCGAAAGATTCCAGCCTCTTCGAACCATTATCTCATTAAGAGCCTTTGATTCACCCGTCCTGAGGAATCTATCTGTTAATGGGTCCCAGACAAAAATATCATTCGTGCGTATATTTCTTGTCGTTGGGTCTATATCTGTGATCTCAACGAGTTTCATATTGCGGCGAGCTCTTTTTCCTTTTACATATGTCTGGGACTGAATACTTATGATATTAAGCGCCTGTATCATGGTCCTGGGTACGCTGATAGGCGGGTTCTCAAGCCTGTGAATTGCGCTTGCTACCGAATCAGCATGCATGGTAGAGAAGGTGGTATGGCCTGTGCTCATAGCCTGGAAGAGCGTAAGCGCCTCTTTCCCCCTTACCTCTCCAACAAGCAGGTATTCTGGCCGCTGGCGCAGCGCTGCCCTCAGAAGCTCGTACATATCTATACTTCCTCTTCCATCTGCTGTGAACGAGTCCCTGGTTATGCCAGGAATCCAGTTTGGATGAGGGAGTTTCAACTCCCGTGTGTCCTCAAGCGTAACTACCTTTGCCTGCGAGGGAATGAACAGAGAAATTGCATTTAGAGAGGAGGTCTTACCTGACGCTGTACCACCTGCAAAAATCAAACTCTTATTGTTCTCAATGCACAGCCACAGATATGCCATCTCCTCTGCTGAGAATGTATTCCAGTTGATCAGGTCGATGGGTGTTATCGGGATATCGCTGAACTTCCTGATGGTAAATGTGGCTCCTCTGGAAGTTACCTCTGTTCCAAGGGTCATCTGAATGCGCGAGCCATCAGGCATAGTGGCATCGACCATGGGTTCTGCTATTGATATATGTTTACCACAGCGCTGTGCAAGCCTGATCACATATGAGTCCAGATCAGTTTTATTATAGTATATATTTGTAGGTATATTGGTGTATCTCTTATGGTATAAATAGATGGGAACATCATGGCCATTGGCAGAGATATCCTCGATCCTGTCATCATTCATAAGAGGATCAATCTTTCCAAATCTTATGAAGTCTCTTCGTGTATAGTATAATACCTTCTCAAGGGTCACAGGGGTTATATTGATTGCGTAATCCTTTACCAGCTCTCTTACTTTACTTACCAGAATCTTATCCTTCTCATCCTCGCTCCTGACATCCTCAACAAGGAGTACATCCTTGAGCCTGTCCTTTATCTCTCTCAGGAATAAATCCTCAAATTCTGAGAGTACTGGCTCTGCAGCATAGTAAAGATAAAAATTATTCTCAGGGTTGAACAGTATTACCACAAAGGCATATGGCTCGTTCACCCAGTAGCGTTCGACCTCATTGAACCCCTCAAGCCCATCAAAAGTTACAAGCGGACCGTGTAACTGGGCGTCATATGCTTCTATTGCTTCAGTTTCTGCTGTAATGAGAGCTTTTATCTTCCCAAAGAAAGTATCGGGCGGCTTATCCTCAGGGCTCAGAGATTGTGCTTCTTTAAGCTTCTTAATGCGGGTCTCAACATCAGATAACAGTTTCTCTTCAAGAAGTTCAAAGACCGCCTGTTTTTCCGGGCTCAACCGATCTCTTAGTATATCCCTGACCTCATCCTTATCAAGACGGAGCAGAAGATTTTGTGCTCCATCAAGCGAGGTCCGTGTTCCCTCTGCCTGGGTTTCAACCTCTCCTTTTTCTGCTGATAGGTCATCTGATGCCCTTTCGATAATTTCTTCATCTGATGCCCTTTCGATAATTTCTTCATCTGATGCCCTTTCGATAATTTCTTCTTCTGATGCTATTTCATCCTGTACCAGAGGCGGTTCTATCTCCTCTACAGTACTTTCTCCTTCTTGAGCCTCTTCTATAACCTCCTCTTCTTGAGCCTCTTCTATAACCTCCTCTTCTTGAGCCTCTTCTATAACCTCCTCTTCTTGAACCTCTTCTATAACCTCCTCTTCTTGAGCTTCTTCTATAACCTCCCCTTCTTGAGCCTCTTCTATAATCTCCTCTTCTTGAGCTTCTTCTATAACCTCCTCTTCTTGAGCTTCTTCTATAACCTCCTCTTCTTGAGCTTCTTCTATAACCTCTCCTTCTTGAGCTTCTTCTATAACCTCCTCTTCTTGAGCTTCTTCTATAATCTCCTCTTCTTGAGCTTCTTCTATAATCTCCTCTTCTGCTGCTATTTCATCCTGTACCAGAGACTGTTCTATCTCATATACAGGATTCTCTCCTTCTTGAGGCTGCTCAGTGATCTCTTCTTTTATTTGAGTTTCATCCTGTGTCTGAGATAATTCTATCTCCTCTAAAGGAATTTTCTCCGGAGATTGTTCCGTAATTTCTTCTGTCGTCCTTGTTTCTTCTGGTATTTGTTTCTCCTCTGTTTTCTCAATCTGTACTGTCTCATCTACAGATCTTTTTATTTCTCCCTTTTCACTTATTTTACTGGTTTTTGAGAGCCTCTCAGTTTCAGCCTCTTGCACAGGTGCAGGCTCATCTTTATTGTTCTCTTTTAGTGACGCCAGAAGTTTTTTTGCAGTTCTTAATTCACTTGAGATATTCCTCAGATTCTCATATCCCTCTTTAGCTTCTCTTAAGATGCTCTCAAGCTCATTATAGATAGGTGATTCAATGGTCAAAGAAGAAAGCTCATTGTTGCAGGCTTTTAGTTCATCTCTCTGTTCTATAGCCTTGACCAGTTTATTCTTAAATTTCTCTCTGTCCAGAGAAGGATCCTCAGAAGCTATATAGTTTATAAAGTTCTGTATGTCCTCTTCATCAGGAGATGCGAACCAAGAGAGGAATTCGCATACTCTGTTATGTATTTTATCCATAATAGGTTATATATTTATCTTCTTGAAATCTTCTATATCGCTTGACAGGCGCATTAATTCTTCACCTGTGATGGTTACCCTGTCTCTTAGATCGTTCAGTTCCTTTCGCAGCTGCTTCATTCTGATGTGCATCAGGTACATCGTAAAGAATGAGATCAACAGTATTGTGATTAGAACTACTGTTAGCATATCCATCCTATTTCCCTCCAAAAATTGACCTTGCAAGGCGGTCAACGAAACTTTCCTTTTCTTCCTTTGAATTATTTTCCTGGAACTTCGTGCCTGCCATCTGGGCTGCAAGTCTGCTAAATGCAATTGCTGCAGGGGATTTCGGAGCCCTTATGACTATCGGTGTCTTAAATGCAGCAGAACGCCTTATATTTGCATCCTCAGGTATAATCTCAAGTAATTTTGCCCCTAAAAGCTCTGAGACTTTATTGCTATTGATCTCAGTTTTTTCAAGCTCAGCCCTGTTTAGTATAATCCCCTCAACAGACCTGCCCAGCATTTCAGTCAATGCCTTGGTCTTCAGGGCATCTGCCATAGAGGAGAGTTCCGGGTTGACGACAAGAATAACCTTATCGGCAACTGCAAGCGGTATTACACCATCCTTGCTTATGCCTGCGGGTGCATCTATTAATAAAAACTCTATACCATCTATAGCCGAAGCCATAACCTCCTTTAATCTATCAGGATCTGAGTTCTGGAATCCCCGAAGCGATAAACCGCTTGGTATTACCCTGAGGCCAGCAGGACCCTCATAGATAGCTTCATTTATACTAGCACTGCCGCTTAATACTTCATGCAGTGTTATCTTACTTTTCTCAAGACCAATTAAAAGACCAAGGTTCGCCATACCTATATCAGCGTCAAGCACCATCGTTTTCTTCCCCAGCATTGCCAGTGCGGTGCCGAGGTTTAGCGTAGCCGTGGTCTTACCTGTTCCTCCTTTTCCTGAGGCTATTGTATATACACGTGCTGTCATATTTTTTCCTTCGGCTTTATTTATATATATTGCTAGGTGTTTATAATCTTAACCTATGATTAGTATGATAATACTAATAGTATTTATAGTAGTTGTAACTTATATTAATCCAAGTGATATAATGGTAGGAAAATCAAAGTATGTGTTACCACTATTCCTGATCCTGGTACTAATGACAGGATGTATAGATAGAACAACCGAGCAAGCAGTACAGTCTCAGGAATTAACAGGGGAACTGAAACTGGACGGATCTACGACTGTATTCCCAATAGCAGATAGGGCAGCCAGAACGTTCATGAAAAATCACCCCCAGGTTAAAATTACTGTACAGCAGAGTTCAACTGGCGAGGGTTTAGATAGGTTCCTGAGAGGAGAGTCCGATATCTCAGATGCGACACGTCCGCCTAAAGATAGCGAATACAGCACTGCCAGGAGCAGGGGAATGGAACTGTACATGACCCTTATATCTTATGATGCTGTAGCCGTTATAGTCCATCCCAAAAACCCGGTCTCGGATTTAACACTCAGTCAGCTTAAGGCAATCTATTTTGATGGAGACATAACAGACTGGAGCCAGCTGACAGATAAAAAAACAGGAAAGATCAACATATATAATACAGATGCGAAAATATCGGGTACTGCAGAATTATTTAATAAGGTTGTTACAGGCAATGACGAAACACCATATGTGGCTGGAACCACCTCAATCCATCCAACTCCGCTGATGATACCTGCAATAATGAACGATCCCAATGGCATTGCCTTCACTCCGATGAACTGGATCAACTCAAGTGTGAAGACTGTTAAGATAGATGGTATAACACCGAAAAAAGAAGCAGTTATTGATACATCCTATCCCCTGGGAAGAAAGATGTACATGATAACTAACGGTGCCCCTAAAGGGCTTACCAAGGAATACATCAACTTTGTGCTGAGCAGAGATGGTCAGAGAATAGTAGAAGAAGAAGGATTCATATCGATTATTTAGGAGTCTATATATGAAAATCAAATATAAATTGCTTATTTCGTTTTTTGTGATTGTTGCCGTTTTTTTAATAGCAGGTTTAGCCATTAATTCCAATATCCAGGAGATGTCATTCATAGAGAAGGAGATGAGTAAAGACTTCAGTATAAATCAGCAGGCTACGAACTATGAAAAAGGGGCAAGGCAGGTCCAGGTCGGCGTGTTCCTGTATGCCCATGGCAGTAAAGAGCTTGGAGGACAGCTTATAAGAGAGGGGTATAATCTCATGACCTCAAGCAGGAATAACCTGAAGAATTCATTAAAAGACCCCGCCATGTTATCGGATCTATCTGATATCGAACGATTGGAAGAAAAAGTAATACAGGTTTCTGATGAGGTGACCAAGACTGCTGATGTATCTCCGGGTAATACTGCTCTTATAGAACAGAATTTACATACCCTTGAAGGAAGGGTCGAAGCACTTAATCTTAAGCTTTCTGGTTTCATTGAAGTAACTGATAGAGCAGTGGCTAATTCTATTGAGAGATCAAGAATACATGCAGATGACACGATAAAGACAACATACTACGCGGTTATCGGGTCTATGATAGTATCTTTGATCCTTGCGATCTTCCTGGCTAACCGCCTGACTAACCCTCTCAGATCGCTTACAGATGTTGCCAATAAGGTAAGTAGAGGAGAGATCGATGCTAAGATCTCAGTAGCTTCAAAAGATGAGATTGGAGAACTGGCTGAATCATTTAAGAGAATGGTAAATGCATTCAAGATCATGGATGCATTAAGCAAGCAAAAATAGGATGTGTTAACAATGACCCTGGATGAAAAAATTGTCGGAATACTTGCAGAAGATCTGGGCCCATCTGCAAAATCCTTTTTAACAAAGCAATGCCAGACATGCTTAAATAAGGATCCAGCCAGCATTACACATAATGACCTTGATGAACTTGCTAAATCAGTACATACTGGTATAAAACAGATACTGGGTGACGATATTGCTGAAAAAATAAAGCAAAAGATCCTCCATATCAGGAATTAGTATTGAGGGATGGTTATTATGGCAGATATGTTCGCTGAATTTGCAAAAAAAACCTTAATAGAGAATTTAGGTGCTACTGGAGAGGACCTGTTTTTAAGGGTGATGGCTAAAAAGCCTGTAGATGAGAAATCCAGTTTAGATGAGATCTCAGAGTTTATAATGACAATCGAACGCGTAGGTCTTGTGGTCAGTGATAAGGATAAAGTAAATGAAGTAGATCTTATCCTGAGAAACAGACTGAAAGAAGTGGCAAATTCGATGAGTGAGAGAGAGAATATCCATAATCTGAGCGCTGAGATAGAGAAATTCCTGAAAGAGCATGATCTACCCAGCGATAAAGATATACTGGATTATGCAAAATATCTCGCATTAAAATATAAAGGCAACGCCGAGAGGATTGAAAGAGACATCACCGAGAGAGTTAAGACCAATATCAAGAGTACGGTAATCAGAGAGCGGATCAGTGAGGAAATAAAGGGATTCCTTACAAGATACCCGCAGCCGGAAAAAACGGATATTGATGACTTTATTAATTATATACGTCTTTTAAAATTAGGTTATTCCGAGGATGAATTGCGAGAACAGATTGAGCGAGAGAGGCTATATCGTAAATTCCATGGACCTCGGGACTCTGTGGAGACCTCGGAACTCAATCAGTTCATTAACCTTGTAAAAACAAGTGATAATAGAGAAGCAGTCGGCAAGTTAATGCAGAAACAGGGACTAAGCTATCTTATTAAAGACGAGGAAGGAGTCTCTGATAAATCGTTATCTGAACTCGTTGATCTCATAACCCCAGATGAGAACGATACAAAAGATATGCTGGAAGAGATGGGTCTACAGCATATGATAAAGAGGAAGTGAACTACCCGGCCCCTGCGGACCGGGCTTCCTCTTTCATACGGCACACTTCATCAATAATTTCCGCATTCCTGCGTACATATTTCTTTGGTTTTTGGTTACAATTATAATAATAATTTGCAGTAACTTTTAAATATAGTTATTCCTTTTAGGTTAATGAGGTAAATGATAACGTTTTCAGATATATTGAATCAGGATATATTTGGTGTTTCCATTGAAAAACTTTTGATGTTTTTTATTATAATACTTCTGACTTTCATAATCAGATCTGTTTTTCTGTATATCATAGAGCAAAAATTAACTGCTCTGATAAAAAAAACCCAGACCGAGTTTGATGACCTGCTTTTAAATTCAATAAAAAATCCGCTCAGTCACCTGATACTGCTTCAGGGTTTCTATATAGCCATAATCTCCTTGCAACTGCCTGAAACGATAAGCCAGTTCGATATTACTGTATCAGATATAGTGCGCGGTATCTATGTTCTGGCATTCTCATTTATAGTGCTCTATTTCATCTTCAGAGTTATCGACATCATAGCGTTTTTCCTCCATAGGGAAGCTAAAAAAAGCAGTAGCACGCTTGATGATCAGCTTGTCCCACTGGTCGTGAAAAGCCTTCGCATACTCGTCATAATGGTTGGGGTGTTGTTTATTCTTCAGAACTTCGGTTACAACATAACATCCCTTCTTGCCGGGCTTGGCCTTGGTGGCCTTGCGTTCGCGCTTGCGGCACAGGATACCGTGAGCAACCTCTTTGGCTCAATTACCATACTCTCAGACAAACCTTTCAAGTTAGGCGAATGGATAAGCATTGGAGATATTGAGGGCACGGTAGAGGATATAGGATTCAGGTCTACCCGTGTACGAAGATTTGACCAGGCTCTGGTCACAGTCCCTAACAGCCAGTTCATCAAGAGCGGGGTTATAAACTATTCAGCCATGAAAAAGCGCAGGATAAAGTTCGACCTTGGGGTAACCTATGGAACATCAGCAGACAAGATGAAGGAAGTTGTGGAGGGCATTAAAAAAATTATTGAAGAGGATCACAGGTTTGATCATTCATTCTACATGGTAAAATTCACAGAGTTCGGGGCTTACTCTTTAAACGTATTTATATACTGTTTTACAAAGACAACAGTGTGGAATGATTTTCTCACGGTTCATGAAGAATTCAATTTAAAGATCATGCATCTGCTTGAGGATCTGGGTGTTGAGATCGCCTTCCCGTCGCAGACGCTTTATCTAAATCAAATAAAAAGGAGTGATGGATAATGTATGGAAAACAGCAAGAAATAATAGAAAAAATAAATCCCAGAGCATTGATCTCAAACTGGAAAAATTGGAAGTGGCAATTAAAACATTGTATACGGGATATTTCAACTTTTGAGAATTTAACCGGTATTAAGTTTGAGAAGAGTGAGAGGAAACTTCTTGAAAAAACTATTGCAAAATTTCCTCTTTCCATAACGCCCTATTATCTATCCTTAATTGATACAGATGACTACAGAAACGATCCTTTTTTTAAACAGTCTTTTCCTTCGCCGATGGAATTAATCGTCGATAAGTATGAAATGAAAGACCCTTTAGCTGAAGATAAAGATAGTCCTGTTCCCGGGATCATCCATCGATACCCTGACAGAGTCCTGTTCCATATAAGCAATATCTGCTCCATGTACTGCAGGCACTGTACAAGAAAAAGAAAAGTTGGTGATGTTGATTCAATTCCTGACAGGGTTGAAATTCTAAAAGGTATTGAATATATCAACAATACTCCTGCAATACGTGATGTCCTGTTATCAGGGGGCGACCCTTTGATGTTATCTGATGATTACCTTGACTGGATTCTTACAGAACTGCGGAAGATCCCCCATGTCGAGGTGATCCGCATAGGTACAAGAATGCCGGTTGTTCTGCCCTATCGTATAACAGATGAACTGGTAGCAGTATTAAAGAAACATCATCCAATATGGGTCAACACACATTTTAATCATCCAAGAGCAATAACAGAATCTTCAAAAGAAGCTCTGAAAAAGCTTGCTGATGCAGGAATTCCCCTTGGAAATCAATCCGTCCTGCTGGCTGGAGTGAACGACTGCCCCAGGATAATGAAAAAGCTCGTACATAAACTTGTTCAGAACAGGGTAAGACCGTATTATCTATATCAATGCGATCTGTCAGAGGGATTATCCCACTTCCGCACCCCTGTTGGCAAAGGTATTGAGATCATGGAGAGCTTGATCGGGCATACCAGTGGTTTTGCAGTCCCGACCTATGTGATAGATGCACCCGGCGGCGGGGGAAAAATCCCTGTAATGCCCAACTACCTGATATCATGGTCAACAAATAAAGTAGTTTTAAGGAATTATGAAGGAATTATAACTACATACAAAGAACCAGATAGTTATGAGCCTGTTTTCTGTGATAGAAACTGCCAGGACTGCAAGCTGCAGTTGAAGCTTAATGAAGCAGAAGAAAAAATCAAAGCTGTTGGTGTTGCCAAACTGCTGGATGATTTTGATGATACGATCTCTCTTATCCCTGAAAATACTGACAGGATGGAAAGGAGAGCCGATAGAAGAGATGATGAATGATATCATAACAAATATTGGTAATTCTACCCTGCAGCACGGGAAATATAATGATCGTATTTATTTAATGAAACTTTCAAGAAATGATTTCCCGGATATCATAGATAAGCTGGATACACTGGCTATAGAAAAGGGATACTCCAAGATAATTGCTAAAGTACCTGAATTTGCAAGGGATGAGTTCACAAAGAGCGGCTATTTTATTGAAGCTTTTATCCCTGAATTCTATGATTGCAATGAGGATGTTTATTTTATGGGGAAATATTTTACTGAATCAAGGCTGCACAGCCGTGAATATGAAAAATTTAGAGAGATATTAAAACTGGCTGCATTAAAAACAACTGAAGAAAGAACTGCAGAGTGCATCCCCGGATTTAATTGTAGAATCTGTGATAAATCCGATGTTAATCAAATAGCAGGGGTCTATAAAACTGTTTTTGAAACCTACCCATTCCCGATACATGAGCCTCAATACATCATTAAAACAATGGATGAAAATTTTATTTATTTTAGCATCTGGAGAAATAATAAGATTGTTGCTCTGTCCTCATCTGAAATGGATGCTCGCTCTCAAAATGTAGAAATGACAGATTTTGCCACATTACCCGAGCATAGAGGAAATGGATTTGCCGTTTATCTTTTACAGGAGATGGAATACGAGATGCGAAAAAGAAATATGAAAATAGCATACACGATTGCAAGGTCATTATCTTACGGTGTGAACATAATTTTTGCAAGAATGGGGTATAGATATAGCGGTACATTATTGAACAATACCAATATTGCCGGAAACCTTGAGAGCATGAATGTGTGGTATAAACCTCTTTAAAATTACAACCGAGAATAATGAAAGAACTATCTGGATATAATAAAACAAATAAATTATCCGTAAAACGGGTACTGGTCGTTGGTAGCTGGGCTAAGGAGCAGATCACTATTGAGAATATTCACAGTAACCCTGAGATTGAGATTTTTTCTTATATGGATATCCGAAACCCGGGTATTATGTCACTGGTAGAGGGTTATAAGGTAGAAAGCTTTCAGGACATTCATGCTATTGTGAGATATGCCAGGGAACAGAGGATAGACCTTGTCATTATTACGACCGCTTCCCCTCTCTCCAGAGGTCTTGTTGACGCACTGGAAGCAGACCATATTTTAGCATTTGGACCGGTTCGCCTTGCGGCCCTGTTGGAAGCTGATAAGGAGTTTACCAGAAAACTTCTTCAAAAATACATGCCATCTGCCATTCCTCGATTTGGGGTCTTTGAAGATCCTCAAAAAGCAACCGACTACGCCGGGAAACTGGACTGGCAGGTTGCGGTAAAACCCATTGGACTCACAGAAGGACTCGGGGTCAGGGTTTTTGGAGAGCAGTTAAAAGATGAGAACGAGATCAAGGAGTATATACAGCAGGTAATCAACAGGAGGATTGGCAGAAGTTCAAAGGTAATTATTGAAGAAAAAATTGAGGGGGAGGAGTTCACTGTTCAATGCTTTGTCCACGGAGAGCATGTTCTCCCTACCCCTGCTGTCCAGGATTTCAAGAGGTTATTGCCCGGAGAAAAAGGACCGAATACTGCAAGTATGGGATCTTACTCCCAGCAGGGATACCTTCTTCCTTTTATGAGAGAGGAGGACTATGAACAAGCACTCAGTATTATTCACAAGACCCTTGATGGTTTTAAGAAAGAGACAGGAAGAATCTGCTCAGGTTTTTTATATGGTCAGTTCATGGTGACTGCAAAAGGAGTTAAATTAATTGAATATAACTTTCGGCCAGGAGATCCTGAATGGATGAACACGGTCGTTGTATTGAAAAACAATCTTTTAGATATCATTCTCAAGCTTTTTCAAGGAGAAGAGCAGGAACTTTATTTTGAAAATAAGGCAACCGTTTGTAAATACATAGTGCCAGTAGATTATCCTGAAAAGCTCTATCAGGACTTGGAGGTTGATTTAAACGAGGAGGCTATTTTGCAGATTGATGGTCTTAAGTATTATTACAGCTGCGGCTTGAATGATGCTGGCAAATTGAATGCTGGGGCAGAGAGGGGAATTGCCTTTGTTGCCAAAGCACCGACTATCGAAGAGGCTAATGAGAAAGTGGAAAAGGCCATTTCCCTGGTGGATGGGGAATTTTATTACCGTAAAGATATCGGAACCAGGGATCTAATTGATTCAAAGATAGGTCATGTTAACAGACTGAGGGATCAGTATGAGAATAAGAAAGGCAACCCAGGATGATTTCTTGAAAGTACACCAGCTTACCGCTGTATGTCTACCTATGGAGAATTATCCAGAACATGTTTATAAGATTATTTTACGTTACTTTGGGGATTATTGTTTTATTGCCGAAGAAAAAGGAAAAATCGTGGGATTCGTTATGGGAATTGTTCCTCCGGGTTTCCTGGGCACCTATTTTTTATGGCAGATCGGTGTTGATCCCTCTTACCAGGGGCAGGGGATAGGAGAAAAATTGATTAAAGAAGTAGAGGAAGAATTGAGGGAACTGGGTTTTATAAGAATTGAAGTTACCATTGATCCTGTCAATATTCCTTCTCAGAAACTCTTTGAGAAAATGGGGTATCAGAATATCAGTGAAAGAATAGGAAAGACGATAGAGGTGCAGGGTAATATAGCTGTTCAGGATTACTACAAACCTGGAAGACATTTTATGGTATATGAAAAACGAATCGAGTTATGATTAAAAAATTATTCAAATATGATAAATCAAGATTAATAGAAACATTATGGGAATGTGACCCTGATATCTATAATATTCTCGTATCAAGTGATGATCTGCAGGATGCCAGAAACAGTATGTTTGATCATCTAAATGGTATTGAGAGGCATCTTTTTAACATCTATTCAGATAAGCACTTCAAGGATAAGAACCTGCTTGAGAGGAATAACTCCAAGGAATGCATCAGGGTATTGAAAAACCTAATAAGGACAGAGAATGAGAAGATCTCAAATTTTTCAGCGCTGAATACGCTGTACAAGATAGCAAATAAAAAGATCAATCCCCACAGATTGAATGAGGGTTTTCTTTTTGAATTTATTTTCCTTTTTAGAGGCATTAACTGCGACTCTGGGATATATACAGAGAAGGACGTACCGCTATTCCTTAAGTTAAGCGGGCTTGAGGCTGCATTAGAGCGCACAAAATCCCTTGATCGGTACGCTTCAAACATGGAAGATTTTTTAAAACGATATAAGACAGGAATGGATAAAGATCTGATCAAAAAAAGAAGACAGAACAGGAAGTTCATTCAGGGTCTTTTTAATGCAGACGACCCGGACTGGCTGGATTACAGGTGGCATCTTAAAAATATCATCTCTGATATCGACACCCTGCATGAGATCGTCAAGCTAAGTAATGATGAATTAAGGGGACTCAGGTGTGCAAAAAAGTACAAGATCCCGTTTCAGATAACTCCGTACTATCTTTCACTTTTTGACAGGAAAAACACCGGGAGGTATGACCATACAATAAGAGCACAGGTTTTACCCAGTGAGAATTACTGTTTGAACTATATACAGACCAGAAAAAGCGGCTCAAACATGGATTTCATGGATGAGAAATCTACAAGTCCCATAAAAGGAATAACCAGAAGATACCCGCAGATCCTCATTCTAAAACCTTTTGATTCCTGCCCCCAGATATGCGTATACTGCCAGAGGAACTGGGAAATTACCGACATAAAGGATGCTGCGTTCTCAAAAGAGACCATGACGAATGCCATAGAATGGATGCGGGATAACCAGTACATAACAGAGGTCCTCATTACAGGAGGAGATCCACTTACCCTGAGCGATATCTACATCGAATGGCTGTTGTCAATGATCTCAGGTATAGAGCATATTGAGCGAATAAGGGTTGGTACGAGGATCATTGTAACACTGCCGCAGCGGATTACAGAGGATCTTGTGGAAGTACTCAGGAGATATAATGAGTTCGGAGTAAGGGAGCTGTGTATTGTTACACACTTTGAGCATCCTACAGAGATTACGCCTGATTCATTAGAGGCCATAAAGAGAATTAAGAAAACCGGGATAAATATATACAACCAGCAGGTTTTTACATATTATAACAGTAAAAAATATGAGTCCTCTCTATTGAGAAAGTTATTGAAAAAATCGGGCATAGACCCCTATTACATCTTCAATACCAAGGGAAAGGATGAGACCATAGATTACCGTGTGCCCATTGCAAGGATTGAGCAGGAGAGAAAAGAAGAGGCCAGATTCCTGCCAGGGCTTGTCAGGACTGATGAGCCTGTTTTCAATGTACCCAGGCTTGGTAAATCCCATATCCGTTCATGGCAGGAACATGAGGTAATAATGATACTGCAGGACGGAAGAAGGGTGTACCGTTTTTATCCGTGGGAATCCAAATATGCGGTTGTTGAGCCGTACAATTACATAGATGTATCGATATATGATTACCTTAAGAGATTAAACGATGATAATGAGAATATTGATGATTATTCATCGATATGGTATTATTTCTGATAGATTTTATATACTTAAATAGCAAATAATATAACAGGAAGGTATAAAATGTCAGTATCTGAGATTAAAAAGAACACAGTACCTATAACATACAGGCAGATGTATTTTGACATAAAGGAGGCTTTTGCATGAAGTACCTATATGGAGATTCGACAGAATTTCCGGTGCAGAGGGATTTCCTTGGATTGCTGGATGATTTCATAGATACCAGTGTTAAGGCAATAACCCTTGAGAATACTGTTTTCGACATGAAAGAAGATATAAGGGACAAGCGCAGGCTCAAGAATTCTGTTATGGATGAGATGAATAACTTTCTCCTGACTGTGGAGAACGCCATTTCAGCAGCTGTGTCCAGCAGCAAAGAGCAGGTAACGATTGTCCAGTATGCAGAGAAGAGCAGAGATTTTCTGAA
This sequence comes from Candidatus Methanoperedens nitratireducens, assembly GCF_000685155.1. Taxonomy (GTDB): domain Archaea; phylum Halobacteriota; class Methanosarcinia; order Methanosarcinales; family Methanoperedenaceae; genus Methanoperedens; species Methanoperedens nitratireducens. The sequence continues at coordinate 216,350 of NZ_JMIY01000002.1, forward strand.
AAAATATATAGAAGATGGAAAGAAAAAGATTTCTGATGATATATTCCATGAAATCACGCAGTTTGAAGAAAAAGTGAACAGAACCGACGAGGAAAATAGAAAAACACTTGAGGCCTTTTTCATCAAGGACCCTGTCCCCATAATTAATAAAAAATATACTCTAAAGGCGACTAAAGAAGCTTATTCATCAAAAGTACAGGTTGATTGTGAGGGTGATATTTCCTGTGTATTCGAAATTGCATCCTCGGAACTGCCGCTCTGGGACGGCCATGTTAAAGCCTATGGTTTTGTAAGAGGCGTTGAAATCCCTGCAAGGATGAAAAAACCTTTTTTAAAGAAAGAACTTGCGCCCGATATCGTCAGCATAGACAATTATCTTCTCAGCGATCTTGTCCTTTGTGGAAAAGAGCTTGAAGTTGTTTTCAGAAAAAAACTTGAGACCGCAGCCGAGCGGTTCAGATTGAGAATGGATTTCAGTGAGGATTTCACAGTAGAAATTTACCATGCTGAAGAGAATGGCGTTGAAAAGAACATCCAGGCAGTTCCGGGATTGAAAGATGCACTTAACGTTCTCAGGCTGCGTGAGCTGGGAGAGAAAATCATGGAACAGACAGATAGTCTCTATCCCAAAAAACAACGGTTAGAACACCTCTATCTGGGCGGCAAGGATGTGCTTGAGGAGAACCTTGTCTATGAGCTTATGCAGCGGGTTGCAGAGATCTTCGCCCCTACCTTGGAAGAGATAAAAAAACACAGCCCATCTAAAGAAGAGTTTTCTCTTAAATCAGAAGATGAGAGCGGGAAAAGACGAGAGATCTATCTCAAAAAATCACAGATTAAAGAAAAGATCGGTGTGATAAAAGAAAAGGGCGGCAGATTGCTACAGATTCTGGATATGCTGTAGGAATCTATTTCATCTCCCCCTGTTGCGTGGTTCCTCAAGCTCCCTCTGTGCCCTGCGAAGCTTCTTACTCTGCATCACCAAAATACCCTTATAGAATGAGATATAGAATATTAACCGGGTATTGTGATTACCCGGGGGATTAGATCAGAGGGGATGGATTTGACCGAAGGGCAGCTTTAGGTTAGCTGAACCTTAAAATCTGTATAGGAACAAAACTAGAATGGGGAGTGATATTAAATGGCAAAAAGAGAAAAGAAAAGAGAAGCAGAGACTGGCAGGAAAGGTGAAGAAGAGGGCATACTCGATAAATTAAAGAAGTTTGTTACGCCTGAGACAGAAGAGAGGCCTGGGGCAGAAAAGAGGGTAGAGATGAAAGTCAGGCCTGAGAAAGAAGAGAGGCCTAAGATGGAGGAGATGGCTGGTGAAGAAAAGAAGCCTTATACCTATGAGTTCTACCATGAGATAGGGAAGAAGGGAGGAGAAGAGAGAAAAAAAGAATTAGGCCCTGAAGGCTACAAGGAACTTGGACATAAAGGCGGAGAAGCTACCAAAGAAACTCATGGTCATGAGTTCTATCAGGAGATAGGGAAAAAGGGAGGAGAAGAGAGAAAAAAGGAATTAGGCCCTGAAGGCTACAAGGAACTTGGACATAAGGGCGGAGAAGCTACCAAGGAAACTCATGGTCATGAGTTCTATCAGGAGATCGGAAAAGCGGGTGGCGAAAAAACCAAGAAAAAACATGGCAGCGAGTCCCTTGAGGAGCATAGAAAAGAACATAAATGAGGATTGACCGGATCCCTTTATCCAGACCGAATATGCTCGGTCTTCCTCAAGATCTTCTTTAAGATGCCCTTCACTCTTTTTTTCTTGCGTATTAACCAACCTTTCCAGTTAGCCTGTAGAACTCTAGAGTTTAATAATTTTTTGAATCCACGATCTCACCGGCTGTTGTGAAAAGTGTTCCACCAAGATGCATTATCGGCTTTATCCTGGATATATCAAGCACTCCGTCTCTAATTGCTTCAACATTACATACTGTTGCCACAACCTTTCCGATAAATAGGGTATGGTCGCCTGCTTCCTTCATATCAATAACCTTACATTCCAGATGAGCGGCACACTGCTCCACACCTGGTGTTTTTAGTGCTATTGAGCTAACCGGCGTTAAACCCGTCTCTTTAAACTTATCCACATCTCTTCCAGATATCGAGCCTGCAAGTTGCACTTCTTTTAGAATATCAATAGTCGGAAGGTTCAGGACAAACTCTTTGCTGTGGATTATGCATCCATGCGTATACCGTGTACTGCCAACCGCAATAGAGACAAGGGGCGGATCTGCAGATACGCTTGTTATCCAGGCAAGGGTAGCAACATTGGGCCTTCCGTTCTTATCGATTGATGATACAAGCCCCACAAGCTGGGGCGCAAATAACCTGTTAGGTTTGATATTAGCCTCCATTTTCATTCGACCGACTCCTCTATCCACTTAAGGTAGTCGGCTGAACCTTCACCTAACTTAAACGATATCACGCATGGAACCTCATAGCTGTGAAGCTGTTTTACCCTTTTCTCGATTTCTTTTATCCTATCGGTCTTTGTCTTGACTAAGATCCCGAACTCATTTGATTCATCGATATTATCCTTCCACCTGAAGATCGAGGTGATGGGAAAAATATTCACACAGGCTGCAAGGCGCTCCTCTATAAGTTTTCTTCCAATGTTCCTGGCTTCTTCCATGTCGCCAGCGGTTATATATATGATTGAGAACATATGCACCAAAACTTAATATGCGCTATATGTTTAAATAAAATGCTAAGGGAGACTATCTATTGAGCTATTTCACTATTTTATCTGTATTTTTACTCTACTGGTTACTTGTCATATATCTTGATAAGCGCGGGACACTTAGCAAATACAATATTACAGCTTATGGACCGATCCTGATGATCCGAACCCAGAGAGGGCAGAGGTTTCTTGATAAACTCTCAATCCATAAGAAATTCTGGAGAATATTTGCAAATATCGGCCTTCCTGCAATGCTTACCGGTATGCTTGTAATGTTCATTCTAATATTGTTCATCGATTACTCTATAATTACGTCCTTCCAGACAGAAACAGTTCCTCACCCTGGCAAGTTCAACGAGCCGCGTAATATTTTCCTTATACCGGGTATTAATGAGTACATACCTTTTGCGTGGGGAATTATTGCATTGGTTGTAACCCTGATGGTGCATGAGTTCTCACATGCCATCCTCTGCAAAGTAGAAGGAATAAGAGTAAAATCCATGGGAATATTGCTGGCACTGATCCCAATCGGGGGCTTTGCAGAACCTGATGAGGAGCAGCTTCTTGGAAAAAAAGAGGATACGGGTGAAAAGGATGTAGAGCCCAAAGCCACACGCAACCAGCGCATCAGGATACTTACATCAGGAGTTATGGCCAATTTTGTCACGGCATTGATTGCATTTATACTGTTCTTTTCACTTCTCGGATCTATTTCTCCCGTCGGTGATGTCATGGTAACAGGTGTAACCCCGGGATCTCAGGCAGACCTGGCTGGAGTAAAGCAGAACATGATCCTTACAAAGATAAATGATAAACAGATAGATAACGCCCATGATGCCTTTACCTATACCAGTTCACTACAACCCGGAAGTAATGTTACATTAAATTTGATCGATAAGAGTGAAGAAAAAGAGATCAGCTTCACTATAACAGCAGATACCAGGATTACTGAGGGTGTCAGGGTATCGGATGTAGTTCCAGCTTCACCCGCCGAGGCGGCCGGCATAAAGCCAGGTATGGTTCTTGTTCGGGTTGATAGCACTGAGATCAGAGGACTTGAGGATTTTGTCAGATTCATGGAATCCACCGAACCAGGACAGAAAATAGACGTCTATATGTTGAGTAACAGCTCTGAGAGTGCATCCACCGAGGTCTTCGAGAATATTGAGTTAAGCGCATATCCTTATGACAGGAATGCTAAAAAAGGATTCCTGGGGATTTCTTATGGAGGAGGGGCTGAAATTGGTCCTCTGGGTATAGGCATAGGTGAATTTGGGGCAAACGAATTTCTGGGTATGCTAAAGGGTATCCCATCATCATTAACCGGGTTTAGAGGCTGGATACTGCTGTTCAGCCTGCCTATTATTGGTCTTGCTGGAGAAGGTTTTCCCGGGTTCAGCGGTTTAATCGTTCATTTCTATGAGCCCGTCGGCTGGGCTGCCCTGCTTGGAGATGGAACATTCTGGATATTAAACATCCTTATGTGGATAGGCTGGATGAATTTCTATGTCGGGCTTTTTAATTGCCTTCCTGCTGTTCCTCTTGATGGCGGACATGTGTTCCGCGATGTTATGACTTCATCACTGTCAAGGATTATAGGAAATGGTGAAAAAGTTGAGAGGCTGTCCAATGCAATTGTGATTCTATTTGCATTAACTATCCTCATGTCGTTTATATTCGTGATTATTGCACCGTATGCAGCCCATGGGTTTTAATCAGGTTACCTTTATTTTTTCAGCAAATCCCATGAATAAAAGACTGACCTCGTACAATACAACAAACGGTAGCGCTACCATAACCTGGCTGAACATGGTTGGATCTGGGGTAATGAATGCTGCAATTATCAACAGGATGACATAGGCATGCTTCCTGTAGTGAGCAAGGGTCTGCCGTGAGGTGACACCAAGGCGAACCAGAAGCGCCATGACAAGAGGTAATTCAAAGGATAGTCCTAATATTATACTCATCATAACGATAAAATAGATGAACTCGTAAATCGAGAAATTCGCGATTACACCGGTGTTAATGGCATCCTGATATACAAAACGCAGAAAAAGCGGAAGCATATAAAAATATGAATAACCTGCTCCGATTAGAAAAAGTACGATGAAAGCCAATATGATCGAGATCATCAAGAGCTTATTCACATGAATGACATTTCTGAATCTTCCCTTTATTCCTCTGTATGCATAGTACAGTATAAGAGGAGAAGCGATAAGTATCCCGAATATAAGAGACATCTTGAACTTAAGCATCACGACCTCAAGAGGAGCCAGATATACCAGTTCGGAGGTGTTTAAACTTTGAGATATAGTTAATATCTCACCAGATATGTTTGTCAAGTTCTGTGCAATAGCAGAATTATTGATTGCCAGTTCCTTTGATATCAGATCAAGACTATTGGATATATCAACTAACTGTCCAGACGGACCAGATTCATCATATTGTTGCAAACCATAAAATAAATCATGTTTTATTTTATTTATTACTTGATTCATGAGATATGAAAAAGAGAATACTGCCCCGGCACCAAAGACCGCAGCAATGTAGATCAGTTTTCTTCTCAATTCAGCAAGTATCAGTGTAAATTCTTCTAATGGCATCTTAATCTTATGTCCCTATCTGGAGCGGCTCTGCTATCTTCTTCAATGTTGCTATTGCTGACAGCGCAGCAAGAAAACTCGTCCTGGGATTATCCGGCGATGGAACATTCTCAACACGGCAGGTGAATCTTCCAAAGTCCCCCTCAACTGATATCTCATGTATGTTACTGGTCGCCTGCGGATCTACGAAGACTCTCACCTGTGTATTTTTTGTACCTGTGCCTGCAATGCCCAATGAGACTGCAACATTGATGTTTGCTGGAAATGCCGCAATTGCATCGTCTGCGCTTCCTTCGAATAGCAGTGTCTTTTCATGAAAAGACTCAAGATCGATATTGTTCTTTACTATATATGGTGCTCCTTTCAGTCCTTCTGGATTTTTTGTAGTTGTAATCATTACTCTATCTATATGAGCAATCGATGCAGATTTTAAGCCGTCAATACCAGCAATGGCTCCTGATGGTATATATATCTTACAACGATTGGCCGCAGCCGCACTAATAAACCTCTCCAGTAATCCCGAATCTGCAAAAGCTCCAGCGCTTAATACCATAAGATCTTTTCCGCTCTCAAGTACAGAAAGTCCATATTCACGAACGGCCGCTGTAGATGCGCATTCAATGACCAGATCTGCCCTGAAGATCAATTCACCAGGAGACAGTATTTCGGGTCTGTTATTGAGCGATCCAAGCAGTCTCTCGCAGCGCTCTGCGCTCCTGTCGTAAACGGCCACAAGCTGCGCATCTACAAGCTTATTATCGATCGCACTGCAGATCCGGGCACCTATGGCACCGCAGCCGATTAATCCGATCTTCATCATATTTTGCTTCATAATACGTTTTTCAGTAGCATATAAGTAACTTGACTATTAATTCAAAGGATATGCTATTGAAAGAGCTTGAGAGTTTTATCGAGGAGGATATAGGTTACAATGATGTATCATGCAGTATAGTTCCAGATCACAGGGTACAGGCTGAAGTAGTATCAAATGAAGATGGCATAGCAGCAGGGATCTCTGAAGCAGCGCAGATCTTTGAATATTTTGATATACTGGCAACAACAGATCTTACCGAAGGCTCGGCCATAAAGAAAGATGATACCATATTTACTCTTGATGGCGGGGCGAGGTCTATTCTCAGGGCGGAGAGACTGGCATTAAATTTCCTTGGAAGGATGAGCGGGATTGCCACACTGACACGTAGATACGTTGATAGGGCAAACGGCGTAAGGATTGCAGGTACAAGAAAGACCACACCCGGGTTTAGAAAGTTTGAAAAAAAAGCGGTCATAGCTGGAGGGGGAGACCCTCACAGGTTTAATCTCTCAGATACGGTCATGATTAAGGATAACCATATCGCAGTTCTCGGGCTTGAGAGGGCAGTGAGTGCTGCAAGAGAGAGAGCAAGTTTCACCCAGAAAATTGAGGTTGAGGTTGAGGATATGGCCTCAGCTATCCATGCAGCAGAGATGGGAGCGGATATTATCATGTTCGATAATATGGCTGCAGATGAGATTGAAAAAACCATTAAAACCCTGGCTGATAGGGGCATAAGGGACGGTATCATCCTTGAAGCATCAGGCGGCATATCACTTGAGAACATAGGTGATTACGCAAGGACAGGTATTGATGTTATCTCACTTGGCGCACTCACGCATTCATCAAGATGGCTTGATATCAGCCTCAGGATTAAACAGATCCAGCGGACTGAAAAATAATCGTTTAGTAAGCCAAGGTCCGGATTCGAACCGGAATGGAATCGCTCTGCAGGCGATTGCGTAGCCGTTCCGCCACCTTGGCAAATCTCAGAGCACGGCTACATATACATTATAGGTAATAAGATTATCGCAGGACGGATACATATACATCATAGGTAATAACCATCTAAACGACTAGAGCATAAATGAGCCACAGAGGCGCTGAGGTACAGAGCGCTTTTTTGAAATATTTCTGTGTTTGGTACGAAAACTTAGACTCGGATGCGGTTCAACTGATATAAACAACGAACTGGTACGAACTCGATACGAACTCGGGCTGATGAGTTCGTTTAAGTTCGTTTTGAGTTCGTTGTTAATCGTCTTTTCTGTCTTCCCGTCTAATTAGTGGATGGGTTCGCTTGTTTAGTCACATTTTTAAATTCTATATATATTACTGCTACTACCTCAAAAATTAAACAGTTATATAACCCAACCCGAAGGGACGCCTAAGGCGGCGCTCTCATGATATTAATGCTGTCGGTGCTGAATTTTTCCACTATACGATGTTCATGTGACGTAGTACAGTAAATCACTGAGCGATTAATCGCCCAGCTCTCCAGCCCTTAAAAATATCCTCGAGGGACAACCACTTTTTCCCTCTCGGTGTTTTTTTCGGTTTGGGTGTCTTTTCAGGAGTAGGCTCTGGAGTGGGTGTAGGAGTTGGAGTTTCGGTTATAGTCGGCTCTGGAGTCAGGGCAGGAGTCGGTTCTGTAGTCGGAGTCGGTGTAGGAGTTGGACTTGGAAGAGGGGTAGGAGTTGGTGTTGGAGTAGGTGTTGGTGTTGGAGTTAGTGTTGGTGTTGGAGTTGGTGTCATTTCTGGAGTAGGTTCTGAAGTTGGTGTTGGAGTTGGGGTTATAGTTATTGTTGGTGCAGGTGCTGGCTCAGGAATGATCTCAAGATGCTGAGCTACCAGCACTATATCAAAAATGTTTACTATTCCGTCCTGGTTCACGTCATAGGAGGGATACGGTTCTGTGGTGATCTCACCAGAGTGCTGAGTAACTATAATCAGATCCTCGATATCCATTATCCCGTCGCCGTTTAGATCGTATTTTGGATTTGATAGAACTGTAACTGTCACATTCATGACATCCAGGGGCAGCAAAACCCCACCAGGGGATACGACCTTTACATTTTCAAGGCCAACGCTGGAATCCCAGGCACCAAGTGCTGTAAAATTAGCTTTTATGAACGTTCCCTGGGACAATGTATTATAATTGCCCAGTATCATACTAATGATCTCTGGCTGATCCAATCTGCTGTATGTATCATATTGTGAGAATAGATTGCCCTCGGTTACAGAGTTCAATCTGAGTGCCGCAGGATCATATATTAATCGTGCCTGCATACCCGCGACCTCGCTACCTTTTGGATCTACCGATATGTTTATTTCAAAGGTCTGGCCTGCTGTAACGGTTTTATTCTCTGTGCTGATAACAATATTCTCAATTGCTGCTCCAGTTAAGGCCTGGCTCAATACAAACAAAAAAACCGATATTGTTCCTATCCGCTTTACGTTTTTTAACATCCTTACCACCATAATGTTGATACTATTCTAATCATCATTATGGCATGGTATTTATTGCTTACTATTTGGTGATTATCAGCTCATAGATTTGCCATTTCAGTTAAAAATTGAACAATAGTGATTTCTAATCTTCTCAATGTTCTTTCTCATGCTCTTCAAGGGTTTCATGCCCATGTTTTCTCTTGGTAGCTTCTCCGCCCTTGGATCCACCTGCAACTCCACCCTTATGTCCTATTTCTGAATAAAATTCGTGACCATGGGTTTCCTTGGTAGCTTCCCCGCCCTTCTTGCCAAGTTCCCTGTAGCCTTCATGACCTAACTCCTTTTTTCTCTCTTCTCCACCTTTCTTTCCTATCTCGTGGTAGTATTCGTAGGTATAGCCTTTCTCTTTCTCTTCTTCCTTACCAGCTTTCTCCTCTTTTCTCTTCATTTCTTCTTTTGCCATATTGTACCACTCCCTATTTTGAAGTTTACATTACCCCGATTAATACTCTATAGCTCATGCTATAATAATATTTTGGTGATCTATACTGCGAATCTAACCTTGAGAGAACCAGGTAACATATATATCCCTTATCGACATGCTCAGTCCCTGAAATGGGCATCAAAGAAAGCGCGATAAGACAGTTCGGAAGACAGGCAGAAGCGTATTCAAAAGGGAATATATTTGTGGACGGGGTTCATCTCTCCGAGATCGTTAATCGAAGCGGGGCCGCAAAGAACCATAAAGTCCTTGATATTGCCACAGGCGCAGGGTTTCTTGCTCTTGAGTTTGCAAAAAGGGCAGATGTAGTTATTGGTTCTGATCTTACGCGCAATATGCTTCTCCATGCCTGCGAAAAGCAAAAAAATTCAGGGCACAGGAATACAGGATTTCTTCTCTCTGATGTCGAATCACTCCCTTTTCAAGATAAAACATTCGATATCGTATCCTGCAGGTTTGCGTTCCATCATTTCCCTGACCCAGAGAAGGCCTTGCTTGAGATGAAGCGCGTATGCAAGGCTTATGGCCGCATCGTGCTCGTAGATGGTGTTTCATCTGAGGATCGTAATAAGAGCCTGTTTCATAATCGTATCGAAAAAATACGAGATCCATCCCATGTCAGGATATATACATTGAGTGAAATGAAGGATATGTTCAATACTCTGGAGACGGTTATTGCTGATATAGTGCACCAGGATATACATCAGGATTTTAATGATTGGATAGAGCGGGCAGGAACTGGTGATAAGGAAGCAAAAGTTATTGAGGAGTTGATGCAGAGTATGGAAGATGATCGTACCGGCCTGCGGGTAAAGATCGAAAATGGCAGGCTTGGATTTACTTACGATACTGTTATTCTGATCGCAGATAAAAGAGGAAAAATTAACTTGAAGTGATTATATTACCACTTTAGATACTAAAAACCAGGTTAAATCTTTTCAAGTTTCTCAATTCCAACCTTCTTTACAAAGGGCTTGTTAATTTTATCCGGCATCCATGCTGGTTTATTCTTTGGAGCCTCTATTACCTCTTTCCAGCCCTGGAATATATGCACCTTCTTGGTTCCGCGCTCTCTCAGTTTGATCTCAACTGGATTATTTTTGGTTCCCCCTATTCGATTTGCTACTTTAAGAGCAGCCTGGCGCGGCTGGCGCCCTGTAAATACACCATCCTCAGTATTATCTTTTTTCCGTAGAATAAAATTCTTGATCTCTGTCATATGTATCATTTCTCCTTGTAGCATTAGATGCTACAGCACTATATATACATCCTACATTAATAAAACTTATTTACATGAAAAAATATGGAGATTGATATACTGTGCTCTCAAGCTTAATTTATGCGTTCCTCTTCTGCAATATACCTTTCAAGCTCCCTGTGACTGTCTACAATCGCATCTGCTTCCTTCAGCCACTCTCTTCCAAGGTATGTTGATATAGCGATGCACCGTAAGCCAGCGTTTTTTGCTGAGCGTATGCCAAGAGGCGCATTCTCGATGACAAGGCAGTGTTCCTTTGGTATACCAAGTTTCTCGACAGCTTTGAGATAGGGCACCGGGGATGGCTTACCTTCAGGTGTATCATCCCCGTTAATGATTACCTCGAAGGTATCGGGGAAAAAGTTATCGATTATTTCATGTACTGTCTTTCTATTGGTTCCAGAAACGACAGCGAGCTTATATTTTGATCTCAGAGTGGCAAGCAGTTCTTTTATGCCATCAAAAGGCCTGACGTGCTCTATACGATCGAATACCTCTATTTTTTTTCGAACTAGCTCCTGTATAACATCCTCTGCTGGAGTGCGACCAAACCGTCTTAATATTATCTCCACTATCTGCCTGTGGTTTGAGCCCTCAAGCTCGTAGATGGCTTTTCTGTCTATATTGATATCGACTGTTTCAAATGCGAATATCCATGCATCTGCATGATATGGCATGGAATCAACAAGCACCCCATCCATGTCAAAAATAATAGCTCTCATAATTTCCTCTTATCCATCTTACTGCTCTATATCTATAACTAATCTGCCATTTCTCTTTTTAACACTGGTTCCAAACTCAGCAGAGAGCATGGTTATCCTGTCGCTTATCTCCTTATGCACATCTCCCCTGGCCGTATTGACCTGGCACATTGAGATCTCAACAGGTATCATCTCAAGTCTCTTTATCCTTCCCCCGGACAGGATCACAATAAAAAGCAACTGCTGATCGTTTTTCTCCTCAGGTCCAACGTAGTAGTCATCGATGAAATCTCCGGTATCATACATAATGAGCCTCTCCCTGTATACTTCTACACCCTGGAAGATATGTGAACTGTGGCCGTGGAATATATCCACACCCATATCGATCACGGCATGTGCGAACTCCACAAAGCCGGGTGTGGGCCTGAGCCGCATATTTGGTCCCCAGTGGATTGAGAACACAACAATATCCGAAAGTGAGCGGGCCTCATCAATTGCCGCACGTACCTTCCGCATCACTTTGTCTGCAAGCGTGATTTGAATATAGTTTGTCCCGGGTGAGGTCTCAGTCGCAGCAAAGGCAGGCTCGTTATCAGTGAAAGAGACAACGCCCACCCGCATATTCCCGACCTTAAGTACTGCTGGTTCTGATGCCTCGCGCAGGTTGTGCCCCGCCCCTGCATGGGCGATCCCGGCTTCATTCAGCCTGTTGAGCATCTCAAGCATAGCCTCCTCCCCGAAATCAAGGGTATGGTTGTTGGAAAGGGATACGTAGTCTATCCCGGCAACCTTTAGAACATCGATTGCATGTGGATCCGCCCTGAAAAAAAACACCTTGGGGGTCTTGTCCCACGGTGCCCCGTCCTTTGCTATAACACATTCAAGGTTTATCAGCCTAAGATCGGCTTTTTTAAAAAGTTCTAATGTATCTCCCCATACATAGTATGGTCCCATATGTCGTATCATTTCGTTCACGAGCCGTCCCAGCATCACATCCCCTGTGAAGGCAAGAGCTATCTCCCCCTCTCCAGCAGTACTCATAGTAGTAAGATGGATGCAGTTCTTATATATATCTCACCATAGTCAGGAAGATTCTACAATCCATAAGCAATAAACTTTTATCATTTTAAATTAATACCACTATGAGAAGCAGCCCATGAATTTTAATGAGATAAAGAGGGTTAGTTCATGAATCAAACAGAATTGACTGATAGAGATCTTGAGGGATACCTTACAGCACGAAGCTTTGCCAAGTCGCTGGGTAAAGAGATCGTAAATAATATCAAAGTCGGAATGACAGAGAGGGATGTGGAGGATGTCGCCTCTGAGGTCTTCCATACCAACGGTGTGAAGCAGCACTGGCATATGCCCATCATCGGTGTAGGTGAAGGAAGCACCAAGTTGAGAAACATATATGCTCTGGCATCAAGCTATCTGACCAGAGATACGCGTGTACTGCAGGAGAATGATATCATCCTGATAGATATCGCTCCGATGTATAATGATTATCCATCTGATTACACCATAAATCACGTCGTGGGCCATAACCCCGATCTTGAGGCACTGGCTGCCTATGCGCATGATGTCTCGTATCAGATTGTCAATTACGTGGACCAGGATATGGTTGTAGCAGATGTGTTCCACTGGACAGAGGAGCTTATAAAGGCAAACTCTGATTATACGCTGGTATATCCTACGCTGATCTCTATGGGACACCGATTATGCAGGGTACCTGCCTTCTGGCAAAACTTCCCAGAACCAGGGCTTACATATTTACTTCTAAAAGTAAGATGGCCGTTCATAACATCAAGCAATCGAACGCTGATGAGTGGGCTCTGGGTTATCGAACCCTATCTGATGCACAAAGAGCGGGCTGCTAAATTCGAGGCTCTTGTGTTCGTGGGAGAAGAACCTGTGGTTCTGGATTGATTTATCCATAATAATATCGTTTGCGACAGCTATTTAATAATAGACAGCTTAACTTATTCAGGGGGTAAAAGCTTTGATAAGGAAAGGCAAATACAGATTCATAGAGGAAATAATGACTAAAAATATAGTAACAGTCGCATCAACGCTCTCAGTCAGGGAAATCTCAAGAATCATGGCACGGGAAGAGCTAACCGGACTTGCTGTATTCGATCCAGGGCGCGGAATACTTGGAATAGTCACTGAGTGCGATGTGCTGCGCCGCTTCGGGGAGAGGAACTGGGAACTTCTGACAGCAGAGGAGATAATGACCCCGAACGTGGAGGCTGTCAGGCCAGAGACAACCCTTGAGCAGGCAGCGGAAGTGATGCAGAAAAGGAACATACACAGGCTGCTGGTACTGGGAAGAAACTTAAGTGAACCCGAGATGCCGATTGGAATAATCAACGCAAGCGATATTGTCTGGGAGATTGGCAGGGATAGTTATTAAAAATGGTCGTAAAATTCTATAACACGCTATCTGGAGAAAAGGAAGTTTTTGTTCCGCTGAATGATAAATTTGTGGGCATGTATTCCTGCGGTCCCACTGTCTATGATTTTGCCCATATTGGTAATTTTCGCGCATACGTTTTTGCGGATCTGCTCAGGCGTTATCTTGAATTCAGGGGCTACAGGGTCAGGCAGATAATGAATATCACAGATCTTGATGATAAGACGATCCGGGCCTCAGGGGAGCAGGGGGTGAGCCTTCGTGAGTATACTGACAGATATATCAAATTTTTCTTTGAGGATATTGATCTCCTCAGGATCAGGAGGGCTGATCTCTACCCCAGGGTCACAGATCATATAGAAGAGATGGCTGATATGGTCCGGGTACTGCTTGATAAAGGCTATGCTTATCGAAAAAATGGTTCTATTTATTTTAAGGTAGAGCAGTTCAGGGATTATGGGAGACTTGCCAGGCTTGACCTCTCGAAGATAAAGCCAGGCGCTACTGTTGAAGCTGATGAGTATGAGAAGGAGGATGTGCGCGACTTTGCATTATGGAAAGAGAAAAAAGAAGGAGAGCCTTTCTGGGTTGCCAGCATCGGGGAGGGAAGGCCTGGATGGCATATCGAATGCTCTGCTATATCGACTGAATACTTCGGGCCGACCATCGATATCCATACAGGTGGAGTTGATAATATCTTTCCCCATAATCAGAATGAGCTTGCCCAGAGTGAAGCTGCGACCGGGCAAAAATTTGTAAAGTACTGGATGCACTGCGAGCACCTGCTTGTTAATGGTAAGAAGATGTCCAAGAGCCTTGGGAATATTATTGCCCTGAGAGACCTGATTAATAAAGGATATAGGCCTGAGGCTCTCAGATACCTGTTTGTTTCCTCTCACTACAGGTCAAAGCTTAACTTTACCTGGGAGTCTATCCAGCATGCTGCAAACACACTTGATCGATTAAACAAGTTTGTTGAGCGGGTGCGGGATTATGAATCAAATGTCAGAAAGAACGATGAGATCACTATGCTTATCAGCAGGACTGAGGAGAAGTTCGTTGATGAGATGGATAATGACCTCAATACGCCTGGAGCATTTGCAGCCATATTCGAATTAGTCGGTAAGGTTAATCCTGCTCTGGATGAGGGGAATCTCAGCACTGAGGATGCGAAGATGGTTTATGAGCTTATGCTCAGGTTTGATGATGTTTTAGGTATTCTGACCCCAGGAGAGAGGGAAGAGCTTTCACGGGAGATTGAAGCCCTTATCGAGGAGAGGGAGAGGGCAAGGAAGATGAAGAACTTTGCGCTGGCCGATGAGATCAGGAACCGGCTTGGAGAGATGGGTATCATACTTGAGGATACAAGGGAAGGGGTAAGATGGAGGAGAAAATAGCAGTGTATTTTATCCCTTACTGAACCTTTTCTTTACAGAGGCAGCATGGCCATGAGAGCCTTCAGCCTCTGCCAGTCGAATAATGGTATCCCTCAAACTCTCAAGCCCTGGTTCGTTTATTATCTGCACACAGACTCTTGTTATAAAATGATTTACATTCAGGCCTGAGACCATCCTTACATACCCTCCTGTTGGAAGTACGTGGCTGGTGCCTGAGGCATAATCGCCTGCAGCCGCTGGAGCATACTTGCCCACTGATATTGAACCTGCATGCTGTACCTTTTGAAGAACATCCAGAGGATCTGCTACCATTATCTCTAAATGCTCCGGGGCAAGCCTGTCCGATGTAATGATTCCTTCATCAATGCTCTCTGCTATCAGGATAGCAGCATGCTCAAGGGATTTTTCAATGGTATCCTTTCCTGGCAGTGTTTTTACCTGAGCCTCAAGTTCCTCTTTTACCTTATCTGCAAGCTCTGTTGAGGTTGTGATCAGGATAGCTGTAGCCTTCGGATCATGCTCTGCCTGTGCAATCATATCTGCCGCTATCCAGCCTGCTTCTCCTGTCTCATCTGCAAGAACAACTATCTCGGAAGGTCCTGTCGGGAAATCTATCTCTACTATACCTCTGATAAGCATCTTTGCTGCTGTAACGTACACGCTCCCGGGTCCTACTATTTTATCCACAGGCGGTATGGTCTCAGTCCCAAAAGCCATGGCTGCAATTGCATGAGCCCCGCCGACCTTGAATATCCTATCCGCCCCTGCCATATCGGCAGCTACTAACGTGACAGGGTCGATTTTTCCATCCTTATTCGGCGGAGTACAGACCGTCACTTCCACAACCCCGGCTATTTTTGCCGGAATTACAGTCATCAGGGCAGTAGTGGGAAATGCGATAGCTCCACCGGGTACATAGCAGCCTGCACTTGCTATGGGAGTTGTTTTGAATCCCAGTATAAGACCGGGCACAACCTCTGTAAGCGAAAGATCCGACTCAACCTGGATGCCGTGGTAGGCTACTATGTTAGCAGCGGCATTCTCCATCGCCTCAATAAGATCTGGATTCACCACTTCATATGCATTTTCTATCTCTATGTCCTCCACTTCTAGATTAAGTATATCTGCCCCATCAAATTCCTTTGTGAATCTCCGTAAAGCCTCATCGCCCTCTCTCTTGACATCATCTATTATCTTGCTCACATAGTCCATGATTTCAAAGAAATCCATCTCCCTTGGCATGATCTGCTCAATATCATCATCTGTAAGTTCAGAGATCCTTCTATACAGCATACTATAAACACCCCTAACAATAATTATCCCTCAATGATGATAATCTTAATTGGCTCATTCTGGCCAATACTTATTAAACGATCTCATAATCCTGCTTAAGAAGGTACAGTAAAATCTCTCTATCGTTAAAAAGCAGGCGATATACCTGCGGGAATTGTTTATATATCTCTTTTATTCTTGTCTTTTTGCTGAAAAATTCCTCAAAGTCTGCGGGTTTACCTATCATTAATATCTCACTTGACCATGTCTCATGTGACCCTATCTTGTAAGTACATTTATTTGCCCGCACCATATAGCCAGCCGATTCAACGCTGTCCAGATATGCTGCTAACTGATCATCTTTTATCCTTATCTTTGTTCTACCATCAATAAAGGCAATCTCTTTCATTATCGCGGTGCTATCATTCTTTTTCTGTGATCACGTCTACCCGTTGATGAAGCTCAGCCATGTTCTCTGCAAGGTTTTTGAGTATCCCGGCGCATCTATCTACAAAGTTCACTGCCATTGTAATATCAATAACCTGACCGGGACTTTCTGCATCTGCAATGTCTTTTGTCAAATTTGCAATATCTTTCATCAATCGATCTGCCATCTCCACGATTTCCTCTGGTGTATATTCAGCCACTTAACACTCCTCCATTATAACATATAGTTAGATATCCCCTATATACCTTTAATATTTTGATTCAATGTCGACATATTTATTATACTGTAAGGTATTTTGAGGGTAGGAGAATTACAATGAAAGAACAAGTAGAAGTACGGTCATTAAAAGAAGGAAAATACGTCCTTATAGATGATGAGCCGTGTGTAATCAAAAGTATCACTCACTCAAAAACAGGAAAACACGGCTCTGCCAAGGCCAGGATTGATGCTATCGGCATTTTTGACGGAACCAAACGATCAATCGTAGCTCCTGTAACCGATAAGACATACGTCCCTCTGGTAGAGCGCAAATCAGGACAGGTCCTATCAGTTTCAGGTGATGTTGCCCAGGTAATGGATATGGCAGATTATTCCACACTGGAAATAAAGATACCTGATGAGTTCAAAGGTAAAATAGAGGCAGGAAAGGAGATCTCCTATCTGATCTCAATGGGAAAAATGAAAATAGATATGCGTATATAAATGAGCAAGGTTGTTTTTGCTGACGCTAATTCTGATTATAAAAAAGCTCGATATGTGATCTGTGGAGTGCCGTTTGACGGAACATCGAGTTTCAGGCGGGGAAGCAGATATGCGCCTCTTGAGATCAGGAAGAATTCATATAATTTTGAGACATATAGTCATTTATTCGATATCGATCTTACCGATATCGATATCCATGATGCAGGCGATCTGGAAGTAGCGCAGAATATAGATGATACGCTTGATATGATATCTGTGCATGCTGATAATTTTGTCAATGATGGAAAAATCCCGGTGATGCTAGGAGGAGAGCATTCTCTTACTCTTCCATTCATTAAAGCCTGTAAGAAGAAATATCCCGATATCGGATGCGTTATTCTTGATGCGCACCTGGATCTGCGGGAGGAATACGAGGGTGAGCGAAACAGCCATGCATGTATCTCAAGGCGCATTCTTGAGGATCTAACAAAAAAATATGTCTCAATCGGTATAAGGAGTGGAACACGCGAAGAATATGAGTATGCCAGAGAGAATAAAATAAAAATATTCTCATCAGAAGATATATCCTTAACAGGCATTGAGAGTATGATTCACGAGCTTCATGGTTATATTAATGGCCCGGTCTATCTATCCGTCGACATGGATGCCATTGATCCTGCATTTGCTCCTGCCCTCGGCACTCCTGAGCCTTATGGATTAACGCCGCGTGATGTAAGGACTATAATTTCCTGTCTTGCGCCGTATATAGTGGGATTTGATCTGGTTGAGATCACACCCTCTTATGATTCAGGCGGGACTGCACTGTTAGGTGCAAAGCTTGTTCGTGATTTTATAGCTGCGAATGCCAGGGCTACCCTCTAAGAATCTGCTCGATTCTATATCGTGACGAAATGGTCTTTTTTGATTTATAGTAGTTTTTCAGATTGAATAAACTATATATACTTTTATTTTGTTATTAAAACAATCATAGATTTTAATTAGGAGGTAAAAATAAATGACACAACAAATACCACCAATACTACCGCTTGCACCGGTTGAGCGCGTTATTAGAAAGGCAGGAGCTGACAGGGTCAGTGAAGGAGCAGGCATTGAACTTGCTAAAGTCCTTGAGGAATATGGACTTGAGGTATCCCGTGAGGCCATAACCCTGGCAAAACATGCAGGCAGGACTACAGTTAAGGAAGAAGACATAAGGCTTGCTGTTGCCAGGATAAGGAGGGGTAATTAACCCCTCAGGTCATTTCTCAAATTTCAAACCACAACCCTTATATCGCTTTACATGTATTGTAAAGTCAGATCGACTTGAAGAAATGGATTAAATGGATATTCATATCACTTGCTCTCTCAGTGCTTGTCCTGGGTTACTTGTACTCCCAATCAAACGACCCGGGTTCGGGTAAGATTACATTAAAAGAGTTAGAATTCTATACCACCCCTGAGCCCGCATTCGAAGATGCAAAAGCACAGGATAAGCTGATGTTCGTATATATGAGGTCGGAATACTGCTACTGGTGCAATAAATTTGAAGAGGAGGCCTTTACGAATCAGAGCGTTATTGATAAATTAAACGGAAACTTCATACTGGTCTCAATAGATGTTGATACGCAGAGGAAGGAAATCACAAATTTCGGGGTGTACGGTACTCCAACCGGGATCTTTCTTGATCCAAACGGCACAGAAATAAAAAGGATACGCGGATATGTGGAAAATGGGACGTTTCTCAATACAATAAACGAAATCGCAAAATTAAAAGAGGCATAAGAATGAAGCCTGAGAAGAAAGCAAAGAACATAAAAGCAAAGAGTGGAAAAATCTCAAAGAAAGGAAATAACACTCTGATCATAGGAGTGGTGGCTGTAATAGTACTTGCCGGTATAGCATATGCTGTTATTTTTAATGATTCAGCCAGTGATAACGGTAAAGTGCAGAAAACGCTTAAAGAGGTCAGGGCGCAGATTGATGCAGAATACGGCAAAAGAGGAGGATCGGGAACAAATACACCGCCGGTAACAGATGATTATACCCCGATACTTTCACCAAGGGCGGCTGATAAACTTCCGGATTACGTTTATACAAATGCCATGACCCTGAAAGCATACAAATATGCAACCGAACATCCAGAGATACTTGAGCAGATGCCCTGTTACTGCGGATGCGAACAGCATGGCAGCGAAACATCTGATGGCAGGCCCCATCGGTTCCTGAGAGATTGTTTCATTAACGATAGAGGTATGTATGACAGCCATGCATCAACCTGCGATGTCTGCATCGGGATAGCCATAAAATCCCAGAGTTACTTCCCATCAGGAATATCAAAACTGAGTACGAGTACAGCAGGGCAGATTCCATCGACTCAACCGGTTGACCTGTCAACTCTCTCTTTGCCTGATAATTTCAAATCCCTGAGCGATGGCCTAAAACTTATTCCGCCAGGGATTACATGGGTATATTTTGCCAATCTAAAACAGGGAACAGGCATAGAGCAAAAATTCATGCATGATACGAATTTTTACGGGTCGCCTGTTATAGGGATGTTAAATTCAGAATATTCAGACGGATCATGGATAGAACTGCATGATATCGGAAAAACCAGTGCAAACGTGCGGTCAAACGCCGGGGATAATATCGATAATATCCTGTATACAAGACCGTATATATTTGATACTAAAGATAAAACGAACAGTGTACTGGCCCTCTTAAAAGATTCTTCAGCTAATGCAAGTGCATATGATTCCTTTAAATCCGTCCTTGAGAAAGTCGATGATGAGAACGCCGGGTTTGCCAGGATAAGTACTGATGCACCTGCCTTTGCAGATATGAGTTACTTCGGTCTTGTACGAACTGGAGATGATGTAACAGGAGAGATCGCATTCCGTATCAAGGATAATGAATCAGTACCACTGACTAAGTATAATGAACTGAGAGACTCAAGCGCAAGCCGCGGTTTTAAATCATACGAGGTGCAGGAAGAGAACAATACCTTAATTATAAAGATGACCTCCAGTCTGAATAACGTTATCTCAGAAGCAGCCCAGAATTACGAGATAGATATAGATTGAGAGATCTAAGGCACTCTATTAATGTCCTCCAAGTCTGTATTCTCATCGCAGGTACGGCCACAGCAAGAATATACTGAAACTGAAAAACCCGACCTGCTCGATGTATATTTCTTCAGGGACCTGGTCAAGAACAGGTTTTTCAGGCCAGCCACCAACGTGATTTTTTCCGTTGTCCTGTTGATCATCATTTATTTCGGTCTGCTAAGTGAACATGACCTGCGCTTCCAGGGCGGGATACCTTTTGCGACCATAATGATATGGGATATCTGGCATCCTCTTCTTGTTTTTACCGTTATCCTTCTCGGCAGGCTGTGGTGCTTCGCATGCCCCATAGGTGCAGCAGGCGACTGGACGCAGTCTATTTCAAGCTTTGATAAAAAGTACAGGAACCTTCTGGTTATCATCGTTCCAGTCCTCATCATCGGGGCTATTATCTATCTTTCCAGGCTCGATCTGAGTCCCCTGCAGACCGCAGCATCCCGGACTGTGATACTCTTAGTAGCACTTCCTGTTGTAGCGGGGGCAATCTCTGATAAACGAAGAAAATATCCTGAGAAATACCGCAACCTCTGGATTGCGGTCATACTCTTTCTCTTCGTTTTCGCGGCTGAGCGCCATCTCTTCATGTTCACAAGGGACCCGCCCCATACCGCATACCTGCTCATATCTTTCACAGCACTTGCTGTATTAATGGGTGCGGTCTTTGAAAAGCGAAGTTTTTGTCGGTATATCTGTCCAATCGGGCTTGTGATCGGGGTCTTCTCCATGCTCTCAGCGATTGAGCTTCGATGCAAATCAAAGAAGACCTGCCATGACCATCATATAAAAGAATGCGTTATTGGCAACAGAGAAGGGAAGGCCTGTCCTGTGAATGAATTTCCCCAGACAATGGAGCGAAATAATCACTGCATTATGTGCATGGAATGTGCTAAATCCTGTTCAAAGGACAATATCCGCATAAGTCCAAGGCTTCCTGGCGCTGATATAGTAAAATCCAGGAAAACATATCCTGATGAAGCATACCTGGTCCACGGGATAATTATCATCTTCCTCTTTGTCATGGGGATGGAGCGGCTTCAATTCAGGAACGTGATTATAGGTTTTGTCAGGTCGACTGCACCGTTTGATACATTTACATACTATAACTTTTTCGTGAATTACTGGAGAAATATGTGGGCAATTATAATATTTGCGCTTATAACACTGGGCGCTGTTGGTCTTATGTACCTTTCTACCAGGGCAGCTTTCTCTGGTGAAAACACAAAGCAGAAGTTCACAGACCTCTCCTACGCGTTCATCCCATTGAGCCTGTCTGTCTATTTAGCCGAGAATACATTCAGATTGCTTAAAGGATTGTTCTTTATAGCAGAAGCTATAGGGGGGTTCTTCGGGAGAGTATGGGAATTTGCAATAAATTTTGAGACCATAAATCAGCTGCAGATTATCCTGTTAGCCTCAGGTTTTATATTTACTGTATGGACAGGGTATGTAGTCAGCAGAAGGATCTCATACAGTAAAAAAGACCTGCAACAGGGTGTGATCGTTGTGGGCAGTATTGCGACTGTTTATTTGCTGATAGGAATGAGGATATTAACGCTGCCTATAATATGATCCAACATTTAATAAAGTATATAAGTACGGAGTAGATTAAAAATCAGGAGTAGAAAAAACACAAGATAGGTCAGGAATAACTTATGAAAACCAAGAAAATGATGTCAATATTTGTATTTGTTTTAATCATATTTTTTGCATACATCTCTTACAACATCTCTCTCTCGGATTTCAGGCTGAGCGATGGGAACTATAGTTATCTCGGGGATATAAAATGGCATCGTTCTCTTGATAAAGGATTCCAGTTAGCCCAGGAGAAGGATCTGTTTATCTGGGATAATGTTCCGGGGGACGATAGCGACGAAATCATGATGTACCTCAGGGAGGACCTCGATACCAGATGGGTAGATAATGCAAAGATCATCAAAACCGATGAGGATAGAACCATTCGTATCTTTACTGAGGAAAAATCAGCTGAGATTATGATTGATGAGAATAAAGAAAAAGCAAAGCTAAAGATCAGTGATGATAAGATCTATAATCTAAAGGTAGAACAGAAGAACGACAAATATATCATATCCCAGGAAAACAAGCCTATTGCAGTGTATTTTTGGGCGATATGGTGTCAGTACTGTGCAGGGTTCCAGGCAAATACGCTTGGGGATCCCAGGGTAAAGAAGATACTGGAAGAGGATTATGTCCTTGTGGCAATGGATCTTGATATTGACAGGGATACAGCACGTAAATACGGCGTTAGCTACCCTCCTTATGTGCTCTTCCTTGATGGAAATGATAACGTGCTTGAGAGAATACCGGGCGCTGTGGATGCAGATTATTTCCTTCCCATAGTGACAAGGGTAAGAGACCAGGTAAGGAGCAAATAATATGGTAACTTTTGGAAACGCAATACTCTACATCAGTCTACTGGTAAGCGCAGTCGCGCTTGCAGGACTGTTATTGAAAGAACTGAAAAATAGCAGCCTTTTAACAAGGTTCATCTCCCCGATGATATTTTTAACAGCAGGACTTCTGACCGTTGCATATCTGCTTATCACCTACTACTTCGTGGTAGGCGACTTCACCTATGATTATGTATGGCAGTACTCAAGCAGCGATCTGCCTCTGGTTTATAAAATATCAGGTACATGGGCAGGCCAGCCAGGCACATATCTTCTGTGGGTATGGGTGATATTCCTCTCTGCAGCATGGCTTGCGTATACTACCAGGCATTCAACACCGCTTGCAAGGAGGACGCAGATAATAACCGTGGTTATAGGTATATACTTTATAGTACTCACCCTGGTTCAAACACCCTTTAAATTAATATATGAACGGCAGGAGGTTATTGAACTGATCGCCAGCGGTGCTCTGTCTTCTAATTTTGTGCCTTCTGATGGCAGCGGTCTTAACGCTCTGCTTATAAACTTCTGGATGATAGTCCATCCGCCCCTTATGTTCATTGGTTATGCAGCCATGACCATACCCTTTGCAGCAGCCATCGTCTACCTGCTCACAAAAGAGGACGGCTGGGAGGAGTTGAGCAGGCAGTGGTCGCGCTTTACCTGGCTTTTCCTCGGCATGGGAATTGCAGTCGGCGGCGTCTGGGCGTACGTGGTACTTGGCTGGGGCGGGTTCTGGGCATGGGACCCTGTTGAGACAGCCTCATTTATACCGTGGCTTACACTTACAGGCTTTCTCCATGCTGCAGCACTGCACAGGAAGAACAAAAAGACCTTCTCAATAGCTGCACCCGTCCTTGCTGCGGTCTCCTTTATTCTGGTCATATATGCTGCCATAGTTGTCAGAAGCGGTCTATTTAACTCAGTCCATGCCTTTGGTGATGCTTCAACAGGCTCGCTGCTACTTATAGCAGCCCTGATTGTAACACTTGTCTCTATAGCCCTTGCCATGAGGCGGTACTTCGAAGAGCCTGACACAGCAGAAGATCCGGGATTCTGGAATAAGACAAATATCTTCTATATAGCCCTGCTTTTATTCGTTGTGCTGGCTTTCATATCATTCTGGGGTATCACATACCCTGTGTTTATCCAGCTCACACAGGGCCTGAAAGTGAACGTGGCCTCGGATACAAAGAACTTCTTCAATGTATGGAGCTACCCTTTTACAATAATACTGCTCCTTGCACTCGGGTTCGGCTTAAATTATAAAGAATCCGAGAAAGAGAAGCAGAAGCAGACCCTGTTTATTGTAGCAGCGATCTCGGTAATATCCATGCTGCCAAGGACAGAGAATTTCTATGTACTTGATCACAGCAGTCCCTTCTGGATCAATGAGCCGCCTATCTATAAACTGATAGGCAGTATCTCTTTGATCTCCATCTTTCCGCCTCTGATATACGCAGCATCTGCTGTATATCAAAGTCTCGCAGGATACCTTAGCGTCACAAGCCAGAAGGTGAGAGTAAAGGGTATAGGTCTGGCAATGGTGCATATCGCGGTAGTGCTAATAATCTTTGGTGCGGTTATAAGCTCCACTTTAGACCACAAAATAGAGAGGATCAATATACCGCTTGAAGCAACAGGGGAACTAGTGAATGTAGGCGATGGCTACGGTATAAGAGTTGTGGATTTTTCAACCCGAAGCCTGACCGGGGGTACAGATTATTCTGGAACCTCTATTGGCCAGGTGATTGCCAACCCTTCATCGTTTGGAGAAAAGACAGTAAAGATAAGCGGGAAAGTTACTAATCTAAGATCCATGGAAGGACACGGTACCCTTGTAGAACTCACCGATAGCTCAGGCAGTATGTGGGTGATATTCCAGGGGAATATAACGGTACCCGTGAATGCAGAGCTGACTGTATCTGGAGAGCTAATGCCTGGCTTTGAGTTCCCGATAATGAGCGCCACTGATATGGGTGAGTCTGATATAACAGGCAAATATAAGGTACAGAGTGTTGAGCTTGAAATCTAC
The DNA here is from genome assembly GCF_000685155.1 of Candidatus Methanoperedens nitratireducens. Taxonomy (GTDB): domain Archaea; phylum Halobacteriota; class Methanosarcinia; order Methanosarcinales; family Methanoperedenaceae; genus Methanoperedens; species Methanoperedens nitratireducens. The sequence goes on from NZ_JMIY01000002.1 coordinate 241,147, forward strand.
CAGAACAATAAGATGATCGGAAGCGGAATTGCCGAATATCTTGAAGGAAAAGGCGGAAGTGGAACCTTCCCGATGGTTGACCCGTCTATATCTTTATTTGCAGGTGATGTGTACGTCATCTTCCAGGGCATGGGAGGCGGAGTAGTACCCCTGACACTGAAAATAATACCTGCTATCAATTTTGCCTGGATTGGAATCATACTGTCCGCAGCAGGAATAATCCTGATAATGGCGGTGAAAACAAAATCAAAGGCGAGTACAGCAGAATAAGCCTTATAGACCAAAAACGCAATAAGCCATGTACAGAAATCGTAATTTCTGAATTTTGCATGAGCAATTAGATAACATATGAATCTATACATAACTGGTTAGAAGGCAGATGATAGGACACGGATACGCACGGATACGAAATCCGTGAAAATCCGTCTAATCCGTGTTATCCGTGTTCTGTTCTTCAAGTTGTATCTAAGACTTTCGACAAAATACTATATTTCTGATTCATAATCAACAGCTACTGCAGACTCTATCACTGAAGCGATATATTTTGTCACATCAACATGAACAGGATGAGCCTGATATGCCTGTAAATCCTCTAACGAATCAAATTTTGTCACCAGTGCCAGGTCATAAGAACGCTCAGAACGAAGGACGTCAACTCCAACCTCCAGATGGCGAAGCTGTGGGATCTTACCGCTCATGCTCAATAAAACATCCCTGGCTTTTTCGATGTTCCGGGAACTTCGGTCCATCAATTTAAAAAAAACGATGTGTGTGATCAATTTAACCCACCACCATCAGCTCTCTCACAGGCTTGAGTATCTCATTCATATACTCAGAAGCCGCTGTTTTCAAATCCATGGGATGAAGCTTGCGCGCGGCAAAATCAGATTCAAGCGCTTCGTAACTCTCATAGTGCAGGTCTCCTCCGTACTTCTCCGGGCGCTTGACCACTATCCTTGGGTAGCGCGGCATGATGTGGAACCTGAAGAGGCTCAGGACTGGATTATCCTTAACTTCACCTTCAGGGCAGAACGCCCCTCTCATTTTCTTCTTAATATCCTCAGGGCTATCATCCACAGAGATATAATTACCCCTGCTTGAGGACATCTTCTTGCCATCAAGACCGAGAAGGATAGGGGTATGGATGCATACTGGTGCAGTATAGCCAAGCTGGGGCAATCCTTCCCTGGCAAGCATATGTATTTTCCTCTGGTCTATGCCACCAACGGCTACATCAACACCCAGATGCGCGATATCCACTGCCTGCATAAGTGGATATACCATCTGCGATACCTTCGGGTTCTCGGCATCCCTGCTCACCTCGTCCATGCTGCGCCTTGCCCTGTTCAGAGTGGTGATGCGGGCAAGCTTCAGTACATCCAGCATGTATTTCGGGTCCAACTGGTATGATGAGCCCAGGACGAAATCTGTTCTTTTCTCATCAAGACCAAGTGCGATAAAGCATCTCCTGTTATACTCAGCGATCTTCTTTACCTCATCCATGGTTCCTTTCTCATTGAGGTACGCATGTATGTCTGCAAGCAATACGGTTATTCTAAAACCCGCCTGCTGCAGGTCAAGTAGTTTGTTCACAGTCAGCACATGGCCCATGTGTATCTTTCCGCTGGGCTCATATCCTACGTAAGCAGAAGGTCTTTTTGATGATGCTATTAATGCCTCAAGCTCCTCTCCTGTCACTATCTCTTCTGTGTTTCTGGTGATTAATGTTAAATTATCCATGATGAAGACTCCTGTTGCTCAAAACCTGCGATTCTATGCTAAGCATACACTTATATCCTGCGGATTATATACGGATTGCCTTAACACTTAATAACATGGGGTCAATTTAGACATTCAGAAATCAAGATGCTTTACATCATAATACATCCGCAAGACTCAAAAATCGCAGTCTTACCTATTAAAGATAACTCAAGAGAGCCTGCCTTTTATGGGACCCTGATACTCAAGAAAACTCCGAAAGGGGCACGCGTGGGAAAATTCAGGGTAAAGAGAGGAGAAAAAGAAGAATTCAGAGCACCGGATGAGTTCATAGAACTCCTCCGGCTTGCAGACAGGATCCTTATAGCTGAAGGGAATGAGGAATCCGAGGCAGGATTCAAAGAATTGCTAAGCGCATATCAACTGGATTACGGCTATACAAGTACATGCCGCCTGTGTCTTCTGGGCGGCAGATATACCACTGTAGGTAACAACTCTATAAGTTTTCATAATGAACAGGTATGCGAAGAGTGTGCAAAAAAAGAACTGGTACGTGAAGCAAGATCATGCAGGATAGGAAGACATGGACAGGAGAGGCTTATCAAGATATTACTTGGAATAAGGAATCTTGACAGAGTGCTTGCGATGCTCAATCATGAGAAACTGGATTCAGGATTAACAAGGTTTGATACGATAGAGGCAAACAAAGTCGATAGATCAATAAAAGTAAAAGACCTGCATATACATGATGAACTCAAAAAGATACTTCTTCATCAACTCGATGAGCTGATGCCTGTTCAGGCGCTCTCAGTTGATGCAGGGCTGCTTGATGGAAAAAACCAGTTGATCGTCTCGGCTACAGCTACAGGAAAGACGCTTGTGGGGGAGCTGGCAGGTATACAGAACATCCTGAATAAGAGGGGTAAGATGCTCTTCCTTGTCCCGCTGGTTGCGCTTGCAAACCAGAAGTATGAGCAGTTCACAAAGCGCTATTCTTCCATAGCGACAACATCCCTTCGCGTTGGAACAAGCCGCATAATAAAAGGTACAAAAGGTATTCGGACCTCGCTCTCATCTGATATAATCGTGGGCACCTATGAAGGGATCGATTTCGTACTGAGATCTGGTAATGCAGGAACACTTGGAAAGATCGGGACAGTGGTGATAGACGAAGTCCACATGCTTGAGGATAAAGAAAGAGGGCACAGGCTCTCTGGCCTTATCGCGCGCTTGAAATTTATTGCCCCTGATGCACAGTTCATATACCTCTCGGCTACAGTGGGAAAACCCCAGTGGCTTGCGGAAAAGCTGGGGGCAGCACTAATTGAGTTTGAGGAGCGGCCTGTTCCTATCGAGAGACACCTCATCTTCTCACCTGAATATGAGAAGAAGCGGTTGATCGAGCGATTAGCAGCACAGGAATATAATAAGACCTCTTCAAAAGGTTTTCACGGCCAGACCATTGTGTTTACCAACTCACGCCGGAACTGTCATATGCTTGCAGACAGCCTTACCATAAAAGCAATGCCTTACCATGCAGGATTATCCTACAGTGAGAGAAAGAGAGTGGAGGAGCGGTTCGGGGGAGGAAAACTGCCTGTGGTCGTGACAACGGCGGCACTGGCGGCAGGCGTTGATTTTCCTGCGTCACAGGTGGTCTTTGAATCCCTTGCCATGGGTATAGAGTGGCTCACCATACGTGAGTTCCAGCAGATGCTGGGACGCGCAGGGCGACCGGATTACCATGACCGTGGAGTCGTGGTGCTGCTGGCAGACCCTGAGAAGAGGTTCGGGAAAGGGGATACAGAGGATGAGATCGCTTTTCGGCTGCTGCGGGGTGGGCTTGAGCATTTTGGCGTAGAATACGGAGAGGATGAGATGCTTGAAGAGACACTATCCAATACCGTGGTTGCTCGCAGGCTTTCAGATATAAAGAAAATAGATGAGCTGCTGCTCGGTGAGGGAGACCTTGGCTATCTGCTGGATAAACTTAGAGAATACGGATTTATTGAAAAGACAAATGCGGGATTTTATCCTACAAAACTCGGACGCATAGTGGCATCACATTTTTTAAACGTGGAGCAGACCTCCCTGATAAAGAGCGCGGTACTCAAAGGGCGCAATGCACTGGATATAATCACGGAGCTTGAAACCCTGGATGCTGTGTATTTCAGATATGCTTCACGATTGTCAGATGCTCTCGGGACTGATATTCCAACAAGGGTTTTTGGTGCAGGGCTTGATATCGTCTACTCGGCTGATGGGATCTCAAAGCTAAAAGAGAACCTGCGCCGCACAGCGCTTGATTTTGCGAAGGAGTTCATGGCATGTAAGTGCAAGGACTCACCGTACTGCGGCTGTGCACAGAAGAAGTTCTCGGCAAGGGTTATTGAACTGTGCGCTGAGGGACTATCGCCTGATGGTATCATAGCAGAGATCACAGGGCAGTACGGGGTTTACGCCTACGCGGGTGATATGCTCAATTACCTGGATCAGGCTGCAAGGAACCTTGAGGCTGTTGAATTGATTGCCGCAATCTATGGAAAGAATGAGTTGAGCATGAGGGCAAGGGAATTGAGAGAGAAGATGGAAGGGTGTTAACACAAAAATAAAATGCTTATAAACCATAGGATGTACGTGCCAAAGATAGGAATTACCGCCCTCGTATCACCTGAGTTGATATTCGCCTGCAGGGGTGAACCATTTGATGTCAACAACATTATCCCGGCCTCCAGGATATACCCTGCAAACAAGCTGTGCGCATGGACTGCTATCTGGAAGGAAATGCTGCTTAAAAGGGAGATAGCAATCGATTCCCTTGTTGTTGTAGCAGGAGGCGACTGCCATAATGCTCTTGTTGATGGCCAGAAAGCAGCAATGAGCGGAATCCCGACCCACTTTTTCTTTTATCCTTTTGATGGAGATCCTGAATACCTTGAACTTCAGTTATACAGGCTGTCTGATTTTCTTGGAGGCATTGAGTCTTTTGAAAAATTCAAAGAGATTAAAAGACTTAAAGAACTGGGGCAGATGATCGATAAGAGAAGATGCCAAGGGAAGATCTCATCAGGAGAAGCTTTTCGTATCCTGATCTCTTTTAGCGATCTTCTGGGTGATCTAAATAGATTTAAAAGAGCCATTGAATCCATCAGAGAGAGCAATATAGAGATAAAAAACAGGGTGGCATTAATCGGAGTGCCTCCTATCTATTATGATTTCCATGAAACAGCAGAATCACTCGGTCTGCAGATAGTATTTGATGAACTCCCGTATGAATTTATAAGGCACGGAGGAACTGATATTAGAGAGATCGCCAGGGATTACTGCGATTATACTTTTGCCAGGCCACTTGATTTCAGGATAGATTTCCTTAGAAAAGAACTTGAGAGAAGGGATGTAGACGGAGTGATACACTATACTCAATTTGCATGCCACCACATGCTTGAGGATGAGGTTCTAAGAGCAGAACTGGATTACCCCATACTCACCATTCAGGGAGACCTGCCAGGCAACACTCCGCAGCAGATAAAACTGCGGCTTGAGGCCTTCAGGGAGATGCTTGAGAGGTTGCGGTGAACTATCCTGTGAAAGAGCGATGCTCTGGTGTTAGAGTTTGATAAGAACTTGATAGGCGGTATTAGGTATTTTAGTTCTTTATGATAGATGCCTGCCCTGAATGTTTAATGAGTTCTATTGCTCTATCTAAATGAGATGTGCCAATCTCATCCTGGGATAAAGTAAGGATTACAGTCCAGACCTTATCATGAAGCATTACCTGATAGCCTTGATAAATTCCTTGCATATTGTTAGTCTATATACGAACTATTACATATATACTTCGGTGCCTATCCGAAAAATATCAGACTGACCTATCATCATAATTATTATAATCAATAGTTATTTATATCTTAATTAATCTTTAGATCATTGTGGTTTTAGGTATGGATCATAGGCCCTTCACTTCGTATATAGTCATAGCATTAATTCTTGTATCGACATTCAGCCCTGCAGCAACAGCCTCAATTGTTTATGGCCCTGTTAAGTTTGAGCGGACCAATGGCGCACCTGCCACAGTCCAGGATAATTTCTCACTTAGCAGAATAAACGGTAACTATACCTTATACATCCAGAATGGCGATGAAGAAAACAATCAAAGCAGCAGTTCTTTAATCAGGCTCAACGGAGAAACAGTAGTCAGGACAAACGAGTTCAATCAAAACATCCGCCTGATAGAAAAGAACAT
>NZ_JMIY01000002.1:247208-256191 GCF_000685155.1 Candidatus Methanoperedens nitratireducens
CCGGTCATAGATCAGAATTTCTCAACAACCGTAGATCTTGTTGAAATAAACAACATCACCATAAGTGCCGTAGATTCAATCGGACGGACAAGATCCATCACCCTTCTCCTTGATGGGGACATGCTTCCAGAATACTATGAGAGATTACTCGGATTCGATCCGCAAAACCCTGACTCGGACTCCTCATTAACACAGGAAAACGAGGCAGGGAACGGAATACCCGACGGTCTAGAAGATTTTGATAATGACGGGCTTGCAGCATATGCTGAGTATAAGCTTGGATCAGATCCCTTCAACAAAGATACCGATGGCGATGGTTTAGAGGATGCATTTGAACTTCTTGCAACAGGGACTTCACTTTTGAAAGCAGATACCGACGGTAACGGCATTAATGATTCTGATGAGGACACGGATAGAGATGGATTAACCAACCTTGAAGAGCAGACGTTGGGGACAAATCCCCTGAACCCTGATACCGACGGTGATACCCTCTCTGACAGCGATGAGGTAAAAATACATCTAACAAATCCTTTGAGAAGGGATACTGACAGTGACGATCTCACAGATGATGTTGAAATTATGCTGGGCTCCGACCCACTTGTTGCTGATAGCGATGGCGACGGCATTCTGGATGGAGACGAGGATTATACTTCCGTTATTAGGGATGAAGAACTTGGCGTAAAGGTAGCAATCACAGGAAAAGGATATCTTGCAAAAGAACTGAGGATTTACAATGTCACTTCAGAAATTTTTACAAACATATCTGCACTTGTAAGTCATGTTATTGATTTCAGTTTGGACAAACCATTTGAAAAAGCAGAAATAACCCTTACTTATGATGCCCAGAAAGTGAGCGACCCCTCGAATCTCTCACTGTTCTATTTCAATGAAACTCTTGGCACTTTTATCCAGATAGAATCAACAGTAGATGCTGCAAATCATACAGTCACCGGGATTACTTCTCACTTCTCCACCTTTGCTATTTTTTATGTGCCCAACTGGAATGCCCTGTTCGAAGCTGAAATGAACATGGGACGTGGCGGTGCTGATGTTGTCTATGTTGATGTCATGTTCACCATGGACAGCTCAGGAAGCATGAGCTGGAACGATCCTTACGGATACCGCAAGATAGCAGCAAAGAACTTCGTCGGTGCGCTTATTCCCGGTGACCGCGCCGGGGTTGTGGATTTTGATAGTTCTGCATATCTCATAAGACCGCTCACGGATGATTTCAACGCAGTCAACTCCTCTATAGACCGCATTGACTCTTCTGGCGGAACGAATATCGGTGCAGGCGTAAGTGTTGCAAACAACCATCTGATAAATTCAGGAAACTCAAGTCATGCATGGATGATGATACTGCTCACCGACGGCCAGGGCTCTTATAACAATTACTACACTCAGCAGGCCGTGGCGAACAACATCACCATCTACACTATCGGGCTTGGAAGTTCAGTGGACAGTGCGCTTCTTACAGGCATTGCTACTGCTACAGGCGGAAAATATTACCCTGTCTCTTCTGCAGATCAGCTTCCGCAGGTATTCCGCGATATCTCAGGAGAAATAGAACCCACGGATAGCGATAACGATGGTCTTTCTGATGCACTTGAAACAGGAGGGTTCAGGGATGGGTTCGGGAACTGGTACTTCAGTGATCCCTACGATCCTGATACGGATGGCGATGGTCTCCTGGATGGAGAGGAAGCTGGAACTCTTGTTGAGTTTGGCGGCAAGAAATATTTCAACATCATAAGCAAACCCACACTTGCCGACAGTGATGGCGACGATCTGGACGATTACGAGGAAGTAAAACGAACCAGCACGATCTATGTTGTAAACAGCCCTGCAAATGCTCAGAACTTCCTCAAGGCTGTCTATGAGGGTACGGATTATTCCCCGTATATAACTGCCATTGTACCTGCCTCTAACCCTTTGAATCCCGACACAGATTTTGACACGATACCTGATGGCGAAGAAATCATATGGGGTACAGATCCGGGCAGCAGGGATACGGATGGAGACGGTATTGATGATAATAAAGAGAGGGGTTATGGTGAGGATCCAACGATTTTTGATATAACTCCGCCTGCAATCAGAGTAGATTTCTTATCGGTGAGCAAAGACAGCTTCAGCTTTACGACAAAGTACGATTTCTGGTACACAGTTTCTGACTACGGTGGAGTGAAGGATGTAGCTTTGCTAAAGAACGATATCGAGAGGGACAGGTACTCTTACTCAAGCCGCATAACCACAGTAAACGAGCACACATACTTTGAGACAGATTTAGAGACAATACTGGATGCCTTCAGGACCGCAAGAGTGGATATTAACGCCGACGACTGGAACGGTAATTATGAGACGGCTTTAGTTTACCACCGTCCCTCAATCTACGGTCAGATGGCAGCCAGGCTTGGCTCGGATACTATTTACGGTAATGAGATTGCAGGCAATCTGGGAACGCTATCAGGTTTATCGGCAGCCATTGCAGAGATACCTGAACTTGTGATCCTGATCGAGGATGATCCTGGCGGATTTCTGGCAGGCATCAGAGACCTTGCAGGAAATATAGCCTCAGATCCTTCGCTCTTTGCTGACCTTATCGCGTCGCTTCCAGATGCAGTCAAAGAAAAGCAGTTGATTGAAAATCCATACTCAAAGGGCTCAGCGCTTCACAGCAGCTTCGCCAACGGCTGGTACAGCGGCTACATAGGAACTCAGATACTTTCGATATTTGTGGGTGCTGGTGAGCTTAAAGCTGTAACATCTTCAGCGAAATTCACTGAGCTTACTGGTAGCGTCCTCACGAAGATGGACGATCTGAAGCTGCTGTTGAGGGCTTCAAAATCATTCACTGTGACGGAGAGAGTTGGCGCTTTTCTTGTTGATGATGCGGCATCTCTTGGATTAACCGCTCCTGCGGATATGCTCGGAAAGATAAAGACAGCAGTAAAGCAGGGCAGGGTAATGAAGCATCTTACGAATATAGGGAATAGCAGGATAATTTCATTGAAGGACTATCATAATGAGCTTGTGGATATTCTGCTCAGGACAGGGGATGACGGTGCAAACTTTGTAAGTGCAATGGATGATGTCGCGCTTAAGGACATGTTTTCGCTCAATGTGAGAGGGGCGGATTCTCAATTAATGGGGAAATTTAGGATAAACCTCGTAAAGTTGAATACTCGAGGTGTAACTTCAGGAGAGATAGAGAAGTTTATCGGGAATATGGATAAGTTAAAGGATGTAAATGGAATAGACAGAGTAGTAAGAAGAGTATCAGCAGCAGGAGATCCTGGAAATTTTAAAGGAGCTGCGTTTGAGGTCGAGTATGCAGCAAGCAGGAAGGTTGATGACATTATTGAAATGGGGAGATCATCAGAATTCAGTAATACAGAACTTACAAAACCTGGAGATATCGATCTCATTATGCAAGAAGGGACTAAAAAAGTTGGATATGAATTAAAAGATAGAAACTTTGCCACATGGGACAGATTTAACGATGATATTAATGATATAAATAAAGGGTTTAAGGATATGGTACAAAATGGAAAACTAGATGACTATAAGATAGTATTCAGAGAGAGACCACCTGAAGACATGATAAATTGGCTGGACTCAAAGAATATCCCATGGGGTCATTATGTTTGAGGTGATGTAGATGGATTGGAGTATACAGTTCTATTATGATAAAAATCTTAACCCTGTTTTTATCAATAAATTTTTTTATTTTCTCGTTTCCAGAGGAGTAAAATATAACGCTAAAGGAGGTGGTTATTCGATTCTTGCCAAAGACACAAAAAAGGACATAGATCATTCTGAAAAAGAGGTAAAAGAATCAACTGAAAAGCTGGCTGAAATTGTCGACACTTACCTCAAGTTTGACCTAAGAACAACACACCTCGATATAATTTTGAATTATTTAGGTGAGGTTGATATTAAATTTGGGATATACATCATTCCGGTTAAAGATAATAAGTGCTTAATTTCATTTGAAGCAGGTGAACATCTCATCCCTGATGAAAAAACATTTTTAATCTTTATTAACCTGTGTAAAGAGGTATTCAATAGACTCAATTTTGTACATGGTGCTTTCAGAAGCCAATATCAAGATGATATTCCCTTAAATGAAGAAGATTTCCTGAAAAAATTGCCAAATATTGTAAATTTCTATTCTAAGCCGTTGGTGGATAAGTTAGGGCGTGAAAAGCTTCTCTCTGCACCTGCAAAAAAGGTAGAGGAGCTTGAAAATGGCGGAATAATGCTGCTTGTCTGCACAGAGCAGTTAGGTTGTCCTGATGAGCTGGATGCTGTAAGGCTCCATCTGGGTTATGAGCTGCGGTATGTTTGAAAAATAGGAATTCTGCAGAAAAACATAGTTGCATGTACACAGTTTCAAAAGCAGTGACTTTCAAAAAAGAACATCTAATTTCTTTTTTTCTAATCTTTGTGCTTTTGTTCTCTTTTATTCCCACTTCACTTGCCGATTCGAATATCAACGCCGACCTTATATCGTCGCTACCTGATGCAGTCAAAGAAAAGCAGTTGATTGAAAATCCATACTCAAAGGGCTCAGCGCTTCACAGCAGCTTTGCCAACGGCTGGTATTCTGGCTACATAGGAACTCAGATACTCTCGATGTTCTTGGGTTTCGGAGAGCTTAAGGCTGTTACATCTTCAGCGAAATTCACAGAGCTTACAGGTAGCGTCCTCACAAAGATGGACGATCTGAAGATGCTGTTGCGGACTACTAAAGGGTTGAGAATAACAGAGAGAGTAGGCGCTTTTCTGGTGGATGATGCTGCATCTCTCGGATTGACTGCGCCTGCGGATACGCTTGGCAAGATAAAGACGGCGGTAAAACAGGCAAGGGTAATGAACCATCTTACGAATATAGGGAATAGCAAGATAACTTCATTGAGCGGCTATCATAACGAGCTGGTGGATATTCTACTCAGGACAGGGGATGACGGTGCCAAATTTGTAAATAAAATGGATGACGCCACACTCATGAAGATGTTCTCGCTAAGAGTGAGTGGGGTACCGGATAGAAGATTACTTGAATTCAGAGCTGGGCTTGTACAAATGTGGAATATTGGCATATCGGAGGGAGATGTTGGTAAATATATTGATGATATTTCAAAAGTTACGGATATCCCGGGAGCTAGAAAGTTTATAGATAAAACAGCATCTACAAACGATATTGGCAATTTCAAAAGTCTGGCATTTGAGGCTGACAGGGCGGCTTACTACAGGCAAATTACCTCGGACATGGTAATAGAACCGATTAAACAAATTGATTTAAAGGTTGGAAACAAGTATATTGAACTAAAGGCATCGTTTGGGAGCTTAACTGAAAACAAAATAATGGAATATTTGGGTTCTGGACAGAAAAAATTTGGTGATAATATAGGTCTAATTGGTAGCAATCCAACTAAACTTGAAATTAGTGCCAGGGAAGGTCTTGGAAGTTTAGATGCAAATATGATTAAGAATAAAATAAATAGTTACATGAGTGACGAATTCGTTCTAAAGGGAAAGACTAATTACATTAGTGAAATCGAAGTATTCTTACCAAATGGAAATTCAATAAGAGGAATCCGAGGAACTTCAGGTTTGTTCGAATGGGTGTGATAATATGCAGAAGAATATAGATTTTGTGGCATATATGCCACAAGAGACGAGCTCATGGGGTTTTATTATTGCTGGAAAAGCGCGAAAAACTTCAGAAATCTTCAATGAAATTTTAGAAATTACAAGAAAGGTATTTGATATTAGTAAGGGATTTTTTATACCAACAAAAATCGAGTATGGCTTAGTAACCTTTTCTGAAGACATTCTTGCTAATAGATTATTTGAACATAAAATTAAGCCACTGGGTATACTTAGAAGACAAATTCAATCAGATAAAGGAATTTCATATCATAAATTTTTGGAAGAAATCCATAGCAATGAGACTTTTAAAGATAAAATAAAATATATCGGAGATATTGATATTCATAACGGAAAAACAAAATTTGTCTTAAAAAGAAAGGACGAATATATAGACAGAAATTCAAAAGGGTTGTATGCGACATGGGGATATGACGAGATTTTAGATGAACCACCTACATCCGATCCGATAATGATAGATATATCTCACAGTTCATTGAAAGGTGAAAATCAACATGTGGAAAGTGCAGATCCAGCATATTACAATATTGTTTTTAGGACTGATACCGATATCTGGTTTGAAAAAACTGAGATAGGATTGGCTAACCGTAACAGATTAAGAGGCGTATTAAAGAAAGTATATGAGAATTTTGATGTAGTTTATACATTATTCCTTTCTGACTGGTTCTCTGAAAAAGAGTTAAAAGAAGTTGTTTTTGAGTAGGATTTTAAATCAATGGCAGGTATTGGGGTAAAAAGGACAACTTTCAAAAAAGAACCTTTTATCTCCTTTTTCCTCATCTTTTTACTTTTATTTTCATTTGTTCCTACTTCACTTGCTTATTCGAACATTAACGCCAACGACTGGAACGGCAATTATGAGACAGCTTTAGTTTACCACCGTCCCTCAATCTATGGCCAGATGGCAGCCAGGCTTGGTTCGGATACTATTTACGGCAATGAGATCGCAGGCAATCTGGGAACGCTGTCAGGTTTATCGGCAGCCATTGCAGAGATACCTGAACTTGTGATACTGATTGAGGATGATCCTGGCGGATTTCTGGCAGGCATCAGAGACCTAGCAGGGAGCATAGCCTCAGATCCTTCGCTTTTTGCTGACCTTATCGCATCGCTTCCAGATGCTATTAAAGATAAGCAGAGGTTAGAGAACCCCTATGCTGAAGGTACAACACTCCACAGCAGGTTTGCCGAGGGATGGTATTCTGGCTATGTAGGAACTCAGATACTTTCGATGTTCGTTGGTGCTGGAGAACTTAAGGCTGTTACATCCTCAGGCAGGTTTGCCGAACTTGCAAATAGCGTCCTCACAAAGATGGACGATCTGAAGATGCTGTTGCGGACTACTAAAGGGTTGAGAATAACAGAGAGAGTAGGCGCTTTCCTGCTGGATGATGCTGCATCTCTCGGATTGACTGCGCCTGCGGATACGCTCGGAAAGATAAAGACGGCGGTAAAACAGGCAAGGGTAATGAACCATCTTACGAATATAGGGAATAGCAAGATAACTTCATTGAGCGGCTATCATAACGAGCTGGTGGATATTCTACTCAGGACAGGGGATGACGGTGCAAACTTTGTAAATAAATTGAATGATGTCGCGCTTAAGGACATGTTTTCGCTCAATGTGAGAGGGGCAAATTCTCAATTAATGGGGAAATTTAGGATAAACCTCGTAAAGTTAAATACTCGAAGCGTACCTTCAGGAGAGATAGAGAAGTTTATCGGGAATACGGATAAGTTAAAGGATGTGAATGGAATAGACAGGGTAGTAAGAAGAGTATCAACAGCAGGAGATCCTGGAAATTTCAAAGGAGTTGCGTTTGAGGTCGAGTATGCTGCAAGCAGGAATATTGCTGATATTATTGAGATGGGAAGACCATCAGGATTAGGTCTGGGCAAAAAACCTGGTGATATCGATCTCATTATGCAAGAAGGGACTAAAAAAGTTGGATATGAATTAAAAGATAGAAACTTTGCAACTTGGGACAGATTCAATGGAGATATTAAAGAAATAAATGATGGATTTAAGGAATTAGTACAAAAAGGTACAATCGATGACTATAAGATAATGTTTAGAGAGGTACCCCCTGGTGACCTTATAAATTGGCTAAATTCGAATAATATTCCATGGGGTTATTTCATTTGAGGTGATTTAGATGTTTTGGAGCATACAGTTTTATTATAATAAAAATCTTGATCCTGTTTTTATCAATAAACTTTTTTATTTTCTTGTTTCCAGAGGATTAAAATATAACGTTAAATATGAAGGCTATTATTCTATTATTAGCAAAGTTGCATACTCTCAACCTGGGAAAGATATAATACATTCTGAAAAAGAAATAAATGAATCAACTGAAAAGTTAGCAGAAATTATCTATACTTATCTGAATTTTAACTTACAAACTACATCGCTTGGTATAAATCTAGGCTACTTAGATGAAGTGAAGTTTCCTTTCAATGTTGGCGTTCATCCAGTAGAAGACAATAAATCATTAATTTCATTTGAAACAAATGAGTATTGCATGGCTGACGAAAAAACCTTTTTAGCCTTTATTAACCTATGTAAAGAGGTATTCGATAGATTCAATTTTGTACATGGTGCTTTCAGGAGTGAGTACCAAGACGACATCCCCTTCAATGAAGAAGATTTCCTGAAAGTATTACCTGATATTGTAAATTTCTATTCTAAGCCGTTAGTGGATAAAATTGGTCGTGAAAAACTTCTCTCTGCTCCTGCAAGAAAAGTAGAGCAACTTGAAAATGGTGGAATAATGCTGCTTGTCTGCATTCTACACCCAGAGCAGTTAGGTTGTCCAGACGAACTGGATAGCGTAAGGCTCCATCTGGGCTATGAGCTGCGGTATGTTTGAAAGATATGATAATTTTGCAGAAAAACATAGATTTCATCGAATATATGCAATTCCAAAAGGAGTAGCTTTCAAAAAAGAACCATTTATTTCATTTTTCCTTTATCTTCCGGAATCCTGGTATATAGATGATTACCAACGCCTGCCTAAAACTATTGGTAATTCATTCATACACTGCAAAGTCAGCTATGAACTGTGATTCATAGATAACAATGAAAAACTTAAACCTATATGTGAAAGCGTTACGGTTTTTCATAAATTTATGCATGAAAACTCGCTCATGAGCGTTTCATCAGAACGCTAAGAACGCAAAGCTTAGTAACAAAAATCTTTGCGACCTTTGAGCTCTTTGCGGTGAGAGCACTGTATTCCCGCGGCAGGCAACTAGTGTCACGTCAATAGTTTAAAGTCGTAAGATATATATTATATGTTCTTCATGATATATC
>NZ_JMIY01000002.1:256291-310673 GCF_000685155.1 Candidatus Methanoperedens nitratireducens
GGAAGATGCAAGGATTAAATTATCCAGACTTTATCCGACTCTTGAGAGCTGACGTGACACTAGATACTAACGCTAATCTATGTTTAAAAACAGTTAAGTTTAAATGGCTAACTTATGAATTGGGAATCACCTATATAAATTAAAATTATTGAGAGATGATATATTTTAAGTAGAAAGAAGAATGATATTAAATGGGAGTGATTACAACTATGGCAAGAAATACAGCGGTGATAGGAATCTATTCCAATAAATCTGGAGTTGAAACCGCGGTTGATGCTCTAAAAGCCGCGGGTTTTCGGGGGACGGATATCTCGGTACTCATGCCTGAAGAGGTAGGTACAAGGGAATTCGCATATGAGAAACATACTAAAGCTCCTGAGGGCGCGGCGACAGGTGCCGGTGCTGGAGCGGTTGTCGGCGGTGTACTGGGATGGCTTGTAGGGATTGGATTACTGGCTATTCCAGGTGCGGGTCCATTTCTAGCCGCAGGTCCTATTGTATCAACATTAGCAGGCGTAGGTGCGGGCGGTGCAGTCGGTGGAATCGCAGGAGCTCTTGTCGGTATGGGAGTACCAGAATACGAGGCAAAGAGATATGAAGAGCGTGTTAAAGGAGGCGAAATCCTGCTCTCTGCCCACTCAGATGATCCTGAAATGATAAGGCGCGCCAGGGATATCTTAGAGACAACTGGCGCCAGGGACATCTCAACAGCCGAGGAGGTCAGGGCAGGTTATGCCGGAAGAGAGAGACCTGTGCCTGGTGCTGCTGAAGAGGCTTACGAGCGCTAGTATTAAAATTTTTAGTACAAGAGCTAAATAATGATAATGAGGGGTCAGGTATGGCCTCTCTTATCGTCAACGCAAAGCGTAGCAGCAAATTCCTTTGCGAACTTTGCGGTGAGTTTACGATATGCCGCATAAATACCCCTTTATACCATCACTAATATAAAGTAATGGCGGATGTATGATAAGAATAATAGATATTCCGCAGCTCATAAGGAAATAACATCAGCAGCAAGGCTTTCTATATACTCAAATACTTTTTTGCTCTCCCTTAAACTCATAACAGGCTTTTTCATGGGCTCAATTAGTGTGCTCTCTGAAGCGTTTCATTCAGGTATCGATCTTCTGGCTGCAGTTATTGCCAATTATTCTGTCGGAAAAGCAGGAAAACCTGCTGACGATATACATACATTCGGGCATGGCAAGTTTGAGAATATATCCGGCACTGTCGAGGCCCTGCTGGTCTTTGTGGTATCATTCATAATACTCTTCACGGCCTTTAAAGATTTATTAAAAGGAGGAAGTGTTGAATTCATTGGCGCGGGTCTTGCTATAATGGGCATATCAGCGGTTGTGAACTTTTTTATATCGAGAAAAATCATGAAAGTCGCAAAGAGAACTGAATCTATTGCCCTTGAAGCAGATGCTTACCACCTCTCTACAGATGTGTACACATCAGCAGGTGTCTTTATCGGCCTTGCTCTCATCCAGATAACAGAGAATCCGATCTTTGACCCCATACTGGCAATCATAGTAGCACTCATCATTCTCAGGGCAGCATATAACCTGACAAAGCGCTCTGTTTCTGGATTGATGGATGTAAAACTCTCAGATAGAGAAGAGAATATTATTAAATCCATAATTGATGATCATTACTCCCAGTATGCAGAATACCATGATCTTCGCACCAGAATGTCAGGGGCAGAGCGATTCGTGGATCTACATCTTGTTGTGCCTAAGAACCAGCATGTAGCGGATGCGCATGAGTTCTGCGACCATCTTGAAAAAGATATCCGGGAGAGAATACCCAATCTCTCAATGCTGATACATATAGAACCCTGCGAGATAGACTGCGAAATATGCAGAAAGCTGGATATCTGCAGGATTCGGGATTAGAACATCCTCATCAGTGCCTCTCTAGCAGTCATCCCTATTGTTATGCCAAGTTTCACGGCAGCCCTAGAGACATCAACAGCTCTTGCGTCCAGAACATCCTCAATATTCCTTACACCTGTGACCCTGACAGCAACGTCCCCGAGTTTATCAGCTACTTCCATATTGAGGTACCCGCACATGACAAAGCCTTTATCTGCTCTTATAACAAGTAGCGGGGCATGTTCCATATCCAGCTTAAAACCGAGTGCACTGCCGTTATCAAGCTTAATCTGTTCAACAAGCATGAGTTCTACTAGCTTTACCGATAGAAATATTTTATCAAGGCACAAATCAATTAAATATCAACAGGAAAGATAAACATGGGAGACGTCCAGAAGAACTTAAAAATTGCAATAGCCCTCACATCAACTATCTTCTTCCTGGAGTTTTTTGGGGGGATTATATCCAATAGCCTTGCCCTTCTCTCAGATTCAGCCCATGTCCTTATGGACGTGATAGCACTGCTTCTTGCTTACGGTGCAATAAGAATATCAGCCCGCCCTTCCAGGAGAGACATAACGTTTGGCTACCACAGGTTTGAGATTTTTGCTGCCTTGATTAACGGATTAACGATTATTGTAATTGCGTTCTTCATCTTTTCTGAGGCTTATGAAAGGATACTGGAACCGCCTCAGGTAAGAGGTGCTGAGGTGCTAATAGTCGCTACTATTGGCATGACTGTCAATGTCTGGGCAGCTTTAAAATTGCACGGGCATCATGATATCAATATCAGAGGGGCATACCTGCATGTAATTGGCGATGCGCTCTCATCTGTAGCAGTAATAATCGGAGCTATAATTATCATTCTTACCGGACAGTATATCGTTGACCCGTTACTCAGTGTTTTAATCGGTATGGTACTTATCTACGGCGGGGTAAAACTCATATTCGGCTCTGCTCGCATCCTCCTTGAATTTGCGCCACATCATGTTGATGCCGATAAGCTGGAGGAGATAATGATGCAGGTAGAGGGTGTTAGAGGGGTGCATGATATACATGTATGGAGCATATGCTCGAATATACATGCTATGAGCGCACATGTTCTTGTTGATAGAATCCATGTCCAGCAGACAGATGACCTGATAAGGAAGATCAGCAGGATACTGAGGAGGGAATACCTGATATTGCACACGACACTACAGTTTGAATGCGCTGAATGTGAGCCTGCGGAGATCGTGCATGAGAGCCATCATTGATATTTATCCAGGATAGTTTTTTATAATTATACACACAATAACCATTATAATAATTAAATTTTAACTGATAGATAAATTTAAATAGAGAAAAGAACTAAATTGCTATTAGAAAAATCAAAGCCTGAAACGATCTATTGAGATTATTCAGGCTGTAGAATCAATAATGAGGTGTTACATATGGGAGTATGGGAATGGGTTCAACCTGTAGGCAGAATCTGGAAAGTTGTATCAGATCGCAAGAATGGAAAAATATGTGTGTATAATGAAAAAAACGATTTAATCTTTGAGCAGGAAGGACTTAGCAAAGAAACTGTCTCTCTTATCGAGAGAAATTTTCTCGGGATAGTAGCAACCAGCTTATCAGAGGAAAAACCAGGAGCTCTTCAGAGTGTAGCTAATAAAAAGCAGATCCCTGCGTATGATTATATGTATGCATGAGTGCCATGATAAAATGATATGCTTAAGATATAGTATTTTGCGCAAGTAATTAGATAATATAAGAACTCCAATCACCATACTATATTAACCGCAGATTATATAAAGTTTAAAAGTAATAGTATGCTCCTATTTTTAAATCTGTGCGCCTAATTCTCAGCATTTCAGAAGTTGTTTGGATACCATCGCTTTATGGAAATCGGTAGTGTCCTAAATTTCATGGCCTATATAAAAACAATCGCCACTGAGGCGCAAAGACACAGAGAAATATATCAAAAAGCTCTCCGTGCCTCAGCGTCTCCGTGGCTTCATAAAAAAACTGCCACTAATATCCCGTCTAATTGTTGGATGGGTTCGGTCAATATCCCTCCTTTTCAAAGGAGGGGGATTAGAAGACCTGATTTATCTTAATATCTCTTTGGTCTGTGGTTCTGGTAGCACTCTCTGCAGTATACCGGCCTATCGCCGGATGGCTGAAAAGGTACCTCGGTCTCCTGACCACAGTCCGCACAAGTTGCTTTGTGCATCTCTCTCGGACCGCTCGACCTGAAACCGCCGAAACCGCCTCTTCCACCACGGAAGCCGCCTTTTCTATTATCGCCCATATATTTATCTCCTTGGTATTAATCTCTTGGTGTTAATTCCCTTCTTCAAGGGATGCAATTGCGAATTTTCGCATGACTCGCTCAATCTTGATCTTAACCTGGTCTCCGATTTTTGTACCGGGCACGAATATCACAAAGCCCCGGATACGTGCAATTCCATCTCCTTCTCTGGCAATGCCCTCGATTGTGACATCGTGAACAGCGCCGGCTGAGACAGGAGCGTCCTTATCTTGTTCTGTAAACAATCATATCCCTCTATTTAATTAATCAATCAACCTAAAAGAAGCACACACAGACTGGTTAATCCCTAGCTCTATAAGTTACTCAATAAGCCAACTGATCTAGTAATAAATACAACCTGTAGATATATAAATTCTCTGTCCAGGCCAGGGCTTACTATAAAAATTTAATCTAAAAATAAACAAAGAAATATTCTATTTCCTTGCCAGGTCACAGTAATATTTCAATTTACAGCTATGCTCTATCTGTGTTGTTATGATATAAGCTTCCTCCAGTATTTTTCCAATAGCAAACGTGCCATGGCTGAAAACAATAGCACCCCTGTGGTCGCGCAGGGCATCAGCCGTGTTTTTCGCAAGCTCTGTTGTCCCGATGCCTCCCCTCACAACAGGAATCTCATGCAAAAAGTACTGCCCTTCACTGTCAACAGGAACGATCATATCCCTGTCCGCCAGCAGCGATTCAACAACAGCGAAAGGGGAATGGGCATGAATTATTGCCAGTGCCGAAGTATTCTTATATATCGCCCTGTGTACAATGCTCTCCGATGATGCGATTATATCAAGGCTTGAGGGTTTATCAATATCTACCTCAACAACGCTGTTCTCATCGATCTCATCAAGAGCGAATCCTGTTCTGGTTATAAGCATCCTGCTACCGATGCGGATACTGATGTTACCGAAATGAGATTCTACAAGCCCGTGATCCACGAGTTTTTTTCCGAATTTAGCCATATCCTGCCACATGATCATTTCCTTCTATGGTTTCCTCTTAAAGAGGAGCCAGGAATCCTTTCCTTTGAATTTTGTCTTTATTAAGGCATATCTTCCGATTAATTTTCTCCCTTTAAGGAGAAAGAGCAATCGATCCTCCTTTTCCTCCTCAAGACTGAACTCTCCTTTATCCCATATGCGCACAGCTCCTGCTCCATACATCCCTTCAGGTATCGTACCCTCAAAATCAGCATACTCAAGGGGATGGTCCTCTGTCTGGATAGCCAGGCGCTTGACGCCCTCTTTCTCAGGCGGCTCTTTGGGAACAGCCCATGACCGCAGCACTCCGCCCATCTCTAACCGCAGATCATAGTGTAGATGCGTGGCATGATGCTCATGCACTACGAATATACTGCCAGCACTTTTTTTAGTACTACCTTTTGGTTCAGGTGATTTTGTGAAATCCCTCAATCTCTGGTATTCATCAAGCGACATATCTCACCCGAAAGTAAATGCAGAAGGGCAGAGTTTGTTCAATATGCAGTCATGGCAGCGCGGTTTTTTTGCTGTGCAGATCTCTCTTCCATGCCTTATGAGCAGTAATGTAAAGACCCCCCAGTCTTTATTGGGAACAAGCTTCATCAGGTCTTTCTCTATTTTATCGGGATTGGTATTATCTGTCATGCCAAGCCTTGCAGAAACCCTTTTCACATGGGTATCAACTGCTATTCCCTCGTTCTTCCCAAAAGCATTTGATAGTACGACGTTTGCCGTCTTTCTTGCCACTCCAGGCAGAGTGATAAGATCCTCCATGTTATCAGGAACCTCTCCACTGAAGTTCTCAACCAGGATCTCACACAATCTCTTAATGTTCTTTGCCTTGTTCTTATAGAAACCTGTTGAGTATATATTCTTCTCAAGTTCCTCCTGCGGGACTCTTATGTAATCCGACGGCGTTCTGTATTTTTTGAAGAGATCTTTTGTGACCTCATTTACCTGCCTGTCAGTGCACTGGGCTGAGAGTATGGTGGCGATTAGCAGCTCCAGGGGATTAGAATAATTAAGCGCTATCTTTACGTCAGGGTACTCTTTTTTTAAAATTTCAATGATTTTATTAACTCTTTCATCTGCCATGATTTCTAATATCAATGGTCATCCACATTTATACATTTTGACATGTCGTTAGTCCTTTCCTGCTCTGTTCGACTGCGCTCTGCTGACGTTTCGCCGGGATTTTATGGAAAATCGGTAGCAGGGGTATTTACTTATACCACAGCACCATGCGGAGCTCCCCCATATATCCGAGGTTTCGCTGTTTGTCGATGTGCAGGATTTTATTTACAGTTACAGCTTCATCTGTGGGATAGCCGTTGATTACTGGATTGAATTTGCGGCAATTGAGGAACAGGGGATCATCAGGATTGGACGTACTGACGGAGTTGCCGGTGGGGCTAATTAAATAAAGGTTGTAATTCACATACTGGGGCACGAAGCGGCGCATGTAATCGCTCAACTGCGTGCCGTTGAAACCCGCGCATGAGACGTCTTCGATTAGAAGATCGTTTCTGTCGATGGGCAGTACACGTATAAGTATGGTATTGGTAAATGCTGCTGCTGCTGGGTCGCTTGGTCCCTGACCAACATTCCCATAAAATATATAATAATCTCCTGATGTATTTGCTGTCAAAATTACTTTTAAATCTTGTGCGAATGGTTCGGATATAGATATTTTATTAGGATCGTAATTATTATATTTATCTTGATTTATATTAAACTTGTTAATATCAGTAAACTTTTTTGTTGATCCTCCAGGAATCAATGTTATAGTTACTGAATCTCCTTCATAAATAATATATTTATTAGCATAGATTAATGCATCATTAGAATATACTATTCTATGTTTATTTGAAATATTACCATAAGAATCATTTGCTTGTATATAATACGTTCCAGTACTCCCTCCACCTGAAATAGGCCAGATGAACGAAAATTTTCCAGCACCCGCGATCAAATTATCAAATAAATAATCCTCATTGGCAGTAATATTTGATACTATTATCTTGATTGTATTTATATCAGGCATCGCTGTGATGGCACCTTCAAGTTCAGGGTAGTTAGGATGACAGCATAAGTTTTCGATATCTGTTAGATTGGTCAATTTAAAATTTATTTTATTCCATCCCTTATTATTTACACTAATATTCTCCCAGATAAATTCATTTAAATTGTTTGAGTTATTTGATAATACTATCTTAATTTTTCTTTCATCCGATGTTGGTGAATAAAAGTCAAATGATAGAATATCATAATAGTCCAAGTTATATCCTGTGCTGTTAGTCCTTTGAATCCAAAAACTCGATGTTCCGTTTACAGACAGTGATTTTAACCCTTGCGTAAAATTAGTGGTATTTGATCCTTTATTTGCTCCAGGATCCGAATCCCAATCAGTGGCATTTTCAAAGCCTTCTATAATTCTTCCAGATGTTGTAATAGCATAGGGGGGACAGGAGGAATTTGGATAACAATCAAAATCATATTCTAAAATTTCTATTTCTAAATCAGGAATGCCAAGTCCACTTGAATTATATACCACTCCCTCAACGATTTTTGAACTATTCTCAGAAATTCCACCTACATCGGTATCGAGATAATAATGACCAACATTTATCGTAACATAATTTGACCAGTTATTTTTCGGATTCCCTTTGTTATCAAGTTCATCAACGGCCCTTATATTAAATTCACCTGTTGAAGAAAAATTCGTTGTATTTGTACCATTTATAGTTCCTATACCTACCTCATTACTCAAGCCCAAAGTTGATCGTGTTAGAGTGAGATTTTGATAAAATATCTCAGTCAACCCCAGTCTATAAACAGTAAAAGTAACATTTTCCCCAGGCGCCACGAATTTCTTATCCGCTACCAGCGTATAATTCCTGTATACTATGCCCTCCCAGTAATCTGGGAACACATCACTGATTCGCGTAACTTCTATCATGTCAAGAGTATCCCTTCCTATATTCATCAACTGCACCTTTGAATGCTCCCCTGTTTTCTGCGCTGTGTACGGCATGCCGCCTGTCACGAATACTAAGGTTCCGATGATGAGAAACACGCCGATGATGGCCTCTAACGTATATGTAAAGCCGTGTTCATCCCCGGTGAATTTCTTAAATGGCATTATATAATCCCTTCCCGTTATTTTTTACTCTATTTTTTCTTCTATCTTTATATCTTTATCTAAGTAGATAATTGTGGCATTTGTACCGTCGCGTATGAAATCCACACTGTAACCGTGCAGAAGAGCAAACTCTTTTAGCTCTTTTTCGAAAACAGTTAGATTTCTGGTGTTGTTAATATCTAAATAATTAGATTTCTTGTAGATGTCGGTATATCTCTCCCTGATGTTCTTGTAATAATAGAATGAATCCATGTTCTCGCGGTTGATGGACTTCTCGCCAGTACCTAGAGTTGAATACTCATATACAGCAATCAGTACAATAGCAAGCACTACAGATACACATGCTATCAGTATCAACTGCCCGCTGTCGTTGTTAAATAATTTCTTCATGCTACCATACCCACAGGTTCAGTCTGTAATGAACCGCTTCATTATCAAATTCGAGATAATTTCCCGTAGAATCTTTAATATAAACATACCTGTCCACCACTGAGACAGTATTTAAGTTTATATTCCCCAGAGATTTGCTGATATTTGTCTCAAGAGGTGTTGAATTAAATAAAGCAGGATTCAATCCCACAGGGTGCAACTGCATGTAGAAATTGTATCCTGTGAGCCCGAGCGCCCTTGTGGCATTCTCCCGCTCTGCCGGTGAAGTATCAGGAGCTGAAGAGTTCGGGAATTCCCACCATGTTGTTTTGGTTACATTATCCTCGTAGCCCTGTCCCATCAGAGCCTCCACCTTTGCTATGCTGAGTACCTTCTGCATCGCGCCATCAGAGCCTACGTATATAAAGCCTATCTTCGTAACATTTGAGTAATTTCCCTCTGTCCGGTTCCAGTTCGTCTCCCACGCTCCCCCATCGTCCTGCACAAGATTGTCTGTCGCCCTCGTGGCGGTCATGTACTGTTTGATGCGCCAGTCCCTGTCCTCATGGGACAACGTCGGCATGATCAGAATTGATATTATAACGGCAGCTATGATCAGCGTTAATGCAACCATAAGATCCAGGCCGATCATTGCGCTTTCATCTGTGCTTATTTTATCCACAACCATACCTCTGTGCCGTTCTCTGTACTGTTTTTTACCATACCTATGCTTATCTCTCCCGAACCGCTGTACACGATCCTGCTTGAACTGCTTATGTTGATGTTGGAGTTGAAGTCGATGGAGTTGAGCTTGGTGATGATCTCATACCCTGAAAGGCCAGCCTCTCTAATACCGACAAATGCAACATCCGTCTCAGTTGCATTATTGAGCATGATCCGGTAGCCTTTTCCACCCAGTGTGAGGGGTATATCACGCCTGATGGTGATGTTGATATTCTGCGATTGTGCTGATGTTATGTACATGTTGGTGATATCTCTGGCTATCTGGCTCCCGAGGTCGGTATAGCTGATACGCGCGGCCTGTTCGGATGATGAATCCACGTACAGGTAAAATGCACCTGCGATACCTCCTGTGATAATCATCAGCACAATTAAATTTAGGATATGGCCTGTTACGATGTTCACGGCGTTCTCATCGCGAATTAATGACCGAAGAGCCATACCTACCTTACTCCTATATCAAGCCTCGATTCGTATACAGAGAGGAAAATATCTTTGGCTCCGGTGCTCTCTTTTCCACATATCTGCACTTCCAGTTTACTGTCGGTTCTATTTATATAGTAGCGGTTTTGTGTTGATGATGTGCACGGCTGATTAATATCATTGAGTCCTGCCTCACTCAGTTTTTTATCAAAGAACTTCTTCCACGCCTCGGGATACTTGCTGTATATCGTGATATTCGTAATATTTGAATTCGGAGAGATAGGGTTCGGGATAGTCTGGTTGTAATATTTTGGTCTGGTCTCTACCCATGCCTTCCCATCCCCTCCGGTTGAGGAGAGAGTTCCGTTTATACTTATGACATGGATCGAGATTGTTATATTTTTACCGTCCCCTGTATCGTATATGCTTATCAGCGGATCTGATACCATAAGCGGCGCGCCGGATTCATACTTTCGTATGACCGCCCCGTTCTCGTATACGATCTCCTCCTGGTCCGACGTGTATGTTATGTTGCTGGGAGGGATTATTATCGTAAAGTTGCTCGCGTTCTCAGAGCAGTTTGAGGGTATACATGTGATGTTCGTTGTGTTCGGCAGTACGCTGAGCGTACCTCCCATCAATTCAAACTCCGTTTCCCTGGATGGCCCAAGCTTTACGTTCGTACTTTTGGGATCCCTCACCCATATCGGCCCCCGCACCACTTCCTCTATGTCGTTCTGGAGCGACAGGAACGAGTTCATGGCCACATCCATTTTAGCTCTGCTCTTGGCGGATTCGATCGCCGGCACTCCCACAATCATGATCGATCCTATGACTATTATCATAATAGATAAGACCATTACCATGCCGAGGACCTCGGATACAGCTTTTTCTGATCTTATCATAGCTACACCACTAATCTAAATATGGCATATGCAGCCAGCATCATTATGACAGAGTGCTTGAAACCCAGGCGCGGGTTCCCTCCGCCCAGGACACCTGCCATCATGCCTGAGAAGAATGCCTGTATCAGTGCTGTGTGGTAGAAATATACCTTTGTGAAATCCATATTAAAGTTCCTGATAAATCCCCCGCCTCCTGCCTCGCTGGCTTTTGCCATCTCCGGGAGGAAGGTCGTCGCAAGTGTATATACGATATACAGGAATACGAAGAATGCGATATAGATGATGATCACATAGATCAGCATGTTCGTGAACTTGTCCTTCTTAAGCTGCAGATTGACATTTGCATCATCAGCCGCAAGATCAAGAACCTCACGGATATCTCCGCTTGATTCGCTTGCCTTTGTGACAAGCGCCACCACACGCGAGAGCGTATTTATCCTTATTTTATTTGCAAAGCGTATGAAAGCCTCAGTAGTGCTTGCACCCCACTTGATATCAGTATACATTCTCTCAATATGCGCTCGAAGCGCCCCTTTCTCGGTACGCAGCATGATCCGCAGCGATTCTGAAAGTGAGAGGCCGGTTTCGTTTATGATCGACAGGTGCCTCAGGAACTGTGGTATCGCGTTCTCTATCTTCCATACCTTCCTATAGCGGGATTCAAAGAACACGATGTAAGGCACAAGTGCTATCATGATGCTCAGCAGGATATAGTCGGTAAGGTACTCAGATGCTTCGACATACCCTCCGTAAAGCGGCTGTGGATTTGAGAATATGGGGATCGCAAGTACTATGATCGCAGCAGGAACACTTATATAAAAGCTGAGGGCTGGCTCTTCAAAGAAGGCGCGCAGGGGATTCTTGAGTATATTCTTGATACGTATCAATTTTTTTGATCTCTCGTATTCCTCAAAAAGTTTCTGCTCATGTTCCACCGGCGTCTTTATCCTTCTTAACCCCACAAACTCCCTGACTCTGCGCAGGTTCAGGTTCCCTATGATCTGCTCATCCTTGGGCAGCATGGTATCGATCAGGAATAAGAATCCGATCGAGCCAAACGGTAGAACAACATAGGTCATGCCCATAAGCAGCCATGCCATCGAGGATTTCATTGCGCCCAGCGTCACACCCACGATGATTAAAAAGAGAGGGCCGGCCACAAAGCCTGTGACATAAGCTTCAGCGATCATACCGAGCATGTCAAGGAAGAGAGTATGTTCTGATTTTGTCTTTACCCTGTTATTCTCTATCTGCATTGAGAAGAAATCCGTTATATCACCCCCATTATCGATAAGTGTAATTAGATTACCGAGGAACTGGCTGAAATTTTCAGACGGCGTCTCCTTCTGTATATTCCGAAGTGCGGTCATAAAATCCATCCCCAGAAGTTCCATATCCCGCAGTATCATAGAGAACTCATTTGAGATCTCGCCGTAGACGTTTGGTAACTCCGCGACAGAGCGGATTATTTCTGCAATATTCGTTTCTCCCCGGCTCAGCGCATGCATATACATGATAGCATGTGGAAGCTGTGTATCGATCTTGATTTTTCTAATGCTGGCTTGAAAAGAAGGAATGATCATAAATATTGAGTACACCAGACTCCCAAGGATGATAAAAAATAACCCTCCGACTATCGCAGTCATGGTGTATTTCTTATAAGGTGTAAAGGTACTGAGGAAATCCGCAACATTTGGGTCATATACCATCAGCGACGGTAGAGATACCCTGGTTGAGACCACGAACCCGATTAGAAGACCTATGATCAGGCCTGAGATAGCGACAGTAAGTGATGTCGCAATCGCTGAAGAAACGTACTCCTCATACGGCCTGAAGATATGAGCGCTTCTGAGTTTTCTTCTCATTTCGAGGTATCTATCATGCCGTTTTACAAAGTTCCCGAACACTGAGTATGCGTGATGGTTGAAGCTCATCCTGTGGGCTCCTCGAGATTTAATTTTCTCATAAGTCCTTCCTGGTTGATCTGGAACTCTTTGATGATATTGACGACTGAATTATAGTCCCTTATATTATGATCTACCATGTACTGAAGAACCCGCCTTCGCCTGTTTAATGCCTGTTCCAGTTGTCTCTTGCTCCATCCCCGCTTCTCTCTTATAGCTTCCATGACCTGGGAATCCCTGAGACTGTTATAACTATCGTTGATCGGGTTCCATGTGAACGCTTCAAGTGTGTTAAGACCCCTGGTCTCAGGATCAAGATCTAAAACCTCGATGACGTTAAGTATGCGCCGGATTCTTTTCCCTTTGATATAGATAGCCCCCTGCACACAGAGGATGTCAAGTGCTGTGATCATGACCCTTGGTACATTGATGGGTTCATTCTCAAGCCTGTTAATAGCTGCCTGCACGCTGCCTGCATGCATCGTTGAATAAGTTGTATGCCCTGTGCTCATCGCCTGGAATAGAGTGAGCGCCTCCTTACCCCTCACCTCTCCTACGATAAGGTACTCAGGACGCTGTCTCAGTCCCTGGCGCAGCAGTTCATACATATCGACCGCACCTTTTCCCCCGGCCGTGAACGGTTCCCTGGTTAAGCCAGCAATCCAGTTCTCATGGAAGAGCTGTATCTCCCGTGTATCCTCAAGCGTGACTATCTTTGATTTAAGCGGGATAAAGAGAGAGAACGAATTCAGTGAGGTTGTCTTTCCTGATGCCGTACCACCTGCCATGATGAGACTTTTGTTGTTCTCAATGGCAAGCCACATATATGCCATCATCTCAACATTGAGCGTTCCCCATTTCATGAGATCTACCGGGGTTATAGGCGTTTCCTTGAACTTCCTGATTGTAAATGAGCTTCCGCGTGTAGTGATCTCTCTTCCCAGTGTCTCCTGGAGACGGGAGCCGTCCGAGAGTGTGGAGTCCAAATAAGGTTTTGCAATCGAGATATTCTTCCCGCTTCGCTGTGCCAGAAGAAAAACGAACGAGTTTAGCTCCTCCTCTTCAAAGATGATATTGGTTTTGATGTTCTCGTAGCTTCTATGGTAGAGATAAACAGGAGTACCTGGCCCACTGCATGAGATATCCTCTATATCCGCATCCTTCATTAGAGGATCAATGCGGCCGAACCCAATATTATTCCGTGTTACATAATAAACAATTTTATGAAAAGATCTGATATCAAAATCTTTGATATATGTATCTATTATTTCCTTTATCTTTCTTGTCAGGATATCTCTTCTGTCAACTCCATCGAGCAGATCTTTATACGATAGTAGATCGCGAGATCTCTCGTAGACATCACTTAAAAGTGTAGCCTCAAATGGCGTCAGTTCCGGCTCGACTACATAATATATGTAATCATTGCTGAGCTCATTGAACTGTATCGATATGAAAGAGAAGGGTTCATTTACCCAATAGCGTTCCACTTCCACATATCCAGGAATCCCACCGAAATTCACAATGTTACCATAAACACCTGCGTCGTATGGTGGGATTTCAGTATCCTTTTTTTTATCGATCAGAGAATAGCTGTTTTTAAGATTCTCAAAAAAATCATATTTTTTAAGATGCAGTTGAGGAAATTTAATATTCCCCAGCATGTTTTTAATATTTTCATACATATACTATACCCCTTTTTAATTACTATTACCATCACTTATTGTATATATTCCTTACTGTCATAATTGTAATAATGAGGTTTACCGTGATGATGACTTTTCCAGTTTCTAAGATCAACCCTGCCTGCTTATATAAGAATTTGTGAAAAAAAGTGTGAAAATTGGTTTAATTAATATCTATGAGCATTACTAATAATACCCTTCCCATCCTCGTGATAGACCACGTCGGTCGAATATACGATTATTCCACTTTCGGTTATCTCATAAGGCCTATATAACCGATCATGCATGGCCCTTCTCATTTTTATGATCCGCATTATCAATTTTATATTCTTTGCAATCTCATTTTGCTGTAAAAACAGTATACCATCGGCAGAATACTCGATTATCCCGTCTTTTGAGTGAATATGATCTCCCGTACTTATCTCGGAGGTATATAGAGCTGTGATCCCCGCCTTTTTGATGGTCTTATTTAAATCAACCAATCGTATGCGCCTCTCTATAGGATCATCGAACATCATGCTGAAAAGTGTGATCGAGTCTATCACAAGCCGATTTGCTCCGAATGATTTTATAAGCTCGGGCAGGTCTATTTTCATCCGTCTGGCTGTGGTTTTTATATCAGACAGGTCAAGCTTTAAAATTTCAAGCTTTCTGTCCTCTATGGATTTCTTCAGGTCATAGCCATAGGAAGCGGCAGTGGATATTATTGATTCTCTCTCTTCTTCAATGCTAATATAAATACATGATTCTCCCCTGCACAGCCCATCATGGATATACTGGATCGCAAGAGTGGTCTTTCCTGTACCAGCATCTCCGATAACAACAACAATGTGCCCCGGTGGAATACCACCGCCGAGCATTTCATCAAGCCCGGTTATGCCAGAAGATACACGCTTGTTTAAACTCATTTTATACAATTTTCCTTATATTTGAAACTTCAAATCCATCATAGTATGTTATCTTTGTCTCAAATTTCTCAATATTATTCTGCTCAAGCCGCGGCAGGAGCCCCCTGAATTTTGTTATATAGAGGCTACGCTGAAGCTTTACCGATTTCCTGTCTGACCATTCAAATGTGAGTACGCCATCAACCAGATCGGTAATGGTCTCCTGTATTTGCTTATCAAGGATATTAGCGCTTAGAATAAGGTATATTATGCCATTCCACATTTTAGAGACCCTGACCATGCCTTTTAAAAACATTATGATATCGTTCTTGCTCAGGTAATCTCCCTCATACATTATAAGCTCTGTTATTGAATCAAGAATCACCATGTTGTTTGCAGCATGCTTATCGAGGAACTCAGATATTTCCTCCAGGATATTTTTATCAGAGCCATGATTGTAGTCCATATTCCTCTTTTTATCCGAAACCCAGAAGTTCTGTACTATACTCTGGCGGAAATAGATATCAGAGAGTTCTTTAAAGATTAACCCGCCTTTTATAGTATTATAAAAATCCTTGTGGAAAGCATATGCATTCTCATTTAAGATATCTTCCTTGGATTTTGAAACAGAGATATAGCATACCTCATTTGGAAGCATGAGTGTTGTCATAATCTCATCTGCCTTGCTTAAGTCGTTATGCTTCTTATTCATAAGGTCGAAATCATAGTGATTGGTCTTTAGATCGATGAGATTAAAAGCAGATGTGTATATGAACTCCCGTGCTCCAGCACCTACATCCTCGAGCAGGAGTATCACAGAACCTGCTGGAAAACCATCATCGATATTCGCATCAAACGTTTTTATGCCGGTGGGTACCTTTCTGAATGCCATGCTGACCGATCCCTAATTACCTGTAGTATGGTAATTCCATATCGCCATTAGTTTTCTCCTCTGGTTGCACATATAACTATACATGCAAGTATATATATTTCTGCTAGCAGGTATATGGATATTGCTTCATGCTTTAAAATTCCTATAACCTCATCTTATTTAACGGCAGGATTTCAGCCAGTTCCTTCAATCTTCTCAACAGATCCTTTCCTTTTTCTGTAAGTACATAGCTTCTTTCTTCTGTATTATGCATTGCTATAAAATCTTCCTCTACCAGCAGGTCAAAATATTTATTGAAGCTTTTACAATTAAGATATGTCCTCCGCATGATCCGTGTCTTTTTTGGTTTCTTCTCCTCCAGTGTCACGCTCAACATATCGCAGATTATTTCACCACTACTTCTTTCTTTTCTCAACCCAACACTTCCTCATTTACCCTCAACAAGGTAATCTTCAGCATCACCAAGCTTCCTATCTTATGCATTTCGGAAACTATAGGCTTTTTCATGCAACCTCAGCAAACTCTATATTCTTTTAATGATATATTCTTTACCTATCCCCTGAATGCGACCTCAGCAATCGTTTTTTGGGGATAGGTATTATGATCGCAAGGGGGTAATATGAGAATAGTTAATGAATCATTAATAATAGGGTTTATTGTATGGCTGGCATTCAGCACAGGTGCTGGAGCTGCTGATAATCCTACAGATATATCAACAGTACCAGATAGTATCGGACTTGAGTTGAAGGCCGAAGGCTTCACAGCGCCGCTGGCTCTTGTCTCTCCTGGGGATGGGACCGGGCGACTGTTCATCGTAGATCAGACCGGCGTTATCATGATCCTGATGGCTGATGGAGAGGTGCTGGGCGAGCCTTTCCTGGATATTCGAGATAAAATCGTGGCACTAAATACAATATTCGACGAGCGAGGGCTTCTTGGCCTGGCGTTTCATCCTGATTTTAAGAATAACGGGCGCTTTTTCGTATATTACAGCGCGCCATTGCGGGAAGATGCGCCAGATGGCTGGGACCATACCAGTCACATATCCGAGTTCAAAGTTGCACAGGATAACCCGGACAAAGCTGATCGCAACTCTGAGTGGATATTACTGCAGGTTGATCAGCCCCAGTCCACCCATAATGCCGGCCAGATTACCTTCGGTCCTGATGGATACCTCTACATTCCACTGGGCGACGGCGGTGGAGCCCACGATGTCGGAACTGGTCACCCGCCCCTTGGCAACGGACAGGACACTTCAACACTTCTGGGAAGTATCCTCCGTATCGATGTGGACAGCGATGATCTCTACAGCATTCCTCAGGATAACCCCTTTGTAGGAGAGGAAGGGCTTGATGAGATCTTCGCTTATGGATTCCGAAATCCCTTCAACATAGCCTTTGATGCTGGCGGGGACCGCTCTCTGTTTGCCAGTGATGCAGGACAGTATCTCTGGGAGGAGGTTAATATTGTTACTAAGGGCAGCAATTATGGGTGGAATATCAAGGAAGGCACACACTGCTTTGATCCCAACAACCCTACTGAACCCCCTGCAGAGTGCCCTGATACTGGTGCCAGAGGTGAGCCCTTGATTGATCCGATTATTGAGTTTGCAAATCTAGTACAGCCTGGCGGCCTCTCACAGGTGGTCATAGGCGGATTCGTCTACCGGGGCAGCGCGCTGCCTGAGTTTAATGGATCTTACATATTTGGAGGTTTTACCTCAAGTCCAGGCCGACCTGATGGCAGTGTGTTCGTGGCCACACCTCCACCGCACGGGGAAAAGATGTGGCCAATGAAAGAACTGCGGATCGCTACGAGAGAGAATGGGCGCATCGGTACTTTCGTACGTTCCTTTGGACAGGATGCTGATAATGAACTGTATATTCTGACCTCGGAAACCCTGGGGCCAGAGGGTAACACAGGCAGGGTCTTTAAGATTGTACCAGCTCAAGCAGATACATCGAACCTAATGGTTACTCCAACACCAACACCTACTCTAGATTTTCCTACGATCGTTCTTCCTATAGCAGTTGTAATAGGTCTGCTGCTCTATAGAAGCAGGGACAAATAGGTAATCCTGTCCTACTTCTTGATTTTTCGAGTGGTTTTCCTTTCCATATAAATAAGATCATCAACAATTTATAAGATAAAAGCTAAGTACATATCAAACATTGTTATTCAGAATGCTCGCACTAACATTAACAGGATTAAAACTCAGGAATCCGCTGATGCTTGCCGCAGGTATCATGGGTACCACAGGTGGCTCATTAAAAAGAGTAGCAGAGGGTGGAGCAGGTGCTGTCGTCACAAAATCCATTGGAAAAGAGCCAAGAAGAGGCCACAGTAATCCAAGTATGATAGAAGTGGATAGTGGTTACTTGAATGCAATGGGTCTTCCCAATCCCTCTTATAGAGATTTCCAGGGCGAGATAGAGAGAGCAAGAGAAGCGGGAGTGCCTGTGATTGCAAGTATTTTTGGTGGGTCTACGGAAGAGTTCCTGGAGATCGCAGGCGCACTTCGTGCCGATGCTTTTGAGCTAAACCTTAGCTGTCCGCATGCCTGCGGCTACGGTGCAGAGATTGGAACCCGGCCCGATCTTGTGGAAGAGATTGCACGTGCTGTCAAAAGCACCGCTCGTTCACCGGTCTGGGTAAAGCTCACACCCAATGTTACGGATATAAAGAGCATCGGACTGGCGGCTCAACGGGGCGGGGCTGATGCCGTTGTGGCAATCAATACTGTAAGGGGCATGGCTATTGATATCGAAAGTGGCTATCCGATACTGGGTAATAGATTCGGGGGTCTCTCAGGCCGTGCTATTAAACCTGTGGCAATAAGATGTGTCTACGACCTCTATGAAGCCCTTGATATACCTGTTATCGGTGTGGGCGGTATCTCAGACTGGAGGGATGCTATCGAGTTTATAATGGCAGGTGCCAGAGCTGTAGAGATCGGCTCTGCTGTGGGTAACAATATTAACATTTTCAGCGATATCTCCTCATGTATGAGGGAGTTCTTAGTTGAGAAGGAATGGACACTGAACGACATATACGGAATGGCGCATGAGCTATGAGACCTGTTAATGCAATTATAACAAAGGTAGTGGATGAGACCCCTACCATCAGGACTTTTTTCCTTGATACCTCCTTTGAATTAATCCCGGGACAATTCGTGATGGTCTGGGTCCGCGGGGTGGATGAGATCCCGATGGCGCTTTCATATGATAATGCAATAACCGTCCAGAAAGTGGGGCCTGCTACATCGGCTTTATTTGAACTTGATGTATGCGATTCTGTCGGCATCCGCGGGCCTTTTGGTAACGGGTTTGATATTAAGAAAGGGTACATTCTATTGGTCGCAGGCGGGGTCGGGGCTGCTCCCCTGGCGCCTCTGGCTGAGAGGGCAGACTCAATGGGTATCAGGGTCGTAACGCTGCTGGGCGCAAGAACAAAAGATGAACTATTATTCAGGGAGCGTTTTGAAGCTGCAGGAGAAGTGCGGATCGCAACAGACGACGGCTCGGCAGGTAAACACGGGTATGTGACCCAAATGTTAGATAATCCTGAGAGCTTTGATCAGATCTACTGCTGCGGGCCTGAGATCATGATGAAAAGAGTCCTCGATACGGTTGCTCCCTCAAAAGCCCAGTTCAGCCTGCACCGCTATATCAAATGCGGCATAGGGATATGCGGCGCATGCTGTGTTGATGGGCTGCGCGTGTGCAGGGACGGGCCCGTGTTCCCGGGAGAGGTTTTGAAGAAGACGGAGTTCGGGGTTTACGGAAGGAATGAGTGCGGGGAGAGAGTTAAGATTTGAAGAACCGCATATAAATGCAGATTTAATTCATCTGCAGTTAATTGGTGGAGTTAGGGTTTGATTCTCTTTATCTGCGTCTACCTGTATTCATCCCGGTTAATATACTCTTAGAAAAAATCATCTCCCCTTTCTCAGCTTCCTCACCGCAAAATCTGCAGCTTTGTTCAGCACATCATAACTTTCAGCAAGCATAGGGCAGTAAGCAGTCTCCGTCTGGCTGAGAGAATAAACATCCATGCCATTTCTTACTGCAAGGGATATCATATTGATACGCGCTGCTGCGCCCTCTCCTATTGCCTGGCCCCCGAGGACTCTTCCAGTTCTTGCATCGGCTATTACTTTAATAATGATATCTTTAGCCCCTGGATAGTATGCGGGTTTATTTTTCCCCTGGGCTTTACCTGATATTGTTTCAAACCCGGCAGATTCTGCAAAGTACTCGCTTAAACCCGCAGATGCAACCTCAAGTTTTCCGATAAGCGAAACATAGGTGGAGAGCGCCCCTTCATACATATCATACCCGCCTGCTGCATTTGTACCTGCCACTGTTCCCTGCCTGAAAGCCGCTGATGCCAGTTGCATGGTAGTGGGTCTGTGGGTGATCAGGCTTACGGTCTCAATGCAATCCCCCACGGCATAGATACCTTTAATATTGGTCTCCATACTTGCATTTGTTTTAATGCCCCATCTCCCGACCTCAATTCCTGCATTCTTTGCTATATCAACATTTGCTCTCACACCCGCAGCGAGAATAACCATATCGGTTCTGATAATTTCGTTATCTATTGAAACAGATTCAACAGGAGTACCGTTTATACTGCCCACCGTTTTGTTTAAGAGTAATCTTATCTGTCTTTCCTCAAGTGACCGCTCGACCACTTTTGCCATATCCCTGTCTAACGCCCGCGGCAGGGCAGAGGAGAGCATTTCAACAACGAAAACATCAAGCCCCTTTTCTTTCAGGGCTACTGCAATCTCAAGCCCGATCGGCCCGGCTCCAACCACGATAGCTCTTTTTGAGCTTTTAGCATTCTCTATAATATCTTGCGCGCTCTCAATATCATGCAGGACAAAAACACCTCTGCCAATACTCTCTTTTGCGCCTTTTACAGGAGGGATGAAGGGCTGTGCACCGAGGGCAATAATAAGAGAATCATAGGGAATAGATACAATCTCCCCGGTTCTCAGGTTCTTTACCACTACATTTCTCTCAGCAGGGTTTATAGCCTGGGCTTCATGTTCAAGTAATTTTGTTAGATGCTCATCAGGAGGCAGTGAAAATTTGAGGTCATCAAGACTTACGATGCCTTCTATAGCAAAAGGCATACCGCACGGAGAGAACATATCGTATGTCCTTTTCTCTATGATTGTAACAGAGGCTTCAGGATCGTTCCTCCGTATAGCCAGTGAAGCTGCAAAACCCCCGCTTCCAAGACCTAAAATTATTATTTTTGCCATACTTATTCATTTTGCATCAAACTTATTATAACCTTTCGATGCCAGAAGATTATAAAAGGTTATAGGCCAATGTAGTATAAGGGTTAATGCGTAATTTTAATGGGGGATAAATTTAATTGAGGATCGCTCAACTGGCTCCTGTATGGGAGCGTGTGCCTCCGGAAAAGTATGGCGGCACTGAGGTTGTTGTTTCCCTTCTTACAGAGGAGCTTATAAGAAGAGGGCATGAGGTTACCTTATTTGCTACGGGTGATTCAATTACTGATGCTAATCTGGTATCCTGTTATGATACATCACCACCGCGAAGTATGCTGGCACAGGGTAATCCGATACCTGATTTGATTCATACTGGCCATGCCCTCAGGTTTGCTGAGCAGTTCGATATCATCCATGATCATACTGGATATATCGGAGTTGCTATGGGAAGTCTGGTTAATAAGCCAGTTCTAAATACACTGCATGGAATATTCGCGGAAGATAACCTTCCCTTTTATGAGAAGTACAAGGATGCGATTTTTTATAACTCTATAAGTCTGGAGCAGCGCAGATCAGGGCCTGATTTAAAATATGTAGGTAATGTTTACAACGCAATCGATGTAGACAGCTACCAGTTCAGCCAGGATAAGGAGGATTATTTTGTTTATATAAGCAGGATATGCCAGGATAAGGGTACTGATATAGCAATAGATGTTTCCCTGAGGGCTAATGTAAAGCTTATAATAGCAGGCAAAGTTAATCCAGGAAAGGATACTCTTTTCTACGAGGAAAAGATCGTCCCCAGGATTGATGGCAAGCAAATTATTTATAAGGGCGAGGTCCCTGAGGATGAGAAGAGAAGTTTGTTAAGGGATGCTAAAGGTTTTATCTTTCCGCTACAATGGGCTGAACCTTTCGGTCTGGTTATGGTTGAGGCAATGGCATCTGGTACTCCTGTTATTGCCTTTCCCTATGGATCGGTTCCCGAAATCGTGAAGAATGGCCAAACAGGCTTTGTTGTCGATAATATTGAGCAAATGGTGGAGGCGGTTAATAGTATAGAGCGCATAGATCCATCTGATTGCCGCAGGTGGGTTCTGGAGAAATTCACAGTCAGTAGAATGGTTGATGAATATGAGGAGATCTATAAAAGGATTATTGAATTAAAGGCTGATGAAAAAGTGGCTAAGATAGACATCAGCAAGCCTCATGCATTGCATCCTTTAGAGATTCCAGATAGTTCCCCAGGTACAGAGACCATTTCAGTTGACACCGGGTACATACGTTTATAATCCTCCAGCAGAATTAACCTGCTCTTATGAGGCTCATTGCATTTGTAGGAATGCCAGCATCCGGGAAGTCAGAAGCATCAGCAGTAGCACATAGATTGAACATACCTGTTGTCAGCATGGGTGATATTGTAAGGGAGGAAACTGCAAAGCGTGGCCTATCTCCTACAGATGAGAATATTGGCGGCATGGGAACAAAGCTTCGCAGGGAGGAAGGCATGGATGCTATCGCAAGGCGCTGTACTTCCAAAATCCGTTCACTTGATTCCCCTGTTGTGGTTATTGACGGCACGAGGAATATAGAAGAGGTGGATTATTTCAAAAGACAGTTCGGAAGTGATTTTAAACTTATAGCAATCAAAACACCGTTTGACATCAGGTTTGCGCGGATGAAAAAACGTTGCCGCTCTGATGATATGTGTAACAGCGGGGAATTAGAAAGACGGGATGAGCGTGAAAGGGGCTGGGGAGTGGATAAAGCAATGGAAATGGCAGATATAACCATCGAGAATACAGGATCTATTGAGAAATTTCATAAAGAAATAGAAAAAATACTTCAAGATCTATGAACATAACCGTAAGAATCTCTGCACTCATCTATCCTACCGAGGTCGAGGAGAGAGTCAGAACCGCTATCACAAACCTATTCCCGATTGAACTGCATCTCCAGGATTTTGGCGTCCCGCGGCTATATAGTGAGGGGAATCTTGAGAGCCTGAGAAAGCTGCATATGCTCTTAAGAGAAGTGCGTATCCTTGATACTGCGCGCAGTGTACTCTTAGCCGGGATCAGGGGGAGCACGACTCAATTTAGTTTAAATAAACAGGTCGCATTCATAGGAGGAGTGAATTTTCCTGCTGTAGAAGAGAGTCTGGGTTCTATATATGTTGATATCTCTGCTGAGAGTAAAGAGGATCTCCTCAAAATCATCGACTGGCTTGCACCGCAAACTATAGATGGCAAGCCGATTGAGGAGATAGAGCTATAGTCTGAGCTGAGAGGGGGCATCTGCAGTATATAACATAATACTATAAATATCTGAATAGATAATTATTATTCCTATGCAGAATACTCTGGAATTCGGGACAAAGAGTGTTAAGCCTGGTATTAGAATGCTATTTGATATGAAGGAGGTCATTTACGATCAAGAATGGTTGCTCAGCGCAACTGATCTTGAACTGTATTATATGTACCGTGATCTATCGCTCAGCAGAAATGATGCCCTTACCATTAAAGAACATGGCTTAAGATATGATGTTACTGTCATCCCGCCACGTATGCTGGGGTGTGAGTTCGTGAAGACAGCAGGACACTACCATCCCATGGTACCAGGAACTGATATTACATATCCTGAGATATACGAGGTCTTAAGCGGTGAGGCGCACTACATCATGCAGAAATCAGATAATGATAAGATACAAGATACAATACTGGTAAAGGCTGAGCAGGGGGACAAGGTGATAATTCCCCCGGGATACGGGCATATCACTATTAATGTATCTAATAAGGTACTTAAAATGGCGAACTGGGTAGCACGGGACTTTGAATCTGTATATGCACCAATAAAGGAAAAGGGAGGAGGCGCCTATTTTATTCTGGATAATGGGATTGTGAAAAACCCGGGTTATGGTTATATACCAGAGATAAGAATACTTGATCCAGCCAGTATCAGGGGACTGCAGAAAAACAGGGAGATGTATGGGCTGGTGAGGGATATCAGAAAACTGGAGTTTTTGACAAGACCACAAGAGTATGGATGGTTATTCGAAGAGATTTTTGTATAAACCACTGTAGTATGAAAAGCTATATTACGCCTCATGACTACATGAAGCCACTAGACCATAGGCGAAGTGACGATAATGAAATTGATAATACCGCATCCAGGCCATTCTTTAGCACTGGAAGAGATATGTAAAGAGGCAACAGAGGAAGTAGATGAGATTTATATGGCAGGTACGCCAGAGGTACTTGGAAGCGGAAGAGTTACCTTACATGCGCCATTGCTGGATGAAATTACAGAGCAGACACAGTACATCCACGATAAAAAGTTTAAAATAGGCATAGTCATGAATCCTTCCTGCATGGGAGGTCAGCATCTGACTTCGCAGGGTTATAATATGTTCAGGTGGTATTTTGGCAAGCTAAGCGAGATAGGGGTGGATTCTGTAACTGTTGCAGAACCTTATCTGGTGGAGATGCTTACAAAAGAATTTCCTGATATTAAGGTGGTAGTATCTGTCATATCGCATGTGGATTCACCTGAAAGAGCAAGGTTTTTTGAGGAACTTGGTGCAGATGCCATAACGCTGGATACTAATATAAATAGAGACTTCGAAATTCTGGAGGGTATAAGAGAAGTCGTTGATTGCGAGCTCAGGCTGCTGGCGAATGAGGCATGTCTATATAAATGCCCGTTCAGGTACTCTCACTTCAATCTGTTCTCTCATATGACCGCGCTTGGAAACAGGCCCAATATTTTCAGTGACTATTATTATGAAAAATGCATTTCATTCAGGGTAAGGTATCCAGAATTAATCATTAAATCTCCCTGGATAAGACCGGAGGATCTTGGGGCATACGAAGCTCTAGGTATAGATTGTTTTAAAACATCCGGTCGTGCTAACACCATACGCTGGATAACAGATTGCATGAGGGCTTATTCAGATCGATCGTATGATGGAAACCTGATGGATATACTGGATTGCCCGAGTGAATTGCGCGATATGTTCTATATTCCGAACAAGGAGTTAGACGGAGTTATAAAACAGTGGATGACTTGCAAAAAGTTCTGTCATAAATGCGGATTCTGTAAGGCCACTGCACAAAGAATTATCAGGATTTTTGAATTTACGGACATGCAAAGAAAGACTCTGCCTTTAAGAGAGGTTCAGGTGGTCTGATGCGCGATCTCCTGGATAAAATCCCACAGAGCCGTGGAAAGCTTGAGAGCACTATAAGGAAATTCAAGGGAGCACCTGTTTATATAATAGAATTAAAAGTGTTTGGAACTGCATGCGGGTGTATTGGCATGCTTGCGGATGTGAGAGGCCTGCAGATTGAGGATATAGAGGTCTATCAAGAGCACTTTGTAGCCATTCTATCTGAAATAAGCAGGTATATTGGATTAAAGCCTGATTTGATGTATGCCCGTACTTTACCTGGATCATTCGAGGTAGTGGCATTTACTGCTAGAGAACTCTGCAGTAGATGTAAGAATGATCTTGCCAGCTTTGAGAAGCCAAGACCGGATTTAATAATACTTAATAAAGCATAAGTGAGAGATTCAATTATGCAAAATCAAAATGATAGGGCCAGGTTTGCGGCTAAGATAAAGAATAAAAAATATATCGATAACTATATCGAGAAATGGCTTGAGCTAAAGACACTTGATAGGCCATATGTGGAATGCGAGATCTGCGGGTACAGGAGCAATGCCTCTATTCACCAGCACCTTTTGATACCAGAGGAGTTTGGTCTGGATTCATCAAGTGATAATCGTATAATCCACATGTGCGCAAACTGCCATTATGAGCTTCGCGCCCTTATAGATAGGCAGCATATCGGGATGGTGCCGGAAAGACTGCTGCAGGTATGTGAGGGGGCTTTTGAAAACTTAAAGGATAAGAAAAAACATTATATGGCAGCAAATCAGAGTCTAGAGGGGATAGAGGTCTGATGTTTACTCTTCTTCTCGACAGAGTAGGAGAGATTGTTGATGAACCGACCGATATAAATGAGAAGCTTCTATCCATCTGCAGATTGCTCAAGAACAATGTTCCTCACTATAATTGGGTCGGATTCTATCTTGTGTACCAACCAGGAGAACTCGCCCTTGGACCTTTTATCGGAGAGCTTACCGAACACACGAGAATACCTTTCGGGAAGGGCATATGTGGTCAGGCAGCAGAGAAGGGGGTAACATTCATCATCCAGGATGTCTCAAAGGAGGTAAACTATCTCTCATGCAGTCCAAAAGTGCAGTCTGAGATAGTAGTTCCAATCTTTAAGAATAGAGAAATCGTAGGGGAACTCGATATAGATTCGCATAACCTCTCATCCTTCACAGAAGAAGATGTTAAATTCCTTGAAAATGTATGTCGGGTTGTATCCAGGCTGTTTTAGAGCGCAAAGAACGCAAAGCGTTCTTTGCAGTGATTTTACTAGACGTATAGGAAAGTATAAACGCATTTCTTCCTCCTCATCTTGAAATCTGATAGTCTAAAAACAACGAACATAAACGAACTGGAACGAACTCCAAGAGTTCGTTTTGAGTTAGTATAAGTTCGTTGTTAATAATTTTGCCCCCGCAGGGGCTTTCTTGATGCTGCAACTGATCACGCAAACTAAAGCTAAACTTTGGGGCTACCTTGACCTCATAGATAAACCGCAAGTATTAAAAGGTATTATTGCTATATGGACGATTGCTATATGAGCGATGATCTGAGTGAAACAAATATATTTGATTCGATAGGTAACCCTTTAAGTGTAGGGAGTTCTGTACTCTACGGGGCAACAGGTACAAAAGGCTATGTAACCGAAATTATATCTGATGAGGAAGGTACATGGGCGCTTGTCGATAAGACCAATCTCTACTATAAGACAGAAGTTCTTACAGTGATAAAGGACGTTGAGGAGAAAGAGGTTGTAGAAAAAATATTCACTCGTGAGGAAATGGACAAAGCGTTAGAAAAAGAGAAGGAATCCGCTCCAAAAGAAATGAGTGATATCAGTGTGGAGAGCGGTGGATAAAAATATATTTTTGTTTTATAAAAATATGTGCATGCTGGGCTCCGCTACGGATATTTTGCAGGCTATTTTATAACGGATTATCATGAATAATTCGTAAGATTTAAGTACTATAAGTGAATGGGTTGGGGTGTACAAGGGATTGTAATGGTAGATCGATACAATAAAAAACAATATTCAAGAGAAATCAGGACATAGGTATCTTTTCTTGGGTTCTGTACTCCAGAATGTTGTATATCGCTCTTATTGTATCATCGCCAGGTGATCAGTCTCTTGGAAAAATAAAACATAGGAGGTAAATAAACGTGGCTGACTCAATAGACCTATATAGCGACAGAGGAGCAAAACTCAAATCAGGCGTGGATCTAAATGCCATAAGCCCGATGAAAAATGCCGCTATTAAGAAAATAGTCACCGGTATAAAGCGAACAGCAGCCGTTGACTTAGCTGGAATCGAGAAGACCTTAGCAACTTCATCCATAGGCGGTAAGGGTAGAAAGATTCCAGGAAGAGAGATGAAACTGGACATTGTAAAGAATGCAGACAAGATCCGCAGTAAGGTTGCAGATCTGGTAAAAGTGGAGAACGGCGACGACACCAATGTTGAATCCTTAAACGGTGGCAAGCAGTTGCTGGTTCAGGTTCCATCCCCCAGAATCGATGTTGCAGCAGAA
This sequence comes from Candidatus Methanoperedens nitratireducens, assembly GCF_000685155.1. Taxonomy (GTDB): domain Archaea; phylum Halobacteriota; class Methanosarcinia; order Methanosarcinales; family Methanoperedenaceae; genus Methanoperedens; species Methanoperedens nitratireducens. The sequence continues at coordinate 284,362 of NZ_JMIY01000002.1, forward strand.
TATGTATCATCATTAACCTGCGCGGCACAGGCAACCACACTGGCAATAATCGACCAGTTCAATATCGGAATGTTCGATGGGCCAACCATCAAGTCCGCAGTCTGGGGACAGTACCCACAGACACTTGATATGGTAGGCGGCAATGTAAAATCAATCGTCGAAATCCCGCAGAAGGACGAGGGCTTTGGCTATACATTAAGAAACGTCATGGCAAACCACCTTGCAGCAACCTGCAGGTTCAATGCTATGAACACCGCAGCACTGTGCTCAACCCTTGAGACAGTCGGTGTCTTTGAAATGGGCGATGCACTTGGCATACAGGAGAGGCACAGGCTTCTCGCATACTCACATCAGGGCTTGAACGCAAACAACCTTGTCTATGGAACAGTAAAGGAACAGGGCAAGACAGGTACAATCGGTACAGTTGTCCATGCAATTGTCGGAAAGGCACTCGATGACAAGATAATCAGTGCAGATAAGAAGTTTGCATCTGGCTATACAACATACAAGACATCTGATGTAGGCAGATGGAATGCATACTGCGCAGCAGGCACAATGGCAGCAACCATGGTGAACTGCGGTGCAATGAGAGCACCACAGTCAGTATCAGCAGTACTGCTGTACTTCAATGATATCGTTGAGAAAGAGACCTCACTACCAGGATGCGACTTTGGTAAGGTACAGGGAGTTGCAGTCGGATTCTCCTTCTTCAGTCACTCTATCTATGGCGGCGGAGGACCAGGCACATTCAACGGTAACCACGTAACTACCAGACACTCAAAGGGACTTGGAGTGCCATGCGTAGCAGCAGCAGTTGCTCTTGATGCAGGTGTACAGATCTACAGCCCGGCAAAGACCTCTCAGCTTGTAGGAGATGTCTTCAGCGCAGTAGATGAATTCAGGGAGCCTATAAAGGCTATAGCGGAGGCCGTATAAATTCGGAGAATTGAATGGTAAATACTGCTTCAGTCACGGATAAGCCCATCCAGATACGAGTATTTCCGAAGCGATTATTACAACCTGAGACCGCTGAGAAACTCTTAAACGAGATTGATCAGACCAAAGGTGTAATAAGAATGCTCCTCAACGGGAAAAATCTACCCAGAAAGGTCACATGCGGACCTGGAACAGGTGCAGATGTGAACCATCCTGACCGGATGATCATCAATGTTGGAGGATGTGCATTCGAGTTGCATATCATAGTGGGAGAAGTAATAGTTGAAGTGGAGAATGAAAGTGCTATGGAAGACGTCAAAAAAGCGTGTGAGCGAGCGCTCCCTTTCCCGTTTGAGTTCAAACGAGGGCACTTTATAAAGAGAAGACCCACACTGACTGATTACGGCAAGTATGGGTTCAGAAGCAAGACTGATGAGAGAATCAATCTTGAAGATGAACGAATACTCGGCCTGATAGATCCACATGCAAAAGCGGAAACAAACCTCTGTGTAATTGATACAGAGAAAAAGTAATGAGTTTATCCTGGAAGCGGAAGAAACCGATTCAAATAAAATAAGGAGGAAAAAAATATGGCTTATAAACCACAATACTACCCTGGCAATACCTCAGTTGCCAAGAATAGAAGAAAACACATGTCAGATGACTTAGAGAAACTGCGCGATATTGCAGATGAGGACTTAACCGCAATTCTGGGTCACAGAGCACCAGGTTCGGATTATCCAAGTACACACCCGCCACTCTCAGAGATGGGAGAACCAGATGATCCGATAAGAGAGATCGTAGAACCAACACCGGGCGCAGCAGCAGGCGACAGAGTCAGATATGTACAGTATGCTGATTCAATGTACAATGCTCCAGCAACACCATACTTCAGATCGTACCACGCAGCAATCAACTTCAGAGGTGTTGATCCAGGCACACTGTCAGGCAGACAGGTTAACGAGATGAGAGAGAGAGACCTTGAAGAGTACACCAAGAGACAGTCAGAGACCGAGATAACTGACTGGGGTCTTGCAGGAATGAGAGGCTGTACAGTTCACGGACACTCCCTCAGATTACAGGAAGATGGCGTAATGTTCGATATGCTGGACAGGCGCAGACTCGAAGGCGGCAACATTGTAATGGACAAGGACCAGGTCGGCGTACCAATCGACAGAAAGGTCAACCTTGGCAAACCAATAAGCGAGGCAGAAGCTGCCAAGAGAACATCCATATACAGGGTGGATAACATATCCTTCAGAAGCGACAAGGAAGTAGTCGAACATGTACAGAGAGTCTGGGAGTTAAGAACCAGATATGGCTTCCAGCCAAAGGCGTAAGAGGTGAGTCAAATGGCAGAACCAAGATTTAAGAAAGCAATGGAAACAAAGTACGCAAAAGAATGGGGAACCAACAAATGCGGCTCCACAGCCAAGAGCAAAATAACCGATAAGAAGACCAAATACCTCAGACTTGGATATACCCAGAACCCAAGAAAGGTAGAGATGACAAAGTGCGGAGCAGCAATCACCAAGAAGAGAGGATTGCAGGCGTATGATCCAAAGCTGCACCTTGCCGGTATCCCGATGGGTCAGAGGCAGTTGACCCCATACACAATATCCGGAACAGATATCGTGTGCGATGGTGACGATCTCCACTTCGTCAACAATGCTGCAATGCAGCAGGAATGGGACGATATAAGGAGAACATGCATTGTAGGACTTGACCTGGCACATGAGACTCTTGAGAAGAGATTGGGCAAGGAAGTTACTCCTGAGACCATCAACTACTATCTTGAAGTCTTAAACCATGCAATGCCCGGTGCAGCTATCGTTCAGGAGCACATGGTCGAGACACACCCTGCATTAGTAGATGACTGCTATGTGAAGGTATTCACAGGCGATGAAACACTGCAGGATGAAATCGACAAGCAGTTCGTTATCAATATCGACAACGAATTCCCGGCAGAGCAGGCAAAGCAGATCAAAGCAGGCATAGGCAAGACCTCATGGCAGGCAGTGCATATCCCGACCATAGTCACAAGGACTGAGGACGGACCAGGCACAAGCCGCTGGATGGCAATGCAGGTCGGTATGACCTTTATCAGCGCATACCACATGTGCGCAGGTGAAGCAGCAGTCGGTGAACTTGCATTCACAGCCAAACACGCAGGACTTGTAGAGATGAGCGATATGATCCCTGCACGCCGTGCAAGAGGACCAAATGAGCCAGGAGGATTATCCTTCGGCCACATGGCAGATATCGTCCAGACAAGCAGAAAGACCCCGGATGATCCAGTCAATGTAGCATTACAGACAGCAAGTGCAGCAAGCATGCTGTACGACCAGATATGGCTCGGTGGCTACATGTCAGGCGGTGTGGGATTCACAATGTATGCAACACCAGCATACACCAATGATATCCTTGACGACTACGTGTACTGGGGCGCAGACTATGCACAGAAGAAGTACGGCAAGTTCGGAAGCGCAAAGGCAACCATCGAGACCGTGAAAGATATCGGCACAGAGGTAACCCTGTACGGTATTGAAGCATACGAGAAGTACCCAACAACACTTGAGGACCACTTCGGCGGCTCACAGAGAGCTACAGTGCTCGCAATTGCAGCAGGTGCCTCAACAGCAATGGCAACCGGACACAGCAATGCCGGTCTATCAGCATGGTATCTATCCATGTACCTCCACAAAGAGGCATGGGGCAGACTCGGATTCTATGGATACGATCTGCAGGATCAGTGCGGTGCAACCAACGTCTTCTCACTCGGCTCTGATGAAGGTGCCATTGGAGAGGTCAGAGGTGCTAACTACCCGAACTACGCAATGAACGTAGGTCACCAGGGTGGATACACCACGGTAGTCTCAGCAGCACATGCTGGCAAGAAGGATGCATTCTGCGTGAACCCGCTGGTCAAGAGCTGCTTCGCAGATGACCTGGTCAACTTTGACTTCGCGGATCCAAGAGGAGCATTCGGCAAGGCAGCACTCAGAGAATGGGATCGCTGCGCCGGTGAGAGAGCATTCGTTATCCCAGCAAAGTAGATCTATAAGTAGGCTTCATGCCTACTTTTCTTATTTTTTGGGATAACTGGATGGAAAAAGATATATTATAGTTTGATGTTCATAGCGATGTGATTTAAAATGGCAGAAGTTAAAAGACAGCCCAAGGTACCTGGTGATGTAAAATGTATGTTCTGTGATGGGACAGGGAAACACCAGGATGAGACATGTATTGTCTGTGATGGAAAAGGAACAGTGTATGTTGTTGACTCAACAAGAAAGTGTCAATGGTGCAAAGGCAGAGGTTATCTGATGCCTAAAATTCCATGCACCACTTGCGGCGGAACCGGTTACACAAGACCTGTTAATAAACAGCGCCTGTTTTAAAGAGGGGGGTCGAAGAATCCCCTACACCCTTATCAGAACTATTTTTATAAAAAATTTAAAGATACTTTAATATCTGCTATTTTCTGTAACTGTACTTCTCACTTAGCTTCTGATAGATATAGTCGTGTGCACTGTTCACTGCCTCTAATTCTCCGCGCAGCACCAGGAGATTATCAGATTCTAGATCTATGGTTTTAATAGCACATTTCCGGGTGGTTACTTCCAGATTAAATTTGTCTACTGCCTCCATTATTATTTTATGGGGTAATCCAGGCGGTAGAACTAAGTCGTATATACCTGCAAGTGCTTTCTCTCTCTCATCAACAACATCTCCAGCATCTTCAACAAATTCATCTCCTATATATTTATTTTCCTTATCAATCATAGAAATCACTTTTTGATATGAAATCTTTATTAGGTCACATAAAGCTTATGGTAACCTATGCTTACAAAATTACTATTCCCGCCCCAATGGATCCCAACCCAGCCTTATTTAAGTCTCCCGTCTCTCTTCGCCTTCCTGAAGGCCAATTATTGCGATGTAGAGCAGATGGATATCAACGTATCCTTTTATGATGATCTGTTAAGTAAACAGGGACTCTCTGCCTTCTATGAGAAAGTTTATTCGAAATTCCAGGATCTTGAGTCCCAGAAAGAGCTGTCACCCCACCTTCAGAAACAGTACACGGCACTGAGCAGTTCTGTTCTTTTTGGCGAATACATTATTGATGAAACAGATAATGCAAAAAAGATTTTAAGGGATAAGAAGGGTTTCTATAATGTTAAAGAACTATTTAGAGCTTTTAAAATACTTGAGCTTGGGCTTAAGCTTGTCTCCTCGGCTTATTATCCTACAAACCTGACTTTTCATTCATATGATATGCGCTACTCATGCCGCTCAAGTAAAGCTATTCTTGCTTCGATTAATGATCGGGAAGAGAATCTCTTTATTGATTATTTCGAGAAAGAGACAGTCCCTAAAATCCTTGAAAACAGGCCTGACCTGATAGGTATCTCTATAATCAATACCAGTCAATTAATTCCAGGGCTAACGCTTGCAAGTCTTATTAAAAGAGCAGATGAGAATATACATATAAATATAGGGGGCAGTGTTTTCACGCGTCTGATCAATGAGATAAGCAAAAATAATGAGCTTTTCTCTATATTTGATAGTGTGATCGTACATGAGGGTGAGACCGCTTTATTGAATCTTACAAAACATCTGAGCAATGGACTTGACATTGAAGATATTCCCAACCTCATTTATAAAAAGGGATCCGGGATCAGGATCAACAAGCTCAGTTCTGAGGGAGAGGATATTAATTCTTTACCCTCTCCATGCTTTGATGGTCTTCCATTCTCATTATATTTCTCACCTGAGCTCATCCTTCCTGTGCTTTCATCAAGGGGATGCTACTGGAAACGCTGTACCTTTTGTGACCATAGTTATGGTTACTCAGGGAATTACAGGCCCAGGAATGTTGATCTGTTATATAATGATATCAAGACACTAAAAGATAGATATAAAACAAGCTTTTTCACGTTTCAGGATGAAGGCGTCTCTCCAAGATTGATAAGTGCATTATCTGATAAGATAATAGAGAATAACCTTGATATATCATGGTTAGCAGATTCGAGATTTGATCCAGTATTTTCTGAGGAGTTTGGCAACAGGATTGCTGATGCGGGATGTAAGATGCTGTATTTTGGACTGGAATCTGCTAATAACAGAATCCTGTCATGCATGGATAAAGGTATAAAGAAAGATAATGTATTAAATATCTGTAGATACTGCGCTGATGCGGGAATCTGGACACATCTTTTTTTAATATTCGGATTTCCTACAGAGACCCGCCATGAGGCAAGAGAGACAGTAGATTTTATCCTGCATAATAATAAAATAATCCGCTCAATGTCGTTTGGCAGTTTCCAGCTTACAAAGCACTCAAAAGTGTATGAGAACCCGCCATTATTTGATGTTAAGACAATAATTCGAAATGAGAATATAGATCTGTCGCTCTGGTATGATTATGAAACCACCCGTGGAATGTCAAAGAAAGAGACGGATGAGTTGATACAGGAATTCTATAATGAGCTTTCTTTGCAGTACAGGGATTTCTCTATCTGGAGCAATCTTGATAGGGAACATCTTTTTCTTTATATCTCTCACTATAAGGGATCTAAGGATGAGCGGGGTTTATCTGAACTGATTGATAGGATACAGAAAGAACAGATAAAGAAATACACAACAACTGATACCAGAAATAATGGAATATATCCGGTTCTCAATGAAGGAGTTTTTATAAGAACGTTTAATTTCAATCTCGCGCAAATAATTCATACCATGCTGGCAGGGGACTCACTGGAGAACAGGCTGCAGAAAGATAGAACAAATGTGCTGTTTGATACCAATAATAACAGGGTATTTACTATAACCGATTTTGCAAAGGACGTGCTGGACAGGAGTAGTGGAGAATTGGATATATCAGAAATAATTGAGGTAATCAGAGAGAAGTATCAGATGCCTTATACTGAGGCCGAGTCTAAGTGTAAGAGCTTTTTGAAAGGATTATTCGAAAAAAATATAGTTTATTATTGAGATTTCGTTATCTCTATATACTCATAAATTAATTTAAAATTGGGTATTCGAATGAAGACATGTATAATGTGCGGCGGCGAGGGCACAAGGCTCAGGCCGCTTACTTTTGACAGGCCAAAACCGACGATTCCTCTATTAAATAAACCATCGTTAGTACATCTGGTTGAACATCTGGCTATGGAAGGTTTTAATGATATCGTGCTTACACTGGGATATCTTGGTGGCGAAATAGAGGCAGCGCTCGGCGATGGCAGTATGTATGGTGTGCATATCGAATATGTACATGAGAAAGAAAAAATGGGGACTGCAGGAGGAGTAAAAAATGCAGAAGAGTTATTCGAAGGTGAGCCATTCCTGGTCGTGGGAGGAGACCATGTCATGAACCTCAGGCTCAGGGAATTCTTCCGTTTTCATGAGAAAAACGATGCTCCTGTGACTATAGGCTTAATCCCGATCGATGATCCGCGCGAGTATGGTATCGCTGATCTGGATGTCAATAACAGGATAACCCGCTTCTTTGAGAAACCGGGCCCGGGTGAGATATTCAGTAACCTTGCAAGTACGGGCATATACGTATGCGACCCGAAGGTCCTGAAATGGATACCAGGGGAGAAATATGATTTTGCAAAAGACCTTTTTCCGCAGATCATGAAAAAGGGCGAGAATATCAATGGCTTCCTTGTACACGGGAGATGGACAGATATAGGTAACCCGCAGGCTTACAGGGAAGCATGCAGATGGATGCTTGAGCAGATGCCGGGCACAAAGATATCAGGGCGCCTTAATGTTAAGGATGCAAAGGTGACAGGTCCAATCGATCTTGGACATGATGTATATCTGGGTTCAAATTCTGCTATCGTCGGTCCGATAGTAATTGGAGAGAACACCACGATCGGAGATAATGTATTGGTCGGCCCATATACATCCATCGGCTCAAACTGCAAGATCGGCAACAACTCAAGAATTCTCTCTTCTTATATCTTTGATAACATTGAGATAGGCTCTAACACCATGGTCTCAGGTGCAATTATCGATAATGCCACTAAAATAAAAGATTCGTGTATCCTTGAGACAGGCACGGTCATTGGCCCCAGGGTCATAATCGGGGATGAGGTAACGGTTAATTCACCCGTAAGGATATGGCCTGAGGTCAGAGTAAAAAGTGGAACCAGGGTCAGTGAGAACCTAGGAAATGAGGACTTCGACAACGAGATAAAGGGCTCCTAGGATTCAAGTCCCAGGGGATTCCAGTATCTCTACAGAGCCGTCTTTTTTTCCTATATAAATAACATCAACACCTGTGAATATTCCATGCTCAACAACGCCGATACATTTTGAAATAGCCTCATCAAGATAAACAGGATCGTCTATTGCTCCAAAATCAGCATCCATAATGAGATTCCCGTTATCCGAGATAACAGGTCCGTCTTTATTTATGCCCATACGCAGCTCTGCCCTTCCTCCGAGTTCTGCTATCTGCTTTACTACGAGTATTCTTGCAGAGGGTATGACCTCAAGCGGAACAGGGTGGCTCAGAATATCTGTGCATTTTGAATCATCCACTACAACAACAAACCGCCGGGAGGATAGAGCCACTATTTTTTCCCGCGTATGCGCGCCTCCTCCGCCTTTGATTGCAGTGAAACTGGCTATCTGATCAGCGCCGTCAATATCAATATCAAGAATGGGGTGCTCATCCAGGGTGGTAAGGGGAATGCCGTGTTCTGCTGCTAAATATGCTGACTGGTAGGATGTGGGTACACCCATGATCCTGAGGCCTGAAGCGACACGTTTTCCAAGTTCTTTTATTGCATAGGCAGTAGTTGAGCCTGTGCCAAGTCCGACGACCATTCCGTTTTTTACAAGCTGGGCGGCCTGCTCTCCTGCAGCCTGCTTTGGATTATTACGATGGGTCATAGTGCGCATCTATGTCTGAGATGATAAAAATACTTGTGGATGATGTCGCCAGAAAGACTGAGTTAAATTTAAATACTATTAATAGTTTGAGGAAGGTTAAAACAAGGTGTTATATGGCTTATCACGTGATGCTGATCCCTACTCTGGGCTGTCCATCTAAGTGTAGTTATTGCTGGAGTTCAGAGGAAGGATCTCCGGTAATGAGCATTGAAACCATCAAAGAAGTGGTTAAATGGCTTAAGAATTTTCGGAGTGAACCGGTTACCTTTACTTTCCATGGTGGGGAACCGCTTCTTGCAGGTGCTGATTTTTACCGAAAAGCGCTACCTCTGCTGGCTGAGGGTTTAAGTCATCTGAAGCCGGCTTTTGCCCTGCAGACCAATCTCTGGAAAATCACCCCGGAACTGGCACAGATCCTGGCTGAATATAATATTCCCATTGGTTCCAGTTTAGATGGACCGCAGGAGCTTACTGACCTGCAGAGAGGAAAAGGTTACTACGAGAAGACCATGCGGGGCTATGAAATTGCTAAAGCTTCCGGTCTTAAGGTGAGTTTTATCTGCACCTTTACATCCTATTCTGTAAAGTTCAGGGAGGATATTTTTAATTTTTTCCTTGAAAATGGTTTAAATCTTAAATTGCATCCCGCACTGCCATCATTACGTTCCGAAGATCCTGGAAAATGGGCGCTTGATCCGGAAGAGTATGGGGAATTGTTAGTTTATCTTCTGGATAAATACCTGGAGAACATGAGCAGGATTGAACTTATGAATATTGACCACCTGTGTAAATGCGTGTTCACCAACCGGGGCACTGTCTGTACCTTCGTGGATTGTATGGGGGATACGTTTGCAGTGGGACCTGATGGGAGCATATATCCCTGCTATCGCTTTGTGGGGATGCCGGATTATGTTATGGGCAATGTTCATGACCATCCGAACATGGAAGATCTGGCTCAATCTCCCGCATGGAAGCTCATGTTCCAGTTCAAGGAATATGTAGACCAGAACTGCGGGGAATGCAACTATATCAAATTCTGCCGGGGAGGATGTCCCTATAATGCCATAGCACCTACTGAGGGTGAAGTAAAGGGCGTCGATCCCCACTGTACTGCCTATAAGAGGATATTCAAAGAAATAACAGAGCGGTGGGAGAAGGAGTTTTTAGGAGGCTCTGGTATGCCAATGTTTGGGTTTCCATCTGAACCTGCGAGGGATGCCAGGCCGGGTGTGATGGCGATAATGCTTAAGCGGCTCTGATGTTTTCAAATGGAGCTGATAGAGTTTGTTAGAATTTGTAAAAAAGATTTTTCTAATGCGCTGGCTCTGGAGTATATTCGCGGGTTTTTATCTTGTAGCGTTCGTTAAGTTAGAAGTAAGACGGTTAAAAGAGCATGTATCATGGTATGAGCAGAAGGCTACTATCAATAGACCTGCTGTTAACAACTATTTGAGGGCAAATGCGTAAGTCCTAGAATCATAGAAAAAATTTCTGAAAATACAGGGCATAGAGCCGTTATTTGCACATCCCTATTATCCGCAGGATAAAGGCAAGGTAGAGAGGACGATAAGGAACGTTGCAGAGGAATTTGTGAACCTGCAGAGCTACGCTCCACTTCGTGAGCAAGAAATTCCCACAATGGCTGGGTGGGCAGATAAAGGAGTATAAGGTATGGTACAACGAGGAAAGACTACACAGAGGAATAGGGATATAACCGACAAAGCTATATGGGGAGGTGTAACGTTGGAAAGTTGACTTAACATACAGGCATTAACGGCTTATGAAATATTATTTTCAAATGGTGAATAAAACTTTTCATCCAATGCTACTATACATTTAAGAGACTCTGCATTGGTAATTTCACCGTTCGTAAATTTTTTTACAACCTCTTTTAAATCATTTTCATTTCCGAATTTTATAATCGTCTTGTATGCCTCATTCCTAACATCTGGTGAAGAATCCCTCAGCAGATCTGTTGTTGCTGCAAGATCATCATAAGTGGTTAATTTTTCAAACACTCTTACGGCCGCTGCTTTTATATTTGGTTCAGGACTTCTCAGCATATCTATTACTGTTGTAAGATCATCATGAGTAACTAATTTTTCAAATGCTTTGATAGCCACATCTCTTATTTCATGTTCTGAATCCCGGAGTATATTGATTATAGTATAAAGGTCATCATGAGTAACTAATTTTTCAAATGCTTTAATAGCTGCTCTTCTAGCATACCAACTTCTCTCCCTTAGCAAGCCTATTATCTTCGGTAAATCATCATGTGTTACCAATTTTTCAAAAGCAAAAAAAGCAGCATAACTTACATGTCCACCCCGGTTTCTCATATAATAGCCACCTTTAAGTATATCTATTATTCTTGGTAGGTCATCATGTGTTACAAATTTTTCAAATTCTTTGGAAGCGTTTTCCATTTCATCTACACTAAAAATCCTTTGGTATCTCGTTTTGAAGAAATCCTCAAGTGTTGTTATTGTATAATTATCCATAGAATCAAATTCTTCGGCAGTTTTATCTCGCTCTCTAAGAATCATATTGTATCTCTTCTTTAAGAAGTGCTCAAGCTCCATTAATCTAAAATTATCTTCCGAATCTAATTCTTTAGGTTTATTTTTCATCTCTTCCTTCTCGTCCAGATACACTTTAAAAAAATCATCATAGAAATAATCTATGTTCTTATATTTAAAGATCATACATATTATTGGAGTAAGATCATCATGAGTGACTAATTTCTCAAACATTGTAAACGCAGTTCTTCTCACAGTTATATCATGGCTATTGATCATATCCATTATTGTTTCGAAGTCGTTGTAAGCTGTTAATTTTTCATACACTGCATCAACTGTATCTTTGGTATTTTTATCATAATCCATACGCATATATACTATACTTTTAATTTTATCATGAGTAACTAATTTTCTTAATGCCTCCGTCATTACTTTTCGTATATATGGATTTGTGTCATTAAGCATATCTATTATTATCGGAATATCACTATGAATCACTAATCTATCAAATGCTCCTGTAGCAACTCTTTTTATGGTTGTATCAGCATCTTTGAGCATGCCCATTATTATCGGAATATCACTATGAATCACTAATCTATCAAATGCCTCGATCATAGTTCTCCTCACATTTATATCAGAGTCTTTTAGCATATCGATTATTGTTATTAGATTGCTATGAGTCGCGAATTTATCAAATGCTCCTGTAGCCGCTCCTCTCATTTTTAGAGTAGGATCCATTACAATATCTGTTCTACCTAATCTCTCAAGTGCAACGGTTGCAGCTTCTCTGACTTTCGAAGATCTACCAGCTAATGCTTTCTTAACAATCGTTATATACACACCTTTATCTTCTCTGAACCACCACCATGCAGGCCCGTTCCCTATAAGATAACTGAAAATTAGTAATTCTTTTTCATCAAAATCAGGAATAATCGATTCTTTCATAGAATACAATAAAGCCATCTCATTGGGCTCAAGAAGTGTAGGAATAAATGTATAATGTTTTGCCTTTGTTCGAAGTATGTCCCTGACACCCCTTAACGGACGCTCACTATCTTTTATCATCTCCTCCACTTTTGATGCTAGGAAGTCATGAATAATTTCATAATTTTCGTCATCTAAATGCCTAATCAATCTCTTTTTCACTAATAGATCAAGTAATTCTTGAAGTTCGTTGTCGATAATTTTTAAATATCGTTTAAGGTCAGATTTATTTTTCTGCTCTTTTGCTCTATCTCTAATAAGTTCTTTTAAAATCTCCTCTACGTTTCTTCTTTTTTCTGAATTAGCATCTCCGAACTCGTTTAATTGATAGATAAGATAATTACCAATGATATTTTCGACATTTACTGCTTTATTATTATAAAGTTCTTCTGTTATAACACCATTGTTCGATTTTGCTAAATTGATCAAGCTACTTGCTACTATTTGAATAAACGGTGGATAAAATCTTCCATTTTCTGATTTTTTATCTATTTCTTCAATAATCTTTTCAAGCAGTTCATCGGTAATACTGACATTACCTGTAGAAAATATAGTTCTTAAGACCTCAAATGCAACTGATTTATCAAGACCAAGGAGATGAAATCTTTTTGGATGGGTTATTCCTGATTTATCAAGAAAGGAACCAATTTCAGCTTCGTAATCGCCTCTGTAGGAAAGCAAGGTATGAACATTTCTAAAAGATTTTCCATATATACGCAATAAAGTTCGTCCAATTTTTTCTTTTTCAGGTGGAGGAGAACGAAGTATATCCTCAAATTGATCAATAGCTATAATTATATCGGAATCGCATTGCTCAGATAACTTCTTGATACTAGAGGTAATATCGCTCGATTCATATCCAACTGAAACTTTAGCATTTATATCATTTAAAATACTTTTAACTGGATCAGGGTTAATAGGTCTTGTCCATATGCACTTCCATCCCATACTTCTAAATTTTGGAAAGAGACCCGCTCTTATAAGCGAAGTTTTCCCAACTCCTGAATTTCCAATCAACAAAGAGGTATTTGATCCTATTACTTTAGTCAGAAGTTCTCTGGATTCTCTGTCACGTCCTTTAAAAATTCTCGCCTCATCTTCTGTATAAAAATCCATCTCAATAAGAGTACGTTCATTCTCTTTCTCAGCGTCCCATTTTATTTTTCTTTGGTCAATAAAAGATTTTATTCTATGAGGATATCCATGAGCTTGCAAAACCGGAGCAATGCGTTCTATTTGATTTTGCGTCATTGAAACACCCTTTTCGATAATACTAATATCTTTGGAATTTTCAGGAGCAGCAGTCATTTTAATTTGAGATTCTGCATCAAAATCCCAGCCCTGTATGAGTTTTCTGAATCTTGTTTTATCTTCTTCTTTTTTAGTATCGCCCACATTAATATGAGCAATCCTTGAATTGTCTGTATGCAGGACATCAGCAAGTTTGAACAGTGCCGAGAGAAGTCTAACATGGATATCGTCATTTCCTATCGGATATGTCTCAGGTGTATCATCAAAGACTTCATCAATATCATGAGAACCTATAATATAACTCAAAACCTTACCTTCGGGATCACTGACATGATATTTTTCTGGATTGGAGTAAATATCCTTCATTGCAACTGTTGCATGTCCTTCATCAAAATCATCTGATTTTCCTGCATCGTGATAACATGCCGCCGCTGAAATCAAGAATAATTCCAGTGGCGAAAAACGAGTATCTTTTTCATCATCAGAGATTATTTTTCCAAGATTATTCTCAACAGTTATACAATGAAGCGATCCCTGTTGATGGTTTTCTTTAGAACGCTGCCTTTCTTGAAGTTCTTGAGCTTCTGTCCACAGTGTTTCTATTCTATGATAAAGATAAACATCCCTTTTCTCTAATATTTTCCTGATTGGAATTTTTCCCTTCTCACGACCGATCATTAATTGCTAATTCTTTATATAGTGCAATAAATGTTACTATTCAATCTTTAGTTTCTAGTTTTTAATATTTATTTGAATGCAGATTTATCTCTTAGCAATTAAACTCTTGGAAGTTTAGGGTATTAGAAGCTACAAATCTTTTATATAAAAACTATGAATAGGCTTCATTCCCGTGATGTACCTCATTATAAATTTTATCCGTGCCCTCATTTTTAGCGCTACTATTATCCTACAGGCTCAAGATATTCTAAGCATGCACACAATCCCTATAGAGAGCAGTCACTATACCCCGTACTTGAACAGTAGTTGGCAAGGTAAAGTTTATCATCACACTATACTTATCTTTTCAATATGTTATCGTCCACTGAGATGAGGTTATACCAAACCCTCAAGAAGAAGTTCTATCCGATGTTTGAATTCAAGCAGAGACATAATGTCACTACAGGCAGACAAGATAATCTTTTAGACTGCATTGTTCATGCAGCCATAACTGATGATTTTATAGAGAACAGTACGCAAATCCTAAAATCGAGAGAAAAGGATGTACCTGCTCCGAGAACAATAAGATATCACTTAGAAAAGCTTGAAATCGATGAAATTCTCAGGCAAGAGAGCAAAATTTCTGAAGAACTGTATCGAATGGTAGAGAAACAGAGATGGTTTGTGAATAAGGTGGACCTCTCAATTGATACACATGACTGGATGTACTACGGCGATACAGATGATGAGATGGTTCTTGGCACACAAGCAAAAAATGGTACCTCCTACGCATACAAGTTTGCAACTATAAACGTTGTTGAGAGAGGGATCAGGTTTACACTGAAAGCACTTCCAATCAGGAATTACTCAGAGATTTGCAATGTAGTGGAGGAGCTTATCAAATACGCTATGCAAAAAGTGAAGATTAAAAGGATTTACCTCGATCGTGGATTCTATGAAGTTCCAATTGTTAGAATGCTCAAGAGATTGGGCGTACATTTTGTAATCCAGGCAAAGAAAAGTACAGGGATAATGAAGGTTATCGAGAAGAATAAAGATAAAAAGGTAATTGCAGTGGACTATAAAATGAAGAGGAAGCGAAAAGCACCTTCAGGGAAAGAAGATGTTAAACTGTTTATCATTCCGCACAGACGAAAGAAAAATGAGCGTGTATGCTTTGTAACAAACCTGGATGTAAATGAGAAAAATGCTAAGAAGTATGCTGAGGGTTACAGGAAGAGATGGGGCATAGAAACAAGCTACAGGGTGAAGAAGGAAGCTTTCAGACCAAAGACGACATCGAAGAACTATGCTATCAGATTATTTTTCTTCCTTTTCTCCGTATGCCTCTATAACCTGTGGATTTTGATTAATATCGGTCTGGGACTAGCACTCGACAGGAGAAAGCCAGAAAAACCATTAGTCACGGCGAAAATGTTCGGAAATTTGTTTATCGCTGCTTATGATATTGGGGGATTAACTTAGCTCGTCCAATAGTCCTTATTTCTTCGATACTTGCTCTATGGGATATCATCGTGAAAATGATTATATTTGTCTACATTGCCAACTACTGTTGAAGGGTACAGCTCTTGTTAGCGTTTTTTGCCTGTAAAGCTTTTTCGCCGCTTGTACAGTTCTGGGTGGAAATGTATTTTTCAACCACTTCCCGGCCCTGCCCAACCGAGCCATGATAGCAACCAGGAGCCTGGAGATGATCTTCACATCTTTAAAAGTCGGTGCAGGGCTCCAATGTGGGGCGACTGTAAAGGCGCGCTGCAAGCTCGTCGTTGCTCAGGTCAGTGATCTTAGCAACATACCTTAAAACCATTAAATATAGAGAAGTAAAAGATATAGAAAAACAAAAGAATGGTAGCAACTGAGAAATTGAAAATCATGATGCTTAGAGCTTTTTTAGATTATAGACACAGAGCAAAAACCATAACTCTCTGTGCTCTGGTATGAAAAAGTTCAACTATATCGCATCTTAGATTCCGATGTGGTTCAGCTAATATAAAACAACGAACTGGTACGAACTCGATACGAACTCGGGCTTATGAGTTCGTTTAAGTTCGTTTTGAGTTCGTTGTTAATCGTCTTTTTCATGTTAATTTATGAACAGCGTTCATAGCAGACTCTGTGGTTGATTATCCTGTCTCAGCCATTTTAATAAATTACGGATCATATCACGAACCCGGTCTCGGATCTGGGCAGTGCCTTGATCAGAATAAAGTCCCTCATCTTTGATGGAAGCACCCGCGCCACTTCCTTCATAGTTACACCTTCTACGAACTTGATATTCTCTATCTGCTCATGGTACTCCTTATACGGAAGCTTGACACGCGCACCGTTCATCTGTAAAGTGATGGGAAGGGGATGCAGGCTGTCGATGATCTCCTGTACCTGCTCTTCGATCTCTTTCTTGATTCGCGGCGGTGCTACAGCCAGCGGGTCCTTTGCGATCTCCATTCGCGTATTATCCAGGACATTACCGATCACATCCGCAAGTTTATCCAGCGTTCGCAGCTCCTCGGAATGGCGCATATGGTGCAGGATACGGCCAAAATTCCCCACATAAGCAGTGGCATTGGGGACATCCTCGGTCTTAAGTTCAGGCGCTCCTGTGACTATGATCGGTATCTCTATCCCTTCGTAGAATCTCTTTGATTTCTCGATGATACAGTGCTCGTAATTCCCAAGTACGAACACAGCAACATCGTGCTCGTTAATAAGATCGCGCTCATAAGCAGTAATCTGGCATATCCTTTTTCCCACACCCCTTGCCAGGCCGATCATGTTGGTCTTGGCTCCCTTTTTCCTCAGGAATTCAGCCACATCGCAATCAAGATGTGGAAGATGATGATATGCAAGAGTGGGTGCCACAGTTGCGATCTCAGTCCCTGTAAGGGGTGCGCGTGTGACCTTGCCAAGAAGATCTCTTGCTTTATTCTCCACGATTTCCATATCGTTTATCGGGACAAGCATCAGCAGCACAACGCCGGTCTGCAGCACATTCTTCTGGAGGATATAACCTCCCAGGTCTTCCACAAGCTCCACCATGTGGTTGTGCTTATATACGCCGCCCTCATACATCACAGGTTCAAGCATTTTCTTCTCTCCGCAGGGTATCCATCATATCTTTTCCCTTCTTTATCCACTCGGGTTTGAGTGTATCCTCTGAGGCAACAAACAGAACATGTGAAGTTGAGAGCTCATGTTTGCGCACCCTGAAGCCTTCAGGTATAATGCGAAGCGCAATAGCATCGATCAGGCGGTCAAGGATCTCCTGCTGGCGCTCTTCGATTACAAGTTCACGCAGGGCATCCACTTCCTTTACGGGATCGGTCTTTACAACTATTACTTTCTTATCAGGCTGTTCGACATTCTCCTTGCCGTATCTTTCCCAGAGCTTATTAAGCAGTTTTACAGTATAGACCTCCCTCTCCAGTTCTATCCTCACCTCATCCCTGCCAAGAGACCCCATCTCTACTCTGGCAAAATCCTTAAGTTTAATAGCAGGCGTTCCGAGGCGAAGTGTGGCAGCGAATATAAAAACCGATTCAACCGGGTCCATAAAAACTTTTAACCTCCCTATGGCCCTGTTCAGAGAAAGATCCGCCAGATTATCCTGTATCAGAATGCGGGTGGCTTTTGCTCCAACAGCATCCGCGCATTCAACAGTTATTGTATCAAGCTGCTCCATCATATCCTCTTATCTTGAAATGAATCCTGATACCAGTAAAGCCGCCCCGACCGCTCCTATGTACTGTGCATTGTCGGGAACAATGACTTTCACTTTAAGCAGTTCCTCAACTGCCCTTGGTAATCCTTCAATAAGAGATGTGCCGCCCACCATTATCACAGGTTCTTTAACATCAACCTCCTGTAGCTGCTGTTCGAATAATTGCTCTGCAACGCTGTGGCATGCCGCTGCTGCCACATCCTCCGGGTTACCTCCCGCGGCCAGTGAATTAACAAGAGACTGGATACCGAAGACAATGCAGTAGCTGTTCATTTTAATATTCTGGGCTCTTCCTTTTATTGCAAGGGCGCCAAGCTCTGTTATGCTCACTCCGAGCCTTTTTGCAGTCATCTCAAGGAACCTTCCTGATGCACCTGCGCATATCCCGCCCATTGTGAACATTCCGGGAATGCCATCGAGGACAGAGATCGCTTTATTATCCATACCGCCAATATCAAGAACAGTGGCAACCCCTTTTTGCATATCTGCAAGATAAACCGCGCCTTTTGAGTTGACTGTGATCTCCTCCTGGATGAGGTCTGCCTTAAAATGCTCACCTACAAGGAAGCGGCCATACCCTGTCGTACCGAGTGCCTGTACTTCTTCGCGTTTAATACCTGCCTCTTTTAATGCATCGTTATAAGCTTCTTCAGCACTATCAAGCACTTTTACTGTGGGTACCCATCCTTTGCCGATTATTTCATTATCCCGCATTATAACTGCTTTTGTCGTTGTTGAGCCAGAGTCTATGCCTGCTGTGAGGCCACTCTGTTTCTCTCTTGCAAGGAGACTCTTTCTGCGCGCGGTCGTGGTAAGTGCTTCCATCCTTGTAAGAAGGGTTCCTGCAGTCGTTCTTTCTGTGAATGAATAGCTTATGACCGGAATACCTGTTTTCTCGTGGATATATCTGCGTACCTCACTCCTGACAAGAGCTGCTTCTGCACATCTGAAGCATGTTGCAACAAAAACAGCGTCAACATGCACTTTCCCTGTCACGATAGCTTTTGCCCTTGCCATCATGAGTTTGAGATCAGGGCTTGCAACTTTAAGTCCGAAATCTTCTTCGATTGCTTCTATATCCAGAATATCTATTTCAGGATAGACCATTACTGCATTGACCTGCTCTACAGCGGAATCTATTTCTTTCTGTATACCGCTGTACTCTGCGCCGCATGAGAGCTGGGCTATCCTTACAGGATTTTCAGTGTTGCTCATTTTTTTTCTCCGTGAGGGATTTCAGGAATTCTGAGATCTTATATACAAACTCTTTCGCCTCATCCTCGGTTGATGGATAATCCAGTTCAAGTAAAGGGATTTTTTTTGCCCGTATCAGGAAATTGACTAATTCATTTGTCCTTGCACATCCCATACAGCCAAATGGTATCACAGGATCTCTGATTATGATAGCCGCTTCTGCGCTCTGGATAAGCGGACCAAATAGCGACATCCTTCCTCTTACACCGGACGGCACCTCCACAGCAGCATACTTCAGGCCGATCTTGGGGTCCTCAGGCGTGATATTAAGGGGCGGCGAATCAAGTCCCTGCGCCCTGACTTTTTTTCCGATCTCCTGCATTAGAGCAAGGGGTTCATGCCCGAACCGCTCAACTAAGTCTGAGAGAATAAGACTGTTTGTCGGGTAGATAAATACCTTCATTGCGATACCTCTGATTCAATTATTTCCTTAAGCTTCTCCACATCAAGTTTTTTAATTCGCTGCTTATGTCCTGGAACCTCACCTCTATCCAGTGCTCTCAGAGCCGATGCTATATGAGGTAGCATCCTGTCTTCTGTCTCAAGATTATGGAATCCGGGTCTTGCGCCACCGCGTCTTGTTGCTCTGCAGCGGTAGGGCTCACCAGGTGCAAGGCCCCGCTCTTTAATGAAGATGCCGTAGGGATCAATCTTACGAATATCGTTCAATAGCGAATTCACCACTGAGCGTTCTCCTGATACCATAGCTCCAAAGCAGGTCTCCTTTATCATCACATCTGCATTTGATTCATATAGCTTTATAACAATATCGCTTGGCAGTACCTTTGTGGAATTGATTACAATCATCTTTGTTATGGTGTCCATTATTAGACCTCTCTAATGTAAACTACATCTCCGGCCTTTACCCCTCTTAGCCTATCGGGATCAATTACCTTTCCTATAATGTTCGTACATTCGAATTTTTCACCTGTTGGACCGTACCTGTCATCATCAGTAAGCCTGACACCTATCATGCCGTAACGTTTGGCCGCCTGGTTTGTAACCCCGATATCTCCTGCTCTGGCTGTGGTCTTCGGGATATTCTCTGGATTTATCTCCTTATATGCTTCAGCTTCTTTTTCAGACCTGAACAGGTATGTGTTCTCGTATGTATAGAATACAGGCAGAGGCCCCAGCGGCCGATCTTTAAGACGCAGAGAATGCCTGAAGAAATCAAGTGTCTTGGGTGCGAGATCATAATAGAAACTGACATCAATTATTTTATCAGATCTTACACCAAGTCCTGTCACAATGCCCTCACCTATGATCTCGATTGTGGTATCCGGGTCCTGCTCAACTATGATCGCATCCTCACCAGTGTATCCTCTTTTCTCCAGTCTCAATCCCCTTGCACTTAGCATCTCTTCTGCCTGCTCAAAGCTCATTCCAAGGATCATGACCTGCTCAGGATTGGATAGAGCTGTAAGCCTGCTGCCATGTTCTGCTATCCTTATGAGTTCAATCCCCGCAGATACATGCCCTACCACGCTGTGTACAGCACTTGATGTCCTGTCCTCTTTATAGATATATGCTCGACCGTTTCCCAGGCCATCGGTGCGAACTGCTACTGAGCCCTCAGAACGGGCCTCCCAGTGCTCATAAGGACATCCCTCACCTTTTAGTGCATCATCAGAGATGAACGAGTTTGAGAACGTATCAATATTGAATATTTTCTTCCTGATAACTGCAAGAAAATGCTCTGCGCCTTCAGGTGCCTCGTTGACAAGGTCCACCTTAAAATAAGTGAATATCCTCATCCCATCCTCAAGCATGGTGCTCAGATCATGGGTTGAAACCTTATCAAGAAGAGTTTCCCATCGTACGACAGGCTCTATTTTTATTAACGTATCCCCCTGTTTGAGCTTTGCGATAATATCCTTACCGCTTATAACCTTCCCGACCAGAGCATCCTGTGGGCTGCCGTAATCCGAGATATGCCTGTTTTTTGAGAACATAAGATATGTATTCTTTGCATCATATCCCCCTGTCCCAAAGAAAATATCATAGCGATTATATTTTTTTTCTGCTCTCTCTGGAAGTATATCTGTTTCAACAGGTCCAAACGCAACAGAGTTATTGGTCTCCCAGTGCGCTTTTATATTTAAAAAATTATGACTGAACCTGTTCCATATCATTGAGTCGCCGATCAGTTCAATCCTGAATTCCCCTTTTGTGGTGAATACCCTGTATTCGGATGTCGCTTCTTCTTTCTGGGTACCGGATTTTAAGATCCCTGCTGTAGTGCCTGGAATATAGAATGTTTTACTGAGTTCTATGGCATCTCTCAGGTTTGAACCGTTTTTTAATTCTAGTCTTTGCCCATTAATCTCTATTGTGATCACGTGTCACCTTTGGTTGCCAGTTCTATTTTAACTCTTTGACTATTCCTTCCAGGGCTTCCTCTCGCTCTTTCTGTGAGAGTTTTGATAAAACAGAGTCTGAGTCTCCGATATCGACAATCTTACCAAGCCGCATTAATGCAGCCCTGTCGCATATCTGACCAACAAAATCCATATCATGGGACACTATGACAAAAGTCTCACCCAGTTCTTTCCTGGCATGGAGAATAGATTTTGCAATTTCTATCTTGGTTACCGGGTCCATCGTTCCCGTAGGTTCATCAAAAACAAGTATTCTTGGCTCTTTTATAAGTACCTGGGCCATAGCCACTCTGTGTCTTTCTCCCTCGCTCAATTCATCAGGCATCTTGGTGAGAATCTCTTTTGCCTTTTTCTCTGTGAAACCTGCTGTCATCAATGTCTGGATTGCCTTTCTCTCACCTAATTCAAAGGGCAGATCAAGGCCGATAGATTCGGTCAGGTTATCGATAACATTTCTATGTGGATAAAGACTGTACTCCTGATGGAGCACGCCAATATATTTAGTAGCCCTTCCTTTCTTATCAGGACCGAACTGTGTAAGATCGATCCACTCATCCCCTATCCTGACTTCAATTGAGCCAGAGGTGGGTCGCAGCAATCCTGATATGATCTTGGAGGTTGTTGTTTTACCTGCTCCGCTTACGCCTATTAATCCGAATATCTCACTCTCATTTACATCGAGATTGATATCATTGACTGCCCTGACAATGCCTCTATCAAGAGAGAAGTATGTCATCTTCAGGTCACGTGCGCGGATAATGGGTTTTCCGATCTCCACTTCATCCTGGTTACCTATCTCACCGACTTCTTTCATGAACTCAGATGCTACATCCTGTGGATCGCCGATTTTTATTATCTTTCCCTCATCAAGCCACAGCGCTCTGTGTGATAGTTCCTCGATAACCTTGGGCCAGTGAGAGGTGATAATAAGTGACATCTTAAAATCCCTTGTTGCACTCAGGATAGTCTCATGAACAAGTTCTGCGGTTTTGGGATCAAGAGTTCCGGTGGGCTCATCCGCAAGTAACAGTATCGGGTTCTTAACAAGCTGCCTTGCAAGAACAACACGCTGCTTCTCACCGCCGGATAATTCTCTTGCTATGTGCATCATCCTGTTGGAGAGATTGACATGATCCAGCAGATCAGCCGCCCTGTTTATTGCATCAGGTCCAAGCTGGCCGATCTCCTGAAGTGCGTTCATGACGTTCACAATAACCCTCTCGTCACCATACAATGCGAAAGTCCTCTGAAGCATGATAGCAATTCTTCGGGTCACATCCCTCCTGATCGGGTCGTGAATGGGTAGTTTTACGAAATCTACCTCAAATTTCTCAAGTTTTGATTTGCATTTAGGACAGGGCGTCCCTGCTTTGCTGGGACGTTCAATTAACCCGCATTCATTGCATTTAGAGAGGTGGTATATCACACTTCCTGAGATATCATCAAAAGCCTCTACTCCTCTTAATACATGCATGAGAATAGATTTCCCGGCACTGCTTTTTCCCAGTATCCCGAGAATCTCTCCCTCTTTGATCTCAATATCTATATCCTTTAGAACATCAACTCCATCGAAGCCAACACGAAGGTCTTTAATTTCGATAAATAGCGTCATGTTTTTATTCACCACTGGTAAGTCATATGACCTCATTAATCCGCTTTATTATAAATATTTGCATTTAACGTGAAAAACCGTTATAGATCATCGATCTTTACGGCGATTTAAGATAGATTAAGCAGTACATAAATATAACGATAATACGTTACATTATGGATCACATATCCATATTTTTTAGTAATATTTATCCCATCTCCTTCTAACTAGATTCCTATGTCTTTGCTTTCACATGATGAATTAGTCTTTCTGCTCAATGAGAAACCCCTTCTCATCGAGCACATGATAGATCCAGAGGTACAGATCCAGCCAAACGGCATAGAATTGACCCTGCAGCGCGTAGAGGCTTATGAAGGCCCTGGCGCTATCGGATATGACAACTCTGATAGAGAGATCCCGCCGACTAAAAAAATCGATTTTGATGACGAGGGGTGGGTTCATCTACCAGAGGGCAGCTACAAGATCATATTCAATGAGATCGTGAATATTCCGAAAAATATCGCTGCGATAGCAAAACCGCGCTCAAGCCTGCTGCGGTGCGGGGTGACTATCCAGACCGCTGTCTGGGATGCTGGCTACGGGGGGAGGAGCGAGAGCCTTCTTGTAGTATATAATGAAAACGGCTTCAGGATCAGGAAAAATGCGCGCATTATTCAATTGCTATTTTTCAGGCTCGGTAAGGAGGTACGTGAAGGATATTCAGGCGCATATCAGAACGAGAATATCTGATCTCCGCTATGATGCACTCAGGATTGGTGATTTTAGAGCACATGATTCCCCTTCATATCTATCATGCCAAGCAGTGCGATCCTAAGAAATGCACAGGTAAAAAGCTCTCAAGATTCAACCTGGCAATACTGCATGATAATCCAAGAAAACTCCCCAGGGAAGCTATACTCCTTGATCCTTTAGCAGAGCAGGCGCTCTCACCTTCTGATAATGCAAAATTCGGTCTTGTGGTGCTTGATTGCTCGTGGGAGGAGGTGGAGTGTGTTTTCCCGATACTGAAAAGGCTCAGGTTCAAGCACCGCGCCTTACCATTCTTACTCGCAGCCAACCCTGTGAACTTTGGCAGGCCTTTCAAGCTCAGCACAGTTGAGGCTTTTGCTGCCGCACTCTACATCCTGGGTGAGAAAGAACAGGCAGAGCAGATCTTGAATAAGTTCAAGTGGGGGCAGACGTTCCTGGAACTGAACCGTGAACCTCTTGAGAGGTACTCAAAGGCAAAGGACAGCACCGAGGTTGTGAGGATACAGGGGGAATATTTATGAATCTAGTGCTTTGCGTTCTCTGCGTCCTGGTATGAAAAAGTTCAATATATATCGCATCTTAGACTCGGATGTGGTTGAGCTAATATAAACAACGAACTTGTACGAACTTTATCCCGGCCATTTGACCTCTACCTTAAATAAAAATAAGTTGTTCTATTGTAGGGTGATGGTAGTGCATTCAGAAGAATTGGATAGAATGGAGAAGAAAACTCCAGAACAGATGCTTAGGGTTGAATTAGAGAACGAGTTTGGTTTTTCGCCTATAGTTGCCAGGGCATTACTTAATAAAATTGCCTCATATAATAACTCTAACAACCCCTCTAACCAGTCAGTAGGTACGATTTTTTACTGGGCAGCCTCATCAAAAGAACCTGCTGGTAAACCAATAGAAGAGATAAATCTCGTTCAGGTCAGACTTACCCTGAATGCCAGTACAGATATTTCAGTTCTTCGAAAATCTGGGATGCAAGCTTTACGTGAGGTAAAAATTGCAAGAATTACACAGGAGGCACAGGATCAGGGTGCATATCTCACTCAGGAAGATATTGCAGTACTTCTCTGTTCAAGTGTAAGAACCGTGAGGCGGGATATTGAGCGGTTGAGAAAAAATGGTATCGATATTCCAACTCGTGGACAAAAAATGGACATTGGAAAGGGAGTATCTCATAAAGCCCAGATTGTCGAGCTGTATCTTAAGAATTATCAATACACAGATATTGAGCGACATACTAAACATTCTACAGCAAGCATCGAACGTTATATACAGGATTTCTCAAGAGTGGTTATGCTTCTTAATCAGGATCTAAACATTGCAGATATAAGACCGGCTGCAAACATGTCTGAGAGGCTTATTTATGAATACAAAGCTCTTTATGAAAAATATAACTCGGAGAATAATTCAAGGCTTAATGAGATAAAATCAAAGGCAATTATAGTTAAAAAAGGGGGGATACATGCATGAAATACAATACAGTAGCAATTGAATACGTTCCCCAGCTTAATAAAGGTATGAAAACCGTGTTGTGTTCAAGATTTGTGTCTGAATATGGTTTTTTGGGAGGTAGAGAAGTTATCGAGCTTATTGTGAATGATCTCCTAAAGATAGTACATGACCATGAACTTCCTTTTAGTAATGTCAAGAAGGGGCAGATAGTCTGGCAGGCTGTTGCAAAAGACGAGACCGCTTCCTATGCAAAATCGATGAGCAAAACAAAAACAGTTCCTGTTGTTCTCACCCTGGTCAGCGATGATGATATCAAGATGCGAATAAACGGAACTCCAATAAACAAGATAAGAAAGGTAGTAATAGAACGAATTTTGAAAGAAGCGTATGAACAGGGAGGTGTTTTGAATCAGCCGGATGTAGCTATACTCCTGTCTGTAACAAGACCTGCCGTTGGAAAATTAATTTCCGAAATTCAAAAAGAGAGTGGGGCCATGCTACCATACAGGGGAACTATCCATGATCTTGGACCTACTATTACCCATAAACGAGAGATCGTCAGACTGAGATTGCAAAAGATGTCTACACCTGAAATTTCAAGAAGAACGTATCATAGCGAGGATGCTGTAGACCATTATATTAATGATTTTGAACGAGTGGCAAGAATTGCAGATATATTTGAACCCATAGATGTTGCATTTATAACCAATTTAAGCTTGTCGCTGGTTAATGAATATCTTGATTTAAAAAAGGAATTTATTGATGGAGCGAAAGAATTATGAATAATGTAACTACTCACCTTTTTTAAGCTAAAGCTTTGAGTATGTGCTCTTTTCCAGAGCTGAGAA
>NZ_JMIY01000002.1:310773-381753 GCF_000685155.1 Candidatus Methanoperedens nitratireducens
AAACTTAGTAATGAGGCAAAATATTAGGAGCTAAACAGCTCTAAAAAAACCTGAGTAGATACTGAATAATTTAAATAATTGGAACTTAAATCAAGAGGTCATTTGGCCTTATCTCGATACGAACTCGAGCTGGAGTTCGTTTAAGTTCGTTTTGAGTTCGTTGTTAATCGTCTTTTTCATTGTCATCTATAAACAGCAGTTCATAGCCAACTCTGCGGTGAGATACGAGTCCATACATTTACAGCATCTGAATTGGAGGATGGTCTCAGATCATGCAAAATTTATAAATAGTCAATATACATATATTGACTTATGTTCCTGCCTTTAAATGACAGACAGTTTGAGTTATGGAGGCTGCGGCGCAGTGGTCTTCCCAATATCAACATTGCGCGCTTATTCAACATATCCAAGCAGGCGGTATCCAGGGCGATTCTCACTATGGATGAGAGAATTAAAAAGACGCTGCTTGAGATGGCGCATGCAAACCAGATAGAAGTGGAAAAGGTAAAACCTGAGCGCGGCATCCTGTTCGGTCACTCAGTGCCGTTCAACGTCAGCACTATTATTTTCGTTTCAGCAAAGCACGGGGTGCAGGTATGGTACGAGCATGAAGGGAATTGCGGCGCTTGTAAGAGATATGCAAGGTGCATTGAAATGCTGTGGGACTTCGCGGATGAGATGAAGCTCAGGCTTGAGAAAACCGATGACCCAACGAAACTGGCCGATGAGCTGTTCGAGAAATTAAGGAGGTTGGCATGATAAAGAATGTAGCCGAGATAATAAGAAAAACGATGGGCTGGTGCCCGCAAAAGGATGATGATTTTTTTCAAGCGCAAACTAAAGGTTCGGCGAGCTCTCAGTTTTTAATAGTAAATCCAGCCCTGAAAAGCAGTGGATTGATCGAGCAAATAGATGTGCCTTTGTATATGCTTGACTGGCGAATGCTGGCGATTTTATTAACCATGTTTTTCTCTTTTTTTTGGATATCTTTTACTGATTATCTAGATAGAACGCCTATTAGCTATCTTGGAACCATGCTAATTATGGCAGCATTGATACTTTTTTTTCTTCTGTCTGATCGTTACAGGGTCTCGATCAATTCTGAAAAGCTGCTGATAAAGACGCCGTTTCTTCCGTCTATAAAAATCCCAAAAAACCAGATAAAGAATGTAAAAAACATAGACAATATCATCTATAAGCAAAAACATAGCTGGGTTAATATCGTACTTATTTTATCGATCCTGTTTATCAGTCTTATGCAGATCATCTTATTGTATCAGCAGATAGCGCGTTCCATAGCGTTGGAAGATGCAGTAATGAGCATTGCAAGAACGATATTCTTTATCTCTCTCTTTATAATAATGTTCTACAGGCACTCCCGCCTCTCCTACTACCCAAGAGCTATCCAGATAGATACAGGGAATAAGAGCATCACGCTATGCCCAAGAAATGAGTTTGAGTTCGATGCTTTTAAGGAGGCACTGGAACGATGACAGGCATTACGGAAAAAGTTAAGAAATTCATAGGCTGGTGTCCGCAAAAAGATTTTACCAGGGAGATTGTCAATACCGAAAAGCATGAGCAATATTTTATCTCATTTTATGAAAAGGGCGCACATGCTGGCAAGACGATGAAAATAATCACGGATTATCAGTTCTCTACGGTTTTATATGCTGGTTCTGCAGCATTCTTCATTTTTTTAATTGCAGGCTTAGTTTTCCCGATCCCCGTATATTTTGCCATTTTGTCAGTTTTGTCAATTTTTCTAACCTCAGTAATACTATTTGTTCAGGACAAGACCACAGTGGAGTTTGCTTCAAACGCATTAATCATTAGAAGACCGCTCTTTAAGCCTGTAAAAATATCAAAAGATGACATTCTGAAAATTGAGGTCGTGAAGAATCCTAACCGCAGATTTCGTCGTGTAATAATTTCGCTTGTAATAATTGCTCTGATATTTTGGGCAAAGGGTGCAATAGATACATTATCCCGCTCTACGGCACATGACACTGTTTCATATTTCATCTTCCGGATATTTTTACAGGTTGCGTTGGTGATATTTGTTACAGTACTATTCTATAAATGGTACATCAGGTCATCTTTTGAGAATTTCCTTAAAATAACTTCAAGAACGAAGAGAGAAGTCACTATTTATGTTGACAATCCACAAGAGCTGGTAAGTAAATTAGGAGAGTACCAATGAAAACTTTTTCTGAAAATATCCGGAAAATCATGGGCTGGTGCCCGAATGCGGGTGCACTTACGATAAGAAAATCCGTGCAGTTCGATGACCTGGCCGTAAATGCGCCCGATAGTGGTGGAGAATTAACTCACATCACCGCAGGATGGTGGAACAAATATCACAACAGGATTCTATTTAACTCAGTTATTGCCACGCTGGGAGCAATCTACTTTTTCACTTTAAGTGGAAAAGATAACATGAACTTTTTCTTGGCTGGCTTGATAGCGGGAATTATCTCCAGTATAGTATTTGGAATAACCGAATGGCGCAGGCTCAATAAAGCTGCAGCAGGAGAGTTCAGGGAACTGCAAATTACCAGACGAAAGAAGGTTATTAATTACATCATAATATTTGGATCAATAGCTGTAATTATCTTTGTAATTGTTTTTTTTCGGGTGAAAACTGGGATACGTATCAGCGGGTATTACGCCTTTATCTCAGGTTTATTCTTATTTGTCTGGACACAGTACCTTGAGGTGGTTTACTGGGAACGGAAAAACAGGAAGACCCTGATAGTGGAAAAAACATCTTTTTACGCAGTAGATACAGGTGGAAGAAAGTGATTCTAATCAAACAGCTAATGAAAGGATTAGCCGCCGGACTAATCGGCGGGTTGATAGGCTTTATTATATTTGTTATTATCTGGAATAGAGGAGATGGCAGTAAATGAATCTGATTAAGCAGGGAATACTGATGGCAATAACAGCATTTATTTTTTCAATGCTTTTTAGCTACTTCATGGACGGGAACATTAATTGGATATTGTCTTTCGGGATTGTGAGCGGTTTTTTGTTAGGGACTTTATTGATGTATCTCTTGAAGAAGGAAGAAAGGCGACAAAGGGGCTCTGGTGATTGAATTGTCGTTGAATATAGTGGATAAAGTAAAAAAATTGATGGGATGGTGCCCGAATGCCAGTATGAATATCAAAAAGTCGCAATCGTGCGGGGATGATTTCAACATACCAATGAGCGATGGGGACGGATCTCCCTCAAAAAGGTATATAAAATCGTTATTCGAATGGGACTACATCGTAAAGGAAGAACTGTTACGATCGATTGCTGTTTTCTTCTATGCTTTTATTGGCGTCGGGGGATTGATCATGTACGGTTATATTAAAACAGGCATAACCGCCACACCTTTTCTGGCGCTGATTGTAACTTTTGTTCATTTCTCAATCCAGGTCTGGTACAGGAAGAACGTATTGAGTCCAGCTATACACCGCTTTGAAAATAGCAAACCATTGCGAGAATTGATAATACTGATTACGGTGTATGTGATTTATCTTTATTTCTCCATTCAATACCCTGTACTGCAAAGGGCATGGATCCTTATTCTCTTATTCATAGGTTTAAAACTTGGAAAAGTATTTGAGCTTAACCGCCCCACAGGTGTTAAGTTGATGCTATTTTTTGCAACAGCTTGTGCCTTCGTGCTTATTCGGTATTATGTCCTTCAACTTCCGCTGATGCCTCTGCTTAAAGGTATTACGGCTCTTGGAGTGGCTATGTTGATATTAGCAGTGTTGTTCAAGAAGGCAGGCTTTGAGGAACCTGATTATCTATACAGGATGGACAGGAGGAGTTTCTTGATATGGGTAGCAATCGTAGCCATCTCTGTGATAGTCGGAATAGCGGTAATGATAGGGCTTGATAAGGTACTCAATTAAATAATAGAGGAAGTCGGATGGTCTCACTTCGTACACAAAATTTATATCCTCACAGATAAGAATTTATGTTGGAGTTGGTTCTATTATGAAGATATTGATTTTTGGCTCTCTGATAATAGCCCTGGTAGTAATCTCAGGATGTGTGGAGACTGTAGACCGCGACACAGATGAGGGTTATCAGGTCAGTGGCACCACTGTAGAGATTGAAAGCGGGAACATGACTTATCCTGCTTACCTCGCAGCACCCTCCGGAGAGGGAAAGAACCCTGCTGTAGTGCTGCTTCACTCAATTAACGGTTTTGAACCCGGTTACCGCAACCTGACTGATAAGTTAGCAGGAGAGGGATATGTTGTACTCTCACCGCAGTGGCAGACCTTCGAGCAAAGGCCAGGGGATGATACTGTGGAACAGCTCCTTCGCGACTCGCAAGCTTACCTGCGCACCAGACCAGACGTCAACGGCAATATAGGGCTTACGGGATTCTGTATTGGTGGAAGGTACACCATGCTCTTTCTTCCCCAGATAGATGAATTCAAATCAGGAGTCGCCTGGTACGGCTTCCCCTATTCTGGCGGACCTGCAAACCAGTCCATGCCTGCGGATATGATAGAGCAGCTTAAAGCACCACTGTTAATGATACACGGAACACATGATCAGGCAAGCCCGATCGCTGATATCTACCGCTATGCTACGGCACTGAATGCTTCTGACAGGTACTTTGAGCTTAAGGTCTACCAGGGCCAGCCCCACGGGTTCATGATCGAAAATGGCGAGCTATCGGAGAGTCTCGTAGCAAGGGATGCCTACAGAGAGATGGTGGCATTTTTTGACCGCACGCTGAAAGAATAATATAACCTTACTCATATCTTAAGGCGTCAACAGGCTTCAATTTTGATGCCTGATATGCGGGAATTATTCCTGCAAGTACTCCCACTGTAATCGATACAGATAATGCCATAATTATTGAGTTCAATGATACTATTGCGGTACCTCTCATCAGAGGAAGATTTCCCATAAGTGCAGGCATAAAGCCTGAAAGAATTGTCCCAAGGATTATGCCTATGACCCCTCCAACAAGCCCGATAAACCCTGCATTGAACAGGAATATCAGCAAAATGTCAGGATTGCGCGCACCAATAGCTTTCATTATCCCGATCTCTTTTGTCTTTTCAAGGACGGAAGTGAACATGGTGTTTGCTATCCCGACAGCACCGACGATCAATGAAACTGCTGCAATCGCGACAAGAAATGCATTCAATGAACTTAGCGCTTCTGCTCTTGTTTGCTGGAATTGCCTGCTTGAAGAAACCGAAAAATCCCTGTCTTTCTGGGTGACATGTCTTGCTACCATAAGCTTGCTCTCGATTTTCGCGATCACTTCATCTAACTGGTCTTCGTTCTTGATCTTAACAACAAAAGAGTCGTAGATGCCGTTTTTCTTGTCTTCGATCACCTGGTATGCCATCTGGATCGGCATATAGATGTTCGTGCTCTGGTCATCCACAATTCCCACAACTCTGAAGGCGCTTCCTTCTATCGTGATCATCTTATTTATCCCGATTGGCTGATCAAAATAAGAGGATGCAAGCCTTCCTCCTATAACAACTACATTCTGATCAGCAGAATCAAGCATCCGACCACTTTTTATTTTATTCGTAGTAATTTGAGACCATACCCTCTGATCAACGCCTGTTAAAGATACTTTGCCTGTTTTGCCACGATAGGAAACTTCCACACTGCCTCTGATATTTGTATCAATCAGCGCGATATCTGGTATGCCCTTCAATGCCTGAAGATCACTCCTGCTCAATACTATTTCTTTGTCTGTTGCCTGAGCTCCACCTGAAAAACCTCCTTCGCCTCCACCGCCTCTCATAACAAACATGCCCGTACCACGGGAGAAACCTGGTGATATCGTCACAATATCGCCACCAAGACCGCTTAACTGAGCGGTCATTGATTGCTGCATCCCTTCTCCCATCGATATAATGGCAATCACTGCAGCAACGCCTATCACTATGCCCAGTATAGTAAGCCAGCTTCTAAGCTTGCTGTGAAGCGCCATATTAAAAGCATGCATGAAACATTTTTCAAGCTTCATTTTAACCTGCAGGGATTATCATTTCGTATTGCTTCTGAATATATCCTTTATTTTGAAATCTGGATCAATCAATTTTCGACTCCTGTACTTTCGATGGGCTATAATTCCTCCCACAAGCACAACTATTCCGAAGAAATACCATTTGTAATTAGAGAATACACTTTCCTGTTGTACAGTTCCTCTTCGTACCTGCATAGCCATTTGCCCGTCAGCAGCCGCCATACTCTGAAGTCCAAGTTTGATTTCTTTCTCAACTATTTTTCTTTCTCCCATAGTATCAGTATAGGCGATTTGCATGAGCACTGTTTCAGATGAGCTGTTCATAGTTCTTTGCACAGGACTTCCCTGGAGACTGGCATCGCTTCTGGCTGTTCTATTCTGGGAAGTCGTAGTGCCCATTGATGACTGCAATCTGAAGCTTGCGATCGTATAGTCCCCTTTGTTCAGGTTTCCTATTATGACTGAATTTGAGCCGCTCACTCTCCAGCTTCTCTGCTCGGGAATGATCACCGACACCGAATATGCAGGATTGCTTCCAACATTGGCAACACTGAAAGATGTCTCACTGCCTGTGCTTTCAGAGAAAGCGACATCAAAATCAGTTCCTCCGCCAACATACACTCCCGCAATTGTTGAAATCTTCTTCTCTTCCTTTGTTATAGAGTCATAATAGCTCAAATATAAGTTCAGTTTATATAATCCCTGCTGCGCATTGGTATCTGCAATCACCTGATATTCCAGATCAGCGCTGTCGCCAACATCAATATACTTAATGTACCTGGTATTGTCGCTTCCGACAGGAAGAATAATGTTGTTACCATTCTCCCAGTTGAAGGTCAGATCCCGCAGCGGTGCATTTCCTACGTTATTGATCGTGAACTTCAGGCTGCTCTGCTTTCCAGGAACAAGCGCTGTCTTGTCAATATGGATTACTTCAGCACTTTGTTTGCTCTTAACATCAAGGGACAGACTTTTTTGAGTCGCAGCACTTCCACCGCTCTCATAATACTTAACTTTGAGTTCGTAACTGCCTGCAGGAGCATCTCTGTCGACCCGCAATCTGTACTTTACTATCTTTATATTTTCATTTGATTGTCCCTTATAACCCTGGATTATTCCGATGCTTTGAACTGCGCTTTCACCGGATACAAGCTCAAAAGGATACTCAGGCACAATTTCTATCATAAGATTGTTGACAGTCATACCGCCGATATTCTCAACACCTAAACGCACTTCTACAACATCTCCTGCTATCGCAGGATCAGGGTCATAGTTTACAACGCTTATTGATATCACTGTAGCGTCCACTAAATTTCCCATTTCTGCATAAACTGCAGGAACGTAAACCACCAGTACCACGACCATTAAAACCGTGAACATTGTTTTTTTCATTTTTTATTCACCTCATCATTTTCAGATATTCTTGTTATCTGCCCATCTTTAAGTTCAATTGTTGTGTGGGCATATTTCGCCAGATTAAGGTTATGAGTGACCATTATGATCGTTTTCCCCTGCTCTTTCCATAATCTGTGAAGCATATTCAGAACTTCTATACCTGCAACACTGTCAAGGGCCCCTGTTGGCTCATCCGCCAGGATGATCTCAGGATCGCCTGCCAGGCTTCTTGCGATGGATACCCTTTGCTGCTGACCTCCAGAGAGCTGTGCTGGTCGATGATGCATCTTGTCGCCCAGTCCTACAGATATCAGTATTTCTCTTGCCCTGTTTGCTGCTTCCCGATCATCATATTCCAGGAACTCCAGAGGAAGTACCACGTTCTCAAAAGCAGACATTGACGGAATCAGGTTATATTGCTGGAATATGAAACCGATAGTCTTACCTCTTAATGATGCCAGGTCTGATTCGTCCAGTTTGCTGATGTCCTGAGATTTGAGATATACGCTGCCTCTGGAAGGAACGTCCAGGCAGCCTATCAGGTTCATCATTGTCGACTTGCCGCTTCCAGAAGCGCCTATGATAGCCACAAAGTCTCCTTTCTTTATTTCAACGCTTACTCCTCTCAGTGCAGGTACTTCCACTTCGCCCATCCTGTAAATTTTCCAGACATCGTGCATTTTCATTATGGTATCCATCGTATCACCGGTTTATACTGTCCTGGAGTGCTGTTCAGATTGCTCTCAATATCTACCATCTTCAGCCTGTAGACTTCAGGCTCCTGAAGATTATTCTGCTCTGGCTGGATTAGAGAGACCAGGTAAATATTCCCTGAAATCGATAGGATGAGCAAAACTGCCAGAATCTTACTTCTCATAGTAAACCTTGTTTATACGAATCCCCTGTCGGGGATCAAGTACTATCTTTCCTTACCATTATTCTAAGTTTCATTGGAGAGGTCATCAGGACTTTGTAATCCGTACCGTTCATGGTCAGAGTTCCTGTTGAGAGCATTTCGCCTTCATATTCTGATATTGATAAGGAGATGTGTCCTACTGTTGCTGGCGTAAAGCCCGTCCGGTCAGTCCCATCCGGGGGGAGCGTCAGTACATCTCCGGTAAGAGACTGGTCGTCATAGCCTGTTATGTTGAGGGCATATGCCTGGCCTGCAAACCTGAGATCCGCCCTGGTCATGGTCGACATTTCCGCATCATTTATTTCTTTTGCGATCTCTTCCGGGCTTTTCTTCTGCCAGAGGAGGGAACGGATAAAGCCCGGTGATGCCTCCCTGGTCTTTATGACATTCACATGCAGGATGTGGTACTGATCTTCATCCAGTGCAAACCCGTGTCCCATGAGTACAGGCTCAACAAACTGTTTTACATGTCCTCTTTCTTGTCCCATGAATATAGGCTCAGCAAACAGTTTTATAGGTCCTCTTTCTCTACCGATGCCCATAC
The DNA here is from genome assembly GCF_000685155.1 of Candidatus Methanoperedens nitratireducens. GTDB lineage: Archaea > Halobacteriota > Methanosarcinia > Methanosarcinales > Methanoperedenaceae > Methanoperedens > Methanoperedens nitratireducens. The sequence goes on from NZ_JMIY01000002.1 coordinate 319,642, forward strand.
CAAAGGGCTGGGCAAACACGGTTACTGCCGAAACAAGCATAACAGCAGCAAAAAGTATTGCTGTTTTTGTGATTAGTTTCATTTTATTCACCCTGAATGCCCACTTGGACTGAACGATACTTAACTTCGATGCAGAACATTGATATGAAATAAGCTTTATTTCAGTTCATTTTCTGATAAAAACCAATCAGAAAGTTCGATTAAGTTCGTCCTTCCGTATTCATGTTTTTTAATTATGTTTCTCCTCTTTAGAGCGTTTATTATGCCTGTAAGTGAAGATTTTGGTATCCCTGTCTCGTATCGAATATCAGCCTGGGTTGCAGAGCCACCTCTCCTTAATAACAGGCCTATTATCGCTCGCTCTTTATCAGAGAGAGTATCTATGACCTTTCGCATCTCTCCCGTGACATGGATTTCTTTTGTTTCAGGTATTACAGGTATTATCTCTGCTTCATGGTTCTGGGTTTCTTTCTTCTCATGAATAGCTGTTCCTTTATGTATTCTGTGTCTATAAAACGCAAAAGTAGCTCCAGCAGCCGGCAAAATAATTAGTAATATAGAGACCAGCGGGGTAAATAGATCTTTTGATTGGTCTGGTACATCGATTGGCAGTTTATAGTTCACTCTGATCCACGGTGATACTACCCTGTATCCCTGTATGGATAAGGCAAGCGAGTCCTCCTTTATCTGGAACTGATAGTTGAGTTCAGGTTGTATCTCAAACCTCGTTATCTCAGAACCAGGTGGAAGATAGAGCACTAAAGAGTAATCTGAGTAGTAACCATCTAAAGAGAAGTTAAACGACCATGTATCTGCGCTCTTTGATGTCAGCATATCTGTAACAGCATAGAGCTGGTTAGTATTGTTATCAAAAGTGTATTTTATGCCATTTAAGAAAGGCATATAAGACAGGGATTCAGGCGTAGCATAGCCTGTCAGGAGTACTTTCCCTGAATTGTCTACATACCCATTGAGCAATATCTGCTCCTCGCCTATCGTCTCCTGTGCATCCGCTGAGGTTACCAGTATTATCAGCAGGAACAGGAGTATTCGAACGTTCATGCTAACGCACTATTATGGATACTTAATGTAAAAATGTTAGCTACTAAACTTTCTACCCTTTAAATATAATGCTTTTGCTTTATTACTTATAAGTTGAATTTCCTCTACTTTAAAACCAGCATTTTCTACAAGGCGAGCAAGTTCGTTAGGAGAATAGTTTCGATAATAGCCTGGTGGCATACCAAACTTCTGGAGGTACCTGAGGCTTAATTCTATTTTTTCAAACCAATTCACTCCGTAATCCGTATAGGATGTAATAAGTAATAACCCTCCATCTCTTAAAATCCTGTGACTTTCTTGAAGTGCTTTATAGGGATTTTCGATAGTATGTATTACATTAGCCATAAATACGGTATCAAATCTTTGCGATGGAAAAGATGTGCTTTCACAATTAGCTTTTTGTATAGTTACATTCTGGAAATCTTTTAAGTGAATCCTTGCCACTTCCAGCATCTCATCCGACAGGTCTGTGGCAATAATATTCCTTGCATTTTTGGCTATTACTTTAGTGAAATATCCTGTTCCGCATCCAAACTCTATAACTTCTCCTAGATCACGCTCTCCAAGTAACCTTTTAACAATTGCTTGACGAAGAGTCTTCCCAACAACATACTCTACACCTTCATCGTAACTACGGGCATATTTACTCCAGTATTTCTCCTCTCTATGTACCATCACTATTCTACTCTCTTTATTAAAATAAGCCTATATCCCGTAAAACGTAGTCGGGAAATAGGGTGAAAGCAGCCTGATCAGCAGTTTATCTATATTGAACAGCAACATAATCCCGACCGCTATAAGTAAAAGGCCTGAGAGTTTTTTAAGCACCTCTCCGTTCCTCATGAACCATTTATATCTATTCGTGACCTTTTTACCATAATAGGCTATTGACAGCATGGGAATGCTCATGCCGACAGAATAGACAAACAGCATCCATGCGCCGTAGGATACATTGCCCACAGAGGCGACATACGCAAGCACAGCGCCGAGTATCGGGCCAACACAGGGAATCCAGACGACACCTAAAGACATGCCCAGGAAAAAGCCGCCAAAGAGACCTCCCTCAGGCATATTTGATGAGGATCTGTTTAAAAACCCGATATTATTCCTTAAGCCCTGTGTTATTGAGCTTGAGATTTTTATGAACTCAACGTTTATGTCATCATCAAAGAGCACAGCACCCATTCCTATTATGAACAGGATAGATAAGCTGCGCATATAATCAGCAAGAGATGCAAAGACTGCGCCAAAGCCGGATACAAGAGTACCCATGATAGTAAAGCTGAGTGTCAGGCCTGATACAACGGCTAATGGTCGAAATCTGCCTCCTGCTGAGCCTGACATCACAGCAGGAACGAGCGGAAGACAGCAGGGCTTGAGTATAGTCACTAAGCCTGCTACAAAAACCAGGATTATAGAGGGTGCTGAAGGTTCTATGCTCATTTTAGTCTACCACCGCAATATCCAGCTGGATATATAAGTATGGCTTTACGTATGATGTAAAGTAATATATAGCTTAGGGTCTATCTGTTTAATCAAGCAAGTTTTAAATAGTGTAATTTCTTATATATATTAAAGCAATTGATTTGAATCAGCCAGGAGAGGCAGGAGTGTTTTTCAATCAAATGGCCAGAGTGTAGGTACCGAGTTCAGTCCTCTCCTAAAAAGGGGTTAATCTCATGAGAGCAACAAAATCATTATGTCCTGAATGTCTTACTGTGATCGATGCTTCGATTATCGAAGAGAACGGAGAGATCATGATAGAAAAAACATGCAGCAAGCATGGATATTTCAGGGATATATACTGGTCAAGCGCAGAGCAGTTTAAGCGGTTTGATCATTACTGGCATGACGGAACTGGAGTAACAAATCCGAATATATCCACAAATGGAGATTGCCCTGAATCATGCGGGTTATGTTCAGCCCACAGAACAACTACTATCCTGGGAAACATTGATGTTACAAACAGATGCAACCAGGCCTGCCCTGTATGTTTTTCAAATGCTTCATCATCCAGCTATCTCTATGAGCCATCCATCGATCAGATCAGGGTAATGATGCAGATGCTCAGGAACGAGAAGCCTGTGCCGTGTCCGGCCGTTCAGTTCACAGGCGGAGAACCGACAATGCACAGGGACATCATCCAGATCGTTAAGATGGCCCACGGATTTAAATTCGGGCAGATCCAGATGGCAACCAATGGCATCAGATTTGCACAGAGCCAGAAATTCTGCGAGGATCTGGCAACAGCAGGTCTCACTACTATTTATTTGCAGTTTGACGGGGTAACAGAGGAACCCTACAGGATCACAAGAGGATACAATGCTCTTCCATTAAAACTTAAAGCTATAGAGAACTGCAGAGCAGCAGGACTGAGGAGTGTTTTTCTTGTACCCACACTCGCAAAAGGTGTAAACGACGGTCAGGTAGGAGATATCATCAGATTTGCAGTAAATAACAGAGATACGGTTGAAGGTGTTAATTTCCAGCCAATTTCCTTTACAGGAAGGGTACATAGTGAAGACAGGATGAAGAGGAGAATAACTATTCCCGATCTACTCGATCTGATAGAAGAACAGACAGGCGGAGCTATTACATCAGAGGATTTCTATCCTGTTCCCTTTATCGTGCCCGTTTCCCGCTTCGCTTCAACCCATCAGGGTGTCCCTAATTTTGAATTCACGGTACATCCGCACTGTGGTTCTGGAATATATGTCTGCATCGAGGATGGAAAAATGATACCTTTAACTCGCTTTGTCGATGTGGAGGGGATTATTGAGTATATCAATGAGCTGGCACAGGAGAAATACAAATGGATCGGCAGATCGCTTGCTAAAATAAAAAGAATGGGCAGGCTTATTTCTGCGCTGCCGAAGTATATCGATATGAGGAAAGCACCAAAATCGATAGATATTAAAAAACTTATCCTTAATATTCTCACGAAAGGGACAAGAGAGGCTGTTAGAGAATTCAACCAGAATACGCTCTTCGTTGGAGCTATGCATTTTATGGATTTATACAATATCGACCTTGAGAGGATAAAACGATGCGCTGTCCATTATGCCACGCCTGATGGCAGGATCATACCATTCTGCACATACAATACGATATACAGGACTGAAGTGGAAATGAAGTTTGCAACACCTGTTAAGAGAGAAGTGTTTAAGATTTGATGTGTGATCTTCAGTTATATGAAAATCGCTGTTACCAAACTTAAGGAAAAATCCGGGGGTATCACCGAGCTATTTAAACAGTATGGTCATGAAGTATTCATAATATCCACAATGAGTGCAGCAGGACCCACAGACCCAAAGCCCCTCTCCCGTCTGGCTGAGATGGTCTCAGAAGGCAGGATCGATATCCTTATTTTCACAAGCGCTCTCGGAGTTGATAAACTCTTTGAAAAAGCAAAGCCAGGAAAAAGTGTAAGAATAGTAAGCGTAGGCCCAAAGACAGCAATGCGGGTGGAAGAACACGGCTTATCGAGTGAGGTTATAACCAGGTTCTCATCCGAGAATTTTGCCGGGTATCTTGGTGATATCAGCGGAAAAACAATAGGAATTGCAAGAGCAGAGGTGCAGGACACGCGATTGATAGAGTCCCTGATATCAGGAGGGGCAATAGTAATAGAGGCTCCAGCTTACAGGTTAGAACCTGCAGGGAACATGTTTACAGATGTCTTAAAAGATGTGGATGCAGTGATCTTCACCAGCGCCAGATCATTTGAATATTCGGGTTTTAACCAGGACCATGCAAAAAATATCAAAGTCATAGCAATCGGGCATAAGACCGCTGATGCAATGCGAGAGTATGGGGTAGTCCCGGATATAGTAGGGAATGGTACGCTTGAGGATTGCCTGGGCATTCTATCGCCCAAAAAAGCATACTCGCACTCCTGATCCTGCTGTGCAAAGTTTAATTTAAGAAAAAGGATTATAGCAGCCTATGGATGAGAACACCGTAAACAGGACAAAGGCTGCCATTAACGCCCTCATAGACATAGAGCAGTTATGGATTGAGAATACTCCCGACTACAACCTCTCAACACAGGAATTGCTCGTACTCAAAAAAAGACTTGAGCGCGCGATGGAGAATATCTCAAAGATATACGAGGAGAACAGAACAAAAATGCAGGCAGCAGAGGAAGAAATCAAAAAGATACATGAGGGCAAGAGAAAGAAGTAGGAACATCCTCTGATATATAATTTAATAATTATTACCATTACTATTATTGTTATTATTAAAATGGATAGATATATATTATAGTATTGTATATTTGTATGTGAGTATGATGGGGGCCTTTCAAGGTATACTATCATAAATAACAATCCCTCGCCTGCCATCATGCTCAAAAACGCTAATGGGGTGCTACGGTTGAATTTAAATATAGAACCTATCGGTGTAATTAAAAAATCTAATGCAGGTTTAGCTGATATATTGATATACTCTGATTTCGAGCATATCCTTCAAAACATCACACAAAAACTTGAAAAAGGAATATCTCTCCTGATAGTACATAAGAGCAATAAAACCCCTGATAATCATCAGGTCCAGATATCTTCTGCTGAATTAATCAACTGGAAAGGGAATATTCTAAGGGTAAAGGGATTGGAGGCTGATAATGACTCATTGATAGATGTGAGGCTGGTAAAGATGTTTGATTCCGGGCAGTGATACTGAGGTTAATCGATATTGTTAACGTTAAATGCAAATCCTTATTAGGAATACACGCTATAATCTGCCATCTTTGGGCTCGTGGTCTAGTCGGCTATGACGTCGCTCTCACACGGCGAAGATCCTGAGTTCGAATCTCAGCGGGCCCATATAAGTTCAAATCGCTTTTTTCGAAGGAATACTTTCACCCGCTGGTGCCCACCAATCACACGGATACTCGTTCAATTTCTTCGAGAAAGTACACATCTGGCTTATCGGAAACACCGGCCCGCTTCATTGCCTGCCGTAGATCTTCAGATCGGGCAAATTCCCTGGCCCTCCCAAGATCATCCCACTCCAGAAGGATTACGATTTCATCAGGGTCATCACTGCTGCGGAAAAGATAACCTCCTTTAGAACCCTTATCCTTGCGTGTGCTGCCGTGCTCCTCAAACACAGGCTTCCACCTGGCATAATCCTTGACCTTATGTCTTATAAGTAAGTATGGCATACCTGGCCCTATCTTATAACAACCCTCCTCAGCAGAGGCTCCTTTCTAAGATGCTCGGTTATCTGCTGCAGTTCTCTGGAGAAGGTATCATAGTCGTAGTCCTGGGCATGCATAATATCGCCCCATGCTGCAAAATAGCTGGCCAGAAATCCTGTCTCAGCAAGTTCCTCATCAGTCGCACCGCGTAACTTGGCAGCGGTTTTGTGAAAGAGCTGGCAATAAGGACACTTTGCGTTTGCGGCGACTGCCAGTCCCATAAGCTCCCTGTACTTAGCTGGTATCTTGCTCTCGCCAAGGGTATACTTCTTGAAGAGCGGCCAGTGCTGGACGACGGTATCCTCAGGCACATTCTTCACGAAACCAGGAACCATCCCCAGGTTCTTTTCTATATCTCTAAGTGTATCTTCATATTCTCCCATAGTAACTAACCTCCTTTATTAAATCATGGTTTGTCCTTTTAAATAAACCTTTTGATATTAACTTTCTAGCTTAGCTGAGCGTTTGGCTTCGTAGTAAGGTTCATAGGCACTGATTGTTCTTCAAAAAACAAAAACTATTAATCTTTCCGCACTATTTAGCCCGGGATTATGAAAAAGGTAGTACTCTCTTACTCTGGCGGACTTGATACATCCATCTGCATACCCCTGTTAAAAGAACATTACTGCTGCGATTATGCGATCACTGTGACGGTAGATGTCGGGCAGCCTGAAAAGGATATTCAGCAGGCGGAGAAAAAAGCGTCTATGATCAGCAATAAACATTACACGATAGATGCTAAAGAAGAGTTTGTAAAAGATTATATCATCCCTCTTATCAAGGCAAATGGGAGTTATGAGGGCTATGTCCTGGGCACATCGATAGCACGCCCCCTCATTGCCAAAAAAGTCGTGGAGGTCGCACAGAAAGAGAACGCTCATGCTCTTTGCCATGGCTGTACAGGAAAGGGTAACGACCAGTTGAGATTCGAAGCTGTGTTCAGAGGTACTGCCCTTGAGGTCATTGCTCCTATGAGGGACATGAACTTAACACGTGAGTGGGAGATCGAATATGCAAAGAAAAACGGGATACCTGTATCTGTCACGAAATCAAAGCCCTGGAGCATAGATGAGAATATATGGAGCCGCAGTATAGAGGGAGGTCACCTTGAAGAACCTGGTTTCATCCCTCCTGAGGATATATTTGAGTGGACTGCTCCTCCGGAGAAAGGGCCTGACGCTGAGACGATTGATATAGGTTTTGAAGAGGGCGTTCCTGTATCACTGAATGGCGAAAGCATTGGCGGCGTCTCACTGATCCAGAGACTTAATAAAATAGGTGGTGCCCATGGTGTAGGGCGCACGGATATGATCGAGGACAGGGTACTTGGCCTTAAGGCAAGGGAGAACTACGAGCACCCTGCTGCCACAATACTGTTAACAGCACACAAAGACCTGGAAAGGCTTGTGCTTACAAGGGATGAGCTGAGGTTTAAATCATTCGTTGACGAAACCTGGAGCGAGCTTGCATATAAGGGTCTTGTGGATGAGCCCCTGTACTCGGATTTAAATGCTTTTATTGATAAGACCCAGGAGAGGGTCACAGGGAATGTAAAGGTCAAGCTCTATAAAGGCAGTGCAAAAGTTGTTGCCAGGGAATCACCATTTGCGTTATATTCCTCTGATCTCTCCTCGTTTGACAGCAGGACCATAGATCAGAAGGATGCAGAAGGATATTGTAAGTACCATGGTTTCCAGGCACGAATGTTTAAAAGGATATGTTAGTAACTGTCTTAAGAATCTGAGCTCTTGAAATACAAGAAGATAAGTATAAATATAAGTTACGTAATGATTAAATGTGACAGTTTTAAGGAGGTGAAAAAAAAATGGTTGGACTAGAAAGCTCGTTGGATAATGCAGAAAATGCACAGAAAGTCAAAGTTGCAAAAGAAGACCCTGCAGAGAAGAAGAGACAGAAAGAGTTCTATGCAAAATTGAGAAACCGCTCGGCAGAACAACCGACTGGTGCACAATACTAGTTGAGTTCAGTAGATCTGTAGGAAAGATACATAACTATCGCCCTCTACAGGTCGTTTCATGTATCTTTTCTATATATCTATAGATATATATTGTATAAATGATTTTATTAAGTTGCAAAAACTTTAATATAAGGGCAACTAACATCATTATGAAAGGAGGTAGGAATCATGTGCAGCACATATACACCTTTTGAAGTAAAGCCCGAAGATCTTGCAGCGATGGGACAGGAACGCGGAATGTTCTGGTGCAGATCGTGTAAGAAGACATTTATTAAAAAAGGTGCAACCGAGTGCCCGAACTGCGGCTCAAATAAAATAAAGCCAAGAGCCCCGTAAACATTTCCAGTCTAATTTTTAATAGATCGGGGAGCTATAGACGTGATTGCATCTACAAGCCAGAAGGTCAAAGAAGGAAAGCTTGTAAAAGTAGAAGTGGAGTACGATGGGATTATCAGAAGAATCAAGATAACTGGAGATTTTTTTCTGCATCCAGAGGATGTTCTGGATAGAATAGAAGAGAGTATGATCGGCCTGGGAAAAGACGCAAGCATAGATACGATTGCCTCCATAATTCAGGGGATAGCGCAGGCCCATGATGCCCAGATGATAGGTATTGGCCCTGAGTCGCTGGCCTCTGTGATCCGGGAGACGCTGAAATGAAGTGGAGGATAGTCAGACCAGAGGTTCATGATGCTTATATGAATATGGCTATTGATGAGGCCGTGAGCGAGGGGATAATGGACGGCTCATCGCCGCCGACTATAAGGTTCTATATCTGGAAACCATGCGCGGTCTCCATTGGCTATTTCCAGGGCATCAGAGATGAGGTGAACCTTGATGTATGCAGGGAACTGGGTGTTGATTGCATCAGGCGGTGGACAGGCGGAGGGGCGGTATACCACGATTATGAGGGCGAGCTAACCTACAGCGTGATTGCACCTGCCAGCATGTTCCCGAAAAATATCATAGAATCATACAGACTGATCTGCGGCTGGATAATCAGAGGCCTTGAGCACATAGGCATCACTGCTGAGTTTCGGCCTATAAATGATATTCTCGTGGATAACAAGAAAATATCAGGCAGCGCGCAGACAAGACGCAGGGGTGTACTGCTTCAGCACGGCACCCTGCTGTACGGGCTTGATCTCAGGATAATGTTCAGTGTGTTGAATGTGAGCAGGCAGAAGATCAGTGATAAGATGATACATAGCGCGGAGGAGAGGGTTACATGCATCTTAAAGCACTGCGACGTGGACAAAACGGCTGTCTGCGGCGCTCTTATCGAAGCGTTCGCCTGCGGCGCGTCGAAGACGAACACAGAGAACAAGGAGCATGAGTTCGGCACGTGGAGCGAGAGGGAGATTATGCGGGCAAGAGAGCTTGCTGAGAAAAAATACAAAACCGATGAGTGGACGTACCTGAGATAGTATATCAGTATCCAGGGAAGTATTCCTGTTTTATCTGTTTATTCGGTACCTTCATATCCTTTAATACCGCTGTCATGGAATCCACCATCTTCTGCGGGCCGCTGATATAGAAGATGCGCCCCATGTAATCCGGGATCTCCCTCTGTATCATCTCTTTATCGATGCGCCCTGTGGGTCCCTTCCATTTTTCACCTGGCCTTGTTATAGTATGCACTACCTTAAGATTCTTATTCTTCCTCTGCATCTCATCAAGTTCATCCTTGAACGCGATATCATCCTCAGACCTGTTGGAGTATAGCAGGATTATATCAGTCTTCAACTGCTTATCAGTAGCATACCGGATCATGCTCCGCAGCGGGGTTATGCCTATACCGCCTGATAGCATGGCGATTTTATCATATTTACCTTTAAATGTGAAATCCCCAACAGGACCATTGATGGTCACCTTATCCCCCACTTTCAGTGCTGCAAGGGCATTTGCGAACTCATGTCCTGTCAGCTTCTTTGTCAGTTCAATATAATCTGATTCAGTCGGGCTGCTCGATATAGTAAAATGTTTTTCCAGTTTCTTGCCCCCGCTTTTTAGAGTTATGAACATATACTGCCCGGCAATAAAATCAAATCCTCCGGGTCTGTTGAATCTGAAGCTCATAACATCCGGGGTTCGCTGGATTATCTGCTCTACAGTAGTCTCAAAACGCATGGTTTTCCTCCCTGATACTAAATTAAATATACTTGCTCTATAATTATCTTTTGTATATCGTGTATTTCGTTATCGTTTGATCCCGTGCCTCTTTGCCTTTATCAGTTCAAGCAGGTTCTTCGATTTATTCTCTAAGAGGAAGATGACAAACATATAGGGTACAATGCTTATTTTCCGCGTGAGGTCTTCGCCATATCCCTCTGCTATGCCAGTCAGGATATCTCTTAAATCAGAAGAGTCCGGGATCTCATACGCTGCGCTTCTGGCAAATGTTGAGTAGTCTTTCTCCCTGTTTTCTTTTATCTGCTGATGCTCAAAATCAAAGAGTACAATCCTGCCATCCGGTCTGCAGCCCACATTATGCACGTTTGCATCGCCCAGTTCAAAGCCAGCATCATGTATTCTTCTTATTTCGGCTGCAGCCCTTTTAACGATTTCAATTTTTTTTTGCTTACTCGCATTTTTATCTCTTAGCAGGCGGGATAATTCTTTCATTTTGATAAATTCAATATCCAGATAATCCTCCCCTTCCTCCAGCAATTTTGGGACCGGGAAACCACGCTTATTGAACTCCCTGTATCTTTTTGCTTCAGTATGCTTCCTGCTCTTACCTGATTTTGGCTTAAGACCAAGAGGGATAGCTACAGCGATCGCAATAAAATCGGAGTAGCAATTCGAAAAAAAACTGTTATAAAATCTTTTTCTTATGTAATCTCCTTTTCTCTCATCGTAATGTCGCTCAATTTTATTCAAATAGCCTTCGTCGCTTCTTTTGAAGTAACGACCAATGCTTATATCATCACTCCCCGTATCTTATAAGATGCTGATTTAATGTAGGTGTTATAAACTAATATAGCTAGCTCACCAGATAAAAGCAATCGAAAAGCACAAGTGCCATAATCACAGATATTGAAGTGGTGGTTTGTTATAGTCTCTGTTATCGTGGCCCGGGATCTGATGAAGCGCTTTGGTGAGTTTGCCGCTGTAGATAACATAAGTTTTACAGTTGAGGAGGGTGAGATATTCGGGTTTCTCGGCCCCAATGGCGCAGGTAAGACCACTGCGATGAAGATGATCCAGTGTATATCACCCAAAAGTGGTGGAAAGCTTGAGGTATTTGGAATGGATGTGAACACATACCAGCGGGAGATCAAGAGACTTCTGGGGGTTGTACCTCAGGAGACAAATCTTGACCCTGATCTTACAGTATATGAGAACCTGCTGGTATATTCACGTTACTTTGATATCCCGCGCACTGAGGCAGAGAAGAGAATAGATGAACTTCTGGATTTTGTTCAACTGCGTGATAAAAAAGATACATCGATTATACAGTTATCAGGAGGGATGAAGCGGAGGTTGATACTTGCAAGATCTCTTATCAATGATCCCAGACTGCTGATCCTGGATGAGCCGACTGTCGGGCTTGATCCCCAGGCAAGACATCTTATCTGGGATAGAATTAAAAAACTGCAGTCGCAGGGGAGCACGATTGTACTCACGACCCATTATCTTGAGGAAGCTGAGCGCTTATGCGACAGACTTGTGATCATGGACAATGGTAAGATCCTGGTTGAAGGAAAGCCGGATGAACTGGTCAGGGGATATGTGGGGACCGATATTGTAGAAGTTGAAAAAAATCCAGTGGCAATAGACTATCTGGATAGAACATCTGCAAATTATGAAGTAATGGGGGACATGATACAGGTATACACAGATAATCCGCAGAAAATCACCAATGCTCTTTTAGAGAAATGCAAGCTTGGACACGTGATCGCCAGAAGAGCAACGCTTGAGGATGTATTTTTAAAACTCACAGGGAAAAAACTCAGGGATTGAACAATGTCTTACTTTGAGATTCCAAAACTCACCCGCAGCGTGTGGAAGATCTGGCTTCGCAATAAGGACGTATTCATGAAAACATACAAAGTGAATTTCATTCCCCCTTTCCTGCAGCCCGTGCTGTATCTCCTTGCTCTTGGATTTGGGGTTGGGGCTTTTGTAGATGAGATCGATGGTATGTCTTATCCCAGATTCATTGCTCCTGCCCTGATAGCCATCTCGATTATGAATACATCCTTTTTTGAATGTACCTTTGCCTCTTATGTGCGGATGTATTATCAGAAGACCTTTGATGCCATAATCGCAACACCCATCTCAATTGAAGAAGTGATAGCAGGTGAGCTGCTCTGGGGTGCCACGCGAAGTACGATAAATACGGTGATAATACTGCCGGTGCTGGCAGCCTTTGGAGTCATCGAATTCCCCTCCTCACTGCTTGTAATCCCGTTCTCTTTTATTGCTGGCCTTCTCTTTGCAACCATCGGCATGTGCTTTACAGCCATATCCCCGAACATAGATTCTCTTAATTATCCCACATTTCTATTCATAACGCCCATGTTCCTCTTCAGCGGTACCTTTTTCCCGCTCTCGCTTCTACCTGTGTCCCTGCAGTATTTCGCAATAGCAGCACTGCCACTGACACATGTTGTCATTATTGTACGCTCTCTTACGTTTGCAGACCCGAGCGGGTTTATACCTGTGAGTTTAGCATGGATCATACTCTTTTCACTTATATTTTTTATATTATCGATTAACCTGATGAAGAAAAGACTTATCGTTTAGCATAGCACTTTCTCCATTATCCCAAGTGCCCGCCTTATATTCTCGATAGATGTAGAGTATGATATCCTTATATGCCCTTTTCCGTTCTCACCAAAAGCCGTGCCCGGAACAACGATAATACCGTTCTCTATCAATCTCTGCGGCGCATCTTCATCCTCGATCTCCGGGAATGCATAGAACGCCCCCTCAGGCCTGATGCATTTAATACCCATAGCACACAGCCCTTCAAGCAATACATCCCTCCTTGCTCTGAAGCTTGCGCGCATCTCGCTGACGCAGTCCTGCGGCCCTTCAATGGCTGCCTGTGCCGCCTTCTGAGCTATTGAGTTTGCGCATGCCTGGATGTACTGATGCACTTTGAGCATCTGCTCGATATATTCTTTTCTTGCTGCTGCATAGCCGATGCGCCAGCCTGTCATTGCGTATGTCTTGGAGACACCATTGATGGTAATAACATTATCAGTGAACTGCGCAGGGCTGATATGTTCACCTTCGTATATGAAATGCTCATAGACCTCATCAGAGATTATTGTAATGCCGTTATCCTCTGCGATCTCTGCTAATGCTTTGATCTCATGTTCTCTCTGAACAGTCCCTGTGGGGTTCGAGGGTGAATTTATAATAAGTACCTTTGTTCTGGGAGTAATAGATTCATTCACTTCCTCTGGCCTAACTGTAAGCCCTTCTCCAAGAGGTACACCCACAGCCCTTCCCCCTGCCATCCTTGTTAAAGCAGAATAAGATACAAAGCCAGGATCGGGAATAAGAACATCATCCCCCCTATCTATCAGGGCCACAAGCGCTAGATGAAGCGCCTCGGATGCTCCGGATGTGATCATTACCTCATCCGGCATAACAGTAAAATGGTTCTCCCGCTCAAACTTCCTGCACAGAGCCTCACGCAGCTCCGGGATCCCGAGGTTCACTGTATATGCTGTAAAGCCATTATTGATCGCATCGATAGCCGCCTTTTTAATATGCTCTGGTGTATCAAAATCAGGCTGGCCGAGTCCAAGGTTAATGGCATTCGGGCCAGCCCCTTCAAACATCTTGCGAATTCCTGATATATCAATATTTTTTACCCGCTCACAGAACATGCCTATCACTCAAATAATGTATGCCTTGATTTTAACTCAGCTTCACTTGCCCCTGTTCTGACCATCAACTCTGAGATAACAGCATCAAGAAATACCAGTGCAGATATCTCAAAAACAGTTCCAAGAGGTGCAAGCTGCGTGTAACCTGTCATCCTGCGCTCGTGGTAATCTTCATAGATTATATCCTCTTTAGTCCTTCCAGGGATTAAAATGACAATATCTGAGATCCTCCCAAGGGTAGAATCCCTGTTTGAGGTTACGGTAGCCAGTTTTGAGCCAATTCTTTTTGCAATAGCGCCAAGACTCGCAATGGAAGGAGTCTCACCTGAACCTGATACTGCGATTACCATATCCTCAGCATTTACCGCCGGGGTTGTTGTTTCGCCCACAACGTAGACATAAAATCCCATATGCATCAGTCTCATTGCAAAGGCCCTTGCTGCAAGACCGGATCTTCCTGCACCCATTAAGAATATCCTTTTTGAAGTCATTATGCTGTCTACAAGAGACGTTACAGATCTTGTATCCAGTTCAGATGCTATTTTTCTGATGTGGGCTGCAATAAAGTTCATCGATGCAATTGTAGCTTCACATTCCTTTTTTTCTATGTTCATAAGTAAACACTTTTCTCCTCAACAGCTTTATACTCAACCCGCTTTACTACCCAGTTCTCAAGATCCTTTAACTCGTTATATACCAGAACTATCTTATCAGGGCTTCCGTCCCAGTGAAGGATCTTTTTTACATCTTTTTCTTTGAGTTGACCGATGATCGATCTTACTAAATGGGCAAGTGCAGATTTCTTAGAGAACTGCAGGTTGAATATAGTCCTGTATTCTCCTTTTGTTTTTGCATATGATACTAATGTATAGCCCATACTCTCATACTCTGAGATCGTATTAAAATCACACAATATCTCCTGCTCGTAAGTTATTGATGAGTCTATATTCGATATCCTGAAAATGATCTGCTGGATTAATGATTCGCTAACCTGCCTGCCAAACCATAAAATTATTTTACCCTGCGTGCAGGAAACAGTCACATCGTCGCGCCCCATCTCTATGATAGATATACCCCGCCCGTTTATTAGAGTATCTATAGAATCTTTGGAGTACTTATCCTCTGTCATGAGCAATTCATCCACCTGGAAGTATATAATTATCCTGAAATATATTGACCAATCAGATCGTTCAATCTTCCTTTAGTCTCATCAGGGATCATATCCGGTGCGGTCACTATTGCCCCTGATAACGCGCTTGCACAGATGCAGGTTCTATCATGTGGTATTCTGGGAATAGCTTCTTTAATGATACCGCGCACGGTCTCCTCGTTTTTAATCGCATTTGCTATCACGGTTTCGATACTCACATCCTCCTCATGCCATACGTCATAATCGGTCACCGTTGCAATGATACTGTAGCATATCTCTGCTTCACGTGCAAGTTTTGCCTCCGGGAGAGCGGTCATCCCGATTATATCAAACCCTAAGCTCTGGTAGACCCTTGACTCGGCCCGTGTGGAGAACTGCGGTCCCTCCATGCAGACATATGTTCCCTTTTTATGGACAGTATGCCCGAGTTCATTTGTGATATCAGCCAGCAGGGATGACATCTCAGGACAGAATGGATCAGCAAAGCCGATATGAACAACGATCCCATCCTCAAAGAACGTGCTATCCCGTATCCTCGTTCTGTCAAAGATCTGATCAGGGATCACGATATCAAGTGGTTTTAGCTCAGGTTTTAGACTCCCAACAGCGGATGCTGAGATTATCCTTTTAACACCAAGCTTCTTAAGGGCAAGAATATTCGCACGGGAATTCAACCTGGAGGGTGAGATATGGTGTCCTTTTCCATGCCTTGGAAGGAATGCGACATTTACCTCTCCAAAAGACCCTATTGTAATAACATCAGATGGCCTCCCGTATGGGGTATTGATCTTGACCTCTTTTACATTGTCCAGCATGGATGTATCATAAACACCGCTGCCTCCGATTATTGCTATATCAGCATTCATTAGCTCACGCTCCTTCGTAGCTCCATGTTTTTTCACCCGAAACTGTTTTTGTTTTGAGTAGCCCTCTTCTTACCATTTCCCCGAGTATCTCATCCATCCTGTTTGGCTGGGCTATCTCAAAGCTGATAGGGTCGATATTATGATATTTTAATAATCCCGATCGTATTTTTTCTATGCTCCACTCAGGGAGTTTTTCCTTTACCATAAGCCTTGAGATAATATCGATCATATCCTCTATAAAGTTCCATGGATACACGATCCATGCCCATTCCTGCACGATCTCACCGCAGTAATCGGGTCTGATCTCGGATGTGTAGAGATACTGGAGGACAGCGGTTCTTACCTCTGCAGGGTTCTGCTCGGTCACATAATCTCTTGCATGTACGATACTCTTGCCTGTATCTGTGATATCATCTACGATAAGTACCTTCTTACCTGCTGCCGCGTTATTTGTGAGGGGGTACCTGATAGCAGGACCGCCGCCAGCACTTGCTGTGCCTACGTAATGTTCAACTTTAAGGCTTGTCAGGTCATTTAGTCCGAGAAAATCACAGAGCACACGTCCTGCAAACCAGCCGCCACGTGCAAGTGCGATTATTATATCGGGTTTATAGCCTGAGCTCTTTATATCATCTGCAACATGCCTGCAGAGATCATAGATATAATCCCAGTTTGTTATAACGCATTTGAATTTATCAGGAAGCACCATGAGGATATCACTGCACCGAATAGGTATTACAATTACATAAATTTATTGTAAAATATTACAATAATGTTTAATTATTTATAGAAGTTTTAAAAAGTAGAATGAACACCAGGTTTTTTTTTGAATCCCCGAGTCGGTTCATAATCATCCTTAACATATAAGCATCATAATCCTTAATATGTAATAAGGTATTTAAGTAAAACAGTAAATACTCATCCAGGTGTTTAGCTATGGCAGATAAAAAACAGATTAAAACAGATATGATTGGCTCACACCGTGTTCCAACAGGAATCCCGGGGTTTGATGAATTGTGCGGAGGGGGAATACTCAGAAATAGAACATACCTTATATCCGGGTCAGCCGGGGCAGGTAAGACTATATTCGGACTACAGTATCTTTATAACGGTATTACGAAATATGGAGAGAACGGTATATTCATAGCGACAGAAGAACGTCCTGAACAGGTCAGGGAGAACGTGAAAATGTTCGGATGGGATTTTGAGGCTCTGGAGGACGAAGGCAAGCTTGCGATACTTGATGCATGTTCTACAAAAATAGGTATTCCATCACATGAAAAATATGTCGATGTCAGGCCTTTTGATATGCGCTCCATGCTGGACCAGATCATAGCGATACAGGAGGATATCGATGCAAAAAGGGCTTTAGTCGACGGGACTACATCTATAGGTTTCTATCTTCAGGATCCGGCGAAGATAAGGGTTGAACTTTTGAAATTAAGTACAACGCTTGAGATCCTGGGATTGACCTCATTAATGACATGTGAGATCACAGATGATAATATGATAGGAAGGTTTGGTGTAGAGACTTTTGTTACTGAAGGAACGATCCTGATGTACTACAAGCGGACAGATTCTGTAAGGGTCCGCAGTATCGAGATCTTCAAGATGAGAGGTTCTAACCACAGCCAGAATATACATCCATACGATATCACCTCAAGCGGTGTAGTGGTACATCCACACGAAGAAGTTTATACTGGTTGATTTTTTAAAGGTGCGCTCATGGGGAAAAAACCGCTGATAGTATTGAATTTCAAAACATACACCGAGGGTATGGGGGAAAATGCGGTAAAGATGGCAAAATATTGCGAGGAAGTAAGTGCGGACTCGGGAGTTAAGATTATTGCAGTTCCCCAGGCGCCTGATATATACAGGGTAGCATGTTCTGTAAAAATACCGGTTTTTGCCCAGCATATAGATGGTGTGGTAGCCGGGAGCCATACCGGCCATATCACAGCCGATTGCGTCAGGTCAGCAGGTGCCACGGGAACACTCATCAACCACTCAGAGCGTCGCCTTCTCCTGGCTGATATAGATTCGGCTATCCAATCCGCAAGAAGATCAGAGTTGATAACGATCGTATGTACAAATAATGTTGCAGTTACCCTGGCAGTTGCGACATTCGCGCCCGAATTCGTGGCGATAGAACCCCCGGAGCTTATAGGCTCAGGAATTCCTGTTTCCAAAGCGGATCCTGATATAGTAAGAGGATCCGTTAGTGCCGTAAAAAGGATACAACCTGATGTTGAAGTTCTGTGCGGTGCGGGCATATCCAGAGGGGATGATGTTGCTGCTGCGCTTGAGCTGGGAGCAGCGGGCGTACTTCTTGCTTCAGGTATCATTCGAGCAAAAGACCCGAAGGCTGCACTCATAGACCTTGTGGGAAATATATGATGTTAATCGATGAACCAATGCGAAAGCTATTAAAAGATGAAAAACATAGAAAGATTTAAGTAAAATAAGATCGTTTGAGGGGCGCACATCCACGAGGTTTTAATAGAACTTGCAATTGATTGAGCGTTTATTATCCCTGATTAGAAGTATAGGTATGAGATTAGAGGGTAATATATTTGGGCTCGTAGCTCAGTCAGGCAGAGCACCGGGCTTTTATTCAAAGCGAATTGAGAAGAAACCCGATGGTCGAGGGTTCAAATCCCTCCGAGCCCGCTTTACCTGTGAGGTAAATTAAATGAAGGAGAAAGAGCATACTGGACGGGAGTTTAGGCCCTTAGAACATAAACTGGTACCAAGGCACGAAATTTTAGATGAGGATACTCTTAAAAAGATACTATCTGAGTATAATATAGAGAAAGAACAGATGCCCAAGATTCGTGTATCTGATCCGGCAGCTTTAGCCATTAAAGCAAAAGTTGGCGATGTTATACGTATCATCCGCGAAAGTCCAACGGCAGGTAGAGCCATTTTCTACCGTCTGGTTATCGCGTAATTAGAGGTAATAGAGGTAATATGTTAGATAGAAGAATGCTATCAGATGTGTATTTTACAAATGATAATATTGTGCGTCACCACGTAGATTCGTTCAATGATTTTCTGGATTATGGTATCCAGAAAGTTATTGATGAGCAGAGGATCATAGAAACCGATATTGAAGGTGTATATGTCAGACTTGGAAAAATCCGTACAAGCCATCCGATAGTAAGAGAAGCGGACGGTGCGGTCGATAAACTCTATCCCACAGAGGCAAGACTGAGGAATATAACGTATGCTGCACCACTTTATCTTGGCATGACCATTATCAGCCCTGATGGGGAAAAAGAAGAGAAAGAAGCTGAAATTGGACTTTTACCTATAATGGTATGGTCTAAAAAATGTAACCTCGTAGGATTGACAGAGAAGGAAATGGTCGAACTGGGAGAGGATCCCCAGGATCCCGGAGGGTATTTCATAGTTAACGGCACAGAGCGGGTTATTACTACGCTTGAAGACCTTGCTCCAAATAAAATCCTTGTTGAATTCGAGGAGCGCTATGGCGAGAACATAGAGGTGGCAAAGGTATTCTCACAGAGGCGGGGTTATCGTGCACTGGTAGTTGTAGAGCGGAATAGAAAATCCATTCTTGAGGTTTCATTCCCATCCATATCGGGCAGGATCAATTTTGTCACCCTTGTCCGTGCGCTGGGTCTTGAAACTGATCAGGATATTGTGAACGCTGTGTCCGATGATCCTGAGATTATTAAATTCATGCTTGAGAACCTGGAAGAAGCAGAAGTTGGCAATAAAGAGAAAGCAATGGAGAAAATAGGGACACGGGTAGCATCCGGCCAGGCCAGAGAATACCAGATAAAAAGAGCAAATTACGTGATTGACAGGTACTTACTTCCTCACCTTGGGAACGATGAGGCCCATCGTCTTCTGAAAGCCCAGTTCCTCGGCCGCATGGCTCAGGCGTGCTTTGAACTTGCCCTTGGCAAAAGGGAGAGCGATGATAAAGATCATTATGCAAATAAAAGGCTAAAACTGGCAGGTGACCTGATGGAAGATCTGTTCAGAGTCTCATTCAACAGGCTCACAAGGGACATCAAATACCAGCTTGAGAGGGCAAGTATGAGAAACAGAGACCTGAATGTTGCCACTGTCGTGCGCTCAGATGTACTGACTGAGCGTCTTGTACATCCATTAGCCACGGGCAACTGGGTCGGAGGTCGTACCGGCGTATCACAACTGCTTGACCGCACTGACTATATTGCCACGCTGTCGCATTTGCGCAGGGTCATATCACCGTTATCAAGATCACAGCCTCATTTCGAAGCAAGAGACCTGCACCCTACACAGTGGGGAAGAATATGCCCCACAGAAACTCCAGAAGGACCTAATTGTGGACTCGTTAAGAATTTTGCACAACTGGTCGAAATATCCACTGCCGCAGGAGATGACAGGCAACTTAAGAACTATCTCTATGAAAAGGGTGTACAGCCGATCATCCCGCAGCTTGTAGGAGTTGAAGAAGTGCCTACTACCTATGCGACAGAACTTGAGGCACTCGAAGAAGCACAAGAAGCAAAAATAGAGCCTGAAGAGGAGGCTGATATATTTGAATAGAACAAGGATTTTCTTAAACGGCGAACTCGTAGGTACCCATGACAGACCAAAAGAACTGGTAGCAGAACTGAGAAAGAAACGGAGGCAGGGTGAACTCAAGAAACAGATTAACATCATTTTCTATGAGGATACGAGTGAGATATACATCAATTCAGATCAGGGCAGGGCAAGACGTCCTGTTATAATCGTAGAAAAAGGTGTACCTCTTATAACAAAAGAACATATTGAGAAATTAAAGAATGGGGAAATTACATTTGAAGGCATTGTGAATGAAGGTTTAATAGAGTATCTTGATGCAGAAGAAGAAGAAAATGCGTTTATAGCAATTGATGAAACGGATATAACACCAAAACATACGCATCTTGAGATAGATCCTGCTCTGATCATGGGTGTTGGCGCAGGCATGGTGCCTTTTCCTGAGCATAATGCATCCCCCAGGAATACGATGGGAGCAGGTATGATCAAACAAAGTCTTGGTATGTCGATGCCTAATATGAAGCTTCGACCTGATACAAGAGCCCATGTTCTCCATTACCCGCAAAGATCACTGGTGACCACGCAGACTGCTGAGGCCATCGGGTTCGATAAGCGACCTGCAGGGCAGAATTTCGTAGTAGCTGTGTTATCCTATGAAGGTTATAATATAGAGGATGCGCTGATCATAAACAAAGGTTCGATAGACCGGGGACTCGGAAGAAGCCATTTCTTCAGGACAAACGAGGGAGAAGAGAGAAAATATCCGGGTGGACAGGAAGACAAATTCGAGATTCCTGATGCAGAGGTGAGAGGGGCACGGGGCGCTGATGTTTATAAACAACTTGATAGTGATGGATTAGTCAATCCTGAGATACCTGTTGGACCAAATGATGTGCTTATAGGCAAAACAAGCCCTCCAAGATTCCTGGAAGAGCCGACTGAGTTTGGAATCAGCCCTCTCCAGCGCAGAGAGAGCTCAGTCACGATGCGCTCAAATGAGAAAGGTATAGTTGATACAGTGATACTGACCGAATCAGAGAACGGTTCACGACTTGCAAAAGTCAGGACAAGAGACCAGAGAATACCTGAGATAGGGGACAAGTTCGCCTCCCGTCACGGACAGAAAGGGGTAATCGGTCTCGTAGTACCGCACGAGGATATGCCGTTTGCAGAGAATGGTACAGTTCCTGATCTTATAGTTAACCCGCATGCCATACCATCACGAATGACAGTGGGCCATGTCCTTGAGATGATAGGCGGCAAAGTGGGTTCACTTGAGGGAAGACATATGGACGGTACATCATTCTCAGGAGCCTCTGAGGATGAATTGCGCTCTGGCCTTAAAAAATTTGGCTACTCGCATACAGGTAAAGAGATACTTTATGACGGTATAACCGGAAACAGGATTCATGCTGATATATTTGTAGGAGTTATTCTGTATCAGAAGCTCTACCACATGGTATCGTCAAAGATGCATGCCAGGTCCAGGGGACCTGTCCAGGTATTGACCCGGCAGCCGACAGAAGGCAGGGCAAGGGAAGGCGGTTTGAGGTTTGGAGAGATGGAACGCGATGTTCTTATAGGGCATGGCGCTGCTATGGCCTTAAAAGAGAGGCTGCTTGATGAATCCGACAGGGTAGTGGAATACGTCTGTTCTGCCTGTGGCATGATTGGCACCCTTGATAAACGAAGAAACATCACCATATGCCCGGCCTGTGATGCAGAGACAGATATACATCCTGTTGAAATGAGCTATGCATTCAAACTACTGCTTGATGAGATCCTATCCCTCGGCGTTGCACCACGACTTGTGCTTGAGGACGCTGTTTAGGAGGAGACGATGATAACAACTCCAAAAAGAATAAAACAGGTAAAATTCGGACTTATTTCACCAAAAGAATTCCGGAAAATGAGCGTCACAAGAATCATAACGGCGGATACGTATGATGATGACGGATTTCCGATTGAAATGGGATTAATGGATACAAAACTCGGAGTTATTGATCCTGGCCTGCGATGTAAAACATGCGGGGGCAGAGCAGGTGAGTGCCCCGGACATTTCGGGCATATCGAACTTGTGGCACCAGTTATCCATGTTGGTTTTGCCAAGCTGATACGCAAGATCCTGCGGGCAACCTGCCGGAGCTGCGGAGCACTGCTTCTTGAGCCTGCCCAGAAGAAGAGATATGTTGAACAGATAAAAACACTTAAAAAAATGGGACAGTCGATCGAGGATGTTGTTAACGAGGTATTCAAGGAAGCTCGAAAAGCTGGAAAATGTATGTACTGTGGCGAGGCCCAGCAGGAGATCAAATTCGAGAAACCCACAACCTATATCGAGAACGAGCATAAGCTGATGCCGACTGATATACGCTCACGTCTTGAGAGAATAACAGACGAAGATATAGAAGTAATCGGCATGGACCCCCATAATGCCCGGCCTGAGTGGACTATTCTGACAGTACTGCCTGTGCCGCCTGTCACTATGCGGCCATCGATTACACTTGAATCAGGCCAGCGCAGCGAAGATGACCTGACCCATAAACTGGTAGATATAATCAGAATCAACCAGAGATTCCAGGAGAACAGGGAAGCAGGGGCGCCACAACTTATCATAGAAGATCTATGGGAATTACTGCAGTACCATGTAACCACATTCATTGATAATGCGGTCTCTGGTGTGCCTCCTGCACGACACAGATCGGGCAGACCGCTTAAGACCCTATCCCAGAGGTTGAAAGGAAAAGAAGGACGGTTCAGGGGAAGCCTGTCAGGCAAACGTGTCAACTTCTCTGCAAGAACTGTGATCTCACCCGACCCTAATCTCAGAATATACGAGGTAGGTGTACCCCACGAGATAGCAAAAGAACTTACCATCACTTTGAACGTAACCCCAAGAAATATCGATGAAGTGAGAGAATATGTAAGACGTGGACCTGATAATCATCCTGGTGCAAACTATATCATCAGAGCAGACGGGCGTCGGGTAAAAATCACTGATAGTAACTGTGAGGAACTTGCAAGTCTGATTGAACTTGGATGGAAAGTTGATAGACAGATAAAGGATGGCGATGTTGTGCTATTCAACAGGCAGCCTTCGCTTCACAGGATGAGCATTATGGCTCATGAGATAAAAGTGCTGCCATATAAGACATTCAGGCTCAATCCTGCAGTATGCCCGCCTTATAACGCAGATTTCGACGGTGACGAGATGAACCTGCATGTGCCTCAGACCGAAGAAGCTCGTTCTGAGGCAAAGATCCTGATGCATGTGCAGGAGAACATTTTATCCCCGAGGTTTGGAGGACCCATTATAGGCGGAATCCACGACCACATATCCGGACTCTTCCTGCTAACGAACAGTAAAGATAAGATAAATAAGAGTGATGCTCTGGAACTGCTTGGGAAATCAGAGATCCGGGAACTGCCAGAGCCTGCAGGAACCGAGGATGGGGAACCCTACTGGACAGGGAAACAGATATTCAGCCAGATTCTTCCTAAAGGACTTAACCTTCAATTCAAAGCAGAGATATGCGAACACTGTGATCCATGCAAGGGTATAAATTGTGATAAAGATGCATATGTGGTCATCAGGAATGGGGTGCTTGAGCAGGGCACCATTGATGAAAAGGCTATAGGAGCTTTTAAGAGTGTGATACTTGATAAGCTGGTGAAAGAGTTCAATCCTGAAATCACAACCAGATTTATCGATGATGCAACACGCCTATCTATAAGGGGTATTATGCGAAGGGGATTCAGCTTCGGTATAGATGACGAGTATGTACCCCCTGAGGCCCAGACCCAGATTGACGAGACCATGACCCAGGCAAAAGATAAAGTTGAAAAACTGATCTCTGCATACCTGGCAGGAGAACTCGAACAACTTCCTGGACGAACTGTTACTGAGACGCTTGAGATGGAAATAATGAAAGAACTGAGTAGAGCACGAGACTCGGCAGGTGATATTGCAGGACGACATCTGGGAATGGATAACTCTGCGGTAATAATGGCACGTTCCGGCGCGCGGGGTTCAATGCTCAACCTGACGCAGATGGCCGGATGCGTGGGTCAGCAGGCTGTTAGGGGTGAGCGAATTAAAAGAGGTTATGCAGGACGCACACTGTCTCATTTTGAGCGGGGCGACCTGGGAGCCCAGGCTCATGGATTTGTGAGGGCAAGCTACAAGAGCGGTTTATCACCGACTGAGTACTTCTTCCACGCCATAGGTGGACGTGAAGGTCTTGTTGATACAGCCGTTAGAACTTCACAATCAGGCTATCTCCAGCGCAGACTTGTGAACGCGCTTCAGGATCTTGAAGTGCAATACGATGGAACTGTAAGGGATACAAGAGAAATGATCATACAGTTTAAATATGGAGAAGACGGGATCAACCCGATGAACAGCGATTTCAGTAAAGCTGATACAGTTAAGCGAATTGTAGAATCGGTCATCGGAGAGGTGAAGGAATGAACCTGGATCAAAAAACAATCGAGGAAACTGTTTCATCCCTCCCGTTTCCTCAAAAGATTATTGATAACCTGATGCGTGAGCTCGAGAGTACGCCTGTCACAAAAGAACAGATGGATGAGATAATAAGGGGTATAGCTACCGGATATGATCATTCTAAGATAGAAGCAGGTGAAGCTGCAGGCGTTGTTTCTGCACAATCAATAGGCGAACCTGGCACACAGATGACAATGCGAACATTCCATTACGCAGGTGTAGCAGAAATAAACGTTACACTGGGCTTACCACGCTTAATTGAGATAGTGGATGCAAGAAAAAGCCCGAGCACTCCGATGATGACCATTTTTCTGGAGAAGGATTATGCATTTGACCGTGATAAAGCGCGCGAACTCGCCTGGAAAATTGAGGCGACCAATATCACTGTGCTTGGCAGTATGTCCACAGATATAACCGAGATGAAGATAATAATCGAACTTAATAAGAAAGCGCTCCTTCAGCGTAATATGACCACA
Source organism: Candidatus Methanoperedens nitratireducens (assembly GCF_000685155.1). Classification (GTDB taxonomy): domain Archaea; phylum Halobacteriota; class Methanosarcinia; order Methanosarcinales; family Methanoperedenaceae; genus Methanoperedens; species Methanoperedens nitratireducens. Next base: position 345,266 of record NZ_JMIY01000002.1, read on the forward strand.
AAAGAGATTGCTGATAGACTCGAAGAGGAGATTGGCACTACTATCGAAGTGTCTAACGATACTTTAATCATGAGACCTGAAGAAGCATCATACAGGCAACTGCTTCAGCTTGTTAAAAGCGTGCAATCAGTGATATTAAAAGGCATTAAAGGAATAAAAAGGGTAGTTATCAGAAAAGAGGACAGTGGAGAATATGTTTTATATACTGAAGGTTCAGAGCTTAAGGAAGTGCTTTCAATAGAAGGGGTTGATGCTACAAGAACAAGGACAAACAGTGTAAATGAGGTCTTTGAGGTAATGGGGATAGAAGCCGCAAGGATGGCCTTGATTCATGAGGCCATGGATACGCTCAAGGAACAGGGTCTAACCGTAGATGTCAGGCATATCATGCTTGTGGCAGACATAATGACTGTTGACGGTGATGTAAAACCGATAGGTAGACATGGAGTATCAGGTGAAAAAGCAAGTGTTTTTGCACGTGCTGCTTTTGAGGTAACTGTGAACCATCTACTGGATTCGGGTATGAGTGGAGATGTTGATGAACTCAGGGGAGTAACAGAGAATGTAATAGTAGGCCAGCCCATAAAACTGGGTACCGGAAATGTTAAATTAATTGCAAAAAAAATCACATAAAGGAGCAGAATTATGGAAACTGATATAACCAAAGTACTTCGAAGCACTTTATCCACAGGTAAAGTGCTTATCGGCACGAAACAAACCTTGAATGCAGTAAAGAATGGGAAAGCACAGGCTGTTATAGTATCGTCCAATTGTTTAGAACAAACATTGAAAGAATTAAGGGGTATAACTGTAATAAAATATCCTGGATCTGGCGTTGATCTTGGTGCTGCATGTGCTAAACCATTTCCGATTACTGCACTTGCTGTTCTGGATCCCGGAGAATCAGAGATTCTTTCCTTAGGGAGTATGAATGAGTGAAGTCAGGTTAACTACTGAGGGAATAAGGTATATTGCATTATTTGAGAGCCTAACAGGCGCCAGAGCAAGAGATTGCTATGAAGATATAGAAAATAACAGGTTGATATTCGTGGTAAAGAGCGGGGATATGGGACTGGCCATCGGAAAAGGCGGGGATCATATCAACCGTGTAAAAAGAGTGGTAGGCAAGCATGTTGAAGTAATTGAACACTCAGAAGACCCTGTTGAGTTCGTGAAAAATGCTTTTCATCCGGTTTCAACAAAAAATGTTAATATTGTTGAGAAGGATGATAAGCGCATAGCTTATGTAGAGGTACTTACTAAAGAGAAAGGACTTGCCATCGGGAGAGACGGCAAAAACATTGAAAAGGTAAAAAAACTCTCCTTAAGGCACCATAATATAGATGATGTGATTATCAAGGGTTGCACCCCCTAACGACTGTCGACTGTCACGCCAGTCGATTGCGTATTCACGTCGACTGTTACGCCAGTCGATTACGTATCCACGTATTGCTTCGCAATACGTGTCTGCGTCCTCAAGGGGCGCAACCCTTGATACGTGTCTGCATCCCAGGGATGCAATCATTGAGAAAATAAAAATTATTCATACTGGAGGAAGAAAACTTCATGGGAAAAGGAATATATGCAGCTCGTAAACTTAAGAGCGAACACAAGAAGTTCAGATGGAGCGACAGGAATTATAGCAGACGCGCTCTTAATCTTGATGTAAAGGCAGACCCGCTGGGAGGAGCACCTCAGGCAAGGGGTATTGCACTTGAGAAAGTCGGGATTGAGGCAAAGCAGCCTAATTCTGCTATACGAAAGTGCATAAGACTTCAACTCATCAAAAACGGAAAACAGATATCCGCTTTCTGCCCTGGCGACGGTGCGATTAATTTTATCGATGAACATGATGAAGTAACCGTAGAAAGAATGGGCGGAAGAATGGGCGGTGCCATGGGAGATATTCCCGGAGTGCGCTGGAAGGTAATAGCAGTTAACAATGTTGATCTAAGACAGTTAGTTCTTGGTAAAAAGGAAAAGCCGGTGAGATAATATGCATAAATTGTTTGGAAAATGGGATTTTACAGAGGTTGAGGTTAGAGACCCGAGTATCAGAAATTATGTCAACCTTACACCCATCTTTGTCCCGCACACAGGCGGCAGAAATGCAAAACAGCAGTTCGGTAAATCGAGTTTAAACATTGTTGAGCGACTTGTCAACAAAATGATGCGCGAAGAGAATAATACAGGACAGAAGATAACAGCGAACACGATTGTTCAAGAAGCTTTTGAGAAAATCAATAAGAAAACGGGACAGAACCCTATACAGATCCTGGTCAATGCAATCTCAAATTCTGGACCCAGGGAAGAGACTGTCAGGTTACAGTACGGCGGTATTGCAGTTCCAAAATCAGTTGATACTGCACCACAGCGCCGTGTGGATACTGCGCTACGACTAGTCACTGAAGGAGCACAGAAGGCAGCCTTCGGTACAAAGAAGTCCTTAGCTGATACCCTTTCAGATGAGATAATCGCAGCGGCAAACTACGATGTCAAAGGGTATGCAATGGGTAAAAAGGATAATATCGAGAGAGTTGCGAAGGCAGCACGTTAATAGTAATAGTATCGCATAACCGAAGTTATGCGATTATCCTATTAGCTTATTCTTTTAACATTCTGACCATCTTTACTGCTGCTTCCACAGCGCGTTTGGCATATTCAACACGCTCATGTGCATCAAGCCTGCTCATGCCTGGACCTGAGATCCCGAGTGTTACGGGTTTATTGTACTCCAGGGCAAGATCTGCTATCTTCCTTGATGCATGCTGAATAACGATCTCATCGTGCTTTGTGGCTCCCTGTATCACACATCCCATCGTGACCACTGCATCAACATTCCCATCTTCCGCGAGTTTCTTTACTGCCAGAGGCATATCAAAAACACCGGGTACGTACAAAATTTTTGCAACTGATGCTCCGAGAAAAGCTGCATGTTCTTTTCCAAGGGTCTCCATCTGTATAGTTATATCCCTGTTAAATTCTGAAACAACAAATCCAAGTTTGATACTCATTTTTTAGCACCTAGACCTGTCATATTCTTCGGTTTAATCAAAAACTTTATCCTTTTAAGATGCATTAACGGGATTACTCCATCAGAGTGCCTGGGTGGGGTAGCTGGTTATCCTATGGGACTGTGGATCCCACGACTCGGGTTCGAATCCCGACCCGGGCCTCATATTTTTCCTTAAAAATGGTTCATTAATTTCATATTCAACATGGATTGGAGCAATCACAGAAGCTTAATATCATAGTGCGATGATTAAAGCGGCAATGTTAACCACAGATGAATTGAAACTCCTTATCAAAAAATATGCTCTTCAGAATGCGGTCAAATATAGCAAAACACCGCAGGCAGGCGCTGTCATGGGTAAGGTCATGGCGCATCCTGAACTTCGCCCGCGGGCTAAAGAGATAACCGTCCTGGTTGGAGACGTCCTGCGGGAAATAGAAGAGATGACGCCCGAATCGCGTGAGGATGAGTTGAAGAAGCTTGCACCTGAGCTCCTGGAAGAACTTAAAGAAAAGAAGGAGCCAGAGAAAGGTCTGCCCCCGCTTGAGATCAACGGCTCCCTTGTAATGAGGTTCGCTCCCAATCCTAACGGGCCACCCACGCTTGGAAGTGCCAGGGGGATCGTGGTGAACTCGGAGTACACAGGACGATATAATGGAAAATTAATCATACGCTTTGATGATACAGACCCTGTGACAAAGCGCCCGATGCTTGAAGCTTATGACTGGTATCTTGAGGATTGCCTGTGGCTAGGGACAAAACCTGATGAAGTCATCATAGCATCTGATAGAATACCATTATACTATGAGACTGCAGAGCAGTTGATCCGAAAAGATGGGGCGTACGTCTGCTTCTGCAAGCAGGAAGTGTTCAAGGCGCTCAAGGATGAAAAGAAGGCATGTCCGCACAGAGAACAGGGAGTAGAGAAGAACCTTGGGCTCTGGAAAGATATGCTTTCAAGCTGTTATAAAGAGCAGGAAGCTGTACTTAGAATAAAGACCGATATAGCCCACAGGGATCCGGCAATCAGGGACTGGGTAGCTTTTCGCATAATAAAGACACCACATCCAAGACCTAGCGTGGGTGATAGATACTGCGTCTGGCCGTTACTTGACTTTGAAGGGGCTATCGAGGATCATCTGTGTGGAACAACACATATAATCCGCGGCAAGGACCTTATTGATAGCGAGAGACGCCAGAGATATATCTACAAATACATGGGATGGGCTTATCCAAAGACATTGCACTGGGGACGCGTGCAGATATATGAGTTCGGGAAACTCAGTACAAGCGCTATTAAGAAAGCTATTGCAGAGGGGATCTATACAGGATGGGATGACCCTCGCCTGCCCACAATCAGAGCAATCAGGAGAAGGGGCATAAGACCTGAAGCCCTTCGAAAATTCATGATCGATCTTGGTCTTGGCGAGACCGATATCAGCCTCAGTTTAGATACTCTGTACGCAGAGAACAGGAAGATAATCGACCCTATAGCTAATCGATATTTTTTTGTATGGAGCCCTGTTAAAATGGAAATCGAGGATGCTGAGCCAAAAGTTGCTAAAGCTCCGCTTCATCCATCCCGGGGAGGAATAAGAGAGATACCTGTGGGAACAGAGGTATTGGTATGCAGGGACGATGTTGAGACACTAAAGGTTGGAGAGCGGCTGCGCTTAAAGGACCTCTACAATATCCAGATAACCGGTATCTCTCCTCTGAGAGCGAAGTTCATAGGTACTGATATAGATCTCATCAAGAAGGAGAAAGCGCGCATCATCCACTGGGCTCCGACTGATGGACTTAAGGTCAGGGTTCTGTCGCCTGATGGCGAGTATACCGGTACAGGCGAGAGAGGGATTGAGAAAGAACTTGATAGGGTCGTGCAGTTTGAGAGGTTCGGGTTTGTAAGGATAGACAGCGTAGATGATGGGGTTGTGGCGTATTTTACGCATAGATAATCAGGCAAAAATACTTAAAGTTTTGAGATGAAATTAAGCTCATGAAGCATGTTCACGCACTCATTAGCGGTGAAGTTCAGGGAGTAGGCTATCGAGAAGAAGTTAAACGCCTTGCTTTTGATCTAAATATCTGCGGTTGGGTCATGAATTTAGAGGATGGGAGGGTTGAAATAACCGCAGAAGGAGAGAGTAAAAGCATTGAAGAATTTTTAGATAAGATAAACATTAAAAAATATCCGATTTTTGTGGAAGAAGTGAAAGTTGATGAGGAGACCTACACAGGCGGGTTCAGATCATTCAGGATTATAAGAGATAAAGATTTACAGAAAGAGCTTTTATCAGCTATATTAAGAGGAACGGTTGAGATCCATGAAGTTAAAGAAGTCCTGCTATCTGTAAAACAGGATACATCGGCGATGCTTGAGAAACAGGACTCGATGCTTGAGAAACAGGATTCAATGCTTGAGAAACAAGATTCAATGCTTGAGAAACAGGACTTGATGATCGAAAAGCAGGATTCTCTTATAAAAGTGACTGAGAAAGGATTTAATGATATGAAAACAGGTTTCAGGGAAATCAAGGAAGAAATTCATCTGGTGAGAGATGATTTCCGTGAAATGTTCATGCATGAGATAAGAGAACTCAGGAGTGAAATAACCGAGATAAAAGCAACGCTTACAAGGATGCAGGAAGCTGGATGAGTGGGAGTTAGATAGGGGTTAATGTCTGTTGATCTGAGTAAATGAATAGATCTAACTACCTGCAAATCTTTTGCGTTCTTTTGCGATTAATTTCTTATAGTATTCTACAGCCTCTTTTACATCCATTAACAGGTGCTCACTGAACTTCCCTTCTATTTTTATTATCCACTCATTATATGGATCGTCATTGATTATGTTCGGGTCTTCCCAGAGCTTATCGTTCACCTCTATTATTTTCGTATCAAACGGCAGGGATACCTGTGATACCGCCTTTATGGTCTCATATGCTACCAGGGTATCTCCCTTTTTAATAGATTCACCGATATCGGGCAGATCCATATGCACTATCCCTTTGGATAGCGACTGTCCAAGTTCAGTAATCCCGATAATGATATGTCCCCCCTCAGGCTTTAACCATACATGGTTTTTAAGGTAATACCGATCCTCCGGGAATTCAAATTCATAAGCCTTCATGGCTCTTTACATCTAAGGATAGGTATAAATATTCATCGATACCTGCTTGATGCCATGAGCGATTACTGGGGTATTCCTGAACAGGAATATGAACTCTCCCTGCTGCAATTTGCCAGGGAGGAATTATCAGAAATGGGTTATTCTGTTCTCAGCGAAAAGGTGGAAGTATGCAGCGGGGCAGGAGCTTTGACCATGACTGCAGTACTGAGGACAGAGGAATTACAGTTTGGCCTGTATATTCATGATGGTCCAAAGCAGAGAAAAAGCAGAGGCCCCCCGATTATCAGTATGTTGAGGCTTTTATCCGGTATGAACAGCGCGGAGGATCTGAGGAATTTCGTACTTGCATATCAGTATGATTTTCACAGGAATTTAGCGCCTGAGGATGTGGTTCTTAAAGACAGGATAGAGTCTGATATGAGGGAGATATACACATTTTTATATAATTTGAAAATAAAGGATCTTTACGATAATGATCTGAGCAGCGCAGCAGATATTTTGAGGATAAGGCTTAGAGAGGGCAGCGCATAACCTTAACGAATAGACCCACATGTTGAGAGCATACATCAAATACACATAGCCCCTGAACAAAAGGTTATAAATAAGGTACAGTTAGATAATTATCATCATGAAAAATCTTGATAGAATACTAGAGTTGCTCAGTGATTTCAAGTGGTGTAGCATCAATGAAATAAAAACTAGGATCTCTTTGCCATCAGATAGATTAAACGAAGCCCTAAGCTTCCTGCAAGAACAGTCATTCATCAGTAGAGAGGATGAGAAGTTGAGAATAACACCCAGGGGATTAAAATTGCTGGAAATCCCATCTTAGTTAAGCATTTCATTTACTTCTATTAATCTTTTCAACAATTCTTTTCCTCTAGCTGTGAGTTCATAACATGCATCTGGATTGCACTTTGTTATAAAGCCCTCAGCTAACAGGAAGTCAAGATACCTCTCGAAATTTCTCCAATCAAGGTATGCCCTCTGCATAATTCGGGTCTTTTTTGCCCTGTTCTCCTCTTGTATTGCTCTGAGCATATCCAAGATTATTTCCCATCTGCTTCTATCTTTTTTCAATTCTATACACATCTCCCCGTTTTTGCTGCTATAATTTAGCCTGCATGGCAGCGATAATACTGATGAAAGTAGAATCCAAAGCCACATTCCACATGCAGTCTTATCCACCCCTTTTACTCATCAAGCATATCACCACTAACTCTATCAAGGGCTTAGCTTAGAATACATCTACGACTTAGCAGCATATGAAGTTTTCCATATTATTTAAATGCTTCCATTGTCAGATACGTTCCTGAGCCATTTAGCTCAGTTCTTTCAATTAAAGTACCTGCTGAATTTAGAGATCAATGAAAAATGGAGAAGAGTTTTTATACTGATTAATCGGGATTCTAAAGGATGAGGTATTGATATGAGTTTTCTTGGAACAGCCGCAAGTTCGTTTGCAGATATAGTCCTGGTTGTTCAAATAACAGGTTTTATTATACTTCTCTCAGGCATTATATATGTAAAAAGAGGAAATTTCTTAAAGCATTTTAAAATGACAAGAATCGCTGTTTTTTTAGGAATCTTATCTCTTATATGGATGGGCTATTCCCTGGTGTTCTATTTACCGATACTTTCTATCGGTACTGCCTGGGCTTTATTTATTTTCCATTCGGTTATTGGATCTCTGGCACTATCCACAGGTGTATTCTTTGCATTTGACAGGCTGATAAAAAAGACAAGAATCCCTATGAGAATTGTTTTTCTTTTATGGATACTGGCACTGCTTTCGGGAATCTCGATTTATATTAATTACTATGTATTTTAATTTTAGCTGACTATTAATTGACCTTCCATTCCTGCGTCTCTGTGGCCTGCCACTTCACACCACATATCAAATGTTCCTGCTCTGTCTGCAACAAATTCCATAACCTGAGTAGTTCCAGCAGGTACTATATTCACTCTCTGATTGTACCCTTCAATAAACAGGTTGTGTGTTCCCTGATCATTTATTACTGTTATTCTTACAGTGTCTCCCAGGTTAGCGGTTATTGTTGCCGGGTCTAATTCAAAATTTGATTCTCTTATCGTATATTCTTTAACTTCACCCGTTGGAGTGACCGGCACAGTGGGTGTAGCTGTCTGGTCCTGCGGCTGATCTATGCATCCACTTATAAAAATAACCCCTAACAATAGTAGAAATACATTGGATAGTTTCATTCCAATCCCCTGTATTACTACGCTATATATTATAATAAATATTTCTCTTTGGCGCCTATAAAGGTTATATCTATAAAGGTTAAGTTGATTTTGAGAGGATTCTCTTACTTAAGTTTCTCCCCCATGTTCCTTTTCATGCTCCTCAAGGGTCTCATGTCCGTGTTTTCTCTTTGTAGCTTCTCCGCCTTTAGATCCACCCTTATGTCCTATTTCTGAATAGAACTCGCGACCGTGGGTTTCTCTGGTAGCTTCTCCTCCCTTCTTGCCAAGTTCACTATAACCCTCATGGCCTAACTCCTTTTTTCTCTCTTCTCCTCCCTTCTTCCCAATCTCATGATAGAACTCATAGGTATAGCCCTTCTCCTTCTCTTCTTCTTTCTTCTTTTCTTTTACCATTCTATATCACTCCCTATTTTGATTATTTTATATCCAGTTAATTTATAGTTACCCCATATATTATGGCAACCATAACTATGATATCCAACAGGATATCATAGCCGATTAATTCACTGTTACCCCTATTAATACCCTATATTTCATGCTACAAGAATATTTTGGTAATTAGAACAGTATTGTTAACTGTTCATCTTTCAGAAGCTTTTTGATCTACTCACCTGCTTCAGCCCTTGCAGCCTCTGCCTGGACAGTCTCTGGTTTCTCCCTTATGAAATGATAACCCTCTTTTTCCAGCATTGGAGCAAAACGGTTCCGCCAATCATCGGCTTCTTCATCGCTTGAGAATGTAATATCCAGGTCTTTTCCTGTACGTATTACAATAACTTCTCCTTTCTGTGGAATAATTCCTCTTGCTGCAGCCCCTCTGGGTGCAACTCCACCCTTCTTACCGATTTCCCGATAGAATTCGCGACCATAAGTTTCCTTGGTTGCTTCACCGCCCTTTTTGCCTGCCTCTTCTACAGTCATCTTACTGGACTCTTCTCTTCTTTCCCCTTCTCTTTTTGGCATTTATATCACTCCCTCTTTTGGTTTTAGTCTTCTCTGATTCTACTCTTGTCTAACCCTATATCCACCCTCTTTGAGCTTTGATACAAAGCGCTCTTCCCAATTCCGAGACTCATCTTCGGTCGGAAATGAAACACTTATGTTACCTGCTCTTGCTCTCATGAATACCTCTTTTTCCGCAGCTCTTCCTGCCATTTATATCACTCCCTATTTTGAATTTGTTCTTTTAAAGCTAATTTATAGCTTCCTATTGCTCGATATCAGGTCGAATCGGTCTCCCCCTGACCTACCCTGGTAATCATAACCATATCTCTGAGATAATAGCTGATTAACTCAACATTATCTATAATATAGTTACATTACCCCAATTGATGTGTTATATCTCATGCTATAAGAGTATTTTGGTGGTAATTGAAGAAAAAAGCCAGAAGATGCCTGGTGAATTCCAGAATCTCTCGCTGCAATAATACTCATATATTAGAAAATGCCTTACAATGCGAATATGGACTATAAAAAAACTGAGAACTGTATGATATGCGGCGAGGAACTTGCGTATTTAACAGCCGCCATTGGAGCAACATGCACCTATTGCGGTAGAGCAGAATCTGCCAACATACACTGTCCTTCGGGTCATTATGTATGCAATGAGTGCCACGCAAGGGATTCTATACAGATAATCACCAGGTTCTGCCAGAATTCAGGCTCAACGAATCCCATGGAGATGGCAAAAACCATTATGAAGCATCCTACCATGCCCATGCACGGGCCTGAGCATCATGCCATGATTGCAGCAGTGCTTGTTACTGCCTACAAGAATCTCACAGGAAAAGTGACAGATGAAGAAATCAAGGAAGCAATAAGGCGTGGCGCTACAGTACCGGGCGGCTATTGCGGTTTATATGGCGCTGATGCTGCGGCCATAGCTACAGGCATAGCCATGAGCACCATACTGAAGGCCAGTCCCTTAACAGATCATGAGAGACGGACTGCAAATATGATGACCTCAAGAGCGCTTGCTGCAATAGCAATAAACAGAGGGGTAAGGTGCTGCAAGCGAAGTACGTTTGCTGCAATTGAATCGGCAATTCAGTACTTCAGAGAGGTGCTCGGCACAGAGCTTGAGCATACCCCAGTCTCTAAGCTCAAATGCGAGCACAGTTCCAGGAATAAGCAATGTGCCAGAGCTGATTGCAGATACTATGCTGGAGAGCAATAAGATAGATATGGCATGGTACGGAGACTGGATGGCAGTGGTTGTAAGCATTCTGTTCTTCACAGTCTTTGTAATTGGATTTGCATATGCTCTAAGAATTAAGTACTTCGCTTCTTTGCGAGTACATCCAACAATCAGCAACAATCAGTACCTGGATATCCCTGCTCTCACTTGGCACCAAACCCACCTCGCAGAAAGCGACGCAGATCTTCTTCATCCTCATCGTATTCTTCATTATTTTCTTCTGTCTGTTTCATAATTTACCTCAGTAATATAAGATAGAACATACTCCCATCCTATTTTTATAATTTAGATAGTGTCTCTTGTATAGTAAATGCATCCATACCGCAGTGAATGCATGATACCATAGCAATTCCTTTAATGAATTCCGCTTTAGTTACTGGCATTTTATGCTTGCATTTTGGGCATTTGTATTGTTTGATAGAGATCATGCTATTACCCCCATATTAGCAAAGACGATATCAATTGGTTCTTTATTAGCCTTATTAAAGCTTATATTGTATAAAGCTTACCCTTAGAGAAGTTATTTATCAATTTGCTATGTTTTTTGTAAAATAGAAATAAATAGGGTAATAAAAATACTCCTTTTTGTTTATATTCTGATCTTCTCCCCTGAATCTGCCCTGGTAGTCTGAACATTAGAGTATGTGCTACATAGTAACACATCTCTTAATAATCCTGCTTGTGCGCAGCGTCTCCAGTGAGGTGAGCTGTTGATTCGCCTCTGCCTCTGTGACCGTCACCAGTACAGTAGATTTCGAGGAAGGTACTATCATAATCCTGTGCTTCCTGAAATAAAAAAAAGTCTCCTCCAGACCCTCTTTATTCATCTCCCCGAGCACATGCCTTATCTGCTTCTCCAGCCAGAACATGGTCTCTAAAAGTTGCTCTCTATACTCTCTGGCTCTGAGGATTACAGGCACACCGTCTATTCTGTAGAGTATGCATGCTTCAACCCCCTCGATATCATATAACGCATCCAGGGCCTCCTCAAGTTCTTTTACCATATTCTTTATTCTCTTCCCTTATGACCAGATCAAGGATTTGTGAAGGATCTTCATTATGTGTCCAGTTCTTCTGCAAAGCTCCGATCCTTGTCGACAATCTCTCTCCGATCGCTCCCATAGCTCTTGACCTTTCGATTGCCTCTTTAAATTTCTCATCGAATTTAGTTTTCGGTCTTACTCGATCTATCTGTTTCTCTGATGCCTTTATAACAATTCCCAATCCTGTCTCTATATAATAAGGGTAAAGACCAGAATCATGCTTTGAGCCCCTGTGCTTCATGATTCTAAGTGTTCTATCATACATCTCACCAAAACCAAGATTTTGCAGATATATTACTGAATCAGCTAAATAGAGGGGCATTGTTGGGCTCTCAGATAAGTACGGCTTATCTATCTGGGACATAATACTGTATGTTGGTGTGACATCTACCGGGTCCTCAAGCGTTACCAGGGCAGTGCCGATCTTGCGCAATTCCTGGAATATCGTGCTCAGGGATTTTCTCCTCTCTTTTTCAGAATAAAAAGTCGGATATGTCAATGGATCTATTACTACTCTCAGGTTCTGAGAGGACATTGACCTTTTAATCATCTCTACAAGATCCAGAGCAGGAAATGTGAGATCTTCTCCAAAAAGATGGATTATCTTCAGGTTCCCTTGCTCAATATGATCCTCAATCTCTCCCCATCCCATATCCCAGCAGTCCCTGATTATCTGCTCCTCCGACATCTCAAAGGAGACATAGACTACTTTTTCACTTCGATTGAGGCCAAATAGCGAATACTGTAATGCGAAGGTAGTTTTTCCAACGCCTGTGCCTCCGCGGACTATGTTTATAGTATTATCTCGAAAGCCTCTGCCCATCAGATCATCAAGACCATATATTCCCGTAGGGACTCTACCCGTTTTTATCATCTATTAGTCTCCAACGTATATGTTTGGAGCATATTTATAGTTTTGCTACAATAACTAAAATGATTGATAGTTATTTTTCCAGCGTGCTCTCTTCCTGCAACTCAAATGGCTCAGATCCCAATCCATTATTCTCTTCTATTAGTTTATCCACTCTTTGCTGGGCATTTTTCAACATGGTATCGCATTCTCTGACAAGTCTTATTCCCTTATCAAAAAGCAAAAGACTCTCATCAAGAGAAAGCTGCCCTTGCTCAAGCCTTTCTACTATGTTCTCAAGTTCCATAAGTGACTCTTCAAAGCTCATTTCCATTTGTATACCTCCTTATCATTTACATTGCACCTGATCCTTCCATCATTTACAATTATCTGAATCTCATCCTGTTTTTCAACATCATGGATACTTCTTAGAGGTATCTTATCTGGTAGCTTTAACACTATGCTGTAACCCCTTGAGAGAGTACCAAGCGGACTGACCGCATCAAGTTTACTCGTATGTACCATGAATAAAGATGCCTTCGTATCCAGTATCCTCCTTATACCCAGGGTCTGTCTCTGGGCGATTTCATCAATATACTGCATATAATGTGATAATCGTTCCATGAGTAGATACGGCTCTATATCAGCCCTTAACCCGGATAGATGAGATATTCTGTCATTCAGGATGTATCGTTGCTTTTCGATTAACCTGTACTTTAACCTGTTGATTTGATTGAGCAGCTCCTGCCTATCAGGGACGGCGATCTCTGCTGCAGCGGATGGGGTCGGAGCACGACGATCTGCTACAAAATCGGCAATAGTATAATCTGTCTCATGTCCCACGGCAGATATAATCGGGATCTTTGAATTGAAGATCGCCCGCGCCACAATCTCTTCATTGAAAGCCCAGAGATCCTCTATAGAACCTCCGCCCCTGCCCATGATTATCAGATCAACACCAGTGTTGTTCAGCACAGAGATTGAGCGCACTATGCTTTTAGCAGCAGTCTCGCCCTGCACTATCGTAGGGATAAATAACACGCTTGTGGGGTACCGGCGTTTTATAACAGTCAGTATATCATGAAGGACGGCCCCCGTAGGTGATGTTGCCACGCCTATCTTCTTTGGGAATCTTGGCAGTGGTTTTTTATGCACAGGAGAGAACAAACCCTCGCTCTCAAGTTTATTCTTTAATTGCTCATATGCCTTGTAAAGTTCCCCGATGCCATCAGGTCGAATCGCTCTTACCTTGAACTGGTACTGGCCTCTTTGCTCATATACATCTATATCTCCAAGGATAATCACCTTCATTCCGTATCTGGGCTCAAACCTTAGGTTCTGACCGTACCATCTAAACATAACGCACTGCAACTGGCTGCTCTTATCCTTTAATGTAAAATAGCGATGGCCAGAGCTATGGTTTGTGAAGTTCGATATCTCACCCCTTATCCATACATCATTCAGTTGACTGCCTGTTAGTATACTCTTTACCGCCAGGGTAAACTCGTGGACAGCATAGATGCCTTTCTCTTCAAAGAGCATGGCCTTAGAATCTACCCTGGTAGTTATCTGGTTTACTATAGCAAGGTGAAAGTATTCGAATTAAGAGAGATAATTATCAAGCGATATAGTACCCTCCAGCTCTTCCTTGTCGATCAGGGCCGCAGAGAGTACGCTTTCCCTGACATGGATTGGTGCATCACAGCGAAGCGCAATGGCTATGCAATCGCTCGGTCTTGCATCTAACTCAAATTTCTTCTCATCCATCGAGACAGACATTCTTGCATAGTAAACTCCATCGTTCAGTTCATCTATAAGAATATCATCGATCTTTGAACTCGTGCGCTCAAGCAGAGAAATAAAAAGATCATGCGTCATCGGTCTTGGCGGGATCTCATGATTTAAAGCAGCGTTTATGGATATCGCCTCAGATAATCCGATATATATTGGCATTATGCGTTTTGCACCGTCTTCAAGAAGCACCAGCGGCACCGGGCCACCCTGTTTCTCAATGAGATACACACCTTTTATAGTAACTGGCAGAATTGTCCCGTTCATCATAGTATTATTAATAGGAGGGATAATAAGTTTTCCTATAGCACATTAAAAAACTTTATATGGGATAAAACAATAAGACAGTGGGTGATATTATGTCTTCAACAAGTAATATATTAAAGATGTTGGCAGGTATAGTTATCCTGGCGATTGGTGTTATCTGGTACACTGGCCCTCAGATAGGTGGATTCTTTGGCTACTGGGAAGAACTTAAAATTCTATTGAAAGGCACTATCGGTCTCTTTCTCCTGTTCGTAGGATTGATCATCGCATGGATGGGCTATGACGATTACAAGATGGATATAGAGATGGCAAAGGAAAAGAAAGAAGCCAAAGAATAATCCAGATAACTAAAAGCAATCAATCTTCATTTGATTTTTATTAAATTTTTCAACGTATAGGAAAGTATAAACGCATTTCTTCCTCCTCATCTTGAAATCTGATAGTCTAAAAACAACGAACATAAACGAACTGGAACGAACTCTTGGAGTTCGTTTTGAGTTAGTATAAGTTCGTTGTTAATAATTTTGCCCCCGCAGGGGCTTTCTTGAGTAGCCTCTTTGCAGTTTCCCATGAGCTTCTCGAAAATTCCGGAAGTGAACCATGATCTGCAATCCATTTCTCAAGGAACCTGATAGTCTTTTGGTCTGAGGGATATCCGCTTCCAATCTCAGAACCAACTCTTTTTTCTATTTCTTTAATCAATGCATCCCTTTGCACTTTTGCAAGGATGGAGGCCGCTGATACGATCGGGTATTTCTTATCTGCATCGTGTTCAGATGTGATCCCTATCTCCCCTGTATATTTTCTCTTTATATTCTCCCCGAAGCGCAGAGCGTTAATATCTGCTGCATCCACTACAGCATGTCCCGGTCTTAGCTCATCAAGGACTTTCACAAAGCATGCTACCATTATTTCATTCATTGTCATTACTTTTCTAAGTTCATCGATCTGGAGGGGGCTGACCTCCAGAATATAATACCTGTCTGCAAGCTCCTTAATCCTGATTGCAAGAGCCTCCCGCCTTTTAGGTGTCAATTGTTTTGAATCTTTTACACCAAGGCTAACCAGTGCACCAAGTTCTTTCTCATCCAGCAGTACACCTGCAACGCACATGGGGCCAAGTACAGGCCCTTTTCCTGCCTCATCTATTCCTGCAATCATTAAAACTCATCTACAGTGCTTTATCTGAACTTGTTATTTCTGCACCATAGATGTTTTTCATGTATTTAATTGCCTGTTCCTGGTCTCTTTCATCTATCGAAGCAGTGCAATCCTGGGGCACGATTGTTCTGTACCCTGAGAAATAAGCATGACCGACATTATTCTGAACACAGATATCTGTACTGACACCAAGAATAATCAGGGTATCAACGCCCAGCCTTTTAAGAACGGATGGGAGTTCAGTATCAACAAACCCGCTGTACCATCTCTTCTCGATTACAATATCGGTCTTCTCAGGTTTGAGCTCTGGTACTATCTCTGAGCCTCTTGTGCCTTTCATGGCATGCTCTCCCCAGATATTCATCTCCCTATCAGTTGCAGTGTGGGCATCACGCAGATATATAATCGGAATGCCCTGCTCTCTTGCCTTTTTTATAAGGTTCGCTACGTTCGGCACGATTCTCTGTGCCTGAGCGCTTCCGAGTTTTCCAGTAACAAAATCATTTATCATGTCCACGACGATAATTGCTTTCTTCATGCTTCCACTCAGGATTAATGTTAGCATATATTTACTTAAGTCTTTGTGTTACTTAATGTATATAATTGACGATAATGATAAATATAAATAACATTTAAGTATATTAGTGTGGATTATGGGGTTAAACACATTAGTGGAACAAGATCTGAAACAGAATTGGTAAATTATAATATTAAGATAAGCAGTCAGGACAGGAGAGCCAATAAACTATTCACAATCATTGGAGATAATAGATGATAATTAAGAAAGGAAGTTTCGTAATAGAAGGACTGGAAAATGTTCAGATAAACATAGGCAGGATAGTTGAGCACGGGCATGAAGCCGGGTCTGAGGTGGAGGGACCTACGCCCAGACCTGAGATTATAAGCTTAAGAGACTGGGACTATCGCCTGCTTGATAGATATAATCCTGTATACACACCCACAAGCGATATGTGCGATTACTGTACATATGGAAAATGCGACCTAACAGGCAACAAGGAGGGAGCATGCGGCATTGACCTTGAGGGACAATCCGCAAGACAGGCCCTGATTACAAGCATAATGGGAGCAGCATGCCACACCGCCCACGGGCGCCATCTCCTTAATTACCTTATTAAAAAATATGGCGAAGATCATCCTATAGATGTTGGCCCAAGCAATTTAAAAGCCCCGCTTACAGAGACAATAATGGGCATTCAGCCAGTAACCATAGGCGATTTTCTTCCCGTGCTTGACTATGTTGAAGAGCAATTGACCCAGCTTACCGCTGCTGCCAATACAGGACAGGAGGGCGCAGCGCGGGATTTTGAATCCAAGGCTCTTCATGCAGGAATGCTTGATCTTCTGGGGATGGAAGTGGCTGATATCATCCAGATCTCATGCATGGGACTTCCAAAATCAGATGAGAAAACACCCATGGCAGAGATAGGGATGGGCATCCTTGATACCCAAAAGCCTGTGGTAATATGCGTGGGGCACAATATTGCTGCACCAGCGTATATTCTTGATTATATGGATAGAGAAGGGTTGTTTGATAAAATAGAGATTGCAGGACTGTGCTGTACTGCCCATGATATGACCCGGTATAACAAGACCGCCAAGGTCATCGGCACTATGAGCAAGGAATTAAAATATATTAGGTCAGGCATACCCGATGTACTTGTTACTGATGAGCAGTGCGTTCGGGCAGATATATTGAAGGAAGCAAAAAGACTTCATATTCCGGTAATAGCCACCAATGAAAAAATCACATATGGTCTGCCTGACCGCTCAAATGACAGCGTTGATGCTATTATAGATGACCTTGTGAGCGGAAAACACGCAGGTGCTCTGATCCTTGATCTTGAGAAGGTAGGAGACCTGGTTCCAAAGCTTGCCATGAAAATGGGGCCCATAAGGAAAGCCAAAGGATTGACTGCGCTTCCAGATGAGGATGAATTCAAGAGACTCGTTGCGAAATGCACAAAGTGCCTTCAGTGCACCAGGGACTGTCCACAGGGCCTGCCTATAGCGGATGCGATGGTGGCGGCAGTAAGCGGCGACCTTGCGCCATTTGAGATACTGCACGACAAATGCGTGGGATGTGGTCGGTGCGATTACAGTTGCCCTGTTGATATCCCTGTGCTGAATGTTATCGAGAAGGCATCCCAGCGTGTAATAAGAGAAGAGAGGGGCAAGGTCAGGATTGGAAGAGGACAGATAGGCGACCCCGAGATACGTGAAGAAGGGAGAAACCTTGTACTCGGCACCACACCTGGCGTGCTTGCCTTTGTAGGCTGCGGCAATTATCCCGACGGTACAAGAGATGTATACGATGTGGTTGAAGAGATGCTCCAGCGCAGTTATATCATCGTATCATCAGGCTGCGCTGCAATGGATATAGGAATGTATAAGGATAAGGAAGGAAAAACACTCTATGAGCGCTATCCTGGCAGGTTTATAAAAGGTAATCTTCTGAACACAGGCTCATGCGTTTCAAATGCTCACATCGCTGCAACCACGATAAAAGTGGCATCCATATTCGCAGGAAGAAAAACGAAAGGAAACTGGGAGGAGATTGCTGATTATGTGCTGAACAGAATTGGAGCGGTTGGGGTAGCCTGGGGCGCGTACTCGCAGAAGGCTTTTGCGATCGCCACAGGATGCAACAGGCTTGGCATTCCTGTAGTTGCAGGGCCGCACGGGACTAAATACAGGCGAGCTTTCATAGGCAAACCCTACAGGAAAGAGAACTGGAATATACTGGATGCAAGGGATGGCTCTGTGGTCAATGTTGAACCTGCACCTGAACATCTCCTGATCACGGCAGGGACAAAAGAAGAGCTGATGCCGCTTCTTGCAAAACTGTGCTTCAGGCCAAGCGATAACAGCCTTGGAAGGGCTATCAAACTCACACACTATATAGAACTGAGTGAAAAGTACCTCAAAAAGATGCCTGATGACTGGCATACATATGTACGAAGCGAGGCCGATCTCCCTGTTGCGAAGAGGGAGCAGCTCATTAAGTTGCTTGAGGGGAAGGGATGGAAGATCGACTGGGATAAGAAAAAGATAACAGAAGGACCGCTGAGGAAGGTCGACGTCTCATTCCAGCCTACCAATGTTCCCAGGCTGTGCAAAGGAGGTAAATAAATGACTTCGGCTGTAAAGGCAATAGATACAACGCGCCAGGCAGTACCCTTTGACACAGGCAATATCCCCGGGCCGAAGATGGCAAAAGCTGTGATGCCTTCTGTAGCAGGAAAAATGCTTGCAAAAGCAAAGCGGCCGCTTCTGATCGTGGGCTCTGAGGTTCACGACAGGGATGTGCTTGAAAGAGCAGTTGCAATAGGACAAACAGGAGTTCAGATAGCTGCTGTTGGGAACGCCTACACGTCCCTCGGAGATAAAGGGCTTGATGTCCACTACGAGAACATGCACGCACTTGCATCGTACCTGTGCGATCCCGGCTGGCCTGGATTTGATGGAAAAGGCGGATACGACCTTGTGGCATTTTTTGGGATAACATATTATTACGCATCGCAGGCTATATCGGCCATTAAGAATTTCTCAGGAATAAAAGTAATATCTATGGATAGGTACTATCACCCGAATGCAGATATGTCGTTCGGTAACCTGAAGAACGATGTGTTTATTGCAGCGCTTGATGAGATTATAGCAGAGTTACGAAAAGATAAACAATAAGACAGGATGAAGATTATGGCAAATGAATTTCCCTTTGAAATCTCACCCATGTTTGAGGGTGAGCGTGTACGAAAAGATGATATGTATGTTGAACTCGCAGGACCGAAGTCGCGGGGATTTGAGCTTGTCAGGGCAGCAGGTCTGGATGAGATCGAGGATGGAAAGTTTACCCTCATCGGACCTGACCTGCCCGATATGCAGGAGGGTTCACGACACCCCTATGTAATGATCTACCGGATCGCTGGCAAATTAGTCGAGCCTGACCTTGAGGCAATAGTGGAGCGGCGAAACCATGATTTCCAGAACTATATCCAGGGGTATATGCACTTGAACCAGCGCTATGATGTCTGGGTGCGGATAAGCAATGATTCAATTAAAAAAGGACTAAAATCGTTTGAGCAGATAGCCAGAGCGACTATGATGCTTTTTAAGAATGAGCTGCCTTTTATTGAGAAAATAGAGGCCACTTATATCACAGACCCTGATGAGGTTGAGAAGCAAAGGGCTGAGGCCGTAAAAATCTACGATGCAAGGGATGCAAGGACGCGAGGTCTGCATGATGAGGATGTGGATGTGTTCTACGGCTGTACATTGTGCCAGAGCTTTGCACCCACGAATGTATGCGTTGTGACCCCGGACAGGATATCCTTATGCGGAGCAATCAACTGGTTTGATGGGCGTGCTGCTGCCAAGGTAGATCCAGAGGGCCCGCAGTTCGCCATACAAAAAGGTGAAGTCCTTGATGAGACCGGAGGAGAATATTCAGGTGTCAATGAGAAAGCCGCCTCTCTATCAGGGGGCGAATATACCCGCATTAAGCTTCATTCGTTCTTCGAATACCCGCATACAAGCTGCGGATGCTTTGAGGTAGTGGGATTCTATATTCCTGAGGTGGACGGTATCGCATGGGTTGACCGCGATTTCAGCGGCAATGCGCCAAACGGTCTTGCCTTCTCAACAATGGCCGGCCAGACAGGCGGAGGAAAGCAGATCATAGGTTTTCTTGGCGTTGGAATAAACTATTTCCGCTCGCCCAAGTTCATACAGGCTGACGGAGGCTGGAACCGGGTTGTCTGGATGCCAAAGAACCTGAGGGAGAAAATAAATGCAGATATACCTCCTGAGCTTGTGGATAAGATACCTACAGAGGAAGAAGTCAATGACTTAAAGACCCTTCGGGATTATCTTGAGAAAAAACAGCACCCTATAACCCAGCGCTGGGCAAAGGAAGAGGCAGCATCTGAGGCAGCGCCAGGTGAGACTGCAGCGGCAGCAGCACCAACATGGTCAATGCCTGCGCCTGCTATGGGAATGCCTGCTGGAATGCCTGCAATGCCGCAGTTCCAGCTCGGAGGCGAGGGTGTGAAGCTTGTTTTCAAGAACGCAAAGATTACTATTGACCGCATTATACTTCGAGGCAAAGAGAAATAGAGTGAATTTTAAAAGTATAGTCTTTGCGCCCTTTGCGTGCTTTGCGGTAACTAGATGTATTTCACCGCAAAGTCGGCTATGAACTGGTTCATAGATAACAATGAAAAAGCCGATTAACAACGAACTCAAAACGAACTTAAACGAACTCATCAGCTCGAGTTCGTATCGAGTTCGTACCAGTTCGTTGTTTATATTAGCTGAACCACATCTGAGTCTAAGATGCGATATATTGAACTTGAACTTTTTCATACCAGAGCACAGAGAACGCAAAGTATTTTGTTAAAATTTTATTGAGATTATATATGAGAGTAATTGCAATAACAGGCAAAGGCGGAACAGGCAAGACCGCAGTAGCAGGGATGCTGATTAAGCACCTAACATCGGGAAAAAAGACGCTCCTTGCTATCGATTCAGATCCTGATTCCAACCTGCCTGATGTGCTCGGCATCAAAATCGATAAGACCATAGGGGATATGCGGGAGTTCATGCTGCAGGAGCGTGACAGGATGCCTCCAGATACAAATAAGGAGAGGGTCCTGGAATCCAAAATCTATGAGGTTCTCACAGAAATGTCAAGGTACGACCTCCTGGTGATGGGGCGGCCTGAAGGCTCTGGATGCTATTGCTTTGCTAATAACCTCCTGCGCGGGATAATGGACAGGGTGCTTAAAAACTACGACCTGACAATAATCGATACCGCGGCAGGGCTTGAGCATCTATCGCGCAGGATAATCCGGGATGTGGATGAACTCCTGGTCGTTACCGACGGCTCACGCAGGGGTTTGCAGACAGCAGAGAGGATACGGGAGCTTGCTAAATCGCTCAACCTGAATATCAGGAAAATGCATGTGATCGCCAACAAGGTCACGCCTGAGAACCGCGCGCGCATAGAAGAGTACGCGAGGGAGTTGAGGATGGACCTTGTGGGCATTGTGCCTTTTGATGAGACGCTTGCCCGATTTGATCTTGAAGGCAGGCCGCTTACTGAATTACCTGAGGATTCGGCGGCGCTGCAGGGAGTCGGGGAGATCGCGAGGAGAATGGGGTTGTAGAGGAAAACTTTTGCGCATAGAGTATTCTGTCCTCTCTGTTCAAAAGTGGCGCAAGGATTATCTTTGTTTCCAATACCTTATTTAATGCCTCTTTTCCGAATTTGGAGCCTGTTTCAAGATCAGGGGCATTTTGTATGGCAATTATGAACAACTCATGCAAAGCATAAAATGATGTGATAGCTTTGATTTTCTCAGCGTTCACCAATTTAAACAATTTTGAAACATGCACATATCGCTCTTCTTCAAGAACCTGAGCAAGTGTGTAGACTAACAATACTGAAGTGTCAAGATAGTGCATGCTTGCTTTCTTCCTGCTGTATCGCCTCTATCATTAGTTTAGATATAAACAATGCAACAGGAGCGACTCCCTGTGCTAACATGAGTTCATAGCTCTCTTTTTTACCTTTGTGAAGGATATTATCAAAATTTTTGTTTTCCAAATATCGGCTAAACTCTTTTAAAGGCACGTAATATCACCTGATCGACTAATTTAAACAATGCATCGAATATATAAAAAGGTGATGGAGATGTTTTACCTTCTCCGAGATGCCAGCACAGGAGAACCGTGCGATTCGGTGGCGCTGCATGGAGTCGGGGAGATTGCGAGGAGAATGGGGTTCACTTCCCAGCTAGGCCTTGTTTTTGATAAACGACAAGGTCTTCCGGTGCATTTATGGTAAGGCTAATTTCTTTATGTTCTGCATTTTAAGAAAATCTTTCTTCCCACCTCAACTATAGCCTTCACAGTTATTGGCGGAAGATTGAAACTTTACAGAAGTCGATAATAAAAGAATTCTTCTCTTCCTATACTCAGTAATTGTAAAACAAAAATGATAAAATCGCTATATAGAAGTTGATTAACTTCGTAAGACAGCATTATTGTCATTTACAAAGTTAATTAAGCTATGCATAGTGATTTATTGAATTTGACTTTTATAAGTACTGATACTTCCTTCTGTTACATACCTATCTTGCATTTTGACCTCCACACCTCAAGTACTGTGTACTCTATGTGAAGAGGGTCAAATGAACCAAACCATATTTCGCACTAAATAATTGTGCGAAAAGTAGGATAATATTTAATAATGTGGAGTACTGGTATAAGTATATTAATAAAATGTGGTTGAATATGAATGATGACCAAATATAACTCAGAGGATTATTTGATTGGTGAAAAACCATTTTTAGCGATTTTCTTACAAAGTAAATCTGGATATGAAGAGATAATAATCCAGGAGCTAAAAAATAAAATATTAAATTTGAATTTTAAATATTTAAAAATACTAAAATGTTTTGGTCACTTTGATATAGCCATTCTTTTTAATCTAGATAAATTAGATATAAATTTAGTATCATTTGAGAGAATATGTCAACAGATATCTCAAATTGATTATATAACTGATTCTAATTATATAGTAGGTTATTCATGGGAAGAAAATATAGATTTTAAAGGAATGGATTTTTGTTGGGGGGTTAGCTCTATAAAATTAGCTTTAAATGATTATACCATTAACCCTATTAAAACTGAGAAAGAAGTTATTAAAAAAATAATAGAGATTTCAAATAAAACTGACATTAAAATTAAAGTTTTTGGAGGTTTAGGTTGGAATGAAATAATTCTAATAATAAATTCACCCTCACTGAAGGAGATATCTAAATTTGTATATGCTATACGAATATTCGATGAGATCTTGGATATATCCACAATTCCTGCGATCATATGGGGTTGTTGGAATACTAAAAAATTAGAAATGGTTCCTAATTGTCAAATATTAATAACTCATCGCTCAAGAATTGATTATCCTATAAGAGAATTACTACTTTTACTAGCTGATGAACATAAGATTAATATATACAAAAATCATCAAGAAGATATTGGGTTGATTTTTGGTGGATTTGATATTCGATTGCCAATTGTTAATTCTGAATTAAATAATATTGTAAAATTTGTTTTAGAGGTTCGAAAAATAACAACTATTACTAAAACGAATACAATTTTTTCACCAATGCAAATTCCTCCAGCAAATACCAACCTATCACAAATAAATATTTCAGATTATTCGGTAGATTTAAAAACCATAAATGTTAATCGCAATAATAAGAATATTGAAATCCCAACGTGTGATGAATTAATATGTATTCTAGAAAATGAGATTAGACACTTGCATAATGAGTATCTAGAATTAAAAAATGATTTTTATACCAAATCACTTTATTCTAACTTAGAGAGTTTATTTGAAAATTTAGGTAGTAATATTAATAGAGTAAAAGAACTTAATTTTGAAATTAATTATAATGCATCAAAAATTTTTGATCAAAAAAGAAGACGAGTTATTTTATTGGAGCAACTAAAAAAAGTAATCCAAAGTCTAGAATTTTCAATATACCAACGTATTTCTGGAATGCAAATGAGTTACTTAATGGAATCTAAACACACTGGATTTGAAAAATTTGGGGGAATTCAAAGAATTATTTTAGCAATTGAGGCAATCCCTAGAGAAATTATTAATAGAACCTCGCAGAAAAACTGGAGTGGGTTTTGTGTTTTTGGTTCAGAACCTGATTTTATCTGCCAAAATATTGGGGAGGTTATCTCAATACCTTTTGAATATAAATATATGCCTGAAAAATGGTGGGGTTTAGGTCATGAAATAGGTCATATCTTAATAAATAGATACCGAGATCAGATAGTTACACCTTATAAAAAAATAGTAAGAGATAATTTTGATAATGATATCGAAAAATTTCAAGATAATCTTAAAAGAACGAATGCTTATGATGAAGAGCTATTTGATGAGTACAAAAATAGAGAATTTGAATTGATTAATGAAAACATTGAAGAAATGTGCGCTGATTATTTGAATTTTAAAATAGTCTTTTTCTCAGATTGGAAATCCTTTTTAAATTGTACGCTTAATTATTTAGATAGTCGAGGATATGATATTTTATCTGAGACTAGATTGTTTAGGGTTATTTCTATAAGTGAGCATATCAATAAGGGTAGTGTTGAAAAAGATAGAGAATTATTTACAACTATTAAAAAAATTCGTAATTTCAGTAAATATGATGAGATACATTTTAAGGACAGAATTAATATAATAAGAAACCAAACCTTCTATCCGTATTTTAAAATTGTTGAAAGAATCTTAAATAATATTGATGCCATACTAAATATTGATATGAATGCTGACAATTTAAAAGCGATCGATACTAAATTAAACAAAGGGGAAATAATAGAAAGTAACACTGATTCAAATACAATTTATATTTTAAAATCTTTAATCAACAGAGATTTAAAAAATGATATTAATTTTAGATATCAAATAACTTCCATATTATCTCTTTATAACTCTCAATTCTCAAAGTGATTAATCTCTTCTTAATATTGAGTTCACTCTAATGAGATCATATCTCGTTAATGATTTACTTTTTGATTCCTTAAAAGTAGTTCGACCACCATCTAAGGGCAATGAAGTTTTACCAAAGCGAGTTCTAGCAGAATCATTGAAATATCTTGAAGATTTTTTGTATTCAGAGATAGAGTATGATTTTGATACATATTTAATATCATTAACAAAAATTTTAATAACCTGTAGTATAATATATAATACTATTATAAATGCTACAACAAATGGTAAACTCTCAAACACACATATATTTAATTTACTTATAGTATTTAAATGTATCGAAAAAGCTCATTACTCTAGATAGAGCTAAAATTATAATTGATTAATTTAGGTCATATACATATTGTAATCTATTTATGGTATTTAAATCTATCGAGAGTTTTCATTAGAATACATATTATTTTTGTGAATATACGTTGTCGAACATACCTCAAGTTTTGATTACTTAAATAACCAAGCGAATTTATTTTCAATTTTTTGAGTCTATTTCGGTACTTGTTGGATATGCTTTCGAACTTAGTAGAGATATAACATTTAAATCGTAGCGATTTATTATATAAATTCGATAAATCATCACATGTATATCTGCAAAACTCGATTATTGATTCCCTTAAAGATAGAAAAAAACTAACTAAGACTAAAAGAAGCCCGCTTGTTGAATATAATGTAACTGTCTGATTATAGGAAAGAGAAATTGGATTAAATATGCCTACATAAATTAAAATTGATACATTCACCATTAACCAAATACCTAAGCACCCTATTGAACTGTGAATTATTTTTACGTCTCTATTGTTTGTAGAAGCACCATTTTTTAATTTTGCACTTAAAATACTAACAGCTGTAACCGGTACTGCAAAGGTTATGACTAGTATTGATGAGAAATTATTACTTAATAAATCACCTAAGTTCAGATTTTGTGAGATATTATTCTTATTTGATAAATTATTCAAAGCTATACTAGATATATCCATTATCGCTTAAATACTCCAAATACTATAAATGATTACCGTTTACTATAAATGATTACTATTCTATAATTTTATTTTTTATCACTCATCCCTCAATCTTACTTATCAAATTTCTAATTTCCACTTAAAGATTAATTATAGGAGTTGTAGCTTCATTAGTGCCAAGTATGCAACTTTATAAGTTTCATGCAGGTATGAATGGACGTATATTACAAAATGGGGTTCACTCCAGCAAGGAAGTATTTAAGAAACGATAATCTTGAACTAAGTAACGAATGAACAGGGAGGGAATTATGTCTACAGAGGAGAATAAGGCAATAATACGCCGATTCTATGAGAAGTTTTTCAATAAAGGAAATCTAGCAATAATTGATGAGCTGTTCAGTCCCAACTATATTCACCATGTTCAAGATGTTCCGGGCTCAAAAGTCAACCTTGAGGGATACAAGAAACGAAACTCAACGTTCTTTAACGCATTCCCTGATCGGAGAGTAATTATCGATGATCCGGTTGCCGAAGCTGATAGAGGTTTCTCGTTCGATGATTCATGGCAAACAAATCGGGAATATACCAGCAACAAACAGGCAAGTGACAGTAATGGCAATAATCATTCATCGTATCGTCGATGGTAAGGTTACGGAGGGATGGGAGTGCTACGACCAGCATGGTATGCTTAAGCAGTTGGGCGTTGTTCGTCCTCCAGAGCAACAAGAGTAACCTTCAAATGCGTTTTTATTTCACCACTTCATATCCAGCATCAGTCCAGCCAATAATTCCTCCCTTCATGTTATAAACCTCTTTAAATCCGTTATTGACCAGTATCTCACTTGCCTGGACACTTCGGTGCCCTGTTCTGCAATATACCAGTATTTTCTTATCCTTCGGTATCTCATCAAGCCTTTTATCAATCACTTGAACAGGGATTAGTGTTGAATCCTCTATATGTCCGGCATCATATTCTTCCTGGGTACGTACATCCAGAATAAAAATCTCACCGCGATCTATCATTTCTTTGGCCTGCTGAACAGTGATATCTACATATTTTGGGTTTCCCTGGATGGTACTTATGCATCCGGACACTGTAGCTAACAGTAAGAATATTAAAGCTATGATAAAATATGTCTTTCTCATTTCAGGTCTATTTTGAGCTGGTTTTATTTAAGATTATCATTCAGCAAGTCTTTGCTTTTTCAACCTGATCCCCTCTTCCCTGCTGTGCTAGTTTTAGATGAAAAATTTAAGTATTTAAGCTATAACATGCATACTCTGTGATCTCATGAAACCAATCGAAACATCAGAAGGCATCAATGGAATGCTCACAGCGTTCAGGAAGCTTATGCGCGGCAGGAAGAGGATTACCTTCATCGGATGCCCCGGCTGGTGCAACCCGTTCGCAGAGCTTCTTGGCTTTGTTTTACGTGACGCAGGCAAAGAGATGGTATTTATACCGAACCTGGAGAAAGATATGGCGGTACAGGTAGAATTCACAGGCTATGGAATGCAGCTCGGTAAAAAAGCAAATCCCTCCTCTGATACAGTCGTGCTTCTTGGAGGCCTTGCAATGCCAAAGATGGGAATAGATATAGATGGCTTAAAGAAACTGATAGACGATATTACAGATGGATATCCTGCCAGGCAGATCATCGGGGTCTGCATCGGAGGGGTCTTCCAGAAAGCATGCTGGGATAAACTGATAGATTTTGATTATATTATGGATGCCGATATGGAAGTTACAACATACGGATTCAAATAGGCACTTCTATTTTCGATGCTCAGAAAGCTTTATTGGTGTTCGTTATCATACGAAGTGATACAATGGAATGGGAACCCGGCGCAGCTAAAGAACTTGAGAAAATACCAGAAAACGTCCGCAAAATGGCGAAAATGGGTATTGAGACATCTGTAGAGCGAAAAGGCAAAAATACAGTGACCATAGAGGATGTGAAGGAAGCGGCAGAACGTGTTGGCGCTTTAATGGGAAAAGATGAAAAGACCACGAAGATCGCTATTGTCAGGTGTGATATAGTAAGTGAGACATGCCCTGGAGTGGCGTGCTTTAAGGCGTTCAATAAAAGAAAGATACGTTTCAGTGAATATGGTCCTGATGCCGAGATCATAGGTTTCTTCACATGTGGCGGATGCCCTGGCAGGCGGGTATACAGGCTTGTGGACAGCCTTCTCAGGCACGGCGTGGATGTGATCCACCTGAGTTCATGTATGCTCATGGAATCGAGTTATCCTAAATGCCCTCATCTGGATGGGATAAGGCAGATGATCCTTAAAAAAGGTGTGAGGATTGTGGAAGGAACACACCATTAAGCCGTTACCCCATAATCTGCTCATCGCTTTCAATCCTTCCATCGCGCATGGTAATTATCCGCCCTGTCTGCTGTGATACGGCTGTATCGTGCGTCACGACGAGTATGGTCTGCCCTCTTTCGCTGAGTTCTTTGAGAATCCCGACGATCATATCCCGTGTCTTTGTATCCACTTCTCCGGTAGGTTCATCTGCAAGGATTATCGCAGGATGGTTTGCTAATGCTCTGGCTATGGCCACACGCTGCTGCTCTCCTCCTGATAGCTCTGATGGCCTGTGGTTTATTCTCTCAGCAAGTCCCATCTGGGCGAGCAGTTCTATTGCTCTTTCTCTTCGTCTATTCTTCGGGACTCTGGCAAAGCGCATGGCAATATCAATATTCTCCAGTGCCGAAAGTGTGGGTATAAGGTTGAAATGCTGGAACACAAACCCTATCTTTTCACGGCGCAGTCTTGGGGCATCGCTCTCCTTTGCTTCTGTCACTTCAGTATCATCGATAAACACACTGCCGCCTGTGGGTTTATCAAGAAGTCCTATCATGGAGAGCAGGGTGGACTTTCCACTCCCTGAAGGTCCAACTATGCTTAAGAGCTCACCTTTTCTTACATCAAAACTCACATCTGTTAGCGCATGTACAGGGATTTTACCCTGCATATACGTTTTTGAGAGACCTCTGACACGGAGTACAGGTTCACTCATAGCGCAAAGCCTCCATCGGGCTCATTTTCGCTGCCCGGTACGCAGGGTAGGTACCTGATAGTATACCGAGAAGAATAGCGAAAACAATAGCGATCATAATAAGTCTTGGTGTAATTGTAAAAAGAACAGTGCCACGGGAAGCGAGATAATCATTCAAATAATATACAAAGGCTCCGCCACCGATGATACCGATGATGCCTCCAAGTATTCCCATCAGTGCGGCCTCTCCGACTGTTATGAAGAGTATATCCTTTGTCTCTGCCCCAAGCGCCTTCATAAGCCCGAACTCCTTTGTCCTCTCTGAGACCGACATAAGCATTGTGTTCATAACGCTAAGTCCCCCGATTATAGCCGCAAGCACAGCCGCGCTTATGGTAATTAGACTGAAGATGATAAGGGATTGCTCTATCTGTCTTCTTAGCTCTTCTGGTGAAAATGTTGTAACCCTCTCAACATTCAGCTCTATCCTTTTTGCAAGGTCCTCAGTGTCTGTGCTGGAGTCCGGAACAGCAAATATGAATGAGACAGTACCTGTCCGACCGTAGAATCTCTGAGCCGTGCTGAGGGGTATCAGCACACTATTATCAAAAAAAGAACCAGTGTACTCCATAATACCAACAACAGTAAAATTCCTGGCACGGGTTACGGATGCGGTACGCTGTACCCGTTTACTTTTTATCTCAAGCTCATCCCCTGCATTAAGGTTGAACTCACGGGCAACACTGCTGCCAATGACAGCCCTGTAATTGTCTCCTGCGGTCAGGAACCTGCCCTGGGATAGTCCTGTATCTTTCATTGTAAGCTGCTGTTTCTCAGGAGGGATGCCAAGGATCACATTCCCGCCAAAAAATGCGATATTCTCCGGGTCAAGAGGCGCCTGCAATACCCCGTATGCATCCAGGACGCCTGGAACCCTTTTAACGTCCCTGACTTTAGATTCATTAAGACTGGCGCCAAATAATCCACCCTCAGGCAGCACACGGATCTTATCCGCGGTCAAACTTATAGACCTATCAAAAGTGAGGTTGAAATGCTCCGACATCCCACCCATGACAATAACCGCAAAAATGCCCAGTGCTATACCGAATACCGTTAATCCTGTCCTGAGTTTTCTCTGGGTGATATTTTTGAGGATGAGATCGAACATTATCCACCTTTTCTTTTTAACCACCTTGATGCTGCTAATACCATCAATATTGATATGAGCGCTATAAATCCGGGTGTGCTTTTTGCAGGTGGGGTCTCTGTAGCGCTGGCATACTCAGGAATGCGCAAAATGGTCTCATATCTATCAAGTGTTTTATTGTCCTGATTCACGGCCAGGATCTCAATATAATACGTTCCGGGCGCAAGCCCGCCCCATACCACTCCTGCTGTATCTTCCTTTCCTGAGACTAGAATCTCTTCAACACGCTGGTTGAATGTTTGAATCTCCCCTGTCGCCCTGTTTCTTGCGTTCACGACAATGCTCCCATCAAACGGCACACGGGATTTGCCGCGAATGGTCACGCTCGCCCCGTATTCATCAACCTCAACATCGTCCCGCAGGATCTCAACATCATCAGCAGCAGTAAAATACGCAATGTATGTATTGATCAACGGGGACGCGTAGAGCCTGTGAGTAAATATTTTTGCTCTGACGGTATATTCCTTATCATTTGTGAGCAGAAACGGCCATGTTGTCTTGATCTCTGCATTCATCAGGAGAGATACATCCTTTCTTGTCTCTGTGTAAACAATATCATTATTGTCAAGCATTTCTATTTTTATATCAGCAACACTCGGACTAAAGGGACGCAGCAATAACTGCGCTCCGCTGTTTGAGGGTGAGAAATCCACAACATGGAAGCCGGGCAGTGAAACAGTCCCGTATGATACCTGGTAGGTCTTACTGTCCAGGAGTTTGCTATCATCAAATATACTCACCTTCGCAGTATAGTAATCCTGCTGGGGTTTTTTCTGCCATACTATGACTTTAGTTGCTGGTTCTCCTGCCTTTATATTAAAAGGCACGTCGTGTGATTCTACCAGATTACCCTCATTAAAAAGTTCAAAGACTGCCCTTCCCTGTAGAGCCTGGCTGGAATTAATAGTAACATCGCTGCTTGTAAAATCAGAGAAAAAATCAACTATCTCAAGACCTGCAGCAGGATTAATGAACGCAGAAACAAATGCAGCCAGAAATATGGCTTTTAGTACTGATTTTATATTATTCAGGTACATGTTTACTTCTCTCATTTGAAGGTAATAGACTTAGAGAGATTTTAGGCTTTGCTTCCGTATTTTCTCACATGCTCCCAGGCGGTGTGATATTTCTCAAACTTTTTATCCTCAGAATATATGGATATGTTCTTGCGCCCAAACAATTCTCTATCCCTCCCTACAGGACATACCTTGATGCATATACCGCATGGGGATCGGTATTCATCCCTGAGTTGTGCGCTTCTTATAGCGCAGAGCTTTTTATCAACAGGAGGAGGGAAATCTCCCTTCCCTGGAATAGCGCCAACAGGACAGTTTTTAACACAGAGAAGACATCGTGTGCATAGATCCTTGCCCCTGATCGGGTCTGGCTCAATCCTGGCTTCAGTGAAAATAGACGTGAACCTTACCCTCGGCCCATACTCTGGTGTTAGGAGAACGTTATTCTGCCCGAAGGAACCAAGACCGCAGAGATACGCAGCATGCTTGTGAGAGAAAAAGGCAAAGGGTTTTTCGATCAATATCTTTATATCACCGTAGGCATCCCTGGGCAGATAGATAGAACCATAGCCTTTTTCAGTTAAGAGGTTTGCAATCTCGTACGCTTTTGAATCAAGCATCGAATTCACGGTTTTATAGAGTTCATGATAATAGATCGATGGCGCAGTTTCAACTATGGGCAGGGGCACAGGAAGACCTATCACTATTACGGTTTTTGCCTCAGGGTATATGGATTGCGGCCAGAACTCCTCTGGAATCCAGGGCAAAAGTACATTCGGGAGTTCCCTGGGTGGATCTTGCCATCTCTTTACTGAAGCAAAGCCAATAAGAGGGATTCCGAGGCTCTTGCATTTCTCCAATAAATCTTTTTTCAAGGTTTCAGTCTTCATTTCCTTGCAACCAGGTACGTGACCAGCAGTGCAACACCGATAGACGCAAGAATTAACCCGGCCATGACCCTGTTGTCAAGATTGAATATCCAGCTTATTATCAGCGATATACCGATTCCTAAAATAGCTATTCCCCACCCAAGCCTGCTCTCAGGTCTGTATTCTTCCTCTTCAGGCACAAGCCCTTTTTCTATCATAGCCATTTTCTTCTTATAATCAAGGTATATAGCCAGGGCAGCTATACCAACACCTGCAAGAGGGATACTTAAAGCAAGTAAATTAACCAACAGCTCTGACATATAATTAGCTTATACTATAAGGTAATAAAAGTTACGATAGCTTGAAATATTTTTTATAAGATAACACTGATTACACTGAATTGATCTTATGTGTATGTGGATTTCCCCTCCTCTTTCAGGATTTAAATTTCAATATTAGTAGAGTTTTCTAACTAAAATCTCTTCTCCAGCTTTTTTATTGAATAAAGCCGCAGCGTTACCCTGGTTAACCGCGATCTCAAGATAGCCGTGGCTTCCGATCAATGCCAGGGGTTCCCCTTTTTCGCAGAACCCGTATGATCTGTGGAACAGAATCCGCTTTCCCTCTATCTCCAGTATATTTCCAGGCTGGAATCCCGCTATATCTGACGGGATATTGGTCACGATATTCCCGAATGAATCAATGAATATAACCCTGCCCTCTACAGAATCGTCCTTTTTCTTCGCTTCCCCGAAGTCCAGGTCTATAAAATCAAAAATCCGCCCTCCCACATCACCAATCCTCAGTCCTCCTGATATATGCGCTCCCACAGGTGCAAAGATATCGCGACCATGAAATGTACTGGATATTTCATTGCGAAATAAAGCCGTATTTGTGATCTCATAAGCCTCAAGTTCTCCAATACTTCTTGCAGCAGGAATGAGAAGACCGTTATCAGGGCCAACAAAATAATGGATTCCTGCCTCAACAGACTCAGCCCTGATTGCAAGAGGCCGCCTTTCTGTTCCGACCCCGGGATCAACGACTGCGATATGCACCGTGCTGGAGGGGAAATACCCTGCACATGTCATCAGCATAAATGCCCCGGCGCGCACATCATGGCGCGGGACTGAATGCGAGATATCCACTATACTGGCTGCGGGATTGATACTCAGGATCACCCCTTTCATGGATGCAGGATACATATCCCCGAAATCTGAAAGCAGCGTTATGACCATAGCTCTTCAAGAAACATTTAATACACTGCCGGACTATAAAACCCGATGTCAAACCCATGGACTCGTGGGGTAGCCAGGATATCCTAGCGGGCTTCGAACCCGCGGACCCGCGTTCGAATCGCGGCGAGTCCGTGCATGTTTCCTCAGGAAAAACGGTTGTAAGATATGGCAATCAAGAAAAGCGAATTATACAGCTCTCTCTGGAAGAGCTGTGACGAGTTAAGAGGGGGAATGGATGCCTCTCAATACAAAGACTATGTACTGGTATTGTTATTCGTAAAATATGTGTCGGATAAATACGCAGGCAAAGCCGATGCTCGAATTATAATTCCCGAAGGCGGAGGCTTCAAAGATATGATTGCCCTGAAGGGCAAGAAAGAAATTGGCGATGGCATCAATAAAATTATAGCAAAGCTTGCAGAAGCCAACGATTTGAAGGGTGTAATTGATGTGGCTGATTTCAACGATGCTGACAAGCTGGGTAAAGGCAAGGATATGCAAGATCGGCTCTCAAATCTTGTGGGTATATTTGAAAACGAAAGCCTTAATTTCAGTAAGAATAAAGCCGAGGGTGACGATATTTTAGGCGATGCCTACGAATATCTGATGAGGCATTTTGCGACCGAATCTGGTAAAAGCAAAGGGCAATTTTATACACCGGCAGAAGTGTCTCGAATACTGGCCAAGGTAATTGGGATCAATAAAGCCAGAAGCTAGGAACAGACCATTTACGATCCTACCTGTGGGAGTGGATCGCTGTTAATAAAAGCCGCTGATGAATCCGAAACAGGTATTACCATCTATGGGCAGGAGATGGATAATGCCACCCATGCATTAGCCAGGATGAACATGATCTTACACGGCCACCCAACGGCTGATATCTGGCATGACAACACGCTCTCAAAGCCTTATTTCAAGAATCATGACGGAATGCTTAAGACCTTTGATTTTGCAGTTGCCAATCCTCCCTTTTCTAACAAAGCCTGGTGCAATGGCTTTGACCCGGCAAATGATCTATACGAACGTTTCAAAGGATATGGCATACCACCAAAAAAGAATGGCGATTATGCCTTTCTTTTGCATATGATCCGTTCACTCAAAAGCAAAGGCAAAGGCGCGATCATTTTGCCGCATGGCGTGCTTTTTCGCGGGAATGCCGAGGCGGAAATACGCAAAAACATCATTCGCAAAGGATTTATCAAAGGCATTATCGGCTTGCCTGCCAACCTGTTTTACGGTACCGGTATTCCTGCATGTATCATTGTTCTTGATAAAGAAAATGCCGACAGCCGCAGAGGTATTTTTATGATCGATGCCAGCAAAGGCTTTGTAAAAGACGGCAACAAGAACCGCCTGCGTGAGCAGGATATTCACAAAATCGTGGATGTATTCAACAAACAAACCGAAGTTCCCAAATATGCCCGTATGGTATCTCTGGATGAGATTGAACGGAACGAGTACAACCTGAACATCCCCCGTTATATTGACAGCCAGGAAGCCGAAGACATACAGGATATTGAGGCTCACCTGTTCGCAGATATTCCGAACAGGGATATTGATGATCTGGAAAACTACTGGAAGGTGTATCCCTCGCTGAAAAATGTGCTGTTCACCAGAAGCCCAAGGGAAGGCTATCTTAAACTGAAAATACCACAGGAGGAGATCAAGCATACCATTTTTTCGCACTCCGAATTTGTGAGCTATATCCATGATGTGGACGCTGTTTTTAATAAGTGGCAACAGAAAAACATACCGTTACTTAAGAATCTGGGTACTGGCGCCAAGCCTAAAAAGGTGATACACGACTTATCGGAGGATATACTCCAAGCGTTTGCCGATAAAAATTTGATTGACCAATATGATGTCTATCAGCATTTCATGACCTACTGGATGGAGACCATGCAGGATGATGTTTACCTGATCGCCACAGATGGCTGGAAGGCTGAATTGTCTCCTGTTAAGGGAAAGAAAGATGAATGGGATAGCGACCTTGTGCCCAAGCAACTGGTGATCAACCGGTATTTTGCCGAAGAACAAAAAGCCATAGCGCAACTGGAAACAGACCGTGATGCCATCAGCCGCCAGATGGAAGAAATGGAGGAAGAACACAGCAGCGAAGAGGGTTTGCTGGAAGAAGTGAAAACCGACAAGGGCAAAATAAGCAAAGGCAATGTGCAAAAGCGTATCAAAGAAATCAAGAACGATGCGGATGCTGCCGAAGAACTGAAAGTATTAGAGGCGTATTTTAAGCTGATAGAAAAAGAAGCAGAAGCCAGCAAAAAGATTAAAGATGCACAAATGGCCCTGGATAAAAAAGTAATAGCCAGATACAAAGCGCTTACAGAAGATGAAGTAAAAATATTAGTAGTGGACGATAAATGGATGGCTGCCATTTGCCAGGATGTAAAATCTGAAATGGAACGCATCTCCCAGCGCCTTACCCGGCGCATTAAAGAACTGGCAGAACGCTATGATGCGCCTATGTCAGAGTTGAAAACAAAAGTGGATGAACTGGAAACAAAGGTGAGTAAGCATTTAGAGAAAATGGGATTTGCTTTTTGATCAATTAAATCATGATAATCAACAGCCCTGATTTATCTACCTGACAAATTAGTGAACATATAAAAGGTGAAAATATGGAAATAGAAGAGATCATAAATATCCTGAAGGTAGAAGTATTATGAAAACACTGGAAGAAATCAGGGACATTCTTCATAAACACAAAGAAGAGTTGCAGCAAAAATATAAAGTCACCGAAATTGGCTTATTTGGCTCTGTTGTGAGAGGAGAACAAAAGGAAATCAGCGATATTGATATACTTGTTGATTTTGAAAGACCTATAGGTTGGGATGTTGTGGATTTAGAGCCTATCCGAAAAGTCCAGAAGCTCTGAACGTTATCCATGCACATGCGAAGTGT
>NZ_JMIY01000002.1:381853-390298 GCF_000685155.1 Candidatus Methanoperedens nitratireducens
GTTGTCATTACCCCACATTACCCTACATTGTAATTCTTCTACTTTTCGGATAGGCTCTTAGTCGATTATCTTGAAGCAATTTTAGGTGTTAAAGTCGATCTCGTATTGAGAGGAGGAGTTGTACGAAAACCTGCTCTCTGGAACTACATACAAAAGGAATTAAAGTATGTCTAAACTGGAAAGCATAAAAAGAAAATAAAGCAAATACATCAATTAGGAAACAACCTGTTTCCCGATCCGGGTATGAACTGATCCGCGCCCTGCCGGAAAACCTAAAATCCAGCCTGCTGGGCATTGAGGAACTTGAAGCGGAACCGGGCGGGATACATAAAGAGGAAAGCGACGATGAGGAACCCATCCAATAATTAAACGGGATAACAGGTTAAGAAATCCTGATTGTAACCTCTGTGTTCTCCGCGTCTCAGTGGCAAGTTTTTTAGGAAGCTACAGAGTCGCAGAGTCGACTATGAACGCTGTTCATAAATGAACATGAAAAAGACGATTAACAACGAACTCAAAACTAACTTAAACGAACTCATAAGCCCGAGTTCGTATCGAGTTCGTACCAGTTCGTTGTTTTATATTAGCTGAACCACATCGGAATCTAAGATGCGATATAGTTGAACTTTTTCATACCAGGCACAGAGAGCTTATTTGAAAAGTTGGAATTATTGGATGGGCTCGGCGATGAGTAATATTTTATTAGGATTTCCAATACTTTATGAAAAGCAATCAATGATCTTTATATAGAGAGAGAAAATAATAATGATAAGGTGAAAAACTATGAAAGCTGAAAAATTGCTTGAACGCATCACACTTGATCCCAACGTTATGGCTGGAAAACCTGTGATCAGGGGAACAAGACTTACGGTGCAGTATATCCTGGGATTATTAGCGCACGGCGCTTCTGTGGAGGAAATCCTTGAAGAATACAAAGGATTAACCAGAGAAGATATAAGAGCATGTTTGCTATTTGCAACAGAATCCCTTGAAGACACCACATTTATGCCTTTGACCGCAGAGGCTTGTTAGATGCGGTTCCTTGTTGATGAATGCACAGGGCCTGCGGTAGCACAGTGGTTGCGCCGGCAAAATCATGATGTGACTTCTGTATTTGATGAGATCAGGGGAGCGAATGATAGAGAGATTATCCAGAAAGCCTGCGAGCAAGATCGCATACTGATCACAAATGATAAAGATTTTGGTGAGATTATTTTTCGAGAGAAAAAGCAACATAAAGGTGTGATACTTTTGCGTCTTGAAGATGAACGAGCTGCAAACAAAATAGCTGTACTGAACCGCTTGCTTGAAAACTATGAAAAATCCCTTCCCGGAAAGTTCATTGTTGTAACAGAAACTACTGTCAGAATAACCGGAAAAATATGAATGTTGTAAAACACAGAGTGCACAGAGTCCACAGAGCAAAACTACAACTCTCTGTACTCTCCGCGTCCTCTGTTTGTCAAAAAATCGATGCCTTTTTGCCACATGCCATGGCAAAATTGCCATCCGGGTATGAACTGACCCGCGCCCTGCCGGAAAACCTTAGATCCAGCCTGCCGGGCGTTGAGGAACTTGAAGCGGAACCGGGCGGGATACATAAAGAGGAAAGCGGCGATGAGTGAGATACCGGAAGGATTTAAGCAAACTGAGGTTGGAATTGTTCCGAGGGATTGAGAAGTGAAAAAATCTGACATTAACAATCGCAAATCAATGGGACTAAAAAAACCCGGGGCTATTATCCCCGCACCTGTTGCCTTAATAGACATGCCTAAAGGATATGAATCTTTTTTAAAGAATCTCAAGGAACGCATTATCAGCGAACGACTCAAAACCTTGCTTTCAGCCAATGCAGCAATGATAATGTTGTACTGGGAAATTGGCAAGTCCATACTTTCACGCCAACAATCCGAAGGCTGGGGCGCAAAAATCATTGACCGCCTTTCTCATGATTTGAAAGCCGCTTTCCCTGATATGAGCGGATTTTCGCCAAGAAACCTCAAATATATGCGAAAATTTGCGCAAGCATGGCCAGACAGAGAAATAGTGCAACGCACCGTTGCACAAATTCCGTGGCGCAGCAATTTAACGCTTCTGGATAAACTGGATGATCCCGAACTTCGACTCTGGTACGCGCATAAAACCCTGGAACTCGGTTTGGGTAAAGACATGCTGGTGTTTCAAATAGAAACGAAATTGCATCTAAGAGAAGGTTCGGCTGTCAATAATTTTAAAGTTGCTTTACCCACGGCTGAATCGGACATGACAGCACAGGTATTTAAAGACCCTTATATTTTTGATTTTTTAGGTACGGCTGATCCGCGTAGAGAAGCCGAACTGGAACAAAAACTGATCGACCATATCCAAAAGTTCCTTTTAGAGTTAGGACTGGGTTTTGCTTTCGTAGGAAGGCAGGTTCACTTAGAAGTTGGCGGAAGCGATTTCTATATTGATCTGCTTTTTTATCATCTTAAACTTCGGTGCTATGTAGTAGTAGAGCTTAAAGCGGGTGAATTTGACCCTGGATATATCAGTAAGCTGAATATGTACCTTAATATTGTTGATGACCTGCTGCGCCATCCTAATGATAAAAAAACTATCGGGTTACTGCTTGTTAAATCTAAAAACAAGATGATGGTTGAATATTCCCTGGCAGGCTATATCAATCCGATTGGTGTAGCAAACTGGGAACGCCAGATAACTCAATCATTACCGAAAGAATTGAACGGTATTCTCCCAAGTATTGAAGAGATTGAGGCAGAGTTGAGGGGAGAAAATGATGAGTAATATACCTGAAGGATATAAACAAACGGATGTGGGTGTTATTCCGGTGGATTGGGAGGTGAAGAAGTTGGGGGAGATCGTTAGGAAATTCGTAAATGGAGGTACACCTTCAACACAATTTGAAAATTATTGGAATGGAAATATTCCTTGGATAACAGGTGCCGATATTTTAAACCAAGAAGTTTCTGCAATTAGAAGATATATTACAAATGATGCAGTAAAGCACAGTTCAACAAATGTTATTGAAAAGGGAAACCTCTTGCTTGTATCAAGAACTGGTGTAGGTAAGTTAGCAATTGCACCATTTGATGTAGCAATAAGTCAAGATTTCACTGGAATTTATGTCAAGAATGAAGAATTACTTACAGAATATCTTTATAGATATTTTGATTTTAATCAATCTACTTTACAAAGTCAAAATCAAGGAACTTCAATACAAGGAATAACCAGAGATACTTTGTCATCAATTCCAATACCGCTCCCACCCCTCCCCGAACAGCAAGCCATCGCCTCCGCCTTAAGCGATGTGGATGCACTCATTTCCGCACTGGAGCAGCTTATCACCAAAAAGCGAAATATCAAACAGGGCGCCATGCAGCAGCTCCTCACAGGCAAGAAACGCCTGCCGGGGTTTGGTGGGGAGTGGGAAGTGAAAAATTTAGGGGAAGTGCTGAAAGTTAGACATGGCAAGAGCCAACAAGGTATAATTGATGAAAATGGTTTATACCCAATTTTAGGCACAGGTGGTGAAATTGGAAGAGCCAACATATTTTTATACGACAAACCATCTGTATTAATTGGGCGAAAAGGAACTATTGATATCCCACGGTACATGGAAACTCCATTTTGGACAATCGATACTCTTTTTTTTACGGAGGTTTCAGATAATACAAATCCAAAATTCATTTTCTATAAATTCAATCTTATAGATTGGTATTCTTATAATGAAGCGTCCGGAGTTCCCAGTCTGAACGCCTCTACAATTGAAAAAATTGAATTGTCATTTCCTCCAACAGTAAAAGAACAAACCGCCATCGCCCAGATCCTCAGCGATATGGACACCGAAATAGAAGCCCTGGAACAAAAACGGGATAAGTACAGAGCACTCAAGCAGGGCATGATGCAGGAATTGCTCACCGGCAGGACAAGGTTGGTATGAAGCCAGACGAAACGTCGGTGAAAACGTCGGTGAAAACGTCGGTGAAAATATTGGAGGCAATTAGCTCAAATAACCAGATAACTATACCGGAACTTGCAGAATTAATTGGTGTAACGACACGCTCAATCGAAAGAAACCTCCAGACCTTGCAGCAAGAGGGCAAACTTGCAAGAATCGGCTCGGCTAAAGGCGGGTATTGGAAAATTATGAGGGGATAAGTTATGCCAGCAGTAGGGCAAAAAGAACGCCTCACACAGAACCGTGTAGTAACCCTGTTCCAGAAACAACTGGGCTATGAATATCTTGGCAACTGGGAAGACCGTGAGAACAACATCAACATAGAAGAGGACATTTTACGCAAATACTTGACCGAGAGAGGCTATAGCCAGACGCTTATTGGCAAAGCCATTTACGAGCTTACAAAGGCGGCGACAAACCAGAGCAAGAGCCTGTACGACATCAATAAGGATGTTTATACCCTGCTGCGCTATGGCGTAAAGGTGAAGGAAGATGTGGGAGAGAATACCCGGACCGTATGGCTGATAGACTGGAAATATCCGGACAAAAATCATTTTGCCATAGCCGAAGAGGTTACGGTAAGAGGCGAAAACAAAAAACGCCCCGATGTGGTGCTGTATGTCAACGGCATTGCGCTGGGGGTACTGGAACTTAAGCGCAGTACCATATCCGTTTCCGAAGGGGTCCGCCAGAACATCGACAACCAGAAGCAGGTTTTTATCCGTCCGTTTTTTGCCACTATTCAACTGGTGATGGCAGGCAACGACACCGAGGGTATCCGCTATGGTGCTATAGGAACCCATGAAAAATACTACCTCGCCTGGAAAGAAGAAAGCGGCATAGAGAACACTCTTGACAGGCATATCATCCAGTTGTGCCAGAAAGATCGGTTTCTGGAGATGCTGCACGATTTTATTGTGTATGACCGCGGCATAAAGAAGCTGTGCCGTCATAATCAATATTTTGCAGTAAAGGCATCACAGGAAAGCCTGCGCAGACGCGAAGGCGGCATTATCTGGCACGCCCAGGGCAGCGGCAAGAGCCTTGTCATGGTCTGGCTCACCAAATGGATACGCGAGAATATCAAAGATGCCAGGGTGCTGATCATAACCGACCGGGATGAGCTGGATAAACAAATTGAAAAAGTGTTCAAAGGCGTTAGCGAGGACATTTATCGAACCAAAAGCGGAAGCGATCTAATTGAAAAATTAAATTCAACAACGCCATGGCTTCTCTGCTCGCTTATCCATAAATTCGGCAACAAAGAAGAAGCCGATTATGATGCATATATTGAAGACCTGAAGAAAAGTCTGCCCGGGGACTTCAGGGCTAAAGGCGATATCTATGTATTTGTGGATGAGTGCCACCGCACCCAGTCTGGCAAGCTGCATGAAGCCATGAAAAAAATCTTACCCAATGCTTTGTTGATCGGTTTTACAGGCACGCCCCTGCTCAAAAAAGATAAGAAAAAAAGCCTGGAAGTATTTGGCAAATACATTCACACCTACAAATTCGATGAAGCCGTTGCTGATAAGGTTGTACTTGACCTGCGCTACGAGGCGCGAAACGTTGACCAGAATATCACCTCGCAGGCAAGGATCGATGAGTGGTTTGAGGCAAAGACCAGAGGATTAACTGACTTTGCTAAAACAGAACTCAAAAAGAAATGGGGAACCATGAAACGTGTCCTCAGTTCGCGCTCAAGGTTAGACAAAATAGTAGCCGATATCCTGCTGGACATGGCGACAAAGGACAGACTGCAGAACGGGCGGGGTAATGCCATGCTTGTGTCAGGCAGTATTTATGAAGCATGTAAATATTATGAACTGTTTCAAAATGCGGGATTAAAAAATTGTGCGATTGTTACCTCATACACACCAACAACCAGCGATCTAAAAGGCGAAAGCACAGGCGAAGACTCGCCTACCGATAAACTGAAAAAATACGA
This sequence comes from Candidatus Methanoperedens nitratireducens, assembly GCF_000685155.1. Classification (GTDB taxonomy): domain Archaea; phylum Halobacteriota; class Methanosarcinia; order Methanosarcinales; family Methanoperedenaceae; genus Methanoperedens; species Methanoperedens nitratireducens. Next base: position 387,763 of record NZ_JMIY01000002.1, read on the forward strand.
AGTTTACCAGAAGATGCTGGATGGTAAAGATCCAGAAACGTTTGAAGATGAAGTGAAAAAGAAGTTCGTAGATGAGCCTGCCCGGATGAAGCTGCTCGTTGTGGTGGATAAGCTGCTCACAGGTTTTGATGCCCCTTCTGCTACCTATCTCTACATTGATAAAAGCATGCAGGACCACGGGCTGTTCCAGGCGATCTGCCGGGTAAACCGTTTAGATGGTGAGGATAAAGAATATGGTTATATCATTGATTACAAAGACCTGTTCAAAAGTCTTGAAAAATCAGTAGATGATTATACTTCCGGCGCATTTGATGCTTACGACAGGGAAGATGTGGGTGGATTGTTAAGTAACCGTTTGAAGGAAGCAAGGGAACATTTAGACAATGCACTTGAAAGTATCAAAGCATTGTGCGAACCTGTGGCGCCGCCAAAAGATTCTCTGGCTTATAGACGTTACTTCTGTGGCAACACGGAAAATAAAGACGAATTAAAAGAAAATGAACCAAAACGCATAGCGTTATATAAGCATACGTCCGCGCTGGTCAGAGCCTATGCCAGCATTGCCAGTGAAATGGAGAAAGCAGGTTATACGCCAGAAGAAACCGAACATATAAAAAATGATGTTAAGTATTATGAAAATGTTCGTGCAGAGGTAAAACTGGCAAGTGGCGATTACATTGATTTAAAAGCCTACGAGCCAGCCATGCGTCATTTGATAGACACCTATATCAGCGCCAATGAAAGTGAAAAAATTTCTGCTTTCGATGACATGACGCTGATCGAGTTGATCGTAAAACGGGGTGTAGATGCTGTAGCCGCATTGCCAGAAGGCATAAACCGAAACAAAGAAGCCGTAGCTGAAACCATTGAAAATAATATGCGCAAACTGATCATTGATGAAATGCCAACTAATCCGAAGTATTACGAGAAAATGTCTGCACTTCTGGATGAATTGATCAAAGAACGAAAAGAAGAAGCCAGAAGTTATGAAGAATATTTAGCCAGAATCATCGAATTAAGTAAAAAAGCAAAAAATCCCGCCAGCTCAGCCACCTATCCTAAAACACTGAATTCCAATGCAAAAAGAGCCCTGTATGATAATTTATGTCAGGATGAAGAACTTACGATGGCCCTGGATGCTGAAATTTGTCACACGAAAAAAGACGGATGGCGAGGTAATATAATAAAGGAACGCGAAGTAAAATATGCGATAAGAAAACACGTTAAAGACGATGCGGAAGTAGAACGTGTTTTTGAATTAGTAAAAAATCAGAGCGAATATTAATATGCATCAAATTAAGGTAGGCAACATATCAATAGATGTGGTAAGAAAGGATATTAAAAATCTGCATCTTGGAGTATATCCACCCAACGGCAGGGTGCGCATTGCTGCACCTTTGAAAATAGATGATGAGGCTGTTCGCCTTTTTGCCATCTCAAAATTATCATGGATAAAAAAACAGCAATTTAAATTTGAAAATCAAGAACGTCAATCAGAACGCAGGTTTGTGTCCGGTGAAAGCCATTATTACAAAGGCAAGCGTTATTTATTAAATGTTATTTATTGTAACGCTATCCCCAGAGTAGAAATTCGCAAAATAACCCATATTGATCTTTACGTCAGAGAAGGTAGCACTAAAGAGCAACGAGAAAAAGTACTTACAGAATGGTATCGCAGGCAACTTAAAGCTCAAATACCGGCACTAATTGATAAATGGCAAAAGATAACTGGGGTGAACGTGAGTGATTGGGGTATTAAGCGAATGAAAACAAAATGGGGCACATGCACTATTGCAAATCGTCGAATTTGGTTAAATCTTGAATTAGCAAAAAAGCCGGAACATTGTCTTGAATACATTATCGTACATGAAATGATACACCTTTTAGAACGCAACCACAACGACCGTTTTGTAGCCTACATGGATAAATTTATGCCACAATGGCATTTCTATAAAGAAGAGCTGAATCGCTCAATGTTGAGCCATGAAATTTGGAGTTACTAAAGATACGCGCCTAAAATCTCAATGTTATCCTTTTAAGGCGACTTTACCTCTGCCCCCATCACCATCGCCTGCTCTACCCATGCCATGTTCTTCATAATCAGTATAATTTTGCCCCGCATCGGATAGCTCTCTAAGTGCCCTTCTCGTCAACAAAAAGCTTTTATCCGCAAGGTTCTATACGGTATGTCCTTTGGTGCCTTTTCAAAGAAACTGGAAAAAGACGCATCCATCCCGGAGGAGGACGACTGGATGGAATGGGAAGCTGCCGAGAACATGCTAAAAGTCTGGATGCAAGCAGCGAAAAAGACTGGTGTAAGTGCATAGAACAGTTAAGATTTTAAAGAAAATTGTACTAAATTAATTTACGGCACTTCCGCAAACCCGATGCGCCAGCGAGGTTCAGGAGAATTAACAACGAACTCACAGCGAACTCAATACGAACTCGTACCAGTTCGGTGTTATTTCAAAATCGGTAACTACTCACCTTTTTTAAGCTAAAGCTTTGAGTATGTGCTCTTTTCCAGAGCTGAGAA
>NZ_JMIY01000002.1:390398-419654 GCF_000685155.1 Candidatus Methanoperedens nitratireducens
TAGTAATGAGGCAAAATATTAGGAGCTAAACAGCTCTAAAAAAACCTGAGTAGATACCAAAATCGAAATTTACGTTGGACACACCGGCGCCGGGCACCCGCCTGCGTATTCAGTATCAGCAGATACGTACTTATCAATTCTATCGCCGAGATATAATACCTGCTCTATCTTGCTGCCGTATCTGTAAACCGTGATCCCCTTACATTTCAATTCATAGGCGAGCATATAAGCCTTCTCTACTTCCTTAATGTCCACATCATGCGGGAAATTGATGGTCTTTGATACAGCATTATCCGTATATTTTTGGAAAGCTGCCTGCATTCTCACATGCCATTCTGGCGCAATATCAAAAGCGGTCACGAACACCCGCTTCACATCATCTGGTATCCCCTCTATGCCCGCAAGTGTTCCCTGTTTTGCGATATTCATCATAAGTCCCTCGCTGTAAAAGCCCCGCTCCTTGGCCACGGCCTCAAAATACGGGTTCACTTCAACCAGTCTGGTGCCTTCAAGGACATTGCGTACGAACGAGACCGCAAACAGGGGCTCGATGCCGCTTGAACATCCTGCTATGATACTGATTGTCCCTGTAGGTGCGACCGTAGTTACGGTAGAGTTGCGTATAGGTGTTTTGAATATACTGCCCGGGAAATTGGGGAACGCACCCCGCTCCTGTGCCAATCTCTCAGATGCAGCATGTGATTTCTCCTGTATGAACCTCATTATCTCCTCCCCTTTTTTCAGAGCATCCTCTGAATTATACGGGATACCGAGCTGCACGAGCATATCTGCAAAACCCATTACCCCAAGACCTATTTTCCTGTTAGCTTTTGTGATCTCCTCTATCTCGCGCAGGGGATATTTATTCACATCCACCACATTATCAAGGAATTTGACAGCAATGGGTATTATCTTCTCAAGTTTTTCCCAGTCAATTGATCCATCCTTTACCATCTTTGCAAGGTTTATTGAACCGAGATTGCAGGATTCGTATGGCAGCAAAGGCTGTTCACCACACGGGTTCGTACTCTCAATCTGCCCCACCTGCGGTGTAGGGTTATACCTGTTAACCTCATCTATGAATACAACTCCAGGGTCGCCTGTTCTCCAAGCCATGGTTATTATGAGATCCCACATATCCCTGGCCCGTGCCTTCTTTACCACTTCCATGTTTCGTGGGTTTATTAATTCATACTCGCCATCTTCGACTACGGCTTTCATGAACCTATCATCTACGGCTACAGAGATATTGAAATTTGTAAGGAAACCTTCTTTTGATTTTGCGGTTGAAAACTCAACGACATCCGGGTGGTCAGCCCTGAGTATCCCCATGTTAGCGCCTCTCCGTTTACCTCCCTGTTTTATGACATCAGTGGTTGTATCGAATACCCGCATAAAAGAAACAGGGCCTGAAGCTACACCTTTTGTCGACCTCACTATATCACCTTTAGGGCGCAGGTGCGTAAATGAGAAACCTGTTCCCCCGCCAGATTGCTGGATAAGCGCCATGTGCTTCACAGCATCGAAAATGCTCACCAGCGAGTCCTCAACAGGAATTACAAAACAGGCAGAGAGCTGCCCGAGATCAGTGCCTGCGTTCATAAGCGTGGGGGTATTGGGAAGGAATTCAAGTCTTACCAGCATCTCAAAAAACTCTTCCTCAGATTCAGGATCAAGGGCAACAGCTTTTGCAACACGCTGGAGAAGCTGCAGCGGTGTCTCAATCACATTCCCGCTCTCATCCTTCAACAGGTAGCGTCTCTCCAGAACACGTACTGCATTGACACCCAGCTTTAATTCATCCTTCACAACAAAGAATTGTTTTGCCCTCCTGATCTGGGCGCGCTTTTCCCTATACAGGATATATGCCTTGGCTGCGGCAGCATAGCCATTTTTAATTAAGACCTCCTCGACTATATCCTGCACCTCTTCAACACCCGGTATCCCTGGTATCCTCTTCTTTATGATCTCTGTGACCTGGTTCGCTACATCCTCTGCCCTCTTCCCATCTTCGCTTTTTGTAGCAAGGAAGGCCTTAAAGACGGCATTGGCTATCTTGGATTTATCGAATTGTACTATTCTGCCGTCCCTTTTCCTGATCTTATCTACCATGCTATTCAGCTCCCCTGTATATTATGTGCAATAGTCTATAGCGCAGTATATAAGAAACTTTGGTTGAGTGCCTTCAACGCCTGGAAATCACTCAACGCCAGTAAGGTTTTCGCAGCTCAGTATATGCATTATGCGCAACTATCAGGCCATGGGCTACTGCAACAGCGGTGAACTGAACATCAGAGGCGATATCTCCCACAGCATAGATCCCATCGATATTCGTTCTCTGGGATTTATCCGTCTTGATATAGCCTTTATCAGTAAGCTCTATTCCAATCCTCTTGAATATCTCGGTGTTCGGGGTAAGGCCTACTGCCAGTACGACCGAGTCCACAGCCATCTGGAATTCCTCGTTCTCCTTTGTATTCCGCATAATAGCTCTCTCTACCCTGTCGTTCCCTGATATCTCAAGAAGCTCGGTATTATACAGGATCTTTATTTTATCAAGCGTCTTTAGATGCTCGATCTTATGCGGTACTGCCCTTAGCTCATCACGCCTGTGGGCTATAGTTATGAGATCTGCGGTATCGGCAAGGCTCAGGGCAGCATCCACGGCAGAGTTCCCGCCTCCGATAATGAGAACACGTTTTCCAGTGAATTTCTCGGGATCTGTAACGAAATAATATACTCCTTTATCGTCCTTGCTGAATTTCGTCTCACCCTTAACACCTGCCTGCTGCGGAGATGTACCTGTTGCGAGTACGATTATCTTTCCCCTGTACTCTCCCCTGTCTGTGATCACTCTCTTATCCTGTGTGATCTCATTGACACGCTCCTTCCTCAGATCCACTTTCAGTCTTTTTGCATCATTCAGCCACATCTCAATCAGGTCCTGGCATGTTGTTTTCTCACATAGCCCCGGGAAGTTCTCTATCATCTTGGTCGGGCATAACCATGACAGGATCCCGCCCCAGTTTGAGGCTTCAAAGACGGCGGTCTTAAGACCCCTGTACCCGCACAATATCCCTGTTGACAGACCGCCTGGTCCTCCGCCCACGATAATCACATCAAAATCATATTTTTCTTTTTCTGCCTCAAGCCTGACCTTCTCCTCTTTTTTGGTCATATAATCCTGAATTGCTGCGTGGAGAGCATCTGCTGCAAGGTTTGAGCAGTGCATCTTGATGGGAGGCAGACCTCCGAGTTCATCAGCCACATCACTGCGTGTGATCTTAAGCGCCTCTTCAATTGTCCTGCCTTTAGCCAGTTCAGTGATCATGCTGCTTGTAGCAATGGCCGAGCCGCAGCCAAAGGTCTTGAATTTTACATCCTTGAGTATATCGTTTTCAACCTTTATCTGGATCTCCATCAGATCCCCGCAAACGGGATTCCCTACTCTTCCTACTCCATCTGCATCCTTAATAATACCGACATTTCGCGGGTTCCTGAAATGATCCATTACTTTTTCTGAGTATTCAAATTGTTCGTCCATATTTTTTCTCACCCGTGTGCAGGATAAAGTGGTGATAATGCCCTGAGTTTTGTTATTATTCCAGGTGTAGATTCAAGGACATAGTCCACATCCTCCTGCGAATTGTATTTGCCTAAAGTTAGTCTGAGAGACCCATGCGCTTCCTCATGCCTCAGTCCCATAGCTATCAGGGCATGTGAAGGCTCAAGTGTCTTTGTAGAGCACGCAGAGCCTGTACTTGCTGTTATTCCAAGCTCACTGAGCATTAGTATAGTACTTTCACCTTCTATATAACTGAAGCGGAAACTTGCGTTATTGAGAAGCCTTTTTGTTCTGTGACCTGTTAGATATGTATATTCTATCTTAAGGATACTGTCGATCAGTTGATCCCGCAGCCTGATAAGCCGTGCGCCCTCATCGATCATCTCATCTGAGGCAAGCTTTGCAGCTCTACCCATCCCGATTATGCCAGGAATGTTCTCAGAGCCGCTTCTCATTCCGAATTCCTGCCCCCCTCCAAGCATAAGAGGCAGTATCCTTACATCCTGCCTGATATACAGCGCTCCTACGCCCTTTGGACCATACATATCATTTGATGAAATGGTCAGAAGATCGATGTGCTCCTCTTCAACGTTAAGGGGGATTTTACCGCATGCTGCAGTTCCATCAACATGGAACAGTATCCTGTTATCGGATGCGATCTCGCCGATCTCCTTTATCGGCTGGACTGTTCCTACCTCTCCGTTCGCATACTGTACTGAGATCAGAACCGTCTTCTCGTTTATCGCGTCCTTTACTCGTTCAGCATCCACCATTCCGTCCCTATCAACCGGGATATGTGTTACATCAAACCCGCTTCTCTGGATGTCTTTTAAGGGATTCATCACGGACATATGCTCGACTGAACTTGTTATTATGTGATTTCCCTTATCCTTATACCTCATTGCAGCACCGCGCAGCGCAAGGTTATTCGATTCTGTCGCGCCTGATGTAAAGATAATGCTCCTTGGAGACTGAGCACCTATCAGATTAGCTACATCCGTACGTGCAGCCTCAAGCTCCCTCTTGGCTTTTCTTCCTGATGAGTGAGGAGACGAGGGATTCCCGATTTCCTTATCAAAGTACGGCATCATGGCCTCAAGTACCCGTGTATCAACGGGCGATGCCGAACCATAATCCATGTAAACCTGTCTCATTTCTACTAAAACCACATCGTTCCATCGGCTTCAAGTACCAGATCATTCAGCGTGGCAGCCCCTACAATCTCAGCTTCGGGAACAAAATCTCCCTTTGCAAGACTTATAAGCTGGCAGCTCTGCTCACAGACCATCAGTTTTACACCTGCCTTTACAGCCTGATCCATCACTTCCTTGAGGCCCGGGAATTGCCCCATCTTTATCTTCTCAGCGTTCCCTTTTTTCACTACTGTTATGCCCATCCCAAGAAAATATATTATAGCATCTATTCCCATGGCCTTTGCTGTCTGGGCCAGGATAAAAGGTGAATAAAGGCGCTCTGGTGTATCGATTCCACTTGTCTGAACGTAAAGTAATGCTGGCATATAATCTCTACATCCTATATGAATTAATAGTAGATACGTTTTTCTAATCTCGAAAATAGCAGCAATAGGCGTTTCTCTCAGGTAGAAAATCGGTATATTAACAGTAATAAATAATAAAACCATTCAAAATTAAGACAAGAAGATTTATCTATTAACATAGCTAAGTTTTACATGAGGGATTAGATATGGCGACTCTGGCTCAGGCCAGGATTCTGGGAGGAATAGGTTCTATACTTGTGCTGCTGTCTGTAGTTCCACAGGCAGGCATATTTCTTGGGTTGATCGGGTTTATCCTTATACTCGTGGCAGTCAGATCTATTTCGGACGAGGTAGCAGACAGGTCTATATTCAATAATGCGCTCATAGCAGTTATCCTGATCTTTGCAGGAGCGATTGTGGGGGCTGCGGTTGTGTTTGCATACCTGTTAAGATTCATTGGAGGCGTCCTGATCAGTCCACCGCCGGATCCATCCGGGCTCATAGGCCCGGGCATATTCAGTTTATTTGCAGCGATCTTTGCTGCACTGGTTCTTATATGGATATTCTACATAGCTTCAGCCATATTTCTCAGAAGAAGCTACCGCACAATAGCCTCTCGATTGAATACTGGCATGTTCGATACTGTTGCCTTGCTATATCTTATCGGAGCCGTGCTTACCATCGTCCTGGTGGGTTTTGTCATCATATACATATCCCAGATCCTGCAGGTAGTGGCCTTTTTCTCAATACCCGAGAGGGTATCACAGTCTGTGCGGGTACAGACAGGTTGATAAAAGTCTCATCCACTACTCCTTTTTAAATAAGAAATAAGTTCACCTGTGAGATAGATGACTTTTAAAGTCCCTGCCATGCCTGAGCTTGCTTCAAAAGGGCTGTGGAGGGAGATTATACTACTGTTTTGAGGGAGTATATGAAGGGATAGCGCTCCGATTGATTTTCTTCATCCGAAAGACTTAGCAGATACTGAGTAAAAGGAAGAGTTATCATAATTATTATAGTTATTATTATAATCATGCTAATGAATAATATTATATAGCTAAACAGTCTAAATTCGCTAGGTATGGCAGACAAAGTAAAAATCATCATATTATGTATGCTCTCAGTACAACTTTTAATATCGCCTTCGAACGCCGAAATTTCACAAAGCAACGATCCTTCTTATACCCTTATGGCAACAGGGAAGAACTATACAGCCTATTTCAGCCACATGAACACGAACGGCTTTAAATTCGTAATCAATGACCACAGTTTCCTATTCCTCCCAAGAGACATATCCTATACAAACGATTCAGGCGAAACATCTATGCTTCTCGGTTCTGCCCGGAATACACAGATACAGAATACAAGCGATATGGTCTATTTTGATAATGCATACGGCATGGGCAGTCAATTACAGTATCTTTTGAATCCACTTATGGTTAAAGAAGTATATGTATTGAATAATCTGCCCTTACCCTTAAGCAGCAGCGACTGGATGACTCTATCATCAATAGCCATATATAATGACGATCTAAAATTAAAGTATATCGATGAAAACGGCATTGAAAAAAGCTGGGACGGGACAAAAGCAAAAACGAATGAAATAAAATTCTATGATGGTTCAGACAGTTTCCAGTTCGAGATCCCGCAGCCTCTTGCCAGAGACGCATCGAACAGCACGGTATCCGGGCATTATTTGATATACGAAAGAGACGGGATACTTTACATTTCCGCGAGATTTTCTTATGCTTCCCTGGCAAACATGACCCTGCCGATATACCTTGATCTGAGCTTAGATGAAGGACAGGTTGCTTTCGGAAAGGATGAATATATACTGGGGGAAACACTTGACATATGGGACAGGGGATTTACATCGTCGGATGAAAGGACAGTGCTCTACAATCCATCAAATCAGGTAGTTGCGACTTTCGACTTGCCGAATTACTTTGATGGCTGGACATCGAGATACACATATACAGCCGATGCAGTGGGCTGGTGGAAAGCTGAACTCCAGACAAAGCCGTTCCTGTGGGGAAACTGGACTTTACTGGATATTGATTACGCTTATGTTAAACCTGCACAAACACCTACCCCAACGCCGACACCTACTCCTACTCCCACTCCGACGCCGACACCTGTGCCTACAACACCGCCAGGTCCGTCAGGAGTGCTGTACGGAGATATCTACGATACCTCGGGGAACAGTGTTTACGGGGCGACCATAACAATTGATACAGGACAAACTTATAATAATCCAAATAGCTACTATTACGCTATGCAGGTGCCAAGCGGAATGAGGGCGGTAACCGTCACTGCAAGCGGCTACGTCTCCCAGACGAGCGGCATAAATGTGGTGGCAGGACAGTTTAATAACCTGAACTTCTGGCTAACGCCGGTAGCGACGCCAACACCGACTCCGACACCCACACCTTCCCCTGATTACACAGGCAGTATAACTATGACCAAGGAAGAATATTATCCGGGGGAGTGGATAGGAGCAAATGCAATAAACCTGAATCCTGCAGTGGAGTATCGAATAAAATGGTATAAAGACAATGTTCCAACCGATGTAATTTCTGTTTTGGGGAGTTCCAGTAAATATACGAATAAACTGGTACCCGGAGATAATAGTGCAATTCTGGCCGTATATAAAGTCGAGCTGGCAAAACTGGATGGCTCTGTGATCAGTTCGGACACGGCTAAAATCATCGTGAGACCGAGGGATGTGAGGATTGCTGTCATTCTGGCATCCAGCAGATGTGTATGACAATAACGGCAACTGGTATAAGCTGGGGAAGACCGCAGCGTATTATGGAAAAAATGTTACTAAGAAATACGCGAACGGAACAACTTACGAAGACGGTTCAGACAACAGCAGCCAGTTCCAATTGGATGCAGTTGAAGCTGCTGACAGTGATATCAATTTCAATAATTATGATGTTGTTGTTGTCATCCATGCAGGTAAATCCCAGCAGGAGTCCGGAGGAAATTGGGATTTAATGACAACACATGCATGGATGGGCGATAATACAACAAGAAATGGAGAAATTGCCAGAAACCTTATCTTGAATTCTGAATACGAATTAATAGGTACATGGGCACATGAGGCAGGGCATGCGATGGGGAGAATATTGATGCCTGGAAAAGGAAATGGTTATCTACCAGATAGGTATGGAGATGAAAATGGCAACCATTCAATTGGAGCTTGGGATTTGATGGGGTCAGGGAACTGGCTTGGCAGTCCTGCCGGAAGCAATCCTGACCATATGAGTTCATTCAGCAAGGACTGGCTTGGATGGTTAAAAAACAAATCGATCGGTTATGGAACATACTGGGTTAACTCTCTTGCGACAATGGAATATGGAGATGAAATTACAAGATATGTCATTAAAGAGGATACTCCAAGACTTAATTATTACATTATTGAAACACGGACAAACAACCAATCTTACAGCAAATGGGATACCTCTGCACCAATTCCATATGCGTATAGTAACAATGCTTTAGTTCTATACAAGGTAGATGAGATTATCGATAAGAACTGGACAGTGGATTATATTGATAGTCTTATACCATTAAAAGTTCCATATCAGGATCACTCTTCATACTGGGATGCCGCAAAAAAAATACGTTTTAAAGCGCTCGATGAGCGTACCAGAACAGATGGAACCAGATCTTTGTTAGAAATGAAAGTCGGAATACAAAACTTTAGCATCCCCTGGCTTGTGGGAGCAATTCTTGTACCCCAGGATAACCTTTTAGGATATGTTCCCTGGTATAGCAGGGCGCCGCCTCTTAATAGTAAAATGCCGCTTCCGGATATCGACCTCCACGCTTACACACCCGACGGCAAGCATGTAGGTATAAATTACACTACGGGAATTTATGAAAACGAAATCCAGGGCGCCAATGCGTCAGGTGATTTGCTTGGTGAAGAATGGATATTCGTTCCTGATAATGTCAAAGTACAATTTGTTGTGGACAGCAGGGACAACCAGATTTTTCTAAACTCTTATCCAGAGCTGCAGCAAACCACAAACGGCACACAATCGTATAATTTGAGTATAGTTTATGACATACCAGACGACATCCGTTATACTACATCGGTTGAGCAGCCTATTAAACCCGGCGACATAAGGAGATACAACTATTTTATCTCGAGAAATCCGGATGAAACTTACGAAATCATACTGGATGATGTACCTCCTGCGATATTCAACACCACTCCAAAAAATATCACAAACACTCTACATGTTTCAGCAGAATTCAAAGACAATCCAGATGGATCGGGAATTGATAACAGTTCAATCTATCTCATTATTGATGGTGTTGATGTAACATCTAAAGCAATGATAAGCAACAATTCAATAAATATCAAACCCCTACTCAGAGACGGATTACATGAAGTGCGCCTCACCGTCGGAGATAAAGCAGGCAATACAGCAACAGCCAATTGGAATTTCACACTCGACACAATGCCACCTGCAATTCAACTCTCTCTTGCAAACGGGACGGAATTCTATTCAGACCAAAACATAACGATCGATTACAATGTTACCGATGCAACGTCAGGTGTAGCTTCTTCCTTTGCTACACTGGATGGTGCTGCTATCACAAAAGGCGATATGATCGATTTAAGAAACCTATCGATAGGAAGCCATACAATCAGGGTGACTGCGACTGATAATGCAGGAAACAGTGCCGAATCATCAACGACCTTCATAGTAAAACCATTACAGGCAATCATTGAAATCGAACCGCATACATTGAACATAAACAGCAGCGGCAGATGGATTAAAGCCAGAATAGAGATTCCAGGATATAATGCAAGACTAATTGATGTCTCCTCAATCAGGTTGAACGGGATTATACCTGTTGCGGTAAAGTCCAATGAGATTGAAGAGGAAGACAAAGATGATAGAGATGACGTTTTAGAAAATGATAATTCTGAATTAGAAATCAAATTCAATAGAACACTTGTGCAAAGCATCGTCAATCCTGGAAATGTAACTCTGTACATTTCAGGAAAAGTAAATGTTACAGCCTTTTTGGGTAATTATACGATAAGAGTCATAGAAAAGCAAAAAATAGATGATGAGGAAAAAGAAAAACCAGAAAAAGATACTAAAAGCAAGGACAAAGGAGGTAAATCTTAATGAGATATCTCCCTTACTGTATCAATCGTTCGATATTAATATTATTTTTATTAATATTCCTGATTCCAAACGTATCTGGTGTTGCTGTTACTAATATCACCCAGTTAACTTATGGTACCGATACAAGCTATGGTAACCCGGCGTGGTCTCCAGATGGCAAAAAAATCGTTTTAAATAAAAATGAAATCATCCATACTATGAATGTCGATGGCAGTAATATTACAAGTACAGGACAAAATGGTTATTATGCTAAGTGGTTCCCAGATGGCTCAAAAATTGTTTTTGAATGGGGCAATTCTGTATATATAATGAACTCTGACGGTTCAAATCAGAAAATGCTAATCAGTGTAGCAGGTAGTCCATCTATATCTCAAGATGGCCAATATATCGCCTTCGATGGTGGCGCGGTGAAAGGCTTTGGTACAACCCCTGAGCAAGGGCGCGGAATATTTATCATAGATATTAACGGCACGAATATAAAAAGGCTGACGGATGATTTTGGAGATGAAATAATGCCTTCATGGTCACCTAACAGCCAAAAAATTGTTTTCACTAAAAATGGTATCATCAATATCATGGATGCGGATGGCAGCAATATGACAAGCACCGGACAACAAGGTATTTATGCGAGATGGTCTCCTGATGGAAAATATATTGCATTCCTTTCCAGCCGTGCAGGTGATCTGTTTCAAGGCATGAATCTGGAACATATCTATGTAATGGATGTTGATGGCACAAATGTAACTCAGCTTACTTTCGGTGATGATAGATGGGATAAGACATTTGATTGGTCACCTGATGGTACAAAGATAGTTTTTACTTCAGAAGTGCCACCTACTGCTCCTAAAACTATAAATAATATCTATATAATGACCCTTGATTTCAATGTAACCTCACCCACTACTGCCCCCACAGTTATTCAAACACCCACAATTACACAGACCGCCACAACAACAGCAACGCAGACGCCGGGATTCTCGTTACTATTAGCTCTTGCATCTCTATCCATATTGGTTTTGATAAGAAAAATAGAAAGATGAAAACATATAAGATTGGCAAAGTGCGCCTCACAGTTGGAGATAAAGCAGGCAATACAGCAACAGCCAACTGGAACTTCACACTCGACACAACGCCGCCTGAAACAACGATTTCGAATAGCTCCCTGGCTTCATATTTTCGTCTTTTCAGGTTATCCGGATCTATACACTTCGCAGCAGTTCAGCTGCATTTATCCTGTTAATCCACATTGCTGCAAGTAAGCTGGTCACCAGCCCTGTGATGACCGCAGCTGCTGTGCCGATATAGATAAAAGAATTATCAATTAATACCAGATCCTCAAACCCTACCGCTCTGTAGATCAGTATGTTCAGCACTCTTGAGAGCGGCAGGCTGAGTAAGACCCCTGTAATTCCGCCCGCTATGCATACCAGAAATCCATCAAAGCAGAGGTACCTGATTATTGACCATTTTGAGAGACCCATTACCTTTAAAATACCTGCCTCGTTCTTACGCTCATTGAGGGAAAGCAGTACCGTGTTCACCGCAAGAAGCACACCCATCAATACAGCAAGAACTACGATAAAGAATGCACCTGCCAGCACAGGCGAATTTTGCCTTATGATCTTTTTTATCAGGTTCAGATTGGTACTGACAGCATACTCCGGGTACTGGGTCTCTAATTGTTTTTGGGTCTCTTCTGCTCTGGATGGATCTTTTAACCTCAGCATTACAAGGTTTACGCTGTCATAGTAGTGGTTCCCTGTTATCTCCTGAAGTTCAGAGAGATATAGAACGATCATAGGTCCTGTGGTAAAGCTGGATAATGAATTCGTAAGGCCGATCACCTTAAATTCCTGCTTCCTTGCCTCTGTCAGGGTTTTACCGATATGGAGCGTATCACCGATCGTTACGTCCAGAAGTTTAGCAGCCCTTCCGTCGATCAGTATCTCCCGCTTCCAGGGGCCGTTGTAAAGACCGCTGTTATAGTGCGAATCACCGATCAGGCCTTCCCCCTGCAGGATCGAAACAAAACTACCCCCTGTCCCTTCAAGCCCTGTACCGAATACTGCCTTTGGCTCTGCCCCTTCCTTATAGGCATATACTATTTCTGTGAGCACTGGCATTGCAAAATCAATATTGCTGTTTTTTAAAAGCCTGCTCTCAAGTTTATGGGCATCTGTTATTTTCCCTTCGCTTCCGCCTGCAAACTGTGACTTAAGATCAAAGGTCTTACCTGTCAGCCACATATCCATGCTGCTGCGCTCAAGGGTTTTTTCTCCGATCCTTATGAGACCGCTGCCGGTTGACCCCAGGAGCATGATTGAAATTACAGCAATAGCGATGCCCGCTGCAGACAGGATGGTTCTGAACTTGTTATGAGCAAGACCTCGCAAGGCGATCATACGCTCTGATAGAGCACCATTAATAATAATTATTATGGAAAGGTATAATCTATATTAGATATATTTTCAGGCAATGGCATCAATTCCAAGGCAGCACCGCTTTATATACATACTCTCTGCATGGATGCTCACTGTACTGTTCTTTTTAATAATCGGGAATAATCTCGATCTTGAGATGTTTTTCGTCTTGAACTTGATAGGGTTCCTGGTACTGGTTGAGATTACAACTCCTTTCAGTTTCAAGCCAGAATGGAAGCAGAGGCTAAAATGGGTTGTACTTACAGGAACAATATTGTTCCTCTACATAGTTGCAAAAAAGATTATCAGGATAATAGGGTAATTATATGGATAGTAACTCGAATCTCTTGCTTGTTCTTCTGGTGATTTCTACTGCAGCAGTACCGGTCTCTGGTGAGATTCCTTCCCATATAAACCCTATCAATGCTACGGCTACTTCAGATCTTCATGAGCGGCAGCTATTCCTTATCAACGAGCTTCTATCATACCGCTCAGGCATACTAATCTCATTGAACAGTAGCGATATCAAAGGCGCTCAGGAAAATTTAGATAACTACCTGAGGATACTGCAGGAGAATAATAATATTTTGATTGAGATGAGGGGCGATGTATATACGGAACTTAATGAGAGCGGGTATGCGCTCAACCTGACTGTAGATCAGGTCAACCAGTTGCGCACGCTGTATGAGGAGGGCAGGCTTGCATATAATAACAACCAGACAGGTAAAGCAGTCCAGATCGCACTTGAGGCCAGAAATATTATCCGGAACCTGAATTCAATGCAGCAGGAGCTTGTCATGGAGGCTGTGGCCCAGTATCCGGGGGCGAATGTCACACTTTACCAGGATGGATCGTCATCGTTTGATGGTCTATTGGAAGAGATCCAGAAAAGATGGCATCCTGTTGAGCTAACGCTTTTTGATGATACCGCTACATCGCTTTCTGTCCTTCCTGAAGGGGGTGAATTCGGGGACATGGTTTACATCAACGGGAGCCTGATACTGCCGAGAAACCGCTCGGGTATATCAGGTGCAAGCGTGGTAATAACAATAGATAACGAGACCGCTGCTAACATTACTACTGATCAGAACGGAAGATATAACTACACATATAGGATACCCTATAAAAGACCGGGCATCTACCATGTACAGGTGGATTTCGTACCTGTCAGTGAACCCCTTCTGGCATCTTCTGCCGAGGGTTCATTTTTTATAAAACCGAGCAATACGACCCTTACCATAGCTGCAAATCCTGACTACGGGGGGTTTGGCGATATCATTCATCTCTCAGGGATCCTGGCCGCAAAAAATGAACACGGTGTAGCAGATGCTGATATAGTTATTTCGCTTGATAATGAGACCCTGGTTGAAGTGAAAACGGATCAGAACGGGTCATATAAATATGATCTGGCGATCCCGCTGATTGCTTATGGCGAGCATACTATTGGCATGGAATTCGTTCCGTCCGTGCAGCCGCTCTCCCGGTCAGGCAATACAACAGCAATAAGGGTGATGCAGACAAATACTGCACTTACGGTATCCGCACCCGGGATCTCATATCAACAGGATTATCTGAATATAACAGGAAAACTTAAAACAGCTAAAGATCTTAATGTCCCGGCTGCCAGTATAACCATACTTCTCGATACGGAAGAGATAGGCACAGCGGTTGTTAATAACGGTGACTTCTTCTTTAGCTACTGGATTACCAGAAACGTGAGCCTGGGGAACCACACCGTTATGGTCAGATTTAATGGAGGATCATTATTTCTACCATCTGAAAATTCAGTATCTCTTGAGATAAAAAACAGACCATTATCCTACCAGACTTTTTTAATACCTGGGATTGTTATTATAATTGTGCTATTATATATCAAAACTAAGAGAGTGCTGTGGCTGCGGATCAGTGCTTTCATATCAGCAATCAGGGCAAGATCTAGAAAATCCACAGAGACCGAGAAACCGGCTATAACGTCGGATTCTCTAACAGAGGCTAAAATAAGAGAAGAGGTACAAGTCCGGGAATCCCCACATGAAGGATCTGAACGATTAAATAAGGTTTATGCTCATCTGGAGGAACTTGTTAAACAAAAACAGCTCAAAGAATCGGTTTATTTCTCCTACAGAAACTCAAAAGATCTTATATTAACGCACACATCGATCAAAGACTCTCCTCAGCAAACGCACAGGGAGTTTTATGACCTTGTAAAAAACGATATTCCCGCATTTTCAGGTGAGTTCAGGGAACTAACTGAATTATATGAAATAGCCATGTATAGTGATAAAGAGATATATGTCGATAGAGCAGTAGAGGCTATCGAATTACTCAAAAAAATTTATAACAGAGCAGGGGAAAAATGAATAAGAAGGTACTACTGTTAGTTGCATCCATCCTTATAGTTATAGGTCTTTTTAGATTTTCTGAGAACACCTCAGACTTTAGCACGTTCAATCCGGACTGGAATGGAGGTATGAGGATCAGAGACCTTGTATCCGAGAGACATCAGGCTGTAGCCATACCATCCCGCCATTATATAGGATCATTCGAACCCGATAGAACAGCACTTGTTGTTCTTGGACCCGGAGTGAATTTCTCAGAAAAAGATATAGATATCATTAAAAAATTTGTTGGAGATGGAGGACTCCTTATTCTTGCCGATGATTTTCGCTCCGGGAACGAGCTTCTCACCAGCTTTTCAACTTCTATCTCCTTCTCCAGTATGCTTCTTTTAGATGATGTGAATTTCTGGAGAAATTCCTCATTTCCTGTTGTAACTACAGGCATCGAGGGCGTGAGTAATATTACAATGAATTATCCGACTTCCCTTATAATCTCAGATGGATCTGCCAGAGTGCTTGCAAGCACAGGCAGATTTAGCTGGCTATCAAAAAATGGTTTAGAACGTGAGGTATCTGGTTCATATCCTGTAATGGCAGACCTCCCCTTTGGCCAGGGCAAAATAGTTGCAATAGCAGATCCCAGCATATTTATTAACAGCATGCTCCCGATGGGAGATAATATACTTCTTCTTGATAAGCTGGTAGAGAATAGAACCTCTGTTATCTTTGATGAGACAGGCCGCATGCCGCTTATTTTTGCTGCTGGATACCTGGTAAGAACAGATCCCTATGTTCAATACTTATCTGCAGGTATCGTTGTCTCTTTTGTATTAATCTATATGAATAGAGACAGGCTAATATTCAGAAAGAAAAAATCAAATAACCAGAGCTATGTATCTGAGCTTGATGAGAAAAATATCATCTCAGACATTTTAAAGAGGCGTAAATGGGACGAAAGGAGATTTGCGTTTTTTATGAGTAAGATCAGGAGATAGCATAAATGAGAGCTGAGGCTAAATTGTCAGAGGTTCAGCACACTGCTGAAGCAATATTCAACGAGGTAAATAAGATAATCATAGGGAAGAAGGATCTGATCAACTACCTTATCATAAGTCTTCTCTCAGAGGGCAATATCCTCATGGAGGGCTTTCCCGGTGTTGCAAAAACCACTATTGCCAAGACTTTTGCATCTGCACTTGGCTGCGATTTTAAGAGGATACAGTTTACCCCTGATATCATGCCTGCAGATATCACAGGCACATTCATATACAACCAGAAGACCGGCGGCTTTGAGCTCAGGAGAGGTCCTGTCTTTACAAATATCGTGCTCGCTGATGAGATCAACCGCACATCGCCAAAATCCCAGTCAGCCCTGCTTGAATGCATGGAAGAGAGGCAGGTCACACTTGAGGGTACTACCCTGAAAGTACCAAGGCCGTTTATGGTCATAGCCACCCAGAACCCGATCGATCTTGAAGGAACATACCCGTTGCCTGAGGCGCAGATAGACCGTTTTCTATTCAAACTTGATGTTGAGTATCCTGGTGAAGAGGAGGAACTCGGCATACTTATCAGTAAAGATAAAGAAATATTCAGTGAAATAAAAAAGGTGACCACTCCAGAGCAGATCATGGACATGGTAACTGCTGTGAAAAAAGTGTATGTTGATGAGAAAGTAATGAGATATATCAGGGATCTTGTGATCAGAACCAGAAAGAACAGGGATCTTCTGATCGCTGCAAGTCCCAGGGCATCGGTTGCTCTTCTCAACACATCAAAATCCTTTGCCGCAATTCAGGGAAGGTCATACGTTATCCCTGATGATGTTAAATACCTAGCCTATGCCGCGCTGAAACACAGACTGGTTCTGGCACCCGAATCAGAGTTCAGCGGATTGACCGTTGATGATATCATTCAGGATGTTTTAAATAATGTGGAAGTCATGTAAATGCATATCCAACAGAGAGGAAAAAACATTGCAGCATTTATATTTATTTTTCTGCTGTTAGGCTTAATAACTGCAAACCTGCTGTTCTATGCTGCAGGCGTGATCATAGCATTTGCGGTATTTTTCGACCTTGTGAGCTTCTTAGCTGCGATCAAGGCAATGGAGATATCAATAATAAGGAAGATCAATAAGAGCAGGCTGTTTGTCGGCAATGCACTATCTGTAGATGTTGAACTAAAGATCAATGCCAGGCACTTGAAGAATATATATCTTCAGGATGTGTACCCGGATGCGTTCCAGTTAGGTACCGGAGATTCCGCAAAGAGGATCGACACAAAGGAACCGGACCACAGCATTTCATATACTTTAAGCGCGGCAAAGCGCGGGATCTACCATTTCTCAGAATCATTCCTCCATCTTGAGAGCAATTTTCACATGTTCATGCACAGTATATCCCTTGAGAGCAGATCTGAGGTGAGCGTCTACCCTCCTGTTCTATCAAGAAGATCCATCCAGGCCGGTTATATCTCCTCACTATACGGCCCGGGAAGATCAAAACAGAGGGGAATGGGCATAGAAGTGGCTAATATCAGAGATTACATAGCCGGGGATGACTTTCGGCATATCGACTGGAAGACGAGCCTCAGGCTTAACAGTATGTTCACAAGGGAGTTTGAATCGGATACCGGGCTTCCTGTATTTGTTCTTATGGATCACAGCAGCACAGATGACTCCAGTGCAGGTCTTGATCATGCTGTAATAGTTGCAAATTATTTGACCCAGCAGGCTGCAAACAGCGACCAGCAGGTAGGCCTGATCACGTTCACGCACGACAGAGTTACAAACCAGGCTTTATTAAAAAAGGGAAAGAAGCGGCTTGAGATAATAAAAGATCTTTTTACGCTTGCGCCAGTAGAGAGCAGGCCATATTCCATAGCCATGGATACAGGGGAGATAAAGGAGATCGAGAGAAAGCTGGGCTCATATAACGGGGGTGGATTCTATTCTGTACTTGCGCCGTTCTTTACTGACAGATCAGAGCACTTAAAAGCTATGGAGATGCAGGGTATATACCAGGCAATAAAGCGCGTGATATCTTTCTCCAGGACCCCATCCATGATTGCCATAATAACGGATCTTGTATCCGATGTTCCATTCATTGAGAGCATACGCCTTGCAACATACTATGGGAACAGGGTCGTTTTAATAGTCACACCACGGATCTTTTTTAGGGAATATGATGTTGTTAAGCTTGAAGAGCATTTCCAGGAGTATATGGTGCTTCAGAGAAAGATCGAAAGGTTCAGGCGGCTTAAGAATGTGAGGGTTATTGAGGTCGGCCCTGGAGATAAGCCGGAGGTATTGATCAATCAGGCGGTGTATAGATGGAAGATGCGTTATTGAAGAGAAGGTTGATTGAGCTTGAGCGAGAGAATAAGACCCTGAGAGTGGAGCATAGCCTGGCAAAGAAAAATGAGTACAGGTACACAGGCTATGCACTGGTTTTTTTCGGTGCCGCCGCAGCCGCAATCTCTTACTTCACCTATAACAACACAACTCTTGCGTCCATAATGCTGTTCGCAGGGCTTGGTACGGTCTATCTTGGCATCCTGTCTCTTTTCCTTACCCCTGAGAAGTTTATCAGGGAGGAGATTCTGGAGAGGAGCAACCTATCCAGCATTATCGTTATAAACAATATCATACAGGAACTCCAGATATACTCAAAAGGGATCTATGTTCTATCAGATGATGAGATCAGGGTTGTTATCCCGCTAAGATCGGATTATAAACTCAAGAAGACCTTTCAGAGGACATTCCAGGTAGATGAGCCAGGCAGTACTGCTCTGGTGCTTGTTCCACTAGGGTACTCCCTGATGCAGATGGCAGAGAAAAACGGGGCGGACTGGAACAGCATACAGCACGCTTTAGATGAGGTGATGGTCGATGGGCTTGAGGTGGCAAAGGGTGTTGAGGTAGAGCACGGGGATGCTGATATAACCGTCAGGGTAGATAAGCCGCTGTACATAAACCTGTGCCGCAGGGTTTCAAGTGAAGCGCCCGGGATCTGCAACATAGGGTGCTCGTTCTGCAGCCTGATAGCGTGTATAATCACAAAAAACACAGGGAAGAACGTGATGATAAAGCAGGTTGAGCACGGCAAAGACCATGTAACCGCAAAGTTTCAGCTAGTCCCTGATATTCACCCATAGGTGGACATCCCGGTAGGGCAGGCTGAGATTATTGTTTTTATATAAGAGGAACTGGAGCTTCAATCCCGTACCTGTGCGCATTGGTGTAAAGCTGACAGCCTGCTCCCAGGTCTGATTATGTTCCATCTGGACCTGAAGCTCGTTCAGCATGTCATTCTCAATTCTAACTTGAAGCGTGTAATCTACAGGCTCATACTCATGGTTGGCTATCCCTACGATGACAGAATCCGCTTTCCCTGCGGTCAGGTTAGTGGGATAGGCCTCAGCTTTGCCGCTAAGTCCAAGGATATAAAACTCGGTGAACCTCTCACCCTGTTTTGGAGTAACAATAACATAAACTACCATCAAAAGAGAGGCTATGATCGACGCAATAAGTATAATAGTTAGAATCCTGTCGGTACGGCTCTCTGGATTAACGAATACCTCGGTTTTAATGTTATTATAGATCTCCTTGAAGTGAACCTCAAACCTCATATTCTCATGGAGTCTTAAGCGCCTGGCGTGGGCTATCGATGCCATTACCAGGGTAAAAACGGTCAAAGAGACTATAACCGGGACGGGACGGATGCCCCAGGGTGTAAAATTCAATGCCAGGCCGATGAGGGGAACAACCGCTATGCTCATCCCGAAGCTCAGGGCAGTGCGCTCAATCGACTCAAGGTCGTTTTTGCCAGGGAAAAGCGATGCTATTAGCGCATAGCCGGGCAGGAACAGCACCATTAATAATCCCAGCACTATCCTGCCCTCAGTCGTATCGAACGGTGATAAGAGCACGAACACGAGGGTTAATACTGTCAGGGCAACAACCGCTTTCAGGTCTGATGGAAGCCTGGATCTGGTTCCACTGCGAACGGCGTCGACCAATCCATGGGATGAGTTATTCAGCAGGTCAAGAAGTAATTTTGATATCATACTAGCTCACGAACAATATTTGCCCGCCGGATCAGAAGGGCAGGCAAGATCCCTGAGACCGCACCGGCAATGATGGCTGTTGATAATGCAGCAATAATTACAAGAGGATTGATAACCGAGATTACGCTGCCCTCAAAAAATGAACGGGATAAAGCATTCAGGGCATGCATGCCTGCCAGCCCGGCTCCCGAACCCAGGATACCTCCGGCTATAGAGATCATAATCGCCTCATATATAACGATCTTCATTATCGATCTATCTGATATCCCTATTGCCCTCATCACAGCGAATTCTTTTCTCTGTTCGTTGATCGAGAAGACGACAGCGCTGGATATGAACAGGATTCCCAGTATGAGAGAGACAGCGGTTACTGTTACTGCGGTGGCGAGGATCCTTTTGTCATCGGCAATACTGTTAGCATAGTATTCAGCCTCTGAGAGAACGACGGCATCTGGAAAATATGCCTGAAGCAGGGGCATGAGGTTACTGCCTTTTACTATTACCTGGTTCGCCCTGTCAGCATTCAGATTGCCTGTAAGTTCCTGAAGCTCTGATATATGCATGATAGCTACCGGAGATGCTGAAAATTCGGCCGAATCCACTATAGCTGTGACCTGAAAGGGCGTTGAGTTAAGCAGATCACTTGCTGACACGCCAAGATATATATTGTCCCTTTCTTTAACACCAAGAAGTTTTGAAAGCTGCTGGTTTATTGCAACCTCGCGGGTAAAGTTATTTCCATAGTAGTAGGGATCTCCAGAAGACAGGGCGCCATCTGGAATTAAAGAGATGTCGTCTGGTATAATACCGATGCCGAGGATAACCCTTGGCTCTGTTCGTGCTGCATAAAGCGCTTTGCTCAGGACAGGGGTTGCGGATTTAACATCAGGATACGATCTCAGTATATCGATCCTCCTGTGTATATCTCCAAGCATGGTTCTCTCTGAGTTTGTCACAGGGTCCAGGGCGCCTGATCCTGATGGTATGACCCAGAAATCGGCCTGCTCTTCGAAAGCAGCACTGCTCTCCTGGTAAATCCCTATAGAGACTGAAGTGAGCAAAATGGCCGCTGCCACCGGGATTCCGATAGCAAGGGCAGTAAAAAAAGTCCTTGAAGTCCTTGATCTTCTGCGCCGAAGATTTAGAAAGGCGATCTTAGCGAGCATCGCTTACTATTCTCCCATCCCTGATCTTTATTATTCTATTTGCTTTTTTTGAGAGATTCTCATCATGGGTTACAATGATCGTAGTCTTTCCGAACTCCTGGTTCAGCTCAGCAAGCAGCTTCAGTATCCTGCTCCCTGTGATGCTGTCAAGCTCGCCTGTAGGTTCGTCGGCGAGAATAAGGGGTGGATCGTTTGCCAGCGCACGCGCTATGGCTACGCGCTGCTGTTCACCTCCGCTTAACTGTCCCGGCCTGTGGTCTGCCCGATCAGAAAGCTCAACGGACTCAAGCAAGTCCAGGACCCGCTCCTTTCTTTTGGTTTTCGGGACCCTGGCCTCTTTCATTGGAAGTTCAATGTTCTCATATGCTGTCAGCATCGGCAGGAGATAAAAATGCTGGAATACAAAACCGATGGTGTGTAGCCTGAGACCCGCAAGCCTGTCAGATTTGAGGTTCACTGTATCGATCCCGTTGATCATGACGCGTCCTGATGTTGGGACATCAACACAGCCGATGATATGGAGCAGGGTGGACTTGCCCGAGCCGCTTGAGCCCTGAATGACAGAAAAATCGCCATGTTCGATCTCAAGATCAATACCGCGAAGAGCATCTATGATCACTTCCCCTACTCGATACTGTTTATATATATTTGTAACCTGTACGATCTTATCTGCCATTTGTGATCCACTAATTTTAAGCGTAACATATAAATATTTATAGTAACTGTCTACAGCATATTTAGGCCACGGTGGTAAAAAATGGTAACTATTATAAAAAACGTGAGTACTAAGAACAAACTAATCACTATGAGCATAATATTGATTATGTTGGTTTTGGTGCATCCAGCCAGCGCTGGAGTGAGTTTTAATTACAGTAATGTTTCGACGAACAACTATACGATCACGGATTCAGTGCTAAATTCTAATAATTTTATCAGGCTGGTCGATGGCAATATAGAGATGCCCTCGGTAACATTAAAATTTGCGATCAACAAGACCCTCGTTGATGGAGGTAAGTCACTGGTCCTGAATTCAAGCTCTTTTGGGCCCAGGACAACATCCATACCGAATCAAAAGGTCTATTATAAGGGTTCCGGTGATACAGCAGCAGTAAGCTATATCGTGGATGCGTCTGACTCTTTTGCTGGTGTACAGGTCAATGTGTCCACGTTCAAGCAGGTAAGCAACAACGTGCCCTTTTTCTCAGATCTCTCAGTTGCCCTGCTGGATTTTAGTGACCTGAAGAACACATGGAATAATGATACAAAGATACTGGATGAGTTCATAACAGCGGTTAATAATGAAAACAAGATTAATGAAATTATGGTAACGCTGAACTCAGGTGGAGATTATGGGCCATTAAGCCAGAATCTGGCCCCTGGAAACTATCTTATACTTGTCACAAAAGGCAGTGATCCCAGGGAGATCATCACATGGAACATCATCAAGGTAATGCCGTTCAGCTCTTCAATAGTTGTCGGTGACGGTACAGGCACTGCAGCCCCAGGCTCGGATTTTAATGTGAATATTTCACTTAGCTCATCTGCCCCGGAAGAGAGCTACACCTATATTACAAGCATAATCAATAGAAGCGATTACGCAGATAACCTTGGCAAGATAAACATAACATGGGACTCAAGCCAGACATTAGCACAGGCTACCAGGATCAACGGTATAGTAATGAATGACGCCTCTGCACTTACAGACATAATACCGCGCTCCAGTACGACCAGGACCACAGCGAGTTCAAAATCGGCTGGCCTGACTCTAAATACAGCTGCACTGCCAGCAGGGAGCTATCTCGTTCATACCATGGCTTTCAACAGTACCAATCTTATGGTAGCGTTTGATCAAAGATTGCTGACGCTATCGAGCGCAACCACCACTGGTGGAGGCGGCAGCGGAAGCGGTGAAAGTAGCGGCGGTGGCGGAGTGACCACATCAGAGCCCCTTGATAATATATTAAAAGCAGAGAGCTATGTGAAAAATCTCATCGCCAACACATCTGTAGCATATATATTCACAGCACCTGAGCACGGTATATACAAGATAGTAGTTACAGGAAGTGAGAACGAGGACAATGTAGCCGTAAGAGTCGAGGTTCTTAAGGGCGTATCAAAGATCGTAACAGCATCACCGCCTGGAGCTGTATATAAGAACGTGAATATCTGGGCAGGCACAAAGCGTATAAAAGAAGCTTTGATCATGTTTAAGGTTGAGAACTCATGGCTTGAAGGTAACGGCATTGCAGGCGATGATATCAGGATTCTCAGGTGGGATGGAAGCAGATGGGTATGGATTGAAACAAAAGAAACGGATAAGGACAGCACATACACATATTACGAGGCAAAGACGGAAAACCTTGGCGTATTCGCAATAAGCAGCGTAAAAGGGGTTGCAGTACCCACAGAAACAGCAGTAGTATCAACACCACAGGTCACAACGCCTGTATCCACATCCGGGGCAGTTGCGACCCCACCTGAGAGAAAGTGGATCCCTGGATTTGAGGCAGTACTCGCTATCACCGGAATACTGGCGGTTGCATATATGCTGAAAAGAGAGAAATGATTCTCTCTTTTTAATTTTTCAAAGTAAATATGCCAGTGATTTTTTTATTTTATTGATGGGTGCATGTTTGTTCGTGAGGAGATGGTTATGAGGATATTATTACGTGTGTTAATGGTGGTTATAATATTCGGATTACTTGTTGGAAGCGTATCAGGAACAACAATAACATTTGATAAATCGCTCGATGTTCCGGATAGAACTTTTACATGGGAAGGAAAAGTTTATGAAATAACAGATATAGGACTTTACGAGATTGGCCAAAATATAGGTATTACTATTAATTCACCCGGCGTAAGTAACAAGCTAGTTACACTTTATCTTAAAAATAAAGACTATCCTTCTCCTATTTCAGTATGGTCTAAGACATTATATGGAGAATCAAGTACTGTTATACCTTATTATGAAATTTCTGCTGAGGTTCAAGGGATTTCAGGAACCTTTGGGCTCCTTGTAACCAATAAGGATATAGACAAAATTGGAGAAATTTTAGCAGCTAAACCAATCGTTATTTCTGAATATAAATTACTAGTTACACCCGAAAGCTCAGAAAAAGTAGCTGGCAGCGTCATCAATGTTACAGTTAAAATTACTAAAGATGGAGTACCTTATAACGTCGGTGTCAATACTGTTAAAGTCGAGTTTGTACCTTTAAGTGGATCATTGAGTCCGATATTTGGTGGGGACGCAAGTCCAACAAGTATCAATGGCACTTATACGGCCAATATAATCATTCCTCCCAATGTGGCTGGAACTTATATGTTATATGCAGCAATAACAACTGATTACAAAATATATGGAGATTATCCAGAGATAATCGGCGCAGTCAGTTACAGTGGAGATATTTCAATTCAGACCTCCTCAGCCGGTGGCGGCAGTGGAGGTGGCGGGGGAGGCGACCAATCAGGAGAAGAGTTCAAAAATATAGAATCTAAGGAATCCTATGAAAAATTCATATCCAAGGATGTACCTGTAACCTATACATTTAAACAATCGGGAAATCCCATAAACGAGGTTGTGATAACCGGCAATATCAATGCTGGCGATATAGCTGTTAAGATAGAAGTACTCCGCGGGACATCCTCACTGGTCGGCAGTTCGCCCCCCGGGCTTGTATATAAAAATATCAATATCCTTGTTGGAACATCTGGTTTTGCAGTACCAAAGAACATAAAAGAAGCCATTGTGAGGTTCAGTGTTGAGAATTCCTGGCTTGAAAGCAATAATCTTGCAGGCAGTGATATAAATATGGTCAGGTGGGACGGCAGCAAATGGATACAGCTCGCCACAACTGAGACGACAAAGGACAGCACGCATACATACTATGAGGTAGAGACAGATACTTTCTCAGCATTCGCTATAACCGGATTGAAGGGAGGTGCTGTGCCTGCATCAGCAGGGACTGAACCTGAGACGACAAGGACTCCCACCGCAGCGACGCCCACAGAGACCCAGACTCCAGCGGCCACAGAGAAAGGAATCCCGGGGTTTGAGACTGCAACAACCGTATTCGCCATAGCACTGGCAGTAGCCCTACAAATCAACAGAGAGAGGAGATGAGCGATCATCTACTCTGATAACATCTGTTTATATTCCCCAAAAGAGCTATCTGTAAACTCAAAGACAGGTGCAGCTCTTTCTTTATCCTTTTTCTCTGCAAATTCAGTTGAGGATATCTTTTCAGTTCCATCTATTCCGGCATTTATTAAAGCCGTGGTTGTAAGGAATGTTTTTCCATAGACCTGATATTCTACCCATCCGTCCCTGTACCCGTTCATATATCCTAAAACAGCCTTTGCAGGTATGATCTTTTTAATAAACTGCCCATTCTCTTTAATTGACATCTCTCCGCTTAACATCAGGCTTGTGACCGCTACCATCCACCCATCGCAATCATCCTGCATGCCATTGGTCAGGTAGTAATCCGGCATTACCCACATATCAGCATCTGGCAATGACTGGAACTGCTCATTATCCGATATATAATTATTTACAAAGGGTTCGTCTATCCATGAGATTATGTTGCCTTTTGTGTCTACCTCCAGCGGAACGGCTCTATTCTTATACCTGATCCTGCCGTCATAATCAAGGTACAGCAAAGAAGCGTAGTACCTCACCCACTCATTATCCGGTGTAATGTAAGAGCTCGGGTACTGTGCATGCCATATGTCATGGTCCTTGTTAATAACGTAGGGTCTAATTGCTGGTACATAATCGGGCTCCGGATCAGGAGCCTCTGTCGGTAGTGGGGTAGGGGTTTGAACAATGTCAGGCACAGATGCCTGGACTGGAATAAAAACCTCTTGTCTAACTGATTCTATGCTCCTGTCCTCAATCTGTTCAACCGTAAATACCATTTTGAATGATAGCACAACAAAAAGAATTAATACTACCGCTGTTAATAGCTTCATCTGCTCTCCGAGAGGGGGGCTTGAGCAGTGATGAGTTTGGCGACCTGGCACTGCTCAATTATTTTTATTAAATCCTTTTCCTATGATGACCCATCGCTTTCGATATTCATTAGAACCATTCCCTTTTATATTGAAGATTAAATGTGATAATAACACTGGAGTTATAATATTTCTAACTGCAACACCCCCGTAAATTACCATAATCATCTATCGCCACATTAATATAACTTTCTATTGAGCTGAATTCATCCAGTAATTAGACGGGACGACAGGTTAAGAAATTTGGAACTACTGGATGGGCTCGGACCACACCAAAAACATTTAAACCATAGTAATAATTCATGAACCTGATGACAGAGATAATCCCTGATGAAACGCTGGACGTGCGCGGTGAATGCTGCCCGTATCCTCTTATCCTTACAAAAAAACAGGTAGAGCAGTTAAAAAGCGGTGAGATACTGGAGGTAATAGCCGACGACCCTGTTGCACCGCAGAATATCGATGCATGGGCTAAGAAATCAGGGAACAGACTCCTTGCAGTAAAGCAGGAAGGTAAGGTATATAATATCTTTGTCCAGAGGACTTAGGATGCTCAGGCTTTACCTGTGGACTCGCCCAGTACAACTCCTGTTGCTATAAGGTGCGCTACACGAAGCGGTTCCGGGATATTGCTGTGTATTGAGGTCATGCGGATAATCTCAAATGCGCTCTCTTTATCTATGCCGCATAACTGAATGAATACCGTCTTATCATTGGTGATCCTGTATACCCTGCCTGCCCGCTGGATTATCTCCCATCGTTTCTCCGCCTCAGGCAGGTTCTCAAGGGCGCGTTTAATTCTCTCAAGATCAGGATATGAGCGCATGAAGACAATGACCGGGATACCCGTTTCATTAAAAAGTTCACCTATATCAACTGGATTGAATCCAGCATACGTGATACCATCAAGCAGAATTACCCTTATTTGACCATAATGTTTTGAACTCCTTACCATCCGGATAATAGTATCAGTGGCATCCATACCATCTCTTGTGATCTCAGAGCGAAGAACGCCGTCAAGCTGCTCACCACCGCGGAAAAAGGCTCCTATAATCGTTACTTTATCATTAATTAGAGCAGAATCATCGATGGCAAGAATACGTATCTGTCGTTTTATCATAATCTCATTGAAGTTCTACTTAATCTTATGCTCACGTATCGCAAAGCAGAGTTCAATTACGTTGTCAAACTTTATTAAAATGCGCATACACCCTCTCAGCATCCTTCCTTGTAACCCCCACCACCTTCTCGATATCAGAAACCCCGGCCTTCCTCAGCTCTTGAACCGACCCGAAATACTGCAGTAACGCGCGTTTCTTCTTCTCCCCGATCCCCTTTATCTCATCCAGCTCAGACTCTCTAAGCCTCTTCTCCCTGAGTTTCTTGTGGTACCTGAGCGCGAACCTGTGCGCTTCATCCCTTATCTTCTGCAAAAGCTGAAGCGCGGGTGAATCCCCGGGCAAAATAACAGGCGCTTCTCTCTCAGGCAGGAAAATATGCTCAAACTCTTTTGCAAGTGCTGCTATGTTCAGACTAAGCCCGAGCCCGTGGAGCGCAGCCAGTGCAGCGTTTAGCTGTCCTTTTCCTCCGTCGATCAGTATAAGATCAGGCATCCTTTTCTTCTCCTCCCTGCGCCGCACATATGCTCTGGCAACGACTTCCACCATCATGGCAAAGTCATTCGCTCCCTGGTTTGTCCTTACCCTGAACTTCCTGTAATTATTCTTATCAGGCTCTCCGTTCTCGAATACAACAAGTGAGCCTGTTGCATCCGTGCCGCCGATGTTTGAGATATCAAAGGCTTCAATGACCTCAGGGAGTACTGGCAATGCCAGGGCTTTTTGCAGTTCGTACAGCGCATCAGTTATGTTTTTACTCTCCTGAAGCCTGTTCTGGGTCAGGATCAGCATGACATTCTCCCGGGCAAGGTTCATGAGCCCGATCTCTGTACTTTCCTCTGGTGTTTTAAGCCTGGAGTTCTTATCTGAGAGCCAGATCGATATGGATTCATCTTCGAGCTCAATCGGGACTACTATTTCCTCCGGGGGCCTGACATCCTGGTAGTACTGTTTGATAAAGCTTGAGAGAACCTCGATCTCATCCGCACCGGCTGTATTCACTGAGAAAGTATCGCGTCCTTTGAGTTTCCCTTCGCTTACGTGGAATATCTGTATGCTTGCAGTAGTGCTCATGGCTGCTATAGCGAGAACATCCTGCTGTTTCTGGTCGGCTATACTCACGCGCTGTTTTTCAGATAGCTCCTGCAGGGCATTGATTAAGTCTCGAACCCGCGCAGCTCTCTCGTACTCCTGCTTCTCCGACAGTTTATTCATCTGCTCTGTCAGGGATGGGATCAGTTGACTTCTGCTTCCTTTAAGAAACTGAACAACGTTCTTGATTATGTCCAGGTATTCCTCTTTAGTGACAGAGTCGATGCACGGGGCAGCACACTGTTTTATATGGTAGTTCAGGCACGGGGGGCAGGGCAGCTTTTTCTTGCACCGCCTTATACCGAAGCCTGAGGCCATTTTTATCACTTCCCTTACAGCCTTTGAACTCGGATAAGGCCCAAAATACTGTGCCCCATCCTGCTCTCTTCTCCTTGCAATGCAGATGCGCGGATACTCCTCTCCTGTTATCTTGATATAGGGATACTGCTTATCATCCCGAAGCCGTACATTATAGCGTGGCCTGTGCTCTTTTATTAGATTCGATTCCAGAACCAGAGCCTCGACTTCATTTTCAGTCACGATATATTCAAAATTCTCGATGTTCCTGGCCAGAATACGGGTCTTCGGAGATTCCTGCTCCCTGAAATACTGGCTCACCCTGTCCTTCAGTGATGCCGCCTTTCCCACATAGATAACCCTGTCATCCTTATCTCTCATGAGGTAAACGCCAGGTGAGTCGGGGAGTTTTTTTGCGTCCTTGATATTCTTGGTCATTTTTTAATTGGTATCAGATGCGTTTAGAGCCTATCCGAAAAGTCCAGAAGCTCTGAACGTTATCCATGCACATGCGAAGTGTAA
>NZ_JMIY01000002.1:419754-472761 GCF_000685155.1 Candidatus Methanoperedens nitratireducens
TGTCATTACCCCACATTACCCTACATTGTAATTCTTCTACTTTTCGGATAGGCTCTTAGTTGCCCGATCACATAATTTTTTCGTATTAAAATTTTTAGATACACAACGAAGGGATAATGTTTATCTGATTCTTAGATAATCAAGAGATATAATACGGGGGCAGATATGTGAGTATACGATCCGAACTTGTTATCTTTTTCCTGCTTATATCAGTAATACCGCTATCTGCTGTTGTTTACGCATCTTATGAGCACAGTAAAGAAGCTATCCGCGACTCCGTTATGGCCAACCTGCTTGGCGCGACAGAAAATACCGGTAATGCGATAGATAACTGGATGGATGCAAGAAAGGATGATATTCGTGTGATTTCCCAGTCCAGAATAGTTGTATATGCAGAAAAAGAGCACCTTCAAGAGTACCTGAATACCTTTGAATATGAATACCAGGGTGTATACAAAGAGTTTTTTATGCTTGACCTGGATGGGAACATAATATTCTCGACCTTAAACAGTACAGGAAATAGAGATAAAGAACTTTATTTTATCGAAGCCTATAAGGGGAAGCTGTATGTATCCGATGTCTCTTTCTCCGAGATTACAGGTTCCTCTGAGATAACAATCACCAGCCCGATTAAAAAGAATGATACAATCACAGGAATAATGGCGGCAAGAGTGAGTATTGAGAACCTGTACAGGATAATAGAGAATATTGATATCGGAAAATCCGGGGAGATATTTATAGTTAATAAAGATGGGGACATCATCTTTAATGAGAACAGATCCATAATCCTGCCTGGTAACATAAATAATAATTTTGCAGTAAAAGAAGTGACATATGAAAAGAACGGGATAAACGAGTATACCAGTTACAAAGGTGAAAAAGTGCTGGGCTCATATTACTGGCTGCCGCTTTACAGATGGGGGCTTATAGTCGAGCAGAATATAGATGAGGCGTATGCAGGAGTTGTGATTCTTGAGCGGCTGATGTTGGGTATATCTTCTTTTGCTATTATTGGTGTCGTTTTTCTGGTCGTCATTATCTCAAGAAAACTCACAGAACCTATACGATCTCTTGAAGATGGAGCGCAGGGTCTTGTTAAAGGGAACTTCAAACCAATACCTGTATCCTCAAGCAATGAGATCGGCCGGTTGACAGAGATGTTCAACACGACCGCCACTGAGCTTTTATGTATCAGGAAAAAGCTTGAGGCCAAAATCGAAATAGTAGATAAAGATCTGAAAGAAAAAAATAAAGAGCTTATTACAGCAAATGAAGAATTAAAAAAACTCGATGAACTTAA
This sequence comes from Candidatus Methanoperedens nitratireducens, assembly GCF_000685155.1. GTDB lineage: Archaea > Halobacteriota > Methanosarcinia > Methanosarcinales > Methanoperedenaceae > Methanoperedens > Methanoperedens nitratireducens. The sequence continues at coordinate 421,055 of NZ_JMIY01000002.1, forward strand.
ATCCGATTTTATCTCTCTTGTCTCCCATGAACTCAAAACGCCTCTTTTATTAATAAGGTTATCAGCTGAGTATCTTGAATCTGAGGATAATGTAGATCCTGCTTTGAGGAAAGAGCTGCTGCAGAAAATAATAAGGAACGTCGATCGCCAGACACGGTTGATAAATGATATCCTTGATATATCAAAGATCGAAGCCGGGAAGATGGAATTACGATTAGAGCATGTGGATATTAGTGAAATAGCGAGTATGGCTTTTGAGAATATCAATCAGTTTGCTTTGAAAAAAAATATAACAGTTTCTTTAGATATTCCTGAAAAACTCTCTCCAGTACTTGCTGATAGAGAAAAGCTTATTATTGCTTTAAACAATTTCTTCGAAAACGCATTGAAATTCACCCCGGGTGGTGGAAGTATCCTTCTGTCGGCGAAGGATTGTGTGGATAGTGTAGAGGTTAGAATGAAAGATACGGGTATCGGGATAGAGAAAGAAAAATTAGGAAAGATATTTGAAAAATTCTACCAGGTGGATGGCACATCAAGAAGAAGAGCAGGTGGCTTCGGGCTTGGATTAGCAATATCCAGCGGAATAATCAGAGCGCACGGCAGTGAAATACATGTGGAGAGTGAACCTGGAAAAGGCAGTGCTTTTAGTTTCAGATTAAAAAAGGCAGGTAAAATATGAGAATTTATATTTATATATTAATAATACTGCTATTATCATCGGCCGGGATTATTCTCTATGAAAAATCACAAACTCAAAAGTCGATATACGTTGTTTCAATGACTGCAGATGAGATGTCGGAAAACCTGAAGAATGGGACTATTAAGGGTTTCATATCATGGGAACCATATGATTCAAAAGCCGTTGCCGACGGCTATGGACGGTATCTGGTGAATTCTAAAGATATATGGGATAACCATCCATCATGTGTCCTGGCAGTATCTGAGGATTTGAAAGATGAAGATATGATTAAAGCCATTATCTGGGCGCATGTAAAAGGTACAGGGTTCATCAACGATCCTGTAAACAGGGAAAAAGTCTTAAAATATGGATCAGAATATACCGGACTTGATAGGGCGACAGTATCGGCAGCGATCAATAATACGATGTATGTAGAATTCCCAGATCCTAATGAGACAAAAAAAGGTTTCGAGATACTGGATAAAGCCGGAACTTTTAAAAAGAATCCAGTTTCAATGGGTTATAATAATCCGGATGAATTTCTATCAAGTATAATCCTTGATAAATATTATAATGAGATCAGAAAAAGACTGGATGATGATCCAGACTGGGTGCCACGTGCTGTTAACGGAAGTCTCAGATTCGCATATTTAGAGGGTAATTTGCATGAATTGGCGATGTATGTTGCACAAAAAGAAGGGTATTTTGAGAGGGTGGGCCTTGTCCCCGGCAAGAATATCCAGTTCATCGGCTACCGTAATGGGCTTGCAATAACTAATGCTTTTGACCACCGTGAAGTGGATGCAGCAATCCTCGGCATGACACCGATTTTAAGATACAGGATAAACAATAATGGCAGGGTTAATATTATCAGTGGAGTTAATTCTGGTGGTTCTTCGCTCATAGTGAGAGCAGATTCTGGTATAAAATCTCTCGATGACCTCAGCGGGAGTACAATTGCTACCCCTGGATTTGGCTCATGTCAGGATGTCATAATGAGGAAGATGTTTGAAGGGTTTGAGATAAAGGCCATCTCCATCAAGGCTCAATGATTATGCATTAAGGATTTTTTTCAGGTAGTAACCCGTGTAAGAGCCTTCTATCTTTGCTACCTTTTCAGGCGTCCCCTCTGCAATGATCCGCCCGCCGTTATCCCCTCCTTCAGGGCCAAGGTCTATTATATGGTCTGCCACCTTTATGACATCGAGGTTGTGCTCTATGACAACGACGCTGTTGCCTGCATCCACGAGCAGGGATAGCATATCAAGCAGTTTCTGTATATCGGCAAAGTGCAGTCCTGTCGTGGGCTCATCAAGGATATAGAGCGTCCTGCCAGTATTCCTTTTAGTGAGTTCTGTCGCAAGCTTGATGCGCTGTGCCTCTCCACCTGAGAGAGTGGTAGCAGACTGCCCGAGCCTGATATACCCAAGCCCGATATCAAAGATCGTCTGGAGCGGACGCTTAATCCTGGGAATATTCTCAAAGAACGCAAGCGCCTCTTCCACTGTCATATCCAGCACCTGCGCGATATTTTTATCCTTATATAAGATCTCAAGCGTCTCGCTGTTAAAACGCTTCCCGCGACATACCTCGCACGGCACATACACATCAGGGAGGAAATGCATCTCGATTGTTATTATACCGTCTCCCTGGCATGCCTCGCACCTTCCTCCTTTAACATTAAAACTGAACCGCCCTGGCATGTATCCTCTTGCCCGCGATGAGGGGAGCTTGGCAAAGAGCTCTCTTACAGGTGTAAAAACGCCTGTGTACGTGGCAGGGTTTGAGCGCGGCGTCCTTCCGATAGGGGACTGGTCTATTATTATGATCTTATCTATTTTCTCAGACCCGATTATACCCCTGTGTCTTCCCGGTTTTTCTTTTGCATGGTAGAACTTCTGTGCCAGGGCTTTGTAGAGAATATCGTTAACCAGTGTACTCTTTCCTGAGCCTGATACACCTGTGACACAGGTCATCACTCCAAGCGGTATGTGGACATCTATCTGCTTCAGGTTATTCTCACCTGCCCCTATGATCATGATCTCGCTTACGGGTTTTCTTCGTTTATCAGGAACCTGTATCACTGCTTTGTGGCAGAGGTATTTCCCTGTCAGGGATCTCTCGCATCCGATAACATCCTCCTGACTTCCTGTTACCACGATCTCGCCGCCGTGCACTCCTGCGCCAGGCCCCATATCCACGATAAAGTCAGCACTGCGGATCATCTCCTCATCATGCTCCACTACAATCACAGTGTTGCCAAGATCCCGAAGCTGGGTGAGCATGCGTATCAGCCTGCCGTTATCCCGTTGATGCAAACCTATACTGGGCTCATCAAGGATATAAAGAACCCCGACAAGGCTTGAGCCGATCTGCGTGGCAAGGCGAATCCTCTGGCTCTCACCCCCTGAAAGTGTGCCCGCTGCCCTGTCCAGGGTAAGGTAATCAAGACCCACATCCATAAGGAAGCCAAGTCTTGCCTTAAGCTCCTTGAAGATGGGTTTTGATATGATGGCATCTTTTTCAGTGAAATTGATATTCTCAAGAAATTCCCGTGCCGCTCTCACAGACAGGCGGGATATAGAGATAATGGATCTACCTTCTATCGTGACAGCAAGGCTGGATGGTTTTAAGCGCTCGCCATTGCAGACCGTGCAGGGTTTTATGCTCATGTACTGCTGGATCTTTTCTCTTGATTCTTCGGATTGTGATTCCCGGTGTTTTCTTGCCAGATGGGGTATTACCCCTTCAAAACTGCTCCAGTGCTCCCAGAACCCGTCGCGATCGCGCGGCACATACCTGAAATGGATCTGCTCACTCCCTCCGTGCAGTATTACCTGCACATGCTCAGGATTCAGATCAGAGAAGGGCGTATCAAGTGAGAAACCATAATGATTTGCCACTGACTGAAGCATCTGTCTGTAATATCCGTATTCATATCCCCAGGGCTCTACAGCCCCCTGGCTGATCGATCTGCTTTTATCAGGGATTATCAGATCAGGGTCGAACTCCATTGTACTTCCTAGCCCCTGGCATGAAGGACATGCGCCCCTGGGACTGTTGAACGAGAACATATTTGGCTCAAGCGGCTCAAAACTTATCCCGCATCTTGCGCAGGCAGCATGCTCGCTGAACAGAAGCTCTTTGCTCTCAGGGATATCAACTACAAGGATACCGCTGCCCTCCCTGAGCGCTGTGGCGACCGAATCTGCAAGCCTCTCCTCTATTCCCTGTTTTATTACCAGGCGATCTACAACGACATCGATATCATGCTTCTGCTGCTTGTTAAGATTGATCTCCTCTGATAGCGCATACATCCTGCCGTCCACACGTACCCTGCTGAACCCTGACTGAGCAAGCGCCTCAAACATCTGCTTGTACTCCCCTTTCCTCTGCCTTGCAAGCGGGGCCAGTACATGGATCTTCGTGCCTGAGGGCAAAGCCATGAGCCTTTGTACTATCTGTTCCACCGTCTGCGGGGCTATCTCACTTTTGCAGCTCGGACAGTGCTGCTTTCCTATCCTGGCATACAGCAGGCGCAGGTAATCATATATCTCAGTGACCGTGCCCACAGTGGAACGCGGGTTCTTGCTAGTGGATTTCTGCTCAATAGAGATAGCAGGCGACAGACCCTCAATATACTCCACATCAGGCTTATCCATCTGGCCGAGGAACTGGCGGGCATACGCTGATAATGACTCAACATACCTGCGCTGGCCTTCAGCATAGAGTGTATCAAATGCGAGTGAGGATTTCCCTGAGCCTGAGAGCCCTGTTATAACAATCAGCTTGTTCCTTGGAAGCTCAAGATCGATGTTCTTCAGGTTATGAGCGCGTGCGCCTTTTATAATGATCTTATCTGTTGACATGAAGAGGATGGATGTTTTGCTATATGGCGGGAAGTAACTAAAACATTATGCCAGATGCTTCTTATAGTAGATCAATATTTATAAGAATCAACCTCTTCTATGATCTTTCTGTCTTTTTTAAGAGATTCGTTTTTAATATCAATGTCTGAGGGTATTACTCTCTCTGTTTCTTTGACAGTACCAACCGTCATGGCAATCTTCTGCAGAGAATCTTTTCTTTCTTTTGAGATTGGTTTGCGTTTTTCATGCGCTTTTTTTAATTTATAACCTGCATGCGGCAGTTCGGATTTCAAAAGCCCCAGCTCTACTTTTCTTTTGTTGATTAAATTAAGTATCGGCTGTCTTGAGTTCTCAGGCATGGACGCAAGCATGCGCTCAAGCTTGGCAAGGACTGCATCTTTCTCAGGTTCAATAGTTTTATTTTCGTTTTCCATAATTAACCGGGATTATTTTCCCCTTTATCATTTTCAAGCTGATTTATTTCATCAGCACTGTGTTCATCGATAATCGGCTGAAGCATGAAATATTTCTCGACATATTTCTTGAGTTCTTCATCTGATATGCTGGAGACACGCTTCTCCTGATTATACAGTTTCTGGATCTCGGCCTGGATAGCCTTAATGCGCAGATCGCTTTTATCAACTTTTATAGCTATATTCATCAATTCGTTCAGCGTTTCCTCCACCTTAAAGCGTATTACCTCAAGCCCTGAGGAATCGCCTATCAATAACTGTCTCTTTCCTCCTACAAGTTCAGGCGGATAGGGCTCATAGGTGAAAGGATTCTTAATTATCCCTGCTGTATGTATGCCGCTCTCATGAGCAAAGATATTTTTTCCAACAACCGATTTATTGCGCGGCACCCTTATTCCTATCTCCTTTTCCATAAACCCAGCAAACTCTGTGACTGATTGCAGATTATATTTCTGGAATCCTTCTACACGCTGTATCAGGAATACTGCAACCTTCTCAAGCTCAGCGTTCCCGGCCCGCTCACCTACTCCTAAGAATGTCAGGCTTGACCAGTTAGCTCCATACCAGTATCCTGCAATGGAGCACGCGATCGACATCCCGAAATCATCATGGATATGGGTCTCTATATTTCTTGCCCCTGTATTCTTTAGCCTGCGCACAATATAGGGTATGCCGTACGGCTCATCGACATCAGGGAACGGCAGGCCGTAGCCCAGGGTATCGCACAGGCGTATTGTACAATCAGGGTCGATCTCAAGTAACTTCTCAACAAGCGGGAAGACAAAACCTTCATTATCCGCGCGGGTCATATCCTCGATATGCGCCCTGGTACGAAGCCCGTGATCCACTGCGTACTGCAATGCATCAGTATACTTCCTCTCAGCCTCATCACGTCCTGTCAATCCCATCTTGTCGATGACATGTGAGTCCGAGACAGACATCAGTATGCCTGTTTCTTTTATCCCGTCCATTCCGAGCACGAAATCAATATCTTTTGGATTTGCCCGCGCCCATCCTGTAACCTCAGGGAACTCATAACCCCTGTCAAGCATTTCTCTGACGGCTTCCCTATCACGTTCATTGTACACGAATGTCTCAAGCTTTTCAATCCCGATCTTGTGGAGATACTCATAAATCTGGATCTTATGCTTTTTTTTCATCACTATTCCGGGCATCTGTGAGCCGTCCCGGATTGTGCTGTCGCTTATAAATACCTCCTGTCCCAGTGGTAGCCTGATCTTGGGTAAATCCTCGTATGACCTGTATACCTTCATCGTCTGATTGATTGTTATTGGGATTTATATTACTTGTGGTATTGGAGGGAGATGACAAAAGATATACATGCAAGTTAGTTGTATTATGCGAAAGATGAGAGAGAAAATCAGGAGAACTCCCATATGAATCTTGAAAACACTTTACTGATGATACCCGGCCCCGTGCCTGTAGCCCCGAGGATACTTCGTGCTATGTCAAAGCCGATAATCGGGCACAGGGGAAAAGAATTCGGAGATATGTATAGTGAATGCAGACATATACTTTCTGAGCTTTTTGCTACAAAAAATGATATTTTTATCATAAGCGGTTCAGGCAGTTGCGCCATGGAAGCAGCGGTTGGCAACGTTATCGGAGAAAATGATACGCTTGTGACCATAGAGAACGGAAAGTTCGGGGAGCGCTTCAGGGAGATAGGGGAGCGCTATGGTAAAGTAAGATCTGTTAAATTCGACTGGACAAAAGGTGAATCAATAGAACTGGATCGAGTGGAAGATGCCCTGGACGCGGGAGCAAAAGCTGTTACTCTTGTGCATAATGATACCTCAGTGGGTATAAAGAACCCGGCAAAAGAGGTAGGAGCGCTTGCAAAAAAGTACGGCGCCCTGTTCATAATGGATGGCGTTACGACCATAGGCGGGGATGAGGTACTTGTGGATAAATGGGGTGTGGATCTGGCTGTGGTGGGCTCCCAGAAATGCATCGGCGCCCCACCAGGATTATCTGCGATCTCGGTGAGTAAAAAAGCATGGGACTCCATTGTCGAGAGACCTCCTTACTACATGGATCTTAAGGCATACAGGAAATCAGCAAGCAAAGAAATTGCCCAGACACCATATACGCCTGCGGTGCCGCTGTTCTTCGCGCTGCACGAAGCACTGCGCATCATAAAAGAGGAGGGGCTTGAAGCCCGTATCAAGCGGCATGCCAGGTTTGCAGAAGCCATACGCGCTGCAGCAGATGCGATGGATGTGGAGATGTTCCCGCAGTTAAATGAGTACAGCAGATACTCAAATACGGTCACTGCCATGAAGATACCCACAGGCATTGATGACAAGAAACTCAGGGGCGGGATAAAAGATCTGGGAATCCAGGTTTCAGGCGGCCAGGGACCTCTTGAGGGCAAGATATTCAGGATCGGAAGCATGGGTAATATAAGTAAGCTTGATATCCTGAGTACCATACAGACAGTGGAGCTTGTGCTTCATAAGAACGATGTCGTCAAGAAGATGGGAACTGGAGTCGAGGCAGCAAGCAATGTGTTGAAGTAATTGCAGTTCAATAAACAGCGACCTGCATCTGGAAGATGATAATCATTATTCTGATAGGTTTTTATAGTAGAATAATAATAAAGATATGATTTGCATATGCCTATAGCTGATGAGTTCATAAAATACTGCACCCAGATACTGGAAGTTAATTTCGGAGAGTATTCCAATAAAATCATAAATAAAGTAAAATCAAAGAAGAATTTAAATGATGCATCGAGCATCAGAGATTTTAAAGAATTTATTTGTCTAATCGGACTCTACACCAGTGTGCTTGCAGGGAAAAATAAAGCAGTTGATATATGTGATGCTCTAAGGGCTAAAGCAACGGAGATAACTGGAGAACAAAAGCCACCTGAGGTTTCTATAATCAGCGAAATGGACAGAGAGATAAACACTTTTTTGATGAAAAAGACTCTTTCAACTGAAGATGATACTACCGATTATGCTAAATATTTAGCATTGAAATACGGCGACAATACTAAAGAGGTTGAAAAAGATCTTATTAGAAAAATTAAAATTTATATCAAGAATGCAATCAACATAAATAGAATAAAAGAGGCAATAAACCGATTCCTTACAAACTACCCGCAACCAGCACAGAATGATATTGATGATTTTATCCATTATATTCGCTTATTAAAACTTAAGTTCAGAGAAGATGAACTGCTGCAACAGATTAAAAAAGAAAGACTCTTCCGTAAATTCCAGGAACCCCGGAATTCAGAGGAAAAACCCGAGATTAATCAATTACTGGACCTTATTAAAACCCATAATGATAAAAAAGATATCATCAAATCAATACAAAAACAAGAGATCAGTCATATCATTAACCATGAGCCAGGATTATCTGATATATTGCTATCTGAAGATCTTGAGGATCATAAATTGAATAATCCCATTGCGCTTTGCGATGAAAAGCTCATGGTACTTATCGATAATAAAGGCGGAATTGTTAGAGGAAACGGAAGCAGTGAGACCAAAGAGATCTACAATGAGTTGCCTAAAAGAGAGGATGATAGATCCTTTGAGCCTAAAATCAAAGATGCACTGGATTATTTTTTTGAAACAAAAGGTATCCCGGCCGAATCAGATATTGATGATATCGTAGATTATTTAATCTTGTGCGGCCATAAGCAGGACAAAAAACAACTTATCGAAACGTTTAAGCAACTTTCAAAAGAAAAGATCATTTCGGCATTGAATTACTGTGTAATAAATAATGAGATCAAGTATTTCATTCGTAGATCTACATCATATACTCAGCTGGATATTGAGAATTTCATCTACTATATGAAAGCAAAAAAACTCGATATAAACGATGATGATGTGAAGGATATGATCGAGAGAGAGCGGCTTTTCAACAGGTTCAACGAGATGGATCGAGAGAAAAGCAAAGAGGAAAAAATATCCAGACAGTATATTGCATTGTCTAATTCTGGTAAGAAGAACTATTATGAGTATATTCTCATGCTTGATGAAGAGCTAATCCAGTTAAAATTACAACTGAAACTAGCGAAGGTTTTGAAAAAGAATCAAAAACATGGGAAAATTGGCAAAAAGCATTTAAAGAAAACTGATAATCAGGATGTAGATCAAAATTCTGTTATCCTCAAGTTACAGTAGCCAAAATCAACGTTCAACAGCCAGATAATATCTCCCTCAATGCCTCAGAGATCGTATCCAGATCACTCTTACTTACAGAAGGATGAACCGGCAGGGATATGACCTCGGACGCTGCTCTCTCGGATACTGGCAGAGAGTCGTTGTATCCTATCTGCTTATAGAAGGGCTGTTTATGTATCGGCAGGGGATAATATATCCCTGTTCCTATTCCTCTGTTGCTTAAGAGGGATGCAGCATCATCCCTTAAGATAGATTCGCTGTTTAACCTCACAGTGTACTGGTGGAATACATGCCTGCAGTGCCCTGATATACAGGGAATCTTTATTCCTTTGATTTTATTTAACCTGCTGCTCAGGTACTCCGCATTATTGATCCTGGTCTGATTGAAACCATCAAGTCTCCTTAGCTGAACCAGTCCCAGAGCAGCAGCCATATCGGTCATGCGCAGGTTGTACCCCAGCATCTCATGGAAATACCTCTGCTTTGAGCCGTGTGATCTGATCATTCGTGCGCATTCTGCTGCGCTCTTATCATCTGTTGTGATCATGCCCCCTTCTCCTGTGGTCATGTTCTTGGTTGGATAGAAACTGAATGCGCCTGTGCCGAATGAGCCCGTCATTTTATTATCATATGTAGCCCCGTGCGCCTGGCATGCATCTTCTATCACAAGCAGGTTATTATCCTGCGCGATCTCAAGTATTCTCCTCATATCTGCAGCCTGCCCGTACAGATGAACAGGAACAATTGCCTTTGTCTTCGGGGTTATTTTCTCAACAATGCTCTCAGGATCTATATTGTATGTGTTCTCCTCGATATCAGCAAAAACCGGCCTTGCGCCGGTGAATAAAATCGAGTTGGATGATGCAACGAAAGTAAAGGGAGTAGTTATAACCTCATCCCCGGTCCCGATATTATGCGCAAGTAATGCAACATGAAGCGCGGCAGTTCCTGAGCTAACTGCAACCGCATATGATGTGCCCGCATACTCAGCAAAAGCAGACTCAAAATCTTTTACTTTCTGACCTTCAGCAATATTACCGGACCTGAGCGCCCCGGTAACAGCATCGATCTCTTCTTCACCAATAAAAGGCTTTGCTATAGGAATCATAATTATTCAGATGGTATTAACAGTTCTTAGTTCTTCGGTCAGATCCTTTATTACGGCCGGGAAACCTATCGCTAATTTCCATGGCGGCACATCCTTTGTCACAAGTGCGCCTGCAGCCACCATAGCGCCCTCACCGATCTCAACTCCAGGCAGTAAAGTGGCATTTGCCCCAACAGATGTACCACTTCTCAGTATCGGGCCTATCAGATCTGATTTTCTCCTTACAGGATATCTATCATTGGTAAGCACTGCGCACGGCCCTATGAAAACATTATCCTCAATTACAACGTTCAATGGTATGTACACATTCCCCTGTATGCTGACGTTGTTTCCAATCACTGTGCGTCCATCTATGATAGTATTGGTGCCGATAAGCACATTATCCCCTGTGATGGTCTCTTCACGGATCAGGACATTGTGTCCGGTACGCAGGTTACTGCCAGTCTCGACATCAGTATAAATAATAGAATTCGACCTGATGACCGCATTATCCCCTATAACAGCACCTCTAAAATCCATGTCATCTATACTTATCCCATCAGATGCTGCCTGCCGCAGAATACTGGCTGTTGGATAGCCAATAATCACACCTTCACCAAGTATGGTGTTCTTTCCAATGTTACTTTGCCCATATATTTTGAAATACCCTGTTCTTTTATGTTCCATAATTAACTCCTTATCCATCAATAAATAATATCCCTATAATAGAGAACACGGCTGTAACTGCATACATAGCATAGGTTGCCTGTTTTTCTGTCATCTTCATGTAATATGGAAGTACCCACTTAAGAGTGAGGGGATTTGGGACCTCGAGTGTGCCATCGTCCCTTATCTTTCCAAATTTTGCAGGTGGGTATTTTTTGATGCGCCAGTACACATACAGCAAGAAATTGACCGTATGGGGAATAAGCATTACAAACCCGCTGATGATGTAACCCTGCATGACTATCATTACGCCAATCGCCGCACCTACGGTCAATGATCCTATGTTTCCCCAGAACACGCGGGAGGGGTAGCGCTCGAATAGATGAAAACCAAGTGTTGCACCTGTGATCGCAAAGATGGCCATAATCTTATTGATATCCTCAATAGACCCCGTTATCAGGGATTTAATGAGCAGTGAGATAAGAACTATGAGCGAAAGTCCTGATGACATTCCATTGAAGCCTGAATGCATATTCACGAGATTAGCAGTTACCAGTACGTAAGTAGGCACGATAAATTGACTGTAGAAATTTGCAAAATCGACCTGGCCAAAAAAAGGAGATATCACTCCTGAATGTGTTGCATACTGTATTAATGGATATGAGCTATAATACACAAGGATAAGCTTTACTGTCCTTCCGATATCTATCATATCATCGAGGATGCCGAACAGACCAAACAGCATAATCACACTTAGTATCACATAATTGATGGCATCGAATTTATAGAACAGTGAATTTATGGACAGAGAGAAAAGAGCAGCAAGCATGATGGCAATCCCCCCACCTGTAGGTACCATCTTCTCACCCTTCTTATGGTAATCCTTTGCCACAAAACCCTTTTCTTTGAGCTTCCGTATAAGGTACGGCATAGTGATAAGCATAATTAAAAAAGGAAGCAGAAATACAACCGCTATCTCAATAAAAAGCCAGTAGATATACTTCAAATACTCTCACCCTGATTATAAATATAAATAAACCTCAAACACTCACCAGGCTAATAATGGTGGATTACATATATAGATTTATTTGACAAAATAAAGGAAAAAGAGAAATATCAGTTAAGTGTTCTGCATTTCAAGGACGGCTCTCCCGTATACGAGTCCATGCATCCAAGTGTACAGAACATCTTTTCCCTGATATAATCCTCTTGAATATAGATCTTCCTGTTGCAATTCTCACATTTAACTTCAATTATCTCCAATATACATCCTCTTTTTACTGCAATAAAAGAGTAGCCAGGAAAGTCTGGCTATCTTTTCTCAATCTCTGTTAGCTGTTTCTCCCTTTTCTGTACTGGAAGAGGAATACCAGTCCCATTATTGCTGCGATCGGCAGAGCTACTGTCGGGAATTCAGGGACGCTGACAGGAGGCGTTGGTGTTGGAGTAACTACTGGTGTTGGTGTTGGTGTCGGTCTTATTTTGATGTCATTCTGTATCTTTGCTTTCTTAGTTATAGGATCACCGTGAGTGAATTTTGCTGCATAATTGATGGTGAGGTCTTCATCTGATCCACCTTTACCATTAACAAGGGTAACAGTAAATGTCTTAGGAGAGGTGAAATCTCCTGAGATTGATGTCCTTTCTTCCCCATCAATAAATACATCGAACTTATCTGTTATTTTAAATCCAACGCCACTGACTTTAAGTGATGTTATATTACCATCTTCTGCAGTTACAGTTACTTCCTGTGTTGCCGTTCCACCTGCGTCGATAGTTATCACGCCAGGTTCCACTCTGATCTCATTCTGAGCCGCCGCTATTCCCGTAATGGCTATCATCACAGCAAAAAGCGTAGCCACAGCTACAATTTTGTTCCTAATATTAACCACTCCTTTAATTTTCGCTCAAGGCCTACCCACTCGCCAAGAGCATTAGGTACTACTACCTGTGACTATATAAATTTAGCGATTTCCAAAGGCAGAAATTATATCATTATCAAGATAATATTGGATATATTTAATATTGCTTTATATTCAATCCTGCTGCAACTCATGGTCCAGAAATACCGAACTGTATTTTAGATAGGCTTATTACAGATGCGGTATTATTATAAAAGCATTAACGGGGGTAAGGTAGGAATGGTAGGAACCATTTTAATTCTCAGCCCGCACACAGACGATGGTGAGTTAGGTTGTGGGGGCAGTATCGCCAGATTTGTTGATGAAGGAAAAGAAGTGTATTACGTGGCACTCTCAACGTGTGAAAAATCAGTACCGGCCGGGTGCCCTATCGATATACTCATGCATGAGGTCAGGAAGGCTACAAAAGTGCTTGGAATAGAGAATTTGCTTCTTTATGGTTTTGAGGTCAGGGAATTCCCGCGTCTCAGGCAGAATATCTTAGATGCGCTTATAGAAATAAGAAAGGAAATCAACCCGGATATTGTTCTCGCCCCGTCCTCCTATGATACCCACCAGGATCACAAGATTGTCAGAGAAGAGACCCTGCGTGCTTTTAAGAAATGTACCATACTGGGCTATGAACAACCCTGGAACAATATAACCTTTAATACAATGGCATTTATCCCCTTAAAGAAAATACATATATTAAAGAAGATAGAAGCATTGAATTGTTATGAGACCCAGAAGGATAAAGGCTATTTTTATGAGGATTTCATTAAAGGGCTTGCTCAAACAAGGGGAACGCAAATAGAAGAGGAGTACGCCGAGGCATTTGAAGTTATTAGATGGGTCATAAGATGAAATGGATTTATACGTAAAGTCATGTCAACTTATGCACAACCCTCCTGCATATAGAAAAGTTAATAAAGGATTTATGCGTTAATTGGTTGTAAGAGTGGAGTTAATTGTAAGAGTGGAGTTAGTCGTGAGAGTGGTAATTGATATAGGCCATCCTGCCCATGTGCACTTTTTCAGGAATACAATAAGGAATCTTGAGAACAGGGGACATGATGTAAAGATCACAGCCAGAAATAAAGAAGTAGCTCTTATGCTGCTGAGTTTATACAGGCTTGAATACACCAATATTGGTGAGAACTATGATAGCATACTGAAAAAAGCCCTGGGAATGCCTGTGATAGATTATAAGCTTTATAAAACCATTAAAAGCTTCAAGCCCCAGCTTCTTATAGGAGTACATAACCCCTATGCTGCCCAGGTCGCTAAACTTACAGGTGCAAAGAGTTTAATTTTCACGGATACAGAGAATGTTAAAATAGCGAGCGCACTGACGTATCCTTTTGCCAGTACTATATGCACGCCTGCATGCTTTAGAGAGATACTTGATTCTGATAAACATGTAAAATATAATGGGTACAAGGAAATTGCCTATCTACATCCTGCATATTTTAAACCTGATGTTTCAGTTCTTGATTCTCTTGGTATATCCAAAAACGAGAAATTCACAATCATGCGGCTTATATCCTGGAGAGCCAACCATGATATAGGTCTGAAAGGGATTAAAAAAGAGGAAGAATTTATAAGAGAACTGGAGAAATCTGGCCGCGTTATTGTAAGCTCTGAGAGAGCACTCGATAAAAAGCTTGAGAGGTTTGCCCTTAAAATCCCTCCTGAGAAGCTTCATTCCCTGCTTGCTTTTGCGCAGCTCTACATAGGAGAAGGAGGTACTACAGCAGTCGAAGCAGCCATGCTCGGGACACCGGCAATCCACATAGAGGCTGATTCAAAAGGCAGGGCTACAGGCGAATCGAGCGGCAACTTCCTTGAACTGAGAGATAAGTACGATCTACTTTATTTCTATCCAGATACTGCTTCTGCCCTCAAGAGAGCAGGGGAGATACTTGAGGATAAAAATTCAAAACCAGAGTGGGGACGTAAGAGGGAGAGGCTGTTAAAGGATAAGATAGATGTAACCGCCTGGATGACCGATTTTATTGAAGGATACCCTGGGAGTTTTTATGAGTACAGGAGGGGGAGTGTACAGCAAAATTTTTAGAAATCTATTATTCCCGGTAATGGAGCTGTGTTATGGTACAAATACACAGCAGTATCTTTCATTGCTTTGCAAAACACAGTGGTGGTCAAGAGAAGGACTTGAAGAATTGCAGAACAAAAAACTCAGGGTGCTGATCAATCATGCATATACCAATGTTCCATATTATCATAAAATGTTTAAAGAGAGAAATATCCGTCCTGAGGATATAAAGAATAAGGATGATTTAGAAAAATTACCCATTCTGACAAAGGATATAATACGTAAGAACCTGCCAGAGCTTGTTGCAAGGAATATTAATAAGTCAAGGATTATAGAATTTCACAGCAGTGGCTCAACAGGCGAACCCATGAGGTATTATCTTGATAAAGGAGCATATTCCTCCGGATGGGCGCAGACATATCGCTGCTGGACATGGGCCGGGTATAATATAGGCGATCCGTATGTAAAGATAAGCCTGAACTCAAGAACAGCAGCCAGTAAAAAGATCCAGGACAGATTACTAAATACCTGTTATGTTTATGCTTCAGGAATTACTGAGAATAACCTGGGTCAGGAATTAAGCAGAATAAAAAAATGTAGCCCTAAGATCATCAGAGGATACGCATCGTATCTATATACTATATCGAAACTTATGGAGAATCTATATATATACTATACAGGAGCTAATATTGCGACCACCGGGGATATGTTATTTCCACATTACAGGGAGGCTATAGAAAGGCAGTTCAATTGTAAGATCTTTGATGGGTATGGTGGAGAAGGAACCCCGATCTCTTTTCAGTGCGAGAACCATAATGAATACCATATCTGCGATGAAGATGCGGTTGTAGAATTTATCAGAGAGGGAGAAAGAGTAGCACCGGATGAGATCGGCAAGATTGTTTTTACAAATCTCAATAACTATGCTATGCCGTTTATCAGGTACGATATAAACGACCTTGGAAAATCCTCTGAGGAGCTGTGCAACTGCGGTAGAGGACTATCCCTTATGAAATCAATTGAGGGCAGGGATACGGATATAATAATAACTCCTGCAGGTGGTTTTATAGTAGTACAGTTCTTTACGGTTCTATTTAAAAGCATTGAGGGAGTAGACCAGTTTCAGATAATCCAGGAAAGAATAGATAGAATAATTGTAAAAATTATTAAAAATGATAGATTTACAGCAGATGATCTACATAATATAAAGAACAAAATCCAGAGCAAAGTTGGGGGTGATGTAGAAGTGAATATAGAATTCGTTGATGAGATTCCATTATCGGGAAGGTCCGGGAAGCGAAAATTTATCATATCCAGAGTACCGCTGAGAATTTGAGATCCGATATGAGCATAACAATTAATTTTGCAAAAGACAGGTACTCTCTGTATGGCCTGAGAAGTTTCCTTATAAAATACGGTATTGATCTTACAAGCACAGATCAAAGATCACAGATACGGTTTGTTTCTTTTAATCATAATAGAATCAGTCTTAAAAATATAACCGGCTGGATTGAACTGGGGAATGAGAGATTACCTGTGTTTAGAGCTCCTCTTGACCTGGCTGATGAAGGGGATGCACTGCTAACATACTCAGGGGGTAATAGAAAATACCCATGTGCTGTTACTGCGGGCGAGGATATCATCATAGGCCTGGATATATTCGGGCATATAGGCTACAGCCTGTCGGGATACCTTGAGAAAATATGGATGCATATAGGAGGAGAAAAGAATGGGATAGTAAACATTCCATTTGCCGATTACTATGGTGAAATTTTATTTAATTCATTGCTCAATGCCCATAAGAGGTCAAACCTGCCCCTTGTACACAAGGCATTCTGGCCAGACGGGAAGAGATTTGCAGTCTGTCTGACACATGATGTTGATGAGATAAAAAAATTGTACCAATGGATAACCTATCCTCTCAGATTTGCCGCCAGATATGACCTGAGGGGTATCTATAACCAGTCATCCTCATTTATACATAAGATCAGGGGAAAAGAACCGTACTGGACTTTTGAGAGGATAATGGAACTGGAGAGTAAGCTTGGTGTCAGATCCTCTTTTTTCTTTCTTAATGAAACAGGGAAAGTAAAACTGCTTGATAAAAAAACCTGGAGGCACTCCGGCAGAAGATACAGTTTTAATGACCCGAAAGTTGCAAGTATGATAAAGGAACTGCATTCAAAGGGATGGGATGTTGGTCTGCATGGTTCTTTTTATTCACATAACGACTTTGAGAAAATACAAAAAGAAAAAGAAGCACTGGAGGGTGCACTTGGTAGTGAGGTCCATGGCATCAGGCAGCACAACCTTAATCTTAGCATCCCCCAGACATGGCTGCATCAGGAGAGGGCAGGGCTTGAGTATGATACTACCCTGGGCTTCAATAACTGTATTGGCTTTAGATGGGGCACATGCTTTCCGTTCAGGCCTTTTTACGCACATGAGGACCGCGCTCTTTCTATCCTTGAGATCCCTCTTGTGATCGAGGATCTTCCTTTTTACAGGTACAAAAACCCATGTGTAGAGGGATTAAAGGTTCTAGGAGAAGTGGAGAGGTCCGGGGGTGTAGGCACATTGCTGTGGCACCACTCAGTATTTAATGATTATGAATTCCCGGGATGGAGTGCTCATTATGAGAAAATGATAGAGTACTGCAAGAAAAAGAATGCCTGGGTTACAAGCGCCAGGGAGATCTCCAGATGGTGGATATGGAGAGAAAAAACAAGCTTTGAGTGGGATTATGAAGGTACATGCCTGAGAATAATCCCTTATCCAAAGGAGAAAAACCATTTCCTGAATGTTTATCCACCTGAAAAGATGATTGTTAAGAAAATCTCCAATGCCAGGGTTACCGGGACAAATGGGGATCTATTTTCAATCCGAACAGATAGTCTTAGAAATAATGAGTGTGTAGAGATAGAATTCACGGAGTGGAACCATGGAAATTGAGTCGAGAATCGCTGATGATAGCGATGCTGAACTGTGGGATAGGATAGTGGAATCTTCACCCCATGGCACTGTATTCCATACATGGAAGTGCCTGAAGATATTAGAGAAATATTCTAAAACAAAGCTGTACCCTGTAATAGTACAAAGGGGCATTGAACCTGTAGGGTGCATTCCCCTCTTTTACCAGAAAAAACTGTGGATGAAGCTTCTATTTTCCCCCCCGCCCCATGTAGCCATCCCCAGGCTTGGACCTGTATTAGCGGGTTATGATGGATTAAAGCAGCATAAAAGAGAATCAATTACTATAGAATTCCAAAAGAGTGTTGATGAATTTATATTCTCCAGCATAAATCCGGATTACCTTGTCTTAAGTTCTGCGTCTTTGCAGGACTCACGCTGCTACAAGTGGGGAGGATACGATGTTGAACCGACATACAATTACATCTTCTGCCTGAATGATGAGTTAGATAAAATATGGTCGAATATCAGAAAAAACACAAAACAGGATATAAAAAGAGCGCAGAGGCGTGGTATCTCTGTAAGGGAGGGCAATAGAGAGGATATGCTGCGTGTCTATGAGCTGCTGGTGGAACGATATGCCGAGCAGGGAAGGAAAGTCCACGTCCCAAAAGACTATCTGCTTGAGATGTACGATGCACTCTACCCCTACAATCTCAGGGTGTTTGTGGTAGAGCATGAGGGGAATGTTATTAGCGGTTCAATTGATGTTTATTTTAAACATTCAGCCGCTGCATGGATAGGTAATGTTAAGGCAGTTGAGCACGCTAACGATTTATTAGACTGGGAATGTATTAAATGGGCATATGATAATGGCTTCAAGTATTACAGGATAACAGGAACCGCAGGCGATAGAAGGCTTTATAGCTCTAATTCAAAATTCAATCCAGACCTGGTAGTTACTTTTTTGGCAGAGCGATATTCTTCCTCTATATCAAAGCTAATTACTGATATTGTTAGAAAAAACGTTAGTGTAAAGAGGTGGGTGAACAAGATATGACCCTGGAGATAAAGGTAGCCGGTGAGTCGGATGTAGAGAAATGGAATAGTGCAGTAGCATCATCATCGCATGGAACATTATTTCATACATGGGAATGGCTTAAGATCGTACAAAACCATACCAGCAGTGTCCTTTATCCTCTAATGGCCTACAGGGGCGAAAACCTGGTCGGAATCTATCCAGTATTTATACAAAAAAAAGGATTTTTTAATATTGCCTTCTCACCTCTTCCTAAGGCATATCTCCTGTACCTGGGGCCGGTTATCATGGATTATGATAACTTGAAGCAGAATAAAAAAGAGAGTACTTTTATGCAGCTTCAGGAAGAGATCGATAGATTTCTCTTCATGAAACTCAAATGCAAGTATGTCAGGATTCGCTCCTCCCCTGGCCTGTTTGATTCAAGACCTTTTATATGGGGCGGATACCAGGTAGAACCACTATACACCTATCGTATTAATCTTACCGGTGGCGTAGATCGTGTATGGGAGCAGTTTGATAGAAAGCTCAGAGTAGATATTAACCGGGCGATTAGAGAGGGTGTCAGGGTAGAAGAAGGGAATAAAGAGGATTTAAGATTTATACGCTCCTCCCTGTACAGGAGATTTGAGAGGCAGGGTTTTAAGCCATCAGACCATAGTAGATATCTATCAGAATTATATGATACATTTTATCCAGACAACCTGAAGATTTTTATTGCTACATACAAAGGAGAGAAAGTAGGAGGTATGATCTCTCTGTGCTACAGGGATATCATGTACCTGTGGGTGGGCGTGCCAAAATCAGATCTAAAAGGAATATCTCCTAACGACCTGGCACAGTGGGAAGCTATAAAATGGGCATGTAATAATGGATACAGATATTACGAGGAAATGGATGGCGGCGATGATCCAAGATTGCGGCATTTTAAATCAAAATACAATCCTGAACTTGCTATATGGTATTCAGCAGTTAAGTACTCATCATATATTTATAAAATAGCAAAAGAAACTGTAAAATAGGGAGGAAGAAAAGAATGAATGCGGTTATCATAAATGGTGAGTTTAATGTTGCTCTATCTGTTTTGAGATCTCTGGGAAAAAAGGATATAGATACTACTGTAGTTGCAAGTGACAGGTATGCACTGTCATTCTATTCAAAATACTGCAACCATAAGGCAATATCTAACTACAATATTGATTTTTTCAAGAGAATGTCTGGGGAGGATATTATAATGCCTATGGATGAGGATGTTATGCTGCTTCTTGCTAAGAATAAGCAGAGACTGAGATGCAGACTGCCATTCTCTGAATACTCTACTCTTGAAAAAATCATTAACAAATCTTCATTGATCAGGCATGCCATGGAGAATAAGATTCCCTGCCCTAAAACATGCTTTGTTAATGGTTCAGATACTTTAGATGGGGTAGCAAAAGAACTTGATTTTCCAGTTGTAATAAAACCTAATAGCGGAACTGGCGGGAGTGGAATAGCAATAGTAGATTCACCAGAAGAACTAAAAAATACTTACAGGCATGTTTTAAAAAATTATGGCCCGGCCTCTATTCAAGAAAAAATTCCTTTTAAGGAAAAATATAAAGTACAGGCCCTGTTAAATAGCGATTCAAAGGCAAGGAGAGTTACCGTATTAAAAGTACACAGGGCATATCCACTGGTAACAGGGCCTTCAGTTTTTGTGGAAACCGTGGAGCGGCCGGATCTAGTAAATTATAGTTTAAAGTTGCTTGAATCCCTGAATTATTATGGTATGGCTGATTTTGATTTTGTGATAGATGAACGCAATAAAAAGCCAGTATTAATGGAAATAAATCCGAGGTTCTGGAAATCAATTCAGGCAGCAATTACATCCGGGGTTGACTATCCGTATTTATTATATAAAATGGCAATAGAGGGGGATATCGATGTTTCACTTAATTACAAACTCGGGGTAAAGTGTCGTTTTGCCATATTTAATGACCTGTATCGTTTACTGACAGTATTAAGGGGAAACTACCCTCTCTCTTATAAACTGACCAATCTGGTTGATTATCTTAAATTTCACCAGGATGATTCATATTACATCTTTGAATTAGAGGATGTTAAGCCATTTCTGGCTTTAATCCCGATCAAACTACACAGAAAATTTGGGGCAAAGAAGGATACATAAGGGGTGATTTAATTCTGTATATTAAATTGAAAAGCACTGGTAAGAGCGGTACTGAGCATAGAACAGGACTAATGGAAAGGAGCAAAAGATGAGTGCAGTAATCACTGCTGGTGACGGTAACACTGCTTTAGCAATAACAAGGTCTCTTGGAAGAAAAAAGATAGACACTACTGTAGTTTCAAGTAATAGATACGCGTTAACTTTTTTTTCGAAATATTGCAGTCGCAGGATAGTATCTAATAACCATATTGATTTTTTTTCAAAGCTATCTGATAAAGATGTTGTAATGCCTGTGGATGAAGATCTGATGATGCTTCTGGCTAAAAATAAGGCAAGATATAAATGTAGATTACCATTTTCTGATTACCCTGTTCTTGAAAAATTAAGTAATAAATCCTCACTGGTTAAACATGCAATAGAGAATAATATCCCCTGTCCTAAAACATACTTTGTTAATGGCTCAGATAATTTAGACAGGGTAGGAAAAGAGATTGGTTTTCCACTTTTGATAAAACCTGATAGAGGAACCGGCGGGAGAGGAATAGCAATAGTGGATTCGCCAGAGGAATTAAAAAGTGCTTACAAACATGTCCTGAATAATTATGGTCCCCTGATTATTCAAGAAAAAGTTCCATTTAAGGAAAAATATAAATTGGAATTTTTGTTAAATAGAGATTCCAAGGTCAGGAGAGCGACTATATTAAAAGTAATCAGGACTTATCCTTTAAAGACAGGGCCGTCAACCTTTGTAGAAACTGTAGAGCAGCCCGATGTATTAAAGCTGGGCATGAGGTTTCTGGAACATCTGGATTATTACGGTGTAGCTGACTTTGATTTTGTAATAGATGAACGCGATAAGAAACCAAAACTATTAGAAATAAATCCGAGGTTCTGGGGCTCAGTGCAGGCAGCTATTGCGGCCGGGGTTGATTATCCATATTTGCTATATAAAATGGAGGAAGAGGGAGATATAGATGTTTCACTCAGTTACAAAACAGGATTAAAATGCCGCCATCCCGTATTTTCTGATTTATATCATTTACTCGCCATATTAAAAGGTGAATATCCTGTCAATTATAAACTAACTGAATTAATAAATTATATTAAATTTCATGAGGATGATGCGTATTACATCTTTGAGCTTGAGGATATTAAACCATTCCTTGCCTGGATTCCAATAAAATTCCTTAGAAGGTTAAAGCGTATAACATTCTGAGTACATATGAAGAAGACATTAACGTTCTATTCAATCCTTTTTATACTATTTGTAGTCCTGCAAAGAGGGGTAGGCGCACTGACAAAGGTCGTGCTTGCAAATAGCATAACGCCTTATGAATATGGAATTATAACGCTGGTGGCGATCTCACTGCCTGGAATGTTCCAACTGGTATCCACCCTCAATTTTTTTTACATACTGTCCCATGCTGGTGAGGGCAAGAACTATTTCGGATCAGCAGTGGCTTTTAGTCTACTGGTAACAACCCTCTTAGCTATTATTTTGCTTATATATAATAAAGAATTTTTTAATTACCTAAACCTGCCTATGGAGAGATGGGAACTTCTCTATATCGTGATCATAAGTTCGCTTCTTTTTATTAGCATAACCGTGGTCTTCCAGGGACTTTTTAAGGGATTGAGAATCTACTCTATGCCAGGGATAATAATGACCCTGCCATCGCTATTCAGATTAGCGGTTGTATTCATTCTAGTTTATATACTCAATATAAACTCTTTTGCTATAGTAATTCTTATTTTTGCTCTCTCTAACGCCATTCCTCTGGTATATATATCATTATCAGAGCGGTTCAGGAGTTATATTAGCATGATTCGGCCGATCAACATCCCGTCAAAAAGGATGTTTGTCTTTGGCGCCTCGCTCTTCATTGTTGGCTCTTTTTCTTCAATGGGGCAGTACATAATTAAAATTGTCCTGAGCCATGATCTGGGCGTTGTATGGCAGGGCTATTATGATGTTTCTTTAACTATCGCTTCTGTTCTGCTCTTCTCAGTGGGCACTATGAGCTACGTATCCGTACCAGAAGCAACAAATCCGAACAAAAATACTATTTATGAAAAAGGAGGGTTAGGTGATGTAACAAGAGGGCTGTTCTCTCTGCTGGTCTTTCTGATAATAATACTGTACTTCTATGCAGACTACATCGTGGTAAAATTTTTTTCAGAAGATTATATACTTGCATCCGAGTATGTATTTATATTAGCGATAGGCTATCTTTTCAATTTTATTCAGATATTCCTTGCAAACTTGAATCTATCTTTTACCAAAAATGCAAAGGATTACATATCACTTACCATTAGAAGCTTTTTTCTCCTGCCTTTGTTCTTTTTCCTGACCAGATTCTTAATAAATTTTTTTGAAGGATACGGCTATGGAAATGGATTTGTGGGAGCATATATATCCTATACAGCTCTTTTGAGCCTGTATACACTGTTAACCATACATTACTCCAGTGATCTCTCCCCTCTTAAGATTCTCCTGCACAGGATAGATCGGCTTATTACGTCGCTTACAGTCACATTCCTGTTTTTATATTATATAGATCCACCCGTCCTGATAGGGATTATTACCTCAGCCGCTCTATTTACATTACTGGTTATCAGCTCAGGTTACCTGAGCAAAACAATGTTCCTTGAGATCATAAGAGGCTCAAAACCAAGCCTGCAATAACTATACTTTAATCTGCAATTGGCACAGAGAGGATATATGCTCCTGCTTTGCCAGCAGCAACAAACAGCTTTCCATCAGAGTAACGTATATCTTCTGCATTCTCTGGCAGGTCAAAGGTATCTATTAGCTTTATGTTTGATGGGTCTGTAATGTCAAACACCCGGATATCTCCTGTAGGCCCCCCGGCTGCATAGGCGATGTTATTATAGATATCGACTGAGCGACCAGACCATGCGCCTGAATAATCTATCTTATTAAGTAGAACAGGGTTTGCTGCATTACTTATATCGAGTGTAACTATGCTGCTCCCGGTAAGAGCAAATGCAGTATTTCCGCTGATTGCAACATCTTTATAAGCTACTCCAGAATCGAATACACTTACAGGCACAGGATTGGTTTTTTCGCTTATATCAAATATATGCAGTCCTCTGCTGCCGCCTGCAACTGCGGCTAATAAATAGTCCTGGCCGTATTTTGCGAACCTGCTTTTTGAGGTATTATATGCTGATTTTGATACATATACAAGCTTTTTCGGGTCGGACATACTGATAACTCCCAGTGATTTGGTGGGGTAATAGATAGAGGTGTACAGATAATCCCCGTCTGGCAGGGCATTACCATCAATATTATCCCCGTAGCGGTTCACCACAAGCTCAGGATTTTCCGGGTCAGTTATATCAATCGTATTAAGCCCTCCCCAGTCAGATGCAGCAAACAGGTAATTACCCTGTATCTCTACACCCTCATTTCTCCCCCCGCTATTAATAAATGCAACTTCTCTGGGCTCTGCAGGGTTGCTCACATCCACAACCCAGACTCCATCGTTATGGGCACCTATGTAGAGGTAATTATCTTTTAACGCTACTGAATCCGCACCACCAACCACAGGTATTGTTACCATTAATCCTGGTTCTTTTACATCTGATGTATCATATATGACCAGACCCTTGGATTCGGCTGCAACAAATGTGTATCTGGATGTCGGGAATATTCCCTCAATATATCCTTTAATACCTGTTCCTTTGCCAATGATTTTGATATCAGGTGGATTGGAGATGTCTATTATATCGAATCCCTGATACCTTACTGACACGTAGGCATAGTTATCAAGGATCTTGATATCATTGGCATTGATGCCCATCAGTTTTGTCACACCAATGGGATTTTCCGGGTCTGATATATCCACAACATGCACGCCCTTATGGTACTCGGCAACATATGCGTATTTTCCTTCCACAGCAACACCGGACAGGCTACTATTTCCAGAGTCTGCAGACCAGCTTCCCCTTATCGATGGATTTACTGGATCTGTAATATCTATAATATCCAGCCTGTTATCAGATTCCATGGCAACGTACAGATAGTTATCAGATGTTGTGAGTCTTCTGGGTCTGTTATAGCCGCCAAGTTTAAGTTTAGCTGCAAGCACAGGATTTTTCTTATCAGATATATCAACTACTAATACCCCGGCACCCGGGGCTGAGAGAAAAGCGTAATTCCCTTTGATCTCAACATCACGCAGTTGTGCTGATTTCGATGTAAGCGGCTCGATGTATGATACCATAACTGGTGAAGATGGGCTGGAGATATCAAGAATAACAAGCCTCTTCGTGTTCGCTATGTACAGATAGCCTGAGTCGATATACAGTGCTCTCACAAGATATTCCGTATTAATTCTAAAAACGTAATCTTTCCAGTCAAGCTGCGCTATTTTGCTTTCGGATGAGGTATCATATACCCTGACCTCAGTGCCCTGACCGGCATACAGGTAACCATTCGCCTCCACCATATCAAACGAATTTCCATTTCCAAGGTGTCCGATCTTCTGGATCTTTGAGGTAATAACTGTCGGGGTCTGTACTGGTGCTGGCTCCGGGGTTACAGTCGGAGCAGGCGGGGGATAGGTCTCTTCTCCTGTCTCAATGAAGAATATGGCAGCAACACCCGCTAATACAATTATAGTTATGACTATTGCCTTCTCCAGTTTTGTTGAATTCCGAAGCCATTTAAGGAATCTGTTATACATTTATAAATCTACTATTCAATTTAATTTACAAGCTATCCCACTGAGCAATTATGAAATGGACTATGATTGAATAAATACTTTATTATCAAAAAATGTAGGAGGATAGTGGGTAGTTGGGGATTGTGGTGGTTGGTGGTGTAAAAAAAGTTTATTTTACTACCCACTATTGATTCGTAGATATGCGAACTTGATATATATAGTTTACGTTCTTTGTAAACTTACGCTTCTTTTGAAAAAAAAAGACTAAAGCCAGGGTTCCAGCTTCAGTTTTTAATTACGCCGCTTCAACAGGAAGAGCAATGCCAATAATCCAGCCAGGGAGATTATAAACCCGAACCCAGGAGCAGACGGAGTTGGTGTTGGTGTAATTATCTCGTCCGGAGTTTCTTCAGGAGTCTCTTCTGGAGTTTCTACTGGTGTTACTTCCGGAGTCTCTTCAGGTGTCTCTTCTGGTGTTACTTCCGGAGTCTCTTCTGGAGTTTCTACTGGTGTTGGCGTAACCATGTCATACGGGGTTTCCATCGGTGTTGGTGTTACGCCCGGGGTTCCTGTTGTATCAGGCGGAGCCCCTATAGCCATCAGAGCTGCACTGGGATCTTCAGCATAGTTTGGTTGGTCTCTAAAACTACTCCCATAAGTAGTCAAATCTGCTGCAGCTTCTGGGCTTGCAGGTGCTGGGTTAACATGACATGTACCGCATGTACCTTCACCATACACTGCAGTTAGATTTGAAAGATATTCGGGTCTTGCTAAGGCATCCGGTGCCCCAATAAAAGCTACGATTAGTAGTATTACAGGTATTATTTTCCTATTCATTTATTCATCTCCCTTCTATACATATCTTATATCTTTTATTCTCTGTTTTGTTTAGTGATTTCGTGCAAATGTCTCTTTTACACAGGATTAACATCTAAAGCAGAGAATCATACATTAACATAAAATCACTGATTTGATATAAAAACATCGAAAGTTTTTAGGATTGTTTTAGTTTTTTAGCATATATAAATGCTAATTTTTGTTTTTTATAGTTTATAACGATACAATTTTCTATTTAACTCCCGGATACTGCCCCGAATGCTCATATATACTTTATTCATAATCATCATAGTTATCAATAAAAAAAGATCTAAACTAAAGAAGGGGTTATTTTAACCAGATAATTTCTGGCTTGCTTCTTTCAGGCATCTTGATTTCGCCTTTCGGATAGCCGAATATCAGCGGTGCAACAGCTTTATAGCCCTCCGGAGCGCCGAGTTCTTTTAAGAAAGTCTCGTCCATGAGTGCAGGCAACACGCCCCCAACCCAGCAGCTTCCAATACCTCTGGAGTGCGCTGCCAGCATCATGTTCTGTGCCGCCATAGCGCAGTCCCAGTCGGTTGTCATCATGTTTTTATTCCCGAGGATAATCACAAGCACAGGTGCTCCGTAGAACATATCCGTGCCCTTTGTTTTAAGAAAGACGAGAAATTCCTTTGCATTTTGTGATGTGTCTTTAAACGGATCAATTAAAGGGATCATAGCCTTCTTGCCGTTTTCCGAGATCTTTCTCATAACGTCTTTATTCTCTATTACTAAAAAGCTCCAGGGCTGAAGATTAAAACCTGAAGGAGCATACTTTGCGCAGTCGATGAGGAATTCAATCTCCTCCTCCGGTACAGGATCGTCCCTGTATTTTCGAACGCAACGCCTTGTTTTTATTATTTCGATTACATCTTTCAACATTACCACCTTTATCTTAAATGGTTCTTAATATTAAAAACCATATCGCTCATAGCTTTCTTAAAATGGCGAAGGTATTTAACACTAAATGAAATAGATATCGTGGTAATCAATATGATAAAAGCACTGGTTCTAATGGCAGAGGGCTTTGAAGAGATTGAACTCTCAAGCATAGTAGATATACTGAGAAGAGGCGGAATAACAGTGACAACGGCTGGTTTAAAAGGCGGAATCATAACAGGGTCCAGAGGTATTAAAATACAGCCTGACTCGTCGCTGGATAGCATTAAAGAGTTGTATGATATTGTAATATTACCTGGCGGCTCTCCAGGATACATAAATCTTGGCAGGAACAAACGGGTTCTGGATCTGGTGAACAAATACCATAACGAAGGAAAGATCGTTGCAGCTATATGCGGGGCTCCTTCTGTGCTGGCAAAATGTGGTCTCCTCTCCGGACGGAAGGCAACCATTTATAAAGGGATGGAAAACGAGTTAAAAGGCGCGGAGTACGTAGTTGAACAGGTTGTTGAGGATGGAAATATAATAACCTCACAGGGTCCTGGAACAGCTATCAGGTTTGCTTTAACAATATTAAAGAGGCTCACAGACGAGGAAAAAGCAGGAGAGATTCAAGATCAGTTAATGTTCAGGTGAATGAGAGATAAACACTTTTTAAATGTCTGCTGCCATAATTATACCTCAGGCTCAAAATAATGCAGCATCACAGTAAAACCCGCCTCATGTGCATCTTTTGCAACTTTAAGTATGCGCTTTGTCTTTTCTTTCATATCAGGCTCAATATCAGGTCTTGAAAGCAGCCTCTCGCACTCCTCAACCAGTGGCTCAGGTTCCTGCTCGTTTTCCATTGCATAGAGTTCCATTAGACCTGAGAGAACGGGAAAATCGCCGAGATTTCTTACTTTCTCAACATAGTCCTCAAGCTCATTTTGTGTACCGAATTCCTCATCAAGAGAGTCGGGATCCATATTAACGATGGTTACTGAGCCGCAAGTATCGTATTTACCGGGCGGGAGATCTAATTTTTTTGGTTTTTTGATTTTGGCTGGCGTTTCCGCCTGTAGAGGAGCTTTTTCTGCGGTGTAAACATCGGCAAAATACTCCTTCAAATGGAAATAATAAAGGTATCCTTCAAGTTTGTCCCTGTTCTCTCGCAGGCTTTTTATGTATTCTTCGATACCTGCTTTTGCCTTTTGGAGATTTTCCTGGGTTGGTTCTAATTTGTATTCGCATAATGGGACAAGGGCTTTAGGGAGGGCATATTCTACCTTTCTCCACATCTCGCCGGATTTTTTATACTTATTCAGGTAAGGGATTACCTGTGTCAGAGGTTCATATGCTTCTTCGTATCTTCCAAGGTTCAATAAGGCATAACCGCGCCACAGGTATCCTACTGCAATTTCGTCATAAAGTCTGTATTTAATTCCCGCTGCTATGTCTTCATCTGATTGATAGCAGTTCTCAGCAGCCCACTCGAAGAGCTGGTTGGCTTTTTGCGGATCGGTTTTTGCGAGGTTGAAGTAGATTCCCTTCCTTAATTGATATATTCCTTCTTCAACTAAGGAACTTGTACTTTCTTTATCTTTTCCAGTCGATTCCTCAATTCTTGATGTAGGCACGCGAAAAGTAGTAAAGTATTGAAACATTTTCCTTGATTTTTGTTCATCACTCCAATATTTGTATATTACTGCTAAATTGTTATAACATCTTGCAGTTTTTGATTCGACTTCCCTTGGAAATTTATCATATGCACCTTTTTCCTTTAAGTAAATCTCGCATCTATTTTGCTCATTTTTTATAAATTCAATAAACTTTTTATTGTTTATCATGATGCCTCTTACTTATTCACTGCTATGACAACGATATCAACAGTTCCTGTAATTTCTTCTCCAGTTATAGAATCTTTGAACTTATACGGCAGACTCGCTGGCAGATTCAAATTATCCTTTATTGCCTGGCTTTTCGGTCCATTAAGATAGAGAATAAATTGCTTCTGAACGTTTTCGTTCTTAAAGTAATCTTCTCCAACGTCCTTAACCACATATTTTGCATTAAACTCAAGGGCATCTGTTAATTTATTAGGTTTAATGTACCTATCTAAATTGCCCAACGTCAAGCTCTGCCTTGCCTTAGCCTCCACAATCTTCAGCACAGTCCCATCGAGCACTGCATAATCCACGCCGCCTTTATTGATATGTTTCAGATCAATTATAGTAGTACATAATGAGTGTATATTGCTTAAATTAGATAACTTACTCAATAAAGAGTTTCCATCGAATGGATGCAACATCTCTATCACACTGGTTCGACTGCTTTTAGATCAAGTCGTGCTCCTTTAAGTCTAATATAATCACCTTTCTTGAATATTTTAAGACGCTCTTTACTGAAAAAAATGCTTAATTTACCTACTCCTATATTCAAAACAGCATGTGGAATCTCCTCCATCTTTTTATCGATGGGTACAATAATATCTTCTATATATCCATATATATCAGCATATGGACCTTGGTATTGGTTCTGGTTTATTGAAATTGGTATAATTTTTAATTCTTTTTTATCTGTTTTCTCAATCAAATCTGCAACATAGATTAAAACTTTTAAATATTTTAATTTTCCTAACAAATCGTCCTTTCAAAGTTTTTTTGAATCGTCCAATGCCAGTTTTGTACCATCATCTAATTCGACTATTATATCCTGGGTATAGATTTTCTCCTGATAAACACTTAGAACCTATCCGAAAAATCAATCAATAGTATATTTCCGAACGAACCACAGAGTCGACTATGAACGCTGTTCATAAATGAACATGAAAAAGACGATTAACAACGAACTCAAAACGAACTTAAACGAACTCATAAGCCCGAGTTCGTTTAAGTTCGTACCAGTTCGTTGTTTATATTAGCTCAACCACATCGGAATCTAAGATGCAGTATAGTTGAACTTTTTCATACCAGGACACAGAGGGCACGGAGACGTCTCTGTGTTCTCTGTGCTCTCTGTGGTTTTAACTTTTCGGATAGACTCTTACATGTATAATTTTAATTATGCGAGCCTTTAGACTCCCACTTTCTTCATGGTTCATAAAGGTACTCCTGGGCGAGCGGTTACTACATACCCATTATCGCCAACTAAGACAGATAGCTTCTTTCTATCAGTATTTGGCACTTCGTAAACACGCCATATATTTCCATCAACCATTTTTGGCTCCTTCTAAAATAAGATTTTGAATCCTACTTTCATCTGCATATTCTGAACCAGAGATCAGGAACTGATTACCAGACGGGTTTATTACATGATTATCTCTGATATGAGCCCAACCAGATCCATCCGCGTTACGTGTACATGTCGTAGCGCCATTTACCGAGTTTGCCATCTTTTAACGTAGCTCATCAATAAGTTCACTCTTTGACTTTTCGAATATCCAATCTTCCTACTGCTTTAATATAATCCCCTATTTTTAGATTCGAACCCTTTGGTATTTTTACTGCAACAAAAATACCACAATCTACTATTACATATTTGTAATGATAGTCTTTTTTTATGTAGTTCGAACCCTTCTTTACCTCGCAATAAAATTCAATTAAAGGAACAAATTCTACTAATTTACCAGAAAGATAACAATATTCTTCGTATCTTTCTACATTTTTGATCTCTTTTTTAATTTCACTAGTTTCAGTTAGTACAGTGGGTAGTAATGAAAGCATCACATTATATTTCTCTCCTACAAAGAAAGTACCTTTTTCTTCAAAATCACTAACGAAACACTTTAGTTCACGTCCCCTAATATTGATTATAATACGTTCTCTGGATTTTTTGAGATCTAGTCTACCTTCTGCTTTAATATGATCTCCAATTTTAAAATCATAGTCTTTTGGCATTTCTATAGCAACAAAAATGCCGCAATCCACAATACCATCTTTATAATCAACATATTCTCTGATATAGTAGCCATCTATTGCATCATAATATAAGCTCACTAATGGAGTAAAGTCGACTATTTCGCCAGAGAGTGTATAATGAGTTTCATATTTTTCTCCTTTTTCGATCTCTTTTTTAATCTCGTCAGTTTTAGCTAGTTCGGTAGTCAGTAATGAAAGTACCACATCGCACATCTCTCCCTTAAAAAAAGGACCTTTTTCTTCAAAATCACTAACGAAACACTTTAATTTATTTCCTTTAATGTTGATAATAACATTTGCTGTGATCTTCTGAATGTCAAAATCTTTAACATCGATGATTTCTACCTCTAAGGAGTATTTATCGTCTTCTACATTCACTATTTCTATCTCTTCGGAGCGCATCTTATTCATTTAATCACCTATAAATGGAATGCAAATTTATTTTATCTCATCTGGGAATGCAGTTACTACATTACCTTTACCAATGCCACCCATTTCAAAGGGTCTGTCGCTTACAACAACACTAAAATCGTGTAATGATCCGTCTTTGGCTGTGAATTTCTTCGTATATTTATATTGGTCTCCCGGTATTGATTTGGCTATCTCACCATACTTTATAGTGTCAAAAATCATTTCTTGAACTTCTTGTTCTGTTTTTGAGCCAAATTTATCGATTATTTGTGCCCAATGCACTTCCTTAATCTTCGTCCATCCCCAAGTACTTGTTCCCTCCTCCAGCCACCTTACTTCATCATCGCGCTTGGTAACACCAATGGTCTTTCTCAAATCTCTATTATTCTCAACCACTTTCAGAATATCATCAGCAGTAATGTCCCCTTTCTTCAAGGCGCTCACAGCACCGCCATAGATAGCATCCAATGCCCCCAATTTAACACCTTCGAAAGGCACGTATTTCAACACGTATCTTGCCAAAACCTTACCAACATCGATAGCTTTGCTCGGATATTTAGTAATAAACAATCCTACAGCTCCGCTAACCTTGACAGCATCTCCTAATCCTGAAAATATACCTGCTGCATTCAGTGCCGCGCCAAGCGCATCTCCATTTATAAACGCCTGCACAGCATCCCTTGCATCAGCTACTGCTCCTGCTACAGGTATTAATGAGAAGCCTATCCAGCCCACTAAGTAATAGGGTGAAGATGCTATATCGCCTACTAACCAGTTCATGCCTCCGCCTTCGATGCCCGTTTCTCCGAAGACCGCACCGAGTATGATCGCCCTTCCTATTTCAAGAGCACCAGCTTCTGGAGTAGCCGTTTGTGGGATAAGCGGCTCCGGATCCACGTTATCAGGAATGCCGTCGAAATCCGTGTCAGAGTTTAAAGGATTAATTCCCAGTGCGATCTCGTCAGGGTCATCTATTCCATCGCCATCACTATCCACCAGCGTTGGCTTACTGTTAATCTTGAAATACTTCTTTCCATCAACTTCAACGAGTACTCCAGCCTCTTCCCCATCCGACAGTCCATCGCCATCCGTATCAGGATCATACGGGTCAGTAAAGTACCAGTTCCCAAGCCCATCCCTGAACCCTCCTGTCTCCAGGGCATCAGGGATGCCATCGCCATCTGTATCTGCATGTTGGGTTTCTTCAGCATAAACCAAAACATATGTAGCATCCGCAGAATTATCTCCATAGTAATCGTCTTTATCCCAGATTCCAATAGGCCCGCCCTGATGTGTAAACTCTAAAATACCTGCTGCAACCCTCAGTGCGCTCACAGGTGAGTCACTGTTTCCATATCTTACGTGCATTCCATAGTTCCCTGAGCCATAAGACTTTGCCCTGTTGCACCAGGCGTAAATCGGTCCGCCATCTATGCCAGTTTGATCTGGGCATCTGGGAGTACCACCACCTGACCAATGATGATACCAGCCTGATGCGTTTATTCTGTACAGGCCAGGCAGGAATGAAGCACTTCCATTAAACCAGTTTGTTCCACCATGTCTATTATTGGTAATACGAATAGTCCACGAATTGTAAACAACATCACGCCCTGTATTCATTTCAGCCTCGAACAGGGCATTCCATGCAGGTACGTAAAAGATCGCGAACACAGAGAAGTGTGATGTTGTTCCTGTGACCGTGCGATTATCAGGATCTACTGTTGATTCTATCTGGATAAAGGTGCCAAGAGTCTCATTGAAATAGAAAAGAGAGAGGTTTGCAGGATCGCTTACTTTATCTGGATTGTAAGGCAGGCTTATCCTGGCTGTTTCAAATGATCTATTCAGGCTGAGATCAACAACAGGACTTACAAGTGCAGAGACGTTATTGAGATATCCTGAAGCAACATTATATATCTTCAAATCTCTTGCCAGGTCTCCTCTACCTGTAATTGATACCCTGACATCGAGTGTATCGTGAGTTTTTACAGAAGTATAGACCTCATCCCCGTCCAGGATACCGTCGCCGTCTGTGTCAGGGTTTAAGGGATCTGTACCAAGGCGCAGTTCACTGTCATCATCCAGACCGTCGTTATCTGTGTCTTTCAGAAGTGGATTCGTGCCTATGCTTACCTCAAAGCCGTCTGGCAATGAATCCTTATCTGTATCGCTGACAAGGGGATCTGTTCCGAGCGTTTGTTCCTGAAGATTGGTAAGACCGTCGTTATCTGGATCTTCTTCTGCATCGGGTATTCCGTTGCTGTCTGAGTCGACTGAGCGAATGTCAGTGAGAAGACCCAGCTTCATCAATTCAAAGTAATCAGTTAGACCATCGCCATCCGTATCTTCTTTGAAGGGATCTGCTCCTATGCGATATTTTACAAACACGGGTAGCTGGCCTCCCAGCATCTCATAGCCGTCTTTAATTCCGTTCCCTGCCTCGTTCTCCTGTGTTAATGAGGAGTCTGAATCAGGGTTTTGCGGATCGAATCCCAGCAGTCTCTCGTAGTATTCGGGAAGCATGTCCCCATCAAGGAGAAGGGTGATGGATCTTGTCCGTCCGATTGAATCTACGGCACTGATGGTGATGTTGTTTATTTCAACAAGATCTACGATTGTTGAGAAATTCTGATCTATGACCGGTACTGTGAATGCCGCTCCGTTGTGAGTTAAAGTGATACTGGTTACTGCTGCCTCGGCTATGGTGCCTGAGACTGTGATTGGCTGGTTTGAGGCTGTGTCGTCGGATGGGGAAAGTATGGTGATTAATGGTGTTTCGTCTTCTATCCAGAGCGTGGTATGGCTTCCAGGGCTGCTTCTTACCTGAATTTCCAGTTCATTTTTTTCTTGGACTGCTATGTTCTTTTCTATCAGGCGGATGTTTTGATTGAACTCGTTTGTCCTGACTACTGTTTCTCCGTTGAGCCTGATTAAAGAACTGCTGCTTTGATTGTTTTCTTCATCGCCATTCTGGATGTATAAGGTATAGTTACCGTTTATTCTGCTAAGTGAGAAATTATCCTGGACTGTGGCAGGTGCACCATTGGTCCGCTCAAACTTAACAGGGCCATAAACAATTGAGGCTGTTGCTGCAGGGCTGAATGTCGATACAAGAATTAATGCTATGACTATATACGAAGTGAAGGGCCTATGATCCATACCTAATACCACAGCTATACGTAGATTAATTAAGATATATATAATTATTGATTATAATTATAATGATGATATGTAGGTTTAGGACAGGAGAATACTGATGACAGAACGTTAGGGTCAAGGGGTGAGCGCAAGCTCCCGATTTTAATCGTGGAGTAAGCGAACCCCTTGTAAGAGCAGCTATAGAAAGCATAATAAGAATAGCAGAATAACAGCCGCCGACACATATATATATGTATTCAAAGATTATAATAGTTATTGTCCAAGAAGTACAGTTATGAAAACTACAACTCCATCGTTCATATTAGAACTGCCCTTAAAAACAACTACGGTACAGGAATCCACTATACTGGTACGATTGGACGCTGGAAGGCAGTTATATAATGCGTGTCTTGGGGAATCCCTTAAACGTCTGGATTTATTGAGGCAGTCAAAAGAGTATCAGCAAATAAGAAC
This sequence comes from Candidatus Methanoperedens nitratireducens, assembly GCF_000685155.1. GTDB lineage: Archaea > Halobacteriota > Methanosarcinia > Methanosarcinales > Methanoperedenaceae > Methanoperedens > Methanoperedens nitratireducens. The sequence goes on from NZ_JMIY01000002.1 coordinate 456,445, forward strand.
CCTTCCAAAGGTAAAAAGCATGACCGAAGCGTTCAATGCACTGAACAAGAAGTTTGAGTTCACGGAATACGATATTCATCATTACGCTGCTGGAATAAGACATAGTTGGATTCAGGATCATATCAATATCCATATAGCTCAGAAACTGGCTACAAGAGCCTTCAAAACCGTCCAGAAAAAGTCATTCGGAAAAGCAAAGAACGTCAGGTTTAAGGGCAAGAACCAGTTCGATACTTTGGAAGGTAAAAACAACGAAACTGGACTGATATTCAGGAACAATACCTTATACTGGGCAGGTCTTGAGATATCCTGCATAATCGATGAGAAGAGCGATGTAATAACATATGGGTTGGGTCACGAAATCAAGTATTGCCGTATTGTCAGAAGAAAGATCAATTCTAAGAACAGGTTCTACGTACAGCTCATCCTTGAAGGAACTCCATACCAGAAGTCTAAAAATAATATCGGTACAGAAGAAATAGGATTAGATGTAGGTCCCAGTACGATAGCCATAGTTGGAGACACCAAAGCCGAGCTAAAACAGTTTTGCAGCGAGATAGCACCAAAACAGAAAGAAAAACGAAAGCTGCAAAGGAAACAGGATAGGCAGAGAAGGGCCAACAATCCGGAGAATTATAACGAGAACGGTACTGTCAGGAAGGGTAAGAAGAAATGGAAGAAATCAAATCATTATAAGAAAACAAGCAGCGAACTGGCAGAACTTGATAGGAAGTTAGCTGCCCATAGAAAGTCCCTTCACGGAAAAGATATCAACGAAATAATAGCCATGGGAACGAGGATTACCACTGAGAAAATTCCATATACAGCATGGCAGAAGACGTTTGGAACATCAGTTCTGATGAGAGCACCATCAATGTTTATGAGTAGTCTCAAACGAAAAGCTGAAAATGCTGGGGGCTACCTGATAGAATTCCCTACGAACACAACAAAACTATCTCAGATATGCCATATTTGTGGAGAAGCGCTTCCGAAGCCGTTGAGCCAGCGATGGCATATATGCTGTGGTATAGAGATGCAGAGGGACTTATACTCAGCATTTCTGGCTAAATGTGTTGATATAGAAACAAGCTCCCTTGATATAGCCAAAGCGAAACAACTTTGGCCAGGTCTGGAACCAGTCCTGAGCGAGGCGGTATCAAGGGTTATTCAATCTGCAAATGGCGGGAAAGTTCCTTCCAGCTTTGGCGTTCCAGCAAAAGGGCTGCCGAAGGCGCCCGCATGTTGCGAAGAGACGCAGTCTCTCGACCAGAGACAGAGCGGATCGCCCGTTAAACCAGTAGCGACTGTAACTGAGGCTGCGGATGATGTAATCAGAGATAATATCTACGAAGATGAGAGCCGCAGAGAGGTTATATGAACGCTGGAATCTCCAGCCGAAAGAAGGGAGAGGTCTCAAAGTGCAATTGCCATAATTTATAGGGTAAATTTATCACAAATTGTAGATATCTTGAGCATTATGAAAAATTTATCCGAAAAGCCGGACCAGTTCTCACAGAAAATTCCAGTTAACACCGGCAGAGAAACCCCCTCTCTCAGATCATCCTGGTCCAGCCTGTTTAAAGCCACTTACCATTGGATCATTCAGCATGACGATAGTAAAATTTTCGTGGTGCTGTACATTGCCCTTGCCGTGGTGTTGAGCATATTCATCAGCCTTTTCTGGCTGGTGTTTGTGGTATGGGTTCATTTGATATTCGAATGGTTACGGCAGAGGCATTTACTGCCGGATGGGGTTTTTCAAATATTCGCACGGGTGCTCTGGGAACTCAAACTGGATATTGCCCTTATCCTTTTTGCTTTCGTCGTAACCGTATATATGGAATTTATTCTGGGCGTAGCCGGTTTGAGTGCCGCCTCCCGGCTGGGCCAGGCCGGCCAGATCGGGTTGAAAGGCGGAACCAAATTCGCCGGCTGGCAGCGGGCCATTCGCGGATTCTTATTGTCTGTGGATGATGCCGCGCAGGTATTGCGGTCGATGTCGGGAGTAAAAAAATCCGGGGCGTCGAATAACCCGAATAACCCGGAGGCAAAACATATTTCCCAATCAGTGGATCGTCCTGAAAAAATTTGTAGATGGGGTGGTTGGCAGGCTAAATGGTCATGCTGGGATCGGATTTCTCTGGCTTTTGCAGCTCTATGCTTTCTGCTGCTGGGAATCGCACCATGGATTACGGAGCATACCTTTTTCACAGTCCTGCAGGCGATCTCTCTGGAATTGCGCCCTTTCCCGTAACAACGTGCAATAAGTATATATGTTTCAATGACAATTCTAATCGAAGCCTGAGACAATATCAAATACAGCCATCCGTGATTGATTTTTATGCATTTATACAATGTTATAAGAACCTGTAGCGGTAGCGGTTTGTCCGGCATAGTACAATTAAAAATTTAAAAAATTTGAATAATATCATGCAGCGAGAAAAATGGTCATCAAGCATGGGCTTTATCCTGGCGAGTATAGGCTCTGCTGTAGGTATAGGTAATATCTGGCGTTTTCCATACATCGTGGGCATAAGCGGAGGCGGGGCATTCCTGATCCCATATCTGATCGCTATTTTCTTATTCGGCCTGCCTTTGATGATTCTTGAGTTCGCACTGGGAAGACATTTCAGGGCCTCAGTGGTGCCAACCTTCAGCACTATCGGGAAAAGATTCAGATTTGCAGGTTTCTTCATTGTCTTTATCATGGTCATGATAGTTAGCTACTACCTTGTGATTACAGGCTGGGTGCTTGCTTATTCCCTCTTCTTTATTCTGGGAGATCCTATCTCTTTCTCCCTGTTCACGGATTCTTATTATCCACTGCTGTTCTTTTTAATCTCAGGCGGGATATCCTTCCTTGTAGTCAGGGCGGGTGTCAGGAGTGGTATTGAGAAACTTTCAAAATTACTCATACCAATTTTGCTTATAATTCTGCTTATGTTACTGGTTTTTTCCCTCTCCCTACCAGGCGCAGCGCGCGGGGTAGAGTTCTATCTCACTCCAGATTTCTCAAGGCTATCTGATCCTATTATATGGACAGCAGCTTTCGGGCAGGCGTTTTTCTCTCTGAGTGTGGGCGTAGGCATAATGCTCACCTATGGCAGCTACATGCGTGATGAGAATATTGTAAAAAGCGCCAGCATAATTACAGTATCCGATCTTCTGATCGCGATCATAGGAGGACTTGTGATATTCCCCATCGTCTTCTCCTTTGACCTTGACCCGGCAGCAGGCGTACAGCTTGCTTTTGTGACACTGCCTCCTGTTTTTCAAGAAATGGGTTTTGGAGTTATCCTGGGTGCTATGTTCTTTTTACTTCTGTTCTTTGCAGCCCTGACCTCTGCAGTTTCCATGATGGAGGTACCTACGGCTACTCTAATTGATTTCTATGGTTTTGAGAGGAAAAAGGCCACCTCGATGGTCTCAGTCATTATCATTTTTATAGGACTACTCTCGGCCTTAAGCTATACTCCCCTCAGATTACAGCTATTCAGTGTACCAGTTTTCGATACCATGGACTTTGTCTTCGGCACTCTTGGTATCATAGCGGCCGGATTGGTTTTGAGCATAATCGCAGGATGGTTTTTTGATCTTGGGATCATATGCAAAGATATTGGATGCAGCCTGAGGATGCAGAGGTTTCTTATGCTCGTCATTAAATTTTTCATACCGGTTATACTTTTCGTCAATCTTGTGGTAAGAGTGATCGGATTTGTTTAGTTCCATTATAGCCATTTTTTCCTTCTGAAATAAACAAGCATTGAGACACTGACTACCATTATGATGACCCACACCACAGGATAACCCCAGCGCCATTTAAGCTCAGGCATATATTCAAAATTCATTCCATAAACACCTACTATAAAGGTCAGAGGAATAAATATTGTAGCCATAATAGTCAGTATCTTCATAATTTCATTAGTTCTATTGCTGATACTGGAGATATAAATATCAAGCATACCTGAGAGCATCTCTCTGAGCGTCTCGATCGTATCAATAATCTGGATTATATGATCATAAACATCTCTTAGATGGATATCAGTATAATCATGAATAAGCAGTGAGTCGCTCCTCTCAAGTCCACTTACCACCTCTCTTAATGGCCAGACCGATTTACGCAAAAGTATCATCTCTCTTTTTAAATTTTGAATAGCCTTTAATGCCTCTGGCGTGGGATTGGCTACCAGGTCTTCCTCGATATCTCCTATCTTCTCCCCGAGTCTCTCAAGGATTATAAAATAATTATCGACAATTGTGTCCATTAGAGCATAAGCAAGGTAATCTGCCCCCATCCTCCTGATACGGCCTTTGCCACTTTTGATAATCTCTCTTACGGAATTAAAAATATTCAATTCCTTTTCCTGGAAAGAAATAACAAAATTCTGGCCGAATATTAAACTGACTTGCTCTGTTAGTATTCGATTTGCTTTTCCTTCATAATAGAGTATTTTTAAAACTATAAATACGTAATTCCCAAAGTCCTCCATTTTCGGGCGCTGCTCTGTGTTCAGAATGTCCTCAAGCAGGAGAGGGTGAAGGTTAAGTTGCTTTCCAATTTTTTCTATAATCTCAACTTGATGAAGACCATCTATGTTAATCCACGTGATTGCTGGCTTATCTCTGAGGGGAAATCATTCCTCAATTGTTTTTACCTCTTTTTCCTGAAAATGCGCTTCATCGTAATCAATGATTGTAATCTTTACCCTCTCGGTCTTCCTCTTACCTATATGGATTAAGGTTCCTGGAGGAAGACCAGCTTTTTTTGATCGTCTGTTAGTGTATTTTGCCATTACATTCTACCTCACGCTTAAAAAGGGATAAATTGGATAACATATCAAGAGCACCGGGGTAATACATCAAATATAAGTACATACAATATAAGTATAAGAAGTATATCCTCAGATTATAAATACATACGTAATATATGTGTATGAGAGAGTTGGCAGATTAAGAACAAAGAATCAAATCTGGTATTTATTAAATTACATTCGATGTTATAAGAGGTCTTATGGTCGATATTACTTTTCAAATTCTGTTTATAATCCTGCTTATCATTGCCAATGGCGTATTTGCCATGGCAGAGATTGCCATTGTCTCTGCACGGAAGGCACGGCTTCAGCAATTGGCCAATGAAGGTGATGCGAAGGCACGTGCAGCGTTAGAACTGGCAAGTTCGCCCAATCGTCTCCTGTCTACGGTTCAGATTGGCATAACACTCATCGGTATACTGGCAGGCGCATTCGGAGGGGCAACCATAGCAGGGGAACTGGCTGCACGCCTGAGATCTGTGCCGTTATTTGCACCGTATAGTGAAGCTATCGCTGTAGGTGCTGTTGTTCTTGGCATTACATATCTTACACTGGTTATCGGTGAACTTGCACCCAAAAGGGTGGCATTACACAACGCCGAACAGATAGCTCGTATTGTTGCCAACCCCATGCGTGTAATATCCCGGCTTGCCTCCCCTGCTGTTTATATATTGAGCGTTTCGACAGATGCAGTGCTCAGGATATTAGGTATACGACCGATTCCTGCGCCTCCTGTCACAGAAGAGGAGATAAATATCTTGATTGAGCAGGGCATGAAAGCTGGAACATTCGAAAAAGCAGAACGGGATATGGTAGAACATGTGTTCCGCCTGGGCGATCTGCGGGTGGGTGCATTGATGACACCGCGCACTGAGATTTTCTGGCTTGATATCGATGATTCACCTGAGGAGATAAGGCAAAAGATAGCCGACAGCGGGCATTCCCGCTTCCCGGTATGCCAGGATAACCTTGATAATATCCTCGGCGTGGTGCAGGTTAAAGACCTGTTGAGCCATGATATGGCAGGTAAGCCGGCTGATCTGAGGACAGCTATGCGACGTCCATTGTTTGTACCCGAGAGTACGCACGCTTTAAGAGTCCTGGAATTGTTCAAGCAATCTGGCATACATATCGCACTGGTTGTCGATGAATATGGCAGTATCCAGGGATTGATAACACTCAACGACATCCTGGAAGAGATCGTTGGTGAAATACCATCTATAGAGGAGCTGGCTGAGCCACTGGCTGTGCAGCGCGAGGATGGTTCATGGCTACTGGATGGAATGTTGCCAATTGTCGATTTCAAGGATATCTTTGGCGTCAAAAAGCTGCCGGGAGAGGGAATATATCAGACACTGGGCGGCTTCATAATGATGCAGATGGGACGTATTCCTTCAGTCAGCAGCCATTTTGAATGGGGCGGGCTGCGCTTTGAGGTGGTGGATATGGATAAAAACCGGGTGGATAGGGTGCTGGTCATGCCTGCCAGAAGGGCTCCACCTGCTCAAAAAAAATAGCTAAAAAGCGGATGGTCTCTGGCCTCAGAAAAGCTTTATATAGCATTAAACTTTCGTATAAAGAAAACGTAAATACAGGCAGGGATATAATGTTTGAAAATATATTATTTCCAACGGATTTTTCAGAGTATGCGCAGAAAACCCTTGAATGCATTGGTGAGATTCCAGGAGTAAAAGAGGCGGTGTTGCTTCATGTGGTAGATGTCGCGCATCTTTCAAAGCGAGGAGTGGCTCAAGAGCCCTATATTGAAAATGCCAGGGTTCGCCTCGATGAGCAAAAAAAACAACTTGAGAGTCTTGGGTTGAAAGTTAAAACAAAGGTAGATGTGATAACAGAGGGTGATGCTTCACACGCTGTTCTGGAAAACGTAAATAAAGAAAAAGTATCTCTGGTTGTAATGGGCGCGCACGGTAAAAGTCTCATCGAAGGCATCCTTCTTGGAAGCGTCGCCACAAACGTACTGCGATACGGAAACACGCACGTTCTGATTATGCGTTATAAACTGGCAGAGTGGCTGGGGACAAAAAAATTTGAAAAATTCTGTTCGAGGATATTTTCAAAAGTGCTTTTACCTACTGATTTTTCCGAACCTGCCATGGAAGCGTTATCGCTTGTAAAAAACCTGGAGGGGATTGAAGAGGCTGTGCTGGTGCATGTGGTTGACAGGGGAGAAACACAGGAAGAGATAGAAGCCAATGTCCAGGAGGCAAAAAAGAAGCTTGAAGATATTAAAGAAGATCTAAGCAAAGCAGGTCTAAGGGTGAAGGCTCACATCTGTGTGGGTAGTCCACCAGATAAGATCATTTCTGTGGCAGAGGAAGAGGATGTTTCGTTGATAATAATGAGTACGCTTGGGAAGGGTGTGTTCAGGGAACTGCTGTTAGGAAGCACTGCCCGTGACGTGGTAAGGCAGACGGAGAGATCTGTTCTGGCGGTTAGAGCTAAAAGAGTGTGAAATGCGTGAATAAATGATTATAAAAACAGTACTTATATTGCTGTTAACGGTGCTGGCTCTGACAGGGTTACCAGAGGCTTTGGCAAGCCCAGCCTATCTGGGTGTATTCAACACAAAATATAATACTTCAGGAACGAGGCTTGACACTTGCGATGTTTGCCATACTACCGGGGCAAATCTGAATCCGTGCCCGTAAGAAAAAGTTGAGGTCGGAACAACAGACATAGGAGTATGACATGGTGCTGCGTTTAATAGAGGTGGTACTTCCTGAAGAGAACACCCGAGGGATACAGGAGCTGCTCAAAGAGCAGCAGTTGTTAAGCATCTGGTTCAAGGAGCTGTCTGAAGGACAGATGCTCGTAAGAATTCTTCTTTTAGCAGAGAAAGTCGATGGGGTACTTGATATCCTGGAAAAAAATTTTGGTATGATAACCGATTTCAGGATAATAATTCTTCCTGTAGAAGCTACTATGCCAAGACCGGCTGAAGAAAAGCCGCCGAAAAAGGAGGGAACTGAGCCTGAGAAAAAGTCTAATGCAGATCGAATCAGTCGTGAAGAGCTGTACACGGATATAACAGGTTCAACCAGGCTTTCAAATGTATACGTCGCAATGATCCTTCTTTCCTCCATAGTTGCCGCGTTCGGTCTATTGAAAAACAATATAGCTGTTATAATAGGAGCGATGGTCATCGCACCGATGCTGGGACCGAACATGGCTCTATCTCTTGCTACCACCCTCGGCGATATCGTTTTAGCTCGCACCGCGCTGAAAGCCAGTGCAACAGGGATTCTCATCGCTCTCATTATTTCTGTCTTAGCAGGATTTATTTTTACAGTCAATCCTGACATCCCGGAGATTGCTTCGAGAACAAAAGTGGAACTTGATGATGTTGCCATTGCCCTGGCATCAGGCAGCGCAGGAGCGCTCGCATTTACAACCGGAGTCTCTGCTATTCTCATCGGTGTAATGGTAGCGGTGGCATTGCTTCCTCCGCTGGTAACGTTTGGACTGATGCTTGGGTCTGGAAATGAACAGCTTGCTTCAGGAGCTTTATTGCTGTTCTTTGTAAACATCATCTGCGTCAACCTGGCTGGAGTTATAACCTTTTTAGCCCAGGGTATCCGTCCAAAAACATGGTGGGAAGCTGATAAAGCGATGAGAATGACACGAATCGCAATTGGACTGTGGATTATACTGTTACTGTCACTCATAATTGTGATTCTTCTGCTGCAGAAGAGCTAAAGAAAAACGGTTAATACATGCAAGATGATTAATACAAAAAATTGGAGGACGAGCAATGGCAGCTCCTAAGACACTTTATGTAGCGCATGGTACGCAGTCAGTGGATATTTATTCGCGCCTCCTGGACGACCAGATAATATTCCTTACAGGTGAAATTAATGATGATACAGCAGAAAGCATCATAGCACAGCTTCTTTATCTGGAATCAAAAGACTTCGAGGGCGATATCCAGATATATATAAACAGCCCTGGAGGATTAATTACCTCAGGTCTTGCCATTTATGATGCCATGCAGTGCATCTCCTGCAGTGTTGCTACCATCTGTGTTGGTCAGGCCTCCTCGATGGCAGCAGTTCTACTGGCAGCAGGGACTAAGGAAAAAAGGATGGCATTTCCTGATGCACGAATGATGATACACCAGCCCCTGGGCGGTGCGCAGGGACAGGCATCTGATATCGAGATCCAGGCGAAAGAGATGAGCAGGGTCAAGAAGCGCATGAACGAAATCTTAGTATATCACACAGGTCAGCCTATGGAGGTCATCGAGAGAGATACTGACAGGGATTTCTTCCTGACAGCAGAAGAAGCTACAAAATATGGATTGATAGATAGAATAGTGAGGGCCGGGGAAGGAATAGTAAAACGAATAAAGAGATCCTGAATGAAGGCGGAGCATGATTGAAAAAAACATAGCATTGAAAACAGACTTCTTTGGGAAAGAGTATGTTTTTGAGAAACTGAATCCATTTACAGTCAAAATCACCTCTGAAACGCAGCACACCATCACAAGCTTTTCCGGGGAATTATCTGTTGATATGGAAAAGGATTTTTATGAAAGACCCTATCTGATAAAATTCAAGGATAGCCTGCACCTCTCCGCCAGATCACAGCTCAAGTTCTTCTTAAAACTTCCTCTTATCACAAAACTTGTGCTTAAGAACAATAGAAAATCAATTGAGATAGACCGGCATATCGAACATAAGAGGAAGGCGTGGCACGGCGAGGTTCACAGAGGTACACTCTGCACATATGTAGAGGCAGAGTTTGCATTCGAACCTTTCTCAATACAGGATGCCCTTGTGCCTTTAAGAATCGTCAATAGAAGCGACGTTACAAGAGAGATATCGAAGATAGTGATTGAACCAGAGAACCTGTTACTTGTAAAAGGAGATAATGGTCTTTTTACAAATAAGGTATACATACTTGTCGTATCTTCGAATGCGTTCGGTGTGGAATACGGTACTGAAACTACTGCCAGGGTAATTAATCCGCGAACAATAATAGACCTGAAGATTTCCATAGCCAAGACCGTTTTAATAAGATTTGACAGGTTTGGTATTGCAAGGGAGCTGGGACTATGATCGATACATTATATGATGTTTACTCACAGTACACAACAATAATCAAGGCCATACTGATATTAGTGATAGGGCTAATTATCTCAAAGATCATTTCAAATGTATCAGGTAAACTTGTAACATCAAAACTCGGAGGTCACATAGGGAGTGTGACCAAGAATATCTTATTTTATGTGCTTGTAGTGGTAACAATCATCGTATTCCTGGGAACATTTGATATCAATCTCACAGGAATACTGGCTGCAGCAGGAATACTGGGCATTGTTATAGGCTTTGCTGCCCAGACATCGGTTTCCAATATAATCTCAGGGTTCTTCCTTATTGCTGACAAGCCTTTTGAGATCGGCGAAGTAATAGAGATCGACGGACAGGGCGGCCATGTTCTCGATATTAGCCTTCTATCAACAACAATAAGAACCTTTGATAACCGGTATATGAGAATTCCGAACTCTACTGTTGCAAATGCAAGAATAGTGAATCTATCAAGATATGAAATAAGGAGACTTGATATAACAGTTGGGATCGCTTATAAAGAAAATATACAAAAGGCACTTGAAGTACTGGATTCAGTGGTTAAAAATCATGAGAATGTTCTTTTAGAGCCTGAGCCGTTCATCCTTATTACGCGATTCGGAGAATACAGCATCGATTTTGAGATTCGTGCCTGGATACCGAGATCTGAGCTTTTCACAACAAGGACTGAGCTTATAAAAGGTATCAAGAATGCCTTTGACGAGGCCGGAATTGAAATACCCTTTCCCCATAGAACGGTGTATTTTGGTGATAATAAAACGGCTGAAATAGATTCACCCAAAAGGTAGTAAGCTAGAAAAGCTTTATATGTTTTAAAATAACCTTGATGCGAAGAAGCTATGAACGCACTTGATTTAATAAAAGACTCTAGAAAATTCGCAAAAGGAATGAGAATATTGCTGGAACAATCTGATGAAATTTCAACCGGGACAACGCCTTCTGAGGTAGTTTACAGTGAGGATAGGATGAGGCTTATCCATTATATCCCCAGGGTAGAAAGACCACATCCAGTTCCGGTACTCATAGTATATGCACTTGTAAACCGGTATTATATCCTGGACCTCCAGCCGGATAAAAGTGTGATAAAGAAGTTGCTGGATGAGGGCCTTGATGTCTATATCATTGACTGGGGATATCCCTCAGGCTCTGATAGATACCTTACACTTGATGATTATGTGAACGGCTATATAAACAATGCTGTGGACAGGATCAGGGAAATATCTGGACTTGATAAGATCACGCTCCTGGGCGTATGTCAGGGAGGGACCCTCTCAGTAATGTATGCCTCATTGCATCCTGAGAAGGTGGAAAATCTTGTTACCCTTGTGGCACCTGTAGATTTTGATACAGATAAAGGACTTCTTAACATCTGGGCAAAGAGCACAGATGTGGATAAGATCGTGGATTACTATGGTATAGTGCCAGGGGACTTATTGAATATGGGATTCCTGCTTCTGGACCCGTTCAGACTTACGATTGATAAGTATGCAAGTATGTTCGAGCGCATAGAATGCAAACCGAATGATATAGAATGCCAGCGCAGGAATGAGGAGATCATCAAGAATTTCCTCAGAATGGAAAAATGGATATTCGACAGTCCCGGTCAGGCAGGTGAAGCCTACAGGCAGTTCATGAAAGATTGCTACCAGAAGAACCTTCTTATAAAAAACGAGATGAAGCTTGATGGAAAGAGGATCGATCTGAAAAATATAACCATGCCTCTGCTCAATGTCATGGCAGAGGCCGATCATCTGGTTCCCAATGAGGCAAGTATACCGCTGACTGATGCGGTATCGAGCCAGGATAAGGAGGCGCTGATCTTCCCGACAGGACACATAGGTATCTTTGTTGGCTCCAAATCCCAGAGAGAGGTCGTCCCAAAGATTGCGCAGTGGTTAAAACCGAGGTCTCTTTATAATCTATCCTGAATTTCCTGAGATATCACAGGAATGTAAGAACGCGGTTTGCATGGCATAGTATCGGGTCTGGCGCCAGTATTCCTCTGTACTGCTTTGCCCTGAACCTGCACCCACCCCTGCAATCACGAATGATCTTACAATCGCGGCAATCAAGCTTATCAAGCGTCCATAAATAATCTCTACATACCTTTGCCCATGCTGCTTTAAGATCATTAACATTCCCTACCTGGTTATCTTCAAAAAAACCGCATTTACTGACAGTACCATCAGACGAGACGGCACAGAGATGCGATCCGCATGTATAATCGCCGCTGCTCTCATGTGTTCCGGCACCGAACCCATACTTTAAGAACAGTGCCGCCTCCTCATTATCAGGTATGTAATCCGGGTTATCCTTTAGATTCCCGGTAGCGCAGGGTACGTCAACACCCCATGACAGGATATTCAGATCAGAAAAAAGCCTTTGCATCTCCTCGAATTCTTCCATGTTGTATCTGTGTACCATTGTAGCGATAGAAACAGGTATATCGAAACTCTGAAGATTGGAAATACCGCGCATGGCTTTATCATAAGTACCCCTTCCTCGCAAAAGATCGTGCGCCCTGATGCCATCTATACTGACCTGTACCTCGTCCACATATTCTGAGAGTTCTTCAGCCTGCTTTTCGCCAATCAGGGTTCCATTTGAGAGGACTACTGTCCTGAGTTCATAGGAAGCCAGAATTTCCATAAGCTTCCAGAATCCAGAGTGCAGAAATGGTTCTCCACCTGTGATCATGAGTTTAAGCCCGCCCATGTTCTCAAATTGCGAGACTGCCCTCTCAAACATGTCTATTTCAATTTCTTTATTCCCTTTTTCAAGATAGCAGTGCCTGCATGCAAGGTTGCATTTGTTGGTAATGCTTAATAGAAGATACCGAAGGGATGGTACGGCTGATTGCTCTGCTCTGATCTCTCTTATCTGAGGAATCTCCTGCATCTGGATTATGCCTTCGCTCAGCATATAATCAATGGCTTCCCGATCCTCGCCAATGTCCAGGATCAGGTTTGAGAGAGGAGTTCCACCATCGCATTTTTTCAAGAAAAAAAACGCCTCATCATCCAGTTCATATAGCTCATCATCAGGTATATTATAGATATATGGACTCTCAAGCTTTCTCAGTACAAAACCAGGTGCAAGTACGGGAAAAAACTCATTTGAGGACATCTTCTATCGCTTCTGGAGTGATCATGCCCCGTTCCAGCATCGCCTTCAAAACTTTGAATGCAGCACACTCAAGCTGGACATCATCTTCCCTGAAGAACTCGCAGTGTGTACAGATAAGTGCTACATAGGGATTATTCTCATTTTTTATCAAAGGATAAACCAACTCAATCAGACTTTTCTATCAGAGATTAACTGGCCGCCTACGGATACGTTCTCAGGCTGGGTCTCTTTAATCAGAACCACAATCGATTCTACAGGCAATTTGTAAGCCTCTACTGCAGCCTCTGTCATCTCTTTTACAAGCTTTCTCTTTATCTCAGTATCATTTATCTGTGGTCCATCTATGGTAATAAGCGGCATTCTTTCACCACTTCTCTGATGTATGTTCCAATTATTTAACTTTTATTATCTTACCTGCAGCCCGAACTCACCTAACTTCTCTTTTGCAAGCTCCCTCTTCTCCTGATGCTCTTTTAGGAACTCTCGCATCAGGTCTGCAGCATATTTCTTGCACCTGCCGCAGACACGCGTTCCGCCCACGCAGTCCTTATAGTAATCCATGAGCTCTTTATCATCCTCAACAAGATGATAGAGCAAAAGCTCATACACAGTGCACTGCTCTGGCTCACCGCCAAGCCTTTTCTGCTCCTCAAGCGTTACCCTCCCGCCTGTCTTTGCGCGCATGACCTTCTTTGCGCCCTCATCAGGTGTATCTGTGAGGGCAATATAGCTCTCAGGTATGCTGCTTGACATCTTTCCACCCTGAAGCCCTGTCATGAACTTGTGATATGTGGATGCAGGAGGCATGAAGGCATAACCACCATGCTTTAACTCTACTTCACGAACCACGGATTCTACTTCCTGGAGATCGCGGGCAAAAATATCCACATGCTCTTCATAAAGTTTGCCTCCGGTACGCTTTGCGATCTCAAGGAGGGCTCCCTTCAAAGCCGCCTTGCCCCGCACGCTTATATATGCTCCCTCTGCGCCCGATCGCTCTTCCACAATGAACATGTTCATCTTATACGCAAGACCACGGGTCAGCCTGATGTGCGGGTCCTGATCTGCGCCCACAGGAATGACCACGGGCTTTGGCCCTCCAGAATCCTTTAACTGGGGATGGAGTATGTCTGCGCTCTGCGTCAGGACGCTTACCATGTGTGCTATATTCGTCTCACCGCTGAAACCATACACTGCTGAGAGCTCTGAGAAATTGGCCTTTATACCAAGCTCAAATGCCAGGTCTTTTACAGGGTCTGATCCTGACTGGAAATAGATATGGCCGCCAGGCTCAAAGCCAAGCGCGATTGCACTTAGAATATATTCGTTTATGCCCAGTTCCCTGCATTTCTCCCATGATATACCCCTTACTGCATGCGCTTCCCTGTCTGCAATGGCCAGGTAAGCATCCCCGCCATGCTTCTGGTGCCATATGATCTCTTCCATCACCATCTTATGTCCAAGATGCACCCTGCCAGAGGGCATGAAGCCTGAGAGGGCAGCAAAAGGCTTACCTTTTAGCATGGCATCCAGGATTGATTCATAGCTTCTGTGCCCGAAAATAACATGCCTTCGCATGTATCTGTGCGGATCTGGTATTCTTCCAAGAAGCTCATTGAACCTTGATATCCCGAACTCATCAAATAGCTTTGAGTAATTATCGATTCTAACTGCGCCCCATGGATCAAGTGTTGTCATATGGAATCTTTTCTACTAAAAACTCTTACAGATATGTAAAGCTTATTATGGTTTGAGTGAACTGATTTAAAATCGGGAGTTTGTACTCACCCCTTGCCCCCGTTTTTCCTATCATTAAAAGTCATGGTACCTGCCGACATATTAATAGCTATCTCGGCTATATCCCCGCTGTAACTTGCTATTCTCTCAATGCTATCAAGCATCGTTTTCTGAAGGATAGCAGACTGGATATTTTTTGGCTGGAGTAATTCGTTTGAAATATCAGAATGGTATTTTTTAACCTCTTTTAACTCCTGGAATATCCTCTCAGCCATTGCATGATCTCTTGTAAACAGTGCATGGACTGACCTTTCGAAAATTACAACTATACTACTGTTAAGTTTTATAAAATCATCAAGCTGTGCATTCCCCTGAACCTCGATTAACTGGATATAGCTTTTTGCTATGTTCTCAATATGGTCTGCAATTCGCTCAAGCACTTTGACCGCGATCCTGTAGCCCAGGCAGTCCCTCTGGTTCTCTATTCCGAGCTTCTCTGCTATCTGCTGGTATTCCACAGCGCTCTTAAGCTGCCTGACGACTAAAAAATAAAGCCTGTCGATCTCCCGCTCTCTCACTATTACGTCTTTTGCAAGTCCTATATCCATGGTCTTCAAAGCCCTGCCAAGATCAAGAAGCATTGACCTGTTAATAGAGTACATTCTCTGGAGTATCTGCATGGATGTCATGCGTTTGTAATCAACCATTATCTCAAGGGTCATAGAGTCGTCCGTATCCTCAACTATCTCTATGCCTATAAGATAATCAAGCATCTTCCGTATGCTCTTTCTATAGGGGAGATGATCTTTCCTGTCCAGCTTGATCCTGATCGTATCATAGCCCACAAGATAGAAGGCAATAATCATGCGCTCAAGGGCTTCGCTTGATATCAGTTGTGAGATCCTGACCTCTTTTACTCTTGATTCTTTTTCTGTGATACTTGTCTCGATCAGTAAAGAGCCGCCCTGCTCTGTAACTACAAGAGAGTCCCCTGCTTTTAGATTGGCCTTCTTGACCCATTTTTTCGGCAGCGAGATCACATAGGTTGAGCCCCCGCTTACGTAAACTTTCCGTGTTTCCATGATATTTTCTCCTTGTTATACTGATATTTTATAGTATATATAGATTATTTGGAGAAAATATATAACTTTGTGAGAAGAATATAGATTAGGTGATAGAAATGAAAGAGATTTTGAAAAAAACATTAACGTGCAGAGCACGATATTATTTGCTCAAAGAGGAATTTCAGGAAATGGATAGAGAAGATAAAGAGTTGTACCTGTTCCTGCGCGGTGGTTTTGCTGCCAAGTGAGGCATTATGAAGTTCCATCTTTTGCTGGGATAATCTTGGATTGATAGGTGCTGTACTGTATATCGGATTACAGCTGTCGTTTTTTTGTGGAATATCAGGTGAGATTATCCTGAATATCAAGGGTAGAAGAAAATGGAATGAGTATTCTGGCTCGGGGTTGATAGTGTCACGTCAGCTCTCAAGAGTCGGATAAAGTCTGGATAATTTAATCCTTGCATCTTCC
>NZ_JMIY01000002.1:472861-545726 GCF_000685155.1 Candidatus Methanoperedens nitratireducens
GATATATCATGAAGAACATATAATATATATCTTACGACTTTAAACTATTGACGTGACACTAGGACACAGAGCAAAAACCACAACTCTCTGTGCTCTCGGTGTCCTGGTATGAAAAAGTTCAACTATATTGCATCTTAGATTCCGATGTGGTTCAGCTAATATATAACAACGAACTGGTACGAACTTAAACGAACTCGGGCTCTATAAGTTCATTTTGAGTTCGTTGTTAATCGTCTTTTTCATGTTCATTTATGAACAGCGTTCATAGTCGACTCTGTGGTTGATTTTGACTGATTTACATAGATACGAAATCCGCGCAATCCCCGTCCAATCGTATCTATCCTAACCAGTTATGTGTGGATTTCTTATTGCAGGATTATGGCTCTTCAGTATATTTTTTAATAACGAGACATTTATTTTCAGGGTCAATCCTGACAATTACTTCATCACCTGATTTAAAAGGAAAATTGCTATCTCTTGCGACTTCACTGGGAACATAAACAAAATACTTATCATATAATTTGCCCTTGCTCCTGCTTGGTCTGTTCATCAGCTTACTTTTTCCTTCAATCACTGTGGTATCACTGACCTGTGTAACAATGTCCATGCATAATCACCTTTTCCGATCACTGATTAGTTATACTGGATTGTGTAACAAAGTTATATATAGACATTGATACAGAACTATGGAACAAACGAGTGAAGATAAAAAATGTGTTTAAAAACCTCTGATCAAAGAAAAAAGCTATTGAAATCTGGTTTTACTGGAAATGAGATTGAAAATCTCTATATTATGCTAAATAATTTCATATTTTTAGAAATTGATTGGCAGAAGAATGATAATACAGTATAAAGATAGCTGCACCAAATTGTTTCACAACTTTTATATACATGAACGTTTTAACGAACCAGTGGCGGTGGTCAAAACCTTTTTTAAAACACTAACCCCCACTCCCCAAATAGACCACCGCACCCGTCAAACATACTTCTTTTTTTTGACAATATCCCGGTAATTGAAAAGACATTGGAAAATCGGCTAAATCAACTTCCTGATCATCTTCGAGAAAAGAGGAAAATTACAAACTGGATGAACCATATTAAAAAAATGAACGATAATATTCATAATATTAAAAAATCTAAAATTGTTGAACTGGAAAGGAATATTAATTATAATTTTACTGAACCTGATTTAGTCGTCTTATCTTTTATTCAGCCAAGCATTATAAACATATTTAGAGAATTATATACGGATTCTTCTAAACTCAACTTAAACATTGATTTTGAACCTTATCTGAGTATGGGCGACGCGGCTAAAGTATTAGCATTATTTGGTGATGCTGCAATTAGTCTGGCATTATTAATGAAAACTCCCTGGCAGCCTGATATTCCAAATGCTGGATGGTTAACAATACAGCGAGCAGAATATGCAAAAAATAAAAATCTGGCAAAGATATGTGATAAATGGGGTTTGTATGACTTTAGAATTCATTTTGATTCAAATCAATCTGAGAATAGTGGAGAAAAAATTAATCATGCAAAAGGAACCATAGTAGAAGCCCTGTTTGGTGTTGTATATATTGAAGCCGGGCTAGATCAAGTAATATTATCAGTTGATGCGTTAAAGTAAAATCCTTGTTTATAACCTTGTATCAGACAATGTATATACGCTTTAGTAGGTGCTGAAAGCAGGGTTTAATCTTTTATAAACTTTTTTCAGCATGTAATCTTTAACCACCTCTGCAACTACGTTATCATCCATTATCTTTATGAAAATCTCTTTATTTTGTTCCATTCTGTCTATCAATTTATTTATAAAAACATCCTGAAATCCATATTTAAAATTATCAATAGTATTGATTTTAGCTTGCTTTGATAATGTTTCATCTGCCACAAGCTCTTCTTCTATCTGGTCAAAGAAAAGTTTATCCGCATCAGTAAGTGGTTTTCCAAATCTCTCATTAAATACCTTTATAATCTCAGAAAGTATGGCAAACTCTTCTTTGTCCTTTTTTGTACCAGCTTCAGTTGTTGGTTTTAGTCCACTCTCTCCGCCTTTTTCAAGAATAATACTTCCTTCACTAATTTTCTGAAGCCTGTAATATTCCAGAGCAACTTCATCATTCAATTTTAATTTCTCTGACATTACTTTCTTAGGAAGTTTGTTGAGCAGTAAACGTCCATATGAATAGAATTTCTCCAGTTCAGCATCTTGAAAAGGCATGATTTGTGATAGGAAAGAATAGAGACGCAGAAAAACAGTTAAAGTATGTTTAAAATCTTCCTGAACTTCCTCTTTTCCAATGGCTTTGTAGCGGTCAACTGCTGGATCAATATAAGCATTTAATTGAGCAGGGTCCTTGCTGGTTTGAGAACCACTTTTTTTGAAAAATATATTACAAAAAGCATCGATTTCCGATTGCCAGAATATTTGCGTTGCTTCTAATTTTGATTTTAAATCATAAAGCTGGTTTGGGTCGGTGGTTTCAATAAGAGTTGTTTGCTCATAATAAGGTTGAAAAGAATCTAAAATTTCCTGCGTATCATTAACGAAATCAAGAATAAAGGTATCTTCCTTTCCTGGATAGATTCTATTCAAACGTGAGAGTGTTTGAACCGCTTTTACTCCTGATAGCTTTTTATCAACATACATTGTGTGAAGCAAAGGCTGGTCAAATCCTGTCTGGTATTTATCCGCAACCAATAGCAGTTGATATTCGGTTGTATTAAATTTATCCGGAAGTTCCTTTTCACCAAAACCATTTATTTCAGATTCAGTATGAATGATTCCAGATTCATCTTTAAAAGCTGAAAAAGCAACAAGCGTTTTTATCTCTGTATATCCTTTTTCTTTTAGGTATCTATCAAATTCCTGCTTATAACGAACAACATGAGGGCGTGAAGCTGTAACTACCATAGCTTTGGCTTTTCCACCAATTTTCTTTATAGTGACCTGTCGGAAATGCTCAATGATAATTTCAGTTTTTTGAGCCAGGTTATGCGGATGAAGCGATATAAACCTTGCAATGGCTCTACTCGCTTTTTTCTTATTGATTTTAGGATCGTCTTCTATTTGCTTGGATAGTTTGAAAAAGGTTTTATAGGTTGTATAATTTTTTAATACGTCCATAATAAAACCTTCTTCTATTGCCTGACGCATTGAGTAAAGATGGAATGGAATCGGTTTATCTGTAATAGCATCTTTTACGCCAAAGACTTCTAACGTTTTGGGCTTTGGTGTAGCTGTAAATGCAAAGAAACTCAAATTCTTGTGCTGTCCTCTTGACAACATTGATTTTCTGATTTCATCTTCCGCATCAGATTCAGTGTAAATTCTCTCTCTATCTTTTCTTGCTGCATCTTCCAGATTGCCTATGGTGAGAACCTCTTTCAATTTTCTTGATGCCTCTCCACTTTGAGAGCTATGTGCCTCATCTACGATTACCGCATAATTTCTGGCAGGGAGCTGTCCGATTTTCTCTAAAACAAAAGGAAACTTCTGCAGGGTAGTTATGATAATATTAGTTCCTGAGCTCAGTGCTGCTGCCAGTTGATTGGAATCCTTATCAATTCTCTGAACCACGCCCTGTTTATGTTCAAATTGATAGATGGTATTCTGTAACTGCTGGTCTAACACCAGCCTGTCAGTGACTACAATCACAGAATCAAATACTCTTTTATCGTCTTTATCATGCAGGCTTGATAAACGATAGGCGAGCCAGGCAATAGAATTACTCTTACCACTGCCTGCTGAATGCTCAATCAGGTAATTTTTTCCTGCTCCGTTTTTTCTTGCATCATCCTCCAGCTTTCGGACAACATCTAACTGATGGTAGCGCGGGAAAAGCAGGCTTTCCTGTTTGAAGGTTTTTCCGTCAAATTTGTATTCTTCCACCTGCAGATGCAGAAAACGGCCTAATATGTCCATCCAGCTATCTTTTTCCCAGATATATTCCCACAGGTAGGATGTTTTATAACCATCTGGATTAGGCGGATTTCCTGCACCCCTGTTATAGCCAAGATTAAAAGGAAGGTACTTTGTTCTTGACCCTTCAAGCTTCGTAGTCATATACACTTCATCAGGGTCAACCGCAAAGTGAACCAGGGCTCTTTTTTTGAACTGAAAAAGCAATTCTTTCGGGTCTCTATCCTCAATAAATTGCTCTTTAGCATCACTCACATCCTGTCCTGTAAATCGATTTTTTAACTCAACTGTTGCGACAGGCAGACCGTTAAGACCAAGAAGCATATCAACAGATCTTTCACTCTTCTGGCTGTATTTTAACTGCCTTGTTATGGTTAACCTGTTAAGCCTGTATAACCTCTCTGCTTCTGGATTTAAGCCACTTGCAGGTTTAAAGTATGCCATCTTATAGCGAACACCATAATCAATAAAGCCATTTCTCAAAACATCGAGAGTGCCCCTGTTATCTAATTCTCTGGTTAAGCGCTGTAAAAGTTTAGATTCGGTATTTGAACCATGTATGGAAACTGATTTTTTCCAGGCTTCATGCTGGCTTTCTTGAAGAAAGGCAAAAATTGTTTTTGTATCAAGAGCCAATTCACGGTTGAAGTCAGCAGGATTTCCTTTAATATATCCACATTTTTCAAGCAGGTGGCTTTCAATGGCTTCTTCAAAGGCTTTTTCGGTATGTATTTGAGTGAGCGCCATTTTTATATCGCCTCTCGGACATCAATTTTACCTGTTACTACTTCTGAGATTAAGGCAGTTCGGTATTCTTGAAGTAGGGCAATTTCTTTTTCTATTCTGGAAATTGTATAGTCTGTTTTGACGGATTCAGATTCAATAAACTTGACGATTTCTTGTTGTTCTTCAATTGAGGGAAAAGGAATAAGTAAGTTTCCAATAAAGTCCCAACTTGCTCTCGGCATTTTTGCACCGTAAGTTGAACTATTAACTTCATTTATAAAATCCTCTGATAAAACTCTATAATACACAAAATCTGATATCATTGATTTTGAAGGTCTTAATACCAATAATTCACTAACACACACTCCATTTGTATTGGCATTGTAAACTTTTGCCAAGTAAGGTCTTAATTTATTGAATAAAACATCCCCTTTTATGAATATTTTTGCTTCTCCTTCAAATGTGGTTTGTGAATCTAAATTGATTAATTTACCAGTATAACTCTCGATGTTTTCTAAAGCAATTTTTATCTCAGGCGATTCAGAATTACTTTTTTCATTAACCAAGGTTATTAAATACTTCAATCTCTTTACTTCCAAATGTTTCGGTACTTTCTCCAACCACTCAATGCCCGAATCTTTCATTGGCATATCAGGGTTCAGACCCTTTGTTACTGCCTGATTGATAATGGCTGTGCGTTCTTCTTTGAGCAGCTCAATAAGCTTTTGTTCTTTCTCAATTAAAGTATCTATTTTTTGGGTGCGGTCATCAAGGTAGCGGGCAATAGTATGTTGCTCCGAAAAAGGTGGTATTGTTATGGGGATATTTCGTAAAATTTCTGTATTAATAGAATCCCTAGTTGAGCCTACAGATTTAAACTGTACAAATTCAGAGATTAAATTGGAACTAAAAATGTATACAGCGAAATGATTATATAAACTTGGATTTTTAATGCGTATTCTCAGCATTTGCCCTGAAATCAACCATCCTTTTTCCCGCTCAGTAACTGAGGCAATACGTCCAATACTTCCAACACGACTAAAAACAATATCTCCAACTTGAAGGCGATACATTGATAAGCTTTCGGCTTTCTCTTTTGAAATCTTGGGTATATCAGAATCATCAATCATTAAATTATTAACGTTACGAATTAAAATCAACGGTATGCCCTCATTGACGTAATCACTGGCGTGAAGCTGAGCGCCGAAAGGTCCAGTTTGAACAACGTTAATATCATTACCAGCCAAGTGTTTCAGGCGATATAAATCCCAATGCTCTGGTATCTCCCCAATCCATTCTATATTAGACGGTTTATATTTATGATACGCTCTCATTATGCGATTACCTCTCTCAACAATCCATCAGTCTCTTTTTCCAGTGCCATAATATCCGCCCTTATTTCTGCAAGACTTCTCAATGGCTTATATTTATAAAAATACTTCGTAAAGTTAATTTCATATCCCTTTTTTGTTTTACTGTTGTCTATCCAGGCATCAGGCACATGTGGCAATACCTCCCTCTCAAAATAGGTCTGTATCTCCTCCTTGAGTGGCACTCTTTCACTATCTCTTAAATTAGCGTCTGATTTGAGCTTACCCTTGCTGTCTTTTACAATATTACCGCTTTCATCTCTCAAAGGTCGATCAACTGTAATTTGCCAGTAGCCAAAATCTTCATTGGCAAAAATCTTTGAGAACTCATTTTCCTTAAAATCACCATAGATTTTAGTGATTGTTTCAATATGACCTTCTCCGATCTCATTACGCTTATTACCCAGGCTTCTTGCCATTTTATTGTAAAGGCTAATGGCATTAATCAACTGGATTTTCCCTTTTCTTTCTCTGGTTTTTCGGTTAGTCACTATCCATATGTAGGTGAAAATGCCTGTGTTATAGAATAATTGCTCTGGCATCGCAACAATGGCTTCAAGCATATCATTTTCAATGATCCATTTTCGGATCTCACTTTCCCCGCTTCCAGCACTGCCTGTAAACAGAGGCGACCCGTTGAAAACAATTCCTATTCTTGAGCCACCGTTTGCGGGTTTCATTTTGGAGATCATGTGCTGCAAAAACAAAAATGAACCATCGCTTATCCTTGGCAGTCCAGCGCCAAAACGCCCTCCAAAACCTCTTTTTTCATGTTCATCTTTGACCTGCTTCTCAACTTTCTTCCACTCAACGCCAAATGGCGGATTAGATAGCATATAATCAAATTTTTCGTTCTCTAAACCATCATTTGTAAACGAATTTCCGAATTTTATGTTAGAAGCGTTTTGTCCTTTGATGAGCATATCTGATTTACAGATTGCATAAGACTCAGGATTAACTTCCTGCCCGAACACTTCAAGTCTGGCATCGGGATTAAGCTCACGCAGGTATTCTTCTGCTATAGATAGCATACCGCCTGTTCCGCAGGCAGGGTCATATAGTGTTCTTACAATACCCTGTTTAGTCAGGATCTCTGTATCATTCACGAAAAGCAGATTAACCATCAGTCGGATTACTTCTCTTGGCGTGAAGTGCTCTCCTGCTGTCTCATTGGATAACTCAGAAAATCTCCTTATAAGTTCTTCAAAAATGTATCCCATCTCCAGATTGCTTACTTTATCAGGGTGCAGGTCAACTTCACCAGATCGCTTAACAATCATGTAAAGTAGATCTGCTTCATCCAGTTTCGCAATCTGTTCAGTGAAGCTAAAATAATCAATGATCTCTCTTGCACTTGCAGAGAAACCATTGATATAATTGTTCAGATTGGCAGCAATATTATCCGGGTCTGCTTTTAATTTCTCAAAATCAAATTTGCTTTTATTGTGGAAGTTGAAACCTGCAATATTATTAAGAACAGGGTCTATGTTCTGAATATTCATACTGGCGATTTTGGGTAGATAATCCAGAACTTTTTGTTTTGTAGGTTCTAACACACAATCCAATCGTCTTAAAACTGTAAGCGGTAGTATTACTTTGCCATAATCTGATTGCTTATAATCGCCTCGTAGAAGGTCAGCAATTTCCCAGATAAAATTAGCATGC
This sequence comes from Candidatus Methanoperedens nitratireducens, assembly GCF_000685155.1. Classification (GTDB taxonomy): domain Archaea; phylum Halobacteriota; class Methanosarcinia; order Methanosarcinales; family Methanoperedenaceae; genus Methanoperedens; species Methanoperedens nitratireducens. The sequence goes on from NZ_JMIY01000002.1 coordinate 480,545, forward strand.
TCCTTAACGTTTACCATTTATCCGTTCTCCTTTTTAGATTAAATCCAGCAGGTTCTGAATCCAGCTTAAATCCTTTCTCTTACTAATATAAATTTCTGTCGTTTTATTGTATTTGATCTATAGCGTCAAGATTAGCTTGGATTTTATAAATAATCATCAATAAATGATTTCCACACTTGTTTCTACCCCCAAAATGGATTGAAGAGCAGGTATCAATTCGCGGGATGGACTAGTCTTCTACAAAATTTTTATGATATTTGTTAAAATATCAAACACTTTCACTCTGCTTGGCATTACTAAATAAGATTTAGAGTTAATATTGTATCAGATACACGTCTGTAGCATTCGTTTTCAATTGAAAATGAAATAATACTGGCCTGAACTGGAAATCTCTGATAAAAGAGTTCGTTCAGTTCGTTTTAGTTCGTTGTTTATCTTGCACAGAGGGATATGATGGAATTAATATATAAACAAGAGTTTTATGACATTAAATCAGCCTGTATAGCCATAAAAATTGAACTTGGTCTTGGATTCTTAGAAAAGGTATACGAAAACGCTCTAAAAATTGAACTTGAAGATAGAGGTTTCATAGTCAAGCAACAATTCCCGATTCAAGTTACTTATAAAAAAAATGTCGTCGGCGACTACTATGCAGATTTATATATTGTAGATAAAATAATCATTGAGATAAAGGCTGTGTACGAAATAACAAGCATACACAAAGCACAAGTTTTGAATTATCTGAAAGCAACAGGGATTAAACTTGGAGTTTTAATTAACTTTAGCAGAGAAAGAAATACAGTGGACATTGAACGGATACCAAATTTAATTTAAAATAATAAAAAAACAACGAACTAATACGAACTGTTACGAACTCCGGTTGATTTTGTTATCAGTTAAGATTGTTTAATTTAATATATCGAAAAAATATTTGTCTGAAAGTCATGTTATACTTCGATATATCTATTTTGTCACCTTGCTGATTTTCCAGATAAAGTATACGTTCATTTATGTGTGTAGTGTATATACACTATACAACCTTTTGCCTTAGAGGAGGAGGCTATATTGGGACGGAGCCTAAGCCTTTTTCATAAAAAAATAAGGTGGTATTTTTTAAAAATCCAAAAAATCACAACGCTGAGGGGGAGATTCGAACTCCCGAGGGGCAAAGCCCCACAAGCTTTCAAGGCTGGGGAAAAATCTCTTAAAACCCATCTTTCAATAATTCAATGTCTCAGTAGCTCTTTCCCATGATGCTTTCAGTAAATTATAAACCCTAGATGAACACGGATGAACGCAGATACGATGCAGCAAATCTGCGTTCATCTGCGTCTATCTGCGGTTTCTTATTCTTATCCTGCTTGGTTTTTTCTTCATATGCTATTATGGTTCTGCAGTGTGGCAAAAAAATGAAATACATTGTCTTGCCTTCAAGCCCTTCTCCTTCTTTTTGTACGAACATAGGTATGTCGTAGTGCGCAACCAGTCTCTCCAAGACCTCCTTTTCTGCTATTATTGCATCTTTTTGTATATTGGGTGCATTGATTACCTGGTATTCTGCCATGTTTCTCACCGCTGATGTTGTGTTAGCCGTGCGTGTGCTAACACACTTAATGTATTTATATTTTGTGCGCACACAATAGGCTTATTATATGTGGCTCGATAAGATAAATATGGGATGTGATAACAATGTGTGATGTGTTAGAGGGCAAAGGAAAAATTGTAAACCGTCCAACCAGGACGCGCAAGGAAACGTATGACAAATTTTTTTGCTATATACCAACCAACGTGGCAAAGGACAGCGGATTTCCCTTCGAGGAGGGCGAAGACGTGCTTGTAGTGGTAGACCCTGCCCGCAAAGAGGTAATTCTGAGAAAGCTGCCTTCTCGTGAAGATGTTGAGAAGACTTAATAAATCATAACGCCGAGGGGGAGATTCGAACTCCCGCGGGGCAAAGCCCCACAAGCTTTCCAGGCTTGCGCCTTAGCCGCTAGACTACCTCGGCATAATCGGCATACGCCCTTATAATGTACCCGATGGCTTTTATTCTTTTGCCTTCCACCCTTTCGGATACGTCCCCGGCTCCAGAAGCACCCTGTCAGTACTTACTACGATCCCTGTAGCCGCTTTTAAGATCTCAATGGATCTCATCTGCGCCCTGCCGAAAGATACCGCCTCCCCTTTCTGTGTAAAGACAGCCACAGGATCTCCTCTCTCGATCCCGCTCTCAAGTGTGAGCACACCGGCAGCAGCCAGACCTGCGCCATGGCAGACCGCATCAACCGCGCTATCGCGTATCACTATCTTAGGAAGGTGAGACAGCCCGACCTCCATTGGAAGTATAACTTCTCTCAACAACTCTTCATTGCTGTTCTCCTTCCACTCAACATACGCATCTTTAAGATCGTGAAGTGTGACCATCGTTTTATCCTCACGAAAAGGACCGCTCTTCGTGCGGCGCAGCTCCTGCATATGTGCGCCTGTGCCGAGTGCTAACCCCATATCATGGCATAATTTCCTGATATACGTCCCGGCCTCACACCCGACCTTAAAAAGGACATTCTTATCCTCGATCTCAAGCAGCTCAAGATAATATATGTTCCTTATCCTTGTTTCCCGTTTCACTGCTGATTTAATAGAGGGCATCTGGTATATCTCGCCTGTGAACTCACTAAAAATTCGTTTTATCTCCCTCTCAGGCACTTCGGTATGGAGTTTCATAAGGCAGACGTATTCCTTGCCTGCCGTAAGGAGCGCATCCACAGCTTTTGTCGCATCGCCCAGCATAATCGGAAGAAGCCCTGTCACTCCCGGATCAAGCGTACCGCTGTGCCCTGCTTTATCAATCTCAAGGATCTTTTTCACCCATGATGTGACCTCGTGGCTTGTCGGCCCCGCAGGTTTATCAAGATTTATCACTCCTTTCTGGATATATTCCTGTATCGGCCGATCTATCGGTCTTTTACCAGATCTCTCATCAGTAGTATCCTCTGATTTTACCAGGGTCTCTCTTTTTCTCTCAGAAGGCAGCAGGTTCATACTAGATATTCAATCGCTTTAACCACTATATCACTTATACCTTCAGGTCCCCACTTACTGGAATCTATCACAAGATCATACACTGACATATCCTTTATATCAATATTATAATAGTTAAGATAGCGCTCCCTTTCACACTGTTCCCTTTCTGAAGTCTCTGCCATTGCAGTCAGAACATGTTTGCCCTCTCTCTTTGCGATACGCTCTGCCCTTATCTCAATCGGGGCTTTGAGCCAGACCTTCATGTCGGCATCCACAAGAAAACCTGAAAGCCTTCCCTCGATTATGATATTATCCTTCTCCTTTGCAATCCTTCTCTGCATCTCATCGATTTCCCTGTCTATATCTCCATTGCTCTTTGCAAGTATGCCGAATTCAGCAAGGCACATGCAGCGATCTTCCGCGCATTTCCTGAACACATCCCCCATAGAGATATGTTCCATGCCAAGCCGCACAGACAATATACGGGATAACGTGCTCTTGCCGCTGCCTGGAGGACCACTGATTGTAATGATCAATTACATACCACCTATATTCAATGCCTTTCTGGTCACCTGGCTTATGGGGATTGAGGATATGAAATACCAGAACAGCCAGTACTGGAACGGTCCCAGAAGTGTATCGTTTAATTTTTGTTCTCCCCAGAAGGGAAATACCATCGAAGCGTTTGTATCCTGGCTGATGACAGTGAAAACCCAGAAGAACAGCGGAATTGAAATGATGCTTATATAGAGCATTGGTTTGAACTGCTGTTTCATCATCTCCATCTGGTCACTCATCATTTCAGCGCGCTGTGCTTCCAGTTTTTTGATCTTCTGGGCATTATTTGCTAATTGTGCCTGTTTGAATTCTTTTTGCATGTTTTTCATCCGCTCCTGAACACGCCTCATCAAACTCCAGTCCATCGTGTACTTCTGGATGAGTGAAGCATAAAGCCCTGTTATTGCAGCAAGAATGAATATAACTATATGGAGCGGAAGAAGTGAAAGCAATGGATTCAAAAACGCTCCCACTGCTGTGCCTATCACATTCCTTAAATCCGGGAATAGCATTATGCCCAGCAAAAGGAATATCCCGATATATAATACAATTCTATTTAATATATTCTTAATCATATCTATTCAGTACTTTTTTAATATCTTCAAATATCTGTTGAATGTCCTTTCCTCCGTCTATTACCTGGAGAAGACTTTTTTTATCGTAGTATTCTATCAATGGCTCTGTTTGTTTTTTATATATAATTAACCTGTTCCTTATCGCATCAGGCATATCATCCTCACGCTGGTACAGTACTCCCTTGCATATATCGCATATCCCATTATCTTCAGGTGGATTGAATATCACATGATAACTTGTACCACACGATGCACACACCCTGCGCCCTGATAGACGTTTTATCAATTCTTCATCATCGACATCGATATTCAGTACGACATCAAGATTTCGGTTTAATTCTGTCAAGATCATCTGGAGAGCATCCGCCTGAGGTACTGTTCTTGGATATCCATCCAACAGGAACCCTCTTGAGCAGTCAGGTTTTGATAGCCTGCCTCTTATAATCGTTATTAAAAGCTCATCAGGAACAAGTTCTCCTTTTGACATATAGGATTTGGCTTTTATTCCAAGGTTTGTATTGTTATGTATATTCTCACGCAGTATATCACCAGTTGAGATATGCGGCAGTGAGTAATGCTCAGAAATTTTTTTAGCCTGCGTACCTTTTCCTGCTCCCGGGGGACCGAGTAAAAGAATATTCATTTTAAATCAGTTCACGTATGGTAACGTGTGTATTAAAGCTTTTCAAAATTTTACGATACAGAATTGATATTAACTGTGGTGTGGACTCCCTTTTTTCTGCGGTGGACAGAAAAAAAGGTTATGGTGGAGAGAAGGGAGTCCACAGACATTATTTAAAGCAGTCATGTATATAAACAAAGTTGTGAAACATATGTGAAATGTATTAATTTAATTGCGATTGGATTTCCCCGTTTCCCCTGGAGCCACCAAGAAATATATAAGCAAATCGGGGAAATCCAGATGATTCAGATAGTAATACATATATAAACTATGGTATTACACATTTATGAAGAATGTATGAAGCTTACAGGCGTTTTCAATCATTGATAGGTGGTGGATTTCCCCCTTTTGCCTGTGGGAAACAGGAAAAATAAGTTTAGTGGAGTGGGTGGGGGAAATCCATATGATTTTTAAGGTTTCATATATATAAACAAAGGTGTGAGAAATGTGTGAAGATTGATTCAAAAATCTTTTTATCTATCAGGAAAAGATAAGTGCATGCATATAAGAACATGGTTTGGGATATTCACAGTTGCTGGAGATAGAATAAACGAGGTTGAACTGTTTCAAAAAGACCCCGATTCTATTATAGATCGCATTACCGGTGAACCACTGTTATTAAGGGGCAAGGTTGCAGGTGTTGATCTCCGCGACCTGGCAGTGGAATACGGCTTTGTATCATCACACGAAGAATACGATCTCTTGCTTCATGATATCAATATCAGGCTTGTTAAAAATAAGATAGCACAGGCCCTGACACAGGACAGGAAGATCATCGCGGCAGTCGAAGCCATTGACGATATCGACAGGACAGCCAATATCCTTGCTGAGAGATTGAGGGAATGGTACATGCTGTTTAATGGGACGGATATGCAGGGCAGCGAGCTTGCCAGGTTTATACTCAATAGCGATGAGCCAGATCTAAAAATCATGAAAAGCCTGGCCTCAAATCTTGTCGGCCTGTATGAAACACGCCTCTCTATCGAAGGGTATCTTAAAGAGAGCATGAACAGTATAGCGCCGAATCTTACAGGCATTGCAGGACATACGCTGGGTGCACGTCTTTTGAGTATTGCCGGAGGTCTTGAGAAGCTCGCTTCTATGCCCTCAAGTACTGTACAGGTGATAGGAGCAAACAATGCGCTTTTCAAGCACCTGAGGGGCAGGGCTACATCTCCAAAGCATGGCCTGATCTTCAGACATCCACTCATAAATACTGCCCCGAGAAGACTTCGTGGAAAGATCTCAAGGGCTGTTGCCTCGAAGATATCCCTGGCCGCACGTTATGATTATTACTCAGGTGAACTAAAAGAGGATCTTCTCAAAGAACTACAGGCTAAAGTATCGGATATCAAAAAGCGGCATAAAAGACAAAAATCACATATTTGAGTTACTGTATCAATCACTGCATCGAGAGCAGCCGTCCATAGGGGCTGTCATCGTAATAGCTTGTGAATCGGGACAGCTCGATCATTTCATCGCCGAACAGCAGCCGTGATAGCGATGGCTTATTAGCATAGGTAACCTCTGGTTTACCTTTTATCCCACCAAGCAGGGCAGCAGCTTCGATTGCATCATCAAGGCTCCCGAGATCATCTATAAGCCCCAGTTCCTTAGCTTTAGCACCTGTATAAATCCTGCCATCTGCAATATCCTTGACTTTGCTCAGGGAGAGGTTCCTGCCCTCTGCGACTTCCTCTACGAAGCGACCGTAAGCTTCTGAGACTATCTGATCTGCATATTTCTTTTCATCGTTTGTTAAGCCCCTCCAGTCTCCGCCCATATCCTTCAACTCACCGGATTTTGCTATATAGAATGAAGTCCCGTCATTCTCATAGAAGGCTGACCTGTTCTGGAATTCCCAGATCACCCCGATGCTGCCTGTAATGGTATCAGGGTTGGCGATTATCTTATCAGCAGGCACACTGATATAATATGCTGCACTGGCCGCAACATCACCCATGGAGATGACGATCGGTTTTTTGATTTTTTTCATAGCAGCCACGATCTCCTCAGCCGCTGCAGGAGAGCCCCCTGGACTGTTTATCCGCAGTACAATAGCTTTTACTCCCTCATCCTCAGATGCATCTTTTAATCTTTTTGTTATATCCTCGGATGTGGCGATTCCAAACCCTGTAGGGATGCTGCCTGTCAGCATCACTCCCTGCACATAGATCACTTCAACCCTGTTCTTAGATATACCAAAATCCCTGCCTCCGAGGATTATGTAAAGACTGCCGGTTATTATGATCAGCAGAATAGAAACTACTGTAAAGTAGATTAATATCTTTCTGAATAGTCCTGCCATTTTTATGAAAAATGTAATTATATTACCAAATAGTTATCCCTATTTATATTGGCTGCAACTAAGGTACCGCGCATTGCTTGCTCTTATGAACTCATTGCAGACCTCTTTTGGATCTCCATCAGAGACAATACTCCCTTTATCGATCAATATCGCTCTCTGTGCGACCTCTTTTATGAAATCTACATGGTGACTTACGAATATGATCGTTGTATTGAATACTTTATTGATATTCTTCAGTGAATTTGCAACATCCCTTAGCGTTATAGGGTCAAGATCACCAAAGGGCTCATCAAGCAGCAGGATTGAGGGTTTTGATGACAGTGCTAAAGCAAGAGCAGCTCTCACATTCTCACCGCCGCTCATCTGATATGGCTTGACATCAAGAATGCTCAGTGGCAGACCGACAGCTTCAAAGATAGGCTTTGCGTAGTTCATCACTTCTGTAAGCGGATGGCTTGGGAATAGTACGCTCAGTATAGCAGGTGTATAACCCATTCTTGCGAATATCTCCTTTGCGTTCTCCTCAGGCATATCAGTCATCCTGTACAGCTCATCAAGGTCCTTATCTGATATACCAAGTTCTTTAGCACGTTTCCTTGCTTCTTCTACAACCTGCTGCCCTTTTACACCCAGTCTGTACGCAAGCTGCTGTTTTATCGTGGAGTGGGGAGAGAGCGCGAACTCCTGGTACATGATGCTGGTAATCCTTCTAACCTCCATTCTCTTTGGTGAATATGTTGACATATCAATCCATTCATTGTCAACCAGGAATTCTATCTCACCATCATCAGGATAAACGAGTCCGTCCATGGCATGAAGTAGCGTTGTTTTCCCTGCTCCGCTTGGGCCTATGAGTGCAGTGATCTCACCCTGTTTGAATTCGAGATTAATGCTATCAAGATCAAGCACTTCTCCCTGTCTGATAAGCCAGTATCTCTTGGAGAGATTGTTTACCTTGATCACAGTTTTATCAGATCTGCGCTCTGGCATAGGAATAACAGGTTTCATTTTCTTCATGAATTTCTTTAATACTTCCTCAGGCTCTCCCTCTTCTATTATCCTGCCGCCTTCAAGCCACAGGACACGGTGGGCAAGATAGGAGTGAACCTCAGGAAGATGGGAAACTACAAGGGTCTTGAGCTTCAGTTTCTCGTTTACGTTCTTTATTGAATCAAGAACCTCCTGTTTTGTTGCAGGACACGTCATGGTTGCAGGCTCATCCAGAAGAAGAAGAGAGGGTTTTGCAGCAAGCTGTCTTGCGATCAACAATCTCTGTTTCTCTCCTCCGCTGAGCACTGCTGAGAAATGCTCTGCTTTTTTATCAAGGTTTACGATCTTCAAATACTCCATGCTTTTTTCATACAATTCATCATAATATGGTGAATCTTTCTCAGGCAGCATCTCGAATCCGCATTTTTCGACATAGAGCCTGCGAAGCACATTCTCATAAGTAGCGCCAGGCCATAACCCGAAGTTCCGCTGGAGATGAATGGCAGTCATTTTCTGGAGTTGCTTGATATCCTCGTGTGAAGCACCGGGTCTAACTGTAAGCCCATCAATCTCAAAACTACCATCAGTGAGCGGCTCAATACCACGTAAGACCTTAAGTATCGTGGATTTACCACCTCCGCTTCTACCTATAATACCGAGGATTTCACCCTCTTTTATATCAAAGCTTACTCCATCCAGGACTCTGATCGTATCAGAATCAATCACATAGTCTTTAACCAGATTATTTACTTTCAGCATTAAATGCCTCCAAAATATGCAGCAATTTACGATTATAGTAATGTAGTTTTCGTAATGTTTGAACGTCTATATATTCTTATTGTTTGGGACTCTACATTTAGTATGCAACTGTTAGAAAGATATATACTCTAAAAAATACTACAAAAATAGAATTATACTCTGGATTAATAGTCCTGAGACTGAGGTAGTTATATGAGATTAGGCGGATTTTTAAGGAAAACGGAAAAAAAGGACTCTATACAGGAGGCTGAGGATTATAAGCGCCTGGGTAAATATGATAAAGCACTTGAAGCGTATGGGAACATTCTGAACGCCGATCAGGGTAATCTTAAAGCCTGGTATGGTAAAGCATCTATCCACCTTATACTTGAGCAGTATCCTGCAGCACTTGAGGCCTATGAGAATTTTCTGAGACTTGATCCCATGAATACAAAAGCATGGCATGAGAGGGGTTTCGTACTTGTGAACCTTGGCAGACTGGATGAAGCACTGGAGGCATATGACAGAGTACTTGAATCTGAGCCTTATAATATTAAATTGCTATCTGAGAAAGCAATGATATTGAAGGAACTTAAAAAAGATTCTCTATTACTGGAGATATACGACAGGCTTCTTCAGCTTGATCCCATGAATACAAAGATCTGGTTTGAGAAGGGATCGATACTATTAGATATGGGCAAAGAAGCAGAGGCATTTCTGGCATATGAGAGGGTGCTTGAGCTTGATCCTGATAATATAGAAGCACTTGCCCGCAAAGGATTGATTACAGGGCTCAGAAGACAGTATGCCCAGGGTTTTGCTCTGCTTGATAAAGCACTCAAGAAAGATCCGGAGAACATGAGCGCATTGTATGGAATGGGAGCGATATGGAAGCTAAAAGGCGCAGACCTTGCAACTCTTGATATACGTCATGATTCTATAAAAGCATACGGCAATGCGCTTCATATCTATGAAAGAGCTATTGAGCTTGAGCCCAATGACCCAAAACTATGGCATGAGAGTGGTGCTATTCTCAAAGAACTTGACCGCATGAATGAAGCTATCAGGGCGTTTGATAGATCAATAGAGATCGATCCAGAGAATACGAAACCATGGTATGATAAAGGAGTGGCACTCAAGGTACTCGGAAGGGAGAACGAAGCCATGGCATGTTTTAGCAGGGTGCTTGAACTGGATCCATCGCATACACTTGCACGTCATAAATTAAAGCAATTATAAACAGTTAACTTCTTACGTCCAAATGCTATTATGGTACACAGGAGGATATATATGAGAGCTATTGTTTATGTGCTGTTAGCAATCATGCTCATTACACCAGCCTCTGCTTCAGACTGGAGCATGTTTAAAAAGGACCCATCACATTCGGGCTTTACTACAGATGCAGTAAACCCGCCACTTACACTGGAGTGGACCTCAAACCTGGGATATGATACAGATTCATCTCCTGTGGTGGTGGATGGGGTATTATACATAGGCTCGAATTACGGTATCCATGCGCTTGATGCAAGATCGGGAAAAGAGATATGGAGAAACCATACCAATGGTTTTGTAAAATCCGTTCCATCGGTTGTTAACGGGACGCTTTATATCGGGGCAGATGATAAACGGTTCTATGCCATTGATACAAAAGACGGTGCTATAAAATGGACCTATAAAAATTCTACAGATGGATATCTATCCTCTGCTGCCGTAGTTAATGGTCTTGCCTATGCAGGATCAAAAGACGGTTCTCTCTATGCCCTGAATATCCGAAATGGTGAGCCCTCATGGTCTGTACTCACAGGCAGGAACATTGCTTCTTCACCTGCTGTTATGGAGGGAACTGTCTATGCCGGGAATGATAGGGGTTCTGTCATTGCCTTTGATGCCACAAGTGGCAAGGAGAAATGGCGCTATGATACAGGTATAAGTGAGATTAAATCCTCCCCCTCTGTTGCAAACGGGACCGTGTATATTGGTTCAAACAATGGGAATATATATGCTCTGGATGCAGCCAGAGGTACTATGAGATGGACATATTCCACAGGAGCTAATGTCGAATCATCACCTTCTGTAAAGGATGGTATTGTCTTTGCTGGCTCAAAGGATTCCAATTTCCATGCTATAGATGCCAGAACAGGAGCCCTTAAATGGAAATTTCAAACTGCAGGATATGTCGATTCTTCGCCTGCGATCTCAGATGATATTGTTTATTTTGGCTCAAGAAACAATTTCATCTATGCCCTTGATGCGAATACAGGACGTCTTCTCTGGAGAAACACGACAGGAACAAAGGATAAGGACTACATAACATCACCTGCCATATCTGGAAATATGCTCTATGCAGCCACCCGCAGTGGAATTGTTTACGCTTATTCGTCCGGAACTCAGACAACACCAGCGGCTACCCAGAAAGTCGATAAAACAGGGATACCTGCTCCGACCACACCTGGTTCAACAACTGCTACGTCAGATGATACATCAACCGGGGCAAAGAGGATACCGGGATTTGAATACGCAGTGTTGATACTGCTGATAACAATCCTGATAAGAAGATCTGGTTCTAAACCTCCAATAGCTTAATTATTCTTTCTTACAATTAGAAGGAGTGAAACTTATGAGTGACTTAAGAGACCTTTTAGAGCGGTTATCGAATGCGCATGGTGTTTCTGGATATGAAGGCAATGTAAGGCAGATCATAGAGAACGAAGTAAGGCCATATGTTGATGAGATCAAGACCGATAAGATGGGAAATCTTATTGCCACAAGGCGCGGCGATTCGCCCACTGTGATGCTTGCAGCACATATGGACGAGATCGGTCTTATGGTAAAATACGTTGATGACAAGGGTTTTGTCCGTTTCACCAAGACCGGAGGATGGTTTGACCAGACGCTTCTTAACCAGAGGATGATACTGCATACAGAGCACGGCCCTGTGTACGGCGTAATAGGCTCAAAGCCTCCCCATGCCATGAAAGAGGAGGATAGGAAAAAGCCAGTCAATGCAGAAGATATGTTTATTGATGTGGGTGCAAAAAGCAAGGATGATGCGGAAAAGCTCGGAGTAAGGACAGGAACGCCGATTACCCCGGATATGGAGCTAAAACCGCTCGGGAATGATCGGGTCACGGGCAAGGCTTTCGATAACCGTGCAGGCTGTGCGATGCTCATAGGGGCGCTCGAGCAGATGAGAGATGTTAGAGCTACAATTCATGCCGTGTTCACAGTACAGGAAGAGGTGGGATTAAAAGGAGCCCGGATATCTGCTTTTGGATTAAGCCCTGATGTTGCGTTAGCTACCGATGTTACGATCACCGGCGACCATCCCGGCATTGAGAAAAAACACTCTGCCATAGAGATGGGTAAAGGGCCGTCCATTACTGTAAGCGATGCCGAGGGGCGTGGAATAATCGTACCTGAGCCTGTATTGAAGTGGTTAAAAGAGGCAGCAGGATCAAATAATATCCCCTACCAGCTTGAAGTAGGCACTGGCGGAACAACAGATGCTTCTGCAATACATCTGTCGCGTGAAGGTGTACCATCGGGTGTTATCAGTATGCCAACGCGATATATCCACACACCTGTATCTGTTCTCAGCATGAGCGACCTTGAGAAAAGTGCTGAGTTGATCGCCAGGGCGGTTGAGATTGTAGATAGGTTTTTCTAATAGGAAGCACACTTAGAGGCTCACCAAGGTGATATAAATGAATAGAAGGGATCGTTTTATTTAACGGAATAAAAATACTTGATACAACATTAAGAGATGGTGAACAGACACCCGGAGTCTCTCTCACAACAGAGAGCAAGTTATTGATTGCAAGGAAGATCGACAGCCTTGGTGTGGATATCCTGGAAGCGGGTTCTGCTATTACATCAGATGGTGAGCGCACAGCTATTAAGAAAATAGCCGGCGAAGGATTGAATGCAGAAATATGCAGCTACTGCCGTATCCGCAGGGAGGATATCGACAGTGCCATAAGCTGCGATGTGGACTCCATACATCTTGTCGTACCTGTCTCTGATCTTCATATCCAGCAAAAATTAAAAAAAGACCGCAAGTCTGTACTCGGTATGGCTGTTGAGATGACAGAGTATGCAAAATCGCATGGGTTGGTCGTGGAACTGAGCGGGGAAGATGCATCCCGCGCTGATCTTGATTATCTTAAATCCGTTTACAATGCCGGGATAGAGGCAGGTGCTGACAGGCTGTGCTTCTGTGATACGGTCGGAATTCTTACTCCAGAGAGGTCATACGATATATTCAGCGACTTATCACTGCTTGGTGCACCCATCAGTGTCCACTGCCACAATGATTTCGGCATGGCAACGTCCAATACTGTTGCAGCACTGCGGGCTGGAGCAGCGCAGGCGCATGTCACCATCAACGGCATTGGCGAGCGGGCGGGAAATACATCGCTTGAGGAAGTGGTCATGGCGCTTTTTTCATTATATAAGCATAAAACAAAAATCGATCTTAAGGGTCTGTACACAACATCCCGGCTTGTGAGCAGGCTATGCGGAATCCCTGTTGCTCCAAACAAGGCGATAGTGGGCGGAAATGCCTTCACCCACGAAGCAGGCATACATGTTCACGGGCTGCTTGCGAACACTGCCACGTATGAACCCATCACACCCGAACTTGTTGGACGTGAGCGCAGAATCGTGCTCGGAAAGCATGCGGGCAGAAGCTCTGTTGTTCTTGCACTGAGGGAACTGGGATTTTCTGCCAGTGAGGAGCAGATTGATGATATCGTTACAAGAATGAAAGAACTCGGCGATAAAGGAAAGCACGTTACAGATGCAGATCTTCAGACAATTACAGAGACCGTACTGGGGATATACCAGGAAGCCAAAGTCAGGCTTGAAGAACTCACAGTCGTTGCTGGGAATACCGTGATGCCTACAGCCTCGATCAGGTTGAAGGTAAACGGGAACCACGTAGTAGAGGCAGGTGTAGGGACAGGGCCTGTTGATGCAGCCATCAACGCATTAAAAAAAGCTGTATCAGGCGTTGCCGATATTCAATTAGATGAGTACCATGTGGATGCTATAACAGGCGGGACTGATGCTCTGGTTGAGGTCTGGGTAAAGCTCAGTAAAGGAGGCAAGACGATAACAGCCCGCGGAGCCCGTACAGATATCATAATGGCCTCTGTTGAGGCCGTACTTGAGGGCGTAAACAGGCTTATACAGCAGGAACAGAACAACCGCAAGAACAGAGATTCCTGAGAAATGTTTATTAAACATTAATTTGTGTTAAGGTGAATCAAATGACAAAACCAAAGATGACCGGAGCAAAAGCAGTCATAGAATCGCTTTACCAGGAGAATGTAGAAGTGATCTTCGGATATCCGGGAGGAACCGTACTTCCGTTATATGATGAAATATACGATGCTGATATCAGGCACATACTTGTAAGACATGAACAGGCTGCTGCACATGCTGCTGATGGTTATGCAAGAGCTACAGGCAAAGCGGGTGTATGCCTTGCCACCTCAGGGCCTGGAGCCACAAACCTTGTTACAGGTATTGCGACAGCTTATATGGATTCTGTGCCGATGGTAGCCCTAACCGGGCAGGTTCCACGCTCTCTTATAGGTAATGATGCGTTCCAGGAAGCGAACATTACAGGGATAACCCTGCCTATTACCAAGCATAACTACCTTGTCAATGATGCCAGGGATATTCCCATGACAATCAAGGAAGCCTTCTATATTGCCCGGACAGGGAGGCCAGGCCCGGTACTGATCGACCTGCCAAAGGATACACAGACCGAAATTATAGAATTTGAATATCCGCAGGAGGTAAAGCTGCGTGGATACAAACCAACATATACGGGAAATGAACAGCAGATCAAGCGGGCTGCATCCCTTATACTGAAGGCTGAGAAGCCTGTTATATATGCAGGCGGGGGCATTGTTATCTCAGGCGCCTGTGATGAGCTTTGCGCTCTGGCAGAGGGGATTATGGCACCTGTAACGACCACACTTATGGGTATGGATGCCTTCCCATCAGGCCACCCACTATCCATTGGAATGCTGGGCATGCACGGGACAAGGTATGCCAACTACGCGGTACAGGAATCTGATCTGATTATAGCTGCAGGTGTACGCTTTGATGACAGGGTAACAGGCAAGATATCCGCATTTGCACAGAATGCAAAGATAATCCATATAGATATTGATCCTGCTGAGATAGGAAAGAATGTCAGGGTGGATCTCCCGATAGTTGGAGACGCAAAGAACGTGTTGAAGGGTTTACTTAAATATATCAAGCAGGAACAGGTCAGAACAGATGCCTGGAACAAAAAGATAGAGACCTGGAAAAAGGAGTATCCTCTCTCCTACAGGAAGGATGATCTTCTCCGCCCCCAGTTTGTGGTTGAGCAGATAAGCGAAGTATGTCCTGATGCGGTTATAGTCACAGAGGTAGGGCAGAACCAGATGTGGGCAGCCCAGTTCTTCAATTATAGAAACCCGCGTACATTCATATCAAGCGGCGGCCTCGGTACGATGGGCTATGGATTCCCTGCTTCCATAGGGGTAAAGGTCGGAAAGCCTGAATCTACAGTTATAGACATAGCAGGCGACGGCTCGTTCCAGATGAACTCACAGGAACTTGCAACCGCTGTCCAGAACGATATACCTGTAATCGTGGCAATACTCAACAACGGTTTTCTGGGAATGGTGAGACAGTGGCAGGAATTATTCTTTAACAGGCGCTATTCACAGACATGCCTTGATGGTAGCGTGGATTTTGTCAAGCTTGCTGATGCCTACGGTGCTCTTGGGCTTCGGGCAACAAAGAAGGGCGAAGTCAGGGATGTTATTGATGAAGCAGTAAAATCAGAGCGGCCAGTGGTCATAGATTTTGTGGTTGAGCGTGAGGAGAACGTTTCACCCATGGTCCCGGCCGGCGCAGCTATCAATGAGATACTCGATCTGGAGTGAGAAGAGATGAAGCATACAGTAGCAGTACTTGTTGAAAACAGGCCAGGTGTCCTGACAAGGGTTGCAGGTCTGTTCTCAAGGCGCGGTTTCAATATAGAAAGCCTTGCAGTCGGCATTACTGAGAACCCGGATACCTCGCGCATGACCATCGTTGTGAACGGTGATGATCATGTGCTTGAACAGGTGATGAAACAGCTTAACAAACTGATCGATGTTATAAGAGTAAGTGACATATCACATGATGAAACCGTACACAGGGAACTTGCGCTCATAAAGGTCGGGGTGGACTCCTCTACCCGTGCTGAAGTGATGCAGATAGTGGATGTGTTCAGGGCAAAGATCGTGGACGTTGGCGTAAGATCAATCGTAGTTGAAGTTACAGGCGATGAGAGCAAGATAAATGCGATGGAGCAGCTCCTGCGGCAGTTCGGGATAAAAGAGATGGTAAGGACCGGCAAGATAGCAATGAACCGCGGGGCAAAGGTTGTTCAAAAGGATAAGCGATAATTAACGCTCACCTTCGCCTGCAGGCTGCTGCGAAAACCAGCACAATAATGGCGAGTGCAATATCGAAGCCAGGCGCTATAGGCGTAGGAGAAGGCTCCTGGGCATTTTCAGGATCTTGAATATCAGGTGGTGCAGCTGCTGCGACTCCCATCGGTGCTTTTTGTGCAGGTGGGGTCTTACTTGGGTCAATAACAGTTATGGTCGGTCTGTCTGAGCTCAATACAGATCGCGTGGTTCCCTTGTACTCAACATTGGTATAATTTAAGATCGCAGCAGGCAGGAGAGCTTCTCCCTCCCTGTTCATGCGGATAGTATAGTTGAACTCCTGCACCGAATCAGGATCAGACCAGCCGGTCAGTGAGATTGAGCCGTGCACAATGCTGACGCTGTCGGGCAGTGAATCTGTGACCTCGAACCGTGTGCCTATGTTCCCTATGTTGCTGATCTTCACTGTAACATTTACAGATTCGCTTATATTCGCGACGGATTTGCTCACTGTCTTGTTCAGGATGATCTTCGGACCGTTGACCACGACCGTTGTTGTTTTGGAGGATGCGTTATACTGTCTATTATTGACCGTGAACTGAGCAGTAGCAGCCGGTACTGTATAGCCGCTCAGGCTTGTTTCCAGAGGTTTAATTGAGTATGTTGTACTCCATTCCTGTCCTGGCTTGAGCACAGCGATATCCCACTGAAAAGGAGTACTTGATTTTAACTCAAAATCTTCATTTATGCTATCCGTGACATGGATATTATAGATATCATACATTCCGCCGTTCGCAACAGTGATAGTTACGGTTGAGGTGTCCTTGAGGTACATACGGTCTCTCACAGCCTTGCTTACAGTAAAATAATCTGGTTTCGGTGAGACTGGTATGGATTTTGAGCCTGTTGCTCTGTACTCGAGATCTTTGGCATCATACCCCTTTATATTTGCGCTTAAGTCATATGATCTTTGATCGATCAATTCAGGAACAAGCAATATGACCTCAAAGCTCTCACTCTTACCTTTATCTATCCTGTAATAATATTTGCGAAGCTGGCTTATATCCCCTCCCCTCAATTTTAATTCGCCTGTATTGAGGTTTAAATCAACATTTTTGGCAAATGCATCACCGTTATTTTTTACCTCAACCTTTGCAGTAATTACCTGGCTGCTGTAAGAGGTATATGTTGTTTTATCGGTTGTAACCTTGACTTCAAGTTTAGGCTTTCCCCTCAACTGTATAGATATGGTGGCCCATGGTTTATAATACTCATATACCCATTCTTTGGCATTCTTTGCCGTAAAACCAGTAGCTGATATTTTGATCTCATAATCAGAGTCTATATAAGGCTCACTCTGCAAGGTCAGGATTATCTCTTTGACAAGTGTTCCGTTTTTATAAATCTCAAGAAGAACCGAGGGATTAACATCTGTTTCAGGAACGATCTCTCCTTTGATATTCTTTACCCCTGGCACTGGAGAAGAGAACTGTATCGCTTTGATCATGTACTCCCCGTTGGTCAGAGTACCGCCTTTATACAGAGTTGCTGACACGGCAGGTGCCCATTCTATATCGTTTGGACTGAAATCTGATGCTGATACAGGATTTATCAACCAGAGGATTATAATCAAAACTGCAAAGCTTTTCATATGCTGATTATCATAATGAGCATTCAATATAAAGTTTACTATGTAGATAATAATTATGAGGTGTATTTCACAAATGGCAGGGGTACCGTGAGGAGGGGTTATTAATAACTCTTATCCATGGTGTAATAATACTCCCCTTCAGCTTTCTGGGCTCGATCCAGCCTGGAATCCAGTTTATTGACCCTCGGTCTTTTTGTCTCTTCATCCCGCCTGAAGGTAATCCCGACATTTTTAAGAAATCGATTCATACCCTCGCGCATATCGAACGGGCCATAGACCTCACCGTTGAGCATAGGCTGCCCTTCAAAAACAAGAAGCCTGTCACTTAACATATCTATCATATAGATATCATGATCTACAACCATGGCAGTCACCTTATTATTTTCAGCAAACCGCCTGATGACTTTTGTGGCAAGTACCCTCTGCTCCACATCAAGATGGGCAGATGGCTCATCCAGAAGATAGAGATCAGCTTGATGGGAAAGACACGCTGCTATTGCAACCCTCTGAAGCTCTCCACCGCTTAATTCGTTCACGCTCTGGTTAAGGAGCCTCTCCAGTTGAAGCGGTCTCAGGATCTCCGTCTGGTAATAGCTGGTATCAAACTGTTTGGTTATGGATCGAAGTAGATCTGCTACTGCAATAGTCTCATCTGCCTTAATATACTGGGGTTTGTAGGATACTTTGATGTTCATATCGATCTTTCCTGTCGTGGGTTCTATCTCTCCTGCCAGTATCTTGATAAACGTGGATTTTCCTATTCCGTTAGGACCTACAATCCCTGTAACCTCACCTTTCCTGATCTCGCCCCCTTCGGCTATGAGCTCGAATCCGTCCTCGTATTTTTTCGAGAACTGCCCATATTCAAGAAGGGAGAGTATATCCTTTGCTGGCTGGGGCGCATGTACCTCAAATTCGATCGCTTCTGTACGTATCCTTACATTCTCTTCCCTCAGGAAACCCTTCAAGTATTCATTTATTCCTACCCTGATCCCTTTTGGATGGGTTATCACACCGAAAGCCCCGGGTGTACCATAGGCGATATGAACAACATCAGCAAGCAGATCCAGTATAGCAAGGTCATGTTCAACAACCATCACGGCTTTTTTCTCTGCAAGCTCTCTTATGATATGTGCTGCTTTTATCCTCTGGTAGATATCAAGATAGGGGCTTATCTCGTCGATGAAATAGAAGTCCGCATCCCTTGCAATGCATGCGGCAAGGGCTACCCTCTGGAGTTCACCGCCGCTTAGCTCTTCTATTCTGCGATCTACAATACCTGTGATATCAAGCTTGGATAGCAGTTCCATGAGTACTCCCCGCTCATCTGTTTTGGATAAAAGATCCCAGACTTTCCCTTTAAATTTCCTGGGGATCATATCCACATACTGCGGCTTCTGTGATGTCTTTATCTTTCTCTTTGATACTCCCTCAAGGTAACCGTGTAGGGCTGAGCCTGCATAGTACTTGAGAATCTCATCCCACTCGATTTTTTCTTTTCCGAGGTTGGGTTTAAGCGTTCCTGAGAGTATGTTTACTGCGGTACTTTTTCCTATACCGTTCTGACCAAGGATACCTGTTACTTTTCCAGCCGTGGGGACAGGGAGCCCGTACAGAACAAACCCGTTTATGCCATAGCGGTGCGTGGGCTCTTCAAGCTTCTCAGGAAGGCCGATGATCGTAATCGCATCAAAAGGGCAGCGTTTAATGCATATACCGCATCCAACGCATAGTTCTTCTGAGATAATGGGCTTGCCATCTTCACCTATTATAATTGTCTCATCACCCGTGCGTACCCTTGGACAGAACTTGATACATTGATAATCGCATAGCCTGGGCTGGCATCTATCACGGTCTAAAATAGCAAGTCTTTTTTTCATAGGCCCCCTTAATTTAATAGAAGAACCCAGAAAACCAGCAGGAATATAACAGTTAAAAACTCCACATACAGCCAGTCCTTCGTCTCAAATTCCTTTACCCTGACACCAAGTGGAGGGTATGCAAATCTCTGGATATAATATGAGCCGAACACTACTAATATAACGACCAAAAACCAGGATATTTCAGTTGCAGCACCAAATCTCAGGAAAAACAATAACGCAAAGGCTGCACCAATGAACGAAGGGAAAACAGTTTTTTTGATTCCTTCAATTAAAGTTCGCTTTCGCTCATCAGGCGTTATGGGTTTAACGACAGGCTCTTCTTTCTTCTCTACTTCTTCTTTCTTCTTCTCTCCCTTTACAGGTTTTACTTTGCTCACAATAATTCACTCTTTTCTATATATCATTGTTCCAATACCCTCGTCCGTAAACAGTTCAAGCAGCAGGGAATGAGGCATGCTCCCATCGATTATATGGACCTGTCCGACTCCAATTTTGACCGCAGCTGCGCTTGATACTACCTTTGGTATCATTCCACCGCTTATGGTGTTGCTCTTTATGAGTGTTTCGATCTCATCAAGCGCAAATCTGGAGATACGGGATTTTGGATCTCCGGGGTCTTTCAGGATACCAGGGACATCTGTCAGGGATATTAATTTTTTTGCTCTCAATGAAGCTGCTATATCTCCTGCAACAGTATCGGCGTTCACGTTCAGATCATTACCTCTCTCATCGGTTGCTATAGGTGATATGACAGGGATGTATCCACTATCTGTAAGAATCATCAATAATTCCGGGTTAATAACCTCTATTTCTCCTACCCAGCCAAGGTCGATCTCTCTCTCGACCCCTTCGATCGTTATACGCTGCGGGGCGAGCTTCCTGGCCACAATAAGCCAGCCGTCACTTCCTGAGAGGCCAACACCCTTCCCTCCGTGCTTATTTACAAGGGAAACTATCTTGGTATTGACGTTGCCTACCAGTACCATTCGTGCAATCTCAAGGGTCTCGTTATCCGTGACCCGAAGGCCAGCAACGAACTCAGGCTTCTTTCCCATGCGCTCCATCTTTTCTGTGATCTCAGGACCGCCGCCGTGTACGATCACAGGACGGATGCCCACGAATCTCAATAACACGATGTCCTGCACTATCTGATCCATTATTACAGGATCGATAATTGCATGGCCACCCATCTTGATTACCATAATGGAATTGTAGAACTTACGGATATACGGGAGAGCCTCGATGAGGATATTCTCGCGCTTTAACATTTGGGGCTAAGATGGGGTTTGCTGATATTAAAACTTATTATTGCAGTTTTAAATGCAGCTTAATAGTATCTATTAATCTCATGTCTTAATTCCCCTAACGTGGATTTACGCTCTGCGAATGCATTATGGCGGTGGATACTTTCCTCATTGATCTGTTTGATTGTTATAATAGAATCATCAGGTAATTCATGGAACTCCTTCACAATTTTTTGTGCCATGGTACGCACGCAGTCTTCCACGAATTTAGGGTTATTATGTGCCAGCTCTACAACCGCTGCCTCATCTGATCTCTTTAACAACTCAAACATCTGAGAGCTCATCGAGTTTTCAATGATATTAATGATCTTATCAATAGAAACAGAGTTGTTGTCATGAACCTCGATTGAGATAATTCCCCGCCCCCTCTGGTTGTGCGTGGGCATGGGTACACGGTTTAAGAATTTCCTGACAACTTCTTTCTCAACGCCAAGGGCCTTTAATTCCTTTTTTGCTATATCCCGCATGATCTCCTGGGCGCAGGGACATGCTGTAATCCCGAGGACTTCAGCTCCAACTAGCTTTCTCACCGCCAGTTCTTCCTCCCTGATTGCCTTTGCCTCAGCAAAGATATTCACAACCTCCTGGCATTTTACTTTTGTCTTTGGGGTCTCTCTTTTGATGATATACTCACTCCTCATCCTGACCTCTGCGTGCAGGGCATATTCATGCCTGTCGATGAGTCTTCTTGAGATCTCTCCGCATAGATCCTCTATCTCGTAAACAGGTGATCGGATCGTTTCTTCAAGCACCTCATCTATTGCCTCAAAATTCCTTGAGAGATTAGCGCCTTTGCGGTCAGACGGCAGATCAACAAAGATATCAAATGTTGATACAAGCACGATAGGACGTTTATCCTTTCTTGCTACTTCAACAAGTTTCTTTACATCTGTTACCCCGACTCTTGTTAGTGTAAGGGGAATATCTGGCTGGTTTGCCTGGATATCAGGCAGGTGTACGACAGGAAGCTCCATTTAGTTATATTCTCCAGAATATTTGTTCCTGTAAATCCTTACAGGTTTAAATGATGCTCATTAAGCCTTTTTATTATTAAACTATTGCTATTTGCTCAGTTTAGATGCCTGTCACAGATAATACTTAAAGTGTACGGTAATATCGATATTCAGAGACGCTGGTTTCAGTTTTGTGAAACCGTTTCACCTGTTGTATCGCATAAAATGTATCAGTTGTTTCACCTGTTAGCTAAATCAGGCGCAAAATATGCACTGTAATATAGAGGTGATAAAATGAAGAAATCTATACTAATCGGAGTATCCATCGTAACGGTACTGGGGATACTCCTTGCAGCAGTTGCATTAGGCTTTGCTGAAACTAATACAAAGTTCAATGCATTCACTGGTGCTGAAGATAGTAGGCAGGTTACGAAGAAGGCTATAGCTGAGGCACAGGCAAATGTTTCATTCACGATTCTTGAGCCAGATTATCTTCCATCTGGCTACAAGTTCGAGAGCGCAAGAGGGACAAAGTTCGTAGGTGTCCTGAGTGACATTGACATGGCATCATTCTCCTATAAAAATGGAGATGAGCAGTTAACCATTAAAGAGATAATAGTTGTGAAAACAAAGGATAACATAACACAACCATCTACTTTACCCAGAGATACCAGAGAGATCGTAGATATAAATGGAATTGAAGGCCGCTACTCTGAGGAAAACGGTATTAAGTTCCTGGGCTGGAAGATCGGAAACCTGAGTTTGAGCATTACGAGCTGGAAGAATGAAGGGCAGACCCAGGCCACCAGTTCTCTTGGTAAAGAGGAGATGATAAAGATGGCAGGGTCTGTCAAATGACCTTGCGGTATTTTTGAGGTGTCGGTATGAGATGGATTTTTGATGGTAATGTTCTAGAAAATGAGTTCCGTGCTGCTATCTACAGATATATAAAAGAAAACCCGGGTGCATATCCTATGAAAATTATGCGTGAAACTAACTTAGGCAGAGGCTCGGTGCTATACCATCTTGACATACTGCTTTATGCAGGTAAGGTGGCCTGCTTAAAAGAAGGCAGGATAAAAAAGTACCATGCAGCACAGAAGGCGGTTGTATGAGCACCCGAAAAATAAGCGCTTTATTCATGCTGATTGATAGAGGCGGCATAAGGCTGACGAGGCAAAATTATGAGGGGAAATCTTGAAAATATTTTCGTGATAGTGCAGATGAAAATTACAATAGCAATAATGATTGCAATTCTGTTATTCCTTCCGGTTGGCGGAGCAGCCACAAACGATACAGGAGTCGAAGAAGTAATTTCTATTACAGATATTGTGAAACCGCATGCTATCAATGATGCTAAAGAAGTTTCCCTGAAACCAGGCTATTTTAATATCGAGCCTGTCCGCTGGAGTCCGGACGGCGAAAGGCTTCTCATGCTCTCCCGCACTTCCTGGAGTCAATATGAAGAAGTATCTGGAATTTATGTGATGAATGCAGATGGAACAGGGCTAAGGAAAATCGTTTCGTCCAGATTCATAAATTCAAAAGGTGCGTGGATTGTATCTCCTACATGGATTCAGGGTGGAGATAAAATAGCCTTTCTGTTAAACCGACCTAATGCATCTCTTGTAGTGGTCGTTAATCCTGATGGAACAGGGCTGAGAGCTGTTGGAACCAATCTCTCAGATATGGAATCGATTTTAACGTTTTTACCCGATGCAGGATTCTGGCAGGGTTTGTATATAGGAGACCTAAATGAATTTACTGCGGTAACTGCGGATGGGATGAATTTAGAAAATATTTTAAAAGAGGATAGAAAGACAAATGCTGAAAAAATGGCTTCTGTGGAACGTCCTAAATACAGCTTATATACCATGAACCCCGATGGTACCGGAAAGACATTGCTTGCGTTAACAGGATGGGGAGAGTTTTTTCAGCGACCAGTATATGAATGGAATCCTTCAGGTGATAAAATTGCTTTTTCGGCTATTATAGACCCTGCAACAGGGAAACAGATGGATTTCGACACTTTATTGGCAAAAAGTGATTCTTTTGCAAGAAGTGATTCTTCTGCAGCTCATATCTTTTTAAGTAATCCAGACGGTACGGAGCTTGTACAGCTTACTGCTAAAGAACCATACAATGTAATCACAGGGGACTGGAGTCCTGATGGCAGCAGATTGATTGTTGCTTCCTCTCATGATATAGAAATGAGAACGAAGAATGTATCGATAATAAAACTAAATGGATATGATGAAGTACTGTCGGTTTATGCCCCCTTATTTGTTGAACAGGATGAGGAATCAGAACAAATAGCTGATATAGCAATACCTGTGCCGACAGCAGCAGATACACCTGAGGCACAGGGGTTTGATGCTATCCTTACAACAGGAATTCTATCTACAATCTATTTATTTAAAAGGAGGTACAACTGAGAGCTTATGCTGAGGTGCTAAATTGATGATTTCAAGGAAAACGGGAACAATGGTACTGGCGGGCGCTGTGCTTGTAATATCAAGCGTAATCGTCACAAGCATGCTGCTTGCTACAAAGCCATCGATTATCCAGATAAGCGATGGTTCTTTCAAAATCCTTGAGCTTCCGTACACCTACACAAAGAACGATGCATACGTTCTGGTCATCGGCTCGGCAATTGGCGGCATGATGCTCTCGTATATTCTCACAATGTTATTTGCGGCAGGAAAAAGCGAGGTTAAGAGTATGATAATGGAAGAAAAACCAGCGGAAAGCTCTGTCCACGGCACTGATATAGCTGCTGTTACTGAGCATGTTAATGACAGCACGAAATTAATTGAGGCAGTCATAACCGCACTGGAAGGCGATGAGAAGAAACTGATTAAAGAAATCGCTGACCATGGCAGCGAAATGCTTCAGAATGAACTGGTACTTTCTCTGAATTTCTCAAAGGCAAAGGTCTCAAGAATGCTGACTGATCTTGAGAAACGAGGGTTAGTGGTTAAAAAGCAGTATGGATTGACCAATAAGGTCGCTCTTGCTGACAAATTGCGAGGTGAGACGAATGAGAAATAAGATGGTTGCAGTAGCAATAATGGCAATAGTTTTGCTATCTGTAGGAGTGTTATTCTGGTATTTTACCCCTTCAGACGTCAAAATTGTAAGTCTGGAGGCACCTGAAGAACTCAGATTAGGACAGTTGAGTTCTCTAAAGATCAATCTGCAAAATAATGCTTCAGAAGATGTAAATGTTACCATAAATGTGAAAAATGCATTTGTGGATGAAAAAGGAGAAAGTCTAAAAGGATTCACGATTCTGGCATACGCAAATTTAAGCTATAATGAATCGAATGCATTCGATAGTCCTCAGAAAGAAGTTCTACTAAAACCTGGAAGCAATTTCATAGTTGTTAGCATAGGATATCAAGTACCAGGTGCACAAAAAGTTGAGGTTGAGGTCTATCAGCGAGGAAAACTTGCAGATTCCAGAACAATAGAAATCAATATTCCTAAGCCAGAGATCGAAGTATTTCTTTATAACTATCAGGGCATCAATGGAACCAGTGAAATACACGCTGTTTATGGTTATTTACAACTCAGAGGAAAAGGCTATGCACCGGGTGTTGAAGTCAATATATCAGTTATAAATGAGTTAACAAATACTACAGTTTCGACAGTTACAAGGAGATACTCTTTACGCAGCGAAATAGATGAATCTGAACCCCTTGTAACCTGGGAGTTCCGCAATAGCACCTATGACCCTGTGACAGGGGCAAGAACAACTTATGATACCAAAACATATGCGCCTATCGTAGTCATAGAACTTGCAAAGGATGAGCCATCGGCTGAGAAATATATACTGTCTCCTATTGTTATAAAAGGCAGGATAGGAGATAAATATAAAGTGGTTGCGACCGCAACGTGGGTGGATCAGGTGGTGAGTTCAGAAATGAGGATACCTTCACCATCTGCGATTTCTGGACGGGTGTATCCATATGGAGGATAAATATAAATATAAAATGGAGGAATTTGAATATCTAATATGGTTAAAAAAGCTGCAATATATGTTTTGATCGGGATCTTTGCACTCAGTTTATTCTCAGATGTAGTTTCTGCAAGCTGGTCAGCGGAAGCGGGAGAACTATCGTATCAGGTAAATCATTCCGACAGGATTATCATAGGCACTGTAAAGGAGGTACGCCCGGGTTACGATTACACTGATGTGGTTATTGATGTGGATGAATGGTTAAAAGGTTCCTTGCCCGATAATGAAATAACTATCAGGACTGAGCAGGGTACAAATGTTTTTACTGCAGGCGCTGCAAACTTCAGCGTGGGCGAGAGGGCCCTTTTGATGCTCAGTGATGAAAACATTGAAAAAGGGAGGTTCAGGATGCTAAATATGCAACTTGGAAAGCATCCAGTTTCAGATAGAGATGAAGTTATTATTGTAATAGACAAACTCCTTTCACCTGTGGCCACCACGCCTAAAATAAAAACACAAATCTGGAGTTCTGAAGAAAAGATGCTTGTGGTAGGTGGTACCTGGGAAAAAGACGGCTGGAGTCTCTCTGTTAAGGCTGTAGATAAATCGGCAGCGCCAGGATTTATCCTGATTTCACTTTCCTATCAGGGTAAACAGCTTGAGGATGCAAGGATTGAAACAGGTAAATCCTACACATACAGGGGCAAGAATCCGGATGGCTCCGAAGTACCGCTTTTAACAATTAAAGAGGGCAGAATATTTGTTGGTGCAAGTGAAGATGCTATCCTGCTGGAAATCAACTGGTCTATACCCGAAAGTGAAGTTCAGATACTTGAAGTGCCTGAAGAACCGGATCAAATGGAAACTGAGACACCAGTAGCTCCTGCTCCAACAGCGCAGGCACGCAGAGAAGCGCCCGGGTTTGAAATGATATCAGGGATTCTGGGAGCTCTGGCTGTGTGGTGGAGATTAAGCACAGGGAGGAATGAAAAGTGATAGGCATAAGTGAGATATTCTTGATTCTCTTTGTTCCTGTATTTGTTTTTGTAATAGTTTTCTGGTTCTGGATGCTGATAGATTGCCTGAAGAGACCGGATGATAAGTTCAAAATCGGCGGAAATTATGCCAAGATCATCTGGATTCTGGTGATAATCTTTGCAGGGTTTATAGGTTCACTGATCTATTATTTCCTCATTAAAAGAACAGATTCTCCTCAAGATAGGCTTATTGGCATTGCTTTAATTGCCTCGGTGGTTATCGTCATAATTTTGATGGCCAGTAATTTTGTGGTAACTACAAAAACTACCGTTTCTATTGAGCCATACCCTTCAGGTAAATTACCACAATACATCACAACTGAAACTCCAACAGCGATCGAGACCGTATCGCCTGCTCCAGCTATCACGACAATTCAACCTGATGCTGGAACTACCGGAACAAATGGTAAAACAAAACGGCACGAGCAATAGCGCCAATTTTATTATGTCACGGTAAAGTGACTGTAATATCAGGATACGTATGCCAGTAAAGAGGAGTGGTATAGCTACGAATGGGTTCGTAGTTTAAGAAAATTTTTTATAAGTATTATGTGTATATGATTGTCACAGAGAATATTTGTAGAGCTGCCCTGAAAGAACTACAGGTAGAGATTAAAGAAGTAAGGAGGAAATAAAATTATGATGAAAATGGAACAAATCAATAAATATATTTACTCAATTATCCTTGTGTTAGTTCTGGTACTGCCGGGGGCATTTACAGTTGTGAATGCTCAAGAGCAGGACAATGGTGAAAAACCTGCACTGGATGATAATGATCCACTATTGTATGATGCACAAATATATGCATCAAATAATAATGTTAGTACTGAGGAAGCTCTCTGCCGATTCCAACTTCAAAACATTCCAATGCCCGAAGAAGAACTGAGAACGAAGGAAGTAGAGACATTTGCTGGACTTTGGATTGAGCACAATCCGGAATTCCGCGTTGTTGTGCAGTTTACTCGTGACGGTGAGAAGACAATCAAACCGTACTTGAAACAGTATCCAGAGTTCGCCGACATTGTTGAGGTGCGCAACACTGCAAAAGTATCCTTAGCTGACCTCCAAAGAGACCAAAATAATGTTACCTATTCTACCAATGCTTTAGGTATACGTGTACAGTCAGACATCAATGTATACAATAACAATGTTGAGTTGTATATTACTAAAGCTGATAGGAGCCGGTTTGATGATGCTTTACAAAGAAGGGAGATACGATTACCTGATACAGTTAGAGTGATTACAGTTGAAGCTGAGCAGATGGGAATCGATATGCCTTTTCTTACGCCAACGGCACAGGTAAGTCCAGAGGCGCCTGGATTCGATGTTATACTATCCGTAATCAGTTTACTGGTTGTAACGATGCGGAGAAGAAAAAAATGAACCGGAAAGTCAAATTTTCAATCTTAGCAATTATAATTTTAATTGTAATAAGTATATATTTGATATCCCAAGAAAAAATAGAGCCGCCGCCAGCAATCCTTAAGATAGACGGAAAAGAGCAGATTTCAGGAATAGGCAGCTATTGCTGGAAGGGAACATGGAATGCTCTCTGTGTTGACATGATAGGCATCCCGACAGTGCAGGAACCACTGATTGCAAGTTCACCCTTTACAGCACATCTACGTTTGCCTCTTCAGGAGCCCCCTTCTGAGTTGCAGTTCAATATCATTCAGGTTACAGAGCAAGACGAACTTAATTTGAGTGCGCGTGACTGGCGCTGGTGGAACATTTGGGAGTTGCAAGGAAAGCGCTTAACTCCACCTCTTGAACGTGAATCAGATATAGAGCTATCGCTTGAACCAGGGCTTTACGTTCTGAATATTGAGGCATGGTTAGAGAAAGGTTCTGTAAGCTATGGCTTCCTGGTTGAAGTGCAATCTAACGGCACTAGCGCGCTTCCTGCTACATCTGTATCTCCAGTTAATCAAAATGGCACAAGCAATAGCGTTAATTTTACTATATCGCGTGGGTTACAGTAGAGTGACTGCAGGTACATATTCTTTACCTGTGCCTGCCTAAAAGTTCGCAAATGATAGTAACAGCATAAACTCTTATCCATGGAGTAAGGATAGAAAGTCCAGAAACACCATACTTATCCATTCACCTCTTAGCTTTCTCACTCCTGTAGTACCGGGGTTAACTTATTTATCATCTTAGAAAAATATCAATATATGCGCTTTGATCTGCACATACATTCGAATCATTCAAACGACAGCAGCCTGGCTATCGATGATATCCTAAAGCAGGCTGTAAAGAAAGGCCTTGATGGTATAACCATATGTGATCATAACACCGTTGAGGGAAGCCTTCTTGGCATCAGACGCTCCCGGGAATTGAACCTGCCTTTACTTGTGCTTCCTGGCATGGAGATAACAACGACAGAAGGACATCTTATCGTACTTGGTGTACGGGAAAATATTCCATCGAAACTCTCATTTCTTGAGACCATCAGGCTCACCAGGCAAAGAGGTGGCGTGGCCATAGCTGCACATCCTTTTAAGAGGGTGGGCGCTGGCTATGATGCAAAGTATGCAGATGCCATTGAGACATTTAATTCCAGATGTATATTCGGAGAGAATACAAAAGCAAAAAAGATGGCACAGGAATCTGGAAAACCCGAAGTAGGTGGGAGTGATTCCCATATACTATCAACAATTGGTCTTGGTTTCACGAATATAGACGCAGAATCTAACGAGGAATCTGTACTATCCGCTATCCGGGAGGGAAGAACAAGATCCTCAGGACAGATTATCCCCCTATCTGCTATTTTCACTCAGGTTGTACGTGGATTATTTCGCAGGATCTACAGAATTTGAAGGTCTCAGGGATTTGAAGGAAATCTAACAGCAAGATTTTTCATAAGAATGAGATAATATTAGAGACATTATGGTAGATTATGATGTAATTGTTATAGGAGGAGGCATCAGCGGCCTGATGTCTGCCCTGACTCTTTCCAAACACGGAAAGAAGATTCTCGTACTTGAAAAAAACAGTGTGGTTGGAGGCAATTGTAATAGTTACGATGTGGATGGCTTCCAGGTGGATACAGGCGTACATGCTATAACCCATCTGCGCGAAGGTCCACTCAGGCGGCTAATGGATGAATATTTCATATACTCACCTGTATTTTTGGAGTTTGGGCATTATTATGCGCGTACAGAGAAGGGCCTTACTAAGCTGCCCTCTAATATTAAAGAGTTTGTTACTTTTGATGTCCTGCCCAGAAAGGACAGGTTCATGCTCTCACAGGTATTGACAAAAGCTCTGACACAGATGACATTCGGAATGCTGGAAGGCAATCAGTCTGTATATGATTACCTGCCAAACGGATTATCCAAAGACACCCATGATTTTGTGGATGCAATTGCTTATTCCCTATCTGGAAAATCCATGAAATATACATCTGTCAACCGTGTATTATACGGAAGCAGCTTTATCAGGGATAGCGTTTCAGAGGATATTTTTCATAATGAACAGCATACAAATACATCATACACTTCTGTAATAACAGATACACTATCGAAATACCAGTTAAAAAGCCATTTCTCTGCTATAAGCAGACTTGCCACCAATAGAATAGCCTACGCGCAGGCATATCCGCGTGGTGGCCTGAAATCTCTTTTAAATGCGGTTCTATATTCAATGCCTAAAACCGTGCAGATTAAAACTGGTTCAAGGGTAAAGGAAATTATATTCAGGGATGAAAGGGTAGCAGGGGTTGCTATAGATAAAGAGGTGTTCACAGCCAATACTGTTGTATATTCAGGTTTTGTAAAAGATCTTCCAGATCTTGTTTCTTTGCCTTCTGATTATATAGAGAATATTTCCCATATCGATCAGACGCTTAGCCTTACCATATGGCTTGGCCTGAGTGAAAAAATAAAAGAATTTGACTATATAGGGTCTGAGATCTGGTTCAAGGATGGCGCATACTGGGCAATGCCTATTAGCAATTATGATTCAAGTATTGCGCCAAGGGATAAGCAATTAATAGGGTTCACGTTTGTTATCGATGATAAAAAGAGTTTAGAGGGAGAAAAGAAGCGGGCACTTGATCTAATCTACAGGGCTATTCCCGGAATTGAGAGCAGGACTGAAATGATCCATTACCAGGTTACAATACCTGAGAAAGCCGCTGTCACTATCAATGGATTTATTGCAGGGCCGCGCTCACCGCTTTCGAATCTTTACCTTGCAGGGACTGATACTGATAACCGCAGTATGGGGGTAACAAGAGCAGCATATTCAGTGCTTGAACTTTTGAAGGCTATGAGGGAGGATAAAAAACTCTGATTATAGCACCAAAAATTTACCGGGTCTATATACGGGGAAAGGTATATCTACTATGGATCACATAAACATCACCTTTGTGGTAACAGGGATGTTATGTACCAATGCATAGCAATCTATAGTTATGAAAATCAGGTATAATCTGGTTATCACATTAAAAATTAATGAGTTCGTGTATAAATTTATACACGAGGGAAAGGTATATCTACTATAATTTACATATAAAGGGTTCCCTGCGCGGTAGCAGGGACGTTGTGTATAAAAACACAATCGTATATGTAATGCTGTGAGATGAACTCGTGTATATTTATCATACACGAGGGAAAAGCATATATAGGATAGATTACATATAAAGAGTTCCCTGTGTGGTAACAGGGTGTTGTTAGAATACAGCAGTTGTTTATCACTATTAATTCATGGTTTAATTTGGCGTCGGCTCAGATTATAGGGCAAACCTAAATGTGAAGGGCTGTTTTCCGACCATGATACATTAAATGGAGACAAGAACAGATGTTCTCGTCTGACGTTGGCGTGACAGTTCGGTTAATTCCAATCGATAGATGGGAATTAACAAGGAACTATTAAACCTTAATAGTTCCTCCTAAAATTCCGATAGTTTATAAAACTTCAAAACAGGTGTGCAGATATCAACTTAATTCTGGTTGATCCTGCCAGAGGTTACTGCTATCGGGGTCCGACTAAGCCATGCGAGTTGAGAGGGGAAAGCCCTCAGCATACTGCTCAGTAACACGCGGATAACCTGCCCTTGGGTCCGGGATAACCCCGGGAAACTGGGACTAATACCGGATAGGCCATAGATGCTGGAATGCCCTATGGCTGAAAGCTCCGGTGCCCAAGGATGGATCTGCGGCCTATCAGGTTGTAGTGGGTGTAACGTACCTACTAGCCTACGACGGGTAAGGGTTGTGAGAGCAAGAGCCCTGAGATGGATTCTGAGACATGAATCCAGGCCCTACGGGGTGCAGCAGGCGCGAAACCTTTACAATGCGGGCAACCGCGATAAGGGGACCCCGAGTGCCAGCACCTAGTGCTGGCTGTCCCGCTGTGTAAAAAGCAGTGGTTAGCAAGGGCCGGGCAAGACCGGTGCCAGCCGCCGCGGTAACACCGGCGGCCCGAGTGGTAACCGCTTTTATTGGGTTTAAAGGGCCCGTAGCCGGCCTATTAAGTCTCTTGGGAAATCTGGCGGCTTAATCGTCAGGCGTCCAAGAGATACTGGTAGGCTTGGGACCGGGAGAGGTGGGAGGTACTCCAGGGGTAGGGGTGAAATCTCGTAATCCTTGGGGGACCACCGATGGCGAAGGCATCCCACCAGAACGGGTCCGACGGTGAGGGACGAAAGCTGGGGGCACGAACCGGATTAGATACCCGGGTAGTCCCAGCTGTAAACGATGCTCGCTAGGTGTCAGGTGCGGTGCGACCGCATCTGGTGCCGCAGTGAAAACTTGAAGCGAGTCACCTGGGAAGTACGGTCGCAAGGCTGAAACTTAAAGGAATTGGCGGGGGAGCACTACAACGGGTGGAGCCTGCGGTTCAATTGGATTCAACGCCGGGAATCTTACCGGGTTCGACAGCAATATGAAGGTCAGGCTAAAGACCTTACCGGATTCGCTGAGAGGAGGTGCATGGCCGTCGTCAGTTCGTATCGTGAGACATCCTGTTAAGTCAGGCAACGAGCAAGACCCGTGCCCACAGTTGCCAGCATTCTCGCAAGAGAGATGGGCACACTGTGGGGACCGCCGCTGCTAAAGCGGAGGAAGGAGCGGGCTACGGTAGGTCAGTATGCCCCGAATGACCCGGGCTACACGCGGGCTACAATGGTTGGGACAATGGGCACCTACACCGAGAGGTGACGGTAATCTCCTAAACCCAGCCCTAGTTCGGATTGAGGGCTGCAACTTGCCCTCATGAAGCCGGAATCCGTAGTAATCGCGTATCAACATCACGCGGTGAATACGTCCCTGCTCCTTGCACACACCGCCCGTCAAACCATGCGAGTGGGGTTCGAGTGAGGGCACGCTTTTTGGCGTGTTCGAACTCGAGCTCCGCGAGTGGGGTTAAGTCGTAACAAGGTAGCCGTAGGGGAATCTGCGGCTGGATCACCTCCTAAAGCAGCACACAAACGTGTGCTAAAATTAGAATCTATCGATTGGAAACCGAAAAACTGTCAAGCCAATTAAGGAAGATTCGTGGGCCATACGAGACCACGACAAGGGCTCGTAGATCAGCTGGAAGATCGCCGCCTTTGCAAGGCGGAGGCCCTGGGTTCAAATCCCAGCGAGTCCATAGACCTCGGGCTTAAGTCCGGGGACTTAATACCAGTGCACTCAGCGGTATAATACTGCTGAGGAAGGGTAGATGGCTGATTTGTACCAAAATCATGCTAAATGAAACCATGTATAAGTATAATCTGGACGCTAACTGAATGTAGTGAAACGTGTTCTGGCACTTATGCCATCCGATGAATGGCTTGGCTCAAGCGCTGATGAGGGACGTACCAAGTTGCGATAAGCCTCGGCGAACCGCATGGAGGTTTTGAACCGAGGATGTCCTAATGAGACCTCTTAGCACTTCGGTGCTGATCCGTAAGGATCGGGAACGCCCCGGATTGAAACATCTTAGTAGGGGCAGGAAGAGAAATCAATTGAGATGCCGCCAGTAACGGCGAGTGAAAACGGTAGAGTTTAAACTGAATCCCTGCCGAGAGGCAAGGGAGATGTGGTGTTATAAGCCCAAACCGTATACAGTGCGAACCAGTGAAGTCGAACTTGCCTGGAACGGCAGACCACAGAGTGTGATAGTCACGTAAACGTAAACTGGAGGACTGTGGCTTGGGCTTGAGTACCGTGGGTCGGAAATCCCGCGGGAATTTGGGAGTCATCAACTTCCAAAACTAAATACGTCTTGAGACCGATAGCGTAGTAGTAGCGTGAGCGAAAACTGAAAAGTACCCCAAGAAGGGAGGTTAAAAGCGCCTGAAATCGGATGGTGATGGAGCGATACGGCGTGGAAGGATCTGCATAGCGAAGGAATGTGTCGCAAGGCACTTGTACGGGCTATGTTGCCAGCGTCGTATCATACGTTTTGAAGAACGGGCCAGGGAGTGTACCCAAGTGGCGAGGCTAACCACACATAGGAAGCCGAAGCGAAAGCAATATGCGCGCAACACTGTGAGGCGCAGCGTATACAAGTGCGTGGAGTCACTAGAGTACGACCCGAATCCTAGCGATCTAGGCGGAGACAGGTTGAAGCGTCCCGAAAGGGGCGTGGAGGACCGCATGCGGTTTTGATTTGCAAATCATTCGCGCGATCCCCGTCTAGGAGTGAAAGGCTAATCGAGCTGGGTGATAGCTGGTTCCTTCCGAAACATGTCGCAGCATGACCTTGCCAGAGGCTGTCGGCGGAGTAGAGCACTGATTGGGGAATCCTGGGGGGAAACCCCTAGCTCTCCTGTCAAACTCCAAAACCGCCGTCGTCGTAGAAGGCAGGAGTCCGCACTGGTGGGTAAGCTAACAGTGCGTGAGGGAGACAACCCAGACCGTGGTTAAGGTCCCAGAGTATCGGCTAAGTGTAAACACAAAAAGGGTGTCCCAAGCCCTAGACAACTGGAAGGTGAGCTCAGAAGCAGCTATCCTTTAAAGAGTGCGTAACAGCTCACCAGTCGAGGTTTGGGGCCCCGAAAATGGACGGGGCTCAAGCCGATCACCGATACCACGGGGCACCGAAAGGTGATCCTGTAGGAAGGCGTCTCGTATGGGTAGAAGCAGGGTCGTGAGATCCTGTGGACCATGCGGGAACGAAAATCCTGGCAATAGTAGCAGCAAAAGTCCGGTGAGAATCTGGACCGCCGTAAGGGCCAGGGTTCCTCGGCAATGATTGTCAGCCGAGGGTTAGTCGATCCTAAGTCGTACCGTAATTCGAGTACGACAAAAGGGAAACAGGTTAATATTCCTGTACCATTCAGCCATACCGCGCAAGCGGGCCAACGCATCCGGGTAGGTCAGGCGGCGTACCCGCGCCGTCCAAGCGCTCAAGCCGGTGGAGAACCGTAATGGTGAGAAGCTGGTGAAGGCGTTATGGCGTAAGCTGGCTCAACCGGGTGCCCGTGAAAAGGCGGCTGAATGTCCGTACCGAGAACCGACACAGGTGCCCCTAGTTGAGAAGACTAAGGCGTGTCGGATCAAACTGGCTAAGGGAATTCGGCAAATTAGCTCCGTAACTTCGGGAGAAGGAGTGCCTGCCTTGAAGAAGGCAGGTCGCAGTGACCAGAGAGCACTGACTGTCTAATAACAACATAGCTGACTGCAAATCCGAAAGGATGTGTACAGTTGGTGAATCCTGCCCAGTGCAGGTACCTGAAAGCCCGGTACAACGGGACGAAGGGCCTGTAAACGGCGGGGGTAACTATAACCCTCTTAAGGTAGCGTAGTACCTTGTCGCTTAATTGGCGACTTGCATGAATGGATCAACGAGTGCTCTACTGTCCCTAGTCAGAACCCGGTGAACTTTACATTCTAGTGCAGAGTCTAGAGACCCCTAAGGGGAAGTGAAGACCCCGTTGAGCTTTACTGCAGCCTGTAGCTGGGTTGTGGTCTTGGATGCGCAGCGTAGGTAGGAGGCGTAGAAGCTCCCGCTCCGGCGGGAGTGGAGCCGCCAATGAGACACTACCCTTCTGAGACTACGACCCTAACTCGGAAACGAGGACAACTATAGGTGGGCAGTTTGGGTGGGGCGCCACGCCCTTGAAAAGATATCAAGGGCGCCCAATGGTTGACTCATGTGGGTCGGAAACCCACAGTGGAGTGCAAGAGCATAAGTCAGCCTGACTGGATTTCGCACAATAAGAAATCCTGGGACGAAAGTCTGGTCTAGCGAACCACTACGCCCTCTTGGTGAGGGCTATTGACTACAGAAAAGCTACCACAGGGATAACAGAGTCGTCGCCGGCAAGAGTACATATCGACCCGGCGGCTTGCTACCTCGATGTCGGTTCTTTCCATCCTGGCCGTGCAGCAGCGGCCAAGGGTGAGGTTGTTCGCCTATTAAAGGAGATCGTGAGCTGGGTTTAGACCGTCGTGAGGCAGGTCGGTTACTATCTATTAGGGGTGTCTTGAAGTCTGAGGGTAAGTTGCATTTAGTACGAGAGGAACTGTGCAACGGTGCCGCTGGTGGACCTGTTGTCTGGCAAGGCATCGCAGGGCAGCTACGCACTAAAGGATAAAAGCTGAAAGCATCTAAGCTTGAAACCTCACCTAAAAAGAGACTTCTCAGGACTCTCGTAAAAGACGAGTTTGATAGAGTCGGGGTGTACGCACCAAGGTGACGAGGTGCTCAGCCCGTCGACTACTAACGTCCATGCTAGATTTTGTTTCGCTACATTCGGGCGATATTCATGATTATACTTTATACATGGGAAATAAGTGAGTATAGCGGCCAAAGCGGCGGGGAAACACCTGTACCCGTTCCGAACACAGAAGTTAAGCTCGCCTACGTTCTGTATTGTACTATGATGTGCGAACTCTAGGGAAGTGCAGAACGCTGCTATATTCACCTATTACTATTATTTTTTATTTCGTATTGTTAATTAATTTGAAATTAATTGTTTTAAAGTAAATACTTGGTAAGCTCAAGAATCAAATCGCCATACGATACAGCTACAAGAAAACCTGCTGTTATCGGAATCATAAAAGGCAGGCTTGGGGTTACCCAGACTTCCTCGTCAATCAATCCTTTCTCTGATAATGCTTTAAGCTCAAGAATGTTTTTCTCATTTATTTCTACACCCCCCCTTTTAAAATAGAATCTGACCTCCCCATTTATCACTTCATAATCCTGGATCAGTCTTACATGCTTACCTGAAAGTTCTGAAATTCTGGATTTATACCCAACAAAAATATATGCCGGCTTATCAATATGCAGACCCATTTTTATTATATTTAATACTGCTAACCCGGCCGGGACAACGATTGTCAGAAGCACTGCATTACCAAATATCCCCAGAGCAAAAATATCAATCAGTGGCTTATTCAGTGGAAAGATGTATCCAAAGGCCTGGAATGTAGGGTAAGCCGGGAGAATTAACGATAAAACAATAAGAGATTTGGCATCAGCACCTCCGAATGTTCCAAGTTGGAAAAAAATATAGACCAACAAGAATATGAATCCTGTTGAAATAAATAATCCTGGAAGATACCCTATTCCTTCCCTTGAAACATCATATAATATAAAAAAGATGCTTCCTACAAGCATGACCAACCATAGATTATTGGTCACACGGCGCGTTTTAATATCAGAATAGCATGAATACAGCAAAAATGGTATGCAAAATGATATCTTTAATATATCCAGCATGTTCTTTTAATTGTGTTTTACACATAAAAGATTATGCTATGACAAGAGCTATAACAAGGTAAACTATTTAGACAAAAATGTGGATATACTGCTTTTTCATGCCGTCGTGGCTTAGCCTGGCAAAGCGGCTGATTCGTAATCAGCAGATCGAGGGTTCAAATCCCTCCGACGGCTTGCTTAAGAAAACTTATTTGCCCATCAGGGCTATATTTGCTGCATGAAAAATGTTTATCTTGCAGCACCGCTTTTTTCAGAATCCGAGCGTGATTTTAATCACAAACTGAGGGATGAGATAAGGAATATAGGCTTTAATGTTTTTCTGCCTCAGGAGGATTCAAACAATATAAAGAATGTGAACCATCAGCAGCAGGTCATTTTTAATAAAAACCTGGCTGCGATTGAAAAATCAGATCTGCTGGTGGCCGTAATTGATGGTTCCGATGTTGATTCAGGTACTGCATGGGAGATCGGTTACGCTTTTGCAAAAGGCAAACCTGTACTTGGATTGAGGACAGATTTCCGCACGCTGGGTATTGAAGGTACAGTAAACCTGATGATAGAGTGCTCGGTCATCCTTTGCACCGGTGTTTCGGAATTATTAAATCACTTAAAGCCATTACGATCCGCATGAAAATAACAGGCATATCAGGAAGTCCAACTGTAAACGGTAACAATGAGAAGGTAATCGATCTTGCCCTGGGCATCGCAGAGGAGCATGGATATGAAACTGAAAAAATTCTGTTATCAAAGCTCAGGGTCCTGCCGTGTACAGACTGCGGAGTCTGCAAGACTGCGAAGGAATGCCCTATCGACGATGATATGGAAGAGATTTACAGACAGCTTGAGACCAGTGATGCGTTAATAGTAGCCTCACCTGTGTACTTTGGGAGCGTGTCGGCGCAACTCAAGGCGTTGTTTGATCGCACGATCCTGCTCAGGAGAAACGGATTTCTGCTAGAAGGTAAAGTGGGAGGGGCGATCGCCACAGGCGGTTCACGGAACGGCGGGCAGGAGTTTACCATACAGGCCATACATTCCTGGATGCACATACACGGAATGCTTGTTGTCGGGGACAGGGCACACTTTGGGGGTATAGTTGCAAAACCTGTGGATTCGGATGAAGTAGGATTGAAAACGGTAAGAGATACTGCGAATATGGTATGTAAAACACTTAAGAGATTTAAGTGAAATTTATCTTGCTATATATATCCCGTCCACCACTCTTTCCATCCTTACATACACCTCTCTTCCGATGGGAATACTGTCAGCGTTCACAACTGTAATTACCCTGCCGCGTGCAACTGCAAGCTTCTCTCCTCTCATCCAGCCATGTCCAACGATCTTTACCTTCACTTTCTCATACCGTTTGAATACGCGTGGAATTGCCCTGCATTCAAAGCTTCCAAAATCCTCAGGCGTCAGAACGAGCTTTGTCCTGTATATCCCTTCCCACTCACGGAGCCGTGAATAGAATATCTCCCAGCTCATTGGCCTGATATCAGGTTTTCTTCCATACTTATGGGGCAGGAACTTCTGTATTCCAAGCGCAGGCCATCTTTTTCCCGCACCTGTCCTGAGCGCAAATTCGATCAATTTTGGTATCTCCTCATCATTAATACCCGTAAGCCACACAGGCGCTATAAGCAGGTCGATCTCCGTGTTCTGTGCAATATACTCTGCATTCTCAATAACTTTTCCAAGGTTGTAGGAATCAGTTCCGGCAATCCTCTTTGCAAGATCAGGATCAAGGGATTCGATGGACATGTTGATACGCGAGAGCCCTGCAGCTTCCAGTTTATCGATGAGCTTAGCGTTCAGCAGGGTGCCGTTTGTCTGCATTGAAACTGTTCTTACATGGCTGTTCTCTGACAGTCCCTCAACAAGTTCAACAAGCCGGGGATACATCGCAGGTTCACCAACTGTGTCGATGTGGGCCTCAATACCATCGATCTCCTTGTATGAAGCAGCCCATTCAAACGCACAGAGCAATTGCTCAAGATCCACCATATATGCAGATGCTATACGTTTTGAATGAGGCCCGGCATCGGTAGAGCAGAAGACGCATGATAAAGGGCATTCGCTTATGGGACGCACCTGCAGCACATTCGTTCCCCGGTCGATGATTCCGAATGCTATGCACCCAAAAAGAGGGATATCCCTTATGAGGATATTATTACATCTTGCCATTTTCTACCAGTATGCACTCAGTGCAACGTTTTTGTCCACAGAACCGTTTTCCGTACTCCACTATGAGCGCATGGAATTCTTTATACAGGGGAACATCCTGCGGAAGTGAATCCTCAAAGATGGACTGCAACTCACCGTAATCACCTTTAATACCCATGCACATGCAGATTCTCTTTGTATAGGCATCGATCACGAACCTGGGTCTATCGGCTGCGTATAATACGATGCTGTCAGCAGTCTCTTCTCCAACGCCATTTAGAGAAAGAAGTATATCTCGAAGTTCATCTTCTGGTTTTTTAAGGATATCAGGATTCTCAAAGAAGAACTCTGAGATACTCTTCAACCTTTTCGCCTTCTGCCTGTAGAACCCTGTGCATCTGATAAGCTCCTCCAGTTCCTCCAGATCGATCCTGGAGAGGGGCTCTTGTTCCAGAAGTCCTCTTTCTTTCAGGTTTTTTATTGCCCTCTCCACATTCTCCCATCTTGTCTGCTGGGTAAGAAGAGCTCCGATCACGACCTCAAACTGGGTATCTGCAGGCCACCAGTCCTTTGATCCGAATTGATTCAGGAGTTTATTATAAACATCAATCATGTGAACTTTACACCAAGATCAGAGAGCCTGTTTCGGATGGCAAGGTTGATCAGAAAAGGCGTAAGGGACTCAATCATATAGGAGCATCCAAGGTCTCCTCCATCAAGGGGACGGAGGTTCTTGATCTCCTCTGTCAGCTCCATCACGATTTTCTTTGCATCCCCATCATCGCCGCAGATAACTACATCATAATCAAGAACTAAATCGAGATTTGCAAGCTTCTTTGCAGATATATTATGATATGCTGATACTACTTTAACGCTTTTTGGAAGAATATCCCTGATCTCAAGAGCTGCACTGCCCTGCTCTGGAGGGGTATATTCAAAGAATTTATTCTTTTTCATAGGAACTACAAGCGAAATAACGATCTGGTCTTTAAAATAAGGCCCAAGCCTCTCCAGGAGCGGCACTACCCCTTCATAGGGCACTGAGAGAACAATAACATCCGCATCCCTGATCCCGGCCTCATTCGTGCAGCCTGTAATACCGCAGCAGGCCAGTCCTTTGCTTAAGACCATGCCTGTATATTCTTCTGCAGATATAGCTGCTCTATCAGCGCTGCGTGAACATAGTAAAATATCATGTTTTGTGGCCCACCTGAGCGCGAAACCCTCTCCGATGCTGCCTGTACCACCCAATATTGCTATTTTCATAACTCCTCCCTTTCCTTTACAATTTTACGCATCATACGCATATTCTCCTTATGCACAGAGACTATAAGATCGCTTAAAATCGCGAAAATGAACATCTGGATCCCTATAACAATGAGAAGTGTTGCAAGAATCGTCATAGGAATACGGGTTATACCCTTCAGCCAGTCGTTTACCACATAGACGCCTATGAATACACCGCTCACAGTTAAAAGCACACCGATCAGATTAAAGTAAAAAAGAGGATTATGGGTCCGAGCAAGTAAGTATATGGTAGAAGCTATTCTGAAACCGTCTCTCAGGGGTTGCAGTTTTGTAGCCGTGCCGCTTGCCCTTGCAAGGTATGTTATAGGTACTTCGACTATCTTTAAATCTTTTTTTACGCATTCAACTGTGATTTCTGTTTCGACCTCAAAGCCTGTTCTATTCAAATCTATCTGTTTAATGGCATCATTATTAAACGCCCTGTAGCCTGAGAGTATATCCTCAAGCCCGACACCGTACGCAAACCGGAATATCTTGTTTAATATCCTGTTACCGATGAGGTTCAAACGGGTAAATGCATCTCTCTGGTAATTTGCAAACCTGTTTCCGATCACATGATCTGCTATTCCTGTAGTAACAGGTTCAAGAAGTTTATCTATCTCTCCAGGAATATACGTCCCGTCCCCATCGATCATCACCACATACTTGCTTTTTATCAACTTGAATGCCTGGCTTACAGCCTGTCCTTTCCCGGTCCCGCTCTGTATTATCACCTTTGCACCTGCGCTCTGGGCACTCCTTACCGTATTATCTGTACTGCGGCCATCGATGATGAGAATATTTGAATAGCCCATAGATTTAAATTCTCTTACAAGACCCTCTACTGTCTTTCCCTCATTGAGTGTGGGAATCAATATACAGACATCCTCTTTATTCATTTTTTTGTCCTTATTCTTTTGTTTATACTTAATAGTTAATAATTCCTGTTATCTATCATTTTATGCCTGTATACACGGTAACTATTCCGAATGTCAGGCAATAGAATCCGATGTTCTTCATACCAGATTCTTTCATGATTTCGACAAATTCACTCCTTTTCGGGAATGCCATTACTGAAGAGGGAAGATAACTGTATGGGCCAGTTCTCTTAGAGATCAGGGCACCTATAACCGGCAATATCTTCTTAAAATAAAAATAATAGATTGATCTTAAAATCGGGTTCTCAGGCTGCGAGAACTCAAGTACGACCACCTCCCCTCCGATTTTGATCACCCGGTTCATCTCAGTTAATGCTTTTTTAATATCAGATACATTTCTTATCCCGAAGGCAACAATTGCGCCATTAAAAGTCTCATCCTTAAATGACAGGTTCTCTGCATCGTTCTGGATGCAATATATGTTCTTTATATTCTTATCTTTTATTTTCTGAGCACATAGTTTAAGCATCTCTTCACAGAAATCAGCCGCTATTATCTGGCTTTTATTAGAAACTTTAGAGACCTCAACTGCCACATCTCCTGTTCCCGAGCAGATATCAAGGATCAGCCCTGATGGCAGTTTATCTGCGGCAAACCTGCGCCAGTACCTATCCTGCCCCAAGCTCAACAGGTAATTGAGCAAATCGTAGCGGTACGAGATACCCGCAAACATCTTCTTGATATATTCTTTTTTTTGCAATTGTTATCCTTCACCTAAAATACTTTTTAAGTTTTA
This sequence comes from Candidatus Methanoperedens nitratireducens, assembly GCF_000685155.1. GTDB lineage: Archaea > Halobacteriota > Methanosarcinia > Methanosarcinales > Methanoperedenaceae > Methanoperedens > Methanoperedens nitratireducens. The sequence goes on from NZ_JMIY01000002.1 coordinate 523,437, forward strand.
AGTATTGTGTGAGCTCATCCAGTATCCCGATTATCTCCTTGATATCCCTGATCACAATATCCGCCTCCTCGCAAAGCAGGGGCGGGCACCTACCTGTTTGCTGTATCGAGAGCACCCCCAGATCCGCGGCACGCATTGCAAGTATATCATTAATCCCATCGCCCACCATAATCACTTTATCGTAATCTTGTTTTAACTCTTTCACCACCTCTTCTTTTTTCTTCGGTGTGGCTATCTCAAACACCCGATCAAGGGGTATGTTAACATTCTTTGCAAGAGGTGAGAGGTTCCGCATGCTGTCGCCTGAAGCAATATATGTGTCTATTCCCATCCCGTTAAGCGTACTGATCACAAAAGGAGTATTTGGATATGCTTTTCCCCCTGTGCAGATGACATAAGGGATGCTTCTTGTCTCCACGTCTATGATCAGCCCAACGCCCATATAAAAAACATCATTACATCTCCTCTTAACGGCAGCCATCACATCCTGCAGATCTCTCATGGAAGCCATTGTATCATTCTCAATAACAGATGATGCAGTGGCTTTATCTATCTGGGATCTTGAGCAGCCCACCTCTGCATCTATCCCGTATTCCCTGATAAAATCCGAGATCAGCATATCTGATGGGCAGTTAACGAGCTTATTTGAATCAACCTGCATTACCAGGATAGCGCAATAGGGTTTTTTCCCGACAAGTTCGGTTGATACTACTTCGTATAAGTACTCTCCTGTTTTTATATCCTTGGCCACGCGATACATGCGAAGCAGCGTTCCTGCACTATCAAATACCACAGCAATTTTCATAGCTTATAAACGGTTTTTATGATTAATTATGTTATCTCATGAGATCTGATAGAGTATAGAATATCAGCCAGCATTGCAAGTTCATGAGGTGGGATAGTCTCAGCCCTTCTATCAATCATCTCATGCGGAAGTACTGCTTCAATATCAATATCAATATCTTTAATTCCAAGTAAGGCTGCATTGTTTAATATAGCGTTCCTGAGCTTTTTTCTCCTCTGGGAGAAAGCAGCAGTAATGAACCTCATGAAAAAATCCTCGTTCTTTACCCTGTAAGGTGCAGGACGCGGAATCAGCTTTACTATGGCAGATTTGACTTGAGGTGGAGTACTGAATGCCGTCCGCGGTATGACATCCAGTATCTCAACATCGGCGTAATACTGGACCGCTACCGAAAGCCTGCTGTAATCCTCAGTATCTGGTAATGCGACCATTCTCTTTGCGAACTCATACTGGTACATCAGAATCCCGAGCTCGAACTTATAGTGCAGCAGTTTAAAAGTTACAGGAGAAGAGATAGAGTATGGAAGATTGGAGATCACTTTATTGAATGGGGGAAACTCTATTTTAAGAGCATCACCGATTATGACCTCAACATTCCCCCATCTGTAAAGAGAAGCCGCAAGAAGAGCATCAGCTTCAATGGCAATTACTTTGCCAGCTTTCCTTGCTAATTCACCTGTGAGATTACCGTAGCCTGCTCCGATCTCAAGTACAGTATCCAGGCTATTTAATCTCCCGTACCCGATTATTCTATCGAGGACCCGTTTATCTATCAGGAAATGCTGATCTTTTTTATACCGTTTCACATTATCATCTTTTAGGTGGCATCGGGGTTGTGAAAACACGGTATTTTATAGTATCATCCTTTAATTCATCCATGATCCTGTTTGTAATCAGTTTCTCAGGCGCATGCAATCCCTTTACCCGGCTGCTGAGATCCTTAAAATTTTCAAATTTTTTCTTCTTTCTCTCATCGATTATTCCCCACATCAGCTTCTTACCTATGCCAGGCAGTAGTTCAAGCATATGCAGGCGGGTTGTTATGGGATATGCATCATTAAAGAAAGATAAAAAACGCTTCTCATCTGCAAGGACTATCATCTCTATCACAGAAGGAAGTTCCATCTGAGCATTGCGGGTTAGATCATTGTATGAGATTCGCCTCTTGACATGGTCGATTATCGGACGTTCACCTTCACCTATATAGACCCTATCGTGAAGTCTGGGGGCAACGTTCTCTTTTGGTACCATCTCCATGAGAACAAAGCTTTTCTCTCCGACTCCTTGAGCAAGTGGTTTTTTTTGATACATCGGCCTGGGATCATCCGGGCGACCATAAGGTAAATAATCCAGAATATATGCTACATCTTCCCTCTCTGCCCTTTTCCCTAAGGTTACCATCGAATACCACTCTCTCTATTAATGTCTCCTTATTCTATTATATATAATTAGAGTAGATGCATATATACTTTTACAATCTCAGGCGTACCTTAATACCAGCTCCAGAATCTGTCTTAGATCGTTCTCAGTCAGCGTGTAGCGCTCTTTTGCATAGATCGATCTTATCTCATCATATGATAGTGGAAGAATATCAGCGATACGGATCGCTATCTCAGGTCTCATCTTCTCAAGTTTCATCAACTCGTTCACCAGTTCTCTTGATTTGACTGCATCAAGCCTTGAGAACATCTCAGCATGCGCTATTGCTTTTCGCAATTCGTAGCCAAGCTCTTTTTCCTCTTTTTCCCTATCCTTTTTTACCCTGTTGAGTGTATCCCTGATCTCAGGAAAGGTCAGCAACTCTTCATGGATAATCCTTTTCACTATCATTATTTCACCGGTTATCTTTATGAGCTCTGTGAGGTCAAATGCTCAGGAAGTGCGATTACTTCTTTCATGAGCCCGCCATCGCGCACCTTAACAATATAGGCACGGCCGCGCTGGCCTATAACTCTCCCGGTCCTTCCGTGAAACTTGTGGTGGGGCATTCCGTTCTGGATACCAGGATCGAGATCGATGTTTACAATATCCCCTTCAATGAACTCCTGTATCGCCCTGCTTATCGGAGATAATCCTTTCTCTCTTACTGTTTTTTTGAGCTTATATCTTGATTTCCTTCTTGTTCCGTGGGTCTTTGCCATAAATATTCCTCCGAGCTATGAGTATTACTTCTATCGTCTACCTTAATTACCTCTAGCTCTATAACCTTTGCCTCACCTCCAGTCAGTGCTGTGATGCTGGGTGTCGTGCGCCCGTTATCACCTGAGACAAGTTCCTTGACATACAGCCCGCCTTCACAATGGATTTCTATGACTGCAGTATTTTTATCAAATGATTCAAGCCCAGTTGAGTAAACCTTACGCGTTCTTTCAAGATCTGCACGCCTGTGGAGCACTCTGGTCGGAGTTCTCTGCTTGATGAGAGTTCCACTCAATATGTCAAGGGACGATTTAAGTCTTTCCTCTGTGGTATTGTGCTCTATCTTAAGGCGGTATATCTTATCAGCTTTCATTGATTTTATCTTTTCGATGGCTTCGCTCTCAACGAATCTGAGCCCGGTGACCTCTATTTTCCCTTTTGATTGACTGTTTATCTCAGCTTCAAGCGCATTCAGGTCTATACTTCTCTTATGCGGTTTTTTTGCTTCTACAATGAAAGGACGGCCTTCGCCCAGCATCAGTGCATCAATGTCCTCGCGTCCTGCGCCATGAAAAGCAGTATCTTCGCACTGTGCTGCTGCTAGGATATGCGGCTTGATAAGCTCATCCACCGATTCCTGGTACATCCTGCCAGTGAAGCCGCAGCGCTCACACCCCAGACCCTTGCACTCACGACACGGCCATCTTGTCTGGGGGATCCCGCGAACCAGCTTTCTGTACCTGCCGTAGATATACAGTGAATTTACCTCCAGCTCAACTCTATCATTCTCAAGATCAAGCAGTACAACGATCTGCGGTTTTTTGAGGTTCGCCTTTTTACCTGTTAACTTTTCAATCCGCTTTCCGACCTCACGGTTCAGTTCTGTTTTAAGTGGCTCTGCAAACGTTGTCCCGCTCTCTGCCCAGATAATCTCCTCGTTCTCGGCCAGGAGACCGGTCACCTTTGTACCTACAAGGAAAGTATCGTATTCATAATCCGAGAGCGCAGTAACAGCTTTTTCAGCCCACGAATCAAGATTTTTAAACAGGCTGTTGCATACCCAGCATTTATTCTCACCGCTCTTTTCAAGCTCATCCAGCAGTGCTTTATCTTTATCAGCGCTTGCCTGCATTACAAGTACAAGTCTTATAGCACTTCCGCGCTGATCATTGGATAATCCTGTTGAAAGTTTAGCGAACTGCCTTCCGAGGCAGTGGTCGCAGATAGGGCCTTCATGTATGATCTTGTGCGCTATATCGAGAATTGTCATCTGGTTCTGAATAATGCGCTGTGTTGTAAATACATTTCTATAGCCGAAATTTTTAACATAATAAACGACATGAAATGATCATATGAAAGTATTAAGCTATCGAATCCTGCTTAGAAAGGAACCAGAGGGGGGATATACAGTAATAGTTCCTTCTCTTCCTGGCTGTATTACATATGGAGATACCATAGATGAAGCCATAGAGATGGCAAAGGAGGCTATTGAGCTATATATAGAATGCTTGAAGGAGCATGGTGAGGAGATACCAACAGAGGAAGGAACTTTGGAGTACTCTCTAACGGTAGAGGCTTATGCCTAAACTTCCTTCTCTTACGCCTCATAAAATTATTAAATTACTTGAAAAGGAAGGGTTCGTATTGGATAGAACTAAAGGGAGCCATTATATCTATTATCATCCAAAGACAAAAAGAAAAGTTGTAATTCCTCTTCATAAAAATGATTTACCAAAGGGAACTTTGCTTGAAATTTTAAAACAAGCAGGTATAAGTAGAGAGGAATTAAGAGATTTATAATATTATGTGGTTAATAGAGTGGAGAGAAGCTTTTTCTTTCCTATCCATTTCATTATGCAATATAACAATACAGTGATCCGCATGTAAAGATAGGGGACCCACACTCACTATCTTATGTTCACATCCTTCAATTAATTTCTCCTCTTCATCCGTCAGACCAAGATGATCACCCAGCACAAATAAAGGCTCCTCAAATCTCTTTCCCCGGATATCCTCGCCATCTTCTCTCAGATATATTATTTTTTTATTCAATTCTCTCAAGAGATTGCTAAAATTTCCTCTCCTTATGCTCACACCTGGCATAGATTCGGTCCAGAAATCCTGTGCATTCTTCTCAAGGGCTTTCTTTATAAGTGAAGCCGCGCTTCTCTCATCAGGGCTCAGGTATCTTACCTCATTTCCATCAAAGCGGATGAGCTTTGGCGGGTCGGGTTCCCCTTTGAGTACAAGGTATACGCGAACATCCCTGCGCAGATCATGGGAGAGGAAGAGCGCGGCATTAATGCACCTGCAGAGGATATCCATACGTCCTGCTGCGCCTGGAAGGTCGTTGAGCGAGAAAGGTGCTGTAACTGCTTTGTGGCCGATTATGATGAATTGCTTCATGGGAGGAAGAGATGCATATGGAATATTAAAGGTAGCTTATGCCTGATGTCCAGCGCCTGATACCCAGCAGTTCTTTGAGGTTCAATGAAGGGCTATCATTGCTGAAAGTTTCTCACTGGTATCGTGAAATAGAATGTCGAGCCCCTGCCTACCTCAGATTCTGCCCATATCCTGCCACCGTGGCGCTCCACGATCTTCTTGCAGATCGCAAGACCTATGCCTGTGCCCGGGTACTCATCTCTTGTGTACTGGCGCTGGAATAGCTGGAAGAGGTGTTCGAAGAATTCAGGGGCTATTCCTATCCCGTTATCTTTTACTGAGAAAACCCATTCATTCTCCTTTCTTCTGGCAAAGACATGAACATGTGGCGGCTCCTCTTTTCTGAACTTGATACCATTACTGATGAGGTTCTGGAACAACTGAATAATTTGAGTTGCATCGCCCATAACATTGGGTAGAGGGTCATGTGTCACTGTGGCTTTATTTTCCTCAATAGCCACCTTAAGATTAGTCACTGCCTGATCAAAGACATCTTCTAAGTTGGTAAGCTCAAACGGCCTGCCCCGCGTACCAACCCGTGAGTACGCCAGCAGATCCTCAATCATCCTCTGCATTCTGGTAGTCCCGTCCACGATATAGTCAATGAATTCATCAGCACTCCTGTCAAGCTTACCTTTATATCGCCTTGACAGCAGTTGAGTAAAGCCTGATATCATGCGCAAAGGCTCCTGAAGATCATGTGAGGCTATGTATGCGAATTGCTCAAGTTCAGCATTCGAGCGGGCAAGCTCTGCTGTCCGTTCCTGAACCCTCATTTCTAACTCATCATATGCTCTGCGCAGTGACTCCTCAGCCCGTTTTCGTTCTGTTATATCGCGCGCCACAGCCACCGTGTAACTATTTTTTCCAATTACTGTATAACTGACATTTACCTCTACAGGAAATGTCGTACCATCTCTGCGCCTGTGTCGGCCTTCCATAACTACATACCCTTTTCTCTTGACCTCATTAACATGTTCTTTCCAGGAAAAATCATCTGGTAGGACAGCTTCAATATCAAAGACCCGCATATTGAGGAGCTCTTCCCGTGTGTATCCAAGGCTGGTGCATGCTTTACCATTGACGTCAAGAATACGGCCTGTTTCTGGATTATCAACAAAAATAGCATCATTTGATCGATCGATTAGGTTGCGAAATAACCGCAACCTCTCTTCAGCCCGCCTGCGCTCTGTGATATCGCGGATGATTACCTGTACTGCGGATTTGTCTTGATAGGTGAAGGGTATTGCAGCCACCTCCGCATCTATAACAGACCCATCAAGCCGGATGAACTTCTCCTCAATAAGGGGTACAGTCCTTCCTTCTTCTCTCATCTGCCGAACTCGTTCTTTAACAACCTCATGATAATCAGGGTGCACGATATCCATTATATCTTTTCCGATAAGTTGCCCAGGATCTGCCGCACCGAGAAGTCTTGCTCCAGCCATATTAACAAAGACAATCTTACCCTCACTGTGAACAGCAATTGCATCCGGAGAGAGCTCCACAAGCTTGCGGTAGCGCTCCTCGCTCTCCCTAAGCGCATCCTCAGCCCGCTTACGCTCGGTGATATGCATGACAAGCGGATGGAACAGGAAAAAGTAAAGCGTAGGAGAAAGAAGAGCAATCAGTAGAGCAGAATCGATTAACACCTCAATCCACAGGGGAAGGGGCGGTAGTAGAGACAGGAATATCATTACAAGGGCTTCGAAAATGATAATCGAAAGAGCCATTATTATAAGTAATCGATAAGGCGACTGGTAGACAGATGGGGATTTATCTTTATCCCCGTAGCTATAAACTACTTCATCTTTTGTCATTTATGTTAATGTACCGCTTATCCTATCTGTCGTTAATTATATTTAAAGTATCTATTCGCCTATTCTCACCGGTATTGTGAAATAGAATGTCGAACCTCTGCCTGCCTCAGATTCAACCCATATTCGTCCTCCATGGCGTTCCACGATCCTCTTGCAGATCGCAAGGCCAATGCCTGTACCAGGATATTCACTGGTATATTCGCGCTGGAACAACTGGAAAAGGCGGCCAAAGAACTCAGGTGATATTCCTATCCCGTTATCCTGAACCGAGATAATCCACTCATTTCCCTTTCTTTGGGCAGAAACATGAACCTGCGGCGGCTCCTTCCCCCTGAATTTGATGCCGTTACCGATCAGATTCTGAAGCAATTGAATAATCTGAGTGGCATCAGCCATTATAATGGGCAGGGGATCGTGAGTTACAAGAGCCTTATTTTCCTCAATTGCCACCTTAAGATTGGTAATTGCCTGCTCTAAGACTGCTTCGCAATCTACCGGCTCAAATGGTTTGCCGCGCGTCTCAACCCGTGAGTATGCCAGCAGATCCTCGATCATTCTCTGCATCCGTGTTGCTCCGTCCAGGATATAGGCAATGAACTCATCAGCATTCTTATCTAACCTGTCCTTATATCGTTTTGCCAGCAGTTGAGTAAAGCCTGATACCATGCGCAGAGGCTCCTGGAGATCGTGTGAAGCTATGTAGGCAAACTGCTCAAGTTCAGCATTCGATCTCCGCAGTTCTTCCTCTGCCCGTTTGCGTTCTTGTATTTCAGATTGCAATGTCTCGTTTGTGCATGCCAGCTCTGCTGTGCGTTCCTGAACACGTATTTCCAGCTCATCGTATGCTCTGCGCAGCGCCTCCTCAGCTCGCTTTCGCTCAGTGATCTCCCTGACAACAGAGTGCACCTCCAGTTTACCCATGTAAGTACAGGGGATCGCTGCTACTTCCACATCTACAGGTGTGCCATCCAGCCGGAGGAATTTCTCCTCGATCAACGGTACTGCCTTACCTTCTTTTTCCATGCTGATACGCTCCGCGACGATATCATGATAATCAGGGTGTATAATCTGGCGTATCGGGATTCCGATGAGTTCCTGCGGATTTGAGGCGCCAAGAGTTTTTGCGGCTACAGGATTGGCAAAAACAATCTCATGCAGGTTATGGATAACGATCCCCTCAGGAGAGAGCTCAACAATACGGCGATAGCGTTCCTCGCTTGCACGCAGGGCCTCCTCAGCCAATCTGCGCTCGGTGATTTCAGCCTGCAATGCTTTATTTGCTTTTGTCAGTTCTGCTGTGCGTTCCTGAACCCGTACCTCCAGTTTATCATGCGCTATGCGCACCGCATCCTCCATCCGCTTGCGCTCTGTGATATCACGAAAGAAAACCGACACGCCTTTTTTGTAAGGGAAGCCCCTGACCTCAAACCATGTATCAAGAGGCGGGTAGAACTGCTCGAACTTGACCGTGATATTCTCAGCCACTGCCCTGTTAAGCTCCCTGTATGCGACCGTATCAACGATATCCGGGAACAAATTCCAGTATATCCTGCCGATAAGGTCGCTTCGCTTCTTCCTCAGGAGCTGCTCAGCCTTTGGATTCATGTATGTAACCCTCCACTTTTGATCGAGGGCCAGGAACGCATCTGTTATGCTCTCAAGTATGGTGGTGATACTACTGCGATCTTCGTCAGTACAGCACTGTCCGCAGAATGCATCTGCTATGCTCTCGAGGATGGTGACCCGTTCATGAGCGGCAGGAGCTTCGCAGCATAGCCGATCTCGCTCCTCCTCAGCTCGCTTGATCTGTGTCTCTGATTTTTCTTTTTCTAACTCAGCAACTCTCTGGCGCAGCTCCACCAATTCATTTACTAATCGTTCTTTTGTCTTATCCTCTATATTCACTTTGTCTACCAGTTCTCCCGATTCGTTACGTTTTTACCTGGATTAATCCTACGGTTATTAATCCAGATAAATATTAGCTTGGTTTGACTCCATACTACTAACAGTAAGAATTATTAGGTATGAAATATGATTGTTAACAATGATAAAGGGTGTGAATAATTGTTCAGAAGATTTTTGGAAGCTTATATCGATGTTTGCAATAATGTCGTAACCAGTTCCGCAAATTCGGTCCTGATGTTTGAGGCTGGTGAGCAAGCTGCTATGGATCTTAAGACCTCGAAGATAGAGGATATCCAGGGAGAATTTGAGAAATCTGGCATGAAAGTAGCAATAGAAGTAGAGAAAAAAAAAGTTAGATTCAGGATCAAAGGGCTGCCGATGAGGGGGAAGGAATGTACATACTGTGATCTATTGAGGGGATTTTTTGGCGGAATAGCCCGAAAGCATCTTGATCCACGATACTATTGTAAAAAAGGTGCAGAATGTGTCCCTGAGGACGAAGAAGAATGTATTTTCGTGGCGGAGCTGATAGGATGAATATACACTCTATGATGCAGATTGAGGGCTATCAAATCTGTTAGGGAAACAGATATTAAAAAAGGTGAGAGATGCCAAAAGATTTGACTGTAACCCTGACAGATATGGAGTATGAGATTCTTAAAAAGATAAGAATAGTCGAAGGAGAAGATGGCGAAAAACTGAGAAATCTTTTGAGGTTCTATATAGCCACCATACCAGAGTTAAAATCATCAGAATATGCCCTGAAGAGAAGTGAGAATAAGGAAGAGATTGAAGAGACCCTGCGTGAGGTATGGTCTCAATATGAACTAACAGATCATCCGGTCGAGCAATGGGAAGAGGATAAAATCGATAGATTGATGAGCGACCTTGTGGAGATCAATGCTCTTGTAAGAACAGGCGAGCGAGACTTCATACCCAACAGTAAATTCAGAAGCCTGTTCAAAATGCTGCTTCACGATATTGCAACAGAATCAAGGGATATGGATGAGTATTCTGCAGCGTGTGTGGCTACAATTCAGCTTCTGATGGAGTTTGGGGTCGGGGTCCTGAGCAAAGAGACTATAAGAGATGGGGCTATTTTGATTAATGAGGGATGGATGTTTGCTTATGCAACAGCAATGAAGAGAGCAAGAGAATTCATGAAGACCAAAAAATTATTCCCTGAGACCCCTGAGCAAACTCCAGAATCGGCATAGAGTAGCGTTTACCTGTGTATTATAACAAGATTATATATAGGCTGAGTGACACACCTATCTTATTGTACTAAAAAGCGATATATACCACAGATTGGGGAATTTGTGGACGACATGGCTCATCTTATTAACTGGAGCTGATGCTATGTAAGCAGGAGTATAGATTGTGGGGGTTACATGAATACATTACAGGTATACAGGGGGCCAGGTGTAAAATGAATAGATATTTGATTGTAGCATTAACCGACCTGGAGTACAAAATCATCAAAAATTTAAATACTGTGGAAGGGGAAGGTGGTGAGAAGCTAAGAACTCTTTTGAGGCTTTATTTATCCACCAGACCTGAGTTAAGATCATCAGAATACACTTTGAGGAGGAGTGAGAATAAGAAAGAGATAGAAGAGATCTTACAACATGTGTGGGATGCTTATGAGGATACAGATTATCCAGTTGAGAATTGGAATGAAGATAAGATCAACAGGTTAACAGGTGACCTTGTTGAAATCAATGCTCTTGCAGAGATATGCCAGGACGTGTTCATGCCCGCTAATAAATTCAGAACACTGTTCAAGATGCTGCTTCACGATATTGCAACAGAGTCAAGGGATATGGATGAGTATTCTGCAGCGTGTATGGCTACAATCCAGCTTGTGATGGAGTTTGGGAACGGGGTCATGAGCAAAGAGACTATAAGAGATGGGACTATTTTAATTAACGAAGGATGGATGTTTACTTACGCAACAGCAATGAAGAGAGCAAGGGAATTTATGAAAAACAGAAAAATGTTTCCTGCAGCTCAAATACCTGTTCCTGAACATTGATAGCTTATGGAAAAAGTTAGAGGTGAAAAAATACAATTGCCATCTCTAACTATCAGGCTACAATTTTTTCTGCTCGCTTAACAACATCCTCTGAAGGCACACCGCCTGCGTTCATTTCTTCTCTGAAGGCAAAGGATGGCCAGTCACTGGGAAGCTCATCAGTTCTTACAAATCTCATGTTGTATGGCTGCAGATCTACCTGTGTATCTATGACATGGTTGACGTAGTCCTTATTCGGTTCAAGCACGATCAATGGCTTAATGGTATCGGCCCTGAGTATATCCCCGATATCTCTTTTTTCAAATTTCTGCATGAGCTCATTGCACATTATAAAGTGGGTGATCTCATCAGACATGAACTCCTCCCAGATTCCTCTTATCCGTTCATCTGGCTCGGTCTGCGCACAGCAGTAATAGTTATAGGCCTCGTTAAGCTGTATAAGCGCCATTCTCTCAAGTGGTGTTTCATTCGGGTCACCAACAAGCTCGTACTGCGAGACATGCTGTTCCTCGATTTCCGCGATCTCGGCATAGAGCTTTCGGGCCAGATCATTCCCGTACATGAAACCATGGGATTTGTAGAATAGCTCGGTCTGCTGCTCTGCCGAGACAATAGTGTGGTAGTTCATCTTTGTCTTGATACTTGCAGTATCTTTATTGAAGTGCTCTCTCATCTCATCATATGGATGGCGGTGCTCAATTTCAGTCGGACGTCCTGGTTTAACCTCAGTCCTGCCCTGGGTAATAGAACTCGGATCCTTGTTCTCGAGTATCTCCATCAGGCAGCCATAGCGGAATAGATGATCAAAGTCCTCGATCAGTGCAAAATCCAGAACCTGTCTGAAGTAATCATCAGGCTCGTTCCTGGCGAGATTTGCAGTAAGGTCAACTGCAAGCTGCTCGTAACCAATGGTGGTCTCAACAACTGACTGGTTTGCAGGTGTTAACCAGTTAACCGTCTGCTGCTGCTGGGAATCCACCCGCCGGATAAGCGCAAGCTGACGCTTGATCTCATCATTATCAATCATTCGGGCAATGGCATGAGATGTGAGAACACTGTTGTTCTCTATACCATTCATTAGAATTACACGTGTTCTGGTATAGGCATCTACAGAATTCTTATCATAGGGCGGTACGATCATCTTGTTCCAGTTCATAAACTGGTCTTCGATAAGGGTACCTTCTTCTTCAAAGGGTTTAAACGTCATTCTTAACCTCCTCCCATAAGTGAGTTTAAGTTTGAGCATACTTAAAATTTACGTTGTGCCAGAGCACACGATCGTAGTATTATTTGACAAGTTTTAACGCTGTTTTTAAGTCGATAGGTTTGATAATATTCTTTAAAGGTTTAAAATGCTCATCGTCTGTCAGAATGTGCTTTACATTCTCAACTATGCCTGTGGCTACAATAAGCGAATCTGCCGTTGGGATATCATATTTAAGGCGCAATTCTCCGGCGCGCATGGCGATCGTGCTGTCAACATCCATAAAAACCAGGTTGGAGGTTATCAACCTGTCAAGATCGCTGTACATTTTTTCTTTATCTTTCATGCCGCGTATCTTAATCAATTCCGTGAGCGTAATTACCGAAGCAAGCCCTGTCATCTTTTCGTTCTGTATTGCCCGAGCAAGCTCAAAATATGAATCATCTATGAGGATGTCAGCCACATGCATCGTATCGATCAGTATAGTTATCATCTAATATCTATCTTCTCTGCGCATCTCTTCGATTTGCTTTCTTACAGCTTTCGGGTCAAGGTCTGACCACGTCCCACAGAGCGTGGTAATATCCGTGGGCGGAAGTATTTTAATACAGCCGTCCTCTTCTATGATCGCCAGCTTCTCGCCTTTCTTAAGTCCGAACTTTTTCCTTATTCTGGAGGGTATGACTATCTGTCCCTTTGCACTAATTGTTATAGTTTCCATATCTTACTGGTAAGACGTAGTAGGACTTAAATCTTATCTTCAAACTTTCTACTCTATTCAGCACAGCAGCTCATCTTGCTGATATCTCTTCTAAAGGACTGCGCCACCAGCTTAACAGCCTCGGTCATCGTGGGAAAAACATGCACAGTATCTATAATATCATCAAGTGTCATTCCGTATTTTACAGCAAGCACTCCTTCATGTATCATATCCGCAGCCAGTGAGGCGAGTATATGCACACCGAGTATGCGCTCTGTTCTATCCTCGATCACCATTTTAACCAGTCCCCTTGTATCTTTTGTCAGCACTGCTTTTGGCACAAGTTCCATTGATATGGTGCTGCACCTGCAGGTTATGCCTATTTCCTCAGCCTTCTTCTCGGTCAGACCCACGCTTGCTACCTGAGGAATAGTGTACACGGCGTGAGGCACGGCTCTAAGATCCATCTTTTTCCTTTCACCGGTCAGGGCGTTCTGTGCAGCAATGAAACCCTCTTTGCCCGCCACGGTCTCAAGCATGGGCTCGCCCAGGACATCGCCTGCTGCCCAGATATTTGGGGCTGATGTTCTCATTTCCTCATCCACGATTACTGCACCATTCTTATCAACGCTGACACCTGCTTTTTCAAGACCTAAATCCTCAGTATTTGGCCTTCTGCCTGTTGCAATAAGGAGTTTTTCAGCCTCAAATTCTCTCGTATCATCCCCGGCCAGTGCCGTGACTGTGATATTACCTTTTTCTTTCCTTACACTTTTTAGACTTGTATTTATCTGGATATTCATGCCCTCTTCCTCAAGATAGGCTTTGAGATAATCTGAGATTATGCTCTCTTCTTCAGGTATGATCCTGGAACTTCTCTGCAGCACTGTTACTTTCGTCCCGAAATGCGAGAACATCTGGGCAAATTCAAGGCCGAGCGCCCTCCCACCTATCACTATCATTGATTCAGGAAGCTTGGATAGCTCCATGGCCTCGACATTGGTGAGATAATCCACCTTATCGATCCCTTCTATCGGAAGGATATATGGCGAGGAACCGGTGGCAATAATAAATTTATCTGCCTGTATATTCTTTCCATTCACCTTAACTTCGTTTTTTGAAATAAAAGCAGCCTTTCCTCTCAACAGTATTATCCCCAGTGGCTCGATCACATCGGTATACCTGCTCTTCCTTATGTTCTCTACTATCTCTCTCTTGTCGCTTATTACGCCAGCGAGATCAATGGATGAGCTGATATCCAGCCCTCTGTGGCCGTGGCTCTTATAGTAGCCTATTTCCCCGACCCTGAGCAGGTGTTTACTTGGCACGCAGCCAACGTTCACGCAGGTTCCGCCGATTGTACCTTTCTCGACCATCGCAACCTTTGCCCCCAATTCGACGGCTCTGATTGCAGCCCCGAAAGCAGCAGAGCCGCTGCCGAGGATTATTAAATCATATTTATCCATACTTTAACCCCCATATTACTTTAGGAAATTACCAAATATAGTTTTGCCATGTTCTAAAGCTTCATCAAGCGAGTAAATCTCACCATATTTAAATTCAGGATTTTTCTTTCTCCACTCCTGCAAATGTTCCCTGGCGCAAAAGAAGTTGATAAAAGGACACAAAGTTTCCGCTGTACATCCGCCTCTTTCTCTATCACTCACAAATTCAATGATTTCTTCAGGATTACAGGAATTGATTTTGCCGTCTTTAACCGCTATTCTCATTTCTTTTTCGCATTCCGGGCATCTGGACAGGATGGTTATACCCTTATCCAGCATAAAATGGATGCCCAGGGCATCTGTAGCGCAGAGTGCATAAACCTCATGTCCATCTTCAAAAATCACTTTATGACGTGTCTCAGTAGCAGAAAAGGGATAAGCAGAGATTATTTCGTCATTTTTCCTCATTATAATGTCGAACTTTTGAAGTTTTTCAATGGTTTGGTGTACCGCATCTGCAGAGGATAACCCCAACTCCTCCATAATTTCTTTAGGAGACGGGGGTCTGCCATCCTTTACAAACCTCATTAGTATATATTTCCGTATTTCATCCTGTAGGGGACTTAACTTTGCCTCTGCTATATGTCCTTTTACAGTTTCTCCAATTGTATCCATCCGTCTTTTCATGAGAGCCTCCTCGTATGATTATAAATTAGCACCTATAGTGCCGATTGCTACTGCTTTTAGGTTACTATATCCTTCTTGGTACGCATACCATCGCTTTCGGTTTGCATACCATGTGGCAGCTACCATCTCCCACACAGTTACCAGCGTTTACAGCAACTGAGACCTTTCTACGGTTTAATTCCTGAATCTCATAGACTCCACGAGAGCAGACCTTCACGCACATCCCGCAGCCGTTGCATTTCTCTGCATCAACATATTCTATAAAGGCCGGGGTCCATTTCTCGCCAGATTTTGTTTCTCCCTGATAATATGCTGCAGCATCCTCAATTCTACAGCAGCAGCTCTTCATTTCTCCGCACTCACAATTTCAACATTGCTGGATTTGCAGGCAGGACAGATAACGCTATTACCAAGTCCCTTAAATTTGTTTTCGCAATCCAGGCAAACGTATTCTTTCAAGTCCATCTCTATGTTCTCTATATTGAATTCAGGCACATCTCCTACCATGCACATATTTTCACCTCAATTTCATATGTATATCTGTCAGCGTCCATCTCTCATACCACGGCAATGATTTTAATATCTCCTCTATGTTCTTTCCAAGCTTTGCAGCATAATTGCCTGCCCTATGAATATATTGATACGACATCCCAAGGAAACCTTTCGCTTCATGCCTCTCAGCTTCCTGAAGAGCCTCAGCAAGACCTTTTTCGTATGCAGGCATAAATTTTGGAAGCTCCCCTGAGATATCTATACCTGCACAGGCAGCGTATTTCATCGCATCTTCAATGTAAACATCCATCTCGTATGTTTGCCCTTCTGATGCGTATCGTTCCGCTTCTTTAAGCATTTCATAGATTCCTTTTTCGTACGCAGGCTTGAGAGTCTCAAGTTCGCTGCTGATATCCTTATTGAGTTTAGCAGCGGTCTCTTTCGCTTTCAATGTATAGAACTCAAGAGCGCACAGATCCCCAGGCTCTGCATTCTCGTGCGCCCTTTTTAGATACTTTTTCAGGTCGTTGTCCCTGTCCTCAGCAGTCTTTTCTCTGTCAGGTTTTTCCTCGTATGTGATTTCCTCAAGCACAGAACCAGCATCGCCTGTTGCTGTTATTTTACCAAGCTTCATGTGCACAGCACGATCGCATACGTTCCTGACGAACTCCATATCGTGAGAAACGATAATAAATGTCGTCCATGTTTCTTTCCTTGCTGTCAGAATGGAGTTTGCAACCTCATTCTTTGTGATCGGGTCCATGGTCCCCGTGGGTTCGTCAAAAATAATAATCCTCGGCTCTCTTATCAGAACCTGCGCCATTGTCACCCTCTGGCGTTCTCCCACGCTGAGCTCGTACTGGGTCTTATCAAGGATCTCGTGAGCGGTATTTTCATCAAAACTCACCGCTTTCAATGCGTTTATTGCTTTTGTTCTGGCAAGTTCGGGCTCAAGTTTCAAGCCTATCGATTCTGTCAGGTTATAAAACACATTCCTGTGAGGGTAGAGAGAATATTCCTGGTGCATGTAACCGATATGTGGCTTAGCGCGTCCCCTGAACTCAGTCCCCTTCTCGGTCATATCAACCCACATATCCCCGATCCTCACATCCACTTTTCCGCTGTCTCTCTCCATAATGCCTGCTATGATCTTTGAGAGCGTTGTCTTTCCGGCTCCGCTTGTACCTATTATTCCGAAAATCTCACCTTCATTGACCTCAAAGCTCACGCCATTCACGGCAGGGATCGTACCTTTAGAATAGGAATAATATTTCTTCTTCACATCTTTTAGAATAATAATAGGCTTGCCTCCCTCTACCTTCCCCTCACACACCACTCCTGTCATTGCGCAGAACTTCTCAATAATCTCATCCGGTTTTCCTGTCTCAATGATCTCTCCTCTATCTAAGAGGATCGCTTTATTTGTCAGGTCATGTAAAACGCCCGGAAGGTGAGAAGTAACCAGCAGGGTCATGTTATGTTCCTGCTTTGCTTTTAATATGCTCTCATGCACAAGCTTGGCAGTCCTCGGGTCAAGTGTTCCGGTCGGTTCATCTGCAAGTAAAAGCATCGGGTATTTTGCAAGCTGGCGTGCAAGAACTACTCTTTGCTTCTCTCCGCCGCTCAGCTCTTTTCCTGTGTATGTCATTCTATGGGATAGCTTCACTTTTTCGATCAGTTCTGCTGCAACATAGGGACGTTTCTCTTTAGGAATATCGGAATATTCAAAGCTGTGCATGATGTTCTCCAGCACGGTGTCGTCGCTGTATAAACCAAAGGTTCGCTGCATCATGATAGCAGTTCTTTCCATGATTCTCCTGTGCATACCCTTTGAGTTCAGGTAATTCACCCTCTTAAGTTCAGTCGTAATGCCACATTTCGGACAGGCTTTATCTGCACTGCTCGGTGGGCTTACTTTACCGCATCCGGGACAGCAGGAGATGTTGAAAATTACCTCGCCAGTAATATCCTCAAATTCCTCAAAGCCGCGGAGCAAGTGCAGGAGTGTACTTTTCCCTGCTCCGCTCTTACCGATTATACCTATGCTGTCGCCCTCGTTTATGTCCAGATTTATGTTCTTCAAGATTTGTTTACCGCTGACATTGATGTTCAGATCCCGTATCTTGATTAAAGCCACCATTTTTTAACTCCTATTCTTGTTATTAACAACCTCGCAGGAAAGTATTCCCTCAAGCATTTCCTTTACATGCCTGTCAGATAGGTCGAGAATCTCTGAGATAAGCTCATTCTTTATCGAGTAGATCACGAATTTTCCATTTCTCTCAGTATTGACAAGCCCGCAGTTTCTCAGGCATGACATGTGATGTGAGATGAGGCTCTGGTCTTTTCCTGTTGCCTTGCAGATATCGCTCACGCACATGCCGCCGTTCTCTTTCAATGCATAGAGTATCAAAAGTCTTGTTTCATCGCTTAGTGCACTGAAGAAATACTTTTTTGCAGTAGTTAAATCTCCATTTAACATATGTACGTATGTTCATACGTTATGGTATTAATACGTTTTGCCTGGCATGAGACCATCCGTTAATTCCTCCTAACTTTAACTACTTTTTTATCAATGCATAGTTGCAGTATCAGATAATACAAATGGGTGCAGGTGCGTGAATACTGGCATCTAATTGCCTGCTTGATGAACCGTTGGGTTCACCGCAAAGAGCGCAAAGGACGCAAGTGTGCCGAGCAAAGCTCATACTCGCCAGCTGGTGAAAATCCAGCCTGAGGAAAGGTTAGCCGCCACCTTTGAACTGAACCCCACACCCAATCTGGTAACAGGTTGTTGTGAAGCTGGGGGGAAGGGATACCAGGCCGCAATAATAATAAAAAAAAAGAAGAGAAATGGAAGTGAAGGTTATAAGCCCCGAAATTTTGCTGATCTTGGAAGCTGATGTTATTTGCGTAACAGAAGGCAGCAATCACACCACCGATATTAAGCATCTCCAGTCTTGGAATATAGCAGAGAGCTATGCGACACGGCAAGGTGTTGTGAATCCAACGGGGTCTAAGACCGCAGCACGGTATCAAACGGAGACTATGGGAACTCGGGAGACCCAGTGTGCTCTCCCAAAAGGAGTATACGATATCAAGCCTATGAACGGTGAGATATTGCAAATGGCATTCTGGGGGTCGGATCAGTTCGTAGTACTGATGAAGCAGGGTAACTCCTGTAGAGGGAAGGGACTGACAAGAGCACGAGTGACTTCAGGGTCACATCTACCACACTCAGAGGTGGAGAATAAATGACAACAAAACTGATGTCTAAGACTCTACGGAGGATGTGCTTCTGAAGAGCCGGATGAGGGAAATCCTCACGTCCGGTTCTGTGAGGGGGCTCATGGCAACCTTGGGGCTAATACCTCAACAAAAGGTAGGCTATGAGCTCTACTCGACAGATTAATATTTCTTATTTCTGTGCTTTGCGCTCTTTGCGTCCTGGTATGAAAAAGTTCAATATATATCGCATCTTAGACTCGGATGTAGTTCAGCTAATATAAACAGCCGAGTAAAAAGGAGCAATTACTTGCTCCCTCTCCTCTCAGAACGGTACGTGAAAGTTTCCCTTCATACCGCTCAAGCATTTTATAACCCTTTAATTCGGGCAACAGTTATTTGTTATGGTCTTGGTTTCTGGTTTTGTTATATTACCCCAAACACTTTTTGCTAAACTTTTTAGCTTCTTGATTTCCTGTTTTATTTTGCGTAAAATAAAATAGTTTTCATCAATATACGGATTCATATCTAACTTTAGTCTCGTATGCCTGACAATTTTTATGTCCGATAGGAGTTTTAGTTTCTTATCTCCTTCAGAAAACATCCATTTTCGATGTCCTTCTGGATGCCAATATTTATCAGCAATCCATTTATTGGATTTTTCAGGATGTCTTCTCTTAGCCCAGTGCCAGAGCATATTCCAGATTCTTGAATCAAGTTTTTGGAATATTTCGCTGGATACAACAGGTTGGTGATAATTAGCCCAACCTGTTATAACTGGATTCAGAGCATCGATTAAAACTTCTTGTTTCCATGCTTTTCCTCTCTTGATTATATCACTGATCTTTTCAGTAACTTTATCAATAGATTTATTAGATGGTTTAACAATAAGCTTACCATTGTACTTTCTGAAATTCCATCCCAGAAAGTCAAAGCCGTTATCGATATGGGTAATTATCGTTTTCTCATCAGACAGTTCTAGACCTCTATCTTTCAGGAAGTCTTTGATCAGTTCCTTGACTTCTTTAGCTATTTCCTCATTTTTTTTTTGCAGTTACGATAAAATCATCTGCATAACGAACAAAATTCACTTTATGTTTTGCAGCATGATCGCTATATCTTCTACCGTTCTTGTTATTGCGGTATTTATCTGCAAGCAGTTTCTCAATCCCGTCCAATGTCATATTAGCAAGGATTGGTGATATTATACCACCCTGTGGGGTTCCTGCTTCTGTTGGGAATAGCTGGCTTTCAAATATATAGCCTGCTTTAAGAAATTGTCTTAGAACCGATTTATCCAAAGGGATATTGTCTATTAACCATTGATAAGATATGTTGTCGAAACAGCCTTTAATATCTCCTTCGAGTACCCATTCGGGGGAGTGCTTCCCGCTCATGCAAACGAAGACTTGTTCACAGGCATCATGTGTGCTTCTTTCTTTTCTATAGCCAAATGATGTCCTGTCACCTGTTGCTTCTGCAATCGGTTCTAATGCTAGAGCATAGAGTGATTGCATCGCTCTATCATACATGGTGGGAATGCCTAAAGGTCGTTTCTTCTTTTTTCCGGGTTTTTCAATGAAAACCCTTTTTAACGGCTTTGCTGCATACTTTTTGTCAGTTATATTAAGAGCGGCTTCCATTTTGGCTTTCGATGATGACCATGTTTCACCGTCAACCCCTGCCGTTCTTTTTCCTGTATTTTGAGTGGGTTTTCTTACTGCTAACAGTTTCGCATAATGCGAGTGGGTTATCAAATATTGTAACCTTTTAACCAGATACCATTTTACTGTTTTTACTGCTTTTGTGATCCTGACTTGTAGTCTATTGACGTGTTCTTCAGCTTTATTCCAGTCGATTTTATTCCACTGGTCTCGAAGTTGCACGTTAGTAAGCTTCTCATCTTTCGATGTAGTTGAATTTCTTACTTTCATAGATTTACCTTCATTTCCACAATAAAATACCGTTGAGTAAGTCAGCATCCTTTCGGATTGAGGCTTTTTTGATCCTCTATATACTGCATTACACAGTATCATTCGCTTTTTACTCATTCCTCTGCCCAGCATGCCATTGTTGCCCCTTACGGAGTTCCTACCATTTCTGGAGCATATTGGGTTTACCAAGTTCTACATCATGCATATTTTGAATACTTTAGAAGCCATCTTTAAGCCGAGAATCATTTGTCCGTTCCCCATAACGTGTTCGCAGCCATTATGGTCTGATTCTGTACCTTTTGGTTTAAGCGTGTCAGACTATTTTCGCTTATCTCGTGTTACGACTCTTGCAATGGTTCAACTTTCGTTTTCTTCGTGGTATTCTTATCCTAACAGTTCATTCAAATCAGTCTTTTGAATTTCTCCATATTGTCCTGAGAGCTTTGCACCCCAGCGTTACCGCTGACGCACATCTCAGTAGGATTACCCAAAACGGAAGGGGTAGCATACGGCAATACATGATGTAACTTCTTGTCACAGACGAACTGGTACAAACTCAAAACGAACTCGGGCTCATGAGTTCGTTTAAGTTATAGCATAATGCTGAGATATTCGTAATTTGTAAATATTATCCCAGCATATTATTTGATATGAGTGTCTGTGGTTGTTTAAGATGGTGAAAATTCCAAAAGGAGAATCGTTTCTGCCAAACTATACCACAAGAGAATTGACCGAGTTATACCATAAAGAAGAAGATCCAAAAGCAAAATTAAGGCTCCTTGCAGCGATTCTGCGCAAGGAAGGCAAGACTTTTAATGAAATAGGCTCTTCCTTAAAATATCCACTAACAACTGTTCGTGATTGGCTTATCCGCCTTCAATCAGAAGGAATATCAAGAAAGTGCAACAAAAAACAACCAGGCAGATCGAAGAGATTAACAGATGAACAGATAGAAAATCTTAAACCTATACTCTCAAAGTCGCCCCAAGAACAGGGTTTTCCATTTATAATTTGGACAACAAAACTTGTTATGCAACTCATAGAAATGTTATATAATGTGTCCTATAAACCAGATCAAGTAAGACGCATACTCCATCGTCTTGGTTTTTCATGCCAAAAACCTCGACCGATTCATAGGAAAGCCAATATAAATCTTCAAGAAGATTTTAAAAAAACTTCAAACAGCGAATTCAACCATTTGTCAGCAGTGGATACGAGGTCTTATTTCTGGATGAAAGCATCTTTCCGATAGCTCCATATCTTACTTATGGCTGGTTTCCTGTTGGCAGTCATCCAACTGTCAAATATGAGTATAAAAGGAAAGAGAAACACTGTGTCCTTGGATCACTTAACGCAAAACATTTCATTTATGAGTTTGCAGAGACGCTTAACAGTGATATATTCAAGAAATTTTTACAGAAGTTAATTTACCAATTCAAAAAATTGGTTATCGT
>NZ_JMIY01000003.1:0-26255 GCF_000685155.1 Candidatus Methanoperedens nitratireducens
AAATTCAATAAAGCTTACTACTCGACTTAATAAAAATTTTGTTGTAAGTTTATCTGGTAAAGAATTCAGAGAAATTGACATCTTCAATAAGACAAATCCAATTAAACGGATTATTAAAGGTAAAAGTTATGTTATCTATCCTTTGAAAAGATGTATTTGGAATAAAGTCGCTGGAAATCTTTTTTTAGTTAAGGGTGAGGAGTATAAAGATTTTATGCCCTTATTTTCGATCTCACTTAAAAGTAAGCCAGAAACGGTAATACAGAAATATCTGGAGAGATTTACTATAGAACAAACCAATAAAGAGTCTAAATCTTATTTAAATATAGAGGGATCATATTTTAGAAAAAAAGAGAGTAATTATGGCGATTTTTTCATGAGGTTCTTGATGCATAATTTTATACAGTATCTAAGACCTAAACTCGATAATATGAGCTTTAAAGAGGTTTTAGATAATTTATCCCTCTATTTATTGTGGAAATACCCACCAAAATGCGTTTTTGAGTTTGAAAAGCTATTAGCTAACCTTGATATAAATTTAAATTTTGATGAGCCGGATCAATCAAATATTGATTTTAAATATTCTGATTGGTCATACGAAGTAAATGGGAACTTTAATTTGGCTGAATGTTGTGTGTGAACGTCAGTATAATAGAACTTGGCGAAAAGACGCCGGTAAAAAGATCGAATGTTATATAGTACTCTGATCTTTTCGTTCTCTCATTTCCTGAATGTATATAAATAGCTGGTATGCAGCAGGTTCTTGAAATGGGTCATATTTTTAAAGGATTTAGAAAGGATTATATTGAAAAATAAGCATTTATGCTATGCCATTGCAATCAATTAGAAGACCCAGAAGGGATTGAAACATTGCCCTGATATCGTTAGAGAGATAGATATATATTAATCCGATTGTAGCATAATGGATGTCAACTACTCAGCCCTAAAGGGCAGGAGCTTGTAACTATGTTCAGTCTCAATTCCAATATCGGCTTCGACTTCATTACACGCTACATTTGGCTGGTTGACAGGGCAGCCTACCAGCATCAGTTTACCAACGCTGGCAATATTCCGAGCAGCATTAAGATCAGCGTGCAGGCTAAACCCACACTTAACACAGTGGAACGAGTTACCTTTCCTGTTACCCTTGTAGATATGTCCACAGTTAGAGCATTTCTGGCTAGTGTACCTGGGATCAATCATTATAACCGATTTTCCAGCAGCCTCAGCCTTATATCTCAAAAACTGCTCAATCTGATAGAAGCTCCAGTTATTCAGCTTTCTATTAAACTAAATTCCTTTGGTTCTGCTCTGAACTCTTATGCTGTTCAAATCCTCAATAGCGATCACATCACAGGGCATAGCAACAATGGCCTTAGAGATGCAGTGGTTAATATCCTTAACAAACCATTCCTCACGTCCGCTTATCTTCCTGAGTTTTCTCTTAGCAGATCGTGTGCCTTTGCTCTGGAGTTCCGCTCTAAGGTATGCGTACTTTGCTCTAATGTTTTTGATCTGACTGCTATTGAAAAACTTATTGTTAGAAGCAACTGCAATATTAACTATTCCCCTGTCTACTCCGATAACTCTATCTCCAGATGCTTGGGGGGAATCCTTGCGAACAGTAACATGCAGGTAAAAAGTGTCCAGCTGTCTGTTATAGCTAAGTGTGGAGGTTCTAATCTCCCAATCAAGATAACGCCTGTAGTATTCAGGAATCGGAAAAGTAGCTTTTACCCTGCCCTTAGTGGATGCAAGAGTAACAGTTCTCTTCTGAAGGTTGATGTTGCAGACTCTCTTGTTATACCTGATAGCAGAGAATTGTTTACTTTTAGGAAGTCTCTTAAGCTCAACACTTTTGAGAGATTCACAGGCAACATCTCTTATTCCCTGAAGGATAGAACACGGAAGCTCTGGGTACTTTCCGCGAATGTTGTAATAAGTAGCATGGTGGACAGTTACCTTACTGCAAGTGTGGTTATCAAAACCATACTGAGCAATCTCGTTAAAGACCTGATTGCTAAGGGTCATGGTCTGTCGGAGGGTTTCTTTGCTTTCATCCGACATATCCAGTTTAAGTTTAATCGTTCTATCCATATCCACATTCATATATTAAAACGTATAGATGTAAATATTTTATGGTCAATAATATTATTTGGGAGGCGGGGTACGCTTCCTCTCTTACTTAAAAGAGAGAGTTTCCGCTACCCCTGCGCCCCAAGGAGAGTAGTATGAGCATTGAATATACAGGAATTAATAAGGAGACGGTAGCAGGAGAGATTGAGAATTTTCTTGAATCCTGCCCGGAGGATACTGTATTTAAAATGGTGATTAATTCAAAGCGGGGATATCTCAGAATCAAGATAAAAAACGTCAACAAGAGCAGAATAAAGAAGTTACTGGGGAGATTGAGACGAAAACAGTCGGATATAATATGAGCGATGAGATCATTATAGGCATCAGCGGCGCTTCAGGGGTTCAATACGGGATACGCCTTCTTGAAACTCTAAAAAGCATGAAAGAATTTGAGACTCATTTGATCCTGTCAGAGTCGGCAAAACAACTTATCAAAATTGAAACCGATTTCTCAATACATGACATTGAGCAACTGGGTGATAATGTATATGGCGATCATGATTTTACAGCCCCTATAGCAAGCGGTTCTCACAGATCAAGAGGAATGATAGTGGCGCCGTGCAGTATGAAGACGCTTGCATCGATAGCTATCGGGATGTCGGATACACTGATCTCAAGGGCGGCAGATGTTTGCCTTAAGGAAAGACGCCCACTTGTTCTGATGGTGCGTGAGACGCCTTTAAACCTGGTTCACATAGAGAATATGGGACGGGCGGCAAGAGCAGGAGCACATATACTTCCTGCAAGTCCGGCCTTTTATTCAAGACCAGAATCTCTTGATGATATCATAAATTTCATGGCAGGCCGTGCTCTTGATCTCCTGAGTATTGAGCATGACCTGTACAAGCGGTGGAAGTGATCGGATTGCGGCGATTTTTAGAACAGCTCAGATCTGAAGGAGTACTCAGGGAGATCAGAGAACCCCTCTCTCCGGTCTATGAGGTATCGGCCACAGTTGGAAAAGAACCCACACTGTTTACTGATGTCAACGGCTCAAGAGTGGTCATGAATATCCTTGGCTCAAGGGAACTGCTTGCAAAAGCCCTTGGGGTACCGCATGATAGAATAATACATCACCTGTCCTCATGCCCAACCGAGGGAGAAGTAAAGATCGTGGGTGATTCGCCCGCAAAGGAAATTATTGAAAAACCTGATCTATCAATGCTTCCTGTCCTTACGCATTTTGAAGGCGACGGCGCGCCGTATATTACCGCTGGCGTCGTGGTCTCAGAGTATGAGGGGGTAATGAATGCCTCGATACACAGGCTCGGGGTAACAGGAAAGGACAGGCTTGTGGCACGGCTTGTAGAATTCCGGCACACGTATAATCTTCACAGGAAAGCCGCTGAGAATGGAGAGTCGCTGCCGATCGCAATTGTTATCGGCATCGACCCTGTGATCCTGTTTGCAGTCTCAACGCGCGTGCCAGAAGGGCGGGAGTTCAACTACGCATCAGCGCTCAGAGGCGAGCCTGTTGAGTTATTTGAATGCAAAAACGGCATCAAAGTCCCGCATGCTGAGATCGTACTTGAGGGGTATATCCATCCCACAGAAGTTGCGGATGAGGGGCCATTCGTGGATATAAGTGGCACGTATGATATAATCAGGAAACAGCCTGTGATCCATCTCACAAATATGATGCACAGGCGCGATCCTATTTACCATGCCCTCCTTCCTGCAGGCGGCGAGCATCACATACTGATGGGTGTACCTTATGAGCCCTTGATATTCAATGAGGTTAAAAAAGTGGCAGATGTAAGGAACGTGGTACTCACTTCTGGCGGATGCTGCTATTTCCATGCTGCTGTGCAGATACATAAGAGCAGCGATGACGATGAAGCAAGAAAAGCTATCGAGGCCACATTTGCCGCACATAAGAGCTTAAAGCATGTGATAATAGTGGATGAGGATATCAATATATTCGACCCGAACGACATCGAGTTCGCAATAGCGACGCGCGTTAAGGGCGATGAGGATATTTATATTTACCCGAACGTGAGGGGCAGTACCCTTGATCCCAGATCTGAGAACGGTATCGGAACGAAAGTCGGGATTGACGCTACAATGGATCTAAGCAAGAGGTGGAAATTCCAGAGGGTGCGGCGGCCGAAAATATGAGAGTTTTTATTTTCGGATGGTCAAAAATATTATGAGAACGTAACTCACTATTGATAGTTAAGGAGAAAGAAATGAATTGCAAAGTCAGCGTTGTAATTGAAAAAGATGAATATGGGTATTATGCTTATTGTCCGGAGCTTGAAGGATGTCAAACTCAGGGTGATTCTTTAGATGAAATAATGGCAAACATAAAAGAGGCTATCGAACTCTACCTGGAGACATTATCAGATGATGAAAAAATGGCGTACTTAAGCAAAGAGATTATAACTACTTCGTTAGAGGTAAAAGTTGCCTGCTAAACTGCAGCGATTAACACCTCAAAACTATCGAGAATATAAAAAACCGCAGATAAGCGTACTATTAATACTTTCGGTCAATATTAGCCTTATGGCGCTGGGGTTGCGACCCCAGACCCTTGGGGATGCGCCGCCGAAGGCGGGGTTTAACATTAAATCACCGGTTGCATATAATCACAACAATCCATACTTGCACGGTATAATAAAATAGCATCCACTATCCATTTGTTTGGACAGATTCCCTTTATTGTTCTCGCAAGGATAGTGTATATACGAACGCAGTATTATGGCGACAACTGAGGAGTGTGTTATGGTGGGCGTTGATGGATAAAAAACATTGTAGGAAAAACAATAATAGAAAAATACAAAACATAAAATATCATTGCGAATAATTTAAGAGATACTTTTATTTATCGAAATGTAAGGATTATAAGAGTGAATTTATATGGAAGATTCAAGAGAAAACCCCATAAAGACGAAAAAAGGTATTATATTTTATAGTCTTCGAGAAAACAGGATGGATCGGACGCAATAGAATGATTTTGCTATGGAAACTGAAATCAAAAATAAAAAGAAACATGGCTTTTGTTAATCGTCTATCTGCGTTTATCATGCCGAAACCCTGCGGGTTCTCGACTCCGCGCCCACGTATTGCTCCGCAATACGTGTACACGCCCTCCAGAGGCGTGACTCTGGGCGTTCATCTGCGGTTAATATTTAGTCCATCGCAAAGAACGCAGAGAACGCAAAGCATAACTACAATCTTTGCGAATTTTACGCCCTGGTATGAAAAAGTATTACAGCAGTGGCGTAGAACACGGATCAAACGGATATTCACGGGTAATTTCAATCCGTGCCAATCCGTGTCATCCGTGCAATCCGTGTTCGATCACAATTGTTCTGTCATGAAAAAGACGATTAACAACGAACTCAAAACGAACTTAAACGAACTCATAAGCCCGAGTTCGTATCGAGTTCGTACCAGTTCGGTGTTTATATTATCCGAACCACATCGGAATCTAAGATGCGATATAATTGAACTTTTTCATACCAGGACACAGAACGCGCGGAGATTTTTTAAACATGTCTCTGTGTTCTCTGTGCTCTCTGTGGTTTTAACTTCTCGTATAAATTCTAAGTCACGGAGGCATGGATGTACCTAACACCTGATGAAGAAAAGCTCCTCAATGGAGAGCGCGGCCCCACATACCAGAAGGCTATCGAGATACTTGTTGCCCTTGGAGACATCTATGATGCCGACAGGCTGATTCCCATAAAAAGCGCCCAGATCGCAGGTGTCTCGTACAAGACCATAGGCGAGGCAGGCCTTGAGTGGATATCAGATCTGAAAGGAAAAGTGGCAGTACCCTCGATCCTGAATCCAGCAGGGATGGACAGGGAATGCTGGATGGAGATGGGAATAGCAGGGGATTTTGCAGATAAGCAGGATAAGATCATAAGGGCATACGAGGCGCTTGGTGTAAAAACGGAATGCACCTGCACGCCGTACAGCATCTTTGATGATCTGGCAGGATTAGGTGACCATGTGGCGTGGAGCGAATCCTCAGCGATCTCATATGCCAACTCTGTCATCGGGGCGCGAACGAACAGGGAGGGAGGACCAAGCGCACTTGCAGCAGCATTAACAGGCAAAACACCGAATTTTGGATATCATCTGGATGAGAACAGAAGGCCCGATATCTTAATCCAGGTAGATGCAGAGCTTCACGATTCGGATTATGGAGCCCTTGGGTATATCGTGGGTGAGATAGCAGGAGACAGGGTCCCGTTCTTTAAACTCAAATCCAGACCATCAAAGGATGAACTTAAATCACTGGGTGCAGCGATGGCAGCCTCTGGCGCTGTGGCATTATACCATGTCCGGGGTATCACACCTGAGGCCTGGAAATATGAACCTCCCGCTGAAAGGATCACTATCGAAGAGAGACAGATAAAAGAGGTTTATTCATCAGGCACACCTGACCTGATAGCATTCGGATGCCCTCACAGCAGCATTGATGAGCTTGAGCGATTAGCACGGCTCTTAGACGGCAAAGAGGTGAAGAGGGAAGTATGGATATGCACCTCACGTGCCATAAAGAGAGAGCATCCTCTTCTGGTAAAGCGCATAGAGAGAAGCGGTGCAAAGGTTTTCTGTGATACATGCATGGTGGTGTCCCCTGCAAGTGAGAGGTTCACCTGCATGATGGTAAATTCAGGTAAAGCGCATAAGTATGTGCCTAACCTGTGCGGCGTGAAGAGTATCCTTGCAACTACGGAGGAATGCATTGCTGCGGCGCTGAGAGACTAATAAGTGCTAACCAATCAATCTTGGCTGCTTGTGTTCAGGCAGTACGGGCAGCCTCATGGTGTTGATGAGAACTGGGGATTCAACCTCCTTTGCCCGCTCACAGAGCAGTTCTTTCCCCATCTGTGTCATGGCAAACATAGGAACAGAGGTACCTACCTGAAGAACGGGTTTAACCATGTGGCGCACGATCTTTGAGGCGCATCCCGTAACTATATCCATCTCTTTGATGAACCCCTCTGCTTTAGCATGCTGTATACCTGTGAGGTGTGCACCGATCAATATTAAATCGATATTATGTTCTTTCTCTATCGCACGAAGTTCTCCTGCATCATCAGTACCGACCACGCTCACAGCTATCCTCTCATATCCAAGTTCACAGGCTTTTCTGAGGCCTCCTGCCTGATCAATTCCTGCGCTCTCCCTATCAAGCACAGTTCCTCCACGCAACTCTATTCCCTCGATTATCTCCGGTATCGGCTCTGTCTCTATCAATCCAGACATCAGGGCGCCCATACCCTGCACAAGATCCGGGTTACTCGTAATCACCGTGCCTGCGCCATCGCATACTGTCACTGTAGTATCAATAAGACCCCTGCGAAGAGCGGTCATCATTATCTCACTTGCACCAAAATTAACAAAAACACCGTGATCAAACCTTCTATTCGGTGTAAACATACCGAGTTCTTTTATCCTGTACTCCATATTCTTTTTTGCTTCTTCTTTTGTGAGTCTTGAGACAGATGCGACCTTGCTGAATACAGGGCACCAGTCTGCCACAGGTTCACCCACTTCTATTATCTTCCCGTTCTCAATCACTACCCGTGTCTTCCCGAACAATTCCATTATATGGGGCATATCAATCACCTGCAAACCTGTAGAACCAGAGGATAATAAAAAGTTTCTGATCTTGAGTGTAGAATTAAAGATTAGCAGTATACTGAATTTCATGGCATATATAAAAACGACCGCAACCGAGGTGTTGCATAACGAAAGGTTTAAGTGATGCAATACTCAGGTATAGTGGTCAATGTGATATTGCCAGAATTGGCAGAAGTATATCTACCAATTATTGGAAATAACTGCCAATCGATGGAGAATAACATATGTCAACTGATATTTTTATTAAAAATCTGGATGTTGTTTTCTTCATTTATGGATTCGCCTTTGTAGTCCTCGGGATTATCCTTTTCTTGCAGCTCAGGATCACCAAAAAGAGTAGATTTAGATTGCTTTATATTTTATGGCTTTTGGCCTGGTTTGGGGTTATTCACGGAACAAACGAGTTTATAGATCTGTTTATACTCATTAAAGGAGATTCTTCTTTTCTAAAAATTTTTGGTGCTTCAGTTTTGTTTATCTCCTATTTATTCATCTTTTTATTCGGTTATCAGTTGATTAATATCGGCAAGACAAAAAGACTAGGTATCTGGTTTCCATTTATAATAACACTTTTATTTTTTGGATTTCCAGTATTATCAGGAGTAACATCCTATAATACCTGGAATATTTCATCAAGATACTTCCTGGGTTTTCCAGGTGCAATTTTAAGTGCTATTGGATTTTTTTTATATTACCAGAGCGAAGCTGACAGACTAAGAAAAGCTATTGTCAAAAGATATTTTATATGTGCTGCTTTATTTTTTGGGCTCTATGGGATATTAGGTGGATTGATAGTCCCTGAAGCGGACTTTTTCCCGGCTTCAGTAATAAACAATGCATCGTTTATTTCCTGGTCTGGCATTCCTGTTCAAATTTTCCGTGCTATAAGTGCTGTGGGAATTGCCTGGTCTCTCTGGCATATAGTGAACATTTTCAATATAGAAGATGCTGCCGAGCGCAAGCGTGCAGAGGAGATGCTGCAGCAATCTGAGGAAAAATACCGCACATTAATAGATAACATTCAGGATGGAGTCTTTATCATTCAGGATGCAGAAATTCAATTTGTCAATGAAGCATTTGCCAGAATGGCCGGGTATGCGGTGGAAGAGGTTATTGGAAAACATTTCCGAGAACTTGTTGCGCCAGAGTATATGGGAATGGTTGCAGACCGATACTATCGTAGACAGGCAGGTGAAGATATCCCCCGTGAATACGAATTCCGCATACTGCACAGAGATGGGAAGGCCAGGATCATTGTCAATATGAATGTCGGGCTTATAAGTTATCGCGGCAGGGTGGCAAGTATGGGGACAGTTAAAGATATCACAGAGCGCAAGAACATGGAGGAGAAAATAAAAGACCAGGCCGCTCTTCTTGATAAAGCACAGGATGCTATTATTGTCTGGGATTTAGAGCACCGAATTATCTACTGGAATAAAAGCGCTGTGCGTTTATACGGCTGGACAGAAGAGGAAGCCATCGGCAAAAATGCCAATGAGCTCCTATATAAAGAAGAACCACACATACTTATCGAAGCCAGAAAGAGAGTGATTGAGGGAGGAGAATGGATCGGTGAGCTGGAGCAGGTAACGAAAAATGGTAAAAAGATCATTGTGGAAAGCCGCTGGACCCTGGTGCACGACAGCGACGGAAGGCCGAAATCAATACTTATCGTCAACACTGACATAACTGAGAAAAAGAAGATCGAGGCGCAGTTCTTCCGTGCTCAACGAATGGAGAGCATAGGCACGCTTGCAAGTGGCATTGCGCACGACCTGAACAATGTGCTTGTGCCAATAATGCTGACATCACAGATATTGCGGGAAAAATTCACAGATGAACAGAGTCAGAGACTATTTAATATTATCGAAACAAATACTCAACGTGGAGCAGATCTGATAAAGCAAGTTCTATCATTTGCACGGGGGGTCGAGGGTGAGCATATGACCCTTCAAGTGACACACCTTATATATGAGATCAAAAAGATTGCAAAAGAGACGTTCCCAAGATCTATCGAAACCAGAACTGATGTAGCGAAAGACCTCTGGACTATATCTGGAGATGCAACACAATTACATCAGATCCTGATGAATCTGTGCGTGAATGCACGTGATGCGATGCCGGATGGCGGGGTCCTCAGTATATCGGCTGAGAATCTTTTTATGGATGAGAACTATGCCAGGATGAATATTGAGGCCAGAGTTGGCAATTACATCGTCATTACCGTCTCAGATAACGGAGATGGTATTTCTCCTGGAGTAATGGATCGGATCTTTGAACCCTTCTTCACGACAAAAGAGCCTGGTAAAGGTACTGGTCTTGGCCTCTCAACAGTTCATGCAATCGTGAAAGGGCATGGAGGGTTTGTAAATGTATACAGCGAGGTCGGAAAAGGGACAACGTTTAAGGTATATCTGCCTGCGATTACGATAACTGAAGAACTAAAAGTACAGGTGCAGCGATATGAATCCTCTATAGGGCAGGGAGAATTGGTTTTTGTTGTGGATGATGAGGTCAGGATCTGTGAGAGTACCAGAAGGGTACTGGAAACACATGGATACAAGGCGATCACAGCCAATGATGGAGCAGAGGCAGTTGCATTGTATGTACAGTACAGGGAGGTGATCGAGATTGTTCTTGTGGATATGATGATGCCGGTTATGGATGGCCATGCATGCATTCGGGCGCTGCGTAAAATCAATCCGGATGTCAGGATTATTGCAGTAAGCGGATTAACCGGGAATGGGGGAATTATAAAAGCTGCAGGCACTACTGTACATGCATTCCTGTCAAAGCCTTATACTGCTGAAAAACTATTGAAGACCATACGTGAGGTCCTGAGCAAATGAAAATGAGCGTCCCATTTAGTTAATTTAATTACCTCGCAGGAATTCTAAGGTACAGTTAATACAAGAGGACAGTACATGACACAATATAAAATCCCTGTAATCCCTGGCGACGGGATAGGCCCTGAGATAGTAAGAGAAGGGCGCAAGGTGCTCGATGCTGCTGGTGAGCGGTTCGGCTTCGATATCGAATGGACAGAATACCCGCACGGTGCTGACCACTACCTCAAGACCGGCGAACTTATCTCTGAGGATACGCTCAAGGAACTCTCTCAGTACAGGGCTATTTATTTCGGCGCAATAGGCGATGATAGGATAAAACCCGGCATACTGGAGAAGGGCATTCTCCTGAACATCCGCTTTTATTTTGATGAATATGTCAACCTGCGGCCAATAAAACTACTTGAAGGGGTCTGGACTCCTCTCAAGGATAAAACATCTGCTGACATTGATTTTGTGGTTGTGCGTGAGAACACCGAGGATTTCTATATAGGGATCGGCGGGCGCTCTAAGAAGGGAAAGAGCAAGAAAACACTTGAGGTTGTACGAAACCTGTATAATATAAAATTCGGCCTTGATATAGATTCAGATAGCGATGAGATCGGCTATCAACTCGGCCTTATAAGCAAAGAGGGCACACGAAGGGTCATCCGTTATGCCTTTGAGCTTGCAATGAACAGGAAAAAACATCTCTCATCCGTGGATAAAGCAAATGTGCTGTCTGATGTTTACGGGTTCTGGCGAGAAGAGTTCAGTTCGATCGCATCCGAATACCCTGATGTTAAAACCGATTTTAACTTTGTGGATGCCATAACGATGTGGTTCGTTAAGAACCCTGAGTGGTTCGACACCGTAGTATCGCCGAATATGTTCGGCGATATCATAACCGACCTTGGTGCAATGATACAGGGCGGCCTTGGTCTTGCTCCTGGCGGGAACATAAACCCAGAAGGGACAAGCATGTTTGAGCCCATACACGGAAGCGCACCAAAATACAAGGGCCAGAACAGGGTGAACCCTATTGCGACCATATGGGCTGGAGCATTACTGCTTGATCAGATCGGTGAAAAGGATGCAGCTTCAGCAGTAGTAAGGGCAATCGAACAGAATATCGTCAACGGTAAAGTGAAAACATATGACATGGGCGGCTCAAGTACGACCTCTGATATAGGGGACGATATAGCGCGATTAATCAAAGCTGTATGAGATGAGGAATATCAGGCAAACCGGGCTGGATAATATCTTTACTTTATCAATGAATGGCTCAAAGATATTATCCACAAAGAGCCTTGTTCCAGGGGTACACAGCGAAAAAACCATAACAGTAGGGGATGAAGAGTTCCGCATCTGGGACCCGTATCATAGCAAACTTGCTGCCATAATCCTAAAAGGTTCATCCATATCGATAAAAAAAGATTCCACTGTACTTTATCTTGGTGCTGCTAACGGAACTACTGTCAGCCATGTATCTGATATTGTTCTGGAAGGAACTGTTTTTGCAGTGGAATTCTCACCAAGAGCTATGAAGGATCTTATCCGCATCAGTATCCCCAGGACGAATCTTATCCCTATTCTTGCCGATGCCCGATATCCTGATTCATACAGGAATATGGTTTCGGAAGTTGATTTTATCTACCAGGACGTGGCCCAGCGCGAGCAGGCCGGGATAGCCATAAGGAACGCCAGCCTGTTCCTTAAAAAGAATGGCCTCCTGATATTGATGATAAAATTAAAAAGCATCGATTCTATTAAAAAAACAGATGAAGTGGCCAAAAGTGAGATAAAAAGATTAGAGGATCATTTCAATATCAAGGAATTAATAGACCTGGAACCTTTCCATTCAGATCATACAGCAGTGATAGCACAAAAAAGATAGCGTCTCCTGGATGTATCTAGAACCCCATCTCGACACGCTTCAACTCGCTCTTTTTTTTCTCAAGGAACTTATATACAGGCCCGTGTGTTGACCCTTCCAGGAGCATCTCTATACCTGCCCTGGCTACAGCGTTCTGCTCAGGATACCCGATTAAGCATATTGTTTTTCCATAGACTGAGATCTGCGCGCTGGTCAGGTTCTCAAAGACCTCCCGGGTTTTGCCTGCTTTACCGATTATTCTTCCTTTTATGCGCTGCAGATCCTTTTCTGATCTGGCTATATTCGACAGGTCGATAGTTTCAAACATAAGAAGATCATCATCAAATAGCCGAAGTGCTTTCTCAGGACTGAAACCCCTTGCGATTGCATTGATTACCTCTCTTGTTCTCAATCCTTTGATCGGGTCTTTTGCTTCCGTAATCTCAACATCCCCGCTCTGGCTATCGATATTAAGTGTGGCTGTTGATTTGTTCTCGATCAGTTCTTTAACGCTACCTTTTGGCCCGACTAAAACTGCCACCCTTTCAAGCGGAATTTTAATATGCTCGGTCATACTTCCTCCTTTATGATTGATATCATTCTCTCTTCATTTACTGGAATGTTTAATTTTTTAAAAAAGTGCGCAATATTATCCACATCGCGTCTTAAGAATTTTTCTGCGTTAAAATGATCTATCATCACTGATTGACCCATATCTATAATCACAGGCTCCATATTATTCATATCGATCAGTATATTGTACTCGCTAAGATCCGCATGAACAAGTCTTGCCCTGGAATACAGCAAAGCCATATATTCTACAATCCTGTTAAAAATGCGCTGCGCCTCTTTCTGGGTTAATTTAACATCCTTTAATTGAGGCATGGGTACGCCATCCTTTCCGATAAATTCCATTAATAGTATATTCCTTCTTGTAATATACGGTTTTGGTACTCTCACACCCGCATCCTCGGCTCGCTTCAGATTCTTAAACTCTTTTTTTGCCCATGCCAGGATTATATCTTTCCTGGTTTGCTTAATCCCGCTAAAACGTGGATCTCCTAAAATATAGTCCTTCATTGCATTAAAATTCGCGGTAGATATCATATATATCTTCACGGCGATCTCCGGGGCATCATCTTTTTTGGAGATGGCATGGAAGATATTTGCCTCTTTTCCTGTACTTACAGAACCCCCCATGGCAGTTATATAACTTTTTTTTGAAAGCTCATAGAGAGCCATCAATGTTGCTGTATCAAAGACATCAGCAAATACCTCCCTCTGGCTTGAGTCCTTGATCCGCATACGGAATTCATCAATCCTCTCCTCCATGCGGCTGAGATTTTTGTCACTGACCATAAAAGATTATTTTAGCTTTTTAAAAACCCTTTGCGTTGCAGCCAGTTTACCTGAGGGCCGCTGTATTTCCAGACGATATCCGCTTTTTCATTCTGGAAAGACCATGGTACAACTATAACAACATCTCCCTCCATAAGCCATATCCTTTTTTTGATTTTACCAGGAATACGAGCGAGCCTTACTACGCCATCCATACATCTGACCCTGATCTTATTGGCCCCCAACAGGCTTTCAACAGTGCCCAGCACCTCGTTTGCACTCTTCTGAGGAATACGAACCCTTACAACTTCTTCAGGCTCTTGCTTATTATTTTGTCGTTGTTTCAGTATAACACCTCATAATATATTTCAGTATAACACCTCATAATATATATTTCATATAGTTGCTGCTATATGTAAAGGTTACTGAAATATGTCTAGAATATCAATACTCGGTCTTGAAGGAACGGCATGGAATCTGAGTGCCGCTATTGTTAATGAAGATGATGTAATTGTGGAGACAACAGCCACATACAAACCGACGACTGGAGGAATCCATCCGCGGGAGGCAGCACAACACCATGCTAACCGCATCAAAGAGGTGGTCGGAGAAACTTTAAAAAAAGGTGGTAGGAATATAGATGCAGTTGCTTTTTCACAGGGCCCCGGGCTTGGACCCTGTCTTCGCACAGTAGCAACGGCTGCAAGGGCGCTTGCATTGTCCATGGAAGTCCCCCTTATAGGGGTTAACCACTGCGTAGCCCATATCGAGGTAGGCAGATGGAGAACACCTGCAGACGACCCGGTTACACTTTATGTGAGCGGCGCAAATTCACAGGTTCTGGCATACAGGGCAGGATATTACAGGGTCTTTGGTGAGACACTTGATATCGGAATAGGAAATGCTCTTGATAAGTTTGCAAGATCGGTGGGATTACCGCATCCAGGAGGTCCTAAGGTAGAGGAACTGGCCGGGAAAGCGACAAGATATATCCCTCTTCCCTATACTGTAAAAGGCATGGATTTTTCTTTCTCAGGCCTTGCTACTGCTGCTCAGGAATGCACAAAGAGCTTTGCACTGCCCGATGTGTGCCATTCGTTCCAGGAGACCGCATTTGCTATGCTGGTCGAAGTGACAGAGCGGGCGGTTGCGCATACAGAAAAAAAGGAAGTCCTTCTGGCAGGCGGTGTGGGTGCGAATGCACGCCTGAGGGAGATGCTGGGGATCATGTGCGAGGACAGGGGTATCGAATTCTATGTGCCAGAGAAGCGATTTATGGGGGATAACGGGGCAATGATAGCATACCTTGGGCTATTGATGTATAGAGCAGGGTATAGGACTTCTCTTTCTGATTCAAAGGTAAATCCGAACTTCAGGCCGGATGAGGTAGAGGTTATATGGCGGAATAACAGCAGTTGAGAATTAATGAATAGTGCTAAATTATAAACACGATATATAGGTTAAATAGGTACGATACAATGGAACTTAAAGTCCAACCACTCAGAATCAAAGCAGGAAAATATAAAATAGTTCTTAATCCAGAAGATGCAAAAGAGCTTGGGGTTCGCAGCGGCGACCGTGTGCAATTAAAAGACCACAGCTATCTGACAGCGATCGTTGAGACAGGAGATATGATCGCAAAAGGTGATGTCGGAGTATATCAGGAATGCTGTGAGAGGCTCGGAAAAGTATGCCCGCTGGTAATAAACATAGTCCCTACCTCAAAACCCAGCTCGATCAGCTTTATTAAAAAAATGATGGATAATCAGAAGCTGACACAGGAAGAGATCTATCAGATCATTCAGGATATAGTCAGGGAAAACCTGACAGATATAGAGATGGCAGCGTTCGTTACGACCTCATATATCCATGGGATGAGCGCAGATGAGATTGAATGGCTCACAAGAGCCATGATTGACACCGGTGAAAAGATCGAGTTCGATACGCACCCCATTGTGGATAAGCACAGCATAGGCGGAGTACCGGGGAACAAGATATCGCTGCTTGTTGTCCCTATAATAGCGGCAAACGATCTTCTCATACCCAAGACCAGCTCAAGGGCGATAACCGGCGCGGCGGGTACCGCTGATCTGATGGGAGTACTTGCACCTGTTGAGCTCTCTGCAGATGAGATAAAATACATAACAGAGAGGGTGGGAGGTGTTATAGCATGGGGAGGCGCCACTAACATAGCCCCTGCCGATGATAAGTTAATACGCTCTGAATATCCACTATCGATTGACCCGCGTTCTCAGCTTCTTGCATCGATAATAGCAAAAAAAGGCGCTGTTGGTGCAGATTATGTTGTTATCGATCTTCCCACTGGCATCGGGACTAAAATTCCTACAGCAGATGAGGGAAAAAGGCTGGCAAGAGATTTAATCGAACTGGGTGAGCGGCTCGGGATCAGTGTGGAATGTGCAATGACATACGGCGCTTCGCCCGTAGGCAGGACAGTAGGCCCTGCAATCGAAGTGAGAGAGGCGCTGAAGGTACTGGAAACAATGCAGGGACCGAACAGCCTTATTGAGAAGAGCACAGGCCTTGCCGGGATTTTGCTTGAGATGGTAGGAGTTGCTACCAGAGGGCATGGTAAGGAGCTTGCAATGGAGACACTGCGCTCTGGTAAAGCACTTACAAAATTAAAAGAAATTATAGAGGCACAGGGTGGAAATCCAAATATAACGCATACAGATATTAAACCCGGCGAGTACAGGGGAGAACTTTTATCACCTGTAGATGGTTATGTCATTGAATTCGATAATAAGCGCATAGTTGAGATTGCAAGGGCTGCGGGCTCTCCAATAGATATAGGAGCCGGCGTCTGGATCAATAAGAAAAAAGGTGAACTGGTTAAGAAAGGTGAGCCGCTCATCACGATCTTTGCTGATAAGGATTGGAAGCTTACAAATGCCCTGAAAAGCGCAGAAAAGGAGTATCCAATGATCGTGGAAGGCATGGTTCTTGAGCATATCCGGCCTCTGCAGGTGTTATAGATACTGTATTTTTTATTGACCATACGAGCCCAGCTACAGTGATGTCACCAGGCTCTTGATTGTCAGACAAAGAGGGCTTGTTCAAACCACAGGTTGATAAATACTCTGTCCCTGTCCAAAATAAGAATCATATATGTGTTGATACACCACATCGCATTTATGCTGATACAATTCAGGTAGATAGCTCCGCGGCAGGCGGTCCAGAATTTCTTCAATAAATAGCCTTACAGCTGCCCTCGATTGCTGGCGCTTACGCCAATCGAGAACAAGTTTTTCCTTCTTTAATGTTTCCAGAAGATCATGTGCCACCATTTTAACCTCTTGTTGCTCCTTATTGCTAAGGATCATTTCAGGTTTTATCAATAGGTCGAAAATTGCCAGTTCTTCCTCAGTAAGATTCTCAGCGATTCCTCTCTTTTCTTCTTCATTGAGACCCTGCGCGAATTCCACAAGATTGGCGAAGAATGTTTCCACATTATAGGAGCCTGAATTGTAATCATCTATCAATTTCTGGAACTTCTCCAGGTAATTAACCCTGCTTTTGTTCAAGCGAACCATTTGCACCAGTTTGTGATTGATAGCACCCCTGAGTTTTTCAGTCTCAATCCGCTTTCGACTTTTCTCAAATTTTGCCTTTAGTGCCTCAAAATCGATCTGGCTCAAATCCACAAGGCGATATCCATCAGATCTTTCCCGGATAACATATCCTTCAGTGGCGATGGACTCATCCAGCAGATTTTCAACTGATTCCATGACTTCAGAAATGTCAGTTTCAGGAGACAGAGAACGAATCGTTTCTGCAATTTTAGCGAAAAGCAGATGTTTCGGGCCGAACTCGTTGGCTGCCGGGTCGGGGAGTATAGCCCTGTATATCCTGACCACATTAGCTGCCATCGAAAGGTACTTCGCTTTTGATTCATCGTTAATCAATATTGTATCAATCGTATCATCAATCAACTTGACGCGCTCAAAACCATAGGCTGCTTGTATCTTTGAGATGTCAATGCCTCGTTCTGTACAAAATGCTGTGGTTTCCAAAATAACATTTTTTAGTTGTTCAACGAGCACACTCTTGTCATTTACTGGAGTTTCACCTTCTTTTATTCCCCCGCCTGCGCCAGAGCCGTAGATTGCCAATGCTTTCTGCAGGTTCCTGAACACTCCAACGTAATCAACTATCAGACCGTTTAATTTATCTCTGAACACCCGGTTTGCCCGTGCTATGGTCTGCATGAGGGTATGGTTACGCATGGGTTTGTCAAGGTAGATGGTGGAACAGGATGGTACATCAAAGCCTGTCATCCACATGGCGCACACGAATACGATGCGGAACGGGTCATCCGGGTCCTTGAACTTCCTGTCAAGGTCCTCTTTTACTATCCTCTTGCGATGTTTAGCGATGTCCAAACCCTTTTTCTTAAAGTCTTCAATCTCATTTTGCGACTGGGACACCACGACCGCCATGTCGGTCTCTTCCATGAATTTGATTTTTTCTTCAAGTTCCTTTTTCTCGGATTCTTTGCATTTTACCAGCTTGGCCTGTAAATCTTTCAGGTACGTTTTCCAGTACTTCTGCACCTTATCGTATATCCGAACAGCAGTTGCTTTGTCAATGGAGACGACCATTGCTTTCCCAAATTGTCCACGTCCCATGAAATGAGCGACAATGTCTTTGGCTATCTTCTCCAGCCGGTCATCCCTTGTTATCAGGTGGTATTCACGCGCGAACTCACGCTCAAGTTTATTCTCCTGGTCTGGATCGAGTTCAGCCTCATCGATGAGGCGTTGCAGGTCTTCATTCAATTCCTTGTTGGTGAGTTGAAGCTCTGGGATGCGATTTTCGTAATAAAGCGGAACTGTAGCACCGTCATCTATGGATTGCTTGAAGTTGTAGATGCTGACGTAGTCTCCGAAAACCTCTTTTGTCTTTTCTTCACCGACAATGAGAGGCGTGCCCGTAAAGGCGATGAATGCCGCATTGGGAAGGGCATTTCGCATGTTCAGGGCAAGGGCATCGTACTGGCTGCGGTGTGCCTCATCTGTGATGACAATAATATCTTTGCGAGCTGAAAGCATAGGATAGGTTTCGCCCTTCTTTTTATGAAATTTCTGGATAAGAGTGAAGATGTAGCGGTGGTCTTCACGCAGTAGCTGCTTTAAGTGTTCTCCGCTCTCTGCCTGCACCTGATCCTCAGTCACCGCGCCTGCGCCGGCAAAGTTCTTGTATATCTGGTTGTCCAGATCCTGTCTATCGGTCACGATAACGAACGTGAAATTACCGGGGATTTTTCGCAGCACTTTCTGTGAAAAGAAGACCATAGAGTAGCTTTTCCCGCTGCCCTGGGTGTGCCAGAAGACTCCGAGGCGTCCTCTGTTCTTTTCGATCTGCTTCAATGCCTCAGTAGCGTTGTTCACACCAAGGTACTGGTGGTTCTTCGCAACCAGCTTAACAATCCCGCCGCTGGCTTCGCTGAATAGCGTGAAATTCTCGACAATATCAAGAAGGCGCGCTGGCTCGCATGTTCCCCGGATCATTGTATCCAGTGATACGATACCCTTCTCGCCTTCGCTATTGATTTTTTTCCACTCTGCGAAATGCTCCCACTCTGCTGTCATGCTGCCTATTTTGCTCTGGCTGCCGTTCGAAAGGATAATGAAGCCATTATACCAGAAAATCTGCGGTATTGTATTCTTATAGTCGCGCAGGTTATCCCTGTATGCATGTTCCAGCCGCTTGTGCGATGCCTTGAGTTCGATGAAGATGAGCGGCAGACCGTTAACAAAGCCAACAAGGTCGGCACGGCGCTTGTACATATCCCCGGAAATCCAGAACTGCGATGCAAGGAAGAAGTCGTTATTGGAAGGCTCGTTCCAGTCGATTACACGGACATTCTCAACCGTCTCTTCGTTTTCTTTGCCCCTGAAAGAGACTTTTACGCCGTTTTTTAGCAATCTATAGACCTCGCGGTTGGTATTCGCAGGGCTCATGATGCTGCGGTCGCGGGTGAGCTCTTCAATGGTAAGCTCGATAGCTTCAGGGGGCAGGTCGGGGTTCAGGCGCACAAGTGCGGCGCGAAGGCGGGGCACAAGCACCACTTCACTTGAAGTCTCACGTCCAGGAGTGCCATTTGCGCCGAATTTCTCATGGAAGCAGTTAGCGGTCTCCCAGCCCAGTTCTTGAAAAAGCGCGATTGTGGGCTGTTCCACAAGTAAATCTTCGGAGTAGTCGTTCATTGCCATTCTTTAGATCAAATGAATTTTTAAATATATATGATTATGCGAACATAGAAAAGTTTTTACTCAATAACGATGTTCTCCCATAATAATAAAATACACAATCATTCTGGAAGTGATTAATGAAGAGGCAGAAGCGCTCGGGAATGCTGCTGAGATATCAGCGGTGGAAATAAGTGCATAAGAAGCTACCTGTCATTTAGCTCTGGATCAACTATCCACCCTTCAAGCTCAAATCCCTCTGGAATACCATACCCAAGTTCTCTCTGTTCATGTGCCCATCCGGCTTGAATTGCGCAGAGCAAAGCATCGAGACAATCACCTTTATTATCATCAATAATTTTAGTTGTCAAATCTTCCTTTAATTCTACATTGAAACCATAGTGAAATCTGATAATATCTGATTTCAACTTTTTCATGATTTCTCGCCGCGCATCAAATTGAGAAGTCTGCTTCTTATTAGTATCATTTTTGTATTGAGGTTTGGAGATCAATTTCTTTGCAACAAGTTTTGGATATGCTTCAACCACGATCTTCCTGCTTCCATTTTTATGACAGGGGAGAATGCTAACTCCAGATTTCAGCAACCTTGGAGCACCCTGAAAAAACATTTTCCCAACAGGAACTCGAACAAGCATCATTGGACTACGAGAGCCCGCTTTTTTGTCCGTTTCACGGAAGTGATGCTTATCTCCTTCTGGTCTTTGTTGACCATATTCTTTAAGCATATTCTCAAATTTCTGTTTATCCATTTTATCGATGATACCAACATAGCCCTCCCACGAAAGAGGCCATCTCAAATTGCATATTAACTTTCTCGGCTGGCCAAAGGGAAAGTCCATTCCTGCTATCCATTCTGTCCCACTGGCGAGAAATTCATCAAATTGATCAAAGGTTTCCAGATACTTTATGTCGTTAAAATGCAAAAATCCATTTTCAAGTATGCAATCTGCGCATGTAATTGGTTTCCTGTGACTCGGCGCACTGGTGAAGTCTATGCCATAGACTTTCATACTGCCTCAGTTGGGATATTTACTTCAAGCTTTTCCAAGTCCACCTCGCCTGAGATGAGCTTCGGTAGCAGTAGGTCGCGAGTGCGGCGGAGGTTGGTGTTTTTGATTGTTAAGTTTTTGAGTTCTGTAAAAATTGGAACTGTGATATCCTCAAAGCTCTTAATCAGTACTTCAGATGGAACAAGAAACTTAATTCCCTGCATATCGTCCTTTGTTACTGATTTAAATATTGTTCCGCCGCCCATAGAGTCTTCTTCCTTAAATTGTTCTTTTAATTGCTGAAAAACAAATGCCTGGTTTCCTGATCTGCTTCGTATAGCACAGAGACCGCGCCCAATGATGATTTTCTTATCTGCTATATTAATACGTCCAACAGGCGCACGGACACTGAAAAGAATGTCCCCGGCTTCAGCTATACGGTTCTGTACCGTACAATACATACGATCTATCGGGAACCTATCGCCAAAATCTGTTACACCTTGATGAAATAGTAAACCTTCGCCCGTATCATTGTAAAACTCCGATTTTGGTGATTGCCCCATTAAAATATTGCATACTTCACCTAACTTCTTCACCTCCCACCCCTCCGGCACCATCCCAAGCTCCGACTCCACCATCCTAACCTTCTCATGCCCCGGAAACTTGAACCTCACGAACCACTCACGATAGAGCGCCTGCGCCATCTCTTCCAGAATCTTGATGCGCCGCGTGTTGTTTTCGATGAGGTCATCGTAAGCGCTGAGGATAGCTACAATTTTCTTTTGAACATCGAAAGGAGGTAATCGGAGCAAAATTCGGCCGATGATATCTTGATTCAATGAGGTCATTGTCGAGCCATGTGAAGATTGATTGATCATCCAACGCTTATGAGCCTCTATAAGAAAACAGTAAGAAACAAATCGAGGATCAATTGAAGGGCTTTTTAGCCTGAGGCGAAGGCAATCTGTGCCCTGAAACCAGCGCGTATGCTCTTTACGAATAAAGGCATGACGTTCAACTGTGCCTTTGCGCCCAAACACGATATCGTTAGGTTCTAATAAATGAGATGATAGACTTTGCACTGTTTCTTCAGAGATGAACTCTAACTTATCTGGACGAATATCGCCAAAACCGATATTACGGGCGTTGATAACTGGCGTTCCTTGTTCTACATAGTCGCTTGCATGGAGCTGTGTACCAAATGGTCCTGTTTTTACCTCTGCTTCGCCTTTTGCTAAGAGGTCTTGAATTGTACAAGTTGTCCATGTATGTGCTATAACCTCTTGTTGATGCATTACCCCTGTTTCCGCGTCTTTTATTTTATCATTCCCCATCAATTCATCCCCTCCCTCACCATCGCTCTCAGCCGTGGCGCATTCTGTTGGCACTTCGAATTTGATAGGATAACAGGATTTACAGAATTAAAAACATATCCTGTAAATCCTGTCCGAAAAATCACCCA
This sequence comes from Candidatus Methanoperedens nitratireducens, assembly GCF_000685155.1. Lineage (GTDB taxonomy): Archaea > Halobacteriota > Methanosarcinia > Methanosarcinales > Methanoperedenaceae > Methanoperedens > Methanoperedens nitratireducens. The sequence goes on from NZ_JMIY01000003.1 coordinate 22,464, forward strand.
ATTTAAAAACCGCAGATGAACGCAGATAAACGCAGATACTCCATGCAGCGCCCTTACCGCCCGCTCAGAAGTGGAAAATATATTTAACCGCAAAGTCAGCCATGAACTGTGGTTCATAGATGGCGATGAAAAGTCTTTCATACCAGAGCGCAGAGGTCGAAAAGATTTTTGCCGCTTTGCTTTGCGCTCTTTGCGTCCTTTGCGGTGTATCGTTTTATCAAATTCCATCACGGAAAAGAACCTGTCAACAAAGAGTTCTATAAACTCCGTCACAGGGAAAAATCTGCGTTCATCTGCGTTTATCTGCGGTTCCTTCCCTGTAGATTCATATACAGCCATCATCATGACCCCTCCAGCTTCTTTGCTATCTCATCAACCTCTCTTATGAGTTCATCTTCCGTGGGCAGATACAGTTTATATTTTGAAGCGAATATCTGAGTATTGTTCTCAGGCAGAGTGTAGCGGGCTATCGTCTCTTTCTTATCGTGGCAGAGAATAATACCGATTGTTCGCTCTTCGTCCTTCGCCCTGATTTCCCGGTCGTAATAATTCACGTACATTAGCATCTGTCCTATATCCTGATGTGTAAGCTTGCCGATTTTCAGGTCTATCAATACAAAACAGTGCAAAAGGCGGTTATAGAAGACAAGATCGATATAGAAGTGCTCGGCATCCAGCGTGATACGTTTCTGGCGGGAAACAAAAGTAAAACCTTTCCCCAGCTCAAGCAAAAAACTTTGCAGATTATCAATGAGAGCAGTTTCAAGCTCCTTCTCGGTGTACGCTGCCTGCTCCTGTAGTCCCAGAAATTCCAGAACATACGGGTCTTTAATCAGATCACGAGGAGATTCCAGGATTTGCCCTTGCTCAGCCAGAGTCTTTACCTGCGTCTTATCTCGGCTCAGTGCCAGACGCTCGAAAAGCAGTGAGTTAATCTGTCGATCCAGTTCCCTGACAGACCAGTTTTCGGTCTCTGCTTCTTTTAAGTAAAAGTTCCGTGCCTGTTCATTTTCCAGACGCATAAGAAGAGTGTAATGAGACCAGCTTAATTTGGCAGACAGTGTCTGCCGATTTTTGAAAGTGACGTAAAAAGTCCTCATATTTCTGAGATTTCGCACTGAAAACCCCTTTCCAAACTCTGCTTTTAGCTTCCTGGAAAGAGCCATCAATGTTTCTTCACCGTACCCGGCGCGGGCTTGACCATGCTGCTCATCATCGACAATCAAGCGGCCAATCTCAAAATAAGCTTGCATCATTACCATATTGACTGCACGGACAACAGTACTTTGTGATTCCAGCAGGATTTGCCGAATCTGATCATAGAGAGAAGAGTTCACGTCTTTCTTTACATCCCCGGTAGTTTTACTAGGTTTCAGTTGATCCACTCTATCAATTCCCGTATTGTTTATCTCTCTATTCTCTCTTTGTGATTCATTCTTCACCATTATCCACCTATTATAATCGCGCTTTGCCAGGGCGTGGAAAGCTTGCCATCAATTAACCGCAGAGGAACGCAGATAAACGCAGATACCTTCGTGCATGTTGGTTTCATGCCAGAAAAACTAGGATGGAACACGGATTGTACGGATGACACGGATACGCACGGATTACAATTATCCGTGAAAATCCGTTTGATCCGTGTCATCCGTGTTCTAAGTTCACTGAGGCGGTGCTTTTTCATGCTATGGCATAGAGGATACAAAGATTCCTGCCGCTTTTCTTTGCGCTCTTTGCGTCCTTTGCAGTGTATCGTTTTATCAAATTCCATCACGGAAAAGAACCTGTCAACAAAGAGTTCTATAAACTCCGTCACAGGGAAAAATCTGCGTTCATCTGCGTCTATCTGCGGTTCCTTCCCTGTAGATTCATATGCAACCATCATCCTGACCCCTCCAGCAGCTTCTCAACATTCTCAGCAATGCGCCCTTCCAGTTCCCGCGCCTCTGCATTAAGTGTTTCAAGCTCTTCGTTCAGCTCCTCCAGGCGTTCCTTGAAATCAAAATCGTCAGCTTCGCGCTCTGCCACTCCCACATAGCGTCCCGGGTTCAGGCTCCAGCCCTGCGCCTCGATCTCGGAAAGTGAAGCCACTTTGCACAAACCGGGCACATCAACATACTTTCCATCCGGGAATTTCTCTTTCAACATCGGTGTGCTGCCATTTGTTGTCTCAGGCTGCTCGCACCGGTATATCCGCACGATATTGGCAAGGAACTCGATCTGGTCAGGGGTAAAATCGCGATGAGCGCGGTCAACCTGATGGAAGATGTGCCGGGCATCAAGGAAGAGGACTTTGTCCTTGCGCGGTGTTTTTACCTTGCCACGATCAAGGAACCAGAGGGTGCATGGTAACGTGACTGTATAGAAGAAGTTCGAGCCAACGGCAACCATCACATCCACAGCGCCTTCTTCAATAAGCGACTTTCGGATATCTTGCTCGCTTCCACGGGCGTCGCTGGCAGAGTTCGCCATCACGAATCCACTGCGTCCTTTCTCATTCAGGGCGCTGTAAAATATCTGAATCCAGAGATAGTTGGCATTATCGGGCTTTGGCATGCCAAACGGAAAGCGGGGGTCGTCCTTGATGCGCTCCTTGTCCACCCTGTCAACGTTAAACGGCGGATTTGCCATCACGAAGTCGAATTTTCCGACGCTCTTGTGAATATCTTCGTAGTAGGAGTTGCCCTCACGAATATCTCCAGAAAGACCGTGAACAGCAAGGTTCATCTTGCACAGGCGCACGGTCTCGGCGGTCTTTTCCTGTCCATAGACGCTGATCTCAGCATTGGGATTCTTCTTGTGATTTTCCACGAAGCGCGCGCTCTGGACGAACATACCGCCTGAGCCGCACGCAGGATCAAAGATGCGCCCATGGTAGGGTTCGATTACCTCGACTATGAGTTTGACAATAGAGGTGGGTGTAAAGAACTCGCCTCCTTTCTGCCCCTCACTCATGGCGAATTTGCCCAGGAAATATTCATAGATCTTTCCGAAGGCATCGCCTTCAATGTCCATAGGCACAGAGTTGAAAGTCTTTAATAACTCTACAAGGGTGCTGTTATCGAGATGGTTATAGGTTTTTGGGAGTATGTCCTTGAGTTCCTCGTTCTCAACTTCGATTGCACGCATTGCCTCATTGATGGCTTTTCCGATATCAGCACCTTCCGGCAGGTTGAGAAGTTTGGAAAATCTTGAGGCTTCAGGCAGGTACAGGACACCGCGCGCCTGGTAATCAGTCTTGCTCACAGGGCGCCTGCCTGTACTCTTGCCTGCCAGTTCCTTCTGGGCTATGGTGAACTTATGATCAGCGTAACGGAGAAAAATCAGTCCAAGAACCGGAACCGAGTATTCGGAAGATTTTAATTTAGAATTTGCTCGAAGCTCGTCTGCGGCATCCCAAAGGCGCTTTTCGATCTCGTTATGATTGCCTGGCATTTTTACACCTCATATCTCCTTCTTATACCGACCCGCTCAGGACGGCAGGCATCCTTTAGAATGACAGAGCATATAACTTAGTGTATATTTATAAGCATGTGGTTTACATTCTCATCAAGCGTCAAACCGCATCTCTTACAGAACCGTGAAGCTGGATCGCCCGGTTATCCTCCTGGTTATCGGGAAAAATCTCAATAATGCGTCGTTCTATATCTCTATCCAGGATCCTGTCCAGTTTGTATATATCCTCCTTAACCATGCTCCAAACATCTCCTTGTTTGCTCTTAAATTCCAGAGGCACTTAGAGCCTATCCGAAAAGTCCAGAAGCTCTGAACGTTATCCATGCACATGCGAAGTGT
>NZ_JMIY01000003.1:26355-68946 GCF_000685155.1 Candidatus Methanoperedens nitratireducens
TGTTGTCATTACCCCACATTACCCTACATTGTAATTCTTCTACTTTTCGGATAGGCTCTTAGAGTGGTTAAGTCATGCCCAGACCCGGATTTGAACCAGGGACATCTGCGTCTTCAGCGCAGCGCTCTCCCAGGCTGAGCTATCTGGGCATACAAGATGCTAATTGTTGACATAGTATATTTATCTTACGGGGTCAGGGGGTAAAGAAGACTTCGCTCGCAAGGGCGTGGTAGTTCACATTGGTACAACCTGAATACTTCTCACTGGTATCGTGAAGTAGAATGTCGAGCCTTTTCCAGGTTCAGATTCGGCCCATATCCTGCCACCGTGTCGCTCAACAATCCTCCTGCAGATCGCAAGACCTACACCTGTGCCAGGATATTTTGCTACATACTCTCGCTGGAATATCTTGAAAAGCTGCCCCATAAATTCAGGGGATATGCCTATCCCATTATCTTTTACCGAAAAAATCCATTCACTCTCCTGTTTCTTAGCCAGGACATGTATACGCGGCAGCTCTTCTCTTCTGAACTTTATGGCGTTGCTGATCAGGTTCTGGAACAACTCGATCATTTGCGAAGTATCGACTATAACAGTGGGCAGAGGATCGTGCGTAACTTCCGCTCTATTTTCCTCAATAGCCATCTTAAGATTAGCCACTGCCTGATAAAATACAGCCTCGCAGTTTGTAGGTTTGAATGGCTTACCGCTTGTGCCAACTCGTGAGTACGTTAGCAGATCCTCGATCATCTGCTGCATATGCCTGGCCCCGTCCACGACATATGTAATGAACTCATCAGCATCTTTATCTAACCTGCCTTTATAGTGCTTTGCGAGAAGCTGGGTGAAGATTGATATCATGCGCAGGGGTTCCTGGAGATCGTGGGCAGCGATATAGGCAAACTGCTCTAATTCAGCATTAGCGCGGGCTAAATCCTCAGTCCGCCGCCTCAGTTCCTCCTCAGCACGCCGCCGCTCTTTGATCTCAGCCTGCAGTGATTCGTTTGCCCTTGCCAGTTCTCTGGTTCGCTCCTGAACACGTAGTTCTAACTCATCTCTGGCTCTGTGAAGCGCTTCCTCAGCCTGCTTGCGTTCAGTGATATCGCGGACTATGCCAGTATAAAATATTCCTTCTTCTGTTTTCCAGGATGCAATTGAGAGCTCTAATGGAAACTCACCGCCATCTTTCCTCAGTCCATGAGATTCAAACGTTCTTCCAATAATTTTAGATTCTCTGGTTGATCTTGCTTGCTCCAGTTTTCTCAGATAGGCATCTCTGTATCTCTCAGGCATCAGGATAATGAGTGACTTTCCCAGCACTTCTTCTTCAGAATAGCCAAAGACGACCTGCGCACCTCTATTCCATGATATAATATTGCCACTGCTATCTGTTGAAATAATAGCATCACTTGCAGCCTGCACTACAGAGCGGAATCTCTTCTCTGATCTCTCAAGAGCCATGTTCAGGTCGCGCAATTTAGCAATGGATTCCTGAAAGCCCCGAAATGTCATCTCAAACGGCGCAATGCTCTCAGCAAAGAACTCTGCTGCTCTCTTTGTTATATGTGCGCTCTCCGGTGACGCATACTGTAGAAGCCCGGTCATGGCATCATGATGTACAGAGGCTATATCCAGGACACCCAGCCCCTCAGCGATTGCTTTGCGCCCGAGTTCATACGCATGCTCCAGAGCAGCCTCTCCCCCTCCTTCAAGATAATCCTGCAGTGTAGATGTATATTGTATTCTCAGCTCGTTTAAGGGATCATTCATGAAGTGAATTCAATAAAGTGTAATACTCTCATCCAAATCAGTTGCTGGTTCTATCTTTGTTGTCCTGTAACCCAGCAATTTATCTGCTGCTTCTATACCCCCCTGCAGGTCGCCTGCTGTGTCCATCTTGCTCAGGTCAACACCAAGGGTAACAAGCGTCTGGGCTATTTCAGGTGACACACCAGTGACAACTACCATAGCGCCCATGAGCTGTGAAGAGTCTATGGTCTGCACCAGATAGTTGGCAACATTGGAATCAATTGTCGGGACGCCTGTTATGTCCATGACAACTACCTTTGCACGATTATAGTGAATGGAACGCAGCAGATGATCGGTCAACTGGCGGGCACGGAAGGAGTCTATCATGCCGATTATCGGCAGGATGAGCATTTGCTCCCTGACCTGCAGCACTGGAGTTGAGAGCTCACGTATGGTCTTCTCCTGCCGCTGCCTGAGTTCTTCCTCCATCCGCCTTCGCTCGGTGATATCCCGCGCAATCGTTGAAGCGCCTATAATCCTTCCAGTTTTATCCTTAATTGGAGAAATAGTAAGAGATATATCGATTCGTTTGCCATCTTTCCTCACACGTGTGGTTTCGTAGTGCTCAATGCGCTCACCCTTCCCTATTCTTTCAAGAAGCTGAGGGATTTCATCCGGGTGATCTGGCGGGACCAGGATAGAGATATGTTTGCCTATGACCTCATCTGCTGAGTAGCCGTATATCTTCTCTGCGCCGGGGTTCCAGCTCAGAATGATACCATCCAGGGTCTTACCGGTAATGGCATCATCTGAAGACTCCACAATGGATGCCAAAAATAAGAGTTTTTCTTCTTCTATTCTCTCTGTCATCTTTATTATAACCTTTATGTGCTCTATTTCAGCTCTTTAAGTCTAAAAACTAACAACCCTTTATTTTATTTTTAGTTGGAGCTACACCCAATATGAGTTCCAACAATATATATCTTTCTTTATAACTAAAATCAGCGCACCTGTAGCATCAATAAGCCGTTGGATTTTGAATATTGTTAATCATCTTTTTCATTGTTATCTATTGCTGAAATATCTGGAAGATCAGTTGCTGGTTCTATCTTTGTTATCCTGTAGCCCAACAATTTATCTGCTGCTTCTATACCCCCCTGCAGGTCGCCTGCTGTGTTCATCTTGCTTGTGTCCACGCCAAGGGTAACAAGCGTCTGGGCTATTTCAGGTGACACACCAGTGACAACTACCGTAGCGCCCATGAGCCGCGAAGCGTCTATGGTCTGCACCAGATGGTTGGCAACCCTGGAGTCAACGGTCGGGACGCCTGTTATGTCCATGACAACCACTTTTGCGCTGTTATAGTAAATGGCATGCAGCAGCTGCTCGGTCAACTGGCGGGCACGGAAGGAATCGATCACGCCGATTATCGGTAGAATGAATATTTGCTCCCTGACCTGTAGCACTGGAGTTGAGAGTTCACGTATGGCCTCCTGATGCCGCCTGAGTCTTTCCTCCATCCGCTTTCGTTCGGTGATATCCCGCGCAACCGTTGATGCGGCTATAATTTTTCCAGTTGCATCCTTGATCGGGGAAATGGTTAAAGAGACATCAATATGTTTACCGTCCTTTCTCATGCGCACTGTTTCGAAATGTTCGATGTGCTCCCCCTTTCTTAATCTTTCAAGAAGTTGAGGCATCTCATCAGGGCGATCTGGCGGAACAAGGATAGAGACAGGTTTGCCCGTGATCTCATCGGCTGAGTAGCCGTACATCTTCTCTGCGCCGGGGTTCCAGCTCAGAATGATGCCATCCAGAGTCTTGCCTGTAATTGCATCATCTGATGATTCCACAATAGATGCCTGGAAAGAAAGTTTTTCCTCCATCCCCTTTCGTTCTGTGATGTCGCGGAAGAAAATATTTATGCCGTCCTTTGAAGGGAAGCCCCTGACATCGAACCATGTATCGAGAGGCGGGTAGAACTGCTCGTACTCGACAGTGGTATTCTCAGCCACAGCCCTGTGAAGCTCCCTGTAGCCTATCGTATCTACGGTATCAGGGAATACCTCCCAGTATATCTTGCCTATAAGTTCACTCCACCTCTTATGAAGGAGCTGCTCAGCCTTTTGATTCATGTAGATTACTCTCCACTGATTATCAAAAGACAGGAACGCATCTGTTATGCTCTTGAGGATCGTAGTGACACGTTCACGCGCAGCCTGAGCCTCACGGTACAGTCTGTCCCTCTCCTCCTCTGCCCGTTTGTAGTGCAGGAGAAGAATCACTGTTGTCCATAGCACTCCTGCTGCCAGGAAGCGGTTGGATAATGCTATCTCGGTCTGGATGCCCGGGGGAGAGTATACAAAGCCCAGTGCGATAAGTAATGTGAAGACCGCTGTAATAGCATAGATGTACTGTCGCTGCAACTCCCGATATATGATTGTAAGCGGGAGAATATATCCCAGCCATACTCCCGTGCCCAATGGCGTCAACAAATCAAGGATGAATATCCCCACGGTTATTACGATAGATAACGCATAAATCGTAATAGTTCTCTCTGTCGCTCTCATTCTAATCTTAATGTGCTCCATTTCAGTTCCAGTTCTTTAAGTGAACTAATAACCCTTTATCTTATTTTTTAGTTGGAGCTATACTCCTTATGTTCTTGATAGAGGTTCTAACCATATATATATTTTTTATAGCGAGACCGTTAAATTATGTGTTTATGTATTTTTTTTAACCTTTAGCCTTATATCTGTAGAAAGCATTCCATGAGGATATAATACAGATATCCAGGAGTGATTGGTTCTGTGGACAAGTGTTCTCTCCGACGAAGGGCGAAATATTGCAAAAAGGGCAGAAAGAGCCCAGGATGCAGAGGATTATATCCTTGCCAGAGAACTTTACCTTAAAGCTGTAGCAAAATTCAGGGAAGCATCTGAGATAAGTGAGAATTTTAATGAAATTAGTATCCTGAGGAGCCTTGCTGGTTATTATTATAACCGGGCGCTTAAACTTGAGAAAGAGTTACGCACAGAGACCTGTGGAGTATTACAGCCCAAAAAAAAAGAGACCCCTGCATTTGATATACCTGATCTGGTCAGAGGAACGGGAGTGCAGGAATCGGTTTTTGAAGAGGTACTCAACATTGCCATTGAGATCAGCCGCGAGGGAAGGGAAGGCCATGCTATAGGCACAGCCTTTATTGTCGGGGATGTAGCAAGCGTGAAGGCTAAATCCAGACAGCTTGTATTGAACCCTTTTGAGGGGCACAGCAGAGAAAAAAGGCTTATCACCGATCCTGAAACACGGGATAATATCAAGGAGTTCGCGCAATTGGACGGCGTTTTCATAGTCACTGCCGATGGTGCGGTTGAGGCTGCAGGGCGGTATATTACCATTGATACAGGAATGGTAAAACTACAAAGAGGACTTGGAACAAGACATTCCTCAGTTGCAGCCATTACCCTGGTTACACGTGCAATCGGTATAGTGGTTTCCCAGAGCGGTGGAGTAATAAGGATATTCAGGGACGGGAGGATAGCTGCAATAGTAAAACCCTAGAGCTGTTGTTCTGCATTCGAAACATTCATGTCCCTTATTGACCTTTGAGTACAAAATTTATTCAAATACGTTTCAGGATGCTAACAATGGTAGATATTCGACCTTTTAAAGCCACTGTGCTCAACCCGGAACTGGATATAGATAAGCTCATCTGTCCGGTTTACGACACTATAGATGCTACTAATTACCAGAGATTCGCACGGGAGAGAAATAACATCATCCATGTAACAACCAGGAGAAAAGACATGGACAGGGATGAGTTCATTGGTTATGCTAAAGAGAACCTTGACCGTCTCATAGATTCTAAAGTCCTTGTAGAGAGAGAAAAACCGGCCCTTTATATTTACGGGATCAAGTACACCGTGCAGCCCGAGATACTCATCCAGATTCCTGAGGAGGATAGAGAAAGCCAGTACTTTGCTCTCGGGCTTGTCTGTCTTGTCAGGGTAGAAGAGCTCGGGGCGAGAAACATAGCAGGACATGAGAACGTCTTTGAGATCAATACAAAGGAGCGCTACAGGTTGATGAAAGCCTGCATGATGAACTTCTCACCCATTGCTGTTGAGTATAGCATGTCAGATCATGGGTTGAATAACATTCTAAAAGAATACCTGGGATTTAAAAGATCAGCATCCGGTGCTCCAGATAAGCCTCCTCTGGTTGATGCAGCACTCAACGGCAGCCGCCACTTACTGTGGGAGATCGCAGATGAAAACCTGATTGAGAAAATAATGAATATGGTATCGGATTTAAAGATCCTCATCCTTGACGGGCACCACAGGTACACAGCTTCCTGTCTCATGAAAGAGACCGACGGCATTGAGTATACAGTGATGATGCTGATGGAGAGTGATGATAGGGCTCTTTTGCTTTTACCATGGCACAGAGCGATCAGAAATTTCAGTATCCAGAATCTTGAACATAAGATCAAAGAAAAGTTCTCAATCGAGTGGCAGAGCGAGGAATACAGTGAAGAGTTCTATGCACAACTGCGAGAACGCAAGAGCGAGTACGACATCAGAATAGGCATGTATGATGGAAAGAGATTCAGTGTTCTCAGAGCTGATGAAAAAGCAGTGCAGGAGCTCTTAAAACAACATCGCGAGGGTGTGGGTATTGACCTTATGGTTCTTCATAACTGGCTTATCAACCCGGTAATTAAAAAACCTGAAGAGGACGTATCGTTTAATGCAAGTCCGGCAGAAGCGATTTCCAGAGTGAGAAGCAGGGAATTTGATGTTGCTTTTTTTCTAAACCCGCTCTCTATCAGGGATGTTGAGAGGAAGGCATTTGTGGAGCGCAACAATTTTCCCCAGAAATCCACCCTTTTCCTGCCCAAGGTTGCGGAAGGGATTGTGATGAGAAGTATAAAGTGATTTCGAAAGGCTTATACATTATCAAAACATTTTAGGGCTAATAGTAACTTCAAATCTAAGCGGGAGTTTGAGTGGGAATGCCCTGAAACAAATCAATAGGGCTATACTTCCAACAATCAGGTTGCTAACACAGGGAGGAGAATATGAACATAATGCAAGGAGCAACTAAATTTAAAAGATTGAATTCAACAGAGGAGATGAACAGAAACAGCTTATATTTATTTTATATAAGTAATAGCCGTAAGGGTATGTTTGTTGATGTTGATTGCACTACATGATAAAATAATTGGTATGAAATTTTATCAAAAGACCGAGCCATCCGATAACGTTTTATAAACCTTAGTAGTAACTGAAAAGGTAAGAATATGGAAAGGCAGAAACAATTGAAAAGGCAAGACCATGGAAAATCAAGAAACTGTAAAAGAGCTTAAAGAAGTCTTATACCTTGGCGACGATGTGATCAGAATAGACCCTGATGAATTTGAACAAAAGGAAATGAGTCTGGACGATTTTCTAACGATGTTCGAGGAACATCCATCACTGGGCTTTAATGCGTTTCAACGGCTGTATGCTGCACTTAGAATGTTTGGAACAGAGGAATCCAGAAAACACTGGAAACACAGGAGATGGAGATTCTTAGATGACAGGATAGAGAGCCCTTGGAAAAGGGCTGGTGCAACAAATCCATTTGAGATATACCTCTATGGCGTAGAGGAGGCGGTAAATGAGATCATGCACCATCTTGAGGAAGCATGTATAAACAGGGATGCCCAGAGCAGGTTTTTTATCCTTATTGGTCCTCCAAGTTCGGCAAAGACAGATTTAATCAACCTTATGGCCTATACTTTAGACGGCTATACGACAAAACCTGAGGGTGAACTATACAGCATTAAATTCGAACTTGATGGTGCTTCGGAGTTCTTTGGCGGATTGACCGAAATCTACTGTCCAACGCATGAGAACCCGCTGAATTTTATTGATAGAAAAAAACTTAAGCCGATCCTGGAGGAACTCAATTCAAGGGTTCATCCAGATTCCAGATGGAGGGAGATCTATCCAGCATTTTCAAGATGTCCGACCTGTCAGCATGTGATCCAGGTGCTTAAGAACAACGGTATAGAGAACTGGAAAGAGAGAATCAAGGTAGTAAATCTGCTTCCGCAGACAGATGTGATGATGGAAGAATTCCGTCCGACTGCTGAGAAGGCCTACGACCCCTCCAAGATCTTTGGAGGCTCTGCGAACATGAAGAGGTTCTCGAAGATCCTGGATAAAGAGCACCCGCTGGTTCTTAATTACGGGATAGGTGGAGCTGTAGATGCCCCCTCTCCCCAGCATCATATAGTGCATTTCTCAGAGATGTACAAGGCGCATGAGGTCGGTCTTCTGGATGAGGTGCTTGACCTTATTACAAGCAGGAACCTGAAAGTCATTGGGAAATACGATGTCAGGATAGATTCAGTCATATTTGCTACAACCAACCTGGAGGAATACGGTAAGATAAGCTCTATACCAAGGCTGGGAGAGTATCTTAAAACAAGGTCAAATAAGATAGTGATGGGGCATCTGGTTGTAATGGACGATCTGGCAGAAGCCCTGAAGAGAAGGATATTTAAAAATTTACCAGAAAAAAGAGGCATCCATGTTCCACCGCATTATGTGGAGCGATTGTTAGCACCGATAGCGGTACTCTCGACCCTGGATGCACCGGACTCAGCGTTGAAGGTAACATTGCTTCAGAAGGCACTGGTCTACAATGGTGAGATCCCGCATGGTTTTGAGAGAAAATTAGAGGAAATGCATCAGGAATTAAAAGATGCTGCCCAGCTAAAACCTATGGAAGAACTGACCGAAGGGATAAAATACGGCATACCTTTCAGATTTTTCCAGGATCTTCCAGCAAGGCTGCTATTAGCCCTGGATAAGATCCCGCAGGAGAGTAAAGCTGAGATCATGGACTCAAATTATAAGGGCTGTCTGTCCATGGTAAACATACTGAGCTTTTATAATGAGGTTGTGAGGACCTATGACGGGATAAACCTGGAGACAAGAAGAAGAATTGTGGATATGAGAACGCCAGGCCAGAAGGGTGAACCAGCCGAGCTATCTCTCTTTGAGGCAAATGAGTTGTACCATCAATCGATTGTTAAGGATGTCAGTAAAGCCATTCTTGGTGAAGAGCGAATAAAGAATATAGCCTTAAGATACCTGTCACAGGTATACGAGGATGAGATTGGAAAACGGGAATATAAAGATAAAACAGGAAAGACACAGTACATAGATTACAGTTTCTTAGAAGCTATAGAAAAGGCTTCCGGGATAGCTAATCCAAAGGATTTCAGAAAAAATTTTGCCAATCACGTAAAGTACAGGCTGCATGATTTTACTTCGGAGAAATATCCAATGGAGAGGCTGACCCAGCAACTCCTGGTAGAGGATAGGACGTTCAGAAAAGCAATTGAAGATTATGCCATAAGGAATGTACTGCCAGGCATGGTTGATGATGTTTCCATAGTATACAGCCCTGCAAATGAACCTGTAATGCAAGAGCTGTACAAGGCAGGATACTGCAAATCATGTGCATCCATAGCACTTCAGATGGCTTCAAAGGTCAGGAAAGAGAAAAAATAGTGGTCTATGTGGTTTCCCATGGCTGAATTAAAAAGAGATATAGACAAATGTCAAAGAGAGATATAAACATATTACATGGCCAGATCCATTCTCCATTCACAGGAATATTATTCTCAGACTACCTGACTCTTATAGAAGAGAATCGTTCTGTTGCTGAAAAAAGTGCCCATAGAATCTACAGGATAATCTCAGCCAATTACAAAAGATCTGGCGAACTCAGGGAATATCCGTTTTTTAAGGAGGGGAAGTATAAGATAGAAGGTCTTTTTGAAGTTCTGGACAGATTTGCCAAGGGTATTTATATTGTATCAAAATCCTATGAGAGAGGATTACTGCCGCTGATCCTGCTCATAGGCCCTACAGGTAGTGGAAAGACGGAGATAGGTAAGATCCTGGATGCGGGACTGACAGAGGACCTGGAAAAAAACCCGAGGTTTACCTTCTATTTCATAGACGGAGAAAAAGAGATATACTGTCCATTCAACGAAGACCCTTTAAATCTTATCACCACTTCGCATTCTTTAATTCCAGAGGAATTGAGGGAGCGGTACTCAAAATATGGCGGAAGTAACCTGTGCCCTGCATGTTCAAAAGTTTATAAAAGGCTGATCAGAAAGGCAGCTAAAAAACACGAGGATGAGATGATCTATATCCTGGATGATATAGTCAGGGTAATAAGGCTTGAGCCTCAGATAGCTTCAGTAGAACTGGTGCATAAAGATTTTCCAGATATTTTTGAAGAGGTACTTAAAAAGGCCAACAGAGGTATACTCAATATAGAGATCGATGATAAGGCCATAAACACGATGCCTGATACAAACTACCAGCTCCTGTTAAGGCTGAGGGACCTGAAAATCTCACTTAAGGACGGTTCCATATTCTCTCCTGATATAGTTGTGTTGATGTACGCAAATACGGATATGAATGAGATAAACAAAGCCGCTCCTTTAAAAGATGCCATTTATCCAGTTTTTATGAGAAGAAATCTGTCCTACATAGCAGAGGAAAGCATACTTAAGAAGGGAGAGCTGCCGTTCAGACATATCTCTCCTGCAGCCCTGGCAGTCCTGGCAAAGTTCGCTGTAGGAAGTAGAATCGATGCAAGTTCTACTGCTGATTTGAAGAAGTATCTTGATATATATGAAAAATACGAGAGCAGTAAGAGACTTTCAGAAGAGGAACTTGAACTGATAAGGAAAAGGATTCCTGAAACATCCGAAAGCAAGGACGGCTGGAAAAAGGGAATCTCATCCAGAACGCTGCTCTTCGATCTGTTTAATATGGCAAAACCTGATGAATGCCTCACTCTGGAGCATATTGAGTGGTATCTTGAGAGGAAAAAGGAGGACCCTAACCTCAGACCAGCAGCGGAAGTCCCGCTTGAAACGCTGAGGAGTACTGCGCTCAGGGATGTTATACTTGCTTATACGGTAAATTCACTCGGGTTTGATAGTACTGTTAATGATACAGAGAAGTTGTTCTCTTACTACATCAGGTTGTTTAAGTCAAAAAAATTCGAAACTAAATCAAAAATACAGGTAGTTGGAGTTGGTGAGGTTTCTATACAGGAGGAGATGGATAGAGTGGCAAAGAAACTCAATATCTACAAAGATGGGGGAAAGGTACTGGATAGTGCGATCGATAAGTACTTCATTGAAAGCAAAGAACCGCCAACATTCTCCCAGCTTCTGGCATTAAGACCTGATATAATAGCAATTGATGAGGAGATGTTAGGCTTCATACCATGGAGGGAGCTTAAGCAGAGCGGGGAACTTAATCCAAAGGATGCCGATAGGCTGGGAAAGATTACCGTAATCTTGAAAAAAGAACTTGGGTACTGTGATGCCTGTGCTGAATCCGTGGTCAGGATGACATCAAAAACGGTGGTTAAATAATGACCGATCCTATAGGTTCTGCAAGAAAGAAATACAGAAAAAGGGTAGAAGAAGCAAAAAAGAAAGCAATCGGTCAGCTAAGATACATTGAACTTGGGACGCTAAAAAGGGGAGAAGTGATAAAGCTCAGGATACCCATTGTTCATCTACCGCATATAAAATACGGCCCCTGGACGCCTGGCATTGGCTCAGGTACAGGAAAGGAAGGTGATAAGGTATTCCCGGCTGGTGAGGGAGGAGCTGGAAGAAAATCAGGAAGAGGCGCGACTGAGGCAATATACGAGGATATCACAGTCAAGGATCTGGTCAACTGGATGAGGAGTGAGCTTGAACTGGAAATAATCAAACCTGCAAAAAGAAAGAAAGAGGTTGATAAAATAATCTATCCAGCAATCTCAAAGAGAGGTTCAGAATCACTTCTGGATCTGGATGAAACCCTGTATGCCATGGTGGATAGGCAGATAGTTTCGGGTGAATTTAAGTCCGGGGACAGCCTCAAGATAAAGATAGATGAAGAGGATCTCAGGTATAGATTTCCAAAGGTAAAATACAGACCATATAAGGATGCGCTTGTGATCTATATCCGCGATGTATCTGAATCGGTAACACATGCTGATCTTGAGGCATCGTATATACTGACTTTTTTGATCGATACTTGGTTGAGGGAATTCTATCCAAAGGTTGAGAGAGTATACATAGCACATAATGATTTTGCCTGGGAGGAGATGGAAGAGAATTATTATAGACTTAAATCAGGTGGCGGAACGAGTTATGGTCCGGCCTATGATATCCTGGATGCAATGATGAATGGCCGGGATTATGAGAGGAAAACACAGGTGAAAAGAAAGATCGATAAGGGCGATGTTGATATCTATGTGGTACAGATGACCGATGGGGAAAACTGGGATCATGAGGGAGCCCTAGTCAGACTCAGGAAACTGATGCCTGATCTGATGAGATTATGTTATCTTGAGACCCATTTCTACGAGGAACAGGATACCAAATACCTGACCGCATTGAAGAATGTGTATGCATCCGAGGTCAAAGAGGGAAAGGTCAGGTTATGCACAATCGATAGAAGGGATGACCTGTGGAAAGCTATGAAAGAATTTTTCGGAAAAAGGTGATATCATGAGAAAACCGGTAATAAAAGTCTGGGACGGGGGGATGGTAAACAACAGGCTGACTGAAATAGCAAATGAGATAGCAGAGTTCTGTGTAGAAAAGTACAGACTTGATCTGACCGATATAAATTTTAATATGGTTAATCTGGAAGAGCTGTGCAGTATTGCCGCAACCGGTGGATGGATAATGTTCCCACAGCACTGGAGCCTTGGCCAGCAGTATTTCATACAAAAGAAAGGACATGTACTGGGATTCTGGCAGATCTATGAGATTGTAGTCCCGAGTGAGGTCTGGGAGCAGGATAGAAAAGAGCCGGCTGAGGCCTATATCTACAGCGGCGACAGTCTTACCGATATTAAACTTGTTATGGCGCACGTATACGGCCATATACATGCATTTGAGAACAACTGGAAATTGAAGGAATTCAAACCTTCTTCACCGCTGGCATTCATGTCAGAACAAAAAGAGAGGACTGCGGAGATCGAAAAGGAAGTAGGTGAAGAGAATGTTGAAAGACTTATGGATATAGGGTATACCCTGTCTACACTTCTTGACCTGTACCCGATGAAAAAAATTGAGGAAGAGCTGTATAACGAACCGCTGCTTGAGAGGTTTGTTATCTCACCGGGAGAGAAGAAAGAAAGGCTGATGGAAGAGATAGAGAAAAAAGCAAAAAGAGAGGGTATTCCAGAGGAACGAGATTATGATGCGTTAAGATTCATAGCAGATAATGCTGATACGCTTGCTGATTGGGAAAAGGAGATCCTTGGGATGGTCAGGGAGCAATACCGATACCTTTCGTCATGGGGACTCTGCAGATATCTGAACGAGGGCTTTGCAGCACTGGTTGACTTAAAATACTGTCTTGATAGCAGGTTGCCTATAGGTGAGACTTTCAGATGGTTAAAACAGAGGACAAGCGGTGCCTATCAGCCAGGTCAGTGTGAGAATGAGGATCCGGAAAGTTGTAATGTAAGAACGGTACAGATCAATCCATACTGGCTGGGTATGAACATGCTCCTGGATGTTATTGAGAAATGGGATACGGGAAGATTTGGTCTCTCCTATGAGCAACTAAACGATGCCAGGGAGAGGGAAGAGTTAAATTTGAGGCTTGATAGAGGGTGGGATAAGGTTCTGGAGGTCGTTGCAACCAATACAGATTATACCTTCATCAACAGGTATTTTACAGAAGACTTCTTTAACAAAGTTGCAAGCGGTTTGTTTGTGTACACCGGTAAAGAGCCAGATAAGGGGAAGAGAGAGGAAGATACCTATACCATAATAAGCAGGAGATATCAGGATATAAAAAACATCCTGCTTTTTGAGACTTATAATAACGGTATGCCCAGGATAGCCGTAGAGAAGGGTGGAGGGAACTATAATAATAGAAAAGAGCTGTATCTGATTCAGGATTTCTCTGGCTATGATAGACTGGGTCTTTCTCCTAAAGAACTAACACTTCAGCCAGCCGAAACCAGCGAAGTACTGTTAAAAGCCCTGTATGAGGCATGGAGAAGACCGATACACCTGGAAACTGTTAACAGGGAAGGAAAACAGATCCTGCTCAGCACCTATGATGGGAAGGAGATAAAGGAAAATCGCCTGGATCTTAAGAGAGCAGATGCTCCCACGACTGCGGGATACTTATGAGCTACCTCACGCTGAAGCTGTGATGCTTCCTGACTCAACAACCAAACTTGGAACCAAATAAAAATAAATGGTATGGATAATTGGAGCATATTCGTACTTCCATATGCATCAAATTTTATAGGCACTAATACCCTTAAACATTAGGGAGTTTAATTTTTAAGTTCATACACCAGCATACATATACGACTTCGAAGATCAAAACTGCTACAATCGTAGACATGGTTATATTTATATATACACAATATGTAGAGAAGAATGGTGCTCATATTTCTAAATAGTTCAAACTAGCTGATAGAACCACATATAGGTAAAACTTGAGCTGAGAGAAAATATGATTAATTAGTAACTTTTACATTTAAGACTGCCCCTCGTGGTGTAGTGAAAGGGAGTAAATAAATGACAAAAATACTTGTGGTAGAAGACATCATCAATAAGAAGCATGTGTTGAGGTTGCTGACAATCGTGGTGTCAATATTCCTTATAGGATATTTTCTTGAAGGAGCAGTAGATATATTAGCAACGGATATCAAAAATTCACTAGAAAATTATCTTGAAATTTCTGCTGAGCTTTTGTCTGTTTTCGTTTCTTTTTCCATCTTCGCGATGACATGGTATGCATATGGTAAAAGCAGAGATAACCATTCTCTTTTCCTAGGCTGTGCGTTTCTCATTATTGGGTTTTTAAGTCTGTTCCATACGTTTTCTTATCCCTTCATGCCTGATTTCGTCACACCCAACTCTTCCAATAAGTCAGCATTTTTCTTTATCGAATCAAGGCTCATTTTAACCCTATTATTTCTTGCAAGCGCGTATATCTATAAAGATACGCTCCCTAATTTGATTAACAAACCGGTTCTTCTTTCTTTTGCAATTTTTTTATCTGTTATTACCCTCTCCTTTCCGCTCCTTTATAACGATTATCTGTTTGCAAGGCATAACTTTAGCACCTTCTCTGATGCAACGGTATTTTTGTTCTCAATAATTACGGCCTTTAGTTTATATGCAAGCTACTTGTATGCAAGAAGAATCAAAGAAACGAGACAGAAGGATCTAATCTTATTAACGTACGGTATTATCATCGTAGTTTTCAGCAATCTGGTATATTTCTCTTTTGAACTTTCAGGACATCTCCTTATAATCGCGGGTTTCTTCTTCATATATCATGCCCTGTATAAGTCTTCTGTAGAATTGCCATATGAAAAGCTAGCTTTGACTGAGGAAAAGCTTCGCCAGGCAGCCGAAGGTAGGTACAAGAACCTGTTTGATAATGCAAATGATGCAATAATTACAGTAGACACTGAAGGTAGAATTACCTCATGGAATAAAGGCGCTGAGCGCCTATATGGCTGGACAGAAGAGAACATCATAGGCAAAAATGCCAATGAGCTTCTGTATAAAGATAAAGAAGAATCACTTCTGCTCGTCGACTCTCAGAAGAGCTTGCTCGAAAAGGGACAGTGGTTGGGCGAGCTGTGCCATGTAACGAAAGAAGGTAAGAAAATCATTGTCGAAAGCCGCTGGACTCTAATGCACGATAGCGAAGGAAAACCAAAATCAATACTTGTCATAAATACTGACATTACTGAGAAAAAGAAGCTCGAAGCTCAGTTCCTCAGAGCTCAAAGAATGGAGAGCATAGGCACGCTTGCCAGCGGCATAGCACATGACATCAATAATGTTCTAACGCCGATAATGCTATCGTTACAACTATTAAAGGAAAAATTCATGGATGATGGAAGCCAGAAATTGATTAACACTCTTGAACGAAGCGCCCAACGAGGAGCCAGCTTGATAAAGCAAGTTCAATCATTTGCGCGTGGCGTGGAATGTGAACGCGTAACTCTTCAAGTGACACACCTTATATCCGAAATAAAGCAAATAGCAAAACAGACATTTCCAAGATCGATCGAAATCAGAACTAATACACCCAAAGACCTCTGGACAATATCTGGAGATGCCACACAACTGCACCAGGTTCTTATGAACCTCTGTGTTAATGCGCGCGATGCGATGCCGGATGGCGGTATCCTGAGCATCTCTGCTGAAAATCTTTTCATCGATGAAGACTTCGCTCGTATTAATATTGAAGCCAGAATTGGTCATCATATTGTAATTTCTATCACGGATACTGGAACCGGTATTCATCCTGAAATCCTGGATAGAATCTTTGAACCGTTTTTTACGACAAAAGAACCTGGAAAAGGCACTGGTCTTGGCCTTTCGACAGCTCTTGCAATTGTGAAAAGTCATGGTGGATTTATAAATGTGTGTAGTGAGGTTGAAAAAGGAACGGTATTTAAGGTCTATTTGCCTACGACTACCATAACTGAAATACAGAAAGCAGACAAGCAACTGCATGAACTCCCCAGAGGACATGGAGAATCAATCCTCGTTGTTGATGACGAATCTCAAATTCGTGAGATCACTAGTTCTATATTGGAAAGATCTGGATATAGAGTGCTCACAGCTAATGACGGGGCTGAGGCAATAGCATTGTACACACAAACCAGAGAAGAAATCAAACTTGTTCTTATGGATATGATGATGCCAGTTATGGATGGGCAAGCATGCATTCGAGAGTTACATAAAGCTAACCCAGAAGTCAAAATCATTGCAGTCAGTGGACTAACTGAGAAGGACAACCTTGAGAGTGTTGCAGATGCTCGTGTAGTGGCTTTTTTGCCAAAGCCTTACACTGCTGATAAACTGTTGAATACCATACACGAGGTTCTAAGCGCGAAATAGTGAAATCCACGCTTGGGAGCATAAGTTGAGTTCATACACGTGTGCAAGTTGTATGAACTGAAAAGGCAAACTCACTGATATCAATAGATTGCATCTTTGCTGGCTTCATGGAGGCTGCAGGGCAAGAGTGGGTTTGAAGAACAGGTCTGCTCAGAAAAGAGTTATGCCTGAGCTAAACAAATACTCAGGAGATTATGCCATGATATGGGGTTAGCACTCGGTGCAGGCGCACATATGCAGGAGTTGCGCCGCACAAAGAGCGGTCCTTTTCGCGAGGATGAAATGATGGTCACACTTCAAGACCTCAAAGACACATATGTTGAGTGGAAGGCAAAAGAATAAGGTAACAAACAAATGAAATTAAAGGGATTAAACATGGAAAATGCAGAATTTAAACATTTGAATTTGTCAAAAGAAATTGAAATGGCGATTACTGATATGGGTTTTGAAGAGGCCACCCCGATCCAGATCCAGTCCATTCCCTATATGTTAGAAGGAAGAGATGTGATCGGACAGGCGCGAACAGGTACAGGGAAGACTGCAGCTTTCGGAATTGCAACTTTAGAGAGTATAGATCCGGAGAATAAGGGATTACAGGCTGTAATTTTATGTCCCACAAGAGAGCTGGCGATTCAGGTAGCAGCAGAAATAA
Source organism: Candidatus Methanoperedens nitratireducens (assembly GCF_000685155.1). Taxonomy (GTDB): domain Archaea; phylum Halobacteriota; class Methanosarcinia; order Methanosarcinales; family Methanoperedenaceae; genus Methanoperedens; species Methanoperedens nitratireducens. The sequence continues at coordinate 43,746 of NZ_JMIY01000003.1, forward strand.
AAAGTATTTCAAAATATAAAAAGGGCATTGAGATTTTACCCATTTACGGTGGACAGCCTATAGAGCGCCAGATTAAGGCGTTAAAAAAAGGTGTACAGATTATTATTGGCACTCCTGGCCGCGTCATGGATCATCTGGACCGCCGTACTTTGAAAATGGATGGCGTAAAAATAATCATACTGGATGAAGCGGATGAAATGCTGGACATGGGATTTAGAGAAGATATTGAAACTATCCTGAGGAAAATCCCAAAGCAAAGACAAACCCTTCTCTTCTCTGCAACTATGCCCAGGGCTATTTTAGATCTGACGAAAAAGTACCAGGATAACCCGCAATTGATAAAACTGGTACATAAGGAGATGACTGTTCCCGAAGTTGAACAATTTTATTTTGAAGTCAAACAGTCGGCAAAACCAGAGGCCCTGTCCCGTTTGATTGATCTTTACAATCTGAAATCATCGCTGGTGTTCTGCAATACAAAAAGACGTGTGGATGAACTGGTAGAAAACCTCAAGACAAGAGGATATCTGGCTGATGGACTGCATGGGGATATGGCGCAGAAGCAAAGAGAAAGCGTCATGTCCAGATTCAGAAGAAGGGAGATTGAAGTTCTAGTGGCGACCGATGTGGCAGCCAGGGGGCTCGATATAGGAGATATAGAGGCTGTGTTCAACTATGATATACCTGTGGATGATGAATATTATGTACACAGGATCGGAAGAACAGCCAGGGCAGGAAAAGCCGGGCGTGCATTTGCATTTGTGACAGGTAAGGAGGTATACAGGATAAGGCAGATACAGCAATTCACAAAGACCAAGATCATAGCCCAGAAAGTTCCTTCTATCAGTGACGTCGAAGAGATCAGGACAAACCTGCTTTTAGAAAAAATTAAAGGGACTGTTGATGCCGGGCACCTGGGAGAATACAGTAACCTGGTTGAAAAACTTATCCAGGAAGATTATACTTATATAGATGTGGCTGCTGCTCTGCTAAAGATGGTGATTGGTGAAGAAGGCAGGGAAGAGGTCAGGCAAAGAAAAGAGTGATATCTTCTTCTGGTTATAGTAACTAACAATAAATTGTAGTCTATACTACAAGTTCAGATTCCAGTAATCTTTTGTAGGGCGTCCATTAATTTATCAACACCGCAAAGCACGCAAAGTTGGCTATGAACTGGTTCATAGATAACAATAAAAAAGACGATCAACAACGAACTCAAAACGAACTTAAACGAACTCATCAGCACGAGTTCGTATCGAGTTCGTACCAGTTCGGTGTTTATATTAGCTGAACCACATCCGAGTCTAAGATTCGATATATATTGAACTTTTTCATACCAGAGCGCAAAGCGAGAGGCGATAATGTTCTTTGCGAACTTTGCGTCCTCTACGGTGAGATATCTATATTACACAAGCGGGTCGTTGGATAATGATTTTAGAACAAAATCTATAGGAGCGAGGGTGATTCTCTCGAAAACTACTTAAGTTCTGTATACATAAATGAATTTAGAATGACAAATGAAGTAGCAGGTGCAAAAGAACGATTTAATATTCCTAAGGAAGTAGGTAATAATTTGGTCATGGTCGATAGAAATTTATTGGAGAGTTTAATTGAGGAAATAGAAGATAAACTAGATGAATTAGAAGCAATTACAGATCCTGAATTCATGAAAGAGGTCAGCATGAGACTCAGTGATATCGAGAGTGGAAAGATCGCAGGGCTGGATGAGGATAAGATTATTAAACTTCTCAAAGGATGAATATGGTATGGGTATTAAAAGCTCATCCACGTTTTGAGAAAAATTTAGAGAAGTTAGGCAAAATCGATAAAGATCACCTGTCTGAACTGATTTTAAGAATAAAAGAGGACCCATATAGATTTAAACCTCTGAGAGGTTTGCCAGGATGTTTTCGTGTAAGATTCAGCAGCTTCAGGCTTGTCTATGCGCTCAAGGACGAAACGATATGGCTCTTAATCGTGGATAAACGCAAACGAGTCTATAGAGAACTGAGAAAAAGACTGAAATAGCTACATAGCTGCCTATTTCATGATATAATCATGAAGCTGAGGCTGATTCTTCCGGTATCAAACTCTTTGGCGAGGGATTCGAGGAGGGGGATTATTTCGATGAGGTTAATGGGTATTTGTTGGCGGCGGGTTTATCCAAGGGTTGGTTTTTAATAAAATATTAGAAAAGTTCATCTATATCAAAAGAAATATACAAGGGTTGTTAAAGCATAAGAGCCGAAATCAGTATATAAAAATTGTAAAAAGCCCACGCTGATTGATTGTATATATCAAAGATATGATATTCAAAAAGGTGTTTGGTGGTTACAAAACAGATGTACATAAAAACAGGTGTATGGTAACATGTTCATCAACCGTACAGATATAGTAATGAAACTTCCAAAAGAAGTGTTAAACTTTAATCAATACAAAGAAGTTTTTGAAACTATCAGAGCGCTAATAGGAAAAGGTGGTGATTCAGAGGAATTCTTGAGGCGCTTACGCATACTCCAATATTTTGAAGAGGGTCATTATGAGCAGAGGTATCATACAAAAAGACAAGTGGCTGAGGCCTTAGGCATCGATGAGATTCACCTAAGAGAGGCGTTTACTGATTTCCAGCATCATGATATACTTGTTACCAACTCAAGCGGTAGCGCTTATAGATTGCATGATAAAACAGCTATGTACCTTATGTACTTGAAAGGATTTTTTGTTGAGCAGAGAGCATCATCCTCTCCTAAAATACAATTTATCAGATTGGATAAGTTGGCCGATACCATTGGAATTCACGATAGTAGTCGAAAACTCCTTTATAGAGTATACTTTGATGCTTTAGACTCTATTCGAGAATTTAACGAAAAAACTCAAACAAAGGCTATTATAAAGAAGAAGGATGAACGCCTGGATTTCTTCTTAGAATTGCAGCCAAGAGTTCATGAAAAGTTGGCCGAGGATTTCGGTTATCACCAAGCAAACATTTTTTTCTTAAACCATATCGCCCTGGACAGTGCAACAGCTATATTAAAAAGCGGAATTGAAACTGCTAAACGCAGCGATTCAAGCAGTATTAAAAGAAATCTTGATCCATTGATAGTTGAAGATTATATAAAGCGTGTACCTTCAGATCTCATACTTGCCCTAGCTCGATTCCCCAATGAACCTGTTGGGATATCATCTGGTAAAGAGCAAGGAGCTGTTAATGCTTACTTACGGTTGTTCCAGGAGATCTCAGAGAAAACTGAACTAGAGGAGCTGCCACCTGCTAGAAGCGAAGAGATAGCCCTTTTGATAGGGGCAAAACCTCCACCGATACCTCCTAATGTTGAAGAGTTAGCTCTTGCTTTTTATAACAGCATTCAAAAATATCTTCCTACTAGTTTATTGTCCCTTATATCAGCATCGAGCTTAGAGGATGCATTATCGAAATGGTATTTCCTTGCTATTCTAGCAAAGAAAAATATGATCACTTTTAAGTCTGGAACTATAAAAGAGATTAAAGGAGAGCCTTATGCCTTTATTGAAGATATGGAGGTGGTACCATTATCGACCTAACTGATGCTGAGCGCGAAATAGTTTATCAAATGCTAACAACACCGCATCACAGTGCGAAAGCTTTGGATTTCAGGCGTAAAGGTCTTGACTTTGATATAAATAAAATAAGAATTGAGGAATTTTTTGGTGAATTGGGTTTTGATGTTAAAACAAGAACCTGGGGAGGCTCAGCAGATCATAGTATCACTGTAGTTCAAAGGCGAAGAGAGGGTAATGAAGCAACAGATTTTGGATTTACAGATCTTGAAAAAGTAATTTATGTAGTTTGTGTTATTTTGAAGGAGCAACAGGGAAGCCCCATCACAGAAGACTTAATTATAGAACATATAGCTCGAAAGAAAGATGAAGTTCATCGCCTTGTTATTAAAAATAAGGATATTGGCCCAACGTTAATCTGTTTAGAAGATCGCGGCATTCTCATAAAAACAGGAGATAGAGAGTATGATAAGGGATGGAACTGGGATGTTTTCTTTGAACCTAATATGATATTAGGTCTTTTGGAAAAATCTATTGAATACGACCAAAAATATCGACCTCAGATACAATCTAAGATATCAGAGTCAAACGAGGAGAATAATACTAATGAAACTATCAAGAGTTGAGATCGATAATTTTTATTCATATCGGTCTTATATAGTTAAAGTTCGTGATGGTCTATTCAATATATGGGGATTAAATGGTCAAGGTAAAACAAGTCTTCAATTAGCTATGAGATTAGGTCTTGGTTGGTCTCCAGCAACCAGTTCAGAGGGACCATTAGAAAATGCGATACATGAAGACGGAGAGCAATCTCGTATTACTCTCGTTTTCGATAACTCAGATAATGCCCTTAGGGGATACCCTGGAGAAGTTATTGTAGAAAGACGTATCATTCGAGGAGAATCAAAACCTCGAATGAAAATATCTAATATGAAGGGCGAATTGATTGCTATAAGACAATCAGAGATTCAAGAAAAATTTTCAAAATTTGGTTATGATCCAGATGATTCAGGCATTTTTATAGAGCAAGGGGATCTACGTTCATTTTATACAATACCCTTTTCTTCACTATTAGAAAGGTGCATAGGGCTAGCAGGTCTTAGAGAAGTTAATGAAAATGTAAAATTGACCGGAAGAGCTTTTAACCAAATTGAAAACACCAAAAAAGAGGGACAACAAAACATTTCAAATATGAAGAGTGAACTTGAACAATATAGGCGGGGTCATGATGTTCATTCGGAGTTCTGCAAGTTTGATGAAGAGTTAAAAAAGATTGAGTTAGAGAATAGAGCTATTCGATATCATAAAAAACGAGTTGAAAGCTTGTTGGCTCAAGAAGATCTGCAAAATAAAAAAGAAATCCTTGAGATACATAAGAACGACTTGGAATTAAGCAAAAAAATAGTTAATGATGCTCAAAATAAGATAGAAGAATTCACAAGAGAACTAAATAAACTTGAAGAACAAAAAAAGAATATACTGAATATATTAAATCCGATATCTTATAAAAATTATCAGAAAGAAGGGAAAGTAAAGGAATTAGAAGATCTAATTCCCCGACTTAAGGATCAAAATATTCCATCTACCGAAAAGGCCAAGGCACAATTTGATAAGACTAAACAAGAATTATTAGTGGTTTATTCAAATCTTAAAAAGAAACAAGAAGAACTTCAATTAATAAAAACTCAATTAGACGATATAGAATCTGGTCTTACTTTGCATATTGTACCACACAACCAAAAGATTTTAAAGCAACGGCTGGTTAATGCCGGAATTCAAACAGAGTTTCTAGTTGATTGTTTGGAGATTAAAAGAGGAACTGAAGAATTTAGAGAGAAGTTAGAAGTTCTCCTCGATCCTTTTAAGTTTTATCTGGTTATTGAAAAAAAGGATCTGCAAAAAGCGATAGAAATTCTTAAGGATGAAGCAGAAGTTAGCGTAATTGTACCTGATGACTGGAATTCCTCAGATAATACTGGTGAATCCGCTAAAGACTATTTAGTAATTAAGGAAGGGGCTCCAAAAAAACTTAGAGATTTTCTAACTTATTTTATTTTGAACCATGATAGCGGATATGGCCCTAAAGATAGAGCTTTTCTTGAGACTTCAATTAGGTTTCATCGCATTCATTTAAATATCAATCCTAAAAATAAGAATCCAAGCATTGGAAAAGAAGGACAAAGAGCCTCTCGCGAATTAGCAGAGAAGCAAAAAAATAATTTGGAAATTAATATAAATAATTTTAACACACAGATTAAGCAACTAGAGCGAGAATTAGAGAATGCTAAAGAAATTATTGACTTGGCGGAAAAGAAGCCCTTTATAGATAATTATGAGAAGGATTTAGAGATTCTTAAAAAAGAAATCCACGACTTAAGTAGAGAACAAGAGAATATATTTTCGAATAATGAAGCTCTTAGAGAAAGAATTATTGAGTTAAACCTGAAGATACGGCAAGAAAACCAACGAATAATTGAGAAAGATTTGCCCACTGCTGAATCTAGGGTCATCAATTGTGAAAGGCATTATCAGGACGCAAAAATAAGATTTGATGATTTGAAGAGAGAAACTGAATTTCTTCAAAAAGACTGTGAACCAGAATATATAGAAAGCTTTGATGGGTTTAATGACGATAGATTAACCAAAGAATTAAGGAAGAAAGATACTCGAACAAAAGAGATAAAGAATTCTATAGAGAGGTTAGAAAAAGAATTTACTAGGGAACGAGCAGAGGCAGATTTTCGTTTATTTGAAAACCTGATATCTCTAATTGAAGAGAAAAGAATTGCCTTAATGAAGCAACAGGAACAGGCTAACCAGCTAAGGGCTGAGTGGGTTAAGGCCCAAGAATCATATAAAGCAATGACAACCCATATTTTCAATCAGGCAAATCTAATCTTTCATGAGCTTTATAAAAAACAAGATAAAGATCTAGATGGAAATATAACCCCAAACTTTAATGTAACGCCTCCCGAGCTTGATGTCAGAATAAAAACTGGGAAAAGAAAAATAATGGTTCCTATTAACGAAAAAATAGGTGGACCAAGTGGAGGAGAACGGTTGGCGGCTATTGTAAATCTGATAGTTAGTATTCTCAAAGCCAGAAATCAACTTGCTAAGAGAGAGCCAGATCTTTATCAACCTCAACCTTTTATTTGCATAGATGAACCACAACAGGACATGGATGATCCTGCATTTAGAAATGCAATATTAAACTTTAAAGAGGTAATGGAAGATACTCAAATCCTAATTTTGACCCATAAACCCTTACCAGATCCAGAGCTTTGGCAGTTATGGGTTTTTCTTGATCCTGAGAGGGGTACAATTGGTAAATCACATCGAGGAGAAATCCATAAATTAGTTGATAGAAATGTCTCGTAAATATATATGTTCATGCGGCGCACCTCAAATTCTAGATAAACCGCTCACTTTACCTCGTTCTGAAAACAAAATAGGATTAAGACATGAATTTGAAGAGGTATTTAATGTCTGGAAATGCGAGTTTTGTGGAAAAAAAGAGAATATCCTGATCAGGGCTACTCGTCAGAGTAGAGGGATTAACCCACCCCCAAAATCTATCGTGAACCAATACGCACCAGCCTTAGTAAAAATACCAAAAAACCATGACCATATCAGGGCCAGAACTTTTATCAAAATCTTGGAGAAACATTTTCCAGAAAGACCTTCAAATGAGATACTGGAAGATATGCTTCTTGAAGGTGTTATTCAAGTTGATTACACTATGAGGAATGCAAATCGAGACTCATTTACTCCTATGCGTGTTCGCCTTGATCCAATATTTGAGAATGAGATTCAAGAGATTCTTGATAAGTACAGAGGGATAGAATCTGTTGATGAAAAAGTAAAACGAGTTAAAGGGATACTTTCAACCGTTGATTATGAGCAGATCAATAATCCTCAGAGCGAGAGAATTCTATCAATACTCAAAATACAAGAGAATATCCTATTGAAAGGAGAAATACCATATTTTGATTGCGGATCTAAAAAATGTATAGTTAAAAAAGATAACGACCGATACGAGATACTTCTAAAAATATTGCTAGCACTACTAGAAAGCGTTAGAAAGGAAGCCATTACAGTCTCATCGGATTTTTATCACTCACTAAACTTAGATGGTACTAATATATCAGATTATAGATCAGATATAGAATCTATTTTAGGTGCAAAATTAATCTTTTTTGGTATATTGAGGAATATTGAACCGCTCTATATCCCTCCTAGTAAAATTCCTACCGAAGTATATACACAAATTGAGCGCTTTGAGATAGATTTACGCAGTTTTATTAAACTCGATTTAATAAATTATTATTCCTCTATTGAAGTGATAGTTTTTAAAGCACTAAAAACCATTTTTTACGATAATGAATGGAAACAAATTAGCAAAAAAATGATAAAAAGTCTAGAATCTGATTATGATAGATCTAAAAATCCCATCATCAAAAATGCTATAGACATTGCAACAAAGTCTCAGCAATATGATCAATTTCTATTTGATAGATTTTTTGAGGCAATGGTAATGAAAGACCTTATTAAGATAATTGAGCAGGAATGGGATATTATTTTCTCGAAATCTTTTAATTATATACATAGGGATGATATTTTAGCAAAATTAAAGATAATAAAAGAGGATAGAAACATCAAATCTCATCCACAAAGCCGAATACCAACTACCTTTAAAACATTAACTTATATCTTTGAACTTAAAGACTTCATATATATGGGCGCGCCAACATACAATGGAAAGATTTAGCTTGCTCTCCACAATATTAATACTGCTAACAGGATGGCCCGGAATTATCACATCGTTAGCCATCTCTGTCGCAGGAATCCGCAGGAAAAATCCGGCCTGGTTAATAGCAGGTGCCATACTCGCCGTACCTTTCTCCTGGTATCTCAGCCAGACTCCGCTCTTTAAGCACGTAGGGCTTCTCCTGCCGTTGTTTCAACTTGGGGCTGCGGTGGCGGTGCATAAGCGTGTTACGTGGCTGGCATGGCTGCTACTGATGCCCTTCGCAGGCATTGCCGGATGGTTGGGGATGGTTGTACTCATGCAATAGGCAAAATGTATTTAATATGTGAAACAAAAGAATGGTAAGAGCTAATGGATCACGACATTATAAAGTACCTGAGAGATCATAATCCCACTGTAAGGCTTTTAAGACTGGATAACGCGCCTCTTATCATTAGTTTTTTATTTCAGGAATTTAAAAAGAATAACAGAATTGTCATTTCAAATACCCAGCTTATAACAGGCCTTTCAGACTATTTATATAATTTAAAACAAAGTTATGGAGAAGATGCTTACCCTGGTACAGCACAGAATTATCTTGACAAATGGTCAAATGATGGGTTTTTGAGAAAATATTATACCCCTAATAGTGATGAGCCGGTATTTGAACTCACACCTGCAACAGAGAAAGCTTTAGACTGGATAAAAGATCTAGATAAAAAAGAATTCGTAGGCACAGAATCGAGATTGCTTAAAATCTTTGATATCCTCAAAGAAATTGTTTACAAAAGCTCTGATGATCCTGATATAAGGCTGGAGGAACTGGAGAGGCAAAAACAGGACATCGAAAGAGAGATTGAAAAAATTCAATCTGGTAATATTGATAGACTAAATGAGACACAGATTAAAGAGCGTTTCTTTGATTTCCATGATACTGCGCGCAAGTTGCTATCTGATTTCAGGCAAATTGAATACAATTTCCGTGAGCTTGACAGGTCTGTCAGGGAAAAACAGGTAAACAGTAACCTGAAAAAAGGAAAATTATTAGAAGATATTTTTAAAGTTCAGGATTTGATCTGGGATACTGATCAGGGACGAAGTTTCAAAGCTTTCTGGGAGTTTTTGATGTCCCGCCATAAACAGGATGAACTGAGTGAACTGATTGAAGCAGTGGTTAATTTGCCTGAGATCCAAAAGGTAAAACAGGATGATTTTATAGAACGAATTAAAGTAAATTTAATAGATGCAGGAGACAAGGTAAACAAAACCAACCATCACCTGATTGAGCAGCTTAGAAAATATTTAGATGATAGAACTTATCTTGAAAATAAACGCATTGTAGAGATCATTGTGGGAATTAAATCGCTTGCAATTCAAGTAAAAGACAATCCTCCAAAGAATAGGGATTTCTTGTTACTTGATGATCGTCCCGGGATTGAACTCATAATGGAACGCCCTCTGTTCAATGTTCGTAAGAATACCGAGATTAAGAATATAGAATTTGAAGAAGGCTATGCTGGTTCTATTGATACAGATGCACTGTATAAACAACTCTATATTGATCAGGAAGAATTAAAAATTAAAATACGAGAAATGCTTAAATTCAATTCCCAGGTAACATTGAAGCAGATAACAGAAATTTATCCCGTAGAAAAAGGTTTATCTGAAATTATTACTTATTTAAATATCGCTTCTAAAGATAAAAAATCCTTTATTGATGATACGGTTATAGAAAAAATAACTATATCAAATAAAGAAACAAACAAATATTTTGAAATACAAGTACCTCAAGTTATATTTTGCAAATGACAGAGAATAATATGATACCTCCCTATGCTCCTGTAATCATAAAACTCCTGCAGGGAGTAATATATAATGATGATAAAGAACCCTGGGATAATCTGGTCAGCTATCAGGTGCAGATAAAAGAATATTTTGAACTGATCGGGATCGATGTTCATATATATGAATCAGAAGGGTTTGCTTTTTTGAAACAGAAACAATTTGATGAGGGACAGGAGATTAACTTACCCAATCTTATTGAGAAACGGCAATTGAGCTACCCTGTAACCCTGCTCTGTGTCCTGCTGGTTGAAAAATTAGTCGAATTTGATGTTACAGGAGGAGATTCTACAAGATTGATAGTTGATAAAGAAGAGCTCAAAGAAATGCTGAGGATATTTCTGCCTGAGCGGACAAATGAAGCAAAGCTCTTTGACAACATTGATGCGCACATTAATAAATTAGTGGATTACGGGTTTTTGAGGAAACTCAATAATGCTGAGAGCAAATACGAAGTGAAACGGATTTTAAAAGCCAAAATTCCGGCAGATACACTCCAGGAGATAAAAAACAGATTGGAGGAATATGCAAAATCTATTGCTTGATCTCGCAGCCGATAATACCCGGACCGGATTTCGCCTGCAGCGCCTGGAAGTGTTGAACTGGGGAACTTTTAACCAGAAGATATGGAGAATTGAGCCCTGCGGTTACAACTCTTTGCTTACAGGCGACATCGGCTCAGGAAAATCAACATTAGTGGACGCTATTATTACTCTGTTAGTTCCCTATCAAAAAATTGTTTACAACAAAGCTGCAGGAGCGGAAAGTAAAGAAAGAACACTTCTCTCATATGTTCGGGGCGAGTATAAAAATCAAAAAAATGAATTGGACAATTCCTCCAAACCTGTTTTTTTAAGGGATGAAAGTGATTATTCAGTTCTACTGGCCTGTTTTTATAATGAAGGATACGGTCAAAAAATTACATTAGCACAGGTTTTCTGGAACAGAAATGAAAAAATAGAGAAGTTTTTTGTATTATCAGGGCAGGATTTAAATATTATAGAGCATTTCAAAATTAAAAATCAAGAAAAAGATATTTTTCCACTTAAAAAGCGGTTAAAGAATTTTCCTGATACTGAAGTTTTTGAAAATTTCAGCGATTACAGTTCTAAATTTCGCAATATTTTTGGTATCAAATCTGAAAAGGCACTTGAATTGTTTTATCAAACGGTCTCAATGAAATCGGTCGGTAACCTGACCGAGTTCGTGCAAAACCACATGCTTGAAAAATCCGATGTAAAAGAAAAAATAGATGAATTAAAAAGAAACTACGAAAATCTCAGAAAATCATACGAAGCAGTCCAAAAAGCCAGAAGGCAGTTGCAGCAACTGCAACCTTTAGTACAGGAAATAGATGAATTTGAAAAAACAAGCATTGAGATTCAGGAATTACAGAATTGTTTGGGTTCGCTGCCAGTATACTTTGCTATTCAAAAAGCCAGACTTTTACAAAACGAGATTAAATCTCTCAATGAAGAACTGGGAATAATTAACAATCAGATCGAAGAGATCAGAATTGATCTTCTGCGATTGAGAAATAAGGAATCAGAAGTAAAAGTATCTATTGATAATAATAAAGAAGGTCAGCGGCTAAAAGAAATTGAAGACGAGATCAAAAGATTTGAAGAGATCAAGCAGGCCAAATTAAATAAGGAGAATCAATACTCGAAACTATCAGAATTATTAGGATTTCCAAAAGCAACAGATGATAGAGTATTCTATCAATCATTTCATAAGGCAATCAATATCCAGGAAGAAATAAAGGGTGAAGTATCAGAGCTGATTGAAAACAGAGATAATTTAAAAATCCATCTGAATAAGATCAATGAAACTTACAACTCTGATAGAGTAGAATTAGAATCATTAAAGCAAAGAGAGACCCAGATCCCTGAAACAAATCTAAAAATTCGTGAATTGATTCTACGAGACCTGGTACTGGATGAGGATGAATTACCTTTTATTGGTGAACTCCTGAAAGTAAAAGATAAAGAAAAATTGTGGGAAGGTGCTATTGAAAGGGTTCTGCATAATTTCGGATTAAGTGTGCTTGTAGCTGAGGAGCATTACAGGCGAGTAAGTAGTTATGTAGATAAAACAAATCTAAAAGGACGATTAGTATATTTCAAGGTTCCTGAATCTATCAAATATCGTACACAAAAAGAAATTTTAGAAAATTCCCTGCTCAACAAAATCGAGATTAAATCAGATACGCCATTTTACGACTGGCTTGAGAATGAATTAACAGAAGGCTTTGATTATAATTGCTGTGAGACCATTGAACAATTTCAAAGGGAATCAAAAGCTATTACCCGGAATGGACAGATCAAGGGCGGGAAAGCCAGACATGAAAAAGATGACCGCAGGAGTATTTTTGATCGGAAACATTACATTCTGGGCTGGAGCAACCATGAAAAAATAAAGGCAATTGAAAAAGAGGTATTAAATCTTGAAAACCAAATAAAAGATGTTAAGACAAAAATAAAATCAATTGAAAGTCAGCAAAAACAACTGCAGACGAAAGGATTTAACCTGCACGATTTCATAAAATTTAAAGATTATGCTGAAATAAACTGGCAAAAAGAAGCTGTTGAGATTGAAAGACTAAAAAAGGAAAAAGAAGAATTAGAAAAAAGCTCAGATCAACTGCAGTCCTTAAAAAAGCAACTGGAAACGACTCAAAAAGAAATTAATGATAAGGATAACCAGCAGGGCTTAAAGCAAAGGGATAAGGGGAAAATTGAAACCACTATTACGAACTATGAGGAACAGTTAAAAGATTGTAATCAGATCTCAGATAAATTATCAATCGAGGAACAAGAAACTTTCTTCCCAGGAATTCAAGATTTCTTGCAGGAAAAAGATTTTAAAATTAAAACAATAGACAAATTACAGAATGAAACAAGGAAAAGTATTGAAGATATAAAGGAAGATAAAAACAAAACAGAGAAAAGATTGCGTGATGGCATTATTTCCAAAATGCAAAAATACAAAAATGAGTATATAGAAGAGACCGTTGAAGTAGATGCATCCATAGAGGCTATCCCTGAGTTTCGGCAGTTTCTGAGAAAAATAGAAGAAGAAGACCTGCCCAGGCACGAGAAAAAATTTAAGAATTTACTCAATGAAGGCACCATCAACGACATTGCTATTTTCAAGAATCAGTTAGAGAGTTTTGCAAAAGATATTATAGATAAAATAAAACAAATTAATAAATCACTGATAGAAATAGAATATAATCCTGGAACATATATTGAATTACTGGCAGATAAAGTTCAGGATATAGATATTAGAGAATTTCAGATCCAGTTGCGTAATTGCCTGGAAAATACCTTTGGTGAAACAAACCTTTATAATGAAGAAAAATTCAACCAGGTAAAATTAATTCTGGATAGATTCAATAGCGGTAGTCATGTTGATATTAACTGGACTAATAAAGTGACAGATGTTAGGAACTGGTTTACTTTTACTGCAAGTGAAAAATGGTTAGAGGATAAATCAGAAAAAGAATTTTATAGTGATTCATCAGGTAAATCAGGAGGGCAAAAAGAAAAATTAGCTTATACGATTTTAGCCTCTGCGCTGGCTTATCAGTTCGGTTTAGAATGGAACCGGACAAAATCAAGGTCTTTTCGGTTTGTGGTCATTGATGAGGCTTTTGGTCGGGGCTCTGATGAGAGCACCCGTTATGGCCTTGAGCTTTTCAAGAAATTAAATCTGCAGTTACTTATCATAACTCCCTTGCAAAAAATCAATATAATAGAGAACTACATCCGTTCAGTTCATTTTGTTTTAAATGAGAACGGTAATAATTCACTTGTTAAGAACTTGACCATTCAAGAATATCAGAGAGATAAGGAAAAATACATGAACCGAACTGAATCTCAACAATGATAACGCCTGAAGAAATAAAAAAGCAAGCTGAACGCTGGTACAAAGATTTTTTGATTGCTTCCATTAATGGGGAAAGTTTTTTCCCGAAAGAGATTCGATTTGGCAGGATCAGATCATCTGAGACGCTTGAAAGTTTTTCAAAGATCAATCAGGAGATTCAAAATTTAAAAAAAAAATCGAAGGAACAATCAGGCTATGGCTATCTTATAGAGTTTATCAAAAGAAAAGACCAGAAAATCGGTGAGCAGTTGTTCCCCGACAGGATTTATTTTGAAGATGAAAGTGATTACCTTAAATTTATCAAAAAAGAAAAGGAATACCAGGAATTTAAACGTGCCGTAGATCAGATCACTAACACTGTTCCAGAGCTTCATGAATGGATTTTGCTAAACCCTTTAAAAATTATTGATCATCTTGGAAAATGGACAGATTTGATAAAAGTATGCAAATTCTTCATAACCAACCCACGGCCCAATCTCTATATCAGAGAACTACCGTTAGAACTTCATACTAAATTTATAGAAGAAAATAAAGCCATAATAAGGCATCTTTTAGATTTTCTTATTGACGAATATATCAACAAAGAAGAAGTTGAATTTGAGAGAAGATTTAACCTAAAATACAGTGAGCCTTTAATAAGGTTAAGGATTTTAGATGAAGAGATTGCGAAAGAGTATTTTAGCGGATTGACCGATTTAAGCATTCTTCAATCTGATTTTAATATCCTTAATATTAGCTGTAAGAAGATTTTTATTCTTGAAAATAAGACCAATTTCTCAAATATTTTTAACTTTCTTACGTTGCCCCTCTTAAAAGATTCCATGGCTATTTTTGGAAAAGGATTCCAGCTCAATTTGTTAAAAGAAGCAAGATGGCTGAGTGATAAACAGATAATCTACTGGGGCGATATAGATACCCATGGTTTTCAGATTCTCTCACAACTTCGATCATATTTTCCAAAAACTCAGTCTTTGATGATGGATTTTGAAACGTTTAATGAGTTTAAACAATTCGCTGTAACTGGAACTGAAACAAATATCAATCAACTTATAAATTTAACAGCAGAAGAAAATCAGCTTTTTGAATACCTGCTAGATCTAAAGGAAAAAAATCGTTTAGAGCAGGAAAAAATCAATCATTCATTTGCTTTGAGAAAAATAGAGAAACTGATAGTTTCAAGATCTGGTCTCTAAATATGCAGTATCACATGGCGTATTTGTTCTTCCACTGTTCTTTGAGTACACCCACTTCATTAAAGGCATTATGGCCTTCCGCAGCGCTTCCCCATCCTCTGTTAGCGAGTATTCGACCCTGGGTGGTATCTCTGCATAGGCTTCCCTTTTAATCAGCCCGGCCTCTTCAAGCTCCTTCAGCCTATCCGAAAGTACCTTGGAGTTGATCTCTCCCAGAGTATCTCTTATCTCACTGTATCTTATTCTCTGGTAGTTTCCAACGGCGTTAATTATAAGCAGCGCCCATTTTTTGCTGATGATATCCATCACTCATATGCCTTGTCAGAGCAAATGAATACGGTATCAAGACCACGCCAACAATCGTAGTGGACGGCAAAATCGCAATAGAAGGTAAGCCGACCCTTGAGGAAGTTAAAAAGGTTCTGGGCCTGTAGATCCATGGCCCGCCTGTTTATTACGCCAGGTAAGTTCTCAGAGTACGAAATACCTATCTGCATTAAAACTAATTAATATTAAGATGATATCAGGTATAGAGAAGTTCTACTGCAAATCAAGGCTCCATGCATACATCTGGAAATGGATGGCAAATAAGATCTTCTCTGATTTCGTACCGTATTTTCCGCTATCACCTTTAATACTTGAGATAGGTACAGGTCAGGGACTCGGGGCTATTTTTCTGGCCGAGAGATTGAAAGATTCAAGTTTTATCGCCATCGATAATGAGCATGACATGGTCAAGGCAGCGATCCAGAATGTTAAAAAAAAGGATCTTCAGGAGAGGATAAGAGTAGAGTGGGGTGATGCTCTTGCTCTGAATTTCCCTGATAAAAGTTTTGATGCTGTAGTCTCAATAACCGTACTCCATCACGTACCGCACTATGAAAAGGCGCTCATTGAGGCTGCCCGTGTATTAAAGCCTGAGGGAGTATTCATGATAGTAGATTTTGATTTTAAAGCAAGCATTTTTCCACGGTTTGAGATTCTAATCGGACGCCCTGCAAGTATATTTACATGGAATGAGATGTCCGGGGCTTTACAAAAAGCCGGGTTTGAGACACAGAAGGTAAATTTCTACGGCATGGGTATGTTCGCTTCAGCCTCTTTGAAGTCCTTGCGGTGATGCACTCCTGTCATTATGCAAACATCCCTTTTGGTGGCTCAGATCTCTTTCCTTTCGTTTCCTCAAGTGCCTGTTCAATATGGTCTTCTGTTACCTTGCTGCCTGAAAGTATGGCTTTATGAAGTGCGTTCTTAAGCAGTTTTTCAACCAGATCGCGTCCAGAGAAACCTGATGTATGTTTGGCGATTGTATCAAGGTTAACATCTTTTTCAAGTTTTACCGGGAACTTGCGTGTATAAGATTTCAATATCTCATACCGCTCCTGCACTGTCGGAAGGGTAAATTCAATTTCTTCCTCAAAACGGCTGCGTACTGCCGGATCAAGGGCATAGAGCATATTCGTTGCTGCAATAGTGCATATTCCATCGCGCTCATCTATCCCATCCATCTCGGTCAGGAGCGCATTGACGATCTCAGCCACATCGCCCCTTATCTCCTGGTAGCTGCGGTTAAGTGCGATAGCATCAAATTCATCAATGAAGATTATGCACGGAGAGAGCTCTTCTGCTTTCTCATAGAGCTGGTGTATCTGGCGTGCCCCGTCACCCACGAATTCCCCGATGAGTTTCGTGGCTTTTATTGCCAGCAGCGGGACATCTACCGAATTTGCAAGTGCTTTTGCTATCATTGTTTTTCCTGTTCCTGCCGGCCCATAGAATAGAATATTCTTGGGTGCCCAGCCTCCAAATTTGAGGGGATTGGAGAGGAACCGCTCTATAATTCTACATTTCTGTTTGGCCTTGTCCTGTCCTATGACCTGTTTAAAGGTGACCGTACTTTTTATTTCAGGAACAAAGAAATCTGCATCATAATCCTCGACCACGAATCTGGTATCCTTCCCTATCTCGGAGTTCTCAGGATCAACATCTATAACCTTAAAGGCAAAATCCGGGAACATTCTGCGGTCAAACAGGTAATCGCCCTTTTTAACTATAAACCCGCTCCACTGCTCCCGTGCATAGAACTCAAAAACATCCAGCTCTGCAGGTTCAGGATACTCATGGAACATACCTTTTAATGGGTATCCAGCAGGCTTTACCACTACTGTTTTTGCCCCATTTTCTTTTGCTCCGGGACTGTATTTATTACCTTTCTTACTGCTCACTCTCTGTTTTGATCTCATTAAACCAATTAACGTTAACTATCTATTAAATCTTATCCTTGATTCCTGTTTTTTAAAAATTCTTTTATACCTGTACCTGTATTCATAAGAAGTTTAAATGCCATCTCCTGCGTGGGCCATGAACCAAGCCCGCAGTCAGGACCTGCATACTTTATCCGCTCACCAAAGGTATCATAGATCTTATCAAGTCTAATCGCTATGGTTTTTGGTGTCTCCATAACTGTTACTATCTCTTCAAGCTTTGTGGGTTCTTTCCAGACATTAGTGCCGTACTTTTCGTTCAGCGCAGCAGCCATGTTGAAGATATCAGTACGAGAAACCCCGACTCTCAGGAATTTATCGTAGTCCTCAAGATCTTTTTTATCAATAAGATCAAGATACGATGGGTTTGCAGCAGATTCAACGCCAATTATACTGATAGAAGGAACCCTGCATATGAGTTTATAATGAAGCGGTGAATGGAGATGGATCTCGGTGTCTATGTTATGAGAAGCTGCTGTCTTTGCTGCCTTCTCCAGGGCTTCTATCAGATCGCTATCACTGAACATGAGCTGTGGATTTATCCCTATGCTTGGCTCATCGATCGATACAGTGGCTATCTGAAGATGCCTTGCACTGTCTATTGAGTTTCTGATAAAGCGGTCTATGCTGGTTGCAAAAGCGTTCAGGATATCCTTGTATGCTGTGCCCCCGAACTGCTTCAGGTACAGTTCCACAGGCCCGGTGACGCATACCCTTATATTTAATTTCCTGCCGTTTTTCTTATAATACTCTGCTCCGATCTCTTCTATAGCCTCAAGCTCCATTATTCTTGCTTTTTCTTTGCGGACAAGCAGAGGCTCTTCTGTGTTTGCCTCGTCATTGATTATCCCCAGGAACTGCTGGTTCATATCCTGGAACTGGGGATACGTTGGTATATCCACTCCTGCTTCAATCTTCTGACGCATTGCATCCCTGAGAATCTTAGTTATCCGGGGATCATTACTTTTTATAGCAAAAGATATCTGATCTCTGCTTATATCCTCTGGCAGCGGGTAACTCCCGATATCATCGAACAATATCATGTTGCTCTTGATTATTCTATGCGGGCTTATACCTATTGAAACATAATGGGATAGCGCGGATTCGAACCGCGGTCTAAGCGTCCCAAACGCTCAAGGATGGACCAGGCTACCCTACTATCCCGTGGGCGTCCTAATAATAGCCTTATAAGATAAAATCTTTACTATTGTGTCAAGTCAACTTTTGCACGAAAGAACTTCCATCTCTTACTCTGTTCTTTGTATCTATTCAGTTTGTGCTTCCTGAGGATTTGCCTCTTAGGAAACAATTATTAAACAAAAAGACATTTGAGCCCAAAATCCGGGATTACAATGATACAGATAAAACCTCACGGCGGAAAGTTAATCAGTAGGACATTAACAGAACAGAAACAAAAAAATATCATCGAGCAGGCTTCTGAATATCAGAGCGTTCCAATAAGTGCTGATCTGATGAAGGATGTCGAGAACATCGCAAGCGGCCTGTTCAGCCCTCTTGAAGGTTTTAACTGCCAGGAGGACTATGAGAGTATTCTCTACAATAAACGCCTCTCGGATGGTCTTCCATGGACTATCCCGATTGTGCTCGATGTTGAGAATAACGATATAAAAGAAGGGGACGACATTCTCCTTAGAAACAATGACCATCTTGTGGCAGTGATGCATGTCGAAGAAAGATACGGTTTTGATAAGAGGGCTCATGCCGAGCAGGTATTCGGGACAAACGACGACGCACATCCAGGCGTTGCAAAGACATACTCAATGAAGGACACACTGCTTGGCGGAAAGATAGACCTCATTAATGAATCAAAAACCCCTTATTATAAGTATGCCCTGAAACCAGAAGAGACAAGGAGCCTGTTCAAAGAGAAAGGATGGGAAAGAGTCGTCGGGTTCCAGACAAGGAATGTTGCACACCTTGGCCATGAGTATCTGCAAAAATCCGCACTCTCAGTGGTGGATGGACTTTTCATAAACCCTGTTATAGGCAAGAAAAAGAGGGGCGACTTCAGGGACGAGGTGATCCTTGAGAGCTACGAGGTGCTTATCGATAATTACTATCCCAGGGACAGGGTTGTGCTTGGCATCTTCCAGACCGAGATGCGCTATGCAGGCCCGAGGGAAGCGATATTCCATGCGATCGTGAGAAAGAACTACGGATGCACACATTTTATTATTGGAAGAGACCATGCGGGCGTAGGGACATTTTATCATCCATTTGCTGCGCAGGAGATATTCAAGGAATTCCCTGATATAGGAATCGAGCCCATGTTCTTCATGTCGTTTTTCCACTGCAACAAATGCGGCGGGATAACCAATGACAAGGTATGCCCGCATAACGACAGGATCGATTTCAGCGGCACAAAGATGAGGCAGATGATTGAGAGCGGAAAGCGGCCGCCAGCGGATTCGATGCGTCCTGAGGTTGCTGATGTGATACTCAAGTCAGGCAAGCCCTTTGTGGAATAGGGCGCTGGTATTAATACCCTGAATCCCATTGTTACTTAATGGGGATCATATATGCAGAGGTTTGTACAGAGGCTTCCGCCGCACCAGCGTATAGCAAAGGATTTTCCTGTCCTTCATTACGGGCGGGTGCCTGAATTCGATAGGAGAACATGGGATTTTAGGGTTGAAGGGCTGGTTGAAAAACCTATCCGGCTGACATACGATGAGTTCCTGGCACTGGATCGAACGGCAGTAACGAGCGATCTTCACTGCGTCACAGGATGGAGCAAGCTTGATCTAGGATGGGAAGGGGTGCTTTTCAGGGATCTGGCAAAGATAGTAAAACCCAGAAGCAGCGCAAAATTTGTTACAATAGAGGCTGAGAACGAATATACCACAAGCCTGCCTCTTTCAGATCTTATGGAGCCTGATGTGATTTTTGCCTATAATCTTGATGGAAAGCCGCTTGAGCCCGTTCACGGCGGGCCGCTTCGTATTGTCGTTCCGAAAAAATACGGTTATAAGAGCGCAAAATGGGTAAGAGGGGTAATATTCACAGAAGAGCAGGAACTTGGTTTCTGGGAAAAGAAAGGGTACAGCTACAGTGCAGACCCGTGGAAGGAGGAGCGGTATTCGTACTGACAGTAGCACTCCAAATCAGATAGCAGTAAGATAGGCGTGCTTTGTCTCAGGAGCAGAGAAATGGAACAGAAGTCAATAATTATAATTGGAGCTGGAATAGCCGGTCTTTCTTCGGGCTGCTATGGCGAGATGAACGGCTACCGAACTAAAATATTTGAGCTCCACAATAAACCCGGCGGAGTATGCACCGCATGGAAGCGCAAGGGCTATATTTTTGATTTCTGCATACATAATTTGGGTGGCTCTGGAAAAAGCTCAAGGTTCCACCGCATCTGGGAAGAACTGGGCCCCGCGCACGATCTGCCCATGATGCATTACGAAGAGTTCGTACGGATTGAGCGGTCTGATGGCAGGGCATTCAATGTTTTCACGGATATTGATAGGTTAGAACAGCACATGAAAGAACTCGCTCCCGGCGATGCCTCTGTAATAAATAAGTTTACACGGGCAGTGCGTTTGTTCACCCATTTCGATATGTGGGAACTCCAAATGGGTGGGATCAGGGCAGCCATCAGGATGCTTCCCATGGTCTGGGCCCTGTTCAGGTGGCGTGGAATCACATTGCAGGACTTTGCCGCTCGCTTCTCTGACCCCTTTCTGCGCCAGGCGTTCCCCTTCATTCATTACGACAGTCCTGAGATTCCAGTGATTTTGACATTCTACTTTCTGGCAGGGATGCACAAACATGACCTGGGATGGCCCCGCGGCGGCTCGTTAGCGTTCTCGCGAGCTATAGAAAAGCGTTACCTTGATCTGGGTGGGGAGATTTACTATAAATCGCGCGTGGAGAAGATCCTGGTTGAGAATAACAGGGCCGTGGGCATCCGTCTGGCAGACGGAACAGAGCATCGTGCCGACATTGTCGTCTCATCTGCTGATGGACACACGACAATCTTCGACATGCTGGAAGGCAAATATGTGAATGATCAGATTCTCAGTTACTACTCTGCTGCGCCCGCCAGCCAGCCATTTGCTCTCCATGTTTTCCTGGGAGTCGCTCGCGACTTCTCCCGAGAACCTCATGCCATTGTCCTCCTGCTTGACCAGTCAGTAACCATTGCCGGGAAAGTTCGGGAGAGGCTTGATGTGGAACTTTTTAACTTTGACCCGAGCATGGCTCCGGATGGCAAATCTGTGATCAAGGTACCGTTTGATTCAAGTTATGCATTTTGGAAGGGCCTCTATGATAGATACGAAGATTATCAGGCTGAAAAAGACCGTGTTGCTAGCGCAGTGATAAACTTGCTGGAGAAGCGTTTCCCTGGCATAAAGGAACAAATCGAGGTAGTCGACGTAGCCACACCCGTGACGATAGAGCGCTATATGGGAACCTGGCAAGGACTCCAGGTCTGGTGGCCAACTGAGAAAGCGGGAGCGGTGATGCGCAAGGGATTGAGCAGAACACTCCCTGGACTGGGGAACTTTTACATGGCCGGACAATGGGCTGAGGCAATGGTCGGTTTGTCATCAGCCGCTGAATCGGGCCGTAACCTGATTAAAACCCTCTGCAAGAGGGATAAGAAGCCGTTTTTAACAAAGATTCCAGGAACATAATTTTATATGTCTCTTATAATGCCCGTCCAGGTGATTCTGCCTTAATTCTCGATCCGCCCGGAGGCAGGAACATGGCTATCTTATCAGGTGATGCAATCGACTTAATAAGCTTTTTATCCTCGAATCTGTCGCTCAGAATTCTATAGATCTTCTTTGAGAGATCGTTCTGGTTAAACTCTCCTGGCTCTATCTCGATAACAGATTGTGTCCTGCTCCTGACCGCGCTCACAGGCCCGCCTATCAGTCTTTTATCCTCATTGAGCTCAAGACCCAGCGCTACTTCCAGCATAACATCCTTGTAATAGTTGCGTTTTCCCCTGATCATGAATGCCCCTTTTGCCAGGTATTCACCCGGCTCCGGTGTATTTGAGACCTGCTCAGGGAACACCCGGTAGCAGTCCCCGCTCACCTGTCCTGATTTCCATATACCTGAATAAGATACTGTGAACTGTGCCGCCTCCAGGAGCGTGGTCTCAGGGACTTCATTACCTTCCGTCTTTATTATAACAGCAGGAGAACCTGATACATGGGTATGGAAGAATATATCCCTCTTCTCAAGATATTTCTTCACAATATCCTCGTTGCTCTGGGCATCCCGGCCGCCGATGACAAGGAACCCATCTGATGAGATAAACCACCTGAACTGCTCATACCATCTCTGCCTGGGTTTCTGTTTCTGTATCTTTTTACCTATCTCTGGAGCCCCTTCTTTTTCAGATAGTTTCTTTGTCTCCTCTATTGCAATAAGTGCACCTTTTATCTTTGAGGATAATTTTTTTGCTTTATCGTAGTATACCTGTGAGTTCTGGTGTACTGAGAGCTTTATATCCAGTTCGACATTTTCATTATCAAGGTTTACAGTTATGGTCCCATTGCTCGCATTAATGGATCTTATTGCCCTGGCCTCAGGCATATCAGACTCTTTTAATATGTTCCTGATATCATCCCATGAATAGTCCCGATCTCTTGCACTATTAATTGCTTTTAATATCCCCTCACACATCTGGTAGTGCGCATATATCAACTCGCCCTTCTCAATGAGTCGCTTCTCATCATCCTGGAACTTCTTTAGTGCTTGTATCTGTTTTTGTAAGCGGTATTCAAACGGTCCGAGCCTCTCATCCTTTTTTCCTTCTCCTTCTTTTGCTTCCTCGCCCTTTTTTTCAGCGGTCTTCTTGCCAAAATATTCATCCAGCGCCTCATTAAAAGTATCAAAATACTTTTTCTCATCGCTCTCATACTGTGAGAGCGGAAACGGCAGGACGTCTGTGGCTTTCCCGTCTTTTAATACTGTATGAGGTCTAAGACCGTCGTTCAATGGCACAAAGACCTCCTGTATGGCACCCATGATCGAGGTCACATCAACATCGCTCAACCGGGCTGCAGGGGTATTCTTATCAATACCAGCATGAAGGCAGATCTCCTCAGCATACTGTCCCCCTATGTTCATGCGTGTTGCCAGGGTTCTGACAATATCGGTCTGGGACTGTGAGAACATATCTTTTAGCTCATCCAGCGTGACTGTGACAGGACTGATCTGCGCCTGTGGAAGCTCGTATACCTCACCCCGTATCACCTTCCTGTCCTTGAAACTGATGGATTTTAGCGGAAGGATTATTCGCCTCCGGGCATCCAGCAGGATAATATTGCCTTTTGAAAATAGCTCGATAAGAAGGATTGTCTTATCCTCACCGCGCTGCATATTGATCTCGATGATGCGGTCAAAATCATACTGTGATATATCGGTAATACGACCGCCACTTAAGTATTTCCGAAGCAGCATGGGAAAAGACTGGGGGAACTTTGGGGCAGTCCTTGGATATTTTGTCAGGTGCAGCCGCCTGCCTGCCTCGATAACAAGATTTGTCCTGCCTTCTTTGAAGATCTGGAGCCCTATCCTGATCTCATCGGGTGAGTGCTGGTATATCTTTGCAATTTTTGCATCGTAAAGGCGCGGATGGAGTTCCTTGATGATTGCGGCAACATCCACGCTTGATATTTCTTGTTTCATAGAATTAAATATGCCCTATCAAACGTTCTTAAATAACTTAAGACTTGGCATCCTCCTGCAGTAAGACCAGGGGCAAATGTAATATTAATCTCTCTTGGAGAAGTAGCGGAAATTAGTAAGCTCCTGAGGGAGTGATCTTTTATGGGCGCAAGTTTCCAGCATGCTGTACCACTCATATACGAACAATACAAGACCGATAAGCGCCAGCATTTCAAGGGTTTTAAGATATACACCAGGTATGGTTACTTCATCGGGAAACCCATGGATAATGAAAAATATACTGAAAGAGAACACATAAATACAATTTCTTGTGAAAAAAGAATCACTAAAAAAGGGTTTTATTTTCAATTCGTTCTTATCAATATCTTTCCACAGGAACCATATCTGGATGCATAGGAAAATGAGAATTAGATAGAGAGCAAATATAAGTGATTCCATATAAATACTAAACGTATTTATATAATTGTAGTTAATATATTCGTCCAATTTCTCAGTTCTCCTATCCGTTCTGAAGCTTATCTAATAAGCTCTTCTTTAATAAGTCTTTCGACATATAAATTAACTCTGGAAATGAGTATATTTTCATCCCATACATAACTGGTTATGAGGCAGACGATAGGACACGGATTGCACGGATGACACGTATGACACGGATACGTTATGAGGAGGAGGCGCTGGTGTAGCTTGTAAAGAATGAAGTTGGGGAGAGTAGGTGCCAGAAAGGATTAAAATATACGAAATCATCAGGTTGCAGTTTAGCCTGAATTAATCATGAAGCTACCAGTAGTCTCAGGCAAAGAGACTATAAAAGCATTGACAAAAGCTGGTTTTGTTGTTATCAGGCAACGGGGAAGTCATGTGAGATTAGAAAAAATATCGGATGACGATATTATAAAGGTCACGGTTCCATTGCATAGTCCTCTAAAGAGTGGAACACTTATCAGAATAATTAAAGATGCTGGTTTAAGCATCGAACAATTTGTTGAGGATTTTGATTAACTTTGTTTTCTCACCCAGATAAATGCAATGATGGCATTTTTTCTGAC
>NZ_JMIY01000003.1:69046-105246 GCF_000685155.1 Candidatus Methanoperedens nitratireducens
AACTAAATATAATTATTATGTATTAAATACTTCGGTCAAATGGGGTTTTTCAAAATTCTCTTAATAGATTCTTCAGTGGATTTATCCACAATAAATGAAAATCTGACTGAGGATTCACTATTTGAAGAAAAATGGATTTTGACCTATGAGTCTATTATTCATGGGTGGTTGTCTCCAATAGGTCCCAATCCTTTAGAGGTTAACGAATATTTTAAAATTTTAAAGGATAATAACATAAAATTTTATGATGAAACCATAATAGCAAAACCACTAGCAATTAGAGGGCTGGAAGGAGAACTTTCAGAAGAAAAACCACCTGTAGAAGTACCACCTGTAGAAGTACCACCTGTAGAAGTGCCACCTGTAGAAGTGCCACCTGTAGAAGTGCCACCAGAAGAGGAATATTATGAGGAACCTCAAGAAGAGGAATATTCAGACGAAGAGGATTCATCTTATTATTAGATATTATAAATGTAACCACAATTCCCCATCCCCCCGTAAACGAGGTGAATCAGCCCTTATTAATCCCAAAACTACTTCCCCTCCTTCACCGCCTCAGCACACTTAAATCCTGCTACTACCGAGCCGTTCATGCTCCTCTCTGGATAATTCGCCTGCGAGAACATGCCTGCCAGATAAAGTCCTTTTATACCTGTTACATACGGCAGGATCTTTTTCCCGTATCCCACCTCATACACAGGCGCGGTATCCATATCACGGCGCAGGCGCCACCATTTCACCTTTTCCCTGAATCCAGGGAAGAGCTTCTCAAGTCCGCCAAGGTATAATTCGATCACCTCTTCATCAGATGATCTCCACAGAACGCTGTCAGGGCTCTGGAAATACGAGGTCGCATACATGAGATGCTCTCCGTAATCCGATGCAGGGATAAAGTTGGTATGTTCTATCACAGCGCCAAAAGGCACATCCTCTTTGATATTGAGCCAGTATATATCATCCATGATCCTTTCTGTCAATCCAAATAGCGCGCATGCTGTACCCTGGTAGCTGATATCCAGATTATGTCCCAAAAGCCCTGTATCGATTATTTTTTCCAGAACACGGGGGACGACTGTTGAAATAACCCTGTCGCACCTGATATGCTCCTTATCCACAACAACACCCTGCACAGAGCCATCCGCGACCTCGATCTGCGATACAGTGCCGTTTACTATCTTACCCCCTTTTTTCCTGATGTTATCTGCCATTGCCTCTATAAGTGCATTAAAACCACCGCGCATATAACCCAGCCTTTCACCTTTTGTCCCCCTGTTAGAGCGTATCTGCACACGTCCTAATAGCCATGCTGCTGATACTTTTTCTTTATTGTCCCCGAACTTGCTCTGAAGCAGTGGCTCAAAGAAATTATTATATACCGATTCACCTGCAGTATCATATATCCACTCCCTTGCTGTCATATTGTCGTAAGGAGACCTGTCTTTTATGGCTTTTGCCCTCAGCACAAGCAGTGTCAGCCTGATAACATCCACCAGTGGAAGGGCTCTCAGGATCTCAAAAGGAGTGTTCATTGGATATATCCTGCCGTTAAAATAGTATCCTGTTGTACCTCTTTGCCACTCAAGCCTGTCCCCAAGACCAAGCTCATCTATGAGCGCTATGAGTTCCTTATCGCCTGCAAAGATATGGTGATAGTATTCCTCGATATGATATGCCCCCGTATCCGGTGTATTTATACTGTAACTTGATGCCATGCCACCAGGCTCAGGCTCTCTCTCTATGATCACTATTTCGTCGCTCTCCGCAAGCCTGTATGCAGCAGCAAGCCCTGCCAGTCCTGCGCCGATAATTACTGTTTTCATGATATAGGGATATAGTTATAAGAAATATAAAAAAGATGGTCTGACATATGTCTTGTCATATGCACTCCCATATGTCTTGTC
This sequence comes from Candidatus Methanoperedens nitratireducens, assembly GCF_000685155.1. GTDB lineage: Archaea > Halobacteriota > Methanosarcinia > Methanosarcinales > Methanoperedenaceae > Methanoperedens > Methanoperedens nitratireducens. The sequence continues at coordinate 70,948 of NZ_JMIY01000003.1, forward strand.
ATATGCACTCCCATATGCCTTGTCATATGTCAATTATTCTTAATACTTTTTAAGGTTGTGCTATTATAGTAACTACTACCGCAAGTTAACAAATACCTCATAAATTCTTTCGGGAATCGGGTGATCAGCAGAAACTCAAAAGATACTGCGGGGATATCATAGAAGACGTAGAAAAGTGGGGATAAGACTTGGATAACAAATCAACATCAGTAAGACTATTATTTACCAGGATAGGTGGAGTTATTGGGATACTGTTACTCATATCTGCCCTGGGTGGATGTATTGACGGTGAAAGTAAGCTGGGTGCAGAGTCTCCTGATCAGAATATTACCCTGACAGGTAATGAAAATGAGATGGGCGCAGAACTTCCTGCAGGGAATATCAGTGTGAATAGCCTGACTAAGACAAAATCTGCATCCAACAAATCAGAACCAAACCAGATACGTTTAATTCTAAATCAAAAGCAGTTCCAGAAGACTGGCAAGCTCCCGGTCACGGTAAAGATCATTAATCCCGGTATGAACGAGACAGTGCTTACAGCGTTCAGGCCAGAGTTCGGTTCTGAGTGGTATAACAAGGCCAGGGTGACTCGCATCAACAACGGTAGCTGGACCAAGAGCTTCTCCATAAAACCGAAAGGGAATACCAGTTATGTCCACATATTTGTCCAGGTTTCTAAGAATAATACTGTGGTAAAGAGGGCTGCATGGAATGTTACATTTAATACGCCCATCGGCGGGCCGAACTGACCGGGTTCAAGTCCCGGGGGCGCATTTGGCCCGGCAAGAGCGCCGGGCACAATAGAATAAAAAGAAACGAGGTGAATAAATGAAGAAAGCACTGACACTAATACTTATAGTGTCGATAGCTATAGGACTGATACTTCCAGCAGCAGCTCAACCTACGGCTGAAGCAGATTCTGATTTAGCAGGAACTGCTGACTCTGCAGCCACGGGAGAGGCTGACTCGGAGGGCACAGGGACTACTGACTCTGCAGCCACGGGAACTGCTGACTCGGAAGGCACAGGAACTGCTGAGTCTGATGTAGCAGGTACTACTGAGTCTGATGTAGCAGGAACTGCTGATGCAACAGGCACAGGAACTACCGACTCTGAAGCCGCAGGGACAACAGATTCTGATGTAGCAGGTACTACTGAGTCTGATGTCGCGGGGACAGCAGATTCAACAGGTACAGGGACTACTGAAGCCGATGTCACAGGAGAAGCTGACTCAACAGGCACAGGGACTACTGAAGCCGATGTCACAGGAGAAGCTGACTCAACAGGCACAGGGACTACTGACGCTGAATCAACAGGGGCAGCCGACGCAGTGGGCACAGGAACTACTGACGCTGATGTTACAGGTACCGCTGAGTCTGAAGCCCTGGGGACAACAGACGCTGATGCAGCAGGGGGAACCTCCTCTACTGACATCGCTGTAGACATGGATGGAGAAAACATAGCCACCAACTCTGTAACCCAGAGCCAAAGAACTGGCGATCAGGAAAATTCTGCAAGGGGATCGGCAGTAGGCGGTAACGCGGTAGCAGGCTCAAGCGTAGACTCAAAGACAGATGCAACGACAGAATCGGATATAGACTATGACGTTGTGGGTGGCGACGGCGGCGAAGGACTTGGCGGCGAAAGCGGCGACAGTGTAGCTACTGGTGAAGGCACCGGTACCGGCACAGGCGAAGCCGAGAGCGTTGGCGGAGAAGCTGACAGCGTTGGCACTGCAACTGGCGAAGGCGAGAGCGTTGCAACTGGCGAAGGCGACAGTGAAGGCCTTGGCGGCGAGGGAAGCAGCGTTGCTGAAGGCACTGGCGAAGGCGTGAGCGAAGCCACGAGCGGCGAGAGCCTTGGCGGTGAAGGCGGCGAAGCCCGCAGTGACAGCGATGAGTTCGGCGATGCTGATAGCGAAGCTGGTGAAGGCGGAGAGAGCGAGAGCGGCGAAGCTGAGAGTGATGCTGAAGGCCGCGGTGATGTCGATAGCGTTGGCGAAGGCGGCGAAGCAGAGAGCGATAGCGAGATCGATGTCGAAAGCGATGCCACCGGTGAAGGCGATGCAAGCAGCGATGCCACAGGCGGCGACGCTGACAGCGTTGGTGAAGGCCGTGGCGAAGGCGATGGAGCAAGCGACAGCAGAAGCGGTGACGGCGGCGAAGGTCTTGGCGGCGAAAGCACAACAGACGGCAGCGTAGATGCCAATGTTGAAACCAATGGCGGAGATTCAGAGGTAGACTCTCAAGCTCAGGCCGATGGCGGAGATCCTAAGGGATTCGACGGCGATGTCACGCAGGTAAATGCCAATGTGCAGACCGCATGGGCACAGATCGACAATGATCAGAGACTTGACCAGACAGCAAACGTAGACTACTATGGAGACGCTAGCGGCGGAGATATAGATGCAGAATCAAATCCGATATCTGAAGCATCCAGTGATCCATCCGTTGATGCAGCCTCAGATGCAACATCTGAAGCAACCAGTGATCCATCAACCGATGCAGTAACAGACACAGCCTCAGACGCAACATCAGATACAGAATCAGATGCACAGACAGACACAGCCTCAGACGCAACATCAGATACAGAATCAGATGCAGCAACAGACACAGCCTCAGACGCAACCACAGATGCAACAGGTGATGCACAGACAGACACAGCCTCAGATATAACCAAAGATATATCCTCAGATGCAGACACAGATACAACATCAGATGCAACCGCAGATACAGAATCAGATGCAGCAACAGATGCAACAGGTGATTCAGAGACAGACGTAACCTCAGATGCAGCAGGTGATGCAGAATCAGATGCAGAGACAGATGTAACCTCAGATGCAGCAGGTGATGCAACCTCAGATGCAGCCACAGATACAGACTCAGAAGCAACCGCAGACGCAACAGAAGAGACAGACATAGAGACAACAGAGGAAACAACAGAGGAGACAACAGAGATAACAGACATAAGAGAGGAGACAACGGACATAAGAAGGTAAGGTAGAAACGAAGGAGCTTTATGAGCTCCAACCTGATCCGTAAGCTACAGCTACAAGGTCTAGAGGAAGGCAAAACCTTCCTCTATTCCCCTTAGCTTACAATAACCGGGGGTGAGTAGTATAAATAAAATTTTGGCTGTACTGTCGATAATCATGATTCTGGCAATTCCTGTACTTGCAGATATTGATCAAAAAGCAAAGATGACAGGCGATAACGTAATAGAAATAAATATAAAGCAGACAGCCTGGAACTACGGCAGTGGAGATGTAAACCAGTATATAGATGTTTTTGCATCAGGAAATTACCAGATGGTATCCCAGGACAGTATAATACTTATCTCTGACTCTGATCACTCAAGTAATATAAGCAATAACATGAACGGGACTAATCTCGTAATACTCAATCTGGATCAGTATACAAAGAACATGGGGTCTGGCAATGTCGCCCAGGGTATTGAAGTTACAATAGAGGATAATATACAGATGCTGGATCAGGATGTCATAGTAGCCATTGCAGGAGAGTAAGGAGTAAGCATGGTGAAATGGGTCTGGCTATTTGCAGGTCTGTTGGTCATGGGTATGGCGGCTGCTGAGGAAGATATGAGTTCTGCCCAGCTTGCTCAACTGGCTGTGGATATGATGGGGGACTCAGGCCAGGACGCACAGATCTCAGGCTTTGGAATTGCCAATTCAAGCCAGATAGGTTATTCATCAGATGGCAACGTTACCCAGACGATCTTTTATGATAATATCGAGAATGGAAGTGTTATTCAGTGGGGCGAATCTGGAGATATGCCCCGTGAGGAGAGGACTATGTTTATAGATAGTGTGAGAGATCCAGGCCTAACATGGCAGTGGAACAAGGGCAATGTGAACCAGACGATCAATATTACAAACTCCGAGAACCTGTATCTAAGGCAGATCATGGGGGGATTAAGGAAAATCCTTTTCCCTGATCCAGATAAAGAGATAGGCAGAGACTGGTGGTTCTGCGGTAAGGCGGTAAACGGTACAGGTGGCCTGCCTCTGTGCGCTGAAAAAATAGCAAAGAGGATATTCGAAGGAAAAGCCACTCCGCGGGATTATTATATGCTGCATGTTCTTGAGGAAGATTACTATGTTTTCCCTCCTGAGAATCTTACGCCCCGTATAATACTGACAAAGTGGAGTATAACTAGAGCTGGTGATAACCTCACTATAAAGTTCAGGGCACATAACTTTGGTAAGGAGACTTACAATGCAACCCTTATGATGGACATTATCCCGAAGATTGATATAGAAGGTTTTGATGGAAAGACTTTCAGGGCAGAAGATGCGCAGAATTGGGAGATTAAGGTGCCTGATAAGAAGGTCATTGAGATCGGGAGGTACACGGTTCCCAGCATGAAGGAGATTGAGGGAGAAGTAGTAGTACCTCTTGATGGTATGAAAGTAAAGAACATGAAAATGAAGATGATGAGTGGATAACTGCTTGAATGGGGGAGAAATGGATCTTAAAAAAATAATAATCGGACTCACTGTTCTCTTAATCCTTTTTTTAATTCCTTTTTTAGGAGCAAGTGCCTCTAATGGTTATAGTGTGAGTGGCTATGTATCCGATAATTATGGTCTTGGCCTGGAGGGTGTTCTGGTAAAGAACGGCTCCTATAGTGATACCACCTCAGCGGATGGCTACTATGTGATAAATGGTCTGCCTGAGGGTACTTATAGATTCAGGTATTCCAGGTCCGGATTCAATACTGGCTATTTAGAAGTTACAATTAGAGATAAAGATCATAAAAATGCGAATATAACAATCTACGATACTACACCTCCTGGCAGTATCAGGGAGCTGGTGAGCGATACTCCAGCCCGGACAACGGTTAATCTTAGCTGGAATCCAGTAAGAGATAGCGACCATTATCTGGTATTCAGAAACTCCACCAGCATCGGGTCTACCAGGAATAGCTACTGGAATGATACTGGATTAACTCCGGATACCCCGTATCGATATTTTGTAAGGGCGATAGATTCTTATAATAATTCAGGTCGGAGATCCCCAACATTAAGTATTAGAACGGCTCCGGATACTACTTCACCTGATCTGGTATCCAGTTCAGACACTACTTCACCTGATTTAGAGTCCAGTTCAGACACTACTTCGCCTGATTTAGTATCCAGCCCAGATACCACTTCTCCTGATTTAGAGTCCAGCCCAGATACTACTTCTCCTGATTTAGAGTCCAGCCCAGATACTACTTCGCCTGCTTCTGTATCCAATCCCCGGACAACAACCGGCAACTTCTATATAAACAACACCTGGACAAACCCTGAAGATACGTATCTCAGCCATATATGGTTCAGATATAAGAGTGGTGGTACACTGCAAAATGTTAGCGCACCTGTTAATTATCTTAATCTTACCTGGCGACCGCATTATAAACAGAATATCAGCGCTCAAACTGTAGATATATATGGGAATGTTAACCCGACAAAAGTCTGGTTCAACACTACTATACCCAATAACCCTATTAGAATAACCAACACATCGGATTGGTCGGGCAAAGAAGGACAGACTGTGTATATAGATTTTGATTACGAGGATGCAGATGACGATACAGGCATATTTACAACCAGCGCAACAAAAGGCACACTGGATAAGTGGACAGGAGTTTTCAAATGGACAACACAGAAGGGCGATGAGGGTACATATTACTGGGTATTCAGAGTACGGGATAGGTATGAGTCGGTCTCAGAATACCCAGCAACCATAACAGTCGAAGGAGATAATGCAACAGAGAACAATACGATATGGGACAATACGACAGGGGACAATGTGACAGGAGATGATACGACATTTAAGCCAGGGGAGGCCAAGAAGCCTGAGAATTTACAGAACACGACAGGCAATTTCTGGGTAAGTTACACATGGGAAAAAGGAGCGAATACGGATTCGTTTAACGTTAGTTTCAATGATAGATGGAGTAACGGAAGTTCGAAAACATTTACCAATCATACGGTAGGCCCGCATGGCTGGGGAAATATTACAGTTTATGGATGGAACAGTACTTTTAATGTCTTAGGCCAGGGTGTATCCCAGGATACCCAGGTCCCTAACAATCCTCCCAACCAATCTATCATAGGGGATAAGGTGGTATACACAGGTCAGACACTGGATTTGCGCATAAATACAACCGATGCAGATTCAGATCCTATAACCTACGGAACCAATGCAACAAAGGGTAGCCTTAATAGCAGTACGGGGATCTACAATTGGACCACGGATGAGAGCGATACAGGGGTGTATATATGGGAATTCAACAGCAGTGACGGTTACGGCGGGGTAGCCAGCGAAACCATAAATGTAACAGTTAATAATCCTCTTGATATTGATCTTAAATTTATCGAGCCGTATGTAATTAATCATAATGAAACATGGGTAAAGACATGGCGTGATGCAGAGGTAGGCCATGCAGGCAAATTTATTGGAATCGACGGCACCTTTAATAATACAGGGAATGATTCGCTTGTTCTTACGGTAACTGAAATCCATGGTAACGAATCAAGGGGACCCTTTACATCAATACTGGAAAAGAACGAGTCCAAGTCCTATATGCAGGCCTTCGGAAAACCGGCATTTCCAATAAATTCAACTGAGATTAAAGATGGGTTCTTTAATTTTACCATAATAGTAAATATTAGAGGTCAGCAGAATGGTACCTGGACATCTAACTACACTAATACCACCTCCATTTCGCTTCCGATAATCCCCATTCTCAAGATAAAACAAGCAAATACGGATACGATCGTGGTCAGTGAAGGCAGGACTACCACTGTTACTTATACACTTGAAGCCAGCAGTGACATCAATTTAACAAATGTTTCTATTTATGATCCGCTTTATCCAGAGAACCAGGGGTACTTTAATGTCTCAAAACTTGAGGCCAACATACCCAGTAATATAAGCTATTCTTATCCTGCTACAACCAGCGATTTATCTAAATTTAAATGCGAAGGGTCGTACTCATGTATTATAAATCTGGCAACATTCACAGGTGAAACTGAATCCGGTGTCCAGATCAATGATACTGATTATATAGAGTTATATGTATGTAAGGACACAGATACAAACTGCTTCTCATCTGGCACTGGCGGTGAAAGCGGTGGAAGCGGTGGTAATAGCGGGAACAGCGGTGGAGGAAGCAGTGGCGTAGGAAGCAGCGGTGGAGGAGGCAGCAGTGGTGGTGGCGGCGGTGGTGGCGGCGGTGGAACGCAGCCCAGTGAGGACTTCAATAACATGGAACGAAGAGAGGTAAGGGAAATGGACATAACCGCCGGATCATCACCAGCATATGTCTTCAGTACGGCAGATCCTGTTATGGTGGTAGCATTTGAGAGCAGTGTGAGCCAGAACGAAGTGCCAGTCGCTATTGAGGTACTGAGGAACAGATCAAAACACATAGGGGTTGATGCCCCGGGCAAACTCTATAATTACTTCAATATCTTTGTTGGTATGAGCGGTTTTAGCAAGAAGGTGAGTAAAGGTGTTGTGGCTTACCGTGTCAGCAACACCTGGCTTGAGGAGAATGACCTGAATCCTAAGGATATAAGCCTGTATAAATGGGAGGGGAAATGGGTGAAAAAGAATACTGAGATCGTTGAGAGCAAGCAAAATTATACCTATTATGCAGGTCTGGTCGGGAACTTCAGCAGTTTTGCCATATCCGGTATTAAAAAACAGGAGGTAACTATACAGGATGTAACTTCTGGATCTATGCCAGAGATCTCCGTGCCTTCAGATGAATCAACAGAGGACACTACACAAACATCAGATGATTCTGACCTCCCGGATTCCAGACCGACTAGAAGAAACCTGCAGCTATCAGTAATCCTGGTCGTTATTTTTGGGATATTAGGAATAATCTATTACCTTAAAATGCTGCGTTAACCAACAACTTTTTTTAATGTTATAATATAGCTCAAGTTTTGCACAGTATCGAGTCCCACAGTTCTTTAAATAAATTATTGTAGAATTTATTGTATTCGTCAAATATTCCCTCGATGGATACATTTGTTCCATTTTCAGCTTTTTCCGCTCTGTATAAAGCTTTTTTATCAAACGGATGATATTAGAGACATGTACATCCACAACATCAAGCGTAGTAAGTTTTCTCATACTCTTTTTTATATTTCTAAGAGTACCATCTATTATCTGTAAAAGAGTTCTTAAATCTGTTAGTCCATTCTCCGAGCACAATGCTTTTATTGTATCCTGAATATACTCCAGTATCGGGCGATTGTTATTTTGCATAAATTTCAAAAATCGCCCACTTATATTTAATAATTTACATTTAAACAATTAACAATTAATAAATAAAGATAATATTATCTAATGCAAAACTTGAGATATAGCTCTTCTAGCACATATTGCTAATATGTACCTATGGTATATGTCAGTGCTATATGTATCCTAACTATGCTATTACAGTGTGCTTTTATCATATAGTAACATTTCTTGATAATATTTATAGTATGATAGTAATTATTGAGAGTGCGACTAAAAGTCCTTGAGAGATTCTGAATGTTCTTAAGAGACTCTTTAGGAGTTGGTGGATTTGTGGAGGGTGGAAAAATTTGTATGACAGATCAACTCTGGTGGGATTAACATCTGTCCCCGTATCCTGTAGAATCCTGGCAATATTGATTCTCGTACTGGCGTCCGGGGGATGCACAGATCTGGAAGGTAAGCCTGGAAATGAGCTTACAGATAAGAATCTTAAAGACGGTAATCTTACGGATAGGAATCTCCCTGATCAGAATATAAGCGATAACAATATGGCTCTGGCGCTGGCTTCCTCCAGTATAAGCGAGCCAGAGATAGACAGGGCAAACCTGTCAAACCAGATACTTCTGATTCTCAGGAACAAGGAATTCAATAGAACCGGCAGTCTGCCGATTACGTTAAAGATCATAAATCCGAGACTGAATGAAACCGTACTTACGGTATTCAAGCCTGATCTGGGGCAGGAGTGGTACAATCAGACCAGTATAACGTACATCGCTGATGGTAACTGGACTCAGAATTTCTCCCTGATGCCAAAGGGAAACGTCAGTTATGTCAGGATGCTCGTACAGGTCTCTGAGAACGATACTGTGGTAAAGAGGGCTGTATGGAACATTACCTTTGATACGCCGGTCGGCAGGCCGAACTGATCGGGTTCAAATCCCGGGGGCGCAGTTGCCTGGTTAAAATAACAGCCTGGCAGAAGAATAAAACATGAGGTGTAAAATATGAAGAAAATATTTGTACTGTTACTGTTGGTATCAACAGTAATAGGGATGGCTGTCCCTGCGATGGCTAATCCAACGAATTGGAAGGAAATCAAAATAGATATAGATGGCTACAATTTTGCCACCAGCAATACAGAGCAAAAACTGGTCAATGAAGGTGACCTGACAAACTCGGTGGTTGGTCTTGGCGCAGGTGGTGATGCAGCAGCGTTATCTACTGCATGGAACGATAATGATGCAAAGGCAGTTTCGGACGCAACGACTAGCGGCCATGCAAAGAGCGGTGATGCTACCAATAAGTGCCCGGCCACTGCTAAGGCTGACGATGCTGTAGCAGAGACTAATGATAATGATAGCGTCGCTGTCGCGGTTAATATTCCCATAGGTGTTGCTGTCTGCGACGCTGATAGCGGGGATGCAAACAACTTCGGTGAAGCATTTTCAGAATCCTTCAACGATAATGATGCCAGAGCGAACTCTGCGGCCAATGCCTTTGGTGGAAGTGGTGAGGGATTCTTCGTCAGTGGTGACCTCACACAGGTAAACGCTGTTGTTCAGCTTGCCTTTGCAAACACTGATATCGACCAGAAACTTGTTCAGACTGTCAAGATAAAAGAGTTCCAGAAGATCGATATCGATGACACCTCATTTGTTGAGGGCAACAAACTTGAGGACGGAATCATAGTCTCAGCAGGCGACGACGCAGTCGACGATAAGAACAAGCTCTCGACTTAAAACCTGATAGAGGATTTAGGGGGGCAAAAATCTCCTCTAACCCCTTTATATTTTTAACAATTTATTAAATCTGGAGGTGAGTGAAATGAAAAAAATATTAACGACGCTGGCAATAATTCTGCTCTTGATAGTTCCAGCAGTGGCGGATATCAATCAAAACGCAAGACTGAGGGGTGAGAACATGGTGCTTGTCAGTGTGAACCAGGAAGCGTGGAACTACGGCAGCGGTAATATAAACCAGGATATAGGCATTCATGTTACAGGGAATCACCAGATCATAGACCAGGACAGCAGGCTTGTGCTCATGAACAGTTCGCTTGTTTTAGATCCCGATTATGCAGTTGATATAAACAATACGATGAAAGGACTTAATCGTATCGTGATCGACCTTGACCAGTATGGAAACAACTCGGGCTCTGGCAGCATTGCCCAGGGTATTGAAGTTCTGGTGGATGATAATGTGCAGATCCTGGACCAGGAGATCATAGTGCTTATCGGCTGAGTGGTGAGCATAATGAAATGGATTTATCTGCTGTCGGCATGTCTGCTGGTATTAGCCGCAACAGCAGCGGCTGAGGAGAACATAAGTTCAGCCCAGCTCGTTCAGTTTGCTGTAGACACAATGGGGGATTCCAGTCAGAATGCCCTAGTCTCGGATTTTGATACTGCTGAATCAAGACAGATAGGCTATTCATCAGACGGGAGCGTTACCCAGACCATCTCTTACGATAATATCAGGAATGGAAGCATCATCCAGTGGGGTGAATCCGGCGATATGCCCCTTGAGGAGAGAACTCTCAATCTGAGCAGTGTCGGAGATTCAGGCTTCATATGGCAGTGGAATAAGGGCGATGTGAACCAGACGATCAATATCAGAAACTCAGAGAACCTGTATCTGAAGCAGATTGTCGGAGGATTAAGGAAAATACTTTTCCCCGATCCCAGGGCAAATCAAGAAGATCAAATGGGCACATGGACATTCTGCGGAAAAGCGACTGACGGTAAAGGTGGATTGCCCCTTTGCGCTGAGAAAATCGCCAAAAGAATATTCAATGGAAGTGCAACTGACCGTGATTATTATATGCTGGATTATCTTGAGTCGGAATACAATGTTTTCCCTCCAGAGAACCTCACGCCACATATTACCCTTACAAAATGGAACATAACCAGAGTTAATGATAGTCTCAGGATAAAGTTCTATGCTCATAACTTCGGAAGGCAAGCCTATAATTCAACCCTTATGTTAGATCTGATACCAAAAATTAATATTCCTGATATTGATGGAGATACTGAAAGGGCCAATACTGAAGGGGATACGGTTCAATTAAAGTTGATGGAAGAAAACTTCAATAGTAAGATCGAAATACCACAGAAGCAGAGCATTGAGATTGGTAGCTACACTGTTCCCAGAATGCGTGGATTGGAGATGGAGGTAGAAGTTCCCCTAAATGGTATGAAAATAAAGGGCCTGGAAATGAGGATGATAAGCGAGTAAATGAGACTCCTGGTACAGGAAGAAAACGTAATTAACTACGGGAAATGACCAATGCGTAATAAAAAAAAGATCCTTATCATACTTCTGATCTCTTCAATCTCTTTATTTTCTTCAGGGGCAAGAGCCGATGCTCCAGTACTGGAACCCATAGGCAATAAGACCGTGAACGAAGGAGAACTCCTGGAGTTCACCATCAATGCTACAGGTGAGAACCTGACGTATTCTGCAGGCAATTTACCAGCAGGGGCAAGCTTTGACCCTGATACTCATGTTTTTACCTGGACGTCGGATTTTACCCAGGCTGGGACATACCGGGTTAATTTTACGGTATCTGATCCTGGTGATCTTGTGGACAGCGAGGATATTACCATTACTGTAAATAATGTGAACCGTGCTCCCTCATCTCCAGCAAGAATAGCTCCTGTAAACTGGCAGAATCTATCGGATGGAAACATCAGGCTTACCTGGAAGAACAGTACTGATGCAGATGGAGATAATCTTACCTACGACTGGCAGTTAAGCAATCAGGCAGGTTTTCCCAATATTCTCAGATCTGGAAATACTGCTGATCTCTTCTCAGATCTATCTTTATCTCCAGGCACATATTACTGGAGGGTGAGGGCTAACGATTCCCTGGCCCTATCGAACTGGAGTAATCGATCAAAAACACCTGATTTCCAGATAGTATCAGCCCCGAATATAGATAACGTTAAGGCATTCATAATAACTAACAGCACCATAAAGGTAGAGTGGACGACAGACCAAAGCTATAGCTCAAACAGGGTACTGTACGGCTATCATCCGGACCTGGAGGATGGTAACTGGAGTTCCTGGAATAATAATACTGATAATCCCGCTATCGTAATAGATGGGTTAACAGGTCAGTCAATATATTATCAGGTGTTCAGCTTCAACGCCAGCAACTCCTCGGCGTATAGCAATTCCAGTATTAGTAATATCTTTTACCCTCTTGAGCTTGATATAAGATTCATTGAGCCGACTATGATAGATGATGCTGGAACGTGGGTTGAGACGTGGGTTGATGCCAGGGTTGGCCACACAGGAAAATTCATAGGGTATAGCAGTACCTTTAAGAATATGGGTGCGGACTCGCTGGTTCTTACAGTGACAGAGATCTATAATAATAGATCCCACTATGATCAATCTTTTAAAGTAACTTTATCAAAAAATGAGTCTAAGTTCTGCCAGGATAACGTCACAGGATGCAGATTAGCATTTTACATAGAGCCTGATGGAGTCAATTATATACAGAGTAAAGAGGGATTTTTCAATCTCACCCTTAAAATAGACGTTACAGGCAAGAGTGGTTCATGGGCATTTAACTACACCAATATCACTACAATCTCGCTTCCAGTACTTCCCATTTTCAGAATAAAACAGGCCAGCGGAGGTGCAGCGGTAGTTATTGAGGGGCGTACAACATCCATTATCTATACCCTTGAAGCCAACAGTACTGTCAATCTGACAAATGTTTCAATCTATGATCCTATATACTCACTGGTCTCGGGAAGAGAGAGCTATTTTATTGAGAAACTTGAGGCAAATAAACCTCAGAGCATAAGCTATACCTATCCTGTTACGATACATGACTTATCTAAATTTAAGTGTGAAGAGACCGAAAGAGGGTACCCATGTATTATAAATATAGCAAACTTCTCAGGCACAACCGAATCCGGGGATATGATTTATGATACTGATTACGTGAAGATCTGTGCGAATAAGTGCTACGAAGGCACTGTTCCCAGTAATGAAGGTAGCGGCTCAAGCGCAAGAGGAGGTAGCAGCAGCGGTGGAATACCGCCCAGTGAGGACTTCAATAACATGGAGCGAAGAGAGGTAAGGGAGATGGATATACTTGCCAGATCATTATCAGCTTATGTCTTCCGTAGTGCTGATCCTGTTATGGTGGTGAGTTTTGAGAGCAGCATGAGCGAGAACGAAGTGCAGGTCGCTGTTGAGGTGCTTAAGAACAGGTCGAAAAACATAGGGGTTGATGCTCCGGGCAAATTGTATAAATACTTCAATATCTTCGCCGGCATGGGCGGCTTTAGCAGGAAGATAAGCAATGGAGTTGTGGTTTATCGTATCAACAACACCTGGCTTGAGGAGAATGACCTCGATCCTAAGGATATAGGCCTGTATAAATGGGAGGGGAAATGGGTGAAAAAGAATACTGAGATTGTTGAGAGCAAGCAAGACCATACCTATTATGCCAGCCTGGTCGGGAACTTCAGCAGTTTTGCCATAGCAGGGGTTAAAAAACAAGAGGTAGCCTCTGGATCTCCACAAAATATCTCCATGCCTTCAGATGAATCGGCAAATAACACAAGCCAGATGTCAGTAGATTTAAATCTCTCAAGTGTTGAGCCGCCTGGTAATGCTTTAAAGCTGCCTGCGGCTTTTATCTTAATTATTGGAATTATTGTTGCGATTATTTATCTTAAAATGAACCATAATAAATCAAATGAGAATGGAGGGAGAAAATGAGATTATTTTCAGTAATAATTGTAATAATCCTGCTGACTCAGGTCGGGGCTGCCAGAGAAAATTCCCTCTGGACAAGCCCTGAAGATTTTCTGTATCCTTTAAAGATATGGATGGAAAAGTTCAGCCTGAATTTTGTGTTTAACCAGACAGAGAAAGCCCAGAGGATGCTTGATATGGCAGAGAAACGGCTAAATGAGGCCGAAAAAGTAGAGAACAACTCAAGAGCCTTTGAGAGGGCTATGGAAGAATACACCGGTCATCTGGAAGACCTTGAGGATATTATAGAAAAGGATGTTCATAATAACACTGAGAATATTCGGGCCAGTATAAAGGAAAAAATAGAGGAACATAAAAACAGAACAAAGGCATTAAAAAGTACGGGAAAGATCAGCATAGTTCAGCAGAGCATTATTGAGGCGAGCAGTTCCTCAGGCGGGAGCAGGGTTAAAGTTAGCATTGTTAACGGGGATGTCTCTATGCATACTGAAGGCGGCAATGCGACAGTTACAAGAGATGGGAGCAATGTGACCGTTGTTTCTGTGACCAATAATTCAAGACAGATGGTAGTTGTCAGATCCTCTCAGAATTCATCCTCAGTGGTGCAATCGAGTTCAGTGGTACAATCGAGTTCCTCGGAAGATGAGTCTGAACTGGATGATGATCCTGAAGATTTGGAGTCTGAAGTGATGATTTAGAGAACTGATGATCTCAAAAACCATCACTTCTCTATTATCGTCTCCTCGATCTTGATCCCGAAATGCCTGGCTGATGCATCAAAATACACCAGCACTTCATCGCCTTCCTTGAGTTCGGTCACAGGCATGGGCTTTCCGTTATTTCCCACAAGTTTTATGGTCTCTGCGTTCTGCAGCAATGTCTTGATAACGGCTCCTTCTACCTCAGCCTCCACAAGCATCAGTGGACGGCGCTCGATCTTGACCCTTCCGATAACTGCAGGCCGAGTCTCTCCCTCTGAGTTGATTATCAGGACCTCATCGCCAGAGACAAGCTCAGAGAGGTAGCGCGTCTTCTCCCCGATCCTGATATAAGCATGAACTGCCCCTGCATTCACCCTGAACGGGCGTGCGGCCACATACGGGCTTTCCTCTGATTCTGAATGCACAAGGAACAACCCATTGCTCTGTGAGCCTATCAGCATCCCTTCCCCGGGAATCATCAAGGATGCTGTATCAACGCATACCCTGTCTCCCATGCCAACAGACTTTACTTTTATCACCCTGGCTTTTATTAGTGGTATCCTTTCCATTCCCGATCTATCCCTGATGGATATAACGTTCTTTATCTCTGAGAGATTGTCGGTATCAAGAAGCACACCATCTGAGCCATGCTCCAGTGTCTCAAGTGCAAGTTTCGCTTCCTCTGAGTCCTGAACGCCTGCTATAATCTCAACATCGAGCTGCTGGAGACCTGCTATCAGGTTCTCAAGCGGAATTACTTTCCAGTCAGTGCCTACAGTGATCAGGTAATCGCATGTTTTGCCAAGCTCAAGTGCAAACTGCTCGTATCTCTTATTCCTGATGATAACATACCCTGCAACAGTCTTACCCTCTCTTGATAGACGTATTGCCTCTGATATATCAAGGGAATCTGCAAAATCCTCTGGTAGCTCTCTTGTTCCATCCCCTTCACTGCCGCACCCAACCACTATGATATCAGCTTCATCACCCGGTGCAGCAACCCTGATATTGCCAAGCTCTCTTGCTCCTGGAATATCCTCTGTATTCAAAAGAATGCAGTCAGCGCCTGATTCAAGTCCGGTTGTGATGCGAGGCTTATTCTCTTCCCAGGTTATGCCGTCTGCCTTTATCCAGACGGTTTTATCTTTTTTCACCGAAGCGCCTCCATTGCCTCAGCCACGCTCATACCTCTGTGGACTATGAGTGTCAGGGCGCGCGTCATGGCAGTGGGATTATCATGCTGGAATACATTCCTTCCGATCGCCACACCCCGGCCTCCGGCATCAACTGCAGCGCGAACCATTGAGAGAAATTCCTCATCTGTACTGGTCTTCGGTCCGCCTGCCATCACCACAGGCACAGGACAGCCCTCTACAACTGCCCTGAACGAGTCGATATCGCCTGTGAAGTTGGTCTTTATGATATCTGCGCCCAGCTCTGCACCTACGCGCGCAACATGGGCGACAAGCTGTGGGTCGTTCGAGTTTTTGATATCCTTCCCGCGCGGGTACATCATCGCAATCAGTGGCATTCCCCAGTCATCGCACTGCTCTGCTGTAGAGCCCAGTTTTTTCAATTGAGCAGCTTCGGTTTCAGAGCCGATATTGATATGCACGCTCACAGCATCTGCCCCCATCTTTATAGCTTCTTCTACTGTGCAGACCTGTACTTTATCGTTGGGATCAGGCCCAAGTGAAGTGGATGCGCTCATGTGTATGATAAGCCCGATATCACGCCCATACCCGCGATGACCGTGTTTTGCCATACCCTTTTGCATAAGAACTGCATTAGCTCCACCCTCTGCCACCCGGTTCACCATATCTGTAAGATCGACAATACCTCTTATAGGCCCCATGGATATTCCGTGATCTACAGGGATTATAACCATGTTCCTGCTCACCCTGTCCATTATCCGTTCAAGTCGTATTTTTTTACCAAGTTCTGACAATCAAATCACCTTAGCTATTAACCATGTTAGTCTGTAACACAGTTACACAGCAATCTCGATATATATAATTAACGCATACCAGGCAAATAAAAACAAGATTATAAATTACCATATCAAATGAGTTTCTTGACTTTTTCTGCAGCTTTTTTGATCTCATTCAGGATCAAACCGATATAGCCTTCTCTCCCTACCAGTACCACGATTAATGCATGCTGACCTGCAGCGTATGTTATGAGATGCTTGTCCTCAGTTTCGACTATAATGGATCTTGGTATCTGCTCACTAAGTCTTCTTGTTGTTGATTCAGCCGAAAGATATAGGGTTGCTGTTAATGCTGCAAAAGCTTCGCTATTAAGTCTGCCATCAGTCTCTTTAGAGACCATAAGCAATCCCTGTCTTGAAACAATTGCAGAAAGTTCAATACCGCCAATTGCATCCAGGCCATCAAGGATCTTCTCAAGGGATCTTGAAATTGTTTCCATTCCTTGCCAGATCAGACGAACATGCCTTCAGGAAGAGGATTTTGTTTTTCTGCAGGAGCTTTTAATTTTTTAATCGCGCTGAGAAAATCATCCATTCCAATACTGTAGCGTTCTTCCCTTACAGCGAACATCCCAGCCTCCATGACAATCGCCCTGAGATCAGAGCCATTCGATCCTTCTGTAAGCGATGCGAGTTTATCAATATCAACATCATCTGAGAGCTTCATTTTTCTGGAATGGATCTTAAAAATAATTGCACGTGCTTCTGTATCCGGCATCGGGATCGGGATGAACCTATCAAACCGTCCTGGTCGCAGAAGAGCAGGATCAAGGATATCAGGCCTGTTTGTTGCTGCGATGATTCTGACATTCCCGCGGGCATTAAAGCCATCCATCTCAGAGAGGAGTTGCATCAGTGTGCGCTGGACTTCCCTGTCTCCCGATGTTGCGGTATCAAGACGTTTTGCCCCGATGGAATCGATCTCGTCAATAAATATAATACTTGGGGCTTTTTCTTTTGCCATTTTGAATAGATCCCGGACAAGCCTGGCTCCCTCACCGATATATTTCTGGACAAGCTCAGAACCTACTATCCTTATGAATGTGGCTTTTGTCTGGCTTGCCACGGCTTTGGCCAGTAGTGTCTTCCCTGTTCCTGGTGCACCATACATTAATACACCTTTTGGCGGCTCTATTCCAATGCGCTCAAAGATCTCTGGCCTGGTAAGCGGCATCTCCACAGTCTCACGCACCTCACGGATCTGTTCATCCAGACCTCCAATATCTGAATATGATACATCGGGTGATTCTATAACCTCCATGCCATTCACAAAAGGATCACGTGATGAAGGCAGGATACCTGTTACTGCAAGAGTCTGATAATTTAAAGAGACCCGCATCCCGGGTACTATTTCTGAGCTGTTTATAAGCTGGGATGCTCCTACTACAAACTGGGGACCAGTGCTGCTTCTGATGATGACTTTACCGTTCTCAAGTACATCCACGACATTCCCCACGATCATTGGCGGTGTTTTTAGCCGCTCAAGTTCACTTTTTAACTGTCTTAGCTCCCTCTCGTATTTGAGTTTCTGGTTCTCGGTAAAACGTCTCTCTAATTCGATCTTATTAGCCTGCTCCTTCAGAACATTGTTCCTCTCTTCAAGTATCTTGATTCTATCCATTAAATAGCGAGAAAAATCGTCACTTCCTATTCCGATCTGGCTTTCCCTATTCTCCTGAGTTTCAGACATTTACTATCGAATGATATTTAAGCGTGTACGGTATATAGAGTTTTCGTCAAAGATGCAATGCGAAATATGCGGAAGCGATATAAAAGGAAGCCCGATACGAGTAACCGTAGAGGGAACTGTACTGGATGTATGCGGAAAATGCGCACGCTATGGAAAATCATCGGATAAGTGGACTCCTGTATCCAGAAAGATCTCACCCACTGAGAAGGTAGTTATTACCCGCAGGCCAAGAAGAGATGTTTTTGATAAGATCCAGGATGAGATTATCCCTGATTATGCCCAGATCATCAAAAAAACAAGGGAATCACATGGATTGACCATTGAAGAGCTTGCCTCCAGGATTATGGAGAAATCCACCCTTCTGAGAAAGATCGAGCGTGAAGAACTTATACCTGAAGATGCAATAAGGAAAAAACTTGAGATAGCCTTAAATATAAAATTGACCGAGAGAGTTTCATCTCAGGACCAGCGTGGAGGCGGGTTCATCAGGGGAACTACACTCGGGGATGTGGCTATTATAAAGAAGAAGGCAAAATAATCTATACACGATTAGTTTCAGAAGAACAACGTAGTTAGCTTTATGTAATATGAAAGGCATTTGGGGGGAAGGGTTGAATCATCCCTTTATGATTCTACAATAGCCGTAGCAAGCAGATGCTTGTGGCGCATGGATTGAAATAATTCGAACGTAGAAAAGCCTATCTTAAACGTATACCAGGCAGTACTGCGTGAGTCAGACCTGATAGGTCTTACGGAGGAACAGAATGAAACATAATTATAAAACAAATCCACAAACATTATACCTGATATCAAATCTTAAAAAGCAATCGCGAGAGAAGGGAGTCCCTATATGGCGTGATATCGCTCTCAGGCTTGAGCGCCCTTCCAGGAACCGTCCAGAGGTCAATCTCAGCAGGATAAACAGGTACACCAAAGATAGCGATCTAATACTCGTTCCTGGAAAAGTCCTGGGGGCAGGTGAGCTGAACCACCAGATAACAGTAGCAGCAGTGAGTTTCAGTGAAAACGCAAGGAACAAGATAGCAGCAGTAGGCGGTACATGCCTTACTATCGAAGAGCTCATGAACACGAATCCACAGGGCTCTGGTGTAAGGATAATGGGGTGAGATCATGACAGTAATTGACGCAAGTAATCTTATTCTGGGAAGAATGGCCAGTATAATCGCACAGCGGTTATTAAATGGTGAAGAGATTAAAATCATTAATGCAGAGAGAGCGATCATCTCAGGCAGAAAGGATACAACATTTGGGCGATACAGAAAATACGCCAACAGAGGCTCACGGGAATTCGGTCCTCATTTCCCAAGGCGTCCTGACCAGATCATCTCAAGAACCGTAAGGGGTATGATCCCCCATAAGAAGATGAGTGGAAGAGAAGCATATAATAGGTTGAGAGTATATATAGGAGTGCCGCCTGAATTGAGTAAAGAGCAGGCCAGTACATTAGAGGATGCAAGTATCACACGCTTGAGCACAAGTAATTACACTGTGCTTGGTGATTTGAGCAAGAAATTAGGATCAAAATTTTAGGAGTCATACATGAAAATCGTTAACTCATCAGGAAAAAGAAAAACTGCGATCGCCCGTGCAACCCTGAGAGAAGGGAAAGGGCGGATAAGGGTTAATCAGAAACCCATTGAGATCATAGAACCTGAGCTGATTCGTCTTAAGATGTCAGAGCCTCTTGAATTCGCAAACAGCGTAATTCCAACTGTGGACATCGATATCAATGTTCACGGAGGCGGTATCTTTGGACAGGCCGGCGCAGTTCGCACTGCTATAGCCCGGGGTCTTGTAGAATGGACAAATGATACTGCGCTCAGAGATGCAATGGCACAGTATGACAGAAGTTTACTTGTAAATGACACCCGCTATAAACTGCCCAAGAAGTTCGGCGGCCGGGGTGCCAGAAAGAGAAGACAGAAATCATACAGGTGAAACATGATACCGGTACGATGCTTTACCTGTGGAAAAGTCATCTCCAGTGTATGGGATGAGTACAAAAAACGAACCCAGACCGAAGAACCAGGCAAAGTACTCGATGATCTTGGAATAGAACGATATTGCTGCAGGCGAATGCTGCTGACTCATGTTGAGCTGGTGGATTTGCTGGCGCCATATCAGTGAGGAGGGGTTGTAGGGTAGCCTGGTCCATCCTATGGCGTTCGGGACGCCGTGACCTGAGTTCAAATCTCAGCAACCCCATACCCTGGGACACGGCATGGAACATGAACCACTCTCAGAGGGACTCTGAGAAAAAATTAGTATATATAAATAAAATTTATTCAACTCTTGGATACTTGTTTTTGAGGTGATTAGGTGACTGAAACCAATTTTACACGGTATGAGCGTGCGAGGATTATCGGTGCAAGGGCGCTTCAGATATCTATGGGAGCCCCTGTGCTGATAGAAACAGATAAAAAAGAACCCATAGATATTGCACTGGCTGAGCTGGAGAAAGAAGTAATCCCTATTACTGTGAAAAGAACAGTGGAGCAAGAAAAGGGAGTAGTCCCTACTCTGGAAACACATCTTACCCTGGCAGAAGAAGAATAAAAGGTGATTGAAATGGAAAATATCGTTGATATTAAACAGGATGTAAAACAGGATACTGGTTATGAATCGATTATTCCGCAGGATGAATATCTGACTGCAGGAATTCACATTGGTACACAGCAAAAAACAAAAGAAATGATGCGTTTTGTATATCGCGTGAGGACTGATGGCCTGTATGTTCTTGATATACAGGCTACTGACCAGCGTATACGGCTTGCTGCAAAAATGCTCGCAAAATACGACCCGGGCAGGATACTTGTGGTATCTGCCAGGCAGTACGGCCATTATCCTTCAAGGATGTTTGCAAAAGCAATCGGTGCAAGAGCGATAACAGGTAGATTTATTCCCGGTACTTTAACTAACCCGAAGCTGCATATGTATGTAGAACCTGATATCCTGGTAGTAACAGATCCTGCCGGGGATGTTCAGGCTGTAAATGAAGCGGTCAATGTCGGGGTACCGGTTATAGGCCTGTGTGATACCAATAACTCGATATCTAATGTTGATCTTGTAATTCCCACAAATAATAAAGGAAGAAAGGCCCTGGCATTAATCTACTGGCTCCTTGCAAAGAAGGTGCTTGAGGAGAGAGGAGATACTATTAATTACACAGTAGCTGATTTCGAGGCTGAGATATAACCGAGTATGAGAGTTCCGGCAGTTTCAGGACAGTTCTACCCGCGTGGTAAAGACGACCTGAGACAGGAGATCAGCAGATGTTTTGCTGATACCCCTTCAACTGAAAGAGTTGCACTTGGAGCCGTGGTACCCCATGCAGGTTATATATACTCGGGAAAAACTGCTGCTTATGTGTATTCCACTCTTCCCAGGGCAGATACTTTTGTGATATTAGGGCCAAACCATACCGGTCTTGGTTCACCCATCTCAGTCTCCAGTGATATATGGAGTACTCCTTTAGGTGAGGTCGTATCTGATATTGAGTTTATCAGGGCATTACCTAAAAAAATTATTGATATGGATGAGAGTGCCCATAGATATGAGCACTCCATTGAGGTACAGCTCCCTTTCTTGCAGTACAGATTCGGGGAGTTCAGTATCGTCCATATTTGCATGGGTATGCAGGATGAAGAGACAGCACTTGATGTAGGGTTAGAACTTGCAGAAGCCGTACGCAGGACTAATAAAAAAATCGTGATAATAGCATCGAGTGATCTCACCCACTACAGATCCGAAAAAGTAGCAAGGGAAAACGATGCATATTTTATTAGATCTATTCTTGATCTGGATATCACGGGTTTCTATCAGAGGTTGCATGAGCGCAATGCCTCTGTATGCGGATATGGGCCTATCGCTGCTATGCTGGCGGCTACAAAGAGCCTTGGTGCAAAAAAGGCCTCACTGCTCAGATATAGCACAAGCGGTGATGTAAATGGTGATCTGTCTGCTGTAGTGGGTTATGCAGGGATAATAGTGGAATAGGGCACCGGGAATGCATCGATGCTTTTATTAACCTTCGCCCTAATTAGTAATTTGGAGGAAGTATGGTATCAGAATCAGCAGAACCGCCTGTAAAGATAATCTGCAAACCTATAGAATCGGAGAATCCGTTAATTATTGAGGGGTTCCCTGGCATCGGTCTTGTAGGGAACATAACATGCCAGTATATTATAGAAGAGCTTAAGATGAAATATATAGGCTCAATTGACTCTAAGTATTTCCCGCCTCTTGCTGTACTTTTTAACGGAATTATCACAATGCCTGTGCGTATTTATGAATCAGAAAAACATGGGATTGTTGTAGTGATTTCGGATATTCCCATACATCCGACGGCTTCATATGATATCAGTAAGGTTCTGGTTGACTGGATGCAATCCGTTCATGCCAGAAACATTATTTCAATTGCAGGTATAGCGACCACGACAGGGGAGCGACGTGTCTTTGGGGGAGCAACGAATGCCGAAATGCTGGATAAGATTAAAGATATAACAGAAATATTCCAGGTCGGGACAATCTCAGGTATTTCAGGCAGCATAATGACAGAATGTTTTATTCGCAGTATACCTGCCATGAGCCTGCTGGGTGAGACCCCTGGACCTAATCCTGATCCGAGAGCTGCTGTCCAGGTAATAAATGTTCTAAATAATCTATTCGGTTTATCTATAGAGACTCAGAAATTAATAAGCCAGGCTGAACAGATAGAGCTTGAGCTTTCAAAACTTGCCGAGCAGGTAAAGACGACAGAGGTACCTCCAATTCCCAAAAAAGAGTTCCCGATGTACGGGTGATGTTATGCAATATATCGTATTCAGCGGCATATCACAGCATGTCTTAAAGAGTCTTGAACAGGATAAAATAAAAACTATCGAGATAAGAAGCCCTCACAATTTTCTCTCGGCACTTGAAACCGATATAGGAGATGTGGTATTCCTGACATCAACAAGTCTGGGAGATATAAGGCCGGGTATAACTGGTATTATTGCAAAGATACGTGAGAAGCAGATCTCAATGCACAGGATGGTCCAGAGAACCGAGGATTTTTATGAGGAAGCTGAGGTTCAGATGGCACGTCTTCAGCTTGAACTAAAAGGATATGCAAGGGTGCGCCGCGCGATATGCTGCGCCATAGGTGAAGCCGCAATCGTTGATGCAGACCAGATGCTGTTCTTTGAAGGGAGATAATATTAATCCATTAATAATTTCAATAGATCTGCGTTGGGTCACCTTCTGCTATAAGTTCAGTCACCTCGTCTACGAATTCCTGCATATACCTGTCAAGTTGATCCTTCCTCTGCTCGATGATATCCCTATCGGCTGGATGCTTATCAATAAGCTCTGAGAACTCGTTGTATATCTCCATTGTTTTATCCATCATGGCCTCTTTTGGTTCACCCATTTCTGCCATGTGGACAATATAGCGGCGAAGGCGGATACACCCCCTGTTTTTTCCAAAACCTCGATCAAAGAATAGTGGAATCCTCCATAAGCCCCTCTCAACCACACCGCTTTTAACGGATGGAAAGAGCCTGATAATCTCAGGGTCAATACTCTCTTGCATTAGAATAGTATTAAGTAGGACGGGTTTAAGTAGATTATGCTAGAACTCCTCCATTAGATCAAGATCATGCTCAAAACGGGTGGGGATACATCTTGGTCGTTTCCTGTCCCTCTCACGTATCTTGTCCTCAAGGGCTTTATAGGCCACATGGTACTCAGCATCACGCGCCGGGTCACGCTTTGCCTCTTCCCTCAATTCATCTGTAATATCCTGCAGTTGTCTTATGGACATATATTTATAGCGATCAGCACCAGAGTTAATAACAACACCTCTGTGGTACTTTTCTCTTCAGTTATATAAATAAACCTGCTTGGAGTTCTGATCGATTAACCTTTTATGTTTGATCTACAGGCCTGATCGCAGTACTCCGTGTGATCAGGAGATTATAGGAGGAGAATGCCTTATTCTCACGGATCAGTGTACCGTATATCTCAACGATATCGCCATACCCTGCCTCAAGGATCGCCT
Organism: Candidatus Methanoperedens nitratireducens; assembly: GCF_000685155.1. GTDB lineage: Archaea > Halobacteriota > Methanosarcinia > Methanosarcinales > Methanoperedenaceae > Methanoperedens > Methanoperedens nitratireducens. The sequence goes on from NZ_JMIY01000003.1 coordinate 95,392, forward strand.
TATTGCCATCATTTATGTGATAAGAGGGAAGTACAGCATAACACGGGACAGATGTGGTGGCATCACATACCTTGAACACAAAGGTTTTCTCATCACCCAGATTTCCAGACATTACTGAAGCTACGATATTAATCCTTTTTTCGATATGTCTCTTCAGGTTCACAAGCCGTACGAACTTTCCTTTCGCCCTGTAGGCATGTTCTGTCACTCCATCTTTTCTCAGGATTACAGATGAAAACTTCATATCCGTATTTATATACTTATATGAATCCTCTGTTCTTGCTATCTTCTTCATAAAGCCCGGCACCTGGATATTGCCAGGTTCCTCGAAGCTCCAGCAGTTATCTCCACTGCATCCTATTCCCCAGATAAGAGTGCATGGATTAAAGATGTTGAACCCTTTTTTGATAAGGGCATGCTGGGTAATACGCAGGGCTTTTGAATTAACAAGTTCAGCAGGCTCTATAATGATGACTGTAGGGTTTTTGCTTCCTGAAGCAATCCTGTCAACCACATCTGCGCGTTCAGAAGGCGCAGCGCTCATCTCTGTCAATACATATGAGAATATTATCAGGTCTTCGTCTTTTGGAACTTTTGCTATCTCGATGGGTGAATGAACAGGCTCATTTATAGTAATACTGGCATTCTCAAGCAAGAGGTTTGAGAGATAAAGGGATGTAAGTTCATTATAACAATAGATATTCTCCCCGGACTTTTCGATTGAATCGATCCTGATGTTCAATTTAACATCCATATTCCTCTTTGAATAAATATCAAGCAACCTTCTGAGGAAATCAATGGTACTGAGTGTTATTGTTCCAGGCCCTGAGCCAGCATCCAGTATGCTCATTTTGGTTGTGAGCAACCCGTTTTTAAATAAATCGAGTAAAAGGTACTGGAACTGGCAGAAATAGACAGGGAAATGATAAAGCAGATAAGATATAGTCCTGATCTTCGGATACCGTGGTCTACCCTTCCAGTATTCTTCTTTCTGTTTCACGATGTTCTTGCGGATCAATTCTGCTGTCTTGCCCGTGTGCCAGTTTTTTCCGCATGAGCGCTCGATATACGATTCAACCAGTCTTTCGATACCTGAGGGCAGCCCCTGGTTCTTAAATGAATCTTCAAGTTCCCCGATTATTGCATCATCTACTGGCAGAGGGCGCTTTACGAGCCTGTGGCATTTATAATCTGTACCGCAGAGGATGTCCAGATCATAGAAGTGAGGTTTTAAAAGGGTATAAAGATCTCTCTCGTCGTATTTTTTACTGAGATATTGATTCATCTCAGAGAGTGCAAACTCGACGCGTGAGGCGGCAAGGTATTTTGCAAGGGAAACGACTTCTTTATTCATAACTTTCCAATTCCTCGACCAGCATCTTTTCTTCTCCAATGATTCTTCCGACTAAATGTTCATTTTTGAATTTAAAGATGAATCGAGATAGAACACGGATTGCACGGATGACATGGATACGCACGGATTACAATTATACATGAAAATCCATCTGATCCGTGTCATCCGTGATGCTGGGATAATATAAAAATCTCACCGCAGAGTCGTACATTTACAGAATCTGAATTGGCGTATGGGCTCCCGGTATTAGTAACATTTATATACCATCAATACTAACTTAAGGTTACTAACCTTAAATTACTAACTTGAGGTTAGGTACGGATATGAGATCGGCACAACTCTTAGACATACTCGGAAACGAGAACCGCAGGAAGATCCTGCAGCTTCTGGCAAGCAGGCCATGCTATATGAGCGAGATAGCAGAACGGCTTGATGTTGGGGCAAAAGCGGTACTCGGGCATCTTGAACTACTCGTACGTGCAGGTCTGATTGAGGCCAGAGTAGACGATCAGCGGCGCAAATATTTTAACATTGCAGACAACCTGCAGTTGGAAGTATCTGTGTCGCCATACTCCTTTGAAATAGAGATGACCACCATCGCTATCTCTGTTGCGCCAGAACATCGTAGAAAAGACGTCCACGCGCTAACAGATCTAATATTGCATTACAAGGAGATACAGAAGCTCCTGGAACAGAGGCAGCAGATAATGCTGGAGTACCAGAAGATCCAGGCAGACATAACCCATGCCATGGGATTATGCATGGACGCTATCGGGAAGATCACAGAGGATAACATAGAGGCTGAGATACTCTATGCCCTGCTAAAGAAGCCCATGGATCAGCGTGCGTTATCTATACAGCTTGGAATACACGAGCATGTGCTTGAGGAATATCTAACAAGAATGGAAAGAAAAGAAATAATAAAAGAGGATAGAGAGAGTTATAGTATATGCTAAAGTATATCACTCAAGATTTAGATTAATACATGGAGGTTAGAAAAACATGTTCAGAGATTGGAGAAGACCTGCAAGAGGGTTTTTTGATGAATTTGAGAAAGAGATTGAAGAGATGAACGAATCTGTCAACCGCATGATGAGATCACTTGGCGACAAACCGCTGGTCTATGGGTTCAGCCTGCAGGTAGGACCTGATGGAGTGCCGCATGTAGAGCACTTCGGAAACGTAAGACCGACGGGTAGAGGTGAGGATATGAGAGAACCTTTTACAAGTTCAATGATTGATGAGAAGAATAATGAATTTAGAATAACAGTTGAAATGCCAGGAGTTCAAAAAGAGAACATAGAGGTCAATGCAACTGAAAATGAGGTAATGATCAAAGCTGATGGGGAACGGAAGTATTATAAACGTGTAAAAACCCCCATAGACGTTGATCCAGATAGTGCAAAGGCAAAGTATAACAACGGTATACTGGAGGTAACTTTTAAATTCAAAGAGCCCTCCAAACAGAAAGGAAAGACCGTAAAAATTGAGTAATTGAAATATGGTAACCATTGATAGAAAAGATAAAGTTGTAACCTTAAAGGTCAGCGAAGCAAAATCATACGATGCTGGAAGAGGAATTGCACGTATAGATCCTGAAGTAGCCTACAGTCTGGGATTACAGACAGGCGACGTCATAGGTATTGAAGGCGCAAAAAAGACGGCAGCATTGATATGGCCTGGTTATCCAGAGGATAGTAACACAGGATTGATACGCATAGACGGAACCGTGAGACGTAACGCTGGCGTCGGCATAGATGACAGGGTGAAAGTACGGAAGATACAGACTGCATCCGCAGAGAAGGTGCTGTTTGCCCCGACCCAGCCCCTGAAAATACAGGGTGGAGAAGCATACCTTGCCCATAGTCTTGAAGGGCGGGTAATCTCCCGCGGGGATGTAGTTGAATTGAACATCATGGGACGCCGCGTTGATCTTGTGGCTGTCTCCGCAAAACCTGTTTTTGACTCTATCATAATAGGCGCAGGTACGCAGATAGAGATCAGTGACAGGCCTGCAAAAGAGATCCCTGCAATCCCGAGAATATCATATGAGGATATAGGAGGCCTGGGAGATGAGGTCAGGAAGGTAAGGGAGATGATAGAACTTCCGCTCAGGCATCCTGAGATCTTCGAACGTCTCGGTGTTGAAGCGCCAAAAGGAGTCCTGCTTCATGGGCCACCCGGTACTGGAAAAACCCTCCTGGCAAAAGCCCTTGCATCAGAGACGAATGCTAACTTCACGACACTCAGCGGGCCTGAGATCATGAGTAAATTCTATGGTGAATCTGAGGAACGTCTCAGAGAGATATTCAAACAGGCCGAGGAGAATTCGCCCAGCATAGTATTGATAGATGAAATAGACAGCATTGCCCCGAAGAGAGAAGAGGTCACAGGCGAAGTAGAGAGGCGCGTTGTAGCGCAGCTTCTGGCTCTAATGGACGGTCTTAAGGGGCGTGGTAAAGTTGTGGTTATAGGTGCCACTAATCGTCCTCATGCCATCGACCCTGCGCTTCGGCGTCCGGGCAGGTTTGACCGTGAGATCGAGATTGGAGTCCCTGATCGGAAAGCACGGTTTGAGATCCTGCATATCCATACACGGGGAATGCCCCTTGCTGAGGATGTAAGCCTTGGGAAATTCGCTGATCTCACACACGGTTTTGTGGGCGCAGATCTTGCAGCCCTGGCACGAGAGGCTGCTATATGGTCTATAAGGCGTGTACTTCCTGAGCTTGATCTTGATGTGGAGAGCATCCCGGCCGATATACTGAACAAGCTGATCGTTACTGCGGCAGACTTCAATAATGCCCTGAGGGAGATGACACCATCTGCCCTGCGCGAGGTGTTCATAGAGTCGCCGAACGTACACTGGAGCGAGATCGGAGGACTTGAAGACGCAAAACAGGAGTTGAAGGAGGCAGTAGAGTGGCCATTGAGGTATCCTGTCCTGTTTAATCATCTTAATGCCAAACCGCCAAAGGGTATCCTGCTTTACGGTCCGCCCGGAACTGGCAAGACCATGTTAGCGAAAGCAGTAGCTACAGAGAGTGAGGCAAATTTCATCAGTGTGAAAGGGCCAGAGTTCTTAAGCAAATGGGTGGGTGAAAGCGAAAAGGCGGTTCGTGAAACATTCAGGAAAGCAAAACAAGCAGCGCCATGCATCATCTTCTTTGACGAGATCGACTCCATAACCCCAACACGGGGGGCTAACTCAGACTCTCATGTTACTGAAAGGGTTATAAGCCAGATACTATCAGAGATAGATGGCATCGAGGATCTGCATAACATCACTGTTATTGCTGCTACCAACAGACCTGACATCATCGATCCTGCACTTCTCCGACCTGGCAGGCTTGACCGTATGGTTTACGTAGCTGCGCCTGATGAGAAAGCAAGATATGAAATATTCAATATCCACCTGACAAACAAGCCTCTTGAGGACGATGTTGATCTGAATATACTTGCGGACGATACCGATGGCTTCACAGGGGCAGATCTTGCATCCGTATGTAATGAGGCCACCATGCTTGCAATAAGAGAATATGTTAATCTAGGTAAATCACTGGATGAGGAATCTATCAAGGAGCTAAGAGTCAGTAACCAGCATCTAAGAGATGCAATGAAAAAGGTAAAACCGTACTCCAAGAAAGAGATGGAGAAATACAAGAAGATATCTGAGACCTTTATATATCAATAAGCTCTATCCCTTCGCCACTCCTATCGGCATGACCCTTACCACCTTCCGTGCTATACCCAGTTGATGAACCACATCCACAACTTCCTCGCTTGATTTGTATACTGAGGGGGCTTCTTCAGCTATCACGGAGGGCCGGGTTGCCCTCACAGATATACCTCTGGCTGCCAGTTCTTTTTGTATGGTCTCACCATCGAACGCTTTCAGCGCCTGTGTACGGCTTGATACCCTGCCTGCACCATGACATGCGCTTCCGAATGTGAGCTCCATTGCTCTGTATGTTCCGTGCAGTACGAACGAGGGTGTACCCATGCTGCCCGGGATGAGAACAGGCTGGCCTGATTTTCTGTAGGATCGCGGGATATCGGGATGACCGGGCGGGAAAGCTCTTGTTGCTCCTTTTCTGTGCACGTAGACCATCTTTTTCTCTCCGTCTACAGTATGCTCCTCAAGCTTAGCAACGTTGTGCGCCACATCATAGACAAGATGCATACCCAGGTCATCCATATCGCGCCCGAAGAACTTTGTAAACACCTCCCTTACCCAGTGGGTTATGACCTGCCTGTTTGCCCATGCGTAGTTCGCACCCGCTGCCATTGCCCTGAAATAGTTCTGTCCTTCTGTTGATTCAGCGGGTGCACAGGCAAGCTGCTTATCAGGCAGGACGATGCCGTATTTGCGCGCCGCATTATCAAGAATCTTGAGGTTGTCCTCGCATATCTGGTGACCTGCGCCTCGTGAGCCGCAATGTATCATGACCGTGATCTGCCCTTTATGAAGCCCGAATACCTCTGCAGCCTCTTCATCATATACTTCATCCACATACTGCACCTCAAGGAAATGGTTGCCGCTTCCGAGTGTCCCGAACTGGGGTTTTCCCCTGCTCCTTGCTTTATTACCCACCTTTGAGGGATCAGCGGCTTCCATGAATCCGTTCTCCTCGCAGTGTTCAAGATCTTCCTTAACACCGTACCCGCTTTCCACAGCCCATTTCGCACCGTGGAGAAGCGCATCTGTCAGTTCCCTATCAGATGCTCGAAGCTTACTCTTTGAGCCCACGCCTGAGGGAATACCTCTGAAAAGAAGCTCAATCAACTCCTTCATCCCCGGACGTACTTCCTCCAGTGAGAGATCTGTCCTGATTATCCGAACACCGCAGTTGATATCGTACCCAACGCCTCCCGGGCTGATGATCCCGGTATTCCTGTCAAAAGCTGCTACCCCGCCGATAGGGAACCCGTATCCTGAGTGCGCATCAGGCATGGCCATAGCATGTCCCTGGATGCCTGGAAGGGTTGCCACGCTGGCTGTCTGATCAAGTGTATTGCGCTCAAGGTTCTCAAGCAATTTTGAAGATACGAATATACGGCCAGGCACCCTCATCCCGGGTTTGTAGCTTGTGGGTATATCCCAGGAGTAATCATTGACTTTTGTAACAAGGGCTGCAACATCTTTATTAACATCTTTATTACTCACGTTTTGCATGGTTATCTCCCAGTAATCAGATTTTTGATGTTAATTAATGTGCAAGGCTATTAACCTTGGTACAGTATAAGAACAAAACCCTTTTTAACTTATTCAGCTTACTCATGCCTATGATTCTCGGTATCGACATTGGCGGCGCGAACACCAAGGTAGCATCCTGTGATGGCAGGATCGTTGAGCTTCATTATATTCCCCTGTGGAAGAACACCACACTTCCAGGCGTGCTTCTTGATATCTCTGAGCGCTTAGAACCAGAGAAAGCAGGGGTAGTGATAACTGGCGAGCTCTCAGACTGCTTTACTGATAAAGAGACAGGACTTTCTTATATTATAGATGCTTCAAACAATGCATTCAGGGATGCCTGGTACCTTGATATTAATGGGGTTTTCACGAAGCAAAAAAAACGCGATCTTGCAGCTGCCAACTGGATGGCATCCTCCATGATCGCAGGTGAGGATTTCGGGAACAGCATCTTCGTGGATATAGGCTCAACGACCGCAGATATAATACCGATCAAGAATGGCAAACCTCTGGCAGGAAAAACAGATTTTGAGCGCTTAAAGAACGGAGAGCTTGTATATACAGGTACGCTTCGAACAAATATAGCGGCTATTCTTGATAAAATCAAGCTAAGTGGCGGAGTTTCGCGCATATCATCAGAACTTTTTGCTATAACTGCGGATGCATATCTTGTTCTTGGGATTATCTCCCGGGAGGATTACACATGCGACACCCCGGATGGGGCGGGAAAGGAGATAATCGATGCAAGAAGGAGGCTTGCCCGTGTTGTATGCGCCGATCTTGCCCAGATAGAAGAAGAGGATACGCTGGTTTTGATAGCACAGCAGGTTATGGAAAAGCAGGTTAAGGATATAGCAGCTTCAATTCAGGATGTTGCCAGCCGGCATGATTTAGACCATATAGTAGCATGCGGTATTGGTGAGTTCATGGCCAAAAAAGCGGCTGATGAGCTTGGATTTGAAATCGCTCTTATCTCAGAGAAATATGGAGGGGAAATATCTAAGGTATTCCCTGCATATGCTGTTGCGCGGCTGCTCGGTGAAAGCTGCAACTCCTGATGGGCTATAATTCTATTTCAAAACCGATAATCGGATGCTCCAGTCCAGAGTTTGATATGACCTCCGGGTGTAGCTCACCGAACACTCCTGCCCTCTCACCTCGTATCATGATATCTGCGCGCCTGTCTTCAATGAATGCCGGGTCGCTTGATTCTGCGACCTCATATTCAATGCTTCTTTCTCTCATCACAGCATCCACCACAGCCTGTATCTCAGTAAAATTGGCCTGAGGATGGATAGCGACAGCCCCGAGATGCTGTACTGTCCTGCAGTCCTTGACCACCTCGCCAACCTCGAAGATTCGCTGAGGAAGCTCACGGTGCCTGTTGATTGACAGTATCTCAAGAAGATTGGGCAGGATGGCAGGGCGCACGATGGTATGTTCTTCGCTTATCGGATACAGGATATGAGTAACATTCTTGATCCGTTCCCTGCGCATCATATCGAACTGGATGCGCTCGCTGGTGAGAGTGAATGGCATTACCTCAGAGTAACCCAGTCCCACCATGATCTCACGGATTGCTTCCTTTAGTCTTGATATGGGATGGGCATTGCCAATCGTGGAAGTGGATGGGAACTCTGGCCTGATCCTATCAAAACCATATCCTATGGCGATATCCTCGACCAGATCCCATGTGTGAAGTATATCTGATCGGTAGGCCGGGACCGATACCTCAATGTTGCTCCCTGATATTATGGCTCCGTATCTCATCCTCTCAAGGCAGTGGATAAGTTCTTTATCCTCAAGCCTGATTCCGAGAAGTTCCTCAACTTCACTTATTTTCAGTTCCATGATCCCGGGCTCTAGCCCGGGGGTCTGCATCCTGCCGTCGATGGTGACGGATTCGATCCTGCCTCCGCGCTCTGCAAGTGCTGTCACCACTATGTTCAGGGCAACTGACACGGACGGGTCAAGGCCTGTGGCCTCGATAAACAGATCTTTTGTGTCTTCTGTTACTCTTGTAAGTTCGCCGTTGATAATGGGCGGGAATGAGAGTATATTATCCTCTGCATCAAGAATAAGCGGGTATTTATCGAATTTTTCAAGGATATAGGCAAATTTAACACCTTTCGGGTGTTTTTCAAGTATCTCCCTCATTGTCATCGGCTCTGTGAAGTCAAGAGGTATGAATTTGAAACCCGGATCCTGCGCGATATACCGAAAAGGCGGTTTTATTCTTCCAAGGTCGTGAACTCCTATTGATACTTTTTTGCGGTTCCTCCCCACTGCCCAGTGGAGAGACTCCTGGAGCGACATGAGCGATTCAATGCTGCGGGAATTGAACCTGATCCCGCGTATTACTGCGCAGGCAAGATATGGGCGGATCTTCTCAATCTCTCTGTCTTTTGTAATGCTGATATCTGATGGTGTTAAACTGAACTTACGCAGCCCGGTTTCGATATCAAGGAACCCCCTGATTGCACGCGCCACGCCCTCTGTGCTGTAAAGATCAGGTCTGTTCGGGAAGAACTCGATATCAACATGATCTTCCTCGATACGTTCTATATCGCACCCCATCATCGGGATGCGCTGAATGATAATATCTTTATCGACCCCTGAGAGTTCCTCAATGTCATCATAGTATAATGTAATAACAGGCATTTTAATCGTCTGAAAAATGATTAGAAGATATATTAATTTACTGTTTCAGGCCAGTTTGTTAGCCAGCTTTATTTTTAAAGCCAACACAGCTCTGCCTTCGGGCTCATGGAGTTCAACCGTTCTTTGGTAGGTTCAGCTGAACCCCTTATGATTTGCTTTCTACCTATCACAATATAAAGCCTTTGAAGGTTGAATGTTTTTGTTCTCTTCAACAATCGGAAGGCAAAATACCAGAGAGTAAAGGTATAGCCAATTTCTTAAATTTCCGTATTTTTATTTAAGGCATGGGTCAAATGGACAGGATGTAGATAAACGCAGATACGATGCAACAAATCTGCGTTCATCGGCGTCATGCTCGCCGTGACGCATAGACACGTATCAAGGGCTGCGCCCCTTGAGGACGCACACACGTATCAAGGGTTGCGCCCCTTGAGGACGCACACACGTATCAAGGGTTGCGCCCCTTGAGGACGCACACACGTATTGCGAAGCAATACGTGGATACGTAATCGACTGGCGTAACAGTCGACGTGGATACGTAATCGACTGGCGTAACAGTCGACGTGGATACGTAATCGACCGGCGTAACAGTCGACGTGGATACGTAATCGACTGGCGTAACAGTCGACGTGGATACGTAATC
>NZ_JMIY01000003.1:105261-105474 GCF_000685155.1 Candidatus Methanoperedens nitratireducens
GTCGACGTGGATACGTAATCGACTGGCGTAACAGTCGACGTGGATACGTAATCGACTGGCGTGACAGTCGACGTGGATACGCAATCGACTGGCGTGACAGTCGACGTGGATGCGCCCTCCCGAGGCGCGACTCGGGGCGTTTATCTGCGGTTATTTCAGCGAATTACAGCTTTAATATTGTTGATTCCTATTATTGCCGCAATTATGTATAAA
>NZ_JMIY01000003.1:105574-303632 GCF_000685155.1 Candidatus Methanoperedens nitratireducens
ATCCGCATGTGAACAGGTATCGATTCAGAGAGGAATGGTGGGCTTAACCGATGACGTATGAAGACGATCTCTATTCGTTTTTCATTCTCAATAACTCGATAAGCAATCCGATATTCCGCATTTCCATAGTTGAAGTGGTATGATCTGATACCTTTCAAAGGCCCCTTTAGCTCCTCATACCTATAAGGATCTTCTGATAGTTTCTTTGCCTCCTCTTTAACCTTACGTTGCAAATGCGTATCGAACTTTTTATATCTCCTATGCGCAGATGGAGCCATTAAAATCTGGTATCGTTCACCACTCATCAATGGGTATACCTTTCCTTTCCTCCAGTTCCATCAGGGACTTCTTTATATCCTCACAAGCCTCTTCATCCAGGAGGAGTTCCAAGGTCTCAAGCTCTGTTGCACTTAGCCCCTTCAATATATGCGCAAGCCTTTCAAGATTAATCAGTTCAATCCTATTCATCTCTTTTAATGAAATAGACATCTAATCACCTTCTTGTTCAAATTGCTGAAATTCTTATTATTTCCCCATACCCTCTCTTGGCAGGTTCATGATGCATATCTTTTCTGTTTGATAGTGCAAGCCAAGCCCATGCATCCACAAAAATAAACTTATCCATAGACATATTTATTGTGCTTCTCCGCCAGATGGACCTTCGCAAATCCCGATTGTTTTGGATAATGGGTCTTCCTTCAATTCAATGAAATCCACAATCTCTTCGAGACTATCTTCTGGCAAAGAATTTATTCTTTTCACGATATATTCTCTTTGTAACATTTATATCATTCATAATTTGTCTGATGTTTAAATAAACTTTCTATATCCTCGTCAATAAGTTTCTGCATCGCCTCTGCTTCGTCGTGTGTCAATGTTCCAGCTATCTCACGCAGGCCTTTTTTGACAGGACGCGGGGAAAGTATCGCCACCATCCTCTCATGTTCCTTAAGACCTTCTATGGGCTCAAGAGGTTTTAAAACGTTATCTTCGTATACAACTTCTATAGCTTTTGTCATACTATCATTCATTAATAATGAATGATTTCACATTAATCTATTGGTCTAAGAATCACTCATCCAGACATCTGAGCTTCTGAAGCCCCGCATCCCTCACGGCCAGCATCTCATACACAAGCAGGATCTCAGGCTTTGATGAACCATGGTTCTCTGTCCCCCCAAACAGCGCACCATACATATGCCAAATACCGCTCAAGAGCGGCGCTTCCCCGGGTCTGGGCGAAGCCCAGCGCTGGAAAATAATGCTATTTAACCAGTATCCTCATATATCTGCACCTGCTTGTTTTATCTCCCTCACATATGATCCTCACATCATACGGCCTGACATTTTCAACAAAACCTGTGAGCTTCATTCTTCGCGCTGCACGCTCAACAACATCCCTGTAGCCTACCCTCTGTACTTCGCCTCTTGCTATTATGACCGCCCTTTTCTGCATAGCTTTTGTTTATTGCTTTAACCGATAAAAAACTTTTTCTACTAAATTTGAGAGAACCAATATAATCGTTAATGCTGTTATTTCACTTACGTAAAATACGTCTGAAGTATTTTATCGTTTCTTCTAATCCATACTCCAGCGAAACCACTGGTTCCCAGCCAAGAAGCTTACGTGCTTTTGTGATATCAGGCCTTCTCTGCTTCGGATCATCAACAGGCAGTTCTTTAAAAGTGATTTTTGAGTTACTCCCCGTAACTTTAAGTATGATCTTGGCAAACTCAAGTATGGTGTGCTCCTCAGGGTTCCCGATATTCACAGGTAGAGTATAATCCGACATCATCAGGCGGTAGATACCCTCAACTTCATCGCTCACATAGCAGAAACTTCGTGTCTGGGAGCCGTCCCCGTACACGGTGAGATCCTCGCCCCGCAGTGCCTGCCCTATGAAGTTTGGCACAACCCTGCCATCATCCAGGCGCATCCTGGATCCGTATGTATTAAAAATCCTCACTATCCTTGTATCTAATTTATGGTTCCTGTGATATGCCATTGTAATGGCTTCGGCAAACCTCTTTGCCTCGTCGTACACACCCCGTGGGCCTACTGAGTTCACATTGCCCCAGTATTCCTCGCTCTGGGGATTTACAAGCGGGTCGCCGTAGATTTCGGAGGTTGATGCCAGCAAAAATCGCGCCCCTTTCTCCTTTGCAAGCCCGAGCATGTTATGGGTTCCAAGAGCCCCCACTTTTAATGTCTGTATGGGCAGATCCAGGTAATCTATTGGACTTGCCGGGCTGGCAAGATGGAAGAGGAAATCTATCTCTTCTTCTAAATATAGCGGTTTTGTCACATTATGATTAATATATGAGAACCTATCTGCTTTTATGTGGGCGATGTTCTGCATATTTCCTGTGATGAGGTTGTCCACACAGATCACTTCGTAATCTTTTGACAATAGCAGGTCGCATAGATGAGAACCGAGAAATCCAGCGCCGCCTGTTACTAATGCCTTCATATTTGTCTTAGAACTCTATAGATGATGAGTCCCCTATATTAAGGGAATTATGTTTCCCGTGCACACTGGCATCATCTCCTACTATGGATCTCTGGAGGTTAACCTTTGATATGTGTGAGCGTGAACCTATCACACTATCAGAGATGATACTGCTCTCAATATACGAGTCCCCTGCAATAGATGCATGCGGCCCGACCACTGAATTTATAATTGTAACGTTATTCCCGATAGTAACAGGCTGAATGATCACCGAGTCCTTTATCTGGCATACCGGGTCTATATCCTCCTTCTCATCCAGAAGCACACGGTTTGTTTCAAGCAGCGACTCATGATGCCCGCAGTCATACCAGCTTGAAACAGGGAACGGTTTAAGATGGTAGCCCCTGTTCACCATCTCCTGCAGTGCGTCTGTGAGCTGGTATTCTCCACGTGTACGCATGTTGCTCCCAAGCATCTCCTCAAGTATCGACAGAAGAGAAGGTATCTCCCTTATGAAATATACGCCTGCTATCCCGAGATTGGATTTTGGATTAGCGGGCTTCTCTTCCAGGTTTTTTATATATTTTCCATCAAGTTCGACAATACCGTATTTTTTCGGATCATCCACTTCACGCACACCGATTGACCCTGAGCAATCACCATTATTTAAGTGATGCATGTAGAACTCAAGATAACCTGCTTTGAATATCATATCTCCAAGCGCTATCATTATATCAGAGTCACCAATCTCATCCCTTGCAGTATAAATAGAATGGCCAAGACCGAGCTGCTCCCTCTGATCAACATATCGTATATTGAAAATATTAGAGTAATTCTTATCCACATACGACATGATCTGTTCTTTCTTATAACCAACGACCAGTATTATCTCCTCAGGCTTTATATCTCTCATTCTATCCAGTATATGACCTATTATGGGCTTGCCTGCGATATATACCATGGGCTTGGGCTTTGTGAAGGTATGAGGAAAAAGACGTTTACCTGCACCTGCTGCTGGAATAACTATCTTCATGCTGTTCACACCCTTCCGTACTCATCATCAAACCTGATGATATCATCCTCATCTACATTATCACCAAGCTGTACCTCTATGATCTCCAGTTGTAGCTTCCCTGGATTGGATAGCCTGTGTTTTATACCAGATCTTATAAAGGTACTTTCACCCGGTCTCAAAAAGAACTCCTTACCATCCACATGCACGCATGCCATACCCTTTACAACAACCCAGTGTTCACTTCTATGGTGGTGAAGTTGAAGGCTAAGTCTCTTGTCTGGCATAACAGTGATGTTCTTTATCTTATGCCTCTGTGAGTTCTCAAGAATAGTATATGAGCCCCATGGCCTGTAGACCGTTGTGTGAAGATACGCCCTCTCATCATCCTTGTTTTTAAGTGCTGCCACGATATCCTTTACTTTCTGACTGCTGCTTCTCGGGCATACGAGCAATGCATCCGGGGTATCAACTACAACCATCTCATTGACATCAATAAATGAAACAAGCTTGTTGGGTTTTGAGTATACCAGATTACCGGCAGAACCAATAAGAACGTTATCACAACCATACACAACATTTCCATACCCGTCTTTTTCAAACTCATCGTACATCGCATCGAAGTTGCCAAGGTCGCTCCATTTCTCATCAAGCCTTACGACAGCCACACGATTTGATTTCTCCATGATTCCATAATCTATGGAAACTGCAGGCACATTATTATAAACCTCATCAATATCATCCGATGCTTGAAATGCCCCAAAGACAGAAGGCTCATGAGCCTGAAGTTCTGCAAAGAATATATCTGTATCGAACATGAACATACCGCTGTTCCAGAGGCATCCCTCCTTCACGTATTTCTTAGCATTATCAAGTGCAGGCTTTTCTATGAACTCAGATACCCTGTATCCGGGTCCAAGTGCTTGTGCGGGCTTTATATATCCATAACCTGTATGCGGGGATCTGGGTACTATTCCAAAGGTTACAAGATTATCGCAGACCAGCGCCTCTGCACCTGCGATTGTTTCCATGGCGCTTCTATCAAGTATATGGTCGGATGAGAATACACCTACGGTGGACTTACCATATCTTTTTTCGATCTCTTGCATCCCAAAACAGATTGCTGGCAGTGTGTTATTCCCTTTTGGTTCGATCAGCAGGTTCTCCCTGGGAATATCGTATCCCAGTTCCTTTATCTGTCCTGATACGAAGAATTTTTGAGATCCATTTGTCACCACGAATACATCCCGGATGTCCGATATCTCAAGACATCTTTTAAATGTATTCTGGAATAGTGAGGTTTTACCAAGCTTCAAAAACTGTTTTGGATAATGCTCACGGCTCAGCGGCCAGAGACGTGTGCCTGAGCCACCTGCAAGTATTATTGATTTTATGTTTCCATCTCCTCGATTTTCTACCAGCACAGGCCTATATATTCAACATCCTTTCCCGGGGTGAGCATATGTCGTCCATCTATTATAAGCCTGCGCTTCATAACATCAAATTCTTTACCAAGCGATTTGAACTCATCCCATTCGGTCATTATCATGCAGGCATCTGCACCGCGCAGTGCGTCTGCTGCTGAGCTGTGGTATTCGATATCGCTAAAGAGCATCTTCATATTCTCATTTGCCATTGGATCATAAGCCGAAACTCTGGCTCCATTATCGAGCAGCTCTTTGATCACAGGTGTTGATCTTGATTCCCTGATATCATCGGTATCGTTCTTGAAAGCAAGCCCAAGAACCGCGATCTTTTTTTCTCTCAGGCTGCCGAGTCTATTTTTTAGTAACTGTACCATCCTGGTCGGCTGTGTCTCATTTAATTCAATTACCGATCTGAGCAGAACAGGCTCATACCCGATTTCTGAAGCCTTGCCGATAAGAGCCCTCACATCCTTTGGAAAACATGAGCCTCCAAAGCCTGCTCCAGAATTTAGAAAGTAAGGCCCTATCCTGAAATCACGGCCTACGGCTCTCATGACCTCGTATGTATCTATTCCAAGTCCTTTGCAGATGTTCCCTATCTCATTTGCAAATGATATCTTTGTTGCAAGACATGCATTATTTGCATATTTTATCATCTCAGCAGTGCGCGGGTTTGTCCTCGTTACCTCGCATTCAAGACCACTGTAAAGAGAGGCAACAATATCGCCTGATTTTTTATCAATAGAGCCAACTACGATTTTATCAGGATGCATGAAATCATAAACCGCCTTGCCTTCGCGCAGGAACTCAGGGTTCATGGCTATCCCGAAATCCTCAGCGAGTTTGTCAGAGTGTTTCTCTATTATGGGCAGTACTACCTTTTCCGTTGTACCGGGCACAACCGTACTTTTTACTACGATAACATGGTAGCCTTCTTTCTTTTTAAGCGAGTCCCCGAGGCTTGCACCTGCAGCTTTGACAATACCCAGATCAATGTTGCCATGAGAATCCGAAGGAGTCCCTACGCAAATAAAGGATATATCCGAGTTCATTACTGCAAAATCATAATCAGAGGTCGCATTCAATCTTCTGCCTGCATACTTTTCCAGAAGTTCAGAAAGCCCCTCCTCATAGATTGGCGGTATTCCAGCATTTATTCTGTCGATTTTTGATTGGTCAACATCGACACATATCACTTCATGGCCAAGCTCTGCAAAACATGCAGCGCTAACAGCACCTACATACCCTGTCCCTATTATGGAGATTTTCATAAGTTTTTCTCCTCTCAAGCTTTTAACCTCGCTGAGGATATAAATTTTTTTGTTTGATTGATTAATTTGTATAGTCCTTAAAATTAATGGTTCTTATAGTTCTCTTTTATCATCCATTAATAACCGCATCAGGTTGTATCCTTCCACAAACCCGAAGATGCCTTCTTTTGCCGCAAACTCATCAAACCTGTCCACACCATCCGCTTTTTTAGCAGAAGAATAGATAGCAAAAGGAACAGGCTCTGCTGTATGCGTTCTCACGGAGATAGGCGTGTAGTGATCTGGCAGAACCAGTACCCTGTAATCCCCATACTCTCCGAGCTCATCCAGCATCCTTCCTACCACTTTCTTATCAAAATCCTCTATCGCCTTGATCTTGGCCTCTATACTTCCCATGTGAGCCGCCTCATCAGGTGCCTCTACATGGACAAGGACAAAATCCCGCATCTTAAGGGAATCAAGCGCATATGCTGCCTTTCCTGAGAAATTGGTATCCAGATACCCGGTTGCACCGGGAACATCTATTATATCCAGGCCTGCGTACTTTCCAATACCTTTCAGTAGATCCACTGCCGATATAACCGAGCCTGAAACAGAGTATAATTCTTTAAAAGATGGCATTGAAGGCGCTTTTCCCTGTCCCCAGGGCCATATAAGGTTTGCCGTGTTCTTTCCATCCTGTCTCCGTCTCTTATTTATACCATGGTTCTCAAGAACAGCCTTTGAGGCAATTATGAGATCTATAAGGGTATTCGAGCCATCACCATGCGGCATGACATCATTCACAGGCTGCCCGACCACATCGTGTGGTGGTGTACATACAGCTCTTTCTCCCTGCTTCATTACCAGTAGATGCCTGTAACTCACACCGGCATGGAATTTACAGTTAGCTCCAAGTTTACTATCCACGGCATCGATCAAACTGCGGGATTCCTCGCTTGAGATATGTCCTGCGCTGTAATCCACGATCAATCCATCCCTCTGTGTGATAAGGTTGCACCTGAAAGCAATATCATCCTTATCAAGAGCAACACCAATGCTTGCTGCCTCAAGGGGACCACGTCCTGAATAATACTGCGCAGGGTCGTAACCCAGAATAGAGAGATTTGCTACATCACTTCCAGGAGGCATGAAATCAGGCACCGTTTTAGCAAGGCCGCATCTGCCGTGCTCTGCAATAAAATCCATATTAGGGGTATCTGCGACCTGAAGAGGTGTCAGGTCCCCAAGTTCAGGAACGGAATAATCTGCCATCCCATCTCCAACAAGTACAATCGATTTCATACACACACTAAAGAAATACTAATACAATAAAATATCGGTCAAATAGAGTAGATAATTATGACCTGATAAATAATGCCAGTAATAAGATCAGGATAACTGCAAACTGCGGCATTATATACCACTTTACCGTCGCCTGGATCCCATCTACACGGTTATTCAACTCACATAGCTCCTCTACGAGCTTCTTCACAGGCTCATTATCCACAGGTTCATCAACCTCAGGCAAAGGAATAGATCTCTCAGGCTCGATCATGTCAGGTTTAAGGACAACCTTCACTGCCTGCGCGGTCTGCGGCTTTGCCTGCTGCTGGCCTGGCTTAGCAACATGGTTGGCAGAGCATGTTTTTTTTGGTTTGGATATTACTGGTCTCGCCTTTTCTATCGGCTTAAAATTCGGATCTCTTCCTCTCCCTAACGTCTGGAATATTTGGTCTTCTGTTACATCAAGAATCGACATAATGTACCCTCGACAATACGAATATTGTTTTACTCTTATATAATTCTTTTTACATAAAATATCTGATTAATAATGATAATTTCCATACTTTACGCTCTGGGAAGGTTTTGTAAGTATTTGGGTATTGTTTGGGAAAAACAATTTAAATAGTTAAAATAATGTAACCCTTGCAGAAAAAAAGAAAAGAGAGGGTCCTAGGTGGATTAGGGATGGTGGTGGTTTCTTCTCTTCTGCTGGGGACGGTGGAGGTTTTTTCCTGCAAGGGCTAAATCTATTTGAGATTAATGATATAAAAGCTTTTTGGATATTATCTCCTTGCTGTTTAATTCTTGATTGAACTCATTTAAGTTCGCTTCTATAGTCTTTGAAGGAAAATATACTGTGGTGTATCCATTGCTCTTCTCTTTTGTGATTATTCCATTTTTTACTAAAACATCCAGATGATGTCTGACGGTCTTATAATCCATATTCAGGGCATCTGCTAATTGATTTGCATTATGAGGTTTGTCGATAAGATGTTTCAGGATCAATGCACGGGTATTTCCTCCGCGCGTTCCTACGATCAGATACCACAGGAGCTTCAGTTGTTTATTGGATTCCTTTAATTCCTGTTTCAATCTCTTATTCTCAGTTACATCCCTCCCTGTGCCGTGGATTCCTGTTATCCTGTCGCCTTCTTTGATAAGCCGTATGGTATACTCAACCCATTTGCGCTCTCCATTTATACAGATCATTTCAATCATTGTTGGTTTTGTTATGACCTCACCTGATAATGATCTTGTTAGAATTTCCTGACATTTTTTATGGCTATCTGGAGCGATCCATTTGGAGAAATGAGATCCTGTTACTTCATCCATTGTACAGCCAATTATCTTAAGGCCGGCATTGTTCATTGTCAGTATGCGCCCTTCAAGATCCTGGGTAAATATAGCATCAATGGCGTTCTCAAAAAGTTCTCTGTATCTTGCCTCGGATTCTTTTAGACTTATCTCAAGTTTCTTTTTTTCCGATATATCCAGAATACTGGCTATAACTTTCTTCTTTCCTCTGATCTCTGTCAGTGAGGTAGATACATGTAGACATCTTATTTCACCAGATCCAGTCTTTATTTTAACCTCATGAAGTCCTCCAGGATCATTTAGATTTTGAATACTTTGCCAGTGTCCCAGTATTAATTCCTTCGTATCTTCAGGGATTACTTTCATGAAATACTGGCCAATTAGTTCATCTCTTGTCCAGCCGATAATATTAAAAAAGGAATCGTTCCCAAACTCAAATATGCCCTGGTCATTCACAACAGCTATACCATCGAGGGATGAATCGATTACCGCCCTGAGATACCTCTCAGAATCAAATAATTCCGTATGTGCCTCATGTATTTTCTCCTCAAGATGTTCTTTATATTCTTTAAGTTCCTGAAT
Organism: Candidatus Methanoperedens nitratireducens; assembly: GCF_000685155.1. GTDB lineage: Archaea > Halobacteriota > Methanosarcinia > Methanosarcinales > Methanoperedenaceae > Methanoperedens > Methanoperedens nitratireducens. The sequence continues at coordinate 114,897 of NZ_JMIY01000003.1, forward strand.
ATTATTCTTTAGTCTGCAGCATATCCTGGCGTTCTGAACCACTGAGGTTGCCTGGGATGCGGCAATAGTTACAAAATCAATTTCTTCGTCTGGGAATTCATGTGTGTCCGTCCAATAAATATTTAACAGTCCAATGACCTTAAGTCCTCTTTTCATGGGGGTGAATATAATGGATGAGAATCCAAGTTCCTTTGATAGATGCAACCAGATCTTACCTTTGGGCTCTTTATAAACATCCTGTACAATGTAATATTTACCTGTCTTTAAGACTGTGCCTGAGGGACTTGATGTTAGTGGTACGCCCGCTTTTTTTGCTGCTTCATGTACTCTTTCAGCATAGTCCTGTCCCAGTCTGTATGATGCTACTATCCTGAGGTCATTACTGCTCTCATCAGCCAGCATAATGGTTCCATAATTTGCATTCATTGTTTCACATGTGATCTCCAGGATATTTTGTAGTATTTTATCAAATTCAAGAGTAATATCTATCGATGCGATATCCGATAATGCCCTGAGTTTTGATCTTTCACTCTTATGCATCTTAAACCCCTACCTTAAAATACTGAATAATAGACATTTTTCAAAGCGAAAACTCGCTATCCTAATATAAAACCATTCATTTTACAATCTCTCTTTATGTAAGCAGCCTGAAAGGAATGCTTAAATTATATTAAAACCAATTACTGTGTATGATTCATATCCTGGAAGATATCGATAGGTGGACGTGTGAATATAAAGAGTGCAAAGCAAAATGCTGCACTCCTGGTATACCGCTTACAATCGCTGATATAAAAAGGATAACAGCGCTTGGATATTCACTGGATGATTTCTTAGAATTGGATGAAATAAATAAGGCATTCAGGATAAAAGGAAGAGAAGGTAGATGTTTTTTCCTGGGTAATGAGCTTGAATGTACGATACGTGAAAACGAGCCTCTTGTCTGCCGTCTATTGCCTTTTAAGATTGCAGATGTCTCATATTCAGATGAGCCCATACTGAGGCTAAAACCTGTAGTGAACTGCCCCGGTGAAGGCCGAGGGAAAAAAATCGATAATAGAAGGATTGAAACCGATGCAATCTCATTCCTTCATGAAAATCAAAAACTTATCAGAGATATCAAGAAAAAAGGCACAAAGGGCCTGCTTGAGGAGTTCTCAGGTTAATCCTTAAACCTCACATCCTTTACAGCCCTTGTATTCACCAGATCCTCTTTCTCAATCCAGGCGCGCCTTGCCACATTAATCCCGAACTCCATAAATCCAAGCTGCTCTGTGCTGTGGGAATCTGTGTCTATCGTTAACCTTACTCCTCTACTTTTTGCCTTCCTTGCGTTAACATCGCTCAGATCCAGCCTGCTTGGATAAGCGTTGATCTCAAGAACTGTATCTGTATTAGCTGCTGTGGTTAGCAGTGCATCCATGTCCACGTCATAGCCCTCTCGCTCCCCGATTATTCTTCCTGTGGGATGTGCTATTATATCAACATGCTCGTTCTCCATGGCAGCTATCAGTCTTCCCGTGATCTCTCTTCGTGTCTGCCTCTGTCCAACATGCAGCGCTGCTACAACAACATCACACTGCCTGAGAATACTGTCTGGAAAATCAATGCTTGCATCAGCTTTTATATCCACTTCAGTGCCAGAAAAGATATGAAAGTCCTCAAGCTTACCATTTAATCTTTCTATCTCCTCCATTTGCTTGCGCAATCTCTCCTCGTTCAGGCCATGGGCAACACCCAGGGATTTGGAGTGATCTGTTATTGCAATATACTCATACCCCATATATTTTGCAGCCAGGGCCATATCCTCAAGCGTATTTGTGCCTTCGCTCCAGTTTGTGTGGGTGTGAAAATCACCTTTTATTTCCCCGAGTTCAACCAGCTCTGGAAGCTTTCCCTGAAGTGCAGCCTCTATCTCGCCTGTATCCTCTCTTATCTCAGCAGGAATCGGAGGAAGTCCAAGCTTGATATAGACCTCATCATCACTGCTACAGTATATCTTCTTACCCGTCAGGACATCTTCCAGATTATACTCTGAGAGCTTAAGTCCCTTCTGCCTTGCAAGATCTCGCAGTTTTATATTATGTTCTTTTGAGCCCGTGAAGTACTGAAGGGATGTCCCGAAGGATCTATCCTCCACTATTCTCAGGTCGATCTGTATAGCATCTCTTGTAACAATAGTGGCCTTTGTTGAGCCCTTTCCGAGTATAGTTTTCACTACAGGTAAGTGCACAAAGGCCTCTATAGCAGTCAGAGGGTCCTTTGAAGTTGCCTGCAGATCGATATCACCCACGGTCTCCTTTTTCCTGCGCAGGCTTCCTGCAGGTTCTATCCTGTCTGTAACCCCGTATTTTTTCAATGTCTCTATTATCCCCCTGGCAAGGGGAAGTGCTGTACCTAAAGGAATCCTGGTACTCCTCTGCCTGTATCTCTCAATCGCCCTTATTATATTCTCTTCCTTTTTTGCTCCGAATCCTTCAAGTCTTCTCACCCTGTGCTGCCTTGCAGCCTTTTCAAGTTCATCTATGCTTTTTACCCCGAGTTTTTTATAAAGTACCTGTGCAGTTTTAGGCCCTATGCCAGGGATTCTCATCAGATCATGAAGTTGCGCTGGTACCTGCTTCAATAAGTCCCCATAAAGCTCGATTTTGCCAGTGATCAGGTACTCCTCGATCTTTTCTGCAATGGATGCTCCTACTCCAGGGATCTCCCTCAGTCTTTTCTGGGCTGCCATCTCTTCGATATCCTCGGTCATGCCTTCAATGGCCCTTGCAGCCTTTACATATGCCCTTACTTTAAATGGATTCTCCCCTTTAAGTTCAAGAAGCTCACTGATGCTGTACAAAAGTGCAGCTATCTCAGAATTTCTCATCAATTTATAATTGGGGCAGGGAATTAAAAGACTTTGCAGCTTATATGGATATCCGTCACGGTAATTATCTGCACGATACCGTAACGGTAATTTAGCCCAATAATACCGTTACGGTAAGTTAGTATTCAGATACCGTAACGGAAATACTATACCCGGCCCTAAAATATGTATTCTCTAGCATAATGATTTAATTTACAGCGTATCCAGCGGGCTCTTTATCTTCTTTATCTCCTCAGAGGAGACCTGTGTATATATCTGGGTGGTCTGCAGATTAGAATGCCCAAGAAGCTTCTGTATTTTTCTTATATCCACGCCATTTTCAAGCAGATGCGTGGCGAAAGAATGCCTCAGTGTATGCACATGCACGTCTTTCTCTATGCCTGCGCGCTCTGCTGAGATTTTTATAGCGTGCTGGATGCCGCGTGTGGACATTCTCCTGCCATTCACTGAGAATATATTTTCTTTTCCATTGCAGTTGTTCTTTTCTTTGTATTCCAGTAGATCCTTTTTAAACATCTCCGAAATAATAAAAATCCTGTCCTTAGAACCCTTCCCCATCCGCACCCAGCCTATGCCTTCGTTTAGGTCAAGATCTGAGTATTTTAGATTAATGCATTCAGAAAGCCGCAAGCCCGTAGAATAAAGAAGTTCAATAATGAGCTTATGTTTGATGTTTTCTGTTTTATCTAATAGGCTCTTTATCTCGTTACGAGTAAGGATGATAGGAAGCTTTTTTGATTTTCTTGGGGTTTTTATTTGTGATATATTTTTTCCAAGTATCTCAGTATAAAAGAACTTCAGAGCAGCTTTTATAAGTGCTATTGAAGCATTTGAGAGTGATTTATCTGAGAATTTATAAGCTAGAAAATCCTTTATATCATCTTCAGTAATATCTTCTGGTTTCTTTTTTGTATAATCGAGCAATTTCTGATTGTAAAACAAATACATTTTTGCAGTATGGGGTGAGAAGCCTCTTAATTTTATCTCGGTGGAAAGTTTTTTGAGATGCTCATTAATTATCATAAAATCAACTTGTATTCACTATTTTTATTAAAAGCATATAAAACTACTTATAATTATAACCTGCAAAGAAATAATAAATATTTTAGTTAATATATTAAACTTGTGTTTATTATGTCCACTGTATTGTATTAGGCATGATTAAGCCTTCTTCTTCCACATCGACTGCACGTTATGTAATTCTTTCTTATGTATTTTTTATTGTTCATGTTTGTTAAAATAGAGATTGAATAGTATATAGATTATGATATAATGTGATACAAAACTGCGTATAACAAATATTATACGCAGTTTTTTCGCTTGTTTTAACACGTTGTAATGTTGCTTGCAGGATAGAAGACCAGGGGAAGGTATTGAAGTCGTCTCATAAATTAAAATAAGAGTTTCAAATAAAAATAATCCTGCTTTATTCATAATCAGCACTGAACTGGTATGATTTAGTACTATAGCATGATTCCTGAATTCCATAATATACGACCGCAGATGGTTGTTATATTCGCTGTTAGTCCGTTGTTAATTCCTCCTGCACTTCGCTGACACATAAAGTAATATCGCAGCGCGCCGGGTTTGCAGAAAGCGCTGGAAATTAATTTAGTAAAATTTATAAATAAGTTCAGTTAATTCCGTTACGGATTTAATTATTTAAAATTCCGTCACGGGATTGGTTGCTATAAATTTGCTATAATCCCGTAACGCAAATTGGCATTGCTCTCAGTACTCTAAAAAATCCCCTCAGATGCAGTCATCCGCTGCTGAAAAACTGTAATCGTCCCTTTATTACCGATATTTTCATATCCAACCTCTGCTTTTATTACTCAAAAATGACAGCACGTTCGATTGATATTGCACTCACGCAGGCCGAGGCTGGTGATGGCATAGAGGTGGTTTATGATAATATGTGTACATTATCAACAGAACCTGAGCTGTGTTTTAATTATGCGACAACGGCTGATCTGAAGAGATGGGGCTTCTCTGAAGGATGTTTTAGCTGTTTTTTGCAGGATAAAAGAGATGTAATAATACAGGCAATTACAACATACGAGAACAGAGAAGGTGCATATCGTGCATACCATGCAGATATTGACTATCTAAAAAAGAACGGTTACGGAAGACCAATAGAAGCAAAAAATTTAGGCGAGTCATCTATTCTATTTAAGAAAAAACAGAGTGATGGGATTACCTATAATCTGCTATTTCTAAAATGCACTGTTTTTGCTACAATTAGCGCCAAATACAAAAAAGATAGACCCGACAATGTACATCATATTATTGGACTTGCCGAAAAAATAGAGAAGAAGATCACGAGATAGCTTAGTCTGGCTTATAAAAGAAGCAGATCTGGCATATGGTGCGTCCTTCTACTCGGATAATTCAACGTAGTCAATTGCATGCTTTAACACTACTACAGGTTTATGGGATACAGTGATCACCAATTCGTATGTTGATACTGATTCCAACCTGCCTGTAAGCTTAGTCCCGTTCCTGAGTGAAAGATTTACCTCCTTACCCAAAAAAGCACTCAGCATATCCTTTGTACCTTTAAATTCGGGATTTTGTTCCGGTTTATATGATTTCATAAGCACCTCCTTTTTTAATTAATAAGGAAAGCCAATGAAATTAATTTATCTATTCTCTTCGACCCGCGCCGGGCATCGGGTAAGGGGCAGGCGGCAGGAGCGCGCTGAGAGCGAGAGGGGCGCAGGATTAGAGTACGAAGGCAGCCGGGATTTTAAGATCTCTCCATCTCTCGGAATTGATGAGACTGTAGAATTTCTTGTTGGTATTTTTCACGAGAAGCAGCCCAGTAAAAGATATAATTTTATATTTGATAGAGTTAGTATAAACAATATTATGAATTCAACCGTCTGCATACCTCAAAGTGAATATAATGAATTATTACAAAAAGCAAGCCTTCTGGATAGTATCATAGATTCGGAGAGCCTGACAACCGAGGAGCTTGAAAGACTAAAAAAAGCACGGATGGGTCCCAGTATAACCGAACAAGAGTTTTTAAACAGGCATCCAGAGCTTAAATAATAGACATAAATGTACGAACTTATAATAAAAGAACAGTTCGACAAATCTTTCTCTGAAATAAAGGATGTTAAAACCAAAAGACAGGTCTGGAACAAGATACTTGAACTCAAAACAAGGGCACCGATAGATAAAAAATTAGTAGGAAATCCTTACTGGTCGATTCATATTGGAAAATTTAGAGTGATTTATGTTTTTCACAAGCATATCCAGGAGATTGAAATTGTCGATATATTGAACCGAAAGCATGGTTACAGGGAGATTTAATCGGAATTTCGGCTGATTTGGGGAAGGTATCTTAGGGATGACACAAATCTCATTTACTTGATCTGCTCGACCAGCGCCGGGCATCGGGTGATGGGCAGGCGGCGGGAGCGCGGGGAAGGGGCATGGGGTTGGCGGAGGGAGGCAGCCGAGGTTTAGTTTATCGGAGATTGATAAATCGGAAACTATGGATTGGTGGAGTTGGTTGAAATTGTATTTAATAGAACCTAAGCTCCCATAGTTTTAGGCACTTAAATTCACTTTACAAAAATTCCTTTTGGACTTAGTTTCTTCTTTTCACTATCGGTAGTAACGTTTATATTGCCTAATTCTCATATAGTAGATCCACTTAGGTTAGGGATTAGCTGTGCCTATTTAGGCACATAGAAATTTAACATATTAGGACAATATAACTATTGGTTACGAAAAGTAAGAACTGTGAATTAACCAACAGAATCAAGTTGCACCGACACTAATTCAACAATCAATCTATGATTACGGAAAGACTTCCTACAGAACAATTCTAAATCTAATGGGATACATGTGCCTATAAGAATGGGAGGTCAGGATAGAACACTCCACTATAGTTTTATTCATTCTTATTATTGTATTAAGCTTAATTTTAATTTATATTAGAAAGTTCATATGGTGAGTAGGAGATAACCACTATTTGTATTTTTAATATTATATAATGATTATAATATTAACGTGGCCTTTGCCTTAAAACAAACTGTACTAAGATAACAACTATTGCACCTATAATTCCACTTGCAAGCGCTTGGTACGACGTTATCCATTTATATATACTTGAAAACAAACTAAAATAATACATAGCTAAAAGCATCAATGTAAAAAAAATTGTACCTAATACATATTTGTTAGTTAACCACTCAACTTTTTCAATCCTACTTCCACGCCTTTTACCAAATAGTTCATTATCAAACGATCGAAAAACCGTATTCATTTCTTCAAAATTATCTAATTTAACTTCTTTTATGTTTTTACAAACATTGGAAAGGCAATACCTAAGTAATATATTTTTTTTAATTGTTTCATCATTAATAAGCAATCGATCAAAATATTTCTGAAAAAATCCAAAAGTTAGCGTAGCGTTTTCAACATTGATATGTGTGAAAAGATAATATCTTACGAGTTTATTGTACATTGGTGGTTCGATAGGCTCAAAATCATAGGATGAAAAAATTATTGATTTATGCTTCTCAGATTTTTCTCTATCATAAAAATTTAAGTTGAAAAATTGATTTAACATATGTAATATATATTCATACATTACATTATTTTTTATATCAGCATCCAACTTAAATGTAATAGTATTTTCTTCACTAAACTTGATGGTATTAAATCTAGAAAAAAGATACCCAATCATTTTATCCGCTACACTATTAAAAACAACGAAAACCAGTAAGTTATAAAAGAGATAAAAAAATACCAATACGAATAAGGACGTTATTGCATTCACATTTAAACTAAACAAACCTTTCTGAAAGATCATACTAGAAATCATAACGAAAGTGGGAGAAAAAAGAGAAAAAATTATATGCTCTTTTCTATAACTGGTAAACTCAGAATTTATAAAAAGAACAAATCCTAAACCGAAACTATTAAATAAAGTTAGGAACCCAAAAGAAATTGATTTTTCAAGAGGTGAATCACCTACCAGTAATGTAAAAATGAGAAATTCGATTATAGTGATTATAACTAAAGCTGGTCTCAGATTTGCCATAATACCAGCAGAAATTTTCTTTTTACCACCAATTTTATTTCCAATTTTTTTATAATCATCTATTGAAATTTTATCAAACTCTTGGTTGGTTATGTATTGACCAATTTTGGATAGGGTGTCTTTATCGAGTTCGTTATCGATCATCTAAGCTTACATTATGAACATTAATATTAAAATATTTTGGTTAATAATAACATTCATTCTCCACACTACATACCTACACATATCGATTGGTTTTCAATTTTTGGAAAAAAAATCAATTTGCGCTAAAGGGGTATGCAAAATGTGGATAACATATCATTTTGGCTAAATATGTTAACCCACCCCCATCTCCCCCAGCCTCTGCGGCAAATACGTATCCGTCACAAAATCCAGCCCCTTCCCCGCAAACGCCTGCTGCTCTGACTTCTTCCCCATCTTCAGCATCAGGTTTATCTGGTCCTTCCAGTACTCTGTATCAAACCTGGGATCAGTAAGTTCGCTATGCAGCGCCTTGATATCCTGATCATTGAGCTTATCAGTAGAGAGCTGGTACTCAATGATATCCGATGACTGAACACCAATGAACTTTGCAGCAGGTGTGGCCATGAACTCCGAGAGATGCGCGCTCTTGATCGCGCCGTAGGCCACGCTTGCGAATATACGGAAGCTCCAGGGGTCGCCGTCCGTGAACACCACCACAGGGAGCTTGAGTTCATCGTTCATGCGCTTGATGATGCGGCGCGTGCTGCGTGCGGGCTGGCCTTTCAGGTGCACCAGGATGGCACCAAAATCCTCATCAAACCCGTTCTCGATTAACCGATCATACATACCGCCTGTCTCTACTGCTATAATGAACTTCGCATCGTGCTCCAGGAACTTTACCGTCTCCACGTTATAGGGTATCTGGTATCCTGCCTCGCCAACATCCTCCTGGCAGTGCATCGTGCGCTCTCCGCGCTTGGTGGTCTCCTTGATCCTGATAGGCCCGAAAAGCGTGGCGCCGTTCTCCTCAGGGCGCACATGGAAATCCTCGCGCTGCAGTCCTGTAATGATCTCAAGGTCTTCAACTAGCCTGTCGCTCTCGGACTGCTCATGGAACCTGGCTATATCCCAGTTCTCGCTGATGTAATACAGTTCTCTTAAGGTCGAGCTCTTGTCCTGGTCAAGATGGCCTTTGATCAAAAGCTCAACAACATATGCTGTCTTAAGGAGCTGGGTTGCGCCTTTTACAGTTTTTGCACTTCGAAGGCTCTCGCTGTCGCCATATACCCATACATCGCTATCTTCCTTGAGCTCGATGTTTTTCTTGGTGCGTGAAGGCAGCACGATATGCGGGATGGTCTCGCTCTCGAACTGCTCATAAAAATCCTGTATGAGTTTCTTAAGAGTTGTCTTTGCCTGTGAATCATGAATCTCTTTATTGCTCCCCTCAATCATACATTCACAACCTTTGCCCCTGTAATAAGCTCTTCATCAATGCCTTCCACCACCAGTTGCGGAAGTTTTGAGGCTTCCTCAGGTTCGATATCCAGCCTGTAGATAATTGCCTTCTGCTCACCAGGCTTCAGGGAGATCCTCCAGAGGTAATCGCTCTGCTTCCCGAGCGGGATCTTTCTGGGTTCAGGACTTGGCGATTTAATATCATAGGGTATTGTCTCATGAAGAGAGAAATGATGCACTGAATCACCGTGGTTTTTGAGCTGTATCTCCACATCGCATCCTTCTCCGTTCTGCTTTACCACCCTGTGGACAAAGACATTGCCCATGATCCTGGCAACAATAGGGGTGATATCAGGCGTCGGTCTCTCAAGTATCTCACCCACTTTCTTTGCAATACGCGGGAGTATCTTCTGTATTATCTCTTCCTTCTCCCTTCTTCGCAAAAGGTTATTCTTCCTGGATAGATAGAGGTTGAGCCTGCGTCCCACATCTTTTAGCGCAAGCCCTATCTCTTCAACTATTTCAGGAACATCTGCTATTGCCTCTTTTGATTCGGATGTGAAGGGGATATGCGTTGATGCCACATGAACCAGAATGATAGCAGGACCTGTGGGGACTCCTCCGCCTGGCTGATCGAGCGAATAATTTCTCCATTTAATATTCTCGATAGCATGTGTTATAGCACATGCGCCCTGCTGGTAGAGAAGTGGTACCCTGTTCGCAAACCGCAGTATCTCCACCTTATCTTCCTTCGGGAGATTCCCCCCGTAGGCTATACCAGCTTCCACCTGGAAAGGATGCCCGTTATGTACCGATGGCGGGCGAGTGGTGGTCTCAATAAAATCAATGGTATGCTCTTTCTCAAGCCCTTTGCGGATAAGCTCCTCGGTTATAGGGGAGAGGCAATCCGTAGGCGGGGACGATATCTTTACCTTTCCAAATGCCTCGTGCAGCCTCCTTGCTTCATCCAGCGTCAGCGCCTTCGGGTCTTTCTCAGGATCAGCACCTGCTCTTTTGCATATTTCCCCGGCAATCTGAGGACCTATCCGTGAGAATGAGTGGCGTAAAAAAGAGGCAAGTTTATTCTCCTCAGAATACCTCAGCATCTTCATCAGGGTACCGAGCTCAATGCCTGCAGGATGAGGCAGTATCTCAGATGGCTGTACAGGCAGTTTATCTGTCGCCCTTTCGAATATGACCTGGTTATTATCAGGTTCAACCAGGGTTATACGCGCATGTGGATTTACGATTGCAGTATCCTTCATGTATTCGTACACCGACTGTCTCCTGCCCTTGATATACGATGCTTCCATCTCAAGTTCGATACGCGTTCCCCGCAGTCTGTCCCAGTCGATCACCCTGTCCACAAGGATCTCAGGTTCGTTGTTCTGGGTATTAATAAGCAGCTCAAAATAATGTGCAGGAGCGTTCTTATCTATTTTAGATATGATCTTCGCCGGGGAGCCTGATGTGAGCTGTGAATACAGGACGGCTGCTGAGATCCCGATACCCTGCTGGCCCCTGCTTTGCTTCATTGAATGAAAGCGTGAGCCATACAGAAGTTTTGCAAAGACCTTCGGGATTTGCTCTTTTACGATACCCGGCCCGTTGTCCTCTGCAATAAGAGTGAGGTTATTTTTAGATCTTGTTTCGATCTTAATAAATAGATCAGGCAATATACCTGCTTCCTCACATGCATCCAGAGAATTATCTACTGCCTCTTTTACAGAAGTTAAGAGGCTGCGGGGGATTGAATCAAAACCCAGTATTTGCCTGTTCTTCTCAAAAAATTCAGCGATACTGATTGCTTTTTGCTTTTTCGCAAGCTCTTCGGCGATTGCCATTGGATCCGGTATCCTTTTAATCCTCTTAAAGCTCAGCTCCCACTATTGTCTGTGTAGATGTAACATATTCGCTCTCTCGAATTGTATCCACAAGCTTATTCAGGGCGCTTAAGCCCTCAACATTACTTATCACTACAAAATCAAATTCTCCAAAAACATGGTATACATCTTTAATTCCTTTTACATTAAGAAGCTCATTATATGCTGCTTTTTCCTGTCCTGGCACTACATTCACAAGTGTAACTCCGATTACCAAGGTTAAATCACCAGCCTTATATCTGTTATGTCCATACTTGACCCATCATAGGTCTTAGGTAACGATATACTTTAATACTAATAAACTTCGCCTTTTTGGACTGCACCCCCAAAAGTGGACAGGTAGTTAAGAAACATTCTTAACAAGGCGCAAAGGTAAATTTTTAAATTATGGTAACAGGATATGTTTATGGTTAATATGAGCGCTCTTAAGGTTATAGTGGTTTTGATTTCTCTGATTTTTACAGCATTTTTTTTATTGATCATCCTGTTTAGAGGTGAAATTAACGAAACTGCTACCGCAACTACTGAAAGGTATGGTCTTGTGGCTATATTTTTGGGAGTTTTTTTGCTTGAATTAGTTCCTCAATACATCTCTCCGCATCTGCTGGTTATAAACGCGATAATTTTGGGTTTCCAGATAGTTCCAATTATTTTGATATCTATTTTAGGCCACATTTTTGCCTCATTGCTGGGTTTTCATCTTGGAAAAGTTTATGGATTCAAATTAGTCAAAAAACTTTATAGTGATAAGACTGTTTCAAAAATAAGTTCCGGAATGGACAGATACGGGCGTTGGGTTGTTCTTTTGTCGGCTTTTCTTCCTTTCCCATATATCCCTATTATCTTTGGTTCACTTGACCTTACCTGGAAAAATTTCTGGATTTTTGGAATCATCCCAAGAGCGATTAGTTTTGCCTTGTTGGGATTCGGGCTTTCTTTTTTCTAAACTCCCAAATGCTCGAGTGTATTGAGCACCTCTTCTTCGTTCCCAAAAACAACTCTTTTTTCAATACTAACAATCTCATTAAAAAAATAATGATGTAATTTTTGTTAAAGCTTTGAAGCAAATAGTTTTATACTAAAAAAGCTTTGTTAACATGGTGGGAGATTGAGATTTCAATAGAATCCGATAGAGCGTCAAAATGAAAGTATTCTTAGCAAGCTTAAGGAAAATCTCATATATAATAAATGCATTGTTCGTTAAAAAAATAATAATGGGTTATGGTTATGGTTATGAAGTCAACGAAATCGTTGTGCCCTGAATGTCTCGCTGTAATAGATGCCTCTATATTTGAGGAGAACGGGAGAATCATGATCGAAAAGACATGCAGCGAGCATGGGTCTTTCAAGGATATCTACTGGTCGAGCGCAGAGCAGTTTAAGCGGTTTGATCACTACTGGCATGATGGAGATGGAGTAACTAATCCCAATGTACAGGCTGCTGGAGACTGCCCTAACCTGTGCGGATTATGCCCATCCCATAGAACAACTACCATTCTGGCGAATATCGATGTGACAAATAGATGTAACCAGGCGTGTCCGGTGTGCTTTGCGAATGCATCATCTACTGGCTACCTCTACGAGCCATCAATAGAGCAGATCAGGGCAATGATGAAGATGCTCAGAGATGAGAAGCCTGTACCCTGCCCTGCTATTCAGTTCGCTGGCGGTGAACCCACGATGCGCGAGGATATAGTCCAGATTGTTAAAATGGCCAGTGAGTTTGAATTCACCCAGGTTCAGATGGCAACCAATGGTATTAAACTTGCTAAAAGTTTGAAGCTCTGCAAGGATCTTGTTGATGCTGGCCTCCATACTGTTTATTTGCAGTTTGACGGGGTAATAGAGGAACCCTACAAGACTACAAGAGGATACAATGCCCTCAAGTTAAAACTCCAGGCCATAGAGAACTGCAGAACAACAGGCTTAAGGAGTGTTTCTCTTGTACCCACGCTTGCAAAAGGCGTAAACGACAGCCAGGTAGGGGACATAATAAGGTTTGCAGTTAATAATATTGATACAGTCAAAGGCATTAATTTTCAGCCTGTTTCTTTTACAGGGAGGATAAATAAAGAAGAGAGGATGGAAAAGAGAGTAACTATTCCCTATCTATTTGATTTGATCCAGGAACAGACAGGCGGGGCTATTACAGCAGAGGACTTCTATCCCGTACCTTTTGTCGTGCCCATTTCCCATTTTGTTAATGCAGAAGAGGGAATTCCTAATGTCGAATTCACAGTTCACCCGCACTGCGGTACAGGGACGTATATCTATGTAGAGAACGGCAAGATGATACCAATAACCCGGTTTATCGATGTAGAGGGACTCCTTGAGCATATCAACGAACTGGCGTCTGAGGATAATAAATGGATCGGCAAATCCCTGGGTAAAATAAAAAGAATCGGCAGTCTTATTTCTGCTCTGCCCCAGTATATCGATACAGCAAAAGCGCCAAAATCTGTAGATGTGAAAAAACTTTTCATTGATGTCCTGAAGGACGGGACAGGGGAGGCTATTAAAGAATTCCACCGTCACACACTTTTCGTAGGGGCAATGCATTTTATGGATCTTTATAATATAGATCTTAATAGAATACAGCGATGCGGAGTCCACTATGCTACCCCTGATGGCAGGATTATACCTTTCTGCACGTATAACACGATACACAGGGCTGAGATAGAAAGAAAGTTCGCAACACCTCTGATAAAGGCGAAGGTACAGATCTGAAATAATTTTAATAGATATGTTTTTCTAGTATCAGTCTGAATTTAATAGAGGAGTGTTTAAACAGAACATGCATATTCAATCCAGAGAACCGGTTTATCTCTCAAGATATCTTGATGTAACCAGGGATAAACTTCCTTCGCAATTTTTGATATCTCAGTCGGTGAACGTTGAATTTAGCAATGATTCATCCATAGATGAACTCTGGGATTTACACGATAGAGCGATGAAGTCTTACCGAGAGAAACTGGATAGAGTAAAATCGATAGAAGAACTACCCCGACGTGCAGGGTCTTCTCTTCTTGACCTGAAAGCCACAATTGCTGATAGAATACTCGAAGCATGCCATTTCTGTGAGAGGCGATGCGGAGCAAACCGCAGAAGAAGAGAGACAGGCTACTGCAGATGCGATGCGGTCTCACACTATTCTGCCGAGTTCCTTCATTACGGCGAAGAGCCTGAGCTTGTGCCATCGCATACGGTATTCTTTACAGGGTGTAATTTCTCCTGCGTGTACTGCCAGAACTGGGAGATCTCCACGGCCCCACAGAGGGGTACCTCCATACTGCCGCAAGAATTTGCAAGGATAATCGCACTGCGCCGCGCATACGGCTCCAGAAATGTGAATTTTGTGACGCCAACCCCGCATACCCATATCATCCTGAAGATCCTGAATGCGCTGAAGATGAATATACCGGTCGTGTGGAACTCGAATATGTATTATTCACATGAGATTGCAAGATTGCTTGAGGGAGTTGTTGATGTGTATCTCGGGGATTTCAGGTATGGAAATGATGAGTGCGCAAAGAAATATTCAAACGTGCGTAATTACTGGTCGGTTGTGACCAGGAATTTCATGTTAGCCTACACAGGTGGGGAAATTCTCCTGCGGCATCTCGTTCTTCCGGGGCATCTTGAGTGCTGCACAAAGCCGATAGTACAGTGGACAAAGGAGAATATCCCAAAGGTAAGGTTTAACCTGATGTTCCAGTACAATCCTGCCTACAGGGCTTATGAGTATCCGGATATAAACCGTACCCTTACGCCGGAGGAAATTCAGAGGGCGCTTCAGATTGTAAAAGAGGCCGGGCTTGAGGATGTACTGGTCTAAAGCTTATGCTTTGCAAGATTGAATAGAACCATGCTCAGAATAATGCATATAGAGAGTGCATAGACCCATGTATCTGAACTCAGGAGCTGGAAGCCATTATTCGAGATGAAGCGCATTCCGCCAATAGCTGCCGTGATTATAAATGAGAAAATAGCTGATGCTATCGCGCCGCCCAAAAGTGACCATGGGTAGATCGCACCTCTTTCTTTTTCAAAGAACACCGAGAATAGAACGAACCCGATAGAGAATATAAAAAGGATGTAGTATGGCTCAATCGGAAATATAATAGAATCATCTTCAAACATGTAAGTGATCCCGTATGCAACCGAGACCATTATGAAAGCCATTCCTGCAACTATTGCCAGTACTTTTACAAAGTCATTGGATTTAAGTTTAATACCCATGTCTCTCTGATCAAAATACAAGTAAAAGTATTTAAATTTTTGCAATATATACTTGTGAGTTTCTGAGGGTTGCACACAAAAACCAGAAGATAATAAAAAGTTTCTGATTTGATGCACAGGGTTCTATTTTTCTTATTGAGTATGCTGTTCCAGGAACTTAACGATCTCCGATCTGATCATTTCATGTTGTCCCATGAGTATATGACCACCACTTTCCAGCGTGATTACTTTTGCATCAGGAATGTTCCGGGCAGCGTACTGACTGTGAGATGGATTAACCAGGGTATCATCTCTGGCATGGACTACCAGTGTCGGCACAGTAATTTGATCTAAAGGGTAATCAAGGGATGCGGAGTTAGTCCTATCGTTAACCATACCTGGTTGCCGCTGGCTAATTGGATGCATCGCCGGAATAATGGTATTAGAAATCCAGTATTTCTCCTCTGGAGTTAGTTTTGCCTGTACTTCTGGAGTCACGCCCAAAAATGAAATCAGGTCAGACTCAAAATACTTTGTAATTAACCAGAAGATGAAATCCGAATTAAATATCACATAATGGACTATTTTATCCATGAAATTCATCGGTTCTTCCCTGTGGACAACCGCTGAGACCAAAACCATGGATGAAATCCGATCAGGATAGCGCAGGGCAAACTCAAGAGAGGAAGGCCCTCCAGCAGAGATTCCCACGACAGCTACCTCACTAACATTCAGATCATTCAGCAGATCTGCGAACGCATCGGCCTGAGCAGCAGGTGAAGCATTGGCTGGCAGTGGAGTGCGCAAAAAACCAAACCGTGAGGGAGCTATCACGCGGAAATCATCATTCAAGAATATTTCAGATAGAATAAGACCCTGATCATAACCACCTCCGGCTCCATGTATCACCAGCACGGGATAACCATCCCCGATGTCGGCATATTCGATCGGGCCAGATGCAGTCTCGATGACCTGGCTGCCGATTAATAACCGCTCTCGTGTAGATTGCATTTCATGTTGAAAGCGCATGTATGTCTGTGTTGTGAGTACTACAGCTATGATAAATTTCAATATAACCATTTATTATATTCGAGCACATCGGCGGCAATGCGCGAACTTGATATACTTATATACTTTCTATGAATATTGAAGCATGAGATGTTCCTATGCAAAAAACAAAGATACTTTTAGATGAAAATGATATCCCGAAGAGATGGTACAACATACTTCCTGATATGCCTACGCCTCTTTCTCCTCCTTTGAACCCTCAAACCAGAGAACCTGTGGAGCCCAAAGACCTCTCACCCATTTTCCCCATAGAATTGATAAAGCAGGAAGTCAGCCAGGAAAAATTTATACCAATACCTGATGAAGTTCGGGATATCTACGCATTATGGCGCCCCTCTCCCCTATACAGGGCGCATCGTCTAGAAGCCGAGTTGAAAACACCTGCAAGGATTTATTATAAGTACGAAGGTGTAAGCCCTGCAGGCAGTCATAAACCCAATACAGCCATTGCTCAGGCGTATTATAATATGAAAGAGGGTATGGAGCGGCTGACCACAGAGACCGGTGCCGGACAGTGGGGAAGCGCTCTGTCACTTGCAACCAGCTATTTCGATCTCAAGTGCACGGTATATATGGTAAAGATAAGCTACCAGCAAAAGCCATACCGCAAATCACTGATGCAATTGTGGGGAGCGGATGTCATCCCTTCTCCGAGTAACACGACAAACGCAGGAAAGAAGATATTATCCAGTAACCCTGATTCGCCTGGCAGTCTTGGAATTGCGATAAGCGAGGCAATCGAAGATGCAGCAACCCATGATAACGCGCACTATTCTCTCGGGAGCGTGCTGAATCATGTAATGCTTCACCAGACCGTGATAGGTCAGGAGGCGAAGGAGCAGCTTGCCCAGGACGATGAATACCCTGACTATATTATCGGCTGCGTTGGAGGAGGGAGCAATTTCTCAGGAATAAGCTTCCCTTTCATTATGGACAAGCTAACTGGCTCAAAGGATGTGAATGTGATTGCTGTTGAACCAACAGCATGTCTCAGCCTGACCAGAGGCGAGTTCAGGTATGATTTTGGCGATACCATTGGATTAACGCCTCTTTTGAAGATGTACACCATGGGGCATGAATATATCCCGCCTGCAATCCACGCAGGAGGACTTCGATATCATGGCGATTCACCTATCGTAAGCCAGTTGTATGCTGATAAAGTGATAGATGCGGTCGCTTATAACCAGACTGAGGTATTTAAAGCCGGAGTGACATTCGCAAGAACAGAAGGGATAGTTCCTGCGCCAGAATCTGCGCATGCCATAAAATGTGCGATTGATAAAGCGCTTGAATGCAGGAAGAGCGATGAGAAGAAGACAATTCTCTTTAACCTGAGCGGACACGGGCACTTTGACATGAGCGCATACGACAGTTATTTTAGCGGAAACATGACGGATATTAAATGAGCCTGATTGGCTAACTCTTTGTCCTGCCATACCACCCTCAAACCTTCCATTTCTAACTGTTGATAGAAATCTTAAAAAATGAGGGAATAGAAAAGGATATAATAGAAGTCATAAATAATGAGGTAAAAAACGAAAATTACGATTATATGAACCTTGAGTATCTCGGAGCGTTCAGGTTCTTTGGACCTCCAAACGCCCTCCCGACTTTTGTATTGGGAGGGCACTTCTAATCACAAGAACTGCTGAATATGTATGAATTAAGTGTATAAAATAGGTTAAAATGAAAACACTATGGATTACTAACGTCGGTTCCCACGCATGGTTAATGAACAGACCTGATAGTGACATCGATATTTTTACAGCGTTCATAGTTCCATCAAGAGATATATTGAGTGGAAGAAATCATGGTGGAGTTTCTCATTGTTCAGGTAACACTATCAACAGAGTACTTCTATTCGGAATAAATCTTTTAAATGGAAATGGTTATGAATTTAAACCTGTAACGAATCAGACTCCTGATGATGTTAAGGCTTTGTTAGAAGAATTCGATAAATCCACAGCAACGAGTAAATTACCAGAAAAAACCAATCCAGAACCATTCAGAGAATATTTGTTAGACCTAAGAATGAGAGAACTCAATGAGACTTTATGACGACTTGTAAGAGATGTTAAAGCCTCTTTTTATATGTGATTCGATGAGACATATGATAAATACCAAAATAAAACCTGTACAGGGTTATCAGATTTGCCCTTTTTGCGGTGGAGGTGTAGAATACTCCGGCATCAGCAGCGGTCATATATTCCCCGCTATACACACAGGACAGATGTACGTATGCAGGGAATGCGGTTATCAGGGGAGTTTCATAATCGAAGTTGATGATCCTGATGAAGTAGATAAGATAAAGGAGGCTTTAAACACATACGATGAAAATATTAAAGCTCCTGCATTCAATTTTCCTGATAAGTGGCGGTGGTTCTGGAGGATAATGCTGGTTCTGATAGTAGCTGGATTGGTGTTTGAGGTTATTGGAATGATCTCAGGCTACTGAGCCCTTTTCAATTCTCTTCTTTATCATGTACATCTGCACTTTCTTGGCTTTCGCCAGGTTCAAAACCCTTTCAAGTTTCATCATTTTCTCATCTGAGCCAGTATCTGCTCCAGTGCCGCCTGGTCAGGAGCAACAAATGGTTCGGATGCAGGGACGGCCGCAAGCAGCTTCAGGAACTGTTCCATCTTGCTTCGAGCTGGCGGCAGGTGTGTTGATAATATACTCCTCGGGGCCATTTGACGAATTCTGTCAAGCTCCTGGTTAAACTTGCTCGGTTCCACCGTATGAACCCACGGGGAATCCACGCTGGCCCAGCCGATCATGCCCTGAGCCAGATCTACCTCTTGGACTTCATCGGCATCCTGCACCGGGGATGATATGATAGCACCAAAGCAATCGGAAGAGAAGAAGGTTTCAGATTTCTCGTCGTAGATGCCGATCGTGGTTGGATTATCGAACAATGGCGGCCTGACGGCGGTCAGCTTACGGTCACCCACGCTGATGCTATCGCCAGAATTTAGCCAGCAGGCCCTATCCATGGGCACCTGCCATGTCGTGCTCATCCTCAGCATCGCCAGGGCGTTCACTGCAAGACGAGCCGTCGGTGCTGCCTCCAGAACCTTCCGAATACTGCCAGTATGGTCTGCGTCATCATGGGTGAGCCACACCCACTTCAAATCCTGAGGGTCGATGACCGACTCGAGCGCCTTCATGAACTCCTCACTGTCCATTCCCATTCCTGTATCAACGAGGACCGGCTCTGCGGCCTTAATAACGAAGGCATTGACCGGAAGAAATCCCATGTCAAGGATCGGAAAGTGTGCAGGAAGGACGTCAATGTCCGGCGCCACCTGATGAGGCTTATCCATTGAAAGCACCTCCTTTTTCAAACACAATTTGCGGTGGTTCCTGTGCTATCGCAGGTTTCTTAGTCTGCTCGAAAAAAATAATTATCACGGCTATGATGGAGACTAACAACATCGATTTTATATACATATAGTAACCCCATTTTATAGTGGTTGAACATAACACATAAAGCTACCTATTCAAAACGTGCGGCTTTAGCCAGCTCCATCACTACACTCTTTATCTCCTCCATCCCTGCATCAGTTTTGAAAGATACCCCTGAGAAATGCGTGCGTGAAGCCTGAAAGCCCCTCTCTCTCAAAGCTAAAACAAGCTCATCCGTCGGCATTGCAGTAATGCCAAGGGATTTGCAGATTTTATGGTAATCGTAATGCATTGGGATATCAAGTTCATCCCTGCATGCTGTAACAAGCTTCTCGCCCTCCCTGAACCCGCGTTCCCTGCTCTCAAGTATTACTCCATCACAGAAATTCCGGTCGTGCAGCCTGCCGAGCCAGAGCGGCCCTGCAAGTGATGTGGTGTGCCCGCACAGGGGGCATTTCTCTTCAATATGGACTGCCAGCCCGTATCTCCATTCCCTTGCACCGCAATTAAAGCAGTGCGACAGGAAGCCCATGTTCTTTAAGCAATCATCCGCTGCTTCAACACTCTTTTTCACGGCTGCAAATACCCTGAAATAATGCTGTGATGCATAGGAGAGCAAAGGAAACATGGCTTTATCGTATTTTGCAAGCGTCCTGGCAATCGCGCCTATGAGAACCCTGACCCCCATCTCAGGGTAATATTCGGTCTTTAAGGGCACGGCTGCATATCTCCTGATGCCCGCTTTTTTATGCGCGCCGCACAGCGGTGCTGTGTCAGTTGCAGTGATGCACAGAAGTCGCTTTGTTGATAAAGATGCGGCATCAAGAAAAGGCGCCGGGCTTCCGAAAGGGTCAAGATCAATTATATCAAAGCTGCTATCCAGCATCGCAACATTGGCGTTCCTTTTTATCGCTGTGCAGTTTGAGAGATTATTGAGCGCTATATTTTTCTTTATCAGAGTAAAAGCGGTCTCGTCCCAGTCGCTCATTGTGGTGCTGAGGCCGACCTCTTTTGCGATTCTTAGACCACGTATTCCTGATGCTGATAGTGCATCAAGGTACGTGTAATCAGGATTGGCTTTTGCAAAACATGCGATTACCGCCACGGAAACATCCCTGTTAATTCGCATGGCAGGATTATAGAAGACTGCTGCCGCTGATGGAGGAAAAGTTGAGCGTTCATCCAGGACAGGTACTTCCACCCGTGTCGTTCCTTCGGTGATGATCTGTGTAAGCATCGAGTGCACTATTTAACTGTAATAGTTTTTAATGTATCTGTTTTACCCGCTATCTCATAGACCAGCCTCTCCCTGTTCTCCCGCGTCGCAGTATAAACCCGAAACTCCCTCCGTATCCTCTCTGCAAGTGGATGGCTGGACTTCTGGTGCAGCACAACAAGCATATTCTTATCTGAATCAAGCGCCTCTTCAACCGCTCTAATAAATTCTGGTGATTTGAACTCCATCGGCGCTATCTCATCGATGACCACCAGCTCAGAGTTCAGCGCATTTCTGATAGCAGCCACCCCGATATTGTTCAGGTCAGCAAGATTGACATGATAACTGCCCACGCGCGGTCCTGTGCCCTCCTTATGGGCAAGTATCCCCTGCCTTCCTGTGGCGATATCCCTTATCTCAAACCCCACACGCTCTCCTTTTACCCTGATATCTGCGCTCACCATTCCACCGTAAGTGCAGGTTAACTGTTTTAGAACATTGCGGCAGACGGTGGATTTGCCCACGCCCGGACTGCCTGTTATTGCTATCCTTAACATGATGAAAAATAATCATGCAAAGACTTAAAGCTATATGGGATTAAATCGATTTTAAAGCATGAACTTCCAGATTCTTGACGCAGATTACACATACAGCAGCGATAGGCCGGTGGTAAGGCTCTATGGGAGAGATGAATCTGGGAACAGTATCTGCTGCCTGGTACCCGGTTTTGAGCCGTATTTTTATGTAAAGGCAGGGCCCGAGAGCAAGGAGACCTTAAAGAAAGAGTTCAGGGAGCATATAAAAGATATCGAGGTAGTTTCGCGGTTTGAACCTATCGGGTATTTTAAAAACCCGATCCCCATGCTTAAGATCATTCTTTATGACCCCAAAGGTGTACCTGTTATCCGTGATGATGTCAGGGAGATGGTGGATGAGATATACGAGTCGGATATACTGTTTCGGAACAGGTACCTCATAGATAACGGGCTTGGGGGAATGGGCTGGGCCAGGGCAGAGCCGGTCCAGGACTCAATTGAGACACATGTTACAAGCGATATCAGAATAACAGCACGAAAAGTAGAGCCCCTTGATATCCTGCTAAATGCGCCTCTTCGGCATCTTGCATTTGATATAGAGTGCCTTCCCTTAAACGGCGCCATGCCTGTGCCCGATACATCGCCCATTATTCTTATAAGTCTTGCTTTTGCTCCTGATTTTAAAGATAAAAAGACACTCGTCCTTGTAGGTAAACATACGGATATGGACGGGAACATCGAGAGCTGCGGCAGCGAAGAGGCAATGCTCAGGCGGTTTTTTGAGATCATAAGGGAGTACGATCCAGATATTCTGGTGGGCTATAACTCAAACAGTTTTGATATCCCTTATATCGTGGACAGGATAAAGGCCCTTAATAAGAAAGGGGCCAGGATAGACCCGGTTATGGGCAGGGATGGGAAACCTGTTTATTACAGGAAAATGGGCAATGTAACGCGAATAAGCGCGGTCGGGCGTGTCGTTGCTGATGCGCTCCCTCTGGTGCGCAGAGGATTCAGCCTGAAACAGTACACGCTTAAAAACGCAGCTAAGGAACTGCTTGGTGTAGAGAAGCTTGATATCCCATTCCTTGAGATGGAAACATACTGGAGGGATGATGGGGAAAAACTTACAAAATTCATAGAGTATGCAAGGCGAGATGCGGAGCTGGCGCTGGGATTCGTTCTGAAACTCAGGCTTATTGATAAATATATCGCTCTTGCCAGGACAAGCGGTACCCTGCTTCAGGATATCCTTGACGGCGGCCAGACCCAGATGGTAGAGAACCTCCTTCTTCGTGAGTACAGAAGACACGAGCGGGTGATGCCTGCAAAGCCCTCAGAAGAGACGTCTGATGAGCGGTTTGATGAAGGTGAGGAACTCGCAGGTGGCGAGGTGCTTGAGCCTAAAAAGGGGCTTCTTGAGAATATCGTGATACTCGATTACAAATCACTCTACCCTACTATCATGATGGCCCATAACCTGTGCTATACAACGGTTGTAGTAAAGGACAGGCCTGATGATGTAATAAAAACCCCCTCAGGCGGTGTTTTTGCCTCTCATAAGATTGTAAAAGGCACAGTGCCCTCTATACTTGAGGAACTCCTTGACCGCAGGCAGGCAACACGAGAAAAAATGAAGACTGCGGATGACGAAGAATACAGGGTGCTTGATGCTACGCAGCTTGCGCTCAAAATTCTCCTCAATAGCTTTTATGGCTATTCAGGATATGCAAGAGCGCGGCTCTACAGCTTAACCCTTGCCAGCGCTGTCACAAGTTTCGGACGCCAGAATATCCTGCGTACAAAGACCCTTATCGAGGATGAGATAAAGGAAATAATACTAAAGGACGGGGAGGCATTCACAAAAGATGAGGCAAAAGAGGGAAGGATCATTGGTCTATCAGTGGTATACGGGGATACTGACAGCGTTTTTGTGAATCTCATTGGTGAGGGGATCACTCATAATGATGCTGAACTTATCGGGCGCAAGATAGCTAAAACAGTAACTTCCTCACTTGAGAAGCCGATGGAGCTTGTTTTTGACTCATTTGCCAGACGCGCCATATTCATAGCTAAAAAGCGGTACGCAGTCCTGCTGTGGGAAAAATCCCCCGAAGGGATAAAACAGAAGATCAAGGTCAAGGGTATGGAGACCGTTCGACGCGACTGGTGCGAGCTTACCACGAAGACTGTAGAGCGGGTTCTTGAACTTGTGCTGAAAGAGGGGAAGGTAGATGATGCGATCGAGCTTGTAGAGAATACCATAGACAGCATCAGGGAAGTAGATGCCAGGAAAAACCCCGAATTATTTGATGAGCTGATCTTAACAAGGCAATATACAAAAAAAGTAGAGAACTACAAGAGCAGGCAGCCGCATATAACGGTCGTGGAGAAATTAAAAAGCCGGGGGATAGTCCCTAACGTTGGGGATAGAATACCTTTTATCATCCTTGCAGGGAACGGTCTGTTCGTGGAGCGGGCAGAGGACCCTGAGTATGCAAGGGAGAAAAATCTACCTCTGGATGTTGATTATTATGTCAATAAACAGATACTTCCACCTGTTGAGCGCATCCTGGCAGATCTGGGGGAGCATGGGGAAAAGTTAAGAATGATGAGGGAAAAAAAGACTCAAAAAGGGCAGCGCTCATTATTTGATTTTTAGAAAAAAAGGAGAGAGAAGATTGAAGATACATCCAAGATGTGCACCGTGTTTATTATCAAGAGTCCAGTTTGAGGCAGAGCTATCAACAAAAGACCTATCTTTACAAAATAAAGCTGTGCTTGCAGGGATTGAGGTGCTCAGGAAATACCTGGTTGATGGTACGCCTGCGACGCATCTTTCCACGAAGATCCACAGGGAAGCGTACAGGGTACTGGGCGATATCGACCCATATAGAGTGAAAAAACAGCAGAGCAACGAGGCTGCGAAAAAGCTCCTGCCCATTGCAAGGGATTTTGTATCCGAGAAGGATTCATTCAGGCGCGCTGTGCTTGTATCGATCGCGGGCAATTCATTTGATTTCGGGGTACTGGGATTTGATGCAGATAAAGAAATAGCAAAAGAAACGATAATTAGACAATTCCAGCATGGGCTTGATGTGGATGATTCAGACAGGATGAAGGCGATGCTTGAGAACGTGGTGTACCTTGCTGATAACTGCGGTGAGATCATATTTGATACACTGCTGTTTGAGGAGATACGAAAGTCTGGAGGTAGAATCACCCTGGTAGTAAGGGGCGCGCCCATACTCAACGATGTCACCATGAAAGAGGTAAAAGAGCTTGGTCTTGATAAAAAGGTGGACAGGGTGCTCACGACAGGCTCAAACGCCATAGGGTTATGCCTTAAGGAAGCTCCTCCTGAGCTTGTTGAGGCGCTCGGGAGCGCATCGCTAATAATCAGCAAGGGCATGGCGAACTACGAGACCATGTCTGAATATAATTTCAGGCCCATAGCATATCTTCTGAAGACCAAATGCGAATCTGTGGCAGAGGCGATGGGTCTTCAGAAGAACATGAATGTGGCAAGGATAGAGGAATAAGGTCAGCCCGAGGGCTGATCTGCTTTAGATGCGAGGGATGGGATTTGAACCCACGAACTCCTGCGAGAATAGGCCCTGAACCTATCGCCTTTGACCGAACTTGGCAACCCTCGCAAAATATATGCTGAATTTACAGACTTATTTCTGTGCCTTTTTCATATTCTGATATTATAAATCTTGTGCTGTGCTTCGATATAACTCAGAAGTTATCGCCTATTTATGTTACAACACTATAAGGCTTATGCCACACTGCTATGAATTAGTATGATGGACAGGTTGGGAGGGGGGAGTTAAGCTATTTAAAAAAGAATGGCCTGCCCATCGGTTCGGAGTTAACATAACCATTGTATTTAAAATTAACGAAATTTTTCCACTCCCATTTCGATTCCTCTCGATCCCTCTCAATCAAGCTCAAACTCTTCAAGATATCTTCCTAAGAATCGCTCTCCTCTGTATCCACTTCTCTTTGCGAGCTTCTCAAGTGCCGAATAGATCCCGCTGCTGTACTGTGCCGCTCTTTTTTCTTTCAAGACAAGCTCATCAGGAAGGAGCTTCCCGGCAGATAATCTGAGTATGTATTTCCTCTGATTATTATGTATTTTAAGCTCCGGGGCAATAGCAAGGGCCAGTTCCACAACTTCCCTGTCAAGGTACGGCACCCGAAGCTCAACTGCATTTACCATAGTAGCAGCATCATCCCTTTCAAGGTTATTCTCTGCTATTTTATCAAGATCGCACCTTAGCGCATCTTCAAGTTCATCATGGCTCATTGATTCATATCGTTTATATCCGGCAAACAGCTCATCCGCACCCTGGCCTGAGAGCATGACACGAATGCCGTTATCGTGTGCATCTTTTGATGCTAAGAACAGCGGCATGGCAATACTTACTTTTAATGGATCTGCCGACTCAACCGCTCTTATTACATAAGGGATCGCAGACTCTACCTCTTCTATCGTGAGTTCATGCAGGTGCAGTTTATCCTCAGAGCCAAGGAGCTGTGCTGCTTTTTTTGCCTGTCGTATATCGTGCGAGCCTGCCACTCCCACTGAATACAATTCTGCCTCAGGACACAGCGCAGCAATCAGAGAGCTATCAAGGCCGCCTGAGAATGCGATCGCTGATGGTGTGTAGCTGCGCTTTTTCACCGCCCGCTCTATTGTATGGAATAGCTTTTCTGATGCTATGTTCTCATCGGTAATCCTCTCACCCTGTACGAATCCGGTCACTTTTTCCTTTACGAGCTTGCCGCTGCTGTAAGAGAGCATGTGTCCTGGCCTGAGTGTATGAATCTCTCTCATTCCGATTGCAGATAATGCTTTTTTCTCTGAGGCAAAGGCAAATAATGCACCAGTGCTGCTATAATAAAGCGGCTTCACACCCGCAGGGTCGCGCGCAAGCTGTAGTCTCTCATCAGATACACAGGCGAATGCGTAGTCACCATCCAGTTCTTTGATTGCAGCCTCAACACCAATCGATTCGATTAAGTTAAAAAGCGCCTCAGTATCTGAGTCTGTTATCATGCGAAGCTTTTCTGCTATCTCTGTGAAATTATAGATCTCCCCGTTATATGTGAGCGCGCCCTTGTTGTGGATTGGCTGGCCTCTGCTACCTGTAATTTTGAGCAGGACGTTGCCGAGTGTTATATCATCAAAAGAATATGTACCGCAGCCATCTGGTCCCCTGTGCTTTATTGCTTCTAGCATTTTACTGGTCAATACTCCTGAGTCATCTCCTGCCGAACCTGCTATGCCGCACATGGTGGCTCTAATTTTCACTGGCACTAACACTGACTGTGAGCACGCTGGGTACTGTCCTTAAACTGGGCCTTGTCAGAGCTAAACGGTAATTACCTGTTGTAGTGAAAGTATAGTTTGCTCTAGAAGTTAGGGTAATATTGCCTATTTTATTATCTAATTCAACAAGAGTGTATATTTCGTCCTCTCGATTGAGCCAGACGATCTCATCACCTGCGTTTATTTGTACCTGATTAACACCGAATTTATCGGGAGAAACTATTCTAACATCTACATATACCCCGGTTGGAGTGGCTACTACAACTGGTTCAGGTGTGGGAGTAGGAGCCGGTGTGTGGGTTACAATTGGAGTTATGGTTAGTGCAGGTGTTAGAGCAGGAGTCGGGGTGGGTGTGAATTCCCTGGGCTCACCTGAGTGAAGTGTTAACTTAAGTGCCTTTGCATCTACCTTCTGGTCATTGACTGATAAGATGATAGTGATCTCATATGTGCCTGCAAGTCCTCTTCCCTGCATCTCCTTCTGTGTCCGGAAGACAGCACTTATTGGTTTAGCGGTGCCAGGCTGGATCTCCTCATTGAAGTCCATTGTAAAAGTCCTTGTTTTCTCTTCATCACTCATGATCTTCAGGTAAAGATTTGTAAGGAAACTCTCCAGTGATTTTACTTTAGCTTTTATCTCAATAGTCTCGCTATTAATTACTTCTGTACCTGTATTTACTATAATAAGTTCTGCAGTGATTGTTTCACCTGCTATCATATAATCCCTGTCAAATTTCACATCAGCGATCCGTCCATCAAGGTCGGGATTCGCACGTTCGAATTTTTGTACTTCCATCAGAGCGTTATCGGTCGAGGAATCAGAGCCTATACAGCCGGATAGGGCTGTAATTAGGATTAATAAGATAAGAGGAGTTTTATACATCAGGTCACCTGTACTATGTACGGTAATCATTGCTTAAAATACTTATTGTCTTATAGTAATAATTATTATGATATAGTTATAGAAATAAGAATTATATACTTAAACAGTTAATATGCTGTAGGGCTGAATGTGCGTTTTCCAAAAATAAATTACTGTTTGGAAGACTTTATAAATGAATAAGCCCTAACACGGGGGCGAAAGGAAGTATATTGATGGAATTCCACAGACCCAGAGGTACGCGTGATTTCCTGCCTGATGAGATGGCAAAGCGAAAGTATGTTGAGAACAGGTTACGTGAGGTTGCCATACGATGGGGATACGGGGAGATAAAGACACCTACCTTTGAGCATATAGAGCTTTTTACAATAAAATCGGGTGAGGGAATCCTGGGTGAGATCTATAACTTTAAAGATAAGGGAGGCCGTGAGATCACGCTGCGCCCTGAACTCACAGCACCGGTCGTAAGGATGTATATTGAGGAGCTCCAGAGGTCTCCAAAACCCCTGAAATTCTATTATTTTGATAATTGTTTCAGGTACGAGCGCCCCCAGAAAGGGCGCTTTCGGGAATTTTTCCAGTTCGGCATAGAGATCATAGGAAGCGCCCGCCCTGAATCAGATGCCGAGGTTATCGCACTGTCGGTTGAAATGCTAAACAGCGTTGGTGTCAGGGGGGATCTGCATGTGGGGCATCTCGGGATCGTGCGCGCCCTGCTGAAGGATATCCCGCCAGGGCATCAGAGCAAGATCATGCGGCTGGTTGATAAAAAGGATGATAAAGGGCTTGAGGATTTTCTTGATGAAATCAGAGCGCCTGATGAGATCAAGGGTAAGCTGTTCCGCCTGATCGGGCTCAGGGGCATCAATGCAATGCCAGAGGCGCGGGAGCTGGTGGGGAATATTGAGGTAATCTCACAATTCGAGACCCTGCTTTCGCTTCTGGATGTTTACGGGCTTGAGTACCAGGTGGATCTTGGGATCGCAAGGGGTCTTGATTATTATACCGGCATGGTGTTTGAGATATACTGTGAGGGCCTTGGAGCGCAGAACCAGGTATGCGGCGGAGGCTCATACCGACTTGCCCAGTTGTTCGGAGGAGAGGATACGCCCTCAACAGGTTATGCTATCGGGTTTGACAGGATCATGGAGATATGCGAGGTAAAACCCGCAGAGGCAAAACGCATTGTGGTAGTCTCTTTTGAGGACACGCGCAAAGAGGCGATTGTCATCGCAAAAAGGCTCAGGGAGCATGTGGCGACGTATGTTGATGTTATGGGGCGGAAGTTCAAAGACCAGATGTCGTATGCCAATACAATAGGTGCCAGCCATGTTGTGATCGTGGGAAGGAATGAGCTTGAAGCTGGAAAGGTTGCACTTAAGGATATGAAGACCGGGGAGCAGGTGCTGCTTACTGTAGAGGAAGTGGCAGGAAAAATGTGAAAACTACAGACACTGTACCCCCCCAATTTAAGTTAAATAATCTAAATAAAAAAGATATTATGGAGATTATGGTGGTCACAAAAGAGAATATGGCACATATAGTTAAAATTGCACTGGGGTTAAAATGGGATAAAAATTTTGAAAAGAAATACCTGGACAAATTACTATTAACCGGGGTTGTTAAAACTATTTACGATGACAATAAGTTTATGGGCTATCTCTGGTTCGATGAGAGAGAAGATAAAAATGACATCTTCATCAATTCAATGCAGTTGAAAAAAGAATATCAGGGTAAAGGAATAGGGACGCAAGTTTTGAAATGGTTAGAGAGTTTTGCCCTGAAACGTAACAAACAATATCTAAGTCTGTTGGTCCAAGTAAATAATCATAGAGCCATTAGTATCTATAAACGATTCGGATTCTGTGAGATAACAAGAGAGCAAGGATCAATATATATGGTAAAAAATCTAATTATATAAAAACCTGGCTATATGATTGAGGATTGGAGAGAAATAGCAACAGCTGTTGCTATTTCTCCCCGATAATGTCCCACTCCTTTGGTTAAATAGGATTTTACTAATTCTCAGAGATCAACGATACAACCCTTTCCTCATTGACCTTGTATGCCCAGCCACTGAAACTGTTTATATATAATATATTTTCATCATGTCTCTCCTCGACAATTTGGACTTCCCCTTCCTGTATCTCATCCGATCCAACTTTGAATCTTACAATGTCTCCTATGGAGTATGTCATACACTCACCGCCTTTCTCTTTACTATAGATCTTCTACCTTGTGTAGAAAAACCTGTCTATTTTTAGACAAGTTTTATTACTATAATTATTAATACTTAAACCTTTCTATAATTAGAGAAACTGATAAAAAATAAAATAGGGTTTACGGTTATAGAACAATAGTTAGAAAATTTAGACAGCATAGAAAACCGACAGGCTCAATAGGGTAACCATGCGAACTACTTGCGCTTTTCGGGCTGGAGCTTCCTGCTTAATCATATAATGTCAGGCTACTTCTCATCCTGCAGTGCACTCAGATTATTATAAAATTCTATAATTAGCTTCGCCACAGGGTTTTCTTCGTTTATGGTAAATGTCCTGATCTGTTTACCCATTCTCTTTTCAATTACAAGATCACTTTCAACAAGTGGCTCTATTACTCTTGCTACACTTGAGTGAGAGAGCCCTGTCTCCCTGGCAATCCCTGATAAATAGGTGAACTCACCTTTTTTATTTATGAGATTCTCAAGTACAAGCGTCTGGGCACTTCTTCCAAATATTTTTTCAAGATAGCTCATTTCCTTATTATTCATATCATTGTAATATTATTATTATTCTTCTTAATTATGTATAACCTTTTCTTTTTTTATACGAGTTTCACTAAAAATTAACTGTGTTATATATAGATAACTTTAACCCCGGCGCAAATCAATAGTAAATGCTAAGTAGAAGTTAGTTTAAACTGGAAATGTGGCAATGCAAGGTTTAGATGTGGTAAGGCAAAGTTTAATTGATAATCAGATACTTGAACTTATTAAACAGAGGCCAGATATCACTGATACTGAGATTGCATCGCAACTCGGTTTAAAGATAGACGAGGTAATCGACAGGATAGAAAGTTTATCAGATACGCGGGTCAAAATATTGATTGTTGATGATGAGAAAGATGTAGTTGTCCCGCTTAAGATGTCCCTTGAAGCAGATAACTACAGTGTAATCGAAGCTTATGCTGGCTACGGGGCAATAGAAAAAGCACGCTCTGAGATTCCAGATTTAATCATATTAGATCTCATGCTTCCAGATATGGATGGCTATGAGGTATGTAACAGGCTGAGAGAAGATCCACTGACCGAATTGATCCCGATTATTATGCTGACAGGGAAGGACGATATAAGCAATAAAATAGAAGGTCTGGAGAGGGGAGCAGATGACTATATTACAAAGCCATTTAACCTCAGTGAGCTCAAGGCAAGGATTCGTACTGTCCTGAGGCGCTCCAGGGTTTAATCAGGTGACATAGTGATGGAAATAGCCAGGACATATGGAGAACTTCTGCTTGAAATCCAGAAACTTCGCTCCCGGCTTCTTGAGGCAGAAGAAACGTTGCACGCAATCGGAAGTGGCGAAGTAGATGCACTGGTGATCTCAGGTAACCAGGGAGAGCAGGTTTTTACGCTCAAAGGTGCTGATCAGACCTACCGTATCCTTATTGAGGAAATGAAGGAGGGAGCTGTTACGCTGGCAGCAGATGATACAGTACTCTATTGCAATCGTGGCTTTGCCAGGATGCTTGGAATGCCGCTTGAGAGAGTGATGGGTACAAGGATTCAGAAACTCATCCTGCCAGATGATCAGGCTATGTTCGATGAGATGCTTCGGCAGGGCCGGGCCGGGTGCAGCAGGGGAGAGAGCACTTTTCTGACAGGGGATGGGGCACACGTGCCTGCATATCTCTCCATAAACACATTGCAGATGGATGAAGTATCGGCTCTCTATATAGTTGTTATGGATCTGACCGAGCGCAAGCGGGCTGAGGAACAGATACGAGAACAAGCTGCCCTTCTGGACAGAGCACATGATGCTATCGGAGCCCGGGATTTAGAACACAGAATCACATACTGGAATAAAGGAGCAGAGCACCTGTATGGCTGGACAGCAGAAGAGGCTACAGGCAAAAAAGCTGATGAGCTTCTTTATACAGAAGAATCACCATATCTCACTGAAGCAAAGCAGGAAGTTATCAAGGAGGGTGAGTGGGCAGGTGAGCTGCAGCAGGTAACAAAAGATGGAAGGGAAATCACAGTAGAGAGCCGCTGGACCCTGGTACGCGATAGTGAAGGGAATCCAAAATCTATACTGGTCATCAATACTGATATCACTGAGAAAAAGAGGCTTGAGGTTCAGTTCCTTCGGGCTCAGCGAATGGAAAGTATAGGCACGCTCGCGGGAGGTATAGCGCACGATCTCAATAATATGCTGACGCCAATAATGATGTCAGTGCAAATATTGCGGGAAAAATTCAAGGATGAAGAGAGCCAGAGGCTGCTTAATATACTTGAGAGAAGTACAATGCGCGGAGCTAATTTAATAAACCAGGTCCTATCATTTGCGCGAGGGATTGAAGGTGAACGAAAACCTATCCAGGTAGCATATATCATATCTGAAATTAAGAAGATCGCAGAGGAGACATTCCCAAGATCTATCTATGTTAGGGCTAATACACCAAAAGACCTCTGGACCATATCTGGAGATGCAACACAACTGCATCAGGTCATGATGAACCTGTGCGTGAATGCCAGGGATGCAATGCCATCCGGCGGTACCCTGAGCATCCGTGCTGAGAATATTCTCATTGATGAAAACTACGTTCGTATGAATATCGAGGCCAGAGTTGGCCCTTATGTAATGATTTCGGTCTCTGATACAGGAGTGGGCATTCCACCCGAGATAATGGGCAGGATCTTTGAGCCATTTTTCACTACAAAAGAGCACGGCAAAGGCACAGGTCTTGGTCTTTCGACATCACTTACAGTCATCAGAAGTCACGGTGGATTCACAAATGTGTACAGTAAGGCTGGGAAAGGGACAACATTTGAATTCTATATACCTGCTGTTATAACAAACGAAACGCAAAAAGCAGAGGATCAGCCTCTATCGCCCAGGGGGCAGGGGGAAGTAATTCTAGTTGTCGATGATGAGGCCCCAATCCGTGAGATTACCAGTGCCACACTGGAAACAAATGGGTACAGAGTGCTAACAGCCAGTAACGGGGCTGAAGCAGTAGTATTATACGCGCAAAAAAAAGATGATATAAAAGTCGTTCTTATGGATATGATGATGCCAGTTATGGAAGGCCCGGAGTGTATCCGAACGCTGCGTAAGGTTAATCCTGGTGTCAGGGTCATCGCTATCAGTGGATTAACTGATAGGAATGATCTTGAGGTGTTCGCAGATAATGTATGTGCTTTTTTGCCAAAGCCTTACACTGCACAGAGATTGCTCCTGACCGTATATGAGGTCATAAGCGCAAAATAGAGCGGTTCATATTTCGTATCTCTTTGCCTTTCCTCTGTAGTACTCAAATAATTCATAGCCCCAGCGAACTGACATATCATCAGTACCGATCAGGTCATACGTTGTATCGTATACCCCGCTGGTTGTAAATAGCCCGAGTGAAATATGAGTATCGGTTACTGTAAGGGCAACTTTTAATTTTTCATCGGTGATCAATACCTCCAGGCGGTGGTTAGAGATTGCATTTTTAATATCTTCCAGGCCTATAATATTTTTCAGTTTATTAAATATATCCATATTTAATATAAGACAGGTATCAATGCTATTCTCAACCAGCACTTTGAATATAACCGTATAGTCCGGGGAATACACAGGAGAGACTCTTTTGATCCACTTTGCTGTTTTAATATAACCTGTATAAACATCACGCATTTTAATAATATCCAGTGGATCTATCTGTACCACATTTGAATCTTTCAACCATCCGATCTTTTCCATAAGATGCTCTGGAATCCCGCTCAGGTCGTGCCCGAGCCAGAATTTTTCGTGCTTTTTCAAAGCTTCTGCCGCATTGTTAAAATCTATTAGTTTCAGGGTTATAATCCTGCCAGTATTTGTAAGCATATAGTTTCTAAACCTATCCTGAAAAATAAGGTGGTTCCTCTCAAGCTCTCTTAATGCATGTATGATTGTTGAAGAGCTTGTTTTTAGATTATCTCTCAGATTGCCTGTAGATTTTTTTCCATCGATCAGGCTTATGAGTATATTTTTTCGCAAATTAGAGCAGATGGCCAGGTTGAGAACGTTTTTATTATCTGTGTTCATCTATGTTACATCCCTTCTTTCTTGCCTATATGTCTCATTATAATTATAATAACTTTACATATATGGTTTCAAGCTCTTTATATTGCTAAATTCAGGCAACTTTGCTTATATATGGGAAAACTTGATATATCTTCAAATCTTAACACAGAGTAGTAGGTCGAGCACAATTATTGCCTGCCAGTATGGAACAGGTGATGTTTTGTGCAGTATAAAGAGGGATTCAAGTCCGAACCTGCACTATGGCAGGGATTATAATTATGCAAACTGCTATTAAAAGAGGTGGATAGAATGAAAAACAGGAATACGGCTAGAGAACAACAAGCGGATAGATTAGCAGAGCCACACCAGAGAGCTGCTGAACTGGAGACATGCTATCGAAGTGTTGTTGAAAGCGCTCGGGATATTATTTTTACGATCTCCAGGGACAATATTGTTACATTCCTGAACCCGGCATTTGAGAGGATCACCGGCTGGCCGCGCATGCAGTGGCTTGACAAGAACTATGAGTCCCTCATTCATCCTGATGATCTGTCCTTTTTGATGGAGATGTATCAGTGCGTCCTGAATGGAGAACTACCTCCAGGCTTTGAATCGCGCATTCTTTCAAGATCAGGTGAATACGTAACTATGGAACTCTTAATAACACCGCAGCTTCACCATGGAGAAGTTATCGGAATCCTGAACATTGGCCGCAACATCACAGAGCGCAGGCAGGTTCTGGAGAAGACAATAGAGAGTGCAGGCACTGGAGGAACAGCACATGAACTCAACAATATACTGACGCCAATAATCCTATCTGTGCAAATATTAAAAGAGAAGTTCAAAGATGAAGAGAGCCAGAGACTGCTTGGTATACTTGAGAGAAACGCCAACCGAGGAGCAGATCTGGTAAAACAGATTAGATCATTTGCACGTGGACGTGCAGATAAAGTCTATCTATCATCTATTGCAATAACAGAAATGCAAAAATCAGAAGGACATTTTGAGCCTCCTGAAGGTCGTGGAGAATCGATTCTCATTGTTGACGATGAGACACCGATCCGTGAGATTACCAGTGCTACACTGAAGACAAGCGGGTACAGAGTGCTAACAGCCAGTGACGGGGCAGAGGCCTCAACACTGTATGCACAGAACAGAGAAGATATCATGGTTGTTCTTATGGATATGGCGATGCCTGTTATGGAAGGCCCGGAATGCATCCGGATATTGCATAAGGTTAATCCTGCTGTTAAGATCATCGCAGTCAGTGGATCAACTGATACGAGTGAGCTTGAAGACATAGCAGACTATGTACATGCCTTTCTGCCAAAGCCTTACACTGCACAGAGATTGCTGCACACCATACATGAGGTCATAAACCGATAATCCATAGATTTATTAAACTCTCCCACGTTTCGTACAGGCATGGAAATACTCGCAGATATAGGAGGAAGACCAGGGCTTGATTGCCGTGGTTTTTGCAGGTACTGTTATTTTAGAGGTGTAAAAGAAAAAGAAGTCCCTGCTTTTGGGTGCAAGTACTGTCTTCCGTTTCAGAGGGGCTGTAGTTACTGCACGAAGAATGTCAGGGAGGGCTATTCTGGTTTTAAGCCAGTCTCTGTTGTAGCACAGGAGATAAACCAGGCGCTTATTTTTAACAGGAACGTATCAAAATTTAATATAAGCGGGGGGGGTGATGTGAGCTGCTATCCTGAGCTTAGATCCCTTGTGAAATTCCTCTCCGGGTACAAAAGGCCGATACATATAGGTTATACAAGCGGGAAAGGTCTGAATAGAGAGGATGCACTGTTTTTCATCAACCACGGTGTGAGCGAGGTAACATTCACAGTTTTTGCTACAGATCCGGAACTGCGGCAAAGGTACATGAATGATAAGACACCGCAGGATTCATTAGAGGCGCTTCGCACCCTGGCAGGAGAGTGCGATGTATATGCTGCCACCGTACTTATTCCCGGTATTAATGATGGCGATGTACTTTTAAAAACATGCTCGGATCTTGAAGAGATGGGTATAAGAGGATTGATACTGATGCGTTTTGCTAATGCATCTGATCAGGGTCTGATCCTCGGGAATGCACCTATAATTGAAGGCGTTGTACCTCACACGCTCTCTGAATTCAAATCTATAGTTGATAATATAAACGAGAGATTCGAATTCCGTGTTTCTGGAACACCGTTATATGACCCGGAGACAGGCTCACCGTTTGCAATTCGAAACGAAAGCGAGGCACTCTCAAAACTGCCTGAGATCACAAAAGAAGCTACGATAATCACAGGTGAGGCTGCATCTTCGCCCCTGAGAGAGATCTTTGATAGACTCGGGGGGCTGGTGAACATCGTGTCTGTAAAAAAGGATATAGGCTGCCTGATCACCATTGAGGATATAAAGGCACTGTACCTGAGCCAGGTAAAAGAGACGGTCTTCTTTCCGGGCAGATCATTTGTTCATGATCCTGAGGTCAAGAAGATACTGTCAGGCGATGGGATAGACAGGCTGGTTCGCAGAGGGCCTGATATGCTGACTGTTGATGGAGAGATGAGCATTTCGATGACCAGGGATGAGGTTCTGGCTAAAGAAGTGGAGGCCTTCACTGAATTCATACAGATGATAAATTTACTTGGAACAAGGCCGATCTGACGATATATTTATATGATTTAAGATAACGTCTATTGATTGGTAATATCTATGGAAAATGCCAATATTGATCTTATTTTAAGAGAGATTAAGAAAATCAGGGAGGATCTAGATTACCTGAAACAGATTGTAGAAGCTGGTGCAGAAGATATAACTTTAACGGAAGATGAGGAAAAATTAATAAAAGATACTTTATCTCAGAAGAAAAGAGGAGAGCTTTTGACTTTAGAAGAAGTTTTCGGTGAATAGATGGCTTATTCCATCTTTTTTATAGTTTCACCCTTCTTCTCTCTCCTCAGGAATCCCGCATACCTCGCATTCATCTTTAAGCTTCTCAGAATCGATAGCCCTTGTACCTTCAGCAAGGACTGCTGCATTGGACAGAGAGCCTGCAATCAGTATGGCATCAAAGATCTCTTCCTTCGTTACGCCCAGCCGCCGGGCAACACGGATATGCATCTTCAGGCAGTGCTCACATCTCAGTGCAGCAGATACCCCGATTGATATCAATTCTATGGTTTTGAGGTCTAACCGTTTAAATTCCCGGAATATTGCATTATCATAAAGAATCTTGGTAACAAGTAATTCAGGCGATTGTTTCATAAAGTCAAGGATATACGGTATTTCACCGTAAGCTTTCTCTACTTCCTTCAATAGCTCTTCAGCAGCTTCATCAGGCTCTTTTTTTAAAATCTTTTCAATCCTCTGTAGATCCATGTTAATGGATTCTTCAATCCTATACTAATAAATATTTGTATTTTGCTTAAGATTCAAGATTTTACTCGATCCTCTCCCCGAAAGCAAAATGGGGTTTAACATCGCGGATCCTGATATTAAGCCTCTCTCCTTTTTTTGCATCTTTAACGAATATGACAAAATCGTTGATCCTGGCAATCCCGTCCCCGCTTGCCCCTATATCCTCTATGGTAACAGTGTACTCCTGATTTATTTTTATAAGACCTGGCAACAATCGCTTTCCAATAACATATATCTCAGCACTTTGCTTTCGAGTAGCCTGTGGAGAAAAAGCCTGGACTTTTACGAAATGATCACGCACTTTGTTCAGGAAATCAGGGAACATATCTCCCTGGAAAACCTTTACCACAAATCTTCCATCTGGTTTCAGTAGCTTCCTTGCGCACTCAAGAGCGGATTCGGCAAGATCTATAGAGCGGGCATGGTCATAACTCCAGCTCCCTGAAAGACTGGGCGCAGCATCGCAGATGACCACATCAGCACCTTCTTTTATCTTCTTTTTGATCTTCTCTACAGTGCTGTCAAGCCGGATATCACCTTTTATCGTCTCCACGCCCTCTATTTCCTCTATCGGCAGTATATCCACGCCAACTACCTTGGCACCAGAGAGTTCATGAGCTACCTGCAGCCATCCACCAGGTGCTGCGCCAAGATCAACAACAGTATCTCCTTTTCTAATGATGTTAAACCTCTCATTGATCTGCTTGAGCTTAAAAGCTGCACGGGAGCGGTACCCCTTCTCTTTAGCCTTCCTGTAATAATAATCTCTGCGGTCGCGTGGCATGGTAATACTGGTAATGTTAACTAATTTGACGATTTACTCCCCACATATACCCACTGATCATATATGCCTTTTCCATCTGTATTATCTATTATACTCCCTGTTATCCTGTTCATCTCAAGAGCGCACTTAAGTACCTCGATCTCTTCTCTTTTGTTCACTGTTAACAATATCATCCCGCCTGGTTTTAATACTTTTACTGCTTCGCTCATCATTCCCTCCCATATGCCTCTGTTAAAGGGATAGATCGTACCGAGCATAAAACCAGACACTGTATCGAATGTATTCTCATGGAAGAACTGAGAGAGGCTGGTGGCATCAAGAACAATCGTCCTCTCAGGCTCAAGCACACTGTGCTCAAGCCCCTGGCATACCTGGCACTTATCAAAGTCGATTGCTACAGGAGCGTATCCCATCTCATGGAGCGGCAGGGTGGACATGCCGTTTCCGCAGCATATCTCAAGCATATCTCCCCTGAGCTTATATCTATCCAGCAGTTCCTTAAGCCTGGATCTTCTACTCTCGATATAGATCATATCGTATGGCTCTTTTGATATATGGCAGTTCTCGCATAATTGCCTGTTTACCAGCGCCAGGGAGTAATACTCAATCACTGCGCGATTAAACTCCTTACAGGTAGTTCTGTGCAACCTGCTCAATCTCAAATTCCCTGCAATGTTAGAGAACCTCCTGCTGCTCTCATTTGGTGCGGGTTTTGATGACACGATATCTGTAAAGATAGACCAGAATCCAGGTGTATCCTCTGTCTCTGGATTGTAAATAACAAGCCCGATTACGCTCCCATTCTCATCCTCGATCCCGTAAATCTCATCTGGCGGGTCTTTGCTTATATTCTCTAAATAGTGTAATGATAGCGTATTATTCTTTAAGGATGCATAGCTATCCTCAACAAAATATATATTCTCCCTGTTCCCAAGACCCAGGATACCGTGAATAAGCATTATTCTCTAATCGCCTTCATCAGGTTCATCCTCACGGTAGCTTGTGTCACCGATCATGGCAGCACTGATTGAATCAATGCCATCAAGCCACTCAGCTACAAGCCCTTCAGGAACATCATCAAGAGCTTTTTCACTGATCTTCCCACCAGCAAGGATATTTGCACCGATCTCTGCTATATAACCAAGGGCAGCCCCCATATTATCCTCCTCTTCTGCCTTCACAGCGCTCTTTATCAGTTTATCAAGGGATTTCTTTTTCTCAAATGCCCCTTCTACATAGCATTCGCATGATGCAAAAACACCAATCAGTGATAACTGCACGGATTCTATCATCATGTCAATATCCTCGTTTATAGGATCAACCTTTTTTAGGACTATTTCCTTTACTTCGTTGAGGTATTTCAGTGCATCTTCACTGGAGAGCAGTTTATTATCATATTTTGCTATTATCTTCAGGCATGCCAGAACCACATCATCTTCCATATATACAAAAATCGCCCCTTTGTCCTGATCATCAAGCTTAAATCCGCTCTCTTTTACTTTATTTATCCAGTTCTGCCATCGTTCTTCAGTATAGAACGGGATTGTATACTTTGATTCCTGCATTGTCTCTCCATCTCTAATTTGTGTTTTGATTTTCGATCGTTTTAAACTCTGTTAGACCTGTTAATTTTCTCACTCTGTCTATTAATTCGTTCTTACCAAATGGTTTTGTTATGTAGTCATCCGCCTTCAATACATGTAACCCAAGCAGTTTATCTATATTCTGTGTTTTCGCAGTTAGAATAGCAACAGGGATGTCTGGATATTTATCTTTGATTCTCCTGAAGATCTCCCATCCATCCATATCAGGCATCATGATATCAAGAAGCACAAGATCGGGCTTTGAAGCTTCGATCATAACCAGTGCTTCTGTTCCACTTGTAGCCAGTAATGCTTTAAAGCCTCCGTTCTCAAGAACTAACTTAACAAGCTCAAGCGTGTCAGGCTCGTCATCCACTATAAGCACTTCTTTGGCAGGTATATCCTTATCCATTGTATCCCCTTTTAGGTAATAAAATATGAAAGGTGCTTCCTATATTTTTACTTTCCGCCCAGATTTTGCCCGAATGGGCTTCCACTATGTTTTTTGAGATCCAGAGACCCAATCCTGTTCCTCCATGGTTTGGTACATATGCTGATATTGAATCAAGCTGATAGAATCTGTCAAAGATCATATCAAGCTTATCCCGAGGGATGCCGATACCTGTGTCGTCTATTCTTATATGTATCCATTTATCCTCTTCTTCTGCTGTTATCTTTATTCTTCCTTTTATTGTATATTTGATTGCGTTATCCACTATACTTGAGAACACCTGTATCAACCTGTCCCTATCACCCTCAACTGCCAGATGCTGAGGAATATCGATATCTATGGGTATATCCTTGATTAATGCCATTGTTTTTATATCCTCTGGAACCTGGGTTATCAGGTCATAGATCGATAATGTCTGTATATCCAGTTGAAAGTCACTGGACTCGATGAGCGATGTATCGAGAAGTCCTCTTATTAATCTCGATAGGCGTTTTGAGTTTCTCAGGATTATCTCAAGCTTATGCTTCTGATCTGAGGTTATATCTTCCTCAAGCAAAAGCTCTGTAAATCCTATAATGGATGTAAGTGGTGTTCTGAGTTCATGCGACATATTTGAGAGAAAACTATCTTTTATCTTATAAAGCTCTTTGAGCTTTGAATAGGTTAACCTGAGTTCCTCATAGGAATCTTTAAGTTCTTCTTCAAGCCTTCTCTGATCTGATACGTCTCTCATTACTGTAATGATCTTCTCAACGTTCCCGTTTTTATCCTTGATTGGAATCCTGGATGTACTGGTATAGATTATGTCCCCGTTGTACTCTGTTTTATCCTCACTCTGGATGGTCTCTCCTGTGTTAATGATATACTCATATTCTTTGTCGATATGTTTTTCCCTGAGTTGCGGAAATACCTCAAAAAGATCTCTGTTCAGCATATCCTCCTCTTTGAGCCTTCCCCTGTTAAGATTAAGTAATTCCTTATTAACAGCAAGTATTTTCATATCTCTATCCACTACATGGATTGCAAGATTGATATTGTTGAGTATCTCTTCTTCAAGCATCTTTTGCAGCGTTATATCTCTTAGACTAATATTATATTTGTCCCTTGTCCTGATCTGGTTCTTTTCCTCATTTCTCTGATAGGATCACATAATCATTTATATTCTCTGATTAGCCATCCCCAGTATTTTACTGTTGCAATAAGGCTGAGAGTAAGTCCTGCTGCAAATAGCGCATACCCCAGAAGATACGAATATTCAAACTCTGCCAGTGATAATGCCCTTACAATGGAACCCGATAATACAAAGGAGATACCTGCATAATAAAGATAGTAATACCTCTTCATCCCCATAACTTCGCCCAATCGTCTGCTGAGAATGCTTAGAATATAAAGAATCAATGCAAATAAAAGATATGATACTGAATCAAGCAATTCCATACCTGTGTTCATTTTTCACCTACCATTATTCTATACAGGTAATAACTTGCTGTAAAAGAAGCTACAGAGCCCAGAAATCCTATCAATTCAGAGAAAGATGTACGATAAGAGATTATATGTAATGCAGCAGCGAGAAGAATGATTATAGGGATAGTATAGAAATAATAGAAGGTTCTTACACCGAATTTCTTCTGGTAGAATTCAGCTATTGAAGCTATAAAGATTACTATGAGAACAGCTACAATCCAGGCATATATTTCAATGATCCTCTGTATCAATATAGTGTCCCACATATTTATTATTTTTTAAAAGCCTCTACGAAAGCCTCAGGGAGCGTCTTTACCGGGCTGCCTGATAATAATCCTGAATATTCGCTGAATGGTAGTTTTATTTCAACTCCCTCTTTATTGATAATAATTTCCCTTATCTCCTTGTCATGATCGCTGCCTCTCATTTTAAGTACTGATATGGCTTTTCGCATCTCGCTTCTTATTTCCACGTATCTGAGTAATATTACAGTGTCCATAGTAGGGGAAA
Organism: Candidatus Methanoperedens nitratireducens; assembly: GCF_000685155.1. Taxonomy (GTDB): domain Archaea; phylum Halobacteriota; class Methanosarcinia; order Methanosarcinales; family Methanoperedenaceae; genus Methanoperedens; species Methanoperedens nitratireducens. Next base: position 157,273 of record NZ_JMIY01000003.1, read on the forward strand.
TGCCTGTACCTGTAATCTGTGCTGTTCCTGTCAGGTTAGAAGCCTCGTTTGTATAGATGGCTGTAACATTTTTATTTTTCATATTGCTGATAATACCTGCCATATACTCCGGGAACTGGATATATCCCGGCATCATCCGATAAAGCTTTCCTGTGCCATCAAACAGCATGCGTCTGGCATTTATTTTACCGATTATCTCATTAATCTGGATCGCAAGCTCGTTGGCATCAAACTCAAGAGGGGATATTATTTTGAGCAGATTCTTATCCTCATATCCTTTTAAATTCCAGCCGAACATTTTATAATTCTCGCGTATCTGCATCGCATCCTCTTCAAATGAGACGATCACTCCAGGTTCGGCTCTTAATAGGCCGTTCATAATAAACTGTGTTCCGATTGTTGTTTTACCGGTTCCGCTTGAGCCTGAGATCAATATTGATGAGCCTCGAATGAAGCCTCCACCTGTCATCTGGTCAAATCCTTTTACTCCGGTGGATATACGCTCTTTTAAGATAGATGTCCTGTCTGTCAGAGGCAATCGCGGAAATATCGTGAATCCGTCTTTTGTAATTTTACATGAATGTTTTCCACTACAGAAATCCTGTCCCCTCATTTTGAGAATACTAACATGGCGTACGCTTCTCTCTAAAAAAGGCTCGTTGCTGATATAGATAATACCATCAACAAGATAACTAAGAGTGCTTTTAATAAGTGTGTCAGAAGTAAACTCACCTGTTAATAGAACAAGGGAATTCCATCCCTTCATAGCTGTAAAGAAATCATAGTAGAACTGACGCTGGGATTCCTCATCCAGCCCAAAAACAAGCACATTTGCAGGATCAATGACGATCCGATCAGGCTTGACCAGCTCTATGTTCCTCTCCATCTCATTTATAACAGCTTTTGAGCCTTTGCGGATTATATTGATATCAATAGGCACATACTTGACATTACCTTTTCCAAGTAATGAAATATTATAAAAAGAGAACTTGGACATGAAATTATTGATCATGGCTATAGGCTCAGAGAGCGCGGTGATATACATGCAAACCTCTTCATTCTTTGCTGCGTTAAAGAGAGATTGCATAACGAAAGTTGTTTTTCCAGTTCCCGCTGTGCCTGCTATCAATACTGCTGATGGTCTGAGAAAACCTCCGTCCAGCACATTATCAAGACCATTTACCCCTGTAGCAACCTGTTTCATATTATTACTCCAAAATCTCTTTTATCTTCTGGGATGCTTTGGCTACTTCAACCAGGATTAATCCAAGGCCTGCATTCGGTCTGGCCATAACCAGAAGCAATGCCTTTGATCCCGCTCCGGTTGCGATTAATTTTCCGTTTTTTGATTCCACTATAATCCTGTCTGGAACGCCTTTTCCAAGCTCTGCGGTTGCGGTTTCTGCCGCTCCCAGCATCGTAGCCGACATTGCTGCAAACGTCTCTGCCTGGAGTTTTCGGGATACATTTGAGCATATAAGTAAACCATCCCTGCTTGCCACAGCCGAGGCTTCAATACCTCCGATATGTTTTAGGTCGTCCAGAATCTCCTCAAGCATCTCTATTGTCGTCATGTTTATCTGTACTATATTGAATGTTTACTATCATTATAAACATAATACTTACCATTTCTAAGACATTTGTCTTAGTCATTCCCCAGATATAAATATGTATAGGCTATTTAATGTTACCTTGATCCGGGATAACCGGGAGGTCTGGATGATACTTCCCCGGTCAAAAACCTGTTAATTTATCCTTTACTCAATATATATTGCAGGCCTCATTGGAGATGCTAAACGGCTCTTTCCCTGTGGATCATATACAGGAGCATCTGCATTGTATATATCTATATCACATTCCACGGCACGGCTCAGGAATTCCCTGGCTTCGTTTAAAGCAGAGGTCTCATCAAAATCAACCTCGATCAGGGATCTCATCAATTCAGCATCCATTCCCTGTATATCAGTTATTATCTTTTGTGCAAATTTTGGGATCTCCCTGGCATGCACCCTCATAGCAGGATCAGCCATAGCTTCACTCATAATGGTTTTCATATCAAGGGCATCCTCTTTCTTCAGTAACAGGGCTTTTTTCAGGATCATCTTCTTCCATGATGCTGCAGTATACAGGATTATCCGCCTGGGTTTTATTTTTATCAATCTGATTATTTCCTCTATATCCCGAAGTGTACTTCCTATTATTTCTTCTGCAAGTTCAGCGCCTCTATCTATAAGAGCCGGGTCTGCTCCTGGGTATTGAGCCAGAGAAACGAAATCCCTGCCCATTTCTTCCCAGATCTCTTCGCAGATATGCGGTATAAATGGAGCCATTAACCGAACCCATGTGTCCAGGATTCGCTCCCGTACCGCGCTTCCACCCCGCCGCTCATACCATCTCATATCGTTCATGAGAAGATAGAAGGCATTCTGAACCGCCCTTCTTGTCTGTATTCTATCAAGTGCATCAGTAGTCTCCTGTATCCTGTACTGAAGCCTGCTTAATATCCATTTATCAATTAATTTTAATTCGCCCGTATCATCTGACCTGATTATGTCATACGCCATTCTATAGAATCTCTCAACCTGTTTTCCTGTGGCTTCGGCATCTGCAGCTCGCCAATCTGCATCCTGGGTATGCTCAGCCGCGCTCAGGATGTAGAGACGGGTCACATCAGCCCCGTGCTCTGCTATGGCTGATTTTAATGTGAGCAGAGGCCCTTTTGACTTGCTCATCTTCTCACCTTCCAGTGATACAAAGCCATTGATGGCTATAGCGCCGGGCCAGTATATCTGAGGGAATATTGCAACATGGTGGAAAAGGAAGAACAGGAGATGGTTGGGTATAAGATCCTTACCGGAGGAGCGAAGATCCACCGGGTACCAGTACGTAAAATCGCTGCGGACTTCATTAATCATATCAGGAGCTATCCCGGTCCCGTCTACGGTGTTCTCAGTCGTGCCCTGCCCGAGCAGTACATGGTTGAAGAACTCTTCTTTTAATTGCTCAGGTTCAATTCCAGGAAGATATTTTGCAATAATATAATAACTCATGTATATTGTTGAATCTCCAAGTGATTCGATTATCCATTCAGGGTCCCAGGGAAGCTTTGTACCGAGTCCTTTTCGTCGTGCGCATGCTTTATCTTTCAGCCAGTCGACCTTATTCTCAAAATCAACCCTGAGTTCAGGCGGTATGATCTTCATGTCGCCAAGGGATTTGTAGACCTGCTCTTTCCAGACAGGATCTGAGTAATTTAAGAACCACTGGTTCTCAACGATCTTTACAACGATGACAGAACCGCATCTGCATATCACAGGCTGTTCACTGAACTCATAGAACACATCGGCAATCCCCTGGTTGATGAGGTCATGCGTCAGGATGTCCTTTATCCTTGAGACCGCCATGCCTGCATATTTTCCTGTTGTCTCTGTCAGCACTCCGCTGTGGAATTCACGCCTGTACACAAGTTTTGTGGCCTCTTCTGCTTTTGGATCGCTCTGGTCCTTCACTTTCAGCTCATTGACCGCATCGACCGCGGGATGTTCTCCGTACCCCGGTACCCTGATCAAAGGAATAGGCGGTATAGAGGAAACATCCTCTGTTATGCCGTATCCTGTTAGATCAGCGCCCCTGAGATCACGAAGCGCAAGATAATCATAGGGCGCATGTGCGGGAACGCTCATCACTACACCACTACCGTTTCCAGGATCTACAAATGGTGCGGGCAATATCAATACATGAGAGCCTGTCAGGGGGTTTTCCACTTCTTTACCTATCAATTCCTCACCAGTGATCTCTCCCAGGAGTTCCAGTTTTTTATCTGTGAATATGAGTTTTTCATAGGCTTCTTCGCTCACGATCCATGTCTCGTCATTGACTTTAGTCCTTACATAATGTACCTTCGGGTTTACCCAGATGTTTGTAACACCGAACACTGTCTCAGGGCGCAGTGTGGCGCACGGCAGTATCTCGTTACCCAGTTTGAATTTGATCAGGGTGTACTCTATTATAGTGGCATCCTCACCACGCAGGATATCGTGATCCTCAACAGGATTCTCATCATTCGGGCACCATCTCACAGGATGTGCGCCTTTTACTACCTTGCTTTTTTCATGGAGAAGGTTGTACTGCCAGGTAATGAACTTTTTATAATGCGGGTCTGTGGTAGTGAATTTTCTTCTCCAGTCGATCGAGTATCCTATGCTCTTCATGGCAGCTTCAGCTTCTTTGCTAAAATACTCCACGATCTGCTCAGGAGTTTGAATAGAATACAGGATATCAAGCGGTACCCCGTGAAGCCTGTGGTAGACCCTTATTGTCTCAGGGTCCTTTTTCTGGATCAGTTCTGCCAGCCCGACTATCGGCGTTCCTGTGACATGGAAGCCCATGGGGAACAGCACATTGTAGCCCAGCATCCGTTTATACCTCGCGACCACGTCCCCGATGGTGAACGTCCTGGTATGGCCTGCATGAAGGTTGCCGTTTAAGTATGGATACGGGATCGTAATGAAGTATTTCTCTCGGTCATCCGGCTCAGCCTCGTATATCCTGGCCTCTGCCCATCTGCTCTGCCACTTTTCCTCTATTTCATGCGGGTTGTACCTTTCTTTCATTCTCACGTTTGCACTACCTATTAGCCTCTTAACAGATTGTTCTACTACTAAGTTCATCTATAATATGGTTGACGATTGTATGGAATCCACACCTAACAATAAATTCATTGATGATAAGTTTTACGAAACGTGGACAAAAAGCCTCCTGAGAGCAGTGGATGAAGGAAAAACCAGTCTATTTGCCAGATACGCCTTATTCTCAAATCAATAAAGTATATATTACTATCATTCATATTCTGACCAAGGTGATACTATGCAGGCTGAGGTTTCAACATTATTTGGACTGAACATTTACACAGAAAGAGGAATATATATAGGAAAAGTAAATGATGTGGTGCTTGAAGTGAATGAGAGAAAAGTGACGGGTCTTGCGGTCACACGATTAAATCATGATATGTTTGATACATCCAAATCAGGAGTTGTCATCCCGTACAGATGGGTTACTGCTGTCGCAGATATCGTTCTTATCAGGCATATCAAAGACCAGTTCAAGAAGCCTGAGGAAATCCCCGAGGATTATAATATATCCAATGAGGATTAACAGTACATCGTGAATAATGCTTTTCTAGAAAAAGAGATGAAGGACAGGGAGATCTATGCTGATCTCAGGGTATTCCCTCCCTTTGCTCTCAGGATCGATGGTAGAGGGTTCAGGCGTGTACTTGAACTACTTGGGTTTAAAAAACCATATGATGAGGTATTCGCACGGGCTATGGCGAATTCTACCGAATCTCTCTTTAAGGAGAGCGGCTTAAATCCTTTATTTGCCTTCACATTCTCAGATGAGATCAGCTTTTTTTTCTATGAAATCCCTTATAATAGCAGGATTGAAAAAATCAATTCAATAATCCCAAGCTTCATTTCATCTGCATTTACAATCCAGTTGAACCTGAAAGATCCTGTATCGTTTGATTCAAGGATCATTTTGCTTGGAAAGGAGGATATCTACAGGTATCTCGTATGGAGACAGGCAGAGACATGGAGGAACCATGTAAGCTCTTATGGATACTATACACTGTTGAATACCGGTCTTTCTGAGAATGAAGCAGCTTCACGCCTGAAAAATATGAAGGCCAGCTCAATCCATGAACTTGTATTCCAGCATGGCATCAATCTTTCACAGACACCTGCGTGGCAGAGACGCGGCATACTGATCTACAGAGAAACCTATGAGAAAAAGGGATATGACCCCATTAATAAGATATATGTCAAAACGATAAGGAAAAAGATAATACAGGAATGGAACACCCCTGTATTTAAAACAGAGGAAGGAAGAGAACTTGTTAACCGTCTTATTGCCTGATATGTTTGTGTCAATTTTTGCCTGTAACGTTACTTTATATATAAAATAAGCATGGTTTAAGCTATTTATTATGGACATTATATTAATAGTAGCATTTTTAGTAGCTATTTTCATGGGACTGAATATAGGCGGCAACAATGCTGCGGCTTCTATGGGTGCTGCTTATGGGGCAAAGGTCCGCACCAAATATCAGGCTGTGCTGTTAATAGGTGTATTCTCCCTTCTTGGAGCAGTATTCAGCGGTGGAGAAGTGATAAAAACACTGGGGACGGGAATTCTCCCTGAAGGAACAATACTGCTCGAAGGAGCTACAGTAGCAGTCGGGGCAGCGGGTATAACTCTTTTTCTGGCAAATATACTGCGCATACCGGTATCCACAAGCCAGGCAGCAGTTGGGGCAGTTGTAGGAATCGGGTTTTTTTACGGGGCTTCGCAGGTAAATGTACCGCTTCTTGGCAAGATCGTGGTCTGGTGGATCGTGACTCCTGTTACTGCCTGGCTGCTTGCATACCTTATGGGTAAATACCTTTACACAGATATCCTTGTCTGGATTGCGGATCATCACGAATCAGAAGCCGCAATACGAAGATCCTTGAGTGTACTGCTTACCATTTCAGGTTGCTATGTAGCCTATTCTGCCGGAGCCAACAATGCAGGCAATGCAGTCGGGCCGCTCGTGGGGGCCGGTGCTATGCTCTCACTTGATGGCGCGATTTTAGGGGGTATTGCTATTGGTTTTGGTGCTCTTCTCATGGGTGGAAGGGTACTGGATACCGTGGGAAATGAGATCACTGAACTGTGCGTGATCCGGGCCACATTCGTGGAGTTCATATCAGCCATAATGGTTCACGCTGCCTCGATCTTCGGAGTTCCTGTTTCACTTGGTGAAATTGTTGCAGCCGGGGTCATTGGAATCGGGTGCGCAAACAGCGGAATGCATATCATAAGAGGTGAGGTTGTGAAGAAGATATTGATTGCCTGGGTTGTCTCACCACTCCTTGCTGGCACAGTGGCATATGTACTAATGAGATTAATTTAAATCAGTTTTGCAATTGCAGCCGATACATCTGTGGTAGAATATGAGCCGCCAAGATCAGGAGTAGTGATCCTGTCGCAGAGAACGCTGTTCACCGCTTTCGTGATTGAGTTCGCTTCCTCTACCCATCCACCCCATTCAAGCATCATCTTAACGCTCAGAATAGCCGCTATCGGGTTGGCAATACCTTTTCCTGCAATATCAGGGGCGCTTCCGTGAATAGGTTCAAAAAGCGCATAGCGTTCACCAATGTTTGCACTGGGACATAGACCAAGCCCGCCTGCTATGGCTGCAGCAACATCGCTCAGGATATCCCCGAAAAGGTTTGTGGTCACTATTACATCATACCTCTCTGGATGAAGGATCAGGTCATATGCCATGGCATCCATGAGCATCTCACGATGTGATATCCCGTTCCGCTGTGCACTACCTATGCAGACATCACGGAAAAAAGAGCATGATTTTAATACATTCGCTTTATGCACAATGGTTATATGCTTTTTTCTAGATTTCGCCAGTATGCATGCCCGCTCTGCAATCCTTTCACTGCCTGCCCTGGTTATAACCCTCGTGGTGTATGCCACATCCTCATGAAGTTCCTCCACTCCTGAGTACATGCCCTCGGTATTTTCCCTTACTATAACAAAATCGAATTCTTTTGTATCACAGGGCAATCTAATGCTCTTCAGGGGAACAAAAGGTCTGATGTTGGCGTATAGATCAAGCTCTTTCCGAAGACGCATAAGCACACTCTTATAATTAGGATCAGGCGGAGTAGTGATCGCCCCGAACAGCACACAATCGCATTCACTGATTATGTCCATATCCTCATTCGTGATTGCGCTGCCGGTTCGCTCCCATTTCCCATAACCGATATCAAGAGGTATTTTCTCGATACCAAGACCAAAAGCATCAAGCACGGATAATGCAGCGGGAATAACTTCCCTGCCAATGCCATCACCGGGGATAACTGCGAGCTTCATCTCAAACTCGCTCTGTTGTTATTTTCTATATTCCCTCTCAAAACCCTGACAAGCATCCTTATCGCATCAACGATATCATACTCGGATGCTCCCCAGTGTACCACAGCGCCATCTATCCCATTGATGTTGATCATACCTGATTTCTTGCTCTGGCAGCATCTTGTGATAAAGGGTCTGGTTGGCGTATAAAGATGTGCCTTAATGGGACACATGTTGATATGCCTGTAAGAGAGGCTGGGAAAGCGCAGTTCAAATATCTGTTTTGAGATATCGCATCCAACAAGCTCGGAATTATCCTCAATATCAATATCAGTATCGAGATATTTTCCTTTAAGTTCTGATGCATGGCAGGGGAAAACCACCTTCCCCCCCTCAAATGTACGAAGATCAATGAGCTTTGTTGTGAACCTTATGTCCAGCTCACCCAGTATACCGCTCCTGATAAGCCTCTGTATTGCAAAGGCAAGCCACGGCGGCTCAGGCGGTGATATATCAATTATCTCTATCTCCATAACCTCATCAAGACCTGGCTCATAGACAAAAGTGATATGCCGATCCATGCCTTCAAAAAGAACAGTATTTACACTCCCTTTGCATAATGGAATTGCGGATTCAATAAGCAGTGTCCTGTCATGAGAATCGAGTTTTTCTTCAAATTTCTTTACCTGTTCTCCTTTTGCTATCAGCTCAAGTGAAACAAGTTTTTTGAGCAATCCTTCACCTTCACTTTTTACCCTGTATATTGCATAACCATAAGGCAGATCAGCGATCAGGTATTCTGTTGTGAAATAAATGGGACAGCCTATTCGCCCTGTAGGGTCTGTTCTTGTCACGCCCACGCGTTTATATTCTGCTGGAAATATCACTACTGCACCTTCCTTTTTCTGTACTCAACAAGCCCTCCGTATGCCAGGATATCACGCAGAAAATCAGGAAGTTCCGTACCCTTAAAGCTTTTATCTTTATTTCTTACAAATCCATTTTCAAGGTCGATCTCAATAATATCGCCCTCTTCACAGTCTATTCTTGCTTCTATAATAGGCAGGCCGATATTGATGGCATTCCTGAAAAATATCCTGGCGAAGGACTCTGCCACTATACATGCTATGCCTGCATATTTTAAAGCAAGGGGTGCCTGTTCCCTTGATGAGCCGCACCCGAAGTTCTTGCCTGCCGCGATTATATCGCCGCTTATCACTTTCTGTGAGAACTGCGGCTCAATCCCCTCCATGACATGCGATGCGAACACACTCATATCAGTGGTGCGCAGGTATTTACCCGGAATAATAACATCTGTATCGACATTGTCGCCGAATTTCCATACCCTTCCTGATATTCTATCGATTTTTTTATTGCTCATTGCTTGCCTGGGTATTGTTCACGGCAAGCATAATCATTTTGGTGCTATCAAACAAAAAATTATGAATATGAGCTATTATCTTCTCTTTCGCCCGATAAGGTAGATCGCGCAGAGTGTTATCACAGCCAGAGTCACTTCAAACCCTGGGGCCTTTTCTGTCGGTACTGCTGTCATGGTTGTGGTTTCTATCAGGGCGCCGTCGGTGGCAGCCCCAGCCTTCACTACTGACGCTGATATCGGCTCTTCTGCACTCCTCAGTATGGTTATAGCAAACGGGGAGAATTTCTCTGTTGATGCTACATAATATTCAAATTCAGTATCCTCTCTTAATTTTTGAGTGGGTAATTTGATCCACTGGGAATCGTAGCGGTAGAGCGCAATTGAGCCCGGATCAACCGCATCAGTCCATTGTTTCTCAACCCTGAAGGTTATATCAGCATTTTTAATATTCTTCGGTACTGCAAATCCTGATGTGCCGACCCATATATTTATATTTTTATAAGCAATCCCGGGCGCCGGACCTTTTACAATGGAAGAAGGATTTCTCAACACTTCGACAGCCGCGCTGATCTCCCCTGCATTGACATTGCCTGTTATATTAACGAACAGTACGGGGTTATTCTTGCTGGTAAATATATATGATGTTATCTTATCTTTAAAGATATATTTATCATATTTTTCTTTTACTTCGATATTAGAATAATCTTCAGCCGAAGCTACTCCACCACCGCCGCCGCCTCCACCACCGCTGCTTGAAGATGCTCCCCCTCCGGAGAGCGTCGTGAGACTCCCGGTGACGTTAGCAGTATTGCCGCTATGATCTGTGCTAATGACAATATAATAGTAGGTCGTGCCCGCAGATAATCCTGCTAACTGCACGCTATGTGAGGTCACATTGGAAGTATCCTCTGTATTAGAGGTATAGCTTCCTTCAGTTGTGCCGTACTTCACAAGGCTCTGCGCAGGCTTGTCTGTGTCCCAGCTTATAATGGCAGAGCCTGTGGTGACCGAAGTCAACGTTATATTTGAAATCACAGGTGGGGTAACATCAGCAAGAGGCGCGAATACTGAGAAATGGCTTGTGTATCCTGAGACTGTCCTGTTCAGGGTATCGACACTTGAATTCTCTGTGATCTCCCATCTGTTTGTCGTTGTATTGTAGAACCACAGCCTGAGTTTTGTTTCATCTTCAGTGAAAGAAGAGAAATAAGAGAAATTATACTGCATCTCTATCCTGATGAGCTCATCAAAGGTCAGGTTAGATAGATTTAAAGCAACTCCAGCATGCTTTAGACCATCCAGGGCTGGAATATCTACAGGCGCTACCAGAAGCACGCCTGATAGGTCTGTGGATTCAGGGATGCTGATCGAGGCATTGAATATTGTCGAGTCGATTGTAAAATTAAATCTCAAGGTTCCAGCGCTTGCATTGATCGTTTCTTTGATCCCGAGAAGAATGCTGGTCGAGGTATTGCTGTTGTCTCTGGCATCGGTCACATTTACAGGGAGCCTGATTAAAGTGCCGTTTATGCCAGTTTTATTAGTGGTTACATCAAATCGCCATATGCCGCTTGAATTTTCCATTTCCTGAGATGCATTCCCACCCAGATTAGTAAGATCCACAGTTACATTTTTAATACTGCTCACATCGGCAAAATCATGTGTGATGATCTCCAGAGTTGTACTATCTATTCCATCAGCCCTTATCGAATCAGGGGTGGCTCTGGCTGATTCTATTACAGGCGGGGTTAGATCTGTTACACTCAGTAGTATAGTCCCATTCTCAATATTCCCTGCACCGTCTGTGGCATTCACTGAAAGTGAAAAGTTGCCGACCGCTGTGGTATTTACAGTTATCTGCCAGATATCGCCTCCTGTATTCTGCATTGGACTGCCTGGTGAGCCGCCAATTGCACTTAAGTTCACTGCTACCTGAGCAACTCCGCTCAGGTTGTCAGTGACGTTAACACTTAATATGGAACTCCCTGAACCAGCCTCGATTTTAGAGGGGGTTGCACTGGCGCTGCTAATAAGCGGGGGCGTATTATCTACTATTATGGATAACTGAATTAAATTGTTTATATAACCCATATTGTTATATGCTGTAACATTGAGATCGTATATTCCATCTGAGGCATTTACTATTACATTATCATTTACCCAGAATCCTGAGATGCTGGATAATGAAACATTTGTTATAGATGCGTTTATAGATGAGACGTTTACGCTGGCGTTTTTTACTCCTGCGATTGCGTCTGTTATTGTGGCATTGAGGATTACTGCAGTGCCGTTCCTTGCTGCACTGCCTGCCTGATATCCTGTGGGATTTGCGATAACAGATGGAGCAATTGCCGCGAAGACATTAATTCGCCCCGCTCCGTATGTATCGTCTTTTCCGGCAGTACCCAGATCCACTGAAGTAGTTTCAAGAATGCTTTTTATCTGTGAAGGTGATAGAGTTAGATCGTTTTTCTTTGCAGCATGTAAAAGAAGAGCTACCATGCCTGAGACATGGGGGGTTGCCATTGAAGTGCCTGATAGAGCCACATAACCATTTGAAAGATTCAATGAAGTAACACCAACACCAGGCGCAACAACGCCGTGATCTATCATGGCTGCACCCCTGCCTGAGAAATATGCTATCGAATCACTACTATCAACAGCGCCTACAGCAATTGCATTTCGGATGCATCCCGGTGATGAGACACCACTGGCATTGTTTCCTGCTGCTGCCACGACAACTATACCGGCGTTCACAGCATTATTAATTGCATATGCAATTGCAGGATTATCAATATCACAGTCTGGCGTCATCCAGGTCTGTTCGGTGCCCAAGCTCATGCTGATCACATCAGCTCTGTTGCTCACAGACCACTCTATCCCGCTTATCATATCACTTGCACTACCACTGCCTTTATTATTAAGCACCTTTACTCCAAACAGGCTCACATTTGGCGCCACGCCCGTAGTTATTCCAAGGCTACCATTTCCTCCCACAGTTCCAGCGACATGGGTTCCGTGACCATAAGGGTCATCGTCGTATGCTGATCCACCGCCATTTATATAATCCACCCACTTAACGACCCGTCCTGCAATATCAGGATGTGCTGCGTTAATCCCTGTGTCAATCACGGATACATTGATGCCGCTGCCGTCAATCCCGAGTTCCCACACTTTTGTTGTATTTATGTATTTTATTTCAGATGTCGCATTGTCAATCTGCCCCTGTGAGACCAGAGCTGAATAATCCTCAAGAATATGAAGCTCAGAGTCAAGCTCTATACTTGCAACATCATCGCGCTTTGAAAGTATCTCGATGAGCTCAGGCGATGCATTGACCGCTATGGCGTTCACGATCCAGAACTGTTTTATTTTATCTGCTTTTCCCCTGCTTCTTTCTTTATTCAATAAAGTTACAAGGTTCTGCTGGCTGTCTGATGCACGTTCCTTCATCAGGGTTACTGCATCTCCTTTTGATAAAGTCTTAAAAGAAGGACTGTCTTTCAGAGTGATTATCACAGGAACATACTCGCCTTCTAACATGCGGGATTTTACATCCATCGTGATTCTATCACTCGCAGCTTCAGTTTCTACCAGAAATATACCTGATAAAGAAAATAAGAGCAAAAATACCAGTATGGAAGTAACTTTTTTGATTATTATCTCCTCCGGTTCACCACATCGATTCGAGATGGCAATTCCTGCCGTATCATAGTTTCAAGGTTATTTATATTTTATGATCATAATGATAATGATTAGGGCTCAGCTAATTATAGTTTGCTGCATAACAATCAATAAAATATTAACCGCAGATGAACGCAGTAGATGCAAATGTAGATATCGAATAAGCCTCAGTATCCCGTGGCATGCTGGGAGACCATACAATAATTCCAACTTCTCAACTGTGATTCGTATATCAAAAAAGCTCTCTGCGCCTCAGTGTCTCTGTGGCTTCATAAAAAACTTGCCACTGAGACACAGAGAACACAGAGGTTACAATCAGGATTTGCAGAGCACTACCTAATCCTGTTATCCCTTTAATTATTGGATGGGTTCAGGATAACCAGAAAGCTTTTATCCAGATCTTTCTTTCTAGAGTGCTATGGTGAGTTTCGAAGAGATTGAAGAGGTCTACAAAAGGCTTGAGGGGAGACTTAAGCCAGATGAGTTCAAGTCAATGGTAGAGGAGAAGGTTATAATGATGAACGGACTTTGCGATTCTAAAACCGCTGCTATGCTTGTTGCCAGCGAGCTGGGATTAAATGAGACCATTAAGATCAAGGACATAGCACCGGATAAAGGCGGTGTCGTTTTTATAGCAAAGGTGATCTCAATCGGTGATATCCATGAGTTTTCACGCAGTGACAGCAGTACAGGGCGCGTAGTGAACATAACCTTTGCTGATGATACTGGCTCGATTAAGGCTGCACTGTGGGATGAGGCTTCCGATCTTGTGAAAATCGGGGACATAAAGATGGGACAGAGCCTTAAAGTGAAAGGATACATCAAAGAGGGGCAGAGAGGACTTGAGGTAAATGTAGGCAGGGGCGGGAACATAGAGCATGTAGATAAAGCGGTAGCTGTGAACCTGGAGCCCATGAAGATCAATGATATAAAGTCTGGAATGAGCGGCTTGAACATTATAGGCAGGATCATCGATACAGGAAAAGTGAGGGCTTTCCAGCGCAAGGATGGAACAACTGGAAAAGTGACAAATTTAACCCTTGGAGATGAGACAGGCAAGATAAGGGTAACTCTCTGGGATTCAAAGGCTGAGAGTGCTGATTTTAAGATAGGGGATACAGTGGAGATAATAAACGGGTATGCCCGTGAGAATACATTTAGCAATCAGATAGAACTACAACTGGGCTCAGGTGGAAACATAATGAAGAGCAACACTGCTGTTGATTATTCTGAAACCTTTACACAGATTGCCGATATCGGGATCAACTCGGCCTACAGCGTAACAGGGCATGTCTCAGGGCTTGATGAGATCCGGGAGTTTGATCGTCCGGACGGGACCAAAAATAAGGTATCGAATATATACGTCTCTGATGATACAGGGCGCATAAGGGTGGCACTGTGGGGTGAGCATGCAGAGCTTGTAAATGAGCTCGATATAGGCAGCGAGATAAGTATAATAGATGCTTTTGCTAAACCGGGGAGGAACGAAGAAATAGAGCTTAGCGCTGGTGCAAGGACACGCATACAGGTTCTACGGAAATAATAGATACGGATAGAACAACAGCGCCAAAAAAGCTTTAGATATTATATTCCTTTCTACTATTCATGAGTATCAGGCTGTCCCGCCCGTGCATTGAAGATCCCACCCGGTACATAGCAGAATGTCATCTCGGGAAAAGGGTGGTTATGGATAAGTTGTGCGATATTTTGCGCAATAAAGGGGCAAAAGAGTTGAAATGCTCAATAAGGCTTGGTGTTGCACGGTTTGAATTGGATGGAAGGAGCGTGATGATATACCAGAGCGGGCGCGTGGATATAAGAAGGATACAGAGCATGGGCGAGGCAAGGGAGGTGATGGAACAGATAATGTATATGGTAAAGGATGCTCTTAGCGATATATCCTCTTAGAGAATTCACCGAATATATTACTGGTACTTTTAGATAGGTCTTCTATCTTTTTCTCAAGATTCTCCTCAACGCCTTTGATATTTATCCTTATGGAACGTTCTTTTGAATTTACGGTCTCTTCAAGTTCCCGCAGCCTTGAATCAACCAGCAGTATCATAATAGCAAGAGAACCGATCAGAAGTACAGCTGATATGATAATAACAGTATCTGAACTGCCAAGCCGGATAAGCCATTTATATGTCAATACCATCGAAGAGGCTATCATAACCACAGCCAGTACAACGTTTTTAACTTCCATTCATACACCTCTTAATCAGTAGCAGTTGTACTTTTGGATATATATAGGTTTAGATTTTCAATCAGGCAGGAGGGTTGCGCAAAAGTAACGATATAGATTTGAAAAATGGGGCCGCTGAGATTTGAACTCAGGTCTCATACACCCCAAGCATGAAGGATGGTCCAGGCTACCCTACGGCCCCTCGGGTGCATCTCTTAGTTATCCTGCCAGTACTTTATTCTTTCTAATCAATTTATGGACTCAACAGGTGTATTCTTCATATATACACTTCGTTGTTTGACGATGTATCTTTCGTTAGTTTTATATGCATCTACACCATTATCCAACCATTAACATGACCGAAAATGCAGCTGTAGCTCCAATATATGTTCCGCCTGCTCCTGGTATGAATGTTGCTTATAAAGATCTCCGGCATAAACTTGCTGAGAAAATGGCAGGAGAAGTAACGCTTTCTGATAATCCTGGAGAGACATTAAAAAAATGGCGCTCACTTTTTGAAATATCCCAGTCCGATCTTGCTGCTTATCTGAAAGTCTCACCATCTGTGATCAGTGACTATGAGAGCGGCAGGAGAAAATCTCCCGGGATTTTCATTGTGAGTAAGATCGTGGATGCCATCCTGGATATGGATATCGCGCGGGGGGGAGTAAAGATCCGCTCATATGAGGATATACTGCGGGGGGATTTCAGTGCCGATGCCATCTATGATATCCATGAGTATCTCTCGCCTATTTCAGTTGAAGAGATAACAAAACTGATCAAAGGAGAAGTGGTATACAGCCCGGGCAGTGAATACATAAAACCATTATATGGCTATACTGTAATCGATAGTCTAAAAGCTATTCTCCAGCTCTCTTATAATGAATTCCAGAAATTGTATGGATGGAGTTCTGAGAGAGCCATGATATTCACCCGTGTCTCAACAGGTCGATCTCCTATGGTAGCGCTCAGAGTGACCAACTTAAAACCAGCTTTAATCGTGCTTCATGGGCTTCCAGCATCCAGTATAGACCCGATAGCAGCTAAAATCGCTGAGATAGAGCACATGCCGCTCATTACTTCTGTTATGCCTATAGCCGATATAGTTAGCGAACTACAGTCACACGATATAAGACATTAATATTTTTTAAGATATCCCTAAATTAAAACAGAGGTTAAAAATAATAGAGGTTAAAAATGAATGTTGGAATTGTTTCATACGGTGCATATATCCCCTGCTATAGAATCAAAATTGAAGAGATAGCCAAGGTATGGGGCGATAATGCAAGTAGTATTATTGATGGGCTGATGATTTATGAAAAATCTGTGCCCGATATGGATGAGGATACTATTACAATAGCAGTAGAGGCTGCACGCAATGCAATAAATCGTGGCGGCGTGAATCCTGAGCGGATCGAGGCTGTATTCACAGGCTCAGAGAGCCACCCCTACGCTGTCAAGCCCACAAGTACAGTTGTGGCTGAAGCTATCGGGGCCACCCCGAATCTCACGGCTGCTGATTTTGAGTTTGCCTGCAAGGCAGGGACTGCTGCTGTCCAGGCATGTATCGGATTGGCTGAATCCGGCATGATCGATCTTGGACTGGCAATAGGTTCAGATGTCTCGCAGGGGGCACCTGGTGATGCCCTTGAGTACACAGCCGCAGCAGGCGGGGTTGCATTCATCATAGGAAAAGAAAAAACTGTAGCAAAGATAGAATCAACATATTCGTTCACTACAGACACGCCTGATTTCTGGAGAAGGGAAGGAATGCCCTATCCTGAACACGGCGGACGATTTACAGGTGAGCCGGGTTATTTTAAGCATGTGACCTCTGCAGCATCTGGACTTATGGATAGAATGGGTACAAAACCTTCTGATTATAAATATGCAATATTCCATCAGCCAAACGGTAAATTTCCTGTCCGGGCTGCAAAGATGCTTGGTTTCTCAACTGAACAGATCAAACCCGGTCTTGTGGTCTCTCGTCTCGGGAATACATATTCAGGCTCGTGCATGATGGGATTAGCCGCAACTCTTGATATTGCCAGACCCGGAGACAGGATATTCGTGACAGCTTTTGGTTCTGGTGCAGGAAGTGATGCTTTCAGTATACGTGTGACCGATAGAATAGATGAAATCCGCAATGGTGCGCCCAGTGTTGAAGAACTGCTGGCTAACCCTATATATATCAATTACGCAACCTATGCGAAGCATAAAGGTAAGATTAAGTTATGAGGTGATATCATGAGGGATGTTGCGATCGTAGGTGTGGGATGCACGGAATTTGGCGAATTATGGGATAGATCATTCAGGGAACTTTTTGTTGAGGCAGGGATAAGTGCGATCGAGGATGCAAATATCCAGGGAGGAGAGATCGATGCGCTTTATGTCGGAAACATGAGCGGTGGGCGCTTTATAGAACAGGAGCATCTTGGCGCTCTGATTGCCGATTATGCCGGGTTAGCAAGTCTTAATATACCCTCAACGCGTGTTGAGGCGGCCTGCGCCTCAGGCGGACTGGCACTGCGGCAGGGAATTGTTGCCGTTGCATCAGGTTATCATGATATCGTAATAGCAGGCGGAGCTGAGAAAATGACTGATGTTGATGTTCAAATAACAACAGACGCTCTGGCAGCCGCAGCCGATAGAGAATGGGAAGGTGTAATGGGGGCCACGTTCCCGGGCCTTTATGCAATGATTGCCAGGCTTCACATGCATAAATACGCCACAACTCAGGAGCAGCTTGCTTGCGTCGCAGTTAAGAACCACCATAATGGAACAATGAATCCAAAAGCACAGTTCCAGAATGAGATATCGATAGAAACAGTTCTGAATTCGATCATGGTGGCAGATCCTCTCCATATCTATGACTGCTCGCCCATTACAGATGGTGCCTCTGCCGTGGTTATCGCACCTGCCGAGATTGCGCGAAAATATACGGATACGCCTATATACGTAAAGGCGTCAGCGCAGGCAAGCGGAACACTTGCTCTTCACGACAGGCTGGATATAACCACACTTGATGCGACTGTGGCTGCAGCGAGCAGGGCATACAGGATGGCAAAGGTTACACCAGGGGACATCGATTTTGCCGAAGTGCATGATTGTTTCACTATCGCTGAGATATGCGCTATTGAAGACCTTGGCTTTGTGAGGAAGGGAGAAGGCGGGCCAGCCTCTCTGTCAGGCATGACTGCCATAGGAGGAAAGATACCCATAAACCCATCAGGTGGATTAAAAGCATGCGGCCATCCTGTCGGTGCGACAGGAGTAAAGCAGGCTGTTGAAGTAGCGCTGCAGCTTCGCGGTGAGGCAGGAAGACGCCAGATAGATGGTGCAGAGATCGGCCTTACCCACAATGTTGGAGGCTCAGGCGGCACTGCTGTTGTCCATATATTCTCAAGGGAGAAATAAAAAATGTCAGTTCCAAGATTCTGGAGAAGGCTTAAAAATCTGTACAATCTCATAGGTACACGATGCGAGAAATGCAATGAATACTATTATCCGCCCAGGAATATGTGCCCGAAATGCAGGAGGAGCGGTTTAATGGTTCCGTTTAAATTCAAAGGATTTGGAGAGGTGCTGACTTATACGGTTATGCACAGCTCTACAAAGGATTATGCAAAGCAAACGCCATATATACTTGCCATAATTAAACTGGATGAAGGCCCCAATCTTACTTCACAGGTAATATGCAGCCATAAGGATATCCATATAGGCATGAGGGTGAAATCTACATTCAGAAGATTAGGTGAAGAAAGCGAGAGGGGAATGATATACTACGGCACAAAATTTGTTCCCCTGATTAACCCATCTAAAGAGTTTTGATTAGTTTCACCCCACTCACATCAAGTATATATTCAGAAGATTCCTTCATTGCTACAAAGGAGGCATAAGATCATGGAATACATGCAGGATATTCAGGTATGCGAACCATTCGTTATAATGGAATCCAGCAGTCAGGACTACAGTTCAACTGTGGTGCTGCTGCGAAACCTTGCCGAGAAAAAAGATATCACATCACTTGAAAGGAAAGCCCTGGCTATTGCTATTAAACTGATCCAGAGCAATATCGAGCCAAAAAAATCATAGATTGTAATGCGGCAGTTCTTTGTGGACTTTCTCAATAAAACCGTGCTCAAATATCTCGCTCTCGGATAAGTTCCTTGAGATATATTTTAGCCTGTGAAGCACAGGCACAAAAGACATGGTGGAGCCAACAAAATCAGAGGACAGTGCAGCACAGTATTTTGGTGAAACCCTGTAGGCATCCAGAATAAAGTCCTCATCCACGATTCCTGTCAGTTTTGAGACTATCCCTGCCGCATCTTCAGGTTTTGTCCGAATAAAATTACTGGCTTGCTCATGCATATTTAAGAAACCCGGGATTACATCAGGATATTGCATCAATTCCTTCCTGATAACTATCCCGTAGCTCGGGTTGTTGGGCCAGAGCCTGTATGGTGGAACAATTATCTTTGCACTGCAGGCGCGCGCTGCTGCAACAGCAAGAGATGGCGTCCCGACTGCTGCGTCGATCTCGCCATCCACCAGCGCCTCAAGAACAAAGTCAGTCCATGCAAAGTTCCTCACCTTAATTTTGAACTTCGCTTCCTCTAACGCATTATTAATGATGACATCGTGAATTGAGCCTCTTGGGGGAGAGCCGATAACCTTTCCTTCGAACTGCAACAGTACGGCATTGAGATCCATCAGGTCATCAAGTGTCCTGTACTCCCTCCGGGCTATCAGTACCGTTCCTTCAACATGGCCTCCTGCTATGCATATAATCTGAACTCCGCGGTCGATACCGATAATGGCTGGAGGAAGGCCGATATACCCGATATCTATCTCCTCACTCTCAAAAGCCTTTACGATATCAGGACCAGAAGCAAAGAGTTTCCAGTTTGCATGTATGCCTGCTTTATCCAGCCAGTCCGTGCCCATTAGAATAAAGGAGGTATGATAGGCAGTGGATAGATGGCCGATGTTGATGGGGTCAGGGTTAAGCATTATTAATCTTTTTACTAATAACAGGCTATATATTTATTTTGCCTTCCTCAACTTAAGAGAAAGATACTAAAGAGATAAGCTATATCATAGTATGGGGTTTTATGGAAATCGTTTATATCATTTTGCTCGCTATTATTCAGGGGATTACAGAATGGCTTCCTATCTCAAGTTCTGCGCATCTGGCTCTGACACAACAGATTCTGGCTGTTCAGCCGCCCATACTTTTCGATATTTTTCTACACGTCGGTACTATTGCCGCAGTCATGGTCTTCATGCGCAATGAGATCCTCGATATGTTCAGGGCACTGGTAAAAGCCGATATGGGTGATGAAAATTTCAGACTTGCTGCTCTTGTAATTGCTGCAAGCATTCCGACAGCAGTCGTAGGATTTGCATTCCGGGATTTCTTTGAATCAATGTTCCTGGATTCCAGAGCTATTGGCACAGCACTGGTTATAACAGGCATTTTCCTCCTCATCTGCGAGATAAAAAAAGGGCATATGACCGTTTCGATACCGAGCGCATTATTGATCGGCCTGGCTCAGGGAATCGCTGTGGCCCCCGGAATCTCAAGAAGCGGTGCGACAATTGGCGCTGCCCTGCTGCTTGGAGTAAGAAGGGAGAGTGCTGCAAAATTCTCTTTCCTGCTCTCAATACCTGCAATCTTCGGAGCAACGATTTTTGAGGCAAAGGATGCTTCCTTTGTCGGAATGGATAATGGAATGATTTTTGTCGCACCGCTTGTCTCGGCAATAGTCGGTTATTTCACTATCGGGTTCTTTTTAAGATACGTGAAAGAGAAAGGGATGCGCCCGTTTGCCTATTACTGCCTGCTCTTTGGGGCACTCGCATTCATATTCCTGACATGAACCTGTGCTTTTGAGAAGCAAAAATAAATGGTGTTAAGATTACAGGAGAGTTTCGGGTATGTTCATCATTTCAACTCCTCCTGTTACCAAAAATCCGCTTAAAAAGCAGCGTTAGAAGAGCCAGCAGCAGAGCTATAGGTTCGTATCTCTTTACCATGTCTACCCAAATCCTTTGATTTTACCTTTTTCTGACCAGCATCGCTACCAGCAATGCTGAAATTGCAAAAAGTGCTTCAAATTCAGGCATTTGGGGTGTTGCTATGGGTGTAAGCATCTCTGTGGGGATTGGTGTGGGTTCGCCTGAAACAATCACATTGAATATAAGCCCAATTGATGCTGCGCCGCATGCGGGCTGAGATTTACGGCAGTACGGCTCACCATCTGCAATCAATGTAGCGTGGCCAGGGCTGCGCGCCTGATATATGCCCTGAACACCCTTAATAGCCACTCCTGTGACCTGATTGAGGACGGTCTGATTATCCAATGTAATATTCCAGTCATAGAAGCCCTCTTCCAACTTGATTAGAACGGTTTCATTGATCTGAAGTGTAGTGGTCTTACCATCATCTTCAGCGGTGATAATTTTGCCCGCCGGCATTGTTGTAGTGGTTGTCGGTGTTTGAAGCCCAAGTCCGATTGTATCTACTACGAACCCTTTCTCAGAACCGCCTTTACCGTAGTGGCACCTGAAGCAAAAACCGTTGTTGATCGTGATCTCAGAGAATTTTGATGGCTTTGTATCCAGATTGCCGTGGCAGGTATCGCACTTGCTGTCATTCCCGCCGTAATCATTACCGTGGTTGCCTTCGCCAAACATCCATTTAGAAAACGATGGATTGATTGAGGTCGGGGTATTCGGATGAGTGGGTGCGGTTGGTATATAGTCAATTATCTTCTGTTCTCGTCCTAAACGCGGTGCTCCGAGCGTGATAACCTGGAAACTTGGGTTGGTCTTCAGGGACAATACGGTATAGACAGTTCCATAAAAGGGACTAAGCACTTCCGGTGAGTAGTTGCCATCATAGTAACTGACCGTGGGATGCTTCCCCTGCTCTGTGGTAAAAGTCTCGAATCGATAGGTCGGATCCGAAAGGTTGCCAATAACAGATACCCTCAGCTTTTGCCCCACGAACTGGTGGATATCCTTCGTCGGGTCGTCAATGCGTGTTGGAATGAGATCGTCGAGATTATTTATCACAATGAGACGAGCGCCTGCATCTCTATCACTCAGACTAAACTGCATGCGTCATCGGTTAAGCCCACCATTCCTCTCTGAATCGATACCTGTTCACATGCGGATCAAGAGCTTGGCTCTCATACACCTTCATAACAGTCTCAAAAGTTGACTATACTTCCGAACCAATGAATATATTCTTCTGCTTATAAAAAGAGTGAGAATAGCGATCTATATATAAGCTTCAACAATCTGAGCGTTCTTGGTATTGACAACATCCAGAGCATATCGGCTTTTCAATTCCTTGAAAATCAGTTCAATCTCCCATCTTGCACCATATAGCTTCGCAACATCTTCAGGTCCCAGAACATCTTGAGTTATATCCGTAATTTGCCTCTTAAGTTTTGGCAGAACTTCGCTGAGATGTTTTCCTACAACGTCGATGCTGTTTCCCCGACATGTGTTATATACACCTGTGATGAGAGGATCAGCATTTCCCTTCAACCCCCCTACGATTGAATAACTAAAGATTCATCCATCTATAAAAAATCAATCAAAAGGGGCGATTACATGAAAACTCTTAACCGATGACCAATGAATAAGATTTAGGGTATCAAAACAATAAAATACTTCAAGGATATTTTAGATGGAGTGAAATAAATGAATATACTGATTACAGGAGGACTGGGACAGGTAGGTTCATATTTATGTGAGCGGCTTTCAGATAGCAACGAAGTTACTGTTCTGGATAATTTCTCTAACAACCTGAATAATATAGAATTATCATCTGATGTTAAAATAATAAGAGGTGATATACGCGATCAGAGGGAAGTTAATGAACTTGTAAGTGAAGCGGATGTGATAATCCACACAGCAGCACAGATAAGTGTTAAAAGATCCACAGATGATCCGATATACGATGCAGATAATAATATAAGCGGAACTCTAAACATTCTTGAGTCGGCCAGAAAGCAGAATATTGAACGTTTTATATATATAAGTTCGGCAGCAGTATATGGAAAGCCAGAGAACCTGCCAATCAATGAAGAGCATCCAACCGATCCGCTCTCGCCATACGGATTAAGTAAACTCACAGGCGAAAGATACTCAATGCTCTACTATAGTCTTTATGGGCTTCCTGTAGTTTGCCTTCGTCCTTTCAACATATTCAGTCCACGCCAGAATCCAGACAATCCATATTCAGGTGTGATCACGAAGTTTATTGAGAGGGCAAGAAATAACCAGAGCCCGGTGATCTTTGGTGATGGGAACCAGACCAGAGACTTTGTTTATATTGAAGATGTTGTGGAAGCTGTATTTAAAGCAATGGAAAACAAGAGAGCGATAGGAGAGGTATTTAATATAGGCACAGGCAGACCGACCAGGATCAAGGAGTTGGCTGAGGTGATAATTAGGATCTCCGATAAAAAACTGAAGCTTCAGTTTGCATCTGCCCAGATAGGGGATATAAGGGAAAGCTATGGGGATATAACGAAAGCTGAGGAAATCCTTGGATATAAACCAGAATATTTATTAGAACAGGGGCTGAGGTTATGTGCGAATTATAATAAAATATGAAAGAAGTATGATGTAAAATTTAGTCAATTCTAGTGATATGTTATGGAGAAAAAAGCGCTAATAACAGGAATAACAGGCCAGGATGGATCATATCTGGCGGAATTTTTATTAAGTAAAGGATATGAGGTACACGGCATTATAAGAAGGGCGAGCACTTTCAATACAACAAGAATCGAGCATATTTATGTTGATCCCCATAAATCTGATGCAAGGTTGTTCTTACACTATGGCGACCTCTCAGATTCCGAGCAGATCTCAAATGTTATTTATAATATAAGACCTGATGAAGTGTACCATCTGGGTGCACAGAGCCATGTGAGGGTTAGCTTTGATGTTCCGGAGTACACTGGCAATATCACTGCCCTCGGTACTACCAGAATCCTGGAAGCGATAAGAAGGAGCGGGAATAATATAAAGTTCTACCAGGCCTCAAGCAGTGAAATGTTTGGAGCCTCACCGCCTCCGCAGAATGAATCAACCCCTTTTCGTCCCCGCAGTCCGTATGCTGCTGCCAAGATATATAGCTACTGGATGGCAGTAAATTATCGTGAGGGCTATGATATCTTTGCATGCAATGGGATATTGTTCAATCATGAATCACCGCGAAGAGGTGAAACATTTGTGACAAGAAAAATAACAAGAGCTATTGCATCTATAATCTCAAAAAAACAGGATAATCTATACCTGGGTAACCTGGATGCCAGGAGAGACTGGGGTTATTCACCAGAATATGTTATGTTTATGTGGAAGATGCTGCAGAATAAAATGCCGGATGATTTTGTAATAGGGACCGGGGAGACGCATTCGGTCAGGGAATTTGTAGATGAGAGTTTTTCTTACGCTGGTCTTGATCAGGATGAATTTATTAAAATTGATCCAAGATATTATAGACCGACAGAAGTTGAGGCACTGGTTGCTGATCCAGACAAAGCAATAAAAAAATTAAAATGGAAACCGAAAGTTAAATTTGAGGAGCTGGTTAAGATCATGGTTGATGCGGATATGAGAGCCGCAGGTTTAGAGCCCATCGGAGAGGGAGATGAGATAATCAAAAAGAAGTTTCCGGATAGATGGTGGTGTGCGGATTAATATCAAGAAGAGCGAATCAATGAACATTTGCTTTTACGGGCTTGCAAAGAAGATGATGCTGGTGCAGTCTCAGGCGTACTGTCAGCAGTACGGCCTCAATTCAATCTTCCTGCTGCCTGTGAACCTCTATGGGCCAGGTGATAATTTTGATCCCTGCTGTTCCCATGTAATCCCTTCATTGATAAAAAATGTGTCGATGCTATAGAGGAGAGAAAAAATGATATATGGGGCACAGGGAGGTCCAAACGCGAGTTCCTTTATGTTGAGGATGCGGCCTCAGGTGTCGTTATTGCAGCAGAGAAATACAATAAAAGCGACCCTGTGAACCTGGGGGCAGGGTTTGAGATATCTATAAAAGACCTTGTAGATATAATAGTAAAACTGACAGGCTTTGAAGGAAGGATCATCTGGGACAGGTCGAAGCCGGATGGCCAGCCGCGGAGATGTCTTGATTCCTTAAAAGCTGAGAAAGAATTTGGGTTCAGGGCAAATTATAAATTTGAAGAAGGATTAAAAGAAACGATAGACTGGTACGTTAAAGAAGGCTATAGATTGAGTTTATGACTATACTGTAATAATGAACCCTCTATCCACGCAGTAACTACGGGACCGACGACGACAATGATATGGATGTGAGGTAATATAGTGGAAGCTATGAGAAGCATATTGATCAACCGGATCAGAGAGCAGGGTAAGAAAGTATGTACAGAATGTAGATCATATGACCTGGAATTTTATCACCAGGTATATATTGAAGGAGAGCTGTTCTCTTTTCCCTACTGCAGGCAGTGCGGCCTGGTGCAATGGCAGGTCGTATCCGGTTTTCACCTGACACTTGAGAAGCTGTATGAACTGTACCTGAGGCTTGCTGATGAATTCGGTCTCTCTAAGGAGAAAATATTGTTAGATCTTGAATATATCAAAAAAAGAAAAGGCGATGAGGGTTATTCGGATGATGTGGAGATATTGAAGGATGTTTTTGGAAGAGTATGGATAAAACATTATATAAAAAAGTGATATGAAAGCTCTTCAACATTTAAAATATGTTTGATACTTTTTTAACTCGCATAATGAGCATAGAGCCTGTTCGGCGGCAGAGTATAGTATCGCTCATCTGGCAGATTGCACTTACTTTCATTGGTTTTTTAAGTACTATGTACTTCGCGCACGCTGTGGGTGCAGGCGTTCTGGGCGTATACTTCCTGTTTCTTGCATATCTCAGTATCATTGGTCTGGTGACTGACGGCGGTTTTGGCGGGGCTGCGGTCAAACGTATCAGTGAAGGAGAAGAGCAGGATGCATATTTCAGTGCATATGTTGTGCTGCGCTCTGTTTTTGTGACAGTGGTTGTAGTTGTACTTATTGCATTTCGCAGTTATTTTGCGGGTCTCAATGATGCAGGAACATTTATCTGGCTTTTAATGGCACTGATTGTGTCACTATTGTATGGGGCTGTTTCAGGCGGCATGCAAGGGTGCGGCAAGATGGGGATACATGCTACAGGCAACTTTATTAACAACATTTCGCGCATTTTTGTTCAGGTTGTTGCAGTTTTTATGGGTTATGGTGTTGCAGGCCTTGCTGGTGGCTTTGTTGTGGGCATTTTTGTTGGTTCCATAGTGCAGCTACGTTTTTTTGATCTATGCTTTGTGCGCTTTAGGTGGGGGCATATTAAAAGCCTGTCAACATTTTCGTTGTGGGTGTTCTTTATTTCAAGCGGGATGATAGTGTATTCTAATGCAGATACGGTCATGATAGGTTATTATCTTAGTAATGCGGATGTAGGTGTGTACCGTATAGTACTGCAATTCACATCAATGGCAATGTTTACAACAGCCGCACTTCAATCAACACTATATCCCAGGGTTAGCCGCTGGGGAAAGACTGGTGATACCGGACTGATAGAAGGGTCGCTCTCGCGAGCATTCACTTATTCGCTTATTCTGGTCATACCAATGTTTGTGGGTGGATTTTTACTCGGTGATAAACTCCTGTATTATTTCTACGGCGCAGAATTTGGACGGGGTTATACGACAATGGTGGTATTGTTTCTTGTGCAAATTGTAAACATATTCTACTATTTATTCACTACATATCTAACTGCAATGAATCACCTCAAAGACCTGTTTAAGATTACTGTGGTGGCAGTTACGGCTAATATTGTATTGAATGCTACATTGATACCTGTGATCGGGATTGCAGGGGCAGCGATCGCCACACTTGTTACTATGGGATTAAATGCAGTTCTGGCAATGTGGGTATTATCAAGGATGATAACAGTCAGTGTGGAGTCCGGGAGTTTGTTGAATATTCTAAAAGCAGCTGTTGTTATGTCGTTGGTTGTTGGAGGATATCGGATACTTGTACCGCTGTCGAATGTGTGGCTGGCACTGGTTCCAGTTGTGCTGGGTGCTGTAGTATATGGGGTTCTGGTGTTGAAGTTTGATAGAAAGATTTATGAAGAGTTAAAGGGGATTATGCTGCAGATGAATCTGGCATGGCCCGCATGGTTGTGATTATCCTTGCGCGGGGGGAAAGCTTGTGAATGAAGAGGTTGAGAAAATTCTACGTGGAGATGTCTATACTGCCGTCCTGAAGGTCAGGGAAGATGTCTGTCTTCACTGCGGTGAACGCCTCTATTCGCAGGAAATTGTTATAAGCTTTGAAGAGATCAGAAGAAAGCTGGAACACAAAGAAGTAGCAGACTTTCAACATATAGGATAATCTTCCGCAATCACAGGTGCGGTCAAAGAAGGAAAAATCACCATGCTTGGACGTGTAGGCAGCCTGCTTGAGGTGGGCACAGTTTTCCATCCCGAATTAAATAGATTTTTGCCAAAGGTGTAAAAAAATGAAAATGAATCAAACGTGTACTAAAATCTGCAGAATATTCCTCGAAAAAATTTCAATTCCAAATGAAGAAAAATTGGTTCAGAATTATATTCGCAAGTGGTCTCCAAAAGAATTTTATGAAGTTACATTGCCAGATGAAGGGGAGGTTAGAATGCTCACAAATCCTTCGGATCATGTAGGAGCTTATTATTATTATCTTAATGGTTATGAAAAACGGATTTGTGAGATAGTTCGCTCACATTTAAAGCCAGGGGATGTTGCTTTTGATATTGGTACATTTTATGGATTTTATTCTGCATTGTTCTCTAAAATTGTGGGCGACAAAGGCGAAGTTCATGCTTTTGAAATTGATCTCAAAAATTTTAACATCACAAAGAAAACAATTTTGCTCAATAGATCGGAAAATGTCACATTGAATTTCATAGCAGTTGCAGAATCTGATGGACTAATGGAATTTATTTCCCCCGAAAGCGTCGCAAACGCATATAATTTTGACTCATTGAAAGGAAATCGAGGTACAGGCCATCTATCATATGTTAAAACAAATGAAAGTATCTCTGTTAAAACATTATCACTAGATTCCTATGTCTCTGAAAAAAAGTTAGACCACATTGATTTTATTAAAATTGATATCGAAGGATATGAGTTACCAGCTTTGAGAGGAATGAAAAACCTAATTAAAAAATATCAACCTTTGATAATAGTTGAATTTGGATCTGTCTCTGCCCTGCGTACAGGTTATAGCCTTAAAGAAATGTATGATTTTTTTATTATGAACGATTACAAATTATATAATGCAGATTCAAAACTCCTCGTTCCAATTAAACGAGATGAGTTAGAAAAAGAACCTACTTATTTCAACGCATTTTGCATGCCGAATACAAAATGAAGACTAAAAGCGAGTCTTATGAAAACGTTGCAAGTAGGGAACATAGATACGATCGGTGGCAGATTTAATGGTGCCGACCTCCATCGTCAACTCCTCAAACGAGGAATAGAGTCACAGTTCTGCGTCTGGACTAAAGAGACAAATTATAAAAATACATGGCGTTTGACTGACTTTCCGGGTCGAGGGTTGTTAAACCGCGCGATAAATTTGGTTGAAAGAAAGTTATCTCTTCATTCAGTCCTGTATCCCTTTTCCTGGCAACTCCCATTTGACAAAAGATTTCATTCTGCAGATATCATTCATTATCATTTAATTCATACTGGATTTTTTAGCCTGTCTAGTCTGCCCACATTGTCGCGTCTGAAACCTTCTGTTTGGACGTTGCACGACCCATGGGCAATGACCGGTCATTGTATTCATCCTTACAAATGTGAGAAATGGAAAACTGGTTGTGGAGAATGTCCCCGCTTGAATACGCCGATATCAATGCTAAAAGACCACACCGCTTTGATGTGGAACATTAAGAAATGGGCTTACAAGAATGCAGATATAGACATTATTGTTGCTTCCAAGTGGATGCTAAATATGGCGAAGCAAAGTCCGTTACTTTCTAATTTCCGTTTGCATCATATTCCATTCGGGATAGATTTGAATGTATTTCATCCAATGGATAAGGAAAAAGCAAAACACATATTGGGAGTAAAACCAGGCAGTATCGTTCTTGCTTTTAGAGCAACATCTAATGAATTTAAAGGCCTTTCATTTATCAAGCACTGTTTGCACAAACTGAAATTAAGACAACCGATTTGTCTAATAACCCTCCACGAGAGAGGGCTATTAGATGAATTCATAGATAAGTACCAAATAATTGACATGGGGTGGGTTTCCGCTGATAAATTACCCATCGTTTACAATGCTTGCGATATTTTCCTAATGCCTTCTACTGCCGAAGCGTTTGGAATGACAGCGATAGAAGCCATGGCATGTGGAAAGCCTGTGATTGTTTTTGATGACACTTCTTTACCAGAAGTAATCTTTGCGCCAAAAGGTGGAATTGCAGTTCCGCAGGGAGATGTAGAGGGCTTGATGCATGCGATTGAGAGTTTGATTGAAGACTCTCAAGCTCGTCAAGAAATAGGTGATTCAGCTATAGAACTGGTTAGAAAAAATTATAACCTTGAAACATTTATGGAGAGAATCATGGAATTGTATCGCGAAGTGATTAAACTCAGAGAATAAGGATACTAATGAATCTCCTCATCCTCGGCGCCTATGGCATGTTAGGACACAAGCTTTTCCAGAAGCTAAGCCAGCATTTTGACACGTATGCAACCTGCCGCAATATCCGCAAAGAAGAGTGGATATCTCAGATACTTCCTACGGATCGTTTAATACCCAGTGTACAGGCAGAAGACTTTGACAGTATCTTGAAAGCAATTAATGCAGTCCGCCCGGATGCGATCATTAACTGCATAGGCATTATCAAGCAGCTTGATGCTGCAAAAGACCCTATCCCAAGTATTGCAATCAATGCGCTCTTCCCTCATCAACTTGCAGCAGTCTGTCAGGCTCAAGGGATCCGGTTGATCCATTTCAGCACTGACTGTGTATTTTCTGGCAAAAATGGCATGTACACGCATAAAGACATAGCTGACGCCGAGGATCTCTATGGAAGAACGAAATTTCTGGGCGAGGTTGGAGGGAAGGGATGTATCACGATCCGAAGTTCAATTATCGGACGCGAGCTGGGTACACGACACGGTCTATTGGAGTGGTTTCTTAGTCAGGCAGGCGGGACGGTGAAAGGTTATAGAAAGGCAATTTACACAGGATTTACTACTATAGAGATGTCCCACATTGTAAATAAAATTTTGGTAAATCATCCTGACCTGTCGGGCGTCTGGCATGTTGCTTCGTCTCCCATTTCCAAATATGACTTGCTCTGCCATATCAATGAAAAAATGGTGTTGAACGTCCGGATTGAACCGGATGACCAGTTTATATGCGATCGAAGTCTGGATGGGCGATTATTTGCTAAACAAACAGGTTATGTTGCTCCCTCGTGGGATAAAATGATTGAGGAACTTGCAAAAGATTCATCACCATATAATGACATTAAAAAAGCGGATGTGAAAAATTGATACTTGAAGGTAAACGTATTCTTATTACTGGGGGAACTGGCTCTCTCGGAAAAGTACTTGTGCGAAGGCTTATCTCTGGTGAGTTGGGGAAACCAAAACAGATTGTAGTGTTCTCACGAGATGAGGCAAAACAGCACTTTATGCGCCTGGAATATTTAAAACGCCAATCTGCGACAGATGATGTAATCTATCGCAATTTTCAAGAGCTTCTGACTTTTCGCATTGGCGATGTGCGTGATTTTCACAGTGTCAGTGCTGTTGTACGTAATGCGGACGTGATATTCAATGCTGCTGCACTCAAACAGGTTCCCACATGCGAATATTTCCCTTTCGAGGCTGTACACACGAATATAGCCGGGCCTGAGAATATCATCCGTGCCATTCGAGAGCATAATTTGCCCGTTGAAACTGTTATTGGGATTTCTACTGACAAGGCATGTAAACCTGTTAATGTAATGGGTATGACAAAGGCTATTCAGGAGCGTGTTTTTATTCGCGCCAACCTTGATTGCTCTGATACCCGTTTCATCTGCGTTCGATATGGTAATGTTCTTGCATCTCGAGGCTCGGTTATACCGTTATTCCATGATCAGATTAGAAGCGGAGGTCCTGTAACAATTACAACAGAGGATATGACCCGTTTCCTGCTAAGTCTTGATCAAGCTGTAGACACTATTTTTGCTGCTCTGCGTAATGCAAGGCCAGGGGAAACATATGTTCCCAAGGTCCCCTCAGCTAAGGTTACGGATATTGTTGATGTATTGATCGGTGATCGTCCCATAAAGAAAATAATTACTGGAATTCGTCCAGGAGAAAAGATACATGAGATTCTGGTTTCAGAGGAGGAAGCAAATCGTACTATTGATAAGGGTGCATATTATGCCATATTATCCATCCTGCCTGAGTTGAAAGCGGATACTCTGGAGAAATCTACAATTGGAAAAGAATTCAGTTCATCGGACAATTTAATGACAAAAGAAGAAGTTAAAGCTTTGTTTATTCGTCACAAGCTTATGGTAGAAGATAATCTCACTTATGAAGATGAGTTGCTTAGATGAAAATCCTTACAATTCTTGGCACTCGGCCAGAAATAATTCGCCTGAGTCGTATAATCCCCAAACTAGATCACCTATGTAACCATGTTCTTGTGCATACAGGTCAGAATTATGATCGAACACTGAATGAGCTTTTTTTTGAAGAACTCGATCTTCGCCTGCCAGATCATATTCTTGAATGTAAATCAAAGAGCACTATGGAGCAGATTGGCAAGATTTTAGTTGAATGTGAGCGAGTCATACAACAAGAAAAACCTGATCGTCTTTTAGTGCTTGGTGATACAAATAGTGCACTATCGGCTATTGTAGCTAAACGATCTGGAATACCTGTATATCATATGGAAGCGGGTAATCGCTGCTATGATGACCGTGTACCAGAGGAAGTAAATCGGAGAATCATAGACCATAGCAGTGATATTCTTTTACCTTACACCGAACGCAGTCGTGCTAATCTCCTCAGAGAAGGGATTCAGGGTGAACGCATCTATGTGACAGGAAATCCGATCAAAGAAGTGTTAGATTATTACACTTCACAGATTGATGCAAGCAATGCGTTGAAAAATCTCGGGGTAGAAGCGAACAATTATTTTCTGATAACATTGCACAGGGCAGAAAACGTGGATATAAAAGAGCGTCTTATAAAATTTATCGAAGCCTTCCATAAACTTCATGAGATATACAACCTTCCTGTTATATGCAGCCTCCATCCAAGAACCCGTTCCCAGCTCGATAAACGGTCTCTGATTCTTGATGGAGAAGGTGTACAGGTAATTGAACCATTTGGTTTGTTTGACTTTATCAATCTTGAAAAACACGCCAAATGTGTTCTGAGCGATAGTGGAACTGTGCAGGAAGAATGCTGTATATTTAGAGTTCCTGCTGTTACATTGAGGGATGCGACGGAACGACCAGAAACTGTGGAAGTGGGTAGCAATATGCTCAGTGGAGCTGAACCTGGGTCAATTCTTTCTTGTGTAAAGACTGTTCTGAATCAAACTTGTGACTGGATGCCACCACATGAATACCTTGAGAGAGATGTGAGTAATACAGTAGTTAAGATTGTGCTAGGATATAAATGGAGGTAGCTAGTGTTCTATCCCAAAGTATCTATTATAATTCCAGTCTATAACGGCTCGAAATATCTGCGTGAAGCGATCGACAGTGCTCTTGCACAAACTTACAAGAATATAGAAATTATTGTGATAAATGATGGATCTAATGACGGATCAAAGACAGAGATGATAGCAAAATCATATGGAGATAAAATCCGTTATTTCTATCAAGATAATGGGGGTGTTGCTTCGGCTCTGAATTTTGGTATTCGAATGATGAAAGGAGATTATTTTTCATGGTTAAGTCACGATGATATTTATTATCCGAATAAGGTTGAAGAACAAGTAAACTTTTTTAAAAAAAATAGAACCGATGTTATATTGTATACTGATTATGAGTATATAGATTCCGAATCAAAATACATACGCTCTGAAATAATTAAAAATATTGAGCCCCGACAATTTGTTTATTTTTTGATTACAAGCTATCCTATTAATGGCTGTACTACCTTAATTCCAAAAACGTGTTTCAGTAATGTGGGAGTATTCAATGAAAGTTTAAAAACTACACAGGATTATGAACTATGGTTTAGGTTGGCAAAAAAATATCAATTTATACACCTATCGAAAACTTTATTAAAATCTCGTATCCATTATGAACAAGGAACTATTGCATTGAATAATATAGTATTAAATGAATGTGATGACCTTTATCATTGGTTTATAGATGAATTGTCAATAAATGAAATATTAAGTTTAACAAACGATGCGATTGGATTATTTTATATTAAGTCTGCCATTGCATTGAAAACTAAAGGTTATATAGGAGCAGCCAATTTTACTTTGAAAAAATCATTGAGATATTTATTTAAATCAGATGTTAAATCATCATTAAAAAATATATATTTAGTTATTTATTATATTTTTTGTGAGCCTAAGATAACTGGCTATTATTATTTGAGGAAACTTAAATTAATAAAAATAAATAAGAGTTAACAATAGATATAAAATTAATATATATATATGAAAATTCTTATAATCCCAGAATATGGTACCTTTGGCGGGACGCTCACCTTTCTAAAAAGGTTATTATATATACATAATAAAAATAATATTGAAACAGCAGTATTGATTCAGAAAAATCAACAGATTCCCGAAACAATGGCCCTTTTTAAGGATTCCGGCGCAAAAGTGTATACATCCTCAAATAGATTCAAATTATTCTTACATCCTTTATTTTCACCGATATTTGATTTGTTTTTTTGTTGGAAAGCTTTTGTCTCGTATCGCCCTGATATTATAGTTGTATCAAATGGTTCACCAGGGACAATGCTCAGTGTTTTGTTCTTTCCAGTGCCCGTAATATTTGTGATGCATTCATATCCGAGAAAAAAAATGCTTCTTCCAATACGTTTTATGTGCAGAATGGCAAGCAGGTACCAAAATCGTTTTGTAACCGTTTCTCAATTTTCAAAGGAAAATATAAATCGCTTTATGGGGGTACCACTTAAGCATATTGAAGTCATATATAATAGCTTCCAGCCAATAAAAACTTATATAAACAATAAAAACGCACATATTCTTACCGTTGGACATGTGGAATGGTATAAAGATCCCGAATGTTGGTTAAGTGTCGCAAAAAAAGTCATTGATAAAAAACAGGATGTCCGTTTCTTATGGGTCGGTGATGGTGAATTGCTGAGATCCTTTAAGTTAAAAATTCATGAACTTGGCATGGAAAGCCGAATTGTTATGTGCGGTTTCAGCAACCAGATAGAAAACTATTATGCAGATGCCATATTATATTTTCAGCCAAGTTTACTCGAAAGTCACGGCATCTCAGTTGTAGAGGCTATGGCGCACGGATTACCTTGCGTAACATCCGATGCTGGTGGCCTGCCTGAATCAGTTGTAAATGGTGAAACTGGCTTTACATGTCCACCTAATGATGTGGAATGTTTTGTTTCACGAATTATTAAATTGCTGGATGATGATAAACTTAGGGAAAAAATGGGACAGTGCGGAAAATTGCGGGCAGAAATACTTTTTTCCGAAGAAGTCCAAGAGAAAAAAATGATCAGCCTATACACATCAGTATTACAAAAATAGGTATCGAAATGTCCGATTTCCAACTAAAAACCACGGTCGCGTTCATCGTATTCAACCGCCCTGACACCACCAGAAGAGTGTTCGCAGAAATAGCGAAAGCCAGACCAAGAAAGCTTCTGATTATCGCTGACGGCCCGCGCGCGGATCATCCTGAGGACGCAGAAAAATGCGCTGCTGTCCGTGCTATCATAGATGGTGTGGATTGGGACTGCGAGGTGCTGAAAAATTATTCAAATTCAATTTCTGCAACATTTGAATCAATCCTTCCCGAATGTTAATGTATGAAGAAACCTTAAATACGTGATTTCACATATATAAGAGTATGACAAATATAACACTTTCAATACCGAATGAAGTACATCATAAAATGAAAATGCATAAGGAAATAAGATGGAGTGAGGTCGTGAGAAGAGCTATTACTGAGTTTATAGGAAAGCTTGAAGAAAAAGGCGCTGAGATGACGACTAAGGAATTGCTCGAAGAGCTTGGTGATGATTTTAGAAAAAAACTGAACGAGCTGAGTTTTGAGAAAGCTGAAAAAGGGTATGAAAAAATGAGGGCTGCAGAGTGGAAAAGAGTCTCTTCGATACAAACTTTTTGATTGACGCATACAGGGGCAGGGAATCGCTCGACGGCTATACGACCATACTGAACCTCATAGAGTTCCCAAAAGCGATTGAGTTCAATCTTCTAGTTCTGTTTCCATCTAAATCCGATTATTATCTTGCTTTAAAAATTTCTACTGAACTTTTGATAACTGGAAAACCAATACCTGCTGTTGATTCAGTAATTGCAGCGGTTGTTTTGAACAATAAATTGAAGCTGGTGACAAAGGATAAGCATTTTCATATGATTAAAAATATTATTAAAGATTTCAAAGTTGATGTGGTTTGATAATGAATATGGAAGAATAAAACGCTGCATGAAATTCTACACCTCCCAATATTCATCATTATTACAAAAACAGATATAGAAATGTCTAATTTCAAACTAAAAACCCCGGTCGCTTTCATCATATTCAACCGACCTGACACCACAAGAAGAGTGTTCGCAGAAATAGCGAAAGCCGGACCAAGAAAGCTTCTGGTTATCGCTGACGGGCCGCGCGCGGATCATCCTGAGGACGCAGAAAAATGCGCTGCTGTTCGTGCTATAATCGACAATGTTGATTGGGACTGCGAGGTGCTGACCAATTACTCGGATGTAAATTTAGGCTGCAAACGCCGGGTGTCAAGCGGTCTGGACTGGGTATTCGATACAGTTGAAGAAGCAATTATTCTTGAGGATGACTGCCTGCCGCACCCGACATTCTTCCGATTTTGTGAGGAGTTGCTGGAGAAATATAGGAACGATAAGCGGATTGCCATGATCAGCGGGGATAATTTCCAGTTTGGCAGAAAAAGGACTAAGTATAGTTATTACTTCTCTCGTTACCCTCATATATGGGGCTGGGCATCCTGGCGTCGAGCCTGGAAGAATTATGACGTTGATATGAAACTGTGGCCTGAGATTCGTGATGGTGGATGGTTGCAGGACTTGCTTGGGGCTAAAATAAGCGTCTGGTATTGGAAAAATAGATTTGAAAATGTGTATAAAGGGAAGATAGATACCTGGGATTACCAGTGGGCTTTTTCATGCTGGATACAAAACGCATTGACCGTTATACCTGATGTAAACCTGGTTTCAAATATTGGATTTGATATGAACGCCGTGCATACAAAAGTCAAACATGAATTTGCTGATATGGAAATAGAACCCATGAGTTTTCCTATTTCACATTCAGATTACATATTACGCGATTCAAATGCAGATTTCTTCGTTGAAAATAAAATGTTTTCTGGTATTAAGTCATTGATGTTACGAGTTATTAAGAGAGTTATTAATAAATTGGAGGGCGTACAATAGGCTTTTCATAGATGAATTTAAATTTTAAAGCAGATAACATGTTATTAGAATAAAAGGTATGATGCTCGAAAACAAAAACAAATGTGCCTGCAATTATACAGCATTTAAGGAATATCATAAACATTCCCAGGCACTTGATTATGATGTAGAGTATGTTCAATGTGAATCATGCGGCATGATCATTGCTCCGGAATCGACGAAATATACTTTATTCAACATATATAATGCTGATTATTTTATAAATGTTGATTATAGGTAGAGGGGGCGAGCAAAAATATTGCTTACGTATATTAAATATATTTATATATTTATTTGTCTTAAAAAAATGCATATTTGCGATTTTGGCGCAGGGAATGGATATTTAAGTAAATTTCTGATTAATAATGGATTCAATGTTTTGGCTTATGAACCATTCAATCAAAATAATACATACTTAGAAAAATCATACTACTGTGACAAACCTTTCAATGCAGATGTACTATTGATGGTAGAAGTCTTTGAACATTTCACTAATGCATTTGAAGACATTCATAAAATCTTAACTGATTTTCATAACCCCAAATTAGTAATATTTACAACAAGATTAACCGATAATGCTAACGAACCTATCGAGGATTGGTTCTATTTAGATCCTGATTCAGGGCATTTCACTTTGTGGTCAAAAAAAAGTTTGACTTTGCTTGGTGAAATGAACGGATACAAATTGATATCTTTAGATGATACATTTCTTCACATCTTTTGCAAGGCATCAGATATAGAGATGTGCAATAATCTTAAAATTTTATCAATTCCTACAAAGTTTGCAGTGAAGGTAAGAGGAGTCATTAAGAGGTTATTCAAATGAAAATACTTTATGACCACACCGTATTTCAATTCCAGCGATATGGCGGAATATCAAGATATTTTTACGAACTCATAACAAAGCTTTCAATAAAAGAAGAGGTGGGCATAAACCTATTCCAAGGTTTTCACATAAACGAATATGACCTATCAGAGCACAAGCAAAATTTTGACTCATACTGGGGGCATAAATGGAATTACAAAAAACCCGCTGCACAGTATATAGCATATATATTATTTACAATTCCAAATAACATTTTATTTTATAATTATATGAGCTCGTCGGATGTTAATATATACCATCCAACATATTACAGAAACGATTTGGACAAATATAAGAAATCAGCAATTGTGTTAACAGTGCATGATATGATTCATGAATTGTACCCCGACCAGTTTATAGATAGCAGGTTTGTAATTAAAGCAAAAAAAAAATCCATTGATACAGCCAATCTAATAATATGTATTTCTCAAAATACAAAAAAAGATTTAATGAACATATATGACGTACCCGATGATAAAATAAAAGTCATATATCATGCAAACTCGCTGCCTAAATCTAATGAATACCTGAAATGTGCTGATTTTGAAAAAATATATTCAATAACCAAACCATTTTTATTATATGTCGGTGATCGAAAACGTAGTTACAAGAATTTTACGATGTTGCTTGAAACATATTCGACTAAGCTTTCAGATCGCTTTGATTTGGTCTGTTTTGGTGGAGGAGATTTTAATCATAATGAATTAAAAACCATTAAAAATAAAAGATTTTCCGGGAAAGTAATTCATTTAAGCGGTTCAGATCATCTGCTTGCATCGTTATATAAAAATGCATTTTGTTTCATATATCCATCTTTATATGAAGGATTTGGCATCCCATTGCTTGAAGCTATGGGAATGGGATGTCCGGTCATTGCCGCTAACACAAGCTCAATCCCGGAGGTTGTGAATAAAGCGGCTTTATTGTTTGATCCCAATTCAAAAGATAGTTTAATTAATGTAATTGAATTGTTAGAAAGCAATGAGTCAAGGCGTGAGAAATTGATTAATCTTGGTTTAGAACAAGAGAAAAAATTCAGTTGGGCCAAAACTGCTAATGAA
Organism: Candidatus Methanoperedens nitratireducens; assembly: GCF_000685155.1. Taxonomy (GTDB): domain Archaea; phylum Halobacteriota; class Methanosarcinia; order Methanosarcinales; family Methanoperedenaceae; genus Methanoperedens; species Methanoperedens nitratireducens. Next base: position 196,111 of record NZ_JMIY01000003.1, read on the forward strand.
ACATTTAAAGTTTATGAGTATGCATATGATTTAAAACATTGATCAAATAAGCATAACTCCCGAAATCATTTATGGATAATAAAGAGATACACGGAAATAAAACAATGAACCCCAAATCCCCAATCTACATCGCAGGCCACCGCGGCATGGCCGGCTCAGCTTTAAAACGAAAACTGGAATCAAAAGGTTATACCAACATCATAACCCGCACTCACAGCGAGCTCGACCTCACCAACCAGCAGGCGGTAAACAACTTCTTCGAAACCGAAAGACCTGAATATGTTTTCCTGGCAGCAGCAAAGGTCGGCGGAATCCTTGCAAACAGCAAATACCCGGCTGATTTCATCTATGAAAATCTCATGATAGAAGCCAACGTCATCCATGCCGCATACTCCCATGGCGTGAAAAAACTGCTATTCCTCGGCTCATCATGCATATATCCCCGACTTGCGCCGCAGCCGCTCAAAGAAGAATACCTGCTCACAGGCGAACTTGAGGTCACAAACGAGGCATATGCTATTGCAAAGATTGCGGGAATACGAATGTGCAAGCATTACAACCAGCAGTATGGGACGAACTTCATCTCAGTCATGCCAACCAACCTCTATGGACCTAATGACAACTACGACCTTGAGACATCGCATGTCATGGCAGCACTTATACGCAAGTTCCATGAGGCAAAGGTGATCAATGCACCAGAGGTCGTTGTGTGGGGCACTGGAGCACCCAGGCGGGAATTTCTGCATGTGGATGATATGGCAGATGCGTGCGTGTACCTGATGGAGAACTATGATGCAGCGGATATCGGTGAGTTTGTCAATATCGGAGTAGGAGAGGATGTTACGATCAGGGAACTGGCTGAGTTGATAGGTGAGCTCGTGGGATACAGTGGAGAGATCGTGTACGACTCCACAAAGCCTGACGGGACGCCGCAGAAGCTGCTGGATGTCAGCAGGCTGCACGGACGGTGGGAAGCAAGGATATCGCTAAGAGCTGGAATTAAGCAGGCATATGAGTGGTATGTAATTAATAAGTGATGAATAATGACCTCAAAACCCTTAATTTCTGTTATTGTAGCCGTGTATAACGGTGCTAAAACCTTACAGCATTGTATCGATAGTGTATCTAATCAGACGTATCTCAATAAAGAGCTTATTATCATTGATGGTGGTTCTACAGATGGCACGATAGAAATTATAAAATCCAATCAAGATAAAATCACTTACTGGGAGTCAGAGCCTGACAACGGTATCTATCATGCATGGAATAAGGCACTGGGCCATGCCAGTGGAGATTGGATATGTTTCCTGGGATCTGATGACTATCTCTGGAAAAGTAGTGTATTTGAAGAGATAATACCGCATATGATCAAAGCGGAATCTCAAGGTACGCGAATGGTGTATGGGCAGGTTGCAAGAGTAACAGAAGATGAAGAGATATGTTGTCTTGATGGTGATTCGTGGGAGTACACATGGAGGGGCATCATTATAGATGGAATAGGCTCTTTTGCACATCAAGGGATGTTTCACCATCGCAGCATCTTTGAACTTTATGGAATGTTTGATGTATCTTTCAAAATAGTAGGAGATTATGAACTGCTAATCAGGGTGTTTAAGGAGGGAGGAAATGCAATCTTTGTAAATGGATTGATCGTTACAGGAATGCAAATTGGAGGAATTACTTCCAACTGCGTAAAGCTGGTTAATGAAATGGCCAGAGCACGCAGAAAAAATCGACTGAGGGTTATTACAATACCATGGCTCATATCCTATGCCTGGGCTATTTGCTTTCCATTTTTAAATTATATAATTGGAGAGAGGTATGTTAGATATTTAGTTAACTTTGGAAAAAGCTCGGTAACGTATCTTTCTTACAAGAAGAATGTTATTTTAGAACACAAGAATGATCAATGAATCAATTTAATTCATGACAAAAGTTTAATCGATAAAAAAGATGAATATACAAAAATCCACAATCTTTATAATCTTTAAATTCTACTTATAAAACTGTTCCGAGGTGTACATTGGCTAAAGCAAAATCTGAAAAACAATACAGGGAAAAACCTGGAAAAAAGACAAACAATACTACAGGGAAAGAAACAGGAACATTTTTTAATGTCAGGTACCTTTCTTACATATCAGTTATTGCAATCTTCCTGTTCTCATTCTATATAAGAGGGATCACACCCATAGAAAGCGTTTTCAGAGGTGGGATTGTAGGGTTTGCGGCTGATGATGCTGTGTTCCATATGAGGCTGGTTGAGAACACCATCTACTTTTTCCCCCATCGGATATTCTTCGATGCATATACCCTTTATCCATATGGAAATTCATTGCACCTTGCTCCTTTGTTCTCGCAGACGATCGCTTTTTTTGCCCTGATTGCAGGTTTTGTTACAAATAGCTGGAATCCCGCCATTGCCGGTATGCCTTCTCAATCCGCTATTGATACAGTAGGAGCGTTCTTTCCTGCGATTATGGGGGCTCTGATAGTATTCCCGGTCTACGTTATTGGCAGGGAATTGATAGATGAGAAAGCGGGATTGATTGGAGCTTTTTTAATTGCAATACTGCCGGGTCAGTTCCTCTCAAGGTCAGTACTTGGATTCACAGATCATCACGTAGCAGAAATATTCTTTTTAACGCTTACGATGATGTTTTTCATCATCGCCATTAAAAAAGCGGAAAATATCACACTTGACCACTGGCTGAATAAAGACTGGAATGCATTGAAGACACCCTTAATTTACTCTCTTTTTGCAGGCATTTCTTTCGGAGCGTATCTTCTCAACTGGGTTTATGGTGTTTTCTTTGCGGCTGTATTTGGTATTTTTGTTATCATCCAGTATATTATAGATCATTTCAGGGGGAACTCCACAGAATACCTGGGCGTAGTAGGTACAATCGCATATATTGTTGCCATGATAATGGTCATTCCTTATATTGATCTTAGCAATGGCTTTAGCTCATCAAGATACTCCCTCCTTCATTTAAGCGTAACAGGCGGTGGCGCCGCTGTGCTTGCTTTACTGAGTCTTGCTTCCAGGGAAATGAACAAACGTGGATATAAGGGAACTCATTATTTATTGTTTGTATCAGGCACGATATTGACCGGTCTGATAGCCCTGAAAATCCTGTTGCCTGGATTTTACGTTGCAACCGTAGGACAAATAGGTGTCATATTTAAAGGATATAGCGGCGGCAGTTTAACTATCGCAGAAGCATCTCCGATCACTCCTGAGATGATAATGGGCAATTTCGGATATAATTATTATCTTGCTTACCTTGCAATCGGGATACTTTTCTATTATATTATCAAAAAATCAAATGCAGAATATACACTGCTGGCAGTCTGGAGCGTTTTTGTTCTGGCAATGATGCTGGCTCAGAACAGATTTGCATACTACTATGCGGTGAACGTGGCAATACTTTTAGGATTCATGGGCTCCAGAATTCTGGATTTTAGTGGCTGGAATAGTTTTGATTCGAATGATATAATTGAACGTGTGAAAAAAACCAGGATACAGCATGCCCTCTCTTTAATTATTGTGGTCGCAGTAATAGGCTTCATGCCGCCGGGTGCTTCTCCGTATAAGATCACCACAGAAACTGCACAGTGGGGGGCTGTCTCACCAGGGTATTACGAATGGTATGACGCTCTTAACTGGATGAGATATAATACCCCTGATCCGGGTTTAGACTACTATGCTATCTACGAGAAACCAAAGAACAGCACATACACCTATCCTGAAACTGCGTATGGCGTTATGAGCTGGTGGGACTACGGGCATGTTATTACCTATTACGGCCGCAGAATCCCGAATGCGAATCCGTTCCAGGCAGGCATTGGGGGCGGGCCGGATCATGCACCCGGGGCCTCTACTTTCCTGATCGCACCTACTGAAGAAAAAGCAAACGAAATCCTTGATAAGCTGGGTACCAATGGAAAACCTGGTGCAAGATACGTTGCCAGCAATGCTTATATGGCTTATGCAATCCTTACCGTTTTTGCAGAATGGGATCTCTCCAATCAGGACTATTATATACCTGTTCAAACATCCCAGGGAACGATAGGCGCTCCCTCGATGAAGTATTTTAACACAATGGAGGCAAAACTCCATATATTTGATACGAATGGCCTGAGCCACTACCGCCTGGTGCATGAATCCGCGCCCAACCCATATACCCTTGGCGGCAATGCTGAAAGGTGGTATAAGAATGTTTATAATGTTTTATACGACGGCAACTTGCCTGTCGAGGACTCAGGATATGCTAAGATATTTGAATATGTAAAAGGAGCCAGAATCACAGGAACAGCACCGTCAAATACTACAGTCACACTGACCAATACGATCGAAACAAATATAAGAAGAACTATTCAATACTCACAGACAACTTCCTCTAATGGTACGTATTCCTTTACAGTTCCCTATTCCACACTAGGTCCGATTCCGGGAGAGACGCAGTTCGATACAAAACCAGCAGGACCTTATACAGTGACAGCAGGTGATATCTCAAAGCAGATCGACGTAAGTGAAAAAGATGTTCTTGAAGGACGTACTGTAACCCTTGATCTGGTGTGATTACTCAAGCAAACTTTTCCCTTTAGTGAAGCCCAACAGCGATGCTGAAATTATAACTAAAACTATTATTAATACAGATACATATATACTCGCCACTCTCTCTATATTTTTCAAAATCAGGATATAGAGAAGATCTGCTATCCAGATGCCTATAATAAGTCCCATAAATCCAAAGGTAATGGCATATACCGATCTTTTGAGTAATTCTGAAATTTCCATAATTTGTTGTGATTAAGGCACTTTAATATATTAAATATATCGAAGGTGGTTACCAACAGGGATATATTCTCGTTAGTAATAGAAAGCAAAAGTTGGAACACAAATAACTTGCTACAAATATATAGCCGGTGCGGCCTGAGTGCTTGCATAGTCAATGCCTCCAGCAACTTTCGGGTATGCGCACCTGATATCCTCTATCGTTCTGTCCGAGGATGTGCGCTCATCTCCGACATCCTTAAATCTTATTGTAGCAATTTTAACTTAATATGACATTGAGATCTAAATCCAAGAAAATTAATTTGCCTATTATTGTGGAAAAAGATGAGGATGGATTCTATGTTGTGTAGTGTCCACTTTTAAAAGGTTGCTACACTCAGGAAAAATCACTTGACGATGCACTTAAAAACATACGAGAAGTAATTGAGATGGATCTGGCGCAAATCAAGGCAAAAGTTGGCATATCCTGATATTTTATACTATGAGTAAGAAAAGCCATATCGGGATAAATAATATGCTGAATCCTCTGAACTCTTCTCTCTTAAATATGTCTTTTGTCACGACTATTCCCAGGTTCAGATCTTTTATTTCCATGAATTCTATAAGTCCTTTCATGTCTGCATTTGTGGATTGCTCCTTATACTTCACTTCAACGGGAATAACCTTCAGCGAGTCATCATATACAAAATCAACCTCGTATTTATTTTTCCAATAATAGGGCTCAAAGAACGGTTTTGATTCGTGACCTTTTTTAATCAGGTGCCACGCAACTATATTTTCAGCAGCTTTGCCATCATCCCGATCCAGGGTAAGTGCCCTTCTTAGCCCTTCCTCCCAGAAGTAGAGCTTCTTTGCCAGCTTCTCGGCTGCTTTTTTAGATGGTGCATAAACCTCAGCTACGAACACCATCATAGAGCTTTGCAGGTAGTAAAGGTAGAGTTTCAAAGTTTCCCGATCAACATCGAGCCGTTCTGACAACCCTTTGTATGTGAACCTGTTGGTGGAAATAGCAGCGATATCCCGCACCATTTTTTCAAGAAGTAAAGGATCTTTTACCTTGAACACGCTTACGATGTCTTTGAACAGGATGAGAGCAAAATAATCTTCAACAATAGTTCTATGCCACTGCGTCAGATCTCTGACTTTGAACCATTCAGGATATCCACCGGTATCGAAATATTGACCCAGGAAATGCAGTATGATCTGTTTATGTGCGATAACGCTGTAGTATGCTTTTTCTATATCTTCAAAACTATCCATGCCGGGTTTTTGTGGTGACATCTCAGCCAGGGTGATGTTATTGAATTCCAGGAACTCTCGGAATGTCAGAGGAAAGACATCTATAAATCTAATCCTTCCTGCCAGGCTTTCAGAAGAATCCAGATATAGGAGAGTTTTAGATGACCCTGAAATAATGAATCTGCATGTTGCATGGGCATCTATGTAATATTTTAACTGTGACCGCCACTCTTTCAGGACATGTATTTCATCCAGTAAAAGGTAAACTTTTTCTCTGGATGGGTCTATACCTGTAAGTACATGGTACGTGTTCAGAATATCGTGAATGCTATCAATTCTACCTATAAGGTCATCTATTCTTACGTAGACGATTCTCTCAGGTTGCATTGTTTTAAGAAGATGTTCTATGTACTGGTAAAGTATAGTCGTTTTTCCGCTTCGTCTTATCCCAGAGAGGCATATTATTCTTTCAAGTTTATCTGATTCCTGTATTTTGTCGAGATAACCTGATCTCGGAATTCCTTTGTCCGATGGCTTTACATTTTTTGTTTGCCACCAGTAGTTTCTTTCTTTGAGGTAGCTTATTAAGAACTCTTTATCCATATGCAAGTATAACCCGCATAATTCTAATAAATGTTGCGGTCTGTGTTTGCAGTTTTATATAGTGGTTTTGTATATTTTTTAATTTGACAAGCAAAAATCTTGCAAAATCCTGTTCGCAATACCATCAATATCATCAAGCTCTATCCCTGCTCTCCCCACCACTGCCACAACACAGCATCCTCTTTTGAAAATATCTATATCCTCATCACTGTCCGCTATTATTATGCGGGGCTTACCAGACAGGGCGAAGCCATCGGCAAGCACGAGATCATTATCTGCAAAGTATTTATCACAGAGATCACCAAGCTCCATCTCACCTTCAACATTCTTAATTACCGCAAGTTTAACAGATGAAGATATCGCTACTGTATCTGCTCCAGCCTTTGCATATTTCCAGGTATCCTTGCCCTGTATATCAATCTCAAAATCACCGTGTTTGTGGTGTTTCAAAGCACCCACCCGAAGACCGCGGGCTTTAAGCTCTTTTATCAGTGCCTCCATCAATCTCGATCTATCGAGTTTGCTCTTTCCCATAATGCAGATCACAGGAGGCATCACAGACCAAGCCTCCATGGATGTGTGAAGACCGATATTTTATTATGCAAGACAAAACATACAAGACAGACACCGGTCCGTTCGGCAGCCTCCACACCTGTATTCAGGGGTGCTGTCTTTGTCGCAACTAACGGAATTCCTGCCCGTGCTGCTTTTAGTACCATGCCTGCAGACTGCCGCCCTGTTGAAGAAAGGAAATGCCTGCCAGGATCAATGCCCTCAAGATATGCACAGCCCACCACTTTATCAAAAGCGTTATGCCGTCCCACATCTATAGCCTTTACTATGCATTCACCATCTGTATTCACAAGGCATGCAGCATGGGTTCCGTGTGTCTTTTTGTATATCTCTGACTCTAAAAATGTGAAGCTTCTTTTAATTGCATCTGGCCTGAATACAGTATCTGATCTGACTGATATCGCTTCGTTCTCGTCCCACCGCACACCGATACATCCGGATGACCGCAGCTCTCGCCAGAGCTCAAGATGCTCTGTAGGCTCTATCTCTACATATACTGTCCTCTCCTCTATGTGCAGCTCCCTGATCTCGTGAGGATTTTTCACAATCCCTTCGCAGATGAGATAGCCAAGAGCAAGCTCTTCTATCATCTCAGGAGTAGCCAGGATTGAAGCAGTAAGGATTCTATTTACAAACAGTTCGATGGTATCCTCAACTGCTACCTGGTATGTTATCTCGTGCGATACATCATCGGTTAATTGATTTGCCTGATAGTTCTTTATGTACATATTAAAATTATTTGGATAATCTTTCGATATCCTTGTATGTTTCAATATCCTTGTATGTATTGATATTCATGAATGTTCTTAAATCAGGATCGATGCTCTTAATCCTATCTACTGAGACATAATTGACATCCAACCTGAATACAGGAGCCAGAATTATAGTCTCCCCCTTCTCAATTGCCTCTCTTGTCTCTTTTATCATAGGCTCGCATCTGTAAACAGCATGCAGGGGCTCAAGAAAGCCATCATCCCATCGGGGAATGGCAGCATCATAATGTTCGCTCTCCCTAAAGAGCATCTTGATCACATCTTCATTTATAAAGGGCATATCGCATGCTGCAACAAAACAGTATTCATCCTCACATATAAGCATGCCTGAGAGTATGCCAGCAAGCGGACCTGTATCTTTACAGATATCGTATGCAAATCTATACTCATGACCTGACAGAACAGAATCCAGCAGCTCGCCCTGTGCTGTATCGCGCACAGATACTATAATGTTATCCGCTGCTTTTTCCAGGCTTTCGATAACGAAGGCTATCAAGGGTTTGCCATTAATATCTACAAGTGCCTTCTCCTGGTAACCAAGGCGGCTGCCCTTCCCGCCAGCCAGGATGAGCGCAGAGGATCCCATATTAAATATGCCCTGCCTCTCTCATGCTAAAATGCCGCCCATCTCCTATTATAACATGATCAAGTACGTCGATTCCTATAATTTTTCCAGCCTCTATCAATTTCTTTGTTATCTCTATATCTTCCCTGCTCGGTGTTGGATCACCGGATGGATGGTTATGAGCCAGGATTATGTGCGCTGCTGATACTGCCAGTGCAGCCTTAAATACTTCTCTTGGATGTACGATGTTGGCGTTGAGCGATCCGATAGAAATAATCTCCTCTTTGATTATCTGGTTTTTGGTATCCAGACAGAGCTCGATAAAATTCTCTTTTTTCTGTTCCCTCATCCTGGGGTAGATTCGCCTGTAGACATCCTCAGGTGAGTTGATCTTTGGTTTTGCATCCTCATTAAAGGATTCAAGCCTTCGTGCGATCTCAAAACATGATGCAATCTGCGCTGCTTTACTCTCCTTGATCCCATGGATCTTCATTAATTGGTCAGGGCTTATCTGTGAGAGCTGCTTCAGGTTGTATTGTGATAATATCCTCTGGCATAGATTGATCACGTTCTCCTGTCTTGAGCCCGTCCTCAGGATTATGGCCAGAAGCTCAGAATCACTCAGCGCAGCCGCGCCATTCTTTATGAGTCTTTCCCTTGGCCTCTCTTCTTTTTGCATATCAAGGATTCTGATCTTGTACTCCTGCATGATTCCTCTTAATTATTTTAATAGATTAAAATCTTTGCAGGAATCAAGGTTTAAGCCTTCCACATCCATACTACACGCAAACATGCATCCAGACATAAAAAGATACATTGGCGACCCTCTTTACAGGAACTCCTTCTTTATCATGCTCACATCGATAACCGGTGCAGGCTTTGGCTTCTTCTTCTGGATGCTCGCAGCGAAACTCTATCCGAAGGAGGATGTGGGGCTTGCAACAGCACTTATCTCTTCTATGAGTCTTATCATACTGCTATCCAGATTTGGCCTGGATACTACCATAATCCGCTTTTTTCCATCGAATGACAAAAGCAGAGTTTTCAATACATCTGTACTCATAACGACTGCTTTTGCGGTTGTTTTCGGAGCAGTATTCATCCTTGGAGTGGATATACTCTCACCGCAGTTAAGCCTATTAGGATCACCTTTGAACTCAACTCTCTTCCTGATCTTTCTTGCTGCAAATTCTGTTGCCACTTTAACAAGCGTCTCGTTTGTTGCAATTCGAAGAGCAGGGTTTAATTTTCTCCAGAGCCTTGTGGTCGGCTCAAGAATACTCTTTCTTATCCCGCTTATAGCACTTGGGGCTATCGGCATCTTCGGCGCAGTTGGGATCTCGTTTGTACTTGCGTTTATTGTAGCGCTTGCTTTTCTTGCCCGGTATGGGATCAGGCCAAAGCTCACTATCGACAGGGTGTTCCTTAATGATTCCCTGCATTTCTCGGCCGGGAATTATGCTTCCGGGCTGCTCATGGCAGCTCCAAATATGATTCTGCCGATTATGGTCCTGAATGTACTGGGGGCTGAGGAGGCAGCACATTATTACATAGCTTTTGCAATCGCATCACTGCTTTTTATGATCCCCACTGCCATAAGCACATCCCTCTTCGTTGAGGGAAGCCACGGAGAAGCGCTGAAAAATACTACCATAAGATCAATTGCAGCGGTTTTTTTGCTTCTAACTCCCGCAATTGTGATCCTTTATTTTGCTGGTGGCTGGCTGCTCGGGATCGTTGGCAGGGATTATGCTGCAAGCGGGCTTGAACTTTTGAGAATTATGGTTCTTTCAAGCTTTTTTGTTGCCGTGGTTTTTGTTTATTTCTCGATAAAGAAGGTTCAGAAGGATGTTAAAGGGCTGGTTTTACTGAGCGGGCTTTTGTTCGCTTTACTTACCGGGTTGAGCTATGCTTTTATGCTCTGGTTCGAGATTACTGAAGTCGGGTATGCATGGCTGGTGGGCTATGGAATTGGGAGCAGTACAGCATTATGGGTATGGATGGTGGGGTGGGTGCGCCGGTTGCAGCGGGAGGATAGCATGTAGTGAAGAAATCATAAATACGATTGAAAAAGGTTGATTGTTGCGACGCGCCTATAGGTAAATGGGCAACCAATGGCGCAAATAACAAATCGAAGATGAACATAGATTTGATTACATCAATATCATGTTTTTACAGTTGCGGCGCTTCATAAAAGCCGATACAACTTCCAGAGCAAAACATTCACCGCAATGAGCGCAAAAGACGCAAAACATAGCAACAACAATTTTTGCGAGCTTTGCGCTCTCTGTGCTGATAGTTGGGCTGGGGGTACGTGGCTCTTTTGAAGTACGGGCTGGTGGGGCTGGGGTGTGCTGGGGGCGAATGCGATGGTGATGAAGGAGGGATGGGCTTAGGAAAAAGGAAGAATTGTTAACATAAAGATATATAGATGAAAAACAGATAAACCTAATTAACGAGAGAATTTTCATGTCAGAGCCCAGTATTATCGATGAAAAAGCGAAAGAAATTTATGAAACTCACAGGGAAGAATTGGAGAAATTGTATCAGGGGAAGATAATTGCCATAGATATTGATGAAAACAGCATTGTAGCTGTTGGAGAGTATGCCAGTGAAGTAGGTCTTGAAGCAAAGAAGAAAAGACCACATCATAGGATATTCATGCGGAGAGTAGGTAAAAACCCCTCAGTTGTCCGGCTGAAGAATCGAAAATATGTCTGAGAAGGCTATTTTCGAATATATCGATAATGACCCTCTGATTTTGATCACTCTTATTAATCCCGTTTCCAATAAAAAGGCGAGGGCTTATGCATATCTTGATACCGGCTCAGATACTGTTGTTATACCCAGGGATCTCTGGATAAAGCTTGGGTTGGAAATGCATAACCGTGCCAGCGCGAGCGCGGTGGGAGGCATCGTTACAACGTGGTATAGCTGGGTACATATGCAATTCCTTGGAGACGAACATAGAGATATTATCGCTTTTTACCAGGATGAAGGAGATGTTTTGATTGGACGGAGCGTTATCGATAAGTATTCAGTGACCTTTGATGGTCGAAATTCAAGCTTGATCATCGATAAGTAAGCAGATACAACTTTTACAATATAAAAAATACGTGTCTGCATCCTCAAGGGTTGCGCCCCTTGATGCGTGTCTATGCGTCACGGCGAGCATGACACCGATGAACGCAGATGGCTTCAGGATCAAAACTTACCTCATGTCCTTAAAGCAATACTACCCGACCCCCTCTACCGCAACTCCATCGCCATGATTCTGAACTCTGCATTCGGCGCGTTCTTCGGCCTCCTGTTCTGGATAGTGGCGGCGCGGACCATGTCCTCGAAGGATATCGGGCTTGCGACCGCGGCGATATCGGCGGCGGCGCTGATAGTGGGGCTTTCGAGGCTGGGGCTGGATGCCGGGCTTGTGAAGTATTTGCCTGAATTATTATAAGGAATGATATTTATTATAGGGAATGATATAAGTTATATTAGAATTAAATAGTAATGGTGCATATTTCATGAAATTAGTGGAGATCCCTGACGACATATTAACCTCAATAAAAATTCCTAAAATGGAATTAGAAAGAACATTAAAGATCGAACTGGCGATAGTACTCTACCAGAGAGGAGCCATCTCTCTTGGAAATGCAAGAAAATTGGCTGGCTTGAGCAAATGGGAATTTTTAGAGGAACTGGGAAGAAGAAAGATATCACGTCATTATACAAAAAAAGAGCTTGGAGAGGATTTAGCTTTTGCCAAAAGTAGTGTGTAATTCATCTCCTCTTATTCACCTTGCCAAAATCGGGAAATTGGAGCTGTTGAGGGATTTCTTTGAGAAAGTATTGATACCCGAGGCGGTTTACAAGGAATGTGTGATTGATGGCAAAGACAGGGATGATTCAAGCAATATCAAGAATGCATCATGGCTCAGGGTAGCGAAAATAAAGAATATTGAGCTTAAGAAAGCTCTCAATTCTTTTCTGGATGAAGGAGAGTCGGAAGCCATAGCACTGGCACTTCAGGAGGAGGCGGATTTGATTTTACTTGATGACTATGAAGCAAGAGAATTTGCCAGAGTATACAAGTTGAAAATCATCGGTACCATAGGGATCCTGTTAAAAGCGAAACATACAGGCAGGATAGCAAGTTTAGGTGCAGTCTTGGATGAACTGGGAGAAACTGGCTTCTGGTTAAATGAGGATTTGCGTTCTGAAATTTTAAGAGATGCAGGAGAGAACACATAGAGCATATTTTCTAACAATTCCGCGCGCCTGTAGGTAAAAAAGCAACTAATAGTGCAAATAACAAACCGCAGATGAACGCAGATGGCTCAAGCGCCGGAACACCTTCAGCAATTCCCACCAGGCGCGCCAATAGAACCCCGTGCAACATCCAGACTTTATGTACTCTCAGCGCAAGCTATGCCCTCTAAAATGCTCTGGTTCGGGATTGCTGGAGTCGGATATGCATGGCTGGTGGGCTATGGAATAGGGGGCGCTGGCGTTGGGGTGATGGTATGGAGAGAGGGGTGGGTGTAGGGCAGGATGGATTCACTGCAAAAGGCACTGGAACATACTTAAATACAGATAGACATTATATAAGATTATGAATTTAGCAAAGCATTTGAAAGAGCCGATCAGCCCAACTTCAGAGAGCAGGTGAATTTCCATTGCCTTGGCTTAGAGAGATCAAAGGAAAATAAGCAATAAAAGCTTTTGTAAAAGCTGGAGGAGTTAAAAGGAGCGGTAAAGGCGACCATGTTAATATCAAGATGCCAAATGGACAAATTATCACAATACCAGTCTCAAAAGAACTTAAAATCGGTCTGATCAAAGCAGCAATAAAAAAAGCAGGATTGACTGAAGAGGAATTCATGCGATTGTTAAAAAGGAGATGAGATAATGGAATACACTGTATTAGTTTATAAAGCCGAAGAAGGAGGTTATTGGGCAGAAGTCCCGGCCTTACCCGGCTGCTATTCTCAGGGTGAGACGGTCGAAGAAACAATAAAAAATGTAAAGGAAGCAATCGAAGCACATATACTTGCTTTAAAAGAAGAAGAGAAGGTACCAGTAGAAGAAGATTTTATCATAGCAAGAGTAAATGTGGCAGAATCTGCTGCAGTGTAAAGTTTATGCTATACCGGGCTTGCGGCTGCTGTAAAGGATGGCAACAGGCGGGGCGCATCAATATATGCATGAATTATTTAGATTATATATTTTTCCAGTGACGGCGCTTCGTAAAAAGCCGATGCAACTTCCAGAGCAAAACATTCACCGCCAAGAACGCAAAGGGCGCAAAGAAAACGATAACAACTAACTCAAAACGAACTCCAAACTAACTCGGGTTAATCTGCATCAAACATATTGATTATAGTGATATTATTTTTCAACATTTCGGCATGCCGATAGGATTCTCACGCAACCTTAAGACTTTATGTACTCCCAGTAATTATAAGCACTGATGCTCACAACCCTGAAGCAATACTACCGCGACCCCCTCTACCGCAACTCCATCACCATGATGCTCAACTCCGCGTTCGGTGCGTTCTTCGGGCTTCTGTTCTGGATAGTGACGGCGCGGACCATGTCCTCGAAGGGATCATGGGATCGCAGTGAGGTTAGGCGGCTGGAGTTAATATGAGGAGATGAGGCTGATGATTGGGTGCCGGACTTGTGAGGTTTTTGGTGACAGGGTTAAAAGCAGGCAAAACACCATAATCCTATATACATTAAAGTGGTAATTGAGTGTTAGAATATGAAGAAGGAAGAAATCGAACTTGTGGAAGCAGTTCATAAAGCCAGATTAAAGAGTACGAGATTACTTGAAGAACAGGGAATTTCAACACTGGCATTGATACTATCAAAAACTCTGGTGGATGTTGTAGAAAATCCTGAAAAAATCGATGCCTTAATATAAATTATAAATGAAACTTTATCTTGACACCACAATCCTTGCAGCTTTAACTTATTTCAAAGATAAAGATACCAGGCGATATTCCGAATGTAACAGGCTTATTAGAAAATGTAATGACAAAGAATCAACGCTTGTTATTTCTTTTTATTCAATCCACGAACTTTTTTTACTGCCTTTTGAATATGAAGATAAGAAAACGGCTCGCAAGATTGGTCTCGCATTAATAAAAGAAATTCTGAGTATAAATCGAATTGAACTTACTGAGCTTTTATCCCGTGAGAAGAGAATTATTCACCAGGATATGTTCTCAATGAGCGATAGAACGGACATTCCACATGCAATCTCGGCGTATGTTGAAAATTGTGATTGTATCGTGACATATGACAGTCATTTTGATCAGATATCGAATAAAATAAAAGTTTTTGAACCTGAATCAGTTCCAATTTGATTTCTTAACCTACATCTTCTAACAGTCCGGCGCGCCGATAGAACCCCGCGCAAAACATCCAGACTTTATGTACTCTCAGCGCGAGCTATGCCATCTAAGGATCCAGAGCGCCCGGCTCCGCCCAGGGGAAGCGCCACTCGCAAGCCGAGTCTTGCATTGGATCTCAACACGTTATTTTTCCTTTTAGCCCTGTGTTTTCCGGGATGAGCATAAAGCAGCCGGAATAGTGGTGCAAGTCGGCATGAACACCTTATTGATATGCCACATGAACCCGATAATTATCGTGATGATAATCCGCAGTTTTTAAATATTAATTAAACATAGAGGGTTTCGGAAAAACGGAATGAAAAACGAAAGGGTACTGGTAACAGGTGGTGCAGGCTTCATCGGCTCAAACCTGGCAGAGGAACTGGCAAGGAAAAATGAGGTTGTTATTCTTAAAGGTGAATATTCCTGTAGCATGTTCAGCAATGCGTATAATCTGTCCCTAGTCCCACATGGATATTTCTATGATATTTAAAAAACCTGAGGATTTAACGTTAGATAAAAATGTACAATTATACGATTTTAATAGGAGATGGGCAGAGAACGCCAGATACCTCTCCCAGGGCTTAAAGGGCATTGAGGGAATCGGGATCCCGCATGTAAGAAAGGGCTGCACGCATGTTTTTCATCAGTATACCATCAGGGTCACGGACGGGTGCAAATTCAAACGGGATATGCTTGTTAAGATCTTAGGAGAAAATGGTATCGGAACAGGCATATATTATCCGATACCGATACATAAGCAGCCCTTTTATAACAATCTCGGCTATCGGGATTCATTAAGAAATACCGAAATAGCTTCGAAGCGGGTGATATCCCTGCCAGTACACCCGACTGTCACAAGGGAAGATCTGGACCACATCATCAGGACAATTGAAGAGGCGGCTGGATGAGGGTAGGAGTTATTGGTGCGGGTGCAATGGGACAGCACCATGTACGCATCTACAATGAGATGGAGAATGTTGAACTCGTTGGTATATCCGATGTTTCAGAGAAAAGAGTGAAAGAACTATCAAGGCAATACGGCATTGAGGGCTATACTGATCATGAGGTGCTGCTCAAGCAGGACCTTGATGCTGTAAGCATAGTTGTGCCTACGACCCTGCATACATCCATCGGTCTGGATGCTATTAATTCTGGCGTGAATGTGATTGTGGAAAAACCTATTGCTGATACTCTGGAAAATGCCAAAAAACTGACTAATGCTGCTAAAGATGCGGGTGTTAAATTAATGGTAGGTCACATTGAGAGGTTCAATCCGGCAGTAACAAAACTGAAACAGATAATCGAATCCGGGATACTGGGCAAGATCGTATCTATCTCAACGCGTCGGGTTGGTCCTTATAATCCCAGGATACGCGATGTCGGCGTAATACTTGATATCGGGGTGCATGATATTGATGTGCTATCCTACCTGTACGGCATGAAGGTAAATGAGGTGTATGCCATTGCCGGCGCAGATATTCACTCACTTGAAGACCATGCAGCAATCATCCTGCGCTTTAATCACGAATATTCAGGAATAGTGGAGACGAACTGGCTTACGCCGCATAAGGTGCGAAAACTGACAGCTATCGGACTTAAGGGTGTGGCATA
The DNA here is from genome assembly GCF_000685155.1 of Candidatus Methanoperedens nitratireducens. Taxonomy (GTDB): domain Archaea; phylum Halobacteriota; class Methanosarcinia; order Methanosarcinales; family Methanoperedenaceae; genus Methanoperedens; species Methanoperedens nitratireducens. The sequence continues at coordinate 212,671 of NZ_JMIY01000003.1, forward strand.
TCTTGACTATATCGATCAGACCGTGGAACTGCATGACGGTGAATGGATAAGGACAGCAAAAGTGATAAAGGACGAACCATTGAAGAAAGAACTTCAATATTTTATTCGTATATTATCTAACGATATTGAGCCCAGCCCCTCTGGAGAAGACGGGATACATGCGCTCAAGGTAGCAACTGCAGCAGTCGAATCATATAACAAAGGAAAAGCAGTAAAGATTGAACTATAGATGGTTGTAAGTATGAGCAGTAAACTGAAAAATATACTCGATGAAAAAGGTCCTATCAGGAAGATAGGTGTTATTGGCATGGGTTATGTAGGCATTCCGGCAGCAGTGCTTTTTGCTGATTCAGATGCCTTTGAGTTCGTATGGGGATTCCAGCGCGACTCGCCGACATCTGGCTACAAGATAGATATGTTAAATAGGGGCGAAAGTCCGCTGAAAGGCGATGAGCCCGGACTGGAAGAGCTAATCAAAAAGGTGGTGGACGCAGGGAAGTTCCGATGCACTTCTGATTTTACCAGGATATCAGAAGTAGATGCCGTTACCCTTGCCATACAGACACCTTTTTTAAGCGCGAAGAGCTTGGAGCCTGATTTTGGTGCCTTGATAGAGGGATTGAGGCTTACAGGCAGGAATATTACAGAAGGAACTCTCGTTGTACTTGAATCCACCATTACCCCAGGTACCACCGGAGGACTTGCAAGGCAGATACTGGAAGAGGAATCAGGCATGAAAGCGAGTGAGGATTTTGCGCTTGCCCATGCCCCAGAGAGGGTGATGGTGGGGCGGCTGCTGCGCAACATCAGGGAGCACGACCGCATAGTTGGAGGCATAGACAGGGAAAGCACACAGAGGGCGGTTGAATTGTATTCCCTGGTGCTTACATCCGGCAGGATCATCCCCATGACCGCCACTGCTGCGGAGGTGACGAAGACAGCCGAGAACACCTTCCGCGACCTCCAGATAGCAGCGATCAACCAGCTGGCGCTGTACTGCGAGGTGATGGGCATCAACGTGTACGACGTAAGGACGGGCATAGACAGCCTGAAGGGCGAGGGCATCACCCGCGCGGTTCTGTATCCCGGCGCTGGCGTTGGAGGGCACTGTTTGACCAAGGATACGTATCACTTAGAGAGGGGAGTGAAGATATCGGGGGGGAAGCTTGATTATCCACAGGGTATGGAATCTATCTTTGTACTGGCGCGGAAAGTGAACGATTTTATGCCAGTGCATATGTATAATCTGACAGTTGAGGCACTTTCAAGGGCAGGTAAGACCCCAGCGGATTCGAAGGTCGCTTTGCTGGGCTGGGCATTTATCAGGAACTCGGATGATGCCAGGAATACACCATCTGAACTATACAGGAAACTGCTGCTTGATTCAGGATGTGCAGTCGAGGTTCACGATCCTTATGTGAAAGAGTATCCGGGTGTAAGTATATCCCATGAATTATCAGATGTGGTAAAGAATGCTGATGCAGCGGCGATACTGACAGGGCATGACGAGTATTTCAAACTGGATGCATCCGCTCTTAAAGAGTTAATGGGTAAGGAGCATCCAGTGATAGTGGACGGACGGAACGTGATCAAGCCTGACGATTTCATCGCTGAGGGCTTTGTGTACAAAGGGATTGGACGCGGTGACAAGAATTAAGAGGTGGTGATATAAATAAGGATTGATAGAATAATCTGGCTTGATGAGATTATTGAAAAAATACGCTATAAGCACAATGTTACTGTAACTGATGTTGAAGATGTTTTTAAGAATAAACCAAAGTTCCGACGTGGTCCAGCAGGAAATTATGTTAAAGAAAATATATATTATGCGCTTGGTAGCACAGATACAAACCGTCTGTTATTCGTAGTCTTCATTTTCAAGAGAACTAACGAAGCATTAATAATAAGTGCACGAGAAATGGATATTAAGGAAAAATTGATGTATTTAAAATTATGACCAAAAAAATACCAGATTTCAAATCACTGGAAGAAGCGGCTGATTACTGGGATAACCACAGTTTTGCAGAGTATATAGAAGACACAGAGCCGGTTGAAATCGAAGTTAATCTTACTAAACACAGAATAATACTGGAAATAGATAGCGATCTTTCTGAAAAGCTTAAGAAAATCGCCCAGAAGAAAAAGAAAAGCTATGATAAGCTGATCGGCTCATGGATACGTGAAAAAATAAACCAAGAAGCTTCTAATTGAAGATATGACTTGATAGAGAGCGTGTGTGTGAATATCCAAACATTGCCCATATTCTCCAACAATCTCCAGACTTTATGTACTCCCAGCGCAAGCTGTGTACTATAAAGATCCAAAGCATTGGGCCATGGAAGCGCCGCTCGCAAGCCGGGTCTTGTATTGGATCTCAATACGGTATTTTTCCTTTTAGCCCTGTGTTTTCCGGGATGGGCATAAAGCAGTCGGAATAGTGGTGCAAGTCGACATGAATACCTTATTGATATGCCACATGAAACCGATAATTATCGTGATAATAATCCGCAGTTTTTAAATATTAATTAAACATAGAGGGTTTTGGAAAAACGGAAATGAAAAACGAAAGGGTACTGGTAACAGGTGGTGCAGGCTTTACCGGCTCAAACCTGGCAGAGGAACTTGCGGGGAAAACGCTCTGGAAATCAGCATGAGGATTGCGATACCAAAAACACATGAAGAATTTAAACAATATTAAACAATATTTAAATAATCATTTATATAAAAATTCATTTTTCCTGGTTCTGAGCAGGGTCTTTAACGTTGCTGCCGGATTCATTTTCTGGATGATCGCAGCAAGGTTTTATTCAATAGAAGATGTCGGCCTGGCTACAGCTCTGATCTCTTCCCTGGGGCTGGTCATACTTTTCTCAAGGTTCGGGCTTGATTTCTCTATAATCCGCTTTCTTCCCGGCAGTGATAAAAGCAAGGTTTTCAGCACATGTTTGATCGTAACTACAGTCTCTGCTTTTATTGTGGGAATTATTTATATTTCAGGTATTAGCTTTTTCTCTCCAGGCCTGTCTTTTATTCAGGATTCAGGTTATGCTATGGTTTTTCTTGTTTTTGCGGTTATGAACTCAGTGGCTGCAACAACTGGAAATGCCTTTGTGGCCATGAGGAGAGCAGGTCATTTCTTCTTTCAGAATGTTTTACTTGCCTCAAGGATCCTGCTGTTAATCCCACTGGTATTTCTCGGAAGCTTTGGCATATTTGGCTCTATGGGCCTTGCCTACTTAATTGCAGCTTTATTTGCATTCTTAATTTTAAGCAGGTTAATAGTATTTGATCTCAGGGTGGATAAGCAGTTCATAAAAGGGTCTTTTAGATTTTCATCCGGCAATTACATGTCAAATGTTCTCCTCGCAGTTCCTACATTAGTTATGCCGATATTGATCCTGAATTTACTTGGAGAGGCTGAGGCTGCTAAATATTACATTGCTTTTGCTATCGGGAATCTTGTTCTTATAATCCCGGATGCTTTGAGCACCTCACTTTTTGTGGAGGGGAGCCACGGCGAAAGTTTGAGGAAGAACGTGATCAGGGCTGGCCTGGCTATTTACTCTTTCCTGGTTCCAGCAGTTATATTGATCTATTTCTTCGGGGATTTCTTACTTGGTCTGGTCGGGAAAGATTATGCTGAAGCTTCTGAGCTTTTGAGATTGCTGGCTCTATCAAGCTTCTTTGTTGCTGTGCATTCGCTGTTTGTTCCGGTTCAGAACGTAAGGATGAGGGTTGAGAGCATTGTGAAATTGAATCTACTGCGGTTTTTGCTTCTGCTGGGGTTGAGTTATGTTCTTATTCTGAAGTTCGGGATCGTGGGGGTAGGGTATGCGTGGATGGTTACTTATGCTGTTCTTGGGCTGGGGATTGTGGTGGTGGTGAAGAGGATGGGGTGGTTTTAAATACGCCACCTTGTTTTATATACCAGACTCTTTGGATAACTTTTTATAACCCTCTATGAAATTTTATAAACATTTGCATCTCCTGAATCATAAATTTTATAAGAAGAAAAATTTGTTTCCAATTCATTATAGTTATAATGTGGGTAAAATGGAGGAATCCCATATGGAATCATTAATGCTCTCCGCATCAAATCATTTAGTGCTACATAATTTACTTTCAAAGTTTTAAGTCCATGTATAATAATTCCATCCTTTGTTAGTGCAACGTTTGAATAAGTTGCATTCCGCTCACCATATCCAGAAATAGCCGCATAACTGTAGGCTCCGTCCGACCATATTAAAGACGTATTGTCTGTATATTTATTAATCCATAGGGCTACATCTATATGATAATGTTCTAAAAATCGTTGAGCTTCTCCATGTTCATAATCTATTTGTTCAATTGGATGTGGACTATACAACCAATCGCTAGGCAAAACAACTTCACCACTAAAAAATGGAGCTGGTATAATTAAAAGAGTTGTTAATAAAGTAAATATTAAGGTTTTTCTAAATTTACTTAATCGGCTTTCATTAATTCTATAAATAAAGTAACCTGCTACCATTATGAGCCATAAAGATGAGTATACAGCCGTTCTATAAAATGTTGTTGAAGAAACACTCGTGCCATAGTTTATTGCCCAAAATATAATAGCAAAGACGGATAAAGGTGTAACAATCGATTTAAATTTTTTATCAAATGATATGAATCGTAAACCAATTAACGAGATAATAATAAAAAAAATTACTCTAAGTAGTCCAAATATCTTAAATTCGATCGATGCAACTGAAAACGAACTTTGTGCTCTATTATTTAATATTTCGCTGGTTATTGAACCTTTAAAGAACGTTTCAAATGAGATAAAAAATGATTGCATGGTCTTTATAAATGGATTTAACATATATGCATTATATATCCAATATATAACTAAAAGGGTTATAGATAACACTACCAGCACATCAAATCTTTTTACAGAAGGGGTGCTCTCAACAATTTTATCTAACTTTGAACCAAGTGATGTACGGATTATTTCATAAATAAAAATAAAAATAAGAGATAAAACCCCGAAAAATGATACTACAGGATGAGCAAGTATAACTGTTAAAATGAGAATGATTATTAGAATATTTAATGATGATGTTATTTTATCTCGATCTGTTTTAATTAATAGGTACCCTAAAATTATTAAGAATGCAAGTGCAGCTGTAGTTCTTGTAAACTGCATCAGCCATCTACTTATAAAAGGTAATGAAACCAGAATAATGGCTCCTAACAATGCTGGTTTACTTTTTCCTGTAATTTTGTTTATTATTAAAAAGGTGAATAGTGCTAATATAATAGAAATTATTGTAGGCATCCATATCGCCACATTATATATGCTAGTAGCATTATTTTCACCTATGATAAGACCTAAACTGACCGTAAGTATATGAATTACGGGGAAAAGTTCAAAAGAATAGGATTGGACATTTTTAATAAAGCCATATCTTAGGATATATTGCACAGATGTTAAATCTATTTGAGAATCGCCGTGAAATAATCCAAATCTAATTGCAAACACGGATACAATAGATATTGTATAAAAAATTACAAGCATAGGATAAATCCGAGTTACATTATATTTAAACGATGCAAATAACAATAAATAAATTAAGATAAATATAGATACATACGAGTATGGTAGAGCAATTTCGTATCTGAGTGCAATGAATAATCCAACTAAAGCATCAATGAATAAAAAAATCACAAGCACTTCAATGCGGCTGTTTTTATTGCAATTTTGGGAATTTATTAGATTATCTTTTCTGCTATCCATGTTACTTCTAAATTGAATTTCGGTAAATTTTGATATATTCTTCTGCCATTTTTTTTAATGTAAACTTTTCTAATACTCTTTCCCTGTTATATTTACCCATTTTCTCTCGCATATTTTCGTCTCCTGCAAGCATTATTATATTATCTGCAAAATTATTAATATCATCTATTTTGCATAAAAATCCTCCTTTACCATCAACAATCAATTCAGGTAGGGAAGAACAATTTGTTGTCACAACAGGCTTTCCACAAGCCATCGCTTCCGCAACTGTTAATCCAAAACCTTCTAATCGAGAGGGAAACAAAAAAATATCACATAGATTATAAGCTTTCACCAACTCCTTTTCACTAAGTCTGCCTATTGTCCTGATATTTTTTGTTTCTTCTTTAAAATCATTTCTAAGTCCTGATGTTGCTAATAATATGAAATCATCACCCACTTTATTCATTATTTTTGGTAATAAATCCCCACCTTTTCTTTTCGATAAATTACCTGCAAAAAACAATACAGTTGTTGTTTCAGGAATTCCATAATTTTTTTTTTCTACAGCCATCGGCTTAAAAATGTCTATATTTACACCATTGTATATCATCTTAGAATCATAATATCCAAATATCTCCTCTAATTTTTGTTTTGTGTACTTGCTGATACAAGTAACTACATTCGCAACTTTTAGACTTTTTTCTTCACATTTATAAACAAATTTATAATATGCTTTTTGAGGAGTCGTGATATATTGTGAGAAAGAAGGATCATGAACAAGGTGATGCTCAGTAACAACCAAAGGTAAATCTGTTTTAAAAGCAAATCCATAGGCAATATTAGAATGAGTTATATAAGACCCATTTAATTTTTCATTTTTAAAACTCAATAGCTGAGGAAAAAAAGCATAATATTGCGGGAAATATTTTACAGAACTATCTATTCCTTGCTTTATAATTTCTTGCGATAGGTTGTTAGCCCATGTATCAACACCAGATCCGCCAGTTATTTGTTTAAATACGACTTTCACGCTATTATCTCCGATTTGTCAGGTTTTTTTAGTCAATATATAAGTAGGTATAAAATAGTATAGATTTTTATAGATAAAACATGGCATCTTCGTAAAAAGTGAATTCTCTCGAATTATATCGGTAGCCTTGAATTTTTTATTATTCTAATAGTATAATCCTCAATTTCAAAATTACTTAGAAGTTTACGTAAACCATAATACGAAAGATGCTTTTCATAATATTCTTGCCCTTTGCCGGTTATTCGCAAATATAAATCTGCAATTGACTTAGGCAACCAGGATAAAAACGGTATATGGTAATGACCTTCAATAATACTAAATTTATTACCGGCTGAAAAAAAACAAAATCCCTCATCCTTTAATACTCGATATATTTCGCTCATCATTAGATGCGAATTAGTAACATGTTCATAGACGTGATTGCAGATTATTACATCAAGAGATTTATCCTTAAGTGGTAGACTTAATGCATCACCAGCTAATAAACATGCTTCCACATTCATAATTTTATGTGCTGACAGTATTGCATTATGATCTATGTTAATAACTATAGCTGTCCTAAAATGTTTAGATAATAGATTTACAATAATTCCAGCCGAACATCCAACTTCCAAACAAACAGCATTTTGAAAATCTATGCTTGAATAATTGCCTATTATACTCCATATTTTCTCAAACTTAGGTGTTCTTGAACCTAAACTTGATACGGCTGTATTAGTTTCAGAAAAATGACATTGATATTTATCCATTCTTGTGATTCTCCTCAATTGCGTGCTCATAAATCTCATGAAACTCTTCAATTACGTGATTCCATGAAAACTTCTCTCTTATTGTTTTCAATCCATTTTCCCTAAATTTCTTTGCCAAACTCTCATTAGTTAATAATTCAGAGATACTGTCTACTAAATCTCTTGAGGATTTTTCAGGGATTAAAAAACCATTATAATTGTGCTTAATGATATCTGTTACTCCACCCGCAGCGGTCCCAATTACTGGAGTACTGCAAGCCATTGCCTCTAATAGAACTACACCTAGACCATCACTTTGTCCATCAATGGTTATTGAAGGTAGAATAAAAACGTCTGAAGAAGCATAATATTTATACAAATCAAAATTTTTAATGTAACCTTCAAAAATCACATTATCTTTCAAGGATAAACTTTCTGTTAACTTTTCTAATTTTTCTTTTTCAGGCCCATCACCCACAATTACCAATTTAGCTTTAGGAAAATTTTTAATTACGTCCCTCATCGCAATTATTAAATATCCAATACCTTTTAGTTCTATCAATCTACTAACGCTTAATATGAGATATTTTGCCCTAAAATGCTCCTTTAGATTCTCATTATGTTCGGATCGAAAATAATTTATATCTATACCCATTGGCACAATATTAACTTTATTCTCAATATTGTTATTAATTGATAAGAGTAAATTTTTAGTATAGCTACTATTTGTGGTTATTCTATCCGAATTTTTGATGATAAAAGAACAAATAATTTTTAAGATTTTAGATTTTTTTATAGTATTTACATCGCTACCATGTACTGTTGCTATATGAGGAATACCAAAAATTCTGCGACAAATCGCCGCAACTAAACTACTCGGAAATAACCAATGGGAATGAATTATATCAATATCTTCTTGTTTTATTATTTTTATACTATTAAAAATTTCAGATAAAATAAATAGAGGCACCTGTATTTTTGCTAAATGGCTTTTTTTTATATTATATGGAATGCCATTTCCATATGTAAGTTTTTGAAGGCGATATGGGTAAAAATATGGAAATCGATATACTTTTAATCCACTAATATTTTCATGATATCTAGCACCTGGATCGTGAGGTGCTAATATAATAACCGATAGACCGTCATCTTTCAATTTCTTAGTCAATTCATAAATAAAATTTCCCGCAAAATCTCCGCTATATCGTGGAAATGAGCTAGTTAACACAAGAATTTTCATGATTCTTTAGCCTTCCCCAGAACCTCATAATGATATCCCACCTCATGCCCCATGCCTTCTATCTCTTTAATAAGTTCTGGTCTGAACACGCTGCCGTTCATTCTGAAATAATACGTTGCCCTGATCCCGAACTCCCGCTCCACCCTCGCAGTACCCAGCGCGCTTCCCGCCCTCCTGTCTATATCATGGCGCATCATGGCGAACCTGTCGGGCAGCTCCGCATCTTCGAAGTACTCTGCCAGCGTCAGGGTGGGATAGTGCTGCGCTATTGCAGAGCAGAGGGCGCGGAATTTTGTAAGGGTGAAATCGAGGGACATGAGACATCTCAATATATTTTATTGCCGCATTACCTTTTGCAGCCTCTTTCTATATGGAATATTTTCACCTGTGTTCACTTCTGTTATTTTATTTAAATATTTAAGAAGTTCACTAAAAACATTCTTTCTGGCTCTCCACAACTCAATACCAACTGGTTCATCGTTTTCTCCATATTCTATGAATAAATCCTCGGAAACTTCAACAGTGTCCTTTATTTCTCCTTCCCTGATTAACAGGTATAGTATATCTGAGTCTGCATCGTATCTGGTTATCATTTAATTCTCACCCATCTGCCTCTTTTCTCTCTCATTTTGATTATTTCCATCCTTGAAGTATCAATAACTGTGATCAATTTAATTCTTTCGCCTGATGAATATACAATTATAAGTCTGTGACCCGGCCTGGACTTTCGCTCACCAACAGCGACCAGATTCCCGGTTTCGATATCCAGAAATACACTTTCTGGATTTTTAATGATATCTTCAGCTTCAGATTTGGATATTTTCCTTTCCTTAAGCTTCATTTCTGCATGTTGAGAGCAATCAAAATCCATCGTATATCCCTTAATTCATCTGTCCCTATCGGGCAGCTCCGCACCTTCGAAGTACTCTGCCAGTGTCAGGGTGGGGTAGTGCTGCGCTATTGCAGAGCAGAGGGCGCGGAATATTGTTAGGGTGAAATCGAGGGACATAAGGTGTTTTACTTTCTATTCAAGTCGTGACATAACGATCAATTTAATATTGACATCAAATGAACGCGGATAAACGCTTAACAAATCTGCGTTCATCTGCGTTTATCTGCGGTTTTTTCATATATTTTGTTTTCTATAAATAGCTGTCACAAATTTAATTCTTTCGGTGATGTAAAATTCACATGATGGCTTTTTGGAGCTCTGGGGGTGTTCGGGGATCGCAGAGGCGCCGGTATATTTATAATTACATTTTAATAAATCTGTGGTGGAGGATGGATAATTAACACCGAACTCCCACGAACTGAAACGAACTCACGCAATCGGAGTTATGGAATATCCGTGCCGGATGCCCGCAATCAAGCTTTAGTTTATTGTTTTGTATCCGAAATTTATCTGGAATTACCGCAAAATAACTGCTTAATCGTTACCTAATCGTTACCCTAATCGTTACTTTTGATAACGTATTTTACTCCTCTTCCTTTTCCCATTATTGTAACGAATCCATTTTCTGCCATATCTTTTAACTCAATATACGCCGTTTTATTGGAAACGGAATTGAGATCCATATACTCCTTTCGTGTTATGAGCCCTTTTTTCTGTGCAAAGTATAATGCTTTTTTCTGCCTTTCATTTAGCCTATCTGAGATATCAGCAGCCTCAACATAAGTCGTTTCATTAATCTGAGATTCAAAGATAATTTTTGTTTCCAATGGATGCAGGTCGTAATATGGCTCCTTATTCCCCCAGTCTCCACATAACCTGCTCATCAACTTAATGCCTGAACCGTATTTCTCAATAAAACCCATATCATACATAAGAGAACAGAGAATTGGATTTACAGGCTTGTGTACTGGATTTTTTGGCGTCACCCCTTTGGGAAATGTACCTGGATTTATAATCTCTGCATATGTATCGAACAAAAACGCCCTAACATCCGCCGGTTCATCATAATTTCTGTGGATCAATGCATTGATCAGCGCTTCTCTCAATGCATCTATAGGATATTCAAATTTATCTTCCCTTTGAAAACTTGTAGGAACCCTCTTACTCAGCAACCTGATATTTCTCCTTATAAATTCCTCTGCCATATTCACAATTTCTCCGAGCGTCCCCCTACAATCGATTCTATCAATCACAGGCTGTGTTACATCAGTGCCCTTAAATTTAACAATCCGTAATCCAGAATTAATAAAAAATCTCTGCGGATTTTTACCAAAAAGCAATATTCCTGCATTTGTAGGTTTCATATAACCATTAGATGATTTTATCGCACCAATATTAATGAGCAGTTCCTCAAAAGCCATATCTTTCGGTTTAGCCACATTTCTGTTTCTATTTCTTTCATCCAAAAACCATTTCACTTTCACTTCATCAATATCATCAAGATTCGCATCTTCGCAAACCTTCTCGTCCCAATAAACCTTCGATGCCCCAAGAGCAAGATTCTTTATCCTTTCGTGTCCAAGTGTCTGATTCGACTTTCCGACCCGCATAAACGCCCTACCAAAAGCAAGAACTGGTTTTTGCATAGTCTCTTCAACATCCACAACAATAACCGGCTTTTCATGAACCTTCTCAATCCGAACAGAAGGACAGATAACAGGATCCGTATTCTGCTTAATCTGATTTGCCAGATTTTCAATTGTTCTTTTCCCACAATCAACTCCAATGATCTCACAATTATCTCCCACACCAATAAAAATTAATCCGCCATTTTTGTTCGAGAATGCAGAGATCGTCTCAACAATATCCCTCCAATCAGCAAGTGAGGTCTTAAATTCAGTAGTTTCAGATTCCCCCAGATTGATTACTTCAACAGTATTCATGGCCGCCTAATCTCTCCACCACCTCTAGATATTCCCAACATTGCCATAACCCGTCTTATTCTCTCCCTTGCCATTCCATCCCCGAATGGATTCTCCCGGTTTCGTCCCCCTTAGCCTTCCCAAGCACCTCATAATGATACCCCACCTCATGCTCCATGCCCTCTATCTCCCGCATTATCTCAGGTTGGAACACAATACCGTTCATCCTGAAATAATACGTCGCCCTTATCCCGAACTCCTGCTCCACCATCGCCGTACCCAGCGCGCTTCCCGCCCTCCTGTCTATATCGTGGCGCATCATGGCGAACCTATCGGGCAGTTCCGCACCTTCGAAGTATTCCGCCAGCGTCAGGGTGGGGTAGTGCTGCGCTATTGCAGAGCAGAGGGCGCGGAATTTTGTGAGGGTGAAATCGAGGGGCATATTATGTCTTCTTTAAATCTCATTTATGCGCAGCTCGTCGCTTCTGACGAGAGTGCTTTGAATTCAAGTGGAACATCCTCTTTAGAATAGTAAAGTACCTCTAATCCAATGACCTTGTTTTTCTTATCTTTCTTTAGAATAATACCTTCCCCCACTTCTTCGCAAACAACTTCTTTCCTGGGATCATCAAACCAGATATCCAGGGTCTCCATTTCTTTATTGTGGATTACTAATAGCTTTTTCTCCATATTTCTTCACCTTCTTTTAATCGATCTGTTATATATGTTGTTATAATAAATCCCTCCCCATTTAAATGCTTGCAAGCAACACAAATATAGCGGTTGCCTGTACTCTTGTAATAAAGGTAAACTCTTTCATCCTTGTTGCTTTTTCTAATAAATTCTGGATCTTTTAGGGTTTTGATTATTTCCTTTTCTTTACCCTCCATATTTGGATGCTTTACAGTTTTCACAAAATCCCAGTATTCTTTTGTAATTCTGATTTCTTTATATAATGGAGTTTTGACCTTGAAATAAATGTTGTCCTTCAATGTATCACCTATTTCTGACTACCTCAAAGATCCCGCTCCACCCTCGCAGTACCCAGCGCGCTTCCCGCCCTCCTGTCTATATCATGGCGCATCATGGCGAACCTGTCGGGCAGCTCCGCATCTTCGAAGTACTCTGCCAGCGTCAGGGTGGGATAGTGCTGCGCTATTGCAGAGCAGAGGGCGCGGAATTTTGAGAGGGTGAAATCGAGGGACATGAGACATCTCAATATGTTCTCTTCACTTATCCTCTGCATCAAAAATCTCTAATATCTCCTCTTTTCCTTTTATAATTGTATTATCTTTTACTTCGATATCTCTTAAAATGTCTAACTCAAAAATTTTATCAGGAAATGAGAAACCAATCCTCCTGGCGCGCAGAAGCTCAATGTAAACAGAACTGGTTATACAAATATCAGATTTTGGAAATATCTTTTTAAGGAGAGCTATTCTGTCTATCTTGGCAAAAGTGCTCGCTATATCGCAGTCTAAGATAATAGACATTCAGTCTCCCACTGCCTTAGATATCCTCTTCTTGCTCTCTTCCCTTGATCCCCCTGTCTCGATTCTAATACCTCTGTTGGAGAGAATCTCCTTAAATTCCTCAAGAGTCATTCCAGCTATGTCTGCTGCCTTCCAAAGGCTTACTTCCCCGTATTTATAAAGACCAACAGCAATCTCCACTTTTAGTGATGGTTTAGACTCAAGTAATGCTCTAATTGCGTCCGTTATAATATCCTCTTTAGAATGGTAAATGTTCATTCTCATTAATACATTAATTTCTTCTCTATTAATCGCCATCTTTTAATCACCTACCATATTTTATAGCTGCCTTTACATTATCCTTCACTTTCAATTGCTTTTACGCCCAATTCCTGCTCCACCCTCGCCGTACCCAGCGCGCTCCCTGCCCTCCTGTCTATATCATGGCGCATCATGGCGAACCTGTCGGGCAGCTCCAATCCTCCGAAGTACTCTGCCAGTGTCAGGGTGGGGTAGTGCTGCGCTATTGCAGAGCAGAGGGCGCGGAATTTTGTGAGGGTGAAATCGAAGGGCATATTATGTCTTCTTTAAATCTCCATTATCTTTTTTAGTTTTTGATTCACATCATTTTTGAGTTCTTCATCAAGTTCCCCAAGCTCGCCCACAATAAGGTCTTTCAATACAGTCGCAATTTTATCAAGTTTTATTATTGAATCTACTTTCAATCCTGCCCTTCTAAAACCCTTATGATTCTTCGTGACCAGAACATCCACTTCAGAAAGATCAGATTGGATTTTTGAAGATATGAATGCCAGTATTACATCTTCCCTGCCTTCATAGATTACCAGGGCTGGCCTGAGCTTTACGGCTGTTAGATCAGTAAATGGAAAAGGCACAAGGACAATCTTACCTTTCATTTATATCGGACCTTCAAATCCTCTATTTTATAGAGAATGGGTTCATCCTCAAAAAATTTATATAATGATGTTTCGGAAAGCTTCATGATAGCGGTAATTTCTCTGTCATAAAGGAGCTCGTCCATCTTTCTTGAGATCTCAATTACGTATTTTTTAATATCCCTGACTTCAGCATCTATGTTCATAATGTTTATAATATACCTTCCTTAATAATCAATTTTTCAGTATCTATTATTTGCATTATCAATCTTATCCAGACTGTGTTCTTTATTTCTGATGCCATTTGAATCACCTGTTTATATGATTATATATTTTATAGAAACTTATACATACTGTCTTATCCCCAACTCCCGCTCCACCCTCGCCGTAAAGAGCGCGCTCCCCGCCCTTCTGTCTATATCATGGCGCATCATTGCGAACCTCTCAGGCAGCGCTTTTGCTTGGAAGTACTCTGCCAGTGTCAGGGTGGGGTAGTGCTGCGCGACTGCACCGCAGAGGGCGCGGAATTTTGTGAGGGTGAACATGGAGAGCATTTTTGAAGTCCTGAAGCCTATAAGTATGTCATGTTCCTTTTCGGCCACCTCGGTATCACACTCGGGCTCTTCTTTATCCTCGGTTACCTTGTGCCCGGCATCCGGGGCAGGATCAATTACTGGTTCGTGGCACTTGGGGCCGTACTGCCCGACATCATCGACAAGCTACTCGGAAGGGTGCTCTTTGCTAATTCCCTTGCCAGCGGCCGCCTCATCGCCCATACGCTGATATTCATCCTCTTTCTTGCTCTTGTGGGTCTTTATCTCCACAGGCGCAGCAGGGATGCGCGCATGCTCCTTGTATCCGGCGCATCTTTGCTCCACCTGCTCGAAGACCACATGTGGGCGCAGCCTGTGACCTTTCTCTGGCCCCTGCTTGGATGGAGTTTTCCGCGGGGCGCAGCTTCTGATGACTGGATTGATTATTTCCTTGTTACGATCAGGAACTCTTATACCCCTGATTTCTCCTATGTTTTCATCTCCGAGATCATTGGATTTACCATCATAACGCTCCTCCTGGCATACCTGTTCTCCAGGACAAAAGCAGATCATCAGCAGTCACACCGTCCCGCTTCTGCTCTTATCAGCCTGCATATCAAAGAGCATCGCAAACAGAAGTAGCTGAGCGCCCATGAGCGTTATGAAAACAGCAAGCAGCGGGAAGTTGGGGGATACAGGGATTTGATACAATTTCTGGGATAATATCCACATGCTGAACAGAACTCCTGCCGGCACAAGCGCCATGCTCGCCAGGTAGAAGAACACCAGCGGGTGGAAATCCAGCACCATGTACTTTGTCTTCAACCGCCACAGGAACCCTCTGAAGATCATTGGCGCTACCTTCATGATATACCTTCCATACTTGATCTTGGACTTCTCCCTGCCGTAGCGCGCAGGCATCACCACATCCTCCACCCTCATCCCAAAGGTGTTCAGCTTTACCAGTATATCATTGCAGTATCCGTAATACGTGTATATGGAATCCAGGTTCAGTACCTCAAGCGCCTGTCTTGATATCGCCGTGTACCCGTTCTGCGGGTCAGTGATATGCCAGTACCCGCTGCCTATCTTTGTGATCATTGTAAGCATGGCATTGCCAAGGAACCTCCATTTGCTCATCCCGCTGCGGAAATTCCTGCTGATAAGCCTGTTGCCCTTGGTATAGTCAGCCCTGCCTTTGATGATCGGCATCAGTAGACGCGGGAGCTGCTCCGGGTCCATCTGGTTGTCCCCTGCCATGACCGCCACAATGTCCATATCCTCTTCAAGAGCAAGTTTGTAGCCTGTAATAATGGCTCCACCCACACCCAGGTTCTTCTCATGCCGTACAGATACGACCCTCGGGTCGGTCATATGCTTAATGATATCTGGCGTCCTGTCAGTACTGCAGTCATCAATGAGATATATCCTTTTAACGTATTCCGGGATGCCTTTGATGGTTTCCTCGATAAGGAGTTCCTCATTGTATGCCGGAACCACCACGCCTGTTCTATACAGGTCCAGCAGCCTGAGATCCTGATCTTTACTAAAATGCAGATTTTTGATTCTCAGGTTTGTATTCTTTGCATATGTGAGTATCTGCTTTGTAATATCCCCTACATTGTTTGAGGGCTTAAGCGTGTCCAGACACTTAACTGAATATGCAGCAAATCCAGGGTAATTACTATTGGATTTTCTTGTAGATAATTCTCCTTTTGTTAAAAATAAAATATTATTGTTATGCGAATTATTTTCAGTAGGTGAATGGCATACCACTGCATCGAACTCACCTCTTGTTATAGGACCAATAAGTTGCGGGATATTGTTCGGATCATGTGTGCCGTCACCATGCAGGGTAATAAGCATCCTGGCATCTTTTTCTGTTCTCAATATATTATCCAGTATGGGTATATGGCCATTATCAGATAGATCGATGACTTCGGCCCCTATTGATGTAGCCAGTTCAGATATAGATTCGTCTTTGTGATCGAGTATTACATATACTCTATCAACATATTTTTTTGTTATAGCGATAGTACTTCCCAGAGTAAGATAATTCAATCTATGGTTAATAATCCCGATGCTGATCTTTTTGCCGTTTATCTCGTTTTCTGATATCCCCGGCAGGCTGTGCTTGAGAGCATGCATCCCGGCAGGCCGGATCCTCCTGTAGATCCGTTGCTCTGGCAGATCATCCTCTTCCTGAAATTGCAGCGGGACTTTTTTTTTCATCGCCTATTTTTCACCACCTATACCCGCAGGATTTACGAATATCCGGGGTCCTTTTTTCTCCGGGATAAGAGCATCGTCCGCTCTTATCAGCGTTTTTTTAAAATATGAACCTTCATTATTATCATGTTATTAATAAAGTTTTCGCATGGTAATGATGAGTATAAAGATAAAAAAAAGTTCAGGTTATCTTCACATGAATATCAACACTCTGAACCCGGCTCAGGTCTTTTCTTATTTGATTAGTTTCTTAATCTCTTAAGCAATGGGTCCTCTGCACCTGCAATATCAAAAGCTCTCTTTCGCCTAAGACATGATTCGCATACCATGCAGGGTCTTTCATTGCCCTCATAACATGACCATGACCAATCAAGAGGTGCATCTATCTCAAGGCCCCTTTTGACTATCCCGGCCTTATCCAGGGAAATAAGAGGTGTATAAACTGAAACATGCGTAAGTGTACCGAATTTCAGCATCTCGTTAAAGCTCTCTACGAACTCAGGCGTGTTATCAGGGAAAGTTGCAGCTTCCTCGGCATCGAATCCTGTAGTTACCAGATCACACCCATAATTCTCCGCAAAAGCGGCTGCAACCCCGAGAAAAACCACATTGCGAGCAGGCACCCAGACCTGTCTGGCGGTTCTCCGGGTAATCTCTTTATCATCAAGATCAGAGCCTGATATCTCAGGCAGCTCTTCTTTACCTGTGAGTGCACCGCGAAATGACCTGTACCAGGGAAGGTCGATAATGATATGCTTTACCCTGAATCGCTCACAGATGGCTTTTGCGAACTCTATCTCCTTTTTCCTGGCTCTCTGGCCGTAATCAAAAGTCAGGCACAGCACCTCATCGCATTTATCGTATGCTTCCTTGAACGCAACAGTAGAATCAAGACCGGATGAAAGTAAAACTATGGATCTCATATCGAACCATTGACCCGGAGAATATTAAAACCTGACATAAGAACATCTGGTTACTCTTGAGTTCTTCAGAATAGTAATGTTTATAATCTCACATCTGGATGATTAGTTAAGATTAACCAATATAGCAGCGAGGTTAGTTAATGAGGACAAAAGTCATAATCATGGGCGCAGCCGGGCGTGATTTCCATAACTTTAATGTTTTTTTCAAGGATAATGAAGATTATGAGGTAGTGGCCTTTACAGCCGCACAGATCCCGGGAATCGCAGGGCGGGTTTACCCCGTGGAACTGGCAGGTTCTCTATATGAGAGGGATATACCTATCTATCAGGAAGAGGAATTACCCGGGCTAATAAAAGAGCAGGATATAGAACAGGTCGTTCTGGCTTATTCAGACCTCTCCCATGAAGCGGTTATGCAGAAAGCCTCACTGGTTTTAGCCGCAGGTGCTGATTTCAGATTAATGGGAACTAAAAGCACCATGCTCAGGTCAAATAAGCCGGTGATCTCAGTATGTGCTGTCAGAACCGGTGCAGGCAAGAGCCCTACCTCGCAGAAACTGGTGGATCTATTAAAAGAAAAAGGACTCAGAGTGGTGGTGGTGCGGCATCCCATGCCGTACGGGGACCTATTAAAGCAGGAATGCCAGAGATTCGCATCTATGGAGGACTGTATTCTTAATGAGTGCACTATCGAAGAGAGAGAAGAGTACGAACCATATATCTGCTGTGGGACTGTTGTTTATAGCGGCATTAACCATAAAAAAATATTAAGCATGGCAGAGAAAGAGGCTGATATTATAATCTGGGATGGGGGTAACAACGATCTTCCTTTCTATTGGCCCGATCTGCATATTGTAGTTGCTGATCCACTCAGACCAGGACATGAACTGACCTATTATCCAGGAGATGTAAATATACGTCTTGCGGATGTGGTTATTGTAAACAAGGTGAATTCTGCCAGAGAGGAGGATGTAGAACTGGTGATCAACAATATCAAATCCATAAATAATAGAGCAATGATCATAAAAGCCATGTCTGTGATAACCCCGGATGAACCTGAGTTGATAAGAGGAAAACGTGTTTTAGTTGTGGAGGACGGCCCTACCCTTACGCATGGAGGTATGGCCTTCGGTGCCGGGTTTATAGCTGCAAGAGAATACGGGGCAAAAGAAGTGATAGATCCAAGAGCACATGCGGTCGGATCAATCTCTAACACCTATGAGGAATTTCCCCATCTTGGTACTGTGCTTCCTGCTATGGGCTACGGTCCAATTCAAATGAAAGAACTGGAGATGACCATAAACGCTGCTGAATGCGATACTGTAATCGCAGGTACGCCAGTAGACCTTGGCAGCTTATTAAAGCTCAACAAGCCCGTTGTAAAAGTTAGATACCGTCTTCAGGAGATCGATACCAGGCTGGAGGATATCGTAGATAAATGGTTAGAATCAAGATGATGCTGTTTTACCTGGCAGATTTAAACAGATGTAAGGTCTTTTGAACTGCTATATTTCTTAAACATCATGGCTTCGCTCTGGCTTATGCCCAGGAGCTTAACAAGCATCCTGATGTCGCTGCCATCCAGAGAGACAGGTTTAGCTATTGCATTCCCCTTATAAAGTATCGCTCCTCCTCTCATGTTTGCGCCAGCATAACCTTTAGCCTTACCTGCGATGATAAGGGTCCCGCCCCTCATATATGCTCCTGCGAACTCTTCCGTATCACCAACAACAAGCATCCCTCCCCTGAGAAGCACACCGCTGTTCATCCCGGCATCACCATGCACATGAACAGTTCCACGCCTCATCAATATACCGGTGCTCATGCCCGCATCTCCTTCCACAGTAACTCCAATATCAGAATCAAGCCTTGCAGCAACTGTGTCCCGGATTAGTCCATCCTTTAACAAAAGACAACCACCGGTCATGATATTGGGCGGAACAGGGGCTTCTTTAAATCCTTCCCGCAGTATTCCAGTAATCGATCGGTACTTATGATAACCTGCCAGATCTGATTCAACCTCTATGATATTGCCCGCAGGCCACCTTACAGTCCCTTTAACATAGATCGCACCTGAGACCATACTTATACCCATGCGGGTATCAATATCTCCATCAATGATTATGGAGCCCACCTCCTGAGGTTCGCCCCTCCCGCCAAAGAACTTCAAGTCAACGCCAAGACTGCTGCCCAGCCTGCGGCCAGCATTCCCTTTAATATGCACATCCTCTCCACGCTTTAAACATTCAACAAGATCAGAATATGTATAAGAGGTATCTATCTGGTGAGGAATAACACTGGAAGGGACAAGCCTGCTGCCCATATGCTGCCAGTAAAAATCATAGGTGAAATCGCACAGACAATCAACAGGACGGGAGAACTCAAGATACATACAGGATACTTCCTTGGGTTAAATTTGGTAACAATTTGGGTATAATCTTGGAAAACTTCTTTAAGTATTTAGCTGCTTTAGAAGCATTGAGGAACCTGTATTCCTATCCTATCCAACAAAATTTTACTTTTTTGGTTCCTCATTCTATTAATATGATATTCCTCTAATAAACTTTTCTATTCTGGAATTTTATTAATTAAGGATCATTTATATTCTATAAAATGAAGTTAAAATACACAAAAAAGCCAATGCCTGTTGAAATATATAGGTAGATAAAAGAAAATCTTTTCTTCGCAATGCTTAAATAGTGTCATCATCATCATAGAAAGCGGGCTGTAATATAAGTAAATAGTTAGTCAAAAGTTTTATCCCCCACACTATAACGTGTAAACTTCAGCAGGGTTAGAAGTTTTGGCGGCTTACTTATGTTGTGGACTACTTTATTCACAAGGAGACAAAAATGGCAAAAATAATGCATGCACAAACGGTTCTCACGATTGAAGATATCGAAGCACTGAAACAAAAGACAGGAGAGAGCAGCACCAAGGATGCCCTTGCTAAGGCGGTTGCACATTATCTTGATTGCGAATACACGCAGGTAGAGGATATGTGGGCCAAGAGACTTGAGAGAGTGGTCAAGCGTAAAAGAAAGGAAGAAGTAGATTAAAGAACGTGGGTAATAATGCTGGCTGTTCCGATGATACTCACAATCCCGACTTCAAGATCTCAGGTTATCATCACAGTCGCATCCTTCCTATAATAAAAAAATCAACCTGAGCATCGGCGATTGCATAAATCATTTCCTTTCTTACACTATTGGCAAGCCGTACTGCACGTGAGACCTGCTGCAGCGAAAATATATGATCATGCGATATAGCATGGATAAGATAATCTGAATGGGGTAAATGGGATATATCTTTGATATCCTTGTAAACCCTGAAATGTGTCCCGAATTTGAATCCAGTCTTAGGAACAAGCCCGCCATCTCGCAGCTTCTCATAAGTCTTATATTTTATCATGAAGTCAGACTCTATTTTAGATGCTATTCTTAAGAACATAGTAAGATCCAGACGTTCATGGTTCCTTTGTTCGATTTCCAGAATTCCCCTGTTCAAAAGATAGCACGATTCGACAAGCGATAGCTGCAGATGCCCTTCATCCATTGGTCTGCCAAAAAAACCATTGTTATGAAGCAAATATGATACATCAGGATCCCAGACCATTACCCTGTCCTCAAGCAGACTTGCTACAGACAATGGCCTATCCAGTTCTAATTTGAAAGAGCCAGATAGAACTGTTCTTTTAGCCTCGTAGAAAGTAATATCACTTTCCTCATCCACTATAGCCAGGATTAAACGCTTCCTTAGATTCTCAACAGTATCAAGCTGGGCCTTAAGATCAGAGAGCGGTAGTGGTATTCTCTCTGAAGTTACAAGCACAAAAAATTCAGCAGGCGTTTTACCTGGATGCCCTCCTCGAGGATATACCCTGAAACCAGTAACAGAAGGCTGGACATAATATCCACGTTCTCTTAGATCTTTATAGACTATATATGATAGCTCAAAATTTTTTATTATGGATGAAGCTCTCAGGAAGAATTGTTTAAAATCAAGTTCATTTCCTTCGAACTCTACTATTATCTTTCCCATATAGAAAAGGTAAGCACTCTCAGCTAGAGAAAGCTCAAGAGCATCGCCTCTGGGACGTCCGTAAAAGCTTGTTTCATATAGTTCCTCAATCGCCTGCTTGCCGGCAATTACTTTATCTCCAATTAATTTTCCGTATAATGTCATATTGTCTCCAGGTATCCTTTTCCTCATATAGAAGATTATATAAACAGGAAAAAGTATAATTGATATGTTAATATTAACATATGAGGGTTTCTTCAATATAAATATCATTGCAAAATCTGACTGGATATTATTCTTTCAAGCTCTGCATTTTTGCAATTCCCATACCATTATATTTATACAAGAAGCATCAAGAAGTTATATAACACTCTTACGTAATATAAGAATGGAGGTATTAATCCAAAAAATGAGTTCAGAAATGTGCACTGTCTGTGGATTGCCAAGAGAGCTTTGCATATGTGAAGAAGTGGCAAAAGAACAGCAGAGAATAGTTGTCAAGGTAGATACGCGAAAATATAAGAAAGAAGTTACGGTGATAGAAGGCCTTAACCCCAGTGAGATCAACCTGCAAGAGTTGACGACATATCTAAAATCTAAGTTCGCATGCGGTGGGACGATAAAAGATAATATTATCGAACTTCAGGGCAATCATAAGAACCGGATGAAGGATGTTCTTATTCAGAAAGGTTTTTCACCAGAACAGATCAAGGTATGAATCCCTTTTTCAACAGCAGTGGAAGATATGTCATCATGTAAAATTATAAAATATTAATTATACAATCTGTATTACAATCTTTAAAGTGCCCTGTACTTAGATCCGGTATAAAGAGCAGAAAGGAAGTGTTTTTCACTTCCTTAAATTATCAATATTACTGGGGTTTCTCCAGTAGTTTTGTCTTGGATAACAGTCTTCCGTCCTTTGCATGTGGTTTTCTTAAAACAGAGTCGTTTGATTTCTCTATTTCTCGAGCCTCATCAGCAAGCCTGGCGGCAGTGCGCATAGCCTCGTGCCCTGCGGCTGCGGCAACTGCAATCTGCTCTAACTCTTTTAATACAAAGCATGCCTGGAAATCGATGTCTGCGACTTTAGTAGCTATGTGAAGTGCAGCAAGGGCTTTGGCCTTTGCATATGGGTTTGAGAATCCGGCGCTTTCAACACATCTCTCAGGTTTTGCGAGAATATGTGGAAGGGTCAGCGGTCTTTCTGCACCTACTGCAACCTGATCAACGACAGTGTCGAGTTCTGCCTGGACAAGCCTGATTGCACCGCATACAGACAGTACCTTGAGTGCATCGCTGTTGAATGATGCCATCTCAACCGGATCAAGGAATTCTCTTTTTGCACCGATTAACGGATCAACCGGCAGTATTATATAACCAAAGCCTGCCTGTTCCAGTTTCTCCCTGTCATCTTTCTTTGTCGGACCGTCTGAGACAATTATCGTGGGAATATCCCTCCAGATCTCCCGTGCCCCTGTTGGACCGGGTGCAGATGCGTTGGGGCTTGTAATGATCACAAAATCAGGCTTCCAGCTCATAAAGGATGCCGTATCAGCAGCATCATCCTTACCCATCTTTGCCCCTGTTCCGAATACGCGTACTGCAATTCCCTCTCTAGCCGCAATCTCATCAAGTAATAGATCTATTACCAGTGAGGTTCCCAGGTTTCCAAGTTTTACAAATCCTATTTTAACGACCATATTTGATCACAGGGGAGATTTGCTGGATATATTTATAAGGTTTTTGAAATTGTTCTGGTACATCTAAAAATTGATAAGCATGCCGGTCAATAAAACGATAGGATAACATGATAAAACAAAAATCAATCCTGGAGATCAGTTGTGGAGGGCACTCAACACTATACGAGACCGGGGGGAAGGAATGGGAACTGTTCGTCGGAATAGATATCAATATGAGTTTATGCAAACAGGCAAAGAAACAGGGGCTTGAGGTAGTATGCTGTGATGCATTCAACCTTCCTTTCAAACCAAAATCATTCCAGGATATATATATACAGTGCTTTACAGCGCTGCTTGAAAAAGATGCTTTGAGCTATGCATTCCAGAGAAGCGATTACGACGAGTTCTGCGAGTTCATGGGCAGCGAGATAGATTACGCATGGCAGGTAATCGACCCGTTTTATGAATTGCTGCTGGAATGCAAGCAGGTGAGTGACCATATCATATGCCTTCCCTCATGCAATCTTGAGATGAACAAGTACCTTGTTAACGCAGTCAAGAACCTGCCCAGCGTTACTATCGATGTTGATTCTCCAGAGAGATGGGGTAATAAAAAGGCATGCGTGATGTACCTGGATATAGACTGTAATATATACGTCTGATCTACAAACATTTTTAGCGATCAAAAATAATCTTGATGCTTATGGTCAGAGTCCTTGCAACCGGTACTTTTGATATACTGCACCCGGGGCATCTTCTATATCTCTCAGAATCAAAGGCCCTGGGCGATGAGCTTTATGTAATAGTGGCGCGCGAATCTATGATAAAGCATAAACCAAAACCAGTAATACCTGAAGAACAGAGGCTTGCTATGGTCAGGGCGCTCCGTATGGTTGATAGGGCAATACTCGGAAGCGAGCATGATATGCTTGGACCGCTTTATGAAATAGAACCTGATATCATAACGCTTGGTAAAAACCAGTTATTCAATGAAAAGGAACTTGAGAATCAATTAAGAGCACACGGTATAAGAGCAAAGGTAGTAAGAATCCAGTCGTTTGACCCGTGTGAGCTGTGCAGCAGTTCGGCAATTATCCGAAGATTACTCAGGCCAGACAGATAACACTATGCAATAGACGTATTTCACAAGTTACTTATAGTTTTGAGCTAATGTAAATAGCGGAAGTGGGCTTGCTTGGGTATTGTCTGAGCAACTTCCATGTATGTATAAGGGGTGAGAATAGATATGGTGGATAAAAATTTTAAGGAGCGTACTGCATTTAGAATAGGAATTATAAATCTTGTAATCCTATTGCTGGCAGGTGGTGCGTGGGCTGCAACATTAACAGTAGACGATAGTGGTGGTGCAGATTTCCTGAGGATCCAGGATGCGATAGACAATTCAAGTGACGGAGATACTATCCTGGTCTTCAGCGGTACTTATGTTGAGAACGTGGATGTGAACAAGCAGCTTAACCTTAGCGGTATTGGTCGGCCTGTTGTAGACGGAAACAGAACAGGCAGTGCTATAACCTTGAGCGCGGGACGGAGCGTGCTTGATGGGTTTGAAATCATCAACACCCAACTGCCACATGCGGGAATAGACGTAGTTTCAGATAATAATGTTATTACCAACAACTCCGCACCGGGAAACTCTGTCGGAATAATTCTTCGGTCTTCCAGCAATAACACACTTGAAGGCAATACTGTCTTACACAATGATATCGGCATATATCTGGATTCCTCAAACAACAATATTGTAAGTGACAACTATGTCCCATTTAACTCTGAAGACGGCATATTTCTGAACTCTTCAGATAGCAACGTACTGAGCGGCAACTTCTTAGAGTTCAATAACAATGGCGTATCTCTATCCAGGTCCAGCAATAATACGCTGAGATTCAATACTGCATTGAGTAATCGTTTCGGAATTGCTGTGACAGGGGATAATAATATGTTAAGTGGCAACGCTGCTGTGGATAGCCTAACCGCAGGTATCAACATAGTGGGAAATAATAACATTTTAAGTGATAATCGTGCTGATTCTTTCGATATGGCTTCCTACGGTATCACTGTAAGTGGAAGCAATAACATACTGAATGGCAACACTGCCTTCGATAACATTTTAATCGGCATCAGTATAGAGGGAAACAACAATACGCTGAGTAACAACTCTGCATTCATTATATTTGGTGGGCATAGTGAGTTCGGCATAGCTGTTACAGGAGATAGTAACACATTAAGTGACAACACTGCTTTGGATAACCAGGGCTCAGGTATCCGTATTGAGGGGAGTAATAACATTTTAAGTGACAACAACGCCTCGTCTAACGATATCGGCATATTCCTGTTATCTTCCAGCAACAACGTGCTGAGCGGTAATATTGTCCAGTCAAATGAGAATGGTATCCGCCTTGATAACTCAAGTGGCAACACCATCTTCAACAACTTCTTTAACAACCCGAACAATGCTCGAGATGATGGAATCAATATCTGGAACATCACAAAGACTGCGGGAACGAACATCATAGGTGGCCCCTGGCTTGGAGGCAACTTCTGGTCTGATTATACAGGGGAGGATCTGGATGGAGATGGATTAGGAGATACACTGATTCCTCACAACTCATCGGGCGGCATAGCAATAGGCGGGGATTTTCTACCACTGGTTACGCCCACTCTAGTACCAACGCCGACGCCTACTCCGACACCTACTCCGACGCCTACTTCAACACCTACACCACCAATTCCTGTCCCGGAGTTTCCAATCAGCATAGTATTCCCGGTTATTGGTATACTGGGCATGATGCTGTTGCTGGCCAGAAGAAGGGACTAATCTTATCCCTTCTTTTATCATAAGAAAAAGACGACTAACAACGAACTCAAAACGAACTTAAACTAACTCATCAGCCCGAGTTCGTATCGAGTTCGTACCAGTTCGTTGTTTATATTAGCTGAACCACATCCGAGTCTAAGATGCGATGTAAACACAGAGTGCTATGGATCTTACTCTGTGTCCTCTGCGCACTCTGTGGTTTATAAAGTCATTATAATATGGTATGCGGGAAACTATAAATCGCTATGCATCCGGCGTATTTCGCAAGGCTTTTATAGTTTCGAACTTATCTAGACACTGGAAGTGGGCTTGCTTAGAGATTATCTGGGCAGTTTCATGTATGTATTAGGGAGGGAGAATATAATGGCTAAGATTTTTGAAGGGCATACTGCCCTTGGAATAGGGATAGTGAATCTTGTAATCTTAATGCTGGCAGGCGTCAGCGGTGCAGCAGAAATAAGCTCCTGTACCACTATTTCCTCGCCAGGTGAGTATGTGCTCAACCGGAGCATAATAGACAGCGATGCTACAAGCTGCATTAATATCACCTCAAATGATGTTGTTTTTGACGGCGCGGGTCATACGATAGATGGAGATGGAACTGGGACTTATGGCGTGCATGTCTATAATCCAACAATAACAGTGCTGACAAATGTTACTGTTAAGAATTTGGTAGTAACGGACTGGGATGATGGCATCTTATACCATCAGGTAGCAGGTGGAAGCATCGCCAATAATACCGCAAACTCGAATGGCATTGGAATCAACTTAGAAGGTTCCAGTGGTAATATATTAACCAATAACACCGCAAACTCGAACAGCATTGGAATCAGTATCGGAGATTCCTGGAACAATGAATTAATCAGTAACACCGCAAACTCGAATACAGTCTATGGAATCGGCTTGGGTGTCAGCCGCGGAAATATATTAACAGCTAACAATGTATACTCTAACAACATTGGAATTGGCATCGTAGCTGCAGATGGCAACAGATTAACAGGTAATAATGCAAACTCGAACAGCATTGGAATCAGCATCACCCATGATTCCACTGAGAACGACCTAGTCAATAACAATGCAAGTTCGAACAGTGATACCGGGATCCTCCTTGTCGGCACATATAGGGTTGGTGATAATTTATTAATTAACAATAATGCAAACTCGAACGGCTATGGATTCCGCATCGAAGGTTCCAATAACAATGAATTAATCAGTAACAATGCATATTCGAATCGTTATACTGGAATCTCGCTCTCGGGCGCAAGCAGCGCAAACACACTAACAGCTAACAATGTAAACTCGAACGGTTATACTGGAATCGAAATCCTCGATTCCGATGGCAACAGATTAACAGGTAATAATGCAAACTCGAACAAGATTGGAATCAGCATTACCCATGGTGGAATTGATAACACCCTGATCAATAACAATGCAAGTTTGAACAGAGATACCGGCATCCTCCTCGCTAACGGCGCAGGGCCCGGGGTTAGTGATAATATATTATCTAACAATACTGCAAACTCGAACGGCTATGGATTCCGCCTCGAAGATTCCCATAAAAATGTATTAGATAGTAACAGTGTAATCTCGAATACCATATATGGGATCTCTCTTATAAATTCCAATGATAACATCATCAACAACAACCACTTTGACAACATCAACAACGCGTATGATGATGCATCATACGAATTCAACACATGGAATAGTACAAAAACTGCTGGAGTAAACATTATCGGCGGCCCTTATCTTGGAGGTAATCACTGGTCTGATTATACCGGTGTTGATATAGATGGAGACGGTCTGGGAGATACGCTGCTTCCATACAATTCATCAGGAAATATACTAAATGGAGGAGATCATTTACCATTAGTTACTCCCGTCTCGACAGTAACCCCAACTGTTACACCAACAGCAACTCCAACCGCCACACCAACAGTAACCCCAACTGCTACACCAACAGTGACTCCAACACCTACCCAACCAATTTCTGTCCCGGAGTTCCCGATCAGTGTAGCATTCCCGGTTGCAGGTATACTGGGCATGGTGCTGTTGCTGGCCAGAGGAAGGGATTAATCTTATCCCTTCTTTATTTTTATCTATAGAATCGCTTCAATGCGCTGCAGGGCTTCCTTGATGCGCTCCTGGGACGTTGCGTATGATATTCTTATAAAATCATTTCCGGCAGAGCCGAATGCTGAGCCGGGAGTAGCTGCAACAGATGCCCTGTTAAGTAGAAGTTCAGCTACCTCTTCTCCATTTCCATACTCGCTTACATCTGCAAAAGCATAGAAAGCGCCATCAGGACTGGTACATCTGATACCGAGTTCATTCAATCCTCTGATGAGCAAATCCCTTCTTGTCTTAAATTCTCTGACCATATCTGCAATACAGATCTGGTCGCCAATGAGAGCCGCCACACCTGCATACTGTACAAAAGAAGTAGCCTGGCTTACCGAGTGAGAGTGGAGTTTGAGCATCTGCTCATATATCTTCTTTGGTGCGCTCACATATCCAAGCCGCCATCCTGTCATTGCGTATGCCTTTGAGAAGCCATTCACTGTGATTGTCAGACCCTGCATTCCGTCCATTGAACCGATGCTGATGTGTTCCCTATCATAGATTATCTTCTCATAGATCTCATCAGATAAGACCATGATATTATTATCAACAGCAAGATCGGCAATCTCTTTTAATGTCTCTTTGCTGTATACACCGCCTGTTGGATTACATGGGCTGTTTACTACAATAAGTCTGGTTTTTTCAGTTATATATTCTCCAGGCTCCACAGGTCTAAAGCCATCATCCCGGGCGGTTGGTGCCCATACTGCTTTTGCGCCTGCAAGTTTCACGCATGGCTCATAAGAGACCCATGCCGGATCAAACAGGATGGCCTCATCACCCTCATCAAGCACAGAGAGCATGACTTCAAATATGGCCTGTTTTGCTCCGGGAGTGACTATTATACTGCCTGCCTGCGCATCGATATTATTCTCTTTCTTTAATTTCTCTGCTATTGCCCGCCGCAGCTCCGGGATTCCGGGTGAGGGCGTGTAATGTGTCTCGCCCCGGTCAAGAGATGCCTTTGCTGCATCGATAATATGCCCGGGTGTAGTAAAATCCGGCTCACCCAGACTGAAGCTTATTATGTCCTTGCCCTGGCTTTTTAATTCACTTGCAAGATTTGATATCCTGAGCGTTGTCGATTCTGTAATATTTTGCAGTCGTTTTGCAGTCATAGAGTACAGCCAAAGACTCTTTTCTGATATTTAAGCCATTCCAAACTTGAGAACAAATGCGTAAGTACTAATATTTCAAAATCAGCGACTGATCTCTTTTATCTTTTCAAGCACCAGAACAGCATCTTCCCGCTTTACATCCACCTCATGTCTCTTGAAAAAATCAAGCAGCTTCTCCTTATCTGAATCCTCGATAATCCCCTCTTTGAGCGATCCTGTGATTATATTCTGGTAACTTCTTTCAGGGTAGAATATTTTTCTGGCTATACCTATGATAGATGCAGCCTGTTCCCCGGTCAAAATTCCAGCATCATGTGCTGCTTTAACTGTCAGTCTGATGTTTACAAGCGGGACTGAGAGCGCTTCCATCGTTTCCGCATTAAAAGTTACTGCGACCTCATCATCGGATTCTATGATGCCGCTCCTGTACATCTCGTATATCCTGCCAGCACCGACCATGCCATAGGATTCAAGCTCAGATGCACGAAGCGCCCCCATACTTGCTCCGCCTACCACTGTTATACCGCTCCTCAGCGCTTCTATTATTTCCCGATGTGCTACCGCCGCGCTGTCAAAGAAAACCCCATCGATAATACCGATTATATCTGGCGAGGACCTGATAATCCTTCTGATATCATCACGCTTCACCGGGGGGCGGTAATCTGCATCCAGAATCTTTTTTGCGTCGCTGTAGCTTATACTCGTGCCCGTGTACACCACGATTCTCATCTTGACACTCTCTTCTTTTTCTTGATGCGCTCTCCTTTTCTCTCACGATCAAGCGTATAGAGTTCAAACATGGGGATTATTGCCCTTATCACCGGTATATCCACACCCCTTGACAGGTCAACGATTATTGCCCCGTCTGCAGTACCCTCAAGTTTCTCAATCACAGTGCTGATGTTAGCAGCAGGCGTATTGCTTGAGCTGTCCACAAGTTCATCCATTTGTACTTGCTCTAAATCGACTGAATCATCAAGCCAGTAGCTGTTTAACTTTCTCATATGGTCGTAGCCGAAGGTTCGCACAACTCGCTCCCTGTCTGTATCCTCGCGTGCACCGTGTATCTGGACAACCCGGCTCTGGGCTGCCTCTGTAAGCGCCCTTGTTACAGCTATCTCAGGCTGCAGGTGTGCCCCGGCTCCCATGACCAGCAGGGCCGGGTCTTTTAGAACATTATCATCAAGCGCCACAACGACTGTGGGGATATCCACATCTGATTCAAGCAGCCAGAGCTTTACTCCGATTCCTGCCTCTTCCATCCGCCTCTTTAACTCGTAATTTAAGCCGTCGTTATCTGAGAGTATTATTTCCTTGCCAGGATTCCGTGTGAACTCGGCAATACTGAGGGCATCCCGTTCTATAACCTCAAGCAGACCGTGCAGCACTGCCTCTTCAATCGTATTTCCGGATGCAAGGCCGTTGGTATTGCTCCTGAAGATCTGGTCTCCACTTGCGGGATTATATGGATGGAATACAGCATTGGAAGGCACGAATACCTCAATATCGTTCATAATATCATATCCCATGATCCACTCAAGGCGTGTTAATTCAGAGAGTGGCCGGGGCAGGAGAAGGGCATCAGGGTATAGAGCAGGGTAGTTCTCGCTGAGGGATTCATAGGTATCAACCACCTTATCCGTATTTAAATCAATACCGCTCAGGTTGATGCTGACCTCGGGCTGCTCTGCAAGGCAGCGCTCAAAACTCTCCATTATCGCAGAGATCCTTGCATTGGTCTCGGTTGCCCCTTTTCCTGAGTATATGGATATGGCACCAGCCGCCGCGCTTGGCCTGATGGCAGAGAATACCGGGATGCCAACACGGTCAAGATCTGTGATATTGGCGATACGGGTCACACCTATTTTAGGAAGAAGCCTGGTTGTATTCTCAAGCGTGGTCTCAGGAGGCAGTACACGCTGCGTGCCTTCAATATACCTGATATTCGGGTCTATGGTTATTTTGCTCATTGTTTTGGCATTCTTATTGGGTAAGGGTTATATATCTTGCGATAACGAATAGTCGAGGTGAGGTAGTTATGGAGCTTGAACTGACCGACAGGGTAGATAACCTGTGCGATTATACATATAATTTCACATGGCAGAACAGTAATCTTAGCCCTGAGAGCGTCATCCCTTCTCAAAAGGGTACGAATTACACTTTCAAAGATCTTGTGGATGAGTTAAGGAAGGGCAAAGAAGTGAGGATTACAGGAGATGTGGGGAATAGACTCGCGTACAGCCTTGGTGTTGACCTGAAGCATTTTGGAGGAACGGGAGCGCCTGAGAGAGCAGGAGTGCTCTATGTCGATGGAGATGTCTCTTCCGAGATGGGAATGGGCATGGTCTCAGGCACGGTCTATATTAAAGGCAGAGTAGAGGAACCAATCGGAAATGTGGTTGAGGTTGTATCCGATGAGACGGGTTACCATAAGTTCAGGTCTATAACCGAGGTCCTGTGCAGGGGATCGGGGAAAGATATCCTTATTAAAAATAAATACCATGATCGAAAAAGGCACCTTGTACTGGATGACGGCATACTCCGCGGAACAGTGGCCGCGCGATGCAGTTGCGAAGCCCTTGTCACAATAGAAGGAGATGCCTGCAACGGTACAGGACTGTTGATGCAGAAAGGTACAGTACATATCGAGGGAGATGCAGGGATGAATACAGGCGCACACCTTGACGGCGGGGTTGTTGTTGTTGAGGGCACGGCAGGTGAGTTCGCAGGCGCATACATGAAAAAAGGCACGCTGATACTAGAAGATGCTAAAGGATTCGCGGGCGCAAATCTGAGCGATGGGGTGATCTTTGCAAGGAAGAAGATAAAAACCGCGCCTCCTGTTGAGGAGCTTACGATATCGCAGGATGATGCCAGCCTGATAAGGAAATACCTTGGTCTGGGCCACATCGAGGCAATGAGCTATCATAAATACGGGATAATGAGGGAGAGGCTTGTGCGCATGAGGGATGGATCTGTGGTGGTGAGGAGGGTGGGGGAGTAGTATTCCAAACGGCTATAAGCGAGAGAATTCTAAAATTAAGGAAGCCATGTGCAATAGATATATACTAGAAAAATGATAGGAGGGTAGTGGACAGGTGGGGATTATGGTGGTGCGAAAAAAGTTTATATTACTGCCCACTACAGTTCGTACATATGCGAATGAAGTATTTATAGTTATGGGTGCATGTCGATTCTGGTTCTCCGGGTTCAAATAAAGAAGAAATATAAGCGATAGATTAAAGTCAGTAACTGATAATTAGACTCAAAATGCCTCAGAGGGCGCGTGGCCTAGTCCGGATATGGCGGCAGCCTCCTACTGTTTCCCAGGAGAAAGCTGTAGGTCGGGGGTTCGAATCCCTCCGCGCCCGTATATCATAAATAAACAGGGTAAAAATATAAAGAACCTATACTTAACTATAAAATTTTAGCATGGAACAATTCGATTTTGATCTGGAACGTATACTTAAAACTATAAAAGATAAAAACTGCAAAAAGGTAGGGCTTCAGTTTCCTGAGGGACTGAAGAGGCAGGCAATTAATATTGCGAGGGAAATAGAAGAAAAAACCCGGGCAAACGTCATTATCTCAGGCAACCCCTGCTTTGGAGCCTGTGATATCGATACCATCCTGGCAGGCAGTGTCGATATACTCTTTCATTTCGGGCATGCGGGGATGGGAGAGTATGAGAATGTGGTCTTTATTGAGGCACGCTCAAACATCGATATCATACCCGCTGTAAAGACTGCTTTAAATCTCTTAAAGGCCAACAGGATCGGCCTGATAACCACGGTGCAGCATGTCCATAAATTAGAAGAAGCCTGCAAAGTTATAAAAGAATATGGAAAAGAGTGCGTTATTGGAAAGGGAGATCCAAGAGCAATCTATCCGGGTCAGGTTCTCGGGTGTAACTTCACGGCAGCGCGAGTTGATTGCGAGGAGTTTATTTATATAGGCAGCGGCATCTTTCATCCTCTGGGTGTTGCGATTGCAACTAAAAAGAGAGTGATCGCAGCAGATCCTTTCTTGAACCAGGCAGTTGAGGTCTCTCCTGAGAGGTTCCTTCGGAAGCGGGGTGGATATATTGCAAAAGCAACAGGAGCAAAAATTTTCGGTATAATCGTTTCAACAAAAAGCGGACAGTACAGAATGAAGCTGGCACAAAAACTCAAAGAGATCGCGGATAAGCATGGGAAGATAGGGTACATTATCTTAATGGACCTTGTAACTCCAGAGCAATTGCTGGCATTCAAGGCCGATGCTTACGTGAACACAGCATGTCCGAGGATCACGATCGATGACGCTGAACGATTCCATGCTCCGGTACTGACACCTCAGGAGTTTGAGATTGTACTTGGGGAGAGAAGATGGGAGAATATGGAAATGGATGAGATGATTCAATAATCGCACAGGGGCATCTCTTTCCAGTCCCTATCCACCGGTGTCGGATTTGGACGAAGCGCAAGGGTTATCGACCCATCACTAATCCTGTGGTTCTTTGATTCTTTTTCCTGTACCCATCTTGCGAGTTCACCGCTCCTTAACATGGAACGCAGCGTGAACTTGATGCTGCCTCCATCTTTTTTATGCCTTATATCCGTTGAGCCGTGTATTAGCCTGATATGCCTGAACCCATGCTCATAGGCCTCTTTGATTTTTTCACGCGCTGCCATTATTGCGGTCCTGTGGGAGTAATCATGAAGGTCAACTTCAACACACCTGTTAAAGATATCTACCTCAAACTGTGCCATGAGAAGGGTATTATTCTGTAATTTACTTAAAGTCTTGTAAACACCGGACACCGGACAACGAAAAACGCAAATATTATAAAAGAAGTTAAGACCGCATGGAACAGACCCTGGAAGGGACCATAATCTGCGGCGATGAATTTGAGCCTGTTGATGGTTATATCACTATAGAGGACGGCGTAATAAAAGATATCGAAGAGCGCGCAATCACCTC
Source organism: Candidatus Methanoperedens nitratireducens (assembly GCF_000685155.1). Classification (GTDB taxonomy): domain Archaea; phylum Halobacteriota; class Methanosarcinia; order Methanosarcinales; family Methanoperedenaceae; genus Methanoperedens; species Methanoperedens nitratireducens. The sequence continues at coordinate 247,015 of NZ_JMIY01000003.1, forward strand.
AGATACCATAATCGCACCCTGTTTTGTGAATGCGCATACGCATATAGGCGACTCTGTGATAAAAGACCCGCCATACCTGCCGCTTCCTGAACTCGTGCAGCCTCCTGATGGATTAAAACACAGGGTGCTGCAGGATACACCATATAAAGACCTGGTCATCTCTATGAGGGCTTGCATTGACGATATGATAAGAACCGGCGTATGCGCTTTTGCAGATTTTCGCGAAGGCGGGCTAACTGGTGTCCTGGCGCTCAGGGATGCGATTGGATCCAGTGATAAGATTGAGGTAAAGATTTTCGGAAGACCTTCTGATAAGGATATGAGCTACCTTGACCTGTGCGATGGAACAGGACTGAGCAGCACCAGTGATCTGGAGATCGGTTCCATAAGGGATATTATCAGGCAGACAAGAGCAAAAAGAAAAAAATTTGCCATCCATGCAGGTGAGAGGAATTCATCAGATATATCTCCTGCTCTTGAGCTTGAACCTGATTTTTTGATTCATCTCACCCATGCACAAAATAAAGATATCAAATCCATCTCAGAAGCCGATATACCCGCTGTCGTCTGTCTGCGCTCAAATTTCCTGACCGGTTCAGGAGCCCCGCCAGTAAAAAAAATGCTTGATGAGGGCATCCTCGTTGCAGCCGGGACTGATAACGTAATGCTCAATTCTGTTAACATGTTCTCTGAGATGGAGTTCCTCGCCAAAACGCATATTTATGATGACAGACAAGTATTTAAGCTGTGCACGCTAAATGGAGCAAAAATACTAGGGCTCGATAAAGAACTAGGCTCGATTAGAAAGGGGAAAAAAGCAAGGCTTATGATCCTGACTAAAAAATCAAGTAATATGCGGGGTACAAGGAATCCATTAGGCAGTTTGGTGAGGCGTGCAAGGCCGGATGATATTATCGGGATAATCTAAAATATGGGAGGAGAGAACATATGGCAAGTAAATTATACAAAAAAATATTGATCGCAACAGATGGCTCAGAACATACAAAAAGAGCGATTGATTACGGAATAGAGACGGCAAAGAGTACTGGGGCAAAGCTATATGCTATCTATGTGATTGATACTGCAGCATTTGCTTCAGTCCCGATGAACGCAGCATGGGAGAGCATGTACGGACTTTTAAGACAGGAGGGCGATGAGGCTACAAGGTATGTGGCTGAGAGGGCACAGGATGAGGGTCTGGAAGTTGAGAGACTTACAGTTGAGGGAAATCCTGCTGAGGAAATAATTAAGTATGCTGAGAAGAACTCGGTAGATCTTATAGTGATGGGAACACTGGGAAAAAGCGGTCTTGACAGGTTCTTACTGGGAAGTATTGCCGAGAAAGTAGTGCGCAGCTCGAAAATACCTGTACTTATAGTTCGTGGAAAAGGTGGCAGGTGATATATAATGGCAATGGCTGATACTCCTGAAAATGTCAGGGTTGAAGAAGTGATGATCAGGGAAGTTGCTTCTGCTGAGTTACCAGGATCAAGGGATGAAGTCCTTGAGATATTAAAGACAAAACATATATCAGGTGTTCCTATTGTTAAAAACGGTGTTCTGGTCGGGATTGTAACTCGAACTGATCTATTAAAGAACCCTGAGGAGGAACAGATAGCAATATTAATGACTCGAAATCCTGTAACAATATCACCTGATAAATCTATAGTTGAAGCAGCACGCGTGATCCTGAATAAGAACATCAGACGTCTGCCTGTGGTCGAGGATCATTCTCTTGCTGGCATTATTACCATAGCTGATATAGTAGGCGCAATAGCGCGGTTAAACATTACCGAGCCTATCAGTAAATACGTTGCAAGTGGTGTTGTTGCTGTCTGGAGCGATACACCCATTCTTGTGGCTGGTGCTATTATGGATCTTGCGGATGTAAAGGCCGTTCCGATATTAGATTCAAACCTGGCCTTGTTAGGTGTGGCATCTGATAAGGATCTCATCGGTGCAAGTGCGATTGAGGACAGAACTGAGGTATCAAACATGTCAGCAGGATCGGATGATGATGCATGGACATGGGAATCCCTGCGTGATACGATGAACTTATACTACAGCATATCTAAGATCAAGCTTCCGGATACACCTGTAAGAGATATCTTAAAACATATAGGTGAGCCTGAAACAGCAGTATTAAGTTCGCAGGTGAGTGATTGCGCCAGGAAGATGAGACGCAACAGGGTCGATCAGTTGCCTGTGATATCAAGTGAGAGGAAACTTTTAGGTCTCCTGCGCGATAAGGATCTGTTGAAGTCTATAATCTGATCTCTTTATCTGCAGGATCTTCCTTTTACCAGGGCTCCTTTTTTAATTTTATATAGTATCCGATGATATTAGTCACTCGATGAAGTACGGGCGTCAGGATCAGTACTGTAATTATTATCAAAGGCTCAAAGCTCTGAGTGAACCATTGTGGATCAAAAGCATACGTAAGAACCCATGCACCTATCACGAAATCGAGCTGGTCGATCAGCGGGAGTTTTGCCCCCCGAGCGAATCCGAGCCTTCGTTTAAAAAAACTCTTTACTATATCGCCAAACAGAGCACCGAAAGAGAGGGTTACAATAGCGATCAGGGATGGAGTTATAAGGATATCACCCACTTGCGAGATCTGCCTCTGTAAAAGACCAATGATGATCCCGCATGCTGTACCTCCAATCAGCCCGCGGAACGTCTTGCCGTCACCGAGTATCCTCCGCCCGTCCCTCCAGTTCTTCCCGAAGTCGATAGGTGTTCCACCTCCGAATACTACGGCCGTCGGATTGGCAATATAAGCTGGAAGCATCAACCACAACGCCAGTATAATTATATTAAATAAATAAGTTATCTCAGACATATAAAGGTTCAAGGGCTTAATACCAGTTGTTCAACTTTAACCCCGGCTTTATCAAAAAATTTCAAGGCATCTGTATCGGGATAATCTATCCCGAAAACCACTTTTTTAATATTAGCATTGATCATCATCTTTGCACAGAGGATACATGGCTGGTGGGTACAGTAAACAGTTGCATTCTCGATACTCACCCCATGGAGTGCTGCCTGTATAATTGCATTCTGTTCTGCGTGCACAGCGCGGCATAGCTCATGCCTGGTTCCTGATTCTATATTATTCTGCTGTCTTATGCAGCCTATATCAAGGCAGTGCTCCAGGTTTCGGGGCGCGCCATTATATCCGGTGGAAAGAATCCTCTTATCTTTCACTATCACCGCGCCGACCTGGTTCCGAAGGCATGTGGAACGTTTTGATACAATGCCGGCAATCTCCATGAAATATTCATCCAGTGTGGGTCGCATCAGCGGTGAATAAACATCAAATGATAAATATTTACTGCTTGTAAATCTCATCCGGCTCAAATAATTTCTCGCCGATCACCTCTCCATCGATAGTACGGTAAAAGCATGATCTATAGCCAGTATGACATGCGCCGCCTATTTGTTCTACCTTGAGTAGCACCGCATCTGCATCGCAGTCTATCAGTATATCATGAACGATCTGCTCATGGCCTGAACTCTCCCCTTTCTTCCAGAGCTTGCGCCTGCTCCTGCTCCAGTAGTATCCCCTTTTTGTCTCAATGGTCTTTTTTAGCGCTTCCTTATCCATGAATGCTACCATCAGAACGTCACCTGTTTTATAATCCTGGGCTATGGCTGTAACCAGACCATCCTCAAATTTTAGATTTTCTATATCCATAATAAACCCTCAAGATAATTCTAAAGGTTAATAATTTATCCGAACGTCACGCATACCTGCCCCTTGATTCAATCTCCTTCACCCGCTCGATCACCTCTGATGCATTACTGAAAGTTCTGAAATATCCTCTCTTAAAGGCTTCGATAAGCTCCTCATGGTTCTCATGAGTGCTCTCGAATGTCTGGAAAAGCACATGTATATCCACGCCCCTTGCCTCCAGTGTTTTATCAAGATACGCCAGGCCGAAGTCAATCAGGTACAGTTTTCCATCTTTCAATAATATGTTCGATGTCGTGAGGTCGCCGTGCACGATCCCGCATGTATGAAGCCTCCCGATAAGCTCTCCTGCCTGTTCGCAGAGCAGTGGAGTGATTACGTTTTTCAGGGCTGCTCCATTGATATACTCCATCTTTATTTCAAAATCCGTAATATCCCTTATTATTGGTGTTGGGACGCCGCATCTTCGCGCCTCTGATATCAGTCTTGCCTCTGTCCTTGTCCTGTCCCGCCTTAAAGCCTCATCGATCTCCTTGAGCCTGTACCGCTTCTGTACCCTTGTCTTGATGATCGTATTCTCTTCTAAGGTTATAACGGCTTCAGCGCCGCTTGCAATTATTACCATGAATGTAATGGGGTCTGCTCAAATATCACTACCTTGCAAACTTCATTGCGGGGCATCAGCGCCAATGCTCGATGGTTTTGCATGTCTATTCGTTTGCCGGAGTTCGTGTTTCTTTTCAGGTGCAGGATTATGGTGATTTCTCCTTAATGATTTTTTATAGGCTTCCTACGCTGGTATTCTCTCAGAGAAGATATCTACCGGGACACAGATAGTTTTATCCCACTTTTCTTTTGTCTGAATCCTCCGTTCAATCTCTTTAGCCACCTTTGCAGTGAGATATTTTTCACCACATTGCTGACAAACACCTGCCGGTACATCCTTAAAGATATACAACTTTCCTTTAGAACGATAATCTAATTCAACCTTATCTTCCTTTACTTCCCCGCCACAAAAGGAACAATCTCCATATTTATGCATCACTATTACCTCTTTTGGCTCTCATTCTTTCATCAATCCATTTTGGTGGTTTTGGTATATATACTGTTATTACTCTAATCCAATTTATAGATGTATAACCACAGACAATGTGAATTTGTCGGTTTTGTGAATAGCCAAGGATGAGACAGCTTTGTCCCCTTGGATCATCATGATATTCTTCTAATATCTCACCATTGGAAATAGCTGTTTCTAAGTCAGAGATCGTTATATCTTCAGCATACCTTTCCTTTTCTGCATGAAAGCTAATTTCATACATATTTAAGTTCGTTTGATACATACTTTCACCTGTTTGCATTAATTGAATTTGTATGATTTTATATAAGTGAGCCACAGAGAGCAATAAGCTTTTATTGTCCAGGTCAGAATACAATAAGTTAGAAAATGATTCTTGTTACGGGAGGAACTGGATTCGTGGGCAGCCATTTAGTGAGAAGGCTTGTTCAGGAAAAGATTCAAACTCGCTGCCTTGTGAGAAAGACTTCAAGCCTTGAAAGGTTACCTCGAGGAATAGAAGTGGTTTATGGAGATGTTAACGATAAAGAATCTTTAAAGAAAGCAACCGAAGACGTGGAAGCAGTTATTCATTTAGTGGGGATAATATTGGAGCACAAAGGAGCAACATTTGAAATAATTCATACACAGGGAACAAAAAACCTTGTGGAAGCAAGCAGGGAAGCTGGAGTGAAACGCTTTATCTATGTAAGTGCCCTTGGTTCAAGGGAGAATGCGCAGAGCAGATATCACATAACAAAATGGCAGGCTGAGCAAGATGTGATAAAAAGCGGAATGGAATATGTTATCCTGAGACCGTCTATTATGATAGGAGAACGGGGAACGTTTATAACTATGCTTTCAAATGTTATCAAGAAAGCACCTGTTGTACCAATTATAGGTGGGGACAGTAAGGTTCAGCCAATTTACGTTGAGAACACAGTTGACTGCCTGATAAAATCATTAACAGAAAGAAAAACAACCAACAGGATATTTGAAATCGCAGGTCCAGAACAGATAACCTACCGGCAGCTTTTTCTTACCTTAATGGAAGCGCTTGGCGTAAAAAAACCAACTATAGATATACCGATATGGCTGATGTGGCTGCCTGCATATATTCTTGAGAATGTGCTTGATAAACCTCCTATTACAACACAGCAGTTAATAATGCTGCAGGAAGACAACATCTGCGATATAAAAGAGATGCAGGAGGTTTTTAATCTAAAGCTTGTGCCGCTCAGGGATGTCTTAAAAAAAACTCCTGTCGCCGGGATAGCAGAAAAGTAGAGAAATCCCTGAGATCAAAAACAAGATAACCCATACTCTTCAGTTTTTCTTTATCCTTAATGTCCTTTGCGATAATGCCATATCTTTCCTTGCGCCGGGCATTATGCCATTTCACCAGCTCCGCTTTGCGCTTTAATTTAGCTAATACTATCTCCACCTCTTTATTATTCAATGAACTCCACTTACATTTAAAAAAGGATATTTCCTTTTTCTCTCTGTTCAAAGTAATTATGTCTATCTCCTCATTTCTATGCCACCATCTGCCAATATCCATAAATTCAAAATCCAGTAAACCTTTTCGGTTCATTTCTATCAAAAATTCGGCTGCCAATTTTTCAAATGCCTTCCCAAAATAAGAATTAATATCTTTCATGATCAATTCAAAAGCCCTTTCTGGATTGATTTCCAGCAAGCGTGAATTTCTGTAGATGAACCTGAACCAGAAATTAAAAAAATTATCCAGAAGGAAATATCTTGTGTCTCTGGTGCGGCTCATTATCACTGGTTTTTCTCTGATTACTATCTCGTAATTATTTACAAGTTCGTAAAGGTATTTTGATACTGCACCCGGCTGCAAACCGGTATAATCTGAAATCTCCTTTGGAGTTGAATTTCCAGATGAAATTGCTTCAAGTATCGAGAAATAGCTCCTGTGCTCAGAACCAAACTCAAGTGTAAGAATATTTTTTCCTTCCTCTGCCAGTATCTTTGTATCTATAAATAATTTTTTAAAAGTCTCCACAGGGTCCCCGGTTCCTATCTGCCCGGCAAGAAGAAGATATTTTGGAACACCGCCAAATATGAAATAGAACTTTGAAGCATTCTCTATTTCTAAATCAAAAAAAGCGCTCAGAAAGGCATAACTATCAAAAAAGTTAAATGGTTTTAGATTGAAAAGCATCGTAGCTCTTCCAAATAGCGGTTCTTTAGTATCTTTGAATATTTTCTTAATCATTCCAACATATGAACCTATTATCAGAAACATATGCTGCGATTCATTATGATTTAAGTCCCAGTGTTTCTGGAATTTTGAAAATATACCTGGATTAACTTTACTTAGATTCTGGAATTCATCGAATACCAGGGTCAATTTCTCTTTCTGCTTAAAAATCAGATTGAAGAAATCATCCCAGCTATCGATCCTGGGTTTTATTTTGAGTATCTCTCCAAACGAATCTTCTATGTCTTTAAAAATCAACGCTTCCGGTTTTATTTCTATAAAAATATAAACGGCTTTCTTTCCTTTTATGAATTCACGGCTCAATTCAGTTTTTCCCACCCTCCGCCTGCCATAGATCACCACAAGGGAAGATGAGCTTGATCTGTAAATATCCTCCAGTATGCGAATTTCGTTTTTTCTGTCTATAAAGCCTACCATACAGTAACATACTGTTCAGTTTGTATATAAAAATTACGACCATCGCCAATCACTAATCTCCACACCATGCTGGATGTACCCACGAGCGGAAAGATACACTTAAACGGCATAGATATTACAAAAACCATAAGGTTTTAATTGCATCATCACATTACTACCCTCTGTTCTTTGGAGATTATTTTATGCTAAAAGAGGCTATGCAATACGATGCAAAGGTCATCGAGCAGAATATACAGAAATTCTGGGATGAAATAGATGCTTATTCCCGTGTAAGGGAACTTAGAAAGAAAGGCAAAAAATTCTTCTTTGTAGATGGCCCGCCCTATACCACAGGCAGGATCCACCTCGGTACTGCCTGGAATAAAATAATCAAGGACTCAATACTGCGCTACAGATCAATGAACGGTCATCATATACTTGACCGGGCAGGATGGGATATGCACGGCCTCCCCATCGAGGTGAAAGTAGAGGGAGTTCTCGGGTTTACATCAAAAAAAGATATTGAGAAATACGGTATTGGCAATTTCGTAGACAAATGCAAGGAATTTGCACTCTCTCACAGGGATGAGATGACAGTTCAGTTCAGGAACCTGGGGGTCTGGCTTAACTGGAAGGACCCGTACATGACCCTGCGTGATGAGTACATAGAAGCTGCATGGTGGACCCTGAAACAGGCACATAAAAAGAATCTTCTTGAGAAGGGACTGCGGGTTGTGAACTGGTGCCCGAGATGCGAAACAGCCATAGCAGATTCAGAGGTAGAGTACTGGGATGAGACCGATCCCTCAGTATATATAAAGTTCCCCCTCAAGAATGAAAATACATTTATAGTGATATGGACTACCACGCCCTGGACCATACCTGCCAATATTGCTGTTGCAGTGCATCCTTCCTTCGAGTACGTGAAAGTAAAAGCAACAAAGGACGGGCAAGAGGAAATACTGATAATGGCAGCCCAGCTCATGGAGAATGTCCTGAAACAGGGCAGATATAAAGAGTACGAGGTACTTGAAACAATGCTAGGAGAGGACATAAGTATTGAATACCTGCATCCGCTTGCTGATAAAGTACCCAAACAGAAGGAATTCCCGCACAATGTTTATATAGCTGATTTTGTCACTGCCGAGAACACCGGATGCGTCCACATAGCTCCAGGTCATGGTATGGATGACTTTGAGCTGGGGATGATGCACAAACTCCCGATCTTCTGTCCGGTCGGTCCTGATGGCAGATACACAGACGAGGCAGGAGAGTACAAAGGGATGCATGTAAGGGAAGCCAATAAGGTAGTGATCGATGATCTGGTAGAGAAAGACTTACTTTTAGCAGGCGGTGAGATCTCACACAGGTACGGTCACTGCTGGAGATGCAAGACACCGATCATCTATCTTGCCACAGAGCAGTGGTTCCTGCGGGTGATGCAACTTAAGGAGAAGATGCTTGAGGAAATTAAGGAAATCAAATGGTATCCTGAGTGGGCAGGTTCCGCACGTTTTGCGGACTGGATTGAGGGATCTCGTGACTGGTGTATATCGCGTCAGAGGTACTGGGGAATCCCTATACCTGTATGGGTATGCGAATTCTGCGGCGATATGGAGGTGATGGGAACCAGGGATGAGCTCAGGAGCCGCTCAGGCATATCAGAACTCGCAGACCTTCACAGGCCGAATGTAGATAATATACATATCAAATGCAAATGCGGCGGAAGGATGAACAGGGTCCCTGATGTATTTGATGTCTGGTTTGATTCAGCGGTCGCATCATGGGCTACATTGAATTTCCCGAAGGATGAAAAGACATTTAAGGAGTGGTGGCCTGCAGATTTTATCACAGAGGGTCACGACCAGACACGGGGCTGGTTCTATTCTCAACTGGGGGCAAGCATGACCGCCTTTGATAGGGCACCGTACAGGAGCGTACTGATGCACGGGTTTACCCTTGACCTCGAAGGCAGGAAGATGTCAAAGAGCCTTGGCAACGTCGTATCGCCTGAGGAGGTTGTATCAAGATACGGTGCAGAATCCCTTCGCTTATATGTTCTCTCACAGAATGCGCCCTGGGAAGACCTCAAGTTTAGCTGGGATGAGATCGGGAATGTATACAGGATGCTGAATATCCTCTGGAATGTCTACCGCTTCCCCCTGCCTTATATGATCCTTGATAAGTTCAATCCGCTTGAATACCTGGATTCGCCAGGTGCTCTGCCTCTGCGCCTTGAGGATAAATGGATTCTCTCAAGACTGCAGTCCCTGATAAAACAGGTAGATGCTGCCATGTCAGAGTACAGCCTCCATAAGGCCACACGCTCTATATCCGGGTTCGTACTTGAGGATCTTTCGCGCTGGTATATCCAGCTCATAAGGCCAAGAACGTGGCGCGAGGCAAACGATCCAGATAAGCTGGCAGCATATTATACCCTGTATGAGGTTCTTGCTACAGTGACCAGGATTATAGCACCTTTTGCGCCCCATATATCAGAGGAGATGTACCAGAACCTTGTACGTAATATCGACCCTGCATCACCTGCAAGCGTTCACATGTGCGACTGGGTGAAGCCCAGGGATGAGTTCACCAGTACCGAACTTGAGACGAGTATGGATATCATAAGAGAGATCGTTGAGGCCTCATCCAACGCAAGGCAGAAATTAAAGCGAAAACTTAGATGGCCTGTAAAGAGGATTGTCGTGGCGCCAAAAACAGATGAGGTAGCTTTAGCAGTCAAGAGCCTTGAATCCGTACTAAAAGAGCAAACAAATGCCAAGAAGATCGTACTGCTCACAGCAGGTAAGCCATGGGAAGAACTGGGTGTTGAGGTAGTACCTAATCCGAGCGCAATAGGCCCTGTATTTAAAAAAGAGGCAGGTAAAATAATAGCTGAGTTAAAGACAGCGGATGGGAAAGCGCTTAAGGGGGTACTTGAAGAAACAGGCAGTTTTGAACTTAAAGCCGGAACGATCACACCTGATATGGTAAGCTTCAGGGATACGATCCCGCCTGCTGTCGCCCATGCTGATTTCTCAGCAGGTGATGTATATGTTGATACAGAGCTCACGCGCGAGATCGAATCTGAGGGCTATGCACGCGAGGTTATAAGGAGAATACAGGATATGCGAAAAGAGCTTGACCTGGCTGTAGAAGAGGAGATAGAGGCAGTGGTAGAGATCAAGGATACAAGGGTTGCTCATCTTGTATATGAACTAAAGGGCTTTATTGAAGGTGAAGTACGGGCGAGGTCACTGATGATCGACTCTGATATCAGGGTAGAGGGTGATCTCATCAAGGACTGGGAAGTTGAGGATGTCAGGATCAGGATCGGTGTATCGAGAACATAGCATGCTTATGATATACAGAATCCTGACCGGTACAATAAAATACGATGGCTCTCAGATAGCCCCGCTGTGGGCATATGACATGGGAATAGAGGGCGATTCGATCGTGATCTTTCACGGCCCTATGGATGTGACACCTGATAACATGAAGGATCTTGAGGACAGAAAAGCCAAAAAAACGATACGTGGCGATCAACTAATACACATTATCGTGGAGAGATTTGATTCGCCAGCAAGTATGCGCCTTGCATATTACATGCAGCGCCTCCTCATCGTCTGTATAAAGGATACCCTTGATAAGCACGGAATAAAGACTATCAGAAATGGTGATGACCTGTTTATCGATGATAGAAAACTCACAGTTAGTATAGCAAGTGCCGGCGTCTCAAGTGAGAAGATACACTGCGGGATTAACATTACCACACAGGGAACGCCGGATGATGTTAAGACTGCCGCACTTGAGGAGTTCGGGATAAAAGAATGGGAGACCCTGGCACAGGAGATAGCCCGGACTTTTGTGCATGAGTATGGGGATATCGAGAGCGATATTGTTAAAACGAAAAGCCTATGACAAATATAATCAAAATCGGAGCCTTGTTAATACTTATAGGGTTCGCACTTGTGTTCATAGGAGCTGTATTATCAGCCCAGAATATTGCTTTTGGAGGACTTATCATGATAGGTCCTATACCTATTGCCTTTGGCTCACCGCCAGAGATGACAGTTATTGCCATGATAATCGGTTTAATCCTTATACTCGTATATTTTATGCTGGGGAGGAGAAATGCCTGATCTATTTCTCCTGATAGCAGCCGGGATTATACTGATAGTGCTAGGATTCCTTTTAGTGGCCTTTGGAATTGTGCGTTCCGCTCAGGAGAGCGAGAGACTGGAGGGCAGGAGATATCCTGAAGATGAGGAGAAAAAAGAGAGCAGGATAAGAGGCGGAGGCGTGATACTGATCGGTCCTGTGCCCATTATCTTTGGCTCTGATAAACGATTTGCTCTGATCGCCATGATTTTAGCGATTGTGCTTATGGTGCTGGCGATCTTCTTCCTGCGGTGAGCAATTATAGTATTCCGTACAGGACTACCTCTTCACATTCCCTGCATGCAGGCCGCATTCCTTCTTTGTGGCATCCTCCCACCACCAGCGCCCTTCGCGCTCATGCTGGCCCGGGAGCACGGGTCTTGTGCACGGCTCGCATCCTATGCTGATATATCCCCTCTCATGGAGTTTGTTATAGGGGACATTGTTCTCCCTTATATAATCCCATACCTGTCTTGATGTCCAGTTTGCAATCGGGTTGAATTTCACAAGATCGCCAGTTCCGAACGTTGGGTCTTTCTGGATTACAGGCACGCTCGTCCGTGTTCCCGGACTCTGGTCTTTGCGCTGCCCTGTTATCCATGCATCCACTGTATTGAGGGCGCGCTTCAGGGGATCGACCTTGCGCGCATCGCAGCATTCCTTATGCCCATCTCTGTAGAATGAGAACAATCCCTTTTCCCTGGCGAGTTTCTCTGTAGCATCCCGGTTAGCGAAGAATACCTCTATGTTAATATTGTATGTGTTCCTGACCTCTTCTATGAACTGATATGTCTCTGGATGAAGCCGCCCTGTATCAAGTGTAAAAACCCGAAAATTGGGCTTTATCTTCTTTGCCATATCGATCAATACCACATCCTCTGCCCCGCTGAAGGAGATTGCAATATTTCCGTAATTGCCAAGTGCATACTCTAAGATTTCCAGGGGCGATCTATTCTCGTACTCATTTGCTAATTGTTCTATTGTTAATTGATCTGACATATTGGATTCCCTTTTAGCTGCAGATTTAATAATGTTATCTATATTTGTTTCTCTTTTTCTCAGCTACGGACAAATAGAAATTATTTTGAACCTACTAATTTTTGGGAAGAGGCTCTAAATAATATATTAGAAGAGGTGAGTTTATCTTATGACCACAAGAATGGATTTTTTAAAAGAATCAATACAGAGCCTTCGTGACCAGAACCTGTTCACAGAACTTCCCGTCCTCAGTACCGAGCAGAGGAACCGTGTGGTAATGAACGGGAAAGAGGTCATTATGATGTGCAGCAATAATTACCTTGGCTTTGCGAACCATCCAGGGCTGCGGGCCGCGGCCAGGGAAGCGATTGATTGCTGGGGATTCGGTGCTGGAGCGGTGCGCCAGATAGCCGGCACGATGGAGATACATATCCAGCTTGAGAATATGCTGGCTGAGTATAAACACACTGAAGCTTCACTGGTGTTCGTGGCCGGTATCGCGGCCAACAGGGGCACAATCCAGTCCCTGATGGGAGAAGAAGATGCCATCATCAGCGACGAGCTCAATCACGGCAGTATCATCGATGGGGTAAGGCTGACCAGATCCAGGCGAATGGTATATCCACATCTGGATATGGACGGTTTGAAGAAGGCACTGCAGGAGACAAAAGACGCAAGGCGCAGGCTCATCATCACTGATGGCGTGTTCAGCATGGATGGGGATATCGCACCGCTAGATCAGATAGTGGAGCTGGCAGAGGAGCATGATGCCATGATCATGGTGGATGATGCCCATGGTGACGGGGTGTTAGGTAAGGATGGCAGGGGCATAATCGATCATTTTGGACTGGATGGCAGGGTGGATATCGATATGGGTACAATGAGCAAGGCTTTCGGAAGCCTGGGCGGTTATATTGCAGGGAGACGGGAGTTGAGGGAATACCTTATCAATTCGGCACGCAGTTTCATATTTACCACCGCTCACCCGCCCTGCGTGGCAGCCGCCACTATGGAGGCCCTGCGCATGGTACAGGATGAGCCAGAGCATCTAAAAAAACTCTGGGATAACACGCGGTACTTCAAGAAGGCCATGAGCGATCTTGGATTCGATATTGGCCACAGCCAGACACCAATCACGCCGGTCATGGCCGGGGAGAGCAGGACTGCGGTGGAACTCTCAGGTCAGTTGTTCAAAGAGGGGCTTTTTGCAAAGCCAATCGTGTTCCCACTTGTGGCAAAGGATAAAGCCAGGGTCAGGATCATAGTGACTGCCCAGCATACTGATGAGGATCTGGATGAGGCGATAGCTATCTTTGAGAGGGTTGGTAAAAGAATGAGATTGATTTAAACGGCATAACAATCTACCTCCCCCGTCCTTATTCGTACCACTTTTTCTACGGGTATTACGAATATCTTTCCGTCACCGATATTTCCTGTATGGGCGCTCTGATGGATTATGCCAACTACTTCATCCACTTTTTCATCCTGTATTGTCACCTCTACCTTTACTTTTAGAAGCATATCCACTACGTATGCTTTGCCGCGCAATACCTGTTTTATTCCTCTTTGATGCCCCCTTCCTTTTACTTCTGTAATTGTAAGGCTCGGGTAGCCAGCCTTTTCCAGTGCTCTCTTGACCTCATCAGCCTTGGAAGGCCTTACTATTGCTTCTATCTTCTTCATTTCTTACTGTAGTCTTGCGTGTCGGCTATCTTGTGAGTTTTGAATATATAGGAGGTAGGAAGCCAGATTTAAATGGCTTCCTTTCCGCGCTCACCCGTGCTCACGCGCACGACCTCTTCGACCGGATAGATAAAGATCTTGCCGTCCCCGTACTTGCCATTGCCATTGTATCCAGTTTTTGCGGCCTCTGTTATCGAATTTATTGCCGTTTCCACATCTTTGTCGTCCACTATCATATCCAGCCTGAGCTTTGGCAGGAATTCTACGCAGTATTCACCTGCACGCCACTGCAAACTAATGCCCTTCTGGCGTCCGCGTCCCTGCACTTCTGCAACGGTCATGCTCACGATACCTTTCTCTTCAAGCGCTGTGCGGATTGCATCAAGACTTTCAGGTCTTATTATTGCCTCGATTTTCTTCATTTATCTCACCTCAAGCGTAAGCCTTTTCAGCATGCTGGGCAATGTCTAATCCTACTGCTTCCTCTTCCTCGCGCACACGCAGACCAATGGTTGCATCTATAACCTTTGCGAGTATGAAAGTCACAACGAAAGCGTATACCCATACCACACCGACTGCTACTATCTGGGTCACGACCTGTCCTGCATTGCCGTCAATCAGGCCAGAACCTGCTGAATTTACAGCAGCAGTGGCGAATATGCCAGTGGCAATCGCACCCCATGTCCCGCCTATGCCGTGGCATGCCCAGACATCAAGGGATTCATCGATGTTGCGCTTCATCCGAAACAGCATCGCATAGTAGCTAAATACTGCTGCCGCTGCTCCGATTATAATCGCTGCCAGAGGTGTAACAAAACCGGCTGCTGGCGTGATTGCCACCAGACCGACTACTGCGCCTGTTGCAGTACCAAGTACGCTTGGCCTCTTATGGTACCAGCTTAACAGCGTCCACATCAGTGCCGCCGCCGCTGCTGCTGTATTGGTTACCACAAATGCGCTTACGGCAAGTCCGTCGCTCGCTAATGCGCTACCTGCATTAAACCCGAACCAGCCAAACCACAGTAACACAGCACCAATCACGGTCATGGGTATGTTGTGCGGTTCCATAGGTTGCTTCCCGAAGCCTTTGCGTGCTCCTATCACCAGTGCAATCGCAAGAGCCGAGATACCAGAGCTTATATGCACCACTGTACCGCCTGCGAAATCAAGCGCACCCATCTCGCCAAGCCATCCCCCTGTGCCCCAGACCCAGTGCGCTATTGGATCATACACAAGGGTTGCCCAGAGCAGGGCGAATATCATGAATGCGCTGAACTTTATGCGCTCAACGAATGCGCCAGTGATGAGCGCGACCGTGATTATGGCGAACATGGCCTGGAACATCATGAATGCAAGTCCAGGAATGGTTGCCGCATAATCAGCGTTTGGCTCCTGGCCTACGCCGTTGAGCCCGAGCCAGTCAAGGCCGCCGATCACACCCCCGATATCAGGACCGAATGCAAGGCTGTAGCCAAAGAGCACCCACTGCACGCTTATCAACGCAAGTATAGCAAAACTGAGCATTATCGTAGAAAGAGCGTTCTTGCGCCGCACCATACCGCCGTAGAACAGGCCTACTGCCGGGATCATTAGCATAACGAGAGCTGTACTGATCAGAATCCACGCCGTATCACCAGTATCAATTCCGAGTTCTTCTTCCGCATACGCGGCATCAGCAAATATCGAAAGTAAAATTGCTGCAATTAAAAAATACTTTAAATAGTGTATCGATTTTTTAATTTCCATGTTATCACCTTCCTGCCTACCAAGGCATACGGATACCTACTGTATAGTTAATACTACTTAAATTTAACTCAGAATAGAAGAAAAGCTATTTATAGTACTACAATTCATTGACTGCATCTCTTCAGAAGTACAGATAAATTTAAATTATATGTACAATTATTCTGATTACTTATGTTAAAAGACGTCAAAGAAACTGCTTCATGGGAAAGGAACAAAGGAGAGTTCTCGGTCATTGAAGTCCCTGCTATAATAGTGAGCATTGAAACCTTTGTTAATTTGCAGAAGGACGCTGAAAAGATATTGGGCCTTGATGGTGCATCCGTACTTTTATATGAAGCTGGCAAGAAAGCTGGTCTCCGGTGGATCAATCGCTTCAGCAATGAATGGGGTTTAAAAGATAAAAAGTTCATTGAAGCAGTTCAGAACTTCTACGCAGAACTTGGATGGGGAAAGTTTAGTGTAGAAGAAAATAACAAAAATGAGCTTGTGGTAAGGGTTGAGAACTCATTTATTGTGAGAGGTTATGGGAATTCAGAAACTGCAATCTGTCATTTTTTGAGGGGTTATAACGCAGGTCTGGCAGAGGTGCTTAAAGGTATGGATATAGATGCCGAAGAAGTAAGGTGTACTGCAAAAGGAGATGACTGCTGCGAGTTTGTGATGAAACGTGTGGATTAATCGCCAAGCTCTTTCTTAACCTCATCATAAAATTTCATCAGAATCTGTGCGGCTTTATGCTCTTCATTTAGAGTAAATGATCGCATCTGCTTTCCAATCTTTTTCTCAATAACTATGTTATTTTCCAGAAGAGGTTCTAACACTCTTGCTACGCTGGAGTGGTATAGTCCGGTACCCTGCGCAATTCCTGAGAGGTAATTGATTTCTTCTTTGTTCTTCATTAGATATTCCAGAACAGTCATCTGTGCCGTTTTGCCGAATAACTTTTCAAGCGGGCTCATATTATATTTTCATCCTGTTTATGCCAATTTGTCAAATGATTTTTAGATATGTGTATCTATTCATTCGATCTAAGTATCGATTCATATGATCATCTATAAACTAATATAACTTGTGTTTCTCAAATCATAAGCTTGACTATTAATCGTAAAGTTTATGTAATAATACATTATAGTTAGTTGTTAAGGTACGCAGGTTAACGTACAGATCTGGTCTGTGTAGGAGGAATAAAAATGAATAAACAATTAGCGTGTGCTATATTCAGCTCACTGGCTTTGATATCCGGCGCATATTGTTCATGACAAAAAATCCTATCAGGTATCATATGTTAATATGATCGGCATTTTCAGCCTTCTCCTGATATTGACAGGTATTAGAATTATAGGCGGAGCCATAGGTAAAACATTAGTAACAGGAAGTAATATAAATGATAATAACTACGACAGAGAACATAAAGGGCTACGATGCTGAGGTTCTGGGGATATATAGCATGATTCTAAGTTCTCCGTAATTTTTAAGAACCATCAAGCAGATTATTTAATGGGGGAGTGTTTAGATGACAATAACTCCAAGAGGTGAATCATTTCTTCCAAACATTTCTATAGATGAGTTGAACGACCTTTATCAAAAAGAGGGAGATCCAAAAGCTAAAATAAGGATTCTTGCAGCGATTTTACGCAAGGAGGGTAGGACTCTTGAAGAAGTAAGCTTTACTATAAAACATCCACTAACAACCGTTGGCGACTGGCTACGCCGCCTGCACACAGAGGGGATTTCAAGAAAGAATAATAAAAAGCAATCTGGAAGACCAAAAAGATTGACAGATAAACAGATAGAAAATCTAAAGCCAATTCTTTTCAAATCTCCCCAGGAGCAGGGCTTTCCGTTCATTATCTGGACGACAAAACTTGTTATTCAGCTAATAGAAAAACTCTATAACGTATCCTATTCTCCACTTCAAGTAAGGCGTATACTTCATCGTCTTGGTCTATCCTGCCAGAAACCACGGCCATCTCATAGAAAGGCTAACAAACAGCTTCAAGAAGAGTTTAAAAAAAATTCAAACAACAAGTTAAGCCATTTGTTGACGATGGATACACAATCTTATTTCTGGACGAAAGCATCTTCCCGTTCGCAAAGCGCACCATAGGTGATAGCACCATATCTCACGTACGGCTGGTTTCCTGTTGGCATTATTAAAAGTCACCCGAATGTAAAGTACGAATACAAAAGAAAGGAAAAAATCTGTGTTATTGGTGCATTAAACTCTGAGTATTTCATCTATGCGTTCACAGACTGGCTAAACGGTGATGTTTTCAAGGTATTCTTACAACGACTTGTTTACAAATTTGGTAAGCTGGTCGCCGTTATAGATCAGGGCCCTTATCATACATCTGCTGATATGCAAAAATTTTATCAGGAAAATAAAGAGCATCTGCATATCGTTTATTTTCCAAGCTATAGTCCTGAGCTTGATCCAATAGAGCAATCGTGGAGGGCGGCTAAGAAATGGCTGGCAATAAGGTACTGGGAGAATAAGAGAGAATTAAAGCGACAACTGATTACGGCATTTGAGGAGGGTATCACGATGGTTCCAATTTACGAGTATTTGAGAACTTGACTATAGGTAAATACGTTTTTAGACAATAATTGTTTAAAAAAGTACGGACTATCTGATTTCAATTTTATGCAGGAACTCCTGCAACTGGCATATCGATGTTGATTTTGCCAAGAGATGCTACAGACATCCTTTCGGATACACCTACAATCTCGATTCCATATATTCTGCCTTCTTCGTCAAGATCTACGAGGATGCCCTCGTCTATTTTCTTTGTCTTGCTTACCTTACCCTGCTGGAACTGAATATACAGGCAGTCTGCATCTTTATCATAACTTATATTCATGTTTCCTCTAACCAGTAAACTGTTATTACTGTTATATCCTCTTCCTTTATATATACTACTTCAAGGGTTTTATCCCCTATTGTTTTTCTTGCCAGTTTGCGCTTTCCAAAGCTATCGTTCGTCTCGTCAGGATTCAGGATAGCAGAAGATACCATATTTTCATCTATTCCTCTTTGCTGCATCCTGAGAAGAGCGTGTTTCGTGATCATCATAACGAATCATTTTAAGCTTCTTTCAAAATGTCCTTTCCATACCTCTAAAAAATTATCTACTGCTTTTTCAATAGAATCCGAATGTTTTTGTTGCGTAATGATGAAAAATGCCCTTGCCGGCCCTCTTTTATATCTAAGGCAAATAATTTGGTCATCATTTATTTTTCCTAAGTGTTTAATTATATTATCTTTCTTATCCTTAAGAACCTCATT
The DNA here is from genome assembly GCF_000685155.1 of Candidatus Methanoperedens nitratireducens. Taxonomy (GTDB): domain Archaea; phylum Halobacteriota; class Methanosarcinia; order Methanosarcinales; family Methanoperedenaceae; genus Methanoperedens; species Methanoperedens nitratireducens. Next base: position 266,264 of record NZ_JMIY01000003.1, read on the forward strand.
GAATCTACGAGTCCGATTAGCGTGCTGATAAATCACCAAACTTTGTCCTTTTTCAAAATAGTCCCCAATTTCTTTACAATAAATATGTTTTGGGGATTTACCTTCATCTTTGACGTAGATGCCATTATCTGCAATGCCATTATCAGGGTCAAAGAATATTAGCTCGCTTTCAGATAAACTCTGAATGCCATTATTCAGCCACTCTTTTCTATTCGTTTTATTCAAATCTCTGCTATAAAATATGGTTTGAGTTGGCAGAATTTTACCCTCTTCAATTCGCATCATGCATCTGTATTCAGGATGCTTATCCCGATCTAACCAATCAATAATTATTTTTTGTAATTTGTTGTAAAGTTCTTCATCACATTTCTTTATTCTTTGAGCATACTTCTTGGATACTTTACCTTCTATTTCATATTTTGTGCCTGAGAGTAAATAATCATAAAACTTACCGTCATTAGATTTTATCTCTTTTTGGGTAGTTGAAGTAAAACACCAATTAACACCTAATTTTAGTTTTGTCTCAGATGAAATAAAGTTAAGCAATCCATATTTCCCAAAATCACCAATATCTCCAACATAACGATCTTGCATTAATTATCATCCTATTGCTGAACATGGATTCTTTTAACAAGAATTCTACATAAATCTTTTCTTATATTTTCCAGTTTCCCATTATTTCATATTAATCCTGTGCCCCCCTTCGATTTGCAAAAGCCAATGCAACAAATAACGATTAAAAACCCATGCACCCGCGCGTGGATGTCCCATTTTTCGAAAACGGGGTCATTTACTTTCAACTTATGAGTTCTTGCTTTCAACTTATAGTTCCAATTCACAACTTTTTCATGCTCATTTATGAACCGCGTTCATAGCCGACTCTGTGGTTTATATACTATTTTTAGATGCTATGCGGGCGACTGTAATTTACCTATACAGGCATAAAAAATTGATAAATATATACACTCTCTAAAAGGTACAGAACGTCCGATATAATATTTCCTGTTTTTTAAATAAAATTATCCAATGTATCAGCCATGCTTTTTCTGTGACCTGATCTATTTCTCCTTATATCATTAAAAAAATTCATCAGCGAATACTTCACGCGCTCAGGAGCAACATCGACAATCTCAGTGCGTTCCTCCTCTGGAAAAATATTGAATACAGAATATTTTCCCAGGCTTTTGGCAGATGAGGATGAATAGCGCCCGTCCACAAGTACTCTGGCGCCGTAATCCTCAGGTGATCGGATCACCCTGCCCATGGCCTGCCTTACCTTTCTTATTGTCGGGATCTCGACCGCGTAACCCCAGCCGTGTCCGAATTCTGCTTCATATGCGGATTCAACGGCACGCATCCGATCATTCAGGGCAGGATAACCCACGCCCACGATGACCACTGTCCTGCCTCTTCCATCCTTATAATCCACTCCCTCTGTGAGCGTTCCCCACATATAGGATATAAGCACTGCTTTCTTACCGTTTTCTCCCAGCTTGAAGAACTCATCCCTGATTACTTGGGCAGAGATGCCCACCTCATCGAGAAAAACAGGAATATTAACATTACAATTAAGCCTGTTTTTGTACTGGCTGGCCTCATTGAAGCTCGGGAAAAAGATAATCACATTCCCATCTGATTGTTCTATTATATCGGTCAGTATTCTTGTAATGTTTTCCTTTGTCTGCGGGTTGTCCCTGTCTTTAGCAAAAAGAGGCGGGACGGATACTGCAATGGTAAGCCGTTTCTCCCTCGAGAAGGAGATACCATAAGCTAACTCACGCGTCTGGCGGGTTATGCCAAGCGTTGTTTTGATACTCTCAAACGGTGCAAGAGTGGCAGACATGAGAACCGCTGAATGTACTGAATCAAATAGAGGCCCTGTGACATTCCTGGGAATGCAGGTGAACAATTCAAGGCGCCCATAGATCCTGTTATCATGACGCCTGACACCCAGGATCGGGTAGTAGTTCTGGTCATCTGTAGCTCTCATATAATTTGATAAGAAGCCTGCTGCAATCAGGCTACTTGATATTTTTTTTATCGGGCTTTTTCCCTCTGTGAATTGCTGGTTATAGATAGCATCTATGTTTGATCCGAATTTTCTGATACGTTCTATCGTTTCAGTCGGATTTTTAATCCCTGCGCTCCTGAGTGCCTTCAGAAGCTTGGTCCTGAACATATCTTCACGTTCCTCAGGATCGGCTATTCGAAGATCATGCCAGTCGCTACCCACCCTCTCCCGTTCACCGAACTTTTTATCAAGAATATAATTATACGTTGATCTCAATGTATCAAGAAGAACCTGAATACATATCCTAACATCGTCCGGTGGTTGAATCTCCCTGTTTGCTTCAATCTCATCAAGCGCCCGCATTATTATCGATTCAGTGAGTTTAATTGATGAATGGGAGCGGGCTGCGGCTTCAATATTATGGGCTTCATCAAAGATAGCTATGATATCACCAGGACTTTTATCCATCCATCCCAGGACGTTGGCGCGTATATCTTCATTAAGGAAATGATGGTAATTGCATATCAAAAGATCAGCCTCTTTCATGAACCGCTTCAGCAACTCATATCCACAACTGTTATTTGATAATGCCCAGTCCGCCACATCCTCCGGTGTGCGCACGCCTGAGAAGAGCCATGAGCGGAAATCATCATTGCTGGTTTTGAGAATCCCAAGAAGCTTATCGCATGAGTTCTTCCTGATATCGTGTATTTGCCTCTCGTATTTTTCATATTCCAGGCTCAATTCCCTCTGAAGTTCTATCAAACCTGCATCTTTTACCCTCTTTTGTTTATCTTTGATTGATTTTATCTCATTACCAAGCTGAGCAATATCTTTCTCATGTTCAATCAGCTTGTAGGTATTATCCCGAAGCAGGCTGCATGTGTCATAATCCATATCAGGCCTTGGACACATCAGCATTTTACCTTTCAGTACAACAACTTTGATATTATTCTGTCTCTGTATCTCCCTTGCCTCTTCTATGAACTGCACCATCTGCTGATGGACATTAGTGGCAATAACTACTGTTTTTTGTTCCTGTTTTGCTATGTGAAGAGCAGGCACAAGAGAGCTTAAGGTCTTCCCGGTTCCGCACGCCCCTTCAAACAGGACAATCTGCCTTTTAATAAGAGCCTCATGAATGGCATCCATCGCCTCATGTTGATTGGGATAGCATGATTTTTTTGGAAAATAGCACAGATAATCTCTTCTCATCACCGATTATAAGATACTGGCATGATATAAACCGTGCGCTTATATTTTAAAATTTTTAAAAACTGTAGTGATATCTGTTTATCACTGCATTGGTACTACTGTATATATTGATGCTACCAGTTATATTACTTGATAAAAAATGGAGCTATTTAAAAAACAGGGAGAGAGTATTAATTCGTTAGCAGTGGTTAGGGCGGATGACATATCTAAAGTCAAGACAGCACTATGTGATCTGGTCAGGTATGCTCATTTGACTTTCGCAGATACAGCAAGAAGGCTTGAACCTTCTTTTGCGGATAACATCCTTATTCACGTCATGAAAAGTCCATTGAGAACCTGCTGTGAAGCTGCATCTATAGTACCGCTTACCGATGAGGCAAGTGCTGCAATAGGCAGGCTTCGCAAAATCCACCCGCCGGCTCATGTGATAATCGTAAGTCCAAGGCATGAGATATTCTATGAGCTGGTGAACTATGTGGATATACTACCAGAGGTAGATCTGACGTTGGAGCCGAAAGCATATTCTGAGCCTGCTCAACAGACTGTAGATGCCAGGGATTGATATCCATAACATCTGCATAGATAGTCCGGTAATTCGAGAGATATGCCATCTGATATTTTTTTTATTTTGACTCATCTGAAGCCGGGAACCAAAATAAAATCACATACTTTTTAAGTATGTAAGTAATTCAGTGATACATTAATAGAAAGAGGTATCAGATGGCATTAAGAGTAACACTGATAACAGGAAGAACAATCAATCAGGGAGCAAATCTTGAGAACAAGACCTCATCTGATTATATGGAAGCGACTGCTTGTTGTGAATTGAATTCAAATGATATAGGACTTTTAGGCAACCCGGGAAGTAATGTAAAGGTTAAGACTGAGTACGGAGAAGTTGTTGTGAGATTGAAGGAGAACAGTGGCAATCCGGATAGCATTGCGTTCATCCCTATGGGCCCATGGGCTAATGCAGTGGTTGACCCTGATACCAGAGGCTGTGGAATGCCGGGATTTAAGGGAATCCAGGCTGAGATAGAGGCTACAGATGATAAAGTATTATCAATGAGAGAATTGATCGCGGGGTATAAGTAATGACGGTAATAACAGATGCCCTCTGCCCGCTCTGCGGCTGCATGTGCGATGATATCACAGTTGTGGTAGAGGATAATAAGATAACTGAAGTAAAACATGCCTGCAAACTGGGTGCTGCAAAAATAATGGGGCATGACAGGATAAAAGCGCCTATGATGAGAACTGATAAGAATAGTGATTTTAAAGAGGTCTCATACGAGGAGGCAATCGATGCAGCAGCCAGGATACTGGCAGGATCAAAAAGACCCCTCCTGTACGGCTGGGCATCAGCACTGTGCGAAGTTCACAAAAAAGGCATTCTTCTTACCGAGGAACTCGGCGGGATCATAGACAATACTGCCTCAGTATGCCACGGCCCTTCCGCGCTTGCGGTTCATGAGAAGGGTCTGCCGTCTTCCACTCTTGGCCAGATAAAGAACCGTGCAGACGTTGTGGTGTTCTGGGGTAGCAATCCTGCACATGCACATCCAAGGCACATGGGGCGCTATTCTGTCTTTGCCAGGGGGTTTTTCTCGGAAAAAGGAAGGAAGGGACGCAAGGTCATTGTTGTAGATGTTCGCAAGACCGATACAGCCAGGATAGCCGATGAGTACATACAGGTTCAGTATGGAAGCGATTATCTTGTAATATCAGCACTGAGGGCAATACTTGCAGGACATGCTGATGTGGTCCCTGACACAGTAGGCGGCGTCCCGAAGGAGCAGCTTGTAAAACTTGTAGATACCTTAAAAACAGCCAAGTTCGGTGCAGTGTTCTTCGGTATGGGACTCACCCAGAGCAAAGCCAGGTATAAGAACATCGATAATGCCATCTCCCTGACCACAGAGCTTAACTCGTTTACAAAATTTGTAATCATGCCCATGCGCGGGCACTACAACGTGACAGGCTTCGGACAGGTCTGCACATGGGAAACGGGTTTTGTCACAGCAGTGGATTTCTCTCGCGGGGCACCGTATTACAATCCCGGTGAGACAGCAGCAAACGATGTGCTCGCCAGAAAAGAGATCGATGCTGCAATGATCATAGCAGGTGATGCTGGAGCGCATTTCCCTGCAAACTCGGTGCGCTACCTTGCCAGGATACCGGTAGTCCAGGTAGACCCGTACTGGAATCCAACAACTGAGATCGCTAATATTGTTATTCCCACGGCAATCTGCGGTATTGAAGTCGAAGGTACCGGTTATAGAATGGACGGGGTATCCCTCCGGTACAGGAAGATGATCGAACCCGTACATCCGACGGACATCGAGGTTCTGGACAGGATTTTAGAGCGTGTTAGAGAGCTAAGGGGTGAGTAATCATGGAACTTCTGATAAAGAACGGCGCGGTATATGATCCTATTAACGGTATCAAGGGCGATAAGACCGATATCTCGATTAAAAATGGGAAGATCGTAGATAAGGTCAGCAGCAGAGCTTTGGTAATCGATGCAGGCGGAAGACTGATAATGCCTGGAGGAGTCGATGCACACTCCCATATCGCAGGCGCAAAAGTGAATGTGGGCAGGGTTATGCGTCCTGAGGATACAAGAGCGGGAATAATACCAAGGACCAAAATAACAAGGCCATACACAGGTTATACTGTCCCGAATGTATATGCCATCGGCTACCGTTATGCTCAGATGGGTTATACCACAGTCTTCGAAGCAGCACAGGCGATCATGAAAGCCCGCCATACCCATGAGGAACTGGAGGAGATCCCCATAATAGATAAAGGCGCGCTCACACTCTTCGGGAGCAACTGGCCAACAATGGACTATGTCCGGGAGAAGGACATGGACAAACTGGCAGCATATGTGGCATGGGGATTACTTGCTTCAAGAGGGTTTGGCATCAAGGCTGTAAACCCTGGCGGGGGAGAGATGTGGGGCTTTGGCAAGAACGTGTCAGGTCTTGATGATGTTGTTCCGAACTTTGATGTTACTCCTGCGCAGATTATTGTATCACTGATGAAGGTGAACGAGATGCTGGGACTCCCGCACTCTGTACATCTGCACTGCAACAACCTTGGAAAGCCCGGCAACTACAAGACCACACTCGCAAGCATGGAACTTGCAAAGCAGGTGAAACCGAGCAAGGACAGGCAGGTTATGCACGTCACTCACCTGACATTCAATTCATGGGGCGGAACAAACTGGGGCGATTTTGAGTCAAAAGCAGATGAGATAGCAAATTTCCTGAACAATAGTGAGAATGTAACAACCGATATGGGCCAGCTGATCTTCGGCAGTGCCACAACCATGACAGCAGACGGACCGGTGCAGTATGCCAATGCAAAACTACTGCATGCAAAATGGGGTAACGGCGATGTTGAACTTGAAGATGCATCAGGCGTTGTACCCATCTTTTATGTAAAGCAAATATCTATCCATGCGATCATGTGGGCGATGGGACTTGAGCTTGCACTGCTCACAAAAGACCCGTATAAAGTCCTGTTGACCACAGACCATCCAAACGGTGGCCCGTTTGTGAACTACCCTGAGGTCATAGCACTGCTCATGAGCAATAAGAAGCGCCAGGAAGAGATCAAGACGCTCAATGAGGCGGTTCATAAGAGGACCAGGATTCCTGGAATCGAGCGTGAACTTGATTTTAATGACATAGCGATAATGACAAGGGCAGGATCAGCAAAGGTGCTCGGGCTTCTTGATACTAAAGGACATCTTGGAGCTGGTGCAGATGCTGATATTGCAATATACGATATAAAACCCGACCAGATAGACCCATCTGTTGAGCATGCAAAGATAAAGAGCGCATTCTCATCCGCTGCATACACGATCAAAGGCGGCGAGGTGGTGGTAAAGGACGGGCAGATCGTGGCTACGCCAGCGGGCAGGACGTTCTGGGTGGATGCCTCTGTGCCGGATCAGCACACGGATATAATGATGAAAGACATACGTATGAAATTCAAGAATTATTACTCTATAAACCTTGCAAACTACATGGTGGAGGATGCATACGTCACGCATCCGAACGTGGTCAGGGCAGGGGTAATACCGGTGACGGCGAGGTGAGCTATATGCAGACAGTAACTTTAAAACCCAGAATGGAAATAATGATCTCAGTTGAGGCAGAAAACATCTCCCCGGATAGGTTCGCCGGCAGAACAGAGAAAGAGATACAATCCCTGGAAGTATGGATGGGGAACCGCCGAACCACCATAGGAGAGCTATTCTCGGTTAAAGTGGAAGGGGAAGGAGGGAGCGCAGCAGCGGATACAGAGATCATTATGGAGGGTGATTTTTCGCGTGTAAAGAGAATAGGAGAAGGTATGACAGCCGGATCAATCATGATCAAAGGAAATGTTGATATGCATCTTGGCGCAAAGATGAGCGGCGGTAAAATAACCGTGGCAGGAAATGCCGACTCGTGGGCAGGCAGGGAGATGAAGGGCGGGGAGATCATCATAGAAGGAGATGCAGGCTATTACCTTGGATCAGGGTACCGCGGCGAAACATGCGGTATGCGCGGAGGGAAAATCACCGTTCTGGGCAATGCACTTGATTTTGTGGGAGAGCATATGTGCGGCGGCGAGATTGTCGTGAAAGGTAATGCAGGACTACTTCCTGGACTGAGCAACAACGGAGGCAAGATCATAATCGGAGGCAGTACCAGCAGGCCTGGAAGCGAGATGGCCAAAGGCACAATAATAATCAATGGAGCGGTGGATGAGATGATGCCGGTTTACAGGCAGGAAGGCACAGAAGTAGTAGATGGTGTCACCTACAGGAAATATACAGGCGATGTTGTAGTCAACGGGAAGGGCTTACTGTACGTAAAGTGAACCCATCCAATAATTAGACGAGAATAAACAACGAACTGTTACGAACTCGAGCTGATGAGTTCGTTTAAGTTAGTTTTGAGTTCGTTGTTAACTGTCTTTTTTCCAAGTCCCCGCGCTGTCCAAGCTGCCATTTCCTCGTCCCTGGTCATTGTAATCCCCTGACTATAGACCAGTATGTTCTGATATTTTAACCACCTATGTCTCCAGTGTAACCGAAACTGGCGTCGGATGAGTAAAGATATCAAATACTGGTGACCGTTTCTGAGCCACCTCAACGAGTTCCTGCAGCTTCTCCCTGGGCGCATCCGCTTTGATTCTGAAAGTCACCCTGACGTTTTCATATCCATTCCTGACGCTTTCCGATACTCCCAGGAACCCCCGCACATCAAGATCACCTTCAAATTTTGATTCCACCTCGTCCAGTTTGATTCCCCTGGCAGCCGCATGTCCAATCAGGGCTGTCGTAAGGCAAGCCGATAGAGCGACAAGGGCATACTCTACAGGATTGGCCCCCCGATTCTCTCCCACAAGAACGGGAGGTTCATCTGCATCAAAAACCCAGGGTTCTGTTCGCGAAGTGTCCTCCTGACCGGCACCGTAAAAATCCTTGACGGTTGCACGATTATGCATGCCGCTGATCCACTTATTGGTCGCACGAAATTTGAACTTGCCAAGTTCGGGTTTCTCTTTTAAGGTATCAATCGTGCTAAACAATTGAGTGACATTTACTCCATTTACGGTTCTCTTCTCCACCATTTTCATCTGTTCTGCCATATTCATTTATCCCCCCTTATTAAGTTTAATGTTACTTCGTATTCTATTAATAGTTTTACTTACGGCAAAACACTATATTTCACCCTTATAAAGAGGCTGATCACCAATTCTTTACATGTACCCTACAGTAGTAACATTATAGATAATATTATATACATTGGTAACATTAATGGTGAAAAAAGGGGGAGTGCCTTGAAATGCGATCATATCGATTGTGGGGATACTGAAAAAGTGTGGCTTCCGCATATAGTTAGAGAGCATCATAGAGGATTGAAATCCCACCATTTCTGCATTCGATGCGGCATGGTTAAGAACATAGGCTCGGACAGAGCTACAGGCAGGGGATATTTTATAAACATAATTTCTCAAATAGAAAAATATCTCAAGCTTCCGGGTGCCAGCGTCAGGATGCGTCTTATTGTTAAAGACCTTGAAAAAATAGAGGACTTCGATGATGCATATTCCATGAGTAAATATGCTCAGGAGAAAATTTTTATCAGCATAATAAAAAAATATTATCCGATTCCCGATACGACCATACAGCAGTTTCTTTAAGCCGTGCCTGAATTGAATCAGTGATAAGAGGGGCGGTGGGGGCAGCGGAGCCTTTATAGAACTCCGGGAATGGACAATCCATAAAAGCCCTGATACAGGGGCTTATCTTCTCGTTATCATATCTTTTATTTCGAGAAACAAATCTCTCCTGATCAACCAGAGAGACGTAATATAGACGGATGAGCCTAAAATAATAGAAAAAGATAGTCTCAGGATCGGAGAGTAAGGATCTGATACATACTGCCAGGCATAGATTGCCAGGATCAATACCAGAGAACCTTTTATGCCTGGAACAAACGATTTTGCAATATATGCAAAACTTTCATCTATAATCTTTCCTGCCTCCCTGAATGTTAAAAACATAATCAGAGTTGAAGGAAGCATTGCTGCGATGCTGGCGCCAAATATCCCGTAGCGCATTGTCAATGGGTACATCAATACCGACATCAGGATTAATTGCAGAAGTTTGAACTTTGTCCTCACCTCAGGCTTTCCTGCTGCAAGGTACAGGTTCTCGGTGGTGCTGATCAACGACCAGCTTAATCCATAAAAGCACAGAACCTGAAGCGCCGCCACAGCGGGGAGCCATTTATCACCATACACCACTTTAATAAAATCCTCTGCGATTATAAATATCCCGAATGTAGCCGGAATAGAGATAAGTGAAACATATTTTATGGTCCTGATATAGGCTTTCTTTAAGGCGGTCCTGTTATCCTGTATAGTTGAGTATACGGGGAACATTACTCGATCCACAATAATTGATACCTGGGATGCAAAAAGATTCGCAATACCAAGTGCGATGGCATAGAATCCAAGATTATCAGCTCCAAGTAAGCGGCCTATAAAGGTAACATCTATGATAGAGATTAAAAAGAGAAGGATATTAGCCCCCACCACCTGTCTGCCGTAGCTTATCAGTTCAGAAGCAGTTTTGGTATCAAATCTATAAGATGGCCGCCAGTCAACCACAAACCATATAGCGAGGACGCTTAGCATCTCAAGTGCAAGTCTGCCGATAACAAGGCTCCACACGCCAAAGCCGTTAAGTGCAAGTGAAATAGCTACTATTCCGTAGCCTATTTTGGGCACAACCTGGGGGATTATCTTCTTCTTGAATTCAAGATTTTTATCCAGAAGGCTGTTGGGCAGCGCCCAGAAAGACCCGATAACGAATATGAATGAAAGCGCCCTGATTATAGCTTCGACCTCAGGCTCATTAAAGAAATAAGCCGCTGATGGAGCGATAAGATACGACACAACATAAAAAATAACAGCAAACATGGGGAAAAGGAAAAAAGCGGTGTTTGCTGCCTTATCTACACTATCCTTTTTATAGATCAGCGCAGTTCCAATACCAAGATCTCTGAATATCTCAAAGAAATTAACAATAATAAGTCCAATTGCAACCAGGCCAAAGTGCCCTGGTTCAAGGAGGCGTGCAAGGATAATAGTAAGAATAAAATTAATTACTTTAAGAAGTACAGTTGAAAACGACACCCAGAAAAGCCCACGAGTGGTTTTTCTTATAAGAGACATAGACACTAATATCTGCAATGTGTATTTATATGCAGCGTTAGAATAGAAGAATATAGTACCCATAAGGGAGAAATATAGTTTATTTATATGAACATTAAACATGATTGATTTTGATTTTACACTTACAAAATACAGAGACCTGTGCCAGGCGATAGTATCTTCGAAGTACACTCCCCTGACAATACATGAGTATCTAACACAGGCCTACTCTAATAACTGTATAATCATGCGGCATGATGTTGATCGAAAGCCGGTTCAAGCACTGAAGATGGCACGAATAGAGCATGACCATGGTATAAGATCAACATACTATTTCAGAAATACTAAGGAAGTATTCAAGCCGCCGATTATAAAACAGATCGATGAGCTCGGACATGAGATAGGATATCATTATGAAGTGCTGGATAAAGCAAAAGGTGACGCTAAAAAAGCAATAATGATATTCGAGCAGGACTTAGAGGAGTTTCGTAAGCTTGTGGATGTCACCACAATATGCATGCATGGGAATCCTCTAACACCATGGTTAAACAGGGATATATGGAAGGTGTACAAGTTCAATAACTTTGGTATAATCGGTGAAGCATACCTGTCTATTGATTACACCAGAGTATCCTATTTTACTGATACGGGTCGTGCATGGAATAGTTCTAAATATAATATCAAAGATATTATAGAGACGAGAATTTATAATAATCATGTCAGGTCTACAGATGAGCTAATAGATCTAATAAGAAGCGGAGGTCAAAGAGATATATGCACATTGACTCATCCAAATAGATGGACAGATAATTTTGGTGCCTGGTTGATCGAACATATATATCAGAATGTTAAAAATGTCGGAAAAGCCATGATCAAGTACAGAGAGGCATCCCATGATTGAGATAACTGAATCCCCTGATGTCACCGGGTGGAGAGAGTTCGTATACAATCATCCGCATGGGAACATATTCCAGATGCCTGAGATGGCAGAGGTATATAAACACACGAAGAATTATGAGCCCATAACCCTTGCTGCTGTAGAATCAAACACAGATAAAATACTTGCACTGGTTAATGGGGTAGTAATAAAAGAGTTAAATGGATTTATGGGGCAGTTCACGGCGCGTTCTGTCATTCAGGGCGGCCCTCTCTCCACGAGTGGTGAAGAGGGTAAAAGAGCTGTTAAACTTTTAATGGAGTATTATAGTTCAGTTGCAGGAAATAAGGCACTGTATACCCAGATACGGAATATGTGGGATACAAGTGAAATATCAGATGTTCTTAAAGATATAGGGTATGAGTATGAGGAGCATCTTAACATTTTAGTTGACCTGACCGTGACAAAAGAAGATGCATGGAACAGACTCAGTAAAAGCAAGAGACGATATATTAGAAAAGCTAAAAATTCAGGTACGGTCATAGAGGAGGCAGAAGATATAGAGGATATAAAATCATTCTATGGCATCCTGAGTGAAACTTATTCACGTGCAAAGCTCCCACTTGCAGACATGAGTCTATTTATATCAGCTTTTGAATTACTTATGCCTAAAAATTTTATTAAGTACTTTCTGGCAAGGAACGATGGAAAAACGGTTGGCGGGATAATGGCGCCTCTATTCAAAGGTAATATTTATGAATGGTATGTATGCGGTTCAAGGAAATACTCAGAGCTATATCCAAGTGAGATGGTCACCTGGTATCCAATACAGTGGGGTATAGAAAACAAATTGTCTACATTCGATTTTGGCGGCGCGGGTAAACCGGATGAAGAATATGGTGTAAGAGAATTTAAAAAGCAGTTTGGGGGAGATGTAGTGAATTTTGGCAGGTATGAGAAAATTCATTCCAGATTAAAGATGAGACTTGTTGATACGGGTTATAGCATTTATAAAAAAACTTTTTTATAGTTGGTGGATAATTTGAGAATCTTTGTTGACATCGGACATCCTGCACACGTTCATGTACTTAAAAATCTGCTGTGGGTGCTTCAAAGGAACAACCATGAGATAAAGATTACAACCAGAGATAAGGAAATAACGATCTACTTATTGGACCATTATGGTTTTAACTATGAAAATCTGGGGAAGAACAAGAAGGGTCTATTTAATAAAGCGGTTGGGCTGGTAGAATTTGATTACAAATTGTTTAAAATAGCTAGGTCATTTAATCCAGATATCTTTGTTGGGGTTGGTTCAATTTATGCAGCACATGTTGCTGCTCTGATGCGAAAACCATGTATCCTGTTCGATGATACAGAGAATTCAACAGAGCAATACATGCTATACGCACCATTTGTCACGGTCGTCTGTACTCCAGCATGTTTTAAAAAAGATCTTGGTTCAAAACAGATCAGGTATCCAGGTTACCATGAACTTACATATCTTCATCCAAATCATTTCACGCCTGATCCGGATGTTTTAGACAGGCTTGGTTTATCTGAGGACGAGAAACTTATACTTGTGAGGTTTGTTTCATGGGGTGCCAGTCATGATATTAAAGATAAGGGTTTTGATAAACCTGTTGATATTGTGAAAAGGCTGGAGCAATACGGGAGGGTCGTGATAACCTCAGAGAGAGGTTTGCCTGAAGAGCTCATAGCATACAGGATGAATCTGCCTCCTGAGAATATTCATCATTTAATGTACTATGCCTCGCTGTATATAGGGGAAAGTGCTACTATGGCCTCTGAGAGTGCTATTCTTGGAACTCCTGCTGTGTTCGTATCCACCTCACGAAGAGGTTATACGGATGAGCAGGAAGAAAATTATGGCCTGGTTTACACTTTTTCAGATCCAGTTCAAGGTCAGATACAAGCGCTGGATAAGGCTATTGAGCTGTTAAGTGAAAAAAATCTTAAGCGAGAATGGGCAAGAAGGCGTGATATCATGCTATCTGAGAGGATAGATGTAACTGCCTTTATGGTGGATCTTATTGAGGGATATCCCGATTCTCTCACGCAGGTATTGAAGAAATATGAATGCTCTGTTAATGGGGGTCTGCCTCGTTGAAGGTCATAACACATAACAGACCAACAATAGATAAAGAAGAGATCTGTGCCGTGGTTGAAGCGTTATCCAGCCTGGAGCTGACAGTTGGTACAAAAGCTGGAGAGTTTGAGGACAGATTCTCCAGATATATCGGGATCGATTCTGTTGCCACTTCTTCCGGGACATCTGCCCTTCACCTGGCCCTTATTGCTGCTGGTGTTAACAGGGATGATGAAGTGATCCTTCCATCGTACACATGTGCTGCCGTAGCGTATCCTGTGCTGTACCAGCAGGCCAGACCTGTGCTGGTTGACACAAACTACTCTGATTATAACATAGATCTAAATGAGATAAAAAATAGCATCAGCGACAGAACAAAAGCTGTTGTAGTGCCCCATATGTTTGGATATCCTGCAGACATTCAGGAGATTAAAGAGTTTTGCTGCGAGAGGGGAGTTTTTTTAATCGAAGACTGTGCCCAGTCCATAGGCTCACTCCATGATGGAAGAAAAGTGGGAGTTTTTGGCGATATTTCGATCTTTAGCTTTTATGCTACCAAGATGGTAACATCCATTCAGGGAGGAATGGTCTGCACTGATAATAAAGAGTGGATTGAGACTGCAAGGGATCTAAGATACCATGACCAGCAGTGCTCCCTGTCCGATGCGAGATTGAAATACAGCTATATGATGTCAGACATCAACGCGGCAGTCGGGATCGAGCAGCTTAAAAAACTCGATAATTTTGTAAAAAGGAGAAGGGAAATCGCTGGTATATACAGGGATGAAATAATAAACGTGGAACATCCTGTGGAAGAACCGCATAAAAAACATGCTTATTCAAGATATGTGGTAAAAACTGAATCTAAGGATGAGATTATTCAAAGACTCAGAGGGAAGAACATTATTTGTGCAACAATGCACTCACCTCCACTCCACAGAAGATCACTGTTTGCCAGTAACAGGCAGTATCCAAATACAGAAAAAATAATCAATACATCCATATCACTTCCGATTTATCCCTCACTTGAAGATGAAGAGATATTAAATATATCAGATACGTTCAATAAAATAAGAGCTGGATTATGATCAGGGTTTCAGTTCATCAACCTATGTATCTGCCTTATCCAGGAATCTTCAATAAAATTAAAAATGTTGATATGTTTGTATTCCTGGATGATGCGCAGTATTCTAACCAGTACTATTACAACAGGAACCGCATAAAGACCCATAAGGGTGAGCTGATGCTGACAGTCCCGGTTAAAAAATCTTCAGGGCAAAAATTAAATCAAATACAAATTGAGAATAGAATCCCATGGCAAAAAAAGCACATGAAAGCCCTGATTGCGAATTATAACAGAGCAGAACATTTCAAAGACTACAAAGACTCTCTTGAAGAAGTATATAGTATAAAATGGGAAAGACTGCACGATCTCAACATGAGAACAATGACATACCTGTTAGAGCAGCTAGAAATAAGCACACCATTTTATTTATCATCAGAGATACTCAGAAACAACGAACTAAAGGGAACAGAAAGACTGATGGAGATCTGCAAGAAATTAAATGCCGATGTATATCTATCAGGTATAAGTGGCAGGGAATACCTGGATTTAAGAATCTTTGAAGATGCAGGCATAGAAGTAGAATATCAAGACTATAAACAAAAAGAATATAAACAACTACATGGAGACTTTGTATCTAATCTCAGCACGATAGATATACTTTTCAATCTTGGAGAAGAGGCTAAATATTATATTTAGAAGTCACGGAGAGCACAGAGAATTGTGGTTTTTACTCTGTGTCCTGGTATGAAAAAGTTCAACCATATCGCATCTTAGATTTGGATGTGGTTCAGATAATATAAACAACGAACTGGTACGAACTCGATACGAACTCGGGCTGATGAGTTCGTTTAAGTTCGTTTTGAGTTCGTTGTTAATCGTCTTTTTCATTGTTATCTATGAACCAAGTTCATAGCCGACTCTGTGGTTTGTTAGTAATGGATTTTGTGCATATTTATATATAGAATATGGGGTGAAAAAAATATGAAAACTGATATGAATGGTAATGTTGAACATCAACAAAAGAATGTTCTCGCTGTCGGAGCGCATCCGGATGATATAGAGATCGGCTGTGCAGGAACTATAGCCAGACACATACGTAACAACGACAATGTTTTTATTCTCGTTATGACCGACCCTTTTTATACGTACCATGATGGCAGGGTTCTGAGGAGCTCAGAAGAGGGCAGATTAGAGACAGCTAATGGGGCCAGGATTCTGGGTGCAAGACTTATCCATCTTGATTTTGAGGAGAAAAATGTTCCTTATTCTTCTGTTACAGTTGAGGCGATAAATAAATTGGTAGATGATTATAATATAGAGATTATATATACTCACTGGTATCACGATACGCATCAGGATCACATGAGAACAACGCAATCGGTGCTATCGGCCGGACGGTATGTGCCTAATATACTGATGTATGAACCGGAATATCCAGCAGGCCGCTCCCATATAGGATTTAGAAACCAGTATTATGTGGATATAACAGATACCTTTGAACTGAAGATGGAAGCACTGGCGCAGCACAGGAGCCAGGTAAATAAATACGGAGATGGCTTCTTTGAAGCAGTCGAGGCCAGGGCAAGACACAGGGGCTATGAGATACGAAGCAAATATGCTGAATGCTTTGAAATAGTCAGGCTGAAAGGGAACATATGAGTTATATCCTCATTACGCCATGCAGGAACGAAGAGAACAACCTTCCAAATCTGGAACGATCCATTACTGCGCAAACAATAAAACCCTGCCTCTGGGTAATTGTGGACGATAGAAGCAGTGACAACACACCATCAATAATCAAAAATCTCCAGAAACAACATGAATGGATAAAAGGGCTATACCTGACTGAGGCCGGAGAGTACATGGGGTCCCATTATTCGAGAGTGTGCATCCAGGGATTTGATTTTGCTATGAAACAATGCTCTGAGAATAAACTATCCTATGAGTATATTGCTCTGGTGGACGCAGATAACATCCTGGAAGAATCTTATTTTGAAACTCTTATGCATGAATTTGAGCGTAAGAAAGATCTGGGTATAGCCAGTGGAATAAATGCATTTATAAGCCGCGAAAAACTGAATGATTTCACCAGTGTACTCGATGTGTTCAACATATTTGATACACTCAAGATTCAGCAATCAAGAGAAGATGTGCCAATGGGCTCTGCAAGAATGTGGCGCAAAGAATGTTTTATGGAAACAGGCGGCTACATGCAGGTATATACGCCTGATTCTGTCTCCAATGCTAAAGCCAAGATGAGAGGATGGAAGATAAAAAGAGTTAAAGATGCCAGGGTGGTCGAACGCGGAGAATTCATAGCGCAGGGACTGTGGAAAAGATCTAAAGAAATGGGAAGGTCCTATTACTATCTATGGCATCCTCTGCTGTATGTGGTAATGAAATCAATAAAATATTCTTTTAACGGGCCATACTATACCGGGATTGGATATTTATTTGGCTATGTAAGATCAGCAATCAGGCATGAGACGAGAGTGGAAGATGAAGATGTGAAAAGATATTATACACACGTTAGACCAAAGGAGCTTTATACTCATTATATTGCTAAATTTAAGAGAATGGTGGGGTATGGCAGTAGAATTTGATAAAACAGGTATGTTCTCACTTAAAGCAAAAAGTTTGCTTTTTATCTTACTTATTATATTAGTTCTTGTATTGCATTATCCTATGAGTTTTAATGAAATCGGATGGGATTCTTTTGCTATACATGTATTAGCCAATACAATATCAGAGTCTGGTTATGCGAAGTGGTGGTTACATCCCCTTTCAGTTATTGGATCGTATCCATACAGCGAGATCAGTGGTGCACTGCCCTTTTTGTTATCAGGCATATCACAGATAACCGGTATGAGCGGGGATATAACTATTTTCTGGACGTCTCTTTTTCTTGGAGTCTTAAGCATTTTTACAGCCTATTTGATGGCTGGAGCGATATTTAATAATGAGATATACAAGTTTCTGGTGGCATTCGGTTATTCCACTTCTCAGGGAATACTTTTCTACACTACATGGACGGCTGGAACAAGGGCGCTTTTTATAATACTACTACCTCTATTTATATATGGTCTAATAAAATCATATAATTCAATCAGGTATGTTCTATTAACAGCAGTTCTGTTTTTGCTTCTTATGTCCACTCATAAGATGTTTTACTTCTTACTGCCAGTAATACTTGGTTTTATAGCCGTACAGATTATTTTTAAGATCAGGACGTATATTTCAGTAAAGCAACCTGTATCATTTAATTATATCTTTTTATCTGGATTACTGGGTGCACTCTTAATCCCGCTTTTAATGCATGATCTTATTGGAGTTAATCTTGTTAGAACAGATTCGAGAGATGGATTGCTAAATCAATTTTTTGAGACCTATGTAAGATATAGCGGTATTGCTATTCTATTTACCATAAGCGGTTATGTCTATACTCTGCTTAATAAAAATAAAACCAGAGGGGAATATATACTGCTTACATCATTGATCTTCCTCGCACCATTCATATATATAATTACATATATGAAGTGGTTTATATTACCATTTTTATTTCTGCTTTCCGGGAGAGGATTATGGAATATCATGAGAACAAAGCAGGCTCTGAAGATTGTACCGGTTATTATAGCTCTTATAGTAATATTTTCCGGGTATTACCAGTATATACATTTTTATGAAGAACCTTCATCAAAAGGACGGGATCTTGATAGGCCTCTTTATGAAGCAGCGATGTGGTCAAAAGACCATATATCCCCCGGTTATAAGGCGATATCCAGCCGTCCCGTACCTGCAGAGCGCTTTTCTGCTATCTCACAGGTTCCAACAATGACAGGGTTAGAGTCGATTGATCTTGCTTATGGTTTCGTTAATAAAGATGGAATAAATATAGTTCGATCATCTTTAAAATCTCTTGATGTATTTTTTGAATCACCTTATAGAAGTACAGAAAAACCAAAAACAGACTGGTTCCTTGATAATACTTTTCTCGATGGTGCTCTCGGAGAGGGAAGAGTCGCAGGAGTTATTAAACGATTTGATCTATCATATTTTATAGAACATCTTCAATATGGTAGGTCCAGATTCTCAAGTTCAGTTTATGAAAAAAATGAACGCTATTATGATAATGGTAAAATCAGAGTATGGAACTTAAGAGAATAGGTGCTAAGAGTGAAAGTAGCGATTTTTACTGGAACTATAGTCCTGGGACAAAAGGAGTATGATGTAAGGAGGGCATATATATTAGAGAGATTAAAATACTTATCAAATTATAATTTTAATTTGTGTCTGGTAACTCCCGAAACAGGATCCGATGAGAACAAAACATATAACCATACAAAATATAACTTATATACATATAAATTTAAGAATAGAAACGGCTTTAAATCTCTATCTGCTATGGTGTTCTCAATCCCCGGTCTTGTCAGATTGGATTGCGATTTAATACATTGTTATAGCCATCAGGCAGCTCTTATTGCTATCCTGGCTAATTTTATTAGAAAAAGCAAAAATCCAATTCTTTTTGAACCAATGGGTTTAGCGGAAGAGGAAGATAGATTAAATAAAAAAAGTTCAATTAAAATCAGCCTGCTCATGCGATTTAATAAATTGATAGAAAAAACAATTTTTAAAGAGTCATACGGGATTATAGTTTATACACATGCCCTTAAAAAATACATATCAAAAAAATTTCACGTTGATGAGAATAGAATATATATCGTACCTCATGGAGTTAATTTAAATATATCATATAAACCAGATAAAACAGAACGCCATAACATATTTAGCAAGTTAAATATACGTGATAATAATAAAATTGTTATGTATGTTGGCTCATTATCTGAGCTACATGGAACGCCACATTTAATGGAAGCTATTAAAGAGGTGACTATCAGAAGACGGGATACAACATTTATAATTTTAGGTAGTGGAATATTAGAGAAGAATGTAAATAAATTTATATCTATAAATAAATTAACTAATGTTTTTTATCCGGGGCTTATCTCTTCAAAAGAAATACCATTTTATTTAAGTATAGCAGATGTTCTGGTGATACCGCACTCAAGGTGTTTGCAAACTGAACTGGACCAGCCCACAAAACTTTTTGAGTATCTTTCAAGCGGCAAGCCAATCGTCTCTTTTGATCTAAAGGCTATAGCTGAAGTCGTTGGAGAAAATGCTATACTGGTCAAACCAGATAGCTCAAAGGCTCTTGCAGAAGGCATTCTAACCCTGTTAAATAACGAGAGGTTAGCTAAGGAACTGGGTGAAAAAGGCAAAGAGATTGTTAAAAAATACTCCTGGGAAGAGTCTGCAAGACAACAATATGAGGCATATAAAAATTTATATCACCAAATTTATAATAGTGATCAACATGCAGGATAATATGCAGTATAAAATACTTGGGATTACCCATGGTCAGTATTCAGGAGTGCGTGAGTACCTGTTTGATGCTTTAAATAAGAGACATGAGGTAGTGGATATTTTTGATAGCAGTTTACCTGGAGGATATAAGCTTCTTAAAGCGTATAATTTTGCACGCTCTTATGTACGTACATGCATTATGTTAAGGCATCTGCCAGATCATCCAAATCAATGGAGGCAGCTTGCTAATAAAAATGTATGGGTATGGAATAAAAAAACACAGTTATGTGAGAGGGAAATAAAGAAGCAGGCTAATAATACAGATATTGTGCTGCAGGTAGGGAGTTTTCATGGGGCATATAACGATAAGCCAATAAAACCTTACGTAATATATACTGATGGCACAATGGCGCTCTCTGCAAGAGAGTATCCCATGTACAGGTTGTGGCCTTCTGAGAAGGAGAGGATAGACAGGAAAAAATTGGAGATGCAAACATATAGAAAAGCTGATCTGGTTTTGACTTTTAGTGAATGCTGTCGGCGATCCGTAATCAATGATTATGGTATTGATCCAGATAAAGTCGCAACAGTATATACTGGTGCCAATATCAAAGAACTTCCAGAGTTTGAAAAAGAATATACTAATAAAACGATTCTTTTTGTTGGAAAGGATTTTCACAGGAAAGGTGGGGATATACTTGTTAAAGCGTTTGAACAGGTTAGAAAAAAAATTAAAGATGCAAAACTGGTTATAGTTGGCTCAGTACCGAAAATAGATGATAAAAATATGCTGGTGAGGGGATTCTGTAGTTATGATGAGCTTGTTGATCTCTATAAAAATTCAGCGGTTTTTTGCATGCCCTCTCATCAGGAGAACCTTGGCCATGTATATCTGGAAGCCATGGCGTATAAAATGCCATGTGTGGGGAGTTTTACTGGCGGTGTACCAGAGATTATAAGAGATGGAGAAACGGGTTTTCTAGTTGAGCCTGATAATGCCGGACAGTTAGCTGATAGACTAATTCTACTTTTAGAAGATGAGAACCTTATGAGAAAAATGGGTGAGACTGGACGTAGAAGGGTTGAAGAACTCTTTACATGGGAGTCAGTAATCGAAAAAATGACCAGGGAGTTTGAGAATATGTCGATTGTTGACTGAGCGTATCCTGTACAAAAGAGGTGGAGCATGGATAATATAAAAGTCAGTATTGTAATCCCGACATATAACAGAAAGGAATCTCTTAAGGAGACGCTGGACTCCCTGTTAAATCAGACATATCCTGAAGATAGATACGAAATAATAGTATGCGATGATGGGTCTGTAGACGGCACTGAAGAGATGATGAGTGAGTTGATCAGGGAATCTCCACGTGTTATTAGGTATCTCAAACAGGAGAACAGGGGACCTGCTTCTGCGAGAAATCTTGGGATCTCGATTGCTGCAGGAGAGATCGTTGGATTTACTGATGATGATTGTACTATTTCCAGAGAATGGATAGAGAAAGCTCTCCCTTATTTTGATTGTGAGGAGGTAGGCGGCGTTATAGGATATACATTACCCAGAGAAGCCTATACTGAGAAAGTATTCGAAGCCGTACATACCCTTCAGATCACTGAGGATGAGGGATCTTATGCCACCTGTAACATTTTTTATAAAAAGAATGTTTTGATAGAGGTAGGTGGGTTCGATACAACATTCGGAATGGCTTTTTGTGAGGATACCGATCTGGGTTTGCGAATCAAAGAGAAGAATTACAGAATTTGTTTTGGTAAGAATGTACTTGCCTACCATGCTATTGGTCACAGGTCTATAGTAAAACACTTAAAATCATTGAGAAAGTATGAATCTGTTGTTCTGCTTCATAAAAAACATCCTGAGCTAAAAAAGAACTTATTTTTAGGATTCATACATAATAAAAAACATATATATCCGGTATTGACTTTACTATCTATAGTAAGCTATGCTTATGGGAGCAGCTACATGTACCTTTTTCTTCCGGCTGCTGTTTTAAGCTACTCATGGGCGCACGTATTTATAAATCTGAGAATAAAGATGTATCCCTTCAGGATCCTTATGGTCGTAAAACATTTTGTTCCAGATACTGTACGCCTGTACTATGCCATACGCGGAAGTATCAGGTACAAGTATCTGCTGATCTAAATGGCTCTATACTTAAAAAAAAGCGTTTCTAAACGACTAAAAACCAAATCAGGCTGTATTTAATTTTTTAAAACATAAATAATTCGTAAAACTTTCGTTAAGTTTATATCTACCAATTATACTATAGCCTTCTTCGATAGGAAATTGAAGGAGGATTAAATGCACAAACACGCCCTTAAATACGTTTTTGTTTTTTTAGTGCTAGTTTTTAGCACAAATACCGTAGATGCGACGATAAGTTATGACGCTTCTAAGAATACAGTATATATCTCAAACGAGATTACAAATATCTCAACTGTAGCCTCTACAATAAATAACCCTGCAGTAATTACCAGGGTAAAGCCAGGAGAGTATCTATTAAATGCAAATTTGATCATCAGACCAGATGCAACTTTAAAAATAACAAGTGAGGATATTGATTATCTAAAAATAAAGAGTACCCGTGGAGGTATTTATTACATAAACAATACCGGTACAATGATTATTGACAGAGTTGAAATAAGTTCATGGAATACTGCTGATAACGCTCCAGATAAAAGTGTAAAGACCGGTAAGTTTACAACAGCTCCACGAAGTTATATAATTGCTGCCTGGGGTAGTAAATCCCATGCAAATGTTACATATTCAAAGATCCACCATCTGGGCTACGAGCCGAACGGATTACATTATAATGGACTCAGCGACGCAAGGTACAGAGGAATCGTGTGGATAAGCAGCAGTAATAATCTGATCAGTAACAACAACTTTGCTGATGACATGCTTGATGGGATCACACTATGGGAAAAATCGAACAATAACATAATTAAGAACAATACAGTATCAAATACTTATGAGAACGGGATACTGGCATATCATTATAATGAATACAATTTAATCGAGAACAACACAGTACGGAACGCCGGGAAGCAGGGAATTGAGCTGTTCTCCAATAATTTAAACAATATAATAAGAAATAACTACGTTGATGGAACCGGTCATTATGGTATCTACCTGCAGAGTGCAAACAAATACAACACGATTGAAAAGAATACAGTTAAAAACCTGGGGTTTGGAGGTATAAGACTCTATTCTGGCAGCAGTAGCAACCGGGTTACAGATAACGTAGTGTATAAAAGCAATCTCTATGGTATCCACATAAACCGTGCAATAAACAGTGTTCTGGAGAGAAACATAGTAACGCACGGTAAAAGTGAGGGTATCTACATTGATGGTGACTCAGGCTCAATTACTGTCCAAAACAATATCATAGCGTACAATTCAAAATCAGGCATACTTAGCGCAAGTTCGGGAAGTAACACAATAAAGAATAATATTATAACAAATAACCAGGGATACGGCATAAGCGGGACAGGGATGACATCCACGTATAACGATGTCTGGAACAATAACCTTGGCAATTACAATCGCATATCGCAAGGTAAAGGTGATATCTCTCTTGATCCTCTGTTTGCTGACCCACAGGCGGGCGATTATCACTTAAAGTCCAGAGCTGGCAGATGGACTCCAGCCGGCTGGGTCATTGATTCTGTAAGTTCTCCTGCGATTGATGCAGGCGATCCGACATTCGCTTATTCAAATGAGCCATCGCCAAATGGTGGAAGAATTAACATGGGCGCTCATGGAAATACCCCCCAGGCCTCCAGGTCAGGAGCGCTTTCACAGGACACGGTACCTCCATCGGCTATAACAAACCTTGCAGCAGGAGATCCAACAATAGATTCGATAACTCTTACATGGACCGCTCCCGGAGATGATGGAAACATTGGTACAGCTTCACAGTATGATATAAGGTATTCAACTTCAGTTATTAATGAGAGCAACTGGAATTCAGCTACCCAGGTAACTGGTGAAATAACTCCAGCCCCGGCAGGCACAACCCAGACCATAAAGATCACAGGACTTAATTCTGGAACGACCTACTATTTCGCCATCAGAACTGCTGATGATGTTCCGAACTGGTCGGGATTGTCAAATGTTCCAGATGCAGCAACTGTATCCGATACTAAAGACCTGACAGTATCCAACATAACTGTATCCAGCGGCAAAAGCTATGCTCCAGATACGCTTGCGGCTGGTAAGCTCCAGTATATCGACCGCAGCTATACATTCAGCACTGTGCCTTCCCCTTACGAGGGCCTGAGGTATATCAGAACGGCAAACGATGATAAAGCTTCTAACGGCAGTACTTTCCTGGAATTCGATACGATCAGTGATATGACAGTGTACATAGCTCACGACGATAGAATATCCTCAAAACCATCCTGGCTTTTATCCTTTACAGATACAGGTGATAAACTTATTAGTGATGGTGGAACGTTCAGTATATATGCCAGGAACTTTTCAGCCGGACATGTCGAGCTGGGTGGAAATGATGGAGATGGTTACAGTATGTACAGTGTGATTCTAAGACCTTTTAATGACAGCATGAGCTATACGCTGGACGTTAACCTTGATGGGTCAGTGGATGTTGCTGATCTGGTCATTGTCTCTCAGCATTTAGGCGAGACCACAGCAGCCCCATATCCGCGCTATGATGTCAATGCTGATGGAATAGTGGATATCACTGATGTAACACTGGTAGCCGATCATATCTGATACCGTATAATGTATAACTGATGTTGTATATTATCAATTTTTAATAATATACAACAATTCTTTTTATCAAACCGGGGTTTTTACAATAATATCTATAGTATGTTTCTTAAATTCCGTATAGTATTTTGTCGAATTTAAGCACTTAACTCTGGAGCCCGGAGGCTTGCTATATTAATATTATTATCATAAAAATCAAAATCGATCTATGGGGATAACATGAATTGGAGAAATATTTTTGCCACAAGATACCTGATTCCGGTAGCGGGAGTAGTAGTTCTACTGCTATATGTGTTATACAATTTATTAATAAACTCTCTTGAGGGATATAATCTCAGGAGAGCAGGAGACCTGGATACGGTACTTTTAATTTTTGGAGTAATTTTGATTTTATATAATTTTTTACCGGAGTGGCTCTTTGAATATTCATCAAAATTCAGGAGTTTTTTCAAAGGGATAAATAATCTTCAAGCTATATCAATACTAACCGTTTTAACTGTAATCGGTCTTGTTCTTCGTATTAACAATCTTGGTTCATTGACTTTTTGGATGGATGAAGCTATTCAAACCTATGCTGCACTCGGATTGATACAGCATGGCTCTCCTGTCCTGCCCTCTGGTATGGTTTATATGCGCTCTTTTCTTGATACATTCTTGATCGCACAATCATTTAAAATCTTTGGAGTAAGTGAATTTGCAGCAAGGCTACCAAGTGCACTTTTTGGCGTTTTGACTATTCCTCTTGTATATCTTACCGGAAAAGAGTTCGGGAACAGGAGGGTCGGGATTATTGCAGCCTTTTTAATTACCTTTTCTGTATTTGAGACTGTCTGGAATCGGGATGCCAGGATGTATTCACAATTCCAATTTTTATACTTGCTAACTGCATATTTGTTCTATATTTATATAAAAAGCAAAAATTGGAAGATCATACCAGCAATTGCAGGTTCATTTATACTGGCCTATTATTCTCATACTCAGATATCGATTTTTATTTTAATCGCATTTCTCTATATACTATATGTTTTTCTAAATAAACTAAATGTTAATAAATATATACTGCTTGGAATCCTGTTTTCAACGATCATATTTTCACTTCTGATTTTCGTAAACTTTCTCATACCAGAGGAGGTGTTAGAGAGCAGCGGGATGACAGTAGATATAACAATACTACGTTATTTTGCTATAGCTTTTCATTTCACATTGCTTGTATTAGTATTTGTCAGTGCCATTATTTTTCTGATAGCGAAAAATTTCAACCATTTAAGCAAAGAAATAAATTTTTACTTATTAATAAATTTTTTCGTCCCATTGCTTATTATTACAAGCTTTCCCTGGAGAACACCCAGGTATGCTTTCTTCATCTATCCTTTTTTAATAATCATAGTCTCAAAGACTTTAGATTATGGTCTGATACAGAATGGTTTTGATAGTGAGATAAATAAAATATTTAATACTATAAGATATAAATTAACAGATCTAAGTAAAATAAAAAATATAGTAAATATTTTAATTATTTCGTTGTTGGTTTCAGAACTTGCTTTTAATTTTAATTATGAAAATTATGATCGATATACATACCAGGGCGAAATAGTCTCCCAGAAATCAAGCCAGTTTATCAAAAATAATCTTGGTGCTGATGATAAAGTTGCATCTACAGAGGCACTAGTTACTTTATACTATATCGGTAGGACGGATTATTTAATAAGGCAAGATCAATATACAATATACGATAAAAATGGGTCTGATGTATACAGCGGGGCGGTCATCCTGAAGTCATATGATTCATTTATGCAGATGGTGCAACAGGAAAAGGGATGGATAGTCTCAGCCCGGGATGTTCTCAACAGGTCTTTTGTTGATCCAAAAGTAAGAGATTATATAAGAAGCAATATGACCTACCATCCAGAAGCAAGCGACGAAAGATTTGAAGTGTACTCCTGGGGAAAAATAATGCCGGAAAATATTAACATAATTTAATAAAGTGGGGAAGAGCATGAGCCTATGTAAAGATAGCATGAGCTGGAGAAACATTTTCTCCACTAAATACTTGATTCCTATTTCTGGAGTTGTAGCAATACTAATATATATATTGTATGAATTATTAATGTATTATTTCTCAAAGCTCTTTGGATATAATTTCAAGAGAGGGGGAGATCTGAACATAATATTCTTGATTTTTGGAGTGATCTTAATTTTATATAATTTTTTACCTGGGTGGCTCTTTGAATATATATCAAAACTCAAGAGTTTTTGCCTGAAGATAAACAATCTTCAGGCCATATCCATACTGATCGTTTTAACTGTTATAGGGCTAATTCTTCGTATTAACAATCTTGGTTCATTGACTTTTTGGACGGATGAAATGTATCAAACCTATGCTGCACTCGGATTGATACAACAGGGATCTCCAGTTCTTCCTTCTGGTATGGTTTATATGCGCTCTTTCCTTGATACATTCTTGATCGCGCAATCATTTAAAATCTTTGGAGTGAATGAATTTGCAGCAAGGCTGCCAAGTGCACTTTTTGGCGTTTTGACTATTCCTCTTGTATATCTTGCTGGAAAAGAATTTGGAAACAAAAGGGTTGGGATTATTGCAGCTTTTTTAATTACTTTCTCTGTATTTGAAATTGTTTGGAATCGTGATGCAAGAATGTATTCACAGTTTCAATTTTTATATCTATTAACCGCATATCTGTTCTATATTTTTATAAAAAATAGAGCTTGGAAAGTCATACCAGCGATTATAGTCTCGTTTATACTTGCCTATTATTCTCATTCGCAGATATGGATTTTTGTTCTAATTGCATTCCTTTATATAAGCTATATTAATTTAAGAAATAAGACCTATATTAAAACATATGCATTATTTGGAGTCCTAGGTTCAATCATCATATTTTCACTTCTGGTTTTCGTAAACTTTCTCATACCAGAGGAGGTACTGGAGAGCGGTGGCAAAATAGCAGATATAACAGTGCTTCATTATATGATTAATTCTTTTCATTTCACATTGTTAACATTGATAACTGTTAGTGGTATGATTTTTCTTATCTCGAAAAATTTTGGTATTTTCAAAAAGGAGAATAATTTTTATTTATTAATAAATTTTTTTGTTCCATTGCTTATTATTACAATCTTTCCCTGGAGAACACCAAGGTATGCTTTCTTCATCTATCCTTTTTTAATAATCATAGTCTCAAAGATTTTAGATTATGGTCTGATACGGAATGGTTTCGATAGTGAGATAAACAGAATATTTAATAATATAAAATATAAATTAACAGATCTAAGTAACATAAAAACAATATTTACTATCTTAATTATTTCATTATTGGTTTCAGAGCTTGCCTTTAATTTTAATTATGAAAATTATTACCGCTATACATACCAGGGCGAGAAAATCTCCCAAAGATCAAGTCAGTTCATTAAAAATAATCTCAATATTGATGATAAGGTTGCATCTACAGAATCATTAGTTACCCTTTACTATATCGGGAGATCGGATTATTTAATAAGGCAATCCAGAAACGAATCTGATATATCTGATATATATAACGCTGGACTGAACGCATATAGCGGAGCTATAGTACTTGAATCCTATAATTTATTTATGCTGATGGTACAACAAGAGAAGGGATGGGTAGTCTCAGCCAGAGATGATCTCAACCGATCCTTTATCGATCCAAGAGTAAGAGATTATATAAGAAACAATATGACCTACCATCCAGAAGCAAGCGACAAAAAAATTGAAGTATACTCATGGGGTAGAACTCGGTCCGATAAATCCTTCAAAGCATGAGAAGTGGGGTGTTAGAATGCGATCACTAATGATTGAAAAGAATACAGTTATTTCAAAATAATAAAGGGGGAAAGAATATGAGCCTATGTAAAGACAGCATGAGATGGAGAAATATATCTTTCACTGAATACTTGATTCCTACTTTAGGAGTTGCAGTGATACTAACTTATATATTATACCAATTATTAATATCTTCTCTTGAAGGGTCAAAGCTTTTTGGATATACTTTAAGAAGATTAGGAGCTCTGGACACAATACTCTTAACTTTTGGAGTAGTTTTAATTTCATATAATTTTTTACCTAAACGGCTCTTTGAATATTCATCTAAATTAAAGAATTTTTTCTTAAAGATAACTAGTCGTCAGGCCATGCACATACTAGCAGTTTTAATTATTACCGGGCTAATTCTTCGTATTAACAATCTCGGTTCATTTACCTTTTGGATGGATGAAGCGACTCAAACATATGCTGCACTCGGATTTATGCAACAAGGATCTCCAGTTCTGCCTTCTGGTATGGTTTATATGCGCTCTTTTCTTGATACATTCTTGATCGCACAATCATTTAAAATCTTTGGAGTGAATGAATTCTTGCTGGAAAAGAATTTGGAAACAAAAGGGTTGGGATTATTGCAGCTTTTTTAATTACTTTTTCTTTATTAGAGAATGTTTGGAACCATGATGCAAGAATGTATTCACAATTCCAATTTTTATATTTACTAACTGCATATCTATTTTATATTTATATAAAAAATAAGAATTGGAAAATTATACCGGCAATTATGGTTTCATTTATACTTGCTTATTATTCCCATATACAGATATGGATTTTTACTTTAATCGCATTTCTTTATATATTCTATATTTATTTCAAAAATAAAGCATATGTTAAAATATATATGCTATTTGGGATCCTAGCTTCAATACTCATGTTTTCACTTCTGATTTTCAAAAAGTTTATAGTGCCAACGCTGGTGCCAGAAGGTGGCGGAAAGACAATACTGCATTATATTATTCTAAATTTCCATTTTACGCTGCTTACAATGATATTTGTTAGTGGTATGATTTTTCTTATCTCGAAAAATTTTGGCATTTTCAAAAAAGAAAATAATTTTTATTTATCTATAAATTTTTTTGTTCCATTGCTTATTCTTTCAAGCTTCCCTTGGAGGGACGCCAGATATGCTTTCTTTATTTATCCTTTTTTACTCATCATAGCCTCTAAGATTTTGGATTATAGTTTAATACGGAATGGCTTTGAGAATGATATTATTAAAATATTTGATAACTTAAAATTAAATATCGCAAATTTTAATAATGTTAAAAATATATGCATTATATTAATAATTACGTTGTTAGCCTCAGAGCTTGCCTTTAATTCTGATTCTATAAATTACAAGCAATATTCGTTCCAGGGTCAAATAATTTCCCAAAAATCAAGCCAGTTCCTTAAAGATAATCTTGGTAGTGATGATAAAGTTGTATCTACAGCAGGGACATTGGTTAATCTATACTACATAGGTAGATTGGATTATCTAATAAGGCAAACTGAATATAAACGTTTTGATAAAAATGGATCAGATATATATAGCGGAGCTATCATATTAAAAAGCTACGATTCCTTCATACAAATGGTGCAACAAGAACAGGGCTGGATAATCTCGCCACGAGGTGTTCTCAACGAGCCCCATATTGTTGATCCAAAAGTAAGAAATTATATAAGGAACAATATGACCTATCATCCAGAAGCAAGCGATGATATAACAGAAGTATACTCTTGGGGTGGAATTCGGTTAAATAATATTTGAGGATTTTGAAGGATTAAGGTGTTAGAATGAAATCACTAATAACAGGCTGTGCAGGGTTTATAGGTTCCCATCTGGCAGAGAAATTACTGCAGGAGGGACATAAGGTTATCGGGATCGATTGTTTCACGGATTATTATCCAAGATCGATCAAAGAAAACAACATAAAAAATATACTTGATCATGAGAACTTTACATTTATAGAGAAGGATATCCTGAACATCACCCAGTTCCCAGAAGTGGATTACGTATTCCACCAGGCTGCGCAGGCTGGAGTAAGGGCCTCATGGGGCAAAACTTTTGAGACGTATACTCTAAATAATATCCTGGCAACCCAAAAATTGCTGGAATACTACAAAAACCGGAACATCAGGAAGTTTGTATTTGCATCCTCATCATCCATATATGGGAATGTAAATAAACTGCCCATCCATGAAGAAGCGCCTAAGAGTCCCTTCTCCCCTTACGGTGTTACGAAACTGGCGGCAGAGGACCTGTGTTCTTTATATTATATGAACTATGGTACTCCAACGGTATCACTCAGGTATTTCACTGTGTACGGACCAAGGCAGAGACCGGATATGGGTATCAACAAATTTGCACATGCGGCACTGGATGGAGGTGTAATTAAGGTATATGGTGATGGTTCCCAGACAAGGGACTTTACTTATATATCCGATGTAGTGTGGGCAAATCTGTTAGCCGCCGAGAGTGATGTTGTGGGTGAGAGTTTTAATATTGGTGGGGGGAGCAGGATCTCAGTTAATGACCTGATCGGACTGATCAGCGGGGTAGCGGGAAAAGATATGCAGGTGAAGTACATTGAAGTACAGAAGGGAGACGTACTGGATACGTATGCTGATGTGACGAAAGCAAAGAAGATGATCG
The DNA here is from genome assembly GCF_000685155.1 of Candidatus Methanoperedens nitratireducens. Classification (GTDB taxonomy): domain Archaea; phylum Halobacteriota; class Methanosarcinia; order Methanosarcinales; family Methanoperedenaceae; genus Methanoperedens; species Methanoperedens nitratireducens. Next base: position 297,882 of record NZ_JMIY01000003.1, read on the forward strand.
GATACATGCCCTGGGTTGGAATAGAGGATGGAGTTAAAAAATATGTGGAAAGTATTATCCATCAATAATCTGGTCTGTATATTTTGTACTTACGAGAAAAATGAATTATAGAGGATTTCGAAAAACCCCTAATTTTGGTTCTTCCTTTATAAAGGGTTTATAAGCGAATCAATAAAAAAGTAGGTTAATCAAAATCCTCTATAATAATTAGTGTAAGAAACAACACTAATTCTATCATTATCGCCTGGAGATTATGGTAATTGAAAAGACCCAGAAAGAAAGTCTCATTGGACTTGCCCCTCCATATATCTAAAAAAATCATAAAAGGGAATACATAATGCTCATTGCTCAGAGGCCACAGAAGTGCAACTCCATACGGATAGCTTGTATCAGAAGCAGAGGCAAGGTAATCAAGTACTACATGAGAATAATAAATCCCGGAGAATAACAAAAAGCTATTGAGAAACAGCTCTTTTCTCTTTGTTATCAATATACTTGCAATAAGTCCCACAAAAACGGCTGCTCCAAGGCTGTGAACAATACTCTGATGATACAGGTTAGGATTATTTACAAAAAAACCAAGAGCCAGATCAATGTCAGGAAGATTTGAAAAAAAGATGTATAAGAAAAGTCTACGTGTATCATATCTAACATTCTTATTAAAAATTTGATATAGCAGGATTCCTGAAAGGGAATGACCGATAGGACTTGGCAAAAACTCACTTCCTTCAGGTCTCTATATTGCTTCAGATGATATATAATAATATGTTGGTTGGTGTTATAAATATGGGGAAACAAAATGATAGTAATCAATCCATTTCAGTAGTGATACCCCTGCTGAACGAAGGGAAAAACCTGCCGAAACTGTATGAGAAATTGAAGAACGTAGGTGCACTCAATGGCAATCATGAGTTCGTATTTATCGATGATGGTTCAACAGACGATACCTTTGATATCCTGAGGAAGCTCCACGAAAAGGACCCTTCTGTGAAGGTTATCCGCCTTCGCCGCAACTTCGGACAGACCGCTGCGCTTTCTGCAGGTTTCGATTACGCCAGCGGCAAAATAATAGTTACCATGGATGGAGACCTGCAGAACGATCCTGAGGATATTCCCGTGCTCATTGAAAATCTAAACAATGGCTATGATATGGTATGCGGCTGGCGTGCTAATAGGAACGACCCGCTGATCTCAAAAAAAATTCCATCCAGGATGTCCAACTGGTTAGCGCGCAAGCTGACAGGGGTATGTCTGCACGATAGCGGCTGCACTCTGAAGGCTTTTAGAAGCGATATCATAAAGAGCATCCGGTTATACGGCGAGTTGCACCGTTATATTCCTGCTGTTGCAAGCTGGATGGGGGTCTCTATCAAAGAGGTACCTGTAAAGCATCATCCCAGAGCCCATGGAAATTCCAAATACACAGCATCAAGATTGCTCAGAGGAATGCTTGATCTTATGACAGTAAAATTCCTGATCAGCTACTCAACAAGGCCGATGCAGCTTTTCGGGATTCCAGGAGCAATATCCGGGTTTCTGGGCATTTTGATCGGGGGATATTTAACATTTACCAAGTTCTATTATAATGTAGCTATAGGAGACAGACCATTGCTCCTGCTGGCTGTACTGCTTACGGTTCTGGGAATACAGTTCATCAGCATGGGTTTGTTAGGAGAGATCATAATCAGAACATACTACGAGGTACTGAATAAACCGATATACTCTGTAAGGGAAGTTCTTGGATGAAAATTATAATCTGGAGGATTTTATGAAAATACTTATGCTGGCCCCAGAGCCTTTTTTTGAGACAAGAGGAACGCCTTTTAGCGTGTTCCACCGCTCAAAAGCCCTGGGAAGGTTAGGTCATAATGTGGATCTGGTGGTTTATCATACAGGTAAGAGGGTTAGTATTGATAATGTGGACATTCACAGGATACCGGCTGTGCCCTTTGTTAAACAAATCGCGATAGGCCCATCGCTTGTAAAAATACCCCTGGATATTGTAATGTTTTTAAAGGCATTTCAGATGCTTCTTAAAACAAAATATGATTGTATCCATGTACATGAGGAAGCAGCACTGTTAGGATGCATTCTTAAAAAGATCTTCAGGGTTCCTCAAATATATGACATGCATTCGAGCATTCCTCAGCAGCTTGTAAATTTTAACTTCACCAAAAATAAAGCATTAATTAAGTTAGCCCTCTTTGGTGAGAAATATATAATCAATAACTCAGAGGCCGTAATTGCGATCTGCCCTCAACTTGGAGAAGCAGTAAGAAGTATAGATTCAAGAAAGAAATCATGGATCATAGAGAATCCCCCTGTTTCAGAATATAACTGCAGTGTTTTTGATAAAAAAATAGACGAGTTCAGGAGTTGTTTTGGTGGGCAGAATAAAAAAATAATACTCTATACCGGTACTTTTGAGCCATACCAGGGAATCGATCTTTTAATAAAAACCGCCCCTGCTGTTATTAAAAAAATTCCCGATGTTCTATACATTCTTGTGGGCGGGGAGGACTACCAGATCCGGGAGATGGAGAAGCTATCTGAGGAATTAGAAGTGAAAGATCAAGTTATATTCACTGGCAAGCGCCCTGTGGAGGAGATGCCCCTGTTCATGGGGATTGCAGATATCCTTGCGTCTCCCCGTGTTACAGGAACAAACACACCCTTGAAAATCTACTCGTATCTTGAATCAGGAAAGCCAATCGTTGCAACCAACCTGCCCACACACACACAGGTTTTAAATGAGGAAATCGCAGTGCTGACCGGGCCGAACCAGGATGATTTTGCTGCTGGCATACTCAGAATCCTTACAAACGAAGCACTGGGTAGAGATATTGGCAGGAGGGCAAAAGAAATATCAGAGACTAAATACAGTTATAGTTCTTATCTAGCCAAGACCGGGGAAGTATATGAACATATTGCATCTCTAAGAGGCTGCTGAAGTGTGCGGAATATGCGGTTATTATTTATTTGACAACAGCTCTCCTGATGAGCATCTTGTTAAAAAAATGTGCTCTGTAATCCAGCACCGCGGGCCTGATGATGAGGGCATATTTTTAGACAGGGGCATCGGGATGGGCATGCGCAGGCTCAGCATTATCGATATTGAAGGCGGACACCAGCCTGTGCATAATGAGGATGGCTCTATCTGGATTGTTCTCAATGGTGAGATATACAATTATAAGGAACTCCGCCTCAGTCTTGAAAAAAATCACAGGTTTTATACTTCAAGTGATACCGAGGTAATAGTCCATCTCTATGAGGAGTTTGGAGAAGAATTCATATCTAAGCTCAACGGCATGTTCGGTCTTGCTATATGGGACTCAAATAAAAAATTACTTTTGCTGGCAAGGGACCGCATAGGAATTAAACCGCTGCACTACATTGTAAACAAAAATAAGTTAATCTTTGGCTCTGAAATTAAATCGATATTGCAGCATCCTGATATAAAACGAGAAGTAAATCTAGCTGCATTCCATTATTTCCTCTCCTTTGAGTATATTCCCGCTCCTGAGAGTATATTCAAAGGAATTATGAAATTGATGCCGGGCCATATACTGCTCTGCAAAGATAACAATATATCAATCAGAAAATACTGGGATATCGAGTTCTCAGGCAGCAGTTTCACGGAGGAACATTTCTGCGATCAAATATGTAATGCTCTTAAAAGATCAGTTAACTTTGAGATGGTAAGCGATGTTCCGCTGGGAGCTTTTTTAAGCGGTGGTATTGATTCAAGCGCAGTAGTAGCTGCAATGAACCAGCTCAGTGATCAACCTGTTAAAACTTTCTCAATAGGTTTTGAGGACCAGTCCTATAATGAACTTGAATACGCAAGAATTGTAGCTGAACGCTTTAATACAGATCACCATGAAGAGATCATTAAACCAGATGCAGTTAAGCTTGCGGACAGTATTATTAGATATTTTGATGAACCCTTTGCCGATGTTTCTGCGTTCTCAACGTACCTTGTTTCAGAGATTGCAAGCAGGTACGTAACTGTTGTACTCTCAGGGGATGGAGGCGATGAGCTGTTTGCAGGGTATGACTGGTATATTGCCAGCTATATGGATAGATATTACAGGAGACTGCCCTCTATCCTGAGGAACAGGGTTATACTTCCGGCTGTACAGGTACTTCCTTATTCCTCTCAAAAAAAAGGCCTAATTAACATAGCCAAACGCTTTGTTGAGGGCTCCTCTCTTCCAGAGAAGGGAAGGCACGTTAGATGGCAGTTTTTTTTACCTGATAGAAAAGCATTGTATTCCAGGAGATTACAGAGTGAGGTTGAGAATTTAAACTCTTTTGAAATAATAAGTAAAGTTTACTCAAAAAACAATACAAAGGATCCACTGAGCAGGGAGCAGTATGTAGATATAAAGATGTACCTACCGGATGATATTCTTGTAAAGGTGGATAGGATGAGCATGGCGAACTCGATAGAGGCAAGGGTACCTCTTTTGAATCACATTTTTGTTGAGCTCACAGCAACCATACCTGCGTATCTTAAGCTCAATGGGCTTTCTACCAAGTATATTTTTAAGAAAGCAATGTCGAAACTCCTTCCAGGGGAGATAATCTATAGAAAAAAGCAGGGATTCAGCATCCCCATGAAGAACTGGCTCAGAGAAGACCTGAGGGATATGATGATTGAAACCCTCTCAAGGAGAAGAATAGAGGAAAAGGGCTATGTAGAATATGAATACGTGAATAAATTGATGAGACAGCATCTTGAGAAAAAGAGGAACAATGCCCACCAGTTATGGGCACTCATGGTGTTTGAGATGTGGCATGATATGTATATGGATACGGAGGTTGGAAATGACTACGAGTAAAGAATCAAATCTTTCTAGGATTATAAAGTATAGATACGTTTTTTTCATGTTAATGCTGCTATCTTTCTTAACTACTTCAGTTGCTGGATACACTATAGGAAATGGCGGGAGCGCATGGGATGGGAATGTATCATTAACCAATACCACCATAGCTCGATCAACGGGAAACGTTGAACTTCGATGGATTGTAAATGATTACATCTCACGATGGCGGATGGATGCTGGAAGCGGAACGTTGATCCGTGATGAAAATGTGGCATCAGGGAACGACTGTACTCTATACGATATCACATGGAATCCAGATGGGGGTATTGATTTTGATAGTAATGGCGATTATGCCAGCTGCGGCGGAAACAACTTAGCAAACATGAAAGCTTTCACATACGTGGCTGATATAAAACCGTCCATATCAGATGCGACACCAAGATATATTATGGGCATTCAGGGGACAGGTTCGAATTGGTATAAATCCCTGTACATTCAAGACACATGGAGTATAAGGCAGAACATAAAAGGATCAGCATCCAATACACGCAGGTACAGTGCTGATAACGCGCTGACACAGGGGGTAAGGAAGAACGTAATATCAACATGGAGCGGCGGTACTTCAGGTGCAGGTATTTCAATGTATGTAAATAATGTTGAAACACCGTATTCTTCGACTGTCAATGGCGATTCAGTAGCAGATGACTCTGGCAGTACATTTGTTCTGGGAAACAGGCTTGATCTTACAAGGCCATATCGCGGTACAATGTACGAGGCTATTGTTTTTGATAGGGTTCTTTCAGCAGATGAAAGAAACAAGGTATATAATAAAATAAAATACAGCACTGGCAGCATCACCACATGGCATGATGCAGGTACTGGAAATGAAATATATAAAATAGGCGTAAGCGCCATAACACCT
>NZ_JMIY01000003.1:303732-328960 GCF_000685155.1 Candidatus Methanoperedens nitratireducens
AATCAAGACTATCAAGGTAAATGCAACAAATGAGAATGGAACAAGCAATACCATTACATGGAATATTATAGTTAAGAATACTCCGGTTATACTGCCCAAGCTATCTAAAACTGCACCATATTCGGATATCCCAGTTCAGGGAATAGCGAATTGGGGAGGTAAAGATAGAGAATTCATACAGGCTGGACACAACGACAGGATAAGACAAAATGGAACGATTTATCAAATACGATTTGCGGTAGCAGATGCATCGAGATTAACACAATTTAATTTTACCATATGGAGAAAAAATGGAAATAATTATGATAGAATTGCTACAACTGATAATTTAATTAGTAATATCTCAAATGGTATAAATGTAATAAATCTGTCACACCCGATAGAGGGAGTACAGGAAGGTGATTTTTACGGCTATCGCATCAAAGCCTCAGCAGATGCACTCTATGTAGATACAGGGGTTACAAATCATCTAACATACTATGTAAATGGCTCGGTGCCATCAATAATAAATTATAACTGGATAGCTAATGCCTTTAGCCAGTATGTCTTTGTGATCGAACCTTATATGGATAATCCATCCATGGTTTTCATAGGTGATTCTATAATAGCAGGACATGGAAAAGATGAACATTATTCCTTTATCGAAACTAAAGATGTTACTAATATTCCTGGAACAATCGAAAATCAGTGGGCAAGAAAAGTAAATAGAACTTATCAAAATATGGGTATTAACGGACAGAGGACTTCACAACTTAATTATAGGTTCAATTCTGATGCAGTCAATCTGTCACCAGAATTCGTGTTAATTGAAGGTGGTGTGAATGATGTCAGCAGTGGTGTCGGCAATACGACTATACTTGCTAATTGGGAATCTATGATACAAAAAGCCTATAACAACGATGTAACCCCGGTTATTATGCTAATATTACCATGGACTGATGGCTCGGATGCAAAGTTAAGTAAGATTACGTATATAAATGAGCAGTTGATGGGAATGGCGGTGAAGTATTCCCCATCAGTCGTAGTCGATGCAAGGTGCTACATTGGAGTTGAGAGGCCCTCTGGTCCGACAGGGAATTGCTGGGATATTAATGCGTCTTACACTGTTGATGGTTTGCATTATAATTCCATAGGTACGGAGAAGATTGCACAGGCTATAAAAGATTCATTTAAGTTCGTTCATGGAAAACAGGGATTATATAATTTAATTCAGCCCGATGGGACTATTATATATAGCACAGGTCTGAGCAATGCAGTGAATACCTCCTGGAGAATGGCATCGACTGCTGGCACTGCAAACATAAGCTATAATATACCATCTCCAGGAGAGGTAGCAAACATAACTATAAACAGTGGTACTGTCGATTGGTTTAACATAGGCAACTTATACTCAAATCCGATCTGTGATTTATATTCAAACAGCGCCCGGGTTGAGAGAAGTGAGGCTGTATATGGGCATGTGAATTTTACAACGGATATATCTTCAGGCACTTACTATGTACAATGCACCAGTTCACCCAACATCGGTTCACCCAAAATCATCTCATGGAGTAATAACAAGACCAATAATGACGGTCTAACTGTAACCATAAATACAAGTGAAACAGTAAACTTCAATGTTACAGCTGATCAGAATATAGACGCGTGGAAATGGTTTAAAGATGGTATAGATCAAAATAATAATATTTACAATTACAGTACTTCCTGGGATATTGAAGGAACAAAAACGATAAGTGTTAATGCAACAAATAAGAACGGGACAAGCAATACTATCACGTGGACAGTATTTGTAAATGAGCCAGATAAATATACGATCGGAAGTGGAGGGAGCGCATGGAACGGAAATGTATCATTAACCAATACGACCGTGGTTCGATCGACAGAGAACGTTGAACTGCATTGGGTTGTGAATGATTACATCTCACGATGGCGAATGGATGCTGGAAGCGGAACGTTGATCCGTGATGAAAATGTGGCATCAGGGAACGACTGTACTCTATACGATATCACATGGAATCCAGATGGGGGTATTGATTTTGATAGTAATGGCGATTATGCCAGCTGCGGCGGAAACAACTTAGCAAACATGAAAGCTTTCACATACGTGGCTGATCTAAGACCATCAACTTCAGATGCGACACCAAGATATATTATGGGTATTCAGGGGACAGGTTCGAATTGGTATAAATCCCTATACATTCAAGACATATGGAGTATAAGGCAGAACATAAAAGGATCAGCATCCAATACACGCAGGTACAGTGCTGATAACGCACTGACACAGGGGGTAAGGAAGAACGTAATATCAACATGGAGTGGCGGTACTTCAGGTGCAGGTATTTCAATGTATGTAAATAATGTTGAAACACCGTATTCTTCGACTGTCAATGGCGATTCAGTAGCAGATGACTCTGGCAGTACATTTGTTCTGGGGAACAGGCTTGATCTTACAAGGCCATATCGCGGTACAATGTACGAGGCTGTTGTTTTTGATAGGGTTCTTTCAGTAGATGAGCGAAGCAAGGTATATAATAAAATAAAATACAGTACTGGCAGCATCACCGCATGGCATGATGCAGGTACTGGGAATGAAATATATAAAATAGGCGTAAGCGCCATAACACCTGCAAATACCAACTACACGGTCTGGTATCGTCAGAATGGAACCGGTGGATTCGTACAGGTAGGTGGGGTATATACAGGTAGTAGTACAATAGCATTAGGTCCACGATACAGGAATACTGATGTGCGGATAGCCCTGAATGGTAACCAGAAGGCAACACCTGAGCTTATTTCTATTATGTTTTATACTCAACGTGTAAGTTAAACCAAATGATTGAAACTTTTTCTAGGAATAGAGGATTTGATATATATGAGGTTGGAAATGACTGCGAGTAAAGAATCAAATGTTGTGACACTGGAAGCAATCAGGCAGTACTGGAACGAACATATCCATGATCTGAAGATAGCCAGGCATACGGTTGGAACACAGGGGTTTTTTAAAGATCTTGAACAGTACAGGTTCGAGAAGCTGGACTACCTGCCAAAGATAGTGGATTTCTCCAGATATAAGGGGAAGAATATCCTGGAGATCGGATGCGGTGTGGGTATAGATCTGATAAGGTTTGCCAGGATGGGAGCCAGGGTTTCAGGTGTGGATATTGCAGAAAGATCCATAGAATTAGCTAAAAAAAATTTTGCATTTAACGGCGTAGATGGCGATCTGCGTGTAATGAATGGAGAAGAGCTTTCATTCGATGATAACAGTTTCGATGCTGTCTATGCACATGGAGTAATACAGTATACAGCTAAAGATGAGAAAATGATAGATGAGATCTTCAGGGTTCTAAAACCGGGTGGTGAAGCTATTATAATGGTTTACAATAGATACTCCTGGCTTAATGTGATGTCAAAACTCTTTAAAACCGAGTTAGAGCATGAGGATGCACCGGTTCTTAATAAATATTCAATCTGGCAGATCCAGAAGATGCTCTACAAATTCTCAGAGGTGAGGATCATCCCGGAGCGGTTTCCAGTAAAAACGCGCCTGCATAACGGATTAAAGGCAAATGTATTTAATGATGTATTTGTACCGCTGTTTAATGTTATCCCCAGATCAATAGTCAGACCTGTGGGATGGCATATAATGGTATTTGCATATAAATAATAACTATGAAAAGGGATATGGCTCGGTTAGGCAAGAAATCCTATGATCTGCTGATCATTGGGGGAGGCATATACGGTGCAGCCGCTGTATGGGATGCTGCGTCCAGAGGCCTATCTGTAGCATTGATAGACAAAGGGGATTTCGGGTCAAGAAACTCATCTAACAGCCAGAAGACAATCCATGGTGGTCTGAGGTATATGCAGCACGGTGACCTGTGGCGAATGCGTAAATCTGCATGTGAAAGGACAACCCTGATGCGGATTGCTCCACATCTTGTGCATCCAATGCCCTGCCTGATACCCACATACGGAAACCTCATGCGTGGCATAATGCCCTTAGCGCTGAAAATATATGATCTTGTTAACTTCGATCGCAACCAGTTAAAAGACACTCAAAAGCATATTCCCGGTGGAAGGGTTGTTTCTAAAGAGGAATTTCTGCGATTGATTCCCGGAGCCCAGGATAACGGGCTTACAGGAGGGGTAATCTGGTATGATGCTCAGGTATATAATACAGAGCGTATGGTTCTATCCTTTATCAAGTCGGCAGAGAATGCTGGAGCAGACGTAGCCAATTACATTGAAGCTACAGGTTTTTTAAAAAATGGGAACCGCATCAGGGGCATAAAAGCAAGAGATTTAATCAATAATTCGGAACTGGAGATTCAGGCTAAGGTGATATTAAATGCAAGCGGACCATGGGTTGATAATGTACTGGGATCGTTGGGTAATCCTCAGCGTCGCAGGATTGTTCTATCCAAAATGCTAATACTTGTTTCGAATCGTCTCCTGGTTCAGGATTATGCTTTTGGAATCTCATTCCAGAAAAAATTCAAGGATGATGATGCTGTAATTAATAAGGGCTACCGACTTCTTTTCATATCTCCCTGGAGAAACTATTCTCTGATAGGAACAGCGCAAATGCCGTATCAGGGTGATCCAGAGGACCTTAAGATAACCGAAGCGGATATCCAGAGATTCATAGAAGAAGTAAATGAAGCTTATCCACATGCTGCGCTTACGCGAAAAGATGTCTCATTCTTCTATGGAGGCCTGCTGCCTGTTGATGGGGTAAATCGCAATGGCGATGTCAACCTCATAAAACACTATAAAATTTATGATCACAAGCAGGAAGGTATTGAAGGTTTGATCTCGGTTATGGGTGTTAAGTATACTGAAGGCAGATATGTGGCACAGAGGGCAATCGACCTGGTTTTTAAAAAGCTTGGAATAAAATCACCTGAGTGCACAACTATGAGAAACCCGATTCATGGAGGATCTATTGAAAAATTCAATGATTTTCTGGGAAATGCGATTGAAAATAGACCCAGAGGATTAAGTGAAGAGATAATAAGACACCTTGTCTACAACTATGGATCTGAATATATTAAAATATTAAAGTATATAGATGAAAATCCCTGTTATGGTGAAAAGATGTCCATTAGATCGGATGTTATCAGAGCCGAAATACTTCACGGAATTCGGGAAGAGATGGCTCAAAAACTGGGGGATGTGGTTCTGAGGCGCACAGAGATGGGAACAGCTGAGTACCCGGGAGAAGAAGCCCTCAAAGCCTGTGCCAGTATAATGGCTGAGGAGTTAGGGTGGAATGAATCAAGAGTTAAGAGAGAGTTAGAAGAGGTAAAGGAGATATACACTCCCGGAGCTTGATCAATATAATCAATTAATTAAAATCAATGAGGGATTGCTATGAGAGTTTTTGTAACAGGCGGAACAGGATTTACAGGCGGCCATCTTGTACAAAGATTAGTAAAAGATGGACATGAAGTAGGTGTACTTGCAAGAAGAACAAGCAACACTGAATCGCTAAAAAAGCTTGGAGTAGAAATAATAACAGGGGATATAACAGACAGGGATCTTGTAACGAAAGCTGTCAGTGGTTTTGATATGGTTTATCATATTGCTGCAATGTACCGTGAAGGAGGTGGAATCGCTGAAAAGCCGTTCTGGGATGTAAATGTTGATGGCACAAAGAATATGCTGGAAGCTTCGATAAACGCAAATGTAGGTCGTTTTATACACTGCAGTACAGCCGGCGTTCACGGTCATGTCTCAAACCCGCCAGCAGATGAGAATCATCCATACAATCCCGGAGATATATACCAAAAAACGAAGATAGAAGGTGAAAAACTTGCTTTAGACTATTTCGCAAAAGGCTTGCCAGGAGTGGTAGTGCGGCCTGTGGGTATTTATGGCCCTGGCGACTTGAGGTTCCTTAAATTATTCAAGTCCATCCAAACCGGAAATTTCGTGATGATTGGAGATGGGAAGGTGCTATATCACCTCACTTATATAGATGACCTTGTGGAAGGGTTTATGCTCTGCGGTAAAAAAGATAATGCACTTGGACAGACATATATAATTGCAGGCGATAGATATACATCGCTAAACGAGCTTGTGGAAACAATAGCCAGTTCACTGGGGGTAAAAAAGCCTAAAATTCACTTTCCTTTTTTCTGGCCTGTATGGACTGCTTCTCTATTATGCGAGGCAGTCTGTTATCCTCTGAGAATCAATCCCCCTATTTTCAGACGCAGGGTGGATATCTTCAGGAAGGATCGGGCTTTTGATATCTCAAAAGCGAGGAAAGAGTTAGGATACGAACCTAAAGTTGGTTTAGGGGAAGGTATTAAAAAAACGGCTGACTGGTATAAAAAAGAAGGCCATATATCATAATGTTATTATATTAGGGATCAAGAATGGATAGAGTAGAATTATCAAGAGTGCAGCAAGAATTATTCGCGAAGAGAAAATCTTCTCTTAGAATGTATCAAGAGATGATGGTTGGTAGTCACAGATTCCTGGACCTGTTAAAGTATGAATTAATTACTTCAATCTTCTCTCCATTACCCGGTGCACTAGGATTATACTTAAGAAAACAATTTTATAGATCCTTATTTAAAAATATTGGGCGTAATGTATTTTTTGGAAAAGATATTACATTAAGACAGCCTTGTAAGATTAAAGTAGGACATAATACAATAATTGATGATTGCTGCCAACTGATAGCCGATGGTGAAAATAGCACCGGGATTGAACTGGGGAGTAATGTTATATTAAATCAAAATGTGAGATTAAAAGGTGATGGTTCTCTTAAAATAGGAGATAACACTAAAATAAATTCCAATTGCTCGATTACCTTTGGCGATAACGTGAAGATTGGTAAAAATGTCCTTATAGGTGGATATTCCTCCATTATAGGTGCACTAACTCACAGGTTTGACAGAACTGATATCCCTATTATTGCACAAGGAAAGGAATCAAAGGGTGGTATTATAATAGAAGATAATGTCTGGATTGGCGCAAGTGTGGTTATTTTAAATGGAGTGAGCATTGGGAAAGATAGTATAATCGGAGCAGGATCGGTTGTGACTAAAAGTATTCCGGAATTTTCAATCGCTTTTGGTGTCCCTGCAAGAGTAGTTAAAAGAAGAAAGTGAAATAAATGATATTTAATAAAAAATTATTCTTAAACATATCTAAGATATGTTTAAGTTTATTCCTTATCTATTATATATTCACAAAAATAGATGCAACAGATGCTGTCTCTGCTCTTAAAACAGTTGATGTATATTTCCTCCTGATAGCAGCTTCTATACAAATTATGAATATCCCAATCCGAAGCTATAACTGGAAACAATTATTATCTGTTCAAGGTATACATATCCCATCTAAGACCCTGATTTCAATTACATTAGTCGGTGCATTTTTTAATAATTTTCTTCCAACGTCCATGGGTGGTGATGTTGTGAGGGCATATGAGATTTCAAAACTTAGTAACCAAACAGTTAGATCGACCAGTACTGTAGTTCTTCTAAGACTGATTGGTCTAATAGCTATAATAATCTATTCTGTGATCGGTGTTATTATTGGCTATGAAATAATAGTAATAAAAAATCTGGCCAAATTAGTTGGCGTACTTGCATTAGTACCTCTAGTTTTTTTTATTATGTTCTATAATATCGATAAAATAAAATTTATAAAGCCAAATATTAATTCAATGTTACGGTTTGATACTAAGAACATCGTTAAAAAAATATATGATTCTATAGAGATCTATAAATATCACAAAAAGAAATGCATTAGAATCCTGCTAGTTTCTTTACTTTCAGAATTAATGATAATTATCTATTTTTATTTTATTGCATTATCTTTGCATCAGAGAATTGACCTGTTATATTTTTTTATACTTATTCCTCTAATCTCTATAGTTGAAATGCTACCAATATCTATCAATGGTATTGGTGTTCGGGAGGGTGCATTTTTATATTTTTTTACAAATATAGGCATGCTGGGCTATATAGCAATCTCAATGTCGTTGCTTTATTATATGCATAAAGTTGGGATTAGTTTGATTGGCGGTATAATATACGCACTAAGAGGGAGTAAGATCAAATATGTCAGTTAATAAAATCAGGTATGTTGTTGATAATAATCTATGTGTACGGTGTGGAACGTGTGTTGGGGTTTGCCCTTTAAATGCAATAACATTAAACGACCGTAATTATCCTGTGAAAAATTCTTCATGTACGGGGTGTGGACATTGTATAGAGGTTTGTCCAGGGATTGATGTTGATTTCCCGGAACTTACCATGCAACTTTTTAGAAAGAGATTTAACATAAATGGATTACTTGGCTTTTTTACAAATGCATATGCGGGCTATGCATTAGATCCAGATATTAGAGCAAATGCAAGCAGTGGTGGGGTAATTACACAATTATTAATTTATTTATTAGAAAAGAAAATTATTGACGGTGCTATTGTGGCCGTAACTGACCCAGAAGCCCCATGTCAATCAAAACCAATTATAGCAAAAACTAAAGATGAGCTATTACAAAGTATGCAATCAAGATATACTATCATACCTGTCAATCAGCTATTTGGCAAAATAAGGCAAATGGAAGGTAAATTTGCATTAGTAGGTTTGCCATGTCATATACATGGTTTTAGAAAGCTGGCAAACATAGATCCAGTTATAAGAGATCGGATTTATTTAGTGCTGGGACTTTACTGCAATCTGAACCTTGAGCAGGAAGCAACATTAGACCTACAAAAAATTTCGAGAATATCACAAAAAGAGATTAAAAATTTTGAATATAGAGGGGGGGAATGGCCTGGAGCGATCCGAATTACTAAAAAAAATGGAAACACACATAATCTACATTACTCTAATTATAAAGATGGTGCATTCAATTACTTGAGCCGGTTGTACTATGCAAAACGATGTTTGTATTGTATTGATGGCTCAAGCGAATTAGCAGATATCTCTTTTGCCGATCCGTGGGTTCAGGATGGTAATGGTGATTGGGTATTTAAGGGTGGCTGGACATTGATTTTTGAAAGAACAGAAAAAGGTGGAATGCTTCTTGCTGAAGCGGAGAGAGATCATGCAATCTTTCTCAAAAGACTTTATGGATATAGCATGTTTAAAAGATTTATAAATAATATAAATAAAAAAAGGAAAATGGCATTGGTCAGGTTATCTAACTTAAAAAATAAGAATAAACCTGCCCCGGAATATCATGTTGATGATCCGACAATTCCAGTAAAAGATCGCTTAAAAGAGTATATATTCTCACTAACACTAGTATTTGGTAAATATGAGGGGGTAAGGAAAATAATTACAGCAATCATTTTCTCAAGAATAGGTATATCATTAACAAAGCTAAGAATTTTTTTAAAATATCGAGTATCTAATATTAGATTATCAAATAGGAGGTTTTGAAATGAACTCTACAAAAAGTATTACTGTATTAGGAAATTACTCCGGTCGAAATGCTGGAGATGCTGCAATATTAGCAGGAATGTTTTCAGATATATCAACGTTGTTCCCCGATGTTATATTTGAAGTACCCTCGATAAACCCAAAATTTATCTCAGAGAGTTATTCAAATTACTCGGTAAGACCTGTTGGGTTGATGCCATGGAATTTCAGCATTAAAATGCTTGGAATGCCTACTTTATTATCGATTTACCGTACAGATCTTACTATGATAACAGATGCTATCCTCTTCGATCGAAAGCTTTTTAACCCGTTATTTAATTATCTATCCACGCTTGCTATATTAATCCCGCTTGCCAAAAAAATGGGAAAGAAGATAGTATTATACAATGTTAGCTTAGGACCTGTAGATACAGAAATGGGGAAAAAACTATTAAAATCAATTTTAGACCAAGCTGATTGTGTTATTCTTAGAGATATTGATTCTTTACATCTTTTAAAGAGCTTAGGTGTGGCTAATACCCGTATTCATTTATCAGCAGATTCTGCTCTTAACAACAAACCTGCACCAAAAGAAAGAGTAAAAGAGATTATGGAAAAGGAAGGTATCTCAAAAAATCAAAAATTGATAGGATTTAATATCAATAGTTATATTGATGTGTTTATAAGTGGCGATAAAAAAAGCTTATCAAGAGTAGAATTCACAGACATTGTCGCAGAAGTTTCTGATCGTATTATTAAAGAGTTAAATGCTGAGCTAATTTTTATAATAACACAACATATGGACGTTAAGATAGCGCAGGAGGCGATTGGAAAAATAAAGAACCAAAATCATGTTAAATTAATCTCTAACAGTAAATATACACATAATGATATAATGGGGATTATGGGTGAGCTTGATCTTCTAATAGGAATGAGAACACATTCATTAATTCTTGCCTCTGCTATGTATGTTCCTTTAGTTGGGATTATTCCGTATCCTAAAAGTAGAAGCTTCATGAGGGAGATAGGACAGGAGGATAGAACAATAGAATTTACAAATTTTAATGCTGAAAATTTATTTGCATTAGTAAAATCTACCTGGGATCAAAGGGAACAAATTAAGGAACAACTTCAACCAAGGATTAAGAAACTAAAAGAAACTGCGAGTGGAAGTGCAAACTTACTTGTTGAATATATTAAAGAGGATTTTGATTAACCTACTTTTTTATTGATTCGCTTATAAACCCTTTATAAAGGAAGAACCAAAATTAGGGGTTTTTCGAAATCCTCTAAATAGTTAAGTGGATCATAGCGGCATAAATCATTGCTTCGCTAGATAAGTCAAAATAGACCATATTTTCAGACATGCTCTAGTGAGTATATTATGAAGCCCAAGGTAATACTGCCAATTTTATTAATTATGTTTATATCAGGTATTTAAAAAAAATTCAAACAACAAGTTAAGCCATTTGTTGACGATGGATACACAATCTTATTTCTGGACGAAAGCATCTTCCCAATAGCACCGTATCTCACATACGGCTGGTTTCCTGTTGGCAGTCACCCGAATGTAAAGTACGAATACAAAAGGAAAGAAAAAATCTGTATTCTTGGGGCATTAAACTCTGAATATTTTATCTATGCGTTCACAGACTGGCTAAACGGTGATGTTTTCAAGGTATTCTTACAACGACTTGTTTACAAATTTGGTAAGCTGGTCGCCGTTATAGATCAGGGCCCTTATCATACATCTGCTGATATGTAAAAATTTTATCAGGAAAATAAAGAGCATCTGCATATCGTTTATTTTCCAAGCTATAGTCCTGAGCTTGATCCAATAGAGCAATCGTGGAGGGCGGCTAAGAAATGGCTGGCAATAAGGTACTGGGAGAATAAGAGAGAATTAAAGCGACAACTGATTACGGCATTTGAGGAGGGTATCACGATGGTTCCAATTTACGAGTATTTGAGAACTTGACTATAACATTTCACCTGGACGAGTATATCTCTCTTGTTTATTTTTACGGCCGAAAATTCTTGGATAAGTATTGCCACAGTCTTATATAAAAATATTTCTAAAATTAACTAGTAAACATTTACGCTTTGTTAAATGAAATAAAACCGTCTATAAACGTTATAAAGTAAAATAAAAACCATATAAACCTTTAAAATTGATATTATACTTTCAAAATTGCCGATTGTTTTCGAACATTTTATATACAACAAGATTCAGGATTCGTTCATGATCATATATACATATGTTCAAAATTATGTATCGACTTTGAAATTAATAGTCACTGGATTTTTACTTATGACTACAAGTAACAAATGCAGATTAGCAATAGCTGCATTATTTACGCCTATTCTGCTAACTGCAAGTACTGGCATTGCCCTTGCTGAGACTGTAGGTGTATGGAATGTCTATGAAATCAATATAACAACAACGAACACATATTCGAATCCTTACCTTGATGTTTGGCTTAATGCAAATTTTACAGGCCCAACCAAAAACATAAAAATAGACGGCTTCTGGGACGGTGGCAAAAACTGGAAGGTCAGAATGGCTCCCACAGAAGTGGGCACATGGAGTTATGTAACCTATTCAAATGACCCACAGCTTAATGGAAAAACCGGAAATTTTGAGGTTGTAGAATCGGGAAAGAAGGGGTTCATTATCAGTGACCCTGACCACGCTTTTTCATTTAAGAGATCTGGTGGTGAGCATGTTTTTTTGATGGGTGATACAAACTGGAATAGTATGTCTGACAAAAATGGTGCCCTCAAATTTTCAACATATAAAGCCTATATAGATTATCGCTCTGATCAGAAGTTTAACTTTATCCGCAGTTATATTGTCGCATTATATTCATCTTCGACCGATAGTGCCCATTATAATGAAGGAGGAAGGGCATTTGAACCCTGGAATCCTGATAGACTTAATCCAGGCTATTTCCAGGAGGTCGATAAAAGAATAGGATATGCAAATTCTAAAGGTATAACAATGCATCTGTTGCTTGGAAGCGATGGGACCAGAATGACAGATTTCTTTGGCTGGGGTAATGGAAAAATGGAGCGATATGTCCGTTATATAGCTGCTCGTTATAGTGCATACGATATATCATGGGAAGGCAGAGCTGAATTTGAAGAGCAGGGAAGTACAACACCAGGTGCTGTTAATCTTGCAAATCAGATAGGGAATTGGTTTGAGAGATTTGATCCTTATAATCATGTTCGATCTATTCACACACTTGATTCAAATAATGAATTAGGAAATAAAGGATGGTTGGATTGGATAATGCATCAATCAAGAGATTGGAACCTGATTATCTCCGATAGAAAGTATAATAAACCTGTCATGAATGAGGAGTTCTATTATGAGAACAGTGGTGCTGGAGCAACACATAGTCATCATGTCGATGCCGATACGGTAAGAAAAGGAGCATGGAATGTAATGACATACGGAGCAAGTGGATTTGCCTATGGAAATACAGGGATATACAACTCACGTTCCCAGCCTTTTAAAGGGATCCAATATGCACAATCAATAGGTGCAGATTACATGACCTATCTTTATAACTTCTGGAGTACTACGGAATATTGGAAACTCGCTCCCAAGAACAGTATAGTCAAATCAGGAACCGCTTCTGCGGCCGCTGATCCTGGAAATGAGTATGTTGTTTATCTCCCAACAGGCGGCTCAACTACTATTGATCTATCAGCAGCTACCGGTACCTTGTCTGTTGAATGGTACAACCCCCGTACAGGAACCTATAGGGGACAGACGACAGTCCAGGGAGGTGCTTCAAGAACATTCACAGCCCCCGACTCAAAGGACTGGGTGCTTCATATAAAAGCAGCGGGCGGAGTTCCAATAGCCAGTCCCTCAGCCAACCCGACCTCAGGCGAAGCCCCGCTGACTGTAAACTTTACAGGTCATGGCAGCGACCCTGATGGAACCATTGTGTCTTATCACTGGGACTTCGGGGATGGCAATACCTCATCTTTGCGAAATACAACCCATACCTATACATCGGCCGGCACCTATAAAGCGGTACTCACAGTAACAGATAATGAGGGCAAAAAGGGAAATAGTTCGATCACTATCACATCAACATCGCAGGATACGACGCCGCCTGCAGTTGGAGATGTAAGCGCTCCATATCCCAATAAGGTAAAGGTCTTTTTTCTTGAAGCTGTTGAGGAAGCTTCTTCAACCAATATATCCAACTATGCAATAGACAACGGAATTACCATTTATTCGGCTTCACTCGGATCGGACTTAAAGATGGTGACGCTATCCACATCAGCGCATGATGAGAATATCAATTATACCATCACGATAAGCAATATCAGAGATAGAGCCTCAAAATCCAACATAATGCCACCCACACAGGTTACCTACAGGTTCATTCAAGAGCTGACAATAAGCAATATAACTGCTTCCAGCGGTAAAAGCTATTCTCTTGATACCCTTGCTGTCGGCAAGCTGCAGTACATCGACCGCAGTTATACGTTCAGCAGTGTGCCTGCTTCTTACGATGACCTGAAGTACATTAGAACAGCAAACGATGATAAAGCTTCTTCTGGCAATACTTTCCTGGAATTCGATGTAAACAAAGATGTAACTGTATACGTAGCTTACGACGATAGAATATCTTCAAAACCATTATGGCTTGAATCCTTTATGGATACTGGCGACAAACTTATAGGCGGAGGCGGTACTTTCAGTTTATATGCTAAAAACTTCTCAGCCGGACATATCGCCCTGGGAGGAAATGAAGGAAATAATTCCCGTAGCATGTACAATGTGGTTTTAAGACCTATCAGCAGATGGGATGTAGCGGATGTTGATGTTGTTGTTACCCCTCAAAGCAAAACGGTCACACAGGGGCAAACATTTGATTTGAGTGTATATGTTGACCCGAAAGGCATGGCTATTGCTGGTGTACAGATGGATATTGCGTTTAACAAATCCATACTTAAAGTAAATAGTATAACTGAGGGTGATCTCTTCAAACAGAATGGAGCAAGCACATTCTTCAACAATGGTACGATAGATAATTCACTTGGAACAGTCACGGATATCTACAGTGCTATCCTCGGCAATACAAACGTATCCACCCCGGGAACACTTATAATAATCAATGTCACTGCCATAGGCTCATCGGGTACATCCAGTATGGATCTTCTCAATGTAAAAACCAGTGATCCTGATGGAAATACAGTTGCTTTAAATGTGACGAATGGAAGTGTGACAATTAATGCGCCTGCTTCCTGACATAACTCCCGCAAGTATCCCTAAGAACACGTATGTATAGATATTAACTGGTGCTGGATCAGCCTGCGGACGCGGATCTATCACCAGTTAACCATTTTTCTAATTAAACTACCTTAGAAGCGGCTACGCATGCGGGAATATGAAAAACGCCCGAAAATAATAAATAGTGGTTGTAGTCATACCTGAGAATGGAGTTATTACGATGGGGAGGATATTTTGTCTGCTGGTTAATGATAATAACGGTATTAGTGGGTGCCGTAAGCTAAAGGGCAATTAAAGAATGCTAAAAGATTTACTATATGGATTTTTATATTATATGAGTGGGTTGATATCGGGATATGGCAGCGTATGGATGCAAAGAACGAAAATGTCCGTGCAGGATGTGGGTAAATTGTCTCCATTACGTCAACGTACAGAAACGGGCATGGAGACTTAAGAGGAAAGAGTATGATTTCCATTCATGGTACAGGGATAACTTCCGCAATGAAATACAGATGGTGGACGTGTTTGTAAACGGGTGAAGTGAGCACAGAAAAGTAATAATACTTTCCCTCCGTTAACAGTAGTATTAATTATTATGAGGTGGTGGGATAGTGCTTATTTCTTTAATTATTATTTTAGCCGGTCTTTTTTTTGGCTGGATGTTAAGCTTCTTCTTTAATTTCGTTGATAACTTGCTTAAGCGAATTGCTTTTAGCATTTTTTTCGGCTTTATTTCAGTAACGTGGTTGTCTCTCTTTTTCTCATGGCTTATATTCAAGCAACTTGGTTTTGCTTCAACGCTCATGATGATAATGGTCCTGATCCTGGCTTCAATATTCTTATGGTTCAAGGCGCGGGAGCGAGAGAGCATTGAGCTTAAACCGCTTACACTGAGCGTGCTCGCAGTGATCGCGCTGATCATCTATATTTATGCATCCCTTAATTTCTCCATAGTCCTGTTCACCAACGAGCGAGGAGGGTGGAGCGGGATAGTAAATGTCTGGGGAGATTACCCCTTTCATTTAGGGTTGATCAATTCCTTTGTTCTACGTGATAATTTCCCGCCGCAGTACCCTGTGTTGATCGGCTCGCCACTTACTTATTCTTTTGCAACTGATTATTTGACTGCGGTTCTTGTAAAAAACGGACTGGGGTTGAGGGAAGCGATCTGGTTTGTTAACATTGCGTTATTTTTTTGTCTGGCTGTTTTTATATTCTACTTGGCTGAGGAAATCTCTTCTTCCAGAAAGGTTGCAGCTATAGCATTAATCCTGTTCTTGTTTAACAGCAATGCCGGCATTGTTAATGCTCTGGGCGAGGCGGTAGATGACCCCGGTGTTTTACTCAAGCCTGACCGTGATTTTTCTCATGATGAGGCGGGTGAATTGTACTTTATGAATATCATTTACGCGGTCTTTATTCCTCAGAGAAGCGTTCTGCTTGGTTTTACTGCTGTGCTGCTTGTTTACCTTCTCTTATTTAAAAACTTCTCATCAGACAGGCAGAACAAGCAAGAATTCTTGCTTGCAGGTTTATTATCCGGCCTGCTGCCGTTAATGCACGCGCATTCTTTTATTGCTGTCGGTGTGGTGGCAGCGTTCCTGTTCCTCTACCGCCCCTCACGCGCATGGCTTTATTTTATCATCCCTGCAGCTTTACTGGCTGCACCGCAGATCTTCTGGATCAGTCAGAATGTTGGCAGTGAAACATTTTTTAGTGTGCATCCGGGCTGGATTACTATAAATGAGAGTAAGCCCTTAATCAATATATTACTGTTCTGGATTGCGAACGGCTGGGTCGTACTTGTTCTATCGTTTGCGGCCTTAGCGCTTGCTTCACGTAAGCAACTGGTGTTTTACAGCCCGTTCCTTGCTCTATTTTTTATAGGCAATATTATCCGCTTCCAGCCATGGGACTGGGATAACTACAAGATCTTCATGCACTGGTATCTGCTCGCCTCAATATTTGCTGCGATCATGATCGTTAGATTGTTTAATGCAGGCGCAGGGTTTGAAACGAGGCACAGAGCTGCTGGAAAGCGCTGGCTTATATTGCGCAGCTTCGGGCTCAAAGCTCTGGCGGTCATGTTTATCATTTTAGGAGTTGCTTCGGCTGTTTTAACAATGCTCTGGATGACTGAGGGTGAAAATGCGCGTTATGAGGTCTATTCCCCTGCTGATCTCAGGATCGCAGAGTGGATCAAGATGAATACTCCGGATCAAGCTATTTTTCTGACCAGTGACACCCATAATAACGTCGTGCATTCGCTTGCAGGAAGGCAGATACTAATGGCCTCCTGGTGGTGGCTCTGGAGCCATGGTCTTGACTATTCAGGGGTAGAACGCGACGTGAAAGAGATCTATAAAACAGGAAACTGCGAGTTGATAAAAAAGTATAATATCAGTTATATTTTTGTGAGCCCGCAGGAGGGCAAATTGAATCCAGACATCGCACTGTTTGAATCAAGGTTCGATAGAGTTTTCTCAGACACTAACAATATCTATAATATCTTCAGGACAAAGTGCTGATCTCTGAAGTAATATCAGAGATGAACAACTCAAGGATCTCTTCACTAAGGTGCGGCATAATTACCAGTCTCATGGCACTGGGATCTCGGGTTATCGAGGTGAACCATCCCTTTGCACGCAGTTTTTTTCTGACCTCGTCCAGGTCAGGAACATCAAGCGCTATGATATTCATTACCGGGTCAATGAGAGGCTGCACTCCGCACTCCCGTACGCCATCAACGATCGTATCTGTCATTTTAATGCACCGATCCACGATCCTCTTGTATCCTTCTCTACCCAGGTGCATCATCACTGCATAAGCTGCTGCAACTGCAGCACCGCTTCGCGTGCCAGCGAGGGATCGCTGTTTCCTTATTGTCAGATACGGTGTATCGATCTCAAGTGGAAAAAGATATGATTCTTCTTTGAACAGCAGACCTCCTGCAGGTATCGTGGACAAGCCCATCTTGTGCGGGTCGATTGTGATTGAGCTCACGCCTTTTATTGAAAAATCAAAATCATATTTCTTATCAAGAAAAGGTATTACAAATCCGCCAAAAGCAGCATCGATATGTAAAAACAGATCATTAGATAAAGCGATACGTGCAAGCCTGTCTATCGGGTCTATCTGGCCGAACTCTGTTGAGCCTGCAATTCCAACAAGTGCTATTGTATTATCATCTATGAGATTTTCTACCGAATCTGTATCTACCCTGAATTGGTTATCTAATCCTGCTTTCCTGATCTCTATTCCAAGCAGGTCTGCTATCTTATCAAATGAGAAATGAGCCGAGACGGGTACAACTATATTTGGATGCTTTTTCTTAGCAAGATTCCGGGCTGTCCTTATTGCCTGAATATTGGATTCTGTGCCTCCTGTTGTAATATAACCGCAGGCCTGTGAGTCCCCCATCAGGTCTCCCATAATGTTGATCACCTTCTCTTCAAGTTCTTTTGTCCCGGTGAATAAACCAGAATCACCCAGGTTTGATTCGATAAATTGCATATGTGCCTTTAGAGCGATTGGATGCGGTTTTGTACACATCGCGCTTAGCACCTTCTCATACGGAGTATTTTTTAGCCCTGCATTATCCAGCAGAGATAGCACCTCTCCCGGAGTGAGCCCTTTCTGATTCATAATATGATCACTTAATTTAGTCTTTAACAGGATATTCGAGTGATAGAGTGCTTGAGATTTAAATCTTGGGGTGGCACTGAGAGCAAGGCAGAAGGCATCGGTCATGGGAATCAAAGGGCCGTTGAAAGAGGGTGAGATTGAGAACACCAGGAAGCATGCCCGGGCATGGGCTTATAAACTAGAAGGGGACTAATCACAACATTATATATATAACAACAGATAAGAATGGGTATGATGGTAAAGATAGAGGACATATTTACCGAAGCCTTTGATGCATTCAAAGCCAACTGGGTCTCTTTAATTCTCGCAACTTTGGTACTGATGGTAGGCTCGATCTTTATAATACCAGGACCACCCCTTCTGTTCGGTCTTTATATAATGTGCCTTAGGGCAGTGAAAAATGAGAGAACAGAGGTACTTGATATCTTACAGGGATTTGATTATTTCCTCCGTAGCTGGGGTATTTTCCTTGGGGCAGCAGTCATTATTTTGATTGGTCTGGCGCTTCTCGTTCTGCCAGGGATAGCGCTTCTTATACTCCTGATATATGCAATGCCCCTGTCAATAGAAAGGAACCTCAAGGCAGTGGAATCCTTAAAGGCAAGCTACAGGTTAAGCAGGGAAAACCTGAAGTTTACCATCATACTTGCCCTGATCGTCTATGCCATTAACGTTGTTGGAGGATGGATCATGATAGGATCTATCTTAGCTATTCCATACACTGCACTCTGCGTTTCAGCGGCAACGGTAAGGCTCCTGGAAAAATATTGATTAAAATGTAACAGACGGGGAATAAGTGAGACTGTGATAATTCATTCCTGATAGGTCAGTCCAAACACAAACATTATCATCATTAAAACCCCTCATAAGAAAAAATCAGGTGACCAAAATGTCCAGAATCACAGTCATAGGCGCAGGTGCAGTCGGCGCAACTGCAGCGCAGAGGATAGCAGAAAAAGAACTCGGCGATGTTGTCCTGATAGACATTGTTGAAGGGCTGCCGCAGGGCAAAGCCCTTGATCTGATGGAGTCAGGCCCTCTTTTCGACTATGACTCAAAAATAATCGGCACGAACGACTATAAGGATATGGGAGGCTCGGATATTGTTGTTATCACAGCAGGAATAGCAAGAAAACCGGGCATGACAAGGGAAGACCTGTTAAAAATAAATACAAATATAATCAGGGAAGTTTCGCAGAATATAGCAACATACGCTCCTGAATCAGTGATTATTACTGTTACCAATCCTCTTGACCTGATGACATATATCACCATGAAGACCACGAATTTTGAACCGGGCAGAGTGTTCGGGATGAGCGGCGTACTGGATTCTGGCCGGTTTGCCGCGTTCATTGCAATGGAACTCGGGTGCTCGGTGCGGGATATACGTGCAATGGTTCTCGGCGGACATGGTGACACAATGGTTCCGCTTCCCAGGTTCACCACAGTATCTGGTATCCCGATTACAGAATTGATCTCACCGCCTACCATCCAGCACATGGTCGACAGGACTGTTAACGGCGGGGCAGAGATTGTAAATCTGCTCAAAACAGGAAGCGCCTTCTATGCGCCCTCGGCCGCTGTCACGAACATGGTGGAAGCGGTCATAAAGGATACAAAACAGATCCTGCCTGTATGTGCTTATTTGAATGGTGAATACGGTAAAAAGGGTATTTATCTTGGTGTTCCTGTAAAACTGGGGAGGCGCGGTGTGGAAGAGGTAATCGAGTTAAAACTGACCGATGATGAGAGAAAAGCGCTGGATAGATCAGCAGAGGCTGTTAGATCAGGCATAGCCTCTCTCAATGTGTCAGGTTAAAAGTCGCTAAAGTTTTTATTAAATGTAAGAATGAATACGCTGCCCTTTGCGGGAGTACTCTGTGCCCTGATCGAACCCCCATGACCCTCCATTATGCCCCTTGTGATCGCTAACCCGAGCCCAGCGCCATTATGCGAACGGGTGGAAGTAGTATTTATCCGATAAAATTTATCAAAAATCTTATCGATCTTATCTGGTGGTATACCCACGCCATCATCTTTAACATGCACTTCGATACATTCCTCAAATTCACAAGCTCTAATCTCCACATTCCCGCCTTCGGGGGTAAATCTCAGAGCATTACTTAAAACATTTACGAATACCTGGACGATCCTGTCCTTATCTGCGTTGATCTTCGAAAGATTCTTCGGGATATCAGTTGTGATATTCAATTCTTTCTTCTCATATTGATTTTTTACAGTGCCAACAGCAATATCAATTATATCATGCAGGTCTACAATTTCCTTACTAAATCTCAGTTCGCCTGATTCTATCATTGAAATATCCAGAAGGTCGTTTACCAGACGTGTCAGGCGATCGATATTCTTTATTATAATTTGAATTAATTCCTTTCTGGTAACTAGTTTTGAGTCATCTTCCAGTAGAAATTCTGAAGAAACCTTCATAGCAGTCAGTGGTGTCTTCAATTCATGTGACACCATTGATAGAAAATCAGATTTTGATTTATCAAGTTCCTTTAATCTCTTATTGGCATCCTGTAAAAGTTTGTTAGATTCATTAAGCTCGCTGGTCTTTCGTGCTACTTCAAGTTCAAGAGATTTATTCCATCTGGAAAGTAATATAACGATCGAGAAGCTGCCCAATACAATAAAACCAATTGCTACCCCTACAAACAGACCCTGTTTTTCATATACTGAATTTATCAGGGCGTTAATCTCTGATGCCGGCGAGACCACTGATATAGAAAAGTTCTGGTTGCGCCATACGATGGGGGAATAAGCTATCAATTTCTTCTCAGATCCGTTGCCTTCGAAATAATAGCCGGTACCTTCTCTTCCGTTTATTTGATCCTGGAAGATATACTGCAGTAGAGGATCCGTACTGTTCAGGGCATCAAGATATTCTAGATCCTTATTATTTTTATAAGCATGATATAACATCGCGCCGCGGTCGTCGACCAGGTGGATTTCCCAGGGAGAATCATAGTTTCTCATGAATTTGTTTGAGATATCTGAAACTGTTATAATTGCAAGTATGACACCCTTGAACTCATCTCCTTTGTAGACCGGGGTCCAGATAAAAGCTCCAAGTCCACCCTCCAATAAACGCACAGGTCTTGTGATATTAGTCTCTTTTCTGTCCCGGACCCATTCAAAAGTATCTACCAGGATACGTTCTGTTTCACTATCTCCCGGCCTGTCAAATTTGTAAAGGTCGTATCCAAAAGGTGTGTTTTCCTCAGGATATCCTATGGTGACTACACCACTTTCATTAAGGAACTCGAATACATAGATACCATCTGTCTTATTGTAGACATTCTTGAATTCGGTTAATGTTACATCCGAAGATGCGTCGGATATATGCAAAGCCATCACTTCAATAATAGTAGTTTTTTCGTTCAAGAACTCACGCATTCCCGCAGAAATCTGTTTTGAAAGAAGAAGCTGGCGTTCACTGAACTGTTTTTCGACGATATTTTGGATCTCA
Source organism: Candidatus Methanoperedens nitratireducens (assembly GCF_000685155.1). Lineage (GTDB taxonomy): Archaea > Halobacteriota > Methanosarcinia > Methanosarcinales > Methanoperedenaceae > Methanoperedens > Methanoperedens nitratireducens. Next base: position 325,517 of record NZ_JMIY01000003.1, read on the forward strand.
TCGTTTGATTTGATACCCAGAAAAACAATGATTGTGATAGATAGCAGACAAATGATTAAAACTGTCAACCAGTTTAATTTCGTTTTTCTGATTAACGATTTGTCCAGCATTTAAACTTTTCATATAGCCCAACAAGTTTATTAACTTACCTGGCAACCTGCACCAAATTAAAAATATTTAAATATTTTATACAATTTTCTGCACGGCTATTTACTTCATATCTCAGATTTTTATCTAATTTTAATATTATAATTTCTTGACGTATAGGAAAGTATAAACGCATTTCTTCCTCCTCATCTTGAAATCTGATAGTCTAAAAACAACGAACATAAACGAACTGGAACGAACTCCAAGAGTTCGTTTTGAGTTAGTATAAGTTCGTTGTTAATAATTTTGCCCCCGCAGGGGCTTTCTTGATTTTCGCAACCCGCCAAAATATTCCCTGAGCTATATTGCCAAGAAAATCAAAGGAAGATCAAGCAGGATATTGAGACAGGAATTTCCACAAGGTGATAGGGATTTTGGTAATATTTTGCGATTTCCACTTGGCGACCATTTTGGAATTGTCGTTGTACACTTTCCTAATGAAATGCCGACTATGGATATAAGATGAGATAATGGTTCTTAGAAAGAACAAAAACATATGGGAAGGAATATGAGGATTACATGACAAAAGTTTCAGATATTTATTTTTTGAATATGAATAAAAAATCTTTAATCATTTTGGGAATTATCGTGGTGATAGTAGCGTCGCTCTTTTTGATCCTCGGATTAAAGAGCGCTAAAATCAATACTTTCGAAGATTGTGAGAAAGCTGGCTGGCTCGTGCGTAATATAATTGTATTTGACCGCGACGCTCCTCTTGAGAAAGAATGCGTGCTATGGAGTGGCAAAAGCTTCGTTAAAGAAAGATCTCAAGAACAAAGGGCAGTTGAAATAGCTACCGCCTATCTAAGTTATCCTGTAACAATCACTGAAGTAAAAAAATTCGAGTGTCAGGGTTGCTTTTCTGTAAAGCTTCAAAGAGATGATAACCAACACCAATTTACTATCGTGCTTGATAACTGGAAAATAAAAAATTAACGAAGCATGAGCGCTGCTTGCCAACTCTACGCTTGCTTCACAACTTTGCCCTTCGGGTGGATAACAGGGGGATATGCGGTTCGCTGTATCACCCAAAACGCTCCACAACTTCGGAAACATGCAGACCACTGTTTTTATACTTAGAACCTATCTATCTCTCTCTCAAATAGAGGAGAAAAGGGGGGAATAGAGGGAAAGGGGGCTTCGATTATAAAGATGTTATGTGGATGGTGAGAAGGGCAACTTTGAATACGTGAACGAATCTTTTTTGAAAATGACCGGCTGGCAGAGAGAAGAACTGATAGAATAGTTTCATAAAAATAATACCTGGCGATATACACGAATTGGCCCTCAAGCTCTGTAATGAGGTTCAAGAAGGAGTTAATAATGATTAGGTAATACTGTCCGCCTGTAGCAGTAGTAATGCCTGTAAGAAGCACACTGTCCACTGAACTTCCAAGCCCGATAGTGTAGATGGTGATGTTGTTCGCCACGGCCTGCTGGGTGTAGTAATCGTGATAATAACCCTCACCATCTGTGAGCAGTATCATCATCCAGGCATGGCTTGTATTTCCGGCACTGATAAGATGGCTATTTGCAGCACTGACTCCCGCACCAATATTCGTCCCTCCCCATGCATCAAGGCTGTCTATTGAAGCATTGACCGCGTTGAAATCATCAGTGAGCGGTCTTATGAGATATGCATAACTATCAAAATCCACAACCCCGGCGCGGTCGCCAGGGATAAGCGCACCAACGAAGTTCTTTGCTACTATCTTGCGCATATAGGCAACAAAACCTATATTTTTCTGCAAAATTATCATATTTTTCAAACATACCGCAGCTCATAACCCAGATGAAGCCTTACGGCGTCCAGCTCATCAGGACAACCTAACTGCTCTGTGCAGATAAGCAGCATTATTCCGCCATTCTCAAGCTCCTCTACCTTTCTTGCAGGTGCAGAGAGAAGCTTTTCACGCCCGAACTTATCCACCAACGGCTTAGAATAGAAATTTACAATATTTGGCAATTTTTTCAGGAAATCTTCTTCATTTAAGGGAATATCATCCAGGTATTGGCTTCTGAAAGCACCATGTACAAAATTGAGTCTATCAAACACCTCTTTACACAGGTTAATAAAGGATAAAAAGGTTTTTTCGTCAGGGATAAGATGTTCACCTGCTTCAAATGAAATTAAGCATTTATTATCTTTAACCGGAATGATGTATATCCCAAATTTAATATCAACCTCACCTAAATAATTCAAAATTATATCGAGGTGTGTTTTTACATCTTCAATAAACTTCTTTATTTCTCCTAAAGTTACATCACGAGTATTCAACTTTACGAGGTTGATCCTGAATTTCCCCATTAATTGAGTATCTGATCCGCGTACGCTGAGCGAAAACATGTTCCTGAGTGTAGCTTCATCCATGTTATTTACAAATTTGACACCATCATCCTCAGTTTTGATCAGGACATCCACCAGTTTGCTATGATGGTCTTTCAATAAGAGTATCTTTTTGTTCTCTATATCCGTAAGATGCTTTATTATCCTAGCCTGCCTTACTGCCGTCTTTATCTTTCCGATCGTATCCGCAGGTGCAGTCAGCGAAAGAGATGCCGCATCATCAACAAGAAAAGCGCCAACTCTCTCCGTCACTGTGAATGATTTTTAAGCCCGCAACAGCAGCTTCAGATCATCTATCTTAGTAAGGACGCTGCCTGTAAGTGGTGAATTTCTCTGAGGATTTTACAGCCTGGAGAACCTCTCCTCCACCCACAAACATCGAAAGTATCTGAGTTCCTACATAGCCAGAATACCAGCCGTTGGCGAAGCTGCTATGGAGTGCTGTATTTTCAGCATAGGGGTTCTCAAGCTTCTGCTTCTCTTTGACTGCCTCAGGTAGTGACGCGATAAGGTCAGCAAAAAACGAAGGATCTGAGGCTATACTTCCTGCTAGATCTCTGATGCCTGCCAGAAATCCGCCAGGATCATCCTCGATCAGGATCAAAAGTTCAGGAATCTCTGCAACTGCGGCTGATAAACCTGACAGTGTTCCAAGATTGCCTGCGATCTCATTACCGTAAATAGTATCCGAACCAGGCCTGGCTGCCATCTGTCCGTAGATTGAGGGATGGTGGTAAACTAAAGCCGGCTTGAAGAATTATATTCTATTTTCTGCAATAAGCCCGGAAGCCTCAATGTAAAATATCGTGAAAATATACTGCCCCGCCACATATGCAGCAATTATAACAAAAGGATACGTCACTATAAGAACGCTGCCTATAAAAAAAGCGAAAGTAATGACAAGATAAATGATGAAACTGAGGGTGAATCCCTTAAGATTCTTGAAAATT
>NZ_JMIY01000003.1:329060-362916 GCF_000685155.1 Candidatus Methanoperedens nitratireducens
AAAACAAACAGCGGCTTGAAATTTAAAGGATATTTCAACGCTCTTTCAATATCTGCTGCCATAATTATACCTCTGGATCAAAATAGAGCATCACAGTAGACCCCGCCTCCAGTGCATCCTTTGCCACAGTAAGTATGAGCTTGGTCTTCTCCTTCATCTCAGGCTCAACATTAGGTCTTGAAAGCAGCCTCTCGCACTCCTCTATCAGAGGTTCGGGCTCCTGCAATCCCTCAGTCGCGTAAAGTTCCATCAGGCTTGAGAGCACGGGGAAATTGCCAAGGGTTTTTACCTTCTCAACGTAAGCCTCAAATTCGTTCTGTGTGCCGAAAGCCTCAAGCGATCCGCTTCCTTCCCTGTCAAAGATCATCACAGAACCTTTGGTGTCATATTCGGTCGGGGGAAACTCTAATTTTTTGGCTGGTTTTTTGATTTTGGATGGAACTTTTGCTAATTCTGGAGCTTTTTCGGCTGTATAAACATCGGCAAAGGTTTCTTTCAGATGGAAATAGTAAAGGTATCCTTCAAGTTTGTCTTTGTTAGCCCGCAGGCTTTTTATATATTCCTCTATGCCTGCTTTTGCTTTTGGCAAATTCTCCTGAGTGGGGTTTAACTTGTATTCGCACAGTGGGACAAGGGCTTTGGGAAGGGCATATTCTACTTTTCTCCACATTTCGACGCCAGATTTTTTATATTTGTTTAAGTAGAGAATTACCTGTGTTAAAAGCTCGTGTGCTTCTTCATACTTGCTCAGATTCAACAAGGCATAGCCGCGCCAGAGGTGTCCGGCTGCAATATCGTCAAAATTCCCATATTTTATTGCGGCTGCAATAAAATCTTCTGACAATAGGCAACTCTCGGCAGCCCATTCAAAGAGCTGGCGGGCTTTTTGTGGGTCGGTTTTTGAAAGGTTAAAAGCGATTCCCTCTCTTAATTGCCACATTCCTTGTTGAATTAATAAACGTGGCTTTTTTTTCCCCTCTTCTGACAAAGTAGCAAATCTTGAGGTATACAACCGATAACCAAAAATTGTCAAGTGATGGAACATTTTGGTTGATTTTTTTTTGTCTCCACTATAGGCATATATTGTGGCTAATTTTTCATAACAGTCTAAAATTCCATTTTCAATCTTTTCTGGAAATTTATCATACGCATCTTTATCATGTAAGTATTTTTCACAATATTTAAGTTCATTTTTTATGAAATCAGAGAATTTATTATTTGACATTAAACCTCTACTTATTCACTGCCCTGACTACAATGTCAATAGTTCCTGAGAATTCTTCAGTTCTGGTTTTGTAATTATACGGCAATCTCGAAGGCAAATTTAAACCATCCTTGATTGCCTGACTGTTCGGTCCGTTAAGATAAAGGATAAATTGTTTTCTTAAGTTGGGATTTTTATTTGAATCAAAATAATCTTTTCCAATGTGATTGGCTGAATATTTGACATTAAACTCCAGAGCGTCAGTTAGTTCGTCCTTCTTAATATAATTCCTTAAATCCCATAACGTCAGTGTCTGCCTTGTTTTTGCCTCTGCTATATTTAAAACATTATCGTATATATCAGAGTAATCCGGTCCTCCCTTGTTGACATGCTTTGTATCAATTAGAATATTTCGAGAATTCTCAGGAATATTACCCAATATCTCTTTCTTCACAAGATATTCCCCATATGCACCTTTGAGATTGCCCAGATAGCCGGCAACGGATTTGCCTGCAGCATCTGCAGCCGTCATTTTCTTAACATCGATTGTGACCCTGTCCGTCAATATCGAACCTCCACTTGTCAATTCATCCCTCACAAACGTAGGCAATCCAGGGAATTCCTGGTAAATCTTACTGTTTGTAAGAATGTCATCAAATCTCTTTAAATCTATTCCCTGCTTGTAAAGAGAAACGATAACATCATCAGAGAATCCTTTAGTGTTCAAATTTTTAACAATATCATCACCGATAGAAGCCTTGACCCAGATTATTGAATCATCAACATATTTTAATGTAAAAGACGCGGCTGAAAACACCATATTCGGATGCTTTGCAACAAACTTCGTGATAGCTCCAGAAACCTTCGCAGTATCCCCATAAGCCGGAATCAGGGCAAGTGCATTCAAAAGTGTACCAAGACCATCGCCATGCCATATCGATGCAGCTATGTCCCTGATATCACCCACGACAATGAAACCGCTGAGCATCCAGCCTGCAAAATAATATAGACTATCATGGTCATCAGCACCCCACTCACCAAGAACAGCGCCCAGGACAATCTCCCTTCCGATCTCAAGATAGCTGTAGCGTTTCTCATAGACAAGCGGATCATAGTCAGGATCCAGGTATTCTTCATAATCATCAAATCCGTCATAATCGGTATCTGCGATCAACGGATCAGTACCTATTTCCAGCTCAAACCCATCTTTTAAGCCATCTTTATCGTAATCAGGATTTAATGGGCTTGTTCCAAACTCTTCCTCATCTGAATCTGCTATACCGTCGTAATCGCTGTCCACCAGCGTTGGCTTACTTATAATATTGAAATATCTCTTTCCATTGACCTCAACTAGTACTCCAGCCTCTTCCCCATCCGACAGCCCATCGCCGTCTGTATCGGGATCATTAGGGTCAGTGAAGTACCAGTTTCCCAGCCCGTCCCTGAATCCTCCAGTCTCAAGCGCATCAGGGATGCCATCGCCATCTGTATCTGCAGGTTCTATCCCTCCGGATATAGTACGGAATACCTCAGGAAGCTGATCAGCAGAAGCAACAGAGTAATACTGTCCGCCTGTAGCAGTAGCAATGCCTGTAAGAAGCGTGCTATCCACTGAACTTCCAAGCCCGATCGTGTAGATAGTGATGTTGTTCGCCACGGCCTGCTGGGTGTAGTAATCGTGATAATAACCCTCACCATCTGTGAGCAGTATCATCATCCAGGCATGGCTTGTATTTCCGGCACTGATAAGATGGCTATTTGCAACACTTACTCCAGCACCGATATTCGTTCCGCCCCATGCATCAAAGCTGTCTATTGAAGCATTGACTGCGCTGAAATCATCAGTGAGCGGTCTTATGAGATATGCGTAACTATCAAAATCCACAACCCCTGCGCGGTCGCCAGGGATAAGCGCACCCACGAAGTTCTTTGCTGCTATCTTGCGGTATCCGTAAGGATCGTTCCAGCTCATGCTCCCTGAGCTGTCTATGGTGAACATGACATCCACGAACACCACATCAGTACCACCGCGTCCTGTATTCATTTCAGCTTCGAACAGGGCATTCCATGCAGGTACGTAAAAGATCGCGAACACAGAGAAGTGTGATGTTGTTCCTGTGACCGTGCGATTATCAGGATCTACTGTTGATTCTATCTGGATAAAAGTGCCAAGAGTCTCATTGAAATAGAAAAGAGAGAGGTTTGCAGGATCGCTTACTTTATCTGGATTGTAAGGCAGGCTTATACTGGCTGATTCAAATGATCTATTCAGGCTGAGATCAACAACAGGACTTACAAGTGCAGAGACGTTATTGAGATATCCTGAAGCAACATTATATATCTTCAAATTTCTTGCCAGGTCTCCTTTACCTGTAATTGATACCCTTACATCGAGTGTATCGTGAGTTTTTACAGAAGTATAGGCCTCATCCCCGTCAAGGATACCGTCGCCGTCTGTGTCAGGGTTTAAGGGATCTGTGCCAAGGCGCAGTTCACTGTCATCATCCAGACCGTCGTTATCTGTGTCTTTCAGAAGTGGATTCGTGCCTATGCTTACCTCAAAGCCGTCTGGCAATGAATCCTTATCTGTATCGCTGACAAGAGGATCTGTTCCGAGCGTTTGTTCCTTAAGATTGGTAAGACCGTCGTTATCCGGGTCCTCTTCTGCATCGGGTATTCCGTTGCTGTCTGAGTCGACTGAGCGAATGTCAGTGAGAAGACCCAGCTTCATCAATTCAAAGTAATCAGTTAGACCATCGCCATCTGTATCTTCTTTGAAGGGATCTGCTCCTATGCGATATTTTACAAAGGAGGGTAGCTGGCCTCCCAGCATCTCATAGCCGTCTTTAATTCCGTTCCCTGCCTCGTTTTCCTGTGTTAATGAGGAGTCTGAATCAGGGTTTTGCGGATCGAATCCCAGCAGTCTCTCGTAGTATTCGGGAAGCATGTCCCCATCAAGGAGAAGGGTGATGGATCTTGTCCGTCCGATCGAGTCTATGGCACTGATGGTGATGTTGTTTATTTCAACAAGATGTACGATTGTTGAGAAATTCTGATCTATGACCGGTACTGTGAATGCCGCTCCGTTGTGAGTTAAAGTGATACTGGTTACTGCTGGCTCTGCTATGGTGCCTGAGACTATGATTGGCTGGTTTGAGGCTGTGTCGTCGGATGGGGAAAGTATGGTGATTAATGGTGTTTCGTCCTCTATCCACAGCGTGGTATGGCTTCCAGGGCTGCTTCTTACCTGAATTTCCAGTTCATTTTTTTCCTGGACTGAGATGTTCTTTTCTATCAGGCGGATATTCTGGTTGAACTCGTTTGTCCTGACTACTGTTTCTCCGTTGAGCCTGATTAAAGAACTGCTGCTTGAATTGTTTTCTTCATCGCCATTCTGGATATATAAAGTGTAGTTACCGTTTATTCTGCTAAGTGAGAAATTATCCTGGACTGTGGCAGGTGCGCCATTTGTCCGCTCGAACCTGACAGGGCCATAAACAATTGAGGCTGTTGCTGCAGGGCTGAATGTCGATACAAGAATTAGTGCTATGACTATATACGAAGTGAAGGGCCTATGATCCATACCTAATACCACAGCTATACGTAGATTAATTAAGATATATATAATTATTGATTATAATTATAATGATGATGGTAAATTTGACGTTTTCGCAGCCCTGGCAGTTAAGTAAGGATATTTGAGGAGGATCAAGACATTCAAGATATCTTTTTTGTTTCATCTCTTACAGATATTATCACAAACCACTCTTTTATAATATCGTCTTATGATAGTTCTTTTTTATCCATACCTTTATCTACCTCCAATCCCATATACGATTTTATATACAAGTATAGTAAGAGAAATATATAAAGCTTTTAATAACCTTTATTGAGGGCTTATTACGTTTAATTCAGATTGCGGAGAAGATTATGATCACAAAAAAAGACCTTGAGCACATAGCATGGTTATCCCGTCTTGAGTTAAGTGAAGAGGACAAGGAGAAGTATACGCCAAAGCTCAATTCAGTTCTTGACTATTTTGGGGAACTTGATGAAGTGGATACTGAGGGGGTTGAGCCCACGTATCATGTGCTTCAATTGAGCAATGTATTCAGGGATGATGAACCAGGCGTTCCAGCAGTCTCACTCTCTCAGGAAGAGGCGCTTGCCAATGCCCCGAAGAAGCAGGATGGATTCTTTAAAGCACCAAGGATGATGTAAATGTGGGCAGGTATAAATGAACTGAGAGAGAGGATCCAGGATGAATCCTCAGAAGAAGTTGTGTACGAGTACCTTGAGAGGATCGAATCAAGTAAGCTTAACGCCTTTATCACAGTTGCCCGTGAAAGTGCCCTTACGCGTGCCAGGGAGATCGATTCAGAAGGTCATGATGGCCAGCTTGCAGGCATACCTGTTGCCATCAAGGATAATATCTCAACGGCCGGCATACAGACCACATGTGCCTCAAAGATCCTGACCGGCTATATCCCGCCTTATGATGCCCATGTGATAGAGAGGCTAAAGGATGCAGGCGCCGTGATTATCGGAAAGACCAACATGGATGAGTTTGCCATGGGAACATCGACAGAAACAAGCTTCTTTGGTCCGACACTCAACCCCTGGGATCTGGACAGGGTACCGGGCGGGTCATCAGGCGGTAGCGCAGCAGCAGTGGCAGGCGGAGAAGCGCCTTTTGCCCTTGGTTCTGATACAGGAGGCTCAGTCCGCTGTCCGGCATCGTTTTGTGGTGTGGTCGGATTAAAACCCACATACGGTGTGGTATCACGCTACGGGCTCGTCTCTTACGCCAACTCACTTGAGCAGATAGGGCCGTTTGCCACGAATGTCCGCGATCTGGCAGCCCTTTTTGACGTGATCGCAGGTAATGATGCCCGGGATTCAACATCTATTGATACAGAAGTGAACTATTCATCATCGCTTAAGGATGATATAAGGGGACTGAAGATCGGCGTGCCGGAGGAATACTTCGGGGAAGGGACTGATAAGAAAGTAGAGAGGGCTGTGTGGGATGCGATCCATACACTCGAGGACCTGGGGGCAAGCTGGAGCGGGGTAAGGATGCCGCATACAGGACACGCCCTCTCAGCATATTATATAATCGCAATGAGTGAAGCTTCTTCCAACCTTGCACGGTTTGACGGGATGAGATACGGGCTTCGCACAGAGGACAGCGACTGGCACACCACATTCTCACAGACAAGAGCAGCCGGGTTTGGCGATGAAGTAAAGCGGAGGATAATACTGGGAACGTATGCGCTATCTGCCGGGTACCATGATCGATACTACTTAAAAGCCCTGCGCGTGAGAACACTTATAAAGCAGGATTTTGAGCGTGCATTCAGGGATCTGGATGTTCTCATCACACCCACAATGCCGTACCCTGCATTTCGGATCGGGGAAAAAATAGGCGATCCGCTGTCACTGTATCTTGCTGATGTGGACACCGTCCCTGTAAACCTTGCAGGGGTTCCTTCTATTTCCATATCATGCGGTTTCGCGGAAGGATTACCCATCGGGATGCAGATCATAGGCAAGCACTTTGATGAGGCTACTATCCTGAGGACTGCTTATACATTCGAAGAGAATACTGATTTTCACAATAGAAGACCGGAGGGGTTATGACATACGAGAACCCGGATGGAGTGAAGATAGGACTTGAGGTCCATGTGCAGTTGAACCGGCTAAAAACAAAGGTATTCTGCGGATGCACCACGGATTATCACAGCGATCCCCCGAACACCCATGTCTGTCCTGTGTGTCTCGGTCTCCCAGGCTCATTACCTGTGATAAATAAAAAGGCAGTGGAAGCAGCTATAAAAGTAGGTCTTGCACTTAATTGCAGGATAGAGGAGCATACGCAGTTTTACCGCAAGAACTACTACTATCCCGATCTCCCGAAGGGCTTTCAGATCACGCAGTACGATTTCCCCATCTCAAGCGGGGGCTATATCACTATCGAGGGTGAGGACGGGGAACATAAAGTCAGGATCACGCGTGCCCATATGGAAGAAGATCCGGGCAGGCTTGTTCATGAGGGCACGATCGACAGATCAAAGTATACTCTCATCGATTACAACCGCTCAGGCATGGCGCTGCTTGAGATCGTGAGCGAGCCGGATATCAGGAGTCCAAAAGAGGCGCGGCGGTATCTTGATAAGCTTCGGAACATCCTTGAGTATCTTGATGTTTTCGACGGGAATCTTGAAGGCGCCCTGAGAGTGGATGCCAATGTCTCTATAATGGGTGGCCAGCGTGCTGAGGTCAAGAACATCTCATCGCATAAGGGTGCTGAGCGCGCACTGCTTTATGAGATAGTAAGACAGAAAAACGTTATACGGCGGAGAGGCACGGTTGTACAGGAGACGCGCCACTTCGACGAGGCAAGAGAGATCACTGTATCAATGAGAACAAAGGAAGAGGCGCACGATTACCGCTATTTCCCCGAGCCAGATCTTGTGCCCTTGAAGATATCAAGCTGGGCGCCTGCGATTGCAGAGACGCTGCCTGAGCTTCCGGATGCAAGACGGCTTCGATTTATTGAGCAGTACGGGATAACGGATGAACACGCAAAAGCCCTCACATCAGAGTTGAAGCTTGCAGTATTCTATGAGGATGTTGCAGGGAGAGTTGATCCCAGAATGGCTGCTGTATGGGTAAGCGATGTTCTTAAAGGAGAATTGAACTACCGCGACCTCACGATTGACGCTTTCAGAAAAGAGCATATGATATCGATAATCGAGATTCTTGCAAATAATAAGATCACAGAGGACGGTGCTGTTGATATAATAAGGACGATCCTTGATAAAGGCGGCTCGCCTGAGGAAATAGTTAAAGAGAAAGGTCTCCTTAAAGTTGAAGGGGATATCGTTGAGACAGCGGCGCAGGAGGCAATAAAGGAAAATCCGCAGGCTGTAGCTGATTATAAAGCTGGTAAAGAAAAGGCCCTCAACGCGCTTGTTGGACAGGTAATGAAAAAGACAAAAGGAAGGGCAGATGCAAGGACTGTAAGGGAAGTACTGCTGAAGGAATTGAAATAAGAACCGAAGGTGGACGAAGATTCAAGAAATCTTTAACTACAATGAAATAGCTTAAAGTCCCTGGTAGCGGGAGAAAATCCCGCAGGAATGTGGCCCATAAGGGCTGAACCGTAAAACTTAGGTGAATACAATGAAATCAATGTATGCATATATCAGAGATGCATGGAAAAAACCGGATGAATCATATGTGGACGAACTCATGTGGGGAAGACTGCAGGAATGGAGACGGGAACCCACAGTAATAAGAGCAGAGCGCCCCACAAGGCTGGACAGGGCAAGAGCTCTGGGCTATAAAGCAAAGCAAGGGATTGTAGTCGCACGCGTTAAAGTAAGACGCGGAGGCCGACGCAAATCAAGGTATCAGCGCGGAAGGAGAACTAAACGCATGGGCGTGAACAAGATAACGCCTGGAAAGAGCATCCAGAGCATTGCAGAAGAGCGTGCAGCGCGCAGGTACCCGAATATGCAGGTATTGAACAGTTACTGGGTAGGCCAGGATGGCAGACACAAATGGTACGAGACCATTCTCGTGGATACAAGTCATCCTGTAATTATAAGTGATAAGAATCTCAACTGGATATGTAATACCAGTCAGAAAGGCCGTGTTTTCAGAGGAAAGACAAGTGCGGGCAGGAAGGGCAGGGGCCAGAGACATAAAGGCATTGGCACAGAAAAGACAAGACCAAGCCTGCGCTCGCATAATAACACAGGCAAGTGATGCAGATACATCATGTCACGCTCAGGACAATTGCCCAGGCAACCGAAAGTAAGGACAGGGTAAAAGATGCCCTGTCGCTTTTTCTTCCCGATGGTAAAATAGAGACTATTGATACAGAGGGGCATTTTGGAAATCCAATCACCATTCTTCAAGCACAGATAAAAGGCAGGGATTGCAGCAGATTTATCGATCTATTAAAATCAAAGCTAAAAGAGCAGGATCTGAAGAGATTAAAAGATGAGCTTGGCGAGAGAATTGATGATGAATGCCGTCTCCATATAAGGTTTGATAAGCAGGCCGCTTATGAAGGAGCGGTTCAACTTGCAACTACTGCTGATACGATTGCAGCAGAAATAAAGATCAAAGCATATCCTGCAATACGCCAGAATGCTATCCAGGTGGCAGAAAGGATTTTTAGATCGACATGAACATCACAATCAGGCAATGTCTTTCGTAGTATCGATCTGGATACCATCCCCTACGATGAACCTTAATGTCTCTGTTGCCTGAGCTCTACCTCTTAACTTGGGTATTAACAGGTGGTTTGAGACCTTCTCTGAATTCTTCTCAGTCTCGATCTCAAATATCACATCGCAGGATTTCAGGGTTCCATTCTCAAGGTTCTTCTCATGCGTATCCTTGAGGCCATATAAAAATGACAGGCAGTTCAGTTTTTTTGTTGTTTCATAGATCACATTTATAAGCCGTTTGATTATACCTGGATTGACATTAAGGTCCAGGTAAAAAGAAAATGAATCGAAGATTATGTTTACATCCATACCCTCTGCTTCTGCCATTATTTTTCTCAGGTTAGATTCTGTGAACTCTACGATCTTGGCATCTATGAGCTCATTGCCTATATTATCAACTATTTCTCCATGAGCAGTGATATAATATGCACTGTATATATCAACGAATACTATGTTATTAGTTTCAAAGCCATAATTCTGTATATCACGCAATACATACTTTGGATGCCTGTCGTTTGAGAAATAATAGCTTTTGCGGGCCTGCGTGAACTGATATAAGAAGACCTCGCCCATGGATCTTGCATCCGAAAATATATATACCATAGAGCCTGAGGGCAATCCACCTCCCAGAGTACGATCAAGAATAGATATAGCAGTCTCCCGATTTATCTGCTCCGGAGCCTTCTCCTCTATTAGATCCACAGCAGGAGCTTCTTTAGTTTGATTTTCTGCGGAGATTTGCACTAACGTGGCTTTTTTTTCTTTTGACATTATTCTCCCTCTAAGTGCTATTATCTCTGTACCCTCTAATAAATCTAATCATGATAATGATTATATGATTATCCCGTACGGTATCCGGTCCTGGGACATAAAGGCTAAAAATATATTTACAAACTTGTGCAGTTCATGGAGAAGTAGCTGGCCCCAGACCAATTGTCTTTATTTCTTCTGTTATCTCGCTGATCTTTTCAAGCTCAGCCATGAACTCAGAATACGCTACCTCTGCTGACTTTGTGGCAATAGCACCCTGAGTGGATGGTGCGATCAACCCCTGCTGCTCAAGAACACGCAATGAGTACCTTACAAGATGATCTGGTATGCCTGTCTCAAGAGAGAGCTTCATTATTCCGATGGGCCCACAGCCCATCACTTTCTTAAGTATTATAATGTGCCTCTTTAGCAGTTCAAGTTCATGTTGGATTCTTCTTGTCAGCATGAAAGTTAGAGTTGTAACTAGGGACATATCTAATTTGGCATGGAGATCAGTGGCACAGCAGTGATTCCACATATTATTGAAGACAGCTAATCCACCCTCGCATCCACTACCACATGCCACACTCCTGGTGAGTACTTTTTTATCCGTCTCATATTGATTATTTTTGCATCTCTTCCCTGTTTTTCTGCCTCAGCAGATATCCTCTCAACAGGGCGGCGCTCTATCGCCTCAGGCACGGCCTCATGGTAGTGAATAATCCCGCCCGGTGAGAGGGCACGGATACCGTGCTTGAGGTACTCATGTGCATCTAAATACCCCATGATCACCCTGTCCGCTATCCCGTGCGGGGTAACAACTGCGCAATCTCCTTCCACAGGTTCAATAACATCCTCTACTCTGTTAAGCTTTATATTCTCTTTTAAATAACCAGATGCTACAGGGTTTATTTCTATAGCGAATATCTTTTTGGGTTTTGAATGCACTGCCATGGGTATCGAGAAATACCCGATCCCTGCGAACATATCCACAACAGTTTCACCCTCACCAAGCCCGCTCATGCGCTTTCTTTCAGCGAGATTTCCCTTGGAGTACATAAGCTTCATGGCATCGATCTTAAAAGAACAGCCGTTCTCAATATGTATGGTCTCAGTGCTCCTCCCTGCGATTACTTCCCGCTCAGGCTGCCTCATCTGACCGCTTATTCCCCTGTCAAGAAGCACTGTCCTGCATCCCGGATATAAGGATAATAGCGCCTTACCGATCTCCGCCTTTTGGTTCTCCAGTTTTTCGTGCAGTGAGACTATGATTATGTCCCCGAGGATCTGCCATCCTGCAGGTAAAAGCTCTCTCTCGCTATCCGGGATATCAAGAATATCAAGATAGTCGCCAGGGGTCTTTTTCGGGATATAGAACCGGGGCTCTTCCTGTTCGACCAGAGTAAGACCTTCTTTTGCAAAGGATTCCTTTACAGGGATCTCAATAAGACCGCTCTTTTTAACAAGCCTTCTGGTTTTATCAAGAGCGCCTTCAAAGAGCAGTTTTTGCCGAACTTTTTCAGCTTCCTCTCTACTAACAATAACAGCCCTCATGAATTTCTTGCAATATGCAGAACATCGCTCAGGATAGAACTTGCGGTCTCAATTGAACCTGCACCTTTTCCACTGATAGTGATCCTTCCTGCAAGGTCGGTCAGTATGGATGCAACGTTCAGCGTGCCTCCCACAGCAAGGGGATGCCGCTTGGGGACAAGGCGCGGCGCAACAGTAAGCGTACCATTCCCGGCCTCACAGATGAGCTTTACCACGTAATTGTTTTTACTGGCAAGCTCAAGGGCCTCAGGTGTGATCTTTGTGATACCAGTGATATCTACATCGCGATATGTGACAGCATCCTGGAAGATCGAGTTTGCGATGATGACAAGTTTGCATGCAGAATCTATACCTTCAACATCGTACGTGGGGTCGGTCTCTGCTATCCCCAGTTCCTGTGCCTCTTTCAGCACAAGCTCATACGGCAGCCTCTCTTCTGCCATCCTTGTAAGGATATAATTGCAGGTACCGTTGAGTATGCCCTCAATCCCGATAACAGTGTTACCAGCCATGGCCTCATGAACAAGGTTAAATATCGGAACAGCCCCGCCCACCGTAGATTCATATCTGAAGAACAGGCCGTTATCTTCAGCCATCTCTTTCAGATCGGAGAAACGCAATGCAAGAGGTCCTTTATTCGATGTGACAACGTTCTTTCCTGAATTGAGGGCAGTAAGCATATTGTTGAGGCCAGGTTCACCATCCTTGATGTTCGTAGGAGTTGCTTCTACGATGATCTCATGCTCCACGTTACTGATCAGATCAAATGCACTTTCTGCACATGTCGCAACTGTGCCTGTTTGTTTTTTTCTGGTTATAGCGCCCATCAGGTCTATTCCCTTATCATCGATCTCGCATCCGCCAGAATCCGCTATCCCTACAACGCACAGGTTGATGCCCTGTTTATTAATATACCCCTGTTTTGATAAGATTGACCGGGCTACCCCCTGGCCTACCGCCCCGAACCCGATGATGGATAATCTGATAGTCTTCATGCTCCCTCCGAGTTAAGCCTGATAGGTTCTATCATAAGCAGGTCCTTTTTATCTGCAACATCCCGCAGGATCTCAAGTGATTTTTTCAATTCCTTCTCCCCGGTAGCACTGATTACAAGGTATGCTGATGAAGTCCTATCTATCGCCGGCATCGAGAGTGATAGGTCTACGACCTCTGCAAAGCCTGTGGAATCTATCCTGTCGATGGTATCTCCTATATCTGAATGAATGATATGCCCTATAAGAACTAAAGAGACCGAGGATCTCAGCCTCTCTTCCCCTACTCTTGCCACTCTGACACCGCTTTTCTCAAGCCGCTCGATGAGTTCGTCAAGAACACGCTGATCTATCTCAAAAGTGATCTGTACAGGGATTGTTCCTCTGGGAGTTTTCTCTTCGTGCTGATGTACAACGCTCATAATATTCCCATGTAACTCTGATATCGGCGAAAGTGCAAGAACAAGCTGCCCCGGAATATCCTTTAGCTCAAGCGTCATAGAAACAATCATAAATCCTCACTATGCACAGGTGGGTAATAAGTTTATTTGGTGGATGTTAATTTTTTTTGTCCCCGGGTCGGGACTTACACAGGGCATATATAATCCAGAAACCTTTATGTAAAATCTTGAGAAATTATACCAGGGGTATTGAATAAGTCTATGGCTCAACTTCCGAATAAAAAATCACTTGTTCTCATTGCTATAATTGTTTTTATAATCCTGTTAATAGGTCTTGTCTTGTGGGATTTTTCAGTTAGCAGACCTGGCGATATCCTAACCCCAACCGCACCACCTCTGGATGATACACTTCCTGCCGTTTCTGTGGCTAAAGAGTTGGATATTCCCTGGGCTCTTGATTTTCTGCCTGATGGCAGTATTATTTTTACCGAGAGGGCAGGCAGGATAAGATTGATCGATGAAAAAGAAGGCCTGCTTCCAGATCCCTTGCTTACCATCGATGAAGTGGCTCATAGAGGGGAGGGGGGCTTGCTTGGTATTGTGCTGCATCCTGATTTTGTCCAGAATTCATTCGTATATGTTTATTACACCTATCAAAATGGTGCTGTTTTAGCTAATCGAGTGGTAAGATTTAGAAAACATGATAACAATTTGTCAGATAAAGAAATAATCATCGATAATATCCCCGGGGCCTCAATACATAACGGCGGTAGAATAAAGTTCGGTCCTGACGGGCACCTGTACATCACAACCGGTGATGCCAATAATCCAGATCTGGCCCAGGATGAAAACTCTTTAGCTGGAAAGATCTTACGTTTAAAAGATGATGGGACAATCCCTGCTGATAATCCTTTTCCAGACTCACCTGTTTATTCTTTTGGCCATCGAAATCCCCAGGGTCTTGTCTGGGATGGTCAGGGTGTGCTCTGGGCAACCGAGCACGGCCCCAGGGCTAATGATGAACTGAATCTTATTGAGCCTGGAAAAAACTATGGCTGGCCGATTGTTCAGGGTGATGAAGAAGCACCAGGATTTGTAAGCCCTGTAATCCACAGCGGTACAGAGACATGGGCACCTTCTGGTGCTGCTTATTTAGATGGGTCTTTATTTTTTGCAGGGCTGCGGGGCCAGAGCCTGTATGAGGTGGTAATAGATGATCAACCAGTGTCTCTGCGCCGTCATCTGAATAGAGATTTTGGCAGGCTGCGGGATGTTGTTGTCGGCCCTGATAATTTCCTGTATATCCTTACAAGCAACAGGGACGGAAGGGGTATGCCTGGTGAAGACGATGACCGGATCATCAGAATAGACCCGGGGAAATTCAGATAGTTTCTCTAGAGTGAGTGCAAAACCGTCAATCCTGCGATATAGAAATAGCCAAGTGCATAGAGCACAAGAAACGGCACCAGAAAATAGCTTCCTGTAGTAATCGATATATAAAGAGCAGCCAGGGCATATATACCAAGAGAAAGCTCCAGGATAGTGGTGAAGGGGAAACTTAACCTGTATTTTTTGGTATCCCACCTATCAGCTCTTCTCTCTATCCCGAACTTAGGTGTTCGCAGGAAAGCACCCTTACGATTGAGCAGTGCTTCTACAACAGCTATGGTACTGCTGGCCGATATCCCGATCCCGAGGACCGTGAGCATAGGCAGATATACCAGGCGCCGCCACCAGTTCTCATATAGCTCCATCTGCGAGAGGGTATACATGACCAGAGGTCCAAGAGTACCGAAAGCTAAGAACTTGAAATAAGAGAAGATAGTATTTGAAAAAGTAATAAGAGGAAGACTGAGGAGCAGAAGCACAACCATCATTGGATGCACTGAGTAATAAGTGAGGTGCAGCAGAGTCTCTATCTTCCTGAAGACTGAAGCATCTGATTTTGCAACTTCTGGCAGGAGCTTCTTGGCACACTGGATTGAGCCTTTAGCCCACCTGAACTGCTGGCGTTTGAAGGCATTTATCTGTACCGGGACCTCAGCAGGAGAGACCACATCATCAAGAAAGATCATTCTCCAGCCCTGAAGCTGTGCCCTGTAGCTTAAGTCCAGATCCTCAGCGAGAGTATCAGCCTGCCATCCTCCAGAGTCCTCAATGCACTTCCTGCGCCATATACCTGCAGTGCCGTTGAAGTTAAAGAAGAGCCCGGCACTGTACCTTGTACTCTGCTCTATCTGGAAATGTCCATCGATCCCGATAGAAAGCGCCCTTGTGAGGAGGGAATAATCTTCATTTATATGCCCCCACCTTGTCTGTACCATGCCTACAGTAGGATCAGAGAAATAGGGGATACACTTCTTAAGAAAATCAGGATCAGGCAGGAAATCAGCATCAAAAATCGCTATGAATTCACCCTGCGCATGCTTCAGCCCCTCCTGCAGTGCCCCGGCCTTGTATCCCTCCCTTGTAGGGCGGCGGAGCAAATGGATATTAAGGCCCCTGCTTCCAAGCTCATTAATGCATCCCTGTATTATTTCTGTAGTTTCGTCTGTTGAATCGTCCAGCACCTGTATCTCAAGTTTCTCAATCGGGTAATCCATATCTGCTACTTTTCTTATCAGGCGCTCAACTACGTAGAACTCGTTATATACAGGGAGCTGGATTGTCACAGCCGGGTAGGAGGAAGGCGTATCTGGAGGTTTTTCCTTCTTCCTTTTACTGTGGAGATAAGCAAAGAGAAGGTTGTTGCTTCCATATATGGAAAGGGCAACTACGGTCATGGTATATATCGCTATGAGCAGGTAGATAGGACTCATATCCTATCACCGAATATACAAAGATTATATGTATTATTGTCATTACCTTCACTCCTGTTAGCTATAATCCCGATCACCATGTTATTTTAAACCCCAACCTATGCAAATGTATGCAAGGTTTAAATAAATAACTTTTTTGTTTTCAATGAGACCATCCGCCAATTCACTCAAACAACTCTTAGATTAACTCTTTTGCATACAAATAATGACATGAATCGGCTATATGCATTATAATTACCGTGGATAGCCACCAGTTGATCTATACAGAAAGCACTTTAATGTAATCTTTAAAAGAATAGAAATATTTATTAGCCAGCATCATTATAATAATCAGATTAGTGATTGTATGAAAAAAATATTATTAATTATTTTAATAATATTGGGTGTATTAGTTGCCGGATGCAGCGGTCCTATAGGTTCTTCAAATAAGCAAACAAGTACTATTGTGAATGAACAATTTACAATATCTGCAAATAGTGTAAAAGGCTATTACAGCGATCTACAGACAGGTGACGAATTAGAAGTTTCAATTACTGTATTGCAAGGTGGGGATCTAGATATAGATTTTTATATAACCAATGCCGACGGTGCAAAAATAATTTCACGTTCTAAAATAGGAGATACAACGATCTCATGGGTAGCTCCTTCTTCTGGCACATATTATTTTAAATACGATAACAGTTTCAGTGCACTTACGTCAAAAATTGTTAAAACTACAATTACTGTGACCAGATGATGGGAATACACACTTAATGTCCGTATAATCGAAGCTAACTATACTATCTAAACCCCTTTATTTCTACTGGAAAAATCATGACAGATCTACGAAATGTAGATATACATTATTGTACTCTAGGACGGTATATGTTATCATGCAGAGTAGATCATTTTGTTGAATCCGTCATCCGTGATATGACAAGGCTCTCATTAAAACACGATGCGATCAACCTTGCCCAGGGATTCCCGGATTTTCCGGCTCCGGATGAGTTAAAGCGCGCTGCTGTATCTGCAATTATAGAAGACCGAAACCAGTATTCAATCACATGGGGAGCAAAAGAGCTGCGGGATGAGATCTCACGAAAAGCGCGCGATTATAATCACATCGAAGTCGATCCAGAGAGCGAGATCACGGTAACGTGCGGTTCAACAGAGGCCATGATGGCTGCAATGCTTGCTATAATCAATGAAGGGGATGAGGTCATCATATTCGAGCCGTTCTATGAGAACTATGGTCCTGATGCTGCTGTTTCTGGTGCGATTCCTCGTTTTATACCCCTGGACGATGAGTACAATATTGATGAAGATGCCCTTACATCTGCTTTTAACAGGAAGACGCGTGCGCTCATTCTTAACACCCCGAATAACCCATGCGGCAAAGTGTTCAGTAAGGATGAGTTAAAATTGATCGCAGATCTATGCGTTGATTATGATGCTATTGTTGTGACAGATGAGATATATGAATATATACTGTACGACGGCAAAACGCATACCAGTATAGGCTCACTGGATGAGATGAGGGACAGGACGATAACCATAAGCGGGTTCTCAAAGACATACAGTGTCACAGGCTGGCGTATCGGCTATGCGCTTGCAGAAAAAACCCTGACCTCTGCTATCAGGAAGATACATGATTTCCTGACCGTAGGAGCCCCTGCCCCGCTTCAACATGCATGCGTCAGTGCACTTAGATTTCCAGATTCGTATTATAAAGAGCTTGTGGCGATGTATGACAGAAAGAGAAGATTTCTGTATGATGCCTTAATAAAAGCCGGATTTGGATGCACGATGCCGCAGGGTGCATACTATATCCTTGCCGATATACCCGATGGGATGGATGATAAGGCTATGGATGATACTGCCTTTGCTAAGTATATGGTGCGTGAGATCGGAGTAGCAGCCGTACCTGGAAGCAGCTTCTATAAGAGCGAAGCAGGCAGACATAAGCTGCGCTTCACGTTCTCAAAGAGGGATGAGACTTTAATCGAGGCCGCACAGAGGCTTGAGAGACTTAAGATTTAGCAGAGAATCTAAACCTAATTAAGTATCTGCGTATAATTAAGTACCACTATGCCAGATCTTGTAATCAAGAATGCCAGACTTCTTATTGACGATACAATCCAGCCGGCTGAAATAGCCGTAGATGACGGCAGGATCTCAAAAATAGGGAAGATAATCAGCACAGAGGAAGTAAATCAGGTAATAGATGCAAAAGGCGCGCTTGTTCTGCCAGGGGCAATAGATCTTCATGTGCACTTCCGAGATCCTGGAATGACAAAGAAGGAGGACTGGTACACCGGCTCATGCGCAGCGGCAGCAGGCGGTGTCACCACTGTTATTGACCATCCCAATACAAACCCTCCGACAATTGACATCGAATCCTTCAAGAAAAAACAAAAAGAAGCAAAAAAATCCATAATCGACTACAGCATAAACGCCGGGGTAACCAGCAATCTGCAGTACCTGAGGAAGCTCTGGGAACTTGGAGCAATGGCTTTCGGGGAGATATTCATGGCAGAGTCCACAGGCTCCCTGAATGTGAACGACCTGATACTTAAAAGATCACTTGAGATCACAGGAGATCTGGGCGCAGTGGCATGCATCCATGCAGAGGATGAAGAAATAATGAAGAGGTTCGTTCACATATTAAAAGGAAAACATGAGCCAGAATCCTACTCAAAATCGCGCCCTGAACTATCAGAGAAGACCGCTGTTGAGAAAGCGATTAGATTTGCGGGGGATACAGCAACAAGACTTCATCTCTGCCATATAAGTGCACATGAGAGCCTTGAGGTCATAAGAAGAGCAAAAGCTGAAAGCAAAAATATAACCTGTGAGGTCACACCGCACCATCTTTTCCTCTCAACAAAGGACTGGAAGCGCCTGGGAACTCTCGGAAAAATGAACCCGCCACTTCGTGATTTTTATTCGCAGCAGAGCCTCTGGGTCGGTTTAACTAATGGAATTATCGATGTAGTTGCTTCTGATCACGCACCTCATCTTGAGCACGAGAAGATGACCGATATATGGAGCGCGCCGGCAGGCGTCCCCGGAGTTGAGACCATGCTGCCGCTCATGCTCATGTCTGTTAAACGCAACCTTCTCACCCTGAAGCGATTAATCGAGGTCACAAGCTTGAATCCTGCAAGAATATTTGGCCTGAATAAAGGAGTGCTTGCACCGGGGTATGACGCTGATATGATAATTACGGGAGAGGTAATGGAGATCCGCAGAGAAAAATTGCACAGCAAAGCGGGATGGACGCCGTATAATGGCATGTATGGCATGTTCCCAAGGATCACGATCTCCAGGGGAGATATAGTCTTTGAAGATGGTGATATTATTGCGAAAAGAGGCAGGGGCAGATTTATTCCAGGGCAGGGGTTGATCTACTCAAAGCAATAATTACATTATCTTGAAGTTCTAATAAAAATAAAAAGAAATTATAAAAAATTAAATTTTAGTGAGTTTTTCTATACCTGCTTTCTTTACATTGGGTTTATTGATCTCAGCAGGCATCCACTTTGGTTTGTTCTTTGGAGCCGGGACAGTTTCCTTCCATCCTTTATAGATATGGATCTTTTTGCTTCCTCTTTCCCTCAGTCTTAATTCAACGGGTTTAGCTTTTGTTCCATCGCTGCGATTGGCTGCTTTCAATGCTGCCTGCCTTGGCTGGTTGCCTGTAAATACTCCTGTCTCTTTTCCATCCTTATCCCGTAATACAAAATTTCTTATTTTCGCCATATTTTTCATACCCCGACAACGGTTTGTTGTCTTATTATTAGATTACTCATTATAGTATATAAATCTTATTGAAGAGCATAAGGCTAAGCATACTGATTTATAAATATGGTGCGACAGATGCTGGTATTTCAAAAACTAAGAAAGCCAATGCAATAGACCCAGAAACTCAATTTTGAATTTAAAATTATCTTCTGCTACTCAAAGCATGGAAAGGTATAAACTCTTAAAATTTAATAGTGAAAAATGGTGGTCTAACTGAATATCGAAGGAAACGAAAAGATAAAGACACGCCTCACAAAGTATCTGATGCGGGACGAAACAGGCATAAGGAAGTCTGTCTTAAAACTATTCCTCAATAGTAAACCATATACCACCCAGGAGATATTTGATTTTCTTATCAAAGAGGGCTTTGATGTTAATTATAGGGGAGTTTCAGCTATGGTCGGGCTTATGAATACAAGGCTTGGTATCCTGAGAGTGGATGTAAAAGGAGATCATAATATCTATTCTCTTAAAAATGAATATAAAAACGCTGTAAAGGCCACTATGGATAATTACTAAAAAACTGAAAATTCTTGAGATCCCCATCTCACGAATAAGCCTTCTCAGCATGTTGAGAAAGATCTAATCCTATGGCCTCCTCATCATCTCTGACACGCAATCCTATGGTTACATCAATAATCTTTGCAATAATCAAGGTCACCACAAAAGCATACACTGAAGTCACACCTACTGCTACTATCTGCGTTACAATCTGATCTGCATTGCCGTCTATCAAACCTGAGCCAGCAGGATTCACTAAAGTGGTGGCAAATATACCTGCTGCAATGATACCCCATGCTCCGCCTATGCCGTGGCAGGCCCAGACATCGAGGGATTCATCTATGTTTCGCCTCATTCTGAAGAGCATTGCGTAATAGCTTACCACTGCTGCGACTGCACCTATCACCATAGCTGCCAGAGGTGTAACAAAACCAGATGCAGGAGTAACTGCTGCCAGCCCAACCACGGCTCCAGTGGCTATACCAAGACCGCTTGGTTTTTTATAGTACCAGCTCAACAGTATCCATACCAGTGCAGCAGTACCACCTGCTATATTTGTTACCACAAATGCGCTTGCTGCAAGTCCATTGCTTGTTACTGCGCTGCCTGCATTGAATCCGAACCAGCCAAACCACAGAAGCGCAGCGCCCAGAATAGTTATAGGTATGCTGTGAGGCTCCATTGTATATTTCCCGAATCCCCTGCGTGCGCCTATCACCAGAGCAACAGCAAGAGCTGACATCCCGGCGCTTATATGCACAACTGCGCCTCCTGCGAAATCAAGCGTACCCATTTCGCGAAGCCACCCTCCAGTGCCCCATATCCAGTGCGCTATTGGATCATATACAAGGGTTGCCCAGAGCACAGAGAATATAAGGAAGGCGCTGAACTTTATTCGCTCAACAAATGCACCTGTAATCAGGGCGACTGCGATGATGGCGAACATGGCCTGGAATATCATGAATGCCAGTGCAGGAACAGTGGCAGCGTAATCGGCATTCGGCTCCTGACCCACACCATTGAGCCCAACCCACTGAAGGTTCCCTATTACGCCTCCCACATCAGGGCCAAAGACAAGGCTGTAGCCAAAGAGCACCCACTGCACGCTTATCAGTGCAAGGATCGCAAAGCTTAATATCATGGTTGAGAGAGCATTTTTCTTCCTCACCATGCCTCCGTAGAACAGGCCTACTCCAGGGATCATTATCATCACGAGCGCAGTGCTGATAAGGACCCACGCGGTATCGGCCTTATCTATTTCTGGCACTTCGGCCGCATAAACACCATCTGCCAGCGTTGAAAGTAAAATTGCTGCAAAGAAAATATATTTCAAATATCTTATAGTTCTTTTAATATCCATATTCTCACCTTCCATGCCTACCATGGCATACGGATACCTACTGTAGATAGCTAATATTTAAATTTAACCTATGCAAGGAGAAAACTATTTATTAAAGAAGTGGAACATGCTTTTCTACCCAGAGCTGCACAAAACCGCTGATTAGCACCCTCACTGAGGAAGAGCAAAGAAGAAACATTTAAGGATAAGTAGTACAATGTGTTTTGTGAGATAAATGAACAAGAAACATCGTTTTGTATTTGGATTCTCCATAGTTGTTATCTTATTAGGCTATCTGGCACTTACAAGTGGCGTGCTCTCGAACCAGTATGAGGTCAGTGAAGCGGTCGCAGCAAAACAAAACCTCACAGACAGTGTGATTATTGTTAACGGCTCAGTGGTCATGGGTACTGAGAAATGGGATGCTCTCAATCGCACATTTACTTTTAAACTGACTGACGGTATAGAAACGATTGACGTTATCTACACAGGTGAGAGGCCAGACATACCACCTGATGCCACAAGCATCCAGGCAGTAGTAACCGGGAGATTCAACGACAGCATGTTCGAATCATATAAGATGCTAACAAAATGCCCATCCAAGTATGATGCTGCTGATGATATCACTCGGTAAAGTTTCTTATCCTTATGTCTCAGGCTAATCTCTTCTAAATAAAAGTATATATCCTAAAAAATCATACTATAGTTCCTGACCTTAAGGGTCAGGAGGCGTAAATTCTATGGCAAAAAAGGAAAAGAAGCCAAAAGGGAAGCCAGAGCCTAAGAAGTAACCCGGTAAACGTCAATTTCTTCTTTTTTCTCTTAGAATGCATGGTCATTTGATCATTCTATCCTTCTCTGATTATCATATCTGCAATCCCGGATGGTGCATCAAGCAGGACCTTCTTATATTCTATGTATAGCACATCTATGGAGGATATTATTCCCCTGGATCTGATAATCTCCTTATCAAGAATGCTGCTGATGGTTCTCTGTACGTCCTCATGTGACCATAACTGCTTTATCCTGGATAGATGCGGTGACAGGCTCTTACGATGCAGAAGGGCTTCTTTAACAGGTCTATCTATGTTCATGCACTCAAGAAGCAACAGCTCTGAACCAAATCCGCTGATCTTTTTCCCTTCAATTACCTGCTCTAAGTCTGCTATATCATCAGCTATCTGCATTACTTTACCACATCTGAGCCCGTATTCTGCAAACGATATAGTATCTTTCCTGTACATGCATGTCCCATCAGATACCGGGTTACAGCCGTCGGATCTTATCAGATATCCCCACGCAGTAGCCAGGCTGAATAATTTTCCAGTCTTCCGGGTGATTATGGCATCATAGAGTTTAATTGCTGGCAGGTCAGGTCTGTGGAACAGCTCTTTTATAATACCTGAGACCATTCCTCTTTGCGTCTCTGCCAGCATCCGTACATATGATTCTCCGTATTGTGCCACGATATCATACGGAATACTCAGAACATCTATCGTATCCAGCATAGCCTTCTTATGCCCTCTGGTAAGATGCAGAGTTGTCAGCCCACGGCGCTCTGTATCCTCATCGAGCATATCATCAAGGATAAGCGAGGCACTATGAGCAAGCTCAACAGCGCAGGCCAGATCAAGTGCACAGGATCGATCCTGATCTTTATCAGATACAGCATCAAAAACCAGAAGTAAAAGCCCTGCACGTATTCTTTTTCCTCGCAGTAGCATCGGAAGTATATCCGGATCTGATATTTTTTTCTCAGCTATGAGTTTTATACGATCATTTATCCCTGGTCTTATTTGATCAAGATATTCCTTGAATGTTCTCATTATCTACCCTATCGCATCCACACCCTTCCAGAGGATAATGCACCGGCGAGTGCGTATATCAAAAGGAAATGTAGTCCGAGTAACCTCCATGCAATCTTATATTCCTGCGTCTTGGTGTGCTCATACAGTGCAAGCATCACATAGCCATAACCAAAACCGAATATACCAAGACCTGCTATGATAACCGGGTTTACATCCAGACCGGCAGCAAGCACCTGTGCAAGATAAGATGATACCGGTATTGCCGCCATACCCAGGGCGCCGAACTCTACTGTATGGAAGCTCCAGAGTTCAAGACCGTATAACACGCAGAAAAGTATGCCAGTACCAACTGCCACACCGGGAAATGGAGATTCCAGCAGGCGGTTTGCGTATATCCCTATCAATGATGCCAGTATGAACAGACAGACACCTGCTGATACAAGAGTGGCATCACCGAATACGGTTCTCCAGGGTTTCCCTGCAAGGGTAGTATCATCAAGCATGTGCTCGCCATATAGTAAAAGAAACACAACTGCAAGAGATAGAACCAGAACTGCATAATCTATGACTTGAAGTGCGACTGTCCCGACTATGACAAGAGACAGAAATGCCAGCATGAAGGGCATGTGTATAAGGGTGAACAGGCCGCCCGGGACACTTTTATTATATACCAGGTATCTATACCACTCTAACTGCCGGTTCATTTCCTCGCCCTCATCAACATCTTCAAAGCATCCCAGAGATGAAGCTTCATATTCATCCTCTTTGTAGTTTCTTTAAGTATCAGGCCGTCTCTTATACCAATCCGCTCTCCTCTCCTGAGCCTGTCCACTACCCTGCGTTCCTCTTCCATCCATGAGAACTCATTAAGTATCGCACGCTCATATGCAAGAGGATAATCCCAGTTCTTAGCTAATATCTGTGCGCTTCTCATCCCGGGAATGATACCCTCGCCTGCAAGCGGAGCCACGCATCCGATCGCTTCGCCTGTACCCCATATATTTTTGGATATGTACGGTCTGCTGCCGAGCGGTGCGGTTAAGCGAACTCTACTGGCGCAGCTACAGAGTACCTCCCTTTTTTTATTTCCATCGCCTTGTTTAACCCAGCTCAGGTTTTTGAGCATATCATACGGCTTGACCACAAGACTGCCTGCCCCTATATGATATATATCATCGGATAGTGGAAAAATCCATGCATACCCTATCCTGCTGATCTTAATACTCATATCAAGAGGTTCTGAGCTGCGAACACAGTACTGGATACATGGAAAGATAAGATCATCCTTTATCTCTGGTAAATATGCACGTAAAACACCGGTAGCATCAATTACCCTGTCGTATTCTGCAGTATCTATCGGTGATCGTTGTATTACTGCATCCTGCAGCAGATCTGATATGAGAAGCGGCTTATCAAAGGTCAGAGCATATGCTTCTATTCTCATCTCATCCATCATAATATGATCAAACTGCATCCGTGTGTATTTGGCCGGATCAAGTCCAGCATGCTCAACAAGCGGCTCAAACCCAAGTGAAGTACCCCAGGCACACGGGCTGATATCGCAGTTTGTTTTATGCTGCTGTTCCTGTTCAAATACAGATACATCATCGAATCCCTGGTTGCGCAGCAGCCTGTACAGGTATGCACCTGATATTCCTGCGCCAGCAATTGCTATTCTCATTATTTACCTCAGAAGGAAAGAGAATGCCAGAAAATAACTCATGAGGCATAAGAGCTTAAGAGCAGTCTCAGGTTTATGTGTATAGTATTCAATGCGCTTTACTGCAGTGGCTTTGCCATGTTTCCCTTCATCTTCGGCATAGCTCTTCCGTATCGCCCTTACATACCTTGATAGGGTGATCTCTATAGCAGAGATCAATGCTGCCAGAGCCGCCCATGTAAGAAATGTTCCATTGAGCGTTAATGTATTCATATAAAACCCGACCATTACAGGGATGAATCCGAATGATACTGCAAACCAGAAATCATTGTGAAAGAATCCATTCATGAATCTGGAGTTCGGATATGCCCATACGAAAAAAGTCTGCAGAGGAATAATCCACAGCAGATGCCATGCAGCAAGTTTTACCATCCAGTATATGCCTATCAGCACGGCTATACTCACGGCGGCCAGTCCGAGCAGCAGCAGTTCTCCGGGTGCCAGGTATTTTACATAACTGCTGCCCATTCCTGGCAGTTGATCAAAGGCATGTGCTGCAATCCCAAGCCCGAGGAAGTACGCGATCATGATCCACACAAGAACATCCCACCTGTTAACACCTGCAATCCCGAACCCGATTGCAAGGAAGCTCAGGTTCATTGCTGTATATGGAAGGTGCAGTATAGTCCATATCTCAGCCTGCTTTGAGCCTTCAAGCTGATACCAGGTCTTTTTCATGGTTAAAAATACATCACTCCCTGTAATTGTATAAGTTCTCAATATAATAGTATTATCAGCGTAACTACAAGAATTTTTCCGTTATTTGACGCAATTTTAATTATTAATAGGCTATATGGAGTATCTATCTATAAGTAATAATGAATATCTTTATATCTTATAGGAGATTACTATGGTCATAACCAAGAATTTGGAGGCATATAAATGGCTGATTTATTGAAGAAAATAGGATTTGGCAAAGATAAAGATAATGCAGTAGATAATGCTAAAGAGAGTATCTCGGCACATAAATCCACACAGGAGATGTACGAGAGAACAAGTAAGATGAACATACCCACAATATTTGATCGCTATAATGCCCAGCAGCCACAGTGTACTTTTGGGGCACAGGGAATATGCTGTCAGTTGTGCAGCCACGGACCGTGCAGGATCACAACCAGGGCCCCAGCAGGCATATGCGGTGCGACCGCTGATGTCATAGCAGCCAGAAACTTCCTGAGACTCACAGCAGGAGGTGCAGCGGCTTATACCCACCATCTGGAGCTGGTTGCAAAGACCCTGAAGGCAGCAGCACAGGGAAAGACATCATTTAAGATACAGGACCCTGGAAAGCTCAGGGCAGTTGCAGGAGCCCTTGGATTAGATACCACAAAGTCAACTGAGGAGCTGGCAGTTGCCCTGGCTGATGCAGTGCTTGCTGAAATCAAGAAGGGCGCAGATGAACCTCTGCTTCTTGTTGAGAAGTTCGCACCAAAGACCCGGCTTGAGATATGGAAGAAACTCGGTATCATACCTGGCGGAACATATGCAGAGGTGGGCGATGCGATGACAAAGACGCTTACATCAATAGATACAGACCCTGTGGATCTTTTGCTCACAACTCTCAGGGTAGGAATAGCCACAGGATATATGGGACTTGTAGCTACAATCACGCTTCAAGATATTCTCCTTGGAACCCCGGCCCCGACCACTTCTTCAGCAGATCTCGGTATAATCGATAAGGATACAGTTAATATAGTAGCGCACGGGCACATCCCGCTCATGGCAACATCTGTCCTTAAGGCATCCCAGAGCCCTGATATGCAAAAACTCGCAAAAGAAGCAGGTGCCAGGGATATAAAGCTTCTGGGTTCCATGTGCACAGGCCAGGAACTCATGCAGCGCTCAGCTACCTCTGCAAAAGGATTTGCCGGACAGACAGGTAACTGGATAAACCAGGAGTTCCTCATTGCCACAGGGGCCATAGATCTTGTTATGATGGATCTTAACTGCTCCACACCCGCCCTGAAGACAATGGCAGATAACTTCCATACAAAGGTTATCTCGGTCGATAAACTCGTCAGGATGGCAGGTGTAACAGACCACCTGGACTTTACACCGGAGAAAGCGGATGAGCAGGCAAATCAAATAGTGAAAATGGCAATAGATGCCTACAGAAAGAGAAACAACGGCAAGGTCCATATACCCGGATATAAATCAGACGTCATGGCAGGCTTCTCTGTTGAGAGCTGCAAGGCTGCCCTGGGAGGAAGCTGGAATCCACTCATCGATGCCATAAAGGCAGGAAGTGTCAAGGGAATAGTGGCAGTTGTGGGCTGCACTACAGCAAAGACAAAACATGATACTGTCTCGGTCAGGCTGTCCCGTGAACTCATAAAGCGCAATATGCTGGTGATAAACGCAGGCTGTGTCAGTTCGGCTACGCAGATAGAAGGACTCATGAGACCGGAGGCAGCAGAACAGGCAGGCGAAGGCCTGAAGGCAGTTTGCAAGTCACTCGGGATACCGCCGTGCATCAACTACGGCTCATGTGTTGATATCGGTAGAATAGGCGTAGCTGTGACTGAGATCGCAGCAGCGCTGGGAGTCGACCCGAGCGCCCTGCCAGTTGCGGCATCAGCACCAGAGTACCTTGAGCAGAAGGCTGTAGCCGACGGGGCATTCGCGGTAGCTTTCGGATTGCTGCTGCATCTCTCACCCGTGCCACCGGTCACAGGTGCACCGCTTGTGGCAAAGGTACTCACAAACGATGTTGAGTCGCTCACCGGAGGAAAGGTGATTGTTGAACTCGATCCAGTCAAGGCAGCAGATGCGATCGAGGCACATATCAATACCAAGAGAAAAGCACTCGGATTGCCGTAAATTTCAAACGGCTTAAAAGATGCGCCATATCCCGGGTGCATCTCTTCCTTTTTTTTCGATTATAGTACCTACATAAAATCGGCTGCTGGCAGCGTTAATTATCGGCTCTGGCTTCTCTGGTGATCTGCCTGTTTCTTTTTCGGGGGGGCTTTCTCATCGGTGCTTTCTTCGTATGCTATTATCGTCTTGTGGTTTAAAAACGTGAAATGTAACGTCTTGTCTCTCTGTTTTTTTTGAATGAAGTGGGGTGTTCCGTATTGGGCTACCAGGGCCTCAAGCACCTTTTTCTCTACTATGATGGCATCTTTTTCCACATTCAGGGCATTGATTACCGGGTATTCTGGCATGTTTTTCACCTTCCTTTCTGTGAGTTACATTGATTCTTTTCTTTATTTGTATTTAAATTTATCTTTTATTTCTTTAAAATTCAATATGCCGTAATAATATTTAAGTTATTGTAATTACAATTTATCCAATGATGGGCGAAATAATAGATATCGCAAAAGTGAGTAAAATCAATCAGATTACAATACCAAAAGCTGTTCGGGAGATTTTAAAGTTAAATCCAGATGATAGGCTTGTTTTTAAGAGAGAAGATAATAAAATCGTTATAGAAAAGGCTTGATGTGTGTGCTCAATATTTAGTTTGAGATTGAATTTAATTTTTCATTCGTTGGGTTCATCCTTGTGGCTATAATCGCTGTGTTGATTTTATTCTATATTTTACGAACAATAGTGGTGAGAACAAACCGTAAAGCTGCGGCATAAAAAATCAGTTTTTCTTAAAAATTCTATCTTTTATGGCGTTAGTTGATTCATCTAAGGAGTATTAATAGTTTTTCTCACTATTGAGACCATCCAATAATTCCAACTTTTCAAAAAAGCTCTCTGTGCCTCGGTGTCTCTGTGGCTTCATAAAAAACTTGCCACAGAGTCTGCTATGAACGCTGTTCATAAATGAACATGAAAAAGACGATTAACAACGAACTCAAAACGAACTTAAACGAACTCATAAGCCCGAGTTCGTATCGAGTTAGTACCAGTTCGTTGTTTATATTAGCTGAACCACATCCAAGTCTAAGATGCGATATAGTTGAACTTTTTCATACAAGGCACAGAGAACACAGAGATTACAATCAGGATTTCTTAAATTGGATGGGCTCGGACAAACAATAATCATTTTATATGTTGTCTCATATCAGAGACATCCATGGATCACGACTACAGGGCACTTGGATTAAAAGCAGGACTTGAGATTCACCAGCAACTTGATACTGAGCAAAAACTCTTCTGCGGCAGCCCTACCCTTCTTCGTGATATAAAGGAATCCAATTTTGAATTCATGAGGTATCTTCGACCGACACAGAGCGAGATGGGTATGGTTGACAGGGCAGCGCTTGAGGAGGTAAAATTTACAAAAAAATTCATCTATAAAGCATATGATACCACCTGTCTGGTCGAGGCGGATGAAGAGCCGCCGCGGGAATTGAATCAGGAGGCTCTGGACTATGCGCTTATGATCGCACGCATGTTGAATATGAAGATCGTGGATGAGCTCTATACCATGCGGAAGATAGTTATTGACGGCTCCAATACATCAGGCTTCCAGAGATCGGGTCTTCTTGCCACCCAGGGATATCTTGATTCATCCTCTTGTCGCGTGGGGATAGATGTGCTCTGCCTTGAGGAAGAGGCTGCCCAGAAAGTTGAAGAGCGCAAAGATTCAGTGGTTTATTCACTTGACCGCCTCGGTATCCCGCTTGTAGAGATCGGAACCGCGCCGGATATCATCTCACCTTCGCATGCAAGGGAGGTCGCAGAGAAGCTCGGGATGATACTGCGCTCAACAGGCAAGGTCAAGCGCGGTCTTGGAACCATAAGGCAGGATATCAACATCTCAATAGCACAGGGCGCAAGGGTGGAGATAAAAGGCGTGCAGGCGCTTGAACTAATAGAGATGATCGTGGAGCGGGAGGTAGCAAGGCAGATCGCGCTTCTGGAGATAAGAGATGAACTTAGAAAAAGAGGTGCATCAATCCAGGATAGAATTGTGGATGTCACACAGGTATTTGTGAACACATCTTCAAATGTAATATTAAAAGCATTGAGAGAAGGCACTGTACTTGCGGTAAACCTGCCCGGGTTTACAGGACTTGTGGGCAAAGAGATTCAGCCCGATAGGCGCCTGGGGACGGAATTCTCAGATTACGCCAAAAAAGCAGGTGTTGGAGGTATATTCCATACAGATGAGCTTCCAGATTACGGCATAACAGAGGATGAGGTGAGCGCGCTCAGAGGAGCACTGGGAGCACAGGACAAAGATTGCGTGGTCATGGTTGCTGATACAAAGGAAAGAGCAAGGGGCGCGCTTGAGGCTGTGATCGCCCGTGCAAAAGAAGCACTTGTGGGCATCCCTGAAGAGACAAGACGGGCGCTTCCAGATGGGAATTCAGCCTATATGAGGCCGCTTCCCGGTGCAGCACGCATGTACCCGGAGACAGATGTTCCTCCTGTGGAAATAACAGAGGAGCGGATCCGTGGTATAAAACTACCTGAACTTATTGATGAGCGCAGATCAAGATACATAAAGCAGTTTAATTTGAATGAGGAACTCGCAGGGATGATCGCGAGATCAGAGGATTTTATTCTGTTTGAGAGAATTATGCAGCAGGTACCGAACGCAAATGCGACTATGGTTGTGCGTACCCTTGAGACGACTTTACCTGAACTTGAAAAAGAGGGGATACCTGTAGATAATATTACTGAGGGGCACCTTGTGGATCTTTTCAGATTTCACTCCGAGGGAAAGATCCCGAATGAAGCAATCGGCAATATCCTGAGAACGATTACAAATAAGCCTGAACTTACAGTCGATAGGGCAGCCCAATCTCTTGGGATCGGGGTTGAGACCGGGGAATTAGAGGCCGTTATCGATAGGATCATAGAATCTAAAATCGATTTTATTAAAGAAAGAGGATTGAATTCCGTTGGTCCTCTGATGGGCGTGGTCATGAAGGAATTCAGGGGCAAGGTAAGCGGCCAGGAGATCAACAGGCTTCTAAAAGAAAAAATCTCCAGGAAACTGGGGATGATGAACAGTTGAATTTTACATCGCTTATAATGTATCCATAAGATTATTAGAGAGATGAGAAATATGAAGAACCGCAGATGAACGCAAATGAACGCAGATTAAACCTGTTGGGGAAACATTATGCGAAGCCTTATTAAAACAAATCTGATAATTTTAATACTATTATCTTCTCTCTCATATACCGCTTTTGGCGTCCCGGAAATAACACTAAATGATACCCAGAGACCCGGCGGAGCTATTCTTTTTATTGTTGATGGACTGGGTTCTTCATATTATTATCCTGAATTCACACCTTATGCGCTTGATGGCAGCGAGCTTTTAAAAGCAAGAACCCAGAACCTGAGCTTTGGAACCAGGATAATAAATATCAGAACTACAAAGCCCGTAACAGGCATCGCACACTCCATCCTTGTCACAGGCTACTCAGAGGCGAACGAAGAAGTGGTTGGCTATCCTGATGCGACTATTTTTGATATCACAAGGCAGCACGGATTTATCAACCTGGCCGTGATGCAAAGAGGCGATTTCTTTAACATGCGTGAGGAGCAGGATATAATACTGTTTGCACAGAACAATTCAATTGATAAACCTCTGATATCGATCCAGAGTAAAAATCCACCTGCCGGAGTTTATGAATTGATGTACGACTGGAAGATGAAGCTTCCCGCATATCTGGATAACCGGTCAGGTGTAGATAAATATTCTGCTTATAACAGATGGGGTATTGATACTGCCAATGCAGTTGCGACACTTATGATCGAGAACTATCCGTCCCAGAAATTCCTCCTGACGGTGAATATAGGTGCAATCGACAGCGGAGGTCATAATCTCGGAGATAGTAGATACATCAGGCTGATTGAGGAACTTGACAGGGACATATCCTCTCTATATAAAACTGCATCAGAGAACAATATTGCCCTGTTTTTCACAGCCGACCACGGTATGTCCTTTGCCAGCAGGAATGCACAAAGAGGCGGACACTCATCAGATAAATACTCCTCAAGTATGGAGAGCCTGAGAATACCCCTTGTCATTATATCCCCGAATACCATACCGGATATAATAAGCGGGGAATACAGACAGGAGGATATAGCTCCGACACTGCTTAGCGTTCTTGACCTTCCCAATCACCTCCAGTACGTAAACGGTAATTCCATCGATATAAAGAACTATGCAAGCATCTTTATAACAGCCGATTCAGAATATAAGATCTCGTTATGGAGCGGGGATCGAAGGGTATCAGAAGGCACAGGCTCGGAGATTATCATTGCAGGGCTTCCTTTGAACACGAGCTATACGCTCAGGGCAGCAGGCGATGCCGGAACATACGAGGAATATCTGTTCCTTGATTCTGATAAGCAGTTTGATTTTAAATCCCGGGAAGGACTGAATTACAGGGAGATCACCGCGGTCATCCTGATATTGATTGTAAATATTACCGGGCTGATGATCATAAGGAGAATAAGGGACTAATAGATGCCTCCATTTAATCTGAGGCTAATGTTCTTTCCCCTTGAATTTACTGTAAATAGAAATTTATTAATACTTGTGTAACAATACTCTCTTTTAACAAGAGTATGATTACACGAAACATAAAATTAGGAACAAATGAACTCAAGCTGCTATTTACTTTAGAAGAGGAGAATAAATCAGTCTTCTCAATAAACGATGCAAAGCGAATTCTCAGTACCTCGACCCCCTCTGTCTGGAATGTTATATACCGCTTAAAGAAGAAGGGAAGGATTGAAGAGATAGAAAAAGGAAAATACCTGCTGATACCAGCACGAGCAGGATACGAGGGATCATGGTCAGAAGTCCCATACCT
The DNA here is from genome assembly GCF_000685155.1 of Candidatus Methanoperedens nitratireducens. Classification (GTDB taxonomy): domain Archaea; phylum Halobacteriota; class Methanosarcinia; order Methanosarcinales; family Methanoperedenaceae; genus Methanoperedens; species Methanoperedens nitratireducens. The sequence goes on from NZ_JMIY01000003.1 coordinate 361,914, forward strand.
ACTCGTTCCTCATATCATAGATGTCTATTACATCGGCTTCTGGTCAGCCCTTAACTACTGGGGCATGACAGAACAGGTTCCCCGTGTGGTCTTTGTTGCGGCAACACAGAGGAAAAGAGATCTGGATTATGGAGCTACGCGGTTCGAATTTGTCACATTGAAGAAAAAGAGGTTTTTCGGATATGTTGAAGAAAAGACCGCCAGGGGTACATTCAATATATCTTCGAGAGAGAAAACCATCATTGACTGCATGTTATATCCAAAATACTGCGGCGGGATGGATGAAGCCATCAAAGGGATATGGAACGCCAGAGATGAACTGGATTTTGTAAAGCTGCTTGAATACTCAAAAAGACTGGGAGTGAGTGTGGTTACGAGGAGGGTTTGTTATGCGCTGGAATTGCTCGGGTTAGCAGAAGAAATATGTTCTGAGATAGCTTTGAGCAGGTTGAAAGGATATATGTGGCTTGATCCTCTCGGACCAAAGAGAGCTCTGGAATACTCTAAAAAATACAAACTCATTATAAACCGAACAAGGGATGAGCTGATGGGCTGGATGAGGTATTAAAAATGGATGAAAATGAATTAAGAAGACGAGCCAGGAAAACAGGGTTCGATGTGGCGACCCTAGAAAAGGATTACGCACTGACATGGCTTCTCAGCGGCATTTACTGGGAGAACTCACAGCTCAGGGATATCCTCATCTTTAAAGGAGGGACGGCGATAAGGAAAGTTTACTTCCCTGAATGGCGTCTTTCCGAGGATCTGGACTTCACGGTCATGCAGAAGATCGCCCCTCAGAGTTTGAAACAGGGTTTTGAGCAGGTTTTTATATCAATCAACAAGAGGAGCAGTATAGTTTATTCTTTCCGTGCTTTTAATGCAGGAGAGTATGCTATATTTGCTGATGTTCAGTTCCTGGGTCCGATAGGATTCAAGAATAAGAGCCTATCCGAAAAGTCCAGAAGCTCTGAACGTTATCCATGCACATGCGAAGTGTAAC
>NZ_JMIY01000004.1:0-15035 GCF_000685155.1 Candidatus Methanoperedens nitratireducens
AAAGATGGATGGATCGATTTGTTAGTTGAATATCGGAAATTACTTATCAAACAGTCCACTAGCTGTAATTCTAGTATTTTCTGGCTATTTGATTACTGGCGATCCGGTATTGTGAAGTAGAACGTCGATCCTTTTCCAGGTTCAGACTCAGCCCATATCCTTCCTCCGTGTCGCTCCACGATCTTCTTACAAACCGCAAGACCTATGCCCGTGCCCGGGTATTCGTCCGCAGTGCGCTCACGCTGGAATAACTGGAAAAGATGACCCATGAACTCAGGGCTTATGCCTATCCCGTTATCCTTAACAGAGAAGATCCATTCATCTCCCTTTTTCTCGGCACGGACATGAACCCGCGGCACCTCTTCTCTTTTTCTGAATTTGGTTCCGTTACCGATCAGGTTCTGGAGCAACTGGATCATTTGTGCGGCATCAGCCATTACAGTGGGCAGAGGGTCATGCGTAACTTCCGCTTTATTCTCTTCAATAGCAACCTTAAGGTTAGTCATAACCTCTTCAAAGATAGCCTCTAAGTTGGTAAGCTCAAATGGTTTTCCGCGCGTACCAACCCGCGAATACGCCAGCAGATCCTCGATCATCCTCTGCATCCGCGCAGCCCCATCCACGATATAGGCGATGAACTCATCAGCACTACTGTCAAGCCTGCCTTTGTATCGCCTCTCCAGAAGTTTGGTAAAGCCAGATATCATGCGCAGCGGCTCCTGGAGATCATGGGAGGCTATATATGCGAACTGCTCTAATTCGGCGTTCGAGCGGGCTAGCTCAGCAGTCCGTTCCTGAACGCGTATCTCCAGCTCATCCCTTGCTCTGCGCAGCGCCTCCTCAGCCCACTTGCGCTCTTCGATTTCAGCCTGCAGTGCTTTATTTACTTCTTGCAGTTCAGAAGTTCTATCCTGAACGCGTATCTCTAACTCATCGTGCGCTTTGCGCAGCGCCTCCTCAGCCTTATGCTTGTAAAGAGCCATCTCGATGGATATTAGTAGTTCCCTTTCCTTGAACGGCTTGACTATATAGCCGTACGGCTCCGTTATCTTTGCACGCTTTAGAGTATCATCATCGGCGTAGGCCGTGATGTATATGATAGGGATATCAAAATGAGCACGGATCTGTTCTGCTGCCGTTATACCGTCTATTTCTCCATGCAGCATTATGTCCATAAGCACAAGATCTGGACTGATTTGCGCCGCTTTTTTGACGGCATCTTCTCCTGTGTACACGATCTCCGGGACGCTATATCCTCTGGCTTTCAGCTTCTGTTGCAGGGAAAGCGCTTCTATTCCTTCGTCCTCGACTATCAGTATTTTTGCAGTCATTTCCATGTTTATCATCTCTTTTCTAATAGTTTACTTTACGGCTTCGAATGTAATCACGAATTCGGTTCCCCTGTGATTGTTGATCTGGATGCTTCCTTTAAGCTGTCCTGCCAGCACGCTTACCAGTCGGAGCCCCAGTGTTTCGCTTTTCTGAATATCAAAGCCCGCAGGCATGCCTATGCCGTTATCACCGACGGTCAATATGAGTTTATTGTTCTGACCATGTCGCAGGTCTACGTATATTTCACCCTGCTCGTTTTTCCTGGCCGAACTATCCGGGAAGGCATGTTTTAGCGAATTCGAGACGAGCTCGTTGATGATCAAAGCGCACGGGATTACGGTATCGACGTTGAGTGTGATGTTATCAACGCGTATCTTCGGCTTTATGACCGTTTCGCTCACCCCGTAGGAGATGAACAGGTTGTTTGTAAGGCTTTGAATATATTCATGAAGGTCGATCTTTGCCAGCGACTCGGACTGGTACAGCTTTTCGTGGATTAGGGCCATTGAATAAACCCTGTCCTTGCTCTCCTTGAAAAGCTCTATCGCCTGCCCATCTAATATATAAGGCATCTGCAGGTCAAGAATGTTGTGGATGATCTGCAGGTTGTTTTTGACGCGGTGATGTATTTCCTTTAGCAATGCCTCCTTTTCGCTCAGGGATTTTTTTACCTGGCTTTCCGCCCTCTTCATGTCGTCCACGAGGCGTGAGTTTTCAAGGGAGATAGCAGCCTGAGAAGTCAGAAGATCGGTCATCTGGGCCTTTTTTGACGTGAATACGTCATCAGACAGGTGATTCTCCAGGTATAATACTCCTATCATTTTTGACTGCTTGATAACAGGCAAACACATGACCGAGCGCAGACCCATGCCCTGGACCTCGACATTATCCTTGAACATGCCCTCCTTACAGGCATCGCTCAGGATCACCCTCTCACCGGTACGGTGTACGTATCTGACGATTGCCTTGCATATTCCTGTCGTATCTTCGAATTTCTGGTATACAGTCTGCGCAGCATCTTTTTTTGTGATGTGGCTTTCTGCGCGGACATACAGGGTTCCTTTGTCCTCGATCAGCAGGTAGCCGTTCTGGGCTGCGGAACACTCCAGGGCCACGTTCATGATCTTTTTCAGTAGAGAATCCAGTTCTATCTCGGCTGAGATGGCAAGGGATGATTTCATCAGGTAATCAAAATCAAGGTCTGGAAGAGCATAGGGAACAGAAGACTCCATTTCATGCTCTGGATGCTGATAAGGGGTTTTTTCTTCTTCAAAATATTTGGGATATTTCTCGATGAGGCTGATCTCTTTGCGCTGCGCGCGGCATTTCTTGTACAGGCGCGCAGCTTCGACAAAGTATATTCTTTCCGAGGACTGCCCGTTTTGCAGGAGCATTTCTCCGAAGCATTCATGGAGAAATCCCTCGAAAAAGACGTACTTTTGATTGTGCGCGCAGTCTATTGCATTCAGATACAGGACGCGGGCTTTATCGAAGTCGCCCGTGACCCGCTCAATCTCTGCATAAAGGAAAGCAAGGTAGGGTTTCAACAAAGGCCCGAATGCTGCCCAAGTCTCGACCTTTTTTATGTCAGGATTAATCCCATCGAATAGTTCGCTTTTGCTCTTATGTCCAATGCCTTTTTCATACAGCTTGAGCGCATTCAATACCAAGAAGATGTGCCATTCCCTCTTCAGCACGTTGTCAGTGAGACCGGATAGATATTTCCTGACCCCGACAAAGTATTTTTGGGCTTCTTCATATTCTCCAAAAAAATAGTGCGCCAGAGCCATGTGACAATAATAGCTTCCCGCTGAAGCCACATGATTATCCTTTTCCCACTGCTTCAGTTTTTCTTCCATGTTTATTGGAGAATAGTTCTTCTTCATGGGCTCGATCCACCCTGCCTGCATCGCTTCGGCAAGGCCTGTGGAAAAAGAGAGATGATACCTTGCAGAGAATGCCAGACACTCCTTGGCATAATCTTCTATAACTGTCATATCCGTCCCCTGGATTCGCAGGTTCCACATCAGGGGGCCGTATGAAAGCCCGGCATTATAAAGGTCTCCGCAGTTCTTCCCGCACTGTATCCCCTTCAGGGCGTATTCTGCTATGTCTCCCGGATGGCTCCTTGAGTGCGCGTTGCACCATACTATCCCGTTCATCCCGCGCGTGGCGCCGAACGTGTTAGGGTATTTTGCGGATAGTGCCCGCGCAAGGTCTTCGTATTTGAAAGCAGGTTTGAAGTTCTCCTCTTCTCCCAGTTGCAGGCCCATTATGCTGAAGGAATAGATAACGGACTCATCCATACCTCCTGCAAGGCAGTGTTCCGTAGACTGGGCAGCCGACAGGTAAAGCTGCTGCGGGAGACCAGACATGTACAGGTCGGGAATAAGCTCGCTGTAGAACGCAAGCTCTATCTTGTTCTTGCGATCCCTGGTGAAGGGCATGTTGAGAAGGGTTTCCCATACATCGATATCCATTGAGGCGATCTTTTCCATAAGAACCTTTCTTTTTGCATCCGCTTCAGCCGGCTCGTAGGGTATGGCTTTGTTAAAATAGGCAAGTCCTTTGTTTGCGGTTTCTATGGCCTTGATAAAGTTGCCTATCGATGATAGCGAAGTGGTCTGCTCGGCAAGGCACTCTGCCTTATCCAGGTCCGTTTTGGAATGTTCCAGCAGGTAATTGAGGAGCTTTTCTGAATTTTCGTAATACCCGCACATCAGTTCTGCTTTCGCTGCTTTCTGGAATATCCTGAAAGTGCGGCTGTAGTGGCTGTCTTCCCAGCAGTCGTCGGGCAAAAGCTCCCTGCTGGTCTTGAAGTATCCGTTCGCCGCTTCTGTTGCAAGGGAGTCAAGAGCCTTGTTGCCTGCGTGGTAGTTGATGTCAGACAGGAGGTATGCTGTCCTGGGATCCAGGTTATCTGGCTTTCCCAGGTTCAGGTGTGAAACGATGCTGAACAGGTTATCGAGTTTTTCCATATCCGCTCCCTCTGGAATGACTGAGAGCAGGTGCTGGCCGATCTGCCAGTGGATACCGCGCCTCTTCTCAGCAGGTATTACGGACAGCGTCGCCTCCTGTACCTTGTCGTGGATGAACTGAAGCTGGCTTTTGTTTTCTATAAGGAGTCCCTGGGACAGGGCAGGTTTAAGGATCTCGAAGACTTCCTGCAGGGATATTTCCCTTATAAGTGCCAGATCTTCTGGTGAGAAGGTATTTCCCATGCAGGCGCAGTATTCAAGCAGATTTACCAGTTTCTCAGGAAGCTTTTGTATCTTTGAGCCGAAAAGAGCAACTACTGTAGTCGGCATGCGGGATTGGCGGATCTTGTCTATATCCCACCGCCACTGCCCTTCAGTGTCAAGGAATAAGAGGCCTTCGGTATGCAGATACGACAGGCTCTCGCTGACCATGAGCGGGTTTCCTTCGCTGAGTTCACTTATGAAATCAGATAACGCCTGGGTCTGCGCAAGAGGGGAGTCAAGAATGTATGATACCATCTCATGGCAGTGCTTGGGCAGCAGTGGTTCCAGCCTGATTTCCTTTAAAGAATAGCCGCTCTCTTTGATGTTTCGCATCATCTTGGTTAATGGGTGGCTTGAGTCAACTTCGTTATGGCGGTATGCCCCAAGCAAAAAAAGGTATGGGTGGTCTTTGTGGTTTGCAAATATGTTTGACAGGAAATCAAATGACGCCACATCGCACCACTGAAGGTCATCAATGAATAATGCCAGAGGATTCTCCTCGCTTGCAAGACATGTCAGGAACCGATCGAAGAGGTCGTGGAACCTGTTCAACGATTCGATAGGAGGAAGAGTTTTTACTTCAGGCTGCGGGCCTATCAGGGTTTCCAGTTCCGGGATAACGTCAGTTAAGACCTTTCCATTCTGTCCCACTGCATCCAGAATCTTTTTTTTCCAGAGCAAAACGCGCTCATCGCTTTCAGTCAGGAAGGTACGCGTCAGATTCCGAAACGCCTGTATCAGGGAACTGTAAGGAATGTTTCTCTGATACACGTCGAATTTCCCTGATGTAAAATATCCTCTGTGTTCCACGATGGGCTTTTGCAGTTCCTGTATCAGCCTTGTCTTTCCGATTCCAGACAGACCGGAAATGAAGAGCGAGCGAAACTTTCCCTCGATGACCTCTTCGTATTCTTCAAGGATGATCCTGGCTTCTTTTTCTCGGCCTACCATTATGGAAACGAAGGAAGTCCGCTGGGCATAAGTACGGCTTTCCAGTGGGAATTCTTTTATAGAGCCAGTAGCTGCATACTCATCCCTGCACCGTATAAGGTCGGCAAGGAGCCCGGCGCCGCTCATGTAACGTTTTTCAGGCTCTTTGTGCATTAATTTAGCAACGATCTTGCCTAAGGCTATGGGAATGCCAGGTTCGAGCTCATTGACAGGGGGCGCTTCCTCGGCAAGGTGTGAATGGATGAGTTCAAGCGGATCGCTGGCTGTGAATGGAAGATGGCCTGTCAGCATCTCAAAAAACACAATCCCAAGAGAGTACATATCCGAGGAGTACATTACTCTATGGCTGATACGTCCTGTCTGTTCTGGCGAGGAATAAGCAAGGGTATTTCTGACGAAAGATTTGTCGTAAATAAAATGGCTCACAGAGCCTACATCAATCGCACCTATAAAGTCCGTCAGCCTGACGTCGAACGTGCCGGGGTCGACCAGTATGTTATGCGGTTTTACTCCCCCGTGGATAATGCCCGCCTCATGGATTTTATCAAGAGCACCTGCCAGTTTGCAGGCAATAGAGAAAAACTCTTTTAAAGGAATTTTACCTTCTTTTTCTATCAGCTTATCGAGTGCTAAACCGCTAAAGTATTCCTGGGTTATGAAGTACAGCCCGTCTTTTGAATCCAGTGAAAGAGGCGTAATGACCATGGGGTCGCTTAAGATCTTGAGGTGCTCTATCCTCTGCTTGATATGGGATTTTTTATCTGCTGATAGGACAACGGTCTTTAAGACCTTGAGTACCAGCATCTGATTCGGGTTTTTTTTGTGGTATGCCTTATAAACATCTGCATGGGGGCCTTCAGCTATCTTCTCCAATATTTCATAATTAGGGATTACCATTACATTTTTCATGAGAAATCCCCTTTCTTTACTGCTGTGATAACTCTAAGAAGCTCTCCAGCGTCAAGTGTCTCATTGCTCTTTTCTACGCTCTCTGCTCTTTTCACTGTTAGATGAATATGCATCTTCAATTCTCTCACTCCTTTTTTCTGATTATGGCAGCAATTTACCTGAGTTATTTGGATCTTAATGAAGTTCGGGTGTCTCCCATTTTGGCCGTATCATCAAAAGATTCTATAATAGATGCTGTGTTGAATAAAGGATAATTTTGTTCGTTATCCGACGAATAGTATTTATTACTATTTAGACCTTATGGTACTTCTGCCTTCACCTCTTCTCACTGGCATTGTAAAGTAGAATGTCGAACCTTTTCCAGGCTCAGATTCAGCCCATATCCTGCCGCCGTGGCGCTCAACAATCTTCTTACAAACCGCAAGGCCAATGCCTGTACCAGGGTATTCGGTCGCGGCATGTTCGCGCTGGAATAGCTGGAAAAGCTGCCCCATGAACTGCGGTGCTATGCCTATGCCATTGTCCTGCACAGAGAAGACCAATTCATCTCCCTTTCTCTGCGCTGAAACATGTATTCGTGGCAGTTCCTCTCTTCTGAATTTGATGCCGTTACTTATTAGGTTTTGAAATAACTGAACCATCTGTGAAGTATCAGCCATTACAGTGGGCAGAGGATCATGCGTAACTTGAGCTTTATTCTCCTCAATAGCAACCTTAAGGTTAGTCATAACTTCTTCAAAGATAGCCTCTAAGTTGGTAAGCTCAAATGGTTTTCCGCGCATGCCAACCCGTGAGTACGCCAGCAGATCCTCGATCATCCTCTGCATCCGCGCGGCTCCGTCCACGATATAGGCGATGAACTCATCCGCACTCGTGTCGAGCCTGCCTTTGCATCGCCTCTCCAGAAGTTTGGTGAAGCCAGATATCATGCGCAACGGTTCCTGGAGGTCATGGGAGGCTATATATGCGAATTGCTCTAATTCGGCATTTGAGCGGGCTAACTCAGCAGTCCGCTGCCTGAGTTCTTCCTCAGTACGTTTTCGCTCTGTGATATCGCGTGCAATCCCTGTTGTGCCTATTATTTCACCCTTGTCATCGTAAATCGGTGTTTTGATAGTCTCTATCCATGTTCTTTTGCCCTCTTTATCTACCAGCGGCTCTTCAACCTGTTTTCGTCTGCCGGTTTCCATGACCTCTCTATCATCGGTCCTGTATCTTTGCGCTAAATCATGCAGCCAGATATCCAGATCTGTTTTGCCGATTAAATCCTCAGGGCTCACTCCGCATGCCTCTGCAAACGGTTTATTTACTGCTATAAATCTGCTCTCTTTATCTTTTAACCAGGCGATATCAGGTATATTATTAAGGATCGCATTTTGCTGTCGGTCTCTTTTCCGCAGTTCCTCCTCCACCCGTTTACGCTCTTTGATCTCAGCCTTTAAGTTTTCATTAGTTTTTGCAAGCTCAGCCGTCCGTTCCCGCACCCGCATCTCCAGCTCATCCTTGGCTCTGCGCAGCGCCTCCTCGGCGCGCCTGTACTTGGTAATATCCTCTCCAGATCCCAATACAGCGATAATTCTTCCTGTTTCGTCCCTCAATATAGAATTGTGCCATGCAATTAATCTCTCCTCACCGCTTTTAGTCAGAACAGGATTCTCATAGAATTCAACAGGTTCAACCTCTCCAGCCATAAGCTTGTTAAAAACAGCCTTTATGTTATACCTTATCCTCTGTGGGATAAAGGTATCAAACCAGTTTTTGCCCACTATCTCATTTTCATTATATCCTAAAATTTCACAGCCTTTTTTATTTATCAGGGATACCTTATGATCAGCATCAATAACCACCAGTGCAGTTCCTGCAATATCGAAATACCTTTGTGCCTTATCACGTTCCTTTTTAAGTGCCTCCTCGGCGTGCCTGCGCTCGGTGATGTCGGTATCAGCACCGCGGTAACCTGAAAGATTTCCCCCCTCATCCAGGATCGGCATACCGTTTGTTTCCAGGATAACGATATTACCATTCTTATGCACGCTCGGATTAACAAAGCCCCTGAAGGATTCTTTCCTGGCAAAATTCTCAAATGCTGCTTCTTTTAGCTCTTCTCTTACATCTGGCGCAAAGAAATCGTAAAAATGCTTTTTCCCAATGATCTCTTGCGGTTTGTAGCCAAGTATTTTCTCAACGACAGGACTTGAGTAAGTATATAAACCATCAGCATCGACTTCCCAGATCCATTCACCCGCGCTTTCTGCAATCTGCCTGAAGCGTTCCTCACTCTTTCGAAGTTTCTCTTCTTCACTCTTGCGCTCGGTAACATCCCGTGCGACTGCATAGACCAGACTCTCCTCAACGACAGGCCTTGCAGTCCAGGCCAGACACTTATATGAGCCGTCCCTGCACAGGTAGCGGTTCTCAAAGAAAACTGTGACAACGCCAGCCCTGAGCTTATGTAGCTCGTCGATTGTCGCTTTCCTGTCTTCAGGATGGACAAATTCAATAAAGGGCTTTGACTTTAGTTCATCTCCTGTAAAGCCCAGTGTGCTTTCCCAGGCAATATTCAGTTTCTTGAAATAGCCATCAAAACCTACGACACTGAACATATCGATTGAGAGGTTAAAGAACCGATCGAGCTCTTTCTCAGCCCGCTTGCGCTCTATGTTTTCAGCCTGCAAAGCTTCATTGGTTTGCACCAGTTTCTTCTCTTCTGATTGAAAAGCAATAAAAATATACGAAATTATAATAAAATATGCTATCAGCCGCAGCAGGTGCCAGAACCACCAATCTCCGTACCACAGTTGTGAGAACGTGAACAGTAGACCTGACCAGCCATTAAGCAGGCAGAAATTAATGAATAAGAGGTCTTCGCGGCTGCGGCCAGACCGGTAGCGAATAACAAAATACACTGCTGCCAATAGAAAGAGAAGTCCTCCAAGAATATTAATTGCTCTGGCAGAGGATGTGAAAGCACCTTCGCTTATCATTGCGGGCAATATATCAGAAAAAGCAAAAGAGAATATGCCGAAAATAGTAGTAAATATAAACACAAGAGCAGGCAGTATGCTGGCAAGCCGTGATTGAGCAATGCGATCCGGCAGCCAGATCAGAGCGAACAAAAAACCGCCTGCAAAGACAGCCATGCTGTGAAGCCAGACGAAGGAATCACCTGGAGGGGCGATGGAATGAAATAAATCCAGCATACCAATGCCTACAAGTGCACTTGAGACCCAGATGTAATAATCTGGAATTTTCTTATTTTTTTGCAGCAACAGTACGAGTGCGGCGATAGATAGGGCTGTGAAGCCTCCCAGAGCTTCAATAACCGAATGGAGAGGTATATCCATCCACTCCCGATCTGATAGAAAACCATAGAATAATATACTTACTGTAATGGGAAGAAGAACACTCAAAAGCAGAGATAAAATTATCATCGAGCTGAATTTAAAGTGAAAGCCTTTCATATTTATCACGTTTTTTGAGCGATCTCTTCATCCGCTTGCGCTCTGTATTCAGTCAGGCAATTTCTCCTCGTCTCAGTTCTTCCTCTATATTATCGAGATACTTATTCAAATCTTATCCTGCTGACCTCCACTCAATGATCGAATAAATTAAAATACTCAGGATTTATTCAATCTGAAGATAGACAGTTGCCTTAAATCCAACTTTCTTATATCGGATTAATCTTAACAATCTTTTCATTATAATGAATGCCATGATATATGTATATTTGCCTGTCTATTTCGCACTCAGGACATCGTGTATGGTCTTCAATAGTTTCTCAGTAGTATAAGGCTTTGACAGGAATGCATGTACAGGGGTGCCTGCAATTCTTATAAGCTTCCCGTTCCCGACTAATCCGCTGACCGCGATTATCCTGATACCTGGATTGATCTTACGCAGCGCCCGAATGCATGCCTGACCGTCCATAACCGGCATCATCATATCCACAAGAACAACTTCAACCACTTCCCTGTACTGTACATACAATGCAACTGCCTCTGCTCCATCATTGGCTGTTATCGCTTTGTATCCATGTGTTTCCAGTACCCTTCTGGTACTCTCACATATCCTGGCCTCATCATCCACAACAAGAACCAGTTCTCCCTGTCCTGTAGACGGTTCATATCGCTGCACCTGTACTTTCAGTTCTCCAGTTGTTATAATAGCAGGTAGATATATCTTAAACGTCGTCCCTTTTCCGACCTCGCTGTACACATTTACGAACCCTCCATGCCCTTTCACGATTGCATGGACTGTTGAGAGACCAAGACCGGTGCCTTTACCAGGCTCTTTTGTCGTGAAGAATGGCTCAAAAATCCGATCCAGTATCTCAGAAGGAATACCGGTCCCGGTATCCGAGACGGTAATGGCGATGTAATTACCAACTCTGGCATCAATATTCATCCTGGCGTAGTTTTCATCAATAAAAAGATTCTCAGCCGATATACTCAGGACCCCGCCGTCCTGCATCGCATCGCGTGCATTAACGCACAGGTTCATCATAACCTGGTGCAGTTGTGTGGCATCTCCAGATATGGTCCAGAGATCTTTCACTATATCAGTTCTGGTTTCGATTGATCTTGGGAACGTCTCTTTTGCGATCTTCTTGATCTCATAGATAAGGTGTGCCACTTGAAGGGTCATATGCTCACCCTCAACCCCCCGTGCAAATGACATAACCTGCTTTATCAGGTCTGCTCCGCGCTGGGTGTTTGTCTCGATAATATTAAGCAGCCTCTGATCCTGTTCATCTGTGAATTTTTCCCGCAATATCTGCGATGTCAGCATTACTGGCACAAGCACATTGTTGAGGTCATGCGCAATGCCGCTTGCAAGCGTTCCTATGCTCTCCATTCTCTGGGCACGGAAGAACTGCGCCTCGATCTTCTTTTTCTCAGTTATGTCAGTGTTGACGATAAGTATTGATTTTGGCCTTCCGTCGCTGTCGTGCACCATGGTCCAGCGACTTTCTACAATGATCTTTTTACCATTTTTCGTTACCTGCTCAAGCTCACCGATCCATTCTCCTTCCTCAATCACTCTCTTTTTGGCTTCTATAAGTATGAGCGATTCTTCTTTATATAGAAGCTCATCTGCTTTTTTGCCTGTGACCTCCTCTGCAGTCCAGCCGTACATGCGCTGTGCGCCTTTATTCCAGTATGTGATTCTGTGCTCTAAATCTCTAACTCCGATAGCGTCATGCGCTTTATTGAGAAGAGAAGCCTGCTCATGTATTTGTTCCTCGGCACGCTTGTGTTCAGTTATATCTTCAATTATTTCCATAAAATGAGAGATATTTCCATTTTGGTCCTGTTCAGGAACTGCTGTTACTCTGATGATCGAATTTCCTAAAGGTCTTTCTATAACCGTAGGTCTTCTGGTTTTAAAACATTCATCTTTTTTACAGAAACTGCAGATCTTTTCAAGACCTTCTTTTGTAGGATCATCGATGTACTCACCTACTGTCTCGTAGCAGGTTTTTCCTATAAGATCCTCCTCATTTAAGCCTGTTAGGTCATACACAAATTTATTTACTTTAATAAATTTAAAATCAGAATCAAGATATGCAATGCCCAGTGGAATATTATCGAAGACAGCTCTTAGCTTCTCTAGAAGTTTTGTTACGTTTTCCTCAGTCCGTTTGCGCTCGGTAACATCACGTGCGACTGCATAGACCAGACTCTCATCAACGACAGGCTTTGCAGTCCAGGCCAGCCACTTATATGAGCCGTCCCTGCACAGGTAACGATTCTCAAAGAAAACTGTGACAACGCCAGCCCTGAGCTTCTGTAATTCGGCATCTGTCGCTTTCCTGTCTTCAGGATGGACAAATTCAACAAAGGGCTTTGACTTTAGTTCATCACCTGTGAAGCCCAGTGTGCTTTCCCAGACCGTGTTCAGTTCCTTTATATAGCCATCAAGACCTGCAATACAGAACATATCGAGTGAGAGGTTAAAGAACCGCTCAAGTTCTTTCTCAGCCCTGCTGTGTTTTATGATCTCAGCCCGTAAGGCCTCGTTGGTTTTTTCCAGTTCTGCTATTAGATTTATGAGTTGTTCTTTAGTTTTATCCTCGTTTTTCATACCGCTTACCATGCAATAAAGTAATATATTAATCCTGGCGGAGATTCCTCAATAAAATCTCGAAATCCTGGATCTCTCCTTTAGATTCAGGTTATCTCACCACCTCTCACTGGCATTGTGAAATAGAATATCGATCCTTTTCCAGGTTCAGATTCAGCCCATATCCTGCCTCCGTGGCGCTCCACGATCTTCTTGCATATCGCAAGGCCTATGCCTGTTCCAGGGTATTCGCTTGCTGCATGCTCGCGCTGGAATAACTGGAAGAGGTGCTCTATGAATTCATGAGCTATGCCTATTCCATTATCCCGGACTGAGAAGAGCCATTCATTTCCTTTCCGCTGCGCTGAAACATGGATACGTGGAGGCTCTTCTTTCTTTCTGAATTTTATGGCATTACCCATCAGGTTCTGGAATAACTGAATCATTTGAGTGGGATCAGCCATTACAGCAGGTAAAGTGTCGCGGGTTACTACGGCATCATTTTGCTCAATTGATGCCTTAAGGTTGATCATTGCCTGGTTAAGTACTGCCTCTAAATCTGTCGGCTCAAAAGGTTTGCCTCGCGTACCAATGCGTGAGTATGCCAGTAGATCTTCTATCATTTGTTGCATTCTGGTCGCACCATCAACTACGTATGCAATGTACTCATCAGCATTTTTATCTAACCTGCCTTTATAGCGCCTTGCCAGGAGTTTGGTGAAACCTGATATCATGCGCAGCGGCTCCTGCAGATCATGCGAGGCTACATATGCGAATTGCTCCAGCTCGGCATTTGAGCGCCGAAGCTCTTCCTCTACCTGTTTGCGTTTCAGGGCGTTTATAAAAATTTCTCCAACCATTTTGAGCAGCCGGACATCTTCTTCAAGCCATGTCTTTTTTGTCCTCACTGAATCGAATCCAAGAAACCCGATAAGAGAGGTACCCGAGACCATAGGAACTACTATGAGAGATTTGATGTCCTGCATCTGGAAATGTTCTGTTTCAGCGTGCGCTTCTGGTGGCAGATCGGCGACACTGGGAATATAAATATTCTCAAATTTTCTTAGTCTCTGTGCAAACCACGGAAAATCATCAACAGGTAATCCCTTCAGGTTCTGAACTTGTGGTTCTATCCCCTCTGCGCACCATTCGTGAGTATTGTCCATCTTCATCCCGCTATCATAGAACAGGAACATATAACTGCGATCAACACCGGCGAACTCTCCTATTGTTTGCAGTGTGTGATTTATGCCACTATCAATCTCATCTGGTGAGAGGTTAATAAAGCGTGTGGATATGCCAGCAATGAGCTTTTCCATATCAGTCCGGTGCTGTAATCTCTCTTCTGCATGCTTGCGCTCTGTGATATCAGCCTGCAGGGATTCGTTTGTTTTAGTCAGCTCTGCTGTCCTTTCTCGAACCCGTATCTCCAACTCATCGTATGCTCTGCGCAGCGCCTTCTCAGCCCGCTTACGCTCTGCCTCTTCGCGCTCCATCATGCCTCCAATGGTTCGTGATAGCTTCAAAACAACAGCGCTGATGATCATTAGAGAGATTAATACCGATAATACTATTCCTAGAGACGTACTTATATTTAATCGTAAGAATAGATGATGAAGAATAAGATCAGTAAAAGCAAATGCCGATATCACCAGCAGAAAGTAACGCAGCAGGAGCGCACTCACTGATGGACCTACAAGCAATCGAAGTGGAAAATGATCCGGACCAGAAGCGGCGATAAGCCCCGCGCCCAGAAATATAAGCGCCACTCCAGATGGAAGCGACACCGGTATTATCTCTCCGCCGTAAAGTACAGGCATACTGTATAAATACCCCAATAAGACCACCAGGTTCACTGATGCCGCAATAGATGCTAAAATAGATGCCAGTCCTGCGGATAACCCTGTGGCACGACGCAGGGGTGTAAGCAGCAGGATCATTGCTGTAGAGATGAGGACAAAGCTGGCAGCAGTAATGGGAGACATGAGTCCTGCACCGTATATACCTGGATCAAGAGACAGTACCCTTCGAAGCAAAAACTCCTCAATGCCTGCATCAAGGCCTGTGAAGAACCGTATCAGGTTCAGTATGGCTACAAGCAGAACAAAAAGCGCTGAAACCAGCACGTATATCCTGCCTGATCTACGTAAGGCATAAAGGAACCACGTACCTCCCAGCAGGATAAACGCCAGTGACGAGACTGGAGCCTGCGGGATTGAACTTGAACCTAAGCTGGAAAGGCTGTGCATCCCAGTAATCCAGCCTATCATCACAAGGATACCGAGGCCTGCAGCTATGGCACTGCATACCAGCGATATTCTGCTGTAAGGACTGCTAATAGAACTGTTAATATCTCCTGTAGTATTCATTACTATTCTTACGGTCTCAGGCATACATGGTTGTGGGTTACTGATCTTAAGCAATAGTTGGTATTACTCTTATTTCATGCGGCTTATGCAGCACCCCGCCCGTCTATACTAAGAGCCTATCCGAAAAGTCCAGAAGCTCTGAACGTTATCCATGCACATGCGAAGTGTA
>NZ_JMIY01000004.1:15135-64391 GCF_000685155.1 Candidatus Methanoperedens nitratireducens
TGTTGTCATTACCCCACATTACCCTACATTGTAATTCTTCTACTTTTCGGATAGGCTCTAAGCCAGAGTTATCCTCTACTAAAAAGAATCTAAAAGGTTATATATCTTTTCATATAGCCCATATCCTTCCCCCGTGGTGTTCCACGATCTAATTGAACTGCTGTCTTCTCAGGTCGAAGACATACCTCTTCACCCGCGGGGCAATCCCTCCGCAGGCTCTATAAAAATCGATCTGCCATCCCTTTATCTCAAGTAATCTTTTAAAATGGGGTATTTCAAAATCTTTCTTGAATGTATAAAAATGGATGATCCCTTCAGGCGCCAGTATGGATCGGGCAATATTCAGGAAATGATCCTGACCATATGGAATCGGCATCACTATCCTGTCAAAAGGTTTTTTGAAAAGATGATCTATGGAATTCGCATCGGCAAGGATAATAGCGGCATCTATATTATTAAGCTGTGCATTCTTTTTGAATAAAGCGCATGCAGTCGGATTATTATCAAGCCCTGTTATATTGACGTCTCTTTTTTTCTTTATCGGCATCAGAAACGGTCCGACACCGCAGAATAGTACAAGGACGTCCTCACCATCGCTTACCTTCTGCACTATTCTATTTCGTTCATATGCCAGTTTTCCTGAGAAATATGTTTTTGCTATATCCACATGGAAGATGCAGCCGTTCTCATTGTGGAGCGTCTCAGTTGTATCTCCCAGCAGTAGTTCAAATTCCCCGGTACGCCGTGCACCTTTGAGCTTATGCGTTTTTCTAAGGACAGCCCTTATGTCTTTCCTGTGGGATACCAGTGCTTCTGCGATAAGATATTTCTCATTATCCAGAGGCTGAGGGATATTGATAATAGCAATATCTCCTATCACCTCAAAGCCTCCGGGAAGAATAGAGATCTTTTCCCTGGATAGTCTGTCTTTTAGAAGATCCTTAAGTGACATCAAATAGCTGGATTTTTAAGTGCGCTGGCAAGCATGATAGCCCTGGTAGAATCGTCTTTAGCCCTGGATGTGTCCACAAATACCTTCTCCATCAGCACAGGGGCTCCATAACCGTATCCACCGCCAAGGAATACAAGCGTCCTGAAGATAAGGTTACCTGATATCCCATCAGGTGCCACTATAAAGTTAGCCTCTTTGATGGCATCTTCTATCAGGATTGAATAGTGCCCTGCATTGATTCCCTTATCACATACCATCTTAGTTACAAGCTCTGTATCTGCAAGCGTCCTGTCAACACGCTCATCCCTGCCTATATCTTCAAATCGTCCCCCTGAGAGAAGACCTGCTCTTACCTCGATACCAAGTCGCCCGATGTACTCTGCGCCCCGTTTTATTAACTCGATCTTATCTGCAATCGAATTTCCTTCATCGATTCCTACCGGTGCCAGAAAAAAAGGCGTTCCATCTGCGGTTTCCAGCAGCGCAACCCTGTATAATCTGTTAATACCCAGCGATTTTTTTAATGCAGAGAGCGTCTTTGTGGCACTGAGAGTCCCCCTGACCGCCCCATCTATCTTACCTTCTGCCAGTAGCTCTATTAATCTCTTTGATGGCTCTGTGGAATGGATTACCTCAAGATGAGTACCTGCTGCATTGATCTTTTCCTCATCACCCACAAGCACGACCTCAGCATACTCACATGCGTTCTCCGCGCTTTTAATAAGTTTCTCTGAGACCTCACCAATCCCAAGTCCTATCCTTGCATGGTTGCTTCTTGCTCTTCTCTCAATCTCAGAAAGTATATTCATAGACCGATGCTCGCTTTATTTCTTTTTGCCCAGTTCCTTTGATCTCTCGCATGATGCAATAACAGCATTTATCATTGCTGCACGGACACCGCGCTCTTCCATTACCCTGATGCCCCGTATTGTCGTTCCGCCAGGCGAGGTCACCATATCCTTTAGTTCTCCTGTATGTGTTTCATAGTCCAGTACCATTTTAGCTGCTCCAAGAACTGTCTGAGCTGCAAGGAAGTTTGCGGTTTTCCTGTCAAGGCCTTCATACACCGCGCCATCAGCAAGCGCTTCAATTAGAATAAAGATATATGCACAGCCGCTTCCAGAGAGTCCGGTCACTGCGTCCATGAGATGCTCGGATAATGTTACGGTCCTACCTATGGAATTAAAGATCTCACTTACAACGGCTACATCCTCATTTGATACAGTACTTCCCGGACTGATCGCACAGGCTGCTTCTCTTACAGTCGCTGCTATATTAGGCATTACCCTCACTACTCTGGTTCTCAGGGGCAGAGCATCTTCAAAAGTTTGTATCTGGACTCCAGCAGCTATTGATACAACAATCTGGTTCTTTATTGAGTCTCTTATCTCCTCCAGAACCTCCATGACCGTCTGGGGCTTAACCGCAATTATGAGTATATCTGAATTCAGGGCAACGTCACAGTTATCCTTATAAGTGTTAATCTTATATTCGCTCTCCAGCAGCTCCAGTTTCTCAGAGTCCATGTCACTTGCATGGATTCTGGAAGGCAGGACAAGTTCAGCCTGGAGTATACCTTTAATCAGGGCTTCGCCCATCTTTCCTGTACCTATAAATCCTATTCTTCTATTATCAGCGCCAGTCATTATTATCGGAACCCTGCTCAATAACGTGACTGAATCAATAAAAAGATTTTCATGGAATTAAAACTCAGAGGTAGTGAGATAACTATAATATCCTCTCAGTTAATTCTGGCACCATGTTCACTATTAAAAACCATCTTGAGGTGCAGAATAACCATCTTATAATAGGTGGCGCAGATACCACAGAACTTGCAGAAAAGTTCGGAACGCCGCTGTATGTCACCAACGAATCAAGAATCGTAGAGAATTTTTCTGCATACAGGAGAGCATTTCCGGATGCTGATATATACTATGCAGCCAAGGCCAACGGAAGTCTGGCGATCCTGAGGATACTTGCTAGGCAGGGGGCAGGCGCGGATGTCTTTAGCTTCGGTGAGCTTTATATGGCGCTTCTTGCAGGAATCCCGCACGATAAGATCCTCTTTAACGGCAATTCAAAGACCGACTTTGAGCTTCAAAAAGCCACAGAGCTGGGAGTAAGAGTATCGGTTGATTCACTGGATGAGCTGCATACCTTATCAGAGATAGCACAGAGATCGGGAAAAACAGTAGAGATAGCTTTCCGTGTGAATCCCGATGTTTCCCCGGATACGCATCCCAAGATATCAACAGGGTTGCGTACCTCAAAGTTCGGAATACCGGCAGAAGAAGTTGTCAATACCTATCGTGAGGCATCAGATCTCCCGGGGATCGCACCCTGCGGGATACACTGTCATATAGGTTCGCAGATACTGGATACTGAACCTTTTATTGAAGCTACAGAGAAGATGATGGACCTGGTGGAGCAGGTAATGAGAACTGGAATCGACCTTAAGTTCGTTGATATTGGCTCGGGTCTTGGGATTCCATATAAGAAGGGAGAACGAACGCCACAGCCGCAGGATCTTGCCAGTGTGGTTCTCCCTATATTCAATGAGAGGACGCAGGCTCTTGGGATCTCTCCTAAACTCATCCTTGAGCCAGGGCGCTACATCATCGGTGATACCACTGTCCTTCTTACCCGTGTCAATACAGTTAAAAAAGCAGCCCGGAATTTTGTAGGCGTGGATGCAGGTTTTAATCTCCTTATCCGCCCTGCGATGTATGACTCTTACCACCATGTACTTGTGGCGAATAAGGCCGCATCGCCTCCTGAGGGTGTATATACGGTCGTGGGACCTATCTGCGAAACCGGGGATGTACTTGCCAGGGACAGGGAGCTTCCAAATGTAGAAAAAGGGGATATTGTGGCCCTGCTCGATGCAGGGGCATACGGGTTCAGCATGAGCAGCCAGTATAACGGAAGGCCAAGATGCGCTGAGGTATTGGTAAAAGACGGGATAGTGGATATTATAAGAAGCCGTGAGGATATCGAGGACCTGGTTGCAAAGCAGAGGATTCCGGCACGATTGATGTAATCCTGAACTTCCACTCTTTCAGGATACTCACTATCTTTTCCAGAACGATGGAACAAACAGTACAAGTACGGTCAATACTTCAAGTCTTCCTATCCACATATTGATTAGTAGGATTATCTTCCCTATTTCAGGAATTGCGGCGAAATTTGGGCCTACAAGATTAAAGCCAGGCCCCACATT
Organism: Candidatus Methanoperedens nitratireducens; assembly: GCF_000685155.1. Taxonomy (GTDB): domain Archaea; phylum Halobacteriota; class Methanosarcinia; order Methanosarcinales; family Methanoperedenaceae; genus Methanoperedens; species Methanoperedens nitratireducens. The sequence goes on from NZ_JMIY01000004.1 coordinate 19,308, forward strand.
GCCAAGTGTTGTTGCAGATGCACTCATGCTGGTTATCAGATCAAGTCCCATTGCACTCAGGATCAACGTACTTCCAACGAACGCAAGTAAATAGAGGACAAAAAACGAAAGGATTGCCTGCATCACATCATCAGGGATAGATGTGTCGCCAATCCTGATAGGTCTGACCATTTTTGGATGGATCAACCTATATATTTCACGAAGACCGTATTTTATAAGAAGAATAACCCTGATGACCTTCATGGCACCGGCTGTAGAACCAGCAGAGCCGCCCACGAACATCAGCAATAGCAGTATCATCTTCGTAGAATCGGGCCAGAGATCAAAATTAGCTGATGCAAATCCTGCTGTTGTCATAATAGAAACAACCTGGAATGAAGCGTACCTGAATGCAGTCTGTAATGTTTCACCCCAGTTCCAGAGATAGAGTGTGATGATGAGTGTTGAAATAGCAATAATAAAAATATAGGCCTGGAACTCTTCATCTCTTATGAGGGATTTTCGCTCCACGCGCAGCGTTCGGTAGAACATACTGAAGTTAACCCCTGCTATAAGCATGAATATGATTATAACGGCTTCAATAAAGGGGTCACCAAATGCGGCTATGGATTCATTTTTCGGAGAAAAACCGCCCGTTGCCATGGTAGAAAACGTATGCACGATAGCATCGTACAGCGTCATCCCTGCAAATTTAAGAATAATTATTTCAAGAAGTGAAAATGTTAGATAAACACCCCATAAGATCTGTGCAGTATCCTTGAGCCTTGGTCTTAGTTTATCCTTCATAGGGCCGGTTGTCTCTGCTCTGAACATCTGCCTGCCTGCCACGGCAAGCCTGGGGAGGATCGCTATGACAAGGACAATAATTCCCATGCCTCCAAGCCACTGGGTCATACTTCTCCAGAAAAGGATGCTTCTTGAATAGATTTCAATCTCTGGCAGAATACTTGAGCCTGTTGTGGTAAACCCTGACATTGACTCAAACAATGAATCTATCGGGGATATTCCTGCTAACAAAAAAGGGATTGCTCCGAGCAGAGCTACTAAAAACCAGCCCATTGCCACAATGACAACACTCTCCCTGTGCGTGAGTTCATCAAACTCTGGCCTGTTTGTATATTCAAGTATTGCCCCCATCACGGATACCAGAATGAATGTGATTGCAAAAATCAAGATGGATTCAGGCTCATTATAATACACTGCCACCACCAGCGGAATTAACAGAGAAATCCCGAGAAATTTTATCACAGTACCAAGTATATTAAAAACGACCCTGTAGTTCATTGACGTTTTAATTCAAGTATGGTTTATTAAACCTTGCTATCAAAATACTAAAAATACTATATTTTTCTAGTTGCAGACAGGGGAGAAGAAGCAGGGTGAAAAAAGCATCCACAGCCCCGAACCGGGTTATACTTATATAAGCATAATAACATACCTTAACTTGGGAGTGAACGTATGTCCAAATTATTTAATGAAATGGAGGATTTTGATAAAATCGAGAAGAAGATCAGCGGCTGGACTTTAAGACCGGTAGATAAAGAAAAGACCGATCCTCTTGAGATGGTTGATCTGAATTCTGGTTATGCGGTTGAGCAGTATCAATGGGATTATTACCATCAGGCTTTCGCTCTGACCCAGGACAGGGAACTGCAAAAATTATTTGCCAGAATCAGCCTTGAGGAGGAAGAACATGTCTCAATACTGGGATCTATTATAGATCCGAAAATGACCTATATTGAATCAGGTATAGCACTTCAGATGACTGCAATCCAGGGATTCACAGAGGCTGCGCAACTGGAACCAGATGAATCCCTGAGGAACGCTTATAATTACATGCTCTTGGATCACCTTACCCAGATGAGGATATTCTCTGATACCGCTCTCAGCCAGGGAACCAGGTCCCAGGATATCACCAAAGATAGCCTGAGAATTATGGAAGGCAGGCCTTTTGAGAAACAGTTTATCCCAACTGAAGCTCTACTTAAACAGCCCCTGGATAAAGACACAGCAGACATAATGAGCTTTGTCAATGCGCACACTATCCTGGCAAATGAGACTCAGCTCAGGAATGATCTTCAAATGTTCAGGAAAACGCTGCCAGCACAGGATCTACGCAGGCTTTTTAATATGGTAGCTGCTGTTGAGAACCTGCATATTCTAATGCTTGAATCATTGCTGGACCCTGCGATCAGTCCGTTAGAGTATGCAATGATCAATGAATTAATGGAGATCAGAAAGCATAATCAGGGTATGCAGTCAGCTAAACATAAGGATATTAGATCTGCTCATGAATACACCATGAAAGAGGATGAGGTGCATCTGAGCCTGCTTATGGATGCTTACAGCAGTTATGGCCCTTCAGATAGATTTGAACTGACAGATAGACTCTTTGCTCAACCTGAGATGTCGACTAATAAATATATTAACCATTTTATGGATCAGATCCACCAGGCTATATAAGATATAAGCATTAACGATACATTAGAGCAATGTCAAAATCTGGTTCACCCTTACGTATTGTTGTGATTGGTGGCGTTGCTGCCGGGATGAGTGCAGCGAGTAAAGCGCGAAGACTGAGGCCAGATATTGAGATTTTTGTGTTTGAGAGAAGCGGTCATGTATCCTATAGTTCCTGCGGTATACCTTATTTTGTATCTGATATAGTTAAATCTCCTGAGAATCTTGTTGCCTATGATGCAAAATTCTTTAAGGAAAAAAGAAATATCAATGTATTTCTATATCATGAGGTAATTTCGCTACACCCGGAAAAACAATCCATTCTTGTTCGGGACCTAAAGACTGGATTGGAGAATGAATACAGGTATGACAAACTCGTGATTGCAACAGGTGCAAGAGCGAATATACCGCAGATCAAAGGGATTGAACTTAAGGGAATTTTTACGATACGAATACTTCAGGATGGAATCAAAACAAAAGATTTTATCCGGGAAAATTCTCCCGGAAGGGCGCTTATCGTTGGCGCTGGCTACATAGGGATGGAGATGGCAGAGACGCTTGTGAAGTTAGGTCTAGATGTCACAATGGCTGCACGTGGACCTGATATTCTGGGAACTATGGAAAAAGAGATAGATGAAATAGTCGAGGATGAGCTTGGGAGAAATGGGATCACACTTCTTAAATTCACACAGGTGAGGGAATTTACAGGTGAAAATGGATATGTCAGAAAAGCGATTTTTAATAACGGCAGGTCAGTGGATATTGATATGGTAATTGTGGCCACGGGTGTAAGGCCAAACTCAGGAATTGCAAAGGAGGCAGGGATTGAGATCGGATATAAAGATGCGATCAGGGTGAACCAACGGATGGAGACGAGTATTCCCGGCATCTATTCAGCCGGGGATTGTGCAGAGACATACCATCAGATCCTCGAAAGGTCGGTGTATCTTCCCCTGGGAACAACTGCAAATAAACAGGGGAGAGTAGCAGGAGAAAATATGGCAGGGGGTCATGCTTTATTCAGAGGGGTCGTCGGGACCTCCACCTTCAAGGTCTTTGATCTTGAGGTTGCAAGAACCGGCCTTTCCTCGAGAGAAGCAAAGATTGAAGGTTTTGATTATATCTCCAATGTCATTGAGCAGTATTCAAGAGCTAATTATTATCCTGGCGGTAGCAAGATACGGGTCAAGTTGATTGCTGAAAAGAACACAGGTCGGGTTCTCGGGGCTGAAATGGCGGGCAGGGATGGTGTTCCGAAGCGAATAGATGTTATTGCTACGGCTATAACTGCTAAAATGACCGCGAAAGATATAGGGGACCTGGATTTGACCTACTCACCACCATTTGCACCTGTGTGGGACCCGGTTCTGACTGCTGCAAATGACCTCAAAAAGAGAATAACTATAAAAGAAGAGCACCCCAATCTATAGATTGGGGAAAGATTGTACCGGAAAATAGTATCTGCTGTAGATGGCTCCTTCCATTCTGAGCTTGCAGCCCATCATGCTATTGCCATAGCCTCTTCCTGCGATAGCGAACTTGTGGTGCTTGCGGTTGATACAGGGGATGTAGAGCGAGAGAAGTTGTCATATTCAGTGGAACGTATATGCCAGCATTCAAAAGACTATGGCGTACAGGCAGAGGGTATTATAAGAAGAGGAGATGCTGTTAAAACAATTCTTAAAGTTGTTAACTCAGAGCGTGCTGATCTTTTAGTCTCAGCCACCCGCCGCAGTGAATATAGACTGTTTGTGAGGAGCATTACACAGAAGATCATGCTCAAAGCCCCCTGCTCTGTGATGGCAGTAAAACCAGCAGGAATCGCCAGGAGAGGGAAAAGCATGCTTCTGCCAGTCGCAAGCAGAGAGCTTGTTACTGACGAGCTGATAACACTCACCTCGTGCCTTGCAAAATTCTACGAACACAGGGTTGAGATATTTCATGTGGTGGAACTGCAGCGCTGGTACACGCTCCCGTGGAAGGAGCTGTACACAATGCGCCATCATGGTGAAGAAGAGATGATGCCGGTTGCAAAAGTACTGAGAGAACAGGGCATTGATGTTGATGTGCGGGCAGTCATCTCAGAGAGCAGCATAAACGCCATTCCCAAGGAAGCTGCAATCGGAAGACACAGCCTTGCCCTCATGAGGGCAAGCCGTAGAGGAATTTTAAAACAGGTAGTATACGGAAATCCAATAGAACGGATGTTATCCAGCATACTCTGTGATGTTTTGATCTGGAGGCCAAAGCTGTGAGAATCCAGACCCTATCAAAAGAAGAGGTACTTCGGGAACTTCATACTACAGAGCAGGGTCTGACAGAGAAAGAAGCAAGGAAGCGGCTTTTAGATTTTGGGGAGAACGAGATCGCTGAGAGGAAAAAAGTACCCTGGTTATTTCGATTTGCCTCACACCTTGTAGACCTGTTTGCAATTTTATTGTGGATTGCAGGAGGGCTTGCATTTCTTGTAAGCAGGCTTGCGGACGATGTGGGCATGGCATATATAGGGTTAGCTCTGGTCACGGTGATATTCATTAATGCTTTCTTCACCTTTTTACAGGAATACCGTGCAGAGAAGGCATCTGAGGCTTTGAAAAAATTAATGCCTTATCAGGCAAGCGTGATCCGGGAAGGAAAAGAGATACATATACCTGCAAGACAAATCGTGCCCGGGGATATAATTACCGTGAGGGCAGGAGATCGTGTGTCTGCGGATGCACGGATAATCAAGGTAGCCGACCTTGCAGTGGATATCTCTCATCTTACAGGAGAATCTGAGCCACAGGTAAGAAAAGACGTACCTAAAAAAGAATATGAAGAGCCGACCAACCTTATTTACTCAGGCTCCACCGTGGTAAGGGGAAATGGTATCGCAGCAGTTTTTGCAACAGGCATGGCAACAGAATTTGGGAAGATAGCGCACCTCACGCAGGAAATTGAAGAAGCACCAACACCGATTCAGCGGGAACTAACCTATGTGGCTCGCACAATTACATTTATAGCGGTCGGACTCAGTTTTATATTTTTCACAGCAGGAGAACTTATCGGTATAGGTACCCAGGCTAACATTCTCTTCGCCATTGGCATCATAGTGGCGAACGTGCCAGAGGGACTGCTACCAACAGTAACACTCTCCCTGTCCCTTGCAAGCCAGAGAATGGCGAGCAGGAATGCCCTTGTAAAAAGACTCTCCTCTGTAGAAACTCTCGGAGGCGCAACTGTGATATGCACGGATAAAACCGGGACTATTACGGAGAATAAGATGACCATGGATTACATCTACACTCCTTATGAGAGCAAGAGCAAAAAACTATCAGATGCAGGGCCATCTGAGCTACTGCTGGCAGCGATACTATGCAATAATGCAAAAATAGAGGATAATAAGGTAATAGGTGAGCCTACAGAAGCAGCACTCCTGCAGGGTGCATCAACCATCATGGCTGATGTGCGTAGCGAGTGGGAACGAGTGGATGAGATCGCTTTCACCTCTGAGCGGAAAATGATGAGTACTGTGAACAGGAAAGAGAACATGCTCGTTCTATATTCCAAAGGTGCACCGGTGGTGATACTTCCAAAATGTACGCGTATTGCAACAGAAAAAGGCATACAAAACATTACAGACGAGGATAGAGAACGAATAGTAGAACATGTATCGGATTACGCTGGCAGAGGCATGCGGGTAATTGCTTTTGCAAAAAAAAGCATAGAGGGAGAGTACACACGGGAGACCCTCGAAGAGAACATGGTATTCCTGGGGATCGGGGCACTGCGGGACCCGCCCAGAAAAGAGGTGCCGTATGCTGTTGAGAAATGCAAGAGAGCAGGCATAAAAGTAATAGTCATAACAGGGGACGACCCACTTACGGCTAAAACAATAGCAAGAGAGGTTGGAATAGCTAAAGAGCCAGTAACAATCACTGGCAGCCAGCTTGATATGATGCGTAAAAGAGAACTTGAGGAGGTTCTACACGGTGAGGTTCTATTTGCAAGGACAACGCCAGGACATAAGCTTCGCATCGTGAGGGCTCTAAAGGAGATGGGGAGTATAGTGGCAGTAACAGGCGACGGCGTCAATGATGCACCGGCACTTAAGGAAGCTGATATCGGCGTAGCGATGGGAAAAACAGGTACGGATGTTGCAAGAGAATCAGCAGATATGATACTGATGGACGATAACTTTGCAACTATTGTGCTGGCTGTAGAAGAAGGCAGGGCAATGTTCGATAACATAAGACGCTTCATAGCCTATATTTTCACCCATCTTGTTCCCCAGATTGTATCCTATATTCTCTTTGTGCTCCTGCGAATACCCCTGCCTCTTACGGTTATTCAGATCCTGGCAATCGATCTCGGCACTGAGATGGCACCATCAATCGCTCTTGGGGCTGAGCGACCGGAGCCTGATGTGATGAACCGCCCACCTAGAAGAAGAGGTGAAAGAATACTCACAGTGCCAATACTTCTGCGCTCATATCTTTTCCTGGGTCTCATAGAGGCAATTGCAGCCATGAGCGCCTATTACTACGTGTTAACAGGTGGAGGCTGGAGCTACGGTATGCCCCTCTCAGATGCAGATCCCCTTTATCTTAAGGCTACCACTATCACCCTTGCAGCTATAGTCATAACACAGGTAGCGAACAGCCTAACCAGCCGCACTACAAAGGAATCAGTGTTCAAAATAGGCATTTTCACAAACAAATACCTTATAATAGGCATAGCAATAGAACTGATCCTTCTATTCCTTATAGTATATACCGAGCCCTTACAGCGTATAACAGGCACAGCGCCATTAGAATTAAACGAATGGCTCATCCTTGTGCCTTTCGCAGTGCTGCTCCTTTTTGCAGATGAGCTGCGGAAATGGCTGGTAAGAAAATCATAATATCACTAGTTAAAAAATAGGTTCTTACTCACTCGCCTCTTTAAACCTTCTTACCACAAAATCCCTATCAAGCGAAGCCAGGAAATGCCCGGCGCGAGGCCCTGATTTCAGACCAAGAAGCGCAAGATACACTGCCTCAAAGACCTTTTTCCCGTCAAGCCCGGCCTCCTGCGCCACCTTATATATATTCTCATGGATCTCCTGGCCAGTCATGCCCTGCTCAAGCTCATCTGCAATGATCGCCAGGGCATGCTTCTGTTCTTTTGTTAAACTTTTTACCTGAGGGGGAAGTGTCTCCTGAACCCTGAATTTAACCGAGGGCGGTGCATATCTCAGAAGCCAGTTCCTGGCATTATCTGCCCTCTGCCTGATCGCCTCGATATCCGAAATTTCATAGCCGCTGCGCCTCAGAACGGTGAGCAGATAATCAAAACCCTTCTCATCTGCGATCTGCACAGTGGTAACCATATGCCTGAAAGGAATATCAGTTGGTCTGGATGCCTCGGTCTGGGATAGCTGGTAGGCCCGCCTGTCACCCTCAACCCTGTCATACTCATCGACAAGGTTAAGAAGGGCAAGGCCCGGGTCAAATTCGATATGTTTCTCAGGCTTCTGCCTGATTATAAGATAGCGCAGGACCTCAGGCGGCACTATCTCAAGCATCTCACTGATAGAGATCGCAAGCCCTGTGGAGGAGTGCATGGCTCCCCTGCCTTTTAGCATGATCCACTCATACACTATCGGGTAGGGAGGATCATAGTCGTATATCTCTTTGCTTATCCGTTTTCCTGTATCATATGAACCGCCTGCTGTAGCATGATCTTTGCCGAAAGGCTCAACCGTAGTTCCGAATATGGGCCATCGCGCAGGCCAATCAACACGCCAGGTAAGCTTGCCCCCGCCTCTCATGGATACAGTGCCCTGGGAGCCGCATGCACAGGCATAATCGATTGTTTCTTTCTCAATATCAAACCCTGTGACTTTAGTAGTGCTCAGGCGGCCGCATTCATTGCAGATAGGATTAAACGGGTTCCAGTCAGGTTCCAGTTCACGTCCTGCTACTTCAGAGATTATGCGGGCTATGGCATCCCTTTTGATCAGGGCAATCTTAATTGCTTCAACATATCTTCCCTGTCTGTAGAGTTCATCTGCCCTGTAGACATCAGGTTTGATGCCGAGGGAATGCAGCGCCTCAATGAACGGCACCAGGAAATGCTCGGCATAACTTTTATGGCTGCCGCAGGGGCATGGGATCTCTGACAGGGGCTTTCCAACGTGATTCTCATAAACTTTTGGAAGAAAAGGATATACCTTACGGAGGGGATCAAAGGTATCGGCGATATAGATGAGGCGAACATCCGCGCCCTTATCCCTGAGCGCCCTGTATACAGCATCTGCTGTGACTACTTCTCTCATATTGCCAATGTGGATTGCTCCCGATGGCGTTATTCCTGAAGCTACAGTGTGCTTTTTTCCCCTCGCAAGCACATTCTCTGCGATAACATCTGCCCAGTGTTTTGTTTCTTCGTTCATTGCCCCTAAAACCGCACATGAGATATTAAAAGATACCCTTATCGTTTATAAGCCCAATTTTGTAAGTATGGTGCGCGTAGTGATCGGGGGGACGTTTGACCCTCTGCATGACGGCCATAAGGCCCTGTTGGTGAAAGCATGCGAATTGAGCCGCGGCGGTGAGCTGGTTGTTGGACTGACCTCGGATGAAATGGTTAAGAGTAAGGCCCATAAGGTGAGTGACTATCGCTCGCGCTATGATCAGGTTATGCAATTTATCCGTGAGCAGGGCATCGATCCTGTAATTATAAAGCTGGATGATCCATACGGCCCCACCATACATGATGATTTTGACTATCTCATAGCGTCCCCGGAGACGCAGCCTACCGCACAGGATATAAACCGGATACGCAGGGAAAAAGGCATGAGGCCAATAAGAATAGTACCTGTGGATTATGTTCTTGCAGAGGACGGGCTACCGATATCCGCCACCCGCATCAGCAGAGGAGAGATAGATGAGCACGGGAGGATAATGAAAAAATGCCTGTAGATATTGAAGAACTTTCATGCTAATACTACAGGCAGCAGGCCAAATAAGAACACATTTGCAGTGCCGTGAATCGTCAGTATGAAAGGAAAACTTCGTGTCTTCTGGAAGATGTATCCGATCATGATACCAAAGAGACTTGCAAAAAATATCTCATTTATGAGACCGTAGCCTGCATGCATTATCCCGAACAAAATGGCGCTTAGCAAAAGTCCGTAATTTAAACCCAGTATTTTTTCAAGCCTTGTCTGAAGTATTGACCTGAATATAAGCTCTTCCACAAGCCCCACAAAAACAAACATCACTATAATTATCAATGCGACATTGTGAGGCTTAATATTATCTATAAGGGATTTAGGATACAGGATATTATACTCGGCCAGTGCCACTGCAGCACCTATCAAAATGGCAGCAGGCAGGTAGATATGCAGATTCTTAAAATCAATGCCGATCTCTCGTGATGATATCTGCTGATTCTGGATAATTGAATATATTGGTAAAAACATGATCCCGTACACCAGTGGATACCACATCAGGGTTGTTGTGAAAAACTGGGGCATTGCCAGATTTATAATCCGCATCAGAAGCAATAGAAGCAGGCTTTGAAGAATATTTTTTGCTGGTGATGAGGAATTGCTGAAAATAAGTAGAAGTATTATACCCTGAAGGTTTATTATGTGCACAGCTAAGCTGAGATACACATGCCCGAATAACATCATCAACTCTCCTGCCGCGATGCCCAGCACAGGGATATATAGCTCTTTTTTCATTTTCATTCTGTTACGTTCACCCATAGATGCAGTGATCTATAGGGAGCTGTGAAGTTGTTATCCTTGAACAGCCAGAACTCGAGCTTCAGATCATTCCCTTCTCTATCAGGTACAAATGTCATTTTATTTTCCCAAGCCTCATTATGAGCAAGCATGAACCTGGTATCAGACAGGATGATTTTATCAAGCGCAACCTGAACAGTATAGTTGACAGGATTATATTCATGGTTTACTACACCAGCAAGGATCTCTGCAGTAGAGCTGTATTTAAGGCTGGTAGGATAGTTCTCTGCTTTTCCAGACGGATCGAGAATATAGAATTCCGTGAACCTCTCCCCGATCCTGGGCGTCGTGGTCACAAAATATACCATGCCGGCTGCCAGAACTATGGAAGATATAAGAATAATGGTCAGGATCTTATCAGTTCTGCTTTCAGGAGTGTTTATTTCGCTATCAATTAGCTCATATATGCTGTGAAAAGGGACTGTGAACCGCTCATACTCAGGCAGTTTCTCCCGCCTGTACGCTGCTGCGAATACAAGGGCTATTGAGTACAGGCACAGGATCAAAAGTATAGGGATAAGCCTTATCCCGAAAGTGAAATTGAGCAGCAGACCAATAAGAGGCACTACTGCAATACTCAGGCCGAAGCTCAATGCAATGCGCTCGACAGCTTCCAGGTCCTTCTTCTTTGGAAATAGTATAGCTATCAGTACATAGCCGGGAATAAAGATCATCATGAGCATGCCAAGGATTGCTCTTACAAAGGTATCCTCTAATACAGGAGTAACGACAAAACCAAGCGTGAGCAGAACCCAGATAAGTATAATAAAGAGATCCTGGGGAAGTTTCTTGAGGATTTCCATTTTTTTACCAATGTCTTTAAATCTCTATATACTTTGTTCAGAAATCTTTTTGCCCTGCCCCACTTAAAGGGTTTTCATGCGCTTTCTCAAAAGAATCTATAGCGATTCACTTCTCAAAAACTCAATCTACCTTATGGCTACGAATCTCTCCAACCTTATTCTCGGATTTTTTTTCTGGGTAATTGCTACCAGATACTATACACCTGATGAGGTCGGGACAGTCTCGGCAGTGCTGTCCAGCATGTTACTGATCGCTATGGTAAGCTCTCTGGGTTTTCCTATAGCTTTATTATTTTACCTGCCAAGAGACCCCGCAAATGCCAGAAGGATTATCAACTCATGCATGATAGCAAGTATTGCGGCATCTCTTGTATTCTCGTTAATATTCATATCAGGGCTTGAGATCTGGACGCCATCGCTAAAACCGGTCCTTGGCGATTTAGAACCTGCAATACTTTTCGCTGCTGTTACAGTAGTATCGACTGTCTCTGCGCTCATAAGCGGGGCATTCACGGCTGGAAAGAGGTCTTTTTTCCATATGGCCAAGGAGACACTTTTTGGTTTTGTTAAAATATTTCCTCTTGTCTTATTTGCAGGCTTTGGGGCTATGGGGATTTTTCTATCCTGGGGTATAGGCCTTGTGCTGGCTGTAATCATGGGTTTTATCCTACTATATAAGGTATGGAAGGGATATTTTCTAATGCTTGAATTTGATCCTGTAATTAAAAGTATGGTAAGTTTTTCTGCCGGGAATTATATTGCAGGAATTTTTTCTTCTCTCCCACGCTTTGTACTTCCTATTATAATCATGAATATGATCTCTGCTGAGTCTACAGGCTTCTTTTTCATAGCAATGACAGTGGCGAGTTTACTCCACGGAGTTCCGCTATCGATATCAAACTCGCTCCTTGCTGAATCTTCGGATGGTGAAAAATTCTGGGGCAATGTTGGCAAGGCAGTACGCTTCAATGTAGCACTTCTCTTACCTGGATTACTGCTTTTCGTGCTTCTTGGAAAGTTTTTTCTGAATCTTTTCAATCCGGACTATGCTGAAAATGCATCGACTACTCTTATTATCCTTGCAGCAGCAAGTATTCCTCTATCACTAAGCAGCATCTTTACTGCTGTGAGAAACACCCAAAAAAGAGTGGCAAGCGTAGTAAAGATCAATGCAGTAAAAGCTGCGATTACCCTTGTTCTATCAGTGCCTCTTATTAAAAGTAGTGGCATCGAAGGCGCAGCCGCGGCTTACCTTGCAGCTAATACTATAGCAGCTATAGCTGTGATTTACAAGATGAAAAATCCGGTAGAATTTGCCTTAAAATTAGTGCTATCAAAGGCAGGTAAACACATTGATAGGTGATATCGATTATGCTGAGCCGGTATGTAAAGCAGGATTAGAACCTGCATAACTTAAAAAAAACGTTTATAAACTATAAAAACTCAAAATAGTTTATAAAAAACGTTAAAAGTTTCCCTGAAACTTTAGGTACATTTAAATCTAATTACAGATATATTTATTATTACTGGTATGATGAGATATGCTGCTTTATTGCGCTTCTTGCGTTCGGAAACTAAATCAACAGCTCTGTTGGACTTCCTGCATTACTGTGGCTATATCTTCTTCATACCTCCTCCTTCCTCACGATTTTTTTAACCCACCTGAGGATTCACTGGCAAATATGTTCTAACATGATCATTCATTTACATAATTATTATGTAAATGGAAATATTTATTACTTATCATTACCATAGTGATGATTATGTATATTAAATTTGTATTTATCTTTTTTGTCCTGCTCCTGACGTACACAACACCATCGTTGGCAGCCCCTATTCACTTCTCAAACCTTATCGCAAACCCTGGATTTGAGAGTGGTACAACAAAGCCCCTGAACTGGAGCTTTGTGACAGTCGATGGAAATACGCCCTTATGGAGTACCGTTTCTTATAGTGGCAGTAGATCTGTGAAAATAAGTGTCCCGGGGACAACCGATAGTAAAAGTGGATACCCAAAATCAGATTTAATAGAAGTTGAGTCGCTTCAGAACTACATCCTCTCGGTCTGGTTTAAGACCCAGGGGGCAGGAGGTACTAACGCGCCTGCAATAAGGGTGGTGGAACTGGATGCTAATAAAAAGGTACTAAAAAATATCGGCTTCAATTTTAAAAAGGGCACAAACGACTGGACACAGAAGCAGATTACCTTCAGGACAGGTATCAATACAAGATGGGTCTATGTGTATGCCAATACATGGGATGGTTATGGTACACTCTGGATAGATGATGTAGAGTTAAGACGCTCAAACCTCATCGCAAACCCTGGATTTGAGAGTGGTGCAACAAAGCCTCTGAACTGGAGCTTTGTGACAGTCGATGGAAATACGCCGTTATGGAGTACCGTTTCTTATAGTGGCAGTAGATCTGTAAAAATAAGCATCCCGGGGACAACGGATAGTAAAAGTGGATACCCAAAATCAGATTTGATAGAAGTTGAGTCGCTTCAGAACTACATCCTCTCGGTCTGGTTTAAGACCCAGGGGGTAGGAGGTACGAATGCGCCTGCAATAAGGGTGGTGGAACTGGATGCTAATAAAAAGTCGCTAAAAAATATCGGTTTCAATTTTAAAAAGGGCACAAACGACTGGACACAGAAGCAGATTACCTTCAAGACAGGTACCAATACAAGATGGATCTATGTGTATGCCAATACATGGGATGGTTACGGTACACTCTGGGTAGATGATGTAGAGTTGAGGCCCTATTCATATATCATTTATACAGATGGCATAAATACATATGCAAAAAATGGTTATACAGGAAAAATAGATTACAGTGGTACAGACTCAACAATTATAATACAGAATGCATTAGATATGGTAGATAATAATCCAACACTTGGTAAGAAACAATATTATGTATATTTAAAAGGTAAATTTACAGTAACCGGGATAAACGTTAAAAGTAATACAGTTTTAGATCTTAGAGAAGCAATAATCATATCCTCTGGAAATACAATTCCATTGAGACTATCAGGTACAAGTAATAGTAAAATTATTGGCGGAGTAATTGATTGTAATAGTCAAACAGATGGTAACACAAATATGCGTTGTATTAGTTTATTGAATACTGATAAAGTTACTATTGATGGAACAGAAGTTAAAAATGGTGGGTACTATGGAATTAACTTATGGCAGGCAAATAACAATATTATTAAAAACGTGTACTCACATCATAATTTCGTGGGTGGAATACATCTTGGAAGTGATACTGCCGGGCGGGGCTGGTATAATACAGTTCAAAATTCCATATTTAAAAATAACAGGATTAGTGGACTTAGTGATAGGGGAAGTACAGTACCGAATGAAAAACTCTATAATACGTATAATTCAATAACAGCGATAAATAATAATGCAACAAGTGATTCAAGAGGAATATTTTTATCTGGAACTGGATCTACTGATGCAGTATTTACATTAAACGACATTACAGTATTAAATAATACTCATGGTTTACTGGCTGAAAATGCTTCAGTTTATATTACCAATCTTAATGCAAGTTATAACAAAGAATCCGGTTTATTCATGAGAGCAGTAAGAAATTCGACAATAATAAATGTAACTGCAAATGATAATGGGAAAAAAGCATATAGTGGTGGAATACGAATTATTGATTTGTTTGGCAGAGCTTCTCAGGACATTACAGTAATTGGGACTGAAGCAAGAAGGAATTGGAGAAATATATATGTGTTCTCTAATGTTGGATCAAAAAATATAACATTTGATTCAATTGATGCAACAGACGGGGTAGACTCAAATGTGTTTATTTATGGTGTTCAGTAGCTAACTAACTCTCTTGACCGTTGGGGACGTATTTTAGCACCTGTCATTGAGGCATTGCAACAGATGTAATGGCTGTCCGGCAGGCTCATCCACATTGTTTCAGATAGGGAATTTGCCAGTCCCAGGATTGCGGGATGGCTCAAAACAACAAACAGGAACGTGGATGCAACACTGAGAATATCAGGTTTTAACTCAGCGATATCTCAGAAGAATTAAGTATATTGATGTAACAAGGTAAAGTTAATAGATTATGAAAAACAACGAGAATTTATTTAACCACTTAAGCAGGGTTATACTACATTTACCGATATTATTTCTAATTTCTATTCTTCCGATCCTCTTCTTACTGGGCTATACCGGACATGCGATCAGGACGTTATACCTGTTACCGCCAGTTATACTGAGCTTTATTTTTCTACTAAGAAATAAAAATGTTTTAGATTCCTTACAGCAAAAATCATTTTTTTTTTAAATATATCTAACACAAAAGTGTTTTTGATATTGTATTTATTATTATATTCTTATAGTTTATTTCTCTTATATGAATATTACGAGAGGCCAATTTTATATTTTTTAGTCTTATCTCTTATAAGCATGATTCTATTTTTGGAAATTCTTTCATGTAAAAATAACTTTGACAAACATTTGATATTAATACAAATTATACTTCTACAATTAAATTTGATATGGGGCCAGAACTTAAAATATTTCTTCGTTTTTGGTTATACAGATATTTTCGTACATTTATATTATATACAGAGTATATTAGATAGCTTTCATATAACTGATGCTATGGATTATTATGAATATGCGCCCATATACTATATTTTCAACGCAATGGGCATAATAATTATGGGCATTAATACAAATGTTGCATTTTTTATTTTAACAGCTCTCTCATATGTTCCCTCTACTCTTTTTATCTATTTGATATTCAAGTCATTAACAAAAAATGAAAAAATTTCTTTATTAGGGGTTTTATTCTTTGCAATAAGTAGAAAATTTATATTTCATGGAACCTATGTGATTCCACTATCATTAGGATTCGTCATATTTTTAATAATAGTATTCTTACTCATAAAAACAAATGAAATTAAAATTTTTAGATCAAAAACTTTATTTAATTTATTTCTAATACTTTTCAGTTTTATATTGATTATTGAACATCAAACAACTACTATTTTTGTAGCTTTCATATTGCTTCTATTATTGTTATCGGAGATACTAATTTACAAAAAAGATTATATAATATCTAGAAAGTATGTTCTTCTATTTATATGTGGATTTTTAGCGCACTGGTTCTTTGTGCAATATGTTATGGTAGCAAATACAGTTTACCAGATGAAAAAATCAGTTTTGTATGATAACGAAGTTTTTTCAGGAGCATTGCCAATAACATTAGGTGAATTTTTATTAAATAGTATAGATTATATGCTAATAGTATTTTTAGCATTTATCGGCATCTTCTGTGCTTATTATACGGCAGACATACATAAGAACAGAATAAGAAATATCGTACTCTTGATCTTGCCAATTGCAATATTTTTCTATATTCCAGGCCCGGCTGGTCT
This sequence comes from Candidatus Methanoperedens nitratireducens, assembly GCF_000685155.1. Taxonomy (GTDB): domain Archaea; phylum Halobacteriota; class Methanosarcinia; order Methanosarcinales; family Methanoperedenaceae; genus Methanoperedens; species Methanoperedens nitratireducens. The sequence continues at coordinate 35,758 of NZ_JMIY01000004.1, forward strand.
TCTTGGAGAAATATTCCTTACTAATAGACTCCCTTTGCTTATGATGCCGTTTGTAGTGCTTGCCATGGCATTTGGAACAATTTATTTGTATACTATACTTTATAATAAAAATAGTAGAGATAGAGCCATAGGAATCTCTATATTAATAGTTGGTTTTTTTGCTTTTTTTTCTATGTTCAATTCAGTAAATAGTCCAGAATTGAACATAAGCTGGCTAAATATCGAAAGTGACTTATACTTTAATGAAGCAGAAATATCTGGTTTTTCTTTTTTAGAAGGTATTTTTAATAATAGTATAGATGCAGTTTATTCTGATTATCATACCTGGAATTATTTTTCTAGATATTTAAGTCATTTTTCAAAAAGCTACATAATAGAGCAAACGGATGTTGGATACATAAATAAAGGATATATTGTGCTCAGGATAGAAGAGTTCAAAGATAAACTATTGTGGCTAACCGAAGGAAGGATAGTTGGTATTAAAGGACCTAAATTATATAGATATAAATATTCTGAATCGGATGAATTAATACCAACGTCCGAACTTAACCAGAAAATTTATGATAACTCGTTTATATCTATATATAAATATAGATCATAGAACTTATTGTTGGTTAAAGTTAATCGCGTAAGTCCTGAATTATTTAAATTTTTGTTTTAACTTGCTACAATAAAGCGCTATTTCTTCAGTTACACGCCCCCAGCTATATTCTTTTGTTGCTTTATTATAACCTGTGCAAGACAATTTTTCACATATTTCTTTGTGATCTAATAAATAAATTATAGCATCACTTAATTCGCCAGCATTGTCAGGAGGTTTTATAAGACCACAACCATTCAAATACTGTTTAATTCCCCATATGTCAGTAGAGATTACAGGTTTACCACAGGCCATGTATTCAAAAATTTTTAGTGGAGAGAAGTCAAGGTCTTTTTTGCTTGTATCATACGGAGCAATACAGATGTCTGCTGAGTTTATGTACCACACTATTTCTTTGTGTGGAACACGCCCGATCAATCTGATGTTTTTTTGTATTTTCAATTTATTGATCATATACAATATATAGTCCTTGAATTGACCATCCCCAACAATTAAAAAAACAGTGTTTGGGTGTTTTTTTAGGACAATAGGCACAGCCTCAACTAAATAACTTAGCCCTTGCCACTGTTCAAGAGACCCTGTAAATATAACATATTTAGTTTCAAGATTTAAATTTAATTTTTTCCGAGCTATTGCGGTGTCGATTGGTTTGAATATATTTATATCAACACCATTGTGTAAAGGTACAATTTTGTCTTGAGCTATATTAAACCTGTATTTCAGCATCTTAATAATCCCTTTACCACTGGTTGAAACAAAAACATATGAAGCGTTTGTTAATACAATTTTTTCTACAATTCTAATAACATAGGAAAACATGATTAAAATTATTTTATTTGGTCTAAAAGCATATTCTATTTCACCATATTGATGTAAAATACCGTTGACCTCTATAACATACGGGATTTTCAAGATTTTACTCAGCAGGTATGCAGAGAACGAATTAATCCCGTGACGAACATATATTAAGTCGATACTTTCTTTTCGACCTGTTTTTAGACCAATTAAAAAAGATTTTAGAATAAATTTTATTAAATTATATAAAAACTTTGGTGACGTGGTCTCTAATCCCAGCGGGATTATTTTCAAATTAAACGAATCATGAAAATCAAATGCTGATGGACATATCACAAATAATTCGTGTTCAGAAGGAAAATTATAGAGAATTCCTTTTAGGTGAATCTCTGTTGCAGTAGAATGTTTCCAGGCCATTCCTGAAAGAAATAGAAATTTCATTTCTTATCACTTTTTTGAGAACAACAGATGAGTACAAAATTAGCTGTATCCAACCATTTCTTTAAAAACCACATATAAAATTACTTATGTTTTTAGTCTTAATATAAATAAAACTTTTAATCTTATAATCAAACCTCTGACATATCTAAAGCCATCTTTTTTGAAAAGTGTCCCGAATTCAGAACTATTATAATATCCTCTGGCAAAGATCATGAGCCCACCACCTGCTAATGAAATAAATTTTGATACTCCTTCAAAATAACGATTTACCCTGAAACTGCACTTATTTAGAAATAATGCGAATCTATATGATAAATAAGAATACACAGGTATAAACTCGAACTTTCCTTCCGCAATATTCCCGATCACTTCAGGTTTTGTTGTGCCCAGACCTTTTTTTTCAGCATATCGTAAATTAGGCACTCTTTCAGGATCAAACCCCATTATTCTGGCAGCAACTGCGTCTGTTGCTACTGGATTATTCCCAACTATGATCATTCCTGCCTCTTTTTTATAACCATCGGAAGGTCCAGGTCCCTCCATTCCCACGATTCCATCGATAATACAGAAAGGTCTGTAATACTCAGCCAGATCCACCAGCACTTCTGACATGAACGGATGATACTTTGCCTTGTACTTCTCAGGCAGCAGACCAAAAAGATTCTTCATATTACAGGTTATCTTCTGCTGGATATGAGTTTTTAATTTTGCAATAGATATGATTTTAGTTGCTCCAAGTAAGGTTTCTGTAGTATTAAGCGTCTCAAAATAATGACCTTCCAGTACCACCTCATAGCGTTTATCTTTGCTCAGGTTTACAAGCTCAACCCCCAGTCTTTCAGCCATTTCTTTATAGCCCATCCGTTCAAATTCTTCATCCGCAGTAGCTACAGCATGATCACTTTCGACTATGGTAATTTTTGGATTTGCTTTTTCTCTAATAATCTTTATAAAAGCTTCAACGATTCTTGGATCGGTTGTGCCTCCTTCCCAGGCTGGTCTAAAATCACACAGGTTGGGTTTGATAACAATATTATCCCGGTCATTTACTTCAAAATGCAGGACATCCAGGGCTTCTCTTAAATTTGGTTCAATATTTGCTTCTGAATCCCGCATTTTTTTGATTAAGACTTTATCGTTATCTATCATTTCTTTGTTACCTCTACGAATATTCCCTTCTCATACGATTCATAAGCCGCAAGGGTTGATTCCAGGGTTTTATAGCCTTCAGTACCATTCACTACAGGCGTTCTATCTTCCATGATGCATTCAAAGAAATGCCTGAATTCTTCGTGATATGCTGAAATTTTTTTATCTGCCTTAATTCTTATAGGTGCCTGTGCAACAACCCCTTTGGGTGTAAAAAGCACCTCATTTTTACTTCCATTTGCATATATAAATCCTCCATCCCCGTAAACCCTTATTTCATTTATGCTCAAATCTCCCCATACAACCGCAAGGTTAGCAGCAGCTCCATTTTTGAACTCCATATAAACATTGGCTGTATCATCAATAGTAATATCCTTGTTCAGCGTTTTGATGTTCCCAAAAACGTTCCTGATATCTCCAAGATACCATCGTATTAGATCCATGTGGTGGCAACCCATTTCAAAAAGAGCTCCTCCGCCTTCTCTGGAGTACTGGAACTTAGATTTTGAGGGCCAAACAGAGGCATTTGTAAAAAAAGTTGAAGAAGCTCCTATCAAATGCCCCAGAAATCCTTTTTCTATAAGTTCGTGAACCTTCTTAAACTGAGGAATAAATCTAAAATTTAAGCCAACCATAAGTTTGACACCTGCTTTTTCAGAAGCTTCTACCATGTCTTTGGCTTTTTCAAGGCTTGTTTCCATTGGCTTTTCACAAAATATGTGTTTTCCAGCTTCTGCACATTCTATTGCTATTTGAGAATGAAATTTAGGGGGAGTTAATATGAATACAGCATCAATATCTTTTGATAAAACTTTTTTGTAATCGCTGAAAGTTTCACAATTCAGGCTATACTTGTTTTTTAGTTCCTTTGCACGTTCTTCATTTGCATCAACCAGAGCAACAATTTCAAACTCTGGCATCCTCTGGAGCGTTGGTATGTGAAAAACTTCCGCCACAGCACCGCATCCTATTATTGCTAATTTTATTTTTTTCATTTCAACTCTCCTGCCACATATCCGTTTTCGACGTTTGCTATCATAACTAACAACATCACTTCTTTTGACTGATTATTACATTTTCCGAGTTAAGGCTCATAATTTAATGGTGTTTTATTTTTGATAGATCAGACTTCTGGTAAATAAAAATTTCCCGCTATCACTTGGTTTTATCTCATTAACAAAATTGAATTCTACTTTGCAGGATTCACCCATGACAGCTTTTATCTTATTTTCAATATCTTTCAAATCATTTTCATCCTTTTCTCCATACAATACTATATAGATCCGAATAAAATTGTAATCCACCTGTATAATTTGAAATTTATTAACCCAGTTCTTAAAGTAAAATAGACCTCTAAAATATCCCCCATGAACTAAAGTGCCATCTTTCCTTTTAAAATGGTCTGAAACTCTGCCAGTAATTTCAGAAAGCATAGAGAACCCCCTGCCGCAGGAGCATATTTTAGTTGAAACTATTCCCATATCCCCTATATCGTATCTTATCAAAGGCATAGAATAATTATCAAGATTGGTCACATAAATTTTTCCAGCCTCCTCTATATTAACAGGTTCTAAATCATTATTTAATACTTCTAAATATTGTGAATATTCAAAAATATGAAGTCCTTCTTGATTTATACACTCAACAGCAATATCACCAACCTCTCTTGAGCCATACTGATTTATAACCTTAGTTTTAAATACATCTTCAACAAAACCTCTGACATCTTTATGTAGAGTTCCTGAAGTAACAATGATCGATCGGGGAGACCAGATATTAAAGTTATTTCGATCAATGAACTTTGAAAATTCGTAGATAGAATCTACATATGCCCAGACATACACAGGTTTAAAATCATTCCAAATTTTTACATAGTTTTCCATTTTTTCTTCACTCATTAAAAAACTATTTAAAAGAACTCTGTTGATTAACCAGTTGTAAAATTTAGCCTTATAACCTGTAGAACCTTTTAAGATATCTCTCTCGGAACCCCATAAATGAATCTCTTTTTCACCTATATTTTTTCCATTAACTAATGGAAAATAAACCTTCGTAGCCATTAATTTAGCCAGGTATTCTTTATCCTGTATGAATTTAACTGGAACTCCTGTGGACCCCCCGGAAGTGTTAAAATACCATTTCCTTTTATTCAAATCTTTACTCTTTAGTTCTTCAAAATTTTTCCGAATAATATCTTTTGTAAGTATTGGGATTTTTGAAAAGTTATCTAAATTGATCTTTCCATCAATAACCACGCCACTTTCGCTCAAGACTCTATTATAATATGGCACATTTCTATAAGCATGCAGAAGCAAGGTTTTTAATCTCTCTCTCTGAATGGCTTTAATCTCCTCTTTATTCTTATATTCTATACTTTTAATAAATTCTAATGTTTTAGGAATTTCACTTCCGGTCAGCTTTAGCAGACCTATAATAATTGGCTTCCTCCAGTTCATACTAAAAATCCCTCTATGATTGAACTGCCTGCCAGTTCCTGGATGTTGTATATAGCTTCATAATTAATCCAAGCCTGCAATCTAAAATCCGATTTTTAGTATTACTCTTTTCATTCTATCCTCCCGATTATATAACCAAATCCAACACTGACTGTTACCATTAACAACGCTATCGTCTCTTTTGTATTATACACAACATCTCTACCAACAAGCATGTTTCCTATTCGTGCAGGAATCGCTTTAGCTAATAAATATCTAAGATATGTCTGTTCTGTAGAGAGTGCTTTGCTACCGCCGTCCTTATTATAATACAACTTCCCAATATGCGCTTTCGATACACCCTCGTGATACCCCCTTCTCATCATATACCTGAAAGTCTGTCTATACCCGTGCACTTTATGGTAAACAATAACAGAAGGATCATAGATTATCTTTGAGCCTGGAAGTGAGTTTAATACCCTTATACAGAACTCAGTTTCCTCAGCAGTTACTAAATTTTTTCCGACCCGCCCAAGATTAATATCAAAAAATCCAACCTTATCAAAAATCTCCTTTCTGAAAGACATATTGCATCCAAGGACATTCCTTACTTCGCATCTTTTATCTGGAAAACCTTTGTATGTGAATCCTCCAATCCAGTATAGTTCCTCAGGATAATTCGGCTTCTCTTTCGGCAGGATCTTCCCAACAACACCTACTATATTCTTATCTTCATAATTTTTAATCATGTTTGAGATATAATTATTATCTGCAACGGCATCATCATCTATAAAAACAATAATATCGCCGGTTGCATTTTTAATCCCAAGATTTCGGGCCTCAGATAGACCGGGATGCTTATTGATTATTATATTTACCGATTCAGGAAGAGAATCAATTAACAATCTGTATAGTTCATAGTTCTCATCCATAACAAGAAGTATCTCTTTATCTGCATAATTCTGACTGGTTAGTGAGCTTATGCACTCAAAGGTATCAGAAAGAAATTCTATACTGTAAGTACAGACGATAATTGAGACCTTTATACTACTCACTTTTTCTTCTCTCAATACTCTCAATACTCTCAATATCTCCTCATCAATACCTCAAATAATCATCTCCAATCCGACCTTCTAATTTTAAAAATACTAAAGCATCCTCCTTATGGAGGTATGCTCTAATCATCTAAATCTTGTTTTGATTTGCTCTGTTTTTTAGTCTCTTCTCTGTCGCCTTACCAGCGCGATCATTCCCAGCAAGCCAGCCGACATGAGTACTACAGTGCTCAACTCTGGGACTGGAACCACAGTAGCTGTAACTGAAGCTTTGGTACTCCATTTCTTCTTTATGCCGTCTTTATTCTGGTATTCAATATAGATGTCATGTTTCTCGTTGACGGTTGCACCGTCCTGTGGCGTTATCTCAAGTGTGAACGTCTTAGGAATCTTTGGAGTATTATCGAATTCAAGCTCTCCATCGTTTCCAGTACCAGTCTCACTGCTTGATGAATCTTCTATCAGATTGGCCTTGATTTCATCAGAATCTGTCTCGAACTTTAACTTTGCTTTTCCATCATCGTCTGTATCTAGAGTTAAAGTGAGACTGCCTGTTGAACCTATATCTATACTCAGTTCTTTTGGATCAGCCGTCAGTTCCGCATATGCACTTGCCAGAGTCACTGTTGACATTATTGCTATTGTTGCTATCACAAGTAGTAATCCTCTTCTCACTCTTTCACCTCCTGTCAAATTTTTTAAAATATTCTTTGACTATAATACCAAGTATCTTCCACCCATCCCTGAATGAGTTGAGATTGGAGTTCCCGTTCTTCCTCCTGGCCTCAAAGGAAGGTACTTCTTTTACCCTCAGCCCTGCTTTTTTCATAAGTATCGATTGCTCGGTCTCGATCTCAAACCCGCTTGAGCTGCAGCATATCTTCTTCAGGGCCTCTCTCTTGAATGCACGGTAGCCGTAGCATAGGTCTGTGTAGTCTGTGCCGTACATGTTGTTCACCATTGCCACAAATATGCTGTTACCGAATCTCCTGAACGGTGTGAGATCTTCAGAGCCCCCACCCGGCAGTAAGCGTGATCCTTTTGCGACATCGTAGCCATCGAGCACAGGTTCAAGAAGTGAAGGAATCTCCCTAGGGTCATGGCTGCCGTCTGCATCCATCATGACTATCAGGTCGCCTGTTGCATGCTCAAATCCAGTTTTTATTGCAGTGCCTTTTCCAGAGGGTCTTTCTACTATGATTTTTGCATCATTTCTGAGCTTTAGTATCTCTTCCCTGGTCCCGTCTGTCGAGTTACCATCAACAACAACCACTTCATCAACGAATGCAGGTATATCCGAAAATACTTCTCTTATATTTAGAGCTTCATTTAATGTAGGTATTACAACACTGATCTTTTTTCTCTGCTCGTTTTTGCTTATGAGGCTCAAGATTATCACCACCGTTTTGCACAGAGAAGAGCGTCGTCCACACACTATTCACTTCATCCGATAGGTTTATAACCATGAAAACCGAAAATAAGCAGTGTTGACTGCTTTCAGTCGGTCAATGCAGGTAGCTGGCTTTGCATACGATTTACCCGGCCAGCTACCAAACATTCTTCCTAGTTACCTTCTCTGTCTCGTTTGATTTTATTAAAGTCCATTACAATATATAAGCTTTTCTACTTTGTATAATAATTTATACTGATGGTGAGCATAGTAATCATTTGATTATAATAATAAACACCATTTAAGTTTTTAAAGTCAGAGTTAAATAGTTTCTATTCCAAATATATGCTGATGCCTGCAAGGAAAGTCTCAAAAGTCCTTCTATTTCTTAAAAATATGGTATATGAAAGTACAAGCCCTATGGAAACACTGCGTTTTGCAAAATATTTTCGTAAGAAGGGACTGGACGTAGTTGTGGTTCTGTGGGGGCCGATGGGGGTTATCCTTGCAAAAAAGGGAAAGCATGGAAATCCCCCATATGATGAACATATTAAGGAATGTATGGATATGGGAGTAAGGTTCAAATGCTGCGAACTGGCATCTGCGATGATCGGTTTTGAGAAAGATGAGCTGATAGAAGGCGTGGAAATTATACATTCCTTTGAAGTAGCTGACCTGATGCTGAAGTACTGTGAAGAAGGGCAGCTTGTGATTAGCCTCTGAGTCTGATATCTTTTTAACCATCAAGATCAATTACGCTCTCTTATGTACAGAGAACTCCTTGAAAAACTCAAAGCTGGTGAGATGCGTCTTCATGAGATTGACGGGATGCTTGATACAAAAGATGCAGTTAAACTTCGGCGTGCTGCGATCTCAGAACTGACAGGAGTGGAATTTAAGCATATCGATCAATTCTCGTTCGATGCAGAGGATATAACAAAGCGCAATATTGAGAATATGATAGGTGCCATACAGGTTCCGCTCGGGGTTGCAGGGCCGCTTTTAATCAACGGTGAATATGCAAGCGGCAGATACTATATCCCCCTGGCAACTACCGAAGGCGCACTGGTTGCGAGCACACACAGGGGATGCTCGGTCATTACTGCCTGCGGCGGTGCGAACGTAAGGATATTCAAAGATGAGATGACAAGAGCTCCTGTTTTCAGGGCAAATGATGTAATAGGCGTAAAAAGGCTTGTGGAGTGGGTTAAAGAGAATTTCCAGCGCTTGAAGGAGAAAGCAGAAGAGACCACGCGTTTTGGCAGGCTGCTTGCGGTTGATCCATTTGTAGCAGGGAGGAGTGTTTTCCTGCGGTTCTCCTATGATACAGGGGATGCCATGGGTATGAACATGGTCACAATTGCCACGAATGCGGCTGTTGATCTCATTATAGAGGAAAACGATGTGGAACTTGTTGCATTATCAGGTAATATGTGCACAGATAAGAAGCCTGCTGCAATCAATGCTATAATGGGCAAGGGTAAAACAGTATCTGCTGATGTGGTACTGAGCAGGGAGATAGTTCTTGGGAAACTGAAGACCACTCCTGAGAGAATGGTAGAGGTGAATTACAGAAAGAATCTTGTAGGTTCAGCCCGTGCAGGGTCGCTTGGATTTAATGCCCATGCTGCAAATATCGCAGCAGCCATGTTCATCGCCTGCGGACAGGATGCAGCCCATGTTGTTGAGGCAAGCAATGCCATGACCACGATTGAACTTAAAGATGAGGATCTCTATTGCTCGGTCACTCTTCCTTCGCTCGCTGTGGGAACAGTCGGGGGAGGAACGCGTATCGGTGCACAGCAGGAGTGCCTGAGTATGCTGGGTGCAGCAGGCGCAGGTGACCCTCCGGGTGTGAATTCAAAGAAACTCGCCGAGATAATAGCAGCAGCGGTCCTGGCAGGTGAGATCTCACTCATCGGAGCGCTGGCGGCCAGGCACCTTGCAAAGGCTCATGCTGCACTTGGGAGATAAATAATCATTTTTTAAAAGCACTGCTGAAGAGTGTCGAATAAGAATATCCCTCTTTGCCTTTTTTGCATCCATCATCGAAAATGAATGATTGACCTATATTAAATTCTCTCCAGAGTTCTTGAGCAAGAGATACTCTTTTCTGATAAGGATATATCCCTCCTTTATCAGATATATAATCAAAAAAGATATCATACGGAGATAGCTTTATCAATTTCTTGATGCTAAATTTTCTGTAGTTTCTGAACATTCTGGATTTAATAAAGATATAAAACGGTACAAAGGTCATCTCAACACAATATGGTTTGATGGATTTTGCAAATTCTAATGTCTCTTTTTATCTCCTGCAATACGTCCTCAGGATTTCGGCACCTGTATTCGCCAAGGACATAGGGCAGTCCGCAGAAGTTACAGCTTTGAGTACAGCCTCTGGTGAGCATGATAGGCAGCATCCTCACCGGGTATGCATCAAGGTCAAAATCATCAAATTCCGGAAATACCGATAATGGTTGATTCTGCCTCGTTTTAGAGCCCCGAAGGGTCTGTAATATTGGTTTTCTTCTAGACACAACATTTGCATGATCAACTTTACGGCCAGACTTGATACATTCAATCAGAATTCTAAACGCATCTTCTCCTTCCCCGACTATACAAAAATCTATAAATTTAAAATTTCTCATTAGATCTTCATGCATATAGGTCGCATGGGGCCCGCCTATTACGTTATATATCTCAGGGTTATGTGCCTTGATCCTGTTCATAATATAAAGGGCAGTATGGTAATTCAGGTGAAATAGAGAAAAACCCACTATATCTGGATTAAAGGCAATGATATCTTCGATATCTTCTCTAAACAGGTCAGGGGCTTCCTTTATGAGTTCTTCCTGTCTCAAAAAACCTTTTTTGCCCCCATGCCTCATATTCAGGTCAAATATCTTACATTCAGATATATCCTGGATTGCAGCTTTAATGTAAGATATGCCTATAGGGGGACATGGAGCGTCCCAGAAAGGTGTGAATACCAGTGCTACTTTCATATTATGGATAGCTCAATCCTTCTTAAGCCAGGGCATCATGGCGCGGATCTCTTTCCCTACCTTCTCTACAGGATGCTCGTTCTCCTGTCTCTCAAGCGCGTTCAGCACAGGCTTGTTTGCCCTGCCTTCAAGTATGAACTCCCTTGCGAATTCACCGCTCTGTATCCTGCGCAGTGCCTCTTTCATAGCCTGGCGCGATTGCTCATTGATGATCTTCGGTCCAACGGTCAGTCCTCCGTACTCGGCGGTATTGGATACATAATACCACATCTTGCTCAAGCCGCCTTCATGAATCAGGTCGACTATGAGCTTTAGCTCATGCAGTGTCTCAAAATATGCAACCTCAGGCTGGTATCCCGCTTCAACAAGCGTCTCAAAAGATGCTTTTATCATACTTGTACAGCCGCCGCACAGGTCAACCTGCTCACCGAAAAGATCAGTCTCGGTCTCTTCCTTGAACGTGGTCTCTAACACGCCTGCGCGTGTGGCGCCGATTCCTTTCGCATAGGCCATGCCTGTATCCCATGCACGTCCTGTCGCATCCTGGTATATTGCAAGAAGTGCAGGGACACCGATACCTTCGGTATATGTGCGCCTGACAAGGAAGCCCGGCCCTTTCGGTGCGACCATTATCACATCCACGTCCTTTGGAGGCACGATCTGGTTATAATGTATATTGAACCCGTGTGAGAAACACAGCGTTTTGCCGCTGCTCATATGCGGGGCGACCTCACTGTAGTATATAGTGCTCTGTATCTCATCAGGTATGAGCATCTGTACAAGATCTCCTTTTATTGCAGCATCTGCAATACTCATGACCGCAAGACCATCACTCTTTACCTGAGACCATGATTCACCGTTTTCCCTTACGCCTACAACCACATCAAGCCCCGAATCATGAAGGTTCTGTGCCTGACCGGCACCCTGACTGCCGTAACCTATAATAGCAATCGTTTTATTTTTCAACACATCCAAATCTGCATCCTTGTCATGGAATATTTTTAACATAGTTGATACCTTCCTTCTCCTTTGATTGCATTAATATGTATATTAGTTTTGTTAATTGTATTCTCTAAAACATCAAAAGAATCTGGCTACCATGAGGCTGAACTCAAACAGGATCACAAGTACTGCAGCCACGATCAACTCAGAAAATATTGTTGGGTCTGGCGATATAAATAATGAAACTGCCAGAAGAGCACCGTATATTATCTTTCGCTTTCTTTTTAGAGGCTCAAGTTTCAAGAGATCCATCTTTAAAGCAAATATCAGCAGGAGAGGGAACTGGAAAATAAGACCGAAACCCACAACAAGCGTAATCATCGTGTAGATCGCCTTTATAACTGAGATCTGCGGGGCTGCTACATCGATTGAATAAAAGACTGTATATTTAAACGTGAGAGGCACGACAACAAAGTAAGCAAGTGCTGCACCCGCTGAGAATAGAATGAAGGAGAGAGGTACAATCTTGATAAAGAATCGTTTTTCATTCTCGTACAGTCCTTTTCCTATGAACATGAACGCCTCGTACATTATGAGCGGTATCCCAAAAAAAAGCGCACATGCCAGGGAAAAGGTCAGTTTTGTCATGAGCACCTCCATCGGAGAATACATGACCATGGGCACAGTTACCACCTCCTCCGGTATCAATCTCAACGCCTGTTTCCATATCAACTGCAGCAACTCGCCAGAGAACATGAAAGCAACTACTGTAATAATAACGATCGGAACTGCAGTAATGATCATCCTTGATCGCAGTTCTTTTATATGTTCAACAAGCGGTAGCTCTTCGTCGCCCGGTACAGTGTTCATTTAAGTCTACTGATCCTTTATTAATAATAAATATGATGCAGAGAAAGCTATAGATACAGTGGTAGATATTTACTTGTGAAAATTAACCAGCTTAATGAGAGGGCATTGATTGCGCATATCTCCAGGTTACTTGCAAGGCCAGGAGATAACGTCGTCATAGGGGCTGGTGAGGATGACTGCGCTGTGCTTGATATTGGTATCGGGGATTATATCGTCATAACTACCGATATGCTCCACCGAAAAACAGATTTTCCATTCCAGATGAGCGGCAGGCAGATCGGATGGATGTCGGTCGCGGTAAATCTGAGCGATCTTGCTGCTAAAGGTGCAAGACCTATCGGTGTTGTAATGGCAATGGGCATACCGCCTGATACTGAACTTGAATTTGTCGATGAAATAGTAAAGGGAATGGATGAGTGCGCCTCAAAATACGGGACGCAGATCATTGGCGGTGATACGGACGCACATGATGAACTGACAATGGCAGGTACTGCGCTTGGCACCGTGAGAAAAGAACTGCTTATTCGCAGAAGCGGGGCAAAGGTAGGGGATATCGTATGTGTGACAGGATACCCTGGCTCTGCTGGAGCAGCTCTTTTTGCTCTGAATAGGGGAATACCACCCGGTCAGGAGGTATTAAAGGCATTGTTTGAGCCCGTACCCAGAATATACGAGGGTATTGCCCTTGCAGAATCCCGCTCGGTTACATCTATGATGGATATCAGCGACGGGCTTGCACTGTCACTTCATGATATGAGCAGGGCAGGCAATGTGGGTTTTAAAATATATGAGAGCAAATTGCCTGTCCTGCCATATGTTAAAAAGCTATTGAAAGGCGATGAACTGCTGGAGGCAGTGGTTTTTACAGGTGGGGATTTTGAGCTCTTATTCACCGTGGCTCCAGATAGGATCGATAGAGTGAGAAGAAGCTGTCCTCTAACTGCTATCGGTGAGGTTATTGACAGAGGAGTATTTATTGATAGGGCAGGCAGGCTGGAAGAGCTAAGAGCACGGGGGTATGAGCACTTTAAGCCAGCCTTATAGTCTCAAGGTTCATCGGGGCCCGGGTCTCTATCTTGAACTTTCTGTATATTGAGCTTGCAAGATCCATACAGTTCTTCTCATCCCCGTGCTGGGTTATGATATGTTCTGCCCTCGGTCTCATCCTTCTGACATATTCCAGAAGCTGTACTCTATCCGAGTGGCCTGAGAATCCATCAACCGTATCTATACGCATATTGATCTTGATAGTCTCTGTCCTACCTCCACCTGCATACACGGGTACCTCTTTCCATCCTTTCTGAATGCGCCGTCCAAGTGTTCCTTCTGCCTGGTAGCCTACAAAGACCATGGTGTTCCTCTCCTCAGGACCGAGCGATCTTAAGTATTCCATGACTGGTCCACCGTTGAGCATACCTGAGGTTGCCAGGATAATACAGGGTTCACGACTATCGATTATTTTCTGACGCATCTCCTTTGAATCTACCTGAACAAAGCATTTTGAAAGGAACGGGTTCATTCCCTTATGGAATATCTGGTTTCTAAGTTCATTGTTTAGATATTCAGGGTGTGTTGTATGAATTGCTGTTGCTTCATAAATCATACCATCAAGATAAACAGGAACATTCCCAATTAATTCCTTACGTATAGCTTCCTCAAGCACAATCATGACTTCCTGGCTTCTTCCCACGGCAAAGGTCGGTATAAGCAGACATCCTCTATTCTCAAGGGTCTCTTTTGCTAACTGCTGCATGTGCCGCTCAGCATCTTTTCTTGAGGGCTGCATATCCCTTGATCCACCATACGTTGCTTCCATCACAACTGTTTCTATGCGTGGAAAATCAGCAACGGCAGGATCAAACAGCCGTGTCTTCTCGTACTTGAAATCACCTGTAAAGGCAATATTGTATAGACCGTCCCCTACATGGAAGTGCGCTACCGAGGAGCCCAGTATATGTCCTGCATTATGCAATGTCAATTTCATATCCGGGCCGATATCGGTGACATCGCCATAGTTCAATGTTATCGTGTGTTTTAGAACCTCACGGATCATGGCCGATTCATAGGGGATCTTCCTTCCCTCACGGGCAGCCACATCGATATAATCTAATTGGAGCAGTGCCATCAAATCGCGTGTAGGGGGAGTGCAGTAAACCGGTCCCTCGAACCCGTACTTGTACAGTAAGGGCACAAGTCCTGCATGATCAAGATGTGCATGTGTCAGGATTACTGCGTCTATCTGACCTATCGGATGCACTTCAGGTACGTAGAGATAAGGTGTACCGTTCTCATCTCCGCTCACTGAAACCCCGCAGTCAATTAGTATCCTGGTCTCAGGGGTTGATAGTAAGAAGCAACTGCGTCCAACCTCACGGCAGGCACCCAGGGTTGTCAATCTTACCCATTTATCTTTGGATGATACTCCGCGGTGTATCTTCCTGCCTATTGTTTTCAGTATAGCCTTACGTTCATCTTTATTGGCACGCATGAACTGGCGTATGTTGCTCACTGTAGCGGACTTCATGGGAGGCGTACGAACTACCTTTGGTGTCCATCCGATCTCTTTTGTGATCTCCCTCAGTGTTTCACCGTGTCTGCCTATTACAAGACCTGGTTTTTCAGCTTCAATTATGACCTCACCTGTATCCACATCAAAATAATGGTTTGAGATACCGGACTCAGGAGGGACAATTTTTGAGATTGAGGTAATTGCTCCCTCTGGCTGGGCAAGAACCTTTGGATCCGGTCTCACAACCAGTCGTTTTCTCAGATCCTTTGCAAGAGATTTTATAAGGTCGCCGCTATCTGCGAATTTTCTTGGCTCTTCTGTATAAATAACCAGCTCTGGTCCCTCAAAATCTACATCCGATATGGTTATATCTTTAGGAAGTTGTGCTCTTATTTTCTGTTTTAAGTCGTTAAGTACTTCATCAACTGTCATCGTTGTTCTCCTTCAAAAATTGGGAAAAATAAAAATAAAATCTTTAAGATTTTATAGTCTCAAGTAATTTTTTAATCTCGTTTTCTTCTAACTCTTTATAGCCCTCAGCAGTTATTGTTATTACACGTATGCCATCGCCTGATGCAGAATCGCGCTTCATGACATTATGCAGGGCACGTACGACCAGCTTAATTCCATCCTCAATCGGCATCTTTTCAACATATCTATCTTCAAGTATACCGTATGCGATTGGTGAACCTGATCCTGTCGCTACTGCTTTCTTCTCTTCGATTACTCCACCGATAGCATCCAGTGAATAGATGCTCGGTCCGTTTTTATCTACTCCACCGACAAGAAGCTGGACAAAGAATGGATAATACCTTGAACTGTTCAGGATATTAGCAAGTAAACTTACTACTCCTTTTACAGTCATAGGTTCTTCCCTGCGCATTTTATAGAGCTTGGCCTCGACCTGCATCCACTTTACAAGCCTCTGGGCATCTCCTACCGATCCTGCGGTGGTCATAGCTATAGTGTCATCGATTTGATAGATCTTCGTGGCATCCTTACTTGCAATAAAGTGTCCCATAGTAGCCCTTTTCTCGGCAGCTAAGACTACACCTTTATCGCAAACTAACCCAATTGTAGTAGTTCCTTTATATTGCATGTTGTCCATTTTTAAATACCTCTCAAATACCTCATTAGTAAAAAATGAGAAAATTAGCAATCTATAATTCGTTTATAGATATTTAAAGGTTTTTGCCTTTAAATATACAACGGATTATATATTCATTCCTTCTTCTAATAAGTCTTAGCCATTATCGCCATGTGCTGCGTTTCTCTCTTGCATACAGGACAAATTCCAGCGCCTCTGCCAGGCTCGCCTTCAGGAATGCCAAGAATACCTGCACCGACAGCATTTTCCATCGAAAGCCCGCATTCACGTTCGCCGCACCACGGTATCCTGGCGATACCCTCCGGGATTTTATCCCTTACTTCTTCTATTGTTGTACAATCGAATATGCGCTCTTTTAATGATTGCTCAGCTTTTTTAAACAAATTGCCGTGGATATCCTGGAATCGCTTCTTTATCTCTTCTGCAATATGATCCAGCGGGATTGTCTCCTTGCTTCCGCTATCCCTTCTGGCAACAGTGGCCACATTATTTTTAAGATCGCGCGGGCCGATCTCCACTCTTAGCGGCACGCCCTTCATCTCCCATTTGTAATACTTGGCCCCGGGGCGCTCATCACTCTCATCAAGAACCACGCGGATGCCCCCTGCCCTCAGAGATTCCGCAACAGCACGGCATGCCTGAGTTATCTCATCGCTCTTTCCGAACAGGATCGGGATGACCACAACCTGGATGGGTGCAACCTCTGGCGGGAATATCAGTCCTTTATCATCCCCGTGAACAGAGATCAGTGCAGCTATGCACCGCTCTGATATCCCGTAGCAGGTCTGCTGGGCGTACTGCTGCTCTCCGTTTATGTCCTCATACATGATATCAAACGTTTTTGCGAAATTGTTCCCAAGATGATGTGCAGTTCCTATCTGCAGCGTTTTGTTATCTGGCATCAGCGTGTCCACAGCCATTGTGTAATCTGCCCCCGGGAATTTATCCCAGTCCGGGCGTTTTGAGACTATAGTGGGGATTGCCAGCCGCCTGTATAACTCCTGATAGATGCGCGTCGCTTCTTTTACCTGTTCTGATGCCTCATCCCATGTGGCATGCACTGTATGGGCTTCCTTGAATGACGTTATCTCGCGCAGGCGGATAAGGGGACGTGTGTGTTTTGTCTCGTACCTGAATGTATTCACAATCTGGTAGATCTTAATCGGCAGATCGGCATGGGAGCGCACCCACACTTTATACATAGGATAGATAGCCGTCTCACTTGTGGGACGCAGGGCAAGTGGGATATCAAGTTCATTTTGACCTCCGCGTGTGACCCAGTAGACCTCATCTTCAAAACCCTTGATATGTTCTGCTTCCTTCATGAACTCGGTCTCAGGGATCAGCAGAGGAAAAAGCGTCTCCTGATGGTCTTTATCAAGCAGCTCACGTATGATCGCGTACGTTCGCTTCCGTACCTCAAAGCCAAAAGGGAACCAGACATACAGCCCTTTTACGGGGTAACGCACATCCATTATCTCCCCTATCATAAGGATTTCATTATACCATTCGCTGAAATCTGATTTCTTAGGAAGTGCTGTCTTCTTTTCTTCGATCTGCTTTTCTGCCATGAACGTCACCGTATGGGGTGTTACTATGTCTTATTAGCTATAAGACTTTAGCATTTTGAAAAATAGCCACAAGACTATTATTAACCTTTACCATAGAGTACAGAGATTTTTATGAATGATGTTAATATTGTTCTGGAAGTAGATGGGAAAAAAATCCCGCTGAATGAATTTGTCAGGAAGATGTTGTGCGGAATGGTAGCAGGTTCGATTAATGCTCTTCATGGTGTAGATGAGAACTGGAAGACAGCAAACATCAGTATTAAGAGATAGAGCAGATATACACTTTTGATTTCTATGCTTTATTTCTGTGCTTTGCAGCCAGATTCGCGATCCTTGCTGCAAAAGCACCGGCAACAAACCCTGCATCTATATTTACCACTGTTAGAACAGAGCAGGACTGGAGCATAGAAAGAAGTGCTGCTTCGCCTTTACCTCCTGCGCCGTAGCCTGTTGAGACCGGAACCCCGATAACAGGTGCATCGATCAGCCCTGATACGATCGCCGGGAGCGTGCCCTCACGGCCTGCGGCAACAACAACGGCATCCACGCCTGCCTCAACAAGCCCTGTTAATCCGGGGAACAGTCTATGTATCCCTGCTACACCGACATCATATATTGTAGTGACTGCGCAGCCCATCTCCTGTGCTATTACCTTTGCCTCTTCTGCAACAGGAATATCAGCCGTACCTGCTGAAATAACACCTACCCTTCCCCCTGTTCTATCAACAGGATTGCCTATAACAACAACCCTGGCACGCTCTGAGTATCTAATATCCATCCCCATCTCTTTTGCCAGTGACCCCAGTGCCTGATAGTTCTCATCACTGATCCGGGTTATAATAACTCTTCCTTCATTTTTTAAATGAACCCGTGCTATGGATACAACCTCATCGCAGGCCTTGCAATCAGCTATTATAGCCTCAGGAATACCTGTCCGCTTTGAGCGGTGGATATCCACCCTGGCAATATCCGATAATAGTTCAAAATTAGTTATCCGAAGGGTGCGTTCAGCTTCTTCAAGACTTATCTCATTATTTTTTAGTTTTTTCAATGTATCTGATAAATCCATATGCTAAAGTAGGCCTTCATATGGATTAGTCTTGTGCACATAAAATATAAAAAGGATCCAACAATGCTCTTTTGCCGGATCTATGCTTTTATCTTTTTATCTTTATGATCGCATGGGACCCCGTAGTCACATGCACGCGCCTCTTCCCATTTCCTGTTAATGATGCGTGTAACGCAGTCTATTCTTGAGTTCTTACACTGCATGTTATCACCCTTTCTCACACTATCTGGTCTATTATTGAGATATTAGGCCCTCTTGGTATCCTGGATCTTCCAACGGGCACAGGAGAACCGGTGCGTGAAGATTCTTTAACTCTACTGCTGCCTGGCCCCATGATCTGGGCTGATTTGATACCGGTCATTATAGCCATGCACCGCACTTTACTCTCGTAATCCTTCCTTACCCTGGCGCCCCAGATCACATTGGCATGGGAATCAAGTTCGTAAGTCAGTGAAGATGCGATCTGTTCAGCCTCATGGAGAGACATATCAGTTCCTCCTGTGATATGCAGCAGACACCCGGTTGCCCCATTTGTGTCCACATCAAGCAGTGGATGGTTCAGTGCTGCCCTTACGACCTCTTTTGCCTTATCCTGCCCTTTTGCTTCTCCGACAAGCATTACAGCAAGCCCTCCGCCCTTCATTATAGCCCTGACATCAGCATAGTCAAGGTTGATCAACGATGGCTGTGTTATGGTTTCGGATATACCCTTTACAGTTTCTGATATCAACTGGTCCATTACCGAGAATGCCTGATCAATCGGAAGGTTTGGTACGTAATCCAGCAGCCTGTTATTGTCAAGTACAATGACTGTATCTGCTGAGTTCCTTAGATCATCAAGGCCCTCTTCTGCTTTGATCATCCTTGCTCGCTCGACCCTGAACGGGCTTGTCACCATACCGATAACGATCGCTCCCTGGTCTTTGGCGATCTGTGCGACCACAGGAGCTACACCTGTTCCTGTTCCGCCGCCCATACCTGCGGTGACAAATACAAGGTTTGCGTTCTTCAGTACCTCTTCAAGCGTTCCTCTTGCAAGTTCAGCAGCTCTCTTTCCGACCTCAGGGAATCCGCCTGCCCCGAGTCCTCTTGTCAATGATTTACCTATCAGGATCTTCTTATCCGCCTGAGTGATATCAAGGTGGATCTTATCCGTGTTTATTGCGATCGTATCTGCGCCGGCTACGCCTATGTTGTATAGGCGGTTTACTGTGTTGTTACCACCGCCGCCGCATCCGACCACAACGATCTTTGGTGTCCCGAAATCTTCAACCTCGTCCATTGCGCCTGTCGCAGCTCTCTTCAACTGCTGTTCTTTTTCTGCCATTTTAAGAGCATCTTGTACAAATGATTCCATTTTTCATCCCCTCTAGTTTTCTATTGTTCGTCCTTTAAGCGCAGGAAGCTATCAGCATTTTTTGATTGTTCTTGCGCTTTCTCGAATAGTTTTATCCTGCCGACCAATTTTTCACTTCTCTGATCGATCAAGTCCCTTATAGCCGTCCTGATTGCTTCACTTGCGGACGGAAATTCACCATACTCGACCAGCATATCGATCATTTTTAATTGCTGTTCCGGGAGCCTAAGTGTTATTCTTTGCATTTGCATTCTTGGTATCTCCCTCGGCAGTAGACATATACCTGTACGCCTCGTATCAGACACTTGTCTGACATTTGTCTGACACATGTATTACACTATACTATATAAGTTTACCTATTAAATATCATCATTATGATCATAGATTTAAAATATTAACCCGGCATTGATAGAAAACCAACAAAACTTTAAGCTTGATTATCATGTAGATACACGAAAGTGATAGAATGCAGATTCTACTTATCCATTCTGATTATATAGAGTACGAAACAAAAAGAAGCACACCGGTTGCTGAAAAAATAGAGGACAGCCTCAAAAAAGGACGCATGGAAGAAGCTGTGGCTGTTTTTGTGGCGGTCGAGAGAGATGATGAAGGAAATATTGAATACGCAACCTGTAAAGCTTTTGAGGAGATAAAAAAAGTCGCAGAGCAGGTTAAGACGAATCGTATAATGCTCTACCCGTATGCACATCTCAGCTCAAGTCTAGCATCCCCGAAAGCCGCAGTTGATACACTAAAGAAACTTGAGGGATTGCTTAAAGAAGCTGAATTTGAAGTAAAACGTGCACCTTTTGGCTGGTACAAATCCTTTACTATAAAATGCAAGGGGCATCCCCTATCAGAGCTCTCAAGAACAATACGGGCAGGTGAGAAAAAATGCGCAGCAGTAGTAAAGGAAAAAGAGGAAGTGGTCTCAGAGGCATTAAAATCCGAGGCAAAGGCAACATCGTACTGGTATATATTAACACCACGGGGAGAACTAATAAAACCCGATGACTTTGATTTTAGCGGACACGGTAATCTTGCGAAGTTTGTGAATTATGAGATCCATAAGAGCAGGGCAGTTGATAAGATACCCCCGCATGTAGAGCTTATGAGGCGGCTTGAACTTTCTGATTATGAACCTGGCTCTGATCAGGGGAATATGCGTTTCTATCCCAGGGGAAGATTAATGAAGAGCCTGCTTGAGAATTATGTCCTGGAAGAGGCTGCAAGGAAGGGGGCAATGGAAGTCGAAACACCCCTGATGTATGATATGAACCATCCCACACTGAAGAAATATCTTGACCGTTTCCCTGCCAGGCAGTACTCAATAGAAGCTGATAAGAAGCAGCTTTTCCTGAGGTTTGCGGCATGCTTTGGCCAGTTCCTTATGAACCATGACATGACCATATCATATAAGAACCTCCCGCTTAAGATGGTTGAGCTTACCCGCTACAGCTTCAGGAAAGAGCAAAGCGGGGAACTTGTGGGGCTGAGGCGGCTTCGGGCATTCACCATGCCTGATATGCATACGCTCTGTAAAGATATGGATGAGGCGATACGCCAGTTCAATGAGCAGTACAATATGTGTATAGATGTACTCTCAGACATCGGTTTAGACCTCTCAGATTATGAGGTAGCTATCCGCTTCACACGGGATTTTTATGAAGAGAATAAGGATTTCATAGTCGGGCTTGTAAAGACTGTGAACAAACCTGTACTGATAGAGCTCTGGGACCAGAGGTTCTTCTATTTTGTCCTCAAGTTCGAGTTCAATTATATTGATGCCATGGACAAGGCAAGTGCACTTTCTACAGTCCAGATCGATGTCGAGAATGCTGAAAGGTACGATATAAAGTATATTGACCCGACAGGAGAGGAAAGAAGGCCGCTCATCCTGCACTGCTCACCGAGCGGGGCTATTGAGAGATGTATGTATGCACTTCTTGAGAAGGCATATATGAATTCAGAAAAAGGTATCGTCCCCATGTTCCCTGTCTGGCTCTCCCCAACGCAGGTGCGCATAATCCCTGTTACACAGAAGCATATCGAGTATGCCGAAAAAGTGGCAGAAGGGCTGGACTGCAGGGTAGATATTGATGACCGGGAAGAGACAGTGGGCAAGAAGATACGCGATGCTGGAAAAGAGTGGGTCCCGTATGTCGTGGTTGTTGGTGATGAAGAGGTAAATAGTGGTAATATCACTGTTACGATCAGGAGTGAATCATTACCCAACAAACCTGCAAATGTAAAGATGACCGTACAGGAACTCAATGAGAGGGCATCAGATGAGATCTCCGGTCTCCCGTACAGGGGACTCGCACTTGCGGCCCGGTTATCTGCAAGGCCGAGATTTATGTAATCAGGGTTAACTTTAATACTTTAGGAACTTATTCAGTTAATCATGCCTTGCGAAGATTTCACTGAAAAAATTGGTGATTATAAGAACCTGCGCAAACAAAAAAAGCTTTTCGGGACATTTGGTTTTCGCGGTATAGTGAATGAGGGAATGGACGCAAATAAGGTAAAACAGGTTGGTGCAGCCCTGGCAGTATACCTTGGTGAGGGTAAGACCGTTGCCATAGGAAAAGATCCAAGGATCTCCTCAGATATGCTTGAGGAGGCATTGGTCGCCGGGATCACAGACCATGGGTGCAATGCACTGACCCTGGGTATAATAACGCCAAACACGCTCTCTCTTGAGGCGGGCAGGCAGGCTGATGCTGGCGTGATGATCACAGCCTCACACAATCCACCCGAGTACAACGGTATAAAGTGTCTGGGTAAAAGTGGAAGGGGTTTTTCTCCAGAAGAGGACCTTGCCCTTGAGAGGATATATTTTGGTGACCTGAATAAGATAACAAAAAAAGGAGAAAGATTGAGAGATAACGGAGCCAGCGATAGGTACCGTGCTCACATAGTCAGGTATGTCACAGGGCTATTTCCCACAACACCTATGAGACTCGTGGTTGATGGCGGAGGAGGCTCAGCATCATCTGTGACGCCCGAAACACTTGAGAGATTGGGGCACAGGGTGATCAGGTTCAACTGCGAATACGACGGCATGTTCAGGGAGAGGAATCCTGAGCCTACAGACGCAAACCTTGAAAAACTCAAAAAACTTGTGATAAGGGAGGGCGCAGATTTTGGGGTTGCACATGATGGCGACGGGGACAGGACTGCATTCGTGGATGAGAAAGGAAGATTCGTTCAGGGAGATATCTCTGCCGCGATAATCGCAGACCATGTACTGCGCCAGAGCAAAGATAAAGAGAAGAAGATCGCTGTGACGATAGCGTTCTCCAACCTCATAGAACACGTTGCAAAAACCCTCGGCGCAGAAGTGATCTATACCCCTGTCGGTGAGCCGTATCTTGCGCAGGCAAAACTGCTATGTGGCGCTCAGATAGGTCTTGAAGAACATGGCTCAGTACTGCTTGAGTGGAGCCGTGAAGGCCCTATGCTCGCAGGACTGATGGCAGGGATACTATCGAAGGAAGAGAAGAGTCTATCTGAGCTTGTTGCTTCATATCCAGGATATCACCAGATAAAAGATGCAAAAATACTTCCTGAGGGTATGGATACGCAGGCAGTTCTTGATGGATTGAAGCAGGAGATACCAGGGGACTATGAGAGTGCCACGGATATGGATGGTATAAGAGTGGATTATACAGACGGATGGTTCCTTGTGAGGGCAAGCGGGACAGAGCCAAAGGTAAGGGTTTTTGCAGAGGGCAGGACTGAGGATATAGCGAGAAGGCTTAACAGGACTGCAATGGAAGGATTAGAGAGAGCAGTTGGGGCATTTCACAGAATTTGATAAAGATTGGTATAGAGGACAATGCCACATTTGGAACACATTATCAGTATGGTGAAAACCCAAAAAATGAGAGTGTAACTGTACAGTTTAGCGTGTATGAAAAAATAAACAATGTGAATATAGAAATTCTTTTTTCTGATGGAATGTGGTTCACTAGGATGGAAAATGAATAAATCGTGGGCGATATTGCTGAATTAAATAGAGATGCCTATATAGAAGCGTTCAAGGAAAAATTAGTTAAATCATGAAACTTTCTATTTACGCTAAAAACATGAAGAAGCGATATAAACAGAACAATCACGGGTCAATGAGGCGTACATCACGGATATATCTGAATGACCTTAACAAATCGAAATCCGATACAATGAGAGTGTTCCTTAATTTATATCAAAACATAATCAACTACTGCATCTGTCTTTTCTGGTCAGCATCCGACTTCACGGAAAATTTAGCAGATAAGGGCATAACTAAATCAATAGAGGAACGATTTGGAGTAACCGCAAGATTGAGCCAGTGTACATCGAAACAGGCTAAAGAAATAGTCCGCTCGCAGATGAAAAAAAGTAAAAGGTCTCAAAGGATGCCGAGATTTAAATCACATATGGCTAACCTGGACAGCAGGTTTGTGGAGATAGAGAAATTCAACGGTCATTTCGAGATTTGCATTAAAACAGGTTCTGGTGTACCAAAAATGGTAATTCCATTCAACTGGACTAAACATACAAACAAATTCAGGGATAATGGCTGGACGTTATCTAACTCGGTGCGGCTCGGTTATGATAAAAAAGGAATATTTATTGATCTAATTTTTGAGAAAGAGAAAACCCCATTAAGGCAGGAAGGCAATGTCATGGGAGTCGATAGGGGATTCAACTGCATGATAGCATGTTCTAATGGACAGATGATAGGAAAAGGACTGAAAGAAATAATCAAGAAGGGTGGAAAAAGAAGAAAGAGTTATCATCATTTTATAGAGACAGAAACGAACAGGTGTCTTAAGCAGTTAGACACCGACAACATCAAACTTATTGCTCTTGAAGAACTCAAGAATGTAAAAGCCAATAAGCGTGGAAAGTTTTCACGTAAAGTTAACAGGCTTCTATCTTTTTGGCATTATGCCAGGGTCGGCAAACGATTAGAACAGCTTTGTGAAGAGAAGGGGATATGCATAGCACATAAGAGTCCTTGGAAAACTTCGCAGAGATGCTCTGTTTGTGGCAACATCGATAGAAGAAATCGCAAAGGTGAGAGGTTTTTGTGTCTTAAATGCGAATCTGAAATGAATGCAGATTATAATGCATCCAAGAATCTTGAACTTCTGGGATTGGCGGGAGTCTATAGTCTCCGTTCACTGACAAACAACTTTGTGGGGAATAAATCTCTATGAATGTTGTAACTATTTATACCTGAAAGAAGAAAAACCTGATTAATGGCAAGATTAGTGTGGGCCGGTACAGTACTTGTAGTGATAGTTATATTAAGCGCTGTATTAAGCGGGTGTATACAAAGACCCGAGCAGCAATCGAACTCAACGCAATCAGATGAGATGACGCTCAGGGATAGTTTTCCTGATGGTAGACCTGAACTTAGATGGGCATTTTTTCCATACTTCAATCTGGATAATCTTGAAGGAAAAAGAGACAATAACGCACCTGATGGAGATAACGGCATCGGTGCATTGAGTAATGCAAATGCAGGGGGGTTTGCAAGTTTGAGCTATGCTGTTACAGGAGAGGTAAATAACTTCTATCTTGAAGCAATGATCTACTGCCCTGTTACAGAAGGTGACACAGGCCAGTTGTCAGGAATAGCTTTTCTTATAAACCCGGTGGAGGGTAATTTCTACAGGTTCGTCTGTGATTTCAAATCCTCTGACCCGACACTGAACATTGCCTATGTTGGACTGGATACAAGGAATTTCCCTGTTTATCTGAAGTTCTGGGACCCCGGGGGAATTCCAGGTGGAGTTCCGAAGGAAGAGGGCTGGCATAAGATGGCTGTACGGGTTAAAGACGGAAAGGCGACGGCATACTGGAATGGGAATGAACTGGAAGGCAGCCCGGTTAATGTTGATAAGATCCCGGGAGGGTTTGTCGGAGTTTACACAAATTATGTCGGAGGGCTCGGGAATGCAACCACAAAGGTGGATAGCTTTATCCTGAAGGTGGAATGACAGCATTTTCATTCATATTCTACTATTTTTATAGCTTTTATTCCATTATCCCATATATAAGCCCTCATCCCATCGGCGCCTGCGATAAGCCATACTGATGTAACGTTCTCCATTGTCTCCCTGTCCCAGAGCGAAGGAACGGCAGACGAGACAGGGTGGGTATGGTATATCCCGATGATCTCTTTGCCCTTTTTCTCAGCATCGTTCCAGGCATCATAGTGTTCCTTCGGATCAAGCTCAAAACTCGTCCTTGTGCGCCTAACATTGGTTACAGGCAGGGCTTTTTCTACATGCGCCGTACTATCGTTGATAATCCCTATAAGTACGCCGCAGGCTTCATACGGCTTATTTGCTTCAAGCTCTTCCTGTATCAGCGCCATATCATGATGTGAGATTTTGATTTCATAAATCATATATTAATTAAGACTTTTCAGGAGATTAAAAACCTTCTCAGTATCAGAAGCTTGATTTTCTTCAATGCTGGGAGAAATGTGCTCAAGTTTTTCAGTCATCTATACCTCTTTCATGAGGTGCTGATATACTCTATCCATAAGTTTGTGATAATCCTCAATTACCCTGAGATATTCTCTTAAGAATTTCCAGAATATCTCAAAGCTGTATTCAAATCTTTGAATAGCTGCATCCCTTACTATTACAGAGTAGGGGGTGTCTATTATCTCTTTTAAGGTTATTAATGCCTTTCCTGCATCTTCTGCTGTTAACTTCAGCTTTTCCATAATACTCCTTCTTTCAGTGCTTTTTCTCTGAAAACCTTTGAAACTTTAGAAAGGTTCACCACTTCAACTTTATATGGAATATTCATCTCCTCAAGTTTTTCTTTTAAAAGAATTAATTTTTTCTTGCTGTACTCATTCTTTGGGAGTATGCCTATATCTATATCAGAACGTCTGCTGTAATCTCCCCTTGCTCGTGAGCCAAAGAGAATGATCATGACATCTTCTCCCCTCAAAGCATCGAGTACAGTTTTTTTTACCTGTTCCAGGCTTTCCTCGTAAATATCTGATATCAGCATTTTATACGCTCATCTGCGGTTCCATATTCAAAGGTCGATATGAGGGTTAAGGTCGCACCCTGTGCACGGCAAGCACATGGTCTTCGCCGCACCTGCATCTAATCCGTATTTATCCAGGATTCTTCGCGCCATTTTTGTAAGTTTCAGCAATCTCTCTTTTGTCGGGCGTTCTGCTTCCAGTTCCCCGAACCGCAGGGGATGAACTCCTACTGCCCTTAGTATCGGAATAACACCTATCTTTGCAAGTTCCTCATACTGCTCTTCTACAATCTCATCAGTCTCTCCGAGCCCGACTATAAAGTTCGTGAACACATAGTTTTTTCCGAATATACTGACAGCATCCCTCAGGCACTGGAGCGTGAAATCAAGAGGAGGTTTTTTACAGTACCTGTCGTAGATCTCCCTGTCCATGGTCT
Source organism: Candidatus Methanoperedens nitratireducens (assembly GCF_000685155.1). Taxonomy (GTDB): domain Archaea; phylum Halobacteriota; class Methanosarcinia; order Methanosarcinales; family Methanoperedenaceae; genus Methanoperedens; species Methanoperedens nitratireducens. The sequence goes on from NZ_JMIY01000004.1 coordinate 63,503, forward strand.
CCACATTGTATTTGATCTCACTTGCCCCTGCCTCTTTTAACAGGCGGGATGAGTCTTTTGTGGGATAGACAGAGACGCCTATTGGAACATTGTATTTCCTTAATGCTCTGACCAGGAGAAGTGCCCTTTCCACTTCTTTCTCTGGCGATTCTTCAACTCCAGAGGTTATCGATATCCCTTTCATATTTCCAAGACTGTGTGCCTCTTCGACCAGTGCCAGCAGCTCATCGGTTGATTTGACCTTACCATCAAGCCTGGGGACAGGACAGAACTTGCAGTCGTAAATGCAGCGCTCGCTCATTGTGATATATGCCTGCTCAGGACAGTGGATAAGTTCCTCTTCAATAGTCCCCCTTACAAGCTCCCTGCCGCCTTTTAATATCACTATGTCGCCGTTATCTCTGATGGCCCGCAGAGGCGAGCCCTCGTCCATTACCAGCCTTACCCTGCGTTTCCCAGATCTGAAGAAAAAAGCCTTACCACCTGCACCCGGTCCTGCTGTAGGGATGGTAATCCTCCCAAGCAGGGAGCTATCTATATCAATAGCACCGATAGAAATAAGCTCGGCTTTGATTTCTGCGTTCATTTCCATGTTTTCAGGATACTTTTTTGATACATAAATACTTGTGGAATTCCAGTACTTCCGAATCCAGCAAAAATTATTTATATTCCGACATGCTAAGAATATATGGTACAGCAATTGTACTTTTGGAGGGGATTCGGTTAATAAAAGTGGAGGTAAAATATGGCAAGATATATGATAGAGGAGCCTCACACTCCAGAGGAGTGCTTGAAGGCGCTGGATGAAACGCTGGCAAAGGGATTGTTGGACAAAGCAGAGTTCGGATGCAATGCCGGAGTGCATACGAGCTGGACGATAGTGGAAGCT
>NZ_JMIY01000004.1:64491-161387 GCF_000685155.1 Candidatus Methanoperedens nitratireducens
AAATTCACCCCCGAGCAGGTTAAGGAAGCCCACAAGAAATAACCTGCTACGAAAGCAGGCAAACTTCAGGAGTATTCGCATCGATCCAGCCAGACCACTGCCTGCGCCGAACCTGGTGTCACCTGGGGTGAGTTAGATCGCAAGAAACAGGCTTTTGGCCTCGCGTTACCAGGCGGCATGGTGTCTACGACAGGCTATAAGCAAATCTATATCAGAGTCCTTTCTGTAATCCCCCGCACCACAGAGCCGTAATACTCAAGAACGTGTTTATCCCATCAATCTAAGGAATATCTCCTCAAGAGAGGGCTCAGCGGTTTTTACCCCGATTATCCTTCCGTTGTGCCCTGCTACCCAGCCCATGATCCTGTTAAGCTCCTCGATGTCATTTGTGCGTGCTGTGAAATTCCCGTTGTTCTCAGTGGCATCAAAATCAAATGCTTCACTGGCGCTGAACTCGATTATATACTCGATAGCGCCGCACATTCTCTTGATCTCAGCTACAGTGCCGCATGCGATCTCTTTTCCCCTGTTCATTATCAATACCCGATCACACAGGCTTTCGACCTGGTACAGGTTATGCGCGCTGAACACGATTGTTTTCCCTTTATTTTTAAGGTCGGCCACAAAGCCTGCCAGGTATTTTGAGGTTGTTGGGTCAAGGCCTGAGGTCATCTCATCCAGTACCAGGTATTCAGGATCATTTATCAGCGCCCTTGCGATCGCAACCTTGCGCTGCATTCCCTTGGACATCTCCCCTATCTTTTTATCAGGCGCATCAAGCCCAAGCTCATTAAGGATATGTTTTATCCTGTCTGATGCAGCGGCCTTCTCAACCCCGTAGATCTGCGCGAAAAACATCAGGTAATCATCTGCAGTCATTCCCTCATACAGGGGACTGTCCTCTGGCAAAAAACCAAGCCTTTGCTTGATCCATTGTACATCCTTTTTTATATCCATTCCCTGTACTGTTATATTCCCCCGTGTCGGGGTTATAAGCCCGCTTAACATTTTAAGGGTGGTTGTCTTACCTGCGCCGTTTGGTCCCACGATACCGAAGATCTCCCCTTTTTTAATCTCAAAATTAAGAGAATCAACTGCTGTGAAATCATCATATTCTTTACCCAGGTCGCTGACAATTATCTCATTCATGCAAACTATTATTTAATCCTGAAGTAATATAAATGCGATGGGTCTATTAACGATCTCAAAATTGGAACTGAGAAGAACAAGGTTGAGCTTCGGTCAGAGGATCCCTGTTTTTTCAATCCTGCTTATAATCCTGATAGGACTGGTCTCTTTCTTTGTATCCCAGTATGGTTTCCATATAAATGATAATATCTACAGGGTGGCTGTCACAGACCCCGGTCTGGCAGCAGTCCTTAATACGGATGATAAATTCCAGGTCTATATCGCAAACGAACAGGAAGCAAAAGAACTGTTCGAATACGGGGGGTTTGATATTCTGATAACTGGTAATAATGTCCGCTATCACATCTCTGAGAAATCGATATCAGCCCTCGATGCCCTGGACAGGGCCGTCCAGAGATACGATGAAGCCAGGCTGTTAGCTTATAATGACCTGAATAATACCTTTCCTGTATGGATAACTGTGAAACATATTGCAAGGGAACAGACATTCCAGGCTCCATCCATCCAGAGGCTGCCTGATCTTGAAGCTGCACAGCAGACAGCCGCATCTACTGCAGAAAAGCCCGTGGAAACAACCAGAGAAACACATACAAAAGGAGAAGTACCGTCTCCCTCCATCCTTGAGGTTACAAAGACAGATAGAGGTCTGCCGATAAGAGATAAAGCTCTTGCAACTCCCTCACACCTCAATCCTTCTCTTCCATTCGGATCTGTGGTAATGAGTTTTTTATTTATATTCCCTATATATTTTATAGCACAGTTTTATTCAGCAAGTATTATGGAAGAGAGAGTAAGGAGAAGGGGTGAACTTCTACTTGTATCGCCTGTAAAATCCTATGAGATCGTACTTGGCAAGCTCATTCCATATCTCCTGATCACACTTGTACTGATGGGCGGTATAACCATCTACATAGGAGGGAATATACTGGTGCCGGCTATTCTGTTACCTGTTGCCCTTATGTTCCTCTCAACCGCTTTTCTCGGTGCGGTTATATCCAGGAGCTTCAAGGAACTTACGTTCATCCTTGTCTTCCTGTCGGTTATTCTCTCAGGCTATATTTTCCTTCCTGCTATGTTCGCCAATATCCATGCTATCAGCGTCATCTCCCCGATATCTCTTGTGGTAAAGCTTCTTGAAGGCGAATCTATCTCTATAACCGAATATGTATTCTCGACTACACCCTTCTACCTGGTATCTTTTCTGATCCTGATGTTCGGTATTTTCATCTATAGAGAAGAGGATCTATTTACCCAAAAATCTATTAAAAATAAACTGCTGGACTCAATACAGGTATTTATCGAGCGCATCCCGGCTCCGTTTTTCTTCTTGAGTATTGTACTGCTCCCGATCGCATATTCATTCCAGCTTATTCTGATTGTACTGATGTTCAATCTTCCCATACGCTATGGGATCGTGATCTTCATATTCATGGCTGCATTCATCGAAGAAGTGATCAAATCAGCCGGGATATATACTGTTTTCTCAAGAAAAATATCCAGCATTACTACAGGCAACGCTTTAAGATTCGGGATCTATGCAGGAACTGGTTTTTTTATAGGTGAGAAGCTTCTATTACTGGTTGTTATAACCAGCATAGCAGGTTCTGTCTTCGGTTCTGCAATGGGTATCGGTCTTCTTATATTCCCGTTCGTCTTGCATATAACAGGTGCGATCATCTCCTCGCTGGGTATGAGGTATCTTGGAGTCGGGAATTACCCGGCTTCTGTGATACTGGCATCCATTGTCCATTCAGCATACAATCTCTATATTGTCAGGGGGGTGCTGTTTGGGTAGTTCTGGTAATACCCTGGTTATAACTAAAAAGGAGATGCGCTCATTGCTCAATGAGAAGACCCTTATCCTTGCTGTTATCATCCAGTTGATGATTGCATCTTTTTCATCCCTGCTTGTGATCGGCCTTTCCTCTTTCTTTGACCCTTCAGCCCTGGATCGGTACGATATAGACAGGGTAAAAGTTGGAATTATTGGGGAAGGAGAATTAAAACGGTTCATCGAAAAAAGCAAGGTAAAGCCGTACTATTATGAAGACCTTGATTCTGCACTCCTGGATTTTAACAATAACAGGATAGATGCGGTTCTTGTGTTCCCGACTTCAGAATCCAGCAGTAATGAGATCATCCAGATCCTGCTTTATCTGCCAAAATCAGATATAAAGGGCACTTTTGTCACCCTGCAACTGAAAAAACCCCTTGAGGAGTTTGAAGCCTTTGTCAGGGATGTAAGAGGCCCGAGGATCGGCTTTGAGCCAGTAAGGTTATATGTTGATGAGGCTCCCAAAAAAACCTCAACATACTTTGAGTTCATTTACGGGATACTTATTCCCCTTCTCGTCCTCACACCGGTTTTTATCTCCGGCAGCATGGTTATAGATATGCTCACAGAGGAATATGAGCGCAGGACGATGGAACTCTTGCTTGTCTCCCCACTGTCTTTTTCAGAGATATTGAACGGCAAGATGCTCGCAGCCGTGCTCCTTGTCCCTGCGCAGGTGTTTTTATGGCTTGTACTTGTAAGCCTGAGCGGTATTGAGGTGAATAATATAGGGATCATATTATTATTAACAACCGCAGTCTCTGTTATTATTATCCTTATCGGTGCCGTTATCGCTGTTAGATATAAGGAGAGGGTGATCTCTCAGTACCTGTATTCCCTTATCCTTATACTGCTGTTCATGGCAGGGTACCTTTTTGCTGACTCCCCTTTTAATCTGATAACCAGGCTGTCATCAGGTGCTGCAGGCGCAGAAGCGCTTATTTACTGCGGGGTATATGCTGCTGTGGCAGTTCCGCTGTATGCTCACGTGACATCCTCCCTACCCTGAAGGGTTAGGGCTTCCTGCTTCATCGAGTGTCCATTGGCTGCTCTCCACAGGCGTTAATCAACTGTCACGCCAGTTGATTGCGTATCCACGTATTGCTTCGCAATACGTGTCTGCGTTCTCAAGGGGCGCAACCCTTGATTCCCCACAGTCCGTAGGTACTGTATCTATTTTTGATTTGTTTCCTATTAGTATTGCAGAAACGTGATCCCTTCCAATCACAAGACCACAGTTCGGACATGAATGTATCCGTACACAGAGGTCTTTAGGCACCTGGTATCCGCATATGCAAACTTGTGATGTGTTTTTAGGATTAACCAGTTCAACTATCTTCCCAGCGTGCTCTGCTTTGGATTTTGTCAAGCTGATCAATTGATACCATCCAGCATCTGAGATTGACTTTGCAAGATGATGGTTCGCAAGCATGTTCTGGATCTGCAAGTCCTCAAACACTATATGGTCGTATGTATTGACAAGCCATCTGCCTGTCTTATGAGCAAAATCTTTCCTCTGGTTCCTGATCTTCCTGTGTACCTTAGCTACTTTGATCCTCTGCTTGTTCCTGTTCTTTGAACCCAATTTCTTTGTGCTCAGTTGTACTTGTTCCCAGGCAAGCTTTATTTCTGATTTTCGGAAGTATTTTGGGGGCTCTATCTGCTTTCCATTGCTTAACGTGAGCAGTGATCTCAGACCAACGTCAATACCTATCTTTGTTTCCACAGGCACTTTTTCTATCTTCTTTTCGATTTCTACTGTAAATACAGCATACCACTGATCTACGTCTTTCTTGATAGTGCAGGTCTTGATCTTGCCTTCCATCTCCCTGTGCTGGAATATTCGTACAGTCCCTATTTTAGATAGCTTAAGATCGTTGTCTTTAAGCTCAAAACCTGATTGAGGATACGTGAACGTGTTATACCTGTTCCTTCCTTTGAACCTTGGATACCCAAAGCCATTATAGAAATTCTTAAAACTTCGATCAAGTCTCTTCAACGTGTTCTGAAGTACCTGTGAGTGTACTTCTTTCTGGAAATCAGTTTTTGATGATGCTAATTCGTTAGCCTGGTATTCGTATGAAATCCATTCAGGTTTGCCCCAGGGAAATACCTCTAACTCCCGTTTTAACCTGTTAAGCTCTGCCTGTTTCCTTCTTTCTGCAAGGGCATCGTTATAGAGATGCCTACAGGTGTTAAGCGTTCTGTTTAGCTTGACCTCCTGATTCTTGTTTGGATAGATACGGAAACTATAGGCTTTTTTCATACAGCATCAACAACCTATATATTATCTTAATAATATATATTATTTGCCTATCCCTTAAATGCAACATCAACAACTGTTTTTAGGGATAGGTATTATGATCGCAAGGGGTACGATTCATCTCACACCTTTTGGGTTTGAGTTTTCTCTACCCCTTGACCCCAACGCTATAAGGAGAAAAAGGTAAAGCTATGGCAGGAGAGTTTGATGGCCAGAAAAGCTTTATAGAATAAGCGTATGATAATGGTAATAGTGATTATGTGAAAAGCGACAGTGCACAGATAACTATAGATTACGTTACAGGGATGGGCATATTTCTTCTCTCTGTTGCCTTTGTATTCCAGTTCATGTATAGTCTCTTCATTCCATTTCAATCGAGTTCGGATGAGGTCACACTTGCTGCTGACAGGGCAAGCACAGTACTGGTCGAGCGCCTGCTCGCTGCTGATAGATCCGGTGCGGTGAACGTAATAGACCGGGAGAAGCTGTACTACTTCAATAACACAAAACTAAACCATTCTAACGAGATTGGCTATAAAAATGCGCTTCGTGAGCTTGGATTATTCAGCAATGAGATCATCTTTGATATGAATATGTCAGTCGCATATCTTAATGGCACTATAATGAACCAGAGCGGCCCTGAACTCCCTGAGAATACTGATATAGGCAAGACCAGACGCCTTGTATTGATTGTAAATTCCTCTACAGGCTATAATGAGACGGCTGTCATCTCAGTGAGGGTATGGTAATGTTCGATGAAAAAGCCCAGTTGCATACGCTTGAAGGTGTGGCGGCAGCGGTAATCATACTTCTTGTAATAATATATGCCATCGATGCAACCTCGATGACGCCTCTTACCGCTTCAACCGCAAGTGTGCATGTAGAGACTGAGCTTCGTGCACTGGGACAGGATATTTTAAATACCCTGGATTATGCAGAGCCAGGACACACCTCAAAACTAAAGAATGATATATTAGCATGGAATGGCAGTGTATATACCTGGAGCGGCTCTAATTACACAGTCAGGATTGGTACCGATAATCTCAACAACAACCTGACAGAAATCTTCAGGGATACGCTGGTCGAACAGGGCATTGCCCACAGTGTGGAGCTGACTTTTATTGATAACAGTACGCTCATACCTTATACAGTGAATATGATATACAACGGTGACCCCTCAAACAACGCTGTGGTGGTCTCCAGAAAATTCATATTACAAAACATCGGTCCCATAGATGGAGAAGATAGACCTGAAGGAGATAGCATAGATACACACAATCCTATAAAGGACATTGATCCTTCAACCAACCTGTATAATATAGTTGATATCAGGCTTATTCTGTGGAGGATGTGATGGGGATAATAGAGAACCGGGACGCTCAGTTCATGCTGCTGGCAGGCTTTATTATCGCTATTGGCCTGGTGATAACCACGGTGCTGCTTAACAGCGTGATATTCGAGGGCAATATGGCAATCGGGGCAGGAACAGAGCCTTCAAAAATCGGGATAATCAACCTTATGGAGATTACCAGGGACGAGACCAGGAGCGCATACAGGAACGCAACTGCGCCCGGGACTGATTATACACTCAGGTTTACCAATTTCAGCAATCAAATGCAGAACTTCAGTACGAACCTGTCCAAGATCTATGCGCTGCATGGAGAGGGGATTAACGTGAGCTGGGATGTGAGCAACTGGGAGAACAGTCTTTTCGCTAATTTCACCGAGAATGGAACTGCAAGCGGCGCGGTTGATTGGACAGTGGTGGAAGGCGTACGAAATACTACAGCTTTTGAGCTTAGAAGAATCAATGTAAGTGCGGGAGGGTATTTTATTATCAACGTAACCAACAGTTCAGCAAGCGTGTGGTCTATGAATTTTACAGGAGGTAACCAGATAAATGTCACCAATAAAACTGGTGGAATCTCTAATTACACTGACGATTATAACTACATAAACATTTTAGATTCAACATACGAATTCAATAGTAGCACCCTCAATGAAATATATAATATAAATTTCGTTAGAGGTAATGAGGCATGGGGACAATTCACCATTAAAGGGAACCATACAATATACAATAAGAAATTCATCCGCTCAAGAGATTATATCCTTAATGCAACAGCAGTGCTTTATACCAGCAGGATGCGAGCCAATATAACGATCCCTGTTTCTGTGCCGTGGTGATGTTATGAATTCTAAAGACCTGTTTAAAAATAATGATGCAGTATCCATCTCAGTAGGCTTTATACTGATGTTTGCAGTTACTGTGCTTATATTCTCTGCTACTATTCTCTCTTTTTATACACTCTCACAGCAGTCTGAAAAAGCAGCCATGAGGGAAAGTTTTAGAACCATGGGGAGCGGGCTTGCCGTAAAAATAACCATGGTCGATACACTGGCCAGCGTAATCAATTCCTACGGAGGTACGGTGAATACCCTGGAATATGAGTTCTCAGCTCCTGCTTCCGTAGCAGATAAGAGCTATACCGTGAATATCACCGGCCCAACCCAGGAGATTATTATGGAATCGGATAATGGCGTCAGAATAGTAGCTCCCTTCAATACCTCCACCAGTTTTACCGGGATAAAAATATACAGCGGAGCTGTGGATTATGTACTTAAATACGATAGATCCAGCAATAGCCTTAACATAGAAGAACAATGAGCTTGATCCATCATGATAATAATGACAGGCTTTAAATACTATGCAATACAATGTATTTTATAGGTGATTCCCATAAAAAACTTCTTTAATATGAAGCGGTTCCTGGAATCCGGGGAGGCAGTGACAGAAGTAATGGACTTCATTACAATCGTTGGAATCCTCATTCTTTCTTTCAGTCTTATAGGACTCGCAGGATATCCTATACTGGAGAGTGCCCAGAAGACAAGGTACACAGAGAATACAAGGCAGAGCTTTGTTGTGCTTGCTGATAATATCAATAAGGTAGCGCTCGGACAGGCGCCTTCCCAGAGTGCAGAGCTCAAGATGTACGGAGGGACGCTTGGGGTTGTAAGGGTTAGCACGATCCAGATCAATGGGACTGTATTCAATGAGACCAGCTATAGCAATGAGAGTCTAACAGTTGACCTGCCGATGTACAGCATTGAAAACTCCATAGGAGATAATGTAGTTGCATACGAGGGTACAGGAGTATGGGTAAAATATCCGACAGGTACCGTATTGAATGCTTACAAGCCGCTTATTACCAATATGAGCGATGTGCTGATCATACCTGTCGTATATATAACCGGGAAATCAGCAATATCCGGCAGCGGTATGAGCAGGGTGACTGTATGCCAGCAGGAGCTTCCAACAGAAGAGGGCGGATGCGGGATGCCAAGTGTTACCATCTTTAGAAATGTGAGCAATATCACTGTAACGATCACTGGAGATTACTCAGAGGGATGGCGGGATTATTTCATAAACACAATGAAGTGGAGCTACGACCCCGGCGAGACATATACTGCAAAATTAAATACCGCTAAAAATCTGGATCTTTATATAGTGCAATCAAGGATTTACACGGTGATAACATGAAATTCCTGAGATCAGAAAAAGCAGCCTCAGAGGTTATAGGCCATGTTATCATATTAGGCCTGACTATTACAGGAGTAGCCCTGATAGCGCTGATCGGCGTACCTTCAATTTTCAGCCTGCAGGATATGGCAAATATCAGGAATGCGGAGCAAGCCTTCACGGTGCTGGATTCCCGCGCAAGCATCGCGTTGCTCGGTGAGTCTCCGATGCAGGTTGTGGATATAAACCTTGGTGGAGGCACTCTGGCAGTTAAACCTAACGGAACAGGCAGGGAGAGCTATATGATAATAGGACGTGAGAACGAAGGTGATACTATTATAATACCTATGGGGAAGATGGAATACCGCCTCGGGGACAGGATAGTGGCATACGAGGGAGGAGGGGTCTGGTCAAAATATCCCTCAGGCGGCTCGGTCATGCTCTCACCTCCGGAATTTCACTATAACGGCAGGACGCTGACACTCCCAGCAATCAATATAGCCGGGGATGCCGCTATCGGAGGAAAAGGAGCGGCAGCAGTTTACTTAAAGAAAAACGGAACTAAGGTAATATTCCCTGATCCTTACCAGGGCACAAACAGGACAAACCCGATAAATTCCAGCATAAGTGGAACGATCTATGTGAATGTTACAAGCGACTTCTACGATGCATGGGCTGATTATGCCAGAAGTCTATTATATACCAAGGTCAGAACTGATGAAAATAACCGTACAGCCAGCATAGAACTTACGGTTGTTCCTTCAGGTTTTGGAGCAAGCACAGATATAACCTATCCGGTCAGTTTCAGGGGGCTTCCGGATACTGGCGCGCCGCTGGATAACTTCAGTTTCAGGATTTATAATAATAATAATTTTAATAATTTTAACTGGGACATCCGTGCAAAAACCGGGAATAGGATATTAATATTCTATATAAAAAAGAACCCACCAAATCGCGTAGAACTCATGGTTGGTTACCAAGATAATGATAATATTATTAATCCTAGTGATGGTGAGACATGGGGAGGGGCTAATTTTTATATACAAACTGATGCGAAGGGAAGTTATATTGATGTGGATTTACTGGACATAAGTAGGAACCTTACCTATCAAAATGAAAATGTCGGATCTACTAATGCCAATTTATGCCAGCAGCCTGTTAGTGGGACAGTTAGAGGTATTCGCACTACGGCTGATTCTTGGAGCAATATTTACATAAACACTAGTAATGCAAATAAGACACAGTCTATCTATAATGTAACCCAGCACTACATCAGGAAAATGGCGGAAGGCGGGGATATATTCTTTTTTAAGTGTGCGCCTGCTGTCAATAACGAGCAGAACCAGAATAATGAACCTGCGGATGACTCCAGCGTGCTCGTGGACTACAACCCCGTAGGTGCCATCACTTTCCTTTATATCTCAGATAATAAGGCAGATGTGACTGCCGGTTGAATAATAATTTTTATTATGTTAATGTATTTAATCACATAGCTTTGTTTATAAACTCAGTATAGAGCACTATTTTATTATCTAACCCGACGATAAATAGAAAAAGTTTAAGTATAAATACAGTATATTTAAAGCTTGAGGTCAGTCTATCCAGTAGACGATCTTGACGGAAAAGAGAATCAGGAGGTAAATTATGAATAGATATGCAGGTATCGTAACTGCAATAATCGTCATGGGCATGTTTGTCTTCGCCGGGATAAGCAGCACATCTGGCCAGGTTATAGAAGCGCCAGAGAAGATAATCAGCGTCCCTCCCATGCCTGCGGGAGATATGCAGGCAGGCAATTTCACAAAGCTTGAGATATCACCCCGCTACGGCAATTTCAGGCTGCAGCCGGGGGAAAGCAAGGAAATGACGATCACCATCAGGAACAGGGAGAAAAAAACGGTAAGTATTAAACCCGATGTCGTTATACAGCCTTATGGCGAGTATATGATCGAGAAAGAGTGGATAACAGTAACGCCGGACAGCGCTGATATAGGGGCGGAAGACAGCCAGAAGTTCACGGTAAAAGCATCGATCCCGAAGGATGCATCCATAGGATACTACAGCGCCCAGATCGCTTTTACAGATGAGGTAATACCTGTGCCCTATCCGCAGCCATTTCCCAGTTATGTCCATTCATTCGGCCTTTCAATCGATGTCTGGGCTCCACCTAAAATCCAGATAATGTCACCTTATATAAATGACCAGCTTGAGGCCGGGAAGGAATCTGATTACGAGATAAAACTAAAGAACACAGGGGATAAGGATATAGGCATAAGCCCCAGGATAGGGAGCGATATGGGCTATATGGGACCATACGGTAGAGTAAGCACTCTAACTGATGATGCCATAACTATAACTGCGCCAAAGAATGTTCCGGCCGGTGCGGTCGAGGTAGTAAAGATACACGTTAAAGTGCCTGCAGATGTTAAAGGCTATTATAACGGCTATATTGATCTTGGTATAGACGATCCCTCGGTTAGAGAATGGGAAGGAAGGGTACAGCTCAGCTTCAATATATGGAAGCAGCCAGTCGATCCTTTTGTAAAGAGCTTCAACCTGAAAGAAGCTGCACCCACAACCATAGAGATCAGCTCAAACTTCTTCGGGATGTACCCATGGGGTCCATGGAATCAGGGGACAAAAACCGCAAAAGAACCATCTTTTGAAACCTCACTTGAGGGCGCGGATGGTAAAGCCGAGCTAAAAGTCGTAAAGACCGTGATAAAAGGCAGTGTGAGCATGGGGAGCGAGATTCCTCCATGGGAAATTGAGAGCACGGGTATATACCAGGAGATGGGAACACAGTATATAGAGACATACTCTGCTGATATTCCTGCAGGTGAATGGAAACTGAAGGTGCTGCCCAGGAACACGGACCGGTTTGAGTACACTATAACGATAGGAGGGTGATCCCTCTTTTTTATTTTTTATAAAAGATAAAGGTCGCTGGATCATGGATACAAAGATAAAACTCGTAACCGGATCTATTGTTCTGATATTAATCCTCAGTATCGGGCTCAGCTTAAACCAGGGGCAGCCTGATGTAAGGCCTTCATGGGTGCACCAGGTAGAGTGGTCAGATAAGCCAGATGATGCCGCAAAGATAGAGGAACTGCTGTGGGCAGAAATAATCCCTTATAGAACGGAATATGAGATTGTAAATATAAGCGCAAAAAGAGAGAAAGAGGATATGCGCCTGAGGATAATAGCCCGTACAAAAGACTCGGATAGCCCTGATATCTACGATTTTGTGTATGATGAGAAAAGACTGCTGCTGACAGGCTATCTCCTTGAAGCAGTATCGCCAGTTTACAGGAACGAGGCAATCGGCATTGCGCTCGGGAACCAGGAAGTAGCAGCCTCAGTTGCGAACGCTGGCGCTCCGACTGTAAGACGCATCCTGCCGGGGACATCTGAGAAATTCTATGCGCCAAAAATGCTGTTGAGCGTGACATGGAGAGGGACTTCTGCATTGATCGATCCGGATGAGAGAAAAGTGGTGGACGTCTGGAAAGAGAGCGTAAATTGAGCTATTATACTAAATATGCCTCTCTATAAAAAGGGAAAACTGTTGAGCAAGCTTAGGTATAGCTTTATGGTTCATAATTTTTGGAGAGGGAATCATTAAATGGTTTAGAATATTAATAGGTGTACCGATTCCTGATTAGACGAGAGGATTGAAGATGGCGGTTGAGATCTCACATATATCAAAATCATTTAACGGGCAATCTGTAGTTAAGGACATATCTTTTGATATTGCACCGGGCGAGGTGTTCGGCCTGATAGGGCCGAATGGAGCAGGGAAAACCAGTATAATACGCATGCTGCTTGATATAATAAGACCTGATTCAGGCAGGATCAGAATCCTGGATGGCTCACCTGAGGGAATAAAGGACAGGATAGGCTATCTTCCTGAGGAGAGGGGGCTGTATCGAAGGCTGACAGTTATGGATACTCTCATGTATCTTGGCGCATTGAAGAACAGACAGAACAGAGAGAGCAGAGAGAGAACACTTGAACTTCTTGAGAAGATGGATATGCTCTTGCATAAGGATAAGAGGATCTCTGAGCTTAGCAAGGGCATGCAGCAGAAAATCCAGCTCATTGCCGCGATAGGCCACAACCCTGAACTCATAATCCTTGATGAGCCTTTCTCAGGCCTTGACCCTTTAAACATGAAACTTGTAAAAGACCTGATACTTGAACTTGGCAGAGAGGGAAAAACCATACTGATCAGTACGCATATGATGGACCAGGTTGAGCGAATGTGCGACAGGATATTCATGATAAACAGGGGAAGCGGGGTCTTATACGGCAGCGTTGGAGAGATAAAATCCAGGTACGGGAAAAACACCATTTTCCTCGAGTTCGAAGGGGAGCTCAAGAACATAAAAGGTGTTAAAAAAATCAATCACTCAGGCAAGTATGCAGAATTGGTTCTTGACGCAGGCGCAGATGCCCAGGATGTGTTAAAGAACATAGTGAGCGAGGTGAGGGTAAGCAGATTCGAGCTTTCTGCGCCTTCCCTGAATGAGATATTCATAGAGGTGGTGGAACATGATAAAGTGGATCACAATAGCAAAACATGAATACGTATACAATATACGCAGGAAAGAATTTCTCTTTGTAACTTTTGGGCTGCCGTTATTTATTCTGGCGATCATGGGACTGCCAGTGCTTTTAGCGGGCAGCAGCGCAAGCCCTGAAGAATACATGATAGGCTATGTGGATAGAACAGATCTGTTTGATTCTGTGAATTTCATTAAATACACGGATGAAGGACTTGCAAAAAAAGACCTGCTGGACGGCAGGATTACCCACTTCTTTGTCATACCGGCGGATTACACTGTGACCGGGAAGATTGATATCTTTTCGGCAAAAAAGGGATTTCTGGGATCAATGGCAGTTGAGAGTCAGATAAAAGGCTTCCTGCTGGATAATCTGCTGAAAACTGAGACAAAAGAGATAGTGGAAAGGGCAAAGAATCCGATTAACAGCGAATATTTCACGCTCAATGATAGGGGAGAGAGCACTGATGCAGGGTTATCCGCATTCCTGATCTCTATAGCATTCGCAGTTTTTTTCATGCTCTCCATCTTCTCCTCATCGAATTTTCTCCTGCAGGGCGTTGTAGAAGAAAAAGAGAGCAGGGTTATGGAGATCCTGCTGTCATCGATCTCGTATCGGGATCTGCTCATAGGCAAGATATTTGGACTTGGAGCAGTCGGCCTGACCCAGATACTTATATGGTTTATTATAGGAATGGTGCTGATGTCCTCAAATCCGATATCTCTTGCATCTCTGCTTGGCAGGGTACATATCTCTATCCCGCTGTTGATGTTTGCTATCGGCTATTTTATACTGGGATACCTCGTCTTTGCAAGCATAATGGCAGGCATCGGGGCAGTTGCAACGACTTCAAGAGAAGGACAGCAGATAGCAGGGATATTTTCGATAACAGGTGCTATACCATTAATAATCTCTCAATTCATTATCGCAAATCCCAATGCAGTTCTCGCAAAAGCGCTCAGTTTCTTTCCACTGACCTCTCCAATTACAATTGTAATGAGACTATCCCTGGCACAGGTGCAGTTCTATGAGATTATTATCAGCACTCTGGTATTGATGGCTTCGATTCTTATTATAATAGAGTTGTCTGTCAGGATATTCAGGGCGAGCCTTTTGATGTACGGGAAAAAACCAGCTATCAAAGAGGTGGTGAAATATTTGCATGAGGGGTAATGCTTACAGATACGACCTGAAGTAAAGCTCTATATTCTTTTTCTATTGATTCAGTAAGAACCATTACGGCATCTCTTATTATCCCACGATAGCTTTATTAATAATCTTTGTAAATTATATGTTATGGCAACTATCATTATGCTCATAAAGGCTTATAAAGGAAGTGGATCTTAATGAAATCAAGAGGGTTATTAAGTGTCCTTACATTTTCAGAAAAACGTGAAAATCTTCTCTTTTTGTTACTTAATGAACCAAAGACCATAGCTGAGATAAAAGGCTATCTCAATGTCTCTACTCCGGAGATTTTTCCCCGTATAAAGGAGATGGAAACTAAGAATTTAATTTATAAAGAAAATAAATACTATGCTCTAACTCCGATTGGAAAAGTTGTGGCTAAATTTTTTCAGCCATTAGTCAATACCTTGCATGTAATAGAAGAGAATGAAGAATTCTGGAAAGAGCATAACATCGAAGCCATTCCACAATGTTTTTTAGAAAGAATTGATGAGTTAGGGAATTGCAGGTTTATTGAAAATAGATTGGAAGAGATGTATGAACCGCATACAGAATTTTTTGAGAATATCTCAAAATCGGAGCTGGTAATGGGGGTTGCCCCGGTATTTAATCCCGCTTATCCAGCGTTCTTTTTACAGTTAGCACTACACAAAGTTCATGTATCCCTGATCTTAACCAAAAATGTCTTTGAGAAGGTTAAGAATGAATATCGGGATGATCTTCAAAGATTTCTGGAATGCAATAATACAAGCCTGTACGTCTTAGATGACATTAGTTTAGCTTTTGTGGTAACCGATATTTTTCTTTCACTGTCTCTATTTTATAAGAATGGCATTTTTGATGCCCAAAGAGATCTAATAAGTTTTGATGAATCCGCTTTAAAATGGGGAGAAGAACTTTTCAATTACTATAAAGAACATTCCAAAGAAATAAAGAGTTTGTAAATGCCCGCAGGCTAATTTCCATGGTAGATTCACCATCAACCAGGAACTCCCGTATAAGTTTTCTAGTCCTTGATTCGGCTTCAGTAGCTGCGGAGTAACAAGTAATGCAGATTATCCCTGCGAAGAGACTATATAGCAATATTATTGGCTCAAACGCTATGATTCCCATAATAATCGCTAAGAGCATACCTATATGTGTCAGTATATGCAGGATCAAAAGAAAAGCTATGGTCTTTTTTTCACCTAACTGTACAGGTAAAGTTCTAATACCAGCCAGTGAATCACCCTTAACATCTTTAAAATCATATATCACCGAATTTATGAAAACCTTACTGCTGAAAAAAGAAAAAACAAAAATTAGCGGAACTATATTATCGGCTGATTTTCCGGCAATCCCTGTGATGAAAGTCCCCCATGTAAAGGCGACAACGAGATTCTTGATTCCAATGCCGCTTTTAAGCTTCAAATTGAGTCTACCGATTTTTATGCCTTTGCTATATAAATAACCAATTATAAGCGGTAGAAAAGGCAGAGTATATAACCCCTCATTGAATAAAATTAAGGCTCCAGCGCTAAAGGCTGAGATGGACACAAGAAATGCGATATCCTTTCTTGAGCCTGTTAATTCACTTCTGTTGACTGTATCCTCTTTGCATTCAAGTGTTCTGTCCAGGGTGTATATTGTATATCACAAGACCTCCAGCTATATAAGTTAGAAAGCTGGCTTCTGATCCAAGGAAAAGGGAGGCTATGAAGAGCCTGAATGCTCCAGAAACCGCCACCAGTGTTGAAGCATTTAGAAGATGGACTGTTGCACTAAAGCCCACACCCAATATATTTATGTATTCTCTTATATTAGTAAAGTCGTATAAGATTATACGATTCAACTAATGTTATAGGATTGGTATAATATTATACAAAATTACTTATATATATTTTGGTCTCATACACAAGAGTGGCTTGTAATAGCGATGGGGAAAAACGCAGAGAACCACTGCGTTATAAAGCCTGAAATTGAAGGAAGGAAATAACATGAAGAGGATTAAAGCAATAAGTATACTGTTGATAGCATTGGTACTTATTGGAGTAACAATAGTATCGACAGTAAGTGCACAGAATAAAGAAAAAACAATATCAAGTAAAATCATAGATAAAGTAGTTACTACAGAGAAACAGACTAGAGATGATTTGGAAAAAGATAATAAGGAGCATATTGATTTTCTTAAAAAGAATTTAGGACCAGAGACTGCAAAGAAGATAGCAGATAGATATTTCACTGATCGAGTTGAGGAGTTGAAAAAATTACCAAAAGAAGTTAAAATACAATTGATTGAATTGGGAAATAATTCTCCTCAACTTTGGCCTTATACTAGCGAAACAAATGGAAGTTTCATAAAGCAAGATCCAATAAATCTGATATTTTACAGGACTGGTAGTGCATGGGATGTACAATATGATATGCAAAATTGGCTTACTAATGAATGGGAAGGAGCATCAGGTTGGACACAGTACACATATATTGGCACTACAAATAATGGTTTAAATTGGAGACGGGATGATTATCAACTCCAAAATGGATCCTATTGGGGAACGAGATACCATATAAGGATATTTGACGGTGGAGTTGATCCAGACTGGGCAAATGAGTGGAGTGATGCTAATGTGCATAAAGAGCATTGGGATTGGTCAAAATTGACTCATGTAGTTGATAGTTTCGAGCAAGCTGAGAGTTTTGTGAGAAATGATTTCCAAGGAAAAGGATTTGTAGGATCTATATGGTATGCAAATCTTAACAATCAAGATATAGGTGATAATGATGGTCAGGCTACGGTGATTGAGCTATTATATTAAATATGCCTCTATATAAAAAGGGAAAGCTGTTGAGCAAGCTTAATAAGCCCCCACTTCTCCTATTTTTTGGTATATCGTTTTTTTATATGTTTCCAAGGATAGTTACATCAATCGCTGATGCCATGCACTTCGAACTTCCTGTACGGTTAACTCTCATTATACTCTTTCCAATCATGGCCTTTTTTACACCAGCTATAGCTATAATATATGGTAAACATGTTAAAAATATAAAACTAGCGTTTGCATCTTGTTTTTTTCCGGTTGTGATTTGGGAATTTGTTTATTCAATCGTTATCGGAATTATTCTATATATATCATCGTTGGAAATTATTAGAATATTAATATTATCATTTAGTTTAGGCTTGATTGGAGCAAGTAGAGGATTCGCTAAAGAAAGAGCAGAATATAAAGTAAAGTATGGTTTAATGGCATTAGGCATAGCTTTATGGTTTATAATTTTTGGAGAGGGGATTATTAGATGGTTTAGAATATTAATGGGTATACCGATTCCTGATTAGAGTATAAAAAACACATAGATAAATTTTATCCCCACATAGTTTTATATAAATCCAATCGAAAGATAATCTGGAGATCATGCAATGAGCTTCATCGAAAAAATAACCGCAGCAATAAAAAACCCGAAAAACGCCATGAAAAACATATCAGATCAGCCCATGATCGAGGAGGCTGTGATGATCGTGGGGATATATGCGGTTCTGGGCGCATTAGCAGCGTACGTACAGGCCAGCAAAATAATCTTCGTCTTCGAAGGTTTTGAGAACATGCCACCTTCGATACAGTCGATAACAATGGTACTCCAGGTTGTGGGCGCGCTGGTAGGTCCTTTCCTTACGTGGTCAATCGGCACTGGAATAATCCATCTGATCTCAATGGCTTT
Organism: Candidatus Methanoperedens nitratireducens; assembly: GCF_000685155.1. Classification (GTDB taxonomy): domain Archaea; phylum Halobacteriota; class Methanosarcinia; order Methanosarcinales; family Methanoperedenaceae; genus Methanoperedens; species Methanoperedens nitratireducens. Next base: position 82,711 of record NZ_JMIY01000004.1, read on the forward strand.
AGGCGGAGAAGGTAAGTTCTATCCACAGATGATGACTGCTGTTGGCTACAGCTTTATTCCCATGCTTTTTGGCAGTATTATCAGCCTTGCACTGCTTCTTTTGATGGAACCAATGACAATAACCATATCAGCAACAAATCAAGCGGCAGCAGAAGAATTTTACAAGAATCCATACATATTTGCCTCAAGCGTGATCGGGGCGGTCATGCTGATCTGGACATCGATAATCCTCTTCTTCGGTGTGCAGAGCGCACAGAGGCTCACGCCTGCTAAATCGGCAATAGTAGCAGGAATTCCTCTGGTGATTGGCGTTATATCCCTGGTATGGAGCATCTGGAACCTGGGAATCCTATGAGAACTGTATTAAGTATAGAGGATGTATCCAAGTCATATACGCTTGGTAAGCTTGAAGTGCCTGTACTGCACGATATCAACCTCGCGGTCAGCGAGGGTGAGTTCGCAGCAATAATGGGGCCCTCAGGCAGCGGGAAGAGCACGCTGATGAACCTGATCGGCTGCCTTGATCGGCCAACAACAGGGAAAATAATCATTGGTGATCGGGATACTTCAATTCTTTCTGATATGGAACTTGCCCTGATCAGGGGAAAGAAAATCGGTTTTATTTTCCAGACCTTCAACCTGGTATCACGCCTGAGCGCGCTTAAAAATGTTGAACTGCCCATGGTCTATCAGGATATCCCGAAGGGACAAAGAATCAGGAGGGCTAAAATCCTGCTTGAAATGCTCGGTCTCGGGGATAGAACAGATCACAAACCTGCTGAGCTCTCAGGCGGGCAGAGGCAGAGGGTGGCGATTGCACGGGCGCTTGCCAATGAGCCCGAGATACTGCTTGCAGATGAGCCGACAGGGAACCTTGATTCAAAGACAGGGAAGGAGATCATGCAAATATTCAGCAAATTACATAACGATGGAAGAACGATTCTCATGGTTACACACGATAATGGACTGGCGCAGAACTGTGATAGGATTATAAGGCTAAAGGACGGAAGGATTGAAGATGATTAAGCTATCAAACATATGGAGAATCCTGCCTGTACTCTTCATAATATTTTCTTTTGCAGGCGCCTCGGAAGCTGCGGTTATAGAGAACTCATTAAAGATCAGCCTTATAAAATACGATCCCTATCCTGTTAATCCTGATTCGGATTTCAGTATATGGGTTTCAGTTAAAAATGTAGGGGACAATGATGTAAGCGCAGCATCGGTCGAGTTCGTACCTAAATATCCTTTCACAGTAAAAGCCGGTGAGAACGCCGTAAAATACCCCGGAACTATAAGGAAAAGTGATGAACTGGTGCTCAGGTATAACCTTCATGCTGATAAGAACGCCTTCGTGGGTACAAATACCATTGAGGTGGGTTACAGGATCGACGGTGTTTTCACAAAAAGGGAATTTGATATCGAGGTGGGAAATGATGTCGTGGATGCAAGAGGTACGGTCAGGCTTGAGAAATACACGATCTATCCAGAGACCCTTATGCCGGGTGATACGGCCACAGTGGCGCTAACCATCAAAAACAGCGCCTCACAGTATACGATCAAACTGGACGGCAGGGATTACAGCATGAACGCACAGATACAGTCGGCAGAACTCATCGGGAATGAGGTCATAGATGTGATAAGTGAACCATACTACAATATGGGTATCGTGGGGCCCGGAGACTCTGTTGAGCTTTTGTATTCGGTCAAAGTTAAAGAGAATACGCCTGACGGTATATATTTCCTTGATTTTAATCTTAAGGGAAGCGCAAGGCTCTACAGCCTGAACCTGAAGATACCGGTAAGGGTGGACTCCTCCTCTATTAAGACCTCACTCTCCGAGACCCCGAAGCTAAACCAGGACAAGATCATACTCAATGTGGCGAACAACAGGCCGAACGCCATCCAGGCTGCAACTGTTCTTCCCGCGGGCAATGCAACATTCGAGCCTGCCGAGTATTTCATAGGCACGATGGACCCGGATGAACTTTTCACGGTTAAATTCGATCTGAATGTAAACAATCCGCAGGAGGATATAAATTTCAGGATCAGATTCAAGAACGGAAACAACTGGCATGAAATTGAGGCATTGACCGTTATGCTTGATGGCCCAGAGGACACGAAGACCCTGAGCGCAGACACATCATCCATCCTGCCGGTAATTGCTATTTTTGCAGTACTTATTGTTATTTCCGTATTCTTTGTGCTTATGAGACGAAGGAGAGCGAAATCAGAATGAAGCTGATTGATGCCTTCGAGCAGGTCTCACTCAGCTTCAGCAGCAACAAGTTCAAGACCCTGATGTCAAGCCTTGGCATAATAATAGGTGTTATTGCCATAGTGGTCATGCTCTCGGTAGGGGAGGGGCTTCAGGAGGGTGTGGGCAGGGCATTTGTAGGCCTCAACCTGGACGTGATCACCATATACCCTGGCGGCTCCAGTTTTGAGGGTGGGAAGTTCGTTTACCAGAAGCCTGCTGAGTTTGATGACAAGGATGTCCATGCACTTGAGAACACTGTCGGCGTTAAAATCGTATCGCCAAGGGTGAGCAGCGGTATGTCAGTAAATCTCAGAGGTGAGGAGCGCTCGGTGTCGGTAATAGCAGTTATGCCTGCAAAAGAGCCTGAGCTATCGGATTCAATAGATAAAGGACGCTTTCTAATGGAATCTGACAGGAGCGCCATAGTCATAGGCAGCGATATAGCAAATAAGATGTTTAAAATGCCCCTGAATCCAGGCATGCGGATGAGCATTAAGAATAAAAATAATGACTTAAGCAGGGAGTTTACGATCGTGGGCATACTTAAAGAGAAAGAGCAGACATCAGCCTTCGGTGGCAATTCGAACATGGAGATTTTTACCACGCACCAGGCATTAAAAGACCTGCTTGATGTAAAAAATTATTCATACTCCTATATACTCGTTACTGTAGAGGACCAGAGCCAGATAGAAAATACTGCGAAGAGGCTTGAAGATCCTCTGAGGAGGCTGCATAAGGATGAGGCATTCACTATTTTTATGATGAAGTCGATCCTTGAGCAGATAGGTCAGTTGTTGACCATGATTAAATTCGCACTTGGTGGCATTGGTGCAATATCCCTGGCTGTGGGAGGCATTGGCATAGTTAATGTGATGATGCTCACGGTGACTGAACGGATAAAGGAAATAGGGGTGATGAAGGCAGTGGGCGCAACCCGGGAGAATATCCAGATGGTCTTCATGCTCGAATCAGGACTTCTCGGACTGGTAAGCGGCCTGATAGGAATAACCATGGGCGCGGTAATCTCGATACTCATATCAACACTGGGTGCATTCCCGATAGCAGTTACATGGACCTCGCTTGTAATTGGATTGCTCTTCGGTGTAATTACGACAACTATAGCCGGTGTCTATCCTGCAAGTAAGGCAGCAAGGCTTGACCCTGTGGAGGCGCTTCGGGCTGAGTGAGGGGGCTTTTTTTATTTAAAAGGACAGGAATCCATCAGTTTATCAAGATCTATGCATAGTTCATTGGTTCCTTTATCTGCAATACTGATGAGTTCGTCTGTAGAAGGTATCTGGTTCTTAAAATTAAATGGTTTGTATGGCTCTATATTTACAGATAGAAAATAATCATTAAATTTAGTCCCGTCTCCTACTAACCTGTTTGAGAACTCTACCCAGACTGATGGTACACCATACGTGTGTGAAGTAATTATACCATGCAAAGAACTTGAAACTGTCCTTTTACAGCTATAGACACTATCTATAACTTGTTCTATCGGGTCGAGCAGATTAATTATCAAAGCATCACCGGTATCTATTTCATTTTTAACTCTATTGTAATCAACGTAGTGTGGGATTATTCCCAGATCGTATTGTTTTTTTGTTTTAGGTGTATATAATCTTGGCAGCAGTAATGCCGGATCACCGTAAACCTCAGGGCATTCATAACCTGACTCTAATAGCCTCTTTCTTGTTAGAGGACCCCTTACAGCAAATATTTTTTTGGGTTTTTTGATTTTCTCATATCTATAAAGTATTCCTGCACCCCATATAATCGCGTTTTTGTTCGCAGCGCCAATAACACTTCCAGTAACAATATAATATTCTTTAGAGCAATGTTTGCTGCACAATACAGGTTTTTTATGACTTATTTTTTCTACCAGGTATGGAGAGAGTGCATCTCCAAAATTCCTGTTTCTCTCTCCTGACCACCAGTATGCTCTTATAATGTCAGCTTCCTTTTTTTTCCTGAGATCAGATTTTTTAATAGATGCAGTTAGTCTTGACATGTCTTTTTATCTCAGGTTTCAGGACAGATACTTAACTGTGACGTATTACCCAACAACTTTTCAAGAGAATCCATATTATTATCTATTTTGTTTCGATTAGCAAAAAAACCTACTGTCTGAATAAAGATTATAACCAATCCGACCAATTCAATCCCTCATGAAGCAGAAACCCACAGTAGACCTCGAAAAAGATATAAAACCCCACTCAAATGTCTGGAAATTCGGCGACGATATTGATACCGATGCCATAACACCTGGCAAGTACCTCACGATAAACAAACCTGATGAGCTGGCCAGACATGCCTTTGAAGGCGTGCGTCCAGAATTCGCAGGCGGTGTTAAAGAGGGAGATATCATTGTAGCAGGTTTTAATTTCGGATGCGGCTCCTCAAGAGAACATGCGCCTCTTGCCCTCAAGGGAGCAGAGGTAAGATGCATCATTGCAAAGTCGTTTGCACGCATCTTCTTCAGGAATGCTATAAATATCGGCCTTCCACTGCTGGAATGCCCTGATACCGATAAGATCGAAGAGGGAGATCATATAGAGGTTGATTTTGAATCCGGGATTATTACCAATAGCTCAAAGAACCAGACATATCAGGCGACGCCACTGCCTGATTTTGTTCGTGGCATAGTTGATGCCGGCGGCCTTATAGGTTTTGCCAGAAGAATAGTAGAGGAGTGATAAAAATGGTCGTGGAATTAAAAGATGGAGTATACTGGGTCGGATGCGTTGACTGGAATATCAAGCATTTTCACGGGCATGAATTATCAACACACAGGGGCACAACGTATAATGCTTATCTGATAATCGATGAAAAAATAGCTCTCGTTGATACAGTCTGGGGCCCGTTTTCACATAAGCTGATAGAAAACATTGAAGAGATAATCGATATCAGAAAAATAGATTATGTAATAGCAAACCACGGTGAAACTGACCATTCGGGAGGACTTCCTGAATTGATGAAGTTAATCCCGGATGCTACGGTCGTGGTCTCAGAGAGGGGAAAGGAAAGTATCTTCAAACATTATCATTCTAACTGGGATTTCAAGGTTGTAAATACAGGTGATGCAATCAGCCTGGGTGAAAATAAGCTTGTTTTTGTTAAAGCTCAGATGCTCCACTGGCCTGACAGCATGTTCACATATCTTACAGGTAAAAATATCCTGTTATCAAACGATGCCTTTGGCCAGCATTATGCCTCATCGGGACGGTTCAATGACGAGGTCGATGATACAGAGGTCTATCAGGAGGCCATAAAATACTATGCGAATATCCTGACCCCTTTTAGCGATCTTGTCATCAAGAAAATAGATGAGCTAAAGAGCCTGAATCTCCCTGTGGATATAATCGCACCAAGCCACGGGATCATCTGGAGGAAAGACCCGATGCAGATCGTGGAGAAGTACTATGAATGGGCATCCGGGAAAAATGACGATTCTGTTGTTATAATATATGACACTATGTGGAATGGCACTGAGGAAATGGCATTGGCGATCGCAAAGGGGATTGAGAAGGAAGGTTTGAGATTCAAGATGTTCCATATGGGCGTATGCGACCGCAACGATGTGATCACAGAGGTTCTCAGGGCCAGAGGGATACTTATCGGTTCGCCAACAATGAATAATGGTCTCCTGCCCAGTATAAAACCCATACTCGAGGATCTGAAAGGATTGAAATTCAAGAACAAATCTGGTGCAGCCTTTGGGTCATACGGCTGGAGCGGGGAGAACGTGAAACTTATCGAAGAAAACCTTGGAAAAGCAAGGATAAAAGTCCTGCAGGAAGGTATCAAATTCAAGTGGCAGCCTACAAAAGAAGAATTAGAGAAGTGTGTTGAGTTCGGAAGGAACTTTGCGAAAGGCCTGATGAGCGGTTAGAGAGACCAAAGAGACCAATGAGATATCCAGGTGGCACACCCACACAGCCAGAGATCATCGCTGTAGCTCTATCAAAGCTCAATCTTACACCTGATGATGTATTTCTGGATATCGGTTGCGGGAGCGGCTCAGTATCTATAAGCGCTGCGCGGCTGGTAAAGCACGTGTACGCCATTGATAGCAGGGATGAGGCTGTTCGTGCTACAATCGATAATATAAAAGAGTGCGGCATAACCAACATCAACGTGATAAAGGGTGAGGCAGCAGAGCTGCTTGATGATATGGATGCTGACTGCGCATTCGTGGGGGGAAGTAAGAATATAGAGCAGATCCTTGATGTAGTGATGAGAAAAGTTCCCAGGTTCGCGGTCAGTGCAGTGAGGCTTGAGACAGCAGCACTGGTGCTTGAGATAACTAAAAGAAATGACAGGTTCAAGGAATTATTACAGATACAGATATCAAGAGGGAATGCGCTTGCAGGAGGTACTATGCTAAAACCTGAAAATGCAGTGTTCCTGATCGTGGGTGGCTCATGTTAATCGGAGTAGGTCTTGGGCCAGGCAGTCCTGATCTCCTGACGCTGGGAGCAATAAAAGCCCTTAAGAACAGCAGGAAGGTGTTCGTTCCAGGAAAAATGGCTGCCCGGCTTGTCGCACCCTATGCCAGTGCCGAGATCCTTGATTTTCCTATGATCCATGACAGGGAAGAACTCTTAAAGCTCTGGGAGAAAAACGCAGGGATAGTGGCAGATGAGGCAAGGATGGGTGTGGTCTCTTTTGCTGTGATCGGCGACCCAAACTTTTTCTCGACGTTTTCCCATCTTAGAAAGACTATTCACGAAAAATACCCTGATATCGAGATTACAACGATTCCAGGGGTGAGCTCAATAACCGCCCAGGCAGCCAGAACGAATACAGGCATTGAAGGCTCATTCATCGTAAGCGACGGCTCGCCTGTCAGGACAAAAATAATCCTGAAGACAAAACACCCTGAAAAAACAAAAGAGGAATTAATAAAAGAGGGCTTTGATGAGTTTATTTATGCAGAGCGGCTGTTCATGGAAAACGAGAAGGTAACGCACGAGATCCCGCAGGATGGAGATTATTTCAGCATCCTGGTCGCAACGAGAGACAGGAGAAAGAGAGGCAAAGAAGCCAGAAAGGTTGTGTATTTTGTGGGGGCAGGTCCGGGTAATCCTAAATACATCACAGTAAGGGGGCGCGAACTCCTTGAATCAGCCGATCTTGTAATGTACACAGGTTCGCTTGTGAACCCTGAGGTTCTGAATTATGCGCAGGGCGATAGGATCGACAGTCATGGTATGAAACTTGAGGATATTGTGGATGCTCTTGCAAAGAACGCAGAAGAAGGGAAGACGGTTATCAGGCTGCACAGCGGTGACCCCTCACTGTACGGGGCGATCATAGAGCAGATCGACGGCCTGAAAAAACGCGGGATAGATATAGAGATCATACCTGGTGTGACATCGCTTTTTGCCGCAGCAGCCGCGCTTAAAGCGCAATTAACATTAAACGGGATAACAGAGACCCTGATAATCACACGGCCTGCCGGTGTGACGCTTGAGAAGGATTCGCTGCGTGAGCTCTCACGCCATAATGCCACCATGGCCATATACCTTGGTACCCATAAGATAAGGGAGATCACGGATCAGGTGACATATCCAGAGGATACGCCTGCTGCTGTGGTGTACCATGCATCATGGGATGATGAGAAGATGATCCTTGGCACGGTTGGCGATATTGCCGATAAGGTCGAAGCTCTGGGGATTGATAGATCGGCAATGATTATAATAGGGAATGTGCTCTCGCCTGAGAACTACAGGAGGTCGCACCTGTATGGATGATGAACTGGCTATCATCACTTTTCAGCGTAACCTTGGCGTTGCAAGAAGGATACAGGAGTTCATGGGAGGTGATATTCTGATATACTCAAACGACGCATTCAAGCAGGCGCTTAAGTATAACTCAATAATAGCCATAATGGCAGCAGGAATAGCGGTAAGGAATATAGCTCCTCTCATACGTGGTAAATGGGAGGACCCTGCAGTTGTTGTGGTGGATTCGGGATCGAATTTCGCTGTGCCCATACTGGGCGGGCACCACGGGGGGAATGATCTGGCAAAAAAGCTATCATGCCTGGGGATAATCCCTGTGATAACGACTGCTACTGAGGCAGCCGGAGTGGAATCGGTTGAGGGTATTGCAAAAGAGCTTGGCTGCAGGATAGTGAACAGGGACTCCACAAGAGAGGTGAATACGGCACTGCTGCATAAGGATGTTGAATCCCTGTATATAAAAGGTCCAAAGATCGTGCTTGTTGATGATGATGTCGCTGTTCTTAAAAGATACGGGCTTGTCGTCGGGATTGGTGCTAACCGCGGTGTCAGCAAAGATGAGGTAATTGAGGCTGTAAGGAGCGGATTGGCTGAGATTAATGCAAGCATGGATGATGTGAGATGCTTTGCATCCGCAGCCATTAAAGAGAATGAGCAGGGTATTATCGATGCAGCAGCAGTATCTGGTAAGGAACTCAGGTTTGTCTCACATGAGCTCATCAACTCGATCAGGGCACCAACGCTCTCAAAGGCAAAATCCCTGGGGTTGAACGGGGTATGTGAACCTGCCGCGCTTGCAGTATCTGAAGAAAAAAAACTGCTGCTTAAAAAGAGGAAATACGGAAATGTCACAATCGCGCTTGCAAGGTAAACTGTACATCGTCGGCATAGGGCCGGGTTCGATCGAGCATCTTACAAAAAAGGCTAAAGATGCGCTGCTTGAATCTGAATATGTTATAGGTAATGGCACGTATCTTGACCAGATCGCCGATGTAATTAAAAATGCGAAGATCATAAGAAGCGGGATGGGAGGAGAGGTTGAGCGAGCCAGGAGGGCGGTTTTTCTCTCAAGGGACCATGTTGTCTCAATAATAAGCGGGGGAGATGCAAATGTGTACGGGATGGCAGGTATCGTGTTTGAGGTGGCAGAGAAGGAGAGCGATATAGAGATCGAGGTGATCCCGGGCGTGACCGCGCTGAGCGCTGCTGCTTCGCTTCTGGGTGCGCCTGTAGTGTCCGATTTTGCAGCAGTAAGCCTGAGCGATCTTCTCACGCCGATAGATTTGATCGAGCGCAGGCTTAAGAGCGCGGCTCAGGCTGATTTTGTGATTGCTATTTATAACCCGAAGAGCAAAAGCCGCAGGCAGAATTTCGGATGGGCGATAGAGATCATACGAGAGTACAGGAGCGAGGACACACCGGCTGGAATCGTGAAAAACGCAACACGGGAGGGTGAGACTGTTATTGCCACGACCATCGGGAAAATCATGGAGTACAACGATGTGGTTGATATGAGCACGATAGTGCTTATCGGGAACAGCGAATCAAGGCTGTGGGATAGCAGGAACAGGATAATAACGCCAAGAGGATACCAGAGGAAATATGAATACTGATCTTGGTGCACACACCAGGGAAGCGCAGGAGATAAGTAAAAAAAGCAGGATGATAGTGCGCAGTATCGTAGGGGGCGACACACCAGAGGACAGGATAAGGCAGAGATGCGTTATAGCTACAGGTGACCCCGCGTTTGCTGATCTTATGAGGTTCAGCAATAACCCGATAGAAGCAGGAATAAAGGCAATCAGGGAAGGTGTAACAATATTCACTGATATTAAAATGGCGCAGGTAGGTATAACAAAGCGCGGGCACAACTGTAGAGTGAGGTGCGTGCTTGATTCTGGAGATGAAATAGCCCGGAGAACAGGCATGACCAGGACATCAGCAGGGTTCATGGCCCTGGAGCATGAGCTTGATGGAGCCATAATCGTAATCGGGAACGCACCTTCTGCAGCGATGACGGTATGCGGGATGATCGAGCAAGGGCTAAGACCCGCGCTGCTTGTAGCCACACCTGTCGGGTTCGTGAATGCTGCCGAGTCCAAGGAGCGTGTGAGGGGACTTGATGTGCCATCCATCACCTGCATCGGGACAAGGGGGGGAACGCCTGTGGCCGTGGCCGTGGTGAATGAGCTTGTGGAGTTTTGATTTTTTATGGATATTAAGCGTTAACAAATTTTACATCTAAAACATGGGTAGCGCATGAAATGCAGGGGTCATATGCGCGCGCAAGCATCTCTAAATCCAGCGTAATTTGCTCCTGCGTATGCGTGCCCAATAATTCCGGCACAATTTTACGCATGTCCTCTTCTAAATTGCCTATATTTTGATTTGTGGGAATAACGCAGTCTGCCGCAGTTATATGAGCGGTATCATCTATTGAATATTGATGGAATAAAGAGCCCCGTGGAGCCTCAACACAGCCTGTCCCTGTATCAGGCATGAACTTAAGCGTGTTGATCTGGCTCCTCTTCGGCCAGGATGCAACCACTATCTTTTCTTCCTTCAGGCCGTTTTTCAAAATCTTCTCCATCATTTTAATTGATTCCTCCAGACAATGTACCCATTCCACAAGCTGTATGGCAGTGTTTAAATAAGGATTATGGCATGGTGGTTTTAAGCCCAGTTCTTTTGCAACTTCTTTTGCTTTTTTGTTCAGTTTATCATAATTATTATTAAATCTGGAGATCGCACCGACCGTATAAGGTTTATTATCAATGGTAGATATTTTTGCTGTCGAATAATCAAGCACTTTTTCTGTGAGAAGTTTTTTGTAATCCCTTATCTTTGTGCGGCGTCCACCGTTGATAATCAAATCTCCATCATAAAAAGCATATTCCTCTTCGCTGGTAAGCGACATATATTGCGTAGGCCGGTTAAATTCAGGAAATTTTAATGCCTTGATTATCTTCACCGTTTCATCACCATCACGCCTCGCCTCAAGCATCAACTTATATAATTTTTCCAGGCCTTTCTTTGAAGGCATCTGGGTCAGGCCCCCTATGACATAACTTATCGGATGGATATGCCTGCCTGCCAGAACCTCTCCTGCATAATCGCTCATCCTTTTCATCCTGAGAGCCATCTCAACCAGAGGTTTGTGCGTCTTAATGAGCTGCATAACACTTTTTACTCCTAAAAGATCAGGTACTACCAGAAAATAAACATGAAGGATATGGCTATCCATCATTTCAGTATGTAAAAGCAGCTTTCTCAAACTGATGACCTCCTCAGAAGGCTTTATTCCCAGAGCGTCCTCTGCTGCCTTGATACTGGCTAAACTGTGGGCGCAGGCGCAGATTCCGCAGATACGACTGGTCAGATGCTGTGCCTCCCAGATACAGCGGTCAACGAGCATAGATTCAAAAAAACGCGGCGATTCTATAACCTGGAATTCGCATCTGGTAAGTTTTCCCTCTTTAACATCAACAACAATATTGCCATGCCCTTCCACGCGGGTTAAATAATGGATATCAACTTTTATATCTCTGGAGTCTGTATTATTTGAATTCCCGGTCATATTTCTTCTCCCCCTGCGGATCGTTATATAAAGTGAAGTGCTTTAATATATCCTCTGCTTTAAACCCATATTTTAAAAATATATCTTTTGCGCCGTCTGCTGCAGGATTCTCTACAAGACCGCGGCATGCATAACACCTGTTGCCGTTATTAATGCACCATGAATTGCAGCCGGCCCTTGTTACAGGCCCCATGCATTCCTCGTCCTTCTCGTAGCGGCAGACATTTTCATTCATTTTGCACTCCACACAAACTGCATAATTGGGAAGCGGATACGGCTTGCCTATGAGTATGCTTTTAAAAACAGCTATTATTTCCGGAACATATGGAGGACAATTTAAAATATAATAATCAACTTTCACCACCTCATCCAGAGGCATTGCTTTAATTGTGTTTACAGTATCAGCCTTATCACCATAGACTCTTTGCCTGGCAAGTTCAAGAGGAGCGCGGTTTTTTATACCGTTGACACCTGCAATAGTAGCGCAAGAACCAAAAGCAACCAGAATTTTTGCTCTTTCTCTGATACCTTTTATGCGCTTGATATCATTGTCGGTGGAGATACTGCCTTCTACTACAGCTATATCATAATCATCGGATTTCTCAGACATTATTTCCCTGAAATTCACTATATCAAAAAGTTCCGTTAATTCAAGAAGAGTATCCCCCATATTTGTAATCTGAAGCTGGCAGCCCTCGCAATCAGTAAAATCAAAAAAAGCCACTTTTGGCTTAGATCTTTTTTTCATAACACTCTCCTTCATGACATTCACCTCTAAAATCCTTCAATTGAGCGTAATTAAAAACCGGCCCGCTCTGGCAGACATAAATCCCCTCAATCTGACAATGACCACACTTGCCAAGACCGCAGCGCATCCTTCTCTCAAGAGAAACGATAATCTGATGATCAGGGATTGCCTTTTCAAGGAGTTTTAAAATAACGAATTTATACATTACTGGCGGCCCGACCACAACCGCATATGTCTTAACTGGATTAATATCCACACCCGGGATTAAAGAAGTAACAAGACCGACATTACCTTTCCAGTCTGGATCTGCCCTGTCAACTGTACACTTAAATTTTATCTCTGTGCGCCTCATCCATTCTTTTGTTTCTTCTTTGAATAAAAATTCTCTGGGAGTCCTGCAGCCAAGGAGTATCTGTACATCTCCAAAATCATTCCTGTTATGCATAATGTACCTTATCAAAGACCGCAGCGGCACGATACCAAGGCCGCCAGCAACGATGACAATATCATAACCGAACATATTATCAACTGGAAAACCTCTGCCAAACGGTCCGCGTATGCCGACTATGTCGCCCTCGTTTAATTTATGCAATGCGTTCGTCAACATCCCCACATTCCTGACAGTCAGATCAAAAAAACCTTTATCTGTGGGAGAGGAACAGACCGATATAGGCGCTTCCCCGAAGCCGAAAATAGAAACCATAACGAATTGTCCCGGCTCATGGGAGAGGTTAATTTTACCTTCAAGCTCGATCTTGAAGAATTTTTCGTTCTCCGTTACCATCTTTGCCTCAATAATTCTGGCCTTCATCGGCTTATACGGAGAAGTCTTCATCTTTTCCAGAAGTATCGCCTTATCTATCATCGCAAGCTCCTGTGTCCTGTGTTATCTGACAAACTTCTGGCATATTTTTGATCAAACCTTTATAATTCTGGGCATTTGCCGGATCAACGATGGAATCCACTGTTTCAATAAGGATAATATCAGCCATACACGTCCTTGAGCACCTGCCGCATCCTATACAAAAATACCTGTTATATTTATCCACTGGATATTTGAACTTCCTGTAATACCTGTGCCTCTGCCTTGAATTCCTGCCCTTGCGAAAGTCTTCACCTGTAGCCACCTTAGCAAAATCATCCATCTGGCAGTAATTCCAGATGCGATACCTCAGTCCATCATTTAGTGTCAACTCCAGCTCATCTACAATATCAAAACAATAACACGTCGGGCATACCGCAGTGCAATTCCCGCAGGCAACGCACCTTCTTCCCACATCGTTCCAGACCTCAGAATGGAAGGATTCATATTCAGAAAAAGCCTTATAAACTTCAGGCAGCGGCGCATTTAACTCTTCCCTGAACATCTTTTTCTTCTCATTTCTGAAGTTCTCAAGTTTAGCCAGATCCTGCGGTTTTGCTTCTTTTATATAGTCCAATTCCACAACTAACCTTTCGCCTTTTTCAGAATTAATGTGAATTATAAAATTCTGGCCTAAATCTACCATCATTAAATCATAACCGCCCCTGGGCACATTATTACCCATTGAAGTGCAATTTGCATATTTATCGCAATATTTAAAGCACTCTATGCCTATTATCGTCATTTTTTCTTTTCGGTTTAAGTAATTTGGGTCCTCTGGATATTCTCTGAATACTACATCCAAACATTGAATACCGGCTATATCACAGGTATGCACGCCAAAAAGAATGTATTCCTCAAATTCCTTAATTGCCTTTTCTGACTTGAAAGGTTTGATACTGAATTCAAGCAGCTTTTCCTTCTGGGGAAAATAATATTTTTTGGGAGGAAGTATCGTGGGTATATAATCAAGACAAATTTCATCCGCGTTTTTAACCGGACCGAATACGAAAAGATTTTCTTTCTTTTTAGGCGCATAAAGTCTTGCCTTTATCTTCAAATACTCAACCCATCTGTATAAATCCTGCTTTTCCAAAATGGCATATTTCACTTTCATTCCCCCTGAAGTGAACCCCGGTGTACAGTTAGTTAAGAAACGCTACTATTTAAGACTTTGTTTTCTTTTCACGGGAGACCATCCGCTAATCTGGCAGGATAACAGGAGAACGTGGATTGCCGGTATCCGCGTTTGAATCACAATAATCCTATATTCGTCTTCCTTACGACCTCATCGTAATTCTTGTATCCGAGCACCTTCTCGATCATATCTGAGTGTTTCCCTTTGATCTTATTCAACTCGGATGAGGTATAATCCGTGATTCCTTTTGCAAAAACCCCATCTTCGCTCTCGATCTCTATGATATCCCCCCTGTCAAAACTCCCTGTGACTTCTATAATCCCTGAGGGCAAAAGCCCCATGCTCCTCTTTATGGCCTCTTCTGCTCCTCTATCTACCATGAGCTTTCCTGATGCTTTTGACAGGATTATCCAGCGAATCCTGTTCCTGTACTTTCCATTCCGGGCAAGGAAGAGCGTCCCTATGTCCTCGCCATACATGATCCTGATAACCGCATCACTAACAGCGCTGTTGGCAATCACCATATGGCATCCTGATATTGATGTTATCTTGGCAGCCTCTATCTTTGTCCTCATCCCGCCAACGCCTTTCATACTTGTGGGATTTCCGCCGTAGCTCTCTATTTCAGGCGTGATCTTTTCTATGGTGCTTATAAGCCTTGCATCTTCATTTTTCTTGGGATTTTTATCGTACAGCCCATCGATATCGGATAAGAGGATCAGAAGCTCAGCCTCGACCTTGCTTGCCACCATTGCAGAGAGTTTATCATTATCCCCGAACGTCGCCTCTATCTCGTGCACGCAGATCGGATCGTTCTCGTTGACCACAGGAACCACCCCTGCCTCCAGAAGCGCAGAGATGCTGTTGCGAAGATTAAGATACGTCATCCTGTTTGAGAAGGCCTCGTAGGTAAGCAGTATCTGGGCGACCTTCAGGTCATGTTTTTTGAATGCCGCCATCCATTCCTGCATCAGGATATTCTGACCGACAGCAGCAGCGGCCTGGCGAAGCGGGATCTCACGCGGACGTGAGGCCATTTTTAGCTCCTCGCATCCTATTCCGATAGCGCCTGAGCTTATGATGATCACCGTCTTTCCAAGTTCCCTGAGTTTTGCTACCTGGTTTGCTATGTCCTCTGTTAACCCCCGGTTAAAACTGCCATCTTCTCTTGTCAGGGATGAGGTCCCTATCTTCAGTACGATCCTTTCTATATCCCTGAGGAGCTCTTTCCTGTCAATAGTCTGGATGGAATCCATTCAATCCCTGGCCATTTTATCAGCAAGGTTTACATTCAGTTTTCTGTGTGTGAATTTTCTTGCGTTTGCTCCTGCATAGTCAGCAACTCTGTTCCCGCCCCCTAAAAGCACATACTTGTATATCAGAAGTCCTTCCATCCCCACAGGGCCGCGGGCATGGATCTTGTTTGTACTGATGCCAACCTCAGCACCCTTTCCATACCTGTAACCATCCGAGAACCGGGTGGATGCGTTCCACATCACGCTGGATGAGTCCACAAGATCAATGAATCTTGAGGCATTACTCTTATCCTCTGTCACAATGGCATCCGTGTGATGGGAACCGTATCTATTGATATGGTCTATACCCTCATCCAGTGAATCCACAACCCTGATGGAGAGGATCAGATCGTTATACTCAGTCCTCCAGTCCTCCTCAGTGGCATGAAGTACAGCTTTCAGGAATCCCATTTCTTTCAAAATAGAGAATGAGCGGTTATCGCATCGAAGTTCTACTCCAGCCTCATTGTACTTTTTACCGACATCGGGCAGGAATTTTTCTGCGATATCCTTATGCACAAGTAATGTCTCCATGGCATTGCATACAGCAGGATACTGTACTTTGGCATCATAGCATACATCGATCGCCCTGTTCATATCGGCCTCACTGTCGACATACACATGGCATATCCCATCAGAGTGGCCAAGCACAGGTATCCGCGTATTATCCTGGATATATTTTACGAACTCATTTGAACCCCTGGGAATGATGAGGTTTATGTACTCATCGAGCTTCAGCATCTCGTTGACCTCTTCCCTTGTCTCCATGAGCGCAAATGCGCCGTGAGGCATACCCTCTGTGCTCTCAATTGCATTCACCAGTATATCGAAAATAGTCCTGTTGGAATAGGCTGCCTCGCTTCCGCCTTTGAAGATGGTGGCATTGCCGCTCTTAAGGCACAGCGCCATTATCTGTGGAACGACATCAGGGCGGGATTCGAAGATCACGCCTATCAATCCGATAGGACAGCTTACCTGGTACAGTTCAAGCCCGGTATCGAGTTCAAGGGCAGAAAGTGTCTTCCCAACAGGGTCTTCGAACTTAATGACATCGTTGATTCCTGCTATCATCTCATCGATCTTGGAATCGTCCACCTTCAGCCTTTTAACAAGCGCTTTTGAGAGTCTGCCGGTTTCAACAAGTCTCTGTGCTGCTACAAGGTCTCTTTTATTTGCAAAGATAATTCCTTCCCTGTTTGAATCTAAAGCAGATGCCATTGCTGTGAGGGCTCTGTTCTTAACATGACCTGGCACACTGGCAAGAGGGATGGAGGCTGATTTTGCAGTTTTTACTTTGGTTATGATATCTTGGGGCATGATTGATAACCACCTGATATGTAATATGGAGTTATATCATTTTATTTCTTATAGATATGGGTTTTGATTATAGTGATCGCTGGAAAAGTTCCACGGATGATGAATTCGAAGGCTTTAAATAGATTCGTAGCTATACAACTTTTGTTCACGTTGTGGGCTTAAAGAAGTGGGAATTACGTTGTGTCTGACTCTTGCATAAACTAGATAAAAAGACTGTGAGGAGGGCACAATTTCTATATTTGATATCTCAGGTCAGATACAGGAGGCAAAGAATATGGGAGAAAAGATTGAAGATAAAATCAGATCATTACTGAACGATATAGACAAAGAATTTCAGAGGCTTACTCCACATGTTGGGGCAAAGTTTGCAATAGAGCAGATAAGCATGTGGCAGCAGAAGTTCAACGAGGCAAAGAGCAAAATTCTTAAAGAAAATGTTGTGGATGCCACATCTGAGCGCAAGGTAATCGGTCAGGATGCTGAAATAGATTCGTGATATCCTTACCCTAATACGGCCGCCTCATCTGTTCTCCGCAAACCAGGCATGTCGTAGTTATGTGGGTGTCCTGAAGCCTTGTGCGTGCAGTTACACCCTGGACTAGATATGCATGGCAGTGTTTGCAGACTTTTTGTTTTAACTCCTGCGGGATTCTGACACGGTATCTCATGGCAATACGCCTTGCCAGTTGTACATAACGGTTGCTGCGTTCAGGGTGGGCTTTGAACTCATGATCTGCAAGCTCAAAAAGCCGGATTATACGCTGCTGTGCCATGTCCTTTGCCCATCCTTTCTGTTTCTTGCGCATGGGGGTTAATGGGCGGTGAATTACAAATAGGTGTGGGAAGTGAGAGGGCTTTAATATAATCAACATAACTGAAAAAAGCAAAACAATTTAAAAGCAGAAGTAGCATATATTAAGGTAAGGGGGTAAATAAATTATGGGAGAAAATGATAATAGAAGCATTGCTATAGCGTGCCAGGGTGGTGGGAGTCATACAGCCTTCACTGCAGGAGTACTGAAAAGAATCCTGAAAGAAAATAAAAAACAGTATGAGATCACATCTCTAAGTGGCACATCCGGTGGTGCTATCTGCGCTATGCTGGCCTGGTATGGCCTGTTAACTAATGATAAGGATAAATCAATCAGGCTTCTTGATTCTTTCTGGACAGATCTTTCGGCGAATTCATTTCAGGATATGCTTTTGAACTGGTGGGTTGTCTGGACATCCCGGATGAATGGTGTTGTTCCCACGCTTGAAATCAGTCCGTATTATTATCCTCCCTGGGCACAGGAATATATGAAGGGTGTGCTGGAGAAGCATGTTGAATTTAACAAAATAAAGATGCTCGTGGATTCAAATCCTTCATGTCCTGACCTGTTTGTTGGGGCTGTTGATGTTCTTTCTGGTAAATTCAAGGTTTTCCAGAACGCTGAGATCGGTGCTGATGCGATTCTTGCTTCAGCCGCAATACCGACTTTTTTAAGGGCAGTGAACATCGACAGTAAAGTGTACTGGGATGGCCTGTTTTCACAGAATCCTCCTGTACGGGATTTTATAGGAGATGAGATCCACACAAAACCTGATGAAATATGGGTAATACAAATAAATCCGCAAAATCGACTCTATGAGCCAAAATCAGTTGAAGAGATAGTTGATAGGCGCAATGAGCTTGCCGGCAATCTCTCGCTATATCAGGAGATAGATTTTATAGAAGCGGTCAATAAGTGGGTAGAAGCCGGATACCTTCCAGATAACAAATATAAGCATATTGATGTGAGATGGATCGGGACGCCTGATGGGAATCTGGATATAGCATCAAAGCTGGATCGCAGTCCGCAGTTCATACGTTATATGATGGCTTACGGTGAAAAGCAGGCTGAGGACTTTTTGGCACATTACTGAGCTTGATTGTCAATTATTGTACATTCGCCAGAGGTGCAGGACAAGCCCGCATCCCCCTGATGGGGACGGCGCGCCCCGAAGCATGTGGAGATCGGGCGACCCTGTGAACTCACCTCTGAGGAGACGATGGTATGACGCTAGTCAGTGTTTTCAGATATTTTCCCTTTTTAAATAAACCTGGATATGTTTTGATCAGAATAGAGCCGATACCAAGGCCAAGTAAGAAAAAGGTCAGGCTTAGAACTGGTTGACCTGCTGCAAGGCTTAGCCCTGAAGCGACAGGACCCAATACAAGAAGAAGCAAATAGCCTATAACAGTGCGTATGTTAAGAGTTGCTTCAAAGACCTGGATTTCAATGGGTATATCGCGGGTTTTTGGAGTGATTGGCACGCTTGGCGAGAAGTACTTAATAAGGAAAGCTCTTCTGCCCGTTTCCGGGTCGCGAGCAAATTTATATTCAAGCACAGAGAAAGCATAAGGTTCCATTATCATTCACCTCTTCTTATTCGCACGGATGCCATGGCCTCAAGATTTGTTCTTCATCATTTATATGCCGCCAATCATCAATAGGAGAATCTTGACGGTAAACAGTACCTTTTGGCTCACCACGTTCATAATCATCTGGAATACCTACCACTATGCTCACACCTGCTCCTATAGCCGCGCTACCGATAGTGGCTATAATCCCGGCAGCCAATGCACCAAGCTTTATTATTACTCCTCCCGCCCCGAAAGTAGCTACAGTCAGAACTACTGCTCCTACTACTACTAGCCCCCAGCCTATGTAAAACCAGGCTGAGTGTTTTTTTACAGCTTTGTATGCCCTAATGCAATAATGGCCCCACGTTTGTTCATAATTTTTAAATGTTTGGACATCCTGGCACTCGTATACATATTCTCCTCCAGTAGCAGGCCGTCTGTTTGTTCTGATACTATCCGGTCTTTTATCTTGATTAGTGAATGTACACTGAATATACCAGTCCTGAATCTCATGCGGTTCATTATCTTTTTTTATGGTATATTCAGTCTTACGATTTTCTTCAAATATACACTCATGATTTCCATGACATGACATCTGTACCACATCCAAAATATTTGAGTTTACTTAATATATCTGTCTCGTTTTTTAAAATCCAACCAGATGGATAGTTCCACATAAGATTTATTAATAGTATATATATTTTTCAGTATTGAGTCGTGTATGTAGAGTCGTGTAAAGTCTGAGATTGATTAATGGTCGCGACGGTAGCCGTAATTTCGAGCATATTTGTAAGCGATAGAACCCCCTCATGCACCCGCGCAGGGATGTCCGTTTTTCAAAACAAGGTATGTGACTGCAACGATAGGGGTTGTGTGTATCCTTTAGAATATCTGAAATTAAAAAGTTGGATTGCTATGAACAACTATAAAAAGTATATATTATTTATCAATTAGATTCTCTTTAATTAACCTGATTATACCAATCGCATTATCATTCAATTTATAGAATTTATTTTTAGAACGGTTGTAGGAATCTATCACCTTATATTTTTTTAATATACCCAGATTATATGAAATCAGATTTTGTCTCTCTTTTAATATGTTAACTAATTCACAGACACAATGATCTCTGTTTAAAAGTAACATTACTATTTGTAACCTCGAAGGATGGCTCAAAACTCTTAATATAGTACTTGCTTCGCGAAATTTAGCAGTTTTTAAAAAATCCGTTTCTGTTTTAAGCTCTTCTTCCCAGTCACTTTTTACTGCACAATCAGCAGGGCAACACCGAACCTGTCGCATGGTAAAGCAGAGTGTCCTCGTATAATAAATATTTTTGTAATAACCTCCTGGATTGCCAGTAGTTTCTGTATAATTTACTTAAAAGGTTATCGTTTAATT
Organism: Candidatus Methanoperedens nitratireducens; assembly: GCF_000685155.1. Classification (GTDB taxonomy): domain Archaea; phylum Halobacteriota; class Methanosarcinia; order Methanosarcinales; family Methanoperedenaceae; genus Methanoperedens; species Methanoperedens nitratireducens. The sequence goes on from NZ_JMIY01000004.1 coordinate 103,445, forward strand.
TCAGTTTTTTTTGATATGCAGTTCTATGGTTAATATAACTTAAAATCATGATACAAATTATCCTATCAGGGAGGTAAAATATGAACCATGAAACAATCAAAATCGAAAAGGAAGAGAAATCCTGCCCGGCATGCGAAAAATATGCAGAAAAGCACTCTATAAATCCACCCAAGATTGCAGTTATGGCATGTGAGGGAGCATGCGCTAAAGGTGAAGTTGCAAGAATAGCAGCAAATCTCGTGGCACATCAACTCGCACGAGAAAATACTGTTCGTATCTGTCTGGGCAGCGCCTTTACAAAAGATACCGGACAAAGAAATCTTGTCAGGAGAGCAAACAAGACTATTGCTATAGAGGGATGCTTTATATCCTGTTCCTCAAGGATGATGAAGGGCGTATTGCCCAGCCTTCAACCTGAAATAATCCAGGCTGATACTTTATACGAATCTTCTCTTCCTTTTGGGATAGATGAAGTATCAGAGGAAGAACTCAGAGAATGTGCTAATATAGTAGCCGAGACCGTAGCCAGGGAGCATATCAAAAACTCAGCACTGGTAGGAGAGAAGGTATCAAAGAAAGAATCGACATGCATACCAGACAAAAGAATAAAATCTAGCTGCTGTGGAAATTAATTTATGTAGCTCAAGCAACTATTTAAACCAAAAAAAGAGAAATAAGAAGCAGAGTATACATAATTAATTAAAATTGGAAATGTGATAAATCAATATGAGACGGGAATTCACTGCAGTCATAGAGCAGGATGAAGACGGCATATATGTAGCTTCTGTGCAAGAATAAAGGAGGGATCAATATAGTAGAGGTCTCGATTATCTTACCTGCATACAATGAAGCCGCAAGGATAGAGAGTACAGTTGAGCGAACAGCAGCAGCGCTTCGTGAGACCACTCCCTCCTTTGAGATCATAATCGCAGAAGATGGAAGTACAGACGGAACAGACAGGGTCTGCCAGGCTCTTACAAAAAAATATGATTACGTGATGCATCTGCACTCCCAGGAAAGGCAGGGGAGGGGACGGGCTCTTGACCGTGCCTTCAGGGCATCGAAGGGAGAGATCCTCGGGTATATCGATGTTGACCTTGCAACAGATATGAAGCACCTGAAGGAGTTGATCCAGTCGATTCGTGATGGTTATGATGTTGCCACAGGCTCAAGAATGCTTCCGCAAAGCAATGTAGAGAGGCCTTTTAATAGAGGGTTTGCAAGCAGGGGTTTTAATTTCCTGACCAGGCTGATGCTGGGCTCAAGGCTATATGACCACCAGTGCGGTTTCAAATCATTTAAGCGGGATTCTCTTCTTGGGCTTCTGGATAAGGTTAAGGATACCCACTGGTTCTGGGATACGGAATTACTTGTCAGGGCACAGCGCGCAGGTTTTTCAGTAAGAGAATTCCCTGTAGAGTGGAGGCACGGAGGCACCACAAAGGTTGACCTGAAAAGGGATGTAATTGGAATGGGTTCACAGATATTCAGGCTATGGTATGAATTCCTATGGGATTAGCTCTGCTTGATATCGCTGTATGGTGGCTGGCATTAGGATTAATCGGCTTTATCACCCTTCCTATCACGTCATATATCTGCCGCAACCTGAGGGATCATGGATACTCCATCTCCAGGCCCCTGGGATTATTGCTCCTCACATATATAAGCTGGATCATCTCTATCTTTGCAGGTTATTCGTACCTCTCAATCATATTCTCTATGGGGATCATAGCAGCATGCTCGCTTATCATCTACTTAAGAGAGGGCCTCACTCTTGACAGGAATTACGTACTTAAATTTGAGGCACTATTTCTCTTCGCGTTTGTGATCTTTGCGGTTATCCGTGCATACAGCCCTGATATTTACTGGACAGGAGGTGAGAAGCTCATGGATATGACATTCATAAACAGCCTTCTCAGGACAACTGAATTCCCGCCCTATGATCCATGGATGTCAGGAATAGCCATGTACTACTACTATTTCGGATATCTGATAGTGGCCAATCTGATAAAAATAACAGGTATCCTGCCCTCAATAGCATTTAACCTTGCAACTGCCTCATTCTTTGCTCTCTCTTTAACCTCTGCATTCGGTATCGGGTATAACCTTACTGAGAAAATGAGATACGGAGTCATTACAGCTTTTTTTGTAGCAGTAGCAGGAAATCTTGCGGGTTTCTTTCAACTGATGGATATCCTGTTCATACAAAGAGGCGGCATAAACAGCATTCTATCATTCAATTACTGGACCGGCTCGCGTGTGATACCATATACTATCAATGAGTTCCCTTTCTTCAGCTTTCTTCACGGCGATGTCCATGCCCACATGATCTCAATTACTTTCCAGCTTCTTATTATAGTCCTTCTATTGAATGTAATGAGATCCGGGATGCAGGGCAGGCAGTATATACCCTCAATACTTATACTGGGGTTGTCCATCGGTTTCCTGTATCCTCTGAATACATGGGATTATCCCGTATATCTATTTCTTGCTGTCTCTGTCATGGTCACTCATTTTTTCATATCAAGAGGACAATCGCTTTTTTCAGCATCAGGAAGAGATCTTGCAACACTGGCCTTTGCAGCAGGCACAACAGCGGCACTTAGCTATCTGTTGTATCTCCCGTATCATGCCTCGTACAAGGTTGATAAGGCAATCTCTATTGTTCCTTCGGGAAGAACATCGCTGATATTTTATCTTGCTATCTATGGGTTGTTCCTGTACCTGCTATACAGCTTTGTTATCCTGAGATCCAGGAAACACAACCTGAGACCGGGGTATTTCGTGATCTCTCTTATTCTGCTTTCAGCAGTTGTAGTGATATCTATCATAGAGTTTAAATTATTTGTTCTGGATAAAGATGTGAACCCGGGTATCTTTGAGTTTGAATTACTGATCCTGCTCATACCGCTGCTTATTCTGTCAGTGATCTCGATGATTAAAGAAAAGGACAGGAGCCACATTTTTATTCTTATACTGATAGCAACAGGTGTTCTTATATCTTTATTCTGTGAGTTTTTTTATATCAGGGATGCCATGAGCGGAAATCCTGCTTATGTCCGTTTAAATACTGTATTTAAACTCTACCTTCAGAACTGGGTCCTATGGGGGGTTGCAGCAGGAGCTATATTATCCAGGTTTGAGAATTATTTTACTCAAAAGAGGGCATGGGGTATTGCTGCTGCAGTCCTGATAGTAATGGTGTCTATATATCCTGTTTTTGCAACGATAGGAAAATCAGGTGCCTTCGGGGGTGAACCCACGCTTGACGGCGAAGCATATGTAAAAAGACAGCACCCCCAGGATTACGCTGCTATACTGTGGTTCAGGAATATAACCGGGCAGCCAGTGGTTCTACAGGCGCGTGCAGATTTATATACGTGGAATACCTCTGTAACTGCATTTACCGGCCTTCCTACAGTGATTGGATGGGCGGGGCATGAACTTAACTGGAGATTCCCATACAGAAAAGATATAGATGAGCGCTGGTTTGATGCGAATAAGATGTACACATCTTCTAATTTAGAAGAGGTTGATGCGCTTTTAAAGAAATACAATGTGTCATATATCTATTTTGGAGAGGTTGAAGCAAAGATATACAGCCCGCAGTTGTTTGATTCCCATCCTGAACGCTTTGAGAGGGTGTTCGAGTACGGGGATGTTGTTGTTTACAAGGTAATAAGTTAAATTAAACCAAAAGATATATAAATATGTAAGGCTCTGTACATCAATAGTTTGTACACAAACAAAAGATTAAGTATTGAATCAGCATTACTGTGTACAGAGTAGGAGGAAAATAATGGAACAGTCGATTAAAAGAGCATTACTGATGCTCTGTATATTAAGCATCTTTATTGTAGCTATACCGATTGCTGTAGCCGAGGGGAATCAAACAAATGCTACAGGGACGCCTACAGCAAATGCAACATCAACCCCAAATGTGACCACACCAACGGCTTCGCCAACGGCTTTGCCCACAGATGTTAAAGAGGCAAAATTCAGAGTAGGGCCAACGGTTAAGTTAAGACCGGTGAACGATGTGATAAACAAAACCTCAGATGGGCTAATTGAGCTATACATGGATAATCCCTCTTTGAACGATGTTGTGTTAAACGTGGATGCACGCATCAGTGTTCCTGCAGGGATACATGTCTATGGTCAGGGTTTCGGGGAAGCGGGAGCAGCGGGAACTGTGTATGGAACGTTCGATGTCCCGCCAGGCAAGGCGCGCACTATTTATATAACCATTAAAGCCGAGAAAACGGGTGATTTCTCTGCGCATTTCAGTGGGTTATACTGGCCTGGAGATAACAAAGATGCATACAACCCGATATCGCTCACACATCCCTTCAAGGTCTATGAGCCATCCTCAAATCCAAACGATCCGGTACCGAGCAATCCACAGCAGTTTTCGGTTACTGGACAGGAGATACCCTATACCTGGATCATCCTGGCAGCAGTAATACTGGGCGGGATTGGTCTGATCTTCGCACTCGGGAGAAGGCCGCCAAAAACCGAGGTAAATATAGAGCAGTAAAAAGTAAAAACAAGTGTAATAAAATGAAAAAAATCAAAGTAAGTATTGGAGGAAACGGCAAGGTCACAATAAAGTTAAAAAAAGAAAGACCTAAAGAAGAGATAAAAAAGGAGTTCGCTGCCTCGACCGGGGGTGTCCTCCTTTCATCCTCCATGATAAATCAGATGGAGATCAGAGTGGAGTCTGTGTTCAGACCCGGTCAATCCGATGTTGAAATAGTATATGCACTGACAGGTTCAAAAGCAAATCTCCCGGATATGCTTCACAAATTCTCATCAAGCGAAGTTGTGGCGCATGCTGCACCCGACAGGATATCCACAGCAGCGGAGAAAATGGCTGAGCATATAATTAAAGAAAGACCTGATGCACCAGAGATAATCGTGGCTGTGCATACCCACCCAGATGCTGCAGCCGAATTATCAGAGCAGGATAAAAAAAGCATGATCCATATTGCAGGAAAGCTCAGGGAACTCATCCCTGCTGCAGATGTAATTTTTGCTGTTCATGCTGTCAGCAATGAATCGCCAGGACCAAGAACCCAACCTGTGAAAATCGCAGGCAACAGGATAAAATGGAGCAGCATCACCAGAACACATGAGGTTGCATTTTTCGATGAAAATTCCAAGCCATTTGAGGTATCGATATGAGCAGTATTGAAAAACTAACAGCACTGCTTGAGCTGGATGAACAGGGTGAAGAAATAGCAGAGATCATTGCAGGTATGCTTGTGGACGATAGAAAAAGGAATATCTTTGTGACAAGGCTTGCTGAGATAAGAAATCAATTACTTGCGATTGATGTTAAAGTTGAATTGACAGACGCTGAGGATGCTGTCAGACGATTCGTGGTTGAGGCTAAAAGACCTGTTACAACCCAGGAAGTAGCAAAGAAAATCGGGCATGAGTTCCCAAGCCTGAAGTACAGGACACATGCATCGGCAGCTTTAAACTCTTTAGTGAGTAAAGGGGTTCTAGGAAAATTTAAGGTTGGTTACAGCTACTACTTCACAACGCCAAGAGAGGCCGTGATGGAGCGGCTTAAAAAAAGAGAGGAGGAACCTGTAAGATGCTCGCCGGCAGAGATAGCAAAGGAAACAGGGATGCCGCTGAATACAGTGTTAAATATGCTAGAGGAGCTAATATTATGAGTCCAGGATAAATTAGTGGTGTATATATGGAATTGAATGAAGATAGGAAAAGTCGATACCATTCCAAGATTGGATATATTCTTGAGAAGATGTATTCACTTCCTGATAATACTGCTGTGCTGGATGAGCTTGAGATAGATGGAGTGCTGTACAGAGTGCAGACCAGCATTGAAGCTGCAATGGATCTGGCTGCTATGCTGGTGAGAGATATTGGAATCGAGGTGGGTGACGATTATGATAATATCGAAACTCTTAAAGAAAAAAAGGTAATCGGTGCAGAGCTTGCAGAAGAACTTAAAAGACTGAATGGTATGAGAAATGCCATTGTACATAAATACGGGGGTGTTAATACTGAACTGATATTACAGAATCTTGAAATAATTAAAGAAACTCTCCAAATTTTTGTTGAGATAATTGAGGGTGAATTAATATGAAAAATCTCCAGGATATCAGAACCGACCTGTCTTTTATGAAGGACCACGAGGTAGTTGTTTTTGGCTCGTATGCAAGCAAGAGAGCAGATAAACGCTCAGATATCGATATTGCAGTGATAACAAGAGAGAAAGACAGGAACAGATGCATGGAGATCTGGAAGGAAATTTTGGGGAAGGCGCCAGCTACCTATGATATAAAAATATTCGAGCTTCTTCCTCTACATATAAAAGCCTCTCTCATTCAGAACTATGAAGTAGTTTTTGGGAATAGGCTCGATATCTCTGAATATTTTTATAATTTTAGAAAACTCTGGAATGATATGAAATACAGATTTAAAGAGAATCAATTTCAGAGCACAAAAGAAAAAATCATGGCACTTGAGAGATACAGACGTTCACCAAGGAGATATCGGGTTTAAAATAAAAGGGAGGAGAGCCAAAACGATAAAAAAATTTAATATATTTCTACTGCTGGCCGCATTCTTTCTCATTATGCCTGCCTCAGCAGACGATGGAGCACTGGACACATTCAGCGTTCCTGCATTCGGGCCCAGGGATACAGGCTCCTCTGTGAACTCATCCTTGGTTCTTGAGAAGGGTTCAGAGTACAGGATCGTTGTCTCTGGTGTATATCAATTTAAAGTAGGCACTGACTGGGGTTATGCTGATGCGCAGTACCGCATGGGCGCAGGTCGAAAATATAATCAGCCGTTTAATTCCATTGAATTTGATGGGGAGCGGCTTAACGCTGATATCAGTGACGTCAACAACCATACATACACATTCTACTTGACTGGCAGTGGCAAAAAGATCAGGTTCAGTATATACGATAGCTATACCACAGGCGAAAGAGGAGAGTACGATAACAATGCAGGTTATTTAAAAGTAGAAATATACAGGCTGGATACAATATCCCTGACAAAATCCCTTTCTCCCCGGTCTATAGAACTGGGACAGGCCGCAACTGTAACCATAACATTAAAGAATACAGGAACTGCTGAACTCAAAAATATCACGGTATCAGATCCCATTCCAGCCGGTTTTACTCTGGTAAGCGGTAAACCTGATAAAAACTACGATGTACTGAAACCAAAAGACACAAGGAGCTTTCAGTATATTATACAGCCCCCTGAGACCGGTACTTTCAATCTTGAGCCGGCAGAAGTTTCGTATTATAATAGGGATGGATATCCCCATATCAGCAAATCCAATAACTCCGCAGTTATCGTTGTACCATCAGACAAACCCGTGTTCACACAGATCTCTAACGCAAGCGTGCAGTTACACGGTGAGAAAACAGATGTTGTGCTCGGAGAGGATGTGTTGCTCAAGCTTTCGGCTGTTAACCTGATTACAAAGCCCATTATGCATGTTCAGGTCATCATTCTCCCACCTTCAGGAATGAGCGTTACCTCATCAGAGTTCGTCCAGTCAGGCTCAGGCCAGTTCACGACCACGTATGAGATCCCGCCCGGCAAAGGAAGGAACATCGAGGTCAGGATAAGATCAAATCAGGTCGGCGAGTTCGAGGTGCTGGGAAGAATCGTGTACTACTTTGATGGGGATAGTGAGCACTCCGAGGATTATACGCTCAGGCTTCCTATCAATGTAAGGGCAAATGCAGAGCAGCCAGCGCCCACAGACACGACATACAGGAACTGGATACCTGGCTTTGAAGCACTGCTTGCGGTCATAGGATTACTGGTGCTATATATAATCAAAAAATGGTAATGCATTGATTTTATTTGCGTCTGCGCAGTGCCAGGTATTTGATGGCAAGCAATCCAGTTATGGCTAATACGACCCCAAAGCCAGGCTGTGCTGGTTGGTTCTGGGGTGAGTCTGGTTGATAATCCACCGGCTGATAATCCTCCTGAGCAGGGGCTCCTGCTGGCCTTGAGTTTCCTGAGAATGGTATTCCTGATGGTGCTTTTGCTGCTGTTGCTGCTGCTGTTACTGATACATATTTAGGCGCATTTGGAGCTCCACTGACTTCCCCGGCCTTTGTATCTGCGGATGTTGATGCGGTACTGACATTGTTCACAGGCACCTCCACGAAAAGCGATGTATATGGTGTTACGAACTTGAATTTCAGGGAGATATCGGTAACCGCTGATACCAGTGCCTCTGTCTCACCTTCCACATCCATCCTGTCCATCAGCTTTCTGATAGTAGTGTATGCCCAGAGCCTGGGAATAAAGTCGTTCTCTGGTTTTGAGACCGCGTTAAACGAATTCCTAAAATTGCGGCTTCCTGTACGTGTGGTTGCTGTAATATTTGAGGTTATCATGGTTGTACCCGGGCTGTATTTTCCCAGTACAATGGCATCTGAGCCAGCAAACAGATTGTTCTGGCCTGTGTTTACGATATCCGAGACAGCATTATAGGTGAACTTCATATCCGTGATCAGTGGGGTAGATATGGTATTGTAGAACCCGCTTATCTCCTCCTCGACTTTCCCTTCAAGATAAAACCGCTGTGCTTTGCCATAATTCTCCAGGCTCAGCGCCTTGAGGAAATCATAGTTGCCCTCATTTTCAATACCGAAGGCAATGGTGAATATTGATACCTCTGCCCTGTTGGCATCTCTTATGTTCTTTCGGATCACATAGGGAGAGGTAATTCCATCGGTAGGTTCCCCATCGGTGAGAAACACGATTATAAGAACCCGCTCACTCTCATCTGCGAACATGCCCAGCGCATCCAGCAGGGCCTGATTGATGTTCGTACCACCTCTGGCATCCAGGTTATTTATAAAGTTTGCCGCATCTGCTTTATTCTTTGTATTTGCCTCCATGAGCGTGCTCGAATACGCCCGTGTTGATGAGTCAAAGAATATCACATTGAAATAATCATCGGGTGGAAGATCGGAAATAATGCTGGTGAATACCCTCTTCACCTGTGCTATCTTGTCGCCACCCATTGAGCCTGATTTATCGATCACAAAAACAATGTCCTTGCTCATGGCCGTGGTACCAAGATCAGCCTCTGATGGAGAGAATACGTGCATCAGGTAGCCCTGACCTTCCGTACTGTAGAAGAGCATATCGCCGTTCAGAGGTGGATTATTGGTAGTGTATACAATAGTAAGGTCCTTATCTGGGAGTGCATCAGCGCTGTATGTTACCTGACCTCTGGTGGTTGAGAGGTATTTCACATTTGCTCCTGTAAAACCCGGGGTCTCAAGAGTAGTGATCTCATTAATGGATATAATGCTCAGGTTCACGGAGAGGTCGCTCACGCTGTGAGCCTGGTCTGTATTGCGCAGGAACAGCACATACTCGTACTCACCCAGAGTCTTTTTCACTGCCTGCTCGTATCTTAAGCGAACAATGATGCTCTGGCCTGGTGCAAAGTTCAGTGAATAGGAGAACAGGTTTTTCTTTTTAGTTTCAAGAAGCCCGGCTGATCTGCCTTTTGAGGCTGCCTCCTCAAATCTCTCCTCTGCCTCTTTCTTTGGAAGCACATCTGCCCTGTATTCCTTGCCATCAATGATAAGAGAGAAACCTGATATAAAAGCCTCATCTGGAATCAAGAACCTAAACTCATCCTCAAAAGCGGTATCAAGCTGATTGCTCAGTTTTTCTTCCACAGTAGTAATAGCATAGCCGTTGTTCACATCAGCATTAATATGTAAATAATCCACAACAGGCTGTGCTGCTGCTCCCTGGCTAAATGCCAGTAAAACAAGACAGATAATGATTGCTCTTTGCATTTATATACACCATGATTACATACCCGTTATTTAATTTTTATAAAGAAAGATTTAAACGTTAATTAATCTTGTGGTCGAAATAATAGATTGTTTGGGTTGTGAAATAATTGCTCAGTCATACATAATAGTCCCCCCGGAAAGCCTGACTACCTGCCATCCCTCAGTCAGCCTCCTGTGCTCCTCTGTATATAAGGATAGTACAGCTCCCCAGCCATTATCCCGGCTAACAGAAAATCTTAACCCGGGGCCGTCATACTCTGAATACACCCATATATCTACCGTCTGACTTCCTTTGATATCCCCGTAATGTGTTGAATCACTCGTGCTGATTGTGAATCCATTCATGAATTTCTCAGTGGCCTCCTGGGTTTTCTCTGGTATTCCATGCGTCTGTCTCATATTTATCCCGATCACTCCCGATCCACTTATCTCAAGGGCTTTTCCATAATCAGTATCTATTATTGCAGTAGTTGCATTGCCTGTAATTGCGGGTTTTTCAAACATCTCCAGTACCTCTCCATTCTCATCTAGCAAAACAGGAACATAAAGTATGGTTTTTTCATTACCAGCCTCTATGTGAACTGATTCAGATGTGCTTGCATAATGTGCAATGCTTACTAATATTATTGAGGGATAGAACAGCACGAGAACTGTCAGAGCTACCCCTGTGTTCCTGGCGATCTTTAAAAACCTGGGTATCTCCCTTCTGGTATATGCGGTTCCCTGGGCAAAATACATTCCTGTGGCTATCGAGGCTCCTGCGATCCCTATTGCAAGTAAGAAGAAAAAAAGAGCTATAAAAGGTATAAGTAAACTGCCTCTCATCCCGCTGTTATTAAGAAGATATATTATGTTTTCACCAAGAACATACATCCCGTAGCCCATCGCGCCGCCAGAAGCACCGGATACTGATAGGGTAACCATGTTTTTGATTCTGGGTAGACCAAAGATAAGACCTGCAATGGCAACAATGACCGGATAGGACACCACTGAATCAAGATAAAATGATGCCACAATGCCACAAAAAGGCCCTGCAATAACGCCCATTTTAGCTAACCTTGATGAACTCCTCTGCCCGCCAAAGACGTATCCAACATAGGCACCATAGATCACAAAAACCAATATCAGACCAGGGATGATACCAGCACTTAAACCAAATATTAGCAATATCAGCATCAGCAGACCGATGCCCATAAATAACCCCAATGCACCGTGTATTCCATAGCTTAACATGCTCCTCAGATCAATTCTACTGCTCTGCGTATTTACCACCTTACCGTTTGTATCCTATACTTAACCTGCTGGTGGTCTTGATAAAAAACACTTTACCACGATATGATTTTATCATACTCAAACAGCATCTCTACTATCCTGTCATACCCGATAAGTTCATGTCCGGTAACTCCCCTTGCCTCTGCATCACCAGCGCAGGCATAAACCCCCGCTCCAGGAGCCGCGTACACTGCATCGTGCAATAGAAGTATCGATACTTCATGCTCTTTGCTCTGGGCTTTTGCGATCTCTATCGGGGTTATATCGTCTGGATTCCTGATAATATGCAGTATCTTCATAGTAGCTCCAATCAAAATGGTATCACAATATCTGAATCTGTTATTGTTCTCACGATCTCTTCACGCTCTGCCACCTTTATATTTGTAACAAGATTCTTTATTCCTCTTTTTTCCATGGATGGTTTGTCTGCCATAAGAGTGCATTTCAGCAATGAGAGCGCCTCAAATTCCTTATTTAGCGGCTGTAAATTAATCAACTCAGGCCTGGCAGGGGTTGCGGTATGGACGCCATCATCTATAAAAATAACAGTAACTTTATCCTCCCTCAGCGTGAGCCCCACACTCATCCTCAGCGCTTCGGCATTTTTCCTTGTATTTAACGGAAGGTGTCTTACGATCACAGTAATTTTTTTCATGATCTACCCGAAAGATATGAACCTGTCAACCTCGTTTACTATACATGCATTGTCGTACTGGCTTCCGAACAGTATGCCCTCGGTCTTACTGATGTTGCGCTGGGTGGCATTAAGCGCACAGAGGGTAATGTTAACGCCCCTATCCACCAGTTCTGAGAACTCTTTCTTATGAATGTTATATACGCCGTCATACATCAGGAAAATGGAGACTTCATGTCCCTTATCCCGCGCAGCCCTGCTTATGGCAATGACTGTACCGGTATTCTCATTCTCAGGGCCTGTTGTCAGCAGTATTCCAAGCTTCATGATTTATGCCTTAAGTATCTTTACCTTCCACAGGTGATCGCCGTTCTGTTCTATTTCCAGTATCTTATGCCCCTCATTCTTCAGGCTGCGCGGTACGTTATCCACGGCGGGTGCATGGTCAAGTATTACATTCAGTTCTTCTCCGCTCTCAAGTTCTTCAAGCTTGAGCTTGGTCTTTACAAAGGTGTATGGGCACACCTCGCCTCTCAAATCCAGTTCAACTATCATTTTTTCACCATATCCTGCATGACTCCCCGTATATCTCTTCCTGTATCGAGGTGATCTTTGGTTCGGTGCCGCATACAGGGCAGTTCTTATTCCACCGGATCTTAATCTCATCAAAAACCATGTTTAGGGCATCATAGTATATAAGCCGTCCGACCAGCAGCTCCCCGATCCCGAGCAGGTATTTCACAACCTCTGTTGCCTGGATAACCCCTATTATGCCTGGAAGTACGCCAAGTACCCCTGCCTCCTGGCAGCTTGGTACCATTCCAGGCGGTGGCGCATGTTCAAATATGCATCTGTAGCACGGTCCTTTGTGCGGTATTATCGTGGTTACCTGCCCTTCGAACCGATATATGCTGCCGTGGGATAGAGGCGTGTCTGTGAGCACACATGCATCGTTCACAAGGTATCGTGTTGCAAAGTTATCAGAGCCATCTACCACTATATCGTATTCCTTGAAAATATCAACCACGTTGTTGGCATTCAGTCTTTCGACGTATGTTCTTACTTCGATATCAGGATTGAGATTATTAATAAATTGTCTTGCAGATTCGACCTTGTGTATTCCTACGTTTCCCCCGTGTATGATCTGCCTCTGAAGATTGCTCAGATCAACAGTATCGTCATCGATAATCCCGAGTGTTCCCACTCCCGCAGCAGCGAGGTACTCTATTATGGGTGCGCCAAGTCCTCCTGCACCTATGCATAACACTCTTGAGGATAGAAGTTTTTTCTGGCCCTTTCCGCCTACTTCGGGCAGGATGATATGACGTGAATATCTCTTTATCTGTTCTTCACTGAATCCGCCTAACATTTCATCACCATATTATTACTGCTAGTATTATTTATAGCCCTAAAGTATTACTACCATAAATAATTTGTGCTCATTGTTTATTATACCTGGAAAGGAACTGGCGTTATACTGAGCAGTCCCAGGGCAAAGGTAATGATCCCTAAAGCCATCCTTCCCCTGTCAAGCGGGTCTTCGTCATTAAGAGGCCTGGGATGGCCGGATGCAGCAAACAATGAGAGTATGAGTCCCCAGAATATCCATATAGAGCCGTTTATGTTCAGGATAAAGATCATGTAGGCTCCAAGGGAGAGCAGTACAAACGGCAGAGCCAGTGATACATAGGATGACCTGTTACCCACCATCGCACGAAGAACATGCCCCCCATCCAGTTGTCCTGCAGGGATGAGGTTTAGCGCTGTCACAAGCATCCCTACCCACCCGGCAAATGCAATAGGATGTATTGCCGATGTTTCGGCGACCGGGATAATGCGTGTTATAAACTCAAACAGGGGTGGAAGGCCAAGATATATCTGAAAACCATCTGAGGTTTGAGTAATAGGAGGTTGAAGAAGACCAATAATGGTAACAATAACTGATACAAAAAGGCCGATCAGGGGACCTGATACACCCACATCAAAGAGGGCTTTGCGATCGGGTATCGGCCCATGGTGCCTGATTACAGCCCCCATTGTCCCGATCAGGCTCGGAAAGGGGATAAAATAGGGTAGTGATGTACGCATACCATGCTTTTTTGCGACTATGTAATGTCCTGCCTCATGAGATCCCAGTACAGCCATGATCGCGATAGTGAAAGGAATGCCTCTTAGAGCATCATATGGGTTACTTCTCAGATCGGCACCGAACAGGAGTGAGCCCATCACCATTGTAGTGATAAAAGTAGCAATGGCCAGCACTACATTTATCCATCGCCGCTCTGCCGGGAGCTTGAGGGGAGAGGCTATCAGTATATGCCCCTCGGGCTCATATTTAATAGCAAACTGATATCCTTTCTCGGCAAAGGCAGTCCATAATTTTTGGTAGGCTCTGCTAACTTCTATTGAGCCAGATATATCTTCTATAGCGCTAATATTTTCTTTCGGGGTTCCATAGAAATATATACTGCTGCCCTGCTGCTGTATCCCATAAACAGAAAAATACGGGCTGATTTTTTCAACAAGTTCCTGGATCACTGGATCCAAATCCTTACGTGAGAGATTATGCATTTTGCATTAATATTCTATTTTCCGACTAATGAATGTAACCCTGAATTTAAAACATAAAACCGGATTCTAAATCTTCTCATCTGGGTTTTCGTGCCCTGTACAGGGAAAGCGTACCGAATACTGTCATGTATCTTTCTGTCTCCTCAACCTGATCAAAACCAGCGTTATGTAACATCTCAGGCAGCAGACCTTTTATATTATCCAGAGTCTCCTCAAACTGCCTGATGATCAGAGATATCAGGTACATAAGGATATTATGCGGCTTCCCAAAGTCGGCGGCATGCAGCTCTCCACCTGGCTGAAGTACTCGAAAGACCTCTCTAAATGTACTGATCTTATCCTCATGGGTCAGATGATGAAAAACAAGGCTTGAAACAACACAGTCAAAGGAGTTATCAGGATATGGCAGTTCAATGGCGTTTGCATGATCCAGGGCAATATCCACACCTGCCTTCCTGATCTTCGACCTTGCTACCTCCAGGATATCTGGATCAATATCAAGCCCGATCACTTCAGCTTCAGGGTGAGCCTTCTTGATGAGGATAGTGAGTGTGGCAGTACCGCAGCCGAGATCAAGCACCCGGTAGCCTTTATTGATCCTCATCTGCTCAACCAGGCGGCGCTTGAAGGTAGACTCGCACATGATCAGCTGCATTACAAGATCATACAGTGGGGTCAACCATTCATAGCTGAGGGCAGGGATGTATTTATCGCGATTCCTGTCCATTGTTAAGAGATGTCCTGCAAGAACAATAGATACATTACCTCCACTCCAATGCTTTATGTTGAAGTTCTACTGAGGTATATTTCTTTTTCAATTCTGATAAACCGCCTTCCCAATCAAATCTAAATTTCTTTTTTGCTCTTATACTGTATTCTCCATAATTATCCAGATACATCTTGTTATCCTGAATTATTTCAGTTATTAATTATTAAATAATCTTATATTATATAAAATTATCTTCCTCGCCGCCTTCAGCAGTAGCGGCATTTCAGTCATAGTACACGGATAACACGGATCAGACGGATTTTCACGGATACTGTTAATCCGTGTCGATCCGTGTCATCCGTGCAATCCGTGTTCTATCACATTTATCCTACCAGGCATGTATGGATTCTTATGCTGTCTAATTGCTTATGTAAAAGACTATAATTATATTGCCAGTCCAAGCCTCTTACGCGTCTCCTTTATGTTCTCAAGCAGTAACTGTGCTGCTCTTTCGGGATCAATTTCCACTATGAACTTCCCGCCGAAGAGCTCTTCTGTTTTTTGGGTAAGCAGAGCTGTCACAGCAGGGCTCCCTATCACTGGCGGCGTTACCCCCAGGTGGACCGTGACGCCCAGGGCAACAGCACCGGTTCCTATCGCTGCTGCCTTTTCCGTTACCCACTCTGCTGCCGAGGCTGCGATCGGCAGGTCCTTTACATGAACGCCCAGTTTTTCTGCAAGGGCAAAGACAAGAATTACCACTCTTGAATTATCCACGCAGCTCCCAAAGTGCCATACTGGCGGCAGTGGTTCTCCAAGCCCTGCTGTCTCTCCAAGTGCCTGCAGCACGCCCTTTATCCTGTTGCCAGCGTATCTCTCAGAAGCCTGGGGGGTCAGAAGCCCGGCTCTTGCACATGCCTGGGCAGCACATCCTATCGCTATTATGAGTACATTCTGCTTCATGAGCTCTTTAGCTATAGTTACATGACTTGCGTCTGCTGTGACCTTTGGGCTCGTGCATCCAGCCAGCAAGACAGCCCCGTAGATATCTCCAGAGGCTATGTTGTCGATCAATGGTTTTAGGGGATCATCAGGATTTATCTTTGAAAGTACACCCAGGCAGGTTTCTACAGAGAATCCTGCAATGATGTCTTTTGGCTCACCTTCAGGAAGGAAGATATTCTTTCCTCTTTTTGGGAAGTTATTTATAGCTATGTCCAGTATTCTCCGGGCCACCTCATCTGCGTGCTCCTCTTCAAAGGGAATGTGTTCAGCACTGGTAAGCCTTGACTCCTTCATGGTTGTGATAACCTTTGTGTGGAAGGTTTTGGCGACATTCTCTATATTCGGGTAAATGCACTGGATATCTACAACAAATGCTTCAACCAGTCCTGTTGCAATTACAAGTTCCTGCTGGAGATTGCTGCCAGCCAGAGGAATGCCACGTCTCATCAGTACTTCGTTCCCGGTACAGCAGCAGCCCACGATATTTATCCCCTCTGCCCCAAGGGCACGGGCTCTGCTCAGGAGTCCTTCATCCTCTGATAATTCAACGATCTTTTCAGAGAGCAGTGGAACGTGGCCATGTACAACCACATTCACTTTATTTCTATCAAGCACACCGAATCCTATCTTCGAGCTTACAGGTTTTGGTACGCCAAACAGCACATCCTGAAATTCAGAGCTTATTATAAGGGATGCGATATCAGCCACTCCAAGTCTGGCTGCATGCAGTACAAGCGATACAGGATCAGCCATCATGCCCATGGAGGTCTCATGCCCCTCATCTAAAAGCTCTTTTCCAACAGATCCAGGGATTGCTCCAAGATCATGAAGGGTTTTACCCACACTTGCCGGGCAGTATGATGTCGCAAATCTCATGGAATCCTCATCGCTTAAGATATCCAGAAGAGCAAGAGAAGCAGCCTGGATTGCCGTATCCTCAATTCCCTGCGCCGTATCAAGTTTCAGTTTTGCGGCTATAGATTTTAATTTCTCAGGCTCCTTTATCAGATAGGGTGTCTTATTCTGTGCTGTCTTAAGAAGTGCCAGAGCAGCATGTCGTGCATGGGAGGCATGGGATGCAGTGCCTCTCCCTACCATCATGAGCAGGTTTCTTGCTACAATAGTATCCCCACTGGCACCGCATGTTCCTTTATCCAATTGCGGAGCAGACGACCTGTACACCATGGGAAGATCCTCATGCCATATCCTGCAGGGACCCATTGCGCACTGCCTGCAGCAGATACCCATCGACCCGAAATAACACCTTGATTTTTCAATTCCTATAAAGGATTCGTCGTATTTTGCCTGCCTGTTAAAAACCGTATCTATACCCAGGCTCTGTGCATGTTCTATCATCTCTTCGGTCGCATCATCAAATGCTCTCTTTGTACTTCTGAGTTCTTTTTCATTCGATAGCGTTTTAATAGCCATTTTACATCCTCTTAAAAATAAGTTTATAAAAATAAAAAAAGCCAGGTTATTTCTGGCTCACTTTCGCATACTGTGCTGGTATATGAAGGACATGGCACTTATAGCAGCTCTCTATACCGATCCCCTGCCGGATCTCTCCAGCTTCAGTCAGATCTCCATTTGTGATATTTGCCTCCATATCGCTTATCATCGCCTGGATATCCCCGCTTACGTAGTACCTGCGCTCAGATGAGTGGCATGAACTGCATGAGTCTCTCATATTGTTGAACATTGTCTTGAACAGACCAAGACTTTGAGCTGCACCTGCCTGATTGCCCTGCTTGATGTTCACTCCAATGCCATCAAAGCCTGCCGCCATGTACTTCATCTTTGCTTCAGCCCAGGGCAGTGGTCCTTCCGGGGTGTTTATCATAACGCTATTGAAATCCTTCCAGATATAGCGGTTCCAGACAGCCGGCGTATTATCTTTGTGACATTTAGAGCAGGTCTCACCAACCTCTCCTATTGCCGCGAACACTGCAGGGATCTTACCGGGATCGGATTTAGCTTCTTCAAGCGCAGTCCCCAGATCCTGAACTGCTTTTGTAATGAAGAACCAGGAATCAGTTAATCTCATCATTCCAGATCCCTGCGGGTGATATGAAAGAAAAAGGAGAAGGGATGCCCTGATTTTAATCCCTTAATGCCTATTTCCTCTTGAAGTACAGCACAGCGGCAATAGCGAGCAAAGCAATAATCACACCAATTACAATTGCAGGGTTGATCTTTGCTTTTACAGGCAGTTCTCCGCTAGACCTTAGAGGATCAGTATCTTCTGAAGTAGTTTCAGGCTGGGTTACTCCCGGCTCTCTTACCATGCCTTCTGATCTGCTTACTTTTAATCCGCTTATTGTAAAGGGTGAGAAAGCATACGTCTTTGCCTCATAATATGTGTATGATTCGTCTTTTGTTATCTCATTGGTCTCAAGCCTATCCCATTTACTGCCGTCCCATCTGTACATACTCACACTGCTGCTCTCAAGACCTTCGGATGTAATCCAGGAGTTCTCCACTCTGAACCTGATCAGAGCTTCCTTAACCTTATCTGTACCTGCCCAGATGTTTAGATTCTTGTACACTGTTCCATCAGGAGGCATTATCACAAGTTTTGATTGATCTTTTAGTAGTTCCACACGTATGGCTACGTCGCTTTCATTCTCTTTACCTGTAGCAAGTATTTCGTATACACCGAGTTCAGGCACATTACTGAAATTATAAGGTACATTCGTATCTGCTATTAGTGTCCCGTAGATTGTCAGATGCTTGAGGACGTTATCAGAGGGCTCTCCTGTGCTACCGCCAGTACCATTACTGCTACCACTTCCGCCAGCACTACTGCCACTTCCACCAGAATCACCACCGTCTGGTTCTGCTGGTGTTGGCACACCTACAAAGGTGAGGTCCACTCTCTCTGTTACTCCAGCTCCTGGCAATTGTGCCGTCTGCTGTGCAGCTACTCCATTAACATAGAAGGTCACTGTAGAGCCAATCTCATTATAGTAGCCTCTTATCCAGAGTTTTGTTGCCCCCGGGTTATCACCATAAAAGCTTGATTCCGTCGTTGTTATCGAACCTCGCTCCTCTTCCCCTATCCTGGCAATTATGGTGGTTCCGGCAGTCGCAGGCTCTTCATTCACAGTTATGTTTCCGTAATAGCTCGGTGGAGGGTTTAGAGCTAATCGTGCATCCTGTGCTGAAGATATTCCTGGGATTAATAGAATAGTAAAAATCAGTACTGCAATCATTATTTTGTTCATGGTAACTCCCAAAAATTATAGAAAAGGGATAATCCCTTTTCTTTTACCACTGTCTTCCTGACCACGGCACATTATTCTTATCTGTAATCGGTATGCTCTTGATAAACAGCCAGTATCCTCTTCCCTGCATTAAGCTTGTAGAATCTGTTAAATCTCTGCCAGCCACGTATGTAATTGGAACTGAGTTATTATCATAGGATACCAGGCTTGTATACAGCCACAGTGTAGGATCTGCACCAAACTTTAGATCCATTAAGAGTTCGCTTACATTCATGCTAATTGGATCATCTCTGCTGGCACTTATTCCGATCAAGTTCCAGCCTTCGTAGAGATCCCTGCTCGGCGGCACTGTGGTAATATTCGTGCTTGCGATAAATCCGAGACTCTGGTTATCGGCTGTGACATTGACCCAATACCCGTACAGGGGCATCAGTTCAGTTGGTGTTGAGAAGAGTTTTGTCGCCGGATCATACCCAACAACTCCATTGTGCTCCACAAGCTGCAATACCTGATCAACTTCGCCTGTATCAGCAAAGTTAGGTATGGATATTAAATTCCAGCCCTTGCTCAGGTTAAATACCCTGTCTGCGAACACAACCGTTGTGCTGCCACTTATATCTTCATCTGTTGCTGTAACTGTTACGTACTGAGCGACATCTGAGTTAATTTCTATAGAGGCCATCCCATCTGTAAAGTCCGCTGTCTGCGGATAAGTTACTGCATCTGTGTTGTTTGCAGTAATTGTTATGTTAGCTGTCCTGTTATAATCTGTCTCCAATTCACTATCACTAAGAACTCTTATATTTATGTTTATGGGCATTCCCTTAAGCTCTGTTGTTGTATCGGGTATAAGCTCAAAGGACATTACTGGAGTAGGTGTTGGCGTCTCCACCGGTGTCTCCACTGGTGTCTCTACTGGCGTCTCCACTGGCGTCTCCACTGGCGTTTCTACTGGTGTCTCTACTGGCGTCTCTACTGGTGTCTCCACCGGTGTCTCCACTGGCGTCTCCACTGGTGTCTCTACTGGTGTCTCTACTGGCGTCTCTACTGGTGTCTCTACTGGCGTCTCTACTGGTGTCTCTACTGGCGTTTCAGTAACCGGGAAATCACTTTCATTCCCAGGGAAGGTAAGACCACGGATCTCATCGATGTTACTAAATGTGTCGCCATCCGAATCCCTCTCCTCTATATTTATCAGTGCCTGAGTTGCATTGTTTCGATCAAACGCAGGATCGTTTCTTAGATCTGTACCGTATGAATTCAGATACGGAATAACATTATGACAGGTATTACATGAATCAATCCTTGTTCCTGCAACACCATAATGTGTGACGAAGTCACCTCTAATATCGGTATTTGCTGAGGTCCCTATCACTGCCAGACCTACTATTGTTAATAGCAATATAGCAGATATTATTCTTCTAACCATTTATTTTTACCCCCTTTATTTTAATTTTCGAGACCGTTACATTACGTGCTGGATGAGATCAAGAGCGATTATTTTAGACAGGGGTAACATGATTGCTGCACCCTGAAAAGGTTATAACTCCTCTATATGTACCACCACGAGTTGAAACGTTCCCCACTTATCTGTTATTATGTTTATGTCTCTGTCGTAATAAACCTTGCGATTGCCTGGAGCCCATGCAACCAAATCTATTTAAGTATGTTATAATCTAACCTAGGTAATTCTGAGGACACGATGCATTTAATCATAACAGAAAAACATGATACTGCAAAAAGGATCGCGGCTATATTAGCTGAAAATAAGCCGAAAAAAGAGAGAATTAGCGGAGTTGATACGTATCAATTCGATGGTAGAACGGTTATTGGTCTTTCAGGGCATATAGTAGAAGTGGATTTTCCAAAGAACTATAATAACTGGCAGAAAACAGATCTAAAAGACCTTATCTATGCAGATGTCCTGACAACGCCAACGCAGGCGAATATTGTTACTGCGCTTCGAAAACTCGGTAAAGAGGCAGAGCACCTTACCATAGCCACGGACTACGACCGCGAAGGTGAGTTAATCGGCGTAGAAGCACTGGATATAGTAAAAAAAGTAAATCCTGGAGTCTCTGCTGACCGTGTGCATTACAGCACAATAACACCTGCAGAGATAAAAAAAGCCTTTACAGATCCTACAAAGATTGATTTTAACCTTGCTGCTGCAGGTGAATCACGGCAGATTATTGATCTCATATGGGGAGCAGTTCTCACCCGTTTTCTTTCTCTGAGTTCAGGGCGGCTTGGGGATAAGTTCCTGTCCGTGGGCAGGGTTCAATCACCTACCCTGACTATAATAGTAAACCGGGAGAAAGAGAGGGATGTATTCGTACCTGTCCCGTACTGGGAACTCTTTGCAACATTAGTTAATGGCGGTGAATTCAGAGCCCAGCATATAAAAGGGCGGTTTCTGGATAAAGCCGAGGCTGAGCAGATAAAGGCAAAGCTCGGAGATACAGGGATAGTAAAAAGTATCACGCGTGGGAAAAGAAGTGAGAAACCGCCTGTACCTTTTAACACTACAGAGTTTCTCAGAGCAGCAAGCACAATCGGGATCTCGGCGGCAAATGCCATGCGGATAGCAGAGTACCTGTATGTCAATGGGTATATCTCGTATCCACGTACAGATAACACCGTTTATCCATCAAGCCTTGATACTAAAGGCATTATAGCATCCTTTTTAAACACGGAGTTCAATGAATATGCCCGGAAGCTTCTCTCAGGAGAACTTGTACCTACAAGAGGTAAAAAGGAGACAACAGACCACCCCCCCATACATCCTGCAACACCGGTTAAAAGAAGTGAACTTAAGGATGATGAATGGAAGATATATGAACTGGTCGTTCGGCGCTTCTTTGCGACGTTTGCACAGGAGACGCTATGGGAGACCATGGCTGTGACCGTGGATATCAGCGGTGAGGATTTCAGGGCGAACGGGGCGAGACTGATTGAGGCTGGCTGGAGGTGGTATTATTCATACAATGTGCCAGAAGACAGGATACTGCCTGTACTCAAAGAGGGGCAGTCCCTGAACGTGAAGGAGATAGATCTCGTCGGGAAAGAGACACAGCCGCCTTCAAGGTATGGTCAGGGCCAGCTCATAAAGATAATGGAGAAACATGGACTTGGTACAAAGTCCACACGCCATGAGATAATCTCCAAACTATACTCCAGGGCTTATGTGCACGGCAATCCCCTGCAGCCTACAAAGACCGCATATGCGGTGATAGAGGCGCTTGAGAAGTATGCAAACACTATCACAAAACCAGATATGACCGGTAAACTTGAGCAGGATATGGATGAGATATCAGAAGGCAGGATCACAGAGGATTATGTTATCAAAGAATCAAGGGATATGCTTGGTGGGGTATTCAAGGATTTATTTAAAAATAAAGAACTCATAAGCGAGTCTCTCAGGAACGGCCTGTACGAAGATAGAATTGTAGGGACATGCCAGAAGTGCTCATCCGATCTGATTATACGGAAATCTAAAAAAGGCTCAAGATTCATCGGATGCTCTGCTTACCCGAATTGCAACTTTATCCTGCCCCTGCCAAGAAGCGGGCAGATAGTGGTTACGGATAAGCAGTGCAAAGACCATGGTCTTTACCTTATCAGGATACTGAACAAAGGAAAGCGGCCCTGGGATATCGGGTGTGCCCACTGCAATTTCAATGAATGGCAGAAGAAACTTGGTGAGGAAAAGAAAGCAACGAAAGAGAAGAAGTGAGTAATAAATAGAACAGTTATAGTCATCCGCATAACTTCAGATAATCATTGGCAGGATTTTAAGCAACGAACTAATACTAACTGATACGAACTCCTGCAAAAGTTCGTTTTGAGTTCGTTCCAGTTCGTTGTTTTTAGTATCATGCGTTTGGCGGATAACTATAATACGCTATTTCCATCTTCTTACAATGATCCTGAAGAAATTCCCATCATCTTTGATACTGACCACTTCATGTTCGTGTATCTTGCTCCATTTGGGTATCGTCTCTTTTGCAGTCAGATCATCCGAAATGACTTCAAGTTCTTCACCCGGTTTCATCTCTGATATCCTCCGCTTTGCATAGAACAGCGGTAACGGGCATACCTTGCCCCTGACATCTAGTTTTTCCATATATCAGAGTTGGTTTTGATAATATTTTAATTTTGCCACAAAAAAGAGGAAGTAACCATAATGGTTACTTCCTGGGCTCATTCTACGCTCCAATTCTGTACGGGCGCATCATCTCATGATCTTCGTGCGACAGGATGTGGCAGTGCCAGACGTATCGTCCCGGCTTATCGAACCTGGCAATGATGCGTGTCACCTCGCCCGGGTACATGATAGCAGTGTCCTTTAAGCCAGCCTCGTATGCTTCCGGTGGCTTGGGCTTGCCCCTGAGCCGGATATTGGTGAGCTTGCCGCCCTGCGTTATCCCGATATGGCTGTTCGGGTTTTCCTTGGGTATGACATCGGCGCTGAATTTCTGCCGGTCGAGTATCTGGAAGTGCACCAGGTGCAGATGGATGGGATGGGCATCCACCGTGGCATTAAAGACTTCCCAGACCTCGGTAGCATTCAGCTCCGGGTCCTCGGTGATCGTGTCATCCCACAGCAGCGTTCCGTCTGGGTCGTTTGTGCCCGCAGGGGTTCCTATGAAGTTGCCGCCGATTGTGCCAAGCAGTGGCTGCAGCCTGCCGAAGTGATCCGTGGCCTCAAAGAGCATCAATTTTCTAACTGGCAATCCTGCCGGGCTGGGTACCGGAAGCGGACCGCTCAGGGGCCGCAGGTTGGTTGTCCGGGTCAGCGGTGCGATCGGTCCCGGGCCTGTTGCCACAGGGAGTACGTTGAAAGCCATGATGCGGCCGTCCAATCTCGGGTTGACGGTGGCGCCCTTAGGGAACGGTACCCTGGCATTGTTGCGCATGATTATCCTAGTACTGGCGAATCTGGAGAAGTCAACCACCACGTCGTAGCGCTCGCCCGGCCCTATGGTGAGCTGGTTGACAGGCACAGGTGCGTTCAGCAGTCCGGTATCGTTGCCGATGACCAAGAACCCCGGGCCCGTGATCCACAGGTTGTAGAAGCGTGAATCTGAACCGTTGAGCATGCGGAGGCGGTACTGTCTTGGCTCCACACTCAGTACAGGCCAGGCCTTGCCGTTCACCAGGATTACCTGCCCGAAGAACTCTGGCTGTGCCGAGGGCTGCACGCCGGCCATGGCGGCATCAGGGTAGGCAAGTCGACCGTCAGGATAGAACATGCGATCCTGTATTACCATCTCGATCTCGTAGTCACCGCCGGGGATAGCTTCACTATTTATGAGCGCCAATTCGTTATCATCCCTGAGCAGGTAGAAGCCAGCCAGTCCGGCGTAAACGTTCTGGCGCGTGATCCCCAGGGCATGGTCGTGGTACCAGAGCGTGGCTGCTTCCTGGCTGTTGTCGTATTCGTATGAATCTGTCACATAATGGTCGCCCGTCAATCCTGTCTGCGTGAACCACTGCTCAGGCAGCCCGTCGTACTCAGGATCGCTGTGACCGCCATGCAGGTGTGCAACCGCCGGGATTCCATCCGCTGCAAATGTGCCCGGTACCTTACCAAATGCCCAGTGAAGCGTCGTGTCCACCACATCTTTTCCCGGGTCTGCCCCCTGTTTTAGCAGGTAGTCAAAGCCAAGATTGTTGACCCACTGGACATTGACAGGTGCTTCTGATTCCGCTATGAAAGTCGCGCCCGGGTAGGTAGCCTGGCCGCCGTCTACACTATAGCCCCATACCGGAGTATCAGGTAGGCCTGTTCCAAGAAGGCTCTGCGTAGTAGGCGCCATCGCCACCGTATGCGTGACATCTGGATCGGTTGCATCGATCCTCAGCCCAAGGTCCTTTATAACGGGCAGTGGATTGATAAATTGTGGTATTGCCGCCGGATCGGCGACTGGCGCTGTGAACAACGGATCGATGATGCCGGGCAGATCAGGGATAAGCTGAGCTTTTGCGCTCCTGATAAGCCCTGTAACCCCGCCAAAAGCAAAAGCACCCACCGTGGCGCCTGCCATCTTCACAAATGTTCTCCTATCCATTCGGTATATACCATCTAAACCTTCGGCTTTCTTACTCGTAACGTCTTTATTTTTCATATATTTCCATCTCCTTATCCATTAAGTAAGACTCCCGGTGCATTCCCCGTTTTTATGAAAGTCTTCTCTATATACAACTCTTTTAGCTATATATAATTTCTCAAAATCTAATTATCGCCTCTATATCAACGTGCCTGTGCACTAATGCTACTATGTCCCCTGGCTCGCCCCTATCTACATCTATTTTCAGATCATGCGGGATTATTCCAAGGACCGTGATACCTGTAAGATCTTTTATTACCTCAGGGTTCGTTTCCTCTGCCATACCTCCCCTATAGTTGTTTATTATCACCCCGATTATCTGTATCCCGCATTTTTTCGCATACTCTATGGTCAGGAATGTGTGGTTTATCGTCCCGAGCCCCGGACGGGCTACGATGATAGCAGGGATGCCAAGTAATACGATCAGGTCTGAGATAAGGAACCTGTCTTTTACAGGCACAGCGATTCCGCCTGCACCTTCCACAACCACGATATCATGTCGCCTCTCAAGCTCCATATAGGCGTTTTTAATAAGGCCAGGGTCAATGGTTTTACCCTCGATTTTTGCTGCAATATCGGGTGCCAGTGCTTCCCGTAAAAGTACAGGACAGATAAGCTCTTCTTCATCACAGGGGCAGGCGGCCTTTATCATGAGTTCCGCGTCCTGAGAATATAGTTTACCGTTTCTTAATGCTGCTCCGCTCTGAACCGTTTTCATGACCCCGACGCTGTACCCTCTCTCTTTTAAAGCACCTGCAAGCCCTGCAGCAACTGCGGTCTTTCCGATACCTGTATCCGTCCCTGTTATAAATATACCTGTCATCTATAATCTGAACTTCTCCTTAACTATATATATGGCATCAAGGGCTTCATTGATGTCCTTTTCGCTGTGGGTTGCCATAAGAGATGTCCTGATCCTTCCCTCATGAACTGTGGGTGGGCGTATCCCGGAAGCATATACTCCAAGTCTCTCAAGATCAGATGCAGCATCAAGTGTTCTCTTTGAATCCCCTGTGATGAGGGGTATGATCTGCGTTTTACTGGTTATCGAGAAACCCATGTCTGTCAGGCCTCTCCTGTACCTGGCAACGTTTTGCCAGAGCTTTCTTGCCGGGTTCTCATCCTCGATAACATCGATAGCAGCCTTAGCAGCAGCCACTGCAGAAGGTGGAAGTGCTGTTGAATATATGAAAGCACGCGCACGGTTCCGCAGATACTCGATAAGTTCATTGCTTCCTGCCACATATCCGCCTATACTTGCAAGCGCTTTGCTCAGTGTCCCCATATTTATATCCACCTTCACGTTATAATAGTCAGCAGTACCCCTGCACTGCCTTCCCATGACACCGGTGGCATGTGCATCATCCACCATGACCATGGCATCGTATTTCTCTGCGATCTCAAAGATCTCAGGAAGCGGGGCAATATCGCCGTCCATGCTGAAGACACCGTCTGTGACTATGAGTTTTCTTCGGTGTCTGGAACTTTGCAGTGTGTTTTCTATGCAGGATACATCCATGTGGGGATAGATCTTGATCTCTGCCCGGCTTAAGCGGCACCCGTCGATGATACTGGCATGGTTTAGCTCATCGCTCAGGATCAGGTCGCCTTTGTTCATTATTGCGGCTATAGTCCCGATATTTGCCATGTACCCTGTGCTGAATACTATCGCTGCCTCAGTACCTTTGAATCTGGCTATTCTATCCTCAAGGCTGTTATACAGGTCGGTGTTCCCGCCTGTCAATCGTGAGCCTCCTGAGCCTGTGCCGTATTTATGCAGCGCCTCTGCTGCTGCTCTCTTAACTTCCGGGTGACCGGTCAAACCAAGGTAATTATTCGAGGAGAGATGTATCAGTTCTCTTCCATCTTTTATGATCCTGGGTGTCTGGGCGCTCTCTATGGTGTTTAGCCTGCGGTACAATCCCTTATCTCTTATATCCGCAAGTTCGCCTGCCAGCCAGTCCATTATCGTACGAATCGTGGCATGATCTCTGCAGACCCGAATACACCGAATATGCCCCGCGCATGGAACTCAAGCCCTGCCTTCATCCACCCCAGGGCAGGGCCTACAACATTGGCAGCCATTGTGGTCTCATCACCGAGTATGAACCTGTGGCTTGAGACCGTGCCATCAAATGTCCTGCCCCTCAGCGTCATCGTTGTACTTACAGGCTTCTTCGGGTTCCTTGTATCCACTACCCCGCCGACACTCACCTTTTCACGCGATACTATCCCTGCTCTCTCAAGAAGCACATCATCGGCATGCTCCATACTGCCAAGCCTGAGAATGCCACATCTGCGGTCAAGTTCATCCTTGATCTCTGCGCATGTCATCCGTGATGCCCTATCAAGATCGAATCCATCAAGATGGGCTATGTCCTCGCGGATGGTAGCGCGGTATGATTCCCAGTTCGATACGCCCACACCGAAGTTAATATCCACTCCAAGCACTTCCATAAAAGAGTTTGCTGCCAGTGCTGCCGCACATGTAAGCAATCCAGGTGTGGCTCCTGCACCTGTGATATAGGTAATCCCTGACTGCTTTAGTTTATCATCCAGTTTGAAGATCATCTCAACTGCACCTGAGCGCTTGAGGGCATCCACCATTACCCCGCTGTAGCCGTGCTCCGCGAACCCTGATACTACATCAGGGATGAAGTCATTTGTGAGGTTTGGAAGAGCGATAAAGATACCGTCAAACGCATGGGAATTTCTTATTATTTCTCCGATAGCATCATCCGTCCTTGTACCGATATCCCCTGGCTTCTTATCCACCAGAACCTGCGGATCTATACCTTCGGGTTCGATCACAAACCCGGTTTTATCTGCTATGGCAGAAAGCCTCATCTCTTTTTTCTGTGCCAGCATTCTTGCTGCTGCCATTCCAAGTCCACCAGCGCCCAGAACGGCTATATTCGCAGCACCTGTTCTTGATTTCGATCTTGATCTCCTGATCTGCAATACCTGTTGTTCCATATATTTACTCTCCTGTAATATCATCTAAATCAGTAATCTCCCTCAGTCCTTTGAATCTATCGATTAATACAGCAGTTTTCTCCATCTCATCGATATAATCGGGAAGGTTCATATCATCCACAAAAAACACCCTTCCTCCGCTGTCTCCCTCGTGTTTTAATTGCGAGAACCGCACATAACCCAGTTTCTTTGAGGCCACATAACCTGCTGTATAAAAAGGGTCATCAGACCAGCAGAGTTCTGCAACGCTCCCTTTAACAGAGGCTACCTTGGTTGCAAGTACCAGCGCCTCACTGATATGATCGTAACACGAAGACATGCGCTTTGTTGCAAGCGAATATGCAAGCTCATCAGAGGCATGTTTTGTGATATCCATACGCGATGCCCTTATACCCCTTTGTTTATCAGGTTCAAGCCGCTCACCCTGCATATCCATCAGTATCGCACCCCTCATGCTCTCCCCATCCTCAAGCAGTGAGAATGCCTTTTCTATACAGAGACCGGGTATTCCAAGGTATGTAAGCAGTCTTTTAGCCGCTCTTTTACCAGCATCGGCATTCCCAACATGGAATAGAGTTACAGGCAAAGATACAAGGTATTTAACAGGGCTTTTTATTGCTTCAACTGATATGTTTATAGAGTCAGGTTTTCCCCTCTCATGGGACAATGCCCGCCTGATAAGCGATTGCGCAGCAGTTTCTATATCCTCCTCCTCAACAAGACGCTCTGCACCTGAGATATGCCTGTTATCCCCGGTCGCTCTCATCCTTACACTATACATGAACACCTCCGGGGATTAGCCCGAGGTCCTGTATCATCCTGATATCATCACCGGGAAGCCTGCCCGCAGTGGTGAGGTAGTTCCCCAACAACAATCCATTGGCTCCGGCGAGCAGGGAGAGGCACTGCAGGTCCCTTAAGTTTACTTCCCGACCTCCTGCAACCCGTATATCTTTTCCGGGCAGGATAAGGCGGAAAACAGCTATTGTTTTGAGCACTTCCATAGGGCTGATAGGCCTGATATCCATAAGGGGCGTACCTTTCACCGGGGTCAGTATATTGATGGGCACAGCATCCACATCCAGTTCCCCCAGAGTGAATGCAAGTTCAATGCGATCGCGCACAGATTCTCCCATCCCTATTATACCCCCGCAGCATACCTCAAGTCCTGCTGCTTTAGCGGTATGTATTGTGCTTATCTTATCTGCGTATGAGTGTGTGGTGCATATATTCTTAAAGAAGCCCGAAGATGACTCCAGGTTATGGTGTATCCTTGTTACGCCTGCTTCTTTAAGCATTATGGCAGATTCTTCTGTGAGCATACCCAGAGAAGCGCAGACCGATAAAGAGGTCTCTTTTTTGACCCTCCGTATTGAACTTAGAACCCCATCCAGATCCCCGCCATCGATCTTTTTTCCGCTGATAACGATGCAGAACCTTGCAGCGCCCTCATCCTGCATCATAAGGGCCATGTTCAGGATCTCATCCTCATCCAGTAAAGAATGTGGGGTTATACTGGTATCATTGTGAACTGACTGGGCGCAGAACTTGCAGTCCTCAGGGCACATGCCGCATTTTGCATTGATGATCGAGCAGAGATCAACCCTGTCACCGAGCATTGAGCGAACCCTGTTTGCCAGTGAAAAAAGCTCGATGCACTCATGTCCCTCAAGGCTCATGAGTTCAATTGCCTCCTGGAAATTAACAGGCTCACCACTTTCTATTCTATCCCTGATTATCTTGAACATAGTCTATTGTAAACCTTATTATGCCCAATGGTTTACGATTAATTTAAATTTTTGGGTTATTACGAGGGTGGTTACCAACATGGACATATTTCTGATGCTACAAAGAGTTTATATACGAACAAGTTGCATTAATATTATATCAGTTGGCTTATTAGGTAAGTTATAGAGCGTGGGGTTATCCCCTCTGTTTTTGCTTTTTTAGGTGGATTGATTAAAATTAAACAGAGGTAAAAGATGTTTACAGAACAAGATAGAAATTCTCCTGTCTTAGCAGGCGCTGTTCACGATGTCGCAATTGAGGGCATTGCCAGAGAGGGAGATGGTATAGCACGTATACAGGGCTTTGTGATTTTTGTGCCAGGCACGAAGGTCGGGGACCGTGTAACGATTAGGATTGAGCGGGTCATGCGAAGATTTGCGATTGCAGCCCTTGCTGAGAAGAACTAGATCAACGGAGATACATGAATTACGAAAATAAAGGCGGTTTCCGCAGTGATGGCTTCAGACCAAGTGGTCCGAGAAATATGCACATGGGTCGCAGAGAAATGCACAAAGCAACTTGTGCAAACTGTCATCAGGAGACTGAAGTACCATTCAAGCCATCCGGCGACAGACCGGTATACTGCAGAGAATGCTATCAGAACCATAAACCAAAGAGATACTAAAGTTATATAATAAGACGGATTTTTTCTTGATAAAACGGGCGCTGATATAACAATATCGCTGCCCGCAAAAACGTCCTTTATTTAGGTGGAAAAAGGTAATAAAATGATTTTAAAAGAAGATTGTAGCGATTTTGGATATTTAAAGAAGGATATTACTGAACTTGGAGCAGCGAAAAGAAGATTCATGAATATTCCCAGTTGTAGAATAAATAAAATGTCTCTATGCGGATGTTCTGAAACTTGCTCGCATTATGAAAAATGCATTCCATCTATCAAATAATATTTTAGTCGTGTCCTAATGAAAAAAATAAAGCCTCTATTAAATTCGGTAAATCTTTGATCAAATAACAAAAATCGGTAGTGTTAATACTCCATAATGGCGAAGGTATTGATAGATACTAACCATCTATTGATCCGAGGAATAGACATGGGCAGAATTAATAATATCATCCAGAGGCACGTTGATGAACATATAGAGCAAAAGCTGGCTCTTTTAACAGAGCGAGTGGAAAAACTCGAAAAAACCGTCCTGGAACTGAAATCTGAGCTCTCGGAAATACTGAAAGAACCTCCAGAGAAGAACTAAAAAGGCAAAGCAGGATTGTTTTCAGATTAACTTCCCCTTATCCGATAACCAGAGGACTCTATTATAAACCCATTTCAGACTGTTTAAGTTCACTTCTCTTTTTCTCAAAAAGATCCAGTGTCTTGCCGCCACTGCCAATGATCCTTCCTCCTTCTTTCTCTTTATATTAGATTTTTAAAAATCCCTTGCGCTCAAGCCAGTTAGCCTGAGGAGGGCTGTATTTCCAAATAATATCAGCTTTCTCATTCTGAAAAGACCATGGAACGATAATAATTACATCTCCCTCGCGTATCCATGTCCTTTTCTTGATCTTACCAGGAATGCGGGTGAGCCTTACCACGCCATCCATACACCTTACACGCAGTTTATTTGCCCCCAAAAGGCTTTCAACAGTACCCAGAATTTCGTTCGCGCTTTTTTGTGGAATGCGAACTCTGGTAAATTCTTCCGTTTGCTGATTACTGTTTATCTGTCTATTCAATTATATACCTCATGATTCTTTTCATATAGGTTTCAACCATATGTAAAGGTTACTGATTGTTCGGCATTATGCTAAGAATCAATACTTTAATAGTTTGAGATTCTCAGATCGGGTAGTTACTTTAGCGATATCGATTTCAATTTTTTTCCAAGGATTGGTTTAACATGAACAGGTCAAAGA
Source organism: Candidatus Methanoperedens nitratireducens (assembly GCF_000685155.1). Lineage (GTDB taxonomy): Archaea > Halobacteriota > Methanosarcinia > Methanosarcinales > Methanoperedenaceae > Methanoperedens > Methanoperedens nitratireducens. Next base: position 135,445 of record NZ_JMIY01000004.1, read on the forward strand.
TGCAGAGGAGGCGAAGGGAACGATATAATCTAATTCAAACCATGATTAATATAGTTGAAAAATTATATATCAACGCGCAACTATATATATGAGAGTGACCATTAGTACAAAGCCAGATATGTTAAGGTTGTGGGGTTGTGATGAGAGCCCAGCAGCAATGGGACTACCGGGTTCAGGAATAAGACCCTTGAATTACTTCAGGGGACTAATTAAAAGGTGAATTAAATAAAAGGTGGATTAAATGGAATTTAAAGAAATAAATGTACCGGAGGGTATCGTCCAGCAAATTGATCATGAAGAGTCATTAGCTGACATCACATTTGATGTGGGAAATGGAGATAATATCTATTCCAATGCCAACCCTGATGTGTTATATGAAGATACGCTTGAAGATATAGAGAAGACATTGGGATCAGTTCCTGTTTTCATGAAATTTCTTCCCAAAAAAGTACTCATCCATAACTGGTCTTCATGGAAGAGGGTTGATGAAATAAACATGGAAAGAGTGAGATACCTGCTAAATACCGACGAAATATTAGAAGAAATGCTGAGCGGAACATAGGGGTAGGTTGGTGACACATGGATATATTTGATGTATTGACAACTATCTCAAAAAGAAAGATAGCATTCATGCACGCAGGTACGAACGAAAATGAAGCCTTGATTAAGGCTGAATTTGAGGTATCTAAAGAATATCACATACCGTTGCTTGATATCAAAAAGTTGGTGTGAGTAAGATTCATTCTTACTGGACTGGTTGAGAATAAAATAAATTAGGAGAGATGAATAGATATGGTTAAAAAAATTGAAGAGAGAAAAGATGTAAACGAAGAAAAGAAGGATATTTCCAGGACATGGGCAGATGGCTACACAGCCGTTTCAAAAATGTGGGAGGATTCGTACTTAAAACTATACAAGCCCTGGTTCGAATCCACAGAAGCGCTGTTCGGGAAGGCGTTTGAACTCTCAAAGGATGCTACACCAGAAACATATAAGGAATTTTATGGTGAATGGATGAAAACGTCCCAGAACAGCTTCGGTAAATTTTATCAAATCCCGACCCTCGAATCCAACAAGGAAACATTTGAGAAACTCCTGGTTAGTGCAGAGGAATCGAATAAAATCTACAGTTCATGGATTGCCGAATTAGAGGAGAATTCCAGGGCGACCCGCGAAGTACTCCAGGGCGAACCAGATCCTGTAAAATATAAAGAAGTCTATGATATGTGGATCAAGTCGTATGGAAAAATGCTTGACGAGCTTCTTACACTGCCATTCAGGCAAAATATGAAAGGAATCTTTGAGAACGTCACGGGTGTACCGGATTTCTATTCAGAGACATTTGAGCAGATATCAAAACTATGGAAAGATTCATACACGAAGCTATACGTGCCGTATATTGACTCTATGCTGAAGCTTTCTGCAAAATCAGCAGAGATTTCCCGGGGGAATGCGAGCCCTGAAGCCTATAAGGAATTCTATACCTTATGGCTGGATACATATCAGGAGACCCATGGCAGGCTGTTTGATGCCCAATCCTTGCGGCCTTCAAGGGAAGTATTAGAGTATTTCGTGCGGAGCGCAAACGTTAATCTGAATCTCTACAAGTCCTGGATAGCAACCCTTGAAAAAATGTCACAGAAAGTTAAGGAACGATCAGAACAGAGCGCAGATCTGGAGGCATATAAAGAATTTTATAATCTCTGGGCAAAAACGTATGAAAAGGCATTTGACAACTTCTTTGAGAACACACCCACAGTCAGCCCGTTTAAAGAGATTCTGGAGCCTGTAAAAAATGCAGCAAAGATATATGCGGACACATTTACCAGCATATCCAAGAATTGGGTAAAATCGGACTTTGGGTCAGCTCCGGCATATCCAGGAAAATATAGAACATGAGTATGGAAAAATCCAGTTTTGAACCCACCCAGGAATTTTTTGACCAGTGGCTAAAGACCTATGAGACTACCTGTGGCAGGCTGGTGGAAATGCCTGCCATAGGTCCATCGCGCGAGAAATCCGAAAAATTGATGAAGGGTTTCTCAAGCTTTGTTAATCTTTATGCTGCATGGATGGATTCCTCCATAAATTTACAGAATGTATTCATGGAAGCCATGCGCAGGATGCATGAAAAGACGGGAAGCGAGATGGAAGGAGAGATCAGTCCTGAAAAATATAAGGATTTTTACAAGGCATGGATTGAGACTTATAGCGAGACCTTCAAGGAATTCCTGAAATCAGATCACTTTGCTTCTGATAACGGAAGATTCATATCATACTTCATGGAGTTCCAAAAACGTAATCGTGAAATGCTTGAAGAGAATTATCTGAAGCCGATGAATCTTCCTACAAAGGCAGAGCTCGACGACATATACAAAGAGTTGTATTCTCTTAAGAGAACAGTAAAGGAATTAACCAGTCAGGTCAAAGAGCTATCAGAGAAAAAGTAATACTTTCTTTTTTGGGAAGGAGATACCATGAACGATCTTATTTTAATAGAAGATTATAAGAAATTCAAACTGGGGATGGAACTTTTCTTGAACCTTCCTGAATTTTCGGTTGGAACAACGCCTTCCGAGATCATCTATACCGAAGATAAGATGAAACTTCTCCATTATATCCCAACCGCGGAAAAACAACATCCAGTTCCAATACTCGTAGTATATGCGCTTGTGAACAGGTACTATATTCTGGACCTCCAGCCTGATAAAAGTGTGATAAGGAGGTTGCTGGATAAGGGGTTTGATATTTATATCATTGATTGGGGATATCCCTCGGGTGTAGATAGGTACCTCACGATCGATGATTACGTGAACGGTTATATAAATAATGCTGTGGATAAAATCAGAGAGTTATCTGGACTGGATAAAATCAGCCTGCTCGGCGTATGCCAGGGAGGTACTCTTTCTGTGATGTACGCGGCACTGCATCCAGAAAAGGTGAAGAACCTGATTACCCTGGTGACTCCCGTGAACTTTGATACGGATAAAGGACTGCTTCACATCTGGGCAAAGAGCCTGGACGTAGATAGTATAGTGGATAACTATGGAATAGTGCCGGGGAACTTATTGAATGCGGGATTCCTGCTCACGGACCTATTCAGGCTTATGATTGATAAGTATGTAGGTCTATTTGAGCGGATCGAATCCGGACCCGATGATGCGGTCTGCCAGCAGAGAAATGAAGAAACTTTCAAAAATTTCCTTCGTATGGAAAAATGGATATTCGACAGTCCTGACCAGGCAGGTGAAACCTTCAGGCAGTTCATGAAAGACTGCTACCAGAAGAACCTCCTTATCAAAAACAAGATGGAGCTTAATGGAAAGAGGATTAATCTGGAAAAAATCTCTATGCCGCTGCTTAATGTCATGGCAGAGTTTGATCATTTAGTTCCCAATGATGCAAGTATACCGCTGAATGATGCTGTATCAAGTTCGGATAAAGAGATGCTGGTTTTCCCGACAGGACATATAGGCATCTTTGTGGGCTCCAGATCCCAGAAAGAGGTCTGCCCCAGGATTGCCGAGTGGTTAAAGCCGAGGTCCCTTGATGGGAGCAGAGAAGAGAAGTTTAAACAAAAAAGGAAGAATCAAAGATCAAAGGTGAGGACAAAATGAGATTTGAAAATAAGGTTGCAATTATTACAGGAGCAGGGAGCGGTATTGGTAGGGAGACTGCGCTCATGTTTGCAAAAGAGAGAGCTAAGGTTGTTGTCGCCGATATAAATGAAAAGAGCGGTAGGGAAACAGTAACAGAGATTAAGAAAGCAGGAGACGAAGGACTTTTTGTTAAAGTAGATATATCCAATAAGGAACAATCAAAACAGATGGTTATGGATACTCTGGGAAATTATGGTAGAATCGACGTGCTAATAAATAATGGAGGTATTATTCAGGATGCCTTCGTATCAAAAATGACAGAGGAGCAGTGGGATAGGGTTATTAACATCAATCTTAAAGGAGCCTTTAATTGCATTCAGGCAGTGGTTGATGTTATGGTTAATCAGGGAGGTGGTGTAATTATAAATACTTCTTCTATTGTAGGACTGTACGGCAATATTGGCCAGGTCAATTATGCTGCAGCCAAGGCTGGATTAATTGGCATGACTAAGACTCTGGCAAAGGAGCTTGGAAGAAAGGGGATAAGGGTAAATGCAGTAGCGCCCGGATTTATAGTGACTCCGATGACCTCAAATGTGCCCGAAAAAATTCTTGAAGCGATGAAAGAAAAAACCCCACTGCGCAGGTTGGGTCAAACAAAGGATGTTGCATACGCATATTTATATCTTGCTTCAGATGAGGCAAACTTTGTTAATGGGGCGGTCCTTAGTGTGGATGGTGGATTGGTGATATAAAGACCCCTGAGACCCCTGAATTAATTCAGGGGACTATCAGGGGACTGGTTAAAAAGGTGAAACGAATGAATAATGTAGTTATAGTATCAGCAACAAGAACTGCAGTTGGGAAATTCGGGGGAAGTCTAAAGGATTTTAGCCCTGGACAACTTGGTTCTGTGGTATTGAAAGATGCTTTGAAAAAGGTGGATGTTGAACAAAGAGAAGTTGAAGAAGTCGTCATGGGAAATGTCCTTTGCGCAGGCCATGGCCAGAATGTAGCTAGACAGGCTGCAATTTGGGCGGGAATTCCAAAAGAGGTACCCTCCTATTGCGTGAACAAAGTTTGCGGCTCGGGCTTAAAATCGGTTGTTCTGGGAGCACAATCCATCATGCTGGGTGATGCTGATGTTGTCCTTGCAGGCGGCATGGAGTCCATGTCAACCGTCCCGTACGCGTTGAAAAAAAACCGGTGGGGAGCAAAGATGGGCAACGATGAAGTTGTGGATTTGATGATACATGATGGATTATGGGATATTTTCAACAATTACCATATGGGGGTAACAGCGGAGAACGTAGCAGAAAAATATAGCATCACACGGGAAGAACAGGATGAATTCTCAGCAATTAGCCAAAATAAGGCAGAAGCTGCAATCAAGGGGGGGAAGTTCACGGATGAAATAGTTCCAGTGGGGATTCCCCAACCAAAAGGCGAGCCTGTTCTCTTTGATACAGATGAGTTTCCAAGGTCTGGCACAACAAAAGAGATACTTGCAAAACTAAAACCTGCATTTAAAAAAGAAGGGACAGTAACTGCGGGCAATGCTTCAGGAATTAACGATGGAGCAGCTTGTGTTCTTCTTATGTCTGAAGAAAAGGCAAAAGACCGAGGACTTAAACCCCTGGCAACCATCCAGAGTTATGGGTTATGTGGAGTTCCTCCGGAACTGATGGGTCTTGGTCCAATTTGTGCGACCAAAAAAGCCATAGGAAACGCCGGCATAACTTCTGATAAACTCGACCTTATAGAACTCAATGAAGCCTTTGCATCTCAGAGTATCGCTGTTAGAAGGGAACTGGGCTTGAACCCTGACAGAGTTAATGTTAATGGCGGTGCTATAGCCATCGGGCATCCTATAGGAGCCAGCGGCACAAGGATACTGGTTACACTTCTGCATGAATTAAGAAGAAGAAAAGGCACATACGGCCTTGCAACCCTCTGTATTGGAGGAGGCCAGGGTATCGCCATGGTGGTAAAGAGATAGATACTATGGGAAAGAAAGCAGGATTGGAAGGTAAAGTCGCCCTGGTCACTGGAGGATCAAGAGGGATAGGTCAGGCGATTGCTTTGCGGCTTGCGGAAGAGGGCGCAGATGTTGCAATTAATTATCAGGCAACCAAAGAGCAAGCTGAGAAGTTATCAAAGCTGATAGACCAGATGGGCCTGGTGGACGAATTTGATAGATTATCCCTGAAGATAGATCTGATGGAGACAAAGGAGCATGCAAAGGAAGTATCAGATTTAATAGATTCTATGGGCAAGCACTCTATCATATGCCAGGCAAACGTCAATGACTTAGAGCAGGTGAACAGGATGCGGGACGAGGTGGTAAAGCAGTTCGGTAAAATAGATATTCTGGTCAATAACGCAGGAATAGTAAGGGATAAATCTTTTGTAAAAATGACTCCCCAGATGTGGACAGAAGTATTATCTGTAAACCTGGATGGAGCGTTCTACTGTACCAAAGCGGTAATAGAGGGTATGCTGGAGAGGAAGTTCGGCAGGATTGTGAATATATCCTCGGTTATCGGGAGAATGGGCAACCGCGGACAGGCGAACTATGCAGCTTCGAAGGCAGGATTGATAGCTCTATCGCAAACGCTGGCAAAAGAATTTGCAGGCAAGGGTATAACCGTAAACGCTGTTGCGCCAGGATTTATTGAAACAGATATGCTAAAATCAGTTCCCAAAGAAATAATGGAAAAAATTCTTGCCCAGATACCGCTGGGAAGACTTGGGAAGCCATCCGAGGTGGCAGGTGCGGTGGCATATCTGGTTTCAGAAGAAGGGGATTACATAACAGGCCAGGTCATTGATATAAATGGAGGACTCTACATTTAATCTATTTTTTAACGTATAGGAAAGTATAAACGCATTTCTTCCTCCTCATCTTGAAATCTGATAGTCTAAAAACAACGAACATAAACGAACTGGAACGAACTCCAAGAGTTCGTTTTGAGTTAGTATAAGTTCGTTGTTAATAATTTTGCCCCCGCAGGGGCTTTCTTGAAAATTAGTCCTCGTGCTGTTGTATAGTTTAATACCCATGCTTTAGAAGAAAGCCTCATACTCAAAGAAAAATATTGGTTCTACGTAGCGTTATTTCAATGGAGCCTCCCAATACTGCCCTAACTGTGGTCATACACCATGCACCCACCACTCACCCTCCAGCGTATGCTCCTTCTTCCAGATGGGAACTTCGGCCTTCAGGCGCTCGATAGCCTCCCTTAGCACGGGGAAAAGCTCATCTCTGTGGCCAGCAGCCACGACAATGTACACAATATCCCCGCCTTTCGGGATGATACCTGTCCTGTGGTGCATCAGGATATCCACTATACCCTCTTTTTCTTTAAGCTCAGAGCATATCCTATCCATTTTCTGTTTCGCAATACCGGCGTACTCCTCGAATTCAAGGAACTCTGTGCGGGTTCCCCCTGTTACAGCCCTGACAATGCCTGTGAATGTCCCTATAGCGCCTGCTTTCTCAATATCTTTAGATTGCCGTATCCTCTTTATCAGTGAACCAGACGTATGGTATTCTGGCAGCCTGAGAACCAGATCAGTTATTTCATCGATATCTGCATCCTCTGATCTATCAAGCCGCATAACGATATTAGGAGCCTCAAGATTTCCAAGTGCTATTTTGGGAAGCGTGCTTTCCTTAAAACCCTCAACCACCCCGAAATCCATCCCCGCATCAGCAAGTTCATCCAGGGCGCTTATAAGATTATTATTCCGCGAGAATTTTACAAGCTCATCCGGCGTGACCCCGATAACAACATCAGCGCCAGCCCTGGCATGTTTCCATGTATCAGTGCCCCTGATATTCAGGCTGTGCTCATGCAGGTGTTTTGCCGTGCCAACCTGTCCGTATCTCTTAAGGGCCTCTACTATCCGCTCCACCAGGCCTGTCTTCCCTGATTTCTTATAACCTGCTACTGAGATTATTTTCAAAAAGCGACACCTCGCTTTATGCGGTCTGGGGGTATGGTCGCAAGACCATACCCCTTCGTTTGATAAACCTTTATCAAAGGTTTAGCGACACCTCGCTTTATGCGGTCTGGGGGTATGGTCGCAAGACCATACCCCTTCGTTTGATAAACCTTTATCAAAGAGTGACACCTCGCTACATGGATTCCGGGGCTGCTATCCCGAGCGTATCGAGTGCGTTTGCAAGGACTATTCTTGAGCAATCAACAAGCGCCAGTCGTGCAGCCCTGAACTCGGGCTCTGCGCTGAGGACAGGCACATACTTGTAGAACTGGTTAAAGACATCGGCCAGTTCCCTGGCATAGATCGCGACGATATGGGGCTTTAACCCCCGCGATGCACTATCGATTGTGCTATCGAAGCTTGCGAGTTTTTTTATCAGTGCGGTCTCCTGCTCCTCAACGAGAAGATTTGGGTCGTAACTCTCAAATGCAATTCCCCCATCCTGCGCGTTCTTGATAATACTGCATGCCCTGGCATGGGCATACTGGATAAAGGGTGCGCCCTGCTTCTCAAAGTCCAGTGCCTCCCTCCAGTCAAATGTGGTCGCCTTATCAGGTGAGACGCGGATAATATCGTACCTCACAGCGCCTATGCTCACAAAAGCAGCCACCTTTTTCTTAAACTCCTCATCAGTATCAGGCCGCTTTTTATTTACTTCTGAATATGCGGCTCTCTCTACCTCATCCAGCAGCTCATCGGCAGAGATGAAAACGCCGCGCCGCGTGCTCATTGAGCCCTCAGGAAGGGAAACGAACTCAAAGATGACTATCTCAGGCTCAGGCAGGCCAAGGAGCCTGAGCACTGCTTTAAGCTGGGATGAGATGAGCTTGTGATCTGCTCCGAGAATATCGATCATGCGGTCGCACATTGCTGCTTTCCACTCATGGTATGCGAGATCACGGGTTGTATAAAGGGATGTACCATCAGAGCGCTGTACCACCAGGGGCTTCTGGATATCCATATCCTTCAGGTCAACCATAAGAGCCCCGTCCTTTATCATGGCACAATTAAGTTTTTTGATTCTCTCCATCACCCTGCTGACATCACCTGTGCGCACGAACCGGGACTCCCAGATAAATTCATCATGGCTGATATTCATGCGCCGCAGGGATTCTTCTATACCATGCATCGCCGTGTCTATGGCGTCCTTGAATCTCTGGACGGTCTCAGGGTCTCCGTTCTCGTATTTTTTCATGAGGGCATCCACTTCAGGTGAGTGCTCTTTTTCATCGACCAGGGTCTTGTTGGCATTGATATAGATCTCTGCAATCGCATGATCCGGCTTTTTGGTCTTATCGAACTCGAAGTTCATGAGTCCCCACACAACGACTGCGATCTGCCGTCCCATATCGTTTATGTAGTACTGTGTCCTGACATCATAGCCTGCGCGTTTCAATATCCTGGCAAGTGTATCACCGATCACTGAATTTCTTATATGCCCGATATGCAGGGGGCCGTCAGGATTGGCAGATGTATGCTCAAGGATAACCGCTCCTTTCTTCTCAAGCACTCCAAAATCCTCCCTCTCAAGCAGAACACGTAAGACGGTTTCATTCAGGAGGGTGCGGCTTACAAAAAAGTTGATATAAGGCCCTACCATCTCTGCTCTCTCGATATAGGAGTCCGGGGTTATTCTTATGTTCTTATAGATAGCCTCGCATATCTCTTTTGGATTGCGTTTGTATTCCGGGGCTAATCTGAACGCTACAGAAGATGCTATATCAGCATGTGGCGATTCATGCAGTGCCAGATCATCGATCTCAAACCCGGCTTTCGCTAATGCACTGGATAATACTGATGCAACTTCATCTTTAAATCTAAGAAACATGAACAGTTAACACACAGGCTAAGTACATAATTTTTTCTTAATCGTGTGGTATCTGGTAAATACTATGGTAATGATGCTGATTCTAATTAATCATATCTGATAAAAAACCAGGTAATAAATGATAAATAATTGTATTCAAATTTGGTTTGGAAAACGGTTATTATCTTTGAAATGTACTCCTACCCTAAAAGGAGATACAGCAATGCAAGATGTCCTGATATACTCTACCATTAATTGTCCTAATTGCAGGCTGCTAAAGCAATTGCTTGACAAAAAAAACATACCGTATAAAGAGGTAGATATGGCCACACCGGCAGCACTGACAGAGCTTCGGATGAACGGCGTGTTCACTATGACCGCTCCCGTACTACAGATAGGCAGCAGGTTCTATACATACAAAGAGCTATTCAGCCAGGACAGGATCGATCAGAGCAAGCTGGATAACCTTCTTAACGCTTAGCAGGATTCGTTATTCTCAGGTTATACTCTGGAGAAAAGGAGGAATGTCATGGGTAAATATATCGAGATTCAGGTACCAAACCCTATAAAAGGGCACAGAAGGGAATTAGCAGGGGCTTTTAGCAGAATACAGCAAACCCCGGAGAGTGGAAAAATAAAAAATATCCCGATAGCAAAGGATGTCCAGACTATACAGAGGACCCTTGGTGGTTATCCAGCATCGGTTATACCCAAGATCAGGACAACAGATGGTCACCTTATAGACTGGGACAGGAATGCCATAGTGAACCAGCTTCTAAAAGAAACAAAACTCAGTGAGCAGTTCTACGGGGAGGCACCGATCACTGAGGAAGAAGCCCGTGATATAGCGAAGGAAGCCGAGAAAAGGATAAAGGACATGGGCGTGAAATTCCTCTCCGGTCCCCTGGTGCGTGAACTGGTCAATATTATACTTCTTGAACGCGGCCATATCGAATGGCGGAACATCTCGACAAGGGTAGGCACGCCTGTTTATGATGCCTACAAGATCGATATGGGCACCGGTTTTGAGGCAAGGGATAACGCGAATCTTCAGGAGAATGCCGAAACTTCGCACAAAAAGAAAGCTGACAAGATGAGCAAGGAGCAGTACCTTCTCATGCTTCCGCCACGACTGGCGGATGCGCACTTAAATGGCGATATCCACATACATGACCTTGAGTACCTGGGAACACGCGCATTCTGCCAGGACTGGGATCTGCGCTATTTCTTTTACTACGGTCTCATGCCGGATGGAAGCGGCACAAAGGCAAGCGTGGCAGGGCCAGCAAAGAAGCCTGAGGTGGCAATACTCCATGCTGTTAAGGCACTGGGCAGCGCGCAGACGAACTTCGCAGGAGGGCAGGGGTTCTATAATTTCCTCACCTTTATGGCACCTTACTTTGAGGGCATGGGCTATGAAGAGATTGAGCAGCTCATGCAGATGTTCGTTTACGAGATGACCCAGATGATGGTGGCAAGGGGAGGGCAGCTTGTATTCTCATCGGTACAACTGTCCCCCGGTGTTCCCGGGCTGTGGCGGGATAAGCCCGTAGTGTATAAAGGCAGGGTATATGATGGCGTGGCGGCGCCAAAACGCACATACGGCGAGTTTGAGCGCGAGGTGCGCCTGTCATTTGAGGCCTTGATGAACGTGATGCTAAAAGGGGATTACTGGGGAAAGCCGTTTAACTTCCCGAAGCCTGAGATCAGCATAGAGCCTGATTTCATGGAGGAGAACGATGAGTTCAACCGCTCGCATCCTGAAGTCCCGAGCTACGATGATCTCTACACAAAGGCGTTTGAACTTGCAGCCAAATACGGCGCCCCGTATTTTGATAACCAACTACCTGAATACAGGGGCGCGGGGAAAGGCATCAGTTGCTACCAGTGTTGTGCCTATAACTTCTCCTCCTCGCATGATAAGGACTCCGAGTTTGAGGATAAGATGTACTTCAGGGATGGGAAGCATTTCTCGATGGGTGCATGGCAGGTGGTCTCGGTTAACTGCCCGCGCGCTGCCTATAAGGCTAAAAAGGATGATGAGCAGCTCTTCCGGGAATTAAAGAACATGATGGATATGTGCATTGAGCTCTTCAAGATCAAGCGTAAATGGATGGATATCATAACCAGGAATAACAGGATGCCTTTTGCAACACAGAGACCCAAGGACCCGATCACGCAAAAGCGCGGCGAGATCGCTGTTGACCTGAAGGGGCTTGTGTACACCATAGGCGTTGTGGGGATCAACGAGATGGTGCAGTACCACACAGGCAAACAGGTACATGAGAGCGAGGATGCCAGGCGGCTGGCAATAAGGGCGATGTTCGAGATGAAGTTCTATGCAAAGGAACTGGGCGAGAAGAACGGGATGGAAATAGCCCTGGCGCGCACGCCAGCAGAGACCACGGCGCAGCGCTTTGCGGTCTCAGATCTTTTGCACAAGGAATACAGAAAGTGCACAGAGCCGCTTATCAAAGGGAATGCCCAGGCAGCGCTGTCGCGCCTATCCGAGACGCGCGACCTGCCCATATATTACACCAACGGCACGCACGTACCCCCCGGCGCGGATGTATCGCTCCCGCAGCGCATCAAGATAGAGGAGGTCTTCTTCCCTATCGTGGACGGGGGCAATATACTGCACATATGGCTTGGCGAGGCAGCGCCTGACCCGCGCGGGCTCAAGGAGTTTGCCATGAACATAGCAAAGAACACCCAGGTCGGGTATTTTGCTTTCACAAGGGACATGACCGTGTGCATGGATGATTTCCATGTTGCGTCCGGGCTGCTGAAGGAATGCCCCAACTGCGAGAGCGAGAACGTGGAGCATCTGAGCAGGGTGACGGGGTATATACAGGCTGTGTCGGGGTGGAATGACGGGAAGAAGCAGGAGCTAAAGGACAGGAAGAGATACGGGGTGGGAGGGGGGTGATGGCAATTAAATCGATTAAATGGTCCATCGAGGACAGGAGGTGACAATGTTACAAGATAGTAATAAGCTCATAGGCAAAGGAGATTACTTATATGATTTTCAAGAAAAGATGATGGTTCTTTATGCATCTCCGAATGCCAGAAAGCCCAAAGGGAAGAAGGAACAGATCAGAATAATTGCTAAGAGTAAAAATGGTAACTATAAATATCCCTCTGATAATAAATTACTTCCTCCAATAGCAGTAAGAGTGGGTAATAAAACCTTGTATAGATTTGAATATAATTAGATAAAGACTTAGGCGAGTTACCTCTCGCCTAATCCTAGTAGATATCTATGTGAATCAATGGAAAAAGGTAGTAAAGTATAAAAATACTAAAAATATTAATTGACAAAAATATGCGAGAAGTAGTTGGTGGTATAGTCATTAATGAAGTTGAAGCTGAACCGCTTAGTGATTATGTCGTCGATTTTTTAATTTCGCAGAGAAAAGAAAGCCCAATCTTAGATTTTAAAAAGATAATATCAATACGAAAAGACTCTGATTTTCCTGAAATAGCAAAAGATATCTTTGCTTTTAGTAATTATGGCGGAGGGTGGATATTAATAGGCTGGGAGGAGACTAGCCCCAATATGTTCGTTCCTGTAGGGCTTCCAGAAGATTATAAAGTAGATCAAGCAACTTTGCAGGAAAAATTTAATTCATTCACCGACTCCCCCATAGAATTGTTATATAAGGAATTAAATAAAGATTTTAAAGATTTATTTATTAAAGCGAAAGAAGAAGTAAGGCAAAAAGTCAATTCGATATCTAATAAATTTGCAATAATTTTTATTCCACCGTCGTATATTTTACTAAAACCTAATAAAGAAGGTAAGTATAAAAAAGGAGAAAAGGAAAAGGTTGTTTTTTCAAAAGATGAATATTTTTATCGACGTGGTACACAAAATATACATCCCAGTTCGTATGAGCTTCAGTTAATTAAAAAACGGCTTGAGAAAGAACAATATCGTCTATCAGTTTTAAGTGGAGAACCAGATAAAATCTCTGAAAAAATTTATAGTAATTTGTTTAAAGTAACAAAAATGCCTGAGTATGTATATATTGGCCAAAAGAAAGATTATGATAATGTTTCAATAAAGGTTCTTCTCAAACAGGAAGGTATTTTTCCAGAGTGGCAGCATAAGTTCAAAATTTGGAATAATAGCATAGTGACATTTGAAAATTTAGCAGAAGAGTATAACTCTTACAGAAAACTTGTCATACCGCAAACCATTAGAAAAGAATCAATTGAAACATGGTTAGATGATGAAGATAAAAATAGAATTATAGTCGAGCTTCTTAATAGAGAGATGAGGCATTATGCTATCGCCAAAGGTTTGTATTATTTTGAAAATAAAAATAAATTTTACTATACACTAGAGGAAGATAACAGAAAAGAGCAATGGCATAGCAGGTATAGAAGGGCAACAAAAGAAGTTGCAGCGAAAATGTATGCTGAACAGTTAAAAGATTTCATTTACTGGCATGTAGCATTTTCACCAAATTTTATTCAACTTGGAAGGAAAGGTTTCTTTTATAGGATACTTCCAACTTTTGTTATTACAGATGATGGAAGAAATCCTCGTACAGGGCCGGAAGAAGGGACAATTATCACAAGACTTTCTTATGATAGATATAACAGTATGTATCTAAACACAGTGCTTTTTTGGATGCATCAGTTAGGCAATGGGGGAGACATCCAAATAGGCGATTATCTTACAATTAGTTCCGAGCCTTTAACTGTTGAATTACCTGTGGGAATAATTTATGATATTCCATCCTCAGAGTTTAGATTGGAAATTGATGACGAATTAAATAGCGAGAGCTATGAGGGGACTGATTTTGAGTAAAATTGAGGCAAATTACCTAGAAGAGGAAAGTTTGGTTTTTGGAGGTATGCATGAAGAGAAAGACCCACGTTTAGGCCTTAAATATTTTGGACCTTTTCATTACTCTACAGAAAGTTCGTCAATAGAGAAAACCAGATTAGGTATGGTAGGTAATAAATCTGCTAATGAGAAAGCCAAAAAAATAGTTGATTTAATCAGCGATCAGGTAGAAAGTGATGATAGAAATAAATGGCTTTATCCTCCTTTTCCTGGAATGTCTAAAGATACAAAGTTTCATTGTTCGATTGAATTGTCGGAGAACTGGAAAGAGACCATTTTGGAGGATGAGATTAATAGGTTGCTAGAAATCTCAGAACCAAATGAACGAATTGGAGCAGCCGTTGAATTATATTACAATAAGATTGAAAATATTTTGACATATGAGGATAATCCTCCAGATGTTGTCTTATGTATGATTCCTCGTGATATCGAGGAATTCTGCGGAATATCTGAAAAAACAAGAGGTGCAAAAACACCGAAACCCACTCCATTAGAAAAACAAATTCAAGCATTTAAAGAACAAAATCAGAGTTTCTTGTCCCGATGGGGAGTGAGCGTAGAAGAGGAAAAACCAAAATTTAAAGGTTATGATTTTAGAAATGCGTTAAAAGGAAAAATTATGGATTTACAATCACCTGTACCGATTCAATTATTAAGGGAATCTACCTGTGATACAATCCTAAATTATGAGAAAGGTAAAATGGGAACTAGACAAGATCCTGCCTCCTTTGCATGGAATCTTTCTACAGCACTTTATTATAAGGCGAATGGAAAACCATGGAGGCTTGCCAAACTAAGACAAGATACATGCTATGTTGGCATCTCTTTCTATTATGATAAATTAAGTTTTAACAAAGATATTCAAACTTCAATGGCACAGGTTTTTACACATAATGGAGAAGGGCTTGTTCTAAGGGGAACTGAGGTTTATATTGATGAAAAAACAAAAGAGTCTCATCTATCACAAAATCAAGCTGAAGACCTATTAAAAGACGTGATTCATACATATATAAAAAAAGCAGGGAGGACCCCATCCAGAGTAGTTATTCATAAATCGACAATGTTTAGTAAAGCTGAAGAGAATGGTTTTAAATCAGCTATTGAAGCTACCAACAAGAATGCTAAGAAGGATTTTGTGGCTATTTCTAAAAGAAATAACGGAATCCGTTTTATGAGAATGGGATCGTATCCAGTTTTGAGAGGAACTTTAATATCTTTATCTGAGAGCGAACATATATTATACACTTCAGGTTACACTCCCAGAATTAGAACTTATCCAGGTCATAGTATTCCACAACCCTTATTGATTCATCATAAAGGAGATTCAGAAATTGAAGAGATATGCAAAGAAATCTTAGGTTTAACAAAACTCAATTGGAATACTACTGCTTTTGCTACATATTTGCCAATAACACTTGCATTTTCTAAAAGGGTAGGAGAAGTATTATCGGAACGTCCTAAAGGTAAACCACTTCAAAATCATTACAGATTTTATATGTAGGTACGGGGATATAACTATGCTTTCAACTCTCTGCGTCTCCCCTGAACAAAAACATGCCCCACTATTAGAAGAGCGCCTCCACTGGCACAGCCCCGCCGACAACGAGCCCGCGCCGCGCCTGTACACCCCCGGCATAACAAATCTGCGTTCATCGGCGTCATGCCCGCCGCTATGCATAGACACGTATGCCTCGCAGGGGCATACGTGGATGCGCCCTCCCGAGGCGCGACTCGGGGCGTTCATCTGCGGTTCGTTCTTTGCGGAAGCGCCGGATATTGATTGTTCTGCATTTATAAAAAACCCCAAACGTTATTATAGCCCGCCATCCTCTGCCTCCTTCTTACCAAAACCCGGCGCTTTCCTCGGAGAGCGCCCTGGCTGGCATCTACTTGCAGGCAGTGAGCTTGTGCGCTATCTCATAGCCTTTACAGAAAACATGCCAAAAGTGCAGGAGTAAGCGATGGTGGAAGCAGAGAAAGATATTTTAATTCCAAGCACAGATGATATTATCACCATCAACCAGAAATTGGGTGGCACGGTACTGAATAGGGGAATAATCGATTTCATAATCGCTAAGATAGAGGCTAAAGTTCCTAAGAAAGACTATAAACGGCAGATTGCTACTATTGCTGCTGTTTTTTGGTTTGAAATAATCCAGGGACATCCATTTGTTGATGGTAATAAGAGGACTGGCACAGAGATCATGAAACTTTTCCTTAAGAAGAATGGATTCAAATTAAACACTCCACTGGCAGGACTCGTGTATATATCCTTAAAGATTGCAAATAACGAAATATCATATTCAGAATTAATAAACTGGTTATACAGGAGGCTCGAAAATGGAAACCTTTACTAGGTATTTACTGAGAAAAGGCAAACTGGAGAAAATAGAAGTACCAAAGGAAGTTGCGCTAAAAGAGATAGAGGAAGTTCTGAAAGAGGATAGAGAATTTCTTGAAATAATGGAAAAGATGTAATGGAAGATATCTCTGCTGGTCAGACATGGAAAAAAGATATAGATGATCGCCTGGCGCAGCCTTGTCTCCAGCGCCGACAACGAATCTGCACCGCATTAATACAGACCCGGCACAATAAATCTGCGCAGTCTGTCTCTTCTTTTAGTGCGGCGCCGGACATTAATTACTTATGGTTCATAAAAATTAACTATCTAATCTTTGCATCCTGGTATGAAAAAACGGATCAACTTCAACCGGTAAAAGCAAGCAAACAAAGCAACAATTTAAAGATAGAAGACTCTGCGGTAATTATCAACTAACATCGCAGAGCACGCCAAGAGCGCAGAGAATCAAAATGATACACCCATCACTGCGCTCGCCTCCCGCCGCTGCCTCACATAAAAAGCAGCGCCGCATAATCGAACAGGCGGCGCACTCGTGCGGATGGCGCGGCGGGGGAGCGGGCGGATGAAGATGCATCAATTGATCTGAGTAATTCTTATAAACCCCTTCCCGTCTTCCAATCTTTATCGCTCTAATTTCTGTTCCAGAGATCGAATAAATTACTCTGAAATCTCCAACTCTTATCCGATAGGTATTTTCTCTACCTTTGATCTTTCTATAAGGCAGGCTGAATGGATTATCCTCAAGCAGCTTTAGTTTTTCAATAATTCTATGTTTATTCTCTTTTTCAAGATTTTTAAGAAAATTAGCAGCATCAGAGCTTAAGAAAAGTTTAAAACTCATATAATTTCATCTAAAGAGATTTTATTTCCCTTTTCCATCTCTTCTTCAATTCTATCAAGCTCTTCAAGCTCCTCCTCAGATAGCTCTTCAAATCCAAGAAAGTTATCTATTTTTGAGTTCAACATTGTTAGTTGATTCTCAATTTTTATCAGGTGAGTGAGTATTTCTTTGTTAGCACTGATGCTCATATTATTTAAGTTGTTTGAAGTATAATAAAAAGTTTTTGTGATATTGTATAGTCAATCATTAACATGGTGTATCTGCTGCTCTCTCCTATACTGGCATTTCCGCCCACATGTGCCTCATATAAAACCAAGCGCCGCATAATCCAATAAGCGGCGGCGCACTCATGCGGATGGCACGGCGGGGGAGCGGGCGGATGAGGGCACACCCATGAAATTATCGTTATTAGATGATTATATTTAGGTGAATAAACATAAAGGAGATGCGGTGAATCTATTAAGCGGATTTATTTAGATACATGTGCTTGGTGTAGACCTTTTGATGATCCATCTAATCAACGGATTCTTCAAGAATCAAATGCCATAGCTGAGATCTTTAGAAGAGTAGATGCCAGGGAGCTTGAGATCATAGGTTCAAGCATTTTACTTGCCGAAATCTCCATGATAACACCAAAAATAAAAGAGGAAACAGTTCTATCATTAGTGAGACATGTCACAAACAGTTTTGCTGTCGCTACCAATACTATCGAAAGATTAGCCGCTGAACTCATGCAGGCATGTACCATCGATGCTATGGATGCTTTGCACATAGCAGTTGCGATAGAAAATAAAGCTGAAGTTTTTATAACAACTGATGATATCATTTTAAATAAGGCTGAATGCATATTGAGATATAAGATAACAATTAGAAACCCCTGTGAGGTATAGAATGTCTGAAGCTGCTGTAGAATCTCCTAAAGTAATGGAAAAGGTATTCAATATACTGAAAAGAGAGCTTAGCGCAGAGGAATATCTCGTTTATCTTCAGACGATAACCCCAAGGATCGGAGACGCAACAAGAGAACTCAGGGATATCACAAAAAAAATGAGTCTTGAGGAAGTATTGCGCAAGGCAAAGCAGATGGAGAAGACATTGAATGCTTAGAGCTTAAAGATTCGCAGAAAGCATGAAAAACTGCCAATCTCTGGCATCAATCGCCCTCATCTTCTTAAAACTCCATCGCCTCCAACCAATCGCCATGTTAATTGCCCGCCGCCGCCTCATATAAAAGACAGCGCCGCATAATTCAATAAATTGTGGCGCACTCATGCGAGTGGCGCGGCGGAATATAAAGAAGATAAGAGATATAAAAACTATACTTCCTGCCTCAGCTTTTCATATACTGCCCGCGAAATTTTGATCTGCTTCAATATCTCTTTGAGCAAACCTATGCTGAGTTCTTCGTCTCAATGCAGAGGCACAACAGTTCTCCTTCCATCTGGATGTATGTATCTTGCATGACTTCCGACCTGATGGACTTTATCAAAGCCAAGTTTCTCAATAATTTTGCACATCTTCCTTCCAGAGACAGGAAGGAGTCTTGTCATACCTTAACCTCTAACTGCTGTACTCCAATAAATTTTAAAGGCAGAATCTCTTCTTCCCTATCAGCTTCGAGGCAAACCTGTATAGCTTCTTTTATGCGTTCCATAGCCTGCTCTACAGTTTTGCCCTGCGTATAGCAGCCCGAAATGTCCGGTACTTTCGCTATATACACTCCATCCTCATCCTGCTCGATAAGAACAGTGAAGTTTAGCAGTTTATGCTTCATATAGATCACGTATGATATTTGTATATCTGCTATTTAAATAATCGTCTCCCTGCCTCTGCGCTCACCTCCCACCGCCTCATATAAAAAGCAGTAGCATAATCCAAGAAGCAGCGGCGCTCTCATGCAGATGGCGCGGCGGGACGATACAGTTTGTAGTTAATCGACAAGCATATCAGGAATCAATGGTTATTTATAAGCATATATCATATCAATATTAAGCGTGAGAAATAATTATGGCTTTAACAGTTAATGTGAAAAAGGATTTCTCTTTAAAGGAAGTAAGTAATGTGATTCGCTCTGCTTTAGCTCTGGATGAGCGTATTGCAAAACATAAAAGAGCTAAATACGCTAATATCTGTAAAAATTTTGAGACTAAATATGGGATGAGTTCAGATATTTTTATGAGAAAATTTGAATCAGGGGAGTTGGACGAGCGTGATGATTTCTTTGATTGGTATGCTGCAAAAAAGGGCCTTGATAATTGGAGTAAAAAGCTGGATATATTGTCAGGGATTAGCCTATGAGATCCCGGGAGTATTACTCTCAAATTGAAACGGTTATTAGAGACTGTCCGGTAGTTACTCATTTTTCTATAGATTTTGATGAAATTGATGAGCACATAGGATATTTAAAGGGCAGGATTGAGCTAATTGATGTATCGGTTCTCTATTTTATTGAATTTGTTGAAATTCAGGATAATATGACCAACCGACTCAAATATAAATATCAATGGCAATCTGAGAATGATAGTTTAATAGCACGGTGGGATAACGTACCACACCATAAGGAAGTTGATACTTTTCCCAATCATATGCACGATGATAAGGGAGTACATGCGTCTCCTGGCGTCGATTTAAAAACTGTCATTGATATAATAGTTGATAAAATAATTATCTAAGCCCACTGCCTTATCTTGCAAACTAATATATTATCTATTATTGCCTTTAACAAAACCAAGCGCCGGATAATCGAACAGGCGGCACTCTCATTCGGATGGCGTGGCGGGGGAGCAGGCGGATGAAGGTGCATCTACGAATAAACCGCGTTCATCTGCGGTTCCTTATGTTTTAAGGTATAGAGCTTTTATCATAATCGAATAAAATCTTCAATAGAATATCCCGCCTCTTTTATTATTGCCCTTAGGGTACCTTTTGGGATATCTACACCCGGATGATTGGGAATTGTAACTCTTCTCTTTGTAATTGGATTATACCAGATCTCATGGCTTCCCTTTGCATACCTGTCAAAAACAAATCCAACTTTTTTAAGCTTCTTAATAGCATCAGTTGCAGTCATTGATTGAAGTCTTGTCATGCATTAATACTTACTGGAACACTGGTAGTTATTATTAGATCCTTCTTTTTTTCAATCTCAAAAGGAAGCGGGTCTCCATGTTCAATATATGACTCGATTAATTTTTTAGCAACATCCTGTGCAATCTCTATAGTCTCTGCGATTGTCCTGCCCTGTGCTATTAGCCCCTGCAGAATCTCACTTGTTGCAAGATAGCCTCCTTCTTCAAGCTTCTCTATTTTAATATCAATCATGGTTTCTGGCATTTAAAGCACCTCAATCAATAAATTTGATTATCCAACGGTTTTTAAGGTTACTCTATCATATTACGATTTACCTTTAAATGCTTTGTCAGGTACCGAAGGTAGTAGTGTATCAATTATTTTTGTGCACCTCCCGCCGCTACCTCATATAAAAACCAGCGCCGCATAATCGAATAAGTGGCGGTGCTCTCATGTGGGTGGCGCGGCGGGGGAACGGGCGAATAATGCAGAAATTTATTTATACGAATGTGAATAAACGAAATAATAATAGCGAAGGCTTACTTGATAGTTTTTTCTTAAAAGGGAGCGGTGAATAAACAATCAGGCGAGGTGTATATCAAAAAGGAGGAAAATAATCATGGCCAAAATTGATGATAAAATTATTCAAAAATTTCCGGTGGACGCGGAGCTCGCCGCCTTCATCGACAGGATCAAGGCGGTAGATAACCACACGCACGCAAATACGACCGCGCCGGAAGATCCCGATGCCGATGCGCTGCCGCTCCACGAAATATCTCCGTTCCCTGTCGCGGTGACCCTCATGCCGGATCACCCGAACTGGGTGGCCGCCGCCAGGGCGCTGTACGGCTATCCGCACGCAGAGTTGTCCGAGGCGCATATGCCCGAACTGCGTGAATCCGTCGGCAAGGTTCTCAGCGAGCAGGGCGACAATTTCCCCACCTGGGTGCTCGGCAGGATCGGCACCGAGGTGATGCTCACCAACCGTGTCGCGATGGGCCCTGGGCTGGAGCCGCCGCGCTTCCGCTGGGTATCGTTTGTCGACGCGCTCATGTTCCCGCTGTCAACCAGGGCGGAGGCCAGGGTCTCGCCGGACCGTGAGAAGTTCTACCCGCATCAGGAGGCGCTCCTCAGGCGCTACATGGCCGATCTCAAGGTCATGAGCTTGCCGCCCACCCTTGACGCCTATTTCAAGACAGTTGTGACCCCGACCATAGAGGCGCAGCAAAAGGCAGGCTGTGTCGCGGTGAAGTTCGAGGCAGCGCTGATGCGCTCGCTCCACTTCGCCGAGGTCCCGGCACAGACCGCGAACGCTGTCTACGCCAGGTACGTCAAGGGCGGCGTACCATCGCACGCAGAGTACAAGGCACTCCAGGACTACATCTTCCGCCACATCGCGCGCGAAGCGGGTCGCCTCGGCATGGTGGTCCACGTACACTCGTTCGAAGGTCCCGGCAGCTTCTATCACACCGCCGAAGCTGATCCGCTGCTCCTGGAGTCGGCGATCACCGACCCGACGCTGAGCAACACGAACTTCCTGTTCGTTCACGGCGGCGGCATCTTCGCCTCTCACGCCGGCGGCCTTCTCTGGCGGCCGAACGTGTATGTTGATACCTCGGGGATGGCGTTCATGTATCCACCGGAGCGGCTGGCGAGGATCCTGCGCGACTGGCTCACCCAGCACCCCGACCGCGTCCTGTTCGGGAGCGACGCGGCCGAGTTCGGGCCGGATACACCCTGGGAACTCTCCGCCTGGATTGGCATCACCAACGCGCGAATAGCGCTAACAATTGCGCTAAGCGAGATGATCCGCGCTGGCGAGGTCTCACGCGCCAGGGCCCGGGAGATCGCCATCATGGTGATGCGGATGAATGCCGCTAAACTCTACAAGTTGGGCCTGAAGTAGCAGATTGCGTTGCAGGGCAGCCCATTTCGTGAGATAATTGTGTTGATACGTTTATTTCAGCGCTCGCCTCCAACCATCAGCAAGCCGAAAAGATTTTTAGCAATATAAAACATATAGTCCTATAAGGAAGATAGATCTCAAGGATTTACAGTAACTCAAACAGAATATTATATAACGGCTTATATTTTAAACTAATAAAATATACTATGGTTATAATAAGATGGGGATAGCCAGAGAACGAATGTAATGCTGGACTGGAGGCCTGACATAATGGTCCTGGAGAGTGGTAATGCATGAGAATACTTATAGTATCAAACAGGTTGCCTATCACTGTGGTGGAAAAAGAAGGCGGATTGAAATTTCGGGAGAGTGTAGGAGGCCTGGTATCGGGCTTAAGCGCATATATGGACTCATTGAAGAATTCATCATTTACTATGTCTGAGTGTATATGGATCGGCTGGCCAGGTATTACAATTGATGACAATAATGGGATGAAAGAAGAGTTGAAGTCAAGAGCACTATCTGAATTTCACTCTTACCCTGTATTTCTTTCAAAAAAGTCTATGGAAAAATTCTATCATGGATTTTGCAATAAGACGATCTGGCCTCTTTTCCACTATTTTCCTACCTATGCTGTGTATGATGAGGATTACTGGGAATATTATAAGCATGTGAACGAGGTGTTCTGCGATGCGATTATGGAAATAATAAGGCCGGATGATGTGGTATGGGTGCACGATTATCATCTTATGCTACTTCCTAAACTTATAAGGGACAGGATGCCCAATAACCCGGTAGGATTTTTCCTTCATATCCCTTTTCCGTCCTTTGAAATATTTCGACTCCTTCCGAAGAGGTGGAAAGTTGAGATATTAGAAGGTATCTTAGGAGCAGATCTTGTGGGATTTCATACACACGAATACACGCAGTATTTCTTAAGGTGCGTACTGCGTATTTTAGGTCATGAGCATACTATGGGTAAGATAATCCAGAGGGATCATATTGTTAAAGCAGATACATTTCCCATGGGAATACAATTTACTAAGTTCAATAATGCTGCGAGCAGTCTGGAAGTTCAGAATAAGAAAGACGTACTTAAGAATACACTGGCAGATTATAAGATCATCCTTTCAATAGACCGGCTGGATTATACAAAGGGTCTCATCAACCGATTACAATGTTACGAACTCTTTCTTGAGATGAATAAACAATGGCACAGAAAGGTCATTCTTATCCTTGTGATTGTTCCTTCTCGCGTAGGAGTAGAACACTACCAGCAGATGAAGAAGGAGATAGATGAGCTGGTAGGTAGGATTAATGGACGATTCGGTGACATAGAATGGACACCAATATTATACCTGTACAGATTCCTGCCATTCAGCTCACTGGTTACCCTGTATACTGTTAGCGATGTTGCTCTGATCACGCCATTAAGGGACGGCATGAACCTCATAGCAAAAGAATACCTTGCAGCAAGAACTGATGGAACTGGCGTTTTAATCCTCAGCGAAATGGCAGGGGCTTCAAAGGAACTTGGAGAGGCTATCATCATTAACCCGAATAATAAAGAGGAAGTTGCAGATGCCCTGTGTGTAGCACTGGAAATGCCTCATGAGGAACAGGTTAAGCGCAACAAGGTTATGCAGGACAGGCTCAGCCGCTATGACGTGGTCGGCTGGGCAGATGATTTCGTTAATAATTTGCTCCAGAGCCGGGAAGAGCAGATAAGGTCTGAGGGTAGATTATTAAGAACTAACATAATGGAGCAAATGATCAAAGATTTTAAAAAAGCCAGACGAGGTATTATCTTTTTAGATTATGATGGAACACTTGCCCCTTTTGCGCCAAGCCCCAGGATGGCAAAGCCAGATGAGGAAATTTTAAAGATCCTCAGATGCCTCTCGGAAATTAGCAAAATCGAGGTTGTTCTGATCAGCGGGAGGGATAAAGATACACTTCAAGAATGGTTTGGTATGCTCAATATCAACCTGGTTGCAGAGCACGGCATATGGATCAGGGAGATAGACGAAGACTGGAAGATGATAAAACCATTGAGGAACGGCTGGAAAGCCCAGATTCTTCCTATACTTAAAATGTATGTGGATAGAGTACCGGGTGCATCTATTGAGGAGAAAGATTTCTCTATTGCATGGCACTACCGTAAAGCCGACTCTGAGCAGGGCTCACTGCGGGCAAAGGAACTCATTGATGCCCTGGTAAATTTTACTGCCAATATAGATGTTCAGGTACTGCAGGGAAGTAAAGTAGTTGAGATCAGAAATGCAGGTGTGAATAAAGGCAATGCCGGGCTGTACTGGATCTCAAAAAATAACTGCGATTTTGTACTGGGGATAGGCGATGATCTGACTGATGAGGACCTGTTCAGGGCACTTCCTGAGGCAGCTTACTCAATCAAAGTTGGAATGTCTCAATCCTGTGCCAGGTTTAATGTGCACAGCTATATGGATGTTCTGGGTCTGCTTGAGCAACTGGCTAGAACCTCACTGATAAAGCCTAATCCGCAGCAGAGATAAAAACATCATACTTGAGTATTTCAGGCTGAATGTTGAGCCTTCCTCATGTTTCCAGGTAATGGGGACTTCTTTGATCTTAAAATCTGCATTTTTTATTCTCCACAGAAGTTCCACGTCAAACTCAAATCCTCTTGTTTTAAATACAGGAAGCAGCAGATCAAGGACTTCTCTTTTAAATACTTTGGCGCCGCATTGTGTGTCCCTGATACCAAGGCCAAACAGCAGGTTTACCAGGATATTAAACATCCTGCTTGAAATCCTTCGCTTCAAGGGCTGGTTAACAGAGATTTGTGCCCCTTTTACCCGCCGTGATGCTATGGCACAATCAGTGCAATCTAAAGCATCGATTAATCTTTCGAACTCCCCTGGAGAGACTGCTTCATCTGAGTCAACAAATCCTACCACTTCTCCACATGATTCTCTGAGCCCCTGAAGTATAGCTCCGCCTTTTCCCTGCCTCTCAGAGAACTCAAGCAGCTTTATGCGCGGATTATCTGCCATCATGCCCTGAACAATTCGTGGTGTGTTATCATCTCCATCGCATACAACTATAAGCTCATAGTCATACTTTTTATCAAGGAAAAAAGAGTATGAACTAATGACTTTATTAATCCTTTTTTCTTCATTGTATGCGGGAATGATAAGGGATAGTTTCATGTTAACCCGTCTGAATAATTTTTGACAGTAATTAATGCACTGCTATATATATTTGCCCATTTAGTTACTGTAGTATAAGCGATATATATACCACTCACTCCACTCTCTATACTTAATTAACTGGTCTCTTGTTATTTATAAGTGACTCTCTCCTACGATTAACTTTCCGGTAGGTTACATCAGTGTGTGACAAACTACAGGGTCGTATTTATTTAACCTGCATATCTGATTGCCATGATCTAGTGGACTGTTTGATAAGTAATTTCCGATATTCAACTAACAAATCGATCCATCCATCTTT
>NZ_JMIY01000004.1:161487-225865 GCF_000685155.1 Candidatus Methanoperedens nitratireducens
TCAAAAAAGTTTCTCACTTTTAAAAATGTTTATCGGAAAAAACTTATCAAACGCTCCACTAGATCCTTTCAAAATTCGAGTCCATCGGTAATTCCCATACGTAGCACGTATAATTATAGGTGTTTATTTATATTAAAATCTTTTATAAGGCAAAAATTTCATTGTCCTCGATTTCTAACATATTGAATAGTGATCTATAAGGAGGTGACAATATATGGCATGGCTAGGAACGGACTATCAATCTCAGATCTATCACGATCCTAAGCAGAGAGGTCCATACGTCGATTGGCGCGATAAAGAAGAAAAGTAATTTTTCTTCCATTTTTATTTTTTATTCACTAAAATAATCAGTAAATATTTTTCTTTGGCCACTTTTCAAGATGTCAGATGCTGTAGAAGCTGTAATATTGAAAACCTTTGAAATGTCTTTAAGTAGTATCTTTTTTGGATTTTCAAAGTATCCGTGGCAGAATGCATATCGAAGGATGTCCTTCTGTCTATCTGTTATATTAAAAGTATCCGGGGACGATATTTTTATTAATCGAGCTTCACATCCGTAATTTTTCAGATAATCTAAAAGATCATAAATATCTTTATTTTGTTCACCTGCAACGACCCACTGGATACAATTTAGTTTTGATTGAGCCGATATCATGAAGCATTCCGATTTATTTAATGCGATGCACGCTGAGCATTTCTCAAGGGTAATTTCCCCGATTAATATTTTGTCAGAAATTTGATGGAAATTACTCTTAAGCACATTTTCATGGTTATTTATAAAATTGTATATATCATTTACATTATTTCCCTTTGATATAATTTTTACAATACCCGTTCCACCCCTGTATTTATAAGGCCTGCAATTTAAAACCTGGATCTTTTCAATCTTAATAGAATCATTTATAACTAAATCTGTCATCCAATTTTCCGGTATTTTGAGTAACAAAGTTGCCCATCTCATAACCACACCATATCCAGTTATTAATCGCTAATCATTTTAACTTTTTCTATGAATCATAACCTTTATTTATCGTTAGTATCAATACTAACGTTGAGTAAAATAACCAAATGGAGTGTGTGAGTATGACTAGAAGAAGGAGTACTTCAGAATCTAAACAAACTAAAGAAGAGATCAGGAAAGAACAAACTGATGGGGGATTAGCAACCCCATCTTCGTGGTGGGTAGAGAGGTTAAATATAGAAAAGCCAATACCTGAAGACCAGGAGAGACATTATAGAGAAGAACAGGAGAGGTATGAACAAATAAGACAGAGAGAAGAATATTATAGACCAATACAATTGATGGTGAGACCAAGACCTGAAGATCAGGAGAGGCGTTATAGAGAAGAGCAGGAGAGGTACGAACAGGAGAGACCGATAAAAGTAGAGGGTGGAGAAAAAAGAGATGCTCTCCAGATATGGGCTGACAGTTACGATGCTGGCTCAAGAGTGCTGGAGGATTCATATACAAACCTGTACAAGCCCTGGTTTGAATCCTCAGGAGAAGCGTATAGTAAGATGGCTGAACTCTCAAAGAATCCTACACCTGAGAATTACAGGGCATTCTATGATCAATGGATTAAAACATACCAGAACAGCTTTGGTAAATTCTATCCA
This sequence comes from Candidatus Methanoperedens nitratireducens, assembly GCF_000685155.1. GTDB lineage: Archaea > Halobacteriota > Methanosarcinia > Methanosarcinales > Methanoperedenaceae > Methanoperedens > Methanoperedens nitratireducens. The sequence continues at coordinate 163,105 of NZ_JMIY01000004.1, forward strand.
GTCCTGACCCGACAGTTCGATAAAGAGACAGTTGAGAAACTGATGAGCAGTGCAGAGGAATCAAGAAAGCTCTTCCAGTCATGGACTGCCATGCTGGATGAGAATTTCCGCAAGACGCAGGAATTACTCCAGGGTCCACCTGAGCCTGAGAGATTCAGGGAATTCTATGATATGTGGACAAGAACGTATGGAAAAATATTAGAGGAATTTGCTGAAATGACAACTAAGGGTAGCACAAGAGAGGCACTTGAGGTTTATGGAGGCATACCGGGAATGTACTTAAACAACTTTGTACAGATGTTAAAACTCTGGAATGAGTCCTATATGTATCTATTTCGCCCATGGGCTGATTCCATGCTATCGCTCTCCAGGAGAATGTCAGAGCTCTCAAGGGGAGAAGCCAGACCAGAAGCCTATACGGAATTCTATAATATATGGATAGATGCATACAGGGATTTCTATAACAGGTTGTTTGATATCCGATCTGCCAGATCCGCATCAGAGGAAATGGCTGACAGTTTCGTGAGGAGCATGACTGCTTATAAGAATATATCTAACTCATGGATTGATGCCGTGGAGAAGAAGATTGCTGCCATGGAAGAGATGTCGCAGAAAACTATGGATATATCAAAGCGTACCACAGAACCGGAGGCATATACAGGATTCTATGATACCTGGGTAAATATGTACGAAAGAGCTTTTGATGATTTCTTCAGGTATGTACCCATGGCCGGTCCTATGAGAAGTATGATGGAGCCTGTAAAGAATACGGCCAGGGTTTATACAGATATGTTTGTCAACATGTCGAATATGTGGATGAAAGCTATTCCTGGTTATACAGGCAGGGCTTAAGCCTGGAAAAACTCAAGCGTAATCATCAGTAGAAAACATAGAGAAGAAAGGTGAGGAGGTTTAAAATACCCGGTTAATCCGCCGGGCTATCCTCTCCATATATCTTCCAGTTTTAGTTCGAATTTTGTTTTTTACAGGAATTAATACAGGTGCAGGTTTACAACTATGAAAAGATATATAACCTTTTAGAATCATTTCAGCAGAGGATAACTCTGGCTTAGTATAAACGGGCGGGGCGCTGCATAAGCCGCATGAAATAAGAGTAATACCAACTATTGCTTAAGATCAGTAACCCACAACCATGTATGCCTGAGACCGTAAAAATAGTAATGAATACTACAGGAGATATTAACAGTTCTATTAGCAGTCCTTACAGCAGAATATCACTGGCATGCAGTGCCATAGCAGCAGGTCTCGGTATCCTTGTGATGATAGGCTGGATTACTGGTATGCCCAACCTTGCCAGCTTTGTCTCTGACTCAATCCCGCAGGCTCCCGGCGCGGCGCTTGCATTTATACTGCTTGGAAGTGCATGGTTTTTCCATATATTCTATGTCTCACGCAGGTCAGCCAGGATGTATGTACTTGCTTCAGCGCTTTTTGTTTTGATTATAGCACTCCTGAACCTGATCCGGTTTCTCACAGGCTTTGATGCAGGCATTGAAGAGTTTCTGATTCGAAGGGTACTGGCTCTCGATCCAGGTATATACGGCGCAGGACCCATGTCTCCCATTACTGCTGCCAACTTTGTCCTTATCTCTACAGCAATGATCCTGCTGCTTACACCCCTGCGTCGTGCCACGGGGTTATATGCAGGTCTGGCATCTATTTTAGCATCCATTGCGGTATCGGTGAACCTGGTGGTCTTATTGGGGTATCTATACGGTACGCCTGTACTTTACGGTGAGGATATAAGACCGACATCGCTTCCTTCTGGAGTGACATTTGTATTTCTGGGCGCTGGACTTATAGCTGCAGCAGGTCCGGATCACTTTCCCCTGCGATTGCTGGCCGGTCCATCAGTGCGCGCGCTCCTGCTGCGCTACTTTTTTCTGGTGATATTTGTTTTTGCCCTGGCTCATGCTGTTATTTATAACCTGTTCTCACAGCTAATTATAAACGTGGCGCTTAGAACAGCACTGACTGTAGTAATCTCTGCGGTAGTTACCGTCATTGTTGTTTCACAGCTATCACGGACCATAGGCGGTGCTATAGATCGCGCGGAGGCAGAGCGCAGGAGAGCTGAGGAGTCGCTGCGAAGAGCATACGATGAGCTGGAGATACGGGTTCAGGAACGGACGGCGGAACTGGCAGAGGCTAACGAAGCCTTGCTGACTGAAATTACAGAGCGCAAGAGAGCAGAGGAGGAGCGTGAGCGGCTGTACCGCGAGGCTCAAGCTGCGCGAGAGCAGGTAATCACAATTCTCGAGAGCATAACAGATGCGTTCCTGTCTTTCGATCACCAGTGGAAGGTGGTTTACATGAATAAAACGGCCGAGCAGCTCCTTCATAAGAGGCGCAGCGAACTTACAGGCAGGGTATACTGGGAGGTATTCCCGGATGCTGTAGATACGATAGGCTACATCGAGCTTCACAGGGCAGTTGCCGGGAATATAACAGTCGAATACGAGCAATTCTACCCGCCTCTTGATACATGGTTCGAGGCCAGGGGCTACCCTTCCAGGGACGGCATAAATGTTTTCTTCCGAGACATAACAGAGCGCAAACGGACTGAGGAAGAGAGACTAAGGGCAAAGGAGCTGAGCGATGCTCTCAATAGCATCAATACTGCCATAAATTCAACGCTTGATTTCGATGAGATAATGCGGCGGGTTATTGTGGAGTCTGCAAAGGCGATAGGCTGCGAGACGGCCACAATAACCCTTCACGAGGGCGATAGCTGGATAGTACGGTACATCTATGGTTTTCCGGATGAGTTGATCGGTTCGCGCTATACCGATGAAGAGGTACCGCACGGCGTACTGGCCGCACAATCTAAACAACCTGTTATAATCAACGATGCCTACACCGATGAAAGAGTTAACCGCGAGGTAATGGAGAGGTACGGCATTCGCTCCGTTCTGGTAATACCACTGGTAGTGAGAGAAAGGGTTATCGGCCTTATTTATTTTAACTACCACTCAGTCCCAAAAGCCTTTGCACCTGCGCAGGTTGACTTTGCGAATAAACTTGCTGCATCGACCTCACTTGCCCTTGAGAATGTCCGTCTCTATGCAGAGCGTGAGCGGTATATAGCCGATTTAGCCCGCTCGAATGCAGAACTTGAGCAGTTCGCATATGTGGCATCCCATGATCTTCAGGAGCCGCTGCGCATGGTATCGGGCTTTACTCAACTTCTTGAGCGGCGCTATTCTGGCAAGCTGGATAAGAGCGCGGATGAGTTCATCGCCTATATCGTGGATGGGACTACCAGGATGCAGAGGATGATCGAGGATCTGCTTGCGTATTCACGTGTTGGCACGCGCGGAAAACCATTTGAGCCTACCAACTTAGAGACTATCTTTGAAGAGGTTATGACTAACCTTAAGGTTGCTATTGAGGAGAATAAAGCTCAAGTTACGCATGATCCTCTGCCAACTGTAATGGCTGATCCTTCACAGACGGTTCAGTTACTTCAAAACCTCATAAGTAACGGTATAAAATTCAGAAGAGAAGAGGTGCCACGTGTTCATGTCTCGGTAGAGAGGAAGGGAGATGAATGGGTTTTCTCAGTAAAAGATAATGGAATAGGTATAGCTCCTGAGTTTTTCGAACGTCTCTTCCAGATATTCCAGCGCCAGTACACAAGAGAAGAATACCCGGGCACAGGCATAGGTCTTGCGATCTGTAAAAAGATAGTGGAGCGCCACGATGGCAGGATATGGGCTGAATCAGAAGTAGGCAGGGGTTCGACGTTCTACTTCACGATACCAGTGAGAAAAGGTGAAGGAACATGATCATTTATCTGTATCCAGAAGAACCATAAAGATTTAAGTATATCCAATCCACTCTATTATTATGGAAGAATAGGTCAGGTATGAGATCAAGCACAGGTAGATGAAGTAGCCGCTGCACGAATCGCTGCCATTTAGGTCCTGGTGATATTTTTAATTATACGGTTACTACCATCTCAGGGGGTAAGCAGGGTGAAGGATGAAGATGGAACTAGAGAGCAAATATGGTATCGGGTATTGTATGAGGAGATCCCATCAATATATTTTACCGTGGACACAGATGGGAGAGTTCTCTCCATAAGCAGTTTTGGGGCAGAGCAGCTCGGTTACACGATTGAAGAATTGATCAGGCAACCGATACTTAAGGTTATCTACCTAGATGACAGAAAGGCTATCATGCAGCAAATGATCGCATGCCTGCAAAACCCAGGATATATTGCTACCCTGGAGCTTCGTAAGGTTCGTAAGGATGGGACAGTATTGTGGATGAAAGATATGGTTCGCGCTGTGAGGCTTACTGATTGTACAGTTGTTCTCATTGTTTGCAATGATATCACACAGAGCAAGCATATAGAGCAAAGGCTCAGACTGCTCTCCGAGGCTGTTGAAGAGGCCCCGAGCGGGGTTCAGATCGTTGATCTGGATGGCCGCATAGTTTTCTCAAATAAGGCTGTCAAGGCGATATACGGCTTCTCGCCTGAGGAGTTCAAAGGAAAGCATGTCAATGAACTGAATATAGATCCAGAGTTTGCAAGCAAGGTGATACTTCCCACCATAAAAGAGATGGGGCGCTGGTCTGGAGAGCTTATTGTCAGACATAAGGATGGAAGGGCATTCCCTATCTGGCTGACCACCTCTATGATTAAGGATGACAGGGGTGAGCCAATAGCTATGGTCGGAATTATGACAGATATTACAGAGCGCAAGCGGGCAGAGGAGGAACTGGCACAGCGGACGGCAGAGCTAGCCCGCTCAAACGCTGAATTAGAGCAGTTTGCTTACATTGCTTCCCATGACCTTCAGGAGCCGCTGCGTATGGTATCAGGCTTCACCCAGCTCCTGGAGAGGCGATACAGAGGTAAGCTTGACAGGAGTGCTGATGAGTTCATAGCCTATATAATGGACGGCACATCGAGGATGCAGAGGATGATCGAGGATCTGCTTGCGTACTCACGCGTTGGCACGCGCGGAAAACCGTTTGAGCTGATCGATTGCGAAGATGCATTGAACCAGTCGATGGCTAATCTTAAAGTTGCTATTGAGCACAGCGGCGCTGTAATAACACGCGATCCCCTGCCTGCTGTAACTGCTGATGCATCTCAGATGATTCAGTTGTTCCAGAACCTGATCAGTAATGCTATCAAGTTCAGAAGAGAGGAACCGTTGCGTGTTCATATCTCGGACGGGAGGAAAGGAGATGAATGGGTCTTTTCTGTGAAGGATAACGGCATAGGCATAGCCCCTGAGTTCATGGGACGTCTTTTCCAGATATTCCAGCGCGAGTATACTAGTGAATACCCTGGTACAGGCATAGGACTTGCGATATGCAAGAGGATTGTGGAACGTCACAGCGGCAGGATATGGGCTGAATCTGTACAAGGCAGAGGTTCGACGTTCTACTTCACAATACCAGTAAGGGGAGATGGATAATGGAAGCCTTTGAGATTCTGCTGGTTGAGGATAACCCGGGCTATGTACGCCTGATGACCGAAGCCCTGAAAGAAGATAATGTACCCAGTAATCTCTCAGTGGTGATGGATGGTATAGAGGCACTGTCCTTCCTGCGCAGGGAAAATAGGTATGCTTATGCATCTTTACCTGATCTTATCCTGCTTGATCTGAACATGCCTAAGAAGAACGGCTACGAGGTACTGGCAGAGATTAAGAATGATCCTGACCTGAGACATATCCCTGTTGTGGTAATGACGACTTCAAATACAGAAGAGGATATCCTCACGTGTTATGACCTTAATGCTAACTGCTATATCGTTAAACCGATTGATCTTGACCGGTTCATGGGAACAGTGAGATCTGTCGTGAACTTCTGGTTTGGTGTTGTAAAACTCATGAAGAGTAAGTAAAAGATGTGTTTTGAGAGGCGCTCTCAGTTCTAATATAAGTTCAGATAGACTTTTATAGAGGCAAGAATTACTAATTTATGAACTAATGGAACGCATTAAGATATTACTGATAGAAGATAACCCCGGAGATGCCAGGTTGATAAAAGAAATGCTGGCAGAAGCAAAGAACATCTCCTTCAATCTTGAGTGGAGGGACAGGCTTTCAAGCGGACTTGAACGCCTTGATAAAGGGGGAATTGATGTAGTCCTGCTTGATTTCATGCTGCCTGACAGCAGGGGTTTTGATACTTTTAACAGCACAAAGGCCAGAGCACATGAGATACCGATTGTGATACTGACAGGTCTCAGTGATGAGACGCTTGCAGTCATGGCGGTACGTGAGGGCGCGCAGGATTATCTTGTCAAGGGGCAGGTAGATAGCAACCTGCTTGAGCGCGCTATTCGTTATGCAATTGAGCGCAAGAGGGTAGAGGAGGCGCTGCGCAAAGCACATGATGAGCTTGAGATACGGGTCAGGGAGAGGACAGCAGAGCTGGCAAAAGCAAATGAGGCTTTGCAGGCAGAGATAGCTGAGCGAAAGCGAGCTGAGGAGCAGATACGAGAGCAGGCCGCCCTTCTTGATAAAGCGCACGATGCTATTATCGTCCAGGACCTGGGACACCGCATCATCTACTGGAATAAAGGTGCCCAGCACCTGTATGGCTGGACAGCAGAGGAAGCTCTGGAAAAAGATGAAGATAAGCTTCTGTATAAAGAAGAATCACCCCGACTCATTGAAGCCAGTAAGAGCGTTATTGAGAAGAAAGAATGGATAGGTGAGCTGTATCAGGTAACAAAAGACGGCAGGGAAATCATTGTTGATAGCCACTGGACTCTTGTACAGGATGGCAATGGAAAACAAAAATCAATCCTTGTCATCAATACTGATATCACTGAGAGAAAGAAACTTGAAGCACAGTTCCTCCGTGCTCAGCGTATGGAGAGCATAGGTACACTGGCTGGAGGTATAGCGCATGATCTCAACAACGTTCTGACGCCGATAATGATGGCGCTGCAGATCCTGCAGCAAAAATTTACAGATCAAGAGAGCCAGAGACTGCTTGGTATCATGGAAAGAAATGCACAGCGTGGAGCTAATCTGATAAAACAAACATTGTCGTTTGCACGGGGTATAGAAGGTGAACGCATGCCTCTACAGGTAGCACACATTATCTCTGAGATCAGGAGGATAGCAAAAGAGACATTCCCAAGATCCATAGATATCAGAACTTATCTACCCAAGGATCTCTGGGTAATCAACGGAGATGCCACACAGTTGCACCAGGTACTGATGAACCTGTGCGTGAATTCCAGGGATGCAATGCCGGATGGCGGTACCTTGAGTATCTCTGCTGAAAACATCTTCATCGATGAGAACTATGCGCGAATCAATATCGAGGCCAGGGTTGGCCCATATGTGATCATTACAGTCGCTGATACTGGATCGGGCATTCCTTCTAAGATAATGGATAGAATATTTGAGCCGTTTTTTACGACAAAAGAGCCTGGTAAAGGCACAGGTCTTGGTCTTTCTATAGTTCATACAATTGTGAAAAACCACGGTGGATTTATAAATGTGTATTCAGAAGTTGGAAGAGGAACTACATTTAAGGTATATCTGCCAGCTATTACAACAACTGAAATACGAAAAGCACAGGAGCAGAAGCCTGAACTACCCACAGGGAAGGGAGAAGTAATCCTGGTTGTTGATGATGAGACCTCAATTCGTGAGATCACAAGAACGACACTGGAAACATACGGGTACAGGGTAATTACAGCCAGTAACGGAGCAGAGGCTGTTGAATTATATATACAGAACAGAGAAGATATAAAAGTTGTTCTTATGGATATGATTATGCCTGTCATGGACGGTCCAACCAGCATTCGGGCGCTATGTAAGATTAATCCTGATGTCAGGATCATTGCAATCAGCGGATTAGCCGAGAGGGATAAGCTCTCTGGAGTTACAGATATCCGTGTACACGCCTCTTTGCTGAAGCCCTATACTGCCGAGAGGCTATTGAGAACGATACATGAAGTTATAAGTACGCAGTAAATGGAAGTCAGAGACCAACCCCTGGTATTTTTCACAGCCATACTTCTTGGTCTTGCTGCAAGTAATACTACGGTTTCTGACGGTATTTCGGTACTGATAATCCCATCTCTTGTAGTAATGCTGTATTTTGTTTTTATTGAGATAAAATTTGCTGATATTTCAAAAGCTGCTAAAAATCGTTCTCTTATATCTGCTTCTCTTGGTCTTAATTTTGTATTCACACCTATACTCGCCTTCGTTCTTGGCTGGATATTCCTCCCTGATATTCCTGACATGTGGATAGGATTGATTATACTTTTAGTAACCCCATGCACCGACTGGTATCTTGCCTATACAAAGTTTGCCAGAGGTGATGTTCCTGCCTGCCTCACCCTCCTGCCGTGGAATCTTATCCTCCAGCTGGCTTTATTGCCTATTTATCTGGAATTCTTCACAGGCGCGCTAATAAATATTGAACCCGATATGATCATAAACGCTATGGGACTTGTTCTCGGAGTTCCAATTCTCAGCACTGTTTTTTCCAGATGGAAGCTGCCTGATAATCTGAAGAGAAAACTTATATCAAAGAGTTCTTCCTTGCAGACATGGGCTCTGGCTCTTGCAATATTCGCCATGTTTGCCTCGGAAGGGGATGCACTCCTGAACTCTCCGTTAGTTTTTACCAGGTTCCTGCTCCCGCTTTTACTTTTTTATCCTATCATATTCACTTCAGGGCTTATCATTGGAAAGATCTTGAACTTTGAATTCCGCAGGATTACATGCCTTGTTATGACAACGACTGCCAGAAACTCACCCCTCTCCCTGGCTATAGTAGTGGCAGCATTTCCGGATAGACCTCAGATCGCTCTGGCTCTGGTACTTGCGCCCCTTATCGAAATCCCTGTACTGGTATTGCTCTCGAAGGTCTTGCCTTTATGGGAGAAGTATAGATATATAAATTAGACCGAGCACTTGCAGATTATAACATCCTTTATTTTAGCAGGTAAAAGCAGATCCCGTAAATATGCGCCGATCGGGATTCGAACCCGAGTCTAAGCGTTGGCAACGCTCAGTGATAACCGCTACACTATCGGCGCATCAACCATTCCCTAAATACTCTAATCTGTATTACGGGTCTTGAGGTTGATAACATGGTGCCCGACATAAAGACTGATAAACGTATAAATCTTTGGTTCTCCTCCAGTGCAGCATATAGTAAACTCACCGCAAAGAACGCAAAGGACGCAAAGGAATTTGCTGCTACGCTTTGCGTTCTTTGCGCTCTGGTATGAAAAAGTTCAATATATATCGCATCTTCGACTCGGATGTGGTTCAGCTAATATAAACAACGAACTGGTACAAACTCGATACGAACTCAGGCTGATGAGTTCGTTTAAGTTCGTTTTGAGTTCGTTGTTAATCGTCTTTTTTATTGTTATCTATGAACCAGTTCATAGCCGACTTTGCGGTGTTTAATCCAATCAATCCTGGTGAATTATCGTATAACGCAGGTAAAAATAATACTGCATATCTCAGATTTCGTATGCCAATATTATTTTGTTTTCTAAGAACGTGAAATGTAATGTCTTACCTTCCTGCTTTTCCTTCTGAACGAAATGGGGTGTACTGTATCGGGCTACCAGTGCCTCCAATACCTTCCTCTCAACTATGATTGCATTTTTTTCTATGTTCGGGGCGTTGATTACCAGGTATGCTGGCATGTTTTCACCTTACTTTTGTTGTTGCGGTATTTGTAACCATTGTAACCTTTATAACGCAATTGTATTTATGTGTTACTTCTCATTATTGTAACTGTTGTATTATGGGCGTTATTTCCACAACGATTAGAGATATAGATGAAGACCTTTACCGCAAGTTTAGAAGTGTATGTGTCGAAAAGAACATTAAAACAGGAGAAGGTCTTAACGAAGCTATAAAATGCTGGCTGGAGAAACAGGGAAGGTTAAAATAAATCTGTTAGGCTGTTATAGTTGCGCCTCTGGCACAGTTTTTATTATAAATTTGTTGGAATACGGCGTCATAATCACAGGTAAAAAGAAGTTAGCTGTCAAAGTCTTGATCTCTTTGATTCCTTCCCATTTTTCTTAACGTGTATTAATTTTTCGTCATATGCTATTATGGTTCTGCAGTGTGGCAAAAAAATGAAATACATTGTCTTGCCTTCCATTCCTTCTTTTTGTACGAACATGGGTATGTCGTAGTGTGCAACCAGTCTCTCCATAACGTCCTTTTCTACTACGATTGCATCTTTTAATATGTTCGGGGCATTGATTACCTGGTATTCTAACATATTTTTACCTTCCCTTTTATTGTTTCTTCTCTATCGTTCATTGCGGTCTCTATGTTCTTTAAATTCTTTACCGTCTATATGTTCTGTATAAATAATAAAACATAAATACTTTTCTGCTCACTTAGAACGTATGTTATTGGGAGACGATAATGGCCGTTAAAAAGGTACTGGGAACCACAAAGCTCAGCGGTGATAATAAAATGACCCTTATTGAGCCTGTCGCCGAGATACTGAAAGCTAAAAGGGGAGATCTTATCGTGTTTTACCTGGTTGATGGTAAAATATGCATTGAAGTGGCTTAAAAATTGGGTTATTTATGGCAATCAACGCTGTAAATGTATGGATTGGTCTAATTACTAGGAGGTCTTGAGAAAATGAAAAAAAGTTTATTTCTTCAGAGAAGTTCCGACCCGGTGTATACCACCCTCAACGATTGGATTCTACACGAAGCGATTCCGTTCTCCGTCGATTCGTCCGAAACCTTCAACGCCTCCATCAACAAGGTCATCGCCTCACTTGGTGACTCGGTGGAATTGCTTGGCTTCGGAGAAGCGCTCCACGGCGGCGAGGATATTCTCATCCTCCGCAACCGGCTCTTCCAGCGCTTGGTGGAGGTGCATGGCTACAGCGCCATTGCCATCGAGAGCAGTTTCCCTCGGGCGCGCGTAGTGAACGAGTACGTGGCCGGTCGCGGCCCGGCATCGTATGAGGCTGTGCAGGACACCGGATTTAGCCACGGCTTCGGCCGGCTCGATGCAAATCGAGAACTCGTGGAGTGGATGCGGCGATACAATGCCGATCCTTCCCATCGCGTTAAACTCCAGTTCTACGGCTTCGATAGTCCGACCGAAATGATCGGTACTGATAGTCCAAGCCAGATCCTGCATTTTGTTCTCGATTACCTATCCTCGATTGATAGTGCCAGCGGGCAAGAGCATCACCAGCGCATCGACCCGCTTCTTGGCCAAGACTCCGATTGGGAGAACTCCGCTGCAATAATGGATCCGACAAAGTCCATAGGTCTATCACCAGAGGCAACCGCGCTGCGGATTGAAACGGAGGATCTCATTACAGAACTGCGCGTACGCCGTCCCGAATTGGTGGCTAAAAGCGATGAAAGCCGCTATTTGGAAGCTGCGCAGTATGCTTCAGTGGCACGGCAGTTACTTAACTATCATGCCGAGTTGGCGCGAAAGTCGGGCGAACGGGTTGTCAGACTTCTCGGCATTCGCGACGCGTTGATGGCGGATAATCTGGCGTACATGGTGTCCCATGAGCGTGGCCGGGGGAAAGTGCTTGCCTTCGCGCATAACGCCCACTTGCAACGCGGGAAAACAAAAATGCAATTGGGCACTGACGTATACACATGGTGGCCGGCGGGATCGCACCTCAATGAGATGTTCGGCCCGTGCTATGCCGTCATCGGTTCGGCAGTGGGCGAATCTTCCGCCAATGGCATCGGCCAGCCCGAAGCCGGCACTCTTGAGGCGCGGCTGACTGCCGTGCCGGGGCCGGCGCGGTTCATTCCAACCTTCAGCGGCCAGGGACTTCCAACCTCGGCAATCGCAGCTCTTCCGACTCGCTCGGGCAGTATGAAGAACCCGACCTACTTCGCATTAACTCCTCAAAGCTTCACCGATTTCGACTGGCTGGCTATCCTGGATTCAACGGCATATAACCGCGGTGGGCCGCCGCTGCAATAATGAGACGCTAACCCCAAGCAGTAAAACTCTTAGACGTTCTGGCAGCCGTCAGTACAGCGGAACATTCGGGTCGATGAGATAAGCGAGTGAAACGGGGACGCAGCGGCTCTGTTGAAATACTTGAAGATTTTATTACCAAATTTCTTACTCACCTCAAAACTCTGGGCGGGCTCGCTTGGATGCGCACCGTCCAGGCAATAGGCTTTGCACTAGGGGTTGGTGTGGGTACTCCACAGTGAGACTTCTTAAGCCTTAATCGTCATCTCTCGCATTGGGTGATGTTATCAAGTTATTGGGGAAACAAGACATTAAATGAAAAATAATCTAGACATATAATATTCTAAGGGCAGAGGCTCATGGAAGGAGAGACAACATGAGCCATTTTTCGCCCTTCTAACCGTTTTTCCCCAACCTGCAATCTGTCAGGTCTATATGTACAATCTACATGTACGACTTACATAGATAAATATTTTTTCTATATTATTATAATGGCGCTAATGATTGTAATTATCATGTAACGACATGCGGAGATTCTGGTATTAGGATTTACTAATTTTTGTTAATAGTTTATCTCACTATTATCAATCTCTCAATCGTCGTAACTTCCTCTTTTGCCAGTGAGATCATGGCGCTTATATTCTTGAATTCGGGTATGCCCCTTCCTCCTGTATCCCCTGATACAAGGGCGTTTGACCATGGACTGTTTACCATGAATGCAACCCCACCCGGTTCTTCTCTTTTTGATTCCCGAAGCTCGACAACAATGCTCCCATTGTCGTTGGTTAACTTCACCCTGTCCCCCGGTTTAAATCCCATTCTCTTCATGTCATTCTTGCTCATCATAATAGCTGCGGACAATTTTCTATATTCCTCGCCAAACCTGTCACGTTCAAGCGCTTCTGCCTGGAAAATATCCCGATATGTGGTGATTTTAATTTCATACTCCGGGTTTTTTAGAAACTTCCCGATATCAATTCCCATCAGAGTGCCTCCATTAACCCTGTCATGATCTCCTGATCAGACAGATGATTATTCTCAATGATCCCTGGTAGTTCAACCACCCTGCCGTCCATTCTCACAGCACTGCCGCCTGACTCAACGCCTGAGACAGCACACGGGATCGTTACTGCCGCTATCCTTGAGGTAAGGGTAACGCATGGATCGATGCAGATTACCGGTATATCCGCAAGATGAGATACTATAGATCCTGGAAGGCTTGATAGAGGGTCAGAACCAATAACAAGCAGCGCATCTATGCTCTTTTGCCGCAGCGCTTCAACAACAGCGTATCCATCATTATGAACAGGCCTGCCCTCGAATCTGATGCGGTTCACAAAGCCTGTTTCTTTGAACAGGTTCTCATTAAACCCGCGCATATTGTAGTGTCCCACCATTGGCATTATATTGAAATTCGGAAGCTTATCTGCCAGTGCGACGAGAATATCAGGATCATCCTTTATCGAATAGGTAAGTCCTATACCTGCGAAAATTGCCCCGCACTCTGCTTTTTTCATTATGCCTGCAAGCTCCAGTACTCTTTTATCATACTTTGGCACTTTGCCTGAGAGAGCATCCATCAGGGCAAGGATAAGCTCTCTGTCACCTCCAGTGGGTATCCTGTAGAAGTGCCCTTTGCATATCTTTGCAGTGCTGGATTCACGCACATCGATTACGGCTGCAGTCCTGTCCTCTTCGTATCCGTGCTGGCGGTGTTCGCCACGGGGAAAATACGAGAACCTTGAGAGGTGGCGGGGCTGCGAATCCTGGGCATCAGAGCCCCAGTATATAAGCACATCCGCTCTGTTCCTGATATCCTCAAGCGAGCATGTCCTGAACTTCTTCTTAAGAATTCTTTCGATCAGGAGTCCCTGGCAAAAAGATGAGTTATCATCGATGATCGCATTCAATCTTTTAGCAAGCTCTATCCCTTTTACCTGTGCCTCGCATGTAGAGTTACCCCATCCGAAGAGCATGGGTGATCTGGCATTTTTTAGAATCTCTGCCGCTTTCTTTATGGAAGTATCAATATCTGCCTGCTTTTTATTAACAGAGGGCTCAAGCCTGTTTACACAGCCCCTTATCCTTGCAGCTCCTCGCCTGCATGCATTTTTTACCTCTTTTACTCTGTTGTTCTCGATGATGACATCAATATCCTCGCATAACAGTGCGCATCCTGTGCATGTGCATGTGACCATACGGATCACCTAAACGAACTCAATTGCGCCAGTAGGGCAGGGATCGATACAGGCATAACAGAGTACCCTGTTCATTCCAAAGCGGCGGCACTCCTTTATGTTCGATGCCACCACTTTACCGTCCAGTACCCTGAATATCACTTTGTCGTTGGTAGGAGCGCCTCCTATACCTGCGCCCTTCGGGTCATTTGCCACATCCACAGGGCACGCAACAACGCAATTACCGCAGCCTGTACATAATTCAGGATGGACTATCAAACCTGTTTCCTCTGCACCTGCAGCAGGTAAAAGAAGTGATTCGAGTTTATCCTTCTGTTCTTTAAATTTCCCCTCAAGTACAGGGGGACATTCTTGTATATTCTTTTTTCTTGATAGTAACGCAACTGCAAAAGCCATACATGTAGATTCGCCGCATTTCTTACAGTTGGTTTTTGGTAAGAGCTGATAGAGCTCCATCACTGTAGGCATAAAGGGAGGGATTGATTTTATACTGTATAACACTTATGCTTGTGCCGATGCAAGCCTTTTCTCATCACACGATCTTAGCCCATAAGAAGTTCTCCATCACCTTCAACCCCTGCGGTGTGAGAACAGATTCAGGATGGAACTGTAATCCAAATATAGGTCTTTTCCTGTGCTTTATTCCCATTATTATATTATCATCAGTCCTTGCCGTCACCGCGAGCTCGCGCGGCAGCCCTGTTATGGCAAGGGAGTGATACCGCCCTCCAACAATCGGACTGGGCAGTCCCTGGTATATGCTGTTGCCATTGTGGTATATCTGTGCTGCCTTTCCGTGTACTGGTCCTGAGGGTGAATGGCTCACCTCTCCTCCAAAGGCCACTGCTATCGCCTGGTGTCCAAGACATACGCCAAGGAGCGGGACGGTCGATTCCCTGATGATCTCAAGGCAGGTTCCTATATCTTTAGGGTTTGCTGGATGTCCCGGGCCAGGGGATATGATTATGGCATCGGGATTAATTTCTTTAACTTCATTGAGTGAAATGGTATTCGGGACAACGATGGTCTCTGGCTCGAATATGGACACGTAATCCACCAGGTTCCAGACAAAGGAATCCCTGTTATTCACGAATAAGACTTTCATATTCCTCCAATAGCCTTTATCATGGCTGCCATCTTTCGCTCTGTCTCGTTATACTCATACTCTGGATCTGAATCCGCAACTATCCCTGCGCCTGCCTGTACTATCGCCTTCCTGCCGTTCTTGATTATTGTTCTTATCACTATAGCGAAATCAGCATCCCCGTTCCATGAGTAGTAGCCCACGCCTCCGCCGTATATGCCTCTTGCCTCCTTCTCAAGATCATGTATGATCTCCATGGCGCGGATCTTGGGCGCGCCTGATAGCGTGCCTGCGGGAAATATCGCCCTTGTCGCATCGAACTGGTCGCACTCATCGCGCAGCATGCCTGATACAGTGCTCTCTATATGCTGGACATGGGAATATTTCAAGACTGACATGAAATCATCCACCCTGACAGAACCCCCTTTTGAGACCATCCGCACATCATTGCGCCCAAGGTCAACGAGCATCACATGTTCAGCCCGCTCTTTTTCACTGCCAAGCATCTCTTTTGCGAACTCTTCATCCTCCTCCTGTGTTTTTCCGCGCGGGCAGGTTCCTGCAATCGGGTTGATGATAACCTTCCGATCATGCACAGAGAGCAGGGTCTCAGGGCTTGCACCTATAATGCCTGTGCCGTTGAACTCAAAAAGGTACATGTAGGGGCTCGGGTTAACGCTTCTGAGCACGGTATAAAGCTCAAGCGGGGTCTGGTCTGTAGTTACATCATACCTGCGTGAGAGTACCACCTGGAAGATATCTCCATCGATTATATGTTTTTTTGCCCTTCTGACTGCGTCTTCATACTCCTCTTTATTCATGTTGCATGTTATCTGTGCAGGTCTGTTCTTCTGCACTGCGAGCGGTTTTGCGGATTTGATTGTAGATGCAAGTTTATCAGCATCTGCCTGTGCAGCCCTGTACACTTCTTCTGCATTATCCCTGCTCAGAACAGGCGGTGTCATGACTATATACGTCTCATCAGCAAGGTGATCGAATACCACGGTCTTTGTGGTGAGGGCAAACTGCACATCTGGAACCTGGCTTTTTTTAGCAGGAATATCAAGCCAGCAGTCATACACCATATCATAGGCACAAAAACCGATCGCTCCCCCGAGGAACGTCTGCCGATCAAAACCCCTGCCTGTATATTTTATATTTTCAACAGGAAAGGCTGATCTCAGGGCATCCATGGTATCAAAACCTGCTCTTATCCTGCCTTCCCTTCCATTTCTAATATCGCAGACTTTCAGGAGAGATGATTCGATAAGCTCAATTAGATTCGTCCTGCGTGTGTAATCAAGCGTTAAAATGCGGTTCTTGATCGTGACGACTGCATCGGGATCTGTCCCCACGAATGAGAAGCGCGCATGTCTTTTCTCTTTCTCCACCGACTCAAGGAGATATGCGCATTTTTTATCCATTAAGGCATAAAGATCAAGAGGGGAGCATTCTGTTTCAACTGCTGCCATAAGCTGTATTATCGCGGGTCTTTCTTCTGCAAGACTCTTGAACTCCTTCTCATCAATATCAAATTCCATGCATCCTCGCATTGTTGATAAAAGCTACCACTTTCTTCTGGTCTTTTATACCATCGGTCTCCACGCCCGAGGCAGTATCGACAGCATACGGGCGCACGCTCATTACCGCATCACCGACATTCTCTGGATTTAACCCGCCTGCCAGTATCACAGGCATACCTGCATGAAGAACAACTTCAGAGCTTACCTTCCAGTTATGTACTGCTCCTGTCCCGCCTGTTCTCCCATCCAGCACGGTATCGAGAAGAACAGCATCCGCTATCCCTTTCAGTTCATTTACCTGTTCTATGAGCATCTCAGGATCAGCGTTCCCGGGTACAGGGATTGTTTTGATGAGCTTTACACCTGCTTCCTTGATTTTCTTTAGTTCTGAGAGCGCCAGGGCATTATGAACCTGGACAGCAGTCGGTCTTGCAGTACCGATCATGCGTATTGCCCGCTCTGCGTTCTCTGGCATAATAACAAGCACCGAAGTAATAAAAACAGGAACCTTTGAGATTAATCTTGAGGCTTCAACAAGGCTTATTTTTCTTGGAGAGTCCACAGGTACCTCGGTGATAAAGCCCACGGCGTCTGCACCAGAATCTATCGCAGTAACAAGGTCTCGCTCGGTCTTGATGCCGCAGATTTTAACTTTCATGTTATCACCATCATTTCGTTTCCATTCTACAAACTACAAAAATCTCGCAAGCTTATCTGATTCTCCTGCAGTGCTCACGAAGTCTTTCAGCTTATTTAAAGCAGTGCCGCTGTCGATAGATTCATTTGCAATCGCTATCCCTGAAACCAGGTTCTCTGCCTTCCCGCCAACAAGCAGGGCAGCACCGGCATTGATAGCTATGATATCCCGTTTTGCCCCTTTTTTCCCTTTTAGCACCTCTACTATATCCCTGGCATTCTCTTCAGGGGTCCCACCTGCGATCTCACCCATCAAAGCGCGCCTTACGCCAAGCTCTTCAGGGGTTACGGTATATCGTGTGATCCTGCCGTTCTGGAGTTCAGCTATCTGTGTCCTGTCGGTATTTGATATCTCATCCATTCCGCTCCCATGCACGACCAGAGCTCTTCTGGTTCCAAGAATACTCAGAACCGATGCCACGGGTTCACACAGAGATTCATCAAAAACACCGATTACCTGCGCCTGTGCACTGGCAGGGTTGGTGAGCGGCCCCAGGATATTGAACACAGTCCGAAAACCAAGATCTCGCCTTACCTGTGCCACCCGCTTCATTGAGGGATGGAATACAGGGGCAAGCATGAACCCGATACCCGCTTTCTCTATTACCTTCTCTACCTGCCGGGGTGGAAGATCTATCTTAACTCCAAGTTCTCTGAGCACATCAGCACTTCCGGATTTTGATGTTATGGAGTAGTTCCCGTGCTTGGCAACATGGACTCCAGCGCCAGCAGCTACAAGAGCTGCGCCTGTGCTTACATTAATGGTACCTGTTGAATCACCCCCTGTCCCACAGGTATCCACAAGAGTCCCATTGATCTTCGGTGAGATCCTGTTAGCAGCTTTTTTCATACCGCGTGCCAGCCCTGCAATCTCAGCAGGTGCCTCGCCTTTTACTTTCAGTGCTGTTAAGAATGCAGCTATCTGTGCATCAGTCGCATCATTGAATATCTTAGATATTGCATCTTCAGCCTCCTCTGATGTCAGATCCTGGTTCTGGATGAGTTTCTGGATATACTCTTTCATAATTATCACTGTACAAAATTGTACTATAACGTGTATATGAGTACGTTGTATATAAACGTTGCGTGATGCTTTAATATTATAAAATGAATAGGTAGGAGCATGAAGCAGCAGAATGCATTCAAATTACTCGCAGCATTCATGATCGTCACAATGATAGTCGTGCCTGTTGCATATGTAGTAACAAGCCCGAGAAGCGATACCATACAGCGAACAAATGGGCAAGAGACACAGAAAAATAATTATGATCCTTACCTCTGGAGAATCAACGAACCGTTCAATTCAATTTCTGATGCTCTTAATATGACACCTTACGGTACAGTAACTGCGAATTATATGGATACTGAAAGTATGACACTGCAGATGATACAACTGACAAGTCAAACAAAAGTCGATCTAATAGATTATCCAATAATTAGTTGGATGGATTTTATTTATAAATCGAATACCACTCAGGTCTATTATAGTCATCTGAGTGACGGTAAGAACGAATCATTCCTGTTGTTAAGTAAGATGTCTCCTGAGAGAAATGATTTTGAGTATATTGTATCCCCCTATACACACGGAAACCACTATCTGCTCATAAGACAGGATCAGGGATTAAATGGGTTATATAATGTTATGGGAACTCCTGTTATTTTTGCGCCACCGCAAACAGCAATCGATACACTGGATATCATTACAAGCCTGAATAAAACAACTACAGCCTACGACCAGTATGAGGGGTTGCTCAGCAGAGTAGAACCTGCGCCTTACCAGACAATAGATTCTGGTGTAGATTTCGCTGATCAGTTCTACATGGGCATCAGAGACATAAACGGAGATTACGAGAGAACCACAGCCTACCTGAATGTAAATTCAAGCACTCTGGAAAAACTCAGACAATTAGAAGCCAACAGCACACAGAGAGGTTTTGCACAATACAACATAACCCAGGATGGGAACTATACAATAATCAAAATACTTGGGCCTGACCTGTTCAAAGTATCGAGTGAGGAAATCTCCTAGGCGCAAAATATATACCACATCATGCTGTAGAGGAGCCGATACTTTTAATCAAATGAATGATGAAGGATAATATATCCTGAAGGAGTTAATCAATATGGCACAAACGTATATTAAATTTGAAGTTCCTGCAGATTTAGCCAATAAAGCACTGGAAGCTTTAGAGATGGCGCGAGACACAGGAAAGATTAGAAAAGGAACAAACGAGACCACAAAAGCGATTGAACGTGGAATTGCAAAACTGGTAATAATAGGCGAGGATGTGAACCCGCCTGAGATCGTTGCCCATATGCCTGCGCTATGCGATGAGAAGAATACACCATACATCTTTGTCAAAAAGCAGGTAGAACTTGGTGCAGCCTGCGGGTTGACCGTTGGCAGTGGTGCGGCGGCGATAGTAGAACCAGGAAAGGGCAAGGAACTGGTCGAAGAAGTGGCACAAAAGGTTCAGGCGCTTAAGAAGTGAGAATATGGCAGATGAAGAAACAGGCTATCCTGCTGAAGTAATTGAAGTAATAGGCAAGACAGGTATGCATGGTGAGGCCATGCAGGTACAGTGCAGGATACTCGAGGGCAGGGATAAAGGAAGGATTATAACACGCAATGTAATCGGACCTATAAAGAATGGTGATATCCTGATGCTGCTTGAGACCTCACGTGAAGCAAAGAAATTAATGTCAAGGTAATATCAAGATTAAGGTGAAGCCATGGAGAAAAGGAAGTGCTCTTTCTGCGGAGTTGCAATAGAACAAGGTACAGGCAAGCTCTACGCCAGGAAGGATGGGACTGTATTCTACTTTTGCTCATCCAAATGCCAGAGGAATTTAAATCTGGGCAGAATCCCACGTAAGGTCAGATGGACCGAGGCAGGACGCAAAGCCAGAGGAAAAGCTGCAAAATAGGGTGAGACCTTGGAGCGCACGTATGTTATGGTCAAACCCGATGGCGTACAGCGCGGGCTTGTAGGAGAGGTAATGAGCAGGATTGAGCGGCGCGGACTTAAAATAGTCGCCCTGCGGATGAGCACAATTTCAAGGGAGCTAGCAAAAGAACATTATGCTGAACATGTCGAGAAACCTTTTTTTAATTCGCTGGTTGATTTTATAACATCAGGACCATCGGTCTCTATGGTTGTTGAGGGAAAAAATGCAGTCTCGGTTATGCGTGCAATAAACGGCGCTACAAACCCCGCAAATGCGGCGACGGGAAGCATACGAGGAGACTTTGCTCTGGATACAGGACGGAATATTGTCCATGCCAGCGATTCACCTGAATCTGCCAGAAGGGAGATCGATATCCATTTTGAGGAATCTGAGATCATACAGTACTCGCGGGTAGATGAGAACTGGCTGTACGAGCAGGCCAACCCCTAATCTGATTCACAGAACAAGTGTGAGATCAGATTCCACTCAGTTCCCCGATGGCATTTTCCACAGCTAAAATCACTTCTCTTTTGAGAACCATATCTCTGGCTTTATTTATGTCATAGTGCAGTATCCTATCATTTTTTAGATGCGGAATCTTAGACCGTACAAGTTTGTATACAGCTTCCGCACCTGCCCCCGCTCTTAGCGGTTTTCTAAAATCAAGACCCTGCGCTGAACATATAAGTTCAATTGCCACCACGTACGAGGCGTTCTCAAAGATTTTCCGGGCTTTTAATGCGGCTGCCATGCCCATGCTCACATGATCCTCCTTATTTGCAGAAGTGGGTATGGAATCTACACTGGCTGGATGGGCGAATACCTTATTTTCAGAGACTAAAGCTGCTGCCGTGTACTGCGCGACCATAAACCCTGAATCGAGTCCCTCTATCTCTGTTAAAAATGCGGGCAGTTCACTGAGATAAGGATTGACCAGTCGTTCAATCCGCCGTTCGCTAACACTGGCTATCTCAGATAGAGCGATACCCATGAGATCAAGGGATATGGCAATAATCTGGCCATGAAAATTGCCGCAGGATATAACTTCATCTTCATCAGGGAACAGCAATGGGTTATCAGTGGCAGAGTTGATTTCGATTTCAACTTTCTCTTTAACGAACGATAATGCATCCCTTGTGGCACCGATTATCTGGGGTATGCATCGTAATGAGTATGCATCCTGTACTTTCTTGTCATACCTGTGGGATTCCATGATCTCGCTCTGTGCCGTAAGACGTCTCAGATTATCGGCACAGGTTACCTGCCCTTTATGGGGTCTGACCTTGCCAACCTTTTCATCAAAGGCCCTTGCAGTCCCTTTCAGTGCTTCAAGGCTCATGCTTGCTGTTATTTCCGATGTCTTGATTAATATCTCCGAATCATGTATCAGCAAAGCCGCAATAGCCGTGATGACCTGAGTACCGTTTATCAGTGCAAGCCCTTCCTTTGATGAAAGTTTTATTAACGGTATCCCTGCCCGCTCCATAGCATCTTTACCGCTCATCTTTTCCCCTTTATAGAAGGCTTCACCTTTTCCCAGCATTACAAGCACCATATGGGCAAGATTGGCAAGGTCGCCGCTGGCGCCCAGTGAGCCTTTCTCAGGGATTACAGGATGTACCCCCATGTTCAACATACCGATTAAGGTCTCGATGATCTGCACCCTGACTCCGGAATATCCTTTGGACAGCGAATTTGCACGCAGCAACACTATCGCCCTTACGACATCCTCTGGAAGAGGGTCCCCTACTCCTGTGGAGTGGCTGAGTATAAGGTTCTCCTGAAGTCTATCTGATTGTTCTTTTGAGATGAAGATATTGTCGAATGCTCCAAAACCCGTAGTAACACCATACACAACTTTTTCAGACGCCACAAGCGACTCAACGAACTCGCGACATTTCACGACTTTTTGTTTAGCATCTGCTGAGAGTTCCACTTTTTCAAAATTGCGGGCAACTGAAACGATGTCTTTAATGGAAAGGGTTTCACCATCTATAATTACTGGCATAATGATTCCATCACCATACTCAAGTTTATCACTTTAGTTTAGAGTTTTTTACATTTAAATTGTCCTGATTAAGTATTTACTTATAGTGGGAGATATAAAGAAAAGATAGGGTTGGTCATTAAAATGAATTTCCTCCAAAAACCCTCTGTCCAGATATATGAACCACAGCATGATCCAAATGATCTCCGAGTAAAAAACATAATTATGCCGAGTTCCAAAGATCGGCCTATAGAAATCGGAATTATTGGAGTTCCCTTCGATAAAGCAGTCTCACTTGGAGGTGGACGTGAGGGCTCAAGATTTGCTCCTGATGTTTTAAGGAAGGCTTTAAAGAAATATGGAACCACCTTCAATATAGAGCAGAAGATCGATATCAGCGATTTGAATATTGTGGATTTTGGAGACGTATCCGTCACGGAAGACATAGCAGAGACGCACGAAAGAATAACGGCAGCAGTTAATCATTTATTGACAAAAGGAATACTTCCCATTGTAATAGGGGGTGGACATGATACATCAATCGGAACGGTCAGGGCATTATCTGAATTCCATTCCAGGGAAATTGGTGGGATAAACATCGATGCACACTTCGATGTGCGTGAGATCATTGATAACAGAATTACCAGCGGGACCCCGTTTCGGAAACTTCTGGAGACGGGGTTACTTAAAGGGGAAAATTTTGTTGAAATGGGAGCCCACGATAATTTAAATTCAAGAACTTATTACGATTATCTTATGTTCAAAAAAGTGTCTGTATTTATACTTCCAGATGTCGTAGCCGGAATTCCAACAATAATGGAAAAGGCACTGAAAATTGCAGGTTCAAATACAAGGTCTGTATTTATCAGCATTGATATTGATTCTGTTGCCCAGTGTTTTGCACCCGGAAGCAGTGCACCCGATGCATGGGGATTCGATCCGGAGCAGATAAGAGAACTGGCTTTTCTGGCAGGGGCCTCAAAAGCTGTAAAACTTCTTGATATTGTAGAAATAAATCCCAGGTTTGATGTGGATAATAGAACTGCAAGATTGGGCGCATCCATTATTATTAGTTTTTTAAACGGGTTTAAAATGAGAAGGGGTGTTTAAGATGGCAAGACCGATGTATTATGAAGAAAAACCAAAAGGAAGTATTAAGGCGTATACCGGTGGGGAACTTCACTGCAAGAACTGGGACGCAGAGGCAGCGCTGCGAATGCTCATGAACAATCTTGACCCGCATGTAGCGGTCAATCCTGATGAGCTTATAGTCTATGGAGGCTCGGGAAGAGCAGCAAGAAACTGGAGAGAATATAATAGAATCGTTAAGGCATTGCAAACACTGGAAAACAATGAAACGCTGTGCATCCAGTCAGGAAAGCCAGTATATATTGCGCCTACCCATAAAGAAGCTCCAAGAGTGATAATCGCTAACTCCAATATAGTTCCGAAGTGGGCAACCCAGGAAAACTTTGATAGATACGATGAACTGGGCCTGACCATGTACGGGCAGATGACGGCAGGTAGCTGGATCTATATCGGCACACAGGGAATACTTCAGGGAACATATGAAACACTTGCTGCGGTTGCAAAAACACACTTTAATTCAGATTCTTTAAAAGATAAATTCGTATTGACTGCAGGAATGGGCGGCATGAGCGGTGCACAACCAATGGCTGCAACCATGAACGAGGCAGTTATACTCGATGTCGAGGTCCGCGAAGAAAGAATCAGAAGGAAAGTGGAGGAAGGCTATTGCGACAGAATCACATCAAGAATAGACGAGGCAATAAAATGGGTTATGGAAGCTAAACGGGAGGAAACGCCCTTATCTGTTGGATTAGTTGGAAACGCTGCAAAAGTGCATCCTGAGCTTGTTAACCGGAATATAACTCCAGATATTGTTACGGATCAGACCCCTGCCCACGACCTGTCCAGTTATGTTCCCATTGGAGACCTGAAAGAACTGGATGAGTTGAGAGAGGCAGATCGAGAAGAATATCATCGCAGGGCATTGAGTTCTATTAGACTGCATGTTGAAGCGATACTGGAGATGCAAAGGCGCGGTGCCATTGTATTTGATTATGGAAACAACCTTCGTGAACAGGCGGAACGCGCAGGTGTAGATATACGGGATGAAAAGGATGGGTTTAAATACAAAGGTTTTGTGTTGGAATACATCCGTCCTCTGTTTTGTGTTGGTAAAGGGCCTTTCAGATGGGCTGCACTCTCTGGAGATCCGGAAGATATAGAAGCTATAGATGCTAAAATCCTCAAGATGTTTCCAGAGGATAAGGCATTAGCGCGCTGGATCAAATTGGCATCAAAGAAAGTACCGACATTGGGTTTGCCTTCAAGGGTATGCTGGCTTGGATACGGAAACCGCGCAAAACTGGGCGTTGAGATTAACAGAATGGTCGCATCGGGTGAAATCAAAGCTCCAGTGGTAATTGGAAGAGATCATCTGGATTGCGGATCCGCTGCATCACCCTATAGAGAAACCGAAGGAATGATGGACGGCAGTGATGCAATTGCAGATTGGCCACTGCTTAATTTTGCCCTGAATGCCATAAATGGCGCAAGCTGGGTGAGCTTCCATCATGGAGGTGGGGTTGGAATTGGAAATTCCCTTCATGCCGGGTTAGTCATAGTTGCAGATGGAACTGATGAGCGCGAAGAGCGATTGAAAAGAGTATTAACTGTAGACCCGGGAATCGGAATCGCAAGGCATGTGGACGCAGGTTATCAAATTGCAATGGATATTGCAAAGCAGAAAATGGTAAAAATACCGCAATAGTATATCTGGAGTTATAGAATCACATTAATATGAAACCAATAGCAGACCTGATAATAATCAATGCAAATGAATTATTGACATTATCCGGAAACTCATCCAGGCCAAGAACAAATAAACAAATGGATGATCTTGGAATTATCCCGAATGGTTCCCTGGCCATTTCAAAGGATAAAATAATTGCCTGTGGGAATTCAGATGATGTTATAAAAGAAGTGTCAAAAACCCCTCACACCGTGGAAATTGATGCCTCCGATAAAGTTGTAATGCCTGGTTTTATTGACTGCCACACACACTTGGTATTTGCAGGCTCAAGAGAAAATGAATTTGAACAAAGAATTAAAGGTGCAAGCTATCTGGACATTTTAAAGTCAGGAGGTGGGATATTTAACACCGTTCGAGCTACAAGGGCTGCAGGCAAAGAGGAACTAATCAAAAAATCACTGAAGCATCTGGACACGATGTTAAAGTTCGGAACAACTACCATCGAGGCAAAAAGCGGGTATGGATTGACAATAGAGGATGAATCAAAGCAACTGCAGGTTATGAAAGAATTAAATAAAATACATCCTATCGATATAATACCTACTTTTTTGGTGCACGTTACACCGCCTGAATTTAATAGTAGAGAAGATTACATTGATTTTGTCATCAATGACATGCTTCCGAAAATGCGGGGTATGGCGGAATTTTGTGACATTTTCTGCGAACATAATGTGTTTAATCTTGATCAGTCGCGGCAAGTTCTAGCTGCCGCAGAGAAACAGGGTTTTAAATTAAAAATTCATGCCGACCAATTAACTGATACTGGCGGTGCACAACTTGCGGCAAAGCTGCACGCAACCTCAGCAGGCCATTTGGATCATATATCGATAGAAGGTATCGATGCGATGGCAAACAGCAAAACCATTGCTGTATTGCTTCCTGGCGCATCGTTCTTTCTTGGATCGGATACATACGCACCAGCATCTGAAATGATCTCAAAGGGCATAGCAGTTGCGCTGAGTACGGATTTTAATCCTGGCTCGTGTCCAACTGAATCTATGCAAATTATTTTAACGCTGGCATGTATAAAAATGAAAATGTCGCCCGCACAGGCAATCAATGCCGCTACAATAAATGCAGCTCATGCAATAAATAGAGCAGATATCATTGGAAGTCTGGAAGTGGGAAAGAGAGCAGATATAATAATCTTAGATGTACCAAATTACAAATGTATACCGTATCATTTTGGAGTAAATCTCGTCTACAATGTAGTAAAAAAAGGAAAGATTGTAATTGGGAAGAGGATAACTTAATTAACAATCAAGGAAATAACATAAAATGGGGAACCATGGATTTTTCCTTCACAGAAGAACAAAAACTTTTCAGAAAGTCTGTAAGAGAGTTCTGCGAGAAAAAGCTTGCTCCTCGTGCGAGTGAAATCGACGAGAAAGGAGAAATTCCTCATGAAGTTCTGGCTGATATGGCAACTTTTGGGCTTCTTGGAATAACTATTTCAGAGGAATATGGTGGCTCAGGGGCAGACTTTGTTACAGCGGCAATAGCGGCTGAGGAAATAGCCAGAGCTGATATAAGCATGGCTACTGCCGTTTATTATCTGGTAGAAGCCGGCTGGGGTTTCCTGATGGATAGATATGGGAACAAGAGAGCTAAAGAGGAAATTCTTCCTGATGTAACGAAAGGAAAAAAATTTCTGGGCATAGCTTCGACCGAGGCTGGCGGAGGCTCGGATATTGCGTCTATATCTACTACAATGGAAAAAAATGACGGAAAACTGGTAGTAAATGGCGCAAAGACTTTCATAAGCGGGGTCAGGGAAGCTGCTAAATACGGAGGAGGTTATGTAACAATTGTAAAAACAAGCCCGGAACTCAAGCATAAAGGTCTATCTCTCTGCTACCTTCCGGTAAAAGATATAGCAGGAATAACTACCAGTATTTTTAAACAGATGGGGAGAGAAGGAATATCTACCGGTACCATAAACATAAACAATGTAGGAATACCTTCACATTATCTAATAGGGGAATGGGATAATGGATTTTATTATGCCATGGAAGGTTTTAACTGCGCCAGAACATTGGTAGCTGCAGCATGTATAGGTGCCGCCGAGAAGGCGTTAGAATCCGGAATTGAGTATATAAAGGAAAGACATGCTTTCGGCACTTCTCTTGCCAGGTTTGAAGGAATACAGTTTCAACTGGCAGAGGATTATATAAAACTTGAATCTGCAAGATTGCTTGTCTATAAAGCAGCCTGGATGCTTGATCAAATGTACACTGAAAACAGGTTCAATCATAAAGAAATAAATAAAGCCGTAGCTTGCGCTAAACTTATTGCGCCGACAGTAGCTTTTGATATCATTAAGGATGTATTGACATGGCATGGAGCATACGGCTATACCAAAGAAGCAGGGCTGGAGCGAGGTTTAAGGGGCGTAGCTTCTTATATAATTGGGGCAGAAGGAGCCCAGAATATCATGAAGATTATAATTGGCAGAGAAATTTTGGGGAAAGAGTTTGCCCCTTACTGAATCCTTCAGATCCGAATAATAAACCAATAATGGAGAGAAGTGATTGTGGATATTGTTGTGGATTGCGTCTCCTCACTTCTCGATCAGTACAAACCAGAGCTTCTTTCCAAAAGCCTGGGATGAGCCTATTTAAAGCATGTGCATACATCCTGCCGCCCATCACATTTTTTGCTCCCGGATACTTGCCTCTCTCTAATATCAATACATTGAATCCCATCTTTGCAAGTGAATAGGCTGCTGCACAGCCTCCCGGACCTGCGCCAACGATTATGACGTCAAATTTTTCGGCCATTTTAAAAATCAATCGCCTTTAAACCTGGGCTTTCTCTTCTCCAGAAATGCATTTATACCTTCCATATGATCATTCGAAGCAAAGCACTCTGAAAACGAAACAATCTCCATCTCAAGCCCTTTCTTAATCTCCTGATTTTTATTTATCAAACCTTTAGCTATTCTAACGGCTATCGGGCTTTTTTCAGCAAGAACCTGTGCCATCTCCTCTGCTTTCTCTATCAGCTCTTCATCTCCTACCACCTTATTTATAAGCCCGATATATTCTGCCTCTTTCGCATCTATAATTCTGCCAGTCAGTATCATTTCCTTTGCTCTCCCTATGCCAACCAGCCTGGTAAGCCGCTGCGTACCTCCAAAACCCGGAATAAGACCGAGGTTCACCTCAGGCTGACCGAATTTTGCATTCTTACATGCTATTCTTATATCACAGGCAAGAGCCAACTCGCATCCTGCGCCCAGGGCATATCCGTTAACTGCCGCAATCACAGGTTTTTCCATATTCTCCACCTGACTGAATATCTTATGACCCAGTCTGGAAAAAACCTCGGCTTCCGCTGGATGTTTCTCTTTCAGCTCTTTAATGTTAGCCCCAGTACAGAAATTTTTATTCCCGGTTATAATTACAGCCCTTACCTGTTCGTCCTTCTCAAGTTGTGTCATAGAATCGTCGAGTTCTTGAAGCATTCCTGTATTCAGGGCATTCATAGTTTCAGGCATGTTTAAAATGATAACCCCAATTTCTTCTTTTTTCTCTATCTTAATAGATTTATTTTCTGTATTCATAGAATCCTTCTCCGCTTTTTCTCCCGAACTTCCCTCCTGCTACCATTTTTCGCAGAAGCGGACAGTATCTCTTTCTCAGCGAAATCTCCAATCGATTCCAGGATTAAATTATAGTCCCCTGCAGGAAAAAGCATCTCAATTACGTTTTTTTGCTCCTGTATGTAAAACATGGTCTATCTCTCCACGATTATTGCCACAGCATTCCCCCCACCCAGGCAGAGAGTTGCCAGTCCTCTTTTAAGTCCCCGTTCCTTCAAAGCATAAAGCAGCGTTACAAGTATTCTTGCGCCGCTGCACCCTATCGGGTGACCCAGTGCAATAGCTCCACCATTTACATTCAACTTCTCCGCGTCAATACCTAGTTCTCTGGCTATTGCAATTGAAGCAGAGGCATAGGCTTCGTTATGCTCAACTAAATCCATATCATCTATAGTAAAGCTTGTCTTTTTTAGCAGTTTCTTGACAGTTGGAATAGGGGCTTCCATAACATCCTCTGGCTTTGTTCCTCCAGTTGCGTAATCAGTTACTCTGACAAGTGGTTTTACTCCCAATTCCTCTGCTTTTCTTGCTGAAGTTACTACAAGTGCGGAAGCACCATCACTGAGCTGGGAACTGTTGCCTGCAGTTAGAATTCCGTCTTCTTTGAAAACAGGCGGAAGTTTTGTCAGTTTCTCTAAAGAAGTATCTTTTCTTACGCCTTCGTCTATCTCGATCTCAACGCCCTGAACTTCAACAGGTATTATTTCGTCTTTGAATTTTCCGCCCTTTATCGCCTGCAAGGCTTTTTGATGGCTCCTTAGAGCGAACTCATCTGCATCATCTCTGGTTATGCCGTATTTTTCAGCTATTCTTTCTCCTGTAATACCCATGTGGTAGTTATTATATACATCCCATAAACCATCGAAAACAAGCGCATCTGTAATTGAAGTATCTCCAATCTTCACACCCCACCGAAGATTTCTCTGCAAATGGGGAGCAGCGCTCATATTTTCCATTCCACCCGCAACTATTATTTCGTAGTCGCCTGCTTTTATCGCCTGAGCAGCAAGCATGACCGCTTTAAGTCCTGAGCCGCATACTTTATTTACAGTGAACGAACCTATTTCAGGTGGAACTCCAGCATAGATCGCAGCCTGTCTGGCAGGATTCTGACCTAAGCCAGCGGAAATTACATTGCCCATAATAACTTCCTCCACGTCTTGCATCTGGATACCCGCCCTTTTTACAGCCTCTTTTATCACAGTGGCTCCCAGCTTCACAGCAGAGACATCCTTAAATGCACGACCAAACTTACCAACAGCAGTCCTTACACCGCTAATCAGAACAGCTTCTTCAGGCATGAATTATCATTGTTATTCATTATACATAAATTTTAGCCAACAATATTGCTCTGAATCCAAGCTTTTTCATCGCTTTAAATGCGCCATAAACAAGATCCTGGATGAGTCGTTGGAGGTCTCGGCAAAAAGATATGATACTAGAAAAATCCAGATGCCAGCGAAGTAATAATACCTCTTATGTTTTCAATTCTGTCAGCCAGACTTCGCCAGTGCCTATAAAAATCAATATACATAGATAGACTTATGATAGTTATATATGTTTTAAAGATACATAAAGCGCTATTGCAAATGCAATAGCTATTATAACATAGAAAAACAAATAAAAAGTAGTATAAAATTGGAGTTTAGTATAATCTAATGAATATGGCACAGAATCTGCGCACCCCCATAGTATGCGTTATGGGACATGTCGATCATGGTAAAACATCGCTTCTTGATAAGATAAGAGGCACTACAATAGCGGAGCGGGAGGCTGGCCTGATAACGCAGCATATCGGTGCAACTGAAGTACCGCTTGATGTAATAAAACGTGTATGCGGACCTATCTTTAGGGGAGAGACAAATGTACCCGGGCTGCTCTTTATCGATACACCGGGACACAGGGCGTTTACCACACTCAGGGCAAGGGGAGGAGCACTGGCAGATCTTGCAGTACTTGTTGTTGATATAAACGAGGGATTCCAGCCCCAGACCACTGAGGCAGTGGAAATACTGAAGAGATTTAAAACGCCGTTTGTGGTTGCTGCAAATAAGATCGATAGGATCTCAGGCTGGAACCCACAACCCGGAAAGCCGTTCATATTATCATACCCAGAACAGGCAGAGCATGTTAAAACTGCGCTGGATGAAAAATTATACGTGGTTATAGGCAAGCTCTATGAAATGGGATTCAGCTCTGATCGGTACGACAGGGTGCGCGATTTCCAGCGAAATATAGGCGTGATACCGCTCAGTGCAAAGACTGGCGAGGGCATACCTGATCTCCTCATGGTGTTGATGGGGCTTGCCAAGAGGTTCCTTGAAAAAGATCTTGAGTACAGGGCTGTTGGACCAGGTACAGGGACTGTTCTTGAGGTAAAAGAGGAGGTGGGTCTTGGCACAACCCTGGATGTTATATTATACGACGGTGAATTAGATGTTGGAGATACTATAGTTGTGGGAAGTCTGGGAGGCCCTATAGTTACTAAGGTACGGGCTCTTTTGAAACCCAGGCCGCTTTCTGAGATGCGCGCTGAGGAGAAATTCAAGCGTGTAAAGAAAGTGGTTGCCGCATCGGGCGTTAAAATTTCGGCACCAAATCTTGAAGATGCACTTGCAGGCTCACAGATAAGGGTAGCAGTGGGCAATGTCGATGAACTGGCAAATCAGATAAAATCCGAGATAGATGCTGTAAGGATCGAGACCCAGACAAGCGGGATATTGATTAAAGCAGATACCATCGGCTCACTTGAAGCTATTGTGAACGAATTGAAGAAAGAGAATATACAGATACACAGGGCAGATATAGGCGATATATCAAAACGCGATGTCACAGAGGTAAAGACCATAAAAGACCCGCTTCTATCAGTGATCGTCGGGTTCAATGTGGATATCCTCCCGGATGCCAGAGATGAGCTGGCTGGTTCAGATATCAAGGTGTTCATAGATGATGTTATCTACAAGCTTATCGAGGATTATAATAAGTGGGTAACAGAACAAAAACAGCTCATTGAGAAGAAGCGCTATGAGACCATCATAAAGCCAGGCAGGTTTATGATACTGCCTAACTGTACGTTCAGGCAGAGCAAGCCTGCTGTCGTGGGTGTGCGCGTAATGGGCGGGGTGATAAGAACTAACCTTGGAGTTATGAAAGAGGATGGTACGGCTGTAGGAAGGATAAAGGGCATCCAGGAGCACAATGAGAATATCAGCGAGGCTGCAAAAGGCAAGGAAGTGGCTGTTGCTATAGACGGGCCGATTGTGGGGCGCCATATAAAGGAAGGGGATATACTCTATATTGATGTGCCTGAGAAACATGCGAAGATCGCTGAGCAGGAACTCTTTGAATCGATGTCGGTTGAGGATAAAGAGGCGCTCATGGCATTCATGGAGATAAAGAGGAGAGAGAATCCGTTCTGGGGGAAGTAACAAGAGATATAGAGATAAAGCTTTTTAAGGTTAAAAGTATAGTTAGTTCTTACCAGATAAACATGATTAAACATTAACTATATTGGTACCAATATATTAACGATGTATGATCATAATATTACGGAGGTGAAAAATAAACATGTGCAGTGTTGGTGATGCGTTCAATATTGAGATTACATCACTTGAGGCAAAGTTCTATAAGTGTGGCGACTGCAGTAACGAGTTCAGAGGCGTTGGAAAAAAAGTGGTGTGCCCCTCATGCCATTCAGGTAATGTAAACCTTATGTTTAAGGAAGAATGATCCCTCTAAATAATAATGAGATGCTCCTCCTGCGAGGAGATAAAGGTACCCTTGGTATTATTAAAGCAGGAGAGAACGGGCAATTTTTCCTGGAAACAGAAAAAGAGGAGATACTGTTAGCGCTTGATCCTGATGACCTGCTTGTAGCATCAGGTTTTGGGACTGATAAAAAGACCATAAATGGCCTCAAATGCGTACTTTATATGATTCGTGAGGTAGGTTCGCCTTTTATTGTCCTGCCAAAAAACCATCCTGCATCGAAACGGCTTAAAATTGTGGTTTCTGTAGGAGATAAAACACGGCTAAGCTGCAGCATAACACCCGGGACGCACCCTGAGCAGGATATATTATGCGGTGCTGATGAATTCGATGGTGTTGAGATTTACGGGGTTAAGGGAGGCGTAGAGTTCAATAACCTCACAGGAGGTTTGATTGAACGCATCCCTTTTGATATATAACGTTCCAGCAGTTTTATGAGCCCTGGGCTCATAAGTTTATGATAGGGGTTAGACGTGACACTGGCTGATGTAATAGTGGCCCTTGTCGGCCTTGGTATAATTGTTTTTATGGGCTGGTGGTTCTTCGGCCCAAAGACAGCAGTGGTGGCCCGCTTAACGCGAGGCGTACAGGAGATCGATATCCTCGTCAAGGAGACCTACCAGCCAAACGTGATTCGTGTGCGCCAGGGAATACCTGTGCGCCTCAAGTTCAACCGGCAGGAGGGTATCGACTGCTCAAACCGCGTCCTCATCCCTGATTTTGGAATCAGCAAGGCACTTCCGGCTTTCAGGACGACAGTCATCGAGTTCACGCCGCAGACCCCGGGTGAGTACCCTTTCACGTGCTGGATGAACATGTACCGCGGAACCATTATCGTGGAGCCGGGGGAACGAGCGGCTGCAGCGCCGACAGAACCTGTGCCGCAGGAAGTAGCTCCGCGTGCAGATACAGCACCGGCACGGGCGGAGTTCGCCATCAAGCGTGCTGATTGTCCCGGCTGTTTTGATGCCATACAGGATTACCTTGAGCGCATGCGCGGGATTGAGGCGATACAGATGAACTTCAGCACAGAGCGTCTCACCGCAGCCTATAACCCTCAGCTTGTCTCTCCAGAGGATATCAGCAAGGCAGTTAGTGATCTTGGCTACGAGGCGAAATTACTGAGTGAAGAGGAAGAGACAAGAGATCTGGGCGTCGTCACCCGCAGTGACGAGGTGGCGGATGTGACCCGGCGCTTTATCGTAGCCGCCGTGCTCGCAGTGCCCGTGGTGCTGGGCGCGATGCGGGAATTTTTTCCTGCCCTGGCCTTTGTCCCTACTATCCTCCACAACCCGCTGGTTCAGTTCCTCCTGACGACCCCGGTCGTGGCCTATTCAGGTGCAAATTTCTACCGGGGGATGTGGGGCACTCTGCGGCGCCGTACTGCAGATATGAATACACTTATCGGTCTTGGCACTGGCGCAGCCTATGTCTACAGTGTGGCAAACACCTTCTTCGCAGGCTTCTTCATCGCTCTGGGCATCCCTGTGGCAGTTTACTACGAGGTAGTCGTCGCCATCATCGCCCTCGTCCTTCTTGGCAGACTGCTGGAGGCGCGGGCAAAGGCAGGCACCTCGGCAGCCATACAGCGGCTGATCGGTCTTCAGGCAAGGACAGCCCGCGTGGTGCGCAATGGGCAGGAGATGGATGTGCCAGTGGAAGATGTACGGGTGGACGATGTGGTTATCGTACGCCCTGGAGAGAAGATCCCGGTCGACGGGGTGATCAGGGAGGGAAGCTCGACCATCGATGAGTCGATGATCACAGGCGAGAGCATCCCGGTCGATAAAGGACCGGGGGATGAGGTGATCGGTGCGACCATCAATAAGACTGGCTCTTTCCGCTTCAAGGCCACTAAAGTGGGTAAGGATACTGCCCTGGCACAGATCATCCGTCTTGTCCAGGAGGCGCAGGGCTCAAAGGCCCCGATCCAGCGCCTTGTTGATGTGGTCTCGAGCTACTTTGTGCCAGTCGTTCTTATGGCTGCCGTGGCAACCTTTGTCATCTGGTTCATCCTCGGCCCTGAGCCCGGGATCGTCTTTGCGCTCCTGACGAGTGTGGCCGTGCTGATCATCGCCTGTCCCTGTGCCCTCGGGCTTGCAACCCCGACCTCAATTACGGTCGGTACTGGCAAGGGGGCAGAATACGGGGTGCTCATCAAGGGCGGCGAGGCACTGGAGGTGGCGGGAAAGGT
The DNA here is from genome assembly GCF_000685155.1 of Candidatus Methanoperedens nitratireducens. Taxonomy (GTDB): domain Archaea; phylum Halobacteriota; class Methanosarcinia; order Methanosarcinales; family Methanoperedenaceae; genus Methanoperedens; species Methanoperedens nitratireducens. The sequence goes on from NZ_JMIY01000004.1 coordinate 197,919, forward strand.
GAATGCCATCGTCATGGATAAGACCGGAACACTCACAAAAGGAGAGCCGGCGCTGACCGACGTTGCGCCTGCTCTGGGCTTTGGGCGGGACGAGGTCCTGTATCTGGCTGCATCGGCAGAGCGGGCTTCCGAGCACCCCCTGGGACAGGCTATTGTCAGGGCAGCGCAGGCACAGGATATGTCCCTGGCAGAGCCGAAGGATTTCAGGGCAGTCCCTGGCCGCGGTCTTGAGGCTGTGGTTGATGAGCGGCGCGTGCTCGTGGGCACCCCGCAGCTTCTGGCTGAGCGGGATATTTTCATGCGCGAGCTGGAAGCGCGGGGCGCTGAACTTGCGCTGCAGGGCAAGACGCCGATGTATGTGGCAGTTGATGATCAGGCGGCCGGAGTCATTGCCGTTGCAGACACCATGAAGCCCAATGCAGCCGCAGTGGTACAGCGCCTGCGGGATCTTGGCCTTGAGGTCTGGATGCTGACAGGCGATAACAGGCGAACTGCCGAGGCTATCGCGCGCCAGGTGAGCATTGCTTCTGATAAGGTGCTGGCAGAAGTGCTCCCGGAGCACAAGGCGCAGAAGGTGGCGGAGCTGCAGCGCCAGGGCAAGGTGGTGGCCATGGTCGGAGATGGAATAAACGATGCCCCGGCACTCGTCCAGGCTGATCTTGGCATAGCCATAGGCACGGGTACAGATGTGGCCATTGAGTCGGGCGATATCACCCTGATCTCAGGGGATGTGCAGGGCGTGCTGATTGCGGTCGAGCTCTCAAGGGCAACGATGAGCAACATCAAGGGAAACCTCTTCTTTGCCTTCGTCTACAACACCCTGGGCATCCCCATCGCCGCAGGAGTGCTCTACCCTTTCTTTGGTATTCTGCTAAGTCCAATAGTCGCTGCCGCGGCCATGGCCCTATCCTCTGTTTCAGTGGTCACCAATGCCCTGCGCCTGAGAGGCTTCCAGCCGCGCCGTGAGCCGGTAGCGCACAGGGAGGTGACCGCGGTCAGCCACGGGGAGCCAGCCGAACTCCCGGAGGGGGAATTACCCAGGGGACCTGTACCAGAGGAGCGCGGAGGCTGGCGGCCAAAGCAGGCACAGGTTGAAGATCCGGTCTGCCACCGCACGGCCAACCCACGGGACATGGCAGCCTATATGCATCACAGGGGCAGGGTATATTACTTCTGCTCCCAGGAGTGCAAGACGAAGTTCGAGAGCAATCCTGATAGGTATACCACCAGGGCAGCCTAGAGGAAAACCAGAGAATATCCAATGTACAAATTGGATGAGTTTCGTGACGATCTGAGGATTACATATACTTACTGAAAGTATTTAGTATTTCAGTGAAAATCGGTATCAGAGGGTAGATAATATTAACATCGAACTAAACGAACTTGTACGAACTCTGGAAGTTCGTTTTGAGTTAGTTTTAAGTTCGTTGTTTAGTTTTCTATATCTTGAAACTGGTTTGTTTGAAATAGAATGTTTCGATAGAGGTTGTTTTTCTCTTTGTCTTTAGGGTTTTTCAAACCAGAAGATAACCAATTCATGTTAACCCCGCCCTCGGCGGCGCATCCTCCGGGGTCTGGGGTCGCAACCCCAGCGCCACAAGGCCAGTATTGACCGAACGTGTTAATAGTACGCTCATCTGGTGGTCAGGTCTGGCGTATAAACTGCCGCAGCGCCTCGATAGAAGGCGGAGCGCCCGTGAAAGCGCGCTTTCCATTGATAAATATGGTGGGAACAGCCTGAACCCCGTACAGGGCTGCTTTTGCGTAACCCTGCGGTGTATCTGTTGAGAGCTCGATTACCTGAATACCCGGCATCTGCACAGCAAGCTGCCTTGCCATCATAAGCGCCCTGGGGCAGTGCGGGCATGTGGGTGATGTGAATACTTCAACAATAGTTTGCGGTTTTGGCGCTGAACTTTCCTGCTGTCGTTTCATTAGCTCTTCGATCTTCTTCTTTCTTATCCTTGCAAGTTCATCGTCTTCTGTCATATCTCCTCTCCTTATCGCGGGATGGATGATATTCTCCTCTATTCTGATATCTTTTATCACGGTTCGGCTGGACAGGGCCGGGATGTGGTGGAAGGATATATTTCTGCCCGGAGATGTGTGGAAGTAGAAAAGGCTTTACAGGCGAAAAACGATAACAAGAGCTGTACCTTTTAAGTATGGGGTTATGGTGAATTGAAGTTACCTTAATCCAGTTTCATTATTTAATTTTCATTCACCAACATGAATTTCAATTTGCGTTGGTGATTATGTACGCAATAATTATAACTTAAAAAAGGTTGCAAAACCAGTTGAGGCAAAAAGAGCTTAATTATTTGTTCATTTCATTCTGCTCATTAGAAAGATTTATTGTTTCTATAGAATATAATAAACAAAAAGTTATGAATAATCCAATAAAAGTTTTATTAATAGGATTTGAAGAATCACCAAAAGCAGAATCTGGTATGCAAATTGAGTTATGTAGAATAACATTTGAAAAACATGGTTTTAATTATGATTTTAAGGGAAAGCATATAATCCCTTCATTACTTGATTACAATGTTGTATTTGTCAATCTTCCAAAAATAGGATATAATTCAGCTTCGATTTCTTATTTTTTTGCTAAATACAATGAAATTCCTCTTTTTTTAACGGGAGGAGGAATAATTGTACTAATTTGTCCTTCAGAAAAAACATATGCAAATACGATTGGGATAGGACCTTATAGTAGTATTAATACTTATTCATTTCTTCCCTTTAAATTAAATAATTTTAACACGCACGGAGAAACGATAGAACCCAATCTCCAACATCCCCTAAGCACTATCTTAAAAAAATACAAAGTTAGATGGGAATGCTATTTCAATTATGGTAATGCTGAACATGTAATTGGACGAAATATGGTAAAATTGCCTGTATCTTTATCAATTCCTTATTCTAATGGATATGTAATTCTAATGCCCCTATTCGAAGAAGATAAATTTGTACAAGTTCTAAACGACTTATTGGATATAATCAAAAAAAATTATTTTCAAAAGAATATAATCTCAAGTTCTACTCAAACTCCTCTATGGGTAAACAAATATCAGATAAATAAAGAAATTAATCTAATCAAACAGTTTGAGGAAATTAAATCAGAACTTCATCGCTATAACGAGATTAGAAAAATCTTATACACTACTGGAATAGAATTAACTAAAGCAGTTGCATATGTATTTTCTGAGTTGGGTTTTAAAGTTATTGAAAAAGAACATGAAGGACTTCATGATATTGAAGCTGAGACGGACAAATTTTTTTCCATAATAGAAGTAAAAGGTCTTAAAGGACATGCTAATGTAGATGACCTAAGACAACTCTTAGATCATCATATAGAAGCATCAAAGCAAAATGAAGATGTTAAGGGTATCTTTATCCTAAATCATTATAAAGAAGATGAACCATCAAATAGAAAAGAACCTTTCTCGAAAGACGCTATTAGGTTAGGAACTAAGAATGAATTTTGTATGATGACAACTATAGATTTATTTAAAATTTATTCTCAATACATCGAAGGTAAAATAAAAATTGAAACAATTATTTCCCGTATTAAAGAAACTAAGGGACCTCTAAAGAATACATCGATCTAATCCAGGCAAAAATATTTATTGTAATTGAGTAGAGATGTTGTAATGATAATTCCTTAGAAAATAAACCTATTTTGAAAACTGCATATAATTTTTTGTTACGCATGTTTAAGAAAGACGTCTGAAAGCTTTTCAGATGCATTAGAATACACAAACTTAGTAGGCATGGTAGTTTTCTTAAGGTAGGTTGTTCGTTTAATAAAAGATTTTAAATAAAATGGGTGCTGTAATTAAAGCTAAACTATGATTTGGGATGCGGCTATTTGGAAAGAAGAATTACAAAAAGAATTAAATGATTTTTATAAGTTTTCAGTTGCTACAGCAATATCTGAAGATGAATATATTAATTTGAGAGTTGAAAAATTCTTTTTTGTTTGTGCATTTATAGCTCGCAAGTTAAGTGAAGCAAATAAATTATCAGACGAATTAATCTCCAAAGATTTCAGTTGTATTAAATATCAAAGAATAAAAGACGATAATATCATTGATTTTCTAAATTGGCATCATTTTGAAAGATTTTATAATCTGGAGGAAGGAGAAAAATCTCTGCTAAAATTAAAAGAACTTTGCAATATTCTTATTCATAGTTTGATTTTTTGCATTACCACTGATAATAATAACAAGCTATGTGGTGTTTTTATAAACTCTGATTGGAAAAAAGATAAATGTTATTATATAGAGCTTAACACTTTTATTGAGTTAATAAATGATATTATTAATGATGTTGTTAGTAAGCATTATAGTCGCTACCATTAGAGCCTTAATCCCACAACATCTCTATCTTTTCGGTCAAATATCATACATGCGCCAATCCGCGGGCGCCCCGCCTCCAGGCGCGCGCCGCCAGAGATGCAGTACAAGCCCGCATCCCCTGATGGGGACGGCACGCCCCGAAGCTTAAGGAGGCGACACTGCGAACTGCGCAGCGTGTGTCCGCCGGGTTAAAATCCCGCTGCGCAGGTCTGCTCCTCCTGTGTAAAGACCAAAACAAGTAAGGGATTGAAAGCCGTAGTTCAAGTTAAGTGCAAAAAGAATATAACGATTCAGATGCTTTAGCCCGGCGATGCGTGTAATTCTTGCCACACCGCCGGAGTACAGGCAATTGACCACCCCAGCCCAGGTGCTTGGTCCTCCGATAGGTCTCCTGTATATAGCCTCTTATGCAAGGCATTACGGGTATTTAAGCCGCACAAAAAGTGTACTTGAGGTATTCGATGCCTTCACTCTCCATATGAAACATGAGAGATTTGTTAAGAATATTGTCATGAAGAAGCCGGATGTTCTGGGAGTCTCAGTAACTTCAAGGATGTTCCCTGTAACAATGGCAAGCCTGGAAAAGATTCACGCCGCTTTGCCCGAAACCAGGATTGTTCTCGGTGGAATACACCCTACCTTCATGGCTGAAAATATAGTTAAGACATTCCCGTTTGTCGATTGTGTGATCAAAGGAGAGGCTGAGCGCTCCTTCTCAGAACTTCTCATTTCTTACTCAGATAACGACCAAGATATTTCGCATATTAGGGGAATTACTGCCTTAAGGGACGATAAGATCATAGACAGCGAGCCTGACACAATAATGGATATTGACGAGATTCCATTCCCTGCACGGGACCTCGTAGAAGATATCAGCTACGGGTACACATGGAACGGGCTTGATCTTACATTTGGAAAATTCACCTCAATAGTGACGGGGAGAGGCTGCCCTTTTGCATGCAACTTTTGTACCAACTGGAGATTCTCTAACAGGCAGCTAAGAATAAGGTCTGTCGAAAATGTAGTTTCCGAGCTTGAACTCCTCAAAACCCAGGGATACGGGTCATGCGTAATACTCGATGACATTTTTACAGCCGACAAGGAACGTGTAAAGAAAATATGCGAGGAAATCAAGAGAAGGGATATAGATATCGTACTGTACTGTGAGGGGAGAGTTGATACAGCCGACCCTGAAATGTTCAGGAACATGAAAGAGGCTGGTTTCTCTTCAATACTGTTCGGAGTGGAGAGTGGGTCACAAAAAATACTGGATTATTATCAAAAGCATACCACTCCAGCCCAGGCAAAAATCGCAGTCGCTAATGCAAAAGCAGCAGACCTTCTCGTTATCGGGGCGTTCATTATCGGAGCGCCTGTAGAGACGATAGATGACCTGAAAGAAACACTTGCACACATATCTGAGCTGGACTTCGATGCACTCGAGGTCAATGCACTTGGAATAGCACCATGGGATATGCTGTATGTAAAAGCCATGAATGCCGGAAAAGTCGGCAGGGAAGACTGGATGAGGGACCACTTAGTTTCAGATTATTATGATAACCTGACAAAAGAAGATATAGCAAAATGGGTAGAAAAAGCATATTATGCGTTCTTTAGGACGGATTTTGTTCACATCCTCAGGAGAACTATCAAATTCATTAGCAGTCGTGATGGCAGGAATGCAATAGTAAAGAATCTCATGAATCCTTATTTATGGCGCCTTGTTCTGGAGCGCGGAAAACCGAGACATAAGATTGAGGAGATTTTAATGCTGGGGACTGAAACAATGCATTCCATCTCGGTGAAATAATGCATAGAGTAATACTCTCATAAAAAACATCTCCCCATATCAATGGTCAATTATCGTACATGCGCCAATCCGCGAGCGCCCCGCCTCCAGGCGCGCCGCCAGAGGTGCAGTACAAGCCCGCATCCCCTGATGGGGATGGCGCGCCAGGGAGCGACGAAGCGGAGAACAAGAAAGAAATAAACCTATTTAAGCCATTAAGATCATTGGATTTGTGAGAATATGAACTCTGAATTAGATTCAACTATGGTTGATGACATGCCGCAAGGCGTTGTAAAGGCAACAATTCAGCTTGCAGTTTTCAAAGCCAAAAAATCTCCTCTCATCGAGTATATGCAGAAAAACATAAAGAGGGAAGTTGATATTAATGAGGTCAGAAGCAGGCTTGCAAAAATAAGTGGTTCTCTTTCACAAGAAATAATCGAAGGCAGAGCTGAAAGAACATGAAGTTCTATTTTCTTGATACAAGCGCGCTTGTGAAGAGGTATCATTATGAAAAAGGAACGGACAAGATAGATAAGATTTTTTCTGAAGACGATAGGGCAATAGTTATCTCAAGCATATCCCTAATCGAGATGGTCTCCGCGCTTAACAGGAAGAAGGAAGAGAAAATAATATTGAAGAAAGATCTGGAGATCGTGCTATCAAAATTTTTCCATGATGCAATAAAGGATTTTCTCGTTCTTGAGCTTGATGGAGAACATATACAAGATAGCATAACGCTGGTATTGAAAAGAAACATAAGAACTCTGGATTCATTGCAACTTGCGGTTGCTCTCAGCATGAAGGAGCTTAAAGTTACTTTTGTCTGCGCTGATAAAAAACTTGTTTCTGTTGCGAAAAAGGAAGGATTGCAGACTATAAATCCAGAAATATAGAGATTTTCTTCTTCATCATTTGCAGTATACCTTCCGACTTGACGGTCAATTATCGTACCTGCGCCAATTCGCGAGCGCCCCACTTCCAGCCGCGCGCCGCCAGCGGTGCAGTACAAGCCCGCATCCCATGATGGGGACGGCGCGCCCCGAAGTGTGGGGAGGCGACACTGCGAACTGCGCAGGTCTGCTCCTCCTGTGTATAATCAACAACAGGCACTTTTCTTATGTGGTTTTTACCTTTCTAATGCAATTTCGGCAGAAAGTAAACTGATAGAGGAAAAGTGACACTTCAGGTGTAAAGCTGTGGGAGAGGGAAATGTTATATGCTAATTTTACACGACAAAACTTTTAAGTATTACCATTTGGTAATACTCATTTATGGAATATAGCAGGATGACAAAAAAAGGGCAGATAACTATACCACAGAAATTCAGAGAAATTCTTGGAATTAAAGCTGGCGAGAAGGTACTTTTTGATTTAGAAGATGAAAAGCTGGTACTTAAAAAAGCCCCCCATAACCCTGTGGCTAATCTCGTAGGTCTTGGAAAAGGCATTTTTGGTGCGGGTTTGGAGTACCAGCATAAAATACGAAGCGAGTGGGAAGAGAAATGAAAATCTTCCTTGATACAAACATTTTTCTTGCTATTTTGAACGAGGAGGAAAACTGGGAACTTGTTGAAAAACTTCTTCTAGATGTTCATAATGGGAAACATACAGGCTATACTTCAGTGATTTGCATTTCGGAGATCTTAAGTGGATTTTATGCAGAGGACGAATCTGAGAAAGGTGAGATGTTCCTTACAGATATAAAAGCTATAAACAATCTCACAATAACCGATGTAGACCTCATCATCGCAAAAGATGCTGCTAGAATACGAGCAAAATATAAAATAAAGCTTCCTGATGCTATGATCGCTGCATCCTGTATAGTTCACAAATGCAAATTAATAACACAAGATGAAAATCTCAAGAAATTGAAAGAGATCGAAGTTAAATCAATAGATAAAATTTAAGAATACGGATCTGGGATGCAAACACATCGTTAGACGAGAGGATTGGGGTGAACAGAAGTGGGAGAATCCCGGTCGGGGCATGAATTTACTCATTGGATTATATGATCCGCGCCCGGAATCCCTGCGTTATTGATTTGCTGTACCATCCTTATTCAAATCTTTAGGCGATCTTCAGGCTTTATGTACAAGAAGATACGAAATATAAAATGAATAAGCATGAATGAAAAAATAATGCTTCGTGTGGCAGAAGCACACCATAGAGATGCGGGAAGGGATATTGCAAGGATAGAACGCGACCTGATGGAAAAGCTTGGAGTCCTGAGCGGCGACGTTATTCTGGTGATCGGCAAGGAAAAGGCGTGCGCCATCGCAGGGCCGGGCTATCCTGAGGATCAGGGGCGTGGATTGATAAGGATCGACGGGAACATCCGAGCCAATGCCCGTGTGGGAATAGACGATAAGGTATACGTACAGAAATCTGCTGTTCTTCAGGCTAGCAGGATCGTGCTGGCACCGGTACAGCAAATCCGCCTGGTCGGGGGACCGCAGTATCTGCATCGTATTCTTGAGGGACGGCCTCTCATGAAAGGGCAGCGTCTTCGGGTCGAGACAGTGAGTAACCCATTAGCGTTCGTTGTAGTATCAACGCAGCCTCCAGGGCCTGTAGTCGTGGCAAGAAATACCAACATAGTTGTAAAGGAGCAGGTTATAGAAGAACTGGAAATTCGCCCTACACATCTCACCTATGAGGATATAGGGGGGTTAAGGCGGGAGATCGGCCTGATAAGGGAGATGATCGAGCTTCCTCTTCGACATCCTGAGCTTTTTCAAAAGCTGGGTATAGACCCGCCAAAAGGCGTTCTGCTTCATGGCCCGCCAGGAACAGGTAAAACCATGATCGCCAAGGCTGTTGCAAACGAGACAGATGCCAATTTTGTTTCAATAAGCGGCCCTGAGATAATGAGTAAATATTATGGTGAGAGCGAGAAACAGATCAGGGAGATCTTTGAAGAAGCAGAAAAGACCGCCCCGACTATTATATTCATTGATGAGATAGACAGCATCGCCCCGAAGAGAGAGGATGTCACAGGTGAAGTAGAGCGGCGTGTTGTAGCGCAATTGTTGTCATTGATGGACGGCCTGAAAGCCAGGGGTCAGGTGATAGTCATTGCAGCAACGAACAGGCCTAACGCAATAGACCCGGCCCTGCGCCGTGGAGGAAGGTTTGATCGCGAGATAGAGATTGGAATTCCTGACCGGCTTGGCAGGCTTGAGGTCCTTCAGATCCATACAAGAGGTATGCCACTGGCAGAAGATCTATTAGATGAAAAAGGTATGCGTGCAATCGCTGATATGACCCATGGTTTTGTGGGTGCTGATATATCATCGCTCTGCAAGGAAGCCGCAATGCATGCGATTCGCCTTATCCTGCCAAAGATCAATATCCAGGAGGAGATCCCACCCGAGATCATGGAGAAACTCGTTGTAACAAAGGATGATTTCTATGATGCGTTCCGAAATATTGAACCATCTGCTATGCGTGAGGTCTTTATAGAGGTACCTGAGGTGAGGTGGATGGATATAGGAGGGCTTGATCTAGTAAAACAGGAACTCATTGAAGTAGTTGAATGGCCGCTAAAGTATCCTGAGGCCTTTGAAACTATAAACACAAGACCTCCAAAGGGAGTGCTGCTGTTCGGGCCTCCAGGAACAGGAAAGACACTGCTTGCAAAAGCCATAGCTACCGAGGGTGAAGCCAATTTCTTAAGCATTAAAGGCCCTGAACTTCTAAGTAAATATATAGGTGAATCTGAGCGCATCGTAAGGGAGACATTCAGGAAAGCCCGCCAGGCAGCGCCTGCTATCATTTTCTTTGATGAGATCGATTCTATCGTACCGACACGTGGCACAGCTTTTGACAACGGGGTCACCGAGAGAGTAGTGAGCCAGATACTCACCGAACTTGATGGGCTTGAAGAACTCAAGAATGTTGTGGTAGTAGCTGCAACAAACCGCCCTGATATGGTAGATCCTGCTCTGCTAAGACCCGGCAGGCTTGATCGGCTTATCTATATAAGGCCTCCTGATCTAATAGAAAGGGAGAAGATATTTAGCATCCATCTAAAAGGCAAACCATTATCCCCTGAGGTTACTATTAATGATCTTGCCCGAAGGACAGATGGGTATGTTGGCGCCGATATCGAGGCTATATGCCGGGAAGCTGCCATGCTCGCTCTGAGGGCATCTATTAAACCTGGCATGACTAGAGAAGAAGTAAAAGAGATATCACGCGCAGTCAGAATTGGAAATGAGCATTTTGAGAAAGCTTTTAATATAGTAAGACCTACACCGTGGGATTTAAAGGAGTATGAAGCAATGATGGATTTTTCAAAGGCTATCAGCAAAGATAAAAAGAAAAAGGACAAATGAGCAATGACAATGAAAAAAAATAAAGATTTCGATGAATTCATAAGACGATTAGAAGAAGCTATTGAGAATATGATGGACGGGAGCGATATATCAAATAGGCCCATATTCGTTGATATCTCAATTAATATATGCCCGAATATGGGCATTATCCCTGTAAATCCTGATATCCAGATGGAGAGAAAAGCGCCTGTGGATATCCTTGAGACTGAAAAAAATATCTACGCAGTAATCGGGCTTCCTGGAATGGAAAAGGAAGATATTAAACTCTCATGCACAGGATGGACACTTGAAGTAACAGCCAGTAATGCTGTAAATACCCTGAGAGAAGAGATCGAGCTTCCATCAAGAGTTAATAAGAAAGGCATGAAGACCAAATACGAGAACGGGATTCTTGAAGTAGTATTTAACAAATCAAGGAAAGGCGCTTCAAAGACTAATACCAACACTAACGATAATACATAGTAGAACATGGTAAAAGTAGAAGTCCTGATGGATGAGAGGGCGCTTGGCGCTAAGCGGCAGCTTAACCTGAGGCTCGTAAAACTATCCTGGGCATTGTTCTTTATACTGTTAGGCGTAAGCTGGATTCTTGAGAGCGCCAATCAGATAGATAACGATCAAAAATGGCTTCTTATATATGTAGGGACAGGAGCAATCCTGCTGTCGTTAAACCTGGTTAGGCTGATCTGGAATATCAGGATAAGCAGGCTAACAGTCGGGATTGGCGCCCTGGCATTATTGCTCGGGATAGCGAGATACTTTGCTCAGGTTTATCTACCGATCTGGGCGGCCGTAGTGCTGATCATTGGTATTTTTCTGCTTTTTGAGGCTCTTAGGAGATGACCGCAGCTAATCATCTGTGAACCTCAAAAATACTTGATATCTTCCTCCTTGATATCAGTCATGCTCATTAACTTCAGATTTAACCGCTCTCTTGTCTTGCTTTCTCCAGAATCTTTACCACTTCCTCATCAGTTACCTGAGTGAAATCCTGATAATATGCCCCGACTGCCATGAAATCATAAGGGGTCTCAAGACAGATCAATTCATCCACCATCTGGCGCAGTTCCTCAACAGTATCAGGGGGAGCGACTGGAAGGGCTACGATCAGCCTCTCTATACTTTCGGCCTTCAATGTTGAGATAGCTGCTTTTATTGTAGCACCTGTGGCAACTCCATCATCAACGAGTATAATGGTTTTCCCTTTCAGATCAGGTATCCCCTTTCCTTTTCGGTATAGATTAATTCTCCTTTCGATCTCTGCTTTTTGATGGGAGATCTCACTTTCAATGTATCCCTCCTGCACCTCATAGGTTGATATTATGTATTTATTTAAAGCGACCGTACCGGTCTCTGAGATAGCACCGATGGCAAGCTCTGGCTGCCCTGGAAAACCTATCTTCCTGACAATGATGATATCAAGAGGACAGTTAAGATAAGAGGCGATCTCATGGCCTGTAACCACACCTCCCCTTGGAAGTGCCAGTACTATGACTCCTTTTCTGTCCTTATAATCCTTTAGCCTGGATACGAGCCTGGCTCCTGCATCCCTCCTGTCCTTAAAGATGCCGGGCTCGGGATCATCTGAACCCAGCTTCCCGGCAAACCACTGTGCTATGATCTGCCGTGCCTCTTTGAGATGCTCCTCTTTTGAGTACAGATGATCTGCCCCCTTAACAAAAGCAAGCTTTTTCTCTCCAGCAAGATACTCAAAAAGAATGAGGCTTTGCCCCATGATCGGATCTGCATCACCCTGAACTATCAATGCAGGGATGCGTACCTGACTGGCGTACTGGTAGTATCCCTCGGCTGGAGCAGAGCGCAGAGCCAGAGCCCTGATGCGGCTATCAGTGGCCGCCCTGACGATAGCAGCTATTCCCCCCATACTTGAGCCGCATACTCCTATCTTCGCAGGGTCAATACCTTTTATATGGCTGATGCAGTCAAGCGATGCGCCCAGATCCTGAGCAAATTGCTCAACAGTGGCATCAGAGATCTCCCCCTCGCTCTCTCCATGCCCTGTAAAATCGGGAAGGAAACAGCAGATCCCTTTTTCCACCAGTCCCCCGGCAATATATATGTTCCGCGGGCTATCCTTACCGCTTTCTAATCCATGTGCAAAGATCACAACAGGTCGGGCTATTCCTTCCTTAAGACCTATAATATTGGCAACTAATCTAAATCCCTTATTATTTTCGAAAGTTACTCTCTCTTTCATCTATTCCACCCCTCATACCACTGCCTGAATCGATGATCAGCGAGCCATTGAAACGGATAATTAAGTTTCAATATTCTGCTTTATCAGAAACACACATGATACATTTGGAGGATAACAGATAAAAGCTTTCGGTGATTACACCCCGATATCCATCTCCCTGTCCGCCCTCACTTCCTGCGCCTGATGCTTTTCCTCGTATTTTCTCTGTGCCTGCCATATCATCGGTGCATCCTTGCTCCTGCCTTTTATATCGCTTGTGAGCCTCTTCCTGATCCTGACCAGCGTCGGGGTATTTATTGCCACACCTGAGATGATCGCCTGGCCTTTTGCGAGTGAGGGAAGCTCTGATATCAGGTCTCTGCTCGCTGTTTCAATACTCTGTGCGATCTGCTGCTGATCACCGGGGTTGATTATGCGCATAGTGATCTGGGTCATGCACTGCGAGAGCGAGTCGGCATCAAGTTTGCTCGGCCTCTGTGAGACCATACATATCCCGATCCCGAATTTCCTGCCTTCTGAGAGTATGGTCTTAAGGATACTTTTTGATTTTGCCTCGCCGCTATGGGGTGCGAACCTGTGCGCCTCCTCGATAATAACAAACACAGGGTAAGGCAGGAACTTATCGATATGTGATTCGTTATACCTGTTATTCTCGGTTCCTTCCTTTGCATCGAATAACCGCCGCAGCATGATAGAGGCGATCAATTGCTGGTATGTTTCCTCGATCCCTGAAACATCCATAACCGTAAGCTGCCCGACCATGAAGTACCCGGCAAGCGGTATGGTCTGGAAATCATCAAATATAGGAGCATATAATTTCCCGAACCTCCAGAGTATCCCCTCTATTGTTGGATCATTATTTGAGTCCCGCAGCGCCTCAATCTCCTGCTTAAGCTCATTGCGCATGAACTGTTTCTTGTGGTTGTTCTTAAGGTTATTATATGCAGACCGAAACAGGGTCTTCATCTTATCAGACATGGTCCCATCATCCATTATGCTGATAAAATCACTGATCAGGAGATCGCCCACCCTTATTTTTATATGCTCTGGCTTTACGATCTTAACCCTGGGACGATAAGAGGAAGTAATGAATTCAGGCATATTTGATATCTCATTAAGAGAAGAATATTCGCCGTGGGGATCAAAGATCAGAACAGGTGCCATGTTACAGGGCTTCAGAAGCTCCTCAACAAGAACACCCACAGTATATGATTTCCCTGCGCCTGTGGATGCTATGACCGATATGTGCTGGCTTACCATATCCCGCACAGATAATACGATATCAGCCTCAGCCCCGAGAACAGTCCCTATAAATGCCGAACCGCTCTCACCTTTTTCTAATTTGCTTATATCTTTCAGGATATCCGATCCAGCATGTTCTATCCTCTGCCCGCATGCAGGGTTTGTCCTAGGGTTTATGAACTCACCTAATATGGCATCAAAGTAACCTATTGCAGCGGCTGAGTAAGAATAGTATTTAAAGTCAGCAGGATCAAGGCCATAGAATCCAGATACCTCATCCGCTTCTATATTCATATCCAGAAGGAACTCCTGTGGATACTGGTTGAGCGGCTCGCTGCACTTCACCCTGCAGAGGATCTTTTTCCCGGCGTCTGTGTAGCACACAAACATACCTCTGGGGAGGCGTTCGCGTGAGATAAAAGTAAAACCCTCTTCATCAGAGGATCTTACAGTTCCTATCATTTGCCCCTCTCAATATACTTTCGAACCAGTCTTAGCATCGCGCTGCATTCCGTATAATGCATCTCTACCTGTTCCACCATGCCAAGAAGAACTGCCCTATCAAGTGCATCTCTGTTTGACTGGAGATACGCTATACTTGGTTTGCCGTTAATGGTATGGAATTCCCTTAGCTCATCTGGACCCAGCAGCGATAGTTTATCCCCGATATCTGGCGGTGAATCTATACTGTATTTCACTACCCCGTTGCGGATTATCCCCAGTCCATGAACGGTGTAATAGCTGTTCCTGAAATCCTCGTTAAAAGGAGCATACTTTGGCTGCATGCCAGGATCAATATAAGGAATGAGCTCCTCGCGTATTATATGCGCGATGTTTTTTATGACACCCACTATGATCCCGTAATCTTTTTTTATCTTCACCAGCCTTCCAATACACTCCTTTTGAGCATCGGGCGGTATTTTTACCAGGTAGGTATTCGCATCTTCCACCCTGATTATGTCTCCTAATACCATCATATCCTCCTGTTCATCAGTTTATGGAAATGTTTTGCGCTCTTATTTATCTTAATACCATGCACCTTGCAGAAATTATCAAGCATTCCATAAAAAAGGGTATGCTCATTCAACCGTATAAGTGCAACATCATGCGCTCGCATCAGGATATCGGGATAATTGCCGCGGATCACGCATTCAGCCCTGATAATATCGGCGATCTTATCGATCAGCCCCTCTTCATGTACCCATGAAGGAAATTCCACCCGCGCAGGAAGGCCATTACTTACCCTTATATAAAAAAATGCTATGCTGTCCTTGAATTTACCATAGCAGTCAAGTACACATTTTGAAGCTCTATCTCTTCTATCGTCCCTGTCGCACAGAAAAGCTGCTGTCCGTTCTCCCCAGAGTAGATTTGAAAAAAGATGCGTATCAGATAGCTTGCTCTTCTTTAGTCTGAAGAGAAAATGCATCATGAGGGTGATATCGCGCGGCGCTGTTGTATCAATAAAACCAATAACCGGGTTTTTCGTGGTCTCTGAGACTTCAAGCAGCTCTGTGATGGCACTGATGTATATCGATCTGATATTCCTGTTCAGGGCATTTATATGGGAGAGAATGAGCGACCCATCAAGCAGGATATAGATCTTCTGGTATTGCCTCATGAGCCGCATGATGCTTTCGCATTCCATAGCAAACCTGCGCGCATCAATATATTCTCTGCCGAAGGAGTACACACTTGCAGTATCGAACTCATCAGGGGTGATGATCGTGGCCTCAGTATCCTGGTTATAATCGCAGTTACAGGTATGCCTGTTGAATATGCGCGAGGTCTGTATGACTGCTAAAGGGATCTCGTAACTCTTATCAGGGTATATCTGGCTGCCGTCGACAGCGCCAAGCGGTACGCCTGAGAGCACAGAATCGATCCATTCAACAGCATCATGCCTGTTCTTCCAGTTGAAATGAAAAGGTCGGATGAGCTTCCCTGGCTCAAGAAGCCTCGCCCCGCTGTAGGGAGGCAGCATCCTGTTCATTGTAAGGTCTATAACCTTCAATTTTTCAAGTTCGCCTCTGTACTCATCCGATAGTGCAGACCGCTCTGCATCATATGATTTTATTGCCTCAAGTCTTGAATCGAACTGAAGTGAGATGCTTTTTAGGTCGAGCATGATACTACCCTGCTTTCACCATCAATCTTCTGTATTCTGACTACATGTTCATATTTCTCATTGAAAGTGTCGTCATGGGATATAACAAAGACCTGTTTGAAGCCGCGGATTCTTAAGATCTCATCAGAGAGCTTTTCCCGCCTTATCTCATCCATGTTCTGCGTGGGCTCGTCCAGGAACATGAAATCGCAGTTTGAGAGCACTTTTAAAAGTGCAAGGCGAACAGCAAGAGCAGCACCCATACGTTCACCCCCGCTTAACTGCTTAAACGATTTAACCTGTCCCTCTGATTCGATCTCGATATCATAATCATTCGCCCACTTAAGTGCTGAAGTAAAACCATCCATTATCTCACAGTAGATACCGCTGGCCTCGCTGCTTATCTCACCGATAAATTCATTGACGATATGCTCGGAAGAATTTTTTATTGTATCACGGATAAAATTTGAAAAAGATAAGAACTGCTTCTCATCTTCCAGTTCTTTCTCAATCTCTTTTATTCTAAGAAGCCAGGACTCCATATTTTCCAGATCCCGCACAAGTCTTTGCAGGTTCTTGCTCTTCTCATTCACTGCTTCTGCCCTGCCGCTTGCTGCTCTCCCGAGTTCCTCAAGCTTCAGGATCGTATCATCCAGAAGAGGCCCATTAAACTCTTTTAAAAGTGCCTCCTGTTTTTTGGTGTACTCATTCAGAGCAGCGTTGATCAGTACAATACTCTCTTCGATCTCCCCTGCCTCTTTTGAATATTCATCCACCTTAATAGCCAGGGGAAGGTGCTGTAAGTATTTGTTATGCTCAGGCTCAAGCTCTGTAATTGCCTCCTGCACGGATGCTATCGACTCATCAAGTCCCTTGAACCTCAAGAACCTGGACATTAGATCCTCGCGCTCATGCCTGCATGATTCAAGCGATTCAGGGACATGCCCGAGTGCTTCAAGTTCTTTTAAGTTTTTCCTGATGATCTCGCCCAATGCCTCGTATTCTTTCTCAGGCGAGTTCAATGCTTTAAGCTCTGTGGTCTTATTTTTTATGATCTCATCCACCAGCCTGAGTTCTTCCTGATTCCCATCCAGTCTGTCCTTCAGGTGGAACCTGTTATTGAGCAGGGCAAGTTGCTCAAGACAGCCCTTAATCAGGGAAGGGACTTCCTTTAAAGCATTAAGGTCCCTCTGTTTGCACAGTATCAGGGATTCATTCTTATCTATCTGTTTTGAGGGATCATTTAAGTCCTTTAAGCTCTCATCCAGCGATTTTATATCAAGATTGATCTTATCAAGATGGGCTTTGGTATTATTGAGTCCGATATTCAAATTAAATCTGCTATTGAGAAGACCTATCTGCTCTTCGCATCTGGCAATGGCAGCAGTAATATTAAAAAAGTCTTCCATGTCTTTATTTTTTGACTGGATCAGTGCTTCCACACTATCCAGTTCCTTGATAATGTTTTTTATTTTATCATACTCTGATCTTTTGGACTCAAGCATCTTAAAAATTTTACTTCTCTCTTCCTCGCTTCCTGTAAGATCTCCAGATCCTGGCAGCGGATGCAATATTGCCAGCTCTTTAAGTCTGGTCCTGCATGACTCAACCTCATCCGATGCACCACTATAGGCGTCGAGATCCTTCTTCTTTGAGGCAATTAGCACAGCGATCTCTTCACGCTGTTTTTTGGGGTTATTAAGCCTGATTAGCTCATTTGATATATGGTTTAACCTGCTCTCTGTTTCCTCTAACTCTTTTGTGCGTGAGTTTAACTCATCATTAAAGTACTTAGTAAAATCACTTACAGACCTGCATTTAACTCCATTCAAAACAGGGCATAACCCCCCTGCTCCAGCAAGCCTCATGTTATTTCTGGTCTGCTCCAGCATGGATTTTACAGCGGCACGGCGCTGGTTCAGGTCCTGCTCTTCTTTTTCAAGTACTGTTTGCTGCTCGATCAGGGGGGCAAGATCGGCTACCTTATTTCCAAGCTGCCTGACTTCTGATATGAGCAGATTTGCCCGTTTTTCCTTTTCTACTGCCTGTCTCAGTTCAAAGCCAAGCCGGGTGAGCGACTCCATGAGCGATGAGAGATTTTTAATCTCATCCTCCATTATCCTCTGTTTCTCAAGTACAGGCATAAGCTTGTTTTTCCTTTCTGTGAGTGAGAAGATCTCCTGGCGCAATCTCTCAGCCTGGCCTTCCTTTTCTTTTAACACTGAGATCTCAGATGAGAGTGTGCGAAGGGGAGCCTCAAGGTTCTCTTTTAAGTCCTTTATTTTAGCCTCAAGCTCAAGCTGCCTGTTTTTAAATGGTAAAAGATGGGATATTTTTATCCTGAGGTTCTCGATCTCCTGATCCAATTCTTTCATGCGCTGCTCTTTTTCCCTCAGGTTCGCAAGATTTGAGATTATGCCTGCCATCGGATCTCTTAAGTCTTTTTGAAGCTCATGTATCGATTCTTCAAGCCTGCGCGCTGCCTCTATCCTGGGAATAAGCAGTTTCTTGCGTTCTTCTAGCTCTATATTCTCGGATGAGAGCTTTGATGAACGCTCAAGCTTTTCCATAAGACTGCTTATTTTAGAATCAACTCTTGCGATCTCATCTTTTAACTTATCCCGCTCCACACGATCCGAATTCAGTTCTTTGAGCCTGAGATTCTCTTTTTTGAAAGCTTCCTCAGATGGCAGCAGTTCGTCCACGACTTTCCTTGCAGATTCAGCGCGGCTGAGATCAAATCTTGCTCTCTCAAGCTGGCCTGTTCGTCCATCAAGACGTACATTCTCATTGGTTATCTGCGCTGAGAGAGCGTCAATTTGAGCTTTTTTGCTCGTCAGTTCTTCTTTTTTCTTTGTTAGAATTGAGATGCTGGTATTTATTTCTTTGATCTCATTTTTTAGTCCATCAATCTCTATCTGCAGGGTTTCTTTTTCTTTTTTAACATCCTGGTACTTCTCGGTACGGGTGCGAAGCGGCAGCAGCTCCTTATCCATAGAATCAATGTTTTTTTTAATAGAATTGATCACAGGAAGTAGATTAGCATACGCTGCCTGGTACTCTTCCACTCTCAGGATATTGTCAAAGATCATCTTCCGTGTTCTCGGGGTCTGGAGAAATGCGGTTGTGAACGTACCCTGGGGAACACCCACAGCGTTCTCAAAGATAGAGGGCAGATCATCAGGAGATCTGACGCTATAGAAAAGATTGCCTGCGATCCAGTCAAGTACATCCTTTTTTCCTTTTATTTCATCAACAGGTGTTTTAATATAGTAGTCGCTTCCTATCTTCCTGTAGATCGTATACTCGATCTCATCATTACCTTCCACTGTAATTGCCACATAGCCTGATTTTTCCCCGTGGCGCAGGAGGTCAGAGGCATTGTAGGGTAGAAAATCGAACAATACATAGCCTATGGATTCAAGAATAGTGGTCTTCCCATGCCCGTTCTGACCATATATCCCGTTTATACCCTCCATGAATTCGATAGTCTCATGGCTGTAGGATTTGATATTTTTTAATTCCACTGATTTGATCAGCATTTAAATATCTCCCATATGCGAAAGAAGGGTCTGGCGGGTATTTGGTTCTTGATTTTTAACCTGATTTTTAACTTCCTTCTTATCTCTGTTATCTGATAGCGAAGTCTTCATTTTTTCAAAGCACCATCTCAGCTCTTTCTGGATTGCTGTCTCCTCGATCCCTGCAGCAGCCATCTTTTTTACCTCGATCATGGTCTTTACGATCTCTTCAACATTGTCCTGGTATCTTCCATCAAGCTTTACCTGGTCAGAGAAAACACGAAGCTCTATCTGCTCGCGCGTCAGCCCGCGCACATCCCCCTCATTGATGGTGTACTGCAGATTGCTCCTTATGATCTTGACCTCTGACCACAGCGGCTTGAAGCGGTCAGCCAGCATATCCTTTATGCGGTCTATGTTCACTTCCGATTTTGGAAAATTCATCTCGCCATAGAGCACAAGCTCGATGAGCGGGCTCATATCCGATCGGATTATCTGCTCCCTGTCCAGCTTTGATTCTATCCTTGTGTACAGCTCAGCAGGGATTTTGATACTGCTTATGTCAAGCTTGATACGCCTGACAGGGCGCGTTAACGGGGTTATAAGTTTTCTATCGCTCTGGTTGATATGATAGAAACCTTTTGATAAGCCGTATTCGCTCATTGCTATCATCTCAACACTGCCAGGATTGAAGATCCAGTCGTCCAGTTCATACTGTATATGGTAGTGCCCGAGCGCAAGGTAATCCACCACTTCTTTTAATGGCAAAAGGGAATTATAAGGGATCTCCCCTGAAGCCTCCTGCCTTATCTGCCCTTCCATGCCAAAGTGCATCATCAGGATAGTGTATTTCTCCCCCTGCTCAGCATTTATTTTTTTTATCTCATCCGCTATCCGGGGAATTATGGAGACCGTGCCTGAGCCAAGGTATCTCACACCAAAGATACGGGCGTTATCAAGTTCAACAAAATCCCCCATAAGTTTAGCACCGTTAGCCTCTTTTAGCCTTATGAGCTTAAGCAGACTCTGGGAATCAAGGATCTGAAGCCAGCTCTTGCCGTCCTGATGGAATGCAAGGTCATGGTTCCCCTCAATGGCATAAACAGCGGTGGATGGGCTTTTTTGTCTTAGAAGAGAGAGCACTTTATATGCCTGTTCATACGTGGGCGCGTTTATATTCCTTTTATGGAAGAGATCACCAGAGATCAGGATGAAATCTGTCTTATTATCAATGGCATATGTTATGACAGAATGAAAAGCCCGGGCATAATCACGAAAGCGCTCGGAGAGCCCGTATTGGGCATAACCAAGATGAAAATCGCTCGCATGGATGAAGTTCATAGACGCTTAGAAGCGCTACAGATTAAAATCTGTTGCGCCCGGAGGATAGGTTCATCTTATCTATAACTTCTCAGGATCTCAAGCCCTTCCCCCGGAAGCTCAAGGATGCTCTTGTAAAGATTATCAGTATTATTGGATATTTTTTTATCTTTTAAGAAATTCAGATGCTCGTTATAGACTTCTTCAGTTGTTTTTTTAAGGTTATCAGGGAAATATGCATTTATAATAAAATTACTTAAATCCACGTTCTCACTAAAGGTCGGTTCTTTCTCGAACAGGGCCGGGACAGTGATAAGTTTCTTCCCATCGTCAAGAAGGGATAAGAAAATAAGAACAGCCCTTCCAACATAAACCTTTGTCGCTGCTGATTCTACTTTTCCCCTCAAACCTTTTCCTTTAACTCCATCAATTAACAGCACACAATAGCCTATCCCGGATTGGCTGATGAAATACCTCACCTTAATGGATAGTTCTACATGCATTACAGATATTTTGATCTCAGCATGCTGTTTATCGGCTGCTATCTCCTCAAAATCTTCCAGTACGTCCATATATCCCTGAATACATTATTGATTTCGTTCTTAATACATTTAAATTATGCCCTGATTTGCAGCAGATCAGGAAGGGAAGGACGACGAAATCTCCTCTTACAGATCTTGCCATGATTCATCTTCTTCGATGCAAAAAATCAACCGCAGAGGACACAGAGTTCACAGAGAACTGTTGTTCTATCTCTGTGTCTTGGTATGAATAAGTTAAATTATATCGCATCTTAGACCCGTATGTGGTTCAGATAATATAAACAACGAACTGGTACTAACTCGATACGAACTCGGACTTATGAGTTCGTTTAAGTTCGTTTTGAGTTCGTTGTTAATTGTCTTTTTCATTGTTATCTATGAACCAAGTTCATAGCCGACTCTGTGAACTCTGTAGTTTTAAATTATCTGCCCCTGGTAATCAGCATTCAGCGGCGTATAAGCAAAATCCAGCCTGTTGCGCGCCACCACGACAGCAGTGGGGTTTATGCCCGCATCGTCAAAGATATCCCCGCATCTGCTTTGAATGTCCTCAGGTAGCTCCGTAAAATTTTTCTTGGCTTTTATTTTTTGACACACAAACAAGAATAAAAACCAATGAAATCAATTTATCGATTTTGGCTTATATTGATTCAGCCAGCAGATAATGATACGATTTTATACTTTCCTATTCGTCAAGCAAGCCTGTGTGTGTTATTTGACTTATACTATGAGGCTGCTATCTTTATTGTTCTTCTTATCGTACTGCATTCCTTTTTGTGTAAAAGTTCGATTGCCAGTTTTATCAATTCGCTTATTTTTGTTCTTATATTTCATTTCTTACTTCCTTTAATAGATGACATGGTTAATGGTGCTTATAGTTATCGATTCCACAATAATGAGAATGTGTATATTCAACATGAAACAATAACGCAGAGCGGTTGTTCTGATTGCTTGATCAGAATATCTAATTGTCTAATAAAGTTCACCACTTTCAGCTTATGGGTACAAAATCTTCACTCACTTTCAACTATCTGATCAGTTCATGTCCTGATAGAACGGGTAGTTTCCCCATGTGGGAACACCTCAAAATGAGCGATAAGTGTATCACTCCGCTTTATTTCTTCAGGTAAGCCCATCTCTTCGATGTAAACTTCTACAGCCTCCTTAAGATTATCCAGCGCCTCTTCAACAGAAAAGCCCTGGCTGACAGCATCTATTTCAGGACACAGAGCGACAAATTGCTTTTCGCCTTCTTTGATTATTGCGGTTAGTTCCATAATACCATTTTACGATTGTATATCATATAATTCAACTCTTTATATATCTTGATTCAGTGAGGTTCATAACCTCTATTTTCGAGCATCAATATCCCTTCTCTCGAATATCTCGCATTATTCCTACCACCACCTCATGCTCTCCTGCGCTATCTTGCGCATCTCCGCGGCAAATTCAGTAATGTTATGAACGCTTGACAGGTCGCCCTCACGGTCATGGGAATAAGGGATGATGCTGGCATAAGAGAAATGGGTGGCTATGATGATTTTTTCAATATGTTCTGGATAAAAATAGTTCAATGCAAAAAATCAACCACAGAGGACACAGAGTTCACAGAGAACTGTTGTTTTATCTCTGTGGTTTTTAATCATCTTCCCCTGGTAATCAGCATCCAGCGGTGTATAAGCAAAATCCAGCCTGTTTCGCGCTACCATGACAGCATCGGGATTGATGTCTACAGCCACGGCGCGCCGCCCCAGGAGCTTGCATTCCACAACTGTGGTGCCAGAGCCGGTCATCTGATCAAGAACAATCTCACCCGGCGCGGTATAACTAAGGATGAGGTTTCGCGGGATGTATGGCTACCAGTTGCCCCTGTAGTTTCCGACGTGCGTAGCCCAGTCGCCGCGGTCGGGGAAGCTACAGATTGTGGTGGTTTCGGGGGTGAAGGTGGAGGGGGGGCGAATTGCGAAATCTTCCACTTGGGGTGGAGTTTTATTTTGGTTTCTCCGATTTCCACTTCCGGGTGGGATTGGAGGAATTGTTTGTAGTCGGTCCTTGTGATTTCGAGCAAGGATCAATATTGATCTAATTATTAATATATACATTAATATGATCTAATTTTGTGAAATATAATTAAGTTGGAAGTAAGTTGTAACCCACATTCCGTACCCTTTGATTTTTCTATTTTATATTTCTCCTGGTTGCGATTTTATTAATTACTGAAATTAAATCTTATACTTTAAATTGTTTATTAGAATCAATATGCTGCGAGGTATATAGTTATCTGCAAAACTTAATATAAAAAATTCTATCACCTTTATTAAAATGGCCAAGACAAGATAATCAACCACAGAGGACACAGAGAGCACAGAGAGTTGTGGCTTTTGCTCTGTGTCCTCTGTGCACTCTGTGGTTTATATACTATTGTCAGATGTTATGCGAGATACTATAATTTACCTATACAGACGTAAAAAAATTAATTAAGATATATACTCTCTAAAAGGTACGGAACGTCCGTTGTAAGCAAGTTGTAACTATAGAAAAATTAAAAAAATATTTAAAAAAGATACTACGATAGTTGATACCACTTACTTTTATGATTTTAATCAAGTTAAGATTCCTTATATTATATAAACGATATGCGCTATCTTTTTGAGTTTTAAAATTTCATAGCATAGTTATTTTTACTGAGTTTCATTAAAACGCTACAAAAGATTTATCAGATACCTAAATTATTTAATTAATATGTTATTGCAAGATGAAATAGATGAAAAAGCAAAGGAAATTTATACAGACGGATATCCAATGTCCATCGGTGAATTGATCAGTTTATATAAAGATAATGAATTAGATATCCATCCAGAATTTCAGCGTTTTTTTAGATGGACGCCACTTCAAAAAACTAAACTGATAGAGTCTATTCTTTTAGGTATACCTATACCACCTATTTTTGTTTCTCAAAGAGAGGATGGAGTTTGGGATGTAGTTGATGGTCTGCAAAGGTTGTCAACAATATTTGAATTTGTTGGTATTTTGAAAGATGAAAATAATAATATTTTTCCTCCAAGTAGGCTAATAAAAACTAAATATCTTCCTTCACTTGAAGGAAAAATGTGGGAATCTAGTGATGCAGAAAACTCACTTACTTCGTCTCAAAGGTTGGAATTTAAAAGAGAAAAAATCGGTGTCCAAATTGTAAAAAAAGAAAGCGACCCAAATATAAAATATGAACTTTTTCAGAGATTGAATACATTAGGTACAAAGCTATCTGATCAAGAGTTAAGAAATTGCTTACTCATTATGATAAACAAAGATTTCTATTATTGGCTATATGACTTGGGAGCCTATGAACCTTTCTTAAATTGCATTGGTTTAAGTGAAAAATCTATAAGTGAGCAGTACAATTTAGAATTAGCTTTAAGGTTCATAATTTTTAAAAATGTGGACATAAGGGACATGAAAGGGTTTATATTTTTAGCAGAATTTATTACTGAAAAAATGACTGAGTTTGCAGAATCTTCAACATTTGATAAAGAAAAAGAAAAACAAATTTTTAAAGATACCTTTGATTTTTTAGATAAGACGTTATCGGATGATGCATTTAAAAGATATAATTTCGAAAGAAATCGTTTTGAAGGAAAATTTCTTTTATCTTCATTTGAAGCAATTGGTATTGGTGTAGGTTCAAACATTGATGAATGGAATAAACGAACAATAGATGAAAATTTGAAAGAAGAAGTTAAAAATAGAGCAAAATCTCTATGGTCTGATCGAAATTATCTGGATTATATCGGAAGTGGTAGCAACTTTAATACACGAATCCCTGTAATTGTCCCACTGGGAAAGAAGATATTCAAACCATGAAAATTCAAAATGTTGAAGTGTTAGCCAATTATCTCGATTCTGATTTAGGATGGAGAAAAAAGGAACTTACCTTTATTGTGAGTTCTATGAGTTCTACGAATAAAAGAAACATCGACATCCATCTAAGAATTGGTATTGCTATCCTTTATGCACATTGGGAAGGTTATATTAAAAATGCAGGGACATATTATGTTATATATATAAAACAACTTGGATTAAGATATGACGAGCTTAGAGAAAATTTTATCGCTCTCGCATTAAGAAATACATTTTGTACATGTTTAGAAACAAACAAAACTAGCACTCATACAAAATTAGTGAACATTTTAGTTAATAACCTATCAACTATAGCAAATATTCCATATTATGACGTCATTGATACACAATCAAATCTACGTTGGAAGGTTTTTAAAGAAATATTAGACACATTGGGATTAGAAGATTCATTTTATATAACTAAAGATAAGCAAATTAACAAATTAGTAGATAATAGAAATGATGTCGCACATGGACAACGTGTTTATTTTGATGAAGATGAGTTTCTTAATTTGTATAATGAAGTAACGAATATGCTTGATTGTTTTAAAGAACAAATTATTCAAGCCGCTTCCGAAGAGACATTTAAACGAAATTTTTAAAAAATCCTTTTTCTAAAGATAAACCAAAAATTGATTCTGCGCCGTGCTGCTTTACTCCTCAAAAAATTTCTTCTTCTGTAAATCATGTTCAAGCGCCAGAACGTAAAGATCAATCAGTGGCATATACGTTTTTACTTTACAGATCTCCTTGATTTCGCTAAATAGGCTGCGCTCGATTTCTGTATTGAATTTATCCAATTTTTTATCAGGCAATACAATAAACAGCTTGGTCCTTAACCCGGCTTTATAAAGGTTAAACAGCCTGCCAAGCCCTTTAGTCACTTCAGTGCTCCACCTCAAAAGCAAATTCGGGCACAAGAGCATCTGTGTCACCTGTAAACCAGATCACATCAATACAGCCCTACGCAAATGGGTTTTACAGTACCTCGCCCCCGTTCATAACTTTGATCGCCTTTGAATGTGAGTTCGTAAGAGGTCGCTGTTTATCTTACATGGTTCTCGATTCAAGGCGCTTGCCTGGGAAGCTATCGGCGCCAGAAAATTAATTTTTACAATGTAATAATATGTGTTAACCCTTTTTGTTTATGCCACATATCAAGCGACTCATTCACTTTGCATCATTAATCTATCTCAAAAAGATAGTCAAAATATTTCCATGCTCTGCAAAGCGGGCAGTTCTCTTCAAAATCAGGACAGCGAGTACCCCAGTTTTTATTCATCCATTCTATCATCCTCTCTTTCATGTATCCACTGCAATGTTCACACTCCCAGTATTCTGTTTCGTTATCTGTCAGAGCTTTTCCCAGTTGTTTTGAATAGAAGTACTGGACAGGGATTATATTGCCCGGTTCAAGTTTTACATCGAACTTGCATCCGCATACTGCGCAGAATACAGACTCATTCCGTTTGTTTGGTGAACCTCCCAGAAGTAAAAATCGCATGACCGGGCTTTTTCTTAGCGTGTGTGAAAATGTTAGCTACTGAGATCAGAGCCAAAAAAATGATGTTAGAATCCAGTACTAATTTTATTCATCTGCCTTTATTTTATTGTAAAGAGCACGCTTTATGATATGATCGAGTTCATCTATGTCTTCTTTTCTCAACTCGCTCTTCTCGGCAAGAAGATTTCCAATTTTTATCTCAGTAAGTCTACTTATAACGGCTGACTCTACCCATTTCAAGCCCTCTTTATTCTTCGTTATCCAACTGAAATCGTTGGGGAGCTTTAATATAACATCGACCATTTTTCACCTTATATAATCTGAAATTTAATTGTTATATTCGTTCAGGAGGTTTTAAGGTTTCTCTTCCCTGAAATATCCGCTTCCTTTCTCTTTCTGATCAAGCGCCTCCTCCTCATCACAAGACCAGCGCCGACTGGCAGGATTTTAAGCACCAAACTAATTCAGGCTAAACTGCAACTTCAGCGATCTCAGCACTCTTCCCTATAACTAACTTTTCGGTTGGCTCCAGATAAAGTTCTATAGCCTCTTTTATGTTCATCAATGCCTCTTCTCTTGTATTACCCTCAGAAATGCATCCTGGAAGTGAAGGCACGTATACGACATAGCCGCCCTCCTCGGCAGGCTCCAGGACTACTTTAAACTTCATGATTTTCACCTTGAAGTCGAATGTAGTTTGAGACATATAAACCTGATGATTTCGTATATTTTAATCCTTCCTGGCACCTACTCTCCCCAGCTTCATTCTTTACAAGCTACACCAGCGCCGACTGGCAGAGATTACAGGTTAAGCGCGTGAGTGCAAAAAGCTATATTAAGTGCAATAATAAATGATAAACTAAGAGATGTAGCATGATACTCGAATACATAAATGCGGCACTGGAAAAGGCGAAATATGAGATAATTGAAGATGACGAACCTTATTACGGGGAGGTTCAGGAATTAAAAGGGGTATGGGCAACCGGTAAAACCCTTGAAGAGTGCCGAAGGAATCTTGCTGAAACAATAGAAGGATGGATCATTCTAACCCATTTTCCGCACATTTTAATACAACTCCCTCCCGAATCAGTATTTAGAAAATGGACT
>NZ_JMIY01000004.1:225965-263270 GCF_000685155.1 Candidatus Methanoperedens nitratireducens
GGACAGTATATGAGAGGATATATTGTGTTGATGCAGCATAGGAATATAATATGCGCTAAGAGCATGCAAGGTTATACATACAACGGAATTCTATGAGACTGGACGATAAATAAAATCATAAAATAGCATGCTGCAAAGTGGAAAAGTGCGGAAAATAGGTTAGATGAGCCTATCAAGCTATATATGTAGTAAATTCAAAAATGAATAAGGTGGAAGAGGAAAAGAACTCAGCATAGCCTTTGGAGAAAGTTAAACGATGAACGATGATAGAGAAGGGCAGGGGATATGGTAGCTAAAAACAGAGTGCTGACGACCGGTCAGGTCATCTACCTAATTTTCAATACTCTGCTGTATCCGGCACTGCTCCTGCTGCTTTCCGGTGACTGGGCATGGGTGGAAGGCTGGGTTTTCAGCATCTGGTTTGTTGTGACGGTCTCGTTCACAACCGTCTATCTGTACCGCCATGATCCGGAATTATTGAAAGAGCGCCTCAAGCGGCCCGGAACCGGCGAACAGAAGGGCTGGGACAAGTATTTAATCTATGTACTCATATTCTCATTCTTAGCGTGGTTCATCGTCATGCCTTTGGACGCGAGGCGGTACGAATGGACAGGGGACTTCCCGATTTGGCTGAAAGTCCTCGGTGGAATTGCGTTATTGGTTTCATTCTTCTTCACGTTCCGGTCGCTTGCCGATAACCCGTATGCATCGCATCTCGTCCGAATTCAAACGGAACGCAAGCAGCATGTTGTGTCAACTGGAGTTTATGGATTCGTGAGGCATCCGATGTATCTTGGCGGTATGCTGCTGTTCATCGGAGCACCCCTGTTGCTTGGTTCCAAATATGGTATTCTGATCGGCATAGCTCTATCTCTGCTTTTAGTCGGAAGAATCATCGGAGAAGAAAAGATGCTGGTCGAGGAATTGGAAGGTTATGACGATTATAGGAAGAAGGTAAGATACAGGCTCATTCCGTTTGTTTGGTAAACCTCCCAGAGGTAAAAATCGCATGACCGGGCTTTTTCTTAGCCTGTGTGAAAATGTTAGCTACTGAGATAATGTTAGTAAGAGAATAATTAAAGTATATAAATGAGCACAGCCAATATTTGCATAAACAATGCATAGAACGGCAATGAGCTAATACCCACTGAGTTTATGCAAACAGTTAGTAGATATTAGGGGAGGTATGAGATGGAAAGTAGCAAAGTAACTGAGGTTACCAGATTAGTAGTGAGCGTGACCATCTGCCTGTTTGCAGGTCTTATTGGCTCGGTTTTCACGGCACCCTCTATTCCAGCCTGGTATACAACTTTAGAAAAGCCACCCTTCACACCGCCCGACTGGTTGTTTGCCCCGGTCTGGACAGCTCTGTTTGTACTGATGGGAATATCAGCATTTCTCGTGTGGCGCAAAGGTCTGAATAATAAGCAGGTCAAAAATGCCCTTGGCATCTTCGCCATACAATTGGTTCTCAACGTCCTGTGGTCTGCAATGTTCTTTGGGCTTAGATCCCCTCTTGCCGGGCTTATTGGTATTTCCGTTCTCTGGATTGCTATACTTGCCACGATACTTAAATTCAGCAAGATATCAAAGGTAGCGGGGCTGCTGCTCGTACCTTATATCCTGTGGGTAAGCTTCGCAGCAGTCCTTAATTTCTTCATCTGGAGACTTAATGCTTGAGGTTGTGGAGCATACATCCTAAGTACCTTGATCGGGCGGGATTGGTGGCACTGTGGAGAGAGTCTTTACTTGCTCAGAAAGTTTTAAGAGAAGAAACAAAAGGGTACAAAAGACATCCCCAGTTGAAAAGATTCTGGGGTCATCCCAACCCTGTGGGAGCTATTGCGAACTATCTGATCGCAGTATGGGAAGAATCAAAAAGGCGGGGATACAATTTTGATAAAGGAAAAATAGGAACTGTAGCACCTGTGGAGAAGATACCAGTAACCAGAGGCCAGTTGAAGTATGAATTTGATCGGCTATGTGATAAGTTAAAGAGTCGCAATATTGTTAGATACAGAGAGCTGCTCTCCATTAAAGAGATTGAATGCCATCCGATTTTTGAAGTTATAGAGGGCGGAGTAGAGGAATGGGAAGCAACCGGGAATTATCGATCATTAGCTAACAAAAATGAAGACTTTAATTTGGCTGAATATTGTGTGTGAACGTCAGTAATATAAGAAGGTTATACAAGAACCTCTTCTAATGGTCGCCTGGGTGTATGCCCCTTCTCCTGTTCGGCATATCCCAGACGGAAAATGTGTTGTGCAAATGAATCCGAATCCTGGATTAGCATCATCAGCACAGCCTTAAATTCCGGGATCTCAACGATCTGGCTCATTGGTTGCGTACTGATCCCAAGATCGGTGGCCATCAGGCAGATCCTCTCAAAAACCTGTCCGATCTTGATCTGAGACTCCTTATCATCCACTTTTGAGCCAAGAACAGCCAGAACCGGTGCGCTCATGAGGGCTTTTGAGTCCTCTTTAGCCTGTCTTTTACCCATATCTATGTGTGTGATGGCAAATTTTGTTAATTTGGCCATAAGCCATGGTGTACCGAAAGTACCCTGTCCTATCCAGTAGCCAAGTTCCTCACGGTAGGCAGGATTAGAGAGCAGGATTGCATCGCCACACATGACCAGTCTATCAACCTTCCGCCTGATATCCAGATCGCCCGTCATGTATAGCAGGATATCCTCTTCAACGCAGCAATCCTGCAGACGTTTTAGGTCATCCGGAGGAACAGTGCGCTCCTCGTATATTTTGTGGTTGGTGCGCCTGACTGGAATCGCGTTGAATAAAGCAGTACCTCTGAATGGTGATGGCTGACCCTGAGGTATGAATTTGATTGTGGCAGCCAGTTCCTCTTTATCGGGATCTGGCAGATAAACTACCTGATGCCCGTACCCAAAATGCTCTGCGGCTACCAGCAGGTTCTCAAGCGCACAGCCTATGCTAATATATAACTCCCGCTGATCAGGGTCTGATACCTTTAACCAGCGGGTCTTATCCGTGAATACCTGGATTTCATCCTCACCGATTGAGAATTTCCAGGGCTGTGTATTAAAGCTGGAAGGCGCAAGGATTGCATACCTTAGCAGGAATCTCAGCTTCTCTATTGAAATCCTGCTCATTGACCTGCCAGGGCGTAGCTATGCTCACTCAACTGTCAATGTCTTTCTCTCTTTAACTTCCATCTTTGGCATTCTTATCTCAAGGATTCCATTCCTGTAGGTTGCCTTTGAATTCTCAGTGTCAATTGATGTCGGCAGTGAGATTGCGCGATAATAAGCCCCCCGGCTTCTTTCCCTGTATATATACCCCCTCTCTTCCCTTTTCTCTTCACGCTTTGTTTCTGCTGATATCTCAAGCCTGTTCTCTGTCAGGTTTATTTTAATATCCTGTTTTTCAATACCTGGCATATCGGCAGTAGCGATAACCTCCTTATCTGTCTCAACGACATCAACAGAGGGCTCCCTGTACTCGGCAGGAAGGCCTGCCCTCTCTCCAGGCAGCATGGCCCTGCCAGGGGCTAAAAGCCGTCTTGTGGGTCTTATCCACAATTCCTCAAACATCCGGTTCATCATATCGTGGAATCTTCTAAATTCTTCCTCCCATGCATCTACCATTACTAATTACCTCCTAGAACATTGTTTTTCTATGATCATACTTAAAACTAATGTTAAGTCAACTTTCCAACGTTACACCTCCCATAGAGCTTTGCCGGCTGTATCCCTATTCCTCTATGCAGCCTTTCCTCGTTATACCATATCTGATACTCCTTTATCTGCCCATTCAGCCATTGCGGGAATTTCTTGTTCACGAAGTGGAGCGTAGCTCTGCAGGTTCACAAATTCCTCTGCAACGTTCCTTATCGTCCTCTCTACCCTGCCTTTATCCTGCGGGTAATAGGGATGTGCAAATAACGGCTCTATGCCCTGTATTTTCAGAAATTTTTTCCATGATTCTTTGCACGAAAGAACTTCCATCCCTTGCTCTGCTTTTTGTATCCATTCATTTTGTGCTTTCTGAGGATATTGTTTATTGAAGTCCTGGACAGATCTACACCCTGAATGCAATCGGTAGAACTTTTTGCATAAACGGCGGCAGAGATGACAACCCTTTGCGTATTCTTTCAGTTCCCCAATCAAAAATAACACGCCTTTCAAAATCATGCTGATATCTGGTACAAGTTGAAAGCCAAACCGTTAATATCATTGCCAGTGAATGCTGTGATCAATGAAGAAGGTGAACTTAAGAGAATAGATCACTGGGTGAACAAAATGTGGGAACTTGGCGGTTCAAGACATATGAGAATAGATGAAAAGCTAAGATTTCTTTATGAAAATGGCAGGCAAGAGCAGGTAGGAATGTACTTGAGAAATCATAATTTGAAGAATGAAAACTTTCCTGATTCATTAAAACTCAGAAAAGAGTGTGAGCGAATCCATGGACATATCAAAAATACGGTGCAGTTCGATGTAAGACGTATAAGAGAAGAGAGCAGGGAGCTGTACTCCAAATTTAACTTTGTCGTTTATCAATTGTTGCTGTTGACAAATCTACAGAACAGGGTTAAACCTGCTAACGCTTTCGGAAATTACATCTAACATTTAACCTGCTGTAGAACAATAAAGTTTGGTTTACAAGTAGCTGTGGCTATCAACTATTTCACTTAAAATTGAGTTTTTAAATCCTTAATAAGCCTATTGGATAGTCTGATACTTCTTACTATCAAAATTCTTAACATAAAATTAGATATTTATTTAAATAGATGTAAGCAATCTATCAAATTAAAAATGCCAGTTTTTTAATTGGATTGGATTTACTCCTAATGCAAAACTTGAGAGATGAAAAGCTTTTTATAGTTTTAGAAATTACATATAACCAAGGGGTCTCAACCAAGGGGTCTCTAAAAAAAAGTGGGACGGTTTCCTGAATTATCAGTTGGTGCAACAATGTTCCAGAATAAAGCTTATAGAAAACGTATTTCCAGAATCGCGGTTGGGGTAACAATAATTGCAGTCTTATTACTGGCAATCGGCGCAGGTGCAGAATCTGATCAGTCCGGTAACCGCATCTGGGATATAAGCAAAGGAATGAACGAGACCTCCTACACCTGGAACTCGTACAGCTTTTCCGGGTTCTATTACAACCTCGACGATAACCTCAGCACCGAGGAACTTACGATCAATAATATCAAGAGGAACATAGCTGAAGGTGATATAGATTATAAGACTTCTCCAATAGAGGTCAGCTTCGAATATTCAGGATTTGGCTCATACCAGGTAATCGGCTTCATGGCAGACAAGTATTTCGCAGGCTATTCAACGAACAGTGTTATTTCAGAGAGAAGAGAGATAAGCACCATTGGAAGCGGTCAGTTGCAAAGGGTGCTTCTTGATGATGAAGATAGACGCACCGTCACTGTTGGCGGGACATTGACCTTAAGAGAAGGCTATGTGCTGAGGATGAGGGAAATTGACATCGGCGCTGGCCCCGGGCAAATATGGATCGTGCTATTAAAAGACGGGGCAGAGGTTGACAGTGACGTTGTTGCCGGGGGTGAGACCTATGTGTATTCAAAAAGGGTGGGAGGTGTGAGCGACCTGCCTATCATAGCTGTGCGCTTTGAATCGGTTTTCAGGGGAAGAGAGGTAAATGCCGCTTTTATAAGAGGAGTATTCCAGATCTCAGAGTCTTATGCCGAGGTGAGGGGCGGCGACAGGTTTGGCGTCATGGAAATAACAGGAGTCGATAGAGATCAGATCATAATGGAGAACAGAAATTCCGTCGCCCTGTCCCCGAGGGATACTGTAGACCTGATGGGTAATCTTAAAATCATAGTCGCAGACAACAGCAGCGTTCTGCGCTTTGGTCTATCTGCAGAAAGAACCGGTACCTATGAGGTAAGAGGGACGATCCATCCTGTAACTGATGCATGGATGCCCCTGAACTTCGGTCTGAATATCGGAGGCACAAGCGTAGGTTTTTACTACGATATGGACGAGGACATAGGTACAGAGAACCTTGCGATAACAGAGATCAGCGGGACCTCGATCCCTGAGGGAGGGCTGATTTATTCCACGTCCCCGCAGGACGTCAGTTTTGATTATTCGCCCTTTGGCTCATACCAGGTGATCGGCTTCATGGCAGACAAGTATTTTGCAGGCTATTCAGCGAACACCAGGCCTCCAAACCCGACTGCGCCTGCAGGAGAAAAGAGCACGATAGCCCAGGGGCAGCTTCATAAAGTGCTTATCGATGACGACGTACAGCGCGTCGTAGCTATGGGGGGTACTCTTACTCTGGGAGAAGGGTATATCCTGAAGGCAGAGGACGTAGATGCGCCCGCAAGGACGATGCTCCTCTCCCTGTTAAAGGATGGGGAGGTAGTGGATACAACTCCGCTTTCAGCAGGTCAGACCTACGTATATACAAAGAGGGTAGGCGCTATAACAGACCTTCCCGTTATAATCGTGAGATTTGATAGCGTTTTCGTAGGGAGAGAGGTATCGGCTGCATTTCTCAGAGGAATGTTCCAGATATCTGAAGCTATCACCCCTGTGAGGACAGGAGACAGGTACGGGCAGATGGAGGTCAGGAGCACTGGAGCGGATGGGATTAGAATGGATAACCGGAATTCTGTTGGTCTTTCTTCTGGAAGCACAGTAGACCTGATGGGCAATATCAAGTTCAGGGTAGCAGATTCCAGCGAAGTGCGGTTCTATCCTTTTGTTATGGTAACTCCGGAGATGGTGGCAAATCAGCTCATAATAGATGCCCCTGCGCGAGCCTTTGCCGGAGATGTGATCAGGATAAGGGTGACAGCAGGCGGCAGCGCTGTTGAAGGCGTATCCATAGACATCGAGCCCGGGATCGGGCAAATAGACGACAGGACGGATAAGAATGGGGACCTTAACTATACGCTGCCAAGAACATTAAACGGTACGTATAACATGACCGCGACCAAACTTGGCTACCAGAAGGCAACAAGGAGCATAGAAGTGCAGGAATTTATTGAGAACAGACTGAGCATAGATGCACCTTCAAGAGCAAACCAGTTTGAGATGATAACCATACTGGTTACATTCAATGGTACCGCTGTTAGCGGGGCTAATGTAACCTATGATAATGTAACTATCGGATTAACAGGTAGCGACGGAACCCTAAACTTCACGCCGGAAACAAGCGGACTACGTACCATATCTGCATCAAAGAACGGTTTTATCACCGTTTCCAGGGATATCGAGGTCAGGATGCCATTCTCTGAATTCATAGCGCTGGATATCAATATTACCCCTGCGATTGTTTTCACGGACGAGACGACAGTAATCAGGTCAAATATTACGAACGCAGGCACAAAAGCTGATACTCTTCCCGTGGTACTTATAATCAACAACACCGAGGTGGACAACAGATCTGTTGCTCTTGCTCCAAATGAGGTAAAAGAGATTGATTTCACCCATAAGGTTACTTTGCCGGCAGGCAATTACACTGTTGAGATCCTTGGACAGAGAGGTACATTGGAGGTCAAAGAGGCGCCGTTTAACATCTTCCTGGTCGTTGGAATAGTAATAATAGTAATCGCTGCAGGAGCGGTTATTATCTACTTTTTGATGGCAAAAAAGACAAAAATATAGGAAATAATAATGCTGTTAAGTCAACTTTCCAACGTTACACCTCTCCATATAGCTTTGCCGGCTGTATCCCTATTCCTCTATGCAGCCTTTCCTCGTTATACCATATCTGATACTCCTTTATCTGTCCATTCAGCCATTGCGGGAATTTCCTGATCAGATTCACAAATTCCTCTGCAACGTTCCTTATCGTCCTCTCTACCTTGCCTTTATCCTGCGGGTAATAAGGATGTGCAAATAACGGCTCTATGCCCTGTATTTTCAGAAATTTGTTCCATGATTCTTTGCACGAAAGAACTTCCATCCCTTGCTCTGCTTTTTGTATCCATTCATTTTGTGCTTTCTGAGGACATTGTTTATTGAAGTCCTGGACAGATTTATACCCTGAGCGCAATCTGGTAGAACTTTTTGCATAAACGACGGCAGAGATGACAATCCTTTGCGTATTCTTTCAGTTCCCCAATCAAAAATAACACGCAGATGCAGGATTGTTAGTTCTACAGTCTGTGTTATTTTTCCTTCTTTTGGTTCTCCTGGCTTGTCCCGGAAACTTTCTCTTCCCCGGTGAAATGATCTCTTGCACCATCGGTGCACAGTCTGACGTGTTGTATCGAATAGCCTCTGCAATAAAGCTTTTATTGTACCCTTTCCTATGTAATGCTGCGAAAGATTTTCGCAACTCAGGGGTAGTTCTTGACATAAATTTCGCCCCTGAGATTCTAAATCAGAAAGAAGTTAATAAGTGTAACGTTTAGAGGTTTACTTTACACTTTAATGGTTTTAAGGTATGTTGCTAAGGGCACTGACTTGAGCAACGACGAGCTTGCAGCGCACCTTTATAGTCGCCCCACGATGGAGTGATACTGCAAATTCAAACCTAATATTAATATACATGTATAACAGACGTTATACATAACCATGAAAGAAGAAACTATTGCTTTGAGGGTTGAGCCAAAGCTCAAGAGAGAAGTTGAATTAGTGGCAAAGGTACTGCATGTTTCACCATCCGAATGGTTAAGGACAAGGCTGTCATATGAAGTTAAACATCTAATAGAGGATTTAAAGTCTCAGATCGTGCTGGAATACATGAAAGGTAATCTGACTAAAGAAGAGCTAACAGAGCTATTTGGGAAAACTGCCGAAGATATAGACTTCATAATAGAAAAGACAAGAAAAGATTTTCTAAAAGCAAAAAAACTTGCAAATTAAATAGCTCATGATGTTAACCGTAGTTGCTGATACTGGTGCAGTGATATCACTGGCATTAAGTGGATTATTTGGAATCTGTCATAAGCATTTCAAAATAATTATTGGAGAAAAAATAACAGAGGAATTGAAAGAGATCTCATCAACGGATGATGACCTCGGAAAGGCAGCAGAAGAAGTGCTTGGAGTAATAGAGATAAAATCAGCAGGCAAAAATTTCATCACCGGGGAAGATGAAGCATTGGAACTGCTGAAAATGACAGAAGCAGACTTATTGATTTCAGATGACATACGATTTGTAAAAAAGCACAGAGAAAATGAAAAGATAAGCTTCAGTGTGGTGTTATTCGGAATTTTGCTTAAGAGAAATATCATAACAAAAAAGGATTTTCTAAATGCTGTTGATGCAATGTTTATGAAACGTGGGTGGGAAGAGAACCTTATATATCTTGTAGCAAAAAATATGCTTGAAGAGGATTTACTCTGTTAAATAACATACTAAGCCGTCCTTCAGGAATAAACTATCATCTTTTACAGCTGTCCCACGATGAAGCCCTGCACCGACTTTTAAAGATGTGAAGATCATCTCTGGGCTCATGGTTGCTATCATGGCTCGGTTGGGCAGGGCTGGGAAGTGGTTGAAAAATACATTTCCACCCGGAACTGTACTAGCGGCGAAAAAGCTTAATAGGCAAAAAACGCTAACAAGCCCTGTACCATTCAAGTACGGGGTATAGTGACTGCAACGATAGGTGTCTTTCATGCTCGTATGGGCGATAGAAATTCAAAACAATTTCTTTTTAGATAAAAGTCAGGTGTAAACAGAAACTTTTATATTTATTAATCTATATATTGCAGCCTAAGGAGACAAAAATATGTCTATTATGCATGAAGATTTTCATAATATTGTAAAAAATGCAGCAAATGAATTGAAAAATCAATCGATTCACTGCAATAAGAATATGAGAGAGTTACCTGAAGCGCAATTGGAACACGAAATTGATGTTGAATTTAGGAAAAATAATCATTGGGCAGTCGTTCATCCAAAATATTTACCAAATAATAAAAAAATAGGCATAGGTGATTTAGAAATTATTAGTCTTCACAATGACAGAATATTTGTTGAAATCAAAAGCACTGGATTTACGCACAAGGATGAAAATATGGAAAATCGATTAGGAAAGACTGACACTGATAGGAAAGATGATTATTATAAACTTAAAACACTTTCTTTAAATGTTTACAAATGCACTTCACTTAAAGGTTTTTGGGTATGGCAGTATTTTTTTAAAACCCACAAACCTAAAATAGAAAAATTGATTAATAAATTTAATATAGTTAACTTGGCTGATTTTAGTGGACCATACAAATATCAAGATGTTATGGATATTTTTAAGCCACCGAAGAATGGTAAGCGTATGACATTAGAAAAATTTTTAAATGTGATAAACATTTCGTCTATGGATACTCTTATTAGTATTCTTCCAAAGATTAAACAAAAAGATTACTCTTCCCATCACTTTTCAATATTATTGATAACGAGCGAAATTAAGTGAAAAAATAAACAAGATTGGCGCCGCAAAAGAAAGAAAAAACTCAAATTACCCCCAAATCCTATAACCATCAAGCATCTATTGGGATGCATCGTGATTTATCGCGGTGTCCGTGACTATCGTGGTAAATAAAACCCTAGCATTTGATTCCAGGGTTCAACATTTCGAATAGCACATCAGGATTGATCGATATAAGCATGTAAGGCGTAGTGCCAGGGCTCTCCCTGCACATGGACAGGTGCAGGCCCATCAAACTGTAATCCAAACAGAGTAGGTCTGGCATTGTACCATCCATCAAGTGGCGGTGAATATCTGAGGGACACATTCACGTTGACTTTCGTAACTCCAGAAGAAGGGAGGCCAGATTAAAGTATTGTTATCGTATCCCCATCTCATTCATCACATTCATCACTCCCAGCGCCACGCCCTCAACCTCAATCCCGCCTCTTCCTTTCGCCCCATCCCCCACAACATACAGGTTGCCAATCGGCGTCTTATTCCCTATATCGCTTCCAGATGAAGCCCTGTTCACAGGCCAGCCATTTGAATAGGACTGTACCAGCAGCACCTCGTACTTTTTATCAGGGAACAGTCTTTTAAGATCACGAAGTCCAAGATTTATCTCAAGGTTTAAGTCATCCGAGATCACAGCCTGATGCGACATTGTGAGGTGTTTTCCCTGCGGGGCAAGGGATGGGTCGGCGTTTGTAACCTCATTAAGCCCGTTAATCCTCTCTGTAAAAGGAGTGAAGAGAACACCGCAGTGGCCTATAAGAGGCTCATCAGAGGAAAGGCATATCTTGATTCCCTTTGAAGGTTTTATCTTTTTTATTCTCTCTAAATATTGTTTATCTTTGCACTCGTACATCCTGCTCGTCTCAGGGTGTCCGATATTACTGATTACAATATCGGCATCGATTACTCTCCCATTCACGCTGATCCCGACTGCCAGGTCCTTATCTGTGATTATTCTATCGACACAGGATCTGGTATGTACCCTTCCACCGTTTGAACGTATGACATCCAGAAGTGCACCTGTCACCCCACTGCATCCACCAAGCGGGACTCCAGATCCGCTGTATCGATGCATATTATCTATGATATCAAGTACCTCACGGGCAGGGACATCTTTTGCCTGCATGCTTAAACTCCAGCCGCAGAAAGAATCGGCAAGTTTGAGTAGAAAAATATCATCAAAATATTTTAATGTCCATTCTTTGAATGAGATATCGCTTTTTGGCTTGAATTTTGCTGACATTGCAAGTATAGTCCCGAGTTTCACGCTCTTTGTGAGCGGAAGCTGTTTTTTGAAATCACGGAACTCAATATCCTGCCCTGTATCCATCCTGATCACGGCCATGGGGTTTGAATCGATTATGGTTACAGATGCGCCAACCTCACGCAGCATCCGGGCAAGAGGGCCACGTGAGCCGTGGGGTATCATGTGAAGCGCGCCTGTACTCAGCTTAAAACCCCTGTACTCAAGATTGGCAAACCGCCCGCCGATTATGGGAAGCCGCTCAAAGATCTCCACATCATATCCTGCCTTTGAGAGCTTTGCCCCACAAAGCAGCCCACCAAGACCAGCTCCCAGAATTATCGCTCTCATGCATCACCAGAGATCGCGCATACAGGACAGTAATCCACGCAGGTACAGCATTCAACGCACTTACCATTCATCACAGCGCGCCCGAAGACAGCTATAGCACCATATGGGCAGTAAGCAGCACACTGACCGCAGCCCACGCACTCCTGACTGATCCTCATCCTGTTCCCGCCATCCCTATCTTCTCTGCCAGTCTTGCCAGTACTTCTTTTCTCATGCCCTCAACAAACTTGATGCTTCCAACCACAAGATGACCGCCACCGTTTACGCCTGCACCTTTAATCTCACTGCGAAGCTCTCTCACTATCTGGGGTATGTTCATTTTAACACCCCTTGAGCGCAGCACAGCAAAATCAGGACCGTATCCGATTGTGACAACAGGCTGCCCGCTGTATTTTAAGCACATTCTGTCATGGATCTCCCCACTTGTCTTTCCAGGAGGGGGGAATGTGAACTTGTGTGCAAAATTCTCAACATCGATCACATTCAGCACAGCCCCGTTTGGCAATTTCTGCGTCTTTACATTCGGCATTGATGCCTCTAATTGTTCTGCAATTGCAAGATTAGCCTGCTCGTATAGCAATCTGACGATCTGCTGATGCCTGATACTTGAGCCAAGGTTAAGAATATCATTCATTATCCCGCGCCCGTCGTTGAACCTCTGCCAGAAAGCCTCATAATCAAGGGCAAGCGCCATGCATTTTAAATCCTCAGGCTTATACTTCTCTGCTACCAGGGATTTATAGGATTCTGCTTCAGGCGCCTCTGATCTGTCCCCGACAGCAGAGACGGCAGGCAGGTGCTTTATCTCTTCTGTGACATCAGGGTTGATCATGCGTGCAATCTCAGTGCCGAGCATGCCTGTAGTTATGCCGTAGTCTCCGCCTGCATATGCCGGGTTTACATGTTCAAGCACCAGTGAATCTATTGTACCGTCCGGGTGATGGTGGTCGATCACCATGATATCCATACCATAAATGATGGCCTGCTTCATCGAAGGCATATCCTCTTCCGTCGCACCGTTATCCATCAATACTACAAGCGGCATCTTCTGGCCAAAGCGCTCATGGTCTTCAAGCGCAAAGGTCAGGTCTTTTGTTACATCCTCCAGTTCATAGAACGGGGCTTTGGAAGGTGAGCGCCTGTAGAAGTGATAGCTGGCATCCGAACCTCCAACATCACGGATAAGCGGCAGGAGCGCCCGCTCTATAGCAATGGCTGATGTAATGCCGTCAGCATCTGCATGGTGCCTTATGATAATCGGGCGGGACTTTAAAACAGCCTTTCTTATAAGTCTGGCTGCGTTTCGCATCCCTGGTTTGAGTTTCTCCATAACCTCACTCTTTACAAGGAACTGGGTATCATGCGGTTCTGCACGCCTGTCTATAGCAGAATCTATCCTCTCTTTAATACCTGTGGCATCCCCTCCCCAGAGCTGTTTCATGGAACGTATCTCAACCTGCATTGCGCCGTTCCTCATTGAGGGCTCACCGATCACCTTAACTATTGATTCTGACTTTATATCAGGATAAGCGCGCTCTCCGGCTTTCTCAAAGGCAGCGCACTGCACCGTGCTGTCCTCATCAGATATTGTGAATATGGTGGGACCGCCGGTCTGTTTTATCTGGATTACCTCACCTGAGATATGGACGGGCTTGCCCAGGTACTTTGTGAGTTCGGTCGTTTTTCTGCGGGGAAGCTGTTTTTCAACCTCAATTACCTGGTATTCCTTGAGATTTTTAGGGATTAACTCGATGTTGCCGTTTGAGGCTATGTTCCTTACTTCGATGAGAATCTTATCTCCGACTTCCGGGGTGAAATTGATGTTGCTTGAGTGTATAAGGCCCCTGAGCTGCGGGTTCAGATTCACGAACACGCCAAAGTTTGCATGTCCCTGCACCCTGCCTTCATAGATCTTTCCTATCTCAAGCTCACGGGTGTCGCATTCTGGACTGAGAACATGGATAAGGGATTTTCTGGCACAGCTCTCGCAGAGCTCTTCTCCGGCTACGGTCCTGCCGCAGACCGTGCATGTGAAGAACTTACCCGCTCCTGCACAGGCTTTGCAGGGTTCTGTCACTGATATTTTGCCCTCGCCATTGCATTTAGTACATTTCATGCCCCCTGACATGAGTTTACTAAGGTCTTTTTCAGATAGTTTATCAAGGCTTATTGATTTCTGCATACCTCCACCTTTACAGTCAGGACACTCCTTCTCGCTGATTATGATGGAACCCGTGCCTTTGCAGTCTTTACATTCTATGGTCATAAATTAGATGATAGATGCGGTTCAGGATGAAAAAACTTACGAAACGCAAATCAACTATTCAAAACCCGGCCAGGAACAGTATCCCGAATAGTATGAACATTATTCCTGCGCCCAGCTTTATTTTTGGCAGTGGTACTATCCCGGTTAGTTTTTTACCGATAAGTATGCCGATTAAGCTTATTAATCCAAGCGCAAGAACCGCCCCGATAAATACCAGGTATGGTGAATCATATCTTGCAGATAGCGCAATAACCGAGAGCTGGGTTTTATCTCCCATTTCTGCAAGAGCTATCATGCTGAATGTGGAAACTAATGGATTGCCCAATGGAACGTTATCATCAGCATCGTTCTCTTTCTCTGGCAGCAGAGTCCAGATGCCGAAGACCAGGAAAAATAGGCCCGCAATTATTCTGATCAGGGCAGGATCGATCAGTTGAAGTAATGTTTTCCCCACTAATATACCAAGACCGGTTATAAGTGCAAAGGCAAGTATAACGCCTGCAAAAACCCTGAGCCTATCATAACGGGCAGATAACGCAACTACGATTAACTGTGTCTTATCGCCGAACTCAGCAACAGCAATAAGTCCAAATGTTGTTAGAAGTGGGGTAATATCCATAAGATTCGTGTTAGTATGTTAAAGTAACTTATGTGTTTCTCTATTTTTTCTAAATTATTTATTATCGGCACCCTCTCCCTCTGTCATGGTGTATCTTGGGCTTCATGGGCAAAGGCTTGCTTCATTGCCAGTTATGGAACCACACAGCACCTGTGTAGCTATTTACGCTGAGCATTCCGTAGAAAGTGATTATCGAACTCTATTATTTCTATAAGCCTCAAGTCAGTGTTTCCTGTTGAAGTTAGATACTTCTCTACAGCTTCCTTGGCTTTCTCAATGGTTATGGGGTGGCATTTACCCCATAGCCGCTGCCGGCATAACCGCCGCCTGCGCCGCAATGATCATTTCCGTTGCCATAACCCATCATTCCACTTTCGGTCCCATTGCCGCCCATCATTCCGCCGTAGCCTGCTGTTGCTCCGTTACCGTAGCCCATCATGTCCCTGTGACCGCCCATCATGCCGTTCCAGATGCCATTTCCGAAGTTGTTCATCATACCTGTATATTGGCCCATCATACCGCTCAAGCCGCCTGCTATTCCGCTGCCGTAGCTTCCCATCATCCCATTACTGTACGAGTTGCCGCCCATCATGCTGCCCCAGGAATCACCGCTCCCCGGTCTTGCAAGGGCATAGCCTGCTCCCAGTACTGCAAGGATTATCGCTACTGCCACAATTGTTTTCGTGTTCATATATTTCACCTTTTGTCGTCCGTATGTGGTCTCAACTTTGTTCATTTATTTTCACCTCTTTTTATGATGGTCTTCAACTCAGACATTGGTATGCCCAGGTCTATTACACCGAATTTGCCCGCAACCCTGAGGATTTCGCCTTCAAC
Source organism: Candidatus Methanoperedens nitratireducens (assembly GCF_000685155.1). Taxonomy (GTDB): domain Archaea; phylum Halobacteriota; class Methanosarcinia; order Methanosarcinales; family Methanoperedenaceae; genus Methanoperedens; species Methanoperedens nitratireducens. The sequence goes on from NZ_JMIY01000004.1 coordinate 241,698, forward strand.
CATCTTGATCTCATCGACCTCCAGGGTGCCTCCGAACTCAAATTCCTGCCTGTAGTCGCATCTGATCTTGAGGTCTTTTATCATGTTTGGCTTCAGGGTCACATAGAATGCAAATTCGTGTACGACCATTTCTTATCACAAGGAGAAAAATGGATTTGGAAATGCTTAAATAAAATCTGGCATGAATGTGGAGTTAGACAACAAGCTTATAACAAAGGTTACACAAATGTAACAAGGAAACACGATGAAAGTCTACGAGCTATTTACGGAACTGTCTTCAGAAAACAGGCTTGGTATACTTCAAACCCTGGATGAACAACCGATGACATTCACCAATCTGATCAAAGAAGTTGACATGAACTCAACAGAAGCATCAAGACAATTATCAAGATTAACAGAAGCCCAGTTAATTGAGAAAAAGGGGGACGGTAAATATTATAATACACTATTCGGAAAACTGGTTTTATCCAGCATATCAGACCTGAACTTCATATCTGAGAAATCTGGATACTTTCTGAAACATGACACTGCACAAATCCCGCTCGATCTTCTGAGACAAATAGACGCCCTTTCTTCAGGAGAGATAATAACAGGCGTCTATAATATTTTAAATACCTATGAAAAATTGGGCGATGGTATAAAGAGCTACATGTGGTACATGTCCGATGATTTTCCAAGACATCATCTACCCAATATCGAAAAGAAATTGGAGGAGGGAAAGGAAATCAGAGTAATACTTCTAAAAGACCTACCATCCCCTTCGATGCTTAGTGAAAAAAACAGGAAAAAGATACAGATCAAAGTATTGGACGAGATCAAAATATCAGTAATCGTAAGCGATAACTTTTCTATGTTCGAATTACCCGGACCGGATGGAAAGATCGATCAAAATACTGCCATCTTCGGTTATGACGACCGATTCAGAGAGTGGTGTAAAAAGCTCTTCCAATATTATTGGGAAGCAAAATGTTATCCTTGTTGTACTTGATTTCTTTTATTATCAGTACTTGTAAAACAAAAATGACTAAAATCATTTCCTCTTCTCAAACTGCAGCAGGTACAGATCAGGTCTTGGCGTTTTCCCCTCTCCCCTTGCAAACTCTGGATAGCATCGACTACAGAGCACGCGCCAGTTAAGCGATGCCACAATAGAACTCCCTGGCACAAGCCGTGCAAACACCACAGAAGGTTTGACCCCGAGGTTAGATGCCATTTCCTTAAGATATGGGAGCAGTTGCGGCTCAAACACATCAAGGTCATCAACCTCAAGTCCTCTTGTGTTCGCGGTTATTCCCGCGCACCCGCACGGCAGTGCGAACATATCAAGCTCAATTAAAAGTACAGGCCTGCCTACCAGTTTTCTTATTTTTTCCTCAAATCCGGATCGATTTTTTAAAAGTTCTTCTGTAATCATGTTCTCACCGATAGAGTTTCCCATGGAGCAAGGGTTTCAGATTCAGTTCCTCCTTTTATATAAACCTGCGTGATCTTTTTTGTAAGAACCTTGCAGTAGCCGCACCTCTTGCATACCTTTTTGCAGCTCTTCCACTGCTCTATTACACCGTCCAGGCTCTTATTTGGTATATAGAACAGGTCTTTCAGATCCTTGGGGCAGTCAAGCAGGTCCATGAGGTTTCCCTCATAGCTCTCATTATGGTATGCGTTTGTGCAGTTCAGTATCCAGTCCACAAAATGGGTCCTGCCTCCTATCTTATAAACATCAGTGATATCCCTGTACTGCCTGATATCCTCAGGTCTTATCCATGGCGATTTGATAATGAGTTCAGGATTGACAATCCTGAGTTCCAGGCATTTGTAGTAATAGTAGTCATCCAGCACGTTTGGTCTGGGCTCAGGCCCGAAAGCGTGCGAGAAAAAGTTAAAATGGGCATACCTGAAAGGACAGCGGTACAGACACCCCTCGTTTACCAGGAGTTTTAATTCGCAGTCCACTGAATCCCGGATAGCATGAAGCACATCAAAATGCCGGTTTACATTTGAATCGATAACAATAGAACTTGCGCCCAGATTCTCATAGAACTCTGCCTTCTGTGGCGAATCAACAAAGGCAAGGACCGAGACCACAACATCGATATCAAAATCCCTTGCAATAGTCTCCACAAGATACGGGTCAGCAACGACGATCGAATCAACCCCTATATCGACCAGTCTCTCGATATACCAGTGGTTGATCCGAAAACCCTCAGGTGTAAGCTGGCGTCCCCCCATACAGCTTGAGTTCAACACCATCTCCACCCTGACCCCGTGCCTATGGGCATATTCGGTCTGCGCAGCGATATCCTCAAGCTGCGGGGATGCAAGATTGCTTCTGCCAGTGCCGATATAATCAGGAGAGCCGGCCATGAATATGGAATATATCCTGTCCCTGGCTTCCAGTAATGTCTTAAGGCTGCTGATATGTCCGGGAGAGGGAACAAAAAGCTTCATGGCTCTACCTGTTATTTGCAATCCTGATAAATGTTTTGCAATTCCATTTGCAGGATTATAAAATTTTTTCTATCAGTATGGATGATCCTGAACCCGAATTGCTCTGATATCCAGTCAAAGGTGCGCATACTAAAAAAGCAGATATGTGTTGGATCGCTTATATACCACCAGCCTCCAAAATCCCTGATAGTATCGTGGAATGAGGTCATAACAGCAAGAAAGCCCCCGGGATTTAGAAGTGAGCGAATATTGTATAACTCCTCCCTGATATCCCTTAGATGCTCGAATACCTCTGTTGAGATCACAAGATCATAAGAGCCCCCTGGAACCACCGGATAGAAATACGGATCATAGACATCGCAGTAAAATCCATCTCTCTTCATTAACTCAGCCAGAACAGGCTCTGGACCGCAGCCGTAATCCAGAGCAGAATTAACACCTGGACAATACTGACGGATCAGGGATATCTTCTCAAGGAACATCCTGACATACCCTTCATTCAAAAGCGTGTTATCATGGAGCCTGTAACGGGCTATCTCATCTCCGGGTAGAAGATGGTATCTATCAGGGACAAAGATAAGATCGCACACAGAACAGCGCATGAACGTGCGATCTCCTGATGTTCTGGTTTGTTTTACTAAAAGAGGATAAACGAATTCACTGCTGCAGAGGATACACCCTGAGCCGGTTGGGATTGTATCACCCTATGTACCTCAGGTCCTCATCTGATGAGACCGGTGTCTTTCCCTCTTCCATTTCCCTAAGTTTTGCAACGATCTTTTCCATCTCGGATGCCCTCTCTTCCAGTGCCTGCATATCAACATCGATCTCAAGTATCTTACAAAGCACTTTCAGTACAGACTGGGCACTCTTTGGATCAACAAGATACCCTGAGGTTACCCCCATAAGACAGGCAACATCGATTCCGCGAAGTCCACCAAGACCAAGAAGCAGACCTGATGCACCAACGATACCTCCGCCAGGTTCATTTGCCCTGAACTCCACACCATGTTCCTGAAGCTCCTTTACGAGCTCTATATTGTTCGCTGCGCCCAGAACAGTTTCAATCTCAACAAGCTGCCCTACGCCGTATCCACCGAGTGCATACATTCTCTTAACATTGAATTCCTCTGCAATATCAAGGAATATACTGCATAACTCATAGTGTCCCTCGTTTGTAGTGCTCTGATGATCACCTACCAGTATCAAAAGATCATGTTTGCCTTTTGATTTATATGCGTAGATCTCATTCCTGACAAGCCTGATCGTACCGTCGCTTTCTACTATGACCTGCGGGGGAAAATGCGGAGAGTATATCTCTATTATCTTCTTTGCGCCGAGTTCCTCGACCATGTGCTCGGCAACCAGTTTTCCGACATGGCCTACTCCTGGCAGCCCCTCAATTAGTATGGGGTCCTTAAGCCTTGGTTTTTTAGTTCGTAGAATGGTTGTTTTTATCATAATTGCCTCTTCTTTGCTATCCTTCTGTATTTTCCATATCTGTCTTCAAGAGAGAACCGTGCGGGTTGAGAATATTCTGTCTCTCTCCTGCAAACAGGACAAATTTCTTTTAGAGTATACCTCCCACACGAGGGACATTTTCTTATCTTTGATACCATAACAGCCGCAGATATCCGCCTTTACTTCATGATCAGGTATTTTGCTCAGTATATCTGTGGAATTCACCTGTTCCACCCTTTTTTTCTATAACTTTAATAGCGGATTGCGCTGATTTTTTTAGGATACTTTCAGCTTTTTTATAATCCGGGGCAATGACATGTATTCTGTACCTCGGTGCTCCAGTGTACGATATATCGATACTGATATCCTCACCATTGGCCTCACTTGCCGCTCTCAATGCATCTTTTATATGATCAATTCCATCAGGCAGAGTGCTTGTCAGATCAACATAACCTGCGATCTCCACCTGCGGCTTCTTCAGGTTCTCTTCTGCAACCTTTTTAATCATCTCAGCAATTTCTTTACTAACTCCGATCTCTGTGAGAGCTGAGATCCCGCTCATTCTTGTTTTTTCAAAAGCTGAATAAACGCTTCCGAGCCTTTCATAGAGTAGATCGACTAATATGTTCAGCTCTTCATTACCTGTTTTTGTGACTTTGGCTACGTATTGTATCCATTTCTCAGCTTTCTGTTCATTCTTCCATTGCTGGATCTTTTCTCGCCGCTGGTGCTCGTTAACATCCTTGAGCGAGAGGTCGATATGATGTTTGGCTGTATCCACGTAGAGTACTTTACATACTATCTTCTGCCCTTCCCTTACATGGTCCCTTATATACTTGACCCAGCCTGAAGCTACCTCTGAGATATGGATTAAGCCTTCTTTATGACTGTATTCATCCAGTTCAACAAAGGCTCCAAAATCAGTGACCTTCTTGACAGTACATACGACAAGTTCACCTTCTTCAGGCCATCCACTTCTTTCCATTACTCAAGAACCTCAATAATCTGTGTTTTAACAAATGCCTTGCCGCCAGTCGGTTCAGCAAGAGTTCTCCCGCATACCAGGCAGCTTACGGTTCTGCTTGCACATCCGAAGATTACCTGCTCGTTCTCACAGTCTGTACATTTGACTTTTAAAAACCTGCTTTTCGGTTCCATTATGCCTCCACAAGCTCAAATTTGCCTGCTCTGAAGCATGGCCTGATGTGTGCTTTTTTACAGCTTGTACATCTGTACCTGAGGTTTACGCGCTTTGTGGGTTTGTCTCCACCCGGTACTTTTGAGAACTTACCTGAGTTACCTGTACCTGTATGTCTGTACTTCTGTCTTGTTATTCGTGTTAATGTCGAGGCCTGTCCCTTTTTAACTCTCTCAACTACATGCAGAGAGTGGGCTTTGCAATAGGGACAGTACATATTGGATTTTTTGGGCATTTTCATAGTGATCACCTTTTAACTGAGATTTGGATAGCCGCATTGCGATTGATTAATGCTTTAGCATTCAGCGCCGATAAGATAGCAACATCCTCTTTTGCTAAAGTGTAATTGCGTCCATCAGCTCCAACAAATGTGGGAATATCTTTTAGCAAACGCACTACAATGTATTCTTTACTTATATCCTTTTTGTATTCAAAAGAGATTTCTTTTTTCTTATTCGCAGATGGTGTCTCTTCCTGTGGATCAGATTCTGGATCTGCATTATGCTGGTCCATCAGGGAATTTTCCAGGACTGCTGATTGTGCATAAGTAATAGATTGTTTATCTTTTCTATTAAATATAAATATTTTATCGAGGAGTTCGCTTCTGTATTCTGTCATCAGCTCAAGCAGTTTGTTATAGAATTCTCGCTCCTCCTGTGTCATCAAATCAAGGTCCTGTATCTCCCTCTGCTTCGATGAGGCCTGAAGTGAGGCTTTTTTGACAATTTTTTTTATCCTTTGCTCAATGATATTCTTTATTTCATTCTTTGCATTCTTAAATTCAGCTTCTATAATCTCGTATTTTGTACTATCCATGTCCTCCATGTTCTTTTTTGCCTCTCCAAGTTCACGTATAAGCATTGCAGCTCTATCATAGAAATCATGCTGCAGAGGGACGAGTTTTTTCCGCTCATCTCTCTCGATTTTAAGGATATTATCCAGGTTTATACGGGACTGGTCAGGCATATTCGGCTGCTCCGCGGCACATGAGGTATATTGCCGCATATTCGGGTAATGTATTGATACCCTCTTCAACTCTAAAACGTTTTCCTTTTATTTCAATAAGGGAGTTCTGCGGTTTAAGGGGCGGGATTACTTCTATTTTTATCTCCCTTTCATTGAATACCACAGCGTCATTCAGCGGCTCGAATTTCTTAAACTCAGTTGACGTGAGAGGAACAACCCGCATTCCGGAGCCGCCGTGCAGTGAGGAAGGCATACGGATGAGGCGCTTTGTATCTGCGGTGACAGGTTCATCGGTTTTTGCTCCACCCAGGTGAATACTGTTCTCATCCATTGCTTTTTGTGTAACTGCAGAGAAAAGTTCAGGGATTCCACTGGAGTCAACAATTCCTTTATTCTCGATCATTTCTAATTTTCTTGGATTCTTTGCAATATCCATTATAATCCTTACCTTTTTTGCAGCTTCTTTTTTGAAATCCCACAGATCATTTTCAATTAAAATTTTACGAACAATCCATTCTGGAGCATGGCTCTTATCAGCTATCTTTTTCAGACTCCATCCTGTGTGTTCTATTTTTATCTGCAGTATTTTTTTTGTGTCTACTTCATCATCGATCCTGTAATCTTCAGTTTTTTTTATGTTATACGTTTTGAGTAAATCTATAGTTTCATTAATAATATCTGACTCCTCTTTAGTGGATAATTCCTTTAAATAATGTACTATATACTGGCTAACACGTTTTCCCCAACCATATCCGCCAGAAATATCCTCAAAAGAAGTTATTCTTTTTATATCTTCATTCACTTTTATTTTTTGGGAATATACAGTCCCCTTTCCGAGATCAATTTCATGGGATTCTCCAATTCCATACTTTTTGAATAAAAATTCAACCGTTAATCCAGTTCCGCCAACATAATCCACAATTTCCCTTCGTTCCGCGCCCTCAAGCATCATTACCCTGGGATCGCGCACATGAATATGATACCCGCGCCCGCCTGAGAATACAATGCTGATATTATTCTCTGAGAATCCAAAATCTTCAAGAAGAAAATCAAGAAGCTTTACAGCCTCACTTTTAACATTGGATAGCATCTCTGCGTAAGACCTTGCCTTCATCGGTAGATGGTCGGCATCGAGATCAAATATGAGATCAGCACCCTGCCACAGTTTTTCCTTCATGGTACCTGCCCCCGGGAATTGATAGTATGCAGCCGAATGATATACATGCGCTGGCGCCATCATCCTTATGTACTCAAGCGCCTCACCTTCTACGGAGAAGGATTTGTGGCGGCGCATTACCACGTTCGGCAGTTCATCAAAGAAGATAAAACCCCACTCACGCCTGGTAAAATCAGGTGGCAGGATAAGTCCTGAAGTCTGGTAGTACTCCCCGAACCTTTTTCTGAGAAACTGCTTTGTCCGGAAGTTCATGATGTTCTATTGATTTTCAATATTAAAAACTGTAGTGTTCCCGCAAATTTCATTGCAGGTAGTTGACATCATATATAACATGTACAGTATCCATACAGATGATTTCAATCTCGGGTATACCCTCTCATGCGGCCAGGTTTTTCGATGGGAAAAGAACGACTGGTGGACAGGCGTTGTAAACGGAGCTGTAATCCGGGCAAAGCAGGAAGACACTGAACTCTTAATCGATTCATCCATTGACAGGGAATTTATCTGGAAGTATTTCAGACTTGATGATGATATGGAGATGATATACTCGGATATCAACAAAGATAGTTTAATGGATTCATTGATCCGGAAATACAGGGGACTGCGCCTGATCCGCCAGGACCCATGGGAGTGCCTTGTATCATTTATCTGCTCAAGCAACAACACAATCAGGAACATAACCTACTCTATAAAATGCATATGCGAGCGCTTTGGCAGGGAGATTGAGAAGGGCTATTACTCCTTTCCCGCACCCGAGGTTCTCGCTGATATCCATCTCGGTGATCTGAGATCGTGCAAACTGGGATTTCGCGCTCCGCGTATCCTGAATATTGCATCCATGATAGCAAACAGCGAATTTGATCTGTACGGGATAAAATACCTGCCCTACAGGGAAGGGCGCAATGAGCTTGTAAAAATAGCCGGCGTGGGTAACAAGATTGCAGATTGCGTGCTGCTTTTTGCGTTTGAAAAACTTGAATCCTTTCCTGTTGATACGCATATTGAGCAGATCATGGACAGGTTCTATGGTGATAACTGGGGGAGTGCAAAGAAAAGTAAGAAGAGATATGAGACAGCTGAATTTGCTCGAAGATATTTTGGAAGATACTGCGGGTATGCCCAGGAATATTTATATATTGAAGCTCTGGGATTAAAGTTAAAATATATTCAGATGAATCAACTATAAATAGTCATGCGTTTTAAACGTGTCTTATAGAGGTGGATAAATGAAGACGGTACCTACTGGAATAAAAGGTCTGGATTTAGTTCTTAATGGAGGATTCAATTATCCTTCAACTGTTCTTGTAGCCGGCACTGCAGGGGCAGGAAAAACTACACTGGCTATGCAGTCCCTGTTCAATGCGGCCAGGGAGGGTGAGACGTGTCTTTTTATCTCAGCTATCTCAGAACCTGTTGCCATGATGGAGAGCTTTGTATCCAACTACTCCTTTTTTGATCATTCTTTACTCGAAATGAAGAAGATAAGGCTATTTAACATGGAGGAAGAACTGATTCTATCAGGGGCACCTGCAGTTATACAATTTATTGAAGAAAAAATACGGATATACAAACCAGGCAGGCTTGTTATCGATCCTGTAACTGTGCTGGCAGAATCAAAAGAGAATGAATTTAAACAGCGCCTTTTCCTCTTTGACCTCCTCACAAGAATGAAAAGCTGGAACCTGCTCGTTCTTCTCACGGGTGAGTTTACTATGGAAAGCCTGAGACTGAACCCGCTAAGCTACCTGGTAGACAGTATTCTGCACATCTCCGAGGTTGCAGTAGGGGATAGAAGTGAGCGCTATCTAAATGTAATAAAGATGCGGGGAAGAACGTATATATCGGGGAGACATTCCTATAGATTAAGCAGCGATGGTGTTGAGGTTTTCCCGAGGTTACTTCCAGAGACTGAGTTCAAAAGACCTGCATCACTGGATAGAGTAAGCGTGGGTGTGGAAGGTCTGGATAAGATGCTAAAAGGAGGTCTGTTAAGAGATAATGTAATCCTGTTCTCAGGCGGTCCGGGTACAGGAAAGACAATCTTTGGTCTGAATTTTATATACGAAGGTGCAAGTAAAGGTGAACCCGGTTTAATCATTACGTTTGAAGAATGGCCTCAGAAACTGATAAGAGATGCAAAGGCTTTTGGATGGGACTTTGAACAACTTGAGAAAAAGGGCATGGTCAAATTCCTGTATTTCTCCCCTGTACTGTTCAGCGCGAATGAGCATGCCTTGCTCATAAAAGATACCTTAAAGAATTATAATCTTAAAAGAATCTTTTTAGATGGTGTTGAAAATCTGGAAACATCCCTGCCAGATACAGTAAAAAGAAGGGACTACATTCATTCTCTTGTAAATTATTTCTCTTCACAGGGTATTACAACGCTTATAACCAGTGAGATCCCGGAGCTTTTCGGTACTATCAGATTAACCCTTGAAGCTCTATCCGGTACTGTTGATGCCATCGTACTGCTTCGGCATGTGGAAGTGGAGGGGCAGATGAGAAAGGCCCTGAGTGTTTTAAAATCCCGTGGCTCTGATCATGATAAGGAAATAAGGGAGTTCGAGATAACAGATAAAGGAATTGAAGTAAAGGTTGCTCTAAAAGGGTACGAGAACGTACTGGTCGGTACGGCAAGAAGACCTCCGTCAGATATATTCAGGGATATGTTCGGTGGTAAAAAGCCATGAATTATCTTTTAATATTACTGTGGGCAATATCAATGATCCCATTACTTCTTTTACCTTATAGTATAGCGCTTTTTTATCAGCGCAGTTTTAAAAGAAGAACCTATCCCTCTCTTTTTCTGATCTCTCTTGTTCTGTATATTGTCTCTTCAATCCAGTATTTATATTCCTCTTTTATTGTTGGAAATTTATTTTTTGCTCTTGGAGGCGTGCTCCTTGGAGGCGCCAGTTTTAGATTGCATAGAGTTATGACAGGGAGATGGAAATGATAATCGATTTCAGTTTATTCTTATCAGGCATTTTGGGCTTCCTTGTCCTTTATATAGTATTGATACGCCTCAGCGCAAGAATGGGTGAAGGGATGGGGCTTCCAAGATATTATCTGCTGTACTATGTTGCTATTCTGGCTTTGATTCTAACTATACCTGCTGGCTGGTCGATTCATTATGCTAAAGAGGAAAGTCTGGAGGATGTTTTATTTACCCTGCTCATAATTGGAAATGCTATTGTCATCGCTGCTTCTTTTAAGTACTGGTGGTGGTTAAAAGATGAGTTCTGGTAAAAAGAAATAAAGAGGTTGATAATATGACTAAGAAAATAATGATCGTGGATGATGAGCCAGATACCGTGGATCTGGTTAGACTCGTACTTGAAACAGAGGGTTTTGAAGTAATAACTGCTTACACCGGCAGTGAGTGCCTGAAGAAACTGGATGAAGAAAAGCCAGATGCCGTACTTCTGGATGTAATGATGCCTGAAATGGATGGCTGGGAAGTCTTCAAAAGAATCAGAGAGAAGTACGAGGATTTGCCTGTAGCCATGCTCACGGTAAGGAACCAGGATATCGATAAAATGCTCGGGCTTCATGTACTTAAAGCAGACGACTATATCACCAAGCCCTTTGGAAGAAAAGATCTGGTGGAAAGGGTTAGAAAACTGGTTGAGCAATAAGAGATCTGAGAAAAAAAAAGTGCAGTGTAAGCTTTTGGCCTATTACTGATTCGATTCGTATTTTTTCAGGATACTTATTACTTGATTTAATAGATTCTTTGAATCTGACAGGTGTCTGGCACCGATATCAGCAGCCTTATCAAGATTTGCATCCAGTATAAGCAGATTCTGCTGAAGCAGGTGTATCAGGTACATCATTACACACCAGTATACTGCAAAGGCCAGCAGAGAGAATACACCGATAACTACCAGTTGATCATATACCAGCGCTGTAGACCTGTCCAGCGGCTGCAATATATTTATTGCAGCTATGAAATTATAGAGTATTACTATTCCAAATAATAGCGGTACAATCGTTGCGAGAATTAAACTGTGTTTACTAAGTTTCATTCAGTTTCCTCCGATATGCCTTTTTATGCTATCAATGTATTTAAGTATATCTATATATCTAAGATTCGATATACATATTAAATATATTATAACTATCGTGATCTGGGATCTATCAACTCTGGCATATTTCGTGGTTATTTTAGATAAAAACAAAATTCATAAGATGCGGTCGATTTAATGACTCAATAGTATTAAATAGGTTAAAACTAAAAACACGATTACAGAGTTTCGAAGTATGCAGGAGTGTAATACAATGGTTGTAGAATTAAAAGAAGGTGTTTACTGGGTTGGAGTCGTTGACTGGAACATAAAGCATTTCCACGGTCATGAATACTCAACTCACAGGGGCACGACGTACAATGCGTATCTGATAGTAGATGAGAAAACAGCTCTAGTAGATACTGTATGGGGACCCTATGCCAGTGAGATGATAGATAATATAGAGGAAATAACCGATATCAGAAATATAGATTATGTAGTGGCAAATCATGCAGAGGTTGATCATTCAGGTGCGCTTACTGAATTGATGAAATTCATCCCGGATGCCACTGTTGTGGTCTCAGAGAAGGGAAGGGAAAGTGTCTATAAGCACCATCACAGGCTCTGGAATTTTAAGGTCGCTGGCACGGGCGATACCATCAGCCTTGGAGAGAACAGCCTGGCTTTTGTAAGTGCTCCCATGCTTCACTGGCCTGACAGCATGTTCACGTATCTTACAGGTAAGAATATCCTGATGCCAAACGATGCCTTTGGCCAGCACTATGCGTCCTCAGGACGGTTCAATGATGAGGTAGATCAGATCGAGGTATACCAGGAGGCTATAAAATACTATGCGAACATCCTGACCCCTTTTAGCGACCTGGTCATAAGAAAGATCGATGAGCTCAAGAGATTAAACCTCCCTGTGGACATGATCGCCCCAAGCCACGGGGTCATCTGGAGAAAAGACCCGATGCAGATCGTGGAAAAGTACTATGAATGGGCATCAGGGAAAAATGATGGCTCAGTTCTGGTAATCTACGATACAATGTGGAATGCTACAGAGAAGATGGCAAAGGCGATAAGTGAGGGGCTTGAGAAGGAAGGAGTGAAGTTCAGGTTATTCAATATGGCGGTCAGCGATAGGAACGATGTGCTGACAGAGGTGCTCAAAGCAAGAGGAATCCTTATAGGCTCACCTGCATTAAACAATGGTCTTCTGCCTACTATTCAGCCGATACTTGAGGATCTTAAGGGCCTGAAGTTCAAGAACAAGGCAGGAGCAGCCTTCGGATCTTACGGCTGGAGCGGGGAGAATATTAAACACATAGAGCAAAACCTTGAGAAGGCAAGAATACCAATTGTTCAGGAAGGTCTTAAGATAAAATGGCAACCTACTAAAGAAGAACTTGATAGATGTGTTGAATTTGGCAGGAATTTTGCGAAAAGCTTAAGAAGCTCTGAGCAAATTTCAGGTTGATAAATATTGATAGGAGGATATAGATATGGCTATTGATCCTGTTTGCGGAATGACGGTTGATGAGGAAACGGCACAGTACAAGACTGATTATAAAGGAAAAACATATTATTTCTGTGCGCCCGGATGTAAGAAAGTATTTGAATCAGAACCGGAGAAATACCTGAAGGGCGGGCCTGAAGGAATGCCTGGAGAGAAGCCCTGGTGGAAGTTCTGGTAGTATTGTAACTATCACCTACATCTCCCTAACCTTAATTACCCTGCATGAGAATATAAGGACGAAATGAATACAGCCGATTTCGCATGCAGGGAACTGTTAGAACAGATACTGCTTAAAAAAATAACAAATGAGCAGGAATTAAACGCTGCCAAGAAGGAAGTTAGCGTACGCTTTGGACTCTCATCCCTGCCCGGTAACTCCAGTATACTTGCAGTCGCAAATGAGAATGAGAAGCAGGAGGTTATTGAACTTCTCCAGCTAAAGCCGGTAAGAACATTATCAGGCGTGGCTGTCATAGCCGCAATGACCTCTCCTGCACCATGTCCGCACGGGCTGTGTGTACCATGCCCCGGGGGGCCGGGATCAAAATTCCACTCACCCCAGAGTTACATGGGAGCAGAGCCAGCGGCAAGGCGGGCGTTTGAGAATAATTTTGATCCATATGAGCAGGTATCCTCACGCTTAAGACAACTTATGCAGATTGGACACCCGATCGAAAAGGCAGAACTTATAGTAATGGGTGGGACATTTACCTCACGAGAACCGTGCTATCAGGAGTGGTTCGTGAAACGCACTATTGAAGCAATGAACGATTTTTACAGCACGGAATGGAGAAAAGGTAGAAGCACATTCTCAATGGAGGATGTCCAGTCAGCTAACGAGAGCTCACGTATAAGGAACGTAGGGATCACCATAGAGACAAGACCGGACTGGACAGAGAAAAGGCATATTGATACCATACTAGATCTGGGTGCGACAAAGGTAGAGATAGGGGTGCAGAGTACCTGTGATTCTGTACTTTCGAGGATGCAGCGCGGCCACACAGTAATGGAGAGCGCGGATGCAAATATGAGGCTTCGCGATAGCGGCCTTAAAGTGGGATTCCACATGATGCCCGGGCTTCCTGGCTCAACACCTGAGTCAGATCTTCTAATGTTCAGGACGTTATTTGAGGATGAGCGTTTTAAGCCTGATTATCTCAAGATATATCCAACACTGGTAACTGAAGGAACAGCGCTTCACAGGATGTGGGAGCAGGGGGATTATGCACCCCTTGAAGTGGAAGAGGCAGTGGAATTGCTTGCAAAGACCAAATCCATACTGCCAAAATGGGTTCGTCTGCAGAGGATACAGCGCGATATCCCTGCCTACCAGGTGCTTGCCGGAGTAAAGAAGAGCAATATAAGGCAGCTTGCAAAAGAGCGGCTTGTGAAGATGGGGGAAAGGTGCCGCTGCATCAGGTGCCGTGAGGTCGGACACGCAGGAATAGAGCCAGAGAACATTAAGCTGATAAGCGAGGAATATATGGCATGCGGTGGAATAGAGCATTTCATCTCATTTGAGGATACGGAAAAGGATGTATTGATAGGGTTTATAAGGCTGCGTTTCCCGAACAAGCCGCACAGGCAGGAGCTTCCTGGCGCTGCTCTTTTGCGAGAGCTGCATGTTTACGGATCGATGGTCCCTCCCGGTCTCAGTGCCGGCTATGCCCAGTGGCAGCACCGGGGGTATGGTGAGGAACTGCTTGCACAGGCCGAAGAGACGGCAGGGTATGCAGGATATGATAAGATAGCAGTGATGAGCGGTATCGGGGTGCGGGATTATTACAGGAAGTTCGGGTATGAGCGCGAAGGGCCTTATATGACGAAGAAATTATAAACTACAAAAATCCCTTCATTAGTTTTATTGCGCAGAAATCCCCGCACATGGTGCACGGCCCTTCTTCTGGCGCTAATTCCCTTGCCCTCTCGCTATCGATAGCGTAGTTCAACTGCCCCTCCCAGTCAAGTTCTGCCCTTTTTTTTGCAAGATGCATATCCCTCTCGTTGGGTCCGTATTTTATCGAATCCCCTATGTGTGCAGCTATCTTAAAAGCGATAAGTCCCTCCTTTACCTGCTCCGGACCGGGGAGACCCAGGTGCTCTGAGGGCGTGATATAGCACAGGTAATCCGCCCCTGCACCGCCTGCCATGCTCGCGCCTACGGCTCCGGCAATATGGTCGTATCCTACTGCCACATCAGTGGGCAGCGGCCCTGCCACAAATAATGGGAAAGAAGAGCAGCGTTTATGGAACTTCACGTACTCAGCTATCCTGTCAGCGCGCACATGCCCGCCCATTCCCTCGATTATCACCTGCACACCCTCCTCGTTTGCACGTTTTGCAAGTCTCACGTTCTGCCTTATCTCCTCAAGCTGGGCCCTATCCCTTGTATCATGTATGCAGCCGCTTCTCATTGTGTTCCCAAGCGAGAGGACGATATCATATTTCTTCAGGGTCTTTAAAATCATATCGAAATTCTCTATGAACGGGTTTTCACAGTTATTGATCAGCATGTAAGCGCTCGTTATCGAACCCCCTTTGGATACCATACCCATTATCCTTTTTCCCCCTTTTAGCATGCCCAGCGTCTTACTATCGATGCAGTGGAGCACAAAAGAACTGACGCCCTCCTCTGCCTGCTGTCTTATATTTTGAACTATATCCTCCTGTGTCATGTTCCCAAGGCCCTTCTCAGCCACTGCCTGATAGATTGGAATTGTTGTTACAGGCAGCGTGGTATTATCAAATATCCTCTTGCGTATGCCTGTTATATTCCCTCCCATGGAAAGATCGGTCAGGGTATCAGCACCGTACCTCTCTGCTATTCTTGCCTTCTCAACTTCCTCATCAGGGTTGATTCTTAAAGAGGATGTACCGATATTGACATTCACTTTTGTTGCAAGACCCCTGCCGATGCCAACCGATTTTTTTCCCCTGCTCATGATTGCAATACTCCCCTCTGCTATCCGGGAGAGCAAGACATGGATATCAATGCCTTCTGCTTCTGCAACCACTTCCATCTGCGGGGTAACAGCCCTATCTTTAGCCTGCTCTATCTGAGTTCTCATCTTATTTCCGCCATCTCAAGTATCCTGGCTGTATTCTCATGGTTCCCCACAGGCATAATATGTACGCCGTCACACAGACCCTGCAGTTCTTTTATTAATCCTGCTGCTATCTCCATCCCTTTATCTACCGGATCTTTAGCTGTGCGCATCTGTTCGATTATGGGCTCCGGGACTTTTATGCCAGGGATATTCTTATTAAGGAATATTGCATTTTTTTCTGATCGCAGAGGGATTATGCCTGCTATTATTTTTATTCCATCAAAGGCCTCTGAACTCTTAATTTTATTCATAAATTCTGATAACTTCCGGGTATCAAAGACCGCCTGGGTCTGGATAAACTCTGCACCCATCCTTCTTTTTTTCTTAAGCTTCATAAATCCAGGTTCATTTAATTCTACACTGGCCACAGCGCCTGAACAGAAATCAGGCTTTCCATCCAGCAGATTACCTGAGAGATCAAATCCCAGGTTTAATTTCTGGATCAATCCAAGAAGCTGGACAGAATCCAGGTCATACACAGGCTTTGCTCCTTCATGGTCTCCCTTTGTTGTGTGATCTCCTGATACTACCAGAACATTGTGTATTCCCATTGCCGATGCACCCAGAAGCTCGGACTGAAGTGCAAGCCTGTTCCTGTCCCTGCAGGTCAGGTGCATTATGGTCTCATATCCCCTATTTGAGAGAAGGCTGCATGCTGCTGCAGGGCTCATCCGCATAATCGCACGCTGGTTATCCGTGATATTAACCGCATCCACGATATCTTTTATAAGGCCTGCCTCTTTTATCATGTCTGCTATATCAGTACCTTTTGGTGGGCTTATCTCGGCTGTGATTATGAATTTCCCGGAACTCAGTTTCTCCCTGAAGCTCAATTCTTCCTCCTCTGCTTTTTTGAGTGATCTTTAGGTTCATGGAGTATCTCAAGATACTCAAGCTTACCCATTTTTTTAAGCTTCTCATAAATACCATCCCATGCACAGGGTCGATCATCTACCTCGCATTTTCCATCAGCAGCGCCCCCGCATGGTCCGTTAAGCAGTCCCTTTGCACACTGTACAAGTGGGCATATCCCGCCGTATTCCCAGATCGTGCATTCCCCGCACATACCGCACTGCTCTTTCATGATCTCATCCCGGCAGACCCCTCCCAGGGATTCTGTGTCAAGTGCAGGATAGACCTGGATTCCTGAAAGCATTGATATGACAGATGCTCCTCCCCCGCAGGACATAACAAGCAGGGCATCTGCTTTTTTAATTCCCGGGTTAAAAGAGAGAACCTCATCCCATGAGGTACTGCATACAGAACTCAAAACAGTCCACCCCACAATATTTTTTCTGGCTGCCGCCAGTCTTTTCTTCATATCGAGCACCTCAGGTTCACCGCCAACATGGGTCCTGGTTGCACATTTTCCGCAGCCGATTATGAAAATATTCTGCTCTTTCAGTACCCTGAGTATATCTTTAAATTCCTTTTGCCTTGATATTATCATTTTTATCTTGAATACCTGAAAATAGTATCATCCTTTTTATAAATCAATTCTGCAAGCATATCAGCAATCAGAGGTAAATTCCTTACCTGGTGTTTTATCTTCTTTATAAGACGTTCGATCTGGAGCCGTGTCCCGATGATGATCAGGTTCACTTTATCTACCTCATGGGATACCGCTCCACGCGGAAGGGCTGCGTCTCCTCCCCTTGCAAGCATTTCCTGTTTTATTATCAATGCCTCTGTAGTGGTTACGTTCCTGAGCAGGATATTATATAACACGGTCTTATTTTTCATGACATGGCTTCCACTTCCGGTCACTCCTATGGATCTCATCGCTCTTTCGCTGTCATCCTGGTCTTTTATATAGAGCAATTCAGCCTCAAAATCATCAGATCTCACCGCTGGTATTCTCGCCCTTGCAGCCTGCGCAACTTTTACAGCATCCACTGTAGGTGCAACATCATGCGTCCTGATGATATGGGCTCCGTTTCGCACCGCAATCGCCGTGGCTGCAAGGCTTCCATAAAGCCGCTCACTGGCGGGTTTATTAAGTACGTCACCAATGAACGATTTCCTGGATATAGCAGCAAGAATGGGCTTTTCGAAAACACGGAGCCTCTTGAGGTTATCTATGGTCTCGTAATCGTACATGGGAAGCTTCTGCGCCGTCCATCTGCCGATAGCAGGGTCTATGATAATATTATCAGGATCTACTCCCTTTCCCTCGGCATGGGATATTATCCTGCCGAGTGAATCCATTACCGCATCCATGCCAGCAGGGTCGCCCGGAAGCTTATTGCTTGCCATCAGTATAACAGGGCAGCTATATTTTTCTGCCACATCTGCCATAGCGGTATCTGCCGTAAAACCGCTTACATCGTTTATGATATCAGCGCCAGCATCAAGCGCCTCATCTGCTATATCAGAGAACATGGTATCAACAGATATTGGAACTCTGATATCCGAGAGATGCTTTATTGCAGGAATGAGGTGCAAGCGCTCCTCTTCTTTTGATATTCTCCGGGCTTGAGGCCATGTGGAGCGGGCGCCAACATCAATCAGGTCAGCGCCCTCATCGATCATCCTCAGGGCAGCATCTAATATAGAATCGGCCTGAACTACAGACCCTTTATAAAACGATTCTCTGCTCAGGTTTATTACACCCATTATCCTTACAGGCTGAGCATCTCCGATTTTCAATCCTGCAATGGTTTTTTCTATCACGTTTTCATCTAATACTTTTTACAATTATAAAAATGTAACCTTAACACACAGCGTTTTCAATAATTCAAATACCATATACCAATTCAGTACTTGTGAAAAAGAGATAGCGTAATAAAAAAAATTTAAGAAGAAACATCCACAACCCTGACCTTAAAATGTAATGTTTTTCCAGATAAAGGATGGTTCAGGTCAATAGCTACTGTTTCATCTGTCACTTCTACTATCTCTGCAGGCATCTGTCTCCCATCCGGTAGACTTAACAAAAACCTCATCCCGGATCTTATCTCCTCTTTAGGGAACTTTTCTCTTGGTAGTGTCCTGATTAATTCAGGATGATGCTCACCAAAGGCATCCGATGGTTGTAATGTGATATCTTTTTTATCTCCTTTTTCCATTCCTACCACTGCGTCGTCAAAGCCTTTTATTACCTGTCCAGCACCAACTACAAACTCCAGTGCTTTATCATGCCTTTTAGAACTGTCAAAAACCGTTCCATCATCTAAAGTCCCTTCATACTCAACTGTTACTTTATCTCCTGTTTTAATCGTAATTTTATCAACCCCCATTTAATCGTAAAAAGCATCAGGCTCGGTTTACGAATTGTTCACGGTTATATTAATTAAGTTTTTATTGCTATTATTACTTAAGTCTTATCCATCCGTATGAGAGCGCCGTCTATTCGATTTTCTGAGTGATTGGGGATATAGATTGGCACAAATTTAAATAAATAGAAGATGATATTAACAGCTCTGGTAATACTGCATAGTACATTGAATTATTAGTGAGACTAAATACACAAAGGAAAATTCGAATGATAACCGAAGCTGATACCTGCAGAAAATATGTCTTGCCAAAGTTTTACTCAGCAGGCTGGAGTGATGTACTTGGTGCATATATCCCGTTCGCTTAGGGCTTTCTTACCGATATTTTCCATCTCTCATCATCCTGCAAGCAGTAGCGTCCTTTACCAAGATAGGGCATATAACTTAGTATATATATAAGCATATGGCTTAAAAATGTCTCTAATATTATAGTCTCCTGCCAAACTTACGAGAATTCGAACTGCGGATAAACTCAAATGAACGCAGATTTGCTGCATCGTATCTGCGTTTATCCGCGTAAACCTTTCCTAAAGGTTTATCAAACGAGGGGTATGCGAAGCATACCCCAACACTGCGCAAGCCGAAGTTTCGGCTTATCTGCGGTTAATATTTTATTGATTGTTACGTAGCAGACTATAGATATTCAAATTTCAGACACGAAAGACAGCAACTAAAAAACACAGCCTAAAAATAGAAAAAGAATAAATAACCCTCGTGTTAGTTGTATATTAGTCTAAATTTTCCAAATTTAGGTGTGCCAACAGCATAGAGGGCATCATACGTAATAACTAAGGCATTCTCTCGTTTGTCTCTATCCAGATCGCCAATTGTGGCTCCCCATATCTTGCTATTGGATGATGCTTCCCACAGGCTGGTTCCATCGCTTCCTTTCCTGGCAGCTACTGTAAATGTGCCTGTTCCCCAGTTGCTTGTTGTTATGAGCACATCTGCAGTCCTGTCGCCATTGAGGTCACCAGTCGGTACTGCGTATATCCATGCATCTCCTGTAACTGATTCCTGCCACAGGCTGGTTCCATCGTTCCCTCTTCTGGCAATTACAGTATGGGTATTTGCGCCATCATTATGAATCGTCACCATCACATCATCGATTTTATCGCCATTTAGATCATTAGCGGATATTGTCTCTATCCAGTTGCCTCCTGTCCCTGATTCTTTCCACAGATTGGTTCCATCCCTTCCTTTCTTTGCTATTACGGTGTAGTCACCTGTCTTCCAATTGCCTGTTGTTACTAGCACGTCTGCAGTCCTGTCGCCATTGAGATCATCTATTGGTGTGGGGTACAGCCATGCATCTGTACCTGAGACTGATTCTTGCCATAAGCTGGTTCCATCGCTTCCTTTCCTGGCAATTATAGTGTGGGTGTTTGTAGTCGAATTATGAACCGTCATTAGTACGTCATCGATCCTATCCCCATTTAAATCTTTAACTGATCTGGTTTCCATCCAGTCCAACCAGGTACCTTCAATTACCGACTCCTGCCACAGGTCGGTTCCATCGCATCCTCTCTTGGCAACTGCAGTATAGGTGCCCTCAGCCCAATTGTAAATACTCAATAATAGATCAGCATGCTTATCGCCATTTAGGTCACTCATTCCGCTTGTCTGTACGTTTCCGCTGCCAGATTCTTCCCAGAGGGTTGCACCATTACTACCCTTCCTGGCAGATATTGTATATGTGCCTGCAGACCAGTCATTTACAATAACTACAGTATCAGTCAACCGATCATGATTTATATCATCCATGAACTCTACGGTTACCCACTCATTTCCAGTTACTGACTTCTCCCACAGGTTGGTTCCATCAATTCCTCTCTTTGCAATCACAGTACGGGTATTTGTATCCTTGTTATTGATAACAACCATAACATCAGGGAGTCTGTCACCATCCAGATCCCCATACCTGTGATCTTTTGAAACATCACTTCCGAGAACTTTAATATCCATCCATGCATCCCCTGTTATTGATTCCTCCCATAAATGGGTTCCGTCGATCCCCCTTTTTGCAATCACTGTTTGGATTCTTGTGTCCGGATTATGTACGAATAATATCAGGTCATCCTTTTTATCACCATCCAGGTCCCCTGTTTGAACCGTATCCATCCAGCTACTTCCTGGAAAAGACTCTTTCCATAATATAGTAACATCCCCTTCAAAATCGACAGTGCTGCCAGCTACGACTGTTAAGCTGCTTGCCAGAAGAGCTATTGCAAGTAAGATAGCAATAGCTACCTTTTTAATTTTCTTGTTCATATTTCCCACCCACCTTATGCCAGTTAATAATCTGGCTATAAGAGTTACATCTTATCTACAATAAACCTTCTGCCTTAGTTTTAGAGCCTATCCGAAAAGTCCTGCTGCTCTGAATGTTATCCAAGCACATGCAAAATGAAT
>NZ_JMIY01000005.1:0-8837 GCF_000685155.1 Candidatus Methanoperedens nitratireducens
AATGCAGCAGATGGGGACTACGAAATCCTTATCGGAGCATCCATGGAAAGCGGAAGCCAGATCATCTCTCTGCCCTTGAGCATCAGCATAAACCCTGACACAGACCCAACCCAGGCCCTGAGCGCATATCTTGAGATGAGCTCAGCTATACCAGGTCTTGAAATAAGACCTGAAAATGCTGCGGAATTTATCGTCTCTCTGAAAAACAGATACGACCAGCATATAAAGCTCAACTTAAAAGCACTGAGCAAGCCAGAAGGCTGGAACGTGGAATTCCTCTCAGATACTGATGATAAAGTGAGGCTTACCACGCTTGATCTGCCTGCCAAAGGCGAGCAGAAGTTCAGGGTAAAAGTAAAACCTTCCCTGAATGCAAGCGACGGCATATACCCCGTACTTGTGGGGGCTGTTAGCGGAGAGAAAAGCGTATCCCTGAGGCTTGAGGTCACCGTTAACAAAGGTCTTGAGAAAAGCCAGATACTCAGCCTTTATCCGAGCTACAGCGAGGTAACGCTTAACCCTGGAAGCTCAACAGAGATCAGGGTAACCCTGAGGAACGGCGGGAATGAGGCTTTAAGCAACGTGCAGCTTGAGATACAGGACGTAAGCGGCATCAGCACCCAGATCAGAAGCTTCGGGACAATAGAAAAACTGGAGGCCGGGGAATCGAGGAGCATTCCTGTTGAGATAACTGCGCGAGCAGATGCAGGTTCAGGGATAAAAGAGATATTCATGCGTGCCAGGAGCGGCGATGTTCAGGGCGAGGAAAAGAGCATCAAAGTCAATGTTGAAAAATCAGGGTCAAGCGGAGTGGCAGGCATCGGGATGGTACTGCTGGCTGTTGCTGCGCTTGTGTTCATAATACGCAAATTCGGGAGAAGATAAAATATGGATGCAGAAAAAGAAAAAAATGAAAATATCATAGAAACAATAGATCTTACCAAGCGATTTGGTAAGAAAAATGAGATTACCGCAGTGGATTCGCTTAACCTTAGCGTTAAAAAGGGCGAGGTCTTTGGCTTTGTGGGACCAAACGGCGCAGGCAAGACCACAACAATGAAGATGCTGATAGGCTTGCTTGAACCAAGTAGCGGCTCAGGAAAAGTTGCGGGCTTTGATATCGTGAGGGAGGTTATCAAGATAAGGGAAGCCACGGGCGTTTTGCCTGAACCTGCTGGCTTCTATGATAATCTTACTGCAAGGCAGAACCTCAGGTTCTATGCAAAGCTGTATGATATCGATGAAAAGACAAGGGAGAAGCGGATTGTTGACCTGCTTGAGCTTGTAGGTCTTGAGCGTGCCGTAGACCAGAGAACAGGTGGATTTTCAACAGGTATGCGAAAACGCTTTGGTCTTGCCCAGGCGCTGATAAATGAGCCAGGTGTTCTTTTCCTGGATGAGCCCACAAGCGGCATAGACCCTCTTGGCGCGCAGATGATGCGGGATTTGATTAAGAAGCTCAGCAAGGAAAAGGGCGTGACAGTATTTTTAAGCAGCCACAGCATGGCTGAGGTTGAGGAGATATGCGACAGGATAGGCGTTATAGCAAGGGGCAGGCTGCTTGCTGTAGGCACTGTGGATGAACTCAGGGATAAGGTGAGGGAAAAGGTAGGCATCAGGTATGCACTTGAAGTACAGGATTTGCCTGTGCAGAGGGTTATGGAGGGATTGAGGGGATTAAAAGGCGTGCGCTCTGTTGAGGCAGTGAACGGTCATATCTCGCTGCTTACAGATTTAGGTGCGCGCATGGAGATAGCGAAGGCGGTGAAGTCCATGGGTGGAACCATATCCATGTTCGAGGAGGAGAGGATGGATTTGCAGCGGGTGTTCCTGAAGTTGATAGAGGCGGCATAAGGCTGACGGGGTAAAAAGGCTGAACCAATGATTAGATGCCTGATACACATCCAGCAAGCCTCTCACTTTTCTCAACCGAGGTCATGAGGGTATCGCACCGCACCGCTCTGACCTTAAAGTCTTTTTCATCAGCAGTATCCCTCTGGTCGATCACAATAACATCCAGGATATCACCATAACATTCAGCAACGCCAACAGATGACACGGGGAACCCGCAGGCTCTCATCAACTTCCCGGCAGGGCCGCTGACTGGTGAACTACCTATGATCGGGCTTACAGCAATTACTTTTTTCCTGGCTAATATTTCCCTCATTCCTTTTAATGCCAGTATCGGCCCTATGCTTGTTATCGGGTTGCTCGGCCCAATTATCACATTATCCTCAGATTCAAGTGCTTCTACCACCTCATCTGTGGGTTTTGCTATTTCGATATCTCTAATATTAACATCAAGAACATCCGGTTCACCGCGAGCGCCTATCCAGAAATCCTGAAAATGCATCAGTCCCTGCGGTGTATTGATCATCGTATCTACTTTTTCATCGCACATTGGAAGAACACTGGCACCTATCCCGAGTACTGATGACATCTTCCGGGTAGCCTGCGTTAAGCCTGCACCATTTCGCATTAGTTCCGAGCGGTAAATATGGGTGGCGCGGTCCATATCCCCGATCATGAGCTTCTCATTAAGACCCAGTTTTTTTAAGGTATAGTGCGTATGAAAAGTGTCGTTCTTAACACCCCACCACTTTGTATCATCCAGTTGCCCTGAGAAAAGGTACAGTACTGTATCCAGGTCAGGAGAGACAAGATTCCCGGATACAATAATATCCTCTGCTGTGTTCACGATTACTGTGATCTCATCATCAGGGATAAGCAGCCTGAGGCCCTGGATCAGCTTGGGTGTGCCTGTTCCACCTGATAAGATTATCATATTAAACCTTCATTTTCCCGAACAATTTTCCGCCCAGTACAGTCATCGAAAGCGCAAATGAGACGATCACTATTATGCTTAACGATACTGGAATTATGGAATTACCAAGTAAAAACCAGCGAAGCGCCTCAACTCCATAGGTAAGAGGATTTGCATATACAAGCATGATTAACCAGCCAGGCAGGTTTGAAATCGGGAAAAAAGCTCCGCTTAGAAGAACAAGGGGCAGGGTCAGGAAGCTCATGACCATCTGGAATCCCTCATGACTTTCGATTCTGGAAGCAAGTGAAATACCCAGTCCGATAAATCCTATACCCAGGACGAACATGACCGCAATGCTTGCAAGTACACCTGGGAATGAGACATATCTAATCCCGATCAACCAGGCAATAATCATGATCAATATACCCTGGATCATGGATGTTGTAACGCCTCCTACTGCTTTTCCGAGCGATACAAAGAACCGGCTTACAGGCGCAATTAATATCTCTTTAAGAAAACCGAACTCCCTGTCCCATATGATAGACACGCCCCCCATCACTGATGAGAAGAGAACAGACATACCTATCAGGCCGGGCGCTAAATAACTTCTATCGAATGTACCGCCTCCTTGAAGCTGGAAAGATGAACTAAAACCAGCACCAAGGATTATCAGGAAAAAAAGAGGCGTTGCAAGAGATCCAACTATACGCGATTTTGAGCGCCAGAACCTCAGCATCTCCCGAAGCCACATTGTATAGACAGTATTGATCGCCTTTTTTACCATTATTTCCTCCTTGAGCGTATTATATATCCGACGCGTTCTGCTTCACTTGCCTCTTTATCCCTTATCGCACGGCCGGTGTGATGGAGAAATACATCATCCAGTGTGGGCTTTCTAAGACTTACCGACTGGATGGGAATACCGGCATTCAAAGCAAGGTTCAGCACATGAGGGATCTGGCGCTCTCCTTCCCTGACAGTAATAAAAACCTCGTTCTTTTTCAGAGACACTATCTCTGCACATCCGTTCTTTTTATAGATATCACATAATCTTGCCATATCAGCGGGATTCTCTAACCCGAGTGTAATTACATCTCCTCCAAGCCTGCTTTTCAGTGCTACAGGGGTATCGAGTGCAACAATCCTGCCATGATCGATAATTGCGATCCTGCCGCATAGTTGATCGGCCTCTTCCATATAATGCGTGGTGAGCACAATGGTCACGCCCTCCTCTTTATTCAGGATCTTTATATACTCCCAGATATGGTTCCTTGTCTGTGGATCAAGGCCGAGTGTGGGTTCATCAAGAAATAAGACATGTGGATGATGCATAAGCCCGCGGGCGATCTCAAGACGCCTCATCATCCCGCCTGAGTAAGTTTTAACTATTGAATCTGCTCTATCAGTCAATTCGACCAGGGAAAGAACCTCTTCGATCCTTTTTTTCCTGTTCTTGCTGTCCATGCCATAGAGCCTGCCGTGAAGATCAAGGTTCTCCCTCCCGGTGAGACGATCATCCAGCGTGGTATCCTGAAACACCACGCCTATACTCTGCCTGACCGCTGATGCATCCCTGCTGATATCAAAGTCCCAGATCCTGGCACTTCCGCCTGAGGGTTCGGTCATGGTAGATAACATATTTATTAGTGTGGTCTTTCCTGCCCCATTTGGGCCAAGGAGACCGAATAATTCTCCTGTCTTTACAGAGATACTTACATTATTTACAGCAGTAACACCCTCGAAGATCTTGGTTATTCCGGTTGTTTCGATAGCATAAAGCATGTTTTACTGTACCTAATTAACGTTAATGATAATAGAGCTTTTCAATCTCAAGAGTCTTGTAACCGATGACTTTATGAGTTATTATTTACATTTAGGAAATACTGTTTTCACTCCACTCCAGCAGCGGGGTAGGGTAGTCAGGAAATCCCGACGGGCTCATAACCCGTAGATCCATGGTTCGAATCCATGCCCCGCTATCCATGCGTTGTGTGAGCTTTTATTTTTCCGCGTATTATACTATTACCCTTCATTCCTGAATATTTGATATAAATTGATTAAGTATGAAGCATGGTTTGAGAAAGCTAAGACTGCTTATTTCTCAGAGCTTAAAGCCTTAAAAAAGGTTATTCCTGAAAATTTTGGTCTGAAGGTTGGTGTGGAAAGTGGGCGGTTTGCTCAACCTCTTGGTGTTAAAATAGGTATTGATACCTCAAAAACATGCCGAAGCTTGCAAAAGATTCATATATACGAATATTCCATATACAGAATATGTTATTAGAATCCAAAATTGAAGAGATGTATAAAAATGAGCAATAAAAGTTCAACTTTGTGGATACTCATCGCGCTACTTGTGGTAGTAGTCCTGTTGTTTTCCGGAGGCGGAATGATGGGTTTCGGCATGGGCTCTGGAGCCATCATAATGGTATTATTCTGGGGAGCAATAATCTGGCTTGTGATTTCACTTATAAATGCCGGAACACAAAAATCAGAAGAAACGTCTGAGTCTGCGCTTGCTATCCTGAAAAAGAGATATGCCAGGGGGGAAATAACAAGAGAGCAGTACCTTGAGATGGAGAAGGAACTGAAGGGGTAAACATGACCTGGTATGGAAACTGGGTGGCAGTGATTGCAAGTATTTTGTTCTTCACACTCTTTGCTGCGGGATTTGCTTATACTCCTAAAAAGCACGACTGGAAGACGCTTGGGATATATGAGGCTTTCATGGTCGCCCTGTTTACAGAGATGTTTGGCTTTCCTCTTACGATTTTCCTTCTATCCTCTATTTTAGGCATCTCGATACAGCCCACTGGCGAAACGGGTCATCTTATAGCAGTTGCCCTCGATCACCTGGGAATACTGGAACTTGATAAAGGCGTATTTCTGGTGATGGCGGTAAGCTCGATCATGATTCTTACAGGACTTGCCCTGATCGTGCTGGGATGGAAGAAAATACATAAAGCTACAGGGCTTGTGAAGGACGGCATATATAGATACTCCCGCCACCCACAGTATCTGGGTATTTTACTGATAACTTCTGCGTTCATTATCCAGTGGCCCACTATACTTACTGTAATAATGTGGCCAATACTGCTGATTATGTATGTCCGGCTTGCAAAGAAAGAGGAAAAAGAGATGGAAGAAAAATTTGGTGAAGAGTATCTGAAATATAAAGAAGAAACTGCAATGCTAATTAAAATCTTTAATGCTAAAATATGAACTGGAGTACATAAAATGGACAAGAGAATCTTTGAAATGCATGCTGAGATCTGCAAGATATTCACAAACCCCAGGAGATTGGAGATAATTAGCCTGCTCAGAGATGGAGAGAAAACAGTGAACGAGCTGACCGAACTGGCTGGTGTGCCGCAAGCAAATGTCTCGCAGCATCTCACGGTTTTGAGACAGAATAATGTTGTTACCACGAGAAGGGAAGGAACAAATATTTACTACAACATTGCGAATCCGAAAATCTTGCAGGCATGCGATTTAATGAAGGAAGTTCTTTTAGAAAAATTGACAGAGAATGAGAAGTTAGTAAAGAGGATGTTATAAAAATCGGAAAAATAAAATAAATATTAGAAGTTAAAAAATTAAAAGGAATTATTCTTGTATTACCTTAATGGTCGGGTTCATGACATACCTGTCTTTTCCTTGAGACTGGATAGATTCATTAGCATCAAAATCCAGTGTTAGTATTGTTGTCTGGTTTTCAACAATGTTAAATGGTTTAATTAGTTTTACTGTTTTAGATGGAATTGTTAGATTATACTCAGTTCCATCAATTGACACCAATGCTTTTTCAACATTCAACCTTATTTGAGTATATTTACCAGCCTTTAGCTCTGAAGTTCCTATTAACTCATCTACATCTTTTATTTTTATTAGGTCAAATGTCTTTTCTTCTCTAACTACTGTAAACCATCCCGTTTCATTTGTTGTATTTGCATCTTCATTAGCTCCAGCTAAATGTACCTCTACATTAGATATCGTCACTAAAGCCTTCTCTATGTTTAAATCGGTAGGGGCATCGGTTATTTGCATGACTAATGTCCCCGTTTCACTTTGAACACAACCGCTTAAACCGACCGCTACAAAAATTAAAATGGCTATTAAAAGTTTGTTTTTCATTTACGTACCTCCATACGCACTTAAATTTGCATTAATATATTATATTTTACTTAAACTTTTTGGTACCAATAGGAATTCTATAACAATTTTTAAAATCTCTGATAAGCTTTTGAAATTGACAGAACCTTTAGAATCGAATTATCCCTAAAAAATGTAGAGTCAAGGTGATACTTTTATTGTTTTCCTCCCCATCTACCTATCATTATGATCGCAATAACGCATATTAGTGTTATAACGATAGCCGTAATAACAAAATAGCTCCATTGAGTCCATGTTCCGCCAGTTGAAGTTAAAGGTATTCCACCTGTGGCAAAAGCTGAGAGCACAACCTGTGTCCAGACCATACCAATAACAATTCCGAATGCGGTTCCTAAAGATGTTGCAACGGTTTTCCTGATTTCAGTCATAGTTACTTCAGCCATATCTCTACCTCGGTGATCGATATTCTTAAACCTTGTAATAAAATTATCGTTTGATCTCAAAGTCAAATTATTATTATTATGTTTTGAATTTTTTATAATTTTCTTCTAAGAGAGATCAGTCCCATTTCCTTTAATTCAGGTTGAGGAAGTGTATATAAAATAGTTCGCCAGGTACGTTTCTTGGCCTTAAAGCTCCTCAAGCCTGCATTTCCCTTCTCTTTACGCATGAAATTAATGTAAATGTACCGTCATTAGTCTACGTCCTAAATACTCTTGCATCAGAATAATATATATAATAAGACTTTTAGTGATATGTTGATTCTTATGGTTTGTCAAATTTGCGGAAAGAATTCTGGTTTTTATCCACTTTGTCTCTGGAAGGTCTGTTAACTAAATGTGAAAATTGTGGAAACTGGAAAGAAGATGATAAACCACTCTGTTATGATTGCTGGTTAAAATCAAAGAATATTAAAAAAGGTATCAAAACTGCATTGACTAAAGATAAACCGCAAATAAAATATACATATCAAAATTTTAGAGAAAAACATAAGGAAGGTCTAAAAGTAAGAACAAAACATGGTTTATTGGTCCGTTCAAGAATTGAAAGAACGATTGCAGAATTCTTGACAGATAATGGAATCATAGTTCAATATGAACCAACTTTGATCTTAGACGGACAGAAACTTCATCCTGATTTTTATATCCAAGCAATTGGGATCTATTTAGAACATTGGGGGTCAGATGAACCTGATTATATACAAAATCGCAGAAAGAAGGAAGATATTTATAAAAAACATAACATCAAATACATCTCAACAGAAGAATCTGATGTGGATAATATTTATGATAAACTTAAAATCGAATTGAGTAAGTATGGCATAAATAAAACGGAGTGGAAATAGAAATGTTAGGCATCCCGGCGCGGATAACAGACATTTAAAGACGAATTGGATACCTTAGATACAATTGAGAAAAGGCTTGAGATCATGTTTGGCGCCAGAGTTAGGGATAAAAGGTCATCAAGGCGCAGAAATATCGTTAAAACTTGTGTTATATAAGCTCTAAAAGTTCCTTTGTAGTGTATACTTTTACATAGTTCTGCTGCTGGAATCCTTTATCCTCGCTCCATATTCCATCAACTTTGGTTTTCATAGCCAGCGCCAAAAAAGGTGCATCATCGGGATCGACATCTTTCATAATATTTTTAGCTTGAGCATAGCAATCGGCATATTCATCTTTTGGGTAGATGGTGATTCGTGAAAATAGCATATCCATCACATATTGCAGGTCCTTAGATTCGAGTTTTGCCTTCTTTTCGATAAGATCGGCATGTTTTAAAATCTCAGTAAATGTGTATTCTGGCGCTATAAATTCAATATTTGAATTCATCAGAATATAACGCCGTGTTGAGTTGGATATGAGGGAGGATATTATAATATTGGTGTCTATCACCAGTCTCATTTTCCCAACTCACTCGATATCATGTTGTTCTCGTATGGATTTTTTTATAAGTTTCC
>NZ_JMIY01000005.1:8937-55605 GCF_000685155.1 Candidatus Methanoperedens nitratireducens
CATGGTTGGCATAAAATATATTATGTTTTTACACATATTTATGTGTTTGTTTAAGAAATAAACCATCCCTGCCATGACCACCCCATCGCCTATATTCTGCTCAAGTTTCCGCCGTGACCGGGGGCGTAACATCGCGATAAGGCCACTTCTGTTTCACCTGCTGTTTCGGGCTGTGGTTGCCGATACGGAAACTTCGCACAGTGTTTCAATACCGCACCCCGTTCTCTTTAAGCAGGAGCAGACCAACGCAGCGGGATTCTAACCCGGTGGACACGAAAAATTACAACACCAGTGCTCTTTTTCAGTTCACATAGAGCAATAGGTAATTATTTTATATCGTGCTCACCATTACAATATTATAATTAAGGTGCAAGAATGGAAAATACTATACAGACTCTTAAGAGCAGGATAGATGCCCTTGAAACAGAACTGAATGCCATGCGTAGGACGTTTGGTGCAACTATGGAGAAAAAAGATCCAAAAGCTTGGGACAGGTTGCATGTCATAGGCAAGGAAATAGCCCGTGACTGGAAGAGCAAAAAACCAAGCTGGCAGTTAGTATCTGAGGCAAGAAGATAATATGTATTGTATAGATGCCAGTGTATTCATAAACGCTGAAATTGAAGGTGAGGAGTTCCATGAACACAGTGCGAAGCTCATGCAAAACATCAGAGACCGAGGAATTACGATAATCGTCCCAGAAATTGTATTACCTGAGATTTCATCAGCAATCGCAAGGGGCACTGATGATCCTGAAAATGCAATAGAATTTATAAAAGAGCTAAAACAGATCCCGAACATAGTGTTTGTTCCAATAGATCGGGAGCTTGCGGATAATGCTTCACAGCTTGCCGCTGAATATAGACTCAGAGGGTGTGATGCAATTTATGTGGCTGTTGCATCTTTGTTCAGAGCTAAATTAATCAGTCTTGATAAACAGCAGATAGAAAGGGCTGCAGAATGCATAGAGACTGCAAAGCCGCAAGAAGAAGTAAAAAATTTTAACAAGCATATCCGATAAGTTTCACAAGTTGCCTTTTTGCTGTTTTATCCGTGCCCCTGTTTTTAACATGCTTTCTCTACTATGTTTCGAGGCACGCGTCACAAACCCCGTACTTAAGGACGAGGCCTGTATATAGCGTTTTTTGCATAGTGCACATCCTGTGTCTCAAAATATCTCTCGACCACTTCCCAACCCTGCCCGACACTACCATGAAAGCAGCTCGGAGCCCAGAGATGGTATCCGCACCATTCTTTGAGATGCGGGAACTCCTCTCTCAAGATTCTGCTCGATCTTCCTTTTAATTTCTTCGCGATGAAGCTTAAAGAATACTTCGGAGGATAATAAGAAGGATGGGAAGGACAATTTACAAATGAAATATCGGTACAAGTAAAAACCTTTAAGAACTTTAAAAATATAGTTGTTTTTATGGTTAGATATTGGGTTGTAAGAATGACATGCGGATTAGAAGAGGATGATGATTTAGAAGATTATGAAATACCAAAGAATTATTGTTTCGATACTGAGGACTGGGAAATAGCAGAGATTAGCAATTTTGTAGGGATTGGTTGGTCTGCAATGGGTGATTTAACAAAGTTTTCAGAGAAAAATAAAGATAAACTACAAGAAATATATGAAAATACTTATGATGTGCCTCCTAAAAAAACAGATATAAGTCAAATTTTAAGATTCGTGCATGATATAAAAGCGGGACATATTATTATATTACCTACTTACCCAGAAGACGATAATGGCATAGTTTACAAAATAGGAAAAATAAAAAGTCCTGCTTATTATATCAAAAAACCTTCTGATAAAGCATATACAAGAGTAAGAAGAGACGTTGATTGGATTAAAAATATTCCCAGAGATATGCTTTTAGAACCACTTAAAAATTCTCTAAATGGGCAATTAACAGTTTTCAATGTAGATGAGCATAAGGAAGAAATCGAAGCATTGGTATCTGGTAAGCAACTTAAAACAAAGCCTATTATAATAGAAAACAAAACAGATACAATTGGAAAGCTATTTGAGGTTCAGAAAAGACTTATGGAAATTAGCCCGAGTGATTTTGAGCAATTGGCGTGTAAAACATTAAATTTGAAATATGACGTCAATACGATCAAAACTAGAGATGTTGCTGATGGAGGTGTCGATTTTGTTTGCCTTAACGATAAGGGTTATACAAAATATAGAGGGCAAATTAAAAGGGTCTCAAGAAATATATCCAACTCGGAGATACTTCAGCTTCGTGGTACTCTTATAGAAGGTGAAGAAGGTATTTTTGTAACTACATCTCACTTTACTCCATCGGCTGTAGAAGAATCTACTTTTGCCCATAAGAAAAAAATTTATTTGATTAACGGTGCACAGCTATCCCAAGCAATTTTAGATGTTTATGATGAATTAGATGACAAATATAAAAGTACTTTGAAAATAAAAAGTAAAGGAAACGAGTGATAAATTATGGTAAAATCAAAAGTACTCACAGCAGTACTACATAAGGAAGAAGATATGTATGTAGCAGAGTGTCCTGAAGTAGGTACTTTCAGTCAGGGAAAGACAATAGAAGAGGCTGTAAATAACCTCAAGGAAGCAACTGAATTGTATCTAGAAGAGTTCCCGCTGGAGAGAGAGGTAAAATCCATTATAACCACTTTTGAGGTTGCTCCAGTTGCCGAAGCTTAGGAAAGTATCAGGGAAAACTGCTATCAATATTCTCTGCAATAAATTTGGATTCAAAATTAGCGGCCAATCCGGTAGTCATGTTCGACTTTCAAAAATGACACCGGAAGGGAAAGTTGGTACTGTCGTGCCTCTGCATGAAGAATTGAAAATAGGCACGCTGCGTGGTATTCTAAAGCTGGCAAAGGTTGATCCAGATGAATTCAGAAAATATATTTAAAAATAGTTGATGTTTTTTCGATAAACCTTATCGTACCCCTGTTTTTAGCGTCACAATTGTTACATTGGGTACCCTTTCCGTTGGATTCAATGATCCAGGAGCGTGTAGGATATTAACCCAACGTCAAGGAGGACATTATGAGACCTCCCCCGGTCGCACATGAGAGCATTCTAAACCATCCCTGCCATGACCAACCCCATCGCCTATATTCTGCTCAAGTTTCCGCCGTGACCGGGGGCGTCACATCACGATAAGGCCACTTCTGGTTTGCTTGCTGTTTCGGGCTGTGGTTGCCGATAAGGGAACTCCGCACAGCATCTCACGATACTGCACTTCCCTTCTCTCCATGCGGGAGCAGCTCCGCATGGTGGGATTTTCACAAAGGCGGACATGGTGCTGTTGTTTTGCATTTTTCCAGCGTTTTCTTCAGGTGTCCTGTTGTTTGGGCTTTCTCTCTTGTGTTCCGAGGCACGCTGTGTCACGGATTCCACACTGGAATGTGCAGGGCATCGGGATGGATGCTCATGAATTCATATATACTTCGTTTAACATGCTTTCTGTGTTTCCGTTCAGGCGATTGGCAAATATAGTACAGATTTATACGTAATCCCTCAATATATCTTCAAAATCAAGAAAATTATCATGATTTATATTAAAATCAATATTCTGAGGTATAGTATTAGAATTATGAAAATTCGTCATTAATCCAATAACGACATCCTTATCGTTGTATTTTTCTTGGAACAATTCCTTGTCTTTGTTTAATTTCTTTATTGCACCTCTAAAATCGTTGTTTTCGTTATAAATGCGTTTACACTCCATTAGAATAATAAGATCATCATTAAACCCGATAGCGTCGCTATGTATTTCAGTTGAATCATTAAATATTATATCTGTGTTCCATAAAGTATTATCCAAACCAGCGCTTTCAATCTTTTTTGATGCATACCATTCAGAAAAAACACCGTTTATAAAATCTTTTTTTATTCTTTCAGATTTAAGTTGAGTAACTTTAAAAGATACGTCTCGACCACAATAACATCTACTATTTTTCAATCTCTTTGAGTTATTCAAGTAATCTTCTGATCTAACGGGAGAATTTTTATGCAGTTCTCCGGCTTCTGTTATACAATATTCATTATAGCTGCAGATTGATAGAGGATAAATTGTATTCAAAAATTTATACAAAGTATCATCTACATTAAAACTCGAATCATAATCAGTTAAAAATCTATTAATATGAGCACGTGTCTCTTCGTATTTACCATAAGCGGATGGTTTTGATATATTTGAATTTATTTCAAATATTATAGTTTCATCATCATCTTGATAGAGTGGCAAAAATAGCTCAAAAATCTTACTATTAACAGGTATCGTAAACAAGGCACCTAAATCCGGCGTATTAGGAATTAGTGGTGCTATTTTTGCCATATCTGGTGAATAACGAGGTTGAAGTTTGACAATATCTCCGCAAAAAGTATAAGCTGATCCTTTGTAAATGTTTAAAGCTTTGAATTCTTTTTTATATGTCAATTCTATTGGGTTCGATATTTTACTTTTACAGCGCTGATTTATAGTAAGTAGACCCTTATCGTTTTCTGTTATGCAATCGTCTTTTGTTATTATATCGTCCAAAATTTTAGATTTTAATTGTCCACGTTCGATTTCAAGTGGAACCAAATTTTGTCCGCAAATACAATGATTATATAAATATAGTAATAAATCATTCTTTGTCAGGTGTTGAGACAATAATATTTGTCTGATGATTTTTTTGCTGCGCTGGTATATTTCATTAACCAAAAGCGAACCTCTTATTTATATTCCTTGAATTTCTCCAAATCTTTAGCCGTATATCGATCTGCAATTTCAGAGTGAATCTCTTTGGAAGCATTTTCTAAGTCAATTGCCATATTTTCATAAGTTGGTTTTCCATTGACAAACTCCATCCAAAGATCCGCTTCACCGGATATCTTCAAAATGTCTGGAATAATTTTTAAAACATTTACTGTTTCACTATTTACTGAGAATGTATTTGTATCTTTATCAAAACCAAGAATACCATTAGATAAGAATGAAATTAGAAGAGGTTTTAAGCGATTATCTATCTCTAATATTTCTTTAAAAGTAATGTCTTTTCCTGCTCCAAGTACATTTAAGGATTCTTTTACATTATCAAGGAAAATTGGATATTCATTTAAATCATCTATACTCTGCCACAACATCCCACATGACCTTATAGCATTTCTTACCATATCGGATTCAACTCTAGTTGGATGGATTTTAAGGATGGAATTTCTTAACCAAACAGGAACTATGTAAAAATAATGGTCTACATTATTTTTAAAAACCTCAATAAGACCATTCCTCTGCATTCCATTAATAATTTTGCTTAGCGAATTTTTGACGGATTCTTTTTCATATGCTGGAAATTTTTCAAATGCAAGGCTTTCGATTTTTTCTGAAGAAATGCCGGGCATTTTTCTGCACCATTCAAAAATAGTGCGATTAAATTTATCCTCAAGCATATCATCGAGGCCTTCATTTATGCGATCCCCATATATTTCAAATGACAAATAGGGTATCATACAATTGGATTCAGTCACCTTGATGATACCAAATGTTTGCATTAATGAAATTAATGACACATACTTTCCCTTATTGAGACCAAAATCTACTGGATTTATATCTTCAAAAAGTGGTTTATCCTGGTTGATGCAATCAAGCATAACAATTCCATCAGTGCTAATAATCTTTCTACTCATCCAGGGTTCAGGATCATTCAACCAGGTTTTAAGTTCGCCTCCGCATTTTTGAAGAAGATCGGAAGGATTATCAAAAATTTTATAAATATTACCCATTTTATCATTGTTTATGAATTTCATCCGGCGTGCTTTGTCAAAGATTACATCGAATTTTTTTGATATGTCTGTATGGGAAGGGTCGCTTTCAGAAAACCAAAACCTAAGTTTTTCCATCCTTAAATCCTTATAAGGTGGGGAATAAATTGAGCAAATGGCAAGATCAATAATTCGTGCGTGTTGTATAGTGAAAGAAAATACCGATCTAGCTTCTAAAGCATTTTGACTTAAATCATATAATTGTGATCTATTCCCGATAATGGCAGCATTACTACCAACAATCTCATCATCAACTTGCTTGAAAGCCAATTTGCGGTTATTTGATAAATTAATGGTCATTTGTTCCACTCCTTATTTCGTCTCCTTAGCAAGTCATTCTTTATTACTATTAATTTTTCATTATTATAATCAACGGTTTTGACTACTTCGTTATTAGAAAAATCCCAAATCACGTCTTCAAATTCTTCACGTTTAGACCTTAAAAAGTCCAAAGTCGGATTTAAAGAAAAAAATATCAGTATTCTTCTGAAGTTTGAAAAATAAGAAATTTTTTTATAACTATAATATTCTACTAAATTTTCTAGTACAAATTGAAAATAATCAGTAATAAAACTCCTTGAACTTAAATATAAATTAGATAAGGCAGTATTCCTCCTATCTTCAATAAAACCATGATGAATAGTTGCATAGCCTTGCTGATTTACCCATTCTGAAGCATTATTCCATCTTGCAATTATTTTTAAAAGAATGGAATCTGCTAAAATTGATCCTCTTTTAGTCAATGAATAATTTCCATTAACATTTCTAAGTATTTTATCTTGCCGCAGTTCTTCTAAATTTCTTTTAATATCATTTTCATTATTAGGTAAATATTGTAATATGTCACGAAGATTGAAAATTGCTCCATCTCCGCCCATCCATAAAGTTAAACATAATATATATTCTTTTAATTCATTATCTTCTTTTTGGACTTGAGATAATTCAGATTTTTTTTCCTTGTAATTTAAATCATTTTTTGGAAAATCATTGATATTATTCTTAAAAATTTCTGTTTGTTTAAATCTCATTTCCTCGATAAGTTCATTTGATGTTGATGTGTTAGGTTTATTTTCAACTGGTACATTTAGAAATTCTATTGCTTTTTGTTTTATTTCGTCATCATCTGTTTTCAATAGTAGTCTACTTATATCACGACGAACTTCGATTGGAATATTTTTTCCTAAAATGCCATTAAATGAAGTCAATATCCATAATCGTACTGGTTTTGACTCATCTTTTGCAGCTTTTGTCAGAATATTAATTGCTTCATTCTTAGGCAGATCAGTGTAATTTTTGAAAGCTAGCTTTAAACCATCAATTCTATCATTATGATTAATGCTATTTAGTTTCTTATTTATTATCTCTATGCGCAAGATATTTTTATTATTGAAAATGTCCTTAACATTCTCAACTTTCTCATCTTGTTGTATAAC
This sequence comes from Candidatus Methanoperedens nitratireducens, assembly GCF_000685155.1. Classification (GTDB taxonomy): domain Archaea; phylum Halobacteriota; class Methanosarcinia; order Methanosarcinales; family Methanoperedenaceae; genus Methanoperedens; species Methanoperedens nitratireducens. The sequence continues at coordinate 16,174 of NZ_JMIY01000005.1, forward strand.
CATAACTTTTTTCTCATTAACTGATATACTTTATTCGTTATAAAATCTTTCGGCTATTTATATATAGCCTGAAAGCTAAAAGAGATTTCCAATTGAGTAAACAGGTTAAGTGAAAAACATTATAATTCAAAACATTAGTCACGGCGAAAATGTTCGGAAATTTGTTTGTCGCTGCTTATGATATTTTGGGGATAAACTTAGCTCGTCCAATAGTCCTTATCTCTTCATAGCGTTTTTTGCATGGTGCACATCCTGTGTCTCAATATATCTCTCGACCACCTCCCAACCCTGCCCGACACTACCATGGAAACAGCTCGGCGCCCAGAGATGGTCTCTGCATCATTCTTTGAGATGCGGAAAGTGCTATTGTATTTGTTATTTCTTACTGAGCGCTTTTGATAGAAAATACAACCCGACCAGGATTAAACCAAGCTTAATTAATTCATCTATGGAACTATCTTTAGCCGAGGGCTGCTCTTTTGTGATTAAATAGCGTAATTCCTCTTCCTCTTTATTAGTAAGATAGCTAAGTCTGGATTTGCCCAGGAGATATTCCATCCTTCCGGCTTCTTGAGGCGTCAGGTTCATTTGTTCCCTCTCTTGAAAGCTTTTTCAGCTTGGGTTAATCCCACCCGATATAGAAGTTCTTTAAGCGGTTCGATTGGTTCATTGTCTAAATGAGGCACAGCAAGCGTATGCATCAAACCTTTAAGCACATCCTCTCCAAATTCTGTAAGGTCATAAAAGGAATGGCTATCTATACCTTCTTTTTTGGCATATTCGTTTTCGATAAGTGCTCCCTTCTCAAGTATCTTCAGGTGATGAGATAGAATACTGCTGTCTTTACGGGGTATTTCTAATTCAGTCATTATTTGAGAGAAAGACAATTCACCATATTTGAAAAGCACAAAAAAAATGGCCAGTCTAAAATCATCATTTAAAGCTTCTATTGCTCGCTTAAGCTCTAAAGGCATTTCATTTGCATACTCTTCTATTTTTTTGTTAGTATATATTCCCATAGCATACCTCTCTTAGAGGCTCCTTTTATAAGTATACTCAGGTTTACTTGAGTATATTTGTTTGTACTAACGTAAAAGCTTTATCCATTAAGTCTATCTTAAAAGAGCGTGAATCTAAACGTAAAGAGGATTCAAAAAAGATTCGATGAATTTCAAAGGAAGAAAAAAGAATCTATCCTTGCATATAAGGATAAAATTCACATAGTCATCTATGGTGCTTATAATCCTCCATCTGATGAGAAGCATTTAGGGGAAAAAGAACGGCTAATAAAACTTCGTGATCGCTTGAGAGAAGATGGATATACAAATACTGCCATAGTTGAAGATTTTACTAGTTCTGAAGCATCAGATACTCCGAACTTAGAAAAGAGTTTAGATTGCCTGGAATGGGCTGATTTAAACATCCTTGTATTTACATGCAGAGGGAAAACAGGTAGTGTAGCAAGAGAGTTGATTCATGCTATAGACGATCCAAAGATACTCTGGAAATGCAGGATATTTGAGGAAATAGACAGAGGAATACCAGCAATGGAAACTCTTTTAAAAGAAGAACTTTCATTACAAAGATATACAGTTACTCAAGTAAAAAGAGAAGACGATGGTGACTTATATGAGCATGTTTCCAGCGATGTGTTTAAGTTCTTGAGAAAAAACATTCAAAGATTTGTATCCCGCGTGAATACCTAGGCTTAATAACCTGAGATTCAGGGTTTTATAGACTACGTTCAAAAAAGAATCTTATCCTCTAAACCCACTTTTCCAATAATCTCTTTTTGTTCATTCGTAAGAACAGTGATTTTATCCATTCTCTCTCCGCCTAGGGTGAGAGTTGTTTTTCTAATCCTTCCCAGTTCATCCAAACTCTCTTTGACTCTTTCCCACCCATTAACACCAAGATGATGTTTATACAGAGCAAGTGTCAGATATGCAAATAATCAGAAACCCTTGTTTCCTCACTTGACAATGCCATGCGTAGGACTCTTGGTGCAACGATGGAAAAAAAGATCCAAAAGCTTGGGACAGGTTGCATGTCATAGGCAAGGAAATAGCCCGTGACTGGAAGAGCAAAAACCAAGCTGGCAGTTAGTATCTGAGACAAGAAGATAATATGTATTATGAAGAAAGAGAAACCAGCCCATTTTCCTCAACTCAGGCTCAGGAAGTGTATATAGAATAGTTCTCCAAGTACGCTTTTTAGCCTCAAAACTCCTCAAGCCTGCACTTTCCTTCTCTTCATGCGGGAGCAGCTCCGCATGGTGAGATTTTCACCCCGGCGGACATGGTGCTGTAGCTTTTTATGTCCTGTTGTTTGTTCTTTCTCTCTTCTATTCAGGCGTAAATATTACTTTGCGATGCTGCCTATATAATTGAGTACATTGTAAGCTTATGCTGTTGCCTTGGATATTATTATCTTTTTATCTTGTACAGAGAAATTTACTTCGGTTCCTTCTCGTATGGAAAGGGCATCGGCTATTTCCTTGGGTATTCTGACTGCGATACTGCCTCCAAGGTTGAAAGTTTTGCGCTTGAACAGATCTACAAGCCTATCATGTTCTTTTTCATCTATCCATTCATCTTTGCATTGAGGACAGACCTCAACAGTAGCCCATACGCCTTTTTCTATCTCCTTACGTTCCTTTCTCATCTCTGTTTCGCATAGGGGGCATTTTGTCATATTTTATTCCTCTATTGTCAATATATAAATCGTCCCGCTTCTAACGGTGTAAACGAAACGTATTCTTGCGTCTCCAATTTCACTCTGAATGATTCCAATCTCTCCATCTTTATTGCACTTTTTTATATGTCTACCGGTTTTCAGGTAATGCCGTACTTCATCAGTTTTCATCTGGAAACGTTCTTTTAACCGATTGGAAGCATGTATTCTGTATTTTATTGGAGCTTTATGAAAGTCGGTCAATGAGTATCAGTATTACTTAGATACTGATAGTATATTAATTTATTCCACCGATTCACCAACCATATTTTCACCAAAATCAGAGGGATGCTCAATATTAGCTTTCGTCTGGCGTATCCCTTACCATAGGAGGACGTTATGAGACCTCCCTCGGTCGCATAAGAGAGCTTTCGTAACCATCCCGACCATGACCACCCCAGTACTCACTATCCGCACGGTCTCTCATGATATCGAGCTACCAGTTCTCTTCATTCGAGAGCAGATTCAAATGGCGGGATTTCAACCCAAGAGACATTTTGTTATTATTTTCTGATGTCTTGTCTGTTATACTTTCTCTCTTATGCTTCGAGGCACGCTGCGTCACGCACCATGTCTTGAAGAACAGAGCATCGGTAAGTATGCTCATGGATTCGTGTTCCTATTAATTTGCTTTGTCTCTATAGAAAAATTGTATTTTAGCTAATGATCTATGTATTCCAAAGCTTCTATTTCATTAAACATACGAATATTATTTTTTTCTAAACAATTTCTTACATTTTGAAAATGGGTTTCTTCTGCAACAAGAAGTTTATCGTTGTTAGAAAGCGCAAGTCTTACGTATATGCAATCTTCGTTTTTAAATTTATTATCTAGTTGTCTTATTATACATAAGGGGAGATCAGGCAAATTTTTGGAAGAGACACCAAATTTTCTTCTAAGTTCTATAATCCATTGCTGTAAAAATTCTTTATCTTTTTGCTCACACATTAGATTCTTTCTACCGGGCATGGGTTTATATTCATTTATGACATCTAAATTTACTACAACATAATGATTCTTCTTAACCTGGTCTAAGAATTCACGCGTAATATCATTGTTGTTCTTTTTACATACATTGCCTAATATACTAGCATCAATCACCCATCTTAGTTTCATTATAAGTCTCCAATCCAATTCAAAATATCATGTTTGCGCTCATTAGAGCCTCTTCATATCGTTCTTCAAAGAAACCTTCAGGAAAATTTTGAAATTGCCCTTTTTTATTAATAGTCACATCGATCACTTCTGTGCCATCTTTTGTTGGGTTAAAATAATAAACCGCAACATCATCATTGTTTAATTTACCTTGTGCAATTCTGGTACAAACTCTTGAAATTATTAGGTCACTATGAGTTTCAACAATAACGCTATTTTGTCCATTCTTAGCGATGTCGACAAGGAGATCTCCCATTGTAGCTTGTGCTTTCGGATGAAGGTGAATTTCTGGCTGTTCAACAAGGATTGTGGAATCTTTGGTGATAAATCCTTCAACGATTATTGGTAAAATTTGAGATGCACCAAAACCAACGTCTGCAATATTAATCCATATCCCTGTATTGAATTCTTTAATAATTATTTCGTATCTTTTTGAGCCTCTTCTCAGTTCTTGAACTTTAAAATCTGAAGCTATACAAAATTCTTTAAACCATTTATTCACTCTTTCTTTAGTTTCAGGATTTGATATTAATTCATCAACTACCCACTCTCCACTTTTCCCAACTTCAAGAGGGACGGCACCACTGGCTGTATATATTCTTTGTGGCTCTCGCCGCAAAGGGCCTATATGGAAAATATGATCAAATAATTTTATTAACTTTTTTTCCTGATTTTCAACAAAAAGAATTAGATATATATCATCTATGTTTTTATATAATTTATTTTTTAATTTTTTAGTATGTTTATTTTTTTCAGTTTTAATTATTTCTTCTTCGACCTTTATTAACTCATTATCACCTAAAACTATATTTTTAATTTTAAAAAATTTAAAAAAATCAATTTCATACTTTTTCCCCATATGGTTTTTTAAATTTGATATATTTAAAAAATAACTTCCATTTCTGTTTCTAACAACTTCGTAATCAAAATTATCAAAATAGATTGTATCAGAATGAACTCCAAAATTTCTAAATCTTTTCAAAAAAATAGATTCATTAGACTTTTGAAAAGCAAATTCAACTTCGAACTTATTTTTTGTATCTGCTAATTTTATTGTAATGTTATTTTTAAGGTTATGTTCCCAAACAATATCTTTGAAGGAACCCAAATCAATATAATCTTGTAAGATTAATGCGCTTTTCATATCTCTATTTTGGATGGTTTGTCGTAATGTTAAAATTGCTTGAAAAATACTTGTTTTACCAGAACTATTTGGTCCAACTAAAAAAGTAATTGGTTTAATTTCCAATTTTCCTGTATCCCTCAATGATTTAAAATTATGTATGTACAACTCTTTCAGCATATTTATATATACATTTTATACGTTTATAAAAACCTATCGATTTTTGAGACCTTTTAATTAGCATGAGAGCATGAGAAACGCCTACACCATACTTGAAGGGTACAGGGCTTGTTAGCGTTTTTTGCCGATTAAGCTTTTTCACCGCTAGTACAGCTCCGGGCAGAAATATATCTTTCCACCACTTCCCAGCCCTGCCCAACTGAGCCATGATAGCAACCAGGAGTCCAGAAATGACCTTCGCATCTTTAAAGTCGGTGCAGGGCTCCAATGTGGGGCGACTCTAAAGGTGCGCTGCAAGCCTTACCCACATGGCTTGCCATTTCCTCCGAAGTCACCTGCACCGGACGATACTCAGTTTCCGTATTACTTTAATCTTACGGTCTCATCCTTTTCCTGTCAAATAAAAACGCCTACCCCTTTATCTTCTTCAGCCTGAACGTGTTCTCTCGTTCCATCTCCTCAAGCCTTAATACGATAAAGTCCCTGGCCTCTGTAAGCTCGGGTATGACCTTGAACTCAAGGGCATTCACCCTGCGCTTTGTCTTCTCTATATCCTCAAGCAGTTTCTTCATTGTTGTCTCGATCTCAGCAGCGAGTATGACCTTCTCAACCAGGATCTCATAGGCATCAACAGCCTCATCAATACGTGAACTTGTACCGATTATGCCGTAGCCGTGCTCATCAAGCCTCTTGTGCACACTTGATGCATCGATCTTGGGGACAACTACGCCCATCACGTTCCTGCTCTCAAGCTCAAGTTTCGGGGTATCCTTGAGGGCAAAGGCCGTGGACTTCACCACAACTATACCTTCCACGGATTTTGCTATAGCAAGCTTAAGCGAGGCGATAGCGAACTGCTTCTCAACTTCGGCTCTCACATCCCTGGCCTTCTCAAGTATGGCAAATAATTCAAGGATCAGGCCGTCGCGCTTCATTTTAAGAAGCTTGTGCCCGCTCTGGCTGAGCTTGATCTTCTTTTTAAGCTCGATAAGCTCTGAGCGTGTGGGCTTTATATTGTCCTTGATAGCCATACTACTCTTTCTTCCCCTTATAGGTAGGGTGATATTTCTGGATATACTTATTATCGATCCTTGTGAGCTGTGCCTCAGGAAGCTCAGAGAGAAGTTCCCATCCAAGGTCAAGCGTCGCTTCGATATCCCTGTTCTCATCAGCTCCCTGGCGCACGAACCGGTCCTCGAACATATCTGCAAACTCAAGGAGCTTCTTATCCCTGTCAGACAGTGCATCCTTGCCCACTATGGCAACAAGTCCTCTCAGGTCCTTACCTTCAGCATATCCAGCGTACAGCTGGTCAGATACTGGCTTGTGATCGTCCCTTGTCCTGGTCGCGCCTATGCCTGAGTTCATCAGTCTTGAGAGCGAGGGCAGGACATTGACAGGAGGATAGATACCTTTCCTGTGCAGTTCTCTTGAAATAACGATCTGCCCTTCTGTGATATACCCTGAGAGATCAGGGATCGGGTGCGTGATATCATCGCCAGGCATTGATAATATGGAGAACTGGGTAACAGATCCCTTTCTTCCCTTGACGACACCTGCGCGCTCATACAGAGAGGCAAGGTCTGTGTACATGTATCCTGGATATCCGCGCCTGCCGGGCACTTCTTCCCTGGCGGCGCCCATCTGGCGCAGCGCCTCGCAGTAGTTCGTGATATCGGTCAGGATAACGAGCACATGCATATCATGTTCATATGCAAGGTACTCTGCCGCAGTGAGTGCAAGTCTTGGTGTGATAAGCCGCTCCACAGCCGGGTCATCAGCTAAATTGAGAAATACCACTGCGCGCTCAAGTGCGCCTGTTCTCTCAAAGTCGCGCATGAAATACTGCGCCTCTTCATTGGTGATGCCCATAGCTGCAAACACCACTGCGAACTGCTCATCAGACCCCCTCACCTTTGATTGTCTTGCTATCTGAAGGGCGATCTCATTGTGCGGGAGACCCGATCCAGAGAAGATTGGAAGCTTTTGTCCCCTGACAAGTGTGTTCATCCCGTCTATCGTTGATATGCCTGTCTGGATAAAGTCCTTTGGTGGAAGGCGGGCGTATGGATTTATTGCAGCACCTGTTATCTCAAGCCTGTCCTCTGGTATGATCCTTGGTCCTCCATCAAGAGGCTCGCCAGATCCTGACAGGATTCTGCCCAGAAGATCAATCGAGACCGGAAGTTTAATGGTCTCACCCGTGAATCTCACGCTTGATTCTTTACTAAGTCCTCCCGCACCTTCGAATACCTGGATAACAACTATATCCTCAGAGGTATCAAGCACCTGTCCTCTCTTGCTTGTACCGTCAGGAAGTGTGATATTGACAAGTTCATTGTATCCTACAGGTTCTGTCTTCTCGACAAAGATGAGCGGACCTGCGATTTCCCTGATAGTCTTGTATTCTTTAGTCATGTTACTTCCCCTTCAGTTTACTGAATTCTTCTTCCATGTTCTTTGTGACCGTGCCAAGTGCTCCGTCAAAATCCTTCTCGAATTTGATCTTTGCAAGTTCGTCTTTTGATTTTAATTTCATGATATCTTCGATAGGGGCTCCGGTTTCAAGTGCTGACTGGGCCCTGTTGCCCCATGTTGTGATGGCTTTTAGCAGCTTGTACTGTTTATCCATTGGACAGAATGTATCCACATCATGGTATGCATTCTGCTGCAGGAAGAATTCTCTTATCATCCTTGCGATCTCAAGCGTAAGTTGCTGGTCTTCAGGTAGTGCATCTGAGCCCACCAGTTGAACGATCTCCTGAAGCTCTGCCTCTTTTTGCAATAACTCCATCGCATCGTCCCTGAGCTTTGACCACTCAGTAGATACGCTCTCATTATACCAGTCTCCCAGTGCCTTTGTGTATAATGAATAACTGTTGAGCCAGTTTATTGCAGGGAAATGCCTTCTCTGGGCAAGTTTTGCATCAAGTGCCCAGAATACCTTGGCAATACGGAGCGTGTTCTGGGTAACAGGCTCTGAGAAGTCCCCGCCCGGAGGTGAGACTGCCCCTATGACCGTGATCGACCCCTCTCTTCCGCAGAGCGCCTTCACCTTACCTGCACGCTCATAGAACTCTGATAATCTTGCTGCAAGATAGGCAGGATATCCCTCCTCGCCAGGCATCTCCTCAAGCCGTGATGAGATCTCTCTCATTGCCTCTGCCCATCTTGAGGTCGAATCTGCCATCAGGGACACATCATACCCCATATCCCTGTAATACTCGGCAATAGTGATCCCTGTGTAAACAGAGGCTTCCCTTGCTGCCACAGGCATATTAGATGTATTCGCGATCAGCACCGTCCTCTCCATTAAAGGCCGACCGGTCTTTGGATCCTCAAGCTCAGGGAATTCGTTCAGGACATCTGCCATCTCGTTGCCGCGCTCACCGCACCCGATATATACCACTATCTCGGTATCGCTCCATTTTGCAAGCTGCTGCTGGGTAACTGTTTTTCCGCTTCCAAAGGGACCAGGGATTGCTGCTGTTCCTCCCTTTGCCACAGGGAAAAGACCGTCAAGTATCCTCTGGCCTGTAATCAGGGGTGTATTCGGCATTAATTTCTTATTCACAGGTCTTGGCTTTCTGACAGGCCACTTCTGCATCATCATGAGTTCTTTTCCATCGCCAAGTGTGCATATCACATCATCGACCTTGAATTTACCCTTCTTTATATCACTGACAGTGCCCGATACATTGGGGGGAACCATGATCCTGTGTTCGATGTTCTCTGTCTCCTGAACCGTTCCTATTACATCGCCCCCGTTCACTTTATCGCCTTTGCTTACCGTGGGTACAAAATCCCATTCTTTCTCACGCGAGAGACCATCTGCAAAGACGCCGCGTTTTATAAAATCGCCCATGCTGCCCTTTAAGACCGGAAGAGGACGCTGGATTCCATCATAGATACTCTCAAGCAATCCGGGCCCGAGCTCGACCGAGAGCGGCATACCCGTATTCTCAACAGGCTCACCAGGTCTTATACCGGATGTCTCTTCATAGACCTGTACAGTGGATTTGTCGCCTTCTATACCTATCACTTCACCCATCAATCCTTCATCTCCGACCTTGACCACATCGTACATTCTGGTACTTAAACCGCTTATGATGACAACTGGTCCTGATATTCTATAAATTTTACCTTTTGCTTTCATTTTGCAAGACACCTACTGTTTATTTTGATTAGCATATTATTTCCAGAGATCAACACCCACTGCCTGTTTTATCTTCTCCCTGAGGTTTGTGCTCTCGCCCTTTCCACCAATGGTTATCACCGTGGGCTCTACAGAGTCATCAAGTATTTTCTGCATCTGGGGAGACAATTTCCCCATATCATTATTATGAATCACAAGGATCCCGACAGTCCTGTCATTCAGTATGCCCTGGATCCTGGATTCGATGTTATCAGGCGTCGCATCATAGGTCTTCCTGATACCCGCAAGTCGAAACCCTAATACAAAATCGCTATTTCCTATAACTGCAATCTCCATCTACATCACCAGGTGGGCTTTAATTATCTCTTCTGGAAGAGACGTCTCTTTTCCGCGCACGATTATTCTAAGGTTATCCACCTCGATCTTCTTGCTCAATATATAGTCGAGAATAGGCAGAATCGAAAGCGGATAATAGTAGGATATGCGGGAGGCATACACAAGTCCGTATTTATCAAGACGGGGCTCAATATTCACAAGAGAGGTAAGATCACCGCTGACATCCGATATCGCATTCCAGTAAGAGTACTCCTCAAGAGCGCGTACGAATTCATTAAGTGGCATGGATGCAAGTCTTGTAAGGTCGCTATCCTTTAATTCCATGCCGCCCGGGATAAGAAGCTTGATTATGTCATCGCGCTCCATACCTGCCCGCTTCATCCTGAAGAGCATCTTCAGATTCTTGAGGTCGATCTCCGTTCGGAGGAATTTCAGGAATAACTTATTGCCTGTGGCTGACACAGCTTTAATGAGGTTTGTATAATACATTCTGTCAAGAGCGTTCTCGATCTGTGCCAGATCACCCTTGTATCCTTCAAGCGCAGGATAATAAGGTGTTCTGGCGAATGCTCCGATCACACCCTCAAGCGTACCGATCCTGACGATCTCGGACAGATCCCTGTACCTTAACTGGCCTCCTGAGACCACGTCCTCAAGGATCTCATCCTCGCTTGCGCCTGAGAATTTCCCTCTCAGGATGGTCTTTATATTCCAGATATCCCATAAGCGAAGATACTCTGTTATCAAAATGTTGGCTTCGTTCTGCGATACTTCTATTAATTTGCGGTATGTCAGTGCAAGGTTCTGGTTCAGAGCATGTTCAAAAAGGTCAGTACCACTATATTTTTTACTGAGTTCATCAACATCTTTTTTATACTCAGATTCACCGATAAAACGGGTTATCTCTGGTATCTCCATGTTGAGGAACTTGGGATACATCTCCCTGGGGATGAGCTTGCTTTTCATAGCCCGAACCCTGGCTACCATGTATGCGTATTTTGTACCGTCTGAGGCTGCCATATCTTTCTTTCACCTGAACAGGATATCAGAGACTTCCTTCAAGGAGCGTTCACTGGCATTTTTTAAGATCGTCTCGTACCGAAGATCCAGAAACTCTGTTCCAGCCTCGTTCTCTATAACAACGCCTCCGATACAGTCTATCTCACCCGCATAATTTAGCTTTGTAAGTTTTTGAACTGCGGATCTATCCTTTGCTCTTGAGTATATTTTGGTATTGCTATCTTCATTTTTAACTATAATCAGTTTAAGAAGCTTCTGGTTCCTCTCAGCCGGGAATTTATTGATGGTATCTTTTGCATTTGCATATACTTCATCAAGAAGCTCCTTGCGTGCGTTAAGCATCGCCCTTTTGACCTCAAGATTTGCGCTTGATAATTCCTGCTGCCTCATCCGGTCGATCTCTTTCCTGACAGCTTCCTGTCTTGCAGCTTTGATCCGAGCTGCCTGGGATTGGGCATCTGCAATAATCTTCGACGCTTCTTGATAAGTCTCTCCGCTGATCCTGTCAGCTTCTGCTTTGCCTTTGGCCCTGATCTCTTCAACTATCGCATCAAGTCCCATGTCTTTAGCCCTAGAACACGAACAATAATATCAATGATACTACCAGTCCGAATATGACGATAGATTCTGGGATTACAGTCATCAGCAAGCCCTTACCAAAGAACTTCTCGTCCTCTGCCATTGCGCCTACTGCTGCTGCTCCTATTGCCTGTTCTCCGAGGCCCGCGCCTATGCCTGCGAGTCCTACTGCCAATCCTGCTCCAACTGCTACCATTCCAGCTTGTGATGGATCTACCATTTTTTATTCCTCCGTATATTTTCTATTATATCCAAAGGGGATGTATTTTCTACCTCCACCTTCATAAAACTTAGTGAAGAATTCAACGTACTGAAGCCTCAATGAGTGAAGCCCAGGACCCAGAACTCCCAGTATCAGGTTTATTAAGTGCCCGATAAACAGAACTACTACACCCACAAGTGCAAGGCCGATCCCTCCTCCAAGCAATACATGATCGGGCTTTATGAACAAATCCATGGAGAGCGTGTTCACTGCAAGAGCTATCCCTGCTGAGGACAGACCTATTGCAAGAATCCTTGCGTATGACAGAACATTGCTTAAGAGTGTGGGTATCTCCATTATGGAAATAAATCCTTCACCTTTTATCAAAAGGATTATTCCTATCAGGGCAAGTCCCATTCCTGCCATAATAGCAGGGTCATTTAACCTGATCGATGACCCTGACATCAGGGACGGCATTAATTTAGCTATAGCAACAACGCCGCCGATCAATATCAACATCCAGCTTCCCTTCGCGTAAATCGCATGACCTAATCCATGCCCTATTGTAACATTGCGGAAGCCAATAATAAGTCCAAGAGAAATATGCAAAATACCAATTATTAAAGTTATCATAAGCAGCGACTGCACAGAATCGAACCTGTGAATGGGTAGATGAAGCCCTGCAATCGCGGGGGCAGCAATTCCAAGGATTCCCTCCTCTATGTGCCCTTTGATCTCTATATTGAAGAGCGGGAAGCCAAATAATTCCCCGTAGATAACACCGAGTATCACAGATAATACTGCTGAGAGCAACAGTATCGATGCAAGTGCATTGAGTCCTCCTGTTTTGAATTTATTTTTAATTACAAGAGCTAAACCTGCAAGGATAATACCGTACCCAACATCCCCCAGCATAATGGCATAAAACAGCGGAAATGTTATGAAGAGCATGACCGCAGGGTCTATCTCCCTATATTTGGGGGTTGCAAAGGTATTGATTAAGAGTTCAAATGGTTTTGCAGGCGTAGGATTCTCAAGCTCGATAGGTATCTCTTCTTCATTCACCTCTTCGAGTCTTGTTAGATATGCCTTTCCATTCGTACTCTCCTGTAATCTGGATTCTAATTCGTTGTATTTTTTTGATGGCACCCATCCATCTATAATAAACGCATTTGCACTCGTAGCAAACCTGAGCGGGGCTTCAGCCTTCTGGGTCTCTATCGAGAGGAATTCATCAGATGCCATTATAAAATCAGAATACTCTTTCTTGATGGTATCAAGTTCTGATCTTATGGAGGCATGATTCTCTTTAAGAGTAGAGACCTCGTTTGTGAGTTGGTCGAGTATAACCGGTGGGTTGCCTTTTAGCTCAGGCACCTTTAATTCAACATACGAGCGCTCATCCTGTAAGAGCTTCTGAATCTCATCCTCATATGTTTTTGGAATAAAGAGCGCAAATATCTTTCTTTTCTCGTACTCTCCTGTGAATAATTCATAATTATTTGTTATCTTCAAGAGCTTTGGTTCTATGTCATCTGAGATAAAACCAGTATATACTTTTATAGTCTCATAACCCTGATAGGCTTCTAAAGATAACGGAAGTCCGAAGAAGGGCTTAACAGCCGATATGAGGTCTTCTTTTTCTTTTATCTTGAATTCAATACCTCTTAGTTCATCAAAGCGTGATGAGACCTCTTTCTGAAGTTCTGTGATCTTCTCATCGATCCGGGAAGGTAATTCCTTTGAACTCTGCTTTGATGCAGGCTCTTTTCCTGTTATCCCGAGCTGGCTTGATATCGCCCGCAACGAGAGAAGATACTCCGAGAGCTTAGATGCTGGTTTCAGGGGCCTTCCTATCTTGAAATCCTCATTCTCCTCTGTATAGTCGGTTATATGCAGCATGTTCAAGCTGTGAAGCGTGGAAATGACTGGCTCAATTGTATCTTTCGTGCCTGCAATAACGACACGGGTCATTTTTGTTGGTTTAAGCATTCGCTGCCCTCTCGAATTCAGTTAAAATAAATTTTGTGGCATCTGGTATGTTCTTCTTTGATTTCATTTTGATCATTTCAGCTTCTTCAATGCCCTTCCTTATGATATTCTCTCTTTCCTCTTTAATGATCTTTCTTGCTTTACTTATCTCTGATTCGGCATATTCCCGGGCCTCCTCCTCAGCTTTTCTGATAATCTCTTTGGATTGCGCCAGAGCTTCAGAGATCTTTTTATTCCTCATCTCGTTTGCACTGGTAACTAAAGATTTCGCCTCCTCCTCGGCCCGCTTAATCTCAGATAAAATCTCATCTCGTGCCATTGAAATCCTCTAAATTCGAAGTAATAAGGTTCATTTTAAACCTCAAATATGGGAGCAACTACTTAAATTATTCGGTTTCAGGCAGGTTTTTTTGTTACGCGCAGCACGATTCTTAATGAAAAATCATTTTATTTCGTTGTATTAGAATTTATTTCCTCTATCCCCCAGCCCAGAAAATCCTTGATGATGATATACGCCATCTCAGGAGGGATTGTCCCTATCTCAGTGCAGATCAGGTCAATATACTCACGAGGGGTCACATCAAAAACCGGGTTTCTCACCCTGATGTTTTGAAATTCATTCAGTCTCTCAATGCTGATCACCTCACTGCTATCCCGCTCCTCTATTTCAACAAGCTCACCCAGTATTGTTCTGGGGCTGAACTTATAGGTCTCAGCAGCTATAATCACATTCGTTCCGACCTCATTGGCGGCCAGTGCAAGCTGGGAAGTCCCTATCTTGTTGATAACAGATCCATTAACCGCTACTGCATCTGCCCCCATGACCACAAGATCAACCTCCTTCATGAAAAAGCGCACAGCAGAATCCACGATAAATGATGTATTTATCCCGAGTTCATCAAGCCGTTTGATGGTCAGGTATCCCTGGCACCTTGGCCTTGACTCGGTGGCGATTACGTTGATCTCCTTGCCCTGTGCATGCGCTGTTGCCATTATGGAGATGGCTGCAGATGAATTACAGTGCGTCATTATAGTATCGCCATCGCGCACTCGCTTTGATCCCATCTCCCCGATCCTCCTGACCGCGTTCTTTGAATTTGTGATAAACTCATCCGCAAGTGCTTTAATATTCACCCTGGCCTCATCTACTGTATCTCCTCTGTACCGCATCACCCACCTCACCGCATTGGGCAGGGATACAGCAGTGGGGCGCGTGTTTATAAGCAGATCTGCGGCGTATCTCATCTTCTCATTAAAATCATCCAGGTCATCTGACACAACGCGAGCAGCATAATCTCGAAGCTCTGCCGCCGCAGCCCGCGCTATCCTGCCAGCGCCCCGTATTTCCATTGATCTTATCTTCTGTGCAGTTTCTAAAAGCTCTCTCATTCCCTATTGCCCCTCCAGTATACGGTATATTAACCTCATATTAACATGGTTTTCAATAAATCCTGACAATTCTTCTATGCTATCGCCGTGCTTCCCGCATGTATAGGTTATACCTCTGCGCTTATATAGATAGCCAAGGAATGAGTTTCTTATATTCTCGTTCTCGAACAGCCCGTGAAGATATGTTCCAATAACAAGTCCATTCTCGCTCACGCATCCATCATCCTCAAAGGCAGGTTCTCCACCTTCTGTCCTGCCCATATGGATCTCGTATCCCCGTACTTTTTCGCCTCTTATCGGTCCGAGGATACAGCCATCTCCTGTAACCAGCTTTTCTGCCTGCCTGGTCTGCTTCTTATAATCAAGAAAGCGTGTGGAGACATCAAGAAGTCCCAGACCCTTTATCGAGACTGCGCCACATGTCCCTTCAATTCCGCTGTCCGTTATCTCCTTACCGAGCATCTGGTAGCCACCGCATATCCCTATGATCGGTATCCCTTTTTTCATTTCTGCTATTATTTTTTTATCCATTCCTTTTGACCGAAGCTCCTCCAGGTCATCCACGGTATTTTTTGTACCAGGGAGTATAATCGCATCAGGCTCACCAGGATCACCTGCTGGCTCGATGTATCTGATATCAGCATACCTCTCAAGGGGTTCAAGATCAGTGAAGTTGGATATATGGGGCAATCGTATTACTGCTATCCTGACAGGATGGTTGTTAGGGACCCTGTCCTGTATTGAGACCGAATCTTCGGATGGGATTTTTATATCCATGTACGGGATTACCCCAAGAACAGGAAGTCCTGTGAGCTCTTCAAGCTGTTTTATCCCTGGCTCAAGCAGTCCCATATCCCCACGGAATTTGTTTATTATTAGTCCAAAGACACGGCATCTTATATCCTCTGGCAGCAGTTGCAGTGTGCCGTATATACTTGCGAACACGCCCCCGCGTTCAATGTCCCCGATGAGTATTATGTGGGGCGAGACCGCCCTTGCGATCCCGATATTCACTATGTCGCGATGGTAGAGGTTTATCTCTGCTGCCCCGCCTGCTCCCTCTATTATGATCACATCGTGCTCTGATGCAAGCCGCTTATATGCGCCTGCGGCGATCGACATCATCTCATCGGTTGAGTCATAGTAATCGCCTGCTCTTTTGTCCTTGTAAGGCCTTCCCAGGATGATTATCTGCGAGATATTATTGCCTTTAGGCTTTAATAACACGGGGTTCATGTCAGCAGTGGGCTCAATCCCTGCTGCTTTTGCCTGGATTGCCTGTGCTATCCCTATCTCTTCACCAGAGCGGGTGATCCATGAGTTAAGGCTCATATTCTGTGCCTTGAATGGAGCTACGCTGTACCTTTTTGAAAGGCTCCTGCAAAGAGCTGTCACCAGTACACTTTTCCCGACATGGGAGCTTGTTCCTATTACCATAAGATTTTTTGCCATTAATGCTCCCGCTTTATCCATCTCCTGCAGGCAACACACACACCTGCCAGAAGTATAAATGTTAAAGCACCTGTACCTATGCTGTCTGAGATATAACCGTATGCGCTCATCCATTCTGTGCTATACTCTTCAAAGCCGTAGTTAAACGTCCATGTTAATTCATTCATCCTGCTTATCCTGAGACCTGCATCCACAAATGCCATCTGGTTATAGAATGGATAGAAGAGCACCACCCCGCCATCAAACATATCCATAAAGACATGAGATGCGGTATATACTGCACCAATATTGAACATGGTTCTTTTTTCTTTTAGCAACAGGCCAAAAAGAAGCAGGATCAGAGGAATAAAGATATTATGCAGCAGTGCCCTGTGAAGGGTCAGGAAAGTATCAAGATCAGGAATGACTGCCAGGGGTAAGAGCAGAAGGATATATCTATGATCCTCCTTCTTGCTCACTATTAACAGGGCAAGTAGAGGAACAATTAAATGTATCGCCCAATTTGGCATCTATCTCTTATTCTATTCTATCTACCCTGGTTACACGCAGTAATGCATTGACCGGCACACCCTGGATATCATCTATACCCTTCTTATCGATCAGTACCGCTATAGCTACAGGTTTTGCTTTCATCCCCTCAAGTACTGTGACTGCTTCTGTAAGAGTTGCGCCTGATGTGACCACGTCATCGATCAGAACGCAGTTCTTTCCCTCTACCTGTGCAAAGTTCTGGCTGATAGTACCTCTTATTTCTTTTGATTCAGGCTCCCAGTGCTGTTTATTCGGGTGATATGTGGAAAATTCGCATCCAAGTTCATCGGCTACCAGGTTGGCAAGCGGTATTCCGCTCAGGGCAACACCGACGACTACATCCACACCCTGCCCTACCCGATCAAGGCACTCAAAGATCATGTCTGCCAGTGCACCTGCTATAAGCCTCTGCCTGTTTGAGCTTCGGCCTATATTGCTCCAGTCGATGTAGATATCCTTTGGTGCCTGCGTTGTATCTCTCTTTTTTGCATGAACCAGAAGCCATGTTGCAGTCTCACGGGAGATATTCAATTCATCCGCAATCTGTCCTGTAGAAAGTCCACCAGTCTGAAGTTCAACAGCTTTTTGAGTTAGTTCATCGATCGTTTTCATAAGAATCACCGGGATAGCAATACTACTTTTTCTTTGTATATAATAGGTTGTCTTGTTAGGTGAGAAGCATAACATACTTAAACAGGCCGGCATATCCTGTTCGTGTATGCGAGAATTCATCCTCTATTCCAGAACTGGAAGAACAGATTCAAGATTCAGAAGCCTGAGGGAAGCCGGGAGACTGGATGTGGTTTACCAGTGCATACTGATGTCGCTTTTTACCTCTCATGCGATCCGCAGGGATGTTACCTTCCATGCGATCCTGGGAGGATCGCCATCTCCACCACTTGAACTTGTGGTGAATGGTAAGACGCTAAGAGATATTCATCTCGACGAACGTACATGGGAGGACATTCTCAGAAAAGTTCTCTCAGGCAAAACACATCCAGGGATAAGCATTAAAAAGAACAGCCTGCAGCAATTAGTAAAGGATAAGAACAACATCTTCGTTCTCGAGGAATCTGGTGAGAGTATAAAGACCATTGATCTCGGCGCAGACCCTGTGTTTGTACTGGGTGACCAGATCGGTCTCCCGAAGAAGGATGAGGAGTTCGTGCTCAGGTATGGTAAAAAAGTCTCAATCGGAGGAAGGGCGTACCTGGCTTCTGCATGCATCTGTATAATCAACTACATCCTCGATCAAAGAGAGGTATTTTAGAATTCATTATTACCTCATTTCCTCTCCATTTCATCGCTGATAATATTTCCATCTTTGAGAGTAATTACTCTATCCACATACTTTGTATGCCATTGCTCATGAGTAACCATTACAATTGTTTGACCATATTTCTCGTTTAGTTCTTTGAACACCTCCAGTACCTGCCTGGAGTTAGTAGTGTCAAGATTTGCACATGGTTCATCAGCAAAGAGTATGTCTGGCTTTTTTGCTATGGCTCTTGCTATAGCCACTCTTTGCTTTTCTCCACCAGATAACTCATCGGGAACCCTGGCATGCTTATCCTTCAGGCCGACTTTATCCAGTGCTTCAAGAGCAATGTCATAAGAGTCTTTTTTTGATTTTCCTTCCATCATGGAAAGCACGTAAACATTTTCAGCAGCGCTCATCTCATTAATAAGTGCATAATCCTGGAAGACATAACCCACCTTGGTCAGACGATAGTAGCTTCTCTCGGATTCAGGCAAGCTGGAAACTTCTAATCCCTGAATAGTGTATTCTCCTTCTGTTGCGTCGTCTAATAATGCAAGTATCCTTAACAGAGTGGTTTTCCCGCTTCCAGATGCGCCCATTATTGCCACGATCTCTCCTTTATTAATTTCAAAGGTAACTCCATTGAGGGCTTTTACAATGGTCGCTCCTGTTCCATAATACCTTTTTAGATTTTTTACTATGATCATTTTATCGTCCCCATATTGCTTTCAGGATGCTTTCTCTTGAAACCATCCAGGCGGGCAATATCCCTGCTATCACAGACATTACAAGCATGGTGAATATGTTCTGGACAACCAGCAAATAATCTATTTCAGGCCTGATTTCCATGGTTTCATACATTACAAAAGGATTTGCCTGGAAATAGCCCATAAGTAAAAAATACAAAATTAATCCTGCAAGTATTCCTGATGAAACATAAAACATGCTCAGGAATGCATAAGACAATACAATCGATCCTGGAGTGATACCCACGGCCTTCAAAATCCCTATCTCTTTTTTTCTATTGAGGATATTAATGTAAATGATGATCAGGATCAGCGCAGCTCCCACAACCAAGCTGACGAACTTAGACATAACATCTATTGCTCCAATGCTTTGCATTGCCTGTCTTAATAGTGATTCTGATTTCTCTGCCCATGTAAAAGCAGGTTCCTTGACGCCTGCGCTGATAATTTTCTCCTTAACATTGTCTTCCGTCCCTTGCTTATCTATTCTTACAACCACACTTGTAGCCTTGCTGCCTTCAAGACCAAAAACATCTTCGATCTCTTTGTAATGAACCAGAGCATTAAGATCTACAAGTTCAAATGTCCCTTCCATGATCCCTTTGACTTTATATGTCCTTTTTACACCATTGCTGTATGTTACATCTACAAGTGAACCTGCTCTTACTTCTCCCAGATTATCATAAATTTCTGAGCCAAACCCCGTGCCTGCAATCATTGCACCAATGATTATTTCATCTCTTGAAAGCTCTCCTAAGAAATCGCCATCAATGATAATATAAGGATATCTTGATATGTCATACTCTTCAGTTGGTAATACTCCGGTTATAGTTGATCCTACAACTTTTGATTTATGCTCAATGGACGCTCCAGCATCCAGACGTTTGGTTGCAGCTCTAACACCATTGACCGCTCTAACTTTCTGCAATACATTATCAGCATTGTTAATGTAGGTGTTGTCCCTGCCGGGCTCAATAACAATATCTCCGTAAGGATAGTCCTGCATAAAACCTGTAAACAGAACAGAAAGTCCCCCAATCATCGATGGCAGGAACACCAGATTCATAAAAATAAGGGAGAGAACAAACACTATGAATGCCAGTGTTTTTTTGTTCCCTCTTCTTATACTGCTATATGCAATGAGGGCTCCTACTTTGATGTCATTTATCATTTTGGAATCCTATCATTATTTTTTCTTTTCAGTAGAGTCGCCTTTCATTAATTGCCTTATGATTTTGTCTTTTGATTTCTTTGTTTTGTAGTTGTAATATACTAATCCTCCGATAACTGCCAGGACAAGCAGAACTACCACTGCTCTTCCTGCTCCCCCATCAGTTTCTAAAATGATAAGATTGACTCTGGTTTTGATTTGCTCTTCTCCAAAGTCATCGATATAAGTTATTGTTATTGGAAACTCGAATTCTCCTGTTTGATCTGCGATGAAAGTAACCACTGCAGGTCCGTCTTCGTTTGGATCAAGTGTTCCAATAAATGATTCTTTCAGCCCTTTGAAAGGATGGTCTGTATACACTCTGATTGAATTTACCGTTCTCTCACCAGAGTTCTCAACTCTCATTGTTAATTCTACTGTATCACCCATGTATGGAAGAACTGGATCGACTTTTACGGATGCAATATTTAGACTGCCTTTTTTATCAAGCACAGTTAGTTTAATCTCGTATTCATCTTTTTGCCTGCCGAAATCATCTTCATACTCAATGAAAACGGGTATTTTAAATTCTCCGGCTTTGCTTGCCTTAAACTTGAACAATGCAGTTTGACTGCCATTAATATTAACTGTTCCAAGCGTAGTATCCTTAATACCCATAAACTCATGACCAAGACTGACCACTACTGATTTTGCTATTGCTTTACCATAATTTTCTATGCCCAGCCTTAGATCAACTGAATCTCCTTCATAAATATATTCAGGAACAGTTTTAACAGAAGAAATTCTTGGTTCAGCATCTTCACCGATCACTATCACTTCAACTTCGTAATGCTTCGTTGTACTGATATCTTTGCCATAGGTCAGCTCCATCTTGATAACATGAGGGCCAGGATTTGCATCCGGGGTTGTTCTCATGTGATATCTGACATATCTCTCACTTGTGCTATAATATAATTTAGGAATCCTGGTGACCAGGTCTTCTGTAACGATGATATCCGGAGGGATACTGGTGATTGCAAAGGTTACATCTTCAGGAATTGCGCCTCCGCAGACCTCAAGATTGATGCCCAGGGTGAATTCATCACCAATTCTGACTGAACTGGGGTTTATTCCCTGCACCACTGCTGTAACACATTCTTCAGGTACAAATCCTGCTTCTGCATCTGGAAGTCCGGTTAATATTATCGCAAGAACGAATATGAACATGCATGCTTGTGTTATACTCTTATTCATTTTGTATTCACCTCTTTTTGAACCTTTTCTGTGATTTCAGCTAGATTTTTCAAGAATTAATGCAAATTTCAAAAATATATAGTATTGCTATAAGCTTAGAATGGCTATAAGCTTAGAATGCGGTTGGTCAAGCCCCTGAGGCTTTTATACTTACTTAAAAATCGGAGCATGATAACGGGCATGGATGCAGTGAACTACCATCCAACAAGTTGGATGGCTTCCTGCTTCATCGTGTCCCTGCTAAGACATATTTCCGTGGATTCGCTCGTATTCTTTTCTAAAGTATTATTTCTATGTCAAGCTCTTCTGCCAGTTCCTTGTACCTGTTACGGATCGTCACTTCAGTGATACCCGCTACCTCAGCAACCTCACGCTGCGTTCTTCTATCGCCGCACAGGATTGAAGCGATATATATCGCCGCTGCGGCCACACCTGTTGGGCCTCTTCCGCTTGTGAGTTCCTTCTCTGAGGCCTGCCTGAGTATCTCAACAGCCTTTGACTGTACCTCTCCGCGCAGGTTCAATCCTGAGCAGAAACGCGGTACGTAATCGATGGGTGATGTGGGTATCAGTTTCAGGCCAAGTTCTCTTGAGATAAACCTGTATGTTCTTCCAATTTCCTTTCTGCTCACTCTTGAGACTTCACCTATCTCATCCAGCGTTCTTGGTACATTGCACTGCCTGCATGCGGCATATAATGCAGCGGCAGCTACACCCTCGATGCTTCGCCCTCTGATCAGGTTCTTCTCAACAGCTTTGCGATACACGACAGCGGCGGTTTCCCTTACGTTCCTTGATAACCCAAGCGCTGATGCCATTCTGTCAAGTTCAGAAAGAGCAAATGCCAGGTTTCTCTCTGTCGCATTACTTACACGTATGCGGCGCTGCCATTTTCTCAGGCGATAGAGCTGTGCTCTGCTCTTTGATGAGATTGATTTACCGTATGAGTCACGGTTTCGCCAGTCTATCATTGTAGATAGTCCTTTATCATGGATAGTATAGGTCATGGGAGCACCGACGCGTGAGCGCTTCATCCTCTGGTCGTGATCAAAGGCCCTCCACTCAGGTCCCTGGTCTATAAAGTCAGCATCAACAACAAGTCCACACTCGTTACAGACCAGTTCAGCCCGTTCATAATCGTGGACAAGTGTATGACTTCCGCACTCTGGACACTCCACAGTAGCTTTCTCAAACTGGCCCAGTTTCTGTTTCTCTTTTCTTGCTCGAATACTTTCCTTTATTTTTTCGCGTTCTGTCTTCTCAACTTCTCTAACTTTCTCAACTTCTGTCATTTATGAACCATCCTTGTAAATTATTGCAAATAGACTCTTTCGTTCCTCAGAGCCATGATTTCAGAGGCTGTAATCTCTTTGAACATCTTGATGGAAATATAGGGAGCATCTACCGGACCGAAAAGTTCCTTTACCTTCCCGATCTTCTTCATTTTTTTTGTGAATACTACTGAACTCTGACGTAGATCGCCCAGTTTAATGGTTTTATCAGCACGTACTATCAGCAAATTATCCACGGTATGAAGAATAGCTCCCAGTCTTTTCAAATTTCGACCTCTAAAAAGATATTTAATAATTAATGTACTAATGACATATATACTTTTCGTAAGGGTTTTATTAAATAGCTCTTATTAGACTTAAAGGTTGCGAGAGAGTTGCATCTCTTGCACCCTTCTCATCCAGGCCAGCTCCCATAGCAATCTTTAATGCAAGCTCATCTGTGATCAGATCATGCGGTGAATGAGAATCTGTATTTACAACCAGACCTGAGCCTGCTTTTTCTGCGATCCTGACCACATGGCCGTTGGTTCGATTGTGCCCGTTACGTGAGGTTATCTCAAGGTATACATCATTCTCCCTTGCAAGTTCGGCATCCTCCACAGTAATAAAACCTGGATGTGCCAGGATATCAACATCAAGTGTTACAGCGGCATGATTGGTGCCCGGTGGAACCGGTTCGACAGTTGTCTCGCCATGTACAACCACTATCTCAGCCCCCAGGTCTCTTGCCCTCTTAACAAGTGTGGGCAATCTTCGTGGCGGAACATGGGTTAACTCCACTCCTGTAAAGACTCTGATGTTATAATCCTCCTCCATAAGTTTTATGTTACTCATACATGATAAAATATGCTCTATATTCGTAAAATCAGCATGATCGGTTATTGCGATTGCTGTATAACCCTGCATAACAGCACGGCGCACAAGTTCACTCGGGAGCAGCTCTCCATCGCTAAAGATGGAATGCGTATGAAGGTCTATCACTTCTGCCCCCGTGTTTTGTTTATCCTCTGCGCAATCTGTTTTACTGTAATGGATTTTGGGCCTTTTTTATCAACCAGCACTCTTCCGCCTGTAGTCCACCATGATTTGGGGTAGGCCTTATCTGTTTCGACTACAGGGCCAAGATTCAATTCCGCAGCAGCTTTTTCAATCTCCTTCAGGGTGGGTGATTTTATAGATTCCTTCATGGGAAGAATCCTGCCTTCCGCTCTTGATTTAGTGGCATCAAGATACACCGGCCAGATGATAAGTTTGTTTTTATCTTTTAACATTATATCCATGTTTACCTTTTAGAACTAATAATACTTTCCAAAATCAGACCACGATATTCAAAAGGTTGAAGATTTTATAGACAACAAAGCCACCGAACGTGGTTACAGGGATTGTTAAAATCCATGCAGCAACAATATTGCGTGCAAAACCCCAGCGAACACTGGTCATGCGTTTTGCCGCACCTACCCCCATTATTGAGCCAGCGATAACATGCGTGGTACTTACCGGGATCCCGATGAATGCGGTCAGTACAAGAAGCAATCCTCCACCCGATTCTGCACTGAACCCATCCACGGGCCTTAATTTTGTTAGCCTCATACCCATGGATCTTATGACCTTCCATCCGCCTATTAAAGTTCCAAGTGCGATCGATGCATGCGCTGATAGAATTACCCATGCGGGAATGGCCGCGTCTGGATCCATATAACCCACAGAGATCAACAATGCAGTGATAATGCCTGCTGTCTTCAGGGCATCATTAGAGCCATGGCCAAGCGAATACCAGCTCACAGAGACCAATTGAAGTTTTCCGAATACCTTATTAATGGCGGATGGCCGATACCTTCGGACCGATCGGAATAATCCAATAGCAAATATATTTGAGAATATAAAGCCTATAATCGGGGCGAGTACAAGAAATCCTATAATTAGAATTATTCCTCCTGAAATAAGCACTTTAAAACCACCGGCTGCAATACCTGCGCCTATAAAACCTCCTATCAGCGTATGGCTCATCGAGATGGGCATGCCAAAATTCGTCATAAACATACCCCAGAAAATGGATGCGACCAGCCCTGCCAGGATCAATGTCGGTGTAACGATAGAAACATCAACGATCCCCTTTCCCACCAATTTTGCCACTGCCTGCGGCATAATTAAAAAGGCGATGAAATTCATTAGCGCAGCTAAACCTACGGCTTTTATCGGTGTCAGTACCCTTGTTGATACTATGGTCGCCACGGAGTTTGCCGCATCGTTCCAGCCGTTCACAAAATCATAGAACAATGCTATGATTATTATCAAAATGACCGTTATACTCAGAGCCTCAACCATTTATTACCTATCCTATAAAATCCAAAAATACCGCCTTAGCTATTTTTAACGACTATATCGCTGATAACGTTTGCAGCATCCTCGCATTTGTCCGTTGCAAACTCAAGGCGCTCATACACCTCTTTCAGTTTCATAATCTCAATGGCATCCGTTCGTTTAAAAAGTTCTGCAACAGACATCTTATAGATATCATCTGCAATATTCTCAAGTCTGTTGACCTCAATACACTTTTTTTCTATTTCCTTCGGGTTCTTGATGTTACGTAAACTGGAAATTGCATTATCCAGTTCAGTGGTCTGCCTGACAAGCACCTCGGCCAGCTTTATCATGTTCTCTTCAGGTTTTTTGATATCGTACAGAACAAGGCGAGTTGCAGTGCCGTCGATATAATCCAGAACATCATCAAATGCCGAGGCAAGTGCAGATATATCCTCATGATCGATTGGAGTTATGAAGGCTTTATTTAGCTCTTCAAAGATCTCATGAACAAAATCATCTCCCTGGTGCTCGATATCTTTTATGGTCTGCTGTTTTTCTCTTATGTTCTCATAATTTTTAAGCATTTCAAGGAAAGCAATTGAGCCATCTAGTACGTTTTTTGATTCATTCTCCAGCATATTAAAAAAGTGTTTATCCCGGGGAAGAATCCATTCTTTAAATCCCATGTTTTTCAATCTCCGTTGCTCTAATGTTCTAATCAGGTTACAGTAACTTCTGGTTTTTATGTCTTTCTGTTTTTTTGTCAAACTATAATTAATAATTAATTTAATTCCACCCTCTCGCCTGCTGCCATGAAAACCGTACTTTCGCATAGATTATTTGCATGGTCCCCTATCCGCTCAAGATATCTCGCCACGAACGTGAGATGTGAGGCGTTAGTTATTTTCTTCGGGTCTTCTATCATATAAGTTATAAGTTCGCGCCTTATCTGGTCAAAGAGGGCATCTACTTCATCATCCCTCCTAGCGATTCTTCGTGCAAGCTCAGCATCACAGGTCTCAAAAGCTCTCATCGCGCCTTCGATCATCTCCTGGCATATGCTGGACATCCTTGGTATATCCACAAGCGGCTTGATATGGGGCTCTCTTGCAGTAGCCTTTGTTATCACTGCTATCTCAAGGGCAAGATCCCCTATTCTCTCAAGGTCGATGATAATTCTGAGCACAGCGGCTATCATCCTAAGATCCCTGGCCATGGGCTGCTGGAGGGCAAGCAGGGCAAGACAGGAATCCTCTATCTGATGCTCCAGGGAATCAATATCTTTATCCATTGCTATTACCTTCTCAGCAAGCTTGACATTTCGTTCTTTTAATGCTACTACAGAATCCCTTACCGCTATCTTTGCGAGTTCTCCCATTCTCAGTGTGCCATCCTTTACTTTATTTAATTCCCTGTGATACTGCTCTCTGGCCATTATCCAAACCTCCCTGTTATATAATCCTCAGTGCTTTTTTCCCTGGGCTTTTTGAATATCTGTTTGGTATCACCGAATTCTATCATTTCACCCATCAAGAAAAATGCAGTAGAATCAGAGACCCTTGCTGCCTGCTGCATATTATGCGTCACAATAACGATTGTATATTTTTCCTTAAGATCGATCATTAGATCCTCTATCTTGCTCGCAGAAATAGGATCTAAAGCTGAGCATGGTTCATCAAACAGGATAATCTCAGGTCCCACGGCCAATGCTCTGGCTATGCAGAGGCGCTGCTGCTGTCCACCGCTTAATTCCATGGCATTATCATTGAGCCTGTCCTTGACTTCATTCCAGAGCGCCGCTTTTTTGAGGCTGGATTCTACAATTGAATCGAGTTCTCTCTTATTTATCCCGTGTATCCTCGGCCCGTAGGCTATATTCTCGTATATGCTTTTGGGGAACGGGTTTGGCTTCTGAAAGACCATACCAATCTTTTTTCGAAGCGCTACAGGATCTGTATCCTTTATATCTTTGCCGCGGATCAGGATCTCGCCCTCGGTACTGAAACCATCTATCAGATCGTTCATCCTGTTAAGGCAGCGTATGAATGTGGATTTTCCGCAGCCACTGGGGCCTATTATTGCCGTTATTTTGTTGTTCTCCACGGTCATGTCAATGTTCTTCAAAGCATGAGTTTTTCCGTACCATGCGTTCAAGTTAGTTGTATGTATGGCTTCTGTCATTTAATTACCACTTAATGTACCTCTGGTATTTATTCCGTATGATTATGGCAGCAGCATTCATGGCAAGGAGCAGTGCAAGGAGCACTAGAATCCCTGCTGCTGCAAGGAACTGGAATTCTGCTTTTGGTCTTGATGCCCAGTTGAATATCTGTATGGGCAGTGCTGTAAACGGATCAAATGGACCTGCAGGAGTGAAGGCTATGAATGTGAGGGCGCCGATCATGATCAGCGGGGCAGCTTCGCCCATGGCTCTTGATAGGGAAAGGATATTGCCTGTGAGTATTCCTGGCAATGCGGCAGGAAGCACATGGTGTCTTACGGTCTGCCATTTTGTAGAACCAAGAGCATATGAGGCCTCGCGTATGGATTTAGGCACTGCTCTAATTGCTTCCTGGCTTGAAATAATAATTATTGGCAGGATAAGGAGTGCCATTGTGAGTGCACCAGCCAGCAGGCTTCTTCCAAGCATTAATCCCCTGACAAACAGGGCAAGACCAAGAATGCCGTAAACAATGCTGGGTACACCTGCAAGATTGGAGATATTGATCTCTATTATCCTTGTAAGCCACGTTCTCCTTGCATACTCTTCAAGGTAAATTGCAGCGCCTACACCAAGAGGTATTGAGATTATGGCCGTGAGAATCATAAGCCAGATAGAGCCCCAGAGAGCTGATTTTATCCCTGCCTGCTCAGGAAAACGCGACGGAAAGCTGTTAAGGAATTTCAAGCTGAGCCAGCCTGCGCCTTTATCCCATGCATCCCACATGAGCAGGGCTAAGAGCATAAGGGCAATTACCGTGGCTGCCATGCAGAGATATTTAAAGGCCTCTCCTTTAATATACCTCATGAGTACACCTCCCTGTACCTCTCTTTTATCCACATGCTTACAATGTTCATGAGCAGCGTCATTATAAAAAGTACCATTCCGACAGCGAATATGGTTTGATATTCTATACTGCCGTGGGGCGTATCTCCCAGGCTCACCTGGACTATGTAAGCGGTCATGGTCTGGATGCTCTCAAAGAAATTCAGCGTCATCTTGGGTGTAGCACCTGCGGCTAAGGTGACAGCCATAGTCTCGCCTACTGCTCTTGATATGGCAAGTACAAAAGAGGCAAGGATGCCAGAGAGTGCAGCCGGGACTACAATCTTTGTGGATACATCAAACCGGGTTGAACCTAAAGCATACGCACCTTCGCGCAGGCTTCGCGGCACCGAACGCATGGCATCCTCACTTAAGCTTGAGACCATTGGCAGTATCATTATGCCTACTACAATGGAAGCAGATGCGGCATTGAATATATTGGCATCAGGTATGAACTCACGAATGAGCGGGGTTATGAAGCTTATAGCAAAGTAACCATACACAACCGTGGGTATGCCAGCCAGGATCTCAAGCACAGGTTTCACTGTCTGGCGAACTTTTGCACTGGCATATTCGCTGAGGTATACGGAGCTGGCTATGCCTAAAGGAATAGCAATTACCGCAGCACCTGCCGCAATCATAATAGTGCCGTTTATCAGAGGAAGCACGCCGAAATGCTGGGGGCGGTACGTGGGTGCCCAGGTTGTACCTGTGAGAAACTCAAGTATAGGGACTTCTTCAAAAAAGGATAAGGTCTCAAAAATGAGAACAAGCACGATCCCTATGGTGGTTAAAACCGAGACAAGGGCGCAGAGAAAGAGAGCTTTCTCGATGGCAAGTTCCCTGATTCTCTGCATCCTCAGTCTATCTAACTTTATACTGTGAAAAAATTCAGAGAGATATGGTATATGACCCCTCTGTATCCTCAGTCTATCCAACTTTATACCTCATAGAACTAACTGAACACTCTGCTTATATTTTTTACGTTTTTTATCCGAGCCTGTTCAATCCTTCCTCATACACCGATTCAGGCATCTTCACATAGCCCACCTGAGATACAAGCTCCTTTCCCTCGGTGAGGTAGTATTTTACGAATTCCTTTACCTCAGGGCGCTTCAGGGATTCTTTATTGACATAAATGAACAGCGGTCTTGATAGTGGGTTATAGGTGCCGTCATTGATTGTCTGCTCAGATGGAAGAACTGGTCCTTTACCGCCATCTATTGCTACCAGCTTCAGCTTGCCGGGATTTTCAACATAGTATGCATAGCCAAAGTATCCGAGAGCATTTTTCTCTCCTGCAATAGCCTGAACGAGGATATTATCATCCGCACTTGCAGTGTAATCAGACCTGCTGGCTTTCTCCTCGCCCACTATTGCCTCAGTGAAGTAATCAAAAGTACCTGAATCAGTATCTGCCCCTACAAGGATTATCTTCTCATCGGGCCATTCGGAGCGCACGTCCTTCCATGTCTTCACAGTGCTGCCGGGCTCCCATATCTTCTTGAGCTCGTCTACTGTAAGATAATCCACCCATGTATTCTGGGGGTTTACCATCACGGAGAGTCCATCGAAGGCGACTTTGAATTCCTCATAGGTTATGCCGTTCTTGGCACAGAGTTCTTTTTCAGTATCCTTTATTGGTCTTGAGGCATCGCTTATATCCGTCTCTCCCGGGCAGAACTTCTTAAAACCACCGCCTGTACCGCTGATACCTACTGTGACCCTTGTATCGGGATATCTATTCTGGAACTCCTCCCCCACGGCTTCGCTTATGGGAAATACCGTGCTTGAGCCGTCTGCCTTAATGGTACCAGAGAGCTGGGAGGAGATAGTATCAGCAGGCCTGTCTATGCATCCGGCTAAGAACACGCCTGCAAGAATCAGAATTATAGTTATTTTAAATCGATTCATACTTGTTATCACCGGCAGCGGATTTATCACCAGATATTATATATCTTCTCACAAGAATCTATAGATACTATAGAAAATCAGTAAAAATAGCGTAAAAAAATTAAAATTCTGTGTTTTGCAGGGGGCAATTTGATTTATTTAAAAGCACAGCAACTTGCTGTAGCTGAAATGAAGGCTGTGAAGCAATTTAAAACATACGAAAGTTCTGTCATGAGTTTCATCCTCTTATAAATGCAATCTCTATAGAGGTGAACAGGATATTATTCTGTTCGTCTCTGCCGATTATTCTACCGCTAACTATGAGCTTTTCTGAAGCTATATTTATTCGGTCTCCTATTTTGAAATCTGATATATCTCCCGTAACATGAACTATGCCGTTGTTCAGAGGCTTTAGCCTGATTTCCTGCAGCGTGACATTACTGAGTCTATTATTTAAATAGATTAGAATCCTTTCAGTTTCTTGGTTAAACATGAGTTTCCCGTACGTAAGACTCATAGTACTTCCTCTTTTAGGCTGAAATTCTAACGAGCAGATTCAACAGTCTGTTCTGGATAATATGCTATTACAGGCGTTAACCACTGTAATCCCTTAGTAAATTCTCTGATCTGTGCAAGGCTTTTCAGGGTATCCTCTTTACCTGAATTTTTAAGTTCAAGGATCAAATTTCTTGCATCGGTCTTTCGGATATTTTTAAATACTTCCCTGAAATTTATCTTTCCAAGTCCTAGAGGAAGGTGGCGGTCCCAAAACATTGATTCTTCTGGTTTCATAATACCGAAGTTATCGTGCAGATGGAACTGGTTTATGTATTCACCCAGTTCAAAATAATCATCCAGAGATACCCCATAGGCATTGGAAGTAATAAATGCATGGCCGATGTCCAGATTTATCTTCAAATGCTCTGAACCTACCGCCTCGATTATATACAAAATTTCCCCCGGAAGCACGCCAATTTTATTTCTTCCAGCCCTGTCAAACAGGTTCTCTAAGAGAAGAGTGGCGCCATATTCCTCCGCAAGAGCAGATAGGCGAATTAAATTAATAATGCTCAGATTCCGGCATTTTCTTGAGTCTGTCAGATTGCCCGGATGTATAACTATGTATCTCACTTCTATTTTTGCTGCGATCTTGAGGACCTTTTCCATAACAGCAAAATTTTTCCTGTCATTCGTTGAGAAATCTACTCTTATTCTCTCGATTTCAGAGTCGCTGTGTGGAGCATGGATCGTAAATCCAACACCAAAAGCAGAAATAAGCTCTGTAGCTTTTGATAATAGTTCTTTCTCTTTTTCCTCTTCTAAAAAATTCTCATCCAGACCCAGTTCAATAATCTCAACTTCACTGGCGTCGATTATTCCTCCAAATTCTCTTATTTTTAGGGAGTTGATGCCTATTTTTGGACATTTTTCCATAGATTTAAATTGGAGTATATATTCTATATACTTTTTCCAAATAATTTCTATATACTATAGAAAATCAGTAAAATCTATGCGATTTATTTAATGGGGCATTCCAGTGATGAAAGATCAATTGAAAAATTTAGAGAAACCAGGGATATTATTGAATAAAGAAATTGATTTCTGAACTCAAACCTTCTCTGGCGAGTACCTGACAGCCAGAACCCTTATCACTCCAAGCACCAGCAGCAGCGCCGAAAGTGAGAATACCGTCTCATATCCAAATGACCTTGAGTAAAGCCCGACCGTAATCTCGCGCATGACAATTAAAATCGTGGCATCGGTTATCAGGGTGAGCTTGATTCTCTCGTGTCTGGAATAGTCAGCAAAGGTCTTGAAAAACTCGATTACAATAAAAAGCGTGAGAACATTTGTAACTATTTTGTGAAAGCCTCCTTCAATTGAGTCAACCGCAACAAAGCGCATGTCCAGTAAAATCCGCAGCATACCTGCTATGAGCGCAAGTAGCAGTACATACAGGATAACGGTAACAATGGAATCAGTGATCTTTTTGAAAAATTTTGCATGGTCTATCATTTAAATACCATCATAAGAGCAAGTAAGATCAGAAGAACTATCAGAAGAATTTCGATTTTGTTAAGGCTTTGCATTCTCATTCTTTACTCTGCTTTATCACGAGGTAATCAGTTTGGTTATTGATGCAGAGCATATATGGTATTCCTCAGCTATCGCATGCTTTGCTTTTGTTAAGGCATCCTGCGCATTAAATCCCTTTGCTATAAACTCCTCTCTTTTTTCACAAATATATACGAGGATATCAAGTGCATTCATGATCTCAGCCCACTTTACTTGGCAGTAAACCCGCCGCGCATGAATATATACAGCTCCTTATCCTCTTTACCCATTTCCTGAAATTCCTCTTTGGGTGAGTGACGTTTTGCCCCACAGGGTAACATTTTTTCTAAAATTTCCTCCGTCTCTTTCATTTCTGTCAAGCTTTTTTTCAAAATTGTCGTGAGGACGTCCGAGAAGCACCATCTTTTCACCAGGGAGCTTCTGCACCTGACACAGCAGTATTTCCTCAAGCTTGCTTCGCTGAGGTTCAGGACCTGAAATACTGATCAGGAAATCAAGGTCTTCGGGTACATTCATTTTGTGAGAAGGACATAGAATCCCCGTATAGTATGCCTTCATGTTCGTCGTTCTCCGCGTTGAGTGACATAACTTCCCACTAAGACAAACAGTATTAGGGTTATTATCTGAAATGATTACACGCTCGAATTTTTTATGGAAATATTCATTAATATACAAGGAAAACGTTTCAACAGGTTTAATGTAATAAGGAAGGCTGAAGCGTAGCTGGTGCGATATAAAAAAAGAAGGAATTTTATCTGAATACACACCGAGGCGGCTATCACTTATCACCATGTCGTACTTATTGTTTGATAGCAGGCGATTAGTAATTTTCTTTTCATCGGAGAGTGCCTTTGTTAAATTCGGAATGCTCAGAGTAAATTTTGGCAAAAAAAATCTCGTTGAACTATATGGAGCTGGATAGTCCTGGAAGAAGATAAAGTGACAACCGGGGAACTCTTTTTTCAACATTTCAAGTGCACCGCCGCTAGTTGCAATGGTTACCTCATGACCGTGACCTAGCAGTTCTCTGATTATCGGGGTAACCCGGGCGGCATGACCCAATCCCCAGCTAAGCGGACTTATAAACACATGCGCCATATTTCAGCACTCAATCCGTGTTCTCAATCCATTTTCTTTTACCTTTGACGTTCAGGATGATATCTCCCGATACTCCGAAAAAATACGACAGCTGTAACCCGATATACAGTCCGGCACCTATCAACCCAAGGGCTTTTGTCTTTTTTGTGGTTTTATCTATTGCCGAGTACAATATGTCCTGGCTTTTCTCGCCCTTCAGGGAATTATATATCATCTTGATGCTTTCCACTGCTACTTCCCTGCTCCATGACATGCATTCTGACAGGGGAGTTCTGCTTCCGCCGAAGGAGGTTTTTCTTTTAAGGATGGATCTGCGAAGTTCCTCGGAAGTTCTCCCCTCAAAAATCGTGTACCCGTTACCTATCATAGCTATTGAATGGGCGTCGCTGCTCCCCAGCCTTGCCAGTTTTCCGGGAGAGAAGGTCTGTGCCATTAAATTAGAGTAGGCATCACGATGGTATGCATTAAATACTTCCACGCCATCCAGTTTTAAATAGCATATCTTCTTTCCGAGAGATGGACAATGCGGGCTGAAAGGATGAGCTGCTACGGCAACACCTCCCTGGTCGTGTATAAGGTCTATAGTCTCAGGCGCGCCAAGCATGGGTTTGATTTCTTCCTGGATAAACAATGCTAGGATTTCACCATCTGCGCTTGATATTTCTTCGCCAATTACAACGTCGATGCCCGCTGCGCATTTTTTAGCGATGATGGCGCCCCGGATTGTATTATGGTCTGTTATGCACAGGACATCAAGTTTTTTTCTTCGGGCAGCCTCGACTGCTTTGGCGGGCTCAGTAACGGATTCAGGGAAATGGAGAAACGAATATCTCCCGAAGCCCGAACACCTGGTATGAGTATGTATGTCTGCTATACCCTGCTGGTTTTCCTGGTTTATTGCTTCCATGCAGTACAATTATTGCATTGAGAAAATAAAGATAACTTGATAAAATATATAATCTATATAGAGTTTTGAGTTATTGTATCAAGATAAAATAAAAAGTCTATATATTCTATAGTCTAATTCTATAAATATTATTTAGAGTATATAGTTAAAAGTAGAATTAAAAGCCATGAAATAAAAGAAGTATTGAAATGACATGAATAATATAGCTTCTGCAATAAGTTACAGGAATCCTGCCTCCTCTGGCAGTGGTAGAATTATCCTGGTCGGAACCGCTCACGTTTCTGACAGGAGCGTAGCCGAGGTCAATGAAGTTACAGAAAAAAATCGGCGCAGATCAGGGTACCAAGCCTGGTACCGAAATGCTGTCTGCCATTGAAAAAGCCGAGAAAACCGGGGCGCATGTTGCGCTTATCGACAGGGATTTCCAGGTCACGCTCGAGCGCTTCTGGAATAAAATGTCCTTTTTTGAGAAACTGAAACAATGAAAGAATTAATGCAGAATAACCTTTTTCGCATAATACTTGTAGCGGGTCTTGCCAGTCTCGGCAGTATAGTCGGGACTTTTGTGGCTATACCCGTAATGGTTCATTATCTGGGTATTTCCGATCCGCTTGAAATACTTCAGATGGCGCTGAAGACAGGCTCTTAGTCATATACGTCAATAACTGAAACCTTGCATTGTAATAGTCACAAAAGTTTATTGCTTTCTTATCCATGTGATGGTTTGGGATTCATATATGTATGTCATCAAGCGGCATCTACAGACGAGCGATGGAGGACAGCCATGCCTTCACGCCCTCTGCACCAAACGTTGTTTCAAGCTCCGCTTCCCTGATATAATCAATCTTCCAACCTTTGCTGAATGTTGCCCGTATCTCAGCCTGAGTTACTCTCCTTGGCCCATAAGATCCCGGCTCATGCTCACTGAAACAGAGCATGAAATACTTACCGCCAGGATAAAGTACAGAAGATAGACTTGCAGCGAAAATTGGGCGTTCCTCATCCGGGAATACATGGAACAGGCCGCAGTCGATCACAGTATCGAACTTATTCTGAAGTAATTGAAGTTTAAGAGCATCGGAAACGAGAAAGTTTACAGTTATTCCACGTTTTTTGGCTTTCTCTTTTGCTTTCTTGATGGCAGATGGTGCAGCATCTATGCCCCATACTTCAAAACCCAGACTGGCAAGATACAATGCGTTCTCTCCTGTTCCACAACCCACATCAAGCACTCTTCCTCTTATTTCCCCTTCCTCCACAAGCCGGATGAATTCTTTCTGGGGACGCCCGATGTCCCACGGTGGAATACCCTCGTATGCGGAATCGAAAAAATCATGACTTTCCAAATGTTCTATCAATACCATGGATAAAAACTCCAAAATATTGCGGATATCATAATGAACATATGAAGCGGAACGTATAAATAATGAAGGCTCAAAGAGTATGACGGTGATGGTTAGTTTCCAGGGAGGATAAATGTCAAAAGCTATTGAACAGTTGAAATCAGGCATTACAGTAGGCTATGCAGCGCTCGGTCTTCGCGGAGTCTGCTATGAACGCTGTTCATAAATGAACATGAAAAAGACGATTAACAACGAACTCAAAACGAACTTAAACGAACTCATCAGCCCGAGTTCGTATCGAGTTCGTACCAGTTCGTTGTTTTATATTAGCTGAACCACATCGGAATCTAAGATACGATATTTCTGATAATCTGTGATGAAACCCGCTGGGCTAACTTGGAGTTCGGCGACGAACCTTCCGCCCGCACTCTCGTACCGATAGGTCGCTACATCAGTGCGGCGGTAGAGCTGATCGAGCGAGTTGAACTTTTTCATACCAGGCGTATCAGGTAGTGTCCGACAGCAGGTCCATGCTCGAGGGTGAAACTTGGGAAGCGAAGCCAGGCCGCCTGTACCTTTGCCTCCTGGCCAATGGCCAGACCTAGGCGGCGAATCGGAAGCAGGTTTGTGGACGGGCTAAAGTTAAGATCAAGACTAACTCTGCATCGAGAACGCCTTCAGCGCTGCCACCCATGCTGCCAGATCGATGGCTAGGCGCACGTAGTTCAGATGCGCCCACTGCGACGTCATGGCCTTGAGTTTCGATTCGGAAATGGTCTCATCGCGGCGCTGCAGTTTGAGACCTGTGGGAATGAAGTACATGAAAGTCATGATCCTCTCCACGACAACAGCCGCGACCGCACCCAGCCACCATGCACGCATTGCACCCTGGGCCTGCCAGACAGCTACCAGATTAGCTATTGTGAGCAGAGTAAGTGGTACCGTTGTTACGAAAGCCCAGAATTTCGGCCCTGTATCAGGCCAGCGATATGTGGACGGAGAGCTGACCCACTGGGGGACAATAATTCTGGCTTCATAAAGCCCGGCGCCGAACGCAATGCCGAGGTTGATGACAAACAGCCACAACAAGATCTCTGTGATGTATTGCGTCATTTGTCTGTCCCCCTTATTCTTTGGTTCTTACAGTAACTGCCGAAGCTCTTCAGTCAGCTGCTGGGCTAACTCCGGTCTTCCCACAAACTGAGCCCTGCTATTTTGAAAAGCAGTGAAGCGCCATTCAGCATTGCGTTTTATGGCAACAATAGTATGGATTGAGTTTCGGTCTGGCTCAAGGTCTGACCGCCCGGGCATAACTGTCCCGCCAACTGCATGCATGATAGCAACGTCGGGTGTCAGGAAACGCACGCTTCTGACCTTCCCCACAAGACGGCTGCCTCTGAGATACTTGTCAAAGAGCATCTGATGGAACGAAGCGATTTCCCGGCGCCCCTTGAGATGAGTGCCATCGAACCCGATAAAATCGGCATCCTCGGTGTACGGAGCAGCAAAGGCATCGCCATCGCCCCTGTTCCATCCGTCCAGCTGTTGCTGATAAAGGGCTCGGATGGCAGCCTCATCAGCGGGATTCGATGTTTGTGGTCGAGATGTTTGTAAACTCATAATGCATTCCTCCTTAAGCGAGTTATCTAAAGGCTTGTTCCTGAACTGCCTCGGTTTCCCCAAAAGTTTTCTCACATTCTGTTCATATGTTTTTAAATCTTCTAAACTCTTCCCAATGGATCAACTATTACTAACTCCTCGTAATAGGAAGTAGGGTGCGATGGTATTTAAAATTACTTAAATCTGAGCTGTAAAGTTAGCATCATTTAAACCTGGGATACATTTATTAACTTACTAATAACACTTCTAGTATGGGGAAATAAATGAAAATCGGGTTAACCAGTATCTTTGTAGGCTACCAAAAAATGAAAAAATTAATCATCATTTCGTTGGGCGTAATATTGCTTATCTCTCTTTGCGGTTTTCGGACTACGCAATACACCGGTGAAGAGCGGTTATGCCGACGTGAACGGCCTCAATATGTATTACGAAGTTCACGGTGAAGGTGAGCCGCTGGTTTTGCTTCATGGAGCGTATATGACGATCAATCTCAATTTCGGAAAGATGCTGCCGACTCTTGCCAAGAACCGGCAAGTTATCGCTGTTGAGCTGCAGGGACATGGACACACGGAAGACATTGATCGCCCGCTGAGCTTTGAGCAGATGGCTGATGATACGGCGGAACTCCTTCGACAACTGGGGATCGAGAAGGCTGATATTTTGGGATATAGCATGGGTGGCACCGTTGCCGTGGAGCTCGGCATCCGCCATTCAGATCTCGTACGTAAGCTGGTGGTTATTTCGTCACCATATAAGAGAGATGGTTGGTATCCTGAAGTGTATGCGACAATTGAGCATATCACACCCGAAGTGTTCACCGGTTCAGGATTGCCGGAAGCGTATGCCGAAGTTGCGCCAAATCCGGACGGCTGGGCGACATTAGTTGAAAAAGTGAAGAAGCTTGACTTGGAATATATCGGCAGAACACCTGAGGAGTTTCGGTCAATCAAGGCGCCTACCCTGATTGTTATTGGAGATTCCGATGGTGTTCCTCCCGAAAGTGCGGTTGAGATGTTTAAATTGCTCGGTGGTGGGGTATTCGGAGATGTTGATGGTCTTCCACAGTCTCGACTTGCGGTGCTTCCCGGCACCACACACGTTGGCGTGATAGAACGTACTGATTGGTTAGTGCCGATGATTACAGAGTTTCTTGATTAATCTATAGAGGTGAGGAACATGAACATAAAAAGCATTCAGAAAAAGAACCTCATTATTACCCGCGTCTTTGACGCATCAGTCAAGCGGGTTTGGAAGGCATGGACGGAGTCGGAGCGCATGATGCGCTGGTGGGGACCGAAAGGCTTTACTTCACCGCTTGCCAAGATTGATTTTCGTGAGGGTGGAGCATCTCTTATCTGCATGCGTTCACCAGAGGGCAAAGACATCTACAACACCTGGGAATACCGGAAAATCGTGCCGATGCAGCAGACAGAATTCATCCAAAACTTGGCCGACAAAGACGGCAAGAGGATCGACCCTGTCAAGGCGAGCATGCCTCCGGATTTCCCTCAGGATGTGCGTTCTGTTGTAACCTTGAAAGCCAAAGGCGGAAAGACGGAGATGACTGTCACGGAATATGACTATACATCGGATCAAATATTCGACTTATCCGAAGCCGGCTTGGAGCAATGCCTCGATAAGATGGCAGAAAGCTTAAAGTAGTGAATAGTTAATAAAAATATAGTAATCAGTTTTAAGGGGGAATCATTTTGTCAGGCAACAACTCGAACGCACAGCAGCCACCTAAACCTGATCCCGCGCTCAAGCGCCTGGAAAAATTTGTTGGCACTTGGAATATAAAAGGTCGTACGCTTGACTCTAAAGTCGACAACGTATCTGCACGGACTACTTTTGAGTGGCTACCGGGCGGATTCTTTCTAAAACAGAGCTTCGAGGCTGACTTTATGGGCATGAAAATCCAGAGCCTGGAACTCATCGGCTATGACCCGTCGAGCGATACCTTCCCTTCACTTGTCTATTCCAATCTGGCGGGGGTCCCGATTCCATACCGATATGATGTTCGGGGCAAAGACGTAACGATCACGACGGATTTCGGTGGAGGGGCCAGGATGACGGGTAAAATCAGCGAGGACGACAATACCTTCTCGGGCGGTTGGAGGCCGAACCCGGGCAAGGAGGGCCCCGGAAACGTAGCGTACGACTTTGTCGGGACTCGGGTGAGGTAGATGTTCTCTCCAGTCTTTTCCTCTTTTAGGAACCGATTCGAGATCGTTGCTGGTGTGACTGTTAATGCGCAGTCAAGTTCTGATATTGTTGTCCAAAGTCAGCTCTTGAAGGGAGAAGGATATGTCACAAGTAATATCAAAAGACGGCACCTCAATTGCATATGATAAAACTGACAAGGGACTGGCGGTCATCCTGGTGGACGGCACGATGTGCTATCGCCAACATTGGGAAGACGAGGCTGGGGCCATGCCAGAAAGAAATGCTTTTGCTGACAGAATGAACAATATCCCCAAGTTCGCTATTTCAAAAACCCTGGAAGAGCTTGAATGAGGAAAATATACATAACAGGAGAATTCGAATCATGACAACTTCAACTCATGGACATGTTCAGTACATCAATCCCGATAA
>NZ_JMIY01000005.1:55705-64907 GCF_000685155.1 Candidatus Methanoperedens nitratireducens
GCAATGTATAAGAGCAGGATTAGCTGATGAACTGCATATTGATATCATACCGGTATTTCTGAGAGCCGGTTTTCGGCCATTTGAAGATATAGGCAATAAATCAATCAAGGTGGAAAGAATAAAAGTGGTGGAACTTCCAGCCAGCAGGACACATCTTAGATTCCGTGTAGTAAAATAGAATTTGCCGCCAAATATCAAAAATGGAATTCGTTGCAAAAGTCCATAAACTTGGCATCGACCCGTGCGTTGATGTGCCGGAGCGAATAATCAACAAGCTTTTGCGCGATGCCAGGAAACAGAGCGGCCCTGTACAGGTAAAAGGCACTCTCAATGCGCGGCATATAAAGCAAATGTTGTGAAGTACAGCGACGGGTGACGGGACTCGATAAGATGGCAGGAAGCTTTAAGTAGCGGATAGTTACTAAAATCACAGCAGTCAGTTTTAAGGGGGTATCATTTTGTCAGGCAACAACTCGAACGCACAGCAGCCACCTAAACCTGATCCCGCGCTCAAGCGCCTGGTAATGAATGGTTTACTGGCGACCCCGGAGACAGTCCGGTGGCTCGCGTTCGGCGCAGTCGCTGGTCATGTTCACACTCGCCTGGCTCGTCCTCGGATTCTTGAGCCCGGGTTATTCAGTCTTTGGCACTCTGATTGCGCCCTACTCACCCATCAGTCAGCCTATCAGTGGCCTGGGCATGGGCCCCACCGACCCATAAGCCGATAAAAGGGAAATGGGTGCCGACCATATTGAAACCGTGAAGGCGAAGCTAGCGGAAGTGCTCGCTTAGTCTTCTAATTTTTTTGGACGTTTAATGAATGGATAAGAGAGAAGTGGCGAAATTTCATAACGGAGGCCTGGCCTCCTGGTGTGCAGGCATACTCAACGTGTTAAGCCTGGCTTTCCTGATCGGGTTCATTGTTCTGTTTACCAATCCTGAAACCGCTCTAGGATTGCCATCCTGGGCCTGGATGCGGCGCTATTTTGGCATCCCCGGGCGCATCCACTACACATTGGTGATGCTTGCAGTACTGGCATTTATCTGGTGGCTTGCTTACTGGAACCTGATCTAATCAACGTAGATATCTAACCTGAAGTATAAGCCATCAAAAGAAATTACGACGATTTCGAGAGGGATATCGTGTAAGACTGCAGATCGCCTGATAAGTTTTATTACTTCTGGAATATAAGACAAGCTTGGGAAAATATCGAATATGGAATTTATACGTAGTTTTGAGCAGTTAACTAAAAAAGACATCTCTCTTGCCGGGGGCAAGGGTGCCAATCTGGGCGAGCTCGTTCGTGCCGGTTTTCCTGTACCGCCAGGGTTTGTAGTCACCACTGCAGCCTACGACCGCTTCGTTGTAGACAATTCATTAGGCCGGATTATCAGCGCAGTACTTCAAGAAGAAAAATCCAGCGGTACAGAGATTCGGGATGCTTTCCAGAGCGCGCCTATTCCACTGGAAATCGAACAGGCAATCTTAAAAGCGTACCGGAAGTTCGGGCAGAGGTCGGTTGCAGTGCGTTCCAGTGCGACCGCCGAAGACTTACCCGGGGCGGCATTTGCTGGCCAGCAAGATACTTTCCTTAACGTCATTGGAGAAGAGGCTTTGCTGGATGCTGTGCGGCGCTGCTGGGCATCGCTCTGGACTGATCGTGCAGTCACCTATCGCAGACGCCGTGGCATCGATCAGAGGGCGGTCAAGCTTGCAATTGTAATTCAGCACATGGTGCCGGCAGATGTCGCAGGTGTAATGTTCACTGCCAATCCTGTCACAGGTGCGCGGGATGAGATAGTAATTGATGCCAATCCAGGACTTGGCGAGGCTGTTGTCTCAGGTCTGGTAACTCCAGACCACTTTGTCATGCGGAAACAATGGTTAAGCTGGCGTATTATCGAGCGACATCATGGAAAACGGGAGGTTCTAATTCGACCGCGCACAGAGGGAGGTACGGAACGTGTTTCATTTGGTAGCAAAGGAGCACTACAGCCAGCGCTACCTGACCCCGCATTGAGGCAGCTTGCACGGCTCGGCTTGGCGATTCAACAGCATTTCGGGAATCCCCAGGACATTGAGTGGGTATGGAGCGGCGGGAAATTTTTTATTGTCCAATCTCGTCCGATTACCGCCCTGCCTGAGCCTGTACCTAAAATGAGCAAGATACAGTCAATGGTGGCAGGTCTGCTCGCAGAGATGTTCGCGGTTCGGCCGTATCCACTGGATGCTACTACCTGGCTGCCTGCGCTTTCTGACGCAGCCACATCAATCTTTGGTTTGCTTGGAGTCTCGGCGCCGCCCTTTGATCAAATGTTCGTCAAGAAAGATGATGTTATAGTTCAACTAAAGCACAGGATAGAGTTTCATCTGACTTCTGGAATATTCCTGGCGCCGGTGCATCTGTTACGAATAATTCTGCATTACAATCCCGTACACTGGAAGGAAGATCCGCTCTTGAACGATATATCTTTGCGCATCAGAGACCTGGAAGCCCGTGAGCTGCAGACGCTCTCGTGGAAGGAATTGCTTGCCACGATGAACGAGTCGCAGGAAATATTTGTCGATGTGGGAGAACTGCGGCGCCGCTATTATCCACGGATGGGATTTGCTGTCGGATTACTTCGTCTGTTCCTTGGTTTATTAGGGCGGAGTGATCATTTCAGTGTTCTCATGTCCGGAGTTGAGAACAAGACAGTCGAGGCAAACCATGCATTAGAGGCTTTGGCAGCGTGGATTCGAGCCAATCCCTCGTTGTCTGATATCTTTTCAAAGCATGATGCAGATAAGCTATGGAAAGCCCTGGAGGCGCAGCCATCAGGCCGGATGTTTCTGGTTGAGCTAAAAAGTTTCCTTGATCGCTACGGCCACCGGGAGTCAGTACTCAGTACCGCGCTTGAGCCCACATGGAAAGATGCGCCGGAGATAATGCTCGGTATTCTAAAGGGTCTTGCTTCAACGGAGGCGCGGTCTCAAAACGGGAGGCCTGCATGGGAGATAGAACGGGATAAAATCTTGATGCACCCTCTTCTGCGAATCTCGTTTTTGAGAAACTCGTTTATTGAGATTCTGGATGAGGCGCGCTGCTTTCTGCAGCTGCGCGAAGACACTCATTTTTACGCTACACTGGCACTGCCTGTGATCCGGCGGACGTTGCTTGAATTCGGTAGGCGGCTTGTCGGCATCGGTGTGATAGGTACCCCCGAAGATGTGTTTCATTTTCAGTTGAATGAAATTGAGCAACTTGAAATGGCATGGCCGCCGACACCGCAGCTAACAAGCGACCTGCAATCTGCCGTAGTGCGGCGCAAAGAGCAGCGAAAAGCCCTTGAAGGCATGCCGTTGGTAGACCCGCGCTCCTTTCGCCAAACCGAAGCTGCAGGCGATAATTTGCTTCGCGGTACGCCGGGGAGCCCCGGTATAGCAGAGGGAACGGTACGCATCATCCTCGATGCTTCAGAGTTCGGTAAGTTGTGTTCAGGTGATGTGCTTGTCGCTCCATACACGAATCCCTCCTGGACCCCGCTCTTTCAACGTGCTGTTGCGGTCGTAGTAGATACCGGCGGCTCGGGATCGCATGCGGCCATAGTTGCACGCGAGTATGGTATTCCAGCCGTGATGGGAACTGTAGATGGGACTCGCCGGCTGAAAGACGGAGAGCGGATTCGCGTGGATGGATTCCATGGTTTAGTTCACAGCCAGACCTGAATATCAGACAGGCACTTCTTGCTGCAATTTAAACAGAAGTACATGGAAATCTAAGGGGCGAATTATTTTAGCGGGTCCAAGGGGCAGTATCGCGCTGGGAAGAGACGAGTTCGCCAAAATGGCAAGCAAGGCCGCGGAATTTTACAGAAGCGTAAGGCAGACCTCAGCAAAAATTCTTTCCATGGGCGAAACCCAAATCAGCAGAGAATATTCCATGGTCAAAGTCCACTGGGGAGCGACGTTTGAAAAGACCGGAAACAAGCTGGTTGAATTTGATGTTACATATTTTATCCAGAAAACCGGCACCGAGCCAAAAATCATCATGTTCATAGTTCACCAGGATGAGGAGAGAGCAATGAAAGAGCTTGGTCTCTTAGGTTGAATCTATGAAGCTGCCAAAAATCCTTATATCATCGAATACATAATTATCTTATTAGTGGGGGAATCTGATGAAAATGAATCCTGTCGTACATTTTGAAATGCCGGCGAAAGATAAGGGCCGTATGAGGAAGTTTTATGAGACTGCCTTCGGCTGGCTATTCCCGGTGTCGGACTTTATGCGTCGTTCATAGACACCGAAGGCAACCGCGTGAGCATGATCGAGCCAGTGCCCATGCAAT
Source organism: Candidatus Methanoperedens nitratireducens (assembly GCF_000685155.1). GTDB lineage: Archaea > Halobacteriota > Methanosarcinia > Methanosarcinales > Methanoperedenaceae > Methanoperedens > Methanoperedens nitratireducens. The sequence continues at coordinate 60,035 of NZ_JMIY01000005.1, forward strand.
CGAAGTCGGAGGAATAAAATTAAGGAGAAACGATTATGAGAAAACTTGTTGTAAGCATATTTATAACGCTTGATGGCGTTATGCAAGCACCCGGGGGACCAGAGGAAGATCCGACCGGCGGTTTTACCTATGGCGGATGGTCGTTCAAGCTTATCGATAGCAAAACTTCTACAACTGGTGTAATCATCGCTACCTATGAACCCGCCGGAGAACTCAAGACCGGATCGTTTGCTCTTGATAATCCGAGTGAAGCGGAAATTGAAAGACGCAAACGACTTGCCGATGAGGGCAAAGCGTAGGAAGCATAGGAGAAACTAATAGGAGTAAAATTATGACAACTATCAAACAAAAAATCACACCGAATCTATGGTTTGACCGCCAAGCCGAAGAGGCGGCGAAATTTTACACTTCCATCTTCAAAAATTCCAGGATCGGCGAGATAACCCGCGCCAGCAAAGCAGGTTTTGAAATTCACGGCCTGCCGGAGGACACGGTAATGACCGTTGAGTTTGAGATTGAGGGGCAAAAATTCATTGCGCTTAATGGCGGACCGCTATTCAAATTCACTCCAGCTATATCATTTCTTGTCGCCTGTAATACGAAGGAGGAAGTCGATGCGATATGGGATAAACTGTCTGAAGGGGGTACGGCACTCATGGAACTTGGTGAATATCCCTTCAGCGAAAAATATGGATGGACTCAGGACAGGTACGGTCTTTCGTGGCAGGTGATGTTCATGGGTGATCGTAAGATGAAGCAGAAAATCACTCCCACGCTTATGTTTGCCGGCGAGCAGTGCGGGAAAGCAGAAGCGGCGATCAATTTTTACACATCGGTGTTCAACAATGCGGAAATTGGCAACATCCTCCGCTACGGCAAAGGCGAGGAACCAGATAAAGAGGGAACAATAAAGCATGCCGCCTTCACGCTTGAGAATCAGGGATTTGCGGCCATGGATAGCGCTCGTGAACACAACTTTACCTTCAATGAGGCCATTTCGTTTATGGTTGAATGCGAGACCCAGGAAGAAATTGACTACTACTGGGAGAAACTTACCGCAGACGGAGGGCAAGAAAGTGTGTGCGGCTGGCTCAAGGATAAGTTCGGTGTATCATGGCAAGTCTCACCCACTGTTCTGGATGAGATGCTGCGAGACCCCGATAAAGAGAAGGTGGAACGCGTTACCAATGCGTTCCTGAAAATGAAAAAGTTTGACGTTGAGGAATTAAAGAAAGCATATGAGGGCCAATAAAAAGGATCAAAATCATTAAAAGTTAAGGAGAAAACACTATGACAAAATTAAACACCTACCTCAATTTTGCGGGCAATACGGAAGAAGCGTTTAACTTTTATAAATCCGTTTTTGGCGGAGAGTTTAGCTCTGTTGTCCGCTTCAAGGATATGCCGATGGAAGGCGTAAATATCCCGAAAGAGGATGAAAACAAAATCCTGCACATCAGCTTACCGGTTGGTAAAGACAATGTATTAATGGCGAGTGATTCTCTTGAATCGCTCGGACAGAAACTAACTCAAGGCAACAATGTTTATATTTCAGTCCACCCGGAAAGCAAAGAAGAGGCGGACAGGATATTCAACGCTCTTTCCGCTGGCGGCACGATAGAGATGCCGATTGCCGACCAGCCGTGGGGCGACTACTACGGCAGTTTTAAGGATAAGTTCGGAGTGCAGTGGATGGTGGATTACACCTATCCGAAAGCGAAGTGAAGACTGTGCTATTGCCACGCGCTTCTAACAATCGGGGCAGCCCCGGTACTCGTCAAGGTTATTAAAAGGCATGGAAAACAACAGTAGGAAGAATCGTTATGTCGGATAATAACCTGCAACAGCAGCCGCCTAAACCTGATCCCGCGCTCAAGCGCTTGGATAGATTGGTCGGCACGTGGAGTATAAAAGGTCGTACGCTCGACTCTAAAGTCGACAACGTATCTGCACGGACTACTTTTGAGTGGCTACCGGGCGGATTCTTTCTAAAACAGAGCTTCGAGGCTGACTTTATGGGCATGAAAATCCAGAGCCTGGAACTCATCGGCTACGACCCATCGAGCGATACCTTCCCTTCACTTGTCTATTCCAATCTGGTGGGGGTCCCGATTCCATACCGCTATGATGTTCGGGGCAAAGACGTAACGATCACGACTGACCTTGCTGAAGTCGTGCCCGAAGCGCGGCTCGAAAAAGGCGCGTGTGCCGGGGTCAAGAGGCTTGCCGGGTGAGCGTAGCACCTCGTGCACGATAGGCGGGGTTATGAGGGGTTCATGATTGTTCAGGGGACGGCGCTGCAGAACAAGATGAGGGCTTTCGCTGAAAGTACGCCTGCGCTGCTGGAGAACAGGGGTGGAAGTTGGGGCTGGGGCTGCCTTAGTTAGCACTCTTGTGTTCATTGCATCAATCCTCCATACTTTGTCTCTATTAGCGATGCCAAGATTCAGATAGAATCATTTGAATTCGCTCAACTTCCGCTTGAGTAAGTCAAGCCTCACCGCTAGGGTGCAAAGTTCACAAAGAATCATTTTTGGAAGCTGATGAACATTCAGCTTGACTCTAAGCTGTTCTCAGTATCTATAAAGAGAAAATCGTTGACGCCTTGCTGTCATATCAATTTCTCTCTCAATAAGATTTCAAATACTTCATCAAGAAATTCGTCTAGTGTAATATCTTCTGCTCCGTCGCCGGTTCTATCATGAGCCTGCGGATTCTCAAAAGGATGTCTGTGCCAGTTTCCTCCAATGCAGTCTCTGCCGTACAATCTGTTATTCCATCCCACAAGTACATAATTCGAGGTACCTGATAATTGATGATGATAGAACTGGATATAGATACTGTCCGATATTTCTATCCTGGCTTTGACCGCGTTTTCGGTTTTGATCAGAACCCGCGGTTTTAATGAATATTTTGAAGCCGCGCTCTCAAGGGAGTCAATAAAATCTACGATTCTCATGTGTATTTTGCAAGCTTTTTGAGCTCTGCACTTATCGTCTGGATCCCGTCAATAGCAAGTTCCCAGTCGCAGTAATCCTCTTCAACCTGAAATGAATGCCCAGACTCTTCAACGATCCCCTTCTGCTTGAACTCATCAAAATCCATTTTATATTTCTCCCGGAATGTCTTATCCATGAGCTTATACTCAACAAGGCGCCTGCGCAGCTCATTGACGACCAGGTGTATGGTGCCCTCTTCAGGTTTCTGTTTAAAAAGATTTTCGTAGACGCTGTGGATTTCAGAAGGTAGTTTTACGGATACGGACATTCTCGATCACCTGATAATATCAATTAAGTTCGAGAGTTTATATAGTTTTACCAATGCTGATGGAACCATGTCCGCAGCGTGGCTCAAGAAAGCCCCTGCGGGGGCAAAATTATTAACAACGAACTTATACTAACTCAAAACGAACTCTTGGAGTTCGTTCCAGTTCGTTTATGTTCGTTGTTTTTAGACTATCAGATTTCAAGATGAGGAGGAAGAAATGCGTTTATACTTTCCTATACGTCGAAAAAGGCGCGTGCGCCGGGAAACAGTTCAGATAAGCCCATTTGGATTCGCTCAACTTACACCTGCGCAAGTCAGGTCTAACCGCGAAGGACGCGAAGTGTAGCACTGATCTTTGCGTCCTTTGCGTTGATAGAGATCGGTCCTGCTTCTAAAAAACCCGAAGCACCGCCGGGCATTAAGACACCTCAGTCCCCTGCTCAGGCTTATGGATCCCTCCAATGGCGCCGCCGGGCTGCCCTGTGTTCTCCTGCCCGCCCTCTTTCGCTAACTCCTCCTCCAGCACCTGTATCGCGCCGCTGATGCGCAGCAGGGTATTCCTTAAGTTCGCTTGTCTGTTCTCAAGTTAGGCCAATGATTTCTGACCTAATTCGAACTCTGAGCGGAGTTCTTTGAGACGATTCTTGAGCTTGTGTCTCATGCGAGGTTCTTCTTTCAATATAATAATATAATATGATTAAAATAGAGATTCTCAAAACCATATCAAATAGCAGTATATTCTCTATTTCAATCTATAGCATGATTCTAAGTTCTCCGTAATTTTTAAGAACCATCAAGCAGATTATTTAATGGGGGAGTGTTTAGATGACAATAACTCCAAGAGGTGAATCATTTCTTCCAAACATTTCTATAGATGAGTTGAATATTCTTTATCAAAAAGAGAATGATCCAAAAGCTAAAATAAGGCTTCTTGCAGCGATTTTACGCAAGGAAGGTAAGACCCTTGAAGAAATAAGCTTGGCGGTAAAACATCCACTAACAACCGTTGGCGACTGGCTACGCCGCCTGCACACAGAGGGGATTTCAAGAAAGAATAATAAAAAGCAATCTGGCAGACCAAAAAGATTGACAGATAAACAGATAGAAGATCTAAAGCCAATTCTTTTCAAATCTCCTCAGGAGCAGGGCTTTCCATTCATTATCTGGACAACAAAACTTGTTATACATCTAATAGAAAAACTCTATAACGTATCTTATAAACCACTTCAAGTAAGGCGTATACTTCATCGTCTTGGTTTTTCATGCCAAAAACCTCGACCGATTCATAGGAAAGCCAATATAAATCTTCAAGAAGATTTTAAAAAAACTTCAAACAGCGAATTCAACCATTTGTCAGCAGTGGATACGAGGTCTTATTTCTGGACGAAAGCATCTTTCCGATAGCTCCATATCTTACTTATGGCTGGTTTCCTGTTGGCAGTCATCCAACTGTCAAATATGAGTATAAAAGGAAAGAGAAACACTGTGTCTTTGGATCACTTAACGCAAAACATTTCATTTATGAGTTTGCAGAGACGCTTAATAGTGATATATTCAAGAAATTTTTACAGAAGTTAATTTACCAATTCAAAAAATTGGTTATCGT
>NZ_JMIY01000005.1:65007-76728 GCF_000685155.1 Candidatus Methanoperedens nitratireducens
ACAGCTTTTGAACAAGATATTGTTAACGTACCAATTTACGATTATCTTAGCACTTGACTATAAGACCATCTGCCTATGAGCAACCTGACGGGGTACAAACCAGAAAAAGGAAAAAGGAAAGAGTGGATTAATCTTTGGTTGATATTGATTGCAACAGCATCTTCATAAAATCCACTATCTTTGGGTCACTCTTTGCAGCTTGCATGAAATCCATTGTAACCTCAGAGCTCTTCTCCTCTATCTCCAAAGCAGCCTTGATGTCAAGGGCTAGACCGCACTTGGAGCAGAACTTTGTAGTGGGCGCATTCATCGTACCGCACCGGGTGCACTGCTTTGGACTCATTTGAACATCTTTCATATCCTCAGTGACTATCCCATGCATCTTCAGAAGGGCATTATCAACATTCCTGCCTACTGTGCATATCCCGACCCAGACGAATGCCTCCGGCTCCATTCTGAAAGGATGGTTCTCAAGCCATGTGGCAAGGTATGGAGATGAAAATATTATCCTCACTCTACACATGCCGGTCTTGCCGCCAACCATGAGAACGGCTCCATACTGGTCAAACTTGATATGCTTGATCTTAAGGTTCCCAATCTCGCTTATTCTGCCACCGCTCTCGTAGAGGCAGGCTACCAGTGCCCTATCCCTGGGGTGCTCGCAGGCACTGATCATTTTCTCTATTTCCTCCTCGGACAGCATGTCTTCCGGCAGCTTCCTGGAATCTTTTCTTGAAGATATCTTCATCCAGTCCTGGAAATCCTCAGACCCTCTGCAAAACAATAACTCTCGAACTCAAAAATAAGCTGTTTGTTTGCCTCACTAATACCTAAACTCTTTATTCTCTCTTCAGTACTTTTCATGGTTGTACAACATTTTACTTCACTCTCCGTTCTGTTCTCTTAAGCCTTCTGAGAGCAAAGTGAAAGTATTCCCGAAAGGGAGCGAATAGAACCTGTAATTAGATGCGGCTGCCGGGATTCGAACCCGGGTTAGAGGCTGTTTCCCGCCTTCTGGTAGGCATACAAAAGGCCGCTGGGAAGCCCCTGTCATAACCGCTAGACCACAGCCGCTTAATATTTAGGTTAAATATTGGGTCAAGTAATATATTGTTTGTGGTCTCTTTCAGGACTTATAGTAACAGCACTTCAAGCGCAAGGACTGTGCTTGCGCCAAGGATTGCTATGGGCGTGACGAATAATCCAATCTACCCTGAGACAATTATGCCCTAAATGCGTTCCTCTCTGAAGTCTTTGCATCCACGATTGGTCTCATACACGTTTTTCTTATTCAGGGTGCAGGAACCGTCATATTGCTCTCTATTACTTCCTTTTACTTTTGTTGAGAAGTATCTGCAATCAACACAATACTTCAAGATTTATCCTCCAAAACGTATCTCTTAGCATTTTAGTATTTAAAATTTTCTATAAACTGTGATAAATTTAATCTGTCTGTTATAAAATAAATTCCCCTACAAGATCTTCATTATAAGTCTGATATAAACAACTTCATTAATAAAGCTTACTGGGGATTTCAGGCCGTATCTGTAGATTGTTCAATGATTAATATACATGACCTGCGGTTTAAATAAGTAAAAAGGCTCTAGTACACATACAGATTCCCATACGGCCTGTGTGACAGTGGAAGCAATTTTATAAAGCTCTTGCTCATCACTTCATTGAGATCAAACCCGAAATGCTCACAGTATTCCTTAAGATAAGATCCTATTAACTTCATATCCTCTTCATTCGCTTCAAGGCAGCTCACTTCTTTTCCAAGATGATACGGGTCGACTTCTCCTCTGATGTATATAACCCCGCCGTGCATACCTGTTCCCACATAATCACCTACAATCGGGCTCTTTCCATTCATGCCAAGCAGTACCATTATTCCCCCTGCCATATATTCCCCAAAAAAATCACCTGCAGTGCCGCCTGCTATGATTACAGGAACCTGCTTTTTATATTCCTTCATATGGATTCCCACACGGTAGCCTGCATCTCCCTTGATGTATAATTTACCGCCGCGCATACCATAGCCTATGATATCTCCCACACTGCCGTGGATGATTATCTCACCTGAATTCATGGTGTTCGCGATACCATCCTGTGCATTTGCATTAACAATGACCCTGGGTCCGTTCATGAAGGCCCCGAGGTCATTTCCCGGCGTACCGTTGACGGTGATTTTTACGTTCTCATTTAATCCACCGCCGATATACCTCTGCCCGCCTATGTCATCAAGTTCGAACTCCTTTTCACCGGATGCTACAGCATCGCGGATAATTTTGTTTAACTGCCGATAATGCATACCTTTTGCATCGATTCTCATAAAGCACCATGTCCCTTAATGCGAAACGCATCCATCCTGCTCAACTTATCATAAAAATTACTCATAAGAATCACTGCCCTATCCCTGCATGTTTTATTCCCAGGATGTCAAGCGTCTCCTGAGGAAGCCCAACGCCGCGCAGTCGCTCCCGGCTTCCCCTTAACGATTCTATAGCATTAATGCCAAGTGAACCCAGCACTTCCTGGATCTCATGCCCCCATGCAGAGAGAAGATTGCATAACCTATCTGCTGCGACTTCAGGATTCAAGCGGCGCACAAGCTCAGGTTTTTGCGTTGCGATACCCCATGCGCAGTTCCCGGTATAGCATTTCTGGCATACCCTGCATCCCATGGCTATAAGCGAAGCCGTGCCTATGACGCAGGCATCAGCCCCAAGTGCTATGGCCTTCACGACATCCGCACTCTGCCTGATGCTACCACCGACAAGGATGGATGCCCTGTTGCGAATACCTTCCTGCCTTAATCTGTCATCCACTGCTGCAAGTGCAAGTTCGATTGGAATCCCTACATGATCTCGAACAATCATCGGAGCTGCACCTGTCCCTCCGCGGAAGCCGTCAATCATTACTATATCTGCTCCAGCCCGCACAATCCCGCTTGCTATGGCAGCTACGTTGTGCACTGCAGCTATTTTTACAGATACAGGTTTCTTGTAGTCGGTTGCCTCTTTTATAGCATAGATCAACTGGGAGAGATCCTCTATAGAGTATATATCGTGATGCGGGGCAGGGGATAGTGCATCTGTGCCCGCAGGGATCATGCGTGTCTTTGAGATGTCCTCACCTACCTTCTCACCAGGCAGGTGCCCGCCTATACCCGGCTTTGCTCCCTGTCCTATCTTGATCTCCACTACTGCGCTGTTGTTCAGGTATCTACTCGTTACTCCGAACCTTCCTGATGCAACCTGCACGATTATCCTGTCAGTATAGGGTACGAGGTCCTCATGCAGGCCGCCCTCACCTGTATTCATAAGGGTTCCCATGCGTCTGGCTGCCATGGCCAGGGCCCTGTGCGCGTTCAAGCTTATTGCGCCGTATGACATTGCTGCAAACACTACAGGTATATCCAGCCTTACCTGGGGTGCAATATCGGTTCTAAGATCGATCTTATCATACTCTTTATAGAACTCAAGAGCCTCGGGTTTAGCTCCAAGGTATGTGCGCAATTCCATGGGTTCACGCAGAGGGTCGATAGATGGGTTGGTCACCTGGCAGGCATCTATCAGCATATGATCCCAGTAAACAGGATAGGGTTTTGGGTTGCCCATGCCTGTAAGTATGATGCCCCCGCTCTCGGCCTGCTTTAAGATATTCTTCCTGATCTCAGATGTCCAGTTGTAGCCGTACTTGTAGGTAAGCGGATTCTCGGTAATAGCGATAGCACTCTCAGGACAGAATGTTGCGCACCTGTGGCATGCAACGCAGAGCCTGTGATCTGGAGCGACCCTGTCTTTGAATTCAATTGCGCCAAAGCTGCAGTTTATCACACAGCGCTTGCATCTTCTGCACCTCTCCTGGTCAATATTCACAATGAATTCTGCCGGAAGCTGCGATTCCATTATTCTGCCTCCGAAAGCCTACCTATTACAGCCGTTCCTGCCCTCGGGCTCCATATCTCATCAAGATCAGGAGCTATCGCCCTGATCGCCGATTCCTCAGATGCCATGTAGAGCATATCGTCCTTGCGGGCTGCAGTCATCGGACGAAGTTTAATCCTGTCGTTCAGTCCGATCATGCCATTGCTGTGCCCGAGGATTATACTGAAGGGGCCGTTCAAAAGCGTACTCCCATACACCTGCCTCATGGCTGTGGCTATTTTCTTTTGCTCATGCTCCATGCGATCTATATCCTTCCAGAACGGTGAGGTAAGCGCCATAGCAGCTTTTTCTATCGGAAGCTTATGCCTTCTTACAAGCAGATCAAAAAGATAGGCAATGACCTCAGTATCTGTCCTGAGCTCAAGCCTGTACCCGAACATCTCAAGATAGCGCTTGTTTATTCCATATGATGATATTTCACCATTATGCACCACAGACCAGTCAAGGAGTGTGAACGGATGAGCGCCACCCCACCAGCCAGGAGTATTTGTGGGGAACCTGCCGTGGGCGGTCCAGATGTATGCACTGTAATCCTCTAATCTATAGAACCTGCCGATATCTTCTGGATAACCAACACCCTTGAATGCACCCATGTTCTTGCCGCTTGAGGCAACATAGGCCCCTTCTATATCAGAGTTGACACTCATTACGGTCTTCATGACATAATCCCGCTCGGAGATGAGGTCAAGCTTGTTCTCAGGCACCTCAAGGAAGTATCTCCAGAGTATCGGGGGATTTGATACACCGTTATCTCTGTGTGTGAGAATGGGTTCGTCCTTGTCAACATTGAAGGCATCCTTAAAGAACTCTTCAGTTGTCTCTTTTGCTTCCGCATTATCATACATCATATGGAAAGCGTACTGGTCTTTTCGCTGTGGATAAATACCATAGGCTGCAAATCCTCCGCCAAGTCCGTTTGAGCGGTTATGCATGCAGGCGATTGATTTTATTACCGCTCTGCCGTCAATGCACCTGCCTTCTTCACTCATCATTCCAGAAATCGCACATCCGGATGGTATTCTTTGATGAACCCGTCTGGATGGATTGATTTTCTCTGGATTCATCAGATTATCGCACTTCATTTTCTTCACCCTTCTCTATTAAACTTAATAATTTTTTTAATTCCTCGGCCCCGCTCCTTGGAGGCTCAGGGAGTTTCAGTTTCTTTCTCACAGATGTAGGCTCACCCAGTCTCCCGCCTTTTTTAAACATCTCTATACTGGCGCTGTAGCTGCTTGGCCCTTTTCCTCTCTCAAGAGCCATATGCTTGAGTTTATCGAATATCCTGTTCATGCCAAATTTCTGCGGGCACAGCTCATAGCATGTGTAACAATCAACACAGCGCCATATGCTGTGGGATTCTACCACAGCCTCAAGTTCACCTGCTAGCAGTCTGCCTATAATCTCGTTCGGATTGAACAGGGGGTTTATCTTCACTACAGGGCAATCATTTACACATGCTCCGCACTCGTAGCACCTGCGGACCGAGCCAAGATCAAACAGCTCCCGCAGCGTCTTAAGATAATTATATTTAGCATCCCACTTCGACAGGAACTCGCCGGCATCTATCCTGTGCATATCCATCCCGAGCTGGGCGGGTGTAAAACCCATGGCAAGACCCAGTAATTCAGGATAGTAGAGAGTGGGAACATTCAATCTCTCTCCGCTTTTCTGCATCAGGTACTGGCGCGAGTCATACTGCATAAAACACGATGGGCATGTAAGTGAGATCGCATCGGCCTTTTTTGAGACCTCAAGGAGTTTCATTCGAGCTAAAGCTGTGGCTTCATCAGGCTCATCAGCAGTGTTCAGATTCCCGCCACAGCATAACATCCTGGTCTCATATTCTATGCTCTTTGCACCAAGGGCTTCTATCAATGCATCGAATTTTTTAGGTTTGTTGGGATCATCAAAGAATATGGAAGAGCTGGGGCGGAGCATGTGGCAGCCGCAATGTGCTGCAATCCTCACTCCGTCAAAAGGTTTGATGATCTGCTGCTTAATCTTCGGAATGCCTATATCATCATGCAATGCTTCAACCAGATGCTTTACTTTTACATTTCCCTTATATTCTAAATCTGCAGATGAGAGTATCCTGTTCACCCTGTCCAGAAGATGCGAATTCGTCCTGAGTTCCACATCCACTGATTTGAGCGTACTGTAGCAGCCGTTGCAGGGTATGAGCAGATCATGGCCTGCCCTCTCTGCTATAGCGAGGTTTCTTGCTGCTGTGATATACCAGGTCAGATCGCCTGATGGTTTTATGATGCTCTTTGTAGGGCAACAGGTCGCACCATCGGGATCATGCAGAATGCAGCCAAGCCGGGATAGAACAAGTCGTGTTGATTTTTCCATAAAAGGGAAGCGTGCCGGTATGATACAACCTAGGAACAATGTGTATTCTGGCATTTTCACCTCTCATTGGGGAACCTGACGATAGCTGTGATAGTATTTATAGCTAACTCAGCAATAGGTAATACACTGGTGGCAGGGTATATAAAGATAGCAGGTCAAGGCTCTTTATTCAACCAGACAATGCCCATTATTTATATTGACATATAGATATAGAGCATATCGATGCCTAACTACACTCTTCTGGATCATGTCAGGTGCTTCGAATGCGGCGAACCTGTTCCTTTCCTGAGCCTTGAGGATCATATGACCAGGTCCCACGGATATGTAATTTGCCCGCAGTGCGGCCAGCTATTTAATCCTTACAGGCTTGAAGAACACAACGCCAGATACCATAACAGGCCTGAAAAACATATGGCTGGCGGGATGAAGCGATGCGCTGTTTGCGGTGAGCATTCCAGAGAGGTAGAGAAGCATATACTGGAAAAGCACGGAAAGAGCATATGCCCGGAGTGCAGGTTATTGATCGAGGCACATGAGGCATATTCGCATTTAAAAGAGAGCCATGCGTATGTGCCGTGCAAGGTATGCGAACAGCCGGTAAAGCCTGACTACCTGAAAGACCATATGCGGGCTCATGATATGAGCATGTGCGCTGTATGTAGCGGTTTTGTTTTAGCTCATGAGATGGAGCGGCACCTGTTTGAGATCCACGGGAAAAAGATCTGTCCCAAATGCGACGACCTGATAGAGATCGAGAATTTTGGTGAGCATGTGAAAACAAGGCATTTTTATATTGAATGTGAGGTTTGCGGTGCTCTGGAGTCGCCTGTAATGATGGATCTGCATCTAAGAGAGGCGCACGGCTTTCAGCCGTGTCCCAGATGCGGGGTGCTGGTTGATGGGAAGAAGATGGAGAAGCATCTTAAAAACTCTCATTAGCACTTGTGGCAATCGGCGCTGGTTACATTATGTGTTGGTATAATTTTTATTCCTTTGCGTTCTGGTACGAAAAAGTTCAATATATACCGTATCTCAGACTCGGATGTGGTTCAGCTAATATAAACAACGAACTGGTACGAACTCGATACGAACTCGGACTGATGAGTTCGTTTAAGTTCGTTTTGAGTTCGTTGTTAATCGTCTTTTTCATACCAGTGCGCAAAGATCTCAAAGTAGAGCTTGATAATGCTGTCTAATGATGCTTCAAAGGTTGTGCAGATGAGCGAGTTGAACGTATCGCTGAAAGGTGCGCCTGCCGGGGCAGAAGCGTGATATATAACTTATTTTAATATGTAAAGTTCAGAATAAAAGAAAGGTTCGCTACTGAAGGAGAAAAATGCCCGATAATAACAAGACCGAGGAATTCTTAAAGAAACTCGCGCCCTGCATCGAGCGCGGCGAGCCTGAGGCATGCGTGGATGAAGCGGCGCAGATAGCAGAGGAGATGGGGATAGGGGCGGAGGAGTTGTTGAATATATCAGGAGAGAGAGGGTTGGATGGAAAACATGACTATGCTTATGTGCTGGCGCTTGCGGCAGCAAATAATCTAGAAGGAGAAGTGAAATCTTTTGCATACACTAACGCAGGCTCCGCAGCAAAGTTTCTCGGAAAAATGATTGATTGTGAAGACTATTATAAAAAAGCGATAGAACTAGATACAAGAAATGTTTCTGCAATCAATAATTATGCAGTCATGCTTGAAGAATTAAACCAAAACGAAGATGCTGAAGAAAATTATAAAAAGGCGATAGAAATAAACCCGAAAGATGAATTGGTGCATAATAATTACGCAGCCCTGCTTGCAAAACTGAACAGAAAAGAAGAGGCTCGAAAGCACATCGAAAAAGCATTAGAAATAAACCCAAAAAATGCACAGACACACTATAATTATGCAATATCGCTTAAAGAACTTGAAAAGAAAAATGAGGCTGAATTACATTATAAGAAAGCTATTGAAATAAACCCGAAATACGGCGATGCATACAATAATTATGCAATGCTTCTTGAAGAATTGAATAGGATAGATGAAGCAGAAGAGCACTATAAGAAAGCTATCGAAATAAACCCGAAAGATGAATTAGCGCATAATAATTACGCGAATCTGCTTTTAGAACTGAATAGGAAAGATGAAGCAGAAAAACACTATAAGAAAGCTATTGAAATAAATCCGAAATTTGGAGTGGCTCACTACAATTACGCACATCTTTTAAGAGGAAATGCGCATTTTTATGATGCCGAGAAAGAGATACGAGAGGCGCTTCAAATTGTACCCAAAAACCCCTATGCACTTGGACGCCTTGGAGATATCCTCGTAGATGAAGGCTATCTTAAAGATGCAATAAAAGAGTATAAAACGGCATTAGAAAATTCATCTTTGATGATTCCCTCATCCCTCTCTAATATTCATAATAATCTTGGCTGTGCATATACCCAATTAAAACAGTATACTAAAGCAGAAACAGAGTTTCAAAAAGCTCGTACTCTTGACCCTATGAATATAAGAGCAATTCGTAACATTCGGATTCTTGGCAAAGTAGAAGCATTGCCAGAAATCTCCAAAATCCAAATATACCTTTCAATCGTAATAATATCCCTTCTTATAGTGTCTTTTTATTTATTCTGGATTTACAGATTTTCTGAGATAATATATGTAGCACATTCAATAATTTTGATTGTCCTATTAATATTTATACTACTCTATAACCAGCTTGCTAAGGTTAAAATTGGCACAATTGAGTTTGAAAAAAGCATAGAGGGAACTATGGAGACGAAAAGCCAACCTATATCAAAGGTTTTAGAGTTCGAGCGTTCATGACCGCCCCCACCCTCCCCATCCTCGACAACCACATGCACCTCAACCCCTCAGGCAGGTGTATCGAAGCCGTCAAAGAGTTCGCGCGCGCAGGGGGCACGCATCTCGTTCTTGTCTCGCTACCTCCGTGGTCTCTTGGCATCGAGATAAACAGGCCTGATGATTACAGGCAGGTTTTTGATAAGGTATTGAAGATAGCGCACGGCGTTGAATCTGAAGCAAAAGTATTCGTTGTGCTCGGCGTGCATCCTGCCGAGATCAACAGGCTCTCTGAGCGCTTCGGGCTTGCGCGCGCTTGCGAGATCATGAAAGGCGGGCTTGAAATTGCGTGTGAGTATGTTGATAAAGGATTAGCTGTTGGATTAAAGTCCGGGCGTCCCCATTACCCTGTGGATAAAGAAACATGGGATACCTCCAATGATATCATGCGCCGCAGTTTTGAGTTTGCAAGGGATTCAGGCTGCGCTGTACAACTGCATACAGAGACAGCGACCGAGGAAGCACTTGAAGAGATAGCCGGGATTGCCAGAGGCGTGGGGTTACCTGCTGAGCGTGTCGTGAAACATTTTGCGCCGCCCATGGTCAAAATATGCGAGAGAACAGGTATATTCCCGAGCATCCTGGCCGGGGAGGATGCCATAAAAAAAGCACTGGGTGAAGGAGATCGTTTTATGATGGAAACTGATTACATCGATGACCCGAAAAGACCCGGCTCTGTGCTCGGGCCAAAAACCGTACCGAGGAGGACAAAACAATTGATACCGGAGTGGGGCGAAGATGTATTCTGGAAGATCCACAAGGAGAATCCGGAGAAAGTGTATGGTGTGGAGATCAGTGTTCAGGCTGATTGATTCTAAAATGATTTATATCTGCTGCACAGGCGTAGAAACTCAGCAAATGAAACTGATGCGGGATGGGTATGCATATAGCTTGCCATCGTATTGTGCTCAATCAGGCCGTCCATACCAGAGTTAATCCCCTTCCCCCGCCTCAATCTATAAACCCACCTGGCATCCCTATCACATTCTGTAACAGAGTAATGGAATTCATGACCTCTTACTATTTTGCCTTTTCTTGCAATAGGTGAGTCGGATACAACCTGCGCCTCTGTATAACTAAGTGCCTGAAGCTTATCCGTCATTCTTGAACTTGCTCCGAGGATGCCAGCCATCCTGTATGTCCTGTCGGTACTGAGGCTCTCATTCAAATACAAAAGCGCCCCGCATTCACCGTATATCGGCATCCCGTCATCCGCAGCTTTTTTTATATCATCACGCGTTCTTGAAGCTTCAAGCTCGCGCACATGCAGCTCAGGGTATCCTCCGCCCAGATAGATGCCATCCACCTGTGGCAGCTCATCGCTCACAGGACTGAAAAATGTAAGGTCAGCTCCCAGTCTTCTAAGGTCATCAAATGAATCCTGGTAATAGAAGCAAAATGCGCTATCCCATGCAATACCAATCCTTGTACTGGATATTTCATCCGGTTCGCTCAGGGTTATATCCTGCGCCTTAAAATTACCTGCAATTGTTTTTACCGCCTCTATATCGACATGTTTTTCAATAAAATCAGAGAGCAGTCTTATATCCAGCTTATTCTCGCCTGCTGTATGAAGACCAAGGTGTCTTGACGGGATTGATATCTCCTTTGATCTTGGAAGTGCCCCGATTATGGGAATATTGATGCCCGCGCTTCTGAGTGAATTGCGGATGAGTTCTGTATGTCTCTTGCTGCCAGCGTTATTTAAAATAATGCCCTGAATATTGACCCTATCGAATTCTGTAAAACCCTTTATTACAGCAGCAGCGCTCCTCGATACCCCGTATACATTAACAACGAGCACAACAGGTACATCCAGGATCTTTGCAACATGTGCAGAACTTGCAACCTCAGTATCATCCAAACCATCAAAAAGACCCATTACTCCCTCTATGATGCAGAAATCCGCACCTTGCGATGCACGCGCAAAGGTCTCAAGCACACCCTTCTCATCCATTATGTAGCTATCCAGATTCCTCGATGCACGCCCGCAGATCGCCGTATGGTGACCGGGGTCAATGAAATCAGGTCCGACCTTAAAAGGCTGGATTTTGTATTTTTTACTGAGCGCAGCCATCAGGCCCAAGGACACTGTAGTTTTTCCAGCGCTGCTGCCCGTGCCTGCGATCAGAACAGCGGGTGTTTTGGGTTCAGGAATAGGTTATCACCGTGAGAACTATAGGATTTCTGTATATTAACATCATCGCAAGGTGTATCTTAACCGTGGAACCAAGGTCCGCAGCGGTTACCCTGTGATTATTTACATACATATCCCTGACGGCAACTCCAGTTTCCCGTAATCCTATGCCGATGCCATCACCTGTCCTCAGCGGTGCGTTCGGCTGTTGGGAACCCATCCAAAAATAGCAATACATCAGTGAGGATACAAAAATAAATAGAGTATTATTTTTATTTAATTTATATAAAAATATAAACTCATTGCATTTTCCTCGTCTGAAATCTAATAGTTGATAAAAACAACGAACATAAACGAACTGGAACTAACTCTTGGAGTTCGTTTTGAGTTAGTATAAGTTCGTTGTTAATAATTTCGCCCGAATGTGC
>NZ_JMIY01000005.1:76828-108827 GCF_000685155.1 Candidatus Methanoperedens nitratireducens
AATTCGGCATCCGCTGTAACTGTCGAACCCTGGGGTAAGAGGGAAATAATATTGGATATTTTATTTGAATGTTCTTTTATTCCCCGTATTGTATTCGTAGTTGTTCTTATGGTGGCCTGGTACTCAAAATACTCTCTAATCAGTCTTGTTTTTGTCAGCACTTCCCGCTCTATTAATGTCTCTGCGGTTAGAGCAGAACCATCTATTACAAAAACGTCTAAATTTTCGCCAAATTTAGAGAACTCCTTAACAGATAGCTCATCAAGTCTCTGCAATGCCATTTCTAACCATTCTTTCGGTATTTTTTGAAAGATGGTGTGTAATTCTGAAGGGCAAGGATATTTTCCGCTGCCTTTAATTGTCATATCATATTCAATATTTTTTAAATCTGTGGAGAGATCCACAAATGACCTCATTCCTTTGACCAGTATGGCGGCTGCTAGTTTTATTAGATCATATTCCTGAGGTCTGCCTCTGTTCGAGAGTTCAAATGGAGAGCCAAATTCTTTGGCTACTTTTTCTGCCAGCTCTATGCTTTCTCTAAAGGTTATCTCGACCCTATCGATTATGCCTCTGAATGGTCTCCTCGTTTTTATTGACCATGGTCGCTTTTTCTCATTCCTGAGTGAGTTCCTTTCTTCTCTGGCTATTTCTTGAATCAAAGAACCGGTTACTCTTCCTGCAATCAGTTCAGCAACATCTTCGATCGATAGTTCTTCTTTTATAACAGCTATTATATTTCCAGGTATGAGTGTAGCTGGAATTGTAATACCCATCAAAGGCAGCCATTCCATCACGGATAAAGGCTTTTTTACACAAAATAGCGGGTGTTCTTTCGTTTCAACAAAAGTTATGCTTTTATACTCTGCAAGGTGATATATCTCTGGGGTCGTACCCCACCCCTCCTCTGTTGTCATAAATTAGAGTGAGGGGTTTATTATTATGATTTATTGGATGGGTTCGGCTGTTGGGAAAATTATAAGTACATCGGATACGATTGATTATTAAAGAAATGAAGGGGGTTACATATGGACAAAATGGAAAAGATAATCTCTAAAATGGTACACCCATCGCTTATGAACACAGCGATGCGGGGCCGCCGCTGGTGCTCGTGCACGGCGCGGTTGCTTCTCATGCACGCTGGGCACCTATCCTTCCGACCCTCAGGCAGCACTTTAGCGTGTATGCTGTTGATCGGCGCGGCCGTGGCGAGAGTGGGGATGCCGATGCCCACGCTATCGAGCGCGAGTTCGAGGATATAGCCGCGGTTGTGGACTCAATCGGGGAACAGGTAAACCAACAGGTCAACCTGCTCGGTCATTCCTCTGGTGCCATCTTTTCTCTAGAGGCGGCGCTGCTCAGCCAAAACATTCACAAGCTGGTCTTGTACGAACCGCCATTACCCCTGGCAGGCTTCCAGCTTTACCCTGAAGGAATTGTAGAACGCCTCCAGGCGCTGTTGGATGCTGGCGACCGGGAAGGAGTCGTCGTCACCTTCTATCGTGAAGTTGCGGGTATAACTTCCCGCGAGCTTGCGCTTTCGCAATCGCAGCCTGCCTGGTCGGCGAGGGTGGCTGCGGCACACACGATTACTCGCGAGATAAGAGCGCATAAGCGATATAGGTTCGAACCAGAGCGCTTTAAGGATATGAGCACCTCGACACTGCTTCTGCTCGGCGGCGAAAGCCATCTCTTCATGAAAGCTTCTGTAGAAGCTGTGAACGCGGCGCTGCCAAACAGTCGGATTGCTGTCATGCCCGGGCAACAACATATCGCAATGAGCACGGCACCGGAACTCTTTCTACGAGAGGTAATAGGATTCCTGGTAGAGTGAGCATGGTTGATGGAGCTAATAGAAGATAAAGATTAAAAGGTGAAAACATGGAAGTTATAACTATAGTAGAAGGAAAGGTGCCTATTTCTAAGGCAGGAGAATTTGAAGCGGCTTACGAATCCCTCAAACAAGAACCATTTCCACCAGGTTTGCTGAGGTCATCCCTGTTAAGAAATAGTGACAATCCAGAAATCTACAGAATTGAAACTGCGTGGGAAAGTCGTGAAGCTTTGGATAAAATGAGAAGTAGTACACAGACACCTAAAGCCATTGAACTATTCCAAAAAGTCAAGGCTTCACCACGTGTAGAAATATATGATATTGTACATAATCTCCCTTGATCGATAAATTATGACGGCGCCTGTTTGTAGACAGGTAGCAGTGTGATAGATATCTACTTTTTCAATTTCCGTAGTCAAGAACACCTTGCATCACAGAAATTTATTTATATGAATGTGAGTAAACAAAATAATGAGAGTGAATGCCTACCTGATAGGTTTATCTTAAAAGGGAGCAGAAAATAAACCATCAGGCGAAGGGTGTATCAAAAGGAGGAAAATAATTATGGTCAAAATTGATGAAGGAACAATTCAAAAATTTAAAGGCAGTCTGCGCGGTGAGCTCATCCGTCCCGGTGATGCCGGTTACGATGACGCCCGCAAGGTATGGAACGGGATGATTGACAAGCGCCCTGCGCTCATAGCACGCTGTACAGGAGTCGCTGACGTCATCGAGGCTATCAACTTCGCCCGAAGCAATAACCTGCTGGTAGCGGTGCGCGGCGGCGGACACAACGTCGCAGGCAACGCAGTCTGTGACGGTGGCATAGTCATTGACCTGTCACGGATGAAAGGAATATGGGTAGACCCGATCACGCGCACTGCCAGAGCCCAAGCTGGTTTGGTTTGGGGTGATTTCAATCATGAGACCCAAGCATTCGGCTTGGTGACTAACGGAGGTTATGTATCCACGACTGGAATTGCAGGGCTTACACTCGGTGGTGGCATCGGGTGGGTCATGCGCAAGTACGGTCTCACATGCGATAGCCTCCTGTCTGTGGACGTGGTCACTGCAGATGGCCGGTTTCTGACTGCCAGTAAAACAGAGAACGCAGATCTTTTCTGGGGTCTGCGAGGCGGAGGTGGGAACTTTGGTATTGTCACATCTTTTGAGTACCAGCTCCACCCACTCGGCCCTATGGTGCTGGCGGGTTTGGTTGTTCATCCGGCAAAGAAGGCGAAAGAGGTTCTGAAGTTCTATCGAGAGTATGTTGCCACGGTCCCTGATGAACTCGGTTCCATGATCTTTCTCAGGACCGCACCAAAAGTACCATTCCTGCCGGAGCACATACATGGCACCCATGTGGTCGCCATCGCCGTCTGTTACGCCGGGCCGATTGAGGAAGGTGAACGGATTGTGCTGCCGCTAAGAGAGTTCGGTCCACCTCTTGCAGATACAATCGGCCCGATGTCCTACAAGGTGTTCCATAGAATGTTCGACTTAGATGCTCCACCTGGGCGACTTGTCTACTTCAAATCGGGCTACTTGGCAAATCTGAGCGACGATGCCATCGATGCTCTCATCGCCCACGCCTGGAGTACTCGATCGCCATTGTCCTTCACAATTTTGCCCCATCTTGGAGGTGCTTTAAGCCGTGTCGATGAGGACGAGACATCCTTTGGCGACCGCTATGGCCAGCATGCTATCTTGATCAATGCGGTGTGGACTGAACCGCAGGAATCCGATGAGCATATCGAATGGGCGCGTGAATTTTTTGCCTCCACGGAACCATTCTCAACTGGCGGGGTGTATGTGAACTTCCTGGGCATTGAGGGGGAAAAACGTATCATGGCTGCCTATGGTGGAGAGAAGTACGAGCGGCTCGCAGCGCTGAAGAACAAATACGATCCGACGAACTTCTTCAGTCTCAACCAGAACATCAAGCCAAGAAAATGACTGCAACTCAGCACAATTCATTAGAAGGAACTGATACCCATAATTAATAAATGGAAAGGAGGTAATGATGAACGAACAAGAAAACGTGAAGGCAGTGGAGCGGATTTACACAGCCTTTGGACAGGGTGATATTCCGACTATACTGAACATGCTAGCAGAAGATATTGACTGGCTGTTTCCTGGACCGGCGGACATACCCTTTGCCGGTAGGTACCGCAGTCGCGAGCATGTGGGCAGTTTTTTGCGACAATCGGGGAGACCATAGAAGTTGAACAATTCGAGCCACAAGACGCGGCACTGCCAAACAGTCGGATTGCTGTCATGCCGGGTCAACAACATATTGCTGACCAGACCGCGCCGGAACTCTTCTTACGAGAGGTCCTGGGATACCTAACAGAGTGAGCATGGTTTATGGAACCAATAGAAGATAAAGATTGAAAGGTGAAAATATGGAAGTTATAACTGTAGTAGAAGGAAAGGTGCCTATTTCTAAGGCAAGAGAATTTGAAATGGCTTACGCATCCCTAAAACAAGGACCATTTCCACCAGGTTGGCTAAGGTCATCCCTGTTAAGAAATGGTGACAATCCAGAAATTTATAGAATTGAAACTGTGTGGGAAAGTCGTGAGGCTTTAGAAAAATATAGAAGTAGTACACAGATACCTAAAGCCATTGAACTATTCCAAAAAGTCAAGGCTTCACCACGTGTAGAAATATATGATATTGTACATAATCTCCCTTAATCGATAAATTTTGATGTAGGTGTTCATCATTAAATTGAATGCATATTCAACCCCATAAAAACACTATATGCCATTGTATTTATTAATAATAAGGTAAGGTGATTCTTACATGAGGTGGGCGACATTGCTGCTGAGAATTCCAGATAACTGGATGACACAGTTGCTGTCTGATCATGATGTGCATATCAGGGTTTTCGGGTGCGTGCCCTATGAATCCAGGGGCGGCAGAGGGCTAATGAGGATCAGTTCAGATGAGAACCTGGATATTTTATTGGATGATGTACGCAGGCGCAGGGAAGTGCTAAGAGCCAGCTTCTCCCGCGTATCTGAACGGGCGGTCGTGGGTGAGGTTGTTATTGACCGATGCGCAGCCTGCATGGCCCTTAAGCAATCTGATTGTTTCATGGTCTCATCAAGATCCAGTATCAGGGGATGGCTTGAGTGGACTGTTGCAGCAGAGAGCAATGGTACGATCTCTGACCTGGTTGACCTGCTTAAGAGATACGGGTGTGAGGCTCAACTGACCCGGATCTCTTCTTCCTCCGGTGGCTGCGGTCTTACCCCGAGACAGGAGGAGATCCTCCAGTTTGCTTACAGCAATGGGTACTTTGAATATCCAAGAAGGATACGGCTCAGGGATCTCTCTTTGATCTTTGATGTGTCGTCCTCTACTATGTCCGAGATCCTCAGAGCCGGGCAGCGCAGGGTTTTCTCTGAGTATTTTGGCATTCCTCAGGGATAGAGCTCCCTTACATGTTCGGCAGGTCTCCCTTATATGTTCGGGAAAAAGCGGATTTTGCATCAGGACATATCTATGTCTATGCAGGCCGTGCATTAGCGGCTTGTAGAAAACAACTTCAGGAGGTACAACAGGGGAAGATGAGAAAAGAAATACCTGGCGCGGCCCGGATTACCAGTCCCGGATCTACCATGATCCTGCTCAGAAGGGCCCTAAGAGAGAGTAATCCCTGGAACCAGACTGAAACTGCGGTCGATGTTGCATTAGGACATAGATACTCATGCTGTGGATCAACATGGTTTGACAGGATCACTGACTACCACTTCAAGATATATCACGATCCTGACAGGAATATCAGATGACTGAAGCAGCATTAATTCCAGTACAAAAATAGTTTTTATTTTTTTCATTTCAACCGTGCATGTGGTTAGAATTGCCGGGTTTTAGTAAAAGATTCATTAATCCTTATTTCACATATTCTCCGTTTATCCATCTGGTGCCGGTAATGGCTGCCAGCTCCCTGTTCATAGAAACAAGGTCATCGCTATAGAGTTTATTAATATCATCTTTTCCCATAATCCTTGTTAGATTAGCTATTTCCTGGGTTGATATCTTAATAAAATTAGTTAGTTTTCTAACACCATTTTCAACATTAAGTCGTGTGAGTAATACCGGGTTATGAGTAGTTACACCCGTCGGGCACAGGCCGGTATAACAGATCCTGTATTGCTCGCAACTGATTGCAATTAAAGCAGCGGTGCCTATATAAACCGCATCTGCCCCAAGGGCAAGGCATCTGGTAAAATCAGCTGAAGTACGTAAGTCTCCCCCTGCGATAAGAGAGATACTTTCTTTAACTCCAAGGTCTTTTAGGAACTTGAAAGCACGCGGCAGAGCAGCAAAGATTGGAATACCTACATTTTCCCTCACATAAACATCTGTTGCTCCTGTGCCTCCGCCAAAACCATCTATAGCAATAAAATCAACGCGGGCATCAACCAGAACCTGGAGATCTTTTTCAATATTGCCGCAACCAATCTTTGCACCAATCGGTACACCACCTGTTAGATCGCGCAGCCAGGAAACCTTTTCTTTAATTTTCTCTGGAGTGGTCATATCAGGATGATATGCAGGAGAAACTGCAGGTTCGCCTCTCTTTAAGCCTCTTATTCTTGCAATCTCCGGGGTCATTTTACTACCTGGCAAGTAACTTCCTTTACCCGGATAAGCTCCCTGCCCAAATCTGATCTCAACGGCAGCTACCTTCTTTAGCAGATCTTCGCTAACGCCGAATCTGCCTGTTGCATACTGGCCTATATAATAATCAGGTGCAGTATTGATCTCGTCCTCTAATATTCCACCTTCGCCGGAGTTAAAAGCCATTTTTAACTCTTTTGCACAAGATGCGATTACCTCTCTGACATTCTTTGAGACCGCACCAAAACTCATCCCGGTAATCATAATTGGGGTTGAGACCTTGAATGGTTTTTTTGATTCATGGCCGATAATGATTTCTGTATTCACAGCCTCATCATCGCTCAGGGGAATCCTATCTACCTGTGCAGGGACAAAATGCAGATCATCTAAAGAGTAGGGTAGTTTTTTCAATGACCCCATTGAACAGGTAATGCTTTCACCTGTGTTTGCCATATCCTTAATATGTACTATGCTCTGATAAAAAGAATCATCCTCATTGGATCTCTTTTTACGCATTACGAAGTTACTTGCTCCAACTCCTTCCTCTTTATCGCAGTAGAATAATCCATCCAGTTTATACCCATAATAAACAGGGCAGTTAATACAATTGCATCCTCTTGCTTTAATATCGCAGTCACTTTTACCTAAGCCACAGTATAAGATTTCTCCTTTACAGTCATGAGGATAACTCGGGCAATCAGGACAGAGGCATTTTGCTCTATTCTCCTGTGTGTCCGGAACCTTATGATAATCACTGTGCCTTTCCATTCTGACAGAAATAATACACTGGCTTCCCGTTTACTAAATTATGATCTCTCCAGACAGCACAGCTGCCGCAGATACATACCTGCGATGGGTCAAGGTCACTGCACATAGCAATACCGCTAGAGCAGTACACACCGGGAACATCTTCTGGCTTTGGTGCCTTACCTTCACTCACATTCTTCATCACTTCATCCAGTTTTCCCAGTTTCTCATTCACGCACTGGCTACCGGTCTGTACCGGGCATCCAGGACACATACATCTTGTTATATTCTCTACTATGAACGGAACTTTTGATTCTAGACCCTTATTCATTCAAACCCCACCTGATCTCTATCTGAGATAAGTACTCTAAAGGTTAAAAGTCTTCCTGTTTATTGGATGCAAAAATTTATTTGTTCGTGGATTCAACCCAATTTAAGGGAATAAAATTGCTTGTATTGTATAACAGCATGACAGGAGCAGTTGAGCCTTTTGAGGCTCTTGAGAACCGTGAGGTGAAGATGTTCACCTGCGGGCCTTCAATATACCAGCGGCCGCATATCGGGAACTACCGCACGTTTGTTTTTGAGGATATCCTGCAGCGGTACCTTGAGTACCTGGGCTACAGGGTTATACGGGCACTTAATTTCACTGATATAGAGGATAAATCCATTGAGGAAGCACAGAAGCGTAACATGGACGTGCTTGAGTTAACGCAGCAATATGCCGATATATTCTATGAGGATATAAAACTGCTAAAGATAGAACCTCCCACCTGTAACCCCAGATCCTCCACATCGGTTGACCGGGCGGTCCTACTGATACAGGAGCTCCTGAAAAAAGGCCATGCCTACTGGTATAAGGGAAATGTGTATTTTGACCCATTAACATTTGAGGGTTTTGGCAAACTCGCGCACCTGGATATGTCCCGCTGGCCGCGCGTTAAGCGGCGCTTTCACAGGGACACGTATCCGGGCGACCGCTGGAACCGGGGGGATTTTATTATCTGGCGCGGGTACAAAGAAGGTGCTATTATCTACTGGGATACTGCTATTGGCCGGGGAGCGCCTGCATGGAACATACAGGACGCTGCCATGTTATTACAGACGCTTGGTCTTAGCATAGATATCCTCGCAGGGGGAGAAGATAACCTGGTGCGTCACCACGATTACATAATCGCCACCACTGAACCGGTCTCAGGAAGGCAGCTTGCACGCTACTGGCTTCACTGCGCCCACCTACTTGTGAACGGAAAGAAGATGTCTAAAAGTAGAGGAAATATCATCTATATCGATGATCTCCAGAGAGCAGGGTATACAGGTGAAGAGATCCGGTTCTTCCTGGTATATGGCCATTATAAAAAAAAGCTGGACTTCAGCCATGATAGGATCAAAAAGACATCTCTTAAATTAAAACAGGCATATGGGATGATTAATACAATCAGGAATCTGGGTACGGGTATGCATAAAACTGATAACGCAGTGAATGAATTGATCATGCGCTTAAAACGGGACTTTGAGAAGAATATGGATAATGACCTTAATGTTAAACCTGCTTTTGATAGTATGCTCAATACTCTCTCAGGACTTACTGAGCTTGCAGAGAAGAGCCGGGTTACTCCAGGGGATGCGGAAAGGATTACTGCTGTGCTTAAAAGTATAGACCGTGTTCTGCAGGTGTTTGGGCAATCCCTTATCTAGAATCAGGTAAGTTTATATGCAAACAATTACCATGAAATATTAGGTGAGTATCATGAGTGTTCAGGTTGGAAGGAAGGGGCCAGGCTTCAGTATGCAGGGAATAATTCGAAATGAGATCAGGGATATCCATCTGGATGACTATTCTGGAAAATGGGTTGTGCTCTTCTTTTACCCGGGGGATTTCACGTTCGTTTGCCCTACAGAAGTCACTGAGTTCAGTGAAAGATGCGATGATTTTGCAGACCTGAATGCCCAGGTACTGGGAGTAAGTGTTGATAGTGTGTATGCCCACCAGGCATGGCTCAAAGAGCTTGGTGAGTTAAAGTACCCGTTGCTCAGCGATATAACAAAAGAAATCAGCAGGAGCTATGGTGTATTAGTAGAGAGCAAGGGCGTAAGCCTGCGGGGTGCGTTTATCATAGACCCGGAGGGTATAGTCAGATACCAGGTTGTCCATGACATGAACATTGGCAGAAGCGTTGATGAGGTACTGAGAGTATTGAAAGCACTGCAGACAGGTGAGCTGTGCCCGGTTGAGTGGAGGCCGGGGAAGCCCACGTTAGGAAAGACATAGTCATATGGTAAAGCCTGAGTGGCTTAAAACAAGACCTCCTGCAGGGATAAAGTTCCTGGATTTAAAGAGAACCATGCATGAGCACGGCTTAAACACGGTCTGCACAGGTGCAAGATGCCCCAATGTGGGAGAATGCTGGAGCAGGGGAACCGCTGCCTTTATGATCATGGGCTCTACCTGCACCAGGAGCTGTCGGTTCTGCGCTGTTAAAAAAGGAAGGTGTGGTGAGCCTCTTGATCCTTCCGAACCTGAAAGGATCGCAAGGGCTGTGAGGGAAGCAGACCTGAGGTACGCTGTCCTGACATCTGTGGACAGGGATGACCTCCCGGATGGAGGTGCAGGGCATTTCGCAGACTGCATCCGAGCAATAAAAGATATGAATAATAATATACTGGTTGAGATCCTGATCCCTGATTTTCAGGGAGATATCCAGTGCCTGAGGAGAGTAATAGATGCCCATCCTGATGTTGTGGGGCATAATATAGAGACTGTCGAGGAATTGCAGGCCATGGCGAGGGACAGGAGGGCAGGGTACAGGCTGTCCATGGAGGTGCTGCTGAATTTAAAGCAGATGTCCTCTTCCACCCGTACTAAATCCTCTATTATGCTCGGCCTCGGAGAGACTGAGGATATGGTACTAAAAACAATGGATGATCTAAGAAATGCCAGGGTTGATATCATTACCCTGGGCCAGTACCTGAGGCCCACTGTAAAGCAGCTTGAAGTTAAGGAATATCTAACGCAAGAGAAGTTCGAATTCTATAAAAGGAAAGCAGAAGACATGGGATTTCCTCTGGTGATCAGCGGGCCTCTTGTCAGAAGTTCATATATGGCCGAGGAATTATTGGATGGGCTCGGACTGTGCTAAACCTTATATAAATATGACCTATTAAAGTAACAGTATAGAACTTATTTAAAAACATATATGCTAAACCGATCAAAACAAAAGAATAAGTTGTAAATAAATTAAAGTTATTCAAATTTATATCAATTAAATATGTCCGAAGGAGAGGTTGAGGTAATATCAGGCGAGGAAACGCAGGAAGAGCCTATCGAAATACTGGTGAATCTTGCCAGAAGCGGTGAGATCGATCCATGGAATATAGACATAGTTCAGGTCACTGATAAGTTCCTGTATCAGCTTGAGAAGATGGAAAAGATGGATTTACGCATCTCTGGAAGAACATTACTGTATGCTGCCATGTTGTTGCGTATGAAATCCAATGTACTTGTGGAGGTGGATGAACCTGCTGAGGTGATCGAGGATGAGTTTGAGGATTTTGAAGTCAGCGATTACCCTGTGCCCGTACTGCCTCTTCGCCGTTCATCAAGGCGACCTGTGACACTTCAGGAACTTTTATCTGAACTTAAGAAGGCAGAACTGATCGAGAAGAGAAGATTTGAGCGTTTTAAACATATAAAGGATGAGAGACATGCTACTCTCAAAGAGGTACTATCAATTGCCCATGAAGAAGATATCGAAAGCAGGGTTGGGAAGATGAGGAATTTATTGAACGAACTGTTTGAGAAACAGAAATATGTTAAATTCTCAGATATATCCCATCATCTTGATAGATCAGGTAAGATAATGGCCTATCTTGCCCTTTTATTTCTGGCAACAAGGAAGGAGATCTGGCTTGAGCAGGAGGAGTTTTTTGGTGAGCTTCTCATCCGTAAGCAGGAGGCATCATGAGCACGGGCAAGGAGATCATAGAAGCTGCTCTGTTTGCATCAGGCGAACCTCTGGATGAGGGACAGCTCAGGGGCCTTATCAAAGGAAAGAATATACGGGAGTTAGTCCGACAGTTAATGGATGAATATACACAGCGCGGTTCGGCTATTGAGATAGTTGAGGTAGAGGGCAAGTTTGTGATGCAGGTCAGGCCTGAGTTTGCGGACAGCGTTAGATCTATCGCGCCAAAGGAACTGCGTTCGCCAGTGCTGCGGACGCTGTCTATGATTGCTTATCACCAGCCGCTGACCGTGGCTAAGCTTACCGACAGGAGAGGTGCTGCTGCATATGACCATGTAAGGGAACTTGAGGAGAGGGGACTTATATCAGCAGTACCGCAGGGCAGGACGCGACTGCTTCGGACAACAGCGAGGTTTGCCGAGTACTTCAATCTCGATTCCGCAGACCCGGAGGCTATAAAGCGCAAGATAATAGAGCTTGCCAGAGAGCAGAGGATGGGACTTGATAAGTGGCTTGGGAAGCAGGGAATCGGCGTTACACCCATGTATGAATCGCTGATGCAGCTTTGCGGGATCTCGGAGTACGAAGTAGTAAATCCATATAATCCTGATGATGAAGAACGAGATCGGGTACAGGATCTGGGCGTGCTTGTGATCTCTAAAGGATATCAGGAACAGGTGGGCGAATACTTCGATGGCAGGATAATTGAGGTCTCAGCAACGACGTTTGATGATGTGGTTAATTCTATCAATATGCTCTCCGGGTACGGCAGTAAAATAAAGATCAAGGAGAGTATTGAGCAAATCCTGGGACTGAAGGATGATTATATCGAAAAAACCTATTCTATAACAGTAAAAGTGGCACCTCAGACCGAAATGATCGCACGAATAATCAGCGAACTGCGCCTTGGGATCTCAACAGATGGCGTGAAGATAGCGCCTGATTACGGCACATCGAGTGAGGGTAAGGAAATTGGAGACGGGGCTGATATTCTGGTTCCTACCCATAAAAATGCAGAGAGGGATGTTGTTAAGAGGATATGCCAGAGGTATGATTCGGTGATCGAGGGATTAAAAAAGATCAAAAAGTAGGGGATTAACCTCAAACTGGTATTTTTATCCCGAATAAAAAAATCGCTCCGAATAGAACTACAGTCAATAGACCCAATATAATGAGAGGTATAAGCACAGCAATAATGGCTCTCCCAATTGTAATTTCATGAAGTTGGCGGATTCCGAGAGTCTGAAGAATCAATGACCATATCCCTGCTATAATACCTATAATCGGTATCCAGCCAAGTAATAATGACGGAGTTGATCCATACATGGTAATTCTTAGTGTTTGATCAAATCCCTTTTTACCTCCTGCTATATATACGCCAATATGGAAGATTGCCCCGCCTATGAATATCCCTGGAAGCGCATAGAGCAATTCGTCTGCAAAAATCATTATTTTCCTTTCTATCCCTGGATCAGCAACTGATACCATTCCAAGGCTTCCCACCATAGAATCAAACCAGGTACCAGAGAATGAAGACATTAATGTTAGAAGATCTGAATAGATAAATGTATGAAGGGCTGAATATATAGCTCCTAAAATGAAGTAATATTTCATTGCCTGAAAGAATGTATCTTCTTTTGAGAGATAAAATGCATTTGATGGCTCCAATAAGAATCCTTTAACTTTTTCTAAAAAATTCATAACTGCTCACTATAATAGATTAAAAATGCGCCAAATATATGAAGCTTTGGCCGTTATTGAAAAAGATAAAGAGGCAGGGGTTAATAACCCATACCGCCCGTGCTGTCTATGGTGAACATAAATGCTGCAAACACTGCTATAAAAATTATCACCATTATAATTATTATTGGTAAGAGTACAGCCAGGATTGCCCTTCCAGTCGTGAGCTCATGAAGTTGCCGTATTCCGAGAACCTCAAGCACCAACGCCCATATTCCCGCGATAGGGCCTATAAGCGGTATCCAGCCAAACAACAGTACAGGTGTCTGACCATACATGAAGGCTTTTATTGTCTGTGTAATTCCCTTTCTCCCGCCTACAATATATACAAAGATGTGAACTATTGCTCCTATTATGAATATACCTATTATCAGAAATATCCAAACCATCAAGAAGATTGCTATCGCTCCTGCTATTCCTGCACCTACACCGAACATTCTTCCCAGATCTCCGAAGCCCATCATCGAACCAGACATGGTAAAAACGAATGCAAACAATAGCGCTGAAATAGCTGAGTATATCGCTGCAAGAGTTATATAATATTTCAGTGCTTCGCCCAGAGTATCTTCCTTCGATGCATCAAATGTCTTTGTGGGTTCCATCAAGAATCCTTTAACTTTTTCTACGAGGTCCATATAGTACCACCAGTTCTTAAAGAAGTCTCAGATTATATATATTTTTGCATTATATACAATATGCAAGGATGGGATAGTTCACTTCCTGGTATGTTGCTATAATACTTTATAGTTCAATCTTTAAATCTAACTATAATCGATAGCAATTAAATATATTAGTTGTTGATTAAGTTAAATGCTAAAATCAACCATGCAATGACCAGAATAACCAGTTTATAATTATTAATCATAATGTTCGTTTATGTACGAACCAGAATGTTTAATATTACTGAACATCATAGATTGTAAATGAGGAGAATTGAATGTCAGGAACTGCTTCAGTTGAGGATAAACCCATCCAGATACGAATATTTCCGCAGCGATTATTACAACCCGAGACTACTGAAAAAGTCTTAAACGATATTGATCAGGTCAAAGGCGTAATAAGAATGCTTCTCAACGGGAAAAACCTGCCCAGAAAGGTCACATCCGGGCCCGGAACAGGCGCAGATGTAAACCATCCTGACAGGAAGATCATCAATGTCGGAGATTGTGCATTCGAGTTGCATATTATCGTGGGAGAGATATTAGTCGAAGTAGAAAATGAAGGTGCTATGGAGGAAGTGAGAGAAGCATGTGAGCGAACGCTTCCCTTCCCCTTTGAATTCAGGCGGGGGCACTTCATTAAGAGAAAACCCACCCTTACTGATTATGGCAAGTATGGGTTCAGAAGCAGGAATGATGAGAGGATCAATCTTGAGGATGAACGGATAATTGGCTTAACAGATCCACATGCAAAAACAGAAGATAACCTCTATATAACCCGAAAAGAAGAGGAACGATGATAAGGAGTTGACTCAAAATAGATATGACCGGATACGTTAAAAGAAAAATACTGAATATAGGTGATCATGCAGTGAAAAGTACAGCTAAGTAACATCATTAATAATGACCTCCGCCGCGTTAAAATCGAAATATTTAAAGCTGATAATTCAGTATAAATATTAAAAACGTTGAAGTGATGGTGGGTATAAACGAACAATATACAGACCTGTTATCAGTGCGGTAAATGCACATCTATCTGCCCCATGCGCAGGGTCTCAAAGACCTCGCCGCGCAGTTCTATCTATAATTCCAACATCTACGGGCTTGATACAAAAGGCATCTGGACGTGCCTTACATGCGGGTTATGTCCGCAGGAATGTCCCCAGCAGGTTGATTTCCTGGGTTTCATAAAAGAGGAGAGAGAAGGAGGGCAGCCTCTTGAGATCGCACATCTTGGCGTTTTCACCGAGCTTGCCGAACTGAGTTCCAGGCTTGATGGAAATATCAGGGCTGATCCAGCAGGTTCAACATACGGCTACTTCCCGGGATGCGTGGAATCACTCGGTCTATTCCTGCATGATGTGAAGACTGATTTCGGGGCGATCACCGCTTCATCGCTAAAACTCCTTGATAGAGCAGGCATAAAGCCACAGATAATTCAGATGAAATGCTGCGGCCATGATATCCTCTGGCAGGGAAAAAAAGACGTTTTTGACAGGCTTAAAGATTATAATACCGGATACATAAAAGATAGCGGCATCGATACCCTTATAACCAGTTGTGCTGAGTGTTACCGCACTTTTTCAAAGGATTATGATCTAGGGATCAGGGTGATCCATATAAGCGAGCTTCTGGATAAGCTGGGGCTTGAGATAAATAAGGAAGTTACTTACCATGATCCATGCAGGCTGGGAAGACACATGGGAGTATATGATGCTCCACGTAAGGCATTAACTGCAAACGGCGCAAGGTTAAAGGAGATGGAGCATTCAAAAGAAAAAGCCCTGTGCTGCGGAGTTAGCAGTTTTATGAACTGCAACGAGCAGACAAAGGCCCTGCGTATAGCCAGGATGGATGAGGCACAGGCAGCCGGTGTAAATACACTCATAACCACCTGTCCAAAATGTCTTGCGCATTTTAACTGCCTGAAGAGCGAAAAAGAAGCCATAAAGAGGTATGATTTTGATGTTGTCGATCTTACTGTGTTCCTTGCACGGCATATGGAGGTTAAATGATCAAGACAAGCCAGCTTGATTCAAATTTCAAATATGAGATAGCTAATGAGCCTGGAGGCGAGAACATCAAGCGCTGCTTTAACTGCACAGGCTGTACTGTGGGCTGCCCTGTAACCGAGATCGATAAAGGTTATAACCCGCGCAAGATTATCAGAAAAGCCCTGCTTGGCATGCGCGATGAAGTTCTGAGCGATGATTCCATCTGGCTTTGCGCTTCGTGTTACCTCTGCTATGAGCGGTGTCCCCAGGATGTGAAGATCACAGAGGTCATGGGTGCGATAAGAGCTATAGCCCAGCGGGAGGCAAAGGCAGGAAATATCAAGCTTGATAATCCAAAACCACTTTTTGATAATCTTTTCATCAATTCGGTCAGGAAAAACGGCAAGTGGCATGAGGCTGGTGTGAGTGGCATGTTCACACTCAAAACAAAAGGGATCAAGGGGTTGATTGATTATATTCCGATGGGGCTGGAATTATTCAGGAAAGGGAAAGTCAGCATCCTGCCCCACAAGATCAAGGGCAAAGACCAGATAAAGAGGATCTTTGAAGAGGTAGAGAGATGAAGCTGGCATACTATCCTGGCTGCACTCTTCACGGTACAGCCCGTGAATACGATGCATCCACAAAAGCAGTATGCAAAGCATCAAATATCGAACTTACCGAGATCGAAGACTGGAACTGCTGCGGCGCCCTTGAGGCTATTTTTGATAAGGAGTTGTCCATGGGATTGTCTGCAAGAAACAACATGCTGGCGCAGAGAACAGGGCTTGATCTCGTAATACCCTGCAGCATTTGCTCACATAATCTTTCAAGGGCTGATATGGCAATGAGAAATGACGAGTCCTTCAGAGCAAAGATGGAAAAAGCACTTGGAGAGAGATACAGGGGCATCAGGGTCAGGCATCTACTGGATATCCTTGTAAATGATGTTGGAATAGATACGCTATCCAGTAAATTCATAAAACCCTTAAAAGGTATTAAAGCCGTCCCGTATTATGGATGTCTTCTTGTCCGCCCATCAGAGGTGGGTAGATTCGATAATCCAGAAAATCCGACATCTCTTGATAACCTGATCAGGGCAGCGGGTGCGGAGTGTCTGCCTTTTACCCAGAAGACAAAATGCTGCGGTGGGAACCTGTTGATGAGCAAACAGGATTACGCGTTCATATTCACAAAAAAACTATTCGATGAAGCAAAAGCAGCAGGTGCAGACTGTATCGTTGTTGCATGTCCCATGTGCCACATGCTGCTTGACGGCCAGCAATCTATGGTAGAAGAGGCGCATAATACTGTAATTGGTATGCCTGTACTGTATTTCACCCAGCTTATCGGTCTTGCCATGGGTTTGAGCGAGAAAGAGCTTGAACTGGATAAGAACATGGTGTCGCCTGCCAGGCTTCTTGACCTAATAATAGAGGGGGGAAAGGAATGAAAGGCTCGGTTGCGGTCGTAGGAGGCGGTATCGCCGGGATACAGGCAGCACTTGACCTTGCAGACAGCGGGTTCAAGACATATCTCATAGAATCAAGACCAAGCATCGGCGGAGTGATGTCCCAGCTTGATAAGACCTTTCCCACAAATGACTGCGCCATGTGCATTCTTTCGCCAAAACTTGTTGAGATCGGGCGGCATCCGAACATTGAATTACTCTCATACAGTGATGTTAAGTCAATATCAGGTGAAGCCGGGGATTTCAAGGTAAAGGTAGTTAAAAAAGCACGGTACGTTGATGAGGCAAAATGTACAGGGTGTGGTTCATGTACAGAGAAATGCCCATCAAAAGTACTGGATGAATATAATGCGGGAATGAGCAAGCGCAAATCCATCTATATTCCATTCGCACAGGCGATCCCAAGGGTGGCGACGATCGATGCTGCCCACTGTCTGTATCTCACAAAAGGCAAATGCGGGGTCTGCAAGAAGGTATGCGGGCCAAAGGCAGTGGATTATGAGATGAAGGACAAGGAGATCGAACTTGATGTGGGCTCTGTGATCCTGGCTACTGGCTTTAAGCCCTTTGATCCCTCATTGCTTAAACAGTACAGGTTTGACCATCCAGATGTCATAACTTCGCTGCAATTTGAGCGCCTCTTAAGCGCAAGCGGTCCAACGCAGGGACATGTCACAAGGCAATCAGATGGCAAGGTACCGAAGAGGATCGCTTTTATCCAGTGTGTTGGCTCACGCAACCCCAGGATTGACAGAAAACACTGCTCTTCAGTTTGCTGCATGTATGCTACAAAGGAATCCATAATAGCAAAAGAGCACGACCCTGAGCTTGATATAACCATATTCCATATCGATATACGGGCTTTTGGCAAGAATTTTGAAGAGTTCTATAACAGGGCACAGGAGGAGTATGGTATAAGGTACATCAACTCACGTCCTCCCGAGACCATTGTGGATGCAAGGAACAATCTATCGCTGAGATACGAGGATTTCGATTCTGGCGAGCTTAAAACAGAAGCATTTGATATGGTCATTCTATCCATAGGGCTTGATCCTTCAGATTCAACTCGGGATCTCGCACAATCCTCAGGGATCGCGCTTGATGATTTCGGTAATATTGCCACAGGTATTGAGAAACCCGTGGAGACAAGTATTTCAGGGGTGTATGTCTGCGGGGCAGCCCAGGGGCCCAAGGATATCCCTGACACCGTAGCCCAGGCAAGCGCTGCCGCTGCTAAAGCTGCCGCGCTTCTATCAAAAGAGCGGGGTACCATGATCAAAGAGAGAGAGTTCCCTGATGAGAAGCCGCTCTTGCCAGAGCCAAGGATCGGTGTGTTCGTATGCCACTGCGGGATAAACATAGGAAGCGTGGTCAATGTTCCTGATGTAGTGGAGTATGCAAAGACCCTGCCTGATGTTGCATACGCCCGGGAGATGCTGTACGCATGCTCCTCTGATTCTCAGGTTACGATAAAGGATGCAATTGAAAAGAATAACCTGAATCGCGTTGTGGTTGCATCATGCACCCCGCGCACACATGAGCCGCTGTTCCAGAATACCTGCCGTGAAGCAGGGCTTAACCCCTACTTATTCGAGCTTGCCAACATCCGGGAGCACTGCTCCTGGGTGCACATGAAGGAGAAGGAAAAAGCCACAGAGAAGGCAAAGGGAATCGTTCAGATGGCAGTTGCAAAATCAGCCCTCTTCCAGCCCTTATACAAGCAGAAAGTGCCTCTCATCAACAAAGCGCTCGTGCTCGGTGGCGGCGTGGCAGGCATGACGGCTGCGCTTGATATTGCAGATAACGGTTATGAAGTGACCCTGATCGAGAAGGAAAAAGAACTGGGCGGTATGCTCAAACACACAACAGAGCTATATGATGGGAAGAAGCCATCTGATGTACTGGATGTTCTCACGTGCAGGGTTTACGAGAATAACAGGATCAGGGTATTAAACGAGGCAAGACTCACAAAAGTTGAGGGTTACCTTGGCAACTTTAAAGGCATTATCCTTTCAAAAGGAGAGGAGGTACCTGTTGATTTCGGGGCTGCTGTTGTGGCGACCGGGGCACGGAACTTTGAACCTGTGGGACTTTTCAATTACGGGAAGGATGCGCATGTGATAACGCAGGCACAGCTTGAGAGAATGCTAGGTGAGGGCATCAGTGCGAATAATACTACTATGATACAGTGCGTTGGAGCCAGGAATAAGGATAGGGAGTACTGCGGCAGGACATGCTGTATCGATGCTGTCAAGAATGCAGTAAGGATCAAGAGAGCAAACAGTAAGTCCAGCGTGTATGTCCTGTACCGCGATATGCGAACATACGGGGTTATGGAGAGATTATACGAGGATGCAAGAGAGCTTGGCGTGATATTCATAAAATACACCAGGGACCCGGAGGTGCAGTACGGGTCTGTGGTTGTCCATGATTCCATGCTGAATGAGGATATAGAGATAGCATCAGATCTTGTGGTGCTCAGCACACCACTGGTTGCAGGTGAGAATGAGGTGATAAACCAGCTCTTCAAGATACCTCTTGATAAGAACGGGTTCTTCCTTGAAGCTCATCCCAAATTAAGGCCGGTGGATTTTGCCACTGACGGCGTGTTCCTCTGCGGGAGCGCACAGGCACCCAAACTCATGAGCGAGGCCATATCTCAGGCCAGCGCAGCAGCATCCCGTGCATGTACCATACTATCCCGCGAGTTCATCGAGACCGAAGGTGCTGTCTCAGTGGTCGATGAGGCGAGATGCATAGGCTGCGGGACATGCGTTGCAGTATGCCCGTATAATGCCCCGTCATTGCAGGAAGTAACGGTAACATCAGAAGAAGTGAGCTACATAGCAAAGAAATCACGCATCAACCCTGCTGCATGCAAGGGATGCGGTTCATGCGCTGCCGCATGCCCTGTCGGGGCCATAACAGCCCAGCATTTCTCATCAAAAGAGATTGGAGAGGCAATCGATGCTTTTAATAAAGATATAGGGCTCATTGAGCCAAAGACAGGCACAGTGGAGGCAGTTGTATGACAGAGAATGTGACCGAGTTTGAGCCAGATATTCTTGCGTTCTGCTGCAACTGGTGCTCATATGCAGGGGCTGATCTGGCTGGCGTGAGCCGTTTTCAGTACCCCCCCACCGTGAAGATATTAAGGGTGATGTGCTCAAGCAGGGTTGAGCCTGTATTTATCCTGAGGGCATTGAAAGACGGCGCTGATGGTGTGCTTGTAGCAGGGTGCCATATCGGGGACTGCCATTATATTGACGGCAATAAGAATGCAGAGGTCAGGATCAATAACACCAAAAAAGCACTGGCAAAACTCGGGCTTGATAAAAGGCTGCGGCTTGAGTGGATATCTGCCAGTGAGGGAGCACGGTTCTCAGAAGTTATTCGGGATTTTACAGAAGAGATTAAGAAACTGGGTCAAAACCCGATCAAGGAAGTGAAGATAGATGAGTGATACTAAAGGTACAGATGTACCTGTTGAATCGAAGGATAATCAGGATAAGGGTAATCAGGATGAGAAACGGGTAGGCGTATTCGTATGCGAATGCGGGGTAAATATCGGTGGTGTAGTAGATACACATGCAGTGGCAGATTATATCGCAACACTGCCAGGTGTGAAGGCTACCTCTGTTAATAAGTTCACATGTTCTGACTCAGGCCAGGCCGATATACAGCAGAAGATAAAAGAACATAACCTCAACCGCGTTGTTGTAGCCGCATGCTCTCCAAAGACACATGAGCCCACATTCAGGGCATGTATCGAGCAGATGGGTCTTAACCAGTACTTCCTTGAATTTGTGAATATAAGGGACCATTGCTCATGGATACATATGTGGGAGAAGGATAAGGCCACGGAGAAATCAAAAGACCTGGTACGCATGGGTGTTGAGCGCTCAAAATTACTTGAGCCGCTTGAGGCAAGCGAAGTGCCTGTCACTGATACAGCGCTTGTTGTGGGCGGAGGCGTTGCAGGTATGCAGGCATCACTTGATCTTGCAGATATGGGTTTTAAGGTGTACCTTGTTGAGAAAGAGCCCTCAATTGGCGGCAGGATGGCAAGGTTTGATAAGGTCTTTCCCACGAACGACTGCTCCATATGCATACTCGGGCCAAAGATGGTTGAAGTTGTGAGGAACAAGAATATAATGATAATGAGTTATTCCGAGGTAAAGGAAGTGGACGGGTATGTTGGGAATTTCAATGTGAAAATCGAGCACAAGCCCAGGTACCTTGATACCAGCAAATGTACGGGCTGTGCCAAATGCAGCGAGGTGTGCCCTGTTGAAGTGCCCTATGATTTTAACGAGGGGTTCGGAACACGAAAAGCCATATATGTCCCTTTCCCGCAGGCTGTGCCTCTTCGTGCTGTGCTTGATAAGGAGAACTGCATCAACTGCAAGGCATGCGCCAGGGCATGCGAAAGCAAAGCTATTGATTATGATATGCAGACAACGTATACCGATCTGAACGCGGGCATCATTATAGGGGCTGTGGGCTTCAAGACCTATGACCCTGAGCCAGGACATGATTTCGGGTACGGACTGTACGATAATGTTATCACTGCCATGGAGTTTGAGCGCCTCCTCAATGCAGCAGGGCCAACAGGCGGGCATGTCATCCGCCCTTCAGACTGCAGGGAGCCCATAAGAGTGGGATTTGTGAACTGCGTGGGATCGCGTGATAAGAATACCAATATCTACTGCTCGGGTGTGTGCTGCATGTACACAATAAAGAATGCACAACTGCTTAAGGAGAAGCGGCCTGAGACAGATCACACTATTATGTATATCGATATCAGAACGCCTTTCAGGTCATATGAGGAATCCTATAACAGGGCGCGCAACCTGGGTGTGAAGTTCCTGCGCGGACGGCCTGTTGAAGTAAAGGAGAACCCTGAGAATAAGAACATCATGGTGCGGGTGGAGGATACACTCGCCAATGAGATACGGAACCTTGAGTTCGATCTGCTTGTACTGAGTACGGGCGTTGTCCCGCATGATGGAATACACAAACTCCAGCAGCTCCTGAAGTTATCAAAAGCTGCAGATGGCTTCCTGATGGAAGCTCATCCTAAACTTCGGCCTGTGGATACCACCATCGACGGCGTATACCTTGCTGGCGTTGCCTCAGGGCCGAAGGATATCCCCTATGCTGTCTCACAGGGAAGTGCATGCGCAGGCAGAGCCACCATTCTTCTCAAGAACAGAAAAGCCATAACAGAAGGCATAACCGCTGTAGTGGATCCTGATGTCTGCGCTGGATGCGGTGTATGCGTTCCCATGTGCCCGTTCCAGGCTATAAAGATGGATGAAGAGGCAGGCAAGGCAAATGTGGTGAAAGCGCTGTGCAAAGGATGCGGTACGTGCGTCACAGCCTGTCCAACAGGTGCACTTGAGCAGAGCCATTTTAAGAATGACCAGGTCCTTGCCCAGGTAAAGAACGTGTTCAGGTTCCAGGAGGCGGCGGTATGAGCGCAGAAGCATGGGAGCCCAAGATAGTTGCATTCTGCTGCAACTGGTGCTCCTACGGCGGAGCCGACAGCGCAGGTATGGGAAGGTTCCAGCAGCCTCCCTCAACAAGGATCATACGCGTCATGTGCTCAGGAAGGATCGATCCACTGCATGTGTTCAATGCATTCCTTGAGGGCGCGGATGCAGTCCTGGTCACAGGCTGCCACATAGGGGACTGCCACTATGTCAACGGTAACGATAAAACAAAGATCAAATACAAGTTCCTTGAAAGTGTTGTGCGCGAACTTGGGATTGAGAAAGAAAGGCTTCAGCTTAACTGGATCTCGGCAAGCGAGGGTGAGAAGTTTGCCAGTTTCATCCGCGATGTCACGGAGCAGATAAAAAAGCTGGGACCAAGCCCTCTTAAGCCTGAGGGGGTGTCGTGATGCAAAAAGGCGAGATGTTCCTGGGCTGGTCCACGAAAGAGGACATCAGGAAACGCGGAGGCTCAGGCGGGCTTGTGACATCGGTGCTTGCGGCAGCGCTTGATAAGAAACTGGTTGATTCCGTCGTTGTGTTGAAGAAAATTAACGACTTTGAAGCTGTTCCTGTAATAACATCTGATGTGAACGAGGTACTGAATTCAGCAGGCTCACTGCACTCAGTTCCGAGCAACTTTGCAAAACTCATCGCAAATAAGAATTTAAAAGTGGCGCTTCCAGCCAAAGGATGCGATGTGCGCGGCATCATTGAACAGGGCAAACGCAATACAATAAAGCTTGATAACACCTTCATAATCGGCTTAAACTGCGGCGGATCGATGCACCCAACTGTAACGCGGGAAATGCTTGAGGTCATGTATAAGATCAGGCCAGAGGATGTACATGGCGAGGAGATCGAGAAGGGGAAGCTCATCTTCGAGACAAAGGACGGAAAGGAACATGCCATAACCATTGATGAGCTTGAAGAGAAAGGATATGGAAGGCGTGAGAGCTGCAGGTACTGCACTATTAAGATACCGAATAACGCTGATCTGGCATGCGGCAACTGGGGCGTAACAGGAGAACTTGCTGGAAAAGCCACATTCGTGGAGGTTAATTCAGAGAAAGGTGCAGAACTTTTGCAAAATGCTGTTGATGCTGGATATGTCCAGATTCAGAAGCCCGATGAGAAGGGAATTGCAGCACGAGCCAGGATAAAAGGCGCAATGGAAGGATTATCCAGGAAATGGAAGGAAAAAGTATTCATCCCGATGGATAACAGGCTTGAATATTTCAGGAAAGAGCTTGAGAACTGCATAGACTGCGGTGCATGCAAGACAGTGTGTCCGACATGCTCATGCGGTGATGTCTCAAAATGCACCGAATTCCATTACCGCGGTGATGCTTATAAGATGTCGATGTATCATCTGGTACGCTTTTTGCATCTTGCAGATTCGTGTATCGGATGCGGCCAGTGCACTGATGTGTGCCCTGTGGATATCCCGCTCACAAGGCTGTACAGGCGGTTTGCAAACCCTGTGCAGGAGGAGCTAAAATACGAGCCTGGAATGGATTTGCGAAGACCGCCGTATTTCGAGGTGAAGTTAAATGATTAACAGCCTATTACAATATAAGCCGCAGATGAACGCAGATAAACGCAGATACATGATGGGCAAATCTGCGTTCATCGGCGTTTATCTGCGGTTCCTTATTTCTAGGATTTGGCATCATAAAGATGATTTTGCACCGCAAAGAACGCAAAGAGCGCAAAGCGTAATAGCAACCTTTGCGAACTTTGCGCCCTGGTATGAAAAAGTCAAATATATATCGCATCTTAGACTCGGATGTGGTTCAGCTAATATAAACAACGAACTGGTACGAACTCGATACGAACTCGGGCTTATGAGTTCGTTTAAGTTCGTTTTGAGTTCGTTGTTAATCGTCTTTTTCATTGTTATCTATGAACCAGTTCATAGCCGACTCTGCGGTGAAGAATTTAGAGAACCTGGGAGTGTGAACTAATGATTGGCAATGTCTATTCAACAATCTGCCCTGGATGCAATTTCGGCTGCGGTCTCTACATCCGCGAGAACGGAGAACTTGAAGTGGATTTCAGGAAATCCTCTCCTGCCAACGCAGGAAAGCTGTGCAGGTTCGGGATGAGTCTTCCGCGCTTTTATACACCTGCTAGGTCCATAGTTGACGGCAGGGAGACCACGCTGGATGAGGCTGCAAAAGAGGCGGCTAAGAGAATATCCAGCACAAAAGGTTCTGTCGCCTTTCTATCCCTGGGCAATACCACATGCGAGGAGCATCTTGCATTCCAGAAGCTTGCAGAGTCATTCGGCTCCCTGTACACAGGGGTTGAGCTTGGGGCTCTGCCCGGAGATGTGCACCAGACCCTGAGTGTGGGGATACCTTACAGTGAGATAGAAGCTGCAAAGCATATCGTGCTCTTTATTGATCCTTATGAGCAGTACCCTCTGATTGTAAGGCGGCTCCTCCTGGCCAAAAAGAAGGGTGCAAAGATAACCTCCATCTGGTGGAAGGATATGCCTTTAGCTGATGAGAATCTCAGGCCTGCTGATACCTCAAAGCTGCAGCTTACAGGGGATTCACTTATTATCGCTGATTTCCATCCACTGTCGGATACAGAGCAGGTGAAGAGCCTGCTTGCTCTTGCAAAGAACGCAGGTGCGAAGATAACCTTCCTTAAGCCTTTTGTAAATTCAACAGGTGCTTATATACTATCAATGGATGCTAAGCAAAAGTCTCTGGCGCAGCTTATTGAAGATATCAATAAAGGGACAATAAAGACATTGTTCTGTCTTGAGTCCGATATCCTTGAGCTAATGCCTGAAGCAATAGCGAAACTCACAAACCTGATAGTACAGACAGGTCAGGAAAGCGCAATCACGAAGAAAGCGCACATTGTGATTGCACATGAGCCGCTCTATAAGAAAAGAGGGACGCTTATCAATAACGAGGGCAGGGCACAGGCCCCTGGCGGCGCAGGGACAGGCGGGCTTGAGGCTCTTGGCACCATAGCAGGCACAAAGTTCGATTTTGACTCCCTGCATGAATCCGTGAAAAAGATGATTGGCATTACCGCAGTTGATGAGTTCACGGTTCCAGCATATGAGAGACCGACCTACGCTGCACCCCGGGCAACAGCAAAGCCCCCGGATGCAAAAATCCTGCTTGCCAGTGTGTACAACCCGTTCATGTGGTCTGGTCTGGCAGATGATAACGATTTTGTGGAGCTGAGCCTGAACATGGTCAGGGCGCTTAAGCTCCTGAAAGGCGGGACTGTTAAGATCAATTACAACGGCAGCCTGCTTGAAAAGAAGTTCAAGGTCGCACCTGTGCAGGATAATGTATTGCTCACAGGCAAGAGGATTGGCATAGAGAAAGGAGCAATCACGCCAGTTGAGGTATCGAGGTGATGGTATGGCAGATGAAAAAGTGGTTAAGAAAGCAGAAACCAGGGCAGAAGCTAAAAAAGAAGTAGATCCAAGCAAGGAATTCGTGGACGGCATCATGACAGAGATGAACCTTAAAGGTGCTTCAAAGAAACGGCTCATCAAAAAACTGGCAGAGCAATATAGTTTTGATAGACAGAAGATTATGTTCAAGCTCAAGCGCGCACTGATCACAGAGAGGTATGCGGCGGTGGTGACTGCTGAAGGGGGGCATTGAAGATGGGAAAAGATATTGGTTTTTAAGTTCGTATCCTTTTACTTTACATAATTTTGTTAGACTTCCGGGGCATTGAATGTCCGAAGTAGTGTTTATCCTCTGGTGGCTGCTGATTATTGAAGCAATAGGTCTGATCGCATTTCCCCTGACAGCTTACTTCATTAACCTGCCTGATAGAGGGTATTCTGTCTCCAAGCTTATTGGGCTTCTTTTAATAACATACATGGTATGGCTGACTGTTAGCCTTGAAATATCGGGTTTTGGGTTTGCTGTGATCGTATTTGCTCTTATTTTTCTTGCTTTTATCTCAATTCGCAGATTCGATTCAAAGCTTCTGTCTCTTAAAGGCACTGCGCTTAAGAGCGAGCTTGTCTTCGTGGCTTCATTTCTCATATTCACGTTCATTGTGATGAGTAAGCCTGATATATATGGCCCGCATTCTGAGGATTTCACGGATTTTGGCTTCATGCAGTCCATCCTGCGCAGCACGTATTTTCCACCGCCTGATCCGTGGCTTGCGGGTGAGACCCTGAGCTATTACTATTTCGGGCAGATGGTTGCGGCAATACTGACAAAACTATCAGGGATACCTTCCAATATTACATACAACCTCGCAGTTGCAATGTTCTTTGCGCTCACAGCACAGGCTGCCTACGGTATCGGGTACAACCTGACACAGCGATCCTTCCCTGGCATAGTAAGCGCGCTGTTCGTGTCAGTTAGCGGGATAATGTCGGGTTTCCTGCAGCTTGTTGCATATCTTGTTCCTGAAGCAAGGGAATATATACGCTATGCGCCGCTGCAGACGCCTGATATACAGCAGTGGCTGCTCAAGTTTGATTTCTGGAACTCGATAAGTATCATTCCCCAGACCTTTAATTACTACCCTTACCATACGTTTGCGCACGGCTGCCTTCATGCTTACATGATATCAATACCGTTCCAGGTAATGCTTATTACCCTGGGCCTGAGTCTGTTCAGGGCAGAAAAAGTGGGGCGGTGGCACATCATGCTCCTGGGTCTGTCTATCGGGTTTTTTTCAGGGCTTAATACATGGGAATACCCGACATACCTTCTTTTTGCATACCTAATCTTTATCTTCAGGCACAGAAAAGAAGCCCTGCGTCTGAGCGTCCAGACAACAGCTCTTAGTGTTATCATGTACCTGCCATACTTCCTGACTAAGGACTCAGGTGGATTTGGAGGGATCGAGCTTGTGCAGCAAAGAACTCTTCTTTTTAATTTCATTGAGATATTCGCGCTCTTCTTATTCCTCATACTCTCTTTCCTGTTTATCTTATGGTGGCAGCACAAAGAAGACCCGCTTATGTATATTATCTTAGCCTCTGTACCAGCTCCTTTGATTGTACTGTCAGGGTTTGATTTCCAGGTACTTCCTCTGCTTGCTGTGATGATCCTGATCTCAGCTTACGGGATAATCAGATTAGAAAGATACGAGGCAAGGTTCGTCCTGCTGCTTGTGCTGCTTGGAAGCCTGATAGCTTTGCTTACTGAGGTTTTCTATGTTGTTGATGCCATGCCGTGGAAGCGTTTTAACACAGTTATGAAATTCCACCTGCAGATATGGGTTCTGTGGGG
This sequence comes from Candidatus Methanoperedens nitratireducens, assembly GCF_000685155.1. Classification (GTDB taxonomy): domain Archaea; phylum Halobacteriota; class Methanosarcinia; order Methanosarcinales; family Methanoperedenaceae; genus Methanoperedens; species Methanoperedens nitratireducens. The sequence goes on from NZ_JMIY01000005.1 coordinate 104,612, forward strand.
GATCGCCTCCTCGTATGCGATCTATCATATCCTGAACAACAGGAACAGAAGCAGCAGATTAAAACACATAGGGGTAGCAGCCTGGTCTCTTGTCGTGATCTTTATGGTCTTTGCCTCTCTTGTCCACCCGATCGCATCTACCACGAGCTGGACGAGCGGTACATCATATTTCAGCACATCCACCAGTGGTACCCTTGATGGGACAGCATACCTTGAAAAAACAAATCGCGAGGATTACATGGCGATCCAGTGGATAAACAAAAATATTACAGGCAGCGAGGTGATTCTAGAGGCACCCGGTAAGGCGTACTCATACTCATCGCGCATATCATCACTCACAGGGCTGCCGACAGTGATCGGCTGGGTATCCCATGAGAAGATGTGGAACACAAACTGGAGCAAGATCGACGAACGCGTTCGGGATGTAGAGATCATATACTCCACTGCTGATATAAACCGAGCGATCAGCCTGCTTAAAAAATACAATGTTCGGTATGTTTATGTTGGAGATATAGAGAGGGAGAAATACCCTGAGGCAGGGCTTGAGAAGTTCAGCGACCAGGAGTTTTTTGAGCCGGTATATAGTGATACTGTGCAGATATATAAGGTTAAATGAGACACTTTGCGCTAGAAAACAATTTAAGCATTAGGATAATGTTAGATACAAAAAATATGGATAATATCAACAGAATTAAGCAATTAAAAAAAGAGAAGAACGCAATAATACTTGCACATAACTACCAGCGCGGCGATGTTCAGGACATAGCAGATTTTGTAGGCGATTCTTTTGGTCTGAGCAAGACCGCTGCATCACACAATGCAGATGTGATCGTTTTCTGCGGCGTTGATTTCATGGCCGAGAGCGCGGCTATATTGAGCCCGGAGAAGACTGTTCTTATGCCTGAGTTAAATGCCCAGTGCCCGATGGCAGCCATGATAACCCCTGAGTCCTTAAAGCTTGAGAAACAGAAATATCCTGATGCTGCTGTTGTTTGTTATGTTAACACGTCCGCGTCCGTGAAAGCACAGAGCGATATATGCTGTACATCCTCAAATGCGATCAGAGTAGTGAACTCGCTTGATGAGGATGAGATCATCTTTATCCCTGATAGAAACCTTGCCAGATATGTGGCGGACAATACAGAAAAGAAGATTATTCCATGGAACGGATACTGCCCTACCCACCATCTGATACTGCCCGGTGATATCCTGCTTGAGAAGGAAGAGCATCCTGAGGCAGAGATCCTTGTTCACCCTGAGTGTCGGCCTGATGTCGTATCGCTCGCTGATAAGGTCTTAAGTACATCGGGTATGTTAAAATATGTGGCCCGATCAGACTCAAGGGAATTTATCATAGGTACTGAGATAGGGCTTTTACATAGATTGAGCAAAGAAAACCCGGAGAAGAGATTTATTCCAGCAACAGCATATGCAGTATGCCCGAATATGAAAATGAACACACTTGAGAGTATCATCAGGGCACTTGAAAATAACAAGCACATAATAAGGGTACCTGAGGACACCAGGAGAAAAGCAAAACTGGCACTTGACCGGATGCTGGCTGTGGGGCGAGGTGATTGATTCTCAATCTAATATTCCTTTGAGCTTTTTTGCTGATTCTTCAAGCCCGATAAGGATCAATCCCAGTTCTACATCAGAATTTACAATAATGGCGAGCAGGGCTTTAGGTCCTGCACCAATGACGATCAATTTTCCATATTCGCACTCCACAATAACCCGATGAGGCACGCCTCTCCCGATCTGTGCAATAGTTGTCTCAGCCGCACCGAGCATTGCAGCCGACATTGCAGCCAGGGATTTCCCATACTGCTCCTGCTGTATAATGGCATGAATAAGTAACCCATTGCGACTTACGGCAGCGCAGGCCTCTATACCATGGGTTTTCCACAAATCTGCAAGTACTCTATCTATCAATTCTTCAGTTTCCTTCGAGTTTTTATAATACATTATTTTATCCGAATTTTTTATGGAGAAGTCTATACCATATATATGTCACCAGTACAAGTCCCAGCATACCAATAGGAAATACACTATAGTAAATAAGATAGAACCCGGGTGATAAATCCTCATCCAGCGATTGCATCATGGTGCTCAGTTCAATATACTCCAACGCCAGATGAATGCCTGTTAAACCGGCTAGAATCCCTGTAGTAATAAGTGTAAGCTTAAAATTATTATCCAAAAATGATTTATCAAGAAATACTCTTGCTTTAATTGTACCAAGCTCAATTTCCCTCCAGCATACCCAGTTTTTAAAAGAAAGATAAATTGCTATGACTACAAGTATAAATGATACCGCGATCAGACTGAAATAGATCCCTATAATGGATACCACCTATAATCACCAGCATGATAATCATGATGTATTGGTTTTTAAACTTTTCTACCCCTGCGAAAGTACTGCTAAAACCCTATAAGACGCCTTTTGTGCTTGGCACACCCAGGCCGCCCAGTCTGACTGCCCTTTTTAATGCGATCCCAAATGCCTTGAAGAGTGCCTCGGTCTTGTGATGGTCGTTATCCCCTTCTACATTAAGATGAGCGTTGATACCTGCGTTACTTGTTAATGATTCAAAAAAATGACGTGTATTCTGCGGGTTGAAATTCCCTATCTTTTGATTGTTAAATACTCCATTGAATACTAGAAAGCTCCGCCCGCTGATATCTATCACTGCCGATGCAAGCGATTCATCCATCGGAATACGGGCCTCTCCGAAACGCTCAATGCCTTTTTTATCTCCCAGTGCTTTTCGTATGGCATCGCCCAGGGTTATGCCCACATCCTCTATGGTATGATGATCATCCACACCCAGATCTCCCCGCGCTTTTACCACAAGGTCAAAGGAGCCGTGCTTTGAAAAAGAGTTCAGCATATGGTCAAAGAATGCAATGCCTGTATTTATGTCAGTGTTTCCTGAGCCATCCAGTGATATCTTCACTTCGATATCTGTTTCGTTTGTTTTCCGTGTAGCTTTTGATTCCCGCATAATGCAGATTATATTAATCAATTATAATATAAAGGTATGCAATCTGGCATAAAAACCTGCGTTCTTTCTATCGTTTACCTCTTTCAGTCATGATACTTCCAATCAGGCTGAACTGGTCTTACTTCTTCGGCCTAATATCCAGACCTACTAGAACACGCTCCTCATCCGACAGGGTGCCGATAAGTCTTCTCAATGGGAGGGGAAGTTTTTTTATCAGCGTGGGGGCTGCAACAACGTGATCCTCCTGTGTACTGCCAGGCTGCTGGTATATATCAATCACTTCCAGTTCATAGCGCCCCTTAAGGTGCTCTTCACATATCCTCTTGATGTTTGCAATTGCCAGTGAGGATTTTGGCGTGTATCCTGTAATATAGAGCCGGAGGACATACTTCTCTTTTCCTAATTTAGAGAGCGCCTCCTCAAATGTCTCTGTATCATTATCAGTTTCTATTTTATTCATATAGTCCTCATACTTCATCTGTAATCAATTATAATTAATTCAATCTTCACGGCGCAAGTTTAAGCCTACAAGAACACGCTCTGTATTGGAGAGGTCGCCTATGATCTTTCTCATAGGTGGAGGAAGCCTCCGTATCAGCGTCGGAACGGCCAGGATCTGATCCACCCTGGCCAGTTGAGGATTTTTGGTCAGATCGATCACTTCAATCCTGTATTTGCCAGCCAGGTGTTCTTCACAGATCTTCTTGAGATTGGCAAAGGCTGTCAGGGATCTGGGCGTCTGCCCTGCAACGTACAGCCGCAGCACCCAGACCTCATCTTTATTCTCTGAAGTTTTAACTTCGTTCATTAATTTGATAGTTCTCCTATAATTTAGGTTACTATAGTAGTTTTCGATATATATTTATCTAACCCGTACTTTCTAATAGATTCAGCAGCTATTAAACTTTTTGCAGTCTTCCTGCTGGTATTGTGAAGTAGAATATCGAGCCTTTACCAGGTTCAGATTCAACCCATATCCTTCCGCCGTGGCGCTCCACGATCTTCTTGCAGATCGCAAGTCCTATGCCTGTGCCAGGGTATTCATCTCTTGTGTACTCGCGCTGGAATAACTGGAAAAGTCGATCGAAGAATTCAGGTGCTATGCCTATACCTTTATCCTGTACTGAGAAGATCCATTCATTCTCCGTAACTACTCACCTTTTTTAAGCTAAAGCTTTGAGTATGTGCTCTTTTCCAGAGCTGAGAAT
>NZ_JMIY01000005.1:108927-177047 GCF_000685155.1 Candidatus Methanoperedens nitratireducens
AGAGAAGCTCATCATTTAAGTCCATTTGTAAGATTGTAGTATTCGTTACACTATTCACTTTTATTCGTTACACTATTCACTTTTCGCAATTAAAACTTAGTAATGAGGCAAAATATTAGGAGCTAAACGAATCTAAAAAAACCTGAGTAAATACCATTCTCCTTAATCCTTGCCGAAATATGGACATGCTGCACCTCTTCTCCTCTGAATTTGATACCATTACTGATCAGGTTCTGGAACAGTTGAACCATCTGGGAATCATCAGCCATAACAGTGGGAAGAAAATCGTGTGTCATTGCGCCGCCATTCTTCTCAATAGCCACCCTGAGGTTGGTTACTGCCTGATCAAAGACTGCTTCAAGATTAATATGCTCAAACGACTTGCCCTGCGTACCAACACGTGAATACGCCAGCAGATCCTCTATCATCCTCTGCATCCGCGCTGCTCCGTCCACGATATAGGCAATGTACTCATCAGCACTCTTATCAAGCTTGCCTTTATATCGCCTTGCCAGGATTTGTGTAAAGCCTGATATCATGCGCAGCGGCTCTTGGAGATCATGCGAGGCTACGTATGCGAATTGCTCAAGTTCGGCATTCGAGCGGGCCAGGTCCTCCGTTCTCTGTGCCAGCTCAGCAGTCCGCTCCTCTACCCGCATCTCCAGCTCATCAACAAGATTTCGATAGCGTGCCTCAGATTCACGTAGTTCCTCAAGAGCCCGCTTTCTTTCCCTGCGTACCTCTGCTTCATGCATCTCACGCTCGATTGCAGGAATAAGCCTCGTTAGATTTCCTTTTATGATATAGTCATGCGCGCCTGCCCTCATTGCATCTACGGCTATATCCTCGCCGATCCTCCCGGATATGATTATGAACGGCAGGTCAAGCCCGCCTCTCTGCAGTACTCTCAAAGCCTCTAAGCCGCTAAAATGAGGCATGATATAATCAGCAATAATAACATCCCATGTCTTTTTTTCAAGTGCCTCTCTCATGGCTTCCGCTGTATCCACGCGCTCAAAGACCGGGTCATAGCCCCCACGGCGCAGCTCACGCACTACCAGTAGAGCATCGTTTTCTGAATCCTCGACAATTAATACACGCAGTTGCGTGCCCATTTATTTCTTCCCCGCCGGTGGCGGCGGCTCGTTCAGAACTAACCAGTACAACTCAAGTTCACGCACTGCTTCCACGAATTTGGTGAAGTCAACAGGTTTGTGAATATAGCTGTTGGCACCAAGTCTGTAGCTGCTGACCATATCCTCCTCCTCTTTAGATGAGGTGAGAACGACCACGGGAAGAAGTTTTGTTCGCTTAGCGGCACGCAGGCGCTTGAGCACCTCCAGGCCGCTTATCCTGGGCAGTTTCAGATCCAGCAGAATAACTGTCGGCATCCTGCTTATATCGCGGCCTGCATAGGTACCTGTGCCGAATAGATAATCCAGTGCCTCAACCCCATCTTTAGCTACGGTCACTTCGTTTGCAATTTTACTCTTCTTAAGCGCCCGCAGTGTAAGCTCAATATCATCAGGGTTGTCTTCAACCAGCAATATATCTCTGTTGTTATCCATCTTTATCCCTCCTCTTCTGTTAAAGTGTATAATAAAATGTAGCACCCTCTCCTACCTTGCCCTGTGCCCAGACCTGCCCGCCGTGTCTTTGAATGATGCGCTTGACCGTAGCAAGCCCTATACCCGTGCCAGGAAACTCAGTCGCTGCGTGCAATCGCTGGAAAGGCGTGAAAAGTTTATCTGCATATGCCATGTCAAAACCCACACCGTTATCGCGCACGAAATATGCAGGTTTACCCTCGTGCTCTGTAATACCAAATTCTATTTTTGAAGTTTTGTTTTTTGAGGTAAATTTCCATGCATTGCCAAGCAGGTTCTCAAGCACTATCTGAAGAAGCGGGGCATCACCATTTACAACCAGTCCCGGCGCAATGATAAATTCAACCTTACGCCCGGGTTCTCTTCTCTTAAGTTCTCCTGCAATATTCTTTGCAAGAGAGCTCAGGTCAACCCTCTCACGCTTCATCTCACGTCGTGTTACGCGTGAGAGCGCAAGCAGGTCATCAATTAGCTGCGACATTCTCTGGCTGGCCGCACGCACACGCTGCAGGTAGTCTTTGCCCTGCGGATCTAACTTTTCTGAATAATCCTCCAGCAGCGCCTGGCTGAACCCATCGATACTCCGCAGCGGGGCGCGCAGGTCGTGAGAGACAGAGTAGCTGAAGGCTTCCAGTTCGCTGTTGACAGCTTTGAGTTGTGCTGTGCGCTCGATCACGCGGCGCTCAAGATCCTCATTCAGCTTTCTGATCTCTTCCTCAGCCCGCTTGTGCTCGGTCAGATCCAGGGCAACAAGATAGGTGGCAGATAACCCATTCATCTGCAGGATGTTGATTGAGATGTATGCAGGCACAGGCGTTCCATCCCCTGCCATGAAGGTGATTTCTCCCCTGCCACTGCCTTTATCTCTGCCCTGCTGCAATAACTCCGCAAACCTCGCTCTATCTTTTGCCGATATAAAACTCGCAATATCGGCACTCATCACTCTCTCAAGCGGTATCTTGAGCATCCTGGCAAAGCCGTGATTGCAGTAAAGAACAGTATCATCGGATGCAAGCGTAACCGCCCCCTCCCTCATTTCCTCAATAAGGGCACGGTATGGCTGCTCAGCCCCTCTTAATGTATAAACCTGCTCGCCCTGCTCCCCTGTGATTACAAGTGCATCCACCTCGCCGCTTCGGATAGCGCGCAGTGTCTCTTCAGCTTCTGCAAGCCTCTCTCGAAGTTTCTCAATTTCAAGCTTGAGTTCCTCGCATGTCCTGGCTGTTTCATTCATAATATCACCCCGCTCTTCTCTCTTTCCGGTATTGTGAAATAGAATGTCGAACCTTTACCGGGTTCAGATTCTGCCCATATCCTTCCTCCGTGGCGCTCAACGATCCTCCTGCATATCGCAAGACCTACGCCTGTGCCTGGGTATTTTGCTACATGCTCTCGCTGGAATATCTTGAAAAGCTGCCCCATGAACTCGGGAGATATGCCTATACTGTTGTCCTGCACAGAGAACACCCATTCATTTCCCTTTTTCTCAGCCGAGATGTGAATACGCGGTGGCTCCTCTTTTCTGAACTTGATGGCGTTGCTGATTAAATGCTGGAGTAACTCAACCATCTGAGAAGCATCAGCCAGTACGGTAGGCAGAGGGTCATGGGTAACTACAGCTCCGTTCTCTTCAATAGCTACCTTAAGATTGGCAATTGCCTGTTCAAATACAGCCTCTAAGTCAGCAGGCTCAAATGGTTTACCCCGCGTACCAATCTGCGAATACTCCAGAAGATCCTCGATCATCTGCTGCATCTGTTTGGCCCCATTCACGATATAGGCTATGAACTCATCAGCATCCTTATCCAGCCTGCCTTTGTAGCGTCGCTCAAGAAGCTGGGTGAATATAGATATCATGCGCAGCGGTTCCTGAAGGTCGTGGGCTGCGATATATGCGAACTGCTCTAGTTCAGCATTCAAGCGGGCTAATTCCTCTGTTCTTTGTTTCAGTTCTTCCTCGGCATGCCTGTGCTCGGTAATTTCGCGTTGAACCGACTCAAACAGGTTGGCGTTCTGTATCGCCAGTGATACTGATGCCGACAGCTTCTCTGCAAAGTCAATCTCGGGTCGGCTAAATGTCGGTTTTACTGAGAGGTAAGTAAAATACAAAATGCCGATTACCTCATCCCTCATCAGAAGCGGGATACCCAGTACCGAGCGTACACCATATTCTTTGAGTAGCCAGTGTCTGAATCTTTCATCACCGAGAAGGTCTTTGATAACGATTGGTTTTTTAGTATTCTCAATGATGTCAGAGATTGCGGCCTGTTCTCCACTAAAAATTACTCCGATTACTTCCTGCGGTAGCCCGTATGCATACTCTACTACCCAGTGACCATTCTTGCATAGCGTTATATTGCAGGCATCACTGCCTGTAGCTTTAGCAGCTTCAACTACGGTTTTTTGCATTATTTCATTAAAATCAAGTGTAGAGTTTATAATGAAGTTGATGTCGTTGAGTTTTTTACTTAGCTCCTCTGTCCGCCTGCGCTCTGTGATATCGCGAGATATACCCAGCACGGATTCAATCGAGCCATCTTTTGCGAACTCAGGTACAATATGGGATTCAAAGTATGCTTTTCCGCCTGCTGTTGTAAAATCGAATTCAATGATTTTCTCCTTTCCAGTCTTAAAAACAGTTTGTAATGCATTATCCCACAATGTAACGAGGTTCTCTGGCATCCCTAATTCTCTATTCGTCTTCCCGATGAATGAATTGCATGGAATACCCGTTATGCGTTCAATTACCTGGTTTACGTAGATATGGCGCAGCTTTTTATCAAAACGTGCAATAATATCAGGGGCATTCTCAGCCAGTGCACTGAATTCCTGTTCACGGCGATATAGAGCTTCCTCAGCCCGCTTGTGCCCTTGTATCTCAGCCTGTAGAGCTTCATTAACTTTTGCCAGTTCTGCAGTTCGTTCCTTAACCCGTAACTCTAACTCATCGTATGCTCTGCGCAATGTCTCCTCAGCCAGCTTTCTTTCCCTTCGCATCTCTGCCTCACACATCTCACGCTGAATTGCAGGTACAAGCCTCGTTAAATTGTCTTTCATGATATAGTCATGCGCGCCTGCCCTCATGGCTTCTACAGCCACATCCTCTCTGATCTTTCCAGATACAATTATGAACGGCAGGTCAAGTCCGCTTTTCTGCAAAAGCCCAAGTGCCTCCAAGCCACTAAAATGAGGCATGACATAATCAGAAATAATAACATCCCACGTCTTTTCTTCAAGTGCCTCGCTCATGGCCTCCGCTGTATCCACGCGCTCAAAGACCGGGTCATAGCAGCCGCGGCTCAGTTCGCGCACTACCAGCAGGGCATCGTCTTTTGAATCCTCGACAATTAATACGCGCAGTAAAGTACCCATTTAATTTTTCCTCGTTATCGGTGGAGCTTGTTCAAAACTAGCTCGTTCAAAACTAACCAGTACAGCCCTGATTCTCACAGCTTTTACGATTTACTTTCTAATATGATTTGGGAACTATTAACTCTTTTGTAGTTCACCTCTTCCCACTGGTATCGTAAAATAGAATGTCGAACCTCTGCCTTGTACAGATTCAGCCCATATCCTGCCGCTATGGCGCTCCACAATCTTCTTGCAGGTCGCAAGACCTATGCCTGTGCCAGAATATTCGCTTGTTGCATGCTCACGCTGGAATAGCTGGAAGAGATCGTCCATAAATTCAGGAGATATGCCTATTCCGTTATCCTGCACAGAGAAGAGCCATTCACCTTTCTCTCTCTTGAATGAGATGTGAACACATGGCGGTTCTTCTCTTTTTCTGAATTTGATGGCGTTACTTATCAGGTTCTGGAGCAATTGAGCTATCTGAGTAGGATCAGCCATTACAGTGGGCAGGGGATCGTGGGTTACTACAGCACCATTCTCCTCAATAGCAATCTTAAGATTTACCATTGCCTGACTAAAGACATCTTCTAAGTTAGTAGGCTCAAATGGTTTGCCACGCGTACCAACACGTGAATAAGCCAGCAGATCTTCTATCATGCGCTGCATACGTGTTGCTCCGTCCACTATGTAGTCAATGAACTCATCTGCACTTTTATCCAGTTTGCCTTTATAGCGCCTTGCCAGGATCTGGGTAAAGCCCGATACCATGCGCAGCGGCTCCTGAAGGTCATGTGAAGCTATGTATGCGAATTGCTCAAGTTCGGCATTGGAGCGTGCCAGCTCTGCAGTTCGTTCCTGAACACGTATCTCCAGTTCATCATACGCCCTGCGTAATGCTTCTTCAGCCTGCTTGCGCTGTGTGATCTCAGCCTGCAGTGCTTCATTGGTGGCTACCAGTTCTGTTGTCCGTTCCTGAACACGTAGTTCTAACTCATCGTGCGCTTTACGCAGCGCCTCCTCAGCCTGTTTTCGCTCGGTGATATCTTGCCAGTAAACTGAGATTCCTTCTGCGGACGGAAAAACGCTAAACCCATGCCATTCTGCGGGGTTGCGGATGCTTTGCATTTCAAAACGCTTAACTTCTCCTTTTAGTTTTGCCTCGCGAAGATTCTTTTCAAACGCGGTGCCAATAACATGAGGAAAGCGCTTCCAAAAGTTTTGTCCAATTAAATCTTTGGGCTCAAGGCCAACTTTGGCTGCTGAGAGCTTATTAAGATAGGTGTAGTTCCAATCATTATCTAAGGCAAAAAAGCCATCATTAATGCTTTCAAGAATATCAGTTATCCTCTTGTTGCTTTTAATTAGTTCTTCTTCCGTCCGCTTGCGTTCGGTAATATCTCTTATTATCACCATTCTCAGCCGACCGCTCGGAGTGTCTCCTACCGACACCGATAGCTCAGCGGTAAATGTTTCTCCATTCTTCCTTCGTAGTTCCAGCTCAACCTGGTTCTTGTCTGCCATGTCATTATTAATATCATTCGAATAGTCTAACTGGATCATCAACGAGTCCGCTTGTTCGTCAGCAGCTACCAGACTGGCAAAAGAAGAACCAATTGCTTCATTTTGGCTGTAACCGAATAGTCTTTCTGCAGCGGGGCTCCAAACCAGAACGTTGCCCTCATCATCAATTGATATTATTGCATCTCTGGCCATGTTCACAAGCATCCTGTAGCTTATCGCAGGCTCCCGCCAAATATTGCCCAGTTTTTGGGCGAGTCCCATTCCTTTAGCCCGTGCTTCTTTGAGTACAGATACTGCAGCCACGAGGAAATAAGCACTACCCAGATACTGTGCAATTCTGCCCAACCAGTTTAAGGGGTCTCCTGGTGTGGCAAGGGGAGCAAGTGTTAAGCCAACAGCGATAATTGCCAGACCCAGAGAATACCAGTAAATAAAACTCTCTTTGGAAAAATAATATAATCTCGCGTAGAGCGAGGCTGAGGTAAAGAAGAGAATGAGGTACACTGTTATGATAACCCATCGGGTAGGTGTGTATCCCTCTGCGGCCACGAAAAACAGTGGGAAAAATCCCCTAATTGCGGCCAAGGAAAGAATAATAAAAAATATTGCAATACCAGAATAAAAAAGTATTGCAATTGATTGTCTGGGAAATCTCTTCAAGGAATGTCGGGCAGGATACTTTTTGGTACTTTGGGTCGTACCTAATAGATGTAATACCGCTGCAAGCAGAGCCCCTATGCTAAATATCGTCACAGCCACATTGGGGCTGTCCGAGAACATCCATCCGGCAAGCAACGCTGAAATGCCAAGGGCCAAAGCACCTCCACCCAGGAGAAGGGCCTGGCGTTTAGCTCCGAATACGTAGGCTAATGCCGCGATGAATGCTATAGTGAAGCCACCGCCACCAATGAAGATAGTATTGAGTATCGGTAACAGCAAATAAGGTTCGTAAATCGTCCGTATATCAATAATATAGATAATTACGGCTGTAGCTATAATTAACAGAATCGGGATAAAGCTAAAGCGTTTCAACAGACTAAATGTAAATCGTGTTTTTATTCTCATGGTTTTGACGTATAATATTCACTGCCTCAGGCTTTATCGCTTTAAGACCATCCCTGTATATGTAGCTAAAGAAATTCGGCATCTGCTTTTCACTGGTAAGGTTATTTCTTATCATCCAACGTAATAGAGAATTTTTTACATCCCACGTCTTTTCTTCAAGTGCCTCGCTCATGGCCTCTGCTGTATCCACGCGCTCAAAGACCGGGTCATAGCAGCCGTGGCGCAGTTCGTGCACTACCAGCAGGGCATCGTCTTTTGAATCCTCGACAATTAATACGCGCAGCGGAGTACCCATCTAATCACTCCTCATTAGCGGTAGCGGCTCATTCAAAACCAATATTCTTTCAACATCTCCTAATAAATTTACTCTTTTTTAAGCGGGCGCAGGTCAAGCCCCACAAGAACACGCTCGGTTTGGGAGAGGTCCCCGATTGTTTTTTTCAAAGGCTCAGGAAGCTTCCGTATTACCGTCGGAGTGGCAAGTATCTGATGATCCCTGGCAATTTGTGGGTTTTTCAGCAGGTCGATCACTTCAATCCTGTATTTTCCAGCCAGGTGCTCTTCACATATTCTCTTAAGGTTGGCAAGGGCTGCATCTGATCTGGCTGTTTGCCCGGCAATATACAGCCGCAGTTCCCATACCTCAGGCTCCGTCTCCTGTATTTCAGATTCCTGTTGTGGCTCTTTTATATTGTTCATTCTAACCCCCCCACTTACGTTGTTATTGTTTATATATATGAGTCAGGGTCTTATATCAACATTTTTGCTTACGGAACATCAGCCTTACGGATGCGTGCTATTTCTTTGCGCACCTCTTCCTGTATTTCCTTCCTGCGCTCCTCTTCCTGGGTGAACTTCCTGAATTTTTCCTCACCGGCCTCATACTCTGCACGCAGGGCGGCAATCTGCGCCTCTACCGCTTTTCGCTGGCGCTCAAGGTCGCGCTTTTTGCGCTCGATCTCCTCTTTGCGCTCAACCTCAAGAACCCTATCCTTTGCCTCCTGTACAACGCGGGCTGTACCTGTAAGTACGCCTGCAGGGCCGGTATACGCATCGATTATATCTATGCCCTGGCCTGTCATGAGGAATTCGCGTATCTGGTTAGAATGCTCCATGCCGCGTGATTTAAGGATATATAGTCCGCGGTTTCGCTCACCGCCTATTTCAATATCGCGCAGCAGAGCCCATGTATCTATCAGGGATGAGACTCCCATCTCTGTTAATTCAAGAGGGGCTCCGCCGTGTGTCAGATGCGTAAAGAGAGCGGTAATCTGGCTGGCTTTGAGCATGTCAATAAGACGCGTCAGCATTGATTTAACTTCTGTTTCACTGCCTACAGTGATAAGATTTGTAATCGGATCAACGACAGCGACAGATGGTTTAAATTCATTGATCATTTTATACATCGTTACAAGATGCAATTCCAGGCCGAAAATCGTGGGACGCGCAGCATGGATCTTCAAAAGACCCTGCCTCACATATGGCTCAAGATCAATGCCAATGGTACGCATATTGCGTATGATCTGTCTTGGGGCTTCCTCAAAGGCGAGATAGAGGCACCGCTCGCCGCGCTCACATGTTGCTCTGGCAAAGCTGGCTGCAAGAGTGGTTTTGCCTGTTCCTGCCGTGCCTGAGATGAGGATGCTGCTGCCGCGATAGAATCCCCCTCCCAGCATTGTATCAAGACGGAGGACTCCAGTTGGGATCCGCTCAGTGGATACATCGTGATCCAGTTCAAGTGAGGTAATGGGCAGCACTGAGATGCCGTGCTCGTCAATAAGGAACGGATACTCATTTGTGCCGTGCTTTGAGCCGCGGTATTTGACAACGCGCAGCCTTCGGGTTGCGATCTGCCCTTCCACCCTGTGGTCAAGCGTGATCACGCAGTCCGAGACATATTCCTCAAGTCCGCGCCGCGTCAGTGTGTCTCCGCCTCCCCGCTCTCCTGTAATGATTGCGGTCACGCCTTTGGTTTTAAGCCAGTGGAACAGACGTCTTAGCTCAGCACGCAGGATGCCCTCATTAGTGAGTGCCGAGAATAGTGACTCGATGGTATCCAGTACAACCCGTTTGGCTCCGATAGAGTCGATCGCATAGTTGAGGCGGATGAACAGCCCTTCAAGATCGTATTCACCTGTCTCTTCGATCTCACTTCGCTCTATGTGAATATAATCAACAAGGAGCTTTTTTTGTGCCTCAAGTTCTTTTAGATCAAAACCAAGCGAAGCAAAATTTTTGACCAGGTCTTCTTCTCTCTCTTCAAATGCAATAAAGACGCCGGGTTCGTCATACTGGGTCGCGCCCCGCACGAGAAACTCCATGGCTATCAGGGTTTTACCGCTTCCGGGTCCGCCTGCTATCAGTGTCGGACGTCCTCCCGGCAGCCCCCCGTCCGTGATATCATCCAGTCCCCTGATCCCGGTTGGACATTTTTGAAGAACTTCCGGGAATCCTGTATTATCTGTTACTTCGGTCATTAGCTAATTTCTTCTCCCTGTTTTTTTCAATACTCTGTCATGATTTTAGTGATTTATTCAGTAAGTGTCCTCTTCAAATATAAATATAGAGGATTTCGAAAAACCCCTAATTTTGGTTCTTCCTTTATAAAGGGTTTATAAGCGAATCAATAAAAAAGTAGGTTAATCAAAATCCTCTATAATGTATCCTGAGAACCCGTCAAATAATTAGACAGGTATTAGTGGCAATTTTTTTATGAAGCCACAGAGTCTGCTATGAACGCGGTTCAGAGATAACAATGAAAAAGACGATTAACAACGAACTCAAAACGAACTTAAACGAACTTTCTCACCGGTATCGTGAAATAGAATGTCGAACCCTTGCCTACCTCGGATTCAGCCCATATCCTGCCTCTGTGGCGCTCCACAATCCTCCTGCATATCGCAAGGCCTACGCCTGTGCCGGGGTATTTTGCCACATGCTCCCGCTGGAACAACTGGAAAAGACTTCCCATGAATTCAGGAGATATACCTATCCCGTTATCTCGCACAGAAAGAACCCATTCATTTCCCTCTCTCCTTGCCGAGACATGAACCTGCGGCGGCTCTTCCCTTCTGAACTTGATGGCGTTGTCGATCAGATTCTGGAACAACTCAACCATTTGCGAAGCATCAGCCATAACAGTGGGCAGAGGATCATGAGCAACTTCCGCGTTATTCTCCTCGATTGCCGCCTTAAGATTAGCCACTGTCTGATCAAATATATCTTCTAAATTAGAAGGTTCGAGTTGCCTGCCGCTCGTGCCGATCCGTGAGTATTTCAACAGGTCCTCGATCATCTGCTGCATATGCCTGGCCCCATCCACGGCATATGTAATGAACTCATCAGCATCTTTATCTAACCTGCCTTTATAGCGTTTTGCCAGCAGTTGGGTAAAGATCGATATCATGCGCAGGGGTTCCTGAAGGTCATGGGCAGCGATATAGGCAAACTGCTCTAACTCGGCATTCGAGCGTCGCAGTTCTTCCTCAGCCAGCTTGCGCTCCGTGATGTTATCAAAAACAGCTACAAAGTGTTCCCTTTGCGTACTATAAACCGAGATGGATAACCATATCCCCAGAGGTTTGAAATCTATTTCGAATTTTTCCGGTCGGCCCGTCAACGCGACTCTGCCATAAATCTCGAATAACTCCGGATATGATTCTTTGATCCCCGGAATTATCTCGGTGACTTTTTTTCCTACCACGTTTTTCAGGCCGGTCAACCTTTCGAATGCACTATTGACATTGAGATAGATAAAATCTACAGGACGGCCGCGGTCATCAAAAAGCATCTTGCAGTATGCAAACCCATGCAGCATGTTCTCAAACAGTGAGCGGTAGCGCTGCTCGCTTTCCAGTAACGCCTGCTCTGTCCGCTTGCGCTCTGTGATATCAGTAGATATGCCACAGACCGCATAGGGGATTCCTGCCGGGTCATAAAGTGGAAATTTGATCGCGATATAAGTATGCAGCCCATCATCCTGCTGGATGACCTCATCAAACTCTAATGGGACTCTGGCCTGGAGTACCTTCTGGTCATTAGCTCGTACTGCGTCGGCCATTTCCTTCGGGAATATATCGTAATCTGTCTTGCCTTTAATCTGCTCACTCTTGATGTGGAGCAGGTTCTCATACCGGCGGTTAACCATAATATATCGGCCCTGTGTATCTTTTACATAGATGACAGCAGTGGAGTTGTTTATGATAGCCTGTAAGGCTTCGTTAGCTTTTGCCAGTTCTTCTGTCCGTTCCTGAACGCGTATTTCTAACTCATCGTACGCTCTGCGCAATTTCTCATCAGCCCGTTTTTTTTCCCTGCGCACCTCTGCCTCACGCATCTCACGCTCGATTGCAGGAACAAGCCTTGCTAAATTGTCTTTCATGATATAGTCATTTGCGCCAGCCTTCATTGCTTCTACCGCAGTATCCTCCCCGATCTTTCCAGATACAATTATGAATGGCAGGTCAAGTCCGCTTTTCTGCAAAAGCCTGAGTGCCTCAAGGCTGCTGAATTGAGGCATGACATAATCGGAAATAATAACATCCCATGTCTTTTTTTCAAGTGCCTCGCTCATGGCTTCCGCTGTATCCACGCGCTCAAAGACCGGGTCATAGCCACCACGGCGCAGTTCGCGCACTACCAGCAGGACATCGTCCTCTGAATCCTCGATAATTAATACGCGCAGCAAAGTACCCATTTAATTTTTCCTCGCTGTCAGTGGAGCTTGTTCAAAACTAGCTCGTTCAAAACTAACCAGTACAGCCCTGATTCTCACAGCTTTCACGATCTACTTTCTAATAGGATTTGGAAACTATTAAATTTTTTGTAGTTCACCTCTTCTCACCGGTATCGTGAAATAGAATGTCGAACCCCTGCCTACCTCGGATTCAGCCCATATCCTTCCACCGTGGCGCTCCACAATCCTCTTGCAAGTTGCAAGGCCAATACCTGTGCCGGGATATTTGTCTTTGGTGTACTCGCGCTGGAATATCTGGAAGAGATGCCCGAAGAACTCAGGTGCTATGCCTATCCCGTTATCCTGCACAGAGAAAAACCATTCATTCTCCCCTCTTTTTGCCGATACATGAACACGTGGTACCTCTTCTCCTCTGAATTTGATACCGTTACTTATCAGGTTCTGAAACAGTCGAGCTATTTGAGATGCATCTGCCATTATAGTGGGCAGAGGATCATGGGTCACTACAGCTCCATTCTCTTCAATAGTTACCTTAAGATTAGTTACTGCCTGATCAAATACATCCTCGCAGTTTGTAAGCTCAAACGGTTTTCCGCGCGTGCCGACCCGTGAGTATGCAAGCAGATCATCGATCATACGTTGCATCCGTGTGACCCCATCCACAATAAAGGCAATGAACTCATCAGCACTCTTATCAAGCTTACCTTTATAGCGCCTATCCAGAAGCTGGATAAAACCTGATACCATGCGCAGCGGTTCCTGAAGGTCATGCGAGGCTACGTATGCGAATTGCTCAAGTTCGGCATTCGAGCGTGCTAATTCATCTGTTCGCAGCCTCAGTTCTTCCTCTACTCTCTTGCGTTCGATGACTTCAGCCTTCAGGGCTTTGTTGGCTCTTGCCAGCTCTGCGGTTCTCTCCTGAACACGTAGTTCTAACTCACCATATGCTCTTTGCAGTGCCCCCTCGGCCTGTTTGCGCATCACGAGGAGTATTGCTGTTGACCATAACACTAATACTGCCAGGATACTGTTGAAGACTGCTATCTCTATCGTAATACCAGGAGGAGAATACATATATCCCAGTGCGATAAAAATTGTACAGATCACCGCAAAAGCATAAATGTAGGACCGCTGGAACTGCAGGGATACGATTATAAGCGGGAGCAGATATCCTAACCATACTGCCATACCTAATGGTGCCAACAGATCAAGGATGAATATCACTACAGCTATTACAACAGATAATGCATAAATCACAGCAGTATTCTTACTCTTAGTCGCTTTCATTATCGTCATTACCGCTCATATATCTTTTCTCACCGGTATCGTAAAATAGAACGTGGAGCCTCTGCCTACCTCGGATTCAGCCCATATCCTTCCGCCGTGGCGCTCCACGATCCTCTTGCAGATCGCAAGGCCTATACCTGTACCAGGGTATCTGGTTGCAGCGTACTCGCGCTGGAATATCTGGAATAGATGTCCGAAGAACTCAGGGGCTATGCCTATCCCGTTATCTTGAACAGAGAAAACCCATTCATTCTCCTCTCTTTTTGCCGAAATATGAATACGCGGTACTTCCTCTCTTCTGAATTTAATACCGTTACTTATAAGATTTTGAAATAACTGAACCATCTGTAAATCATCGGCCATTACTGCAGGTAATGGATCATGTGTCACAGTGGCTTTATTTTCCTCAATTGCCACCTTCAAGTTAGTAACTGCTTTATCAAAAACATCCTCCATGTTAGTCGGCTCAAACGGCTTGCCGCGCGTGCCAATCCTGGAGTACGCAAGCAGATCCTCGATCATCCTCTGCATCCTGTTAGCACCGTCCACGATAAAAGCAATGAACTCATCGGCACTCTTATCAAGCTTACCTCTGTAGCGCTTTGCCAGCAGTTGGATAAAACCTGACACCATGCGCAGCGGCTCCTGAAGATCATGTGAGGCTACATAGGCGAACTGCTCAAGCTCCGCATTCGAGCGGGCAAGCTCTGCCGTCCACCTCTCGCGCTCCTCCTCGATCCGCTTTCGTTCTGTGATGTCCCTTGCAATCCCATGGATCACGATAATCTCTCCCCGCTCATTCTTGATTAATCTTACGTTATGAAGGATATTTATAATCTTGCCGCTCTTTGATACAAGCCTGTTTTCTAAACTAAAGGTGTCTATTCCCTGTTCTATCATCTCACTGAATTTTTTGATAGTTATCTCCCTGTCATCAGGGTGAACCCACTTTGTCCATGGCTGGCTGGCCATCTCTTCTGGCGTGGTTTCCAGTATCCTGTAAGCTGCATTGTTCACGAATATCTTTTTTCCTTCTTTATCAGATAGATATATGATATCAGTCGTTAGCTCGATCAGGTTCCTGTATCTTTCTTCAGATTCCCTGAGACGCTCTTCCATCCGCCTGCGCTCTGTAATGTCGCGCATTGAGCTAATAAAGCCGATGGCTGTGCCTTTCTTATCAGTGAGTACCCCGATAGATGCTTCGACATATATCTCTTCTCCGCTCTTTTTTATATGGATATACGCTCCGCACCATGAGCCTGTCGCAGCCAGAGAATCGTATGCTTCCTTCTCATCCTCTGCCCTGAGCCAGCGATAGTGGACCACTTTCTCCAGCGGCAGGCCGAGCACCTCCTTATATTTGTAGTTGTATAGCCGCTCCGCCCCTTTGTTCCAGTAGATAATGCGATGATTATTATCTATCGCAACAACCGCATCGTTCACCTGGGATAATACAGCGGTCTGAAACCTGATGCGTTCTTCTGCTCGCCTGCGCTCGGCAATTTCAGCCTGCAGCGCTTCGTTTGTTCGTGCCAGCTCTGCTGTCCTCTCCCGAACACGTATCTCTAACTCATCGTATAGATTTCGGTAGCGTGCCTCTGACTCACGAAGTGCATCCTCTGCCTGCTTGCGGTCTGTGATGTCCTCGCACACAATTAGAATAACTATTCCACCACCAGGGACACGTATGGCTCGGATCGCCTCTTTCACCCACAGTATGGTTCCATCCTTACGAACCTTACGAAATTCCCTGGTAGCAATACACTCAGGGTACTTCAGGCATGAAGTCATTTGCTGCAGGATGATTTCTTTATCATCTTCATAAATAATCTTGAATATCGGTTGCCCGGTCAGTTCCTCAACCGTATAACCTAGCTGCTCTGCCCCGAACCTGTTGATGGAAAGTATCTTTCCATCCCCATCCACGGTAAAATAGATTGACGGGCTTTCTTCGTACAGAGCCCGGTACAGTCCTGATTCATCTATGAGTTGCTTTTTTATCCTATCCTCCTCTTTCACCCTGCTTGCCCCCTAAAACAGCCGCATATAGTAATAGTTATATGCAGATAATCCGTCACCTGAACTCCTGACTAAAACCAATGCCCCTTACCCGGTATCCCCAGTCCCAGATGAGGGTTTATTTAGTCATAAGGTCTATTAACGGTGTTAACTACCATAAGGGTTTTACCAAAGTTTACCCAAATCCATTGGTAAGCAGGAATTCATACTCTTAAGGTACCCCCTGGTTTATCGCTATGTTTATAGCTATCCTCTTCGAATAAAGTTCGTTCGATATGATGCGGGATTACCTAACAATCGATGACATAAACCTCAGGGGAAAGACGATTCTATGCAGGCTTGATTTAAACTCGCCAATGGACCCGAATGGAATTATTCTTGATGATTCACGCTTCAGAAGCCACCTTATAACCTTAAAAGAGCTTGATGAGGCTAAAGTGGTCATATTATCCCACCAGAGCCGTCCGGGTAAAAGCGATTTTACTACCATGGGACCGCACTCAAAACTGCTATCAAAACTTATGCGAAAGAATGTAGGCTATGTTGATGATATATTCGGCTCGCATGCTGTTAATTCTATAAAGAGAATGCATCAGGGTGACATTATCCTGCTTGAGAATACCAGGTTCTATTCAGAGGAATCGCTTGAGCGCACACCAAAAGAGCATACCAAAACCCACATGGTAAAGCGCCTGGCGTCTGTTTGCGATGTTTTTATGAATGATGCCTTCTCGGTTTCACACAGGTCTCATCTTTCTGTAACAGGCTTTACCGAGGTATTACCCAGCATCGCGGGAAGGGTGATGGAAAAAGAAATAGATTCATTAAACAGGGGGCTATCCTGCGATGATCGTCCGTGTATATACGTGCTCGGGGGCGCAAAAGTGGATGACTCGATCAAGGTCACAAAAAACGTGCTTGAGAGAGGAGCTGCAGACAGGGTACTGGTCACTGGTGTTGTTGCCAATATCTTTCTTGCAGCTTCAGGTGTTAGAATAGGAAGCTCAAATATGAATTTTATTGAAAAACAGGGTTATACAAATCAGATAGATATTGCCCGCGAGCTGCTCGGACGCTTCAAGGATAAGATCGGGCTGCCTGTGGATGTTGCATTGAATAAAGATGATGAGCGTGTGGAAGAAAAAGTCCGCAGTCTTGATACACAATTGCCGATCTACGATGTCGGGATTGAGACGATTGTTAAGTTCTCAAGGGAAATCAGCAGCGCAAGGACTGTGGTGATGAACGGTCCTGCCGGTGTATTTGAAAAAGATGCTTTCGCACTTGGAACATACGAACTCATCAAAGCCGGGACAGCATCAGGTTTCTCGGTTGTAGGAGGGGGGCATATTGCGGCTGCCGTTGAGCAGCTTGGTTTAGAGGATAAGTTCTCTCATGTAAGTACAGGTGGCGGGGCCTGCATTGATTATCTAGCAGGCGAAAAACTGCCAGGGATCGAGTCGCTAAAACATGCTGCCAGTAGATTCAGACAAAAATAGATCGGCCGGTTTTGATTTTACCGGTAGTATGACCCTGCTTGTTGAAGATATTGTAAAAACCCATCCCTCTTTTTGTCATATCAGACCTGAGAACATATTAATTGCGATATCCCACTCAAACGGAAGCGATCATGGTGTGATCGCAAAGCTGCGGCCTCTGCGGTTTGAGGGAAGTCCCAGGATCTACCGCAGGATCTTGCATCCCGATATAAACATTAACGGGAACGATATTTTATATGTTGTCTATTTTTGTTTGCCCCGATATCTGAACCACGGAGCATTTGAGGATAAACTTGCAACCGTATTGCATGAGCTGTATCATATCTCCCCTCTGTTTAACGGGGATATAAGACGCTTTGAAGGCAAGAACTATGCGCATGGCAATTCAAAGGAAGAATATAATAAATTAATAAACATGTATGCTGATGAGTATATTAATTCAACCTGCCGCCCTGAATTGAGTATGTTTTTAGAATCCAGATGCTCCGATTTGAAAAGTAGATATGGTGCAGTGTACGGCGATATGATCAGAATCTCCCGTCCAAAACCATTGATATATAGCCGCAGGGTATAGCGGTAATATTAAATAGGGAGAAAACAATTTATACTAAATTTACATCATGAAGCTAACGATTCGCACCATGATGATTTAAGATCTAAGAAAAGGGAGTAAAATTTCAGAAAAATGAATAAAGAAGAGACTAAAAAGCCGACACCAGAATCAAGTGACGCACTTCTGCGCGAGTTAGTGGACCACTTCCGTGAGAAGCGGGAGATTCTGCGGCAGCAGTGGGTGCAATTGATGATGGGAAAGGGGCTACTTGCAGGTCTGACCCAGGAAGAGATCGAGACTGAATCAATAACGATCTACGATACCTGCATTGTCTGTCTGGAAACAGGTGAGTATGAAGGCGCTCAGGCCTATGCCACACGTATGGCTGAGCGCGGCGTGCTGCGCGGGATGACGACAGAGCAGATCATCGGTGGTTTGCTCACACTGCGTGATGTGTATGGGCGCAGCCTGTTCGAGCGGTATCAGCACGATATGGAGCGGCTGTCCGCAGCATTAGACATCTATGAACCAGTAGCCAATAAGATCCTTTCTGTCGTAGCGCTTGCATTCGTTGAAGAGCGTGAAAAGGTCGTCCGCCAGCAGCAGGAGGCCATCCGCGAACTCTCAACCCCTGTGCTGCAGTTCAGGGATAAGCTGCTCATCCTGCCGATTATCGGTCTGATCGATTCCCTCCGCGCCCGTCAACTGACAGAGCAACTGCTGCGCGCCATACGTGCAAACAGGGCAAGGGTCGTAGTTATGGACATCACAGGTGTTCCGTCCGTGGACTCCAAGGTTGCCAACCACCTGGTGCAGACCGTTGATGCATCCAGGCTCATGGGCGCAACAGTGGTTGTCACGGGTGTATCACCCGAGATTGCCCAGACACTGGTGACCCTTGGCGTTGACCTGAGCAAGATGAACACAGTAGGCGACCTGCAGGGCGGCATCGAAGTGGCAGACCAGTTACTGGGTTATAAGGTTTCCAGGACAGAGCCGCCAGCGACAGGGTTGATTACCAGCAAGGAAAAGGTGCCATGATCAATGCTGGTTCCTATTCTAAAGCAGGGTGATTACCTTATTGCTTCAGTTCAGTCTGAACTGAGCGATGAGGATCTCTTAAAACTGCGGGATGAACTTGTAAAACGCGTGGGCGAGCTGCGCTCACGCGGTGTCATCATAGATGTCACCGCGCTTTATGTAATGGACTCGTTTGCGACCCGCACCCTGCGCGCCATAGCACATATGATCAGATTGCGCGGTGCTGAGACCATTATAGTCGGGATACAGCCAGAGGTGGCGTTCACTATGGTACAACTGGGTCTGAAACTGGAGGGCGTGATGACAGCACTTGATCTGGAAGAGGGCCTTGCATACCTGCAAACACTGCATACGAGCAAAAGGAGATAGCAGGCGTGGCTGATGAGGTACGCGTATCTATCAACTCTGAATATGATATAGTGACCGCCCGACTGAAAGGGCGAGATCTGGCTGCTAAGCTTGGCTTCTCATCCACGGAACTTGTGGTCATTGCCACAGCCATATCTGAGATAGCGCGCAATATAGTTCAATATGCAAAGCACGGTGAGATCTCTATGAGCATTATCCAGCAGGGCAGCAGGAGCGGCATCATTATCACTGCCAGGGATAAAGGACCTGGAATCCCTAACATCAATTTAGCAATGCAGGATGGCTACTCAACCGGAGGGGGGCTCGGGCTGGGCCTTCCAGGGGCAAAGCGTTTGATGGATGAATTTGAAGTTACCTCTAAGGTCGGCAGTGGAACGACAGTAACGATGAAGAAATGGCTGAGGTAAAGATGAATCGATGGTGAGAACAAATATCATATAATAATGCTATCTATTCACTATGTTGATCGAGTGTGGTGTCTCCATGATGGCGGCGCCCGGACAGAGTGTCTCAGGTGACAGGCACATAATCAAGCAGTTTGTAAACGGTGTACTCATAGCTGTAATGGACGGGCTGGGACATGGCTATGAGGCTGCAGTAGCTTCCCGGGTCGCAATCAACACGCTGGATATTCATGCCAGCGAGCCTGTTATCTCATTAATCAGACGCTGTCATGAAGCACTAAAGGGAACGCGCGGAGTTGTAATGAGCATTGCCTCACTCAACCTGCTCGATAACACGATGGTATGGCTGGGCGTGGGAAATGTTGAAGGCATGCTGCTTCGGACGGATGCGAAGGTATCGCAGGAGAACCTGCCGCTTCGCGGCGGGGTGTTAGGCTATCATCTCCCACCGCTTAAGGTCTCCGTTACTCGCCTCATGCCTGGCGATATACTGATTTTTGTTACTGATGGCATTCGCAGCGGCTTCGAGATAGGATTGGACCTGAGCGAGCAGCCGCAGCAAATTGCAGATCATATCATGGCACAGTGCGCCAGGGGGACAGATGACGCGCTGGTGCTGGTTGTGCGCTATAAAGGAATACAGGAAGAGGGCAATGAATGACATAAAGGAACAG
Source organism: Candidatus Methanoperedens nitratireducens (assembly GCF_000685155.1). Lineage (GTDB taxonomy): Archaea > Halobacteriota > Methanosarcinia > Methanosarcinales > Methanoperedenaceae > Methanoperedens > Methanoperedens nitratireducens. The sequence goes on from NZ_JMIY01000005.1 coordinate 129,020, forward strand.
TACATATCCGCACTGGAGGACTATCTTGCAGGAAAGGGAGAAGCTGCCCTGGAGCAGGCGTATGAGATCGGGCGCAGGGCAATCGCCCAGGGGCTTGGCATCCTGCACATGGCATCGGTTCACCAGGATGCTCTGGCCGCGGTCCTGCCGCGCGCGCTCACACCAGAAGAGAGCGCACAGATCACAGAGAAGGCAGCCGGGTTCTTCTGTGAGAGCCTGGCGCCGTTTGAGATGACCTTTCGCGGCTTCCAGGAATCCATTACCAAACTGCTCGATCTGAACAGAGAACTGGAGCGGTCAGAGAATGAGCTGCGCAAAGCACATGATGAGCTGGAAATTCGGGTTCAGGAGCGGACAGCAGAACTTTCAAAAGCAAATGAGGCTTTGCAGGCTGAGATACAAGAGCGCAAACGAGCTGAGGAAATACTTCGAGAATCAGAAATGCGCTATCGTATGCTCTTTGAGCATTCAACTGATGGCGTTCTTATCATTGATCCAGAGACTGCAAGTGCCATCGAGTTTAACGAAATAGCTCATCGCCAGCTTGGTTATACGCGTGAGGAGTTCAAAAATCTGCGAGCTTTCGATTACGAAGCAAAAGAAACACCAGAAGAAATTAGAGCCCATATTGAGAAAGTATTGCGTGAAGGGAGGGATGACTTTGAAACCCTGCATCGTACTAAGGATGGTAAAATTAGAAATGTTTTTATAACTGTGCAGGCAATTAAGTTATCCGGTCAGGTATTTTTTCACTGCATTTATCGTGATATCACAGACCGTAAGCGAGCAGAGGAGGAGCGTGAGCGATGGACGGCGGAGCTTGCCCGCTCGAATACTGAACTTGAGCAATTCGCCTACGTAGCTTCCCATGACCTTCAGGAGCCGCTGCGCATGATATCAGGCTTTACCCAGCTCCTGGCAAGACGCTACAGGGACAGGTTAGATGAGAATGCTTATGAGTTCATTGATTATATCGTAGATGGTGCCACACGGATGCAGAGGATGATAGAGGATCTGCTGGCGTACTCGCGGGTCGGGACGCGCGGCAAGCCGTTTGAGCTGATCAGTTGTAAAGACATCTTTGATCAGGTTATAGCTAATCTCAAGGTGACTATTGGGGAAAATAATGCTCAAGTGACACATGACCCTCTGCCTGCCATAATGGCTGATTCCACTCAAATGACTCAGTTGTTCCAGAACCTGATCAGCAACGCAATAAAGTTCAGAGGGGAAGAGCCGCCGCGTGTTCATATCTCGGTAAAAAGAGCGGGAAATGAATGGGTTTTCTCTGTTCAAGATAACGGGATAGGCATAGCACCTGAATTCTTCGATCGACTTTTCCAGATATTCCAGCGTATACATACAGGGAGAGAATACCCGGGCACGGGTATTGGCCTTGCGATTTGCAAGAAGATTGTGGAACGCCATGGAGGCAGGATATGGGTTGAATCCGAGGTAGGCAGGGGTTCAACATTCTACTTCACAATACCGGTGAGAAGCACGGGTTGATTCAGGGAGAACCATAAACATTTTAATCTATTTAATATATCTTATTACTATGAGAAATAACAGCACCAGAGATATTCTTAATCGCATGGCACTGGTATGCAGTGCAATCGCAGCAGGTCCGGGTATCCTGGTGATCACAGATCACTTTCCCCTGCGGTTGCTTGTCGGTCCATCAATGCGCGCGCTCCTGCTGCGCTATTTTCTTCTGGTAATACTTGTGGTTGCCCTGATCGAGGTGATTATTTATACCCTGTTCGTGGATTTAATTATAAATGAGGTGCTGAGGGCAGCACTGTCGGTGTTGATCTCTGTGGCGATCGCCAGCATTGTTGTTTTGCAGCTCTCACGCATCATCAGCGGCGCTATAGATCGTGCAGAATCAGAGCGCAGGATGGCTGAGGAGGCGCTGCGCAGGTCATACGATGAGTTAGAGATACGTGTTCAGGAGCGGACAGCAGAGCTTACAAAAGCCAACGAAGCCCTGCAGGTTGAAATTACAGAGCGTAAGCGGATTGAGGAAGAACTGCGGCGCTCGAATGCTGAACTTGAGCAATTCGCATACATAGCCTCTCATGACCTTCAGGAGCCACTGCGCATGATATCAGGCTTTACGAAACTTCTTGAACGGCGCTACAAAGATAGGTTAGATAAAAGTGCTGGTGAGTACATTACCTATATTGTAGATGGAGCAACACGAATGCAAACAATGATAGAGGATCTGCTTATGTACTCGCGTGTTGGCACACGTGGGAGACCATTTGAGTCCACAAACTGTGAAGATGTCTTTGAGAGGGCAGTGGCCAATCTCAAGGTGGCTATTGAGGAGAACAATGCCGCAGTGACACATGATTCCCTGCCCGCTGTAATAGCTGATGACAATCAGATGGTTCAGTTGTTCCAGAACCTGATCAGCAACGCAATAAAGTTCAGGGGGGAAGAGCCGCCGCGTGTCCATGTCTCTGCAAAAAGAGGGGATGATGAATGGGTTTTCTCTGTTCAAGATAACGGGATAGGTATATCTCCTGAGTTCATGGGTCATCTTTTCCAGTTATTTCAGCGCGAGTACGCAGCAAGTGAATACCCGGGCACAGGCATAGGTCTTGCGATCTGCAAGAAGATCGTGGAGCGTCACGGCGGCAGGATATGGGCTGAATCTGTACAAGGCAGAGGTTCGACATTCTATTTCACAATACCAGTAAAAAGAGGTGAGAGAGCTGAATATGATGGAAGGATATAGAACTTCTGAGATTCTGCTGGTTGAGGATAATCCAGGCTATGTGCGCCTGATGATGGAAGCACTCGATGAAAGTAAGGTACCAAATAATCTCTCAGTGGTGACGGATGGAGTAGAGGCACTGGACTTCTTGCACAGGAAAGGTAAGTATGCCAATGCGCCTCGACCTGATCTTATCCTGCTTGATCTGAAACTGCCCAGGAAAAGTGGCCAGGAGGTACTGGAGGAGATTAAAAATGATCCTGATTTGAAGCGTGTCCCGGTTGTCGTCCTGACCGTCTCAAGTGCAGAGAAGGATATCCTGAAGAGCTACAATCTCCATGCCAACTGCTATATTATCAAGCCGATCGACCTGGACCAGTTCATAGCAATAGTAAAGCAGGTCATAGAATTCTGGTTTACTATTGTGAGCCTTCCGCCCAGATAATTTTTTGCCAGGTCTAAACCAAAACAATAACTCTTTATATTCTTTATATCTATTACAGGCGTGAGGTATTGCATTGAATATTATCGGTGGCCCTGCTTCACAATTGCTTGCAGGAAGAGTCTCGGAGATACTAGAATATAATCTGCCGATCAGTGAATACAGGAGATTCCCTGATGGAGAGTTATACACACGTGTACTGGATGATTTTGATGTTACTCATGATATCACGATAATCCAGAGTACGGTGAGCGATTCAGATTTTATCTCACTGCTTCAGTTAATCGATGCATGTAGCGAAGCAGCCAGGATCAATGTGGTCATTCCGTATATGGGTTATGCGCGCCAGGATAAAAGATTCAAGAGGGGTGAGCCGATAAGCGCCCGTGCAATGGCAAGGGCAATTAAGGCTGACCGTGTTTTTACTATCAACATCCACTCGCAGAGTATCCTTGATTATTTTGACGCAGAGGCAGTTAACCTTGATGCAACCCCAATGATCGGCGAATATATAAAAAATCTTAAATTTAAAAATCCTCTTATTATAGCCCCTGATGATGGAGCCATCCCTCTGGCCAGAAGTGCGGCTTCAAATTTAGGTATTGATTATGATTTCCTTGAAAAAACCCGCATCAGCGGGGAGGCTGTATCCATAAAACCCAAGAGTATCGAAGTGAGGGGACGGGATGTAATTATTATCGATGATATCATCTCAACAGGAGGAACGATGGCAGAGACAATATCCCTGCTGCGGAGCCAGGGTGCCCGTGAGGTGTTTGCAGCCTGTGTGCATCCTGTTCTCTCAAACAGTGCAATCCTGAAATTATTTAAGGCAGGAGTGAGGGGGATTATTGCAACAGATACTTTAGATAAAGGTGTAAGCGTTGTAAGCGTTGCTCCTGTAATAGCATCTGTAATTAAAAATATTTAAGCTATCACCCAGATTTTGCAGAGAAAATTTCAACCATCCAAAATGATATATAAGTATCAGTAGGTGAAGTAATAATTTATCCTATGTCCGATACCAGCTATCATCTTATCAAACATTTCGTAAAGCCTGAGCCAGGTGAATATGTTCCAATCGAGTTTATCGAGATAACGAAGAAGACCGTAGCATGGTCGCCCCGATTAAAGCAGAGCGTCTATGTTACCGATGACATGCAGGATGCTGATAAACTTAAGCGTGTACGTGAGATCAACGTGCTTAAGGCTATTAACCAGTTATCGGGAAACATAACAACAATCGAGCTGAACGATGAAGAAAAAGAGCAGTTTGAGGATGTGTATAAGGCATACATGGAGAGAGGCGGACAGATACTCTTCAGCCGCAGGAGAGCTGGCAAGAGGACTGTATCTTTCTTCGAGCTGATGGAGGGTAAAGACAGAAAAAAAGAAGTTGCTGTAAATAGCATGCTGCTGTCAGATAAGCTTGAGAGGGAATGACCGAAGATTATACGTGGTCAATCAGTCCGTCCTGACCATTCGCATACTTTCGGCCACAGGTTCAGGTGTGCATCCCTGCTCGCAGAAAGACCGGTATGAGAGGAAGGGAAGACGATTTCTTCATAGCTCTTCCCGGAATAGACATCTTTTAGCGCTTTGCCTGATGATAGAGGAACAAGATGGTCATATTCAGCCAGTATGTTAAGTATTGGACTGCGAATTTTTCTCAGGTCAATGATCTGAGAGTCGATCCTCATCTTATTATTGATGAGCAAATTGCGCTGGTAGCAATCCTCAATAAATTGAGTATAAGTAGAGCCTGGTACCATCGGCGTATCAATGAGCCATCTATTCGTTCTTAAAGCATCCCGCCATGATTCATAAGTTCGAAACTCTCTATTGAATTGCGGGCTCCTGGAGAAAAATGGAAGAGAGTACATAAACAAACTGCGGCCAAAAAGGACAGCTAACTCGCCGGGAAAATTGCCGAAAAGAGGCACAATGCCGCGGGCATTAAGTATCTTTGGCCACAGTATCCTTGGATCATACCACATGGAAAAATCCACAGGAGTTGCCATCAGAATAAGCCGCTCCACTTTATCCGGATATAAAGAGGTGTACATAAGGGAAATTATGCCGCCTGTGCAGTATCCCAGGGCCAAGACTGCTTCTATCCCTCTCTCCTTACATATAATATCCACTGCTCTGTCCAGATATTGTACATAATCTGAAAAGGAGACATCTCTCTGTTCCACTGTTGGATAGCCCCAATCAAGCATATACACTGAAAAGCCACATTCAATGAACTCTCTTATAACGCTGACATCATCATTGAGATCAAGGATATAAGGTCTGTTTATTATATGTGGAATAACGAGTAAAGTTCTACCTTTATCTTTTTCCTTTGCATACCGAAGAAGCTTAAAATTTAACCGCCTGTCCTCATCTACTACCTCATGAGGTGTTTTTCCCACTTCAATAGCAGGGAAAATACCCTCCAATGCGTTGAAAAATTCATTTTTCATTATCTGGACATGATCCATGTTAATAACCATCATTTCTCCCCCCTTTTATCAGGTGACATTTCACCCAATACCTCAATATACGTTTCCAGCATAAAAGAAGTTTTGTGAAGGATGGAAGAAATGAGCCACAGAGTTGAAAGTCTTGAGCACGGATGACACGGGCGCGCCGAGCTAAGCTCATACTCGCCAGCAGGTGAAAATTCCGAAGATCTTGGAAGCCGACGTTATCTGTGTAACGGAAGGCAGCAATCACACCACCGATATTAAGCATCTCCAGTCTTGGAATATAGCAGAGAGCTATGCGACACGGCAAGGTGCTGTGAGTCCAACGGGGTCTAAGACCGTAGCATGGTATCAAACGGAGTTTATGGGAACTCGGGAGACCCAGTATGCTCTCCCAAAAGGAGTAATCAATATCAAGCCTATGAACGGTAAGATATTGCAGATGGCATTCTGGGAGTCGGATCAGTTCGTAGTACTGTTGAAGCAGGGTAACTCCTGTATTCAGATTCCAGACCATGAGACGCTGCAGCATTTTGAAAAAATAAGACTGGGCAATGAAGGAATGGACGCAATAATGGAACTCTTCTGCATAAAAGTTGACTTAACAATGGAGGAAATATGGTTTGATGGTGGTTATAACAGCAATAAAAACATTGCATTATACCATCTGAGAAATATTAGTGAGGACATCAATAGTTACATGAAAAACAACCTTGGTCTCCAGACTCGTATGAACGTAAAAGGCATCAAGAGCTTATTTGACATAGGAGGGTGAAAGAAAGTTGCCAACGGTTATAGAAGGGTATTGGTAAGTACCCTATGACCTTCACCAGCCCCAGCATCTCTATATATACTCAAATCTACTAAATATAACTTTAAAGGCGGATCTATACACAGCACATCTGAAGTATCCAAGACATCAACAGTAAGCCCATACATAAGAGGTACAGAAACAGAAACTCTTCTTTTTTTCTGATATATTGAGCGAGGCGCCAATAATCTATAGCGATAAAGTAAGGCTTGTTTTTGTTGATGGCTAAAATACGGATATAAGATACCCGGTTGAAGCTAAGTACTCGTTTCACTGGCAACTTAAAGATAGAATACTAAGAATAGATACAGCACCTCATCACCGCAATCTTTCAACGTATCCAAGACATATGCATATTGGAAAAGAAGAGCATGTAGCAGAGGATACGGTGACGAAAATCGATAGTACTATAGAGGAAAATATGAAATGCGTACCTCAGTTCGTGCGCGGGAAACTGGATAAATAGCCATAGCGTCAAGTTAGTCTTGTAATTTTTTAAAATACCACCTTATTTTTTTATGAAAAAGGCTTAGGCTCCGCCCCAATATAGCCTCCTCCTCTAAGGCAAAAGGTTGTGTAGTGTATATACACTACACACATGAATGAACGTATACTTTATCTGGAAAATCAGCAAGGTGACAAAATAGATATACCGAAGTATAACATGACTTTTAGATAAATATTTTTTCAATGTATTAAATTGGACAATCTTAACTGATAACAAAATCAACTGGAGTTCGTAACAGTTCGTATTAGTTCGTTGTTTTTATTAATATATTTTTATTATTTTTAAATTAAATTTGGTATCCGTTCAATGTCCACTGTATTTCTTTCTCTACTAAAGTTAACTAAAACTCCAAGTTTAATCCCTGTCGCTTTCAGATAATTCAAAACTTGTGCTTTGTGTATGCTTGTTATTTCGTACACAGCCTTTATCTCAACGATTATTTTATCTACAATATATAAATCTGCATAGTAGTCGCCGACGACATTTTTTTTATAAGTAACTTGAATCGGGAATTGTTGCTTGACTATGAAACCTCTATCTTCAAGTTCAATTTTTAGAGCGTTTTCGTATACCTTTTCTAAGAATCCAAGACCAAGTTCAATTTTTATGGCTATACAGGCTGATTTTATGTCATAAAACTCTTGTTTATATATTAATTCCATCATATCCCTCTGTGCAAGATAAACAACGAACTAAAACGAACTGAACGAACTCTTTTATCAGAAATTTCCAGTTCAGGCCAGTATTATTTCGTTTTCAATTGAAATCGAATGCTACAGACTTATATCTAATACAATATTAATTCTAAATCTTATTTAGTAATGCCAAGCAGAGTGAAAGTGTTTGATATTTGTTAAAATATCATAAAAGTTTTGGAGAAGACTGGTCCATCCTGCGAATTGATACCTGCTCTTCAATCCATTTTAGGGGTAGAAGCAAGTGTGGAAGGCATTTATTGATGATTATTTATAAAATCCAAGCTAATCTTGACGCTATGGATAAATAGTCTGCTGAGAAAAGTAAATTATAAATATAATCACAATAAGATAAAGTTAAAAAATGAAACAAAAAATTAAAAAATGTGAGGAAAGAGTATCACCAATTGCTACTATTTTGATGATTGTAATTACCTTCATAATGGCAGTAATAATTCCAATTTTTACATTCTCAGTGGGGACGCCATCTTATTTCTACATTGAGACCGAAAAACTCTCCAATGAAGATTTTTTATTAGTAAAGACAATTTCTATAGAGAAATTGCCTCTAACAGATGTGACTCTAAAAGTTTTTGAACATGGGGGAGGAAGATTTCTTAGTGGTCCATATACGACTAATGAGTACGGAAATGTTATTATTCAAATTCCAAAAGGATACAAAGAATATTATGATATAGTTGGAGAATACAACGGTCTAACAATGACCTATACTATAGATAATAGGGCACTGTTAGTAAGATCAGAGAATAATTTGGGAAACCTTGGAATTGGGTTGGTAATCTCATTTGTGGGAATTGCTGCTGCAGTTATAGGCTGGTTTTTGAAAGGTTGGATAGATAAAAAAAGGTCAAGTATAACTGATGCACCATAACTCATCTCTAGGTTGGTATCATATAATAATTATATTATTCTATTTATTAAATATATAATTAAGCTACTTATTATTATCCAGCAGTTTTCCACTATGCTTATTAATATTCTATAATCTAAAAGCCTCTCATGCCTATATCTAACATCAATTTCCGCTACTTCAAACACAACATGCAGAGCATCGCAGCCCTGATGCCCCTTCTTCCCGAATCTAACCTTGTACGGCGGCCCTGCGATGGTATAATGATCTACAGCTTTGCAACAACCCAGGCTGCATCTATCTTCCGCGAGGTGGAGCAATCAAAAACGAATTCAATATTCATAGCAGGCGGGCCTCATCCATCTGCGCGCCCCGATGAGACACTTGAGTTTTTCGATTACGTGGTCACAGGGGAAGGTGAGGAGACACTGCCTGAACTGATAGACGTGCTGCAAAAAGGAGGGGAGCCATCATCGATCAGAGGTATCGCTTTTAAAAAGGAAGGCAGCATCATCTTCACAGGAAAAAGAGATAATATTGATCTGGACAGGTATCCGCCTTTTGACCCCCGTATGATGCACAGCAGCATAGAGATAAGCCGCGGCTGTCCATTCAATTGCTCATACTGCCAGACCCCGCAACTCTTCGGCCATCGGATGAGGCACCGCAGCATTGATGTGATCGCAAGGCATGCAGAATTTTTAAGGGATATAAGGTTCACATCCCCCAATGCGTTTGCATACGGCTCTGATGGGATTCATCCGCGAATTGAAAAGATCGAGGCGCTACTTTCGGCTTTGCCCGGAAGGAGCATATTTTTTGGCACATTTCCCTCTGAAGTGAGGCCCGAGTTCATAAATGAAAGGCTCCTTGAGCTTGTATCAGATCACTGCGCCAATAGAACGCTCAGCATGGGCGGTCAGTCTGGAAGCCAGAGGATACTTGATAGTATAAACAGGAACCATACAGTTGAGGACATTATCATCGGAGCTGAGAGGTGCCTGCAGCATGGATTTATACCTGTAGTGGATTTCATCTTCGGCCTGCCCTATGAGACAGAAGAGGACCAGCTTGATACTCTCAGGCTTATTAAATGGCTGACCGGAAAAGGAGCAAAGGTACATTCCCACTATTTCATGCCCCTGCCCGGGACAGCGCTTGAGAACACCCTGCCGTCTCCATTATCCAGAGAGGTGGATAGAATGATGGGTGAGCTTGCGCTTCATGGGAAAGCGACAGGTGTATGGTCTAAAGCTTAATATCCTCGTTCTCAACAAGAAGCCTGAACTCATCAAGACTTAAGCGTCCGCTCTTCTGGAATTTTTCCTTTGCCTGCTCTCTTTTCCCCTCGTTTTTCCTCTCATCCCTGTCTAATTGTATATCCTTCATCTGCTCAAGATATATCCCAAGCTCATCCCTGAGTTTTGGATTCTCAGCCTTAAGAGAGTTTATCTTCTTCCTAAGCGGAGCTATGCATTTATATTTTTCAGATAACTGGGAGTGATAAGAATCTGCCTCTTTTCGGATTATATCGATCTCATTATAAAGTGCGATCATCTCTTCATGGTATTTCTGGGATTCCGGTGCCAGGATCTGGATCTGCGCATGTATGGAATCCACATCTGTATAGATATCTTTTGCTTTATTATACTCTTCCGATATCTCAGTATGGATTTCATTGGCTTTTTTCGTGGCATCAAATCTTGAGCCCAGTTCGATTAAGCGGTTATAGATATTAATCTCATGCTCAAGAGGGATATCAGCAGTCAGGAGCATATTGAGCTCATCACTGTATGCTCTCTCAAGTGTCTCAACCCTGCCTCTTGCAGTCTTATTCAGATCATCGCGTGTCTTTTTAAGATCCCCGATCTTTTCACTGAATTCCTTCCCCCTGCCCTTTAGCTCTTCCCGCACGGATTTTAATTCTGAGATCCTTGCATTTGCTTCATCACGCTTCTTTCGCAGCTCTGAAGCTTTAAGAGACATCTCTCTAACCTGCGCATTCAGGTCATCGCGCTTGGCCTTTAATTCCTGACCTCCTTCATTATGAAGTGAGATCTCCCTGTAAATGGTTCTCAGTTCTCTATCATTTTTATCCAATCGTTGCCTGAGAATGTTGATCTTTTCTTTTAATTCCCGCTCTGAAAGTTTGGGTATCTCTTGCGCCGCCACATCTTGTGCTCTTACATCATCAACCTGCTCTTGCTGGGCATTGACTGTGCCCGGGATATTCTCCATCTGCATATTATCAGATTCAGTCAACCTTGATCCCTCCCTTTTGTTTCATCCAGTAAGCAAGAGCACTGTTATGGCTCTCGATCCTGTGTTTTAACCATCGAATGCGCCCTTCACTTTCGTTGATCTGTTTTTCATGATCTCTTGCAGAGATTGCATGCTCCTTTGGTCTACCCTGAAGTGAAAGTAGCTCTCTATGAGAAGAATTAGCTTCATCTAATATATCTGTAATTCCTCTGCATGTTACGGTTATTCCAGCTTTCCCTGCCGCAGATTCAAAATCGCAGAGGTATTTTTTAATCTCAGCTATCATTTTCTCTTCATCTTCAATGTTTTTTGAGGTTTGGAGTTTTTTCTCTAATTCCTCTATTCTTCCAGTTGTACGTATTGTATCATGGATACTGGCTGCCTTATTAGCGCGCATCCTGTCAATTACCTGAGCAAATAACTCTTCTCTCTGTTTTTTGGCCTGGTGGAAAAGCAGGTGGTATTTTTCATTAAGAACAGCGATTCTTGATTCGGCTGTCTCTATCTCTCTCTTGATTGTATCGAGCTGCTGCTTAGCAGCATTTGATCTGCTCTCAAGCTCAAAGAACTCAAAATTAAACGTTTCAAGAAACCGGTTATGTTTATCGATAACCAGTTCAATTAATCTTTCGCTGTCCATTATCTCAGTCATATTCGTACCATCTGGGCATGAGGTATACCCTGTATAAATATAATGTTCTCAGTATCTATGCATCCGCAATCAACTGCACAGGCAATAGCTTTTTCGCCCGCAATATTTGCGATTGTGGCACACAGGAGTGCTTCTTTAACCTCATCTTCGCAGGCTTCGCTACCTCTATAGAAGCCCTCGTCCAGTTTAAGGACAAGCTCACCTTCCTTGAATTTTTTTCCAATAATATCCTTATCACAGATGGCTACAATAAATTGACCCTCTGTTTCATATTTTCTCATATACATATTTAAACGACCTTAAACCGCTCATTTGTTACTTCAAGTACCTCTCCAACGGTCTTTAATTTTTGTATCATATCTTCAACGGTATCTTTTTTAATACCTGATTCTTCTGCCTTTGATATAATATCTCCCAGGGGAACTGCGCTCTTATATTCTCCCTCAAGTTTCCTAATTATCTCTTTTAATACTTTAATCCTATCCCTCTGGCTTTTGCCCATTCCGACATTAATAATGTCGGCATCAAGCCTGCCGGTCTCAGGATCTGTCATGACCTGTTTCAGGCTTGCCATCACAATCCTGATAACGCGATCTGTGTCTTCTTTTGTTATGATATTGCTCAACCTGACACGTGCGCTTGCTTCTGCAAGGCGGATAAGGGCTTCCAGTTGACGGGCGGTCACAGGAACTGGAGAATTGGGATCTTCACCCTGCTTTCGCAGGCCGAGGTAAAAGTCGATCAACTGCTTCCTGGCATCATCCTGGATAATAGGAAAGATATTCCTCTTTGTATATGCTATATATTTCCTGAGCATGCCTGACTGGATAACGGGCTGTATCACCTCCATGGCGCTTGTTATCTCATCCAGTGTTATGCCAGAATTAATGATATTATCCCTCCTGATCGAGAGCTGGCCTGCATAATGTGCTTTGAGTATGTGCTCCGCGATTGCGGTATCCCGGCTGACTGAGGGCTCATCTGTCAGGATGAAGATCAGATCAAAGCGCGACATAAGGGCAGGAGGCATATTGATCTGCTTTGCAATAGGTTCATACCGATCAAACCTCCCGAACTTTGGATTTGCAGCCCCGAGCAGTGCACAGCGCGATTTCAATGTAGCCATAATGCCTGCCTTGGCTATACTTATAGTTTGTTGCTCCATGGCCTCGTGCATCGAACTTCTATCATCTGATTCCATCTTATCAAGTTCATCCACGCATGCCAGACCCATATCTGCAAGTACAAGCGCACCAGCCTCAAGCGTCCACCTTCCCTCTCCAAACTCATCCTTGACAGCAGTCGCGGTAAGGCCGGCTGATGTTGAGCTTTTCCCGCTTGTGTATATTCCGCGCGGCGCAAGTCTTACTCCATAGCGTAAGAGTTGAGATTTCGCCACACCCGGATCACCTACAAGAAGGATATGTATATCGCCGCGGATTCGGGTGCCGTCGGGCAGGGATTTTGGCATACCTGAGAAAAGCTGCAAAGCCATGGCCTCCTTGACTTCATCATAGCCGTAGATCGAAGGCGCTATTGAGTGGATTACCTTGCTGTAAACCTGCGGGTCCTTCCCGAGGTCAAGGATCTCCTCAATCTCTTCTTTTGATATCTCGATATCCTCAAACTCTTTATCCTCTATCTCAATTGATACCCCATCAAGCACGAGATCAAAGAAGGTACTCTTTCCCTGCTGTGTGCTTCTCTGATACGAGCGCAGTATCCCGGTGACCACCACACGGTCACCCGGAGCTACGATCCCGGCAAGGTCATCATCAACATCCACATCAAGCGTCTGGGGTTGCTCGCCTCCCCGCAGATCATCAGGCGATTCCTGCACCCTCAGCTTCTGCGCATCCACGAACTCAGATTCCTCATGAACAAGCTTAAAAGGACCTTTTCTGCCGCACATCTCATCTTCGCACTCATACGGCTCAATGAATTTGCCTTCGCTCTGATGCACTACTGTTACATGCTCGCACCTCTGGCACCTGAAGGCTGCATTGATGATCTTGGGTCTCACCTCGGTCGCCTTCCTGATAAGACCTGATACAGCTATGAATTTGTTGATGTGAACACTTCTAAGCTCTCTTATCTGTACGCGCTCTGGCAGCTTGATGATCCTTACATGGGTATTGGTAAATTCAACATCCGCAGGTAGGTCGATTCTCACTAAGGTTTCGTTTGCATGTGCCAATGCAGAATCCGGGTGCTCAAGCAGCTCGTTTGCAAGCTCCATATCATATCGTGCAATATCAGAGAACTCAACGAACATGCTGCGCTTTTCAGGGTAATGGTTGGCAAGGTCAAGTATACTCTCCCAGTAATAGCGCTTGAAGAAATCTTCCCAGACCTGATGCGATGATTGTGCCATTTGTGACTACTTAAGACAGAGGGGTACATCAAGGTTTCGAACTACAGACAGTACTTGTGCAGGTATCCAGGAGGATAAATATTTGGTGCTGTAACTCTCTTTTAAAAGCAGGTGTAAAATTGGGGTCCAGTGTCGCATCCGAAATTGAGGTTGTTTTAGCAAAAGAAGAGCATGTGCAAGTCGCAGCTTTACTCTATTTTGAAGCATTCAGAGAATTCTATAGATCTAAAGATGAGGCTGTTGCAGCAGTATCAGAGAAACAAAAAAATAGGACGCTGTGGGTGGCTCTACTCGGTGGTAGAGTTGTTGGAACCTTTGGCTATATCCGTGGATGGTCGCATAATGTAAATTATCTTAATGGAATCGTGGTTTTGCCCGAATACCGTGAGCTTGGAATTGGAAGCAAGATGCTGCAAAAATTCATTGAGATCTGCAAGAAAGAACAGATGAGCCAGGATTATGCAATCACCTCGACACGTATTAACAACAAAGCCTCTATTTCAATCAGCAAGAGAATGGGGTTTGAGGAATGTGGGGTAATTAAGGGGCTGCACTTTGGGATTGATGAGGTTTTCTTCAGGATAAAGGTGAGATAATTGCGGTGCAGATAGTCTTTTAAAGAATAGAGAGCTAACTACGACTGCTGATATGTCTAACAATGAGACCCATGTTGTGACAGGTGCCTTTGGGTACTCTGGAAAATATATCGCCAGGCGCTTACTTGATGCTGGATATCAGGTACGCACCATAACAAATTCTCCTGCCCGTGTTAATCCGTTTGGTGACAGGGTAAAAGCCTGCCCGTACAATTTCGATGATCCCGAAAAACTCATTGAGTCATTGCATGGAGCTTCGGTTCTTTATAATACCTACTGGGTCAGGTTTAATCATTCGGATTTCACACATTCATTTGCTGTCGATAATACTCTCAGGTTGTTTGATGCTGCAAAGAGGGCAGGGATCAAACGAATAGTTCATATCAGCATAACAAACCCTTCAGAAGATTCCCATCTTGAGTATTTCAGCGGCAAGGCACAATTAGAACGTGCACTGATCGAATCTGGATTAACATACACAATACTCAGGCCAACTGTTTTATTTGGAAAAGAGGATATCCTGATAAACAATATAGCATGGTTTTTACGAAGGTTCCCGGTGTTTGGAGTATTCGGGGATGGAAATTACCGTTTACAGCCAATATATGTTGATGACCTGGCCAGGCTGGCAGTCGAGCAGGGACAGAGAACCGAGAATTGCATCATCGATGCAACCGGTCCGGAGACATTCACGTATCGCGGCCTGGTTGAGGAAATAGGCAATATCATAGGTAAAAGCAGGCCGATTGTTTCTGTCTCACCTGCTGCATGTTACTTTGTCGGGGCACTCATCGGTAAGATAGTTGGGGACGTAACGATCACCCGGGATGAGATCGAGGGTCTGATGGCTGATCTGCTCTGCACAGATTCACCACCTGCAGGTGAGACAAAGCTGACCGAATGGATCAGGGAGAATTCCACCGGTCTTGGTATGCGGTACACCAGTGAACTGGCACGCAGGAAGAATAGAACCGAACCATATGACAGGCTGTAATGAAAAATTTGAACTTAGGTTTTTATAGTTAGAGGTATTTTTCTATGTCTAAGGTATCATCTATAACTACAGGAGGTAGGCTATGCCAGATAGAAAATACGTAATAGAGTCCAGAAGGTATGTTGGCGAAGATGGAAAAATGACGTTTGATAAATGGGTCACAAATGCAAACGTCATAGAAATAAAACATAATGAGCAGTACCTGGTGTTTTATCCGCTTGAGGGAGAATATGCAGGGAAGAAACACTATATACCGTTCGCGAATATACACGTCGTCAGGGAATTATAGTTCAACTAAACAATGGGCGTGCCTTCTATCATGGTCAATTCCCTGAAGGCAGCCATTAACTTTTTAGTGACCTGACCAGGTATTCCATCTCCGATTAAGCGTCCATCGATCCTCGTAACAGGTGCTATTTCAGCAGCCGTACCGGTTACAAAAACCTCATCTGCAGTATAAATATCGAACAGACCTATATTGGTCTCGAATACTCTTATCCCTTCTTTGATAGCCAGCTCTATTGCTGCAGCCCTTGTTACTCCTCGCAGGTTGTTAAGCGTGGGTGGGGTTATGATCCTGCCATTCTTTACAACAAAGATATTATCCCCTGAGCCCTCTGAGATATTGCCGCATGTATCGATCATTATTGCCTCATCCCCGCCTTTTACATTGGCTTCGATCTTAGCAAGGATGTTATTCAGATAATTCAATGATTTGATATTAGGTGGCATGGCCTCAGGTGCATTCCTCCTGATACCAACAGTAACAGCAGTAAGACCTCTCTCATACAGGTCACCATACATGGCGCCCCATTCCTGCGTGATGATGAATACATTGGGCCTGGGACATTTCCTTGGATCAAGACCAAGATCACCATCCCCTCGTGAAACAATGGGGCGTATATAGGCATCTTCTAGATTATTCCTCTTCAAGGTATCTATAATGGCCTTTTTCATCTCTTCTTTTGAGAGAGGAATCTTTAAGTCTATCGCCTTTGCTGAATCGTACAACCTGTCAAGATGTTCATCGAGCCTGAATACCCTGCCGTTGTATGCCCTGATGCCCTCAAAAACACCATCACCGTATAAGAAACCGTGATCGTATATAGAGGTTCTTGCCTCGTGTTTTGGCACGAATTCTCCATTGAAATAAATTAATAATTCCATGCATATCCCGGTCACATAAGGAAAACGTTAGATATATGTGTTTTGATGGAGGCTTTAGCTGTATTGTACAACAACTAGCTCTGGACATTCTCAGGTCTAAAAACAGTTTCTGGATTATAATAACTTTTCTTTTATCGAATTTATTAAAACGTAAGATTTATATTCAATGGAAGCATTTAAAAATAGGGTGAAATATAATGAAAAGCCTATCAGTTAATGTACTCGATAAAGCCGATGAAGAATTCGCCGATACCCTGATCGAACTAGGACTAAAGAGAAACGTAGCAAAAGTACTAACATATCTAAAGAACGTCAAAGAAGTAACTTCCAGAGACCTTGAAATGGGTTCTGATCTTAGGCAACCTGAGGTCAGTATAGCCATGCGTGAGTTAGAGGAGCTTGGCTGGATTGCAGAGAGAGAGGAGAAAAAACCAGGAAAGGGCCGCCCGTATAAGATATACCAGCTCAAGACAAGTATTGATGAGATCATCGAATATCTGGAGAACCAGAAGAGAAAGGAATCACAGGCAATGATGGCAAGCATCAAGCGCCTGAAAGAATTGAGTAGATAATCTTCCAGGGAGTGGGGAACTGATATATCATAAGCGATGCAGAGTCGCTTCCATGATATCCTTCCCTGCTATAAATGGCATATCATAGCGAAGGGAATACTCCTTTGCATCCTCTTTAGAGAGAGCTTTTCCTGTTCTCTCATCAAGCATCTCACATACTACCATTGAGGGGCATATCCCGGCCATTAATGCTAACTGTATCGATAGCTCAGTCTGTCCGCGCCGCTCATCCAGGAGACCTGCTGCTGCGCGGAGCAGTGCAACATGGCCTGGTGATCTGAATTCCCTTCCAAAATCGATCTTTTCCCCATTTAATACCCTGTACACAGTCTCACCCATCTTATTAATAGTAAGAGCCCTGTCATTATCGGTTATACCTGTAAAAGTGCCTCTGTGGTTCACCCACAGTGAGAAGGATGAGCGTGAATCATAGGGAATATCGCCTTTCTTTTCCACAAGTGTACGCAATTGCCTGTGGCCGTTTAAAGAGATGCTGCTTAGGATATCGGACATGAAGGGCAGCCCTAATTTCTCCGCTGCTTTTCCGTGAATTGCAACGCATATAAGTCCGCCTGCATCACGCCTCATGCGGGCAATATCTGCCGGGGTTACGCTCAGCGCCGGTATTACCAGATCGGTTTCACCTTCTCTGTCCTCATCATCAAATAAAAGTATCATATTACCCTTGCGTATTGATTCAATTGCTTTCTCAAGACTCATTTTATAACCTCCACCTTAACAATGCTGCCGTCACTGATGTTTAAATATTCTCTCAGGTTTACAGGTGCTATTATCTCAATTATATCCTCTGGATAATGCGTGCGCTCAGGAACGACTACAGCCCCCCTTATATCCTTAACCATGACCCTGAAGCAAGAACCCCTGCCAAAGGTTCTGCTCTGGTCTGTAAAACCCGATATCTTGATATTCGCGCTTATCCCTTTGCGGATTCCAATACTGGAGGTATCGAGTCTTATGTTCAATGTACCGGGGTACGGGTCAAATCCGAGCTTTTCAATGAACTGCGTCCTGTACCCTTCAAGAGAGATATAGTACTGCCCCTCACCCAATCCTGTAATTACCTTCCCGCTTAAGAATTTCTTACTCCCGTTCCCTGAGAATATCTCCTGGTAATCGTTTAATTCTTTTTGCAGTACCCCAAGACCATTCTCTGTTATTGTGATTAGCTGTCCGCTGTGCAGGATCTGCCTTGCGATAAGCCTCTCATCCTCAAGATATTTAAGCTTTCGCGCTGCTGTCTGAGGGCTTGAATCTATATGTAATGCGAATTCAATCGATGATAATTCAACAGGTTTTCTATGTGCCCCGAGCATTGCAAGTTTTTTAAGAGATAGTATGTCCATAATCGCCTCATTTTTGAGATGCTATCCAATTATGAGATTTAGAAGAGATAAAACTTTTCATCGGGCTGCAGGATAGGAGCCGAGTATTTTGATCCCTATCTTGCTCCTTATTCTACCAAGTGTATCCCTTATGATCCCCTCTTCTATATGCCCTTTTAAGTCAATATGGAACAGGTAATCTCCGAGGATTTTTTTTGTTGGACGCGATTCAATCTTGGTTAAATCTATGCCCGCATCTGCGAATTCCCCGAGAATCTCATAGAGCGCGCCAGGCCTGTTTTTTTCAAGGTATACGATGATCGAGGTTTTATCATTACCTGTAGCAGGCGGTATATTCTTCCCTATAACAATGAACCGTGTGTAATTCTCGTTCATATCCTGTATGTCCTCGGCCAGTATATCCAATCCGTATCTATGTGCTGATTCCCTGGATGCGATAGCGGCAATATCCTTTGATTCGCAGGCCAGTTTTGCAGCCTGAGATGTACTCAATGTTGAGCGCACTTCTATATTCTTAAAGTTCTTTTTAATAAACTTCCTGCACTGGGCTAATGCTGAGGGATGGGATGCAATTACTTTTATATCCCCGGATCTGCCCTTTGAGAGAAGACAGTGCCTGATCTGGACTATTATCTCGCCCACGATCTGCAATTCTTGCTCCATGAGTAAGTCTAATGTGATCGTAATCGAGCCATCCTGTGAATTTTCGATAGGTACAATACTGTAATCCACCTCCCCTCCTGTGAGCGCATCTACTGTTTCCATGATATCGCTGTAATACCGCAGCTCTGCTTTATCATTCCATTGTTTTGCTGCTTTTTCTGTGAATGAACCTTCAGGCCCTAATGTTCCGATTATCATCCTGCCTATATATTGATGAGCAAAAGAAATAGTTTGTTACATTTTTGCATCAAAAACTTAAATAGCCACAAAACCCTATTTTAAAGCAGGGATTTTAGAATCAGGGAGAAAAGAACTGAACTCATGCGGGAGATTAAAAATATTGGATTGAGGGGGATTTCGGTGGCTGACACTAAAATAAGCGCCGTAGATGGTGAGAGAGGTAAACTGCTCTACAGGGGATACAACATAGAGGAGCTGGCTGAGCACTCAACTTTTGAGGAAGTAGCCTATCTGCTGCTCTATGAGACCCTTCCTGCAGAGGAAGAGTTAGGTATATTCACTGATCTGTTAACCTCAGAAAGACAGCTTCCGGCAGAGATTATAAGACATCTAAAAAACAGGAAAAAAACAGCCTATCCCATGGACGTACTTCAATCTGTAATACCGATGCTTGCTGATTTTGATGAGGAAGCAAGAATTGAGACAAGAGAAGCAAATATGGGAAAATCAATCCGGCTTATTGCCAGAGTGGCAACACTGGTTGCTTATTGGGAAAGGATCCGAAAGAACCTTGATATAAAAAAGCCAGATAAAAGGCTTGGGATAGCAGCGAATTTTCTGTATATGCTGACCGGAGAGACCCCTGATATGCAGATAGCCAGGTATTTTGATATCTGTCTGATTCTTCATGCTGATCATTCATTCAACACCTCTACCTTTACAGCCAGGGAAGTAGCCTCAACCCGTGCACATATGTATGCATGTGTGAGCGCTGCACTGGGTGCGCTCTCTGGTGAACTCCATGGCGGCGCTAATACCGAGGTAATGAAAATGCTTCTTGAGATTGATAATGTTGATAAGGTTGAGGAATGGGTAAATACAAGATTGGATGCCGGAGAGAGGATTATGGGCATGGGTCATGCTGTCTACAGGATTATGGACCCGCGCGCTAAAATACTGCGTGATATCTCAGAGAAGCTGGCGCAAAGAACCGGAGATACAAGATGGTTTGATCTATCTAAAAAGGTAGAAGATGTAGTCCGAAGTGAATTAATAAAACGCAAAGGAAAGGACATGTATCCCAATATAGATTTATACAGCGCACCGGTCTTTTACATGATGGGGATTGACCCTGACCTTTTTACCCCGGTATTTGCTGCCTCAAGAGTCTCAGGATGGTGTGCGCATATTATAGAAGAGAAATTTGCCCAGGCACAGCCAGAGCCTGCCCTGTACAGGCCAGAAGCTGATTATATTGGAAGGTACTGTGGGCCACAGGAATGCAGGTATGTGCCTGTTGAGAAGCGGTAGTCACAGGGACTATACAGATGTTATTTCCTATTTCTTTTGAACCAATCTTCTTAATAGAAAGGCAGCTAATATCCCGAGAAGGGGAAACGTGCCGTAACTCAATTTTTTATCATTCTCTACTCTTAGAACCGCACCTTCCCGTGTAAACGCAAGTGATGCAGGAATTCCCCACTTATCATTTCGTTCCATGGATTCGATATATATTACATGTTTTCCAGGTGACATGTTTGAGATTTCGATCTCAGCAAAGACCTCCTCAGTCTGGGAATCAAATATCCCATCAACAGGACTCATCAAAATTTTCTCTTCTGGAGTATCAATGTAATATCTCGCACCTCTGATCTTCATCTTGTATCCTGCCACTGCAAGAGCCTTTACTATAGTCCTGTTCCCCTGCTTAAGCAATGATATATCTTTAACAGCAGGCAGCATGTTAAATCCGATTATATCATGGGATCTGGGTACATGGCAGGCCTCACATTTCTCATTTTTATGCTCTTCATCACCTATATACACGGCGTTATAATTATCCCGTGTTGCGGCATGGCAGCTTCTGCAATCCCTCGGGGTCTTATAGCCAACTGGATGTGTTTTGGTACCTTCTTCTCCACCATGACACGCACGACAGGCGTTATTTCCTCCGCCGTTCAGGGTTTTATGTCTGCCAAGCGAATCTATCCTTTTTTCTACAAAGCCTTCAGTTCCATGGCATGAGAGGCAATCCCCGCCGCCGTCCCTTCCACCGAAGATCTGCGGGGAATGAAAGTTTTGCGGGATTCTTCCTGCAACCAGCGTGGAATTTTCCCAGAGCCAGCCTGCATTGTAGCCTTCTATTGTCTCATTTTCCATAATTTTCTTAATATCAGGAGATAGAGCAACAACCTCCTCTAAAACCACCATATTTTTTGGCTTTGTCTGGATGATTTCAGATACCTTTGCACTGAAAATGGTGATATTCTTTGACTGGTACCCGGTGTAGTTTATGCCTGGCGTGTATTCAAAGACCTCACCCCTTCCTACAAAATCCTCATAAGAGAGATTCCCGGCCTGAAGCTGCAGGAAAGCCTCATCGCTTTCTGTGTTCACTGCCTTTAATAAAAGGCTGAAATTTTCTGAGATGTTCCATCTCTCGCCCTCAAAAATGGCTTTACGCTTTCCTGATTCTATATTTATATACATATCATTTTCGGTAATGTTTGCTAATATAAGGAGGGCAGTAGTTTCATTGTACTCTTTTTTATTTGTAAAATTAGCCAGCTCCCTTGTATAGAAAATATCATCTTTGTCTCTATCAACTCTTTCGATTACCCTGAGTCTTATTTCTGGTCTTGCGTAGACATGGCACAAATAACATGAGATTGTATTGTTCTCAGCATGAACCCTTTTCAATCTGAAGCCTTCAAACTGGATAAAGCTTGTATTTTCTGATTTAAAAATTTCTGTGACATTAAGCACAATCGCAGGTAACTTTACGCTTGAGTTGTCTATGGTAAAATACTCTTCATATGTGTAATTCCCAATGTTTATAAGACTTCTATCCACGGGTACATTATCTTTGAGAATTTCGATGATCGCATTCCCTCTTACAACGGAGATCTCCAGCAGTTTTAGCCTGAATCTAAATCCTAAATCAATAAAATCTCCGGCTTTGACACTGAACTTATTCCTCTCCCTGTCAAGTTCAACCAGAGATGTTCTATTCTTGTATATTAAAGTAGCATTTCCCCATTTTTCTGAATTTTCTTTATTCAGGTGGCAGTATATGCAGTTTATGCTATCAGGCAGTTCACGCAAAGCATAGTGGGATGCGGTAGATCTCATGTTTTTGCCCTGAGTCTTCACACTATTAGCATGGCACTCCTCGCAGATGCTCCCTGTAGTGACATTAAGATTTACAGCGTTACCAGGGTTATCATTCAGGCTGGCATTCTTAAAATGGGAATATACCATGGGAGCACGGTATTTCTGGTTTAAGGAATGGCATTCATCATTACTGCACTTCCTGGGCGATTTATATTCAGGCGGGTGTCCATCTGGCTCTGCTCCATTACCATGGCAGGCCCAGCATGCGCTGTTGCCGCCTCTATTTAAGCGGTAGTGTACGCTGTTATTAAATGCCGCAATATCTATTCTCTTATCCAGAGGCCCGCCTGTGGCTTTGATATCATGACATGAGGCACAGTCTGCTCCTCCTCCACCTGCGGCAACATTGTGAACAAATAAAGCGGTTGTAAGCTGTGAGGAATTACCGTGACATTGTAGGCATGTTTTATCAGACCATTCACCGAGGGAGTGATTAAAAAAGGATGTACCGTCATTTGCTGCTGCAGGCGTAATGCCAGTCTTATTCTGGATCTCAGGTGGGACGGGGTAAAAGGAAAAAGCATTATAGAAGTAGTTTCCCGATGCGCCATTGCTGTAATGGCAGTTGGCGCACCAGTAGCTTGTACTGGTTATACCCTGATTTGGCATATTTCCAGATCGAATGTTCTCTACTTTTCCTAATGCCTCTGGATCGTGAAGAGTATTTCCGTGGCAGTAATCGCAGCTTGATTGCTGGCTGGCATTGCTCCAGTACGCTGGCTGTGAGCCGTTCCACAGGGCTCCAGAATAGGGATTTGTGCTGTGGTTAACAGGTGTGGGTATGATCGGGGCCTGGGCGAACTTAATAAGTCCACTTCCCTGGTGGCAGGAGGTGCAGTTTGCAGCAGAAAACGGTAATCTAAAGCTAAAATTAGAGACATGACAGCTTCCGCACTTTGTGGCATTTATGCCCTGATAGCTTCCGTTCGGTAATATATACTTGATACTATGAACATCTGATGGTACCTCTGAATGGCATCTTATGCACTCAACCTTTCCAGCATGTTTATTCTTTTGTATCCTGTCATTTAAATGACAGTTGTTGCAGAACCCGGAATCTGCTAAAGGTCTGGTTATATTTGTTCCGTGTAGCTTATCCTGTCCATGACAGTTTGTACAGTTTGGGCTGCCAGCAGGATGCAGCGGATAGATGGAGGTGATATCAGATGTATGATTGCCTACCAGTATGTTGTTCGGGTTCTGCATCACGTCCTTATAAACAGTCGAGGAGTTCTGGTGGCAGTATGCACAGTATCCTTCTCCAGGAGATATGCCAAAACCCGCATTCATGCCGTAATGGGCTGCGCTGGCACTGGCGCTATACTTAAAAAGAGACGAGGTCTTGCTGTGGCAGTCATAGCATTGAACATTCACAGAGATATTGGCATTTTTCAGATGATTGTTAACTCTAAGAGCGCTCCCTTGCTGATGGCAGTCCTCACATGTATAGGTTGATACAGGGCCATGCGGTATACTTGAGGTGTTCACATTATAGTGGCATCCTGTGCAGTCGCTGCTGGAGAGACCGGCATCTGCTGTATTGATATTTATATGAGATCCAAAAAAAGAGGCGTTAATTGCAGGATAAACAGGAGAGGGGATCGGCATATCAGATACGTGGCAATCCATGCATTCCTGCGCATCACCTATATACACAAAAGAAAAGGCTACCAGCAATAAAAACAGAGTTTTTTTCATCATATCAAACAATGAATAATGGATTTATTTAAATAAATAGATTTTGAAATCATGATAATTAGTATACTGATAAAATTATCGAGCCCATTCAATAATTCCAATTTTTCAAATATATCAAAAAGCTTTCCGTGCCTCAGCATCTGGTATGAGAAAGTTCAACTATATCGCATCTCAGACTCGGATGTGGTTCAGCTAATATAAACAACGAACTGGTACGAACTTGATACGAACTCGAGCTGATGAGTTCGTTTAAGTTCGTTTTGAGTTCGTTGTTAATCGTCTAATTATTGGATGGGTTCCTCAGTATTAGAAAAGCTATATAATTAAACACAGGAATTAGTGCTCTTAATAACCGGCTGCATTACGTTAAGAGAGGATTATGCACTATGAAGAAGTTATAGCCCTTAGAAAAGCCTTTAATTCAGTAAAGGAAAGGCAGAGCCTGAATCCGCCCTCGGACTTTGAAGAAAGAAAAAAGAGGCTTAAATCCTCAAGGGAACTCTGTGTGGGAAATGAAATACTTCTGAGCAAAGCTATTGATAATCTGAGGAGAAACGGCATCAAGGTATATCCTGTCAGAGAGAAGCAGGAAGCAGTTGATGTTATTCTCGATGAAGCAGGGCATGAGAAACATATTGTAAAATCCAAATCAAACGTCACAAAAGAAATAGAATTAACCAGAGCCCTTGAGAGAAAGGGATTGACAGTCATTGAGACCGATATTGGAGATCGGATCTTACAGATACTGAATGCAAGACCATCCCACCCCACAGGGCCTGTGACCCATCTCTCGGCAAGAGAGATTGCTAAGAAACTATCCACGTACTACAATAAACCCATAAAAGAGAGCCCTGAGGAGATCGTACAGATAGTACGGGAGGATGTGATCTCCAATCTCAATGATGCGAGAGTGGGAATCACAGGGGCGAATGCCATAACCGTAGAGGAAGGCTCGATTATGATGACCCATAATGAGGGAAACATCTATGAGGTGATGCGGAAGGAAAAACATATAGTTGTGACCTCAATAGACAAGATCTATCCTGATATTGAAGCAGCTATGAACATGATAAAAATCCTGAGCTTCAGTGCCACAGGCTCAATAGTACCATCATTTGTTGAAGTAATAAGCGGCGTGAGCAAGACCGCTGATGTTGAGAAGAAATTTATTAAAGGGATTCACAACCCTTCTGAAATAGTCTTAGTATTGCTTGATAACAGGAGGACCGAGCTTGCAGGGAATGGATTTAAAGACCTCCTGCTGTGCATAGGATGCGGGAACTGCCTGCTCCACTGCCCCATGTATAATACTATTGGTAATGAGTTCGCCAGGGATAACTACCTGGGTGGAAAGGGTCTTGCCTACTATTCCCTTTATAATAATGAAAAAGATGAGAGGCTTGAGTTCTGCCTGACCTGCGGCAGGTGCAAAGAGAACTGCCCGCTGGGACTGGATATACCTGCAATAATTAAAAGAATAAGAAGTAAAGGGATCTCTTCGGATATCTATTATTTTTTAAAATCGCATATGATATGGGCGTACTACCAGATGCTTTTGAGACTTAAAACCGCAAACAAATGATGCACCGATCGGGATTTGAACCCGAGTTATGAGCTTGGAAGGCTCAAGTCATAGCCACTAGACCATCGGTGCGTGTCTTAGCCCTAATAGTGCATTCCACCATAAAAAGCTTTATCATGGTCTGGCAAATCTTTAACTTATTGTACTCATAGTATAGCGCATTATGAAGAAGATGTATATTGAGATCATAACAGCAGTTGCTTCTGTAGCGGTATTTATTATGCTGATTATTGCAGCACAGCTCATCATGCCTGCATCAACAGGTTATGGCTACACCGCTGCTTTGCTTATCTTTGTCATTATAATGGGTATTGCAGGATTTAAGCTTGCAGAGATTCCGGATAAATCAAAATAATATTTATGGTAAAAATCATAGTAATTAACAATTATGGCCAGTTCTGCCACCTGATACACCGCGCTGTGCGGGATCTGGATCAGGAAGCAGAGCTGATGAAAAACACCTCTTCCATAGAGGAGATACTATCAAGAGAGCCGGATGGACTTATATTAAGCGGCGGGCCTTCACTTGAGCGCTCGGGCAATTGCAGTTTATACGTAAAGGAGATCGATCTGCCTGTTCTGGGCATCTGTCTCGGGCACCAGGTGATGGCGCAGGCATACGGCGGTGCGGTGAGGACAGGAGCTGCTGGAGGCTATGCTGCGGTTGAGATAGAGATACTTGAAGAAGATGATATCCTGAAAGGCCTGGGTCAGAAAACAAAAGTGTGGGCATCCCATGCAGATGAAGTATCCTCTCTTCCTCCTGATTTTATAAGGCTGGCGCGCTCAAAGATCTGTGAGATCGAAGCGATGAAGCATAAGACAAAACCGCTATATGGCGTGCAGTGGCATCCTGAGGTCTCACATACAGAGCGCGGAAATGACCTGCTCAATAACTTCTTTGAGATATGCCAGAGCTTTTAAAACGGATGACTGCATAGCCCAGCACAGCAAAAAAAGCCCCAATTGCCATCACACCCTGAAAACCATAATATTCTAATATGGCTCCCCCCAGGAGAGAACCGATTATTGTTGAAAACGCTATTGCTGAATTAAGTAACCCAGATGCTGTGCCTTTTTCTTCATTTGTATCAATAAGCAGGCGGACAGAACCTACATAGAGGCATGAATAGGAAAAAGCGATCAGTACCATTCCGAAGATAGCCTGATAGTATATCGTTAATGGTATAAGTGATATAAATGCCACGGCTGAGATTAAATCTCCTGCATGAATAAGACGGACAGTGTTGTACCTGTCAAGCCGCCTCATAATGAGAAACTGCAGGGCCGGATTCAGCATATATATTATCCCGATCCATAGTTTATCTGCCCCAAGACTTGCAAGATATAAGGGAAAGATTACCCAGACGTTATTTGCTCCTATCTGGCGCAGAAAGAATGAAAAATATATACCCCAGTTTTTTTTCAGGATATCGCGGGAGAAGTAATCTGCTTTCTTTCTCGTATGCACCTCTGTACCAGGCAGTGTTAATGTAACCAAAAACGATGAGGCGAATAGTAGCGATGCAATAGCAAAGATCTGCCAGTAAACAGCGATGATCCCGGCTAACAGGTTCCCCACAGCCCAGCCAAGGGGCATGAATGAACTGAACTTCCCGATACTCCGCTTTAAATTATATACATAGAGCACAAGCACAGCAGGATAGACCCCTGCACTGAATCCGGCCAATGCCCGTACTACACCGAGACTTAGGGGATCGTATGCGAATATCTGGAGAAAAAAAGTTACAGAAGCACTTAAAAAACCTGCATACAAAAGTGTCTTTGGAGGGAATAGATCTGCTGCCCTGCTGAAGATATACGTTGAGATAAAAAGTGCTCCCCCATAAGCTGCCCCGATTATACCGATCTCAATCCCTGATGCTTCAAATTCATGCGCAAGAATTGGAATAAAAAGATTTGACATCATCACAGCAGAGTTGGTGAAAAGCTGGATCATGTTAAGTCTCATAACCGAATCTAATGAAAAGATACGTATTTAAGGAGTACAGTTTATAAAACCACAATCATGACATCACTTGACTGGACAGAGAAATACCGCCCCCGGATACTTTCACAGGTAGCAGGCCATAATAAGGCGATAGAGGAACTCAGGCTCTGGGCACAGAGCTGGAAGCAGGGAATCCCCGGGGACAGGGCGGTTGTTCTGTATGGAAGAGCGGGTACAGGCAAGACTACAGCAGCCCATGCACTTGCAAACGAGATGGGATGGGAAGTGATCGAGCTAAATGCAAGTGACCAGCGCACAGCCGCTATAATTGAAAGAGTAGCCGGTTCTGCTTCTCAGATGAGCACACTGGGCGGTATGAGAAGGCTTGTTATACTGGATGAGGCTGATAATATCCACGGCAATGCGGACAGGGGAGGGGAGAGGGCGATTATTGGACTGATAAAGGAAACAGGACAGCCGATTATTCTTATTGCAAATGAACTATATGATATGTCAGCAGGGCTTCGGGGTGTATGCAAACCCATCCAGTTCAATGCTGTAATGTCGCGCTCTATGATCCCTGTATTAAGGAAAATCACTGAGGCAGAGTGCATAACATGCGGATCTGCTATTCTTGAGAAGATCGCAGGGAATGCAAACGGTGATCTACGAAGTGCAATAAACGATTTGCAGGCTGTAGCCCAGGGAAGATCAAGTATCGAACCTGATGATATCACTACAGGTGAGAGGGATACTAAAGAGAGCATATTCAAGGTAATGGCAAAGATCTTCAAAGGAGTGGATATCATAAAGGCCCATGAGGCTACTTTTAATCTTGATGAGAACCCTGAGGACTTTATTCACTGGGTGGATGAGAACCTGCCTCTTGAATATACGCAGGCAGATGACCTTGAGGAAGGTTACCGTAATCTCTCCAGGGCCTCTCTCTTTTTAGGCAGGGTCAGAAGAAGGCAGAATTACAACATGTGGAGGTATGCAGGTGTTATGATGACCGCGGGTATTGTAGCCGCGCGCTCCCGCCGTTACACAGGATTCGTAAAGTTCCAGTCTCCTTCTTTATGGAAAAAGCTCGGGCAGACAAAGGGCACAAGGAGCATACGCGATTTGACCGCAAAAAAAATCGGAGCCTACTGTCATGTATCAATGAGCTATACCCGTTCACATTTGCTGTCTTTTTTCAGGATGATGATGAAGGATGATAAGTATGCACCTTCAGTTGCGGCCCTGCTTACCCTTGAGCCAGAGGAAATTGCATTCCTGATAGAATCAAAATCTGTAACAAAAAAGGTTCAGAAGATATACAATGATGCACAGTCCCTTATAGAAAAAGAGACAGAGCATGAGATAGAGTTATTCGGTGGATTTGGGGCCAGGATACAGGAATCCCGGGTTAGTGGGGAAGATCAAGAGGAAAAACCAGAGGTCGAAGTTAAGAAGGAGGTTAAACCCCAGCGGTCGTTATTTGATTTTTGAAGAATAAGATGAGCAGGTTGGGGAGTGGGGGTTAGTATTAAAAATAAGTTTCCCTGCTCATCTAAACCTAAGATAATCTCATTGTATATAAACCTAACTAATTGGTATTCTACTTGGATATCTGATAGCTTGATAATGAAAACACCCAAAGTTATATGGTAATAGTGTTCTTTATTCGTATAGAAGCGAAGCGATCATGATTTCAGAACATTCCTCCCTAAAAGTCGATGATGTTATTGATGAGCGTTTCAGGTCTCTTTTTCCCTTCCAGATGTTTAACCGTATGCAGTCCCTGGCAGTGCCTGTTATCATGGAGTCCGACAGGCACTGCGTTGTGGCTGCACCGACTGCGAGCGGTAAGACGGTAGTGGCTATAGCCGCCATGGTTCATGAGCTCTCCAGACCGTCGCATGGTAAGATACTGTATATTGCGCCCATGCGCGCCCTTACCAATGAGAAGGAATCAGAATGGAACGGTGCCTTTAAAAAGATAGGCTTTGATGTGTATGTCGTCTCAGGTGAGCGGGAATTGTCTGAAAAACACGCGGCTGAGGCTGACGTGATCATAACAACACCTGAAAAATGGGATTCGGCGACCAGGAAACACCAGACCGACAGGTTTGCCTTTGTACGCGATATATCATGCGTCATAATAGATGAGGTGCATCTCATAGATTCTGATGTGAGGGGAGGGACTTTAGAAGTTCTGATCAGCCGTATGAAGCGGATAAATAAAGGGAGGCTTCGGATAGTAGCCCTCAGCGCCACCATGCCCAATATCGAGGATGTTGCAGGGTGGATAGGTGCAGATGAGAGGGAGATTCTTAAATTTGATGACAGCTACAGGCCGGTCAAGCTCGATACGGATATCCTTGCCTATGACCCTAAAGAAAGCGATTTCATCAACAAATACATACGGCTCTACAAAGCGCTCAACCTGATCAGAAAACCCCTGCGAGAGGGTCATCAGGCACTCATCTTTGTGTCATCAAGGGATGACACTGTCAGATCGGCTAAAAAGCTTCTTGAGTTGTTCGAGAAAGACGGCAGGATGTACCTTACAGAAGCTGAATACAGGTATGTATCAGAGCTGGGAAAGCTGATAAAGAACCAGACACTGGTCCAGACGATCCGATTGGGAATAGCTTTCCACCATGCAGGACTTGGCAAGATGGATCGCGATACTGTAGAGAACCTGTTCCGCAGGGGTGTTATAAAAGTCCTTATATCGACCTCTACTCTGGCATGGGGTGTCAATCTTCCAGCCAGGGTGGTAGTAATACGGGACGTGGAGATAAACGACCCGCTTGAGGGTAATAAAGAGCTAAGTCCTATAGACCTGCTTCAGATGCTTGGCAGGGCAGGAAGACCGCAGTACGATGACAGGGGATATGGGTGGGTGATTGTTCCCTATACAAAAGCAGGGGTGTACAGGCAGATTCTGAAAGAGGGAAAAGAGATAGAATCTGTACTGCATGAATCTCTTTCCGAGCACATTAATGCTGAAATCGCCATGGGTACGATTAACAATATCAATGATGCAAGAGAATGGATTAAAACCACATTTCTATATCGGTGTGTGAGGAAAAACCCGCTAAAATATAATAATCTTGATCCTGGCGAGAAAGTTAAGGATGAAGTTAAAACACTTATTTCGAATGGTTTTATAGATTTTAACCCTGATACGTATGATTTCCGGCCAACCCAGCTTGGCATTATAACATCCATCTATTATGTTAAAATAAAGACAGCTATATTGTTCAGAGAATTCGCGAAAAAGGAGGATATCGCATTATCAGAAGTGCTGGAAACAGTATCAAAAGCGAATGAGTTCAGCGAGATCGTAATCCGGCCAAAAGAACATGCCCTGATCAAGAATATCATTAAAAACAGGACAATCAACCTGAAAGGAGGATCACTAAAAGTTGCGGCTATCCTGCTGGCATATATGCACGGGGAGATACCTGCTGAATTCAGAAGTGATGGCTGGGTCATAAAACAGAATGCAGAGAGATTGCTTAAAGCACTGGAACATGTTTTCCAGCACTACTCAACTCCTACCAATACAGCAATAGTAAAAAACATGGGTACACTAATCAGGAACAGTATACCGGATGAGGCAGAATCGCTATTGCAGATTCAATCTATCGATATAAGAACAATAAAAACCCTTATCCAGCACGGTATCACGGATATCCAGGAGCTGGCAGCCCGAACACCGCAGACGCTCAAAGCCACCGGGATAGATGAGACAAAAGCAAAACGCATATTAAAAGAACTTGAGAGATACCAGACTGACCATCTACAGCAGAGGCTGGTTCCTGACGAAGATATCATGCGAGAGTGTCTGGTTGATGCCCTGCCATGGAGTACCGTGGATAAGATTGCCGATATCATGGTAAAAGAACAGGAACATACGCCCATATCATCTGTGGAGAGACAGGATATACACGATATCATAGAGGAATTGATCGAGCAGCTTGAGAACCATCCTGATAACCATCCTGTGTATCTTATCGCCGGTCATGCCGAAATAGAGTACTCAGGCAGAAAAGATGACAGAAATGAAGGGCAGAGGCTTATAATAATAAAGCCTGGCGGCACGATAATCGTGCACGCCGCGACCGGATTGAAGCCCCTTAACTACCAGGCAAAAGAGGCAAAATTTAAGATCCAGAACCATGACAGCAGCCTCGTAATAACCTCAGAGAGCGCAAGGACAAAAGAGAAGTTGAGGATCAAGTTCAGTCAGACGCCAAGGATAATAAAGCCATTCGTATAATTAAAACTCAAACTCCATGCCATCATATCCCAGTGGCCATTCTCTAATAGATTCATCATGTGGAGGAAAATTATGGCTTATATGGGTAAGTACGACATTCTTTGCCTCTAATTCAAAAGCAAGCTCCATGGCCTCCAGTGAATTCATATGCTTGGGTAATTTCCCTCTGGGTGGAATTATGGCATCGGCAATAAGAAGATCAGGCTGGTACATAAGTTCAAGGCTTTTCTGGGGTATATCTCTGGTAGTATCACCTGTAATCACAACCTTACTTCTTCCGTCTGTTATGATTACGCCAGCGGATTCCTGAAGAGGTGGATGGATTACCTCTACCAGTATTATGTTAAGGCCGATTAACTCAAAAGGCGTATAAAAGCTCACATCATGCCTGATGGGCTTCATGAAGCTAAGGTAATTCAGTATATAATCAAGCGTATTTTTCAATCCATACACGTTCACATTATTCTGTATGCGGTGAAAATCCCCAAAACCTGCATAGTGATCGTAATGCGAGTGTGTCCATACCACACCATCAACACGATTAATCCCTTTTTTCAAAAGCTGCCACCGAAGATCTGGACTGGTATCAATAAGTAACCTGCCTGATAAAGATTCTACCAGTACAGAGAATCGAAGCCTCCTGCTTCTTCCGCCTGTGTGCGCGTCAAGGCAGGCGGGGCATGAGCACCCGATCTTGGGTGTCCCTACAGCATCGCCTGTTCCAAGCAGGGTTACTTTCATCTAGCTTCATCCATTGTCCTGAGCGGGATCCTCTTATTGAACTCACCTACCCCGCGTAATAGATCCTGCTGGGTCAGTACTGTTCTCTCAGTTATAAGACCGTTGAGCACAGCTTCCCTGACGATCAACCGCAGATCTGAGCCTGAATATCCTTCAGTCCTTTTTGCGATCTCCTCTGTATCGAAGGTACCCTCAATCTCGCGCAGCACGATATCCAGTATCTTTTTGCGCATGTCTTTATCAGGAAGTGTGAATTCCACTATCTCATCGAACCGTCTCCAGGCAGCATGGTCGAGTATAGTGGGATGGTTTGTTGCACCTATGAGGAGAACCCCGTAATCTACCAGGCTTATCTCGTCTATGGCTTTTAACAGGGTGTTTACAGCCCTCTTTAATGCGGCATGCTCGTCAGTTGCCCGTGCTTTTGCCACGAAATCAAACTCATCAATAAAGAGTATGCATGGGCTCAGGCGTTTTGCAAGTTCAAAAACCCTGTCTATGTTCTTGGCAGTCTCGCCCAGGTACTGATCTGCTATCTGGGAGAGTTTTACTTCCACAATGGGAATTCTTAGTTTTCCAGATAGTGAGCGTGCAAGTGATGTTTTCCCTGTACCAGGAGGGCCCACGAACAGGAGTTTACCTATCTCCGTAAGGCCGATTCGCCTCAGGTAATCACGGTACTGGATTGCCTTTGCCATCTTCTCGATCTCATCCTCCTGCTCCTTTGTGAGGACAAGGTCTTTCAGATCCTGCTTGATATCCTCAGGTGCGACTATGTTCACAAGCCTCAGCATATCTTCAGATCCTTTCTCAGATTCTATTGCTTTAATAAGGGAGTTTATCCATTCTCTTCCGCTCTCTTTTGGTACGTTGGATGCTTTTGCTCTCTCATAGCTCACCGGAAGTGAATCATAACTCTCAAAAAAGGAAGCAAGGATGGGGTTCTTATCAATACTCTCAATCGCCTCAGCATGCTTTGCAAACCATTTTGTGCAGAGCTCAAAGACGGTCAGTTTTATCTGAGAGCCAAACTCTTCGAACTCCAGGAACGGCAGCATTTTCGTACTGTTTTTCACATTCTCAAGACCATAAATAGCTCTTATATCGCCTTCAGTGACATAGATAGGACGTTTGACCGTTTTCTCTTTCTCATTCCAGTAATGCTTCCGTATCTTCTGTGGAAGATCGTCCACACCAAGCTTATCAGACTGGTTATATAGATATGCCGTTAGTACAAGCTCTGTTATTAAGAGTTTATCGTCTGCCATAATGAACTTCATTGTTATGTTATCAAATGAGATATACTTTACTAAAAATAATTCAATTTAATTTATACTATATATGATTATTATAAGCCCAGTAAACCTTAATATACAAAGAAAAATAATTTAGTTATAATAATCAAATCTATGGATAACAGGGATACAACTGGAATACAGGCAAGCATTGCATTTTATTTCATTTTAGTACTGATTGTACTGGTATCTGCATATATCCCGGGTATAGCTTTTATCGCATATCTGTTTATTATCGCTGTACTTTATATATTAAAAGATATGGAAGGTGGATTCAAATGGGGTACATCATGGGAACCCGGCTTCCTTTTTGGTTTTGTCCTTATATCTTTGATATTTATACTTGAGTTATGGCTTGGCTGGATTAAACCTGGAGAGCTTTATCCGAACACATTTTATCTACTGATAGCATATGTAATTTTTCAGCTTCTTGTTGCACTGGGGGAGGAGATGTCCTTTCGGGGCTACATTCTTCCTAAACTGATAAATAGCCTGGGCATAAGGAATGCAGTTATCACAACCTCAATCCTTTTTTCTGGACTGCATATCCCGTCTATATTGAGCCTTGATATCGGGACTTTCAATGCATTAATTATGTTTATCACTGTAAGTATAGCCGGCATACTCCTTGCTCTATTGTATCTTGCAGGTGGTTTAAAAATGTCCTGCGGGTTTCATTATTCATGGAACTTCTTCCAGTACCATGTCTTCTCGTTAAGGAGCGGGCTTGGCATTTTTGATATTACAGTAACAGAGCCTGAATTCACAGGTGGACCTGCAGGCCCTGAAGCGGGTATAATGGGGTTACTGGCACTTATGATCGGGACTCTTATAGTATGGTACGTCATAGTAAAGAATAAATACCTTAATGCAATTGTGAAAGGCATCCATTACGGTTAATGATTAAAAAATAAGGTAGTGCATATTATTATCTTTGGAGAAAAAGAAATGAAGGAGATACGAATACATGGTCGTGGCGGGCAGGGTTCTGTGACCGCAGCCGAACTTCTGGCAGTGGCTGCATTTGAGGATGGGAAATACAGCCAGGCTTTTCCTGCATTTGGTGTAGAAAGAAGAGGTGCTCCTGTAACTGCATTTGTGCGCCTGAGTGACAAACCAATACGCCTGAGGAGCCAGATATACGAACCTGATTATGTGATAGTACAGGATGCAACACTGGTTGATGTGGTTGACGTTGAAAAAGGAGCCAAGTGCGATGGGATCATATTGATAAATACGGAGAAGAACCCATCATCCTTCAAATTTGATACAAAAGCTTCTATAAAAACGCTTGATGCAACAAAATTAGCAATGGATTTTATTGGAAAACCCATTGTCAATACCACATTAATCGGGGCATTTGCTGGCGTTTCGGGTCTCATCAGACCTGAATCGATAATAAACGCAGTTATGGAACGCTTCCCTGGACCTATCGGGGAAAAGAATGCAAAAGCTATTCAGGCAGCTTACGATCTTATGGAGACACAGCGATGAAGCTGATTATTAAGACAGTAACTAAACCAGGGAGCACGCGGGTCAATAAGACCGGAGCCTGGCGCTCGTTCATGCCGGTTTTCGACCATAAGCTATGCAGCAAATGCGGGATTTGTGCGATGTATTGCCCGGAAGGAATTGTCTATAAGTTAGAGAACGGGTATTATGAACCAGATTATGAATTCTGTAAAGGTTGCGGTATCTGCGCAAACGAATGTCCCAAGAAAGCGATATTGATGGTGCTGGAGGGGAAATGAGGAATAGAATGATTGTTGTAGAGGGCTCTTATGCTGTTGCTCACGCAGTCAAGGTATGCAGGCCCAATGTGATATCAGCGTACCCCATAACACCGCAGACACATATTGTAGAGAATCTATCCCAGTTTGTGGCGGATGGCGAGATAGACTGTGAGTCTATGAACGTAGAATCCGAGTTCTCTGCTATATCAGCACTGATAGGGGCAAGTGCAGCAGGGGCGCGCACCTATTCCTCTACGACTTCGCAGGGCCTTGCGCTGATGCATGAGGCCTTATTCAATGCCTCGGGTATGAGATTACCTATTATTATGACAGTGGTGAACAGGGCGCTCAGTGCGCCGATCAATATATGGAATGACCAGCAGGACTCAATCGCGCAGAGGGACACGGGCTGGATCCAGCTCTATGCAGAGGATGTCCAGGAATCTGCAGATATGATACCGCAGCTCTATAAGATCGCAGAGGATTCAGAGGTACTATTACCGGCTATGGCATGTATGGACGGGTTCATACTTTCACATGTCTATGAGCCTGTTATCTTACTTGAACAGAGCCTGACAGATGAGTTCCTGCCTTCCTATTCTCCTGAGTTCGTGCTTGATCCTAAGAATCCCATGTCGTTCGGGGCGTTTGCAGATCCGAGCACATATACTGAGTTCAGGTACAAGCAGGAGAAAGCCATGGGAGAGGCATTAGAGAGGATCGAGGAGGTCGCCAACGAGTTCATGGAGAAATATGGGCGATATTACGGCGGCCTGATTGATGGTTATGCACTGGATGATGCAGAGATTGTGATAATGGCGATGGGTTCTGTAATCGGCACGGTTAAGGATACTATAGATATGCTGCGAAGCGAAGGAGAAACTGTTGGACTTCTTAAGGTCAGGTCGTTCAGACCCTTCCCTGCAGAGGCTATAAGAAAGGCATTGAGAAATGCAAAGGTTGTCATAACCCTTGATAAGAATATCTCGATCGGTAAAAATGAGGGTGCCCTGTGTACAGAGGTAAAAGCCTGCCTGTATAATGCCGGTGTTCGTACTCCTGTTATAGGCTTTATGCTGGGTCATGGAGGGCGCGATATTCCTGTGAGCACGATCATGAAAATAGTTAATAAAGCAAAGTTAGTGGAGAAGGGGATATTTATTGAAAGCGAATTCGCAGACCTGAGGGAGGATCTGGTATGAGCCTGCTTGCACCGGGTCATCGCGGATGTGCAGGGTGCTGTGATGCCCTTGCAGGGAAGTTCGTGCTTGATGCGTTAGGTTCTGATTGTATCGTGGTCAGCCCTACAGGCTGTCTTGAGGTCTTTACAACACCCTACCCTGAGTCGGCATGGGATGTACCCTGGGTACACTCGCTCTTTGAGAACGCAGCGGCGGTTGCATCCGGTGTTGAGGCAGCGCTCAAGGCACTTGGAAAGAAGAGCAATACCAAAATAGTGGCAATCGGAGGCGATGGCGCTACACTGGATATCGGGCTTCAGGCAATATCAGGGGCTTTTGAGAGGGGGCATGATATTATTTATGTGTGCATTGATAATGAGGCATACATGAATACAGGTGTGCAGCGAAGTGGTGCAACACCATTATATGCAAGTACAACCACAAGCCCTGCTGGTAAGGTCTCATTTGGTAATCCGCTGCAAAAGAAGAACATGCCTGCAATCATTGCTGCTCACGGCTCACCCTATGTAGCCACGGCATCTGTAGCGTATGCCCCGGATATGATGAAAAAAGTGAAAAAGGCAGCAGAGATAAAAGGACCTACATATGTGCATGTACATGCACCCTGCTGCACTGGATGGAAATTTGAAGGTTCAAAGACCATAGAGGTAGGAAAGCTGGCTGTTGAGACTGCGATGTGGCCGCTGTACGAGATGGAGAACGGCACTATTACAAACGTGAGGAAATTGAGGAACAGAAAGCCGGTTGAGGAGTATCTCAAGGTACAGGGAAGGTTCAAGCACCTCTTTACTATGCCGGGCGGAGCCGATGAGATCAAGAAGATACAGGCGACTGCTGACTGGAATGCCAAGCATTTCGGGCTGGAGTGAGAAGTTCAATTACTGCAGTGGATAACGGGAAACCTGGCAAGAGAGATACCTTCGCTATCAGCATACCTACAATATCCTACACGGCAAATGGCACATTGGGAGGAGGCAATATAAAGGTAAGTCCGTAAATCCCGAGGGTAAATCCCTCTTTTTATAAAATGCTAGCGCCGTCGAAGGCAGTAATTGCCCGGGTCAGGATATACTAACAGTGGTGAATTTAAGCAGCATATAATAAACACGGTAAACTTAATATGCCATGAAGTTTGATTTTTAAGCAGTGGATAATAGATATTTGTTCTGGCGAGGGGATGAGAATATGAAAAATAAAATGATAACTATGGCCAGTATAATTGGGATAATACTGGTATCTGGCACAACTTCTGCGATGGCCCAACATATGAGTGGTAGAAATACAGGAGATATGCA
Organism: Candidatus Methanoperedens nitratireducens; assembly: GCF_000685155.1. Lineage (GTDB taxonomy): Archaea > Halobacteriota > Methanosarcinia > Methanosarcinales > Methanoperedenaceae > Methanoperedens > Methanoperedens nitratireducens. The sequence continues at coordinate 167,314 of NZ_JMIY01000005.1, forward strand.
AAACCATAAGTATATTCCTGAAAGGATGACAGATATGAACGCGGACTGTCCGGAGGATATGATGTCATCAAAAGCCAACAATACAATGATGGGTGGTGGAATGATGGGAGGAATGATGGGAGATATTGATCGCAACTTCATCGAGCATATGATTCCTCATCATCAGATGGCGGTCATGATGGCTGATCTTGCGCTTCAAAAGGCAGAGCATGAGGAGCTAAAACAGCTTGCAGCAGACATAAAAATTACACAGACCAGGGAAATCAATGACATGCGCTCCTGGTACAAATCGTGGTATGGAACCGAAGTTCCAACGAATTCGACGGGAATGGGAAAAGGCATGATGGGCGAGGACGTAAATATTGAAAGTCTCAAGAACGCCGATCCTTTTGATAAAGAGTTCATCGAACAGATGATCCATCATCATCAGATGGCGGTCATGATGGCTGATCATGCGCTTCAAAAGGCAGAGCGTGAGGAGCTAAAACAGCTTGCAGCAGACATAAAAACTGCACAGACAAGGGAAATCAATGACATGCGTTCCTGGTACAAATCATGGTATGGAGTCGAAGTTCCAATGAATTCGATGGGAAGATGCATGATGACGAGTACATAAATATTGAACGTTTCAAGAACGCTTTGAGGCGTTCTACCGTAAAAGGCATCAACATATCTATCCTGTACACCTTTTAAGCTCATCTCTCTGGTAAATACGCTTCTAAGTGTTTGGGCAGATATGTCAATGCCTGTTTTATCGGCAATCTCTTTAAAGAGATGTGTAACCGTGTTTCTGTTCATGTTAAAGGGGTTGAAGTGAAGATAAAAAATGTATTTAAAAACCTCTAATCAAATAGAAAAGCTATTAAAAGGGGCATTTTTTTCTCAAAGCATTTATATATATTCATCATCCAATCACATTTAAGAAACATCCAGGTATTAAAAAGAAAAAAAGAATTCTTTGAAATATTTAAAGAGGTATAATGAAATGTCAAAAAAGCGGGTTTTTTTCATTGATAACCTGAGAACCTCACTTATAATCCTGGTAATTTTGTTTAATCTGGCCCTAATATATGGATCTCCATTAAGTAACCGGCCTTATCATGAAGGTCAGCCGCCTGGGATAATTCAAAGTATCTTAGAAAGTATCTTCTATCTATCATTTCTTGCTGTAACTGAGTCCTTTTTTATGGGCTTCTTTTTCATGATTTCAGGCTATTTTACACCTGACTCTTATGACCGAAAAGGAGCATGGCCTTTTTTCAAGGATAGGCTGCTAAGGTTGGGCACACCCCTGCTATTTTATATCATTTTTATTCATCCACTTATGGCATACGCAATAGCAGTATCAACAAAAGAATTTGTAGGATCCTTTTTTGATTTTCTCGGCTTGTATATGGGGAATTACGAAATCCTTGGCAGCGGACCCTTATGGTTCCTTGAAGTATTGCTTATCTTTAACGGTGCTTATGTTCTATGGCGCCGACTGGTAAAAAGTACAAACACAGAGATTAAGATTCCGGGAAACAAGACTATAGCGATTTTTGCTCTTATTTTAGGGATAGTCACATTTATTGTAAGGATTTGGCTCCCCTCAAATTGGAATTTTAAACTTCTCAATTTACAGATTGCTTTTTTTCCTCAATATATCGCTATGTTTATTGTTGGCTTAATCGCCTATAGAGGCAACTGGTTCTTGCGGATATCCAGAGAGACAGGCAGGTTGTGGCTTCAGATCTCAGTAGTTCTCATCATTCTCTTTCCGTTCTTGCTTGGATTGTATATAAACACTGGAGATCTAACCCGACGTTACGGAGGATTTTACTGGCAGGCTTTTACATTCGCATTATGGGAACAATTCATTGGTATAGCTATTATCATGGCCTTATTAGTCCTATTCCGCGAGAAATACGATTATCAGGGAAGACTGACAGAAGCAATGTCTGCAAGTGCATATACAGTATATATATTCCATTTACCGATTATCGTCTTCCTTGCGCTTAGGCTGCAAGGGATTGCACTGAATCCTCTTCTCAAATTTGTTCTGGTAGCCCCCCTGGCAGTGGCCATTTGTTTCCTGATAAGTAACTACATAAGGAAACTTCCGCTCGCAAGGAGGATTTTATGAAAGAGTATTAATTACAGACACGACCAAAAATTATTAATCGTTTTGAGATTAATTAGAATATGGAGTGGGGTTAGAAATGAGTTTGAATCTTAATAAAAAATTTCTGGCAATTTTAAAGAAACCAGAGGAGGTGAGTTTTCATGTCAAAATATATAATACTGTTTCGCTTTACGCAAAAAGGCATTGAACATATAAAGGAGAGCCCAGCCAGGGTAGAAGCAGCAAAACGACTCTTTCAGGAAATGAACGCAAAAGTGGAAGAGTTCTATGCACTCATGGGTCGATACGATACTATATTCATAGCTGAAGCACCGGATGATGAAACAATAGTTAAGGCGGTTGCAGCCGTTAGTTCATTGGGCAATGTTCAAGCTGAGACTCTCCGCGCCTTTACAGAAGAGGAATTCAGGAACCTCGTTGGAGCACTGCCCTAACTTATAATTATAACCGACCCCGCTCTCAATGATAAAATTAACACATAACTTCAATTTAGTGCAGCATAAAAGTAATGAATGAAGTTATAATCGCTATACAAAGCAGGTTCATCCACAGCCCTGCTCTTGCCATCTGGGGGATCGTTACATAGCCGGTACCGAACACTATGGCATTAGGCGGCGTTGCTACTGGCAGCATGAAAGCAAGTGAGGAAGACATGGCTGCTGCGATCATCAATCCTGCAGGTTCCATACCAAGAGCGACTGCAAGCGAAGCTGTTACAGGCAATATAATTGTGGCCGTGGCGGTATTTGAGGTTATTTCAGTCAGGAAAACTATGAGAGCCACAACCGCCAGTATTATCATAACAGCAGACATGTCCCTGAGAAAAAGCAGCATCTGCGCAATCCATGCATCAAGACCTGTTTCCGTAAAGCCTCTGGCGATCGCTAACCCGGCACCCAGTAAAAGCACTACATCCCACGGCAGCTTCACAGCATCGTTCCACTTCAGCAATGCCTCACCTTTTTTAGAGGGTATCAGGAACAAAAGAAAAGCCCCAAAAACAGCAATGCTTGAATCCTGGATCATGGGCAGGTATCTGCCCCACAGTGCTCTCGTGATCCAGAGTAGAGCTACAAGTAAGAATACTGCCAGTACTCTTTTTTCTTCTGCTGTGAAATTTCCAAGTTTCTTGATTTCATTCTCGATCCCATTTCCCAGTGATTCCACCCTTGGCGGGTATGCTATATAGACAAGATATGCCCAGCATATTATCAGTATAAAAAACGCTAACGGTGCTCCAAAGTATGCCCATTGCAAAAATGTTAGTTCCTTTTCAAAAAGTGTGCGGTATATGCCCGCAAAGATCAGGTTTGGAATTGTGCCTATAAGGGTCGCCACTCCCCCAATAGAGGCTGCATACGCAACAGAGAGTATGATCGCTGTGTTGAAATTCCTGTCCTCTCCAGATCCTGATGCATGGTATATCACTGCTGTGGCTATCGGAACCATCATCATAGCAGTTGCGGTGTTGCTTATCCATGCCGAAATAAAAGCAGTTGCAAACATGAACCCTGCTATTATTTTCCTCGGGCTTGTCCCTATTACTTTTATTATCATCAGTGCGATTCTGACGTGAAGCCTCCATTTCTCCATAGCGATGGCTATGAAAAATCCCCCTATAAGAAGGAAGATTATCGGGTTCCCGTACTCCGCTGTGACTGTTCCGACTTCAAGCACCCCAAGCATAGGAAAAAGAATTATCGGCAAAAGCGAAGTAGCAGGAATGGGAATCGCCTCTGTCAGCCACCAGCATGCAATCCATGCTGTGCCTGCTGCTATAGCTTTTGCCTGCCATGACAGTCCTTCTATGTCAGAGAAAAGAATGAGCAAAAAGAGCAAAGGACCCAGTACAAGACCCGTATTCTGTCTTGAGATCATCAACCTCATGATACCTCCTTATGCTCTGATTTCATGTGGCTTTTTATGTGAGAATTATTTTTATTTCTCAAATAAGTTCCTACCTGATCCTGTCTACCATTCTCGTCTTAGATCTGGGAGAAAGTAGAAATAGCATGAAAACAATTATAAATCGGGGGCACGTCAAAAATGTCAAAGCTTGTGATCATCTACGGCACAGGCTCGCACAACACCGAGCGTATGGCAGTGGCAATAGAGGAAGGAGCAAGGGCAGAAGGGATAGAGACCGTGCTGAAAAACGTGAACGATGCGAACGTGGACGAGCTCAGGGATGCGGATGCAGTAGCAATCGGCTCACCAAATTATAATCATGCCATGATGCCTACAGTGAAAAAATTCCTGAACGGGCTTGCTGGGATAAACCTGTCAGGAAAAGTCGGACTTGCGTTCGGTTCATACGGCTGGAGCCTTGAAGCCACGCAGGAGATCAACAGGATACTAACCTCCTGCGGTGTAGAGATGGTAGAGGACCTGAACATAAAGAGGATGCCGGGCGATGAGGAGCTTGAACTGTGCAGGCGTGCGGGCTCGCTGCTGGCATGCAGAATCAAGATGATGAAGTAAACATACGCGTGGCGAAATGGCAGAAAACATGACAAACCGTTCTCGCAGCAGTGAGCCATCTCTATTGCAAGCCTGCTTTGGCATGAAAGAGGATTGCCGCAAATACGCTTTTTCCGGTGTTGTTATAGCTCTTCACCTATAGCGGCGATAAAGAACGCAACAAAAAGGATCGGTATCGTCAGAAACAGAATGCGTGTTTCCGGGGGGAGTGGTAACCCGATCAGGCGCATTACCCCGTAGGTCAGCAAGTATAGAAGAGGCATCAAGAAAATGATGGGCACATACCAGAGCTTTTGCTTTATTCTCTTATAATCGAAAGCTCTCTTCAATAGTCTTCTTATGCCGCCAGGTTTCTCTTCTCTGTAAACAAGGCACATTTAGAAACGCATTATTTTGAGAGATTATTATGGACAGTATTTCTAAATTCAACGGCATAGACTATGCAAATACTTTTGCAAAAAAAATCAGTGTAATGCACGAATTAGTCAAAGACGTCCTGTCAGGTCATTTAAACAAAGGTGATGTGATAATCGATATAGGTGGCGGACCTGGAATCGGTGCAAAGATTATTGAGGATCTGGGGATAGAAGCAACCGTAATCAATATTGAACCTTCTACCACAATCTATGATATTCCCCAGCTTCTGTCAGTGAAGAAATACTCTTAACCGATGACCAATGGAATTATTCTATCAGCATCATTTTTTCCCATTCGGCACATTTAATGGGTTCGATTTGTTTGGTTTCAATTAGTGTAATTTTATCAGGTCGTCCGGGTCTATGATACACTTTATATTTTGCATTAAAAGAGGAGTAGACCCTGCTTTCTAAATCAATTATTCTTGGAATTAAATCTATCAAATTGCTTCTTTCCACCATAATAAAAGAATCTCTCTTTTCAAAAGCTATGATATCAGAACTACTACCATAAAGCCATCCCTCATCGTATTCTCTTACTCCGTGCAATTCAATCCAGATCCAATCATCCTGTGCATCATCCTTTCTATTTATTCTTTTCATTCCCTTGATATCAACTTTATATTTTTTATCAGCTTTTTTAATTAATATATCCCAATGTTCATAAATATCTTGCTCACGAGTTGCAGGTATAACTTCCCAGCCCCTACTTCTTATAATATTAGTAAACTGTAATTCTGCGCTTTCACCACGCTCTAAGCAGTCTCTATTATCATATTGATTTCGTCGGTTAGGCATAACATTTTATAGATTCAAGTGTCCTTTCATCCACTTTTGCCTCTTTTATTAGTCGTTGTTTTGCCAGTTCACAATAATTTGAATCAATTTCTACTCCAATTCCTGTTCTGCCAGTTTCAAAGCAAGAAATAAGCGTGGTCCCACTACCGAGGAATGGGTCAAGAACGGTATCGCCAATAAAGCTAAATAATTTTATACATCTTCTGGGTAATTCAACTGGAAATGGTGCAGGATGACCTACTCTTTTTTTACTCTCCCCGTTAAAGTTCCAGACTCCATTTGTCCATTCCATGAATTCGTCTCTATTTATATCCGATTTTTGACTACCACCTGTCTTTTTCCATTTATTTTTATAAAGAACAATAATAACTTCAACAGGTGCTATGACAAACGGAGCAGATGCGGATAGCCATGAACCCCATGCTGTCCTTCTTGAGATATTCTGTTCATTCCATATAATGGTAGTATGATATTTCCAACCAACATTTTTTGCAATAGTGGTGATGTCTGCATATACACTCTGCTGACCTCCTTTATTTTTATCAAGAGGTATATTTAAACAGAATCGCCCATCATCCTTTGCAAGTTTGTAACATTTAGTAATCCACTTCTCAGTAAATACCTTATAATCTTCATAAGATATTTTATCATCATGAGAATTGTACTTGATATCTACGTTATAGGGGGGAGAGGTAACAATTAAATCAATAGTTTCATCTGGCACACAATCTGTTTTTAAGATATCATCTTTATAAATTGTAATTGAATCTGTATGGTAGTAGAGTTTAGTATCCATTTAAATCTCCTATCAAATGTAAATCAAATATATGCCCGATATTTAATAACTATCTTCTATATGAGCCCATCTAATAATTAGACGGGATATTAGTGTCAATTTGTGAAACCACAGAGTCGGCTATGAACTGCTGTTCATAAATGAACATGAAAAAATTAATAACGGTTGCCATGTTTTTCTAATCTATCTGGTATAAGCAGAGTAGACCAATCTGTGTCTGGGTCTTGAGCTCGTCACAGAGTCTGGTTAACATTCTGCGAATAAATGAATGTACCAAAGAGTACGAATACCAGAATGTTCCCCATAATTCGTTTCTCTGCTCATGCCAGATTCCTCAAATCGAGGTGAATAATCTATGAATATGTGACCAATAATGTATGGCTGATAATGCTTGCTGGCAGCATTTTTTTCATCGCTTATGAGAGCTTAAAATACGGAATATATTCTCTCTACCCCTTGTTTATTTCAGCAGGATTCATCTTCATGCGAGATATGCTATCACCCAGACGGGAAACCCTATAACCCCAGCATCCTGGAATTTGCAAGAGATAAAGGAATGGCAACGGGTCTTGTGGCTACTTCCACGATTACTCACGCCACCCCCGCGGTATTCGGCTCGCATATTAAGTCCAGGGGATGCGAGAATGAAATAGCCAGGCAGTACGTTCAGTTGACTGAACCTGATGTAATGCTGGGAGGAGGTGTGGCAAAATTCAATTCCACAAAGCCGGATGCATGCGGTACTTACGGCAATTTCATCAACGAAGCACTGCAAAAAGGCTATTCAGTGGTCTATACCAAATCAGAAATGGACTCTGCTGTTGGGAATGGGAGCCTGAAACTTCTCGGGCTTTTTAATAACAGCGGCATGACACCATCATACCTTCGCACTCCAGAAACCACAGAGCCGAAATTATCAGAGATGACCGGTGCAGCTCTGGAGATCCTGGAAAAGGATAAGGACGGTTTCTTCCTCATGGTCGAAGGCTCACAGATCGACTGGGCTAACCATGCCAATAATCTTGAATATCAGATAGGGGATACCTTAGCCTTTGATGAGGCAGTAAAGACCGTTCTGGACTGGATTAATGCAAGCCCGAAAAGAAAACAACATACCCTGCTCATTGTTGTTGCGGATCATGAAACAGGTGGTTTTGCTGTAAATGGACCTGATCATATTCTCAAAGCCGGCGAATTCGTGGACGCAGGCTGGACATCGGATGAGCATACTGGAGGAGATACCATTATCTGGAGCCAGGGTACTGACAGCGAAGCGTTAGGCAGGGCTGTTGACAATACAGACCTTTATGGAGTAATGGCAGAAGCTATTGAATAATAACAGCGTTGAAATATGATCCGCCGGGAAAGCTTACTGGCGGAATTTTTTAATTAGAAGGGGGTTGTCGAATTTTGCAGGCAATGCAGCAATGCTGTTAATAGCATTTTTCCTGATATTGACCGGAATATTCCAGTGGACTGCTAAAAAGAAGAAGAACACTGAAAAAGAGCTGATGTTCAAAGATTCAATTTACCTGGGAATTGCCCAGGGTTTTACGGCTATTCCAGGCTTGAGCAGGTCGGGAACAACAGTTTCGACATTGTTGTTCAGAGGTTATTCAGCTAGAGAAGCGTTGAGGGTTAGCTTTCTTGTAAGTATCCCTGCCGTTTTTGGTGTAGAGGTCCTGCTCGGATTACTGAAAAACAGCACATTTGATATTATGATCATTCCTGGAATAATTGCTTCGTTAATTTTTGGTTTGCTGACAATAAAATCACTTGTAAAACTTGCAGAAAAGATTAATTTTGGCTATTTCTGCTCAGGGTTTGGTTTTATCATTATACTTTTTGTTATAATATCTTCATTGTATAACATATTTTGATCAGAATGAAATGAGAATTAACTTCAAGCATCATTTTCCAGTTCTTTTGCGGTAAGTCCTTTGTTCATAAAGTTATTTTACCAACATTTTAATTATTTTGCACACATTCCGCTCCAGGCTCTCTTTTGTCTTGAGCGAATTGAGGTAGGCCAGGATTTCTTTGCGCCGTGATCGGGGTTGGAGGTGCCAGCGTTCTTTGGCGTATTTGTTTTTGGCAAGCGCCACTCTCAATGTCTCCGGCATTGGCGGCACGCGCACGCGCGGCACAGGATCATATTGAAGCGTGAAGTGAACAGTATCTCCAACGTCAACGCCGGCGTCTTTCCGCATCTGAGTATTCAAATACAGGCGCCACCCGCCGCTGTACTTCACAACACTTGTTTCAAATGCCGCGCCATCGAGAGTGCCTTTTACCTGCACAGGGCCGCTCTGTTTTTTGGCATCGCGCAAAAGCGCGTTGACGATCCGCTCCGGCACATCAACGCACGGGTTGATGCCAAGTTTATGGACTTTTACAACGAATTCCATTTTTGATCTTTGGCAGCAAATTCTTTGACCTACTTAACTCTTGTATACGTTAAGTCAAAGTCGTGTTCCCAAGTCTTGCCGTCGCTTGATTTTTCCCATTGTGCGGAAATTGTCTTACGATCTTTGCTGAACTTGCCTGTGAAGTGCTGGGAGAAACCTGAGTTGTTTCGCCATATCTTCCAGACGCCATTATGAAAGCTCATGTCATATATCCTTGAAACTCCGCGGCTGTCGAAGTAGAGCATTTTGTAGATCTCAGTCGATTCATCACGACCGATTATCCAAGTTGAGAAAGGAGGATGGTGTTTTTCACCCTGGCGAATCACGAGAAAGGCTCCCTTGTCCAACCACTCGATGGTGGCATATCCATCTACTGTGGCAGATGGATTAGGAAGAAATGACGCTCTCGATACTTCCATGTCCCACTCGCCAATAAATACTTCAAGGCTTTTGAGCGCGAGATTCGGCTTTGACGGTCGCTTTTGAGCTTGGGCGTTTGTGTTGTTCCATGTCATGATGATTCGCTCGTTCTCGGTTTTACGAAACGGAATCTAAGATGTGTCCTGCCAGCTGGAAGTTCCACCACTTTTATTCTTTCCACCTTGATTGATTTATTGCCTATATCTTCAAATGGCCGGAAACCAGCTTTCAGAAATACCGGTATGATATCAATATGCAGTTCATCAGCTAATCCTGCTCTTATACATTGC
>NZ_JMIY01000005.1:177147-218679 GCF_000685155.1 Candidatus Methanoperedens nitratireducens
TTATCGGGATTGATGTACTGAACATGTCCATGAGTTGAAGTTGTCATGATTCGAATTCTCCTAGAGTGAGGAGGTAGGGCACCCTTATGCGATGCGTTATGAGCATTATACTATCCTGATCTGCCATGGTTTTAAGGAAGGATTGCAGGAAAGCTGGCCTAAGTGGAGGGACTGGAATTGATCCCGGCCCGACTACTTCTTTTGTGTCCCCTTTTCTCGATAAATGTCGAAAATTTCAAGAGATTTTAGAAATTTGACCGCTTGCCTTGAATATTTAATACCGAAAATCATATTCCCAATTCATTCTTAAGATCCTCGTGAGAAGTAAGTATGTCAGAAGCTTTCTCTTTTCTGTATTCCTGCAAAGAGAGATAATCCTCTTCTGTTAGAATTGAGTCAATGTCTACCATGTGGCTCTTAATATAATCAAGATCTTCTCTAATAGCCCTTAATTCATGTAAAATCTCTTTTGAGTTTATTGCCTCAGACATATTGAATAATTGATAATCAATTACATAAAAATAACTCTATTTTGTCATTTTCCATCTCTTTTCTACCTGAAAAGAATGCGCCGTTTAAATTTTATGATTGCACCGAGATCATCCGCTAATCTAACATGCAATCATACGTCATCGGTTAAGAGAAGAATCGTGATAAATCAATTGAAATCCATAAACTCACTAACAAGATTATAATTGATACACTGCTGCAATAGGTGCGTATTTCAATATTTGGCACTTCTTGCCTATATCCTTGGATTTGTTCAAAAACATGAGCCTAAAGCCAATTATCCTCCTTAACCGATGACCAATGAACATGCAATCTTCATCGAATAAATCACCGCAAAGTTAGCCATGAACTGTGGTTTATAGATAACAATGAAAAAGACGATTAACAACGAACTCAAAACGAACTTAAACGAACTCATCAGCCCGAGTTCGTATCGAGTTCGTACCAGTTCGGTGTTTATATTAGCTGAACCCCATCTGAGTCTAAGATGCGATATAGATTGAACTTTTTCATACCAGGACGCAAAGAGCGCAAAGCACAGAAGTATTAATCTTTGCGGTGAGCCTATCGGCTGCGCCTGAATGAAACATAAATATCCAGACAACCCATAGAGATGCCATACCATTGGGCATCAATGCTGATGGATCACGGTTCATCGTGGTGCCCGTAACTTTCGCACCGCTCTCTGAGCAATTTATACCGCTCAAGCGCATGACCCGATAGGGATGAACATAGCTATTCATGCTGTTTCGCCGCACTGTGTAGTATTCCTATTGAATACTGGGCGAGAGAGCTGATAGGGCATGTGGGCATGGTGGCTCTGGGGTTCATGACCCTCACTACGAAAGCTTTATAGGTGGAGAACGATAGCAAGGCCGGTAGTCTAAAATTTATGCAATCTCATCCTTCATAAGATATGAAATGTGGATCTGTTAATTGAATATATTTTCTTATGGGAAAATAATGACAATAATGTATATTACTCTGACAACAATTCGAACAATATCCAACCTTACAATCATATTCATTTTTTGGACTAAATTTTCCGGTATGCGGCCATTTCTCTTCATTAAATAACTTTGTTATTTGTTCAATAAGTTGTTTTTTCGTCAATTTTTCATTGTGTTCAATCTTAATGGTACCACCATCACGAATAACTCTATCGGCCACCAAATTAAATGATGCTTTGTGATTTCTTGTTATTGTTATATATAAACTCATAAATCCTCTCTAAATCCAGTGTAAAAGGAATCTAATACCATTTATTCTCGTCTATTATCTCTTCTATTTGTTTTTGAATACCTTTTTGATCGAGGTTAGTATAAGTACAATCTATAAACTCCTTATCAGGATTCTCGTATTGAAAAGGAATTAAATTCGAATCCGAGTCTACAATTGCTTTAACATTCATATCAAACAACCCATGTTCATTCATTTTAATTGTAAATTCTAATGTCATTATATCACTAAGATTCTCTAAGGTATTTTTATATATAAAAACCATAGGAATAAGAATAGTGTTATAAATAAAATATCAATTTTTCAAATTCCACTGCTTATCAAATGGATTATGGGTAATCAATCCCCATATTTATTCTTCTCCTACTGCAAGTGAACCTCTCGCACCGATTTCTTGATGGTCAATTATTATATATGAGCCAAGATGGAGCCATCAAATCAATCATGAGGACTGCCCTCCGCCCTAAAGGGAGCACGCAAAAGCGAATGTGCGCCTACCCACGATAACAACTTCGGGAGGAGTTAAGAGCATGTACGGGGTATAGTGATTGTTGCAGAAAAAATCTTATGCTCACAGAGGCGATGGATAAACAAACCATTCCTGAAATGCTGAAATTCAGGTGCACGGCGTCTAAAGAGTTCCCATAACGCTATGTTTTCCCATGTAACTGGGCTTTAACTTTTCAGTTTTATTTTCCAAAAGATCTAGGCCTTTTAATCAATTCAATATGTATTATGCTGTCCATGGGAATGTATTCCAAGTGGATACTTTTATCTGGATGTTTAACCAAAAGTTGCACCGCTTCTTTATCCATTCTTTTAATTCTGCCATCCATGCTCTTTGGTCCTTTACCACTTGCATCTCTTTTAATGATAACTCTAGCATATCTGAATATATCTGCTGAAATTCCTTTCTCCATTGATATCAAAGTTAATGCAATGAAAATAGATGAAAATACCAATATTCCAAGAGTTAGAGACAAGTTTTTAATTGAAAGATTTAAATAAGCAAGAATGAGTAACAATATAAGCTTTGGAGGACCAAATATTAATAAATCCAATAATAAATGACCGAGTTCTTTTAAAATAGATAATTTCGATTTATTTACGAAATAACTCTCTGTATTTGATATCTCTTGCCCAGACTCTGGAATTTTAGAGGCTTTTTCGGCATTCTCTTTAATATTATTATAAATCTTTTTCCCAATCTCTTTATAGATTCTCCCCTGCTTTTCGAAATATGAAATTAAAGATGTGCTAACTTTACTGCTTTTTATATTTATTTCTTGTAATGATTCAAGGGTCAGATACTTGGAAAACCACTCCAGCTCATATAGACTCTTGTATTCTAAAGAGTTTTCTGCTACATCGCATTTTCTTACACTCGAAAGCACAACCAACGTAATGTAAACGAAAGTCACAGCGATTGTAATTATGGATATTGCTTTATCTATAATTACTAATTTATAATAATCAGTGTATCCAAATAGAACTGATAATATTGCTACAATTATTATTAATATCAATGAGATTTTAAAATCAAATAAATAAAAGATTATTAATATCATAATAATTGAAGAAACAAGAAGCACACGATCAGGTAAGATAGGAAAAATCAAATATTTTGTAAACCAGAAAAAAGTAAAAAGATACCCAAAAATAAAAATCATACCATGAAAATTTAAAAAGGTTTTTTCTGGTAATTTAGGCCGATAAAAATTATAAAAAAATCCAAAATACGAAAATGAACCTACAATAATCGCTATAACTGTAGGAAATAACAGCAGTGGTTCAGATTTTGGAAAATAATTTATAATCTCCAAAATAAAATCTAAAAATTCAGACATTTTAATCCTTTTACTTCATAATTTAAATTAATATAGCACAGTACATATATATAACTATATTGACTATATGAAAAATGCTGAATAATACTTCGTCCATGGTCTCACTCATGCTCATAAACCCAGAACAACTTTTTATCAAAGCGAAAGATGAACGCATATATGGAAGCGCTCAAAAATAATTGATATCGAACATCATGCCGTGAGCCTGGGCTGCCGTGGCAGTGAGTTCCCCGGCTGAGCAGATAACCGTCGGCGCTTGCTCCGGACATTCGTCCTCGCACTGAAGAAATGCGCTTCGAGTAGCCCGGAAGAAACTACCTGACAAACCAAAGATACGCAGTAATTTCAGCCATTCGGGAATATGACAAGGATTATGTGCAATAGCCAGCCATTTTAATAGACCGCGCGCATAAAGAAAAAAAGGCTTTCAGGCTAAGAGGCGGATTCCAGAGGTTCTTGTGTTCGGAATTCACCCATCATACCCGATCTCCTCTTTTGTGAGATAGCACGCAGGGTCATCTGCCCAGACATTACCGTATATCGCCTCCGCACGCACGCGGAAATTCCCGTTGCAGATATCGAACCATTTGCACCTTGCGCACCTGTCAGCGTTAGCCTTTATGAGAGGCTTTCTGTTCTTGAGCCCTGCCATGAGCTCATTGCTCAGATCTGTCCAGATCTCGCTAAACTTTCGTTCCTTTACATTTCCGAATGAATAATGCCTCCAGAACTGATCAGCATGGACCGAGCCGTCCCATGAGACACAGCCTATCCCTATGCCTGATGAATTGCCCTGGTTCATCTGGAGGAGTTCGAATACTTCCCCGGCGCGGGCAGGATTCTCTTTTAGAAGGCGGAAGTAGATATACGGGCCGTCACAGTGGTTATCAACTGTCAATACCTCAATCGGGAAGCCCCTGTCATGAAGGGCCTTTGTCCTCTCCATGATAAGGTCAAGCGTCTTTCTGCTCTCCTCGTGGCTCAGGTCTTCTTTTACCAGTCCTGAGCCGCGCCCGGCATATACAAGGTGGTAGAAGCAGACGCGCGGGATCTTCTCCTCTTCTAGAAGGTCGAATATGGCAGGGACATCACGTACGTTCTTCCTGTTGATAGTAAAACGCAAACCCACCTTGATGCCTTCTTCAATGCAGTTGCGCATACCCTGTAATGCAGCATCAAATGCGCCATCCATGCCCCTGAACCTGTCGTTTGTCTCTCTCATGCCGTCAAGTGATACGCCCACATAGGAAAGACCGATCTCCTTTAAGATTTTTGCAATTTTTTTATCGATCAAAGTGCCGTTTGTTGATATCACGGCGCGCATTCCTTTTGATCGTGCATACTGGGCAAGTAGAGGCAGATCAGGATGCATGAGCGGTTCACCGCCTGAGAAGAGTATCACAGGTGCGCCAAACCGTGCAAGATCATCTATTAGTTCCATGCCCTGCTGCGTGGTGAGTTCACCTTTATACTCAATGTCCCTGGATTGCGCATAGCAGTGGATGCAGCGCAGGTTGCAGCGCCGGGTCATATTCCAGACCACAACCGGTTTTTTATCCTTTGAGAACTGAAGCAGATGGGAAGGGAGTTTGCCTGAATCGCGCCCGTATCTGAGGGCATCTGATGGTTCAACTATTCCACAGTAAAGCTTTGAGATACCTATCATCTTTATTCACCTGTATTATTCGAGTTATTACGAATCAATTTATCTGATATCTATCTTATTCATACAGGTTAATAAGTAATCCTTTTTGTTCATCAAAATTGATCTCTACAGTAGATGCGTTATCTACAAGACCTTTTTCTATATGTACTGTGATCCCGCCCCGGGTATAGGTAGCATCACCTGAAAGCGCTTTTTTTACAGGTATGATCTCAAGCCGCCTGCAGCATCCCCCGCCGCTTATAAATATACGCACTGCCTGAGCATCCTCTTTTTTCAGGGTCTCCTTAATAAATTCGACAGCTTTATCATCTATTATGAATCTGCTCATTGTTTACCTTCAGTTAACATCCCCACAAGCCTGTTGAGAACTGCATCCACACCTTCGCCGGTCAGCGTGGACATGCTCATATCCGCGTTCTCGACCGGCTCTGCTATATCTATCTTGTTCGCCACAACCAGCATAGGTATCCCGAACTCTTTTTTTATCCCATCCAGCAGGTGCATCTGCTCTCTGAGGGTATAACCGCAGGTCTCAGACGGGTCGATTATATATAAAATGGCCCCTCCGACATGCTTTAAGGCTAAAATTGCCTGAAGCTCGATCTCGTTCCTCTCCTCAAGAGGGCGGTCAAGCAGTCCAGGTGTATCAATGACCTGGTACCGTATCCCGCCCCTTGTGAAATGTCCAACAGCCAGTCCTTTCGTGGTAAAAGGGTATGAAGCGATCTCAGGTCTTGCGCTGCTGATGAGAGCCACAAAGCTGGATTTTCCCACATTCGGGTAACCTGCCACCACGATTGCCGGCCCCTCCCCGATATCCGGAAGTTTACGCAGCTTATTTCGCGCATCGTTCAGGAATCGCAGGTTGCCATCGATGCTGTCCACAATTGAGGATATCCTGCCGAATGCCTGCTTGCGTACTACTTTTGCATCCTCGCTGTTGCGCATCATGCCCACATATCTTCTTGATATCTCTTTTATCTTATTTCCCGCCCACTGGATAGAGGCAAGGTTCATTTTTAACTCCTCGATACCTACAAGTACATCGGCAAGCTCAAGATAAAAAGGCGGCATCTGGTCAAAGCTCGGGAATTTCCTGACTATGCTTGTAAGATTATCACTGAGTATGTTTGCTGCTGTAAGCAGCATAGATTCTTCGGCATCCAGTTTGGTCTTTCGATCCAGAATTCTCTTTCCGTGTTTTGCCCTGGCAGCGCGTCTGAAGGCTTTATCGAGAAGTTCCTCTGATGTAGGCACTGTGGGGATTTTTTCAAAAATCATTGGACTAAAGATGCGGTGGATAGATAAAATGATTATGTAATAAAGGAAAAAACTTGTTAATAAGATGCAGATCCTATCGATCTTCTGCGAAATCCAGCTAACAGCTACTTCTCTTTACTTAGCACTGCAGCTTTGTGTATTTTTTCATTCAGGTATGATACTTCCTGGGCCTTTGCCATGTGTTCCATAGCTTCACGGATCGGTTTTATGATCTCCACAGGGATTTCTTTAGGTACCTGTACTGGTGCTTTCGCTGTCTCCTTGATCTCACCGCTCAGGAATGGACATGTGACTCCTGTGAGAACAGACATAACGCGGACGCTGCCGGTCAATGCCGGGTCTACCTTGGCTCCCCATATCACGCGTTTTGTATATGGAACCTTCTGCATTATCTGTTCTCCTGCTATGGCCACTTCATCAAGGGTCATGTCCTCACCCCCGACTATGTGTATCATAACACCATATGCAGTCGATATATCGGTAATATCAAGAAGAGGGGTTGAGAGCGCCTGAGAGACCGATTTTTCTATGCGGTTCTCACCATTACCTTCACCAATTCCGATGGCCGATATTCCCCCGCGTTCCATCACAGCACGAAGATCTGCATAATCAAGATTCACAAGGCTTGGCTGGGTTATGGTATCAGTTAGATTCTTAACAAACGAACCCACAAGTGCATTTGCAACGGCCAGAGCCTCTTTTAGCGGAAGGTTGCCTGCTACTTCCCTGAGCTTTGAATTATCTATCACGATTATTGAATCGCAGTTCTCTGCAAGTTCCTTTATGGCATTCCGCGCCTTCTCACGTCTTATCATCTCAATGGTGAACGGTATGGTTACGCATGCAATGGTGAGCGCACCTGCTTCTCTTCCAGCCTCTGCAAAAACTGGTATCGCGCCTGTACCTGATCCTCCTCCCAGTCCTGCCACAAGGAACATAAGGTTGCTGCCCTTCAGCTCTTCCCTGATCTCATCCAGGTTCTCTCTTGCCGCCTCAGCACCTCTCTCAGGGAATCCTCCGCAGCCGTGCCCTTTACACAGCTTTTCACCGAGTAATATGATCTTATCTGCCCTTGTCATTGTACTAAGATGCGGTGCATCTGTATTGGCCGCGATTATTTTACCGCCGGCAAGTTTCTTTTCAGCTATCCACGTAGCGATATTGCAGCCCGCACCACCAAGACCAACAACGGTAACAGATGGACGTGCAGTCTTTACTTTCTCCAATAATTCTTCTCTAGTCATAATCAGCCTCCAGTATTAAGTTGCCTTGTTAGTATTTAAATTCTTTTATTTAATGATGATATACAGGTTCAAGTTACCAATCAGCAGGATAATAAATTATATATTATAAGACGTAAAACATTAACATGAACATGGATTACACCAAAATACAGATCTCAGCAGATTCAGATGCCAGAGAGGTAGCTCCTTTTGCAATGGCAGTGCATGAACTTTTAGGGCTTCCGGTCACAATGAGAAGTCTCAATAAAAAGGGTGTCAGAATCGAGAAAGGAAAAATCCTTGACGATAACTATACAGGCCCTGTACTGGAGCAGGTACTAAAAGAGAACCAGATCATCCGTACAATCCCTACAAACGGCAGATATACAGGAATTCCTGTAGTTGTAGCCCCGATAAGGAATAAAGAGGGCTATGGAATTGCCGCCATAGGTATAGTGGATGTGGTAGGTACCGTAGATTTGGGGCTTGTATTTAGTGATTACCCTGAGGTTGTAAATCAGGTGCAGGATTGCTTAAGAGCGCGCATGTCAGTACCTTGAAACAGCACATTCGTCTTGCAAAAAAAGAGGATTTACCCGAGCTAGTGGATCTTGAGAATATATGTTTTAAAGAAGATACTTTTAATAAAAAGCAGCTTGAATATCTATTACTCAGAGCTAAATCCTTAGTTATAGTCGTGTCAGTTGATGGAAAGATCATCGGGTCTGTTATTATTCTATTGAGAGCCCATATCTCCCATGCAAGGATCTATTCACTGAATGTGCACCCCGGATACCGGCGCAGTGGCATAGGTAGTTTGCTTATGGATACAGCCCTGAAACTTTTAAAAGAGAGGGGGACTGAGAAAGTAACCCTTGAGGTAGAGGTTAACAATAGAGCAGCCCAGGATTTATACTATTCAAAGGATTTTTACATAGATAAGATGCTTAAAAATTATTATAAAAATGGTGAAGATGCAGTGCATCTTGTTAAAAGGTTATGATACCAGTGCATTGATTATTTTTTCGTAGATGTCCTTGTCCACAGTATCCTCATACCCGTGATAGATACTGGGGTTATCGTTTATTTCGATAACTTTATAGCCGTCTTTTGTTTCTTTTACGTCAAGGCCATAGAGACCATCACCAACACATTTTGATAGATTTATACTGATCTCTTTTAATTCCGAAGATATGCATTCCCTCGGTACCGGGATCGTATCACCCCATTTATTTTTTCCATTTATCTTTGATTTTACTTTCCAGCCGCCCCCTGGAAAACAGTATTTGCACAGATAGAGTACTTTATTTTGAAGGATGCCCACGCGCCAATCAAAATCTGATTGGATATACTCCTGAAGTATCAGGATCTTTGATTTCCTCAGGAAACGTTTTGAGATCTCGATAAATTCTGTTTCATTGCTTGCTTTCTCAACATGGGATGAGAATCTTGTATAAGGCGTCTTGATTATGACAGGCGATCCAAGGGTATTGAATATGTTGTCAAGAGATTCTCTTGAATAATCACCGGTAAACAGAAGAGATTTCGGTGAAGGGATATTGTTTTTCAAGAAAAGGTCATGAAGGATTGCCTTATTTGAGCATATCCTGATAGAGTGCGGATCATCAATCACCTTTAGCCCGGCCTGTTCTGCAAGCCGTGAGATGATGTACGCCGAGTTATTAGGGTCCGTTGTAGCCCTTATAAACAGTGAATCATACTCCTGTATCCTTGTAATATCCTCCTTAAAGATAAATTCAAATGTATGTCCCATCGCTTCCGCAGTCGATTTAAACTCCAGAAGAGCATTGCGCTCTGATATCAGAGCATCAAAGTTATATGCTTCTACAAAACATGCTATTTTCATAGATCAACCAGGTCTAAGTTTTTATCTTATGTACCTTATCATGAACAATATCCCACTTCACCTCTTTTTCCAAAGCGGGTTCACAATGGTTCAAAATAACATTACCATCATGTATCTGTACTATTAATTTACATATGGGAATATTAAACACATCAAAGAACCTCTTTGTGAATTCAGATGTTTCATCATTGGTTGATTCCCCGAACATCTGAACTATCTCAAGTACCTTACCCTTCACAGGATGAATTGATACAGGAAACCTGGCATCCATGCTCATTTTTTTTATCATTCCAGGCAGTCTTGAGCCAGATCTCACGATCCTCATCGAGTTATTGGTGAAAGGGTTTACCGCAAATAACATGACCGGGACACTTAGATTTAGGTCGTCCTTTGGTTTTGTTACCAGCCTGTAACTACTGGTAATCAGGCCATATCTTCTTGCTTTCTCAATTAAGAGCGGGTTTCTGTATGCATCCATTATCTCTGTACAGCCTGGTGTGACATCTACTCCAAAGGTTTCAGCATGCGCAGATACATAATATCCCATCCGCAAATAACGGTAATCGCTGTTGATATTAAGTACGCTGTCGTCTACTGGTTGCCTTAAAAAAAATAACGGACTAGAGTCGGTCTCATCTTCGTTTTCGCTGACTATAATCATTAAGATATCAGTCCGCTGTTTTAACATTATGGCTGAGTATATATAAGTAACGAGTGATAAGGTATGTTTCTTCTGAAACCTATTATATGGGCCCGCTGAGATTCGAACTCAGGATCCCCGCCGTGTAAAGGCGATGTCATAACCGACTAGACCACGGGCCCTCTGGGGCTTAAATGTCGTTCGTGGTATATAGTTTTTTGGCAGCATCCTGGAGAAATTATTATCTCCTGCAGCGCCATAGTGTCGATAGATAAAAGAAGTGGTTCCTGATGAAAATAATCCCTGCCATAGATCTGAAAAATAAAAAATGCGTATCCTTAGTCCAGGGCATTCCAGGCACGGAACGCGTATCCCTTGATGACCCGCTCGGTATTGCTGCGCGCTGGGTAAACGAGGGTGCCAGTGTGCTGCATCTTATCGACCTTGACGGCGCCATAGATGGGCATCGCTTAAACAGCGCCATGATCGAGTCTATAGTAAAAGATTTTAACATCGAAACGCAGGTCGGTGGGGGGATCAGATCAAAGGAAGATGCTGCCGCACTTCTGGACATCGGCGTGGACAGGGTGATCCTGGGGACTGCTGCCATAAATAATCCTCATCTTGTTGAGGAGCTTGCCTGCGAGTTTGGAGGTGAGCGCATCATGGTTGCCCTCGATTCAAGAGATGGCAGGGTAACCACCCACGGCTGGACAAAATACTCCACTTCTACTGCAGTAGAGCTTGGTAAAAAATTCGAGGGATCAGGGGCAGGGAGCATACTATTCACTGATATCAATACAGAGGGGTTGCTAAGAGGCGTAAACCCCAAACCAACAGAAGAACTTGTGCGGGCGCTTAAGATCCCGGTAATAGCTTCAGGCGGAATTACTACGCTATCTGATATAGAAGCAATCAAAAGAACAGGTGCATCCGGTGTTGTGGTGGGCGCTGCCCTCTATGTGGGAAAGTTCACGCTGCATCAGGCGCTCAGGTTGGAATAATAACACGGTAAATTTTTCTTATTCCTGATCTGACTGGGCGATTGCTCTTAATCTATTTACACCATCGATCTCCCGGATGATCTCAACAACATTCTCAGGGACGAAATGCTCCCATCTATCGCCCTCAAGCATCTTTCGCCTGATCTCTGTGCCTGAATAGTGATTTCGTCTAAACAGTGGTGATTGCTTGACCTGTATTCCGGCTTCGCTGAGCAACTCTATCACAAGAGGGTTGTTGGTGTATGCAATCTGAAACGGCGGAACCATGGATTTTACATGTGGTACCCATAGCGAGTTGCGCTGTATATCCTCAATAGGTATCACGTAATGCTTTATATCGAATTCTTCGATGGCTTTTGATACCATAAGTACGCGCTCACCTGCTGTAAAGGGATTCTCTATCTCATGGCTTATCTGGGCACTGCCAATACCGATTATGATCTCATCTACCTCATGCGCTATCTGTTTTATGACCTGATGATGCCCCATGTGGTATGGCTGGAATCTTCCCAGGTAAATTCCGCGGTGCATATTACTCTTTAGATTTTACTGGTTTTGTCTCTTTTTCGATCTCAGGAGGAGGGATCTTCTCAAGCCTCTCCCGACCCCATGGCCTGGGTGGTGAGTCACGGCTCCATATTTCTTTCATAAACCCGCGCCAGTCCCACTTATTATGCTTGTGCTTCATATCGGTGAGTTTTTTAACCATGTCCAGGTTTATGGGTTTATCTGTGTATTCGATATCATTAACCTTGTTTAGATACTTCTCACCGGTTTCTGTTCTTACGAATATGGTGCTCCATCCATCATCAGAGCCTACAGAACCCACTGATATATCAGCATAATAGGAAGTATAATCACAGCAGAAGTGGCACCCCTTCCGTGCCATTGGAGCCACATCTTTAATAGGCACTTCCTTTGTCTCTTTAGTGGTCTCAACAATGAATTTCCCTTTGTGGAAGTTCATCTTGACAGCATCCCTGATATCCACTCCCATGATCTTCGGTACAACCTCTGAGAACATGATCTCCTCTGAGAAACTCTCCATGCAGATGAGACCTATTATTAATTCTATCCTGTTGAAATTCTCCCTGAACAGATGTGCCCCGTGCACCTGGCATGGAACTCCTACCAGAGCCACTTTCTTATATCTCTTCAGGATATTTTTGATCGGTTCAACATATGTTCTTGCTGCATCTTGCATAGAACCATCAGGCGAAATGAGCGGTGACTCGGCACTGCCAGCATATGCCCTGTGTATATCACGCATGGTAGCTACAACAGGCTGATAGGTATATTTTGTCCCGCCTGCCTTGACCACATCCTCTGGACTGGTGAACGTGAATAACTTTGTCGACCATCTATCGTTCCTGACAACACCGATAGCACAGTCGATCTCACCCTGCTCAAGAAGTGATTTCAATATCTGTGAAACCGCAGCGCCATCCTGGCCGTGGAGCGTCCTGCTCTTCCCTGCCCTCATGGACCTTATATTGTTAAATTCATCAACAGGAAAACCATCGAGTATCGGGCATACACGTTCGCATGCGTAGCACTGTACGCATGGGCTCACCTCTGCCCTGAAGGGGTTGATCCCCCTGAAAAGAGCCTCTGTTTTCAACTCCATTTTTCTGTAATTGTTCTTTTCTCTGGAGATATCAACCGGTTCTCTTCTGACCACAGGTGCATTTACAGGGCATATAGCCTCGCATGTACCGCAGGAGGAGCAGTAATTATACTCTGCTACATCTGCAATTTTTGGGAGCCCTACATTGGGGGCATGCATATCTCCCAGTCTTGTGAGAACGTTAGATTGGTTCGTTTTAGGGATCCCCCTCGATACAGGGGGATTTGGGACATTGCTGTCCGACTCTGTAAGCACTTTATTTTCCTCCGATTATCTCTTTGCCAATTAACTTGATTGCTGCTTCTTTATCCGGGCCTATAGGAGAGCCTGCAACAATCTGCGTGACACCGATCTTCTTCAATGCTTCTACTTTTGCCTTGCAATCATCAGGTGTCCCGCATATGGAGAATGCATCTATCATACTATCAGTGACAAGATTATTCAATCCTGCAAAGTCTCCTTTGGCTATAGCATCACCAATACTTTTCTTTGCACCTATATCAATATTATGCCTCTCAAGAACTGTATCGGGTGAGCCTGCAACAATAAATGCCACAACTACCTTGGCTGCGCCTTTTGCCTTCTGTGCATCCTTGTGTATTGAGAAACATGCATATGCTCCGACATCGATGCTCTTTGGATCTCTGCCTGCCGCGTTTGCACCAGCGGCTATCTGTTTTATCGCAAATTCAAAGTCTTTTGGATGGGACGCGTTTATGAGTACGCCATCTGCGACCTTACCCGCAAGCTCAAGCATCTTAGGGCCCTGTGCCCCCATATAGATGGGTATATTTCCTGTCTTAAAAGCCATTTTTGCGCCCCCTATCTTCACCCGTTTTCCCTGCTGTGAGACCTTCTTTCCGCTTAAGAATCCCCTGAGTGCAGTTATGCTCTCGCTGATGGTAGTCATAGGTTCTACCCACTCTATTCCCATGGCATCAAAGGTAGCTTTATCACCCGGACCTATACCGAGTACTGCCCGACCTCCGGATATCTCGTTTATCGCAGCAATGCTCTGAGCTGTTATTGCAATATTCCTTGTGTAAGGGTTCGTCACACCTGTTCCCAGTTTAATCCTGTTGGTGTTTAACGCAAGTACAGCAAGTGTAGTGTATACATCTCTGTTATTGTAGTGGTCAGTTATCCATACATTATCGAACCCGTTCTCCTCAGCAAGCTTTGTGTAATATGCAAGCTTCAGAACAGGGTCAGCCGGTACAAATTCGATACCAAACATATATTTCTCCTATAATTTTTCAAAGGTCAATCGTCTTTTCTTATTTAAAAGCATATTGGTTTTGTTCTGCATAATATCACATATCCAGGAACTGGCTGGCCATCATTAATGACATCTTGATCTGCTCACCGGCATCTTCTTCCACGATATCCCCATGTCCCGGGTACATAATGCTAACATCCAGAAGTGTTAATTTTCTTATAGATTCAATCAATTGCTGTGTGCTTCCACCGTAGAGGTCTGTGCGCCCGAAACTTCCATCCTGGAATACCGTATCTCCTGAGAAAAGAACCTTTGAGTGTGCATTATACAGGCAGATGCAGCCAGGAGTATGTCCTGGTGTATGTATGATCTCAAGCTCTCCGAAAAACTCGCCGCCTTTTAGCAGGATATCAGGAGTAATGGATGGAGTACTTCTCCCAAACATAATAGATGCACTTGCCTTTGCATTGCCAAGTAGAGGGGCGTCGTCCTTATGTATGGCTATTTTTGCACCAGATGCTCTTGCAACGTCTCCTGCACCACCTGTATGATCATAGTGGCAGTGGGTAAGTATGATCGTCTCAAGATCCCCGATCTGGATATATCCCTCAAGTTCGGTGATTACAGAGCGTGCATCCATACCTACATCTATGAGTATAGAATCATCCACAAGGTATGCATTTGCATCATACGGGGAACCATTCAGTTTTATGATCTTCATATAAGCCTCTACACTGTGAGATAATTTAAAAGTATGCAAAAAGGAACAGGTTAACAGAAGATTATGCTCTATAGTAATATTAATATATAACTTATTACTCATAGTAATAATATGTTCCTACCCACACCTGATGACATGAGAAAAATAAGGCTTGAGCTGAACCTTACCCAGAATGAACTCGCATCCAGAGCAGGTGTAAGCCAGCCTCTCGTTGCGCGTATAGAATCAGGAGATGTCGACCCAAGGCTCTCTACCCTTCGCAAGATATTCAACGCCTTTGATTCAGCCAGAAAAGAGAGGATCCTGGTCAGGGATATAATGCATTCACCGGTGATACATACAAGTTCAGGGGATTCGATAGAGGAAGCAGCATGGATTATGGAAGAACATGGTTTTTCCCAGATGCCTGTTATCGATAACGGGGTACCTGTAGGCAGCATCTCCACAGACCAGATCGTGCGCTCAATGACAGATCAGGATATAAGAAAAGTATCACATCTCCTTGTTCAGAATATCATGGATGACTCGTTCCCGACCATCTCACAAACGACTGATACAAATACAGTATCAAGAATACTTGAGCAGAATCCTGCTGTGCTCGTGCTTGAGAGAGGAAAGGTCATAGGTGTCGTGACCAAACACGATATCATGAGGATGCTGAGGGGGTAAACCCTAAATACTCATAAATTAATATAGTGATATCCGGAACTACGAACTCTGGATAAATCGTGTTGATAGGTCCTTGCGGGAGAACGGCAACGCCAGATCGATGACCGTACAGACAACCCCAATGCGGTACACGCGAAAGCGCCTAACACATGGGTTACAGGATGGACAGCGGCATGAGCCAGTGGGTGAAATTTCTGAGTTAGTGTTAGGCTACAGCAAAATTTTAATTATTTTACATTTTATCTTTTAATAAGTCTTTCTTATAGAGCAGAATATTTAAAATAATTGATAACATCTAGCAGACCATATGAGAAGCGATAATATCAAGAGAGGACTTGAACGTGCCCCGCACAGGTCTTTATTAAAAGCAGTCGGGCTTACTGATGAAGAGATGAACCTTCCGTTCATTGGAGTGGTAAATTCATGGAATGAGATCATCCCAGGGCATATCCATCTTGATAAGCTTGCAGATGCAGTAAAAGCCGGAATACGCATGGCAGGTGGTGTTCCATTTGAGTTCAACACTATCGGGATATGCGACGGCATAGCAATGGGACACACGGGCATGAAGAACTCGCTTCCGAGCAGGGAATTAATAGCAGACAGTATCGAACTCATGGTTGAGGCGCACCAGTTTGATGGTATGGTCATGATACCTACCTGTGATAAGATCGTACCCGGTCACCTGATGGCTGCAGGAAGGCTTGATATCCCGGCGATTGTGGTCACAGGAGGGCCTATGATGCCAGGCATAGTAGGGGATGAGCCGCGGGATGTGATCTCATTATTCGAGGCCGTTGGAGCGAGAAGGAGCAATAAGCTCACAGATCAGGATCTGAAGAACCTTGAGGACTATGCATGCTGTGGAGCAGGTTCATGCGCCGGACTCTTTACTGCCAATACAATGGCATGCGTGACAGAGGCACTTGGCATGAGCCTGCCCGGATGCGGTACAGCCCATGCTGTGGATGCCAGAAAGATAAGGATAGCAAAGCAATCGGGTATGAAGATACTTGAGCTCGTGAAAAAAGAGATAAAACCAGGACGGATTGTTACTGAAGAGTCGTTTGATAATGCAATTCGCATAGATATGGCAATCGGAGGAAGCACGAATACTGCGCTTCATCTTCCCGCTATAGCGGCTGAATTCGGACTTGATCTTCCGCTCTTGAGGTTCGATGAGATAAGCAAAGAGACCCCGCACCTGATAAATCTAAGGCCGGGGGGAAGCAGATACCTTATCGATTTTGAGCGTGCAGGAGGCGTTCATGCTATAATGCAGCGGCTGCAGGAGAGGCTCAATCTTGATGTTATGACGGTAACAGGAAAAAGCCTTGGAGAGAATCTCAGGGAGTACATAATCATAAACCCCCGTACCAATCAAGAGATTATAGCCACACCTGATTCACCGGTGCACGCAGAGGGAGGTATAGCTGTGCTGCGCGGAAGCCTGGCGCCAGACGGGTCGGTGATAAAACAGACGGCAGTTAGCCAGAAGATGCAGAGGTATTCCGGGCCTGCCCGTGTCTTTGACAGCGAGGAGCTTGCAATGAGGGCTATAATGGAAAATAAGATCAAATCTGGCGACTGCATAATCATACGCTATGAGGGTCCAAAAGGAGGGCCAGGGATGCGCGAGATGCTCTCCCCGACTGCTGCTATAGCCGGCATGGGACTGATCGATTCAGTGGCGCTCATCACAGACGGTCGGTTCTCAGGCGGAACAAGGGGGCCATGCATAGGCCATGTATCCCCGGAAGCGGCCGAGGGAGGGCCTATAGCTCTTGTTCATGATGGCGATACCATTGAGATAGATATTCCCGCACGGGTATTGAGCCTGAAGGTCTCACAGGAAGAATTAGAGAAAAGAAGAAAGATGTGGAAAGCTCCTGCATCAAGAGTTACAAAGGGCTATCTTGCACGCTACCAGAAACAGGTAGGTTCGGGTGATAAGGGTGCAATTATTTTATAGGTTATACTTAAAATTATAAAATTAATTCAGCAGAAAATTTTCCAAATCTAAAGCGAAACACAAATCAATATAGATAGCACTTAGAGATACATAAGGAGAACTTAAAAATGGATTGCTGTGAATCAAGTCAACCTAAAGAAACAGATAAAGATGTAAAAGCAGGTAGGCCTGGCAATTTGAATAATCCCGCTGAGAAAGAGAAAATCCACGGTGGCGGTTGCTGCGGCAGTGGCACGGGTATGTGGCTGCACCTGGTACTTATGGTCATTGTATTCATAGCAATGTGGTATTTCACAGGGAGATGAAAAATATGAAGAAGAAGACAATATTAGTTACCGGAATTCTCGGGATATTGCTGGTATTCGGGGCTGCTGTCGCACTGGCACAGAATACGGGCAGCGAGAAAACAAAGAATGCTGAGAACCATGAATGTACTCCAGAGATGATGGAGAGTATGACAGAGGACTGCCCGGGGCAGATGATGCAGTCGGGAGCATGCGAAAGCATGATGAATGCTGCAGGTGGAAGCTCAATGGAGGCTGGCTGCAGTAAGATGATGAACAACAACAAGAGGTCAGCAGAGAATACCGAACCAGCAGAAGCAGACCACTGCGCTGATATGGGTTCTGGTATGGGCTCTATGATGGGTTCTATGATGGGCTCAAGCACAGAGGTCAGCGGGACTGTATTGTAACATAACATTTTACTTTTTTTTCTATATTTGTTAAAATATCAAGCACTTTCACTCTGCTTGGCATTATTAAATAAGATTTAGAATTAATATTGTATTAGATATACGTCTGTAGCATTCGATTTCAATTGAAAATGAAATAATACTGGCCTGAACTGGAAATCTCTGATAAAAGAGTTCGTTCAGTTCGTTTTAGTTCGTTGTTTATCTTGTACAGAGGGATATGATGGAATTAATATATAAACAAGAATTTTATGACATAAAATCAGCGTGTATAGCCATAAAAATTGAACTTGGTCTTGGATTCTTAGAAAAGGTATACGAAAACGCTCTAAAAATTGAACTTGAAGATAGAGGTTTCATAGTCAAGCAACAATTCCCGATTTTTGAATTATCTGAAAGCGACAGGGATTAAACTTGGAGTTTTAGTTAACTTTAGCAGAGAAAGAAATACAGTGGACATTGAACGGATACCAAATTTAATTTAAAAATAATAAAAATATATATTAATAAAAAACAACGAACTAATACGAACTGTTAGAACTCCGGTTGATTTTGTTATCAGTTAAGATTGTCTAATTTAATATATTGAAAAAATATTTGTCTGAAAGTCATGTTATACCTCGATATGTCTATTTTGTCACCTTACAAGACTAACTTGACGCTATGGATCGCATGACTTTCTCTAAAAGATAAATTTAAGTATATTAACTGCAAGTAAGTCAAGAATCATATAATGTTCTGGCATACAGAATATATCATTATTAACTCAGGAGCAAAAGAATGGTAGATTTCAGAGTAATAGTTTCGGATAGTAAGACTGCACAGGCATACCAGGTAGTGGTCTCTGGAACAGCGGCTAATAAATTGATTGGTAAGAGCATAGGAGATACAGTAGGCGGAGATGCAGTGGGATTGGGTGGATATATGATCAAGCTGACAGGCGGAACTGATAGAGATGGTTTTCCGATGAGGGGAGATCTACCAGGGCCGGGGAGAAGAAAGATCCTGGTTGCAGGCGGTGTGGGATATCACCCGAAGGCAAAGGGGGTCAGGAGACGAAAAACCATGCGCGGGCGTGAGATATCATCTGATATTTCCCAGATCAATGCTGTTATTGTTGAATACGGCCAAAAGCCGCTAAGTGAGATCTTCCCGAAAAAAGAAGAGAAAGCGGAATAGAACAATAGAGCAAAAATAAAAGCAGGCGTTCTGCGCCTACTTCTCCATTGACATATAGGCAGACTTGAATTTGATCAAAGTGCCGAAGTCGCTGGTTCCAAGTTCCTGGTCATTAATCGACCCTGTGGCTGTAGCCTCACTGAAGGTTGAACGGTCACTGTATTTGCCTATGTAATCACCATATTTTGATATTGATTTGTAGCTTCCCTTAGTAACATCACCCACACCAGTCCACACGACCTTGACGGTTACTGTTTCTACTGTATAAGTATCCCAATCGTAGAGATCCACCTGCACATCAGAGAGTGTTGCCGATTTTAATTTATTATCTATGTTGAAGACAGACTCCTGGGTGAATTTGTAACCCCACTTGCAGGAATAGCTGCCTTCCATGTACGTACAGATAGATGTGTAGATATCAGTTCCATCATTGGTCTTAAAGACCGACAGATATGTATAAGTATCTACATTACCGACAGTCTCTGACCACTCTGCCGATGCCGAGGCGCCATTTTGTCGATAGATTGTCTTTGACTCCAGTGCCAGTGCGCCCATGGTCATCGAAAGCAAGACCATGAGAGCAAATGCTAACATATACAATTTTCTCATCCCTAACCTCCATAATTTATGCGCAAAGTATTTACGCACAGATTATAATGGAGTCACATAGTATTAAAACTACTTGTTTTATTTAGAGCATATGATCCCCTTTCAGGTCACGGCGTGGTCAGCAGCTCAAGCATCTTCCCTGTATCAGTGGTTGGAAGCTTGCAGCTATAATTCTGGCATACATACGCTGTAGCTCTTCCATCAGTGCTTGAGAGGTACCTGGTATATTCAACTAAACGGATGATCTCTGGCAGTTCGATCTCTCCTGGACGGAAGACCACTATCTTATCTGGTATAAACTCCTGTCTTAAAGCTGCCAGCATTGCTTTTGTATCATTAGCCTGTGAATCGCCTGTTATAACCACTTCACTTGCAGGCCCGATTGCAAAATCAAGCGCCACCATAAACTGGGTATATCCTGATGGCACCTGTTGAATACTGTGTGAAAATGCCTGTCCGATCTGCATCGCCATCATCTCTAATTCGGGATTGGCAGTCATTCGGCCCAGACGGAGCAGGTTCAGCATTGCTACCGAGTTGCCTGATGGTAGAGCACCGTCATAGATCTGTTTTTTGCGGACAATGACTTCCTCGGCATCATCTGCGGTAAGGTAAAAACCCAGGTGCTCATTATCCCAGAAGTGTGTGATCTGATCAGTGGTGAGGTCAAGCGCTGTTTGCAGGTAACGTACTTTAAACGTGGTCTCATAAAGCTCTATCAATCCCCAGATAAGGGAGGTATAGTCATCCAAAAAAGCAGGTACTGCAAGCTCACCATCCCTGTACCGATGATATAATCGTCCTCTTGAGTCATGCATGTTCTCAAGGATAAAATCGGCTGCTCTCTGTGCAGCGTCAGCATACGCAGGCTCATTAAAGACCTGCGCACCCTTTGATAGGGCAGCGATCATAAATCCATTCCAGTCAACCAGGATCTTATCATCCTTACCAGGATGAATGCGCCTCTCACGGGCAGTGAATAGTTTCAGCCTGGCATCATCCAGCAGCTTTTGGAGCTTATCCACCGGGACCTTAAGATCAGAGGCGATCTCAGAGAGAGATCCTGTCAGGTGCAGGATATTTTTCCCTGTTAATCTCCCCTCTTCCCTGAAATTCCCCTCCTCCTCAATATTAAATATTCTCTTTACCAGGTCGCTCTCTTCCCCCAGTACCGTTCTTATCTCGTTCTCTGTCCACACGTAGAACTTCCCCTCAACGCCTTCGCTATCGGCATCTTCACCTGAATAAAATCCCCCTTCTGGAGATGTCATATCCCGCAGTACATAGGTAAATATCTCCCTGGCTGCTCTTCCATATTCTTCGTCTTTAGTAGCCTGGTAGGCCTCTATGTATGCCATTGCGATCAGTGCCTGGTCATAGAGCATTTTTTCAAAATGTGGCACAAGCCATTTTGAATCAGTAGAATAGCGGTGAAAACCAAAGCCGATATGGTCATAGATGCCACCCATACGCATACCTGTAAGTGTCCGCTCCACCATCCGAAGGGCTATTATATCTCTTGTACGTCTCCAGTAACGGAGAAGGAACTGGAGGTTATGGGGTGTCGGGAACTTTGGAGCATCGTCAAAGCCGCCATGCTGCTCATCAAACATTGTCAAAAGCTGCTCATAAGCCATATTGAATACATCTTTATCAAGCTCCTCTCCAGGCTTGCCTCTGTATACTTCCCTGATTGATGAAGTGACCTTCATGGCCGTTTTTTCTACCTCATCCCTGTTCTTCTCCCAGAGATCTTTGATCCTCGGTATCAGTTCCAGCATCCCGGTTCTTCCAAATATGCTCTCCTTTGGGATGTATGTTGCAGCAAAAAAGGGCTTCTTATCAGGGGTAAGTATTATGTTAAGAGGCCATCCCCCGCTGCCGATCAATGCCTGACAGGCTCTCATATAGGTACTATCTATATCCGGCCTCTCCTCACGATCGACCTTTATGGATACAAATGCATCATTTATCAGCCTTGCCACTTCTTCATCATCATAGGATTCCCTCTCCATAACATGGCACCAGTGGCAGGTAGAATATCCGATGGATAGAAAAATCGGTTTATCCTCTTTCTTTGCCTTCTCAAATGCCTCCTGTCCCCATGGATACCAGTCCACGGGATTATATGCATGCTGAAGGAGATACGGATTTTTTTCATATATTAAACGGTTCGGTTTTCTTTCCACTTCAGGTTGTTCGGTTTTATATATCATTTAATCCTCACTCTCCTTTAAACCGGGGAGTTCTCTTCTCAATAAAGGCGTTCATACCTTCTATATGATCCTGGGAGGCAAAGCACTCGGAGAAGTAATTAATCTCCATCTCAAGCCCTCTACCTATATCCTGGTTTTTATTTATCAGATCTTTAGCCATTTTGATGGTTATCGGGCTTTTTTGTGCCAGAACCTGCGCCATTTTCTCAGCATTATCCATCAGTTCTTCATCCTTTACAACCATGTTGACAAGCCCGATAGAGAGAGCCTCTTTTGCACCTACAGTCCTGCCGGTCAGGATCATTTCCTTTGTTTTTCCTATGCCCACAAGTCTTGTAAGCCTCTGAGTGCCTCCAAAACCAGGAATAATACCGATTTTCACTTCAGGCTGGCCAATTCTTGCATTCTCTCCTGATATACGGATATCGCAGGCAAGGGCCATTTCACATCCACCTCCCAGGACATAACCGCTGACTGCCGCAATTGTAGGCTTTTCCATATTCTCTATCTGGTTGAAGATCCTGTGACCGAGCCTGGACAAGGCCTCTGCCCCATTGGGATCTTTGTCTTTCAGTACTCTAATATCAACTCCTGCACTGAAGGTTTTACCTCCTGTTATGATTATAGCTCTTATCTGTTTATCCTTCTCAAGATCAGTAAGTGAATCTCCAAGCTCCTTTAGTGTTTTTGCATCCAGTATATTCATAACCTCAGGCCGGTTCAAAATAATAGTTCCAATCTCTTTTTTTCTCTCTGTCACTATATGTTCATGCTCATTTCCTGCACTCATAGTACCCCTCAGAGCTTTTCCTTACCCTGCTGAATGCGCCTTTATCCATTCAATGATCTTTGGCCAGTTCTCTGCGAGAGGCACCCTGGCCATAAAAAGCCCGATGTGGCCTCCGTTAGCTATATCCTTTACAATCTCGCTCTTCTCAGTTCCGAGGCGTTCTTCAGCATTGAATACCTGTTCTTTCGGAGTTAATTCGTCTCTCTCCCCTGCTAATAGATACACAGGACACTTTATATCACCCAGGCTCAACCTCTTCCCGAGTCCGACAAACTCACCCTTAAAAAACCTGTTCTCCTTGAAGAGCTCTTTGACCACCTGGAGGTACCACTTGCCCGGAAGGTCAATGGTGTGCTCATACCACCTCTCAAAGGTTTCAAACATCTTGACACATGGTGGTTTATTGATGTCTATATAGAGGCTCACATACTTTTTTAAGTATTGTACCTCAGGGTGAATGCTTTTATAGCCAGCAAGCACAAGATCACCTCTCATGATCCCCCCTCCCATGGCTACAAGTCCATCAAAGAACTCCATGGGATATTTGTGCGCATAATCCTTAATTTTGTTCTCTCCAGTATCCGTATCTATAGGAGCCCCCACCACAGTAAGTGTATTCACCTTTTTCGGGAACCTTGCAGCGTACATGGCAATAAGCCATCCGCTCTGGCTCATGCCGACGAGATTTACCTGACCGCCTAATTCATCAACACAGATATCCAATTCACTCAGATAGTTATCTATATCGTAGTGTTTCGTCTCCTCGGTTGCACTCTTCCAGTCTATAGAACATACTTTTTTAATTCCGTTCTTCAGGAGTGTTTCAACAAGGCTCTGTCCAGGGGCGAAGTCGACTATCGTTGAGATATGACCGGAATAGGGAGGCACTATGAGTATGTTGATACCATCTTCCCCCTTCGAAAAATCCCTCAATTTCAACGTGTTCAGATCTAACTTTACTATATTATCCGTAATCCATGATGGCCTCTCAATCTGTACTCTTTCAATTGTTTCTAAAAATTTAAGGTTATCACTTAAAGTTATTCCGTTCTTCCTCACAGTTTCTATAATTTTATCTATATACTCTATATTAAATGCAGATGGAAAAAGAAACGGATTCCTTACCTCAGAGGATCTTAATAACTCCCTGGCTTCCTTTCTTTCGCTTGTATTGATCATACTGATACCCCCTCTATTATTCTCACTCTATTTCTACAAATATATCCCTTCCACATATACCGCACGAAACACATACCCAGTCCTCTGGTAGAGGTTTAATTTTTTTGGGCTTCTCTTTTTCTGTGTCGTATACAAAATTACAGACCGTACATTGATACTTTGTCATCTCCTCACCTCGCGATTGCATCTTTAAGTTAAGTATATCTCAATCTCTCAAGAACATGATGATAGTGTGCAGGCGGCATAAGTGCGCTGAATGCCCTCTGCACAACCTCGCTCAGGGCAGGGTGGATGTGCATCCCCTCTCTGATTGGATTTGCGCTCTGCTGTGGAGTGTACATCAGGTTTACGACCTCCTGAATAAGGATTGAAGCATAGGGACCGATTATATGCGCGCCCAGGATCTTATTTGTGCCCCTTTCCACGATCACCTTTACAAAATCGTCTTTCGCTTCCATTGACTGTCCCCTGGCGGTATCCTGGTACCTGTAGAAGCCTATTAGCACATTCTTTTCTCCATATTTTTCAACTGCCTCCTTCTCTCCCATTCCCACACCTGCTATCTCAGGATGCGAATAAACCGCATGTGGGACGGCATGGTAATTAGCCTTGATCTTTTTATTCTGAAATGCATTGTAATAAACAGTACGGGCCTCAAAGTTTGCCACATGCGTGAAAAGGTATTTTCCATCCGCATCTCCAAAAGCCCAGACATTCGGCTGTGATGTCTCAAAGTATTCATTTACAGCAATCCATCCTTTCCTGTCTGTTTCTATCCCGCCTCTCTCAGGATGCAGTATATCGCTGTTCGAAGCCCTCCCTGTGGCAACAAGGATCTCATCAACAGTTAGATCCATCTTTTTACCGCTACTCCTGTCCTGTGCAATGACTTTTTTCTTTCCATCGCCAGAGTCCTGCACCTCAACAACCTCATGATTTGTGATAATATCCATATGCTCGGACATCTCTCTCTTTGCCAGTTCTGAGATCTCTGGTTCCTCATCAGGCAGGAACCTGGGATTTCGCCCGATTATGGTCACCTTTGAGCCCATGGTTGAGAAGAAATGTCCGTACTCTGCTGCAATGAATCCGCCTCCCATAATAGCCATGCTCTCTGGAAGCTCGGTCATTCTCAATAGTGTATCGCTTGTTTGATAACCCACATCACTCAGCCCCTTTACAGGCGGTATCATGGGCTTTGAACCAGCTCCGAGGAGTATCAATTTTGAGGTGATAGTCTCATCACCTACCTTCATCGTGTAGGGAGCAATGAACTCTGCAATATCCTGATAATAATCTACGTTCGGACTGCTTTCCAGCCCCTTGCTTATCTTATTTATCTCTTCAGAGATTTTGCTCCTCATTCTTTCCATTATCCACTTGAAATCAATGCTCTTTAATTCCACATCAATGCCAAACTTCTCTACATTTTCTATTAACCTCACCAGGTCTGCAGGATAGATGAGCAATTTAGAGGGTATGCATGCCCTTGTAAGGCATATACCTCCAGGCTCATCTTTATCAATAACCGCGATCTTTGCGTTCGGATTGCTTTCCAGTACCGGTCCAACAAAGTTCATTGCAGAGCCAGTCCCTACTATGATCATATCGTACTTTTTCATTATATAACCCCCATCGAGAGAAAGGTCTATTATTATACAGATCGGACTTAAGCTTCAGAAAGGGTAGATGCTGGTTCTCCATGTGGTTTGTCATGGATAGGCCATTGCTTTTCAACCCGTAAGATCCAGCTTCACCCCACTGTTCCACTATAGTTCGGCTACATCTATGTTTAAGATTTTTTCTTGTGTTCTTTCTCTGCATGTTCCTTTAACTCCGGTTCGGAACCAAATGTAGCACCGCACATCTGGCACTTGTATTGTTCAGGAGCCATATCCTATGTCACCTCCTTTTAGTTTTGTCATTATTTCACTAACTTTCATCCCGTCACTCCTAACTAGATGATTGAATTAATCCAAATAAATAGCTTTTGGTATATTTGAACTCATCCACTAATTCCAACTTCTCAAATTATCAGATCAAAGTAAATCTGGCCAAACAATCACATCTCCCATCATCCTCAAGCTTTCTGGTTTCAATTTCAACTTTACATTCTATGCCTGTCTGTTGAGCAATTCCTTCAAAGAAAGGTACCAGAACAGGCCAGGAAATATGTGCCTCAATACCCAATTTCCTGGCAATCCGAAAATATCTTGATGCCCCAAGGATTCTCATTATGGTCTCTTCCGGGGTGTACTTCTGGAATTCAAAGTTATACTCTGGACTGGCGTTATAAACCGCTGCAATAAATACTACAGCAAGTGCCCTGGTATCCTTCGGGATCTCTATGCCACTTTCATGCAACTCTTTAGTCTTTAATTGACCTAACTCTCTGAAAACCGATTTTGAGATTGAATCCACCTTATCCCAGCCGCACTGCTGGCCTACATGTTTTAAAGCAAATCCATAGAATCCTGCTGTAACGTTGGAAAGTCCCAGGGTTAACTCCAGAGCGGTCTTAGGAAAAATCTTGTTCACTAAGTATTCTTCAAGTTCTTTATCAGGATACCCATCTTTTCCCCTGATGCCTTTCAATTCTTCATAAAGCTTTACACCTGTCATTATATATTACCCCCTCAATTCCTTAGAGAATTGTTGGTATCCAGAGGATATATAATTTCCCAGGGCTTTGCTGCTTACATTAGAAAAGATAATCGGTTATCTCAGGATCTTCTGACCGAGCGCGGGAATATTCGGAACAAGAGATCAGGTAAATATGCCGATCGTTAGGTGACCAGGGAGTCAAAGCTAAATAAGTGCTAAGAAATATTTACAAGCATATCCCTTATTTTATGCCCCATCTCATTTGCTTTCTCAATGACATAATTCTGATCTTCTATCGCCATGTATTTATCTCTTGATGGCACGGCTCCCTTACCGAACAATAACGGAACTGCACTTATCTTGCAGGTACCTCCATAACCGCAGGAAAGACATGAAACGTTCCCGGTTCCGCTGATCTTGCCGATGACGCTAAATCCTTCCATTTCCATGAAAGAGGCAATCTGATCTGCCACATTATCCACGCTTGGTATTCCTCTTCCAACCCCGACTGCTACTGCTGCTCCGATTTTATCTTTATTTAGCATCTTTTGATGATGCATGGAGTACATCCGTTCGGTCAGCATCTTTGTTCTTGAGTCAAGAGTACCATAGGTAGGATAGCCGCCAATAACAAGAGCAGCACACTCTTTGATTTTATTCTCGATGATGTGCCAGTCGTCCTGCTGCTTGCAAGTGTTGTCCTTAGCACAGCCAAGGCATGCTCTGCATGGATGGATATCATATTCCGAAAGCTTGATGAATTCGTGATCAAGACCCGTGGCTTCAAGCACAGTTTTAACCAGCCTGTCGGTATTGCTGTTTTTAACCGGGCTTCCGCTTATTCCAAGCACCTGCATATAATCACCTACCGCTCTCTATTCTCTCTCTGATCATCTTTCCAATTTTCTCCGCCTCTGCTATCACCGGAGGCTCATCCTTTACCGACCTGTAGCTTTTCAGAAATTTAGCAGAGCCACGTGCATAAGGTACATTATCGGGCAGGACCTCAAGATACTCCTTATACGCTTCACCAACCCCGAAGTCAATTCCGGTCAGTTCTTTTGAATAGGCATTCCAGACAGTATAATCGCAAGTCTCTCCTGGCCCGCATACAAAGCAGCACGGTGTCCCTTTAGCCGTCATACTTCCAACTATCTCCATGCCTCCGGCGCGAAGGGCATTTCCCATCCACTCAGCTACCATCTTTTCAGCAGCCACTCCTACAGCCACCGTTGCTGCGATTTTTCCGCGCATCAGGAGTTTTATGTGTCTTTTTGAATAAAGCCTCTCTATGAATGCCTTCATAAAAGCGCTAGCTGAGCCGTAGTATGTGGGTGATCCTACCACGATGGCATCAGCCTCCATCACTTTTTTGGAAAGCCACTTGAAATCGTCTTTGAGGACACATTCGTTCGTATAAACGCATTTCATACATGCGATGCAGGGACCTACTTTTATTTCAGAAAGTTTGATAAATTCGGTCTCTGCTCCTGTTGCTTCAAGAATAGCTTTTACTAACGCATCTGTATTACTGTCTTTTGTCGGACTTCCGCTCACTCCAAGCACTCTCATATTATACACCGCCGGAAAATCTATCTTTTTTTCAGCTCCATCATTCCTTTTATCTCGCCAGCTGTTTTTGATATAGGACAGCCGTCACCGTGTGTTTCACAACTGAAGCATGCGCTTTTTACTGCAGTTAACGATTTTTCAACCTCTTCTTTTGTTACGTTTTTGTTCGTGTATTTCCATACCGGCATTTTTTCACCTTAAAACCATATAATTCAGTTATTCACATATACTTAGTCGTCATAAAAATGTACAAACTACATTTTAATACACAAACATGACCTTTAAGGTTGCAATATTCACAGGACTCCTTCAAAAGAACGCAAGCCTGATAAATTGAGTAAATCAGTCATAACATGGCATATGGTATTTATGGTAAAAGAAAACGATAGTTAAAATCAGGAGATTCAATCCAGGAGATACATATGAGAACAAAAAAACTGATTTCGATCCTTGTGATGGTATTGATCATATCCTTTGCATACATCTCTTACAATATTTCTCTCACGGATTTCAAGCTCAGCGATACAAACAATACTTATCTTGGTGGCCTGACATGGTCAAAATCCCTTGATAAGGGACTGCAGGCTGCACAGCAGGAAGATAAGCCTGTGATGGCATATTTCTGGGCAGTATGGTGCCAGTTCTGCAAGCAGTTCGAGTCAGAAACCCTGAGAAACCCGGAGGTAAACAGTATTCTTAGAGAGGATTACATTCTCGTGGCTATGGATCTGGATATTGACAAGGAAGTAGCGCGCAGGTATGGTGTGAGTTTCCCCCCTCACATGCTCTTTCTCGATGCCAGCGGTAACGTGCTTGAAAGAATTCCAGGAGCAGTGAATGCAGACTATTTTCTGCCAAGGTTAATAAATGTAAGAGATAAGATGAACTAATTCTGGGATACATCACAGTATCAAATCTCAGTTAACTATTTATCTTATTGTTAGCTTCTAAATGTCATCTGGTGAGTGTCTTTAGGCCCAGAGTAAAATGGGGATATACATGAACTTCCAGCACGATATCATTATTGTAGGCGCTGGCTTAGCAGGGCTTCGGGCTGCAGTTGAGTGTGTGGATAGAGCGGATGTCGCTGTTGTGAGTAAGGTTTTGCCCACGCGCTCCCATTCAGGCGCAGCACAAGGAGGAATTGCCGCTTCGCTTGGCAATGAAGAAGAAGATAACTGGGAATGGCACATGTTCGATACTGTCAAAGGAAGCGATTACCTTGCTGACCAGGATGCTGTTGAGATCATGGTAAGGGATGCTCCCCGGGTGATATATGAACTGGAACATATGGGCGTTCCATTCAGCCGCAATGCTGCAGGAAAGATAGCCCAGCGCAACTTTGGAGGACATACACAGGATTATGGCAAAAGACCCGTGAAAAGAGCATGTCATGCATCTGACCGAACAGGAAGGGTCGTTCTTGATACGTTATTTGACCAGTGCCTGCGAAAAAATGTGAAATTCTACCAGGAACAGTACGTTCTTTCGCTTGTCTTTGAAGAAGGGAAATGTATGGGGGTTGTTACATACGATCTTTCCTCAGGAGAGCTAAATCTCATTGCTGCCAGAGCAGTTCTTCTTGCTACTGGCGGATGCGGTAAGATATATAAAACCACTTCCAACGGCTTTGCTTCGACTGGAGACGGTTTTGGTCTGGCATATCAATCGGGTATTCCTCTTCAGGATATGGAATTTATCCAGATCCATCCCACCGGACTTTATCCACTCGGTATCCTTGTAAGCGAAGCGGCAAGAGGAGAAGGAGGGATTTTAAGGAATAAGATGGGAGAACGGTTTATGGAGCGATATGCACCCACTGTAAAAGACCTTGCACCAAGAGATATTGTTTCCCGTTCCATTCTGACCGAAGTCAAGGAAGGTAGGGGTTTTGATAGGGATTACGTTCATCTTGACCTGATGCATCTCGGTGAGGAAAGGATCATGGAGAAACTATGGGAAATTACCTCTTTTGTGAGGATTTATCTGGGTATTGACCCGGTAAAAGACCCCATTCCTGTCCTGCCCACCATCCATTATATCATGGGAGGTATCCCCACGGATTCAGAAGGCAGGGTTTTCATTGACGAGAAAGGCACGGTCGTTCAGGGTTTATTCGCTGCAGGAGAATGTGCCTGCGTGTCTGTCCACGGCGGGAACAGGCTCGGTTGCAATTCCCTCCTGGATTTGCTGGTATTCGGGAGGAGAAGCGGGATAGCAATGAAGCAATATATCTCGGAATCCGGAACTTCCACCATTTCCTACGAACCATTAAAAATGGTTCAGGCTAAAATTGATGGTTTGTTGGACCATAAGGGCAAAGAAAAAATCGATGATATCAGGCGAATGATGCAGTCCTTGATGATGGATCGTTGTTCAGTCTTCCGGAATGAGGGGGGTCTTAAGAAAGGTATTGAGGAGACCCGGTCCCTGAAAGAACGCTACAGGGATATTAATATCGAAAATAAGGGGCCTTCTTACAATTACGAATTGATGGAAGCGATAGAACTGGGACATCAACTTGAGCTTGCAGAGGTGATACTCTTGAGCGCTC
This sequence comes from Candidatus Methanoperedens nitratireducens, assembly GCF_000685155.1. Lineage (GTDB taxonomy): Archaea > Halobacteriota > Methanosarcinia > Methanosarcinales > Methanoperedenaceae > Methanoperedens > Methanoperedens nitratireducens. The sequence goes on from NZ_JMIY01000005.1 coordinate 208,030, forward strand.
TTAACCGGAAGGAGAGCCGTGGAGCACACTTCCGGGATGATTTCCCGGAAAGGGATGACACTAATTATCTTAAACATACACTGGTTTTTCTCAACGAGAAACCTGATGTGAGGTATAAGCCAGTTAAGATCACACGATTCAAACCACAACCGAGGAACTACTGATGTTACTGAAATTCAAGATTTTTCGTTACGACCCAAAGAAGGATGAAAAGCCTTACTATCAGGCTTATGAGATACAGGCAAACCCAGCGGATCGGATTCTGGATTGTCTCAACAGGATTCGCTGGGAACAGGATCCAACACTGTCTTTTCGCATGTCCTGTGGTCATGGTGTTTGCGGTTCTGATGGGATGAGAATCAATGGCACAAGCGCACTGGCGTGCCAGAAGTTAGTTAAAGATTTTAAAGAGAATGAGGAGATTCTTATCGAGCCCCTGCAGGTGTTCAGAGTGGTCAGGGACCTGGTTGTTGATCAGGTGCCGTTCTTTGAAAAATACAATTCAGTCAAACCTTATCTTATCACAAACTCTCCTCCACCAGACAAGGAACGGCTCCAGTCCATTGAGGAGCACAAAATATTTGAGGATGCCATCCGCTGCATACTCTGCGCCTGCTGTACTTCCTCATGCCCAATAAATCAGGCAAAGGAGACAGAAACCTATATCGGCCCCGCTGCTCTCGTCAGAGCCTTCCGGTATCTCTTCGATTCAAGGGACGAGGGTGCTGTGGAGAGGATATCTCTGCTGGATAATAAGGATGGGGCATGGGGCTGCCAGACCAGGTGGTGGTGCACAAAAGTGTGTCCCAAGGAAATACCTGTCACAAAACAGATTGCCCAGATCAAGAAACGCATAATCGAAAGCAAAAAAGGTAAACAATAGAATCATTATACTTAAATAGGTTAGGGTTGTTTATTTTGCTATCAGGATAAATAATCGGGGTGAAAATATGCGACAGCAAAAAATGACTTTTAAACAGAATATGGAAGCAATGAGTAAGATGTCTCCTGAAGAAAGAGAAGCAAAAGTGGGGGAACTTACGAAGATGTGCATCTGTGCCGACTGCCCTACTTATGTTGGTACGGGAGAAAAGAAATTATTATTCTGTGCAACAGGAAAAAGTAAAATAATAAAAGAAGAGAAAGGCTGTATCTGTCCGGGTTGCCCGGTTTATGAGAATATGGGTCTGCGATGGGATTACTATTGCACTAAGGGTTCTGGTAAAGAACAGGCTGGAATATGATATTATTTGAACAACATGGCTAAAGATATAGGATTGCGGGGAATCAAGGTAGCCGATACAAAAATATGTGCTATAGATGGTGAAAAGGGCAAACTGATTTACAGGGGATACGACATACAGGAGTTAGCCCGGTATTCAAGTTTTGAAGAAACTGTCTATTTGCTTCTCTATGAAACCCTTCCAGCCAGGAAAGAGTTAGAAATATTCAAGGAAACGCTGGCTTCTGAAAGACAGCTTCCAGCGGGGATAATCCGGCATCTGAAGAAGAGGAAAAAAACAGCTAACACCATGGATGTACTCCAATCTGTAATCCCAATGCTTGCAGATTTTGATATCGAGTCAAGAGCCGGAACAAAAGTGTCCTGCATAAAAACATCGATAAAACTTATTGCCAAAATGGTGACGCTGGTCGCTTACTTGGACAGGATCAGAAAGAATCTTGATATAAAAAAGCCAGATGAAAGACTGGGGCATGCTGCAAATTTTCTGTACATGCTGACAGGAAATGTGCCAGATGTACAGACTGCCAGGGATTTTGATACCTGCCTCGTTCTACATGCTGAACATTCCTTTAACGCTTCCACGTTTGCTGCAAGGGTAGTGGCATCAACCCGGGCAGATATGTATGCATGCGTTGGCGCTGCACTGGGCGCGCTTTCAGGCGAACTTCATGGCGGCGCCAATACACAAGTGATGAAAATGATTTGTGAAATTGATAAAACTGATGAGGTAGAGGAATGGGTAAAAGCAAGATTAGACGCGGGAAAAAAGATCATGGGTATGGGTCATGCGGTCTATAAGACTGTGGATCCGCGTGCCCAGATTCTCTCAGGCATTTCAGAAAGACTGGCGGAAAGAACCGGGAATACAAAATGGTTCGAGCTATCAAGAAAGATCGAGAATGTAGTAATGGTAGAGTTTAAAAAACGAAAAGGAAAAGATATCTATCCAAATGTAGATTTCTACAGCCCGTCCATCTACTGCATGATGGGAATTGGCCCTGAGCTTTTTACCCCTCTCTTTGCAGTTTCAAGAATAGCAGGGTGGTGCACGCATATTTTAGAGGAAAAATTTGCAGAAGCGCAGCCTAAAGCAGTCCTGTATAGACCGGAAGCAGAGTATATTGGAAGATACTGTGGAAATGAAGGATGTAAGTACGTGCCCATAGAGGAACGGGAATACGCCTAAAATTTACATACATCCCCTTTCAACTTCCAAGAAAGTTTCATGTTCTCAGAGTAATCAACCTTAACATCAAAAACCCATATTCCGCCATCTTCAAGTGCTTTTTTTAGCAGCGGGGCAAACTCCTCCTCCCTTTCTATCCTGACCCCATTTGCTCCAAAACTTTCCGCAAGTTCGACGAAGTCAGGGTTTGAAAACTCAACCCCAAAGCTCTTATTGAATTTTATTCTTGCCTTCCAGTCTATAGACCCGTATTTTGAGTCGTTAAAGATAATCACGACAAAACTGCACCCAAGCCTCCTGGCGGTTTCAAGCTCCTGAACGTTCATCATAAAACCACCGTCGCCCACTGCAGCAACCACTTTCTTCTCGGTGAGAACAAGGTTTGCCGCAATAGCGCCCGGTAAAGCAAAACCCATGGAAGCTAAACCGTTGGAGATTATAACCGTGTTGGGTTCGTATGCAGGAAAGAGCCTTCCTATCCAGAGCTTGTGGGCGCCCACGTCACTGATAAGGATGTCACCCCTGGAAAGACACTTCCGTATATCATATAATATCTTCTGGGGCTTCATCGGAAAACTCGTGTCATCCCTGAAGGATTCGAGTTCGCCTTCGATTATTCCCTTAAGCTTTATGAAGTATTCTGGTATTTCTTTTTTAAAGTTGCAACAAGTTACTAAATGCTTAAGTGTTTCCTTGATGCTTCCGATTAGAATAAACTCGGGCAGGTAGCTGGAATCCACTACTGGATGATTAGAATGGATATGGACTATATTTTTTGAAGCGCCCGGGTTCCAGAATCGCGGGCTGTACTCTACCGGATCAAATCCAATACAGATTACAAGGTCAGCAACGTCAATGCCGCAAATGATATAATCCTTTTCCTGAATACCTACAGAGCCTAAGTAGAGGTGGCTGTCCGCAGGTATCGCCCCTTTCCCCATGAAAGTGGTGGCAACAGGTATACCCGTTCTGTCTACGAACTCTTTAAGCTCCGGGGAAGCTTCCTCCCTTAGAACTCCATTGCCTGCCAGGATTATGGGCATTGAAGCATTTTTTATAAAACCTGCCACTCTTTTCAATTCCTCTTCTCCTGGCGAACTGATATGACCTTTACCTTTCCTCTGAAGAGGTACTTTACCTGTATCCTCCTCCGCCACATCCTCAGGTAGCTCTATATGCACTGCTCCAGGCGCGTCAGCGGCTATATCAAATGCCTTCCTCACGATCTCAGGTATAAAGTCAGCACGCTTGATGGTCGTGTTCCAGGTGGTGACGTGTCTGAAAGAACCCACTATGTCGATGTATTGATGTACTTCCTTGTGAGTTTTTTCCTGGTCTGCCTGCCCTGTTATCGCTACCAGAGGCACCCTGTCGAGATATGCGTCTGCCACGCCTGTTATAAGGTTTGTCGCCCCAGGACCAAGCGTAGAAAGGCAAACACCCGGAGTGTGCGTAACCCTGCCATAGACATCTGCCATAAAGGCTGCCCCATGCTCGTGCCTTGTAACAATGAATTTTATCTTTGACCTTGAAAGGGAATCCAGTATATCCAATACCTCCTCTCCAGGGACGCCAAATATGTACTCTACACCTTCGTTTTCAAGGCATCTTACGAAAAGGTCGCTGCCTTTCATTTCAGTACACCGATATAGATTTGATATTCATGAACTCGTAGAGCCCGAATTTAGAGAGTTCTCTTCCAATACCGCTCTTCTTTACTCCTCCAAAAGGAAGGCGCGGGTCGGATTTGACCAGCGAATTTATAACAACAACTCCTACTTCAAGTTCCCTTGACAGCAAAAGCGCCTTCTCCCTGTCCTCGCTCCATATACTCGCCCCAAGACCCAGCTCAGATTCGTTGGCTACCTTTATAGCTTCAGACTCGTCTTTCACCGGAATTACAGGCGCTAAAGGACCAAATGTCTCCTCCTTCAACACCTTCATTTCCTGAGTCACATCAGTAAGGACTACGGGAGAATAAAAGAACCCATTCCTTTTAAGTATTCCTCCTTCAAGCAGAGCTTTTGCACCTCTGGATAAGGCATCCTTCACCTGCTCTTCAAGAAGTTCTATCTGCTCCTCCCTCACAAGCGGGCCAATGTCCGTATCCGGATCCATAGGGTCCCCTACTTTGAGGTTAGAAGCATGCTCAACAAATTTTGAGGTAAACTCTTCAGCTATACTTTCTTCGACGATGAAGCGTTTAGCAGCGATACAACTCTGACCTGCATCGAGAAACCTGCTTGCCACTCCTATCTTTGCAGCCTTTTCTATATCGGCATCCGCAAGTACAATGAAAGGATCGCTTCCCCCAAGTTCGAGGACGAACTTTTTCATGTTCTGCCCGCAAACCTCTGCCACCTTCTGTCCTGCGGAAACGCTCCCTGTTAAGGATACTGCATCAATCTCCTTTCTCTTTATAAGCGATGATGCAGTTGATCCATCGATCAGTAACGTCTGGAAGATCCCTTCGGAAAAACCTGCCTCTAAAAAAACATTTTCAAGTTCCAATGCACATAAGGGGACGTAGCTTGAATGTTTGAGTAATACAACGTTCCCGCCAGATAGGGCAGGGGCGGCAAAACGCAGTGCCTGCCAGAATGGAAAGTTCCATGGCATGATGCAGAGTATCGTTCCCCGCGGCTCAAATGAGACATATGCTTTCTTTGCATCCGTTTCCACGATTTCAGGTTCTAAAAACCTCTTTGCATTCTCCGCGAAGTACTCAAGAGCCCAGGCGCATTTTTCAACCTCGGGTATTGACTCTTTTATGGGTTTACCCATTTCGATTGTGATGATTTCGCCAAGTTCCGCCTTCCGTCTTCGCAACACCTTCGCAGCATTCAAAAGATATTCTGCTCTATCAGAGATATCCAGATTCTTCCATCCTGAAAAGGCAGTCATGGACTTTCTAACCGCTTCGTTAATCCTTTCTTGCGAATAAAGCTCAAATTCCCTATTTATCTTTTCTGTGGCAGGGTTAATAGAGACAATCTTTTTCATGGTTTTCATCTCCTTTTATTACCTAATATATTTCTGAGGAATGTATGCAGTATGCCGCCATTTCTATAAAATTCCACTTCAATCGGCGCGTCCAGTCTTGCTATGACATTAAAAATCTCTTCTTTTCCATTTTCACCTTTTGCAACCACGCGCAGCTCTCCCCCAGGCTCTATGTTACTTGTACCCAGGATATTTAGTACCTCATCTCCATTAATGCCCAGCGTATCTGCTTTCTCCCCTTTCATGAACTGCAGCGGCAGAACGCCCATTCCTACAAGGTTGCTCCTGTGGATACGCTCAAACGATTCAGCTATTACCGCGCTGACCCCAAGAAGACATGTACCCTTGGCAGCCCAATCGCGGGAACTCCCTGTGCCGTATTCCTTTCCCGCAATGATAGCAAGAGGAATACCATTCTTTTTGTAAAGCATTGCTGCATCGTAAATGGTCATCTCTTTTCCACCAGGGAAATAACGTGTCCAGCCTCCTTCTTTATCAGGAACCAGTTTGTTTCGAAGATTTATATTTGCGAATGTTCCCCGCATCATGACCTCATGATTCCCCCTTCTTGATCCATAGGAATTGAAATCCAGATGAGCTACTCCTTGGGATATCAGATACTGGCCTGCAAGACTGTCTTGAGAAAATTCCCCAGCTGGAGAAATGTGGTCCGTTGTGATGCTATCTCCCAGGTATACAAGTATCCTGAGATCCCTCAAGTCGCCCTTTTCAGGAGGCTTTATCGGGAAATCCCTGAAGAAAGGAGGTTCCTGAATATAGGTCGATTCGTTGTCCCATTTATAGAGTTCGCCTGAAGGGACTTTGAGATTCTCCCATAGCTCTGTACCGCTGGATACAACTGAATACTGTTTTTCAAACAACCGGGGGCTGATAGTATTTTTTATAACCTGCTGGATTTCCTCATGCCCGGGCCAGATATCTTTTAAATATACAGGTTTGCTATTAGGGTCGTATCCGATAGGTTCCGTTTTAAGATCAATATCTACCGTACCCGATATTGCATACGCTACAACTAACGGAGGTGAAGCAAGGTAATTTGCTTTGACGATCGGGTTAATCCTGCCCTCAAAATTGCGGTTTCCACTTAAGACCGCAGTGACTATCAGATTATTCTCTTTCATCGCCTTAGCAACATTTTCCGGAATTGGGCCGCTATTGCCTATGCAGGTCGTGCATCCGTATCCCACGAGGTGGAATCCCAGAGCTTCAAGATAGGGCATGAGACCTGAGTTCACAAGATATTCGCTGACAACACGCGAACCCGGGGCAAGGCTCGTTTTAACATAAGGTTTGACCTTGAGTCCGCGCTCTACAGCGTTTCTTGCCAGAAGACCCGCCCCTATCATAACAGACGGGTTTGAAGTGTTGGTGCATGAGGTTATGGCTGCTATTACTATCGAACCGCTTTTTACCGGAACTTTCATCTCATATTTTGCGGCAGGCTCTTCCCCGCCAGTATGTTTATGCTCGACCCTGAAGCTTCCGCCCTCTCCCAGCCAGCGGTGATATTCATGATCCGCTTCCACTTTAGTTTTTTCCCGGAGAAATGTCTCCTCCATGGCATTATGGAAACTTGCTTCCATTTCATCAAGAGGTATGCGATCCTGAGGTCGTTTCGGTCCTGCGAGGCTTGGTTCAACGGTGCTCATGTCAAGTTCCAATGTCTCGCTGAACAGGGGTTCGGGACTTTCATCGGTGCGGAAAAGACCCTGCTCCATTGCATATAATTTAACCAGATCAACGTGTTCCCTTTTTCTTCCCGTCATCAGGAGATATTTCAATGTTTCATCATCGATGGGAAAGAACCCCACAGTAGCACCGTATTCAGGAGCCATATTGGATATAGTAGCCCGGTCGGGCAGGCTCAATGTGCTCAAACCCTGTCCATAGAATTCGACGAATTTGCCCACAACGTTATGTTTCCTTAACATCTGGGTAATGGTAAGAACGAGATCGGTGGCTGTTACTCCCTCCTTCAATTCACCGTAAAGCTTGAATCCCACAACCTCGGGAACCGGCATGTGATACGGCTGGCCGAGCATAACCGCTTCTGCTTCTATCCCTCCAACACCCCATCCCAGCACTCCCAAGCTATTTATCATCGTGGTATGAGAATCCATCCCGACAAGGGTATCTGGAAAGGCGATAAGTTCACTGTTCACTTTTTTGACATGGACTACCGATGCAAGATACTCAAGATTTATCTGATGGACTATTCCTCTCCCCGGCGGAATAACGCGAAAGTTATCAAAAGCCTTTTGACCCCATCGAAGAACAGCATACCTCTCGCGGTTTCGTTCAAATTCTTTTTTCTCATTATAAGCTCTGGCGTATGAGGTGCCGTAATAATCTACCTGTATGGAATGGTCAATAACCAGGTCTGCGGGTATAACAGGATTAATCCTTGCCGGGTCGCCTCCCAGCCTCTCTACAGCCGACCTCATGGCAGCCAGGTCGACCACTGCAGGAACTCCAGTGAAATCCTGCAGAAGCACCCTTGCTGGAATAAAAGGTATCTCGCGCTCAACTCTATTTTTTGGATCCCATCTGGCTAAGGATTCAACATCCTCTTCGGTAACAATTCGCTCATCCACATGCCGGAGGAGAGCTTCAAGCAATATCTTGATAGAGTATGGAAAACGGGAGATGTTCCCTAAGCCTATCTCCTCAAGTCTGCTGAGGCGGTAGAGGGTAATACGACTCCTATCAGTACCAATAAAATCTTTAGACCCGAATGGATTCATGTATGCACTCATATCCTTTTATTCGCTTTTACTACTCCTTCTCCAGCCCTCATTATTCCATCTATCAAACCGTACTCCACTGCTTCCTCTGCGGTCAGGAAGAAGTCCCTGTCCGTATCTTTCTCAATGACCTCCATGGGCTGCCCCGTGTGATGGACTAAGATTTCGTTGAGATGTTCTTTGACCCTTGCCATCTCTTTTGCCTGGATAGCGATATCCGATGCCTGTCCCTGTGCGCCGCCAAGGGGCTGGTGTATCATCACCCGTGCGTTAGGATATGCCATCCTTTTTCCCTTGGTACCTGCTGCCAGTAAAACCGCAGCCATCGAGGCGGCCTGCCCAAGGCAGATGGTTTCGATACTGCATTTTATGCACTGCATGGTGTCGTATATAGCAAGACCAGCGGTAACCAGTCCTCCAGGGCTGTTTATGCAAATACGAATGTTACCTTCGAAGTCTTTTGCCTCTAAATAAAGAAGCTGGGCGATGATACTTTCTGCTGTATCCTCATTGATTTCACCTGTGAGAAATATTATCTGGTCATCCAGCAGGCGAGAATAAATATCCAGCGTATGCGGACCATGTGGGGTTTGCTCAGATACATAGAGCATCTTTGGTGTTGCCATTGTTTTTCATCCTTTTTATTCAAATCGTTATGTTTTATATTGGATTAAATTATCGCTCTAGCAGCTTATTCAGATGATTAACTCTTCCTTTTCAACCTCTCTATCACGCAATGAAAGTTTGGATACCTTGAACTTTACTCCATCTGCAAGAATCGCTTCCTCATGACCCTGCAATCTTGCAGCTGCAATTCGACCTATGGCATCGGCTTTCATTATACCGCTTCCTGAAGTTCCACCGACCCATGTAAGGTTAGCCACTGACTCGATAACCGGGGTCATGTCTGGCCAGTGATAATCATAATATCCTGCCCATTTGAGGGATAACTTGTAATTCTTAAGCTCTGGGAAATAATGGTTTAAAACAGGCTCGATTGCGCTATGAAAATAAAGTGGATCAGGTTCAGGATCGGACATCAAGTATGGTTGACCCAGATCGTCGGCGCAGCCCACAATAAGAATATTTTTATCCAGTATGGGCTTTATGTAAACCCCTCCTGCTGGAAGGATGACAGCAGGTTTTTTTGTTGAATTATGATTCATTAAGAGTTGGGCTGGGTCTTTTATGGTAAGGCCGAAAAGCTGCCGCTTTTTGGGAAGTATGCCTGAAACAATACCAATGGGAGCGAGTAGATCATGGATCCATGCTCCAGTTGCTATGACGAACTGTGTTCCATGGTAGGTATTGCTTTCTTGGTCCACAATCCCGCTGACCTTAACTTCGTCCCAGGGGGCATAGCGGCTGTTCTGTCCAGTCAAAATAAAGGACTTGATGTCTGTATCGAAACTGACATCTCCGCCTATGGATTTAAACTCAGAGGCATAGTGCTGGGCAAGCGCCATTCCAGAGATTGAACCGCACAGATGACAATAAATCCCAGCATATACATCAGGGAAAGGAGCTTTTGCTTTATGGTTTAGCCTGAGAATGTCTGATATTGCTGCCCTGTCCAGAACTTCAAATTTATCCTTTATCGGGTCAAGCTGCTGGATACCATTTTGAGAGTCAGCCCATTGTTCTTCCGAAAAAAGCCAGAGATAACCTATGGGATCGAGCTGGACTTTATCCCCCAGCTCAAGATAATACCTGATCGAACTGCCTGCCAGCACTCGACTGGTGTGGGACGAAAAAAAGTTCCGGTAAAGTGCTGCACTCCTTGCTGTATTACCCGCACCTGCACTGTGATTTTTGTCAAGGAGAAGTATCTTACTATCCTGCAGTGCACTTTTCAAGTAATAAGCAATGGAGCTTCCTATGACTCCTGCACCAACAATGATGTAGTCAAAGTTCATAATATATGATGTATCCAATGTTTTTTGATTCTAGCATAATTTCAACTCCCAGTTCCATATTTGTTGAGACAACATATAAATTATTCTATTATTGCAAGGAGAACAAAGATGGACAATATATATATACTCTTTTACTCCTAATGCTTGAACAGGGGAAATAATATGGCAAAATTCCGATGCACCGTATGCAATTATATCTATGATGAAGGAAAAAAATTCAGCGAATTACCACCAAATTGGGTCTGTCCCATTTGTAGCGCACCTAAATCCGTTCTACAGAATCTCATTTCTCCCGCCAGAGTGCGATTTTAATTAAACAATCACTCTTCTCTGCTTATTTTGACTTTTTGTGTTCTTTCTTCGCATGCTCCATTAGCTCTGATTCAGATTTAAATGTAGCACCACACATATTACACTTGTATTGCTTTTCAGCCATATTCTCTGTCACTTCCCTTTGGCAGTAGTCACTTGCATTAAGAGCCTATCCGAAAAGTAGAAGAATTACAATGTAGGGTAATGTGGGGTAATGACAAC
>NZ_JMIY01000005.1:218779-333697 GCF_000685155.1 Candidatus Methanoperedens nitratireducens
ACACTTCGCATGTGCATGGATAACGTTCAGAGCTTCTGGACTTTTCGGATAGGCTCTAAATCAATAGTTTCATTTGGCACGCAATCTGTTTTTAAGATATCATCTTTATAAATTGTAATTGGATCTGCGTGGTAGTAAAATTTAGTATCCATTTTAATCTCCTATCGAATGCAAAGGATAATTATGTACGACGAGAGGGGGATTTGAACCCCCGAGTTCCTTGCGGGAACACAGGGTTAGCAACCCTGCGCCATACCGGGCTTGGCTATCTCGTCAGGGTAGAACATCAATGCGATTAGCCGATCAGTATCCAAAAACAGCTTTTGGCACTCTCTTATTTACTGTTTGCTATATAACACTTTTTACTTAATCTTTATGCTGATGGATATAGTGAGAAGTAGCGGGCACACCTCGGGTCGTAGCTCCTTCCGCTGTCCAGTTGACCACAGACTCGCCTCCACCCCGCGACCCCATGAGCGATAGTTGTTCACGGCTGATTTGCTCCCTTCCGGGCCTAGATCGTTATCCGCGATTAAGGTACAGAAACCTTACTTCAGAAAAGCCTCTGTACCAACGCCATCCCCATAGGACGGGGTTTCACAGTAGAACCTGTGGGCTGGGCAACAGTTAAAACTTCTTCCCTTGGCTTCGCCCCCCGCTATCGACGGTTTCGGGTTACAGATAACGCCGAGTTACCCGGGCTAGCCCGCCGTTTTTATATAGTTCTCACATGCAATAAAGTTATCTCAGTCAAAGTCATCTGGAGATCTATGGAAGAATTAATAGGGTTTGTTGCGAGCAATAATAAATTGAGCAAGATTCTTGCTGTACTTGATTCAAAAGGCCCCATGGACAGTGCAACCATAGCAAAAACAACTCGGATCACAGGGGCAGATAGGAATATAGAAGAACTGCGAGCCAGGAAGCTGGTAACATACGAGGACGGAAAATATGCTCTGACCGAACTGGGAGAGCAGGTCAACCACAGGCTCAGTGGCATGAGATAGGGTTGATCTGCCTGCTCTCACTTTTATGACTCCAGGTAACCACCTTAAACTTTAACCTGTGAGTACAGGCTTATCAGAATGCGGGATCAAATCTAATTCCTCTGCTGTTTTCAACATTTCTTCGATTGCGGTTATACCATCCCCGATATCCAGTGTATAATCGTTTACATAGAGTTTGATGTGCCGGTCAATTACCTCATCATCAAGTTCCTGTGCATTATGTTTTATATACTGGCGGGTAAGCGTGTGATTCTGAAATGCGTATTCGATACTCTCTCTTATCATTCGGTCTATTTCTCTTATCACAGATGCGCCTAATTCCCTCCTCGCAAGGATTCCACCAAGAGGTACAGGCAAACCTGTTTCTCTCTCCCACCACTCCCCAAGATCAATGATATTCACAAGATTGTAGCCCGGATAAGTAAACCTGCCCTCGTGAATGATTAAACCCGCATCTACCATGCCCAGACTGACCGCGTTCATGATTTGATCAAAAGGCATCTCAATAACATCCGTTATCTCAGGATCAAACAGCTTGAGTAGTAAATAAGCTGTCGTCATCTTCCCCGGGATAGCTATCCTCTTTTGCGCAAGCTCAGATTCCCGTATCTGTGTTTTAGCGACTACCAGAGGCCCGCAGCCCCTCCCAAGCGCACTGCCTGCACGGAGCAGACAGTAATCCTCTCTTAAAAAACCGAATGCATGAAAGGATGCCTTGGTTACATCAGGTTCCCTGCGCAAAGCCATATTGTTCAGCGTCTCAACATCCCTGAGTATCTCTGAGAATTCCACATCTCCTCTTATTTTCTTATGGGCCAAAGCATAGAAAATGAATGTATCATTCGGGCATGGCGAGTAGCCTAAAGAGAGATTTCTCATTTTAACCCTTTCACCAATTCAATTACTGCTCTATTGCAGTTTGAGGCTGCTATCTCTATGTTCCATTTTCTTAAATCCCTGTCCTCGATGATGTTGCTTATACCCCTGATCTCTATCATGGGAGTCCTGTAAAGTGCGCAGATGTGCGCGACAGCCGCTCCTTCCATGTTCTCACATATGCCATTAAAACGCTTCTTTAAGATTTCTCCAATCTCGCGCGTTCCTGAGCACTGCGATACAGTTACAAAATTACCTGATCTTACGTTAAAACCTGCATCTCTGGTAACCTTTATTGCAAACTGCGCTAATTCCTGATCGACCGGGAAATTATTGTAGTATTCTCTCTCATCTTTTAGTAAAGGAAAGCCTGTGAGTTCCATGGATCTCCAGCCCTCTTTTGTTAATATACCTTCTTCGCCATAGTTTTCACTCTCTGCGATAACAATATCACCTGTCCGGGCGCCAGAATAAGAATATGAGCCTCCAATGCCGAAAAGTACGAGAAGTTCTATATCGTAGTTCTCCAGCACCAGGGTAGTAGAGTGGGCAGCGTTGACCTTACCCACGCCGCAATGTGTAAAGATAATAGAGTTTCCATGTAACTCTCCTTTAGAGATAACTTTAAAATCTGCCTTTGGTTCCGGGCGTATTTCGAACCTCAGTTCTTTTGATTCAACAGGTGTAGGCGCGATAAGTGCGATATTCATATTTCCATCTAATATGCTTCATGAGATAAAGCTATTAGAACATCCATATCAAGTTGAAGCACTTCTATTTCACCACTTACCAGAGCGCAGGATAGAGATGACCAGCCCCATTCCAAGAAATCCGGCGATAAGGAATCCAAGAATCCCGAACAAAGGTATCTCCCACAGACGCGGGGCTATATTGCTCTGGATAATAAGAGACGAACCCACTATCAGAGCAGATATTATCAGGCTGACCGATAACCTGTTACTTACTATATCAAGTTCCTCAATAGCTGTCTCAAGTCCCTGGTGCTCAAGTTCAATTCTAAGAGTCCCTTTCTCCGCTTTTGAAAGGATATGACTGGCCCTCCGTGGGAGGGATCTTAGCAGCCGGATAAAATCCCATGCTGTTTTTGCGGTCTCACTGGCTATATGGGATAGCCTTGTACGCTCCTCAATAATCCTGTTAATATAAGGTTCCAGGTATTCTGCAAAATTATAATCCGGGTTAAGTTTGCGGTTGATCTCATCCGCTATGCTGAGTGCCTTTGATAAAAGCATGACGTTTGTCGGTATTCTACCCCCGCTCTTTGTTATCACACTTATAAGATCGCGCAAAAACGCCGTCGGATCTATGAACCTGACACGTATATCATAATACCTGTTTATAAGATCCTCAATATGAACCCGAAGCATCGAGTTCTCAGCCGCAACATCGCTAATCAATCCCATCTCTACGATACTGTCTATTAGCAGGTCGATATCATCCCTCTCAATAGCTATCATGATATTAACAAGGTTCTCCCGAAGGACATGGTCGATATGTCCTGCCATACCAAAATCAAGAAATATAATAGCCCCTTCCTTTGAGACCAGTATGTTCCCTGGATGCGGATCTGCATGATAAAAGCCGTCTTCGAATATCATCTTCAAATACGCATTTGCAAGGTTTGTAGAGATTATTTTTCTATCAAGTCCTGCTGCATCAAGCTGTGTAAAATCTAATATCTTGATACCCTCCAGAAATTCCATGGTTAAAACATGTTTTGTTGTATACTTCCAGTAGATCCTTGGTATCCTGACAGTCGTGCTTCCTGCAAAATTCAGATAGAATCTATCTGCGTTCTGGGCCTCATGGATATAATCTAACTCCTGCCTGATAATACGGGAGAACTCTTCCACAGAGCCAATGACATTAAGAGCTTTAGTTTCTTTTATGTGCTTCTCGGCAAATCTTGCCATGCTCATTAGAATCGATAGATCAATCTCGATTATTTTTTCAATACCAGGTCTCATCACCTTAACTATTACCTCATCCCCCTCTAGGAGTCTGGCACGGTGAACCTGCCCTATTGAAGCCGCAGCAAGCGGTACGGGATCAAATGAAACAAAAATCCCCTCAATGCTTATCCCGAACTCTCTCTCAACCACCTTCCTTACTTCTGAATAATCAAATGGAGGAATACGATCCTGAAGTTTTGTTAGTTCTTTTATATACTCTTCTGGAAGCAGATCATAGCGCGTGCTTAAAATCTGCCCTAATTTTATAAATGTGGTCCCAAGCTCTTCTAAAGCAAGCCTCAGTCTTTCTGCTTCAGATAATAAGAACAGTTGTTCCTTGAATGGTTTTGGCCTTGTGATCCTCTCACGCAATCGAGACGGTCGAAGGCCGAATCTATCAACAAGATATCCGAAACCATGCCGTATCAGTACATTAACGATCTCCCGATATCGTCTAACATAGGCGTATTCTTTATCCAGCAGATGCAAGATGCTACTTCCAGGACAGATCTGTTATTTGGCCATAGATCGGATCGCCTCTTCAAGCTCTACGATTCTCCTTTCAAGAATATCAAGATCAACTCTCATCACAGAGGTTCTATCAAGTACCTCTATTCTTTTCTCAAGAGCCTCAAGACTCGCTCTCTTCACAGTGCTTCTCTCAAGTTCCTCTATTCTTCTCTCAAGAACCTCAAGATCAGCCCTCGCCACAACTCCACTCCTTTTGATCATGTCTCTAACAGCTTCATTTACTCTGGCTTCGATATCTGCAATTTGCTTATCTTTCTCTGATAGGACCTGTCTGACAAATGCTCTTCCTTCCTCCTGGTTCATCTCTCCCCTTTTTATCATTTCCTGGGTAAATTCCTCGATTTTCTCCTGTGTCATTGAAATTACACCGATACCGAACAGTCCCATCTTTCTCAATATATCTGATCTACCTGACATCTGTATCTCTCCGTTTAATCATATCTTCCTAACTGAAATCCTAACCTGCGCAAGATTTAATACAGCGCTCTGATATGGGATTAGTTTATTAATTCATAATCTTTTTGATAAAGGAGAAGAATGAGATTGATTTTTAGCGGTATAATCATCCCTGTATCAACAATAGACTGGTACGGCAGATCTGTATCTGTCGTTTTCTTCAACGGCTGCAATTTTAAATGTCTTTATTGCTCAAATAATGAATTCATAAAGGTGACGAACAGGCTGGAGCCACTGTTCAAGAGAGGATGTGCTGTCGATATTGAAGAAATCGAGAATCAGATACTTGATTCAAAAGTTTTTATAAGCGCGGTGGTTTTCTCAGGCGGTGAGCCCACAGCGCATCCCGGAGAACTGGAGCACCTTGCAGAATTTGCAAAAAAGCAGGGTTTGCTCGTAGGTATCGAGACCAACGGGTACTACCCTGAGCGTCTTTCCAGGTTGATTGAGAAAAAACTTGTTGATAAGATCTTCCTGGATATCAAAGCCACACCTTATGATGCACAAAGATACAGCATGATTACAGGAGGTGTTGATGATGCCGCCGAACATGCGCTTCGATCATTGAACCTGAAGGGTGTTGATATCGAGGTCAGGACTACCGTTTTTCGATCCTTTGATGATGTTCCCGGGATAGCTAAGTCCCTTACAGGGCATGATTGTACGTACGTCATCCAGCAGGGCATTCCTGAATATGCCCCTGATGAAGATCTAAAAAAAGAGAAGCCTCTCACAAGGGATGAGATGATAGCCCTGGCTCAAAGTATATCTTTTTTGAGGGATATAAGGATAAGAACAAGAGAAAGAGGAGAAGAAAAGATTATTTAGATGATCTACATCCCTAATCGCAATCTTTTTGAGGGCTATGGAGAGATAATAACAGCCACTGTCCTGTTCAGCCTTGCGGGAATATTTGGAAAAATGATAAGCGGGATATCGGTACAGGGCATAATTTTTTACAGGGTTACTTTTGCAGCGGTAATATTTTTCATTGCTTTGTTGATCTCTGGCAACCTGGGTAAGGTAAAGCTCAAAGATAAAAAAATCTACCTTGTGTTATTTGGCATACTGCAAATGATAACCATGCTGATGTTCTTTATATCAGTACTCAAGTCATCAGTCTCTGTTGCGGTGTTGTTGCTGTATACTGCACCTGTATATGTGACCGTGCTCTCTCCGGTGCTTTTGAAAGAGAGCCCTGCAGAGAAAGGATTGCTTGCCCTTGTTCTATCAATTGCTGGAATCATATTTATTGTTGGTCCGGAAGATCTTTATTTTTACAAGCTTTCATTCGGTGTACTGGCAGGCATAATCTCTGGAATCACATATGCATCCGAGATAATGATATCAAAATATATCAGCCAGACCTATTCAGGTTACACACAGGCATTCTGGAGTTTCATAATCGCAATTCTTATCCTCATGCCTGCTGGCCTTGTTCCTGCGGAAGTAATTTTTGAAAACACTGCTTATCTCATACTTTTGGCGATATTCCCGACTATACTGGCTGTATCGCTGTATTTTAACGGACTAAAGAAAGTAAGAGCATCCAGTGCCAGTATCATGGGGTTAATTGAACCTGTGAGTGCAGTTATTCTGGCAGTTATTATTCTCAATGAACAAATTTCAATGCTGATAATAACCGGCGGTGCACTTATATTGATAGGAGCAGCAATAGTTACAAGAGATGAATGAAGCAATTCATGGATACTATATAGAAGCAGGAGAAATCGCAGCTCAAGTCAGGAATGAATCAGAAAAAATCATAAAAGAGGATGTTCCACTACTTGAGGCTGCAGAGTATATTGAGAACAGGATCGAGGAACTGGGGGGAAATATCGCATTCCCCTGCAACATCTCCATCAATGAGATCGCATCTCATTTCACACCAGAGGATAACCTGAGATGTTTCCATAAAGGAGATGTGGTCAAGGTGGATATAGGTGTCCACATCGAAGGTTTTATTGCAGACACTGCGTGTACAATTGAGATAGGGACAAGAGACCATGACAGGATAATCATGGCCTCTGAGGAAGCACTGGAAAAAGCAATTACCTCTATCAGGGATAATGCCCATACACGGATGATTGGAAAAGTAATCTGGGAAACTATTAAAAAATATGGTTTCAATCCGATCAAGGATCTGACAGGGCACAGTCTGGAGCGGTATAGACTGCATGCAGGAGTGACCATACCAAACTATGGGAGCTTATTTAGCCAGAGGATAAAGAAAGATATGGTCTTTGCAATCGAGCCTTTCGCCACATACGGCGATGGGAATATAAAACATGGGAGGTCGTATATCTTTGCAATAAACGAAAAGATCAAAACAAAAGCACATCAAGAGATCATGGATAGATTTGGCACACTGCCCTTTGCGAGAAGATGGATCCCTGAGATAAAGATTGAAGATATGAAAGGTTTAAGGAAATATTTTGAACTAATCGAAGCAAGTGGAGAAATCGTTACGCAATCAGAACATACAGTGATCATCAATGAGGATGGATGTGAAGTAATAACAAGATGAAAAGTAATAAGAAGCAATAGATCATTATTATTTATCAATAAAAATGAACACAAAAGACACTATCATTTATGAAGCACACGGAAACCTGTATCTTAATATTACAAATAGATGTACTGCCCGTTGTGTTTTTTGTATCAAACATTATTCTGATGGTGTGTATGGTTATAACCTCAGGCTCTCAAGGGAACCTGCACTTTCAGAAATAATCGAACAACTCTCACAAACTGAACTCTCAAAGTACAGAGAGGTAGTTTTCACCGGAATGGGAGAACCACTGGTGCGTTTAGACGATGTACTTAAGATCACAAAATGGCTTACAGTTCGGGGCATTCCAACCAGGCTTGATACTATTGGCCATGCCAGACTACTGTATCCTGACAGGGATGTGGCAGGAGAGCTGGCGGACGCCGGGATGAAAATCGTTTCTATCAGTCTGAATGCCCAGGATGAAGAGAAATATAACCAGTTGTGTGATCCGAAATTCAGAAAAGCATACCAAAAAATGCTTGAGTTCGCCCGTGATATCTCAAGAACCAGAATGGAGTTGAGGTTCACTGTGGTCGATCTTCCTGTAGTAGATATTGATAAATGCAGGGAGATTGCCAGGATATACTGCGCCGATTTTAAAGTGAGAAGTTATGGCGGCCCTGCATAACTTTTTATAATACATTATAATCATTACGATGTTAATTCATCCTGACCGGTAGGATAGGAGGAAACTAGCTGAAAAAATTACTATGGTATCTGATTGCAGGAACACGCGGAGGGCAGACCCGTGCATTAATACTGAAACACCTTATCGATAGGCCGTATAATGCAAATCAGTTAGCTGAATCGATGGATATGGATTATAAGACTATCAGGCACCATCTTGACGTTCTTATCAAAAACGGAGTTATCACAATGGAGGGCGATAAGTACGGCGCAATGTATTTTATATCTAAGGCTATGGAGACAAATTTAGATGAATTCAACCAAATTTGGGAAAAAGTTGATAAACAGAGTAAATCAAAATAGCAGGGAGGTAATCCTATTCAAGTAACAGAGGTCGCATATTATATTACAGCAGGCAACATAGTACTACTGCTTGTGCTTTTATATTCGTATATTGAGATATACAGGAGAATAAAATCTAATTTTACGCTTGGTCTTATTATCTTCACCCTCGCGCTCCTGCTCCAGAGCCTTTCACGGGCTGTCTTGCTGTTGATACTTATAGCAAGCACACCTCCGCAGGTATATCCGCCGATAGTTGAGTTGTTAGGATATAACCTTATGTATGTAATAGTCCCGGATGCGCTTCAGTTTATTGCACTGAGTATCCTGTTATATTTCACGAGGGAATAATACCATGTCAAAAGAATGCGATTACTGCGGTTTTAGAGACCCGATGCCGTTCACATGCAAATTCTGCGGCAACCCGTATTGTTATAATCACCGCCTGCCTGAATCGCATAATTGCTCCGGGCTTGCATTGTTCAAAGAAAGGATTCACGATAGTGGAGGATTATACAATTATAAACCCGATCAAATGGTAAAGAAGCATAAAAAACCTGTCTTTAAACCGTTGGGCAATGCCATATCAACAATAAGAAGCAGTTATTCTCTAACGATCCTGATAATAGCTATCATATCCTTCTTTCTGAGTATGGTTATTCCAGGTTATTTCTTTTATCTGGCTCTCTATCCTCTGGATATTGTCTCAAGGCCCTGGACCCTTGTGACATCTATATTCCTGCACGCTGGTACAATGCATTTGCTGTTCAATATGATGATCCTGTTCTTTTTCGGACCTGAGCTTGAGCGCAGAATAGGAGGGAAGAGATTCCTGGCCGTATTTTTCCTCTCAGGCATCATTGCAGCAATAGGTTATTCACTGTGGTCCATTTTTATTGTTGGATCTTCAGTACCTGCGATCGGTGCCAGCGGAGCGATACTCGGAATATTCGCATGCCTTGCAGTGATAGCTCCTCATATACAGGTATCTCTATTTTTTGGCCCCCCTGTGAGAATAACCTATGTGTTGATCCTTCTTGTCCTCATAGATCTGATATTCGGGTTATTATTCGGCTTAACCGATCCTATCGCACGCAGTGCCCATTTAAGCGGGGTTGTTGCCGGGGTGGTAATGGGAAAACAGATCAAAAAGATGGGGCAATATATCGATTATTAACATTATCTTCTCATTGTATTAAAGAATTCAGGATAGAGGAGCCAAAAAAAAGTATTATGGATAGGATAGGAAACATTCCCCGGCTCCTCAATATATAGTAAGTAGTTCTCTATTTAAATGATTTTTCCAGTATTACACCCAAATTTTTAAGCAAATAGAGAGTTTAAGTAATGAGAATATGATACGTACATTCATTGCTGTTGAACTACCTGATACATTCATCCCGGAGATAGAGAGAATAAGCTCAATGCTGAAGGCTCCAGGCATTAAACTTGTTGAGCCAGGACTGGTACATATTACCATGAAATTCCTCGGAGATACACAGGAAGATAAAGTTGAGCCTATTATTTCGGCTTTATCACAGATTAACTGCAGACCATTCGAAGCAAGGATCAAGGGAATAGGTGTATTTCCAAAATCAGGTTATATCAGGGTTATCTGGATAGGGGCACAGGGTGAATTCGGGACTTTACATAATGAAATAGAGCGCGTCCTTACACCATTCAAATTTAAAAAAGATTATCAGTTTACTCCACATGCCACGCTTGCCCGTGTAAAACAGGCCAGGGAAAAAGCGGTCATCCTTGATAAGATAAATAAATTGGGAGAAGTTGATCTTGGGACTATGGTCGTAAATTCAATAAGCTTCAAAAAAAGCATCCTCACGCCTGATGGCCCGATATACCATACAATAAGAGAGATCAAGCTCCAATAAAATAAAGAAGGGACAGTTTATCTGTTTGTCCCCTCTGTTATAACCTACCTGTTCTCTCTTCTGTAGAGCAGTAGCGCAATAAGACCCATTATCGCTGCAATAGGAAGAACCAGCGTAGGGAACTCCGGGATAGGCATCGGTGGTGTCGGTATTTCCACTGGTGTTTCCACTGGAGTAACCATCGGTGTTTCTACCGGTGTTTCCACAGGCGTTTCCACTGGTGTTTCCACTGGAGTAACCATCGGTGTTTCCACTGGCGTTTCAATTGGTGTGGTTACTGGTGTCTCCACTGGAGTAATTATCGGTGTTGGAATTGGTGTAATCATTTGTTGCTCCTGTTTCTTTTTCATCGGTGTTGGAGTTGGTGTGATCATTTGTGGCTTCTGTATCTTTTTCATCGGTGTTTCAATTGGTGTGATTACTGGTGTTTCCACTGAAGTAATCATTGGTGTTGGAGTTGGTGTGATCATTTGTGGCTTCTGTATCTTTTTCATCGGTGTATCATGGGATACCGCTAAAGCCTGCGGCACACCGATCATAGCTACAAGTGTCAGTGCAAGTAATAGAGGTACTATTTTCTTATTCATCTATTTCACCTCCTTTTTATCTCGTTCTGAGATCGTTACATTGTGTGTTGCTGGAGGAATTTTGGATTATTCTAATCAGGATATACACGACCAGCTACACAGCTAACATGATCGCTATACCCTGAAACACTGGTCCCCATATGTTTTCAGACTATAGTCTGAAGAACACTAATCCCCCATGTACTTTATCAACACGAATTTAACGTCCCCATATTGAAGTGGGTTTTTTGTGATAATAAGCCTTGTGGTGTGCCTATTTGATTTAAATCAAGCTAAAAATTGAAAAAAATAAATCATTCTAAATCACTTAGATCAGGCTTCTTCTTGGGGCGCTCATCTTTTGCTGAAGCCATCACATCATCGATACGCAGTATCACTGATGCTGCCTCTGTGGCAGACGTTATGGCCTGTGTTTTCACGCGAAGGGGTTCTATAACCTCGTTCACCAGCATATCTACAGGTTTGCCCTCGTTTACATCAAGGCCAGAATTCTTATTCCCCTGCTCATGCTGTCTTCTAAGCTCAGCAAGCATGTCAATTGCATCAAGTCCTGCATTTTCCGCAAGGGTCTTCGGGATGATCTCAAGCGCATCAGCGAATTTGCTGACTGCAAGCTGCTCCCTCCCGGTCATCGTGGATGCATACTCGCGAAGGCGCAGTGCCAGTTCCACTTCAGGTGAGCCTCCGCCTGCAACGATTTTTCCGTCTTCGATTGCTACTCCTACAGCGCGTAAGGCATCATGCATTGCCCTATTGAGGCTTGTTACAACGTGTTCTGTTCCTCCGCGCAGCAGTATTGAATAGGTATCCGGATTCTTGCATCCTGTAACGAATATCATCTCACCGTTTCCGACCATTCTCTCTTCAACAAGTCCTGCAGATCCCAGAGCCTCAGGCTTGATCTCATCAAGGCTCGTAATGATTTTGCCACCTGTAGCCCTTGATAATTTTAACAGGTCGTTCTTCTTGACCCTGTGGGTCACAAAGATACCTGCCCTGGCAAGGAAGTAGCGTGCAAGATCATCCACCCCTTTCTGGCAGAACACTACGTTTACTCCTCCTTTGATCACCTTATCAACAGCATCACGTATCTGTCTTTCCTCCTGCTCCAGGAATAAACGGGTCTGTCCGGGTGCTTCTATGGCTATTTCTGATTTTGTCTCTGCCTTCCTGACTTCTATTGGTGTTGCCAGTATTGCTATCTTTGCATTCTCTATCCGGGAAGTCATGCTCTGGTGGGTTTTGGTTTTATCCAGGATAATCCCTGCTATAAGCTCGCTGTCTTCTACACTTCCTTCCCCGCGTTTTTCGATAGAGATGTCCTTTATGTTTACGGTCTTTTTCCCGTTTTCTTCTTTAACTATCGATTTAACAGCAGTGACAGCCAGATCTGAGAGCTTCTCTCTTGAGAATTCTACACCTTTTCCTGTCAGTGCTGTATGGGCTATTCTGCGCAGGTGTTCATCACTTGAATCCATGGCAATCCCGGATAAGATCTCTTTTGATTTGTGTGCTGCAAGCGTGTACCCACTCACAATCGTGGTAGGATGGATTCCCTGCGTCATCAGCGTCTCTGCGCCTTTCAGGAGTTCCCCTGTCAGAACCGCTACAGTGGTCGTTCCGTCTCCGACCTCCTCATCCTGTGTCTTTGCCACCTCAGCTACGATCTTTGCAGCCGGGTGTTTGATGGCCATCTCATCAAGTATGGTTGCTCCATCATTTGTGATAATTACCTGTCCTGCCGGGTCAGTAAGCATCTTGTCCATGCCCCTGGGGCCAAGAGTGGTTCGCACTGCTTCAGCCACAGCCCGTGCAGCCATTATATTGCTTCTTTTTGCTTCTTCTCCTCGTGTCCTTTCTGTTCCTTTCCTTAAAATGATAATCGGCTGTCCGCCCATCTGGCCTGCCATAAATTCTACCTCCTGTTATAGATCAAATGCGATTGCGTCTTCTGCTTTTTCCATTAAAGGATGTAAGCCTGTTAGACTTTTCATTTCTTCATGTTTGTAGTTCAATAAAAAGGTTTCGACTCAAGTGGCTGTGGGACAGAATTATGCGGTGGTGTACAAGTTCAGCAAATTATGCCAGACGCCAGTACAGGTTAAAGCAGTACTAATTCGATCATCTCTTTTTTTGTCCCACTTTCCATCCAAGCCATCTTTTATCAGATTACCTTTAACTCAGTATCCTTTCTACCTCTTCCTGATCCACATCCATTATATACGGGATTCCTGAGACCGAAGCCGCTTCTCTGGTAATGGCTGCTATATCGCCCCTCTCTATATACTTCAAAGCGAACTTTCTGTTCCCGGTCATCAACTGCTGCATACCCTGCCTCAGGCGCTGGAAATAGGTATATACTCCGATAGCTCCTGGAGGGATCTCTGCGAACCTGCTGTTGTATATCTTCTTAAGATGAGGCGTTGTGATAAAGATCTCCTCAACAGTACTTCCGAACCTGCTGATGTACACAGGCACCTTCCCTTCATTTATCCTTCTGCCTATAGTCTTGCCCACCATTGCAGCCGCAAGAGGACTGCGGGCCATTCCAGCTATCTTGAAATAAGGAGCGCCCAGTGCCAGTGCCTTATAGACATGGTCCTCCATGGTAATTCCGCCTGCCACTGCAACATCAGGTACGAACTCGCCGCGCTCATCCAGTCTCTTAAGATACCTGTAAAGAAGCGAGTAGATCTCAACCTGCGGGATGCCCCATTCATTCATCATCCTCCAGGGGCTCATTCCCGTGCCTCCGCCTGCACCATCAACGGTCAGCAAATCAAGTTCTGCCTTGCTTGCATATTTAACAGCTCTTGCAAGGTCTGCGGGTCTGTATGCACCTGTCTTCAGGAACACATGTTTTGCACCTGCATCCCTCAATTCTTCCACACGATCCATGAATCCCTTTTCTGTGACCATACCCACGCGGCTGTGCCTCTCGAACTCATGGAAACTGCCTGCTCTATACGCTTCTGCGACGTCCGGGTCTGCTGGGTCAGGCAGGACAACGTATCCGCGGCTTTTAAGCAGCTTTGCCCGCTCAAGGCTGTTAAGCTTGACCTCGCCGCCTATGTTCTTTGCTCCCTGCCCCCATTTCAGCTCAACAGTCTTGACACCCAGTTTCTCCAGCGCATATTCCTGCACTCCCAGTGCTGTATCCTCCACGTTTGCCTGCACTATGATGTCGCCGTATCCATCGATCTGCCAGTCGCGGTACATCCTCACCCTGCTGGCAAGATCTGGCGAATCAACTACCCTGCCGTCCTCGATTGTGGATTGAGGGTCCATACCGCATACATTCTCGCCTATTGTAAGGGGGACGCCAGCCATTGAAGCGCCTATTGCAAGCCCGTCCCAGTTGTTCTTGGCGACAGCGGTGCTCCCGAGCCCGGGGATAATGAAAGGAAGCCTGAGTTTGATATCCTTCTCCTTGCCTATCCTTACCTCAAGGTCTGCATTCGGGAATATAGCTATGTTGCTGTTTGCTTCAATTCCCTGCGCTCCCACAGCAGTACCCAGGATATTGAAATGGCTCAGGTCAATGGGATAGTTCTTCTCAGAAGCCGAGGTGGTAATTCCAAAAGGCTGGGGATAGATAACCTCTGTGCCCCGATAAGCAGACTTCCCTATCTCGCACATACCGATACATCCGTCCACACATGTGACGCACATACCGCTTAACGGGCTTATGGAGCCCTCTGTCCTGTTCTTTGTCAGCGTTGCCGCCGTTGCATTTACTCTTGTTAATGACATTTTTGATCCTCCAAATATTTTAATTAACCAGGTTCATAATCGCTATTTCACATCCTCAGGTGTTCTTACGCAGGACAGGCACGGTACCATGAAGCACATGGCATCATCGTACCTGCTGGCGCAGACCGGCTCGGTATTGATACATCCGCTGCACAGCACTGTTTCTGCCCCCGTGCCCTGGCATCGCAGCTCACAGGCAGGACAGATATACATACATGCACCGCACTTGCGGCACTCCTCTGAGGTCATGTCAAAGGGTGTGGTAATGTACCTGTCCCTGCCCCTTCCGGCAAAACCGATGGCTCTGGCTGCCATCTGCTCCTCACACATGCGCACGCACAGCCCGCACAGGATACAGTCATCATTGAGCGGTCTGAACTTGATCTCCTTAAGCTCAAGCTCAGAAGCCATATCCTGTAGTTTCTTTGAGCCAGGACACCGTGCAATGAGCAATTCCAGTATCATTTTCCTTGTCTTTAATACGCGGTTGCTGTGGGTACGGACCTCCAGCCCTTCCCTGACAGGATGCACGCAGGATGCTACAAGCTTCTCTCTCTTACCGCTGCCCACCTCTACAACGCACAGCCTGCATGCGCCGTAGGGCGTAAGCCCCTCGTCATAGCACAGGGTCGGGATATCAAGACCATAGAACCGTATCGCTTCCAGAAGGCTCGATCCGGGGTCAGCCTGCACCCGGGCTCCGTTGAGCATGAATGTGACCATTTCTCCTCTTGATCTGTTTTTTTCTGACATTATACTCACTCCTTTTTAACGGCATCAAACCTGCATGAATCATAGCAGATCCCGCATTTCGTACATCTCTCAGTATTCAGCACATGGGTCTGTTTTTTCTCTCCTGTGATGGCCCCGGATGGGCAATTCTTCATGCAGACACCGCAGCCTGTACATTTCTCACGGTCGATCCTGAACGCTATAAGCTCCCTGCACACGCCTGCCGGGCATTTTCCATCCCTTATGTGCGCTACATACTCATCCCTGAAATAGTTCAGCGTTGACATTACAGGATTTGCCGCGGTCGTACCCAGACCGCACAGGGATGCATCCTTTAGCATCTCAGAGAGGTCTTCGATGATAGGCAGGTCTTCCATCCTTCCCCTGCCCTGAGTGATATCAGTAAGTATCTCACCCAATCGAAACAGTCCTTCACGGCATGGCACGCACTTGCCGCATGATTCTTCCTGCAGGAAACTGGTAAAGTACCTTGCAATATCGACCATGCAGGTGTTCTCATCCATCACGATCATACCGCCTGACCCCATCATAGAACCGACTTCCGCCAATCGTTCATAGTCCACAGGAAGATCTATAAGGGCTTCAGGTATGCAGCCTCCGCTGGGACCTCCGGTCTGTACTGCCTTTAATCTCCTTCCGCCGGGGATACCGCCCCCTATATCAAAGATGATCTCGCGCAGGGTGATGCCCATTGGTACTTCCACAAGACCTGTATTATTGATCTTTCCCACAAGGCTGAACACCTTGGTACCCTTGCTTGATTCTGTGCCTATGCGTGAATACCACTGTGAACCTCTGTTTATTATGAGGGGCACATTCGCCCATGTCTCCACGTTGTTCAGGTTGGAGGGCATGTCCCACAGTCCTTTCTCAGAGGTGTGGATGTATTTTGCCCTGGGCTCTCCAGGCTTTCCTTCAAGCGATGCCATGAGCGCTGTGGATTCGCCGCAAACGAATGCACCTCCGCCCCTGTTGATCCTGATGTCGAAACTGAAGCCTGAGCCAAGTATATCTTCGCCAAGCAGACCCAGTTCACGTGCCTGCTGGATTGCAGTGGCTGTATTCGCAACTGCAAGGGGGTATTCGTTCCTTACGTAGACATAACCCTCATGCGAGCCTATGGCATAAGCGCCGATGATCATACCTTCAAGAACGCTGTGCGGGTTGCCTTCAAGTATACTCCTGTCCATGTAGGCCCCTGGATCGCCTTCATCAGCGTTGCATATGACATATTTTATATCTCCAGGCGCATTACGGGTGGACTCCCATTTGACCCCGGTCGGGAAACCACCGCCGCCCCTGCCGCGAAGCCCTGATCTTTTAATCTCCTCGATTACGGCCTCTGGCGCCATCCCGTAAAGAACCTTTGCCAGTGCGCTGTATCCTCCTGTTGCCAGATAATCACTGATACTGGCAGGATCGATAGCCGTATTGTTCCCAATCGTCAGGCGCATCTGTTTCTGGTAAAAAGGTATATCCGTTTCATGTATCTTTTTTTCTCCAGTTACCGGATCCCTGTATAGCAGCCTTTCCACAGGTTTGCCATGTTCTATGGTCTCAGTTATGATCTCATCCACATCTTCTGGAGTTACCCTCTGGTAGAAAATGCCCTGTGGATACACTATCACTATCGGACCGCATTCGCAGAACCCATGACATCCTGTTACACTCAGGTCAACCCTGCCCTCTAATTCCCTGGATTTCAGACCCACCCTGAGCATACCTGCCACGCCTTTGCACCCGGTTGCACTGCAGCCTGTGCCTCCACATACGGTTATTCGGGGTCTATCTGGATCCCTGCTGTCCTGTATCTCACGCCGCAGCTCATCAAGTTCCTTTACAGATGATATCCTCAACTGATTCACCTTCACACCTTTTTTAAAAGACCCGAGACCTTGGTGGGAGTCATATGGCTGAGATATTCCTCGTTCCTGATAACAACAGGACCCAGAGCACATGCTCCCACGCAGTTAACAGTCTCAAGTGTATATTCCCCATCTGGTGTTGTACCGCCAGCTTTGATCTCAAGTTTGCGCTCCACCTCTTCAAGCACGTTCTGTGAGCCCCTGACATGGCAGGCTGTGCCCATGCATACGTGTATCAGTTGCCTGCCCCTGGGTTCCAGGGTGAAGGCCCGAAAAAAGGTAGCCACGCCGAAGGCCTGCACCACGGGGATGTTCAACCGCCGGGCTACATGCTCCAGTGCCTCCCTGGGGAGATATCTGTACTCTGCCTGGATATCCTGTAATATAGAGATAAGCGAACCCTGTTCAGCATTATATTTATCGATTATTGGATCCACTCTGGATCCCTCGAAGGTCGTCTGATTCTTTTTTCTCATATTTTTCTCCTGATGCGGGGCGTTTATTTTGCGGTCTTCCGCCATTGATCAGCCAGATTATGTTCACCCACCCACCTACTATATACTATATAAAGACAGAACTTTTGATTCAATTAATCATGATATTTATGCAAAGGAAACTGCCTTCCGCTTCCTGAGCGCAATATTTATATAAAGGAAACTACCTTCCGTTTCCGGGCGTGAGACCACGCTAAATCAACTTGTTTACAATGTAGAAGAAGAGCAACAACAGAAACTTCTTTAAAAAATACCCACTTGGAGGAAAAATGAATCTAAGACAACCAAATGCGAATGAAGCGACGCAAACCTTTAATCGCTCAAAGAGTGTATCTCCGATGTCAGGATTATGCACTCGGTGTGTAGACGGATGCCGCGGAAACTGCGAAATCTTCAAGTCCTCATTCAGGGGACGGGAAGTGATCTATCCCGGGCCTTTTGGTACCATAACCGCTGGCGCAGATAAGAACTATCCTGTAGATTACTCACATCTGAACATACAGGGCTATGCAGTCGGTGCCTGGGGACTTCCTGAAGGGGAAGAGCCAAAC
The DNA here is from genome assembly GCF_000685155.1 of Candidatus Methanoperedens nitratireducens. Taxonomy (GTDB): domain Archaea; phylum Halobacteriota; class Methanosarcinia; order Methanosarcinales; family Methanoperedenaceae; genus Methanoperedens; species Methanoperedens nitratireducens. The sequence goes on from NZ_JMIY01000005.1 coordinate 237,041, forward strand.
CCTGATACGGCTATCTTCCCGAGGGTTGATACACAGACCGAGTATGGCTGGGAGAAGAAAATCCGCATGAAAGTGCCGATCTTCACGGGCGCGCTCGGTTCAACTGAGATCGCAAGGAAGAACTGGGAGCACTTCGCAGCCGGAGCTGCAATCTCAGGGATCACGCTTGTATGTGGAGAGAACGTGTGCGGTATAGATCCAGGACTTGTACTTGATAGCAACAAAAAGATCAAGATGTCTCCTGAGATGGATCGCAGGATAGAGACATATAAGAAGTACCACCAGGGCTACGGTGAGATCCTTGTCCAGATGAATGTAGAAGATACAAGACTTGGCGTGGCTGAATATGTATCATCAAAACATAATCTTGATACAATCGAGCTTAAATGGGGACAGGGCGCAAAATGCATAGGCGGTGAAATAAAGGTCAACAGCATAGAACGTGCAGTCGAACTCAAAAAACGCGGGTACATCGTCACACCAGACCCTGAGAACCAGGCAATAAAGGCTGCATATAAGGACGGAGCGATAAAGGAGTTTGAACGGCATTCAAGACTTGGCTTTGTCACAAAAGAAGGATTCTTAGAAGAAGTTGATCGGTTACACGATCTTGGATTTAAGCGTGTCACTCTGAAGACAGGAGCTTATTCCATGGTTGAGGCTGCAATGGCATTAAAATACTGCTCTGAGGCAAAAATAGATTTGCTCACATTCGACGGTGCGCCTGGCGGAACAGGTATGAGTCCCTGGCCTATGATGGAAGAATGGGGTATCCCGACGTTCTACTTGCAATCACTGGTCTATGAGTTCGCTGAGAAGTTGAGCAGAAGAGGCATGAGAGTACCTGACCTTGCCATGGCAGGCGGGTTCTCAAGTGAAGACGGAGTGTATAAAGCACTGGCTATGGGCGCGCCGTATGTTAAGGCCGTATGCATGGGAAGGGCATTGATGATACCCGGATTCGTTGGCAAGAATATTGGTAAATGGATACAGGAGAATGATCTGCCAAAGACAGTCGCAGAGTATGGAAGAAAGCCGGAGGAGATCTTCGTCTGCTATGAGGAACTTGCCCAGCGCTTCGGTAATGAGATGAAGAACATACCGCTCGGTGCACTTGGCATATACACGTATGCCCAGAAGTTCAGGACAGGGCTGCAGCAACTGATGGCTGGTTCACGAAGGTTCAGGGTCTCAACTATCGGGCGCCAGGATATCATGGCACTGACAGAAGAGGCCTCGAAGATATCTGGCATACCCTATGTGATGAATGCATACAGGGAGACGGCAGAAGCGATACTGGATGAGTGAATAAAATCATCCTCTGCTAAATCATTCTCTGCTGAGGCAGAGAATGATTTTTATAATTAAAATTATATTAACCGCAGATGAATTCGGATAAAATCTGCGTGTATCTGCGTTTTCTTGTTCTTATATTTCTTGTGCCAGTAAAACGAGAAGCCAAAATATCTACTCTTTCACACCTTTTTCCATCATTTCGCGTTTTTTCCTCAATGCCGTCATGCTGAACTTATAATAGCTATAGATTATAAGAGCGGCGATAAGAAGGAATACCAGGAAATAGAGCAATGCCGCGGGAGCACCCTTGTGATAATAATTTACTTTTATTTCTTTATGCTCGGGATAGGGATTTTCCCAGATAAGCACTTCCCTGCCCCAGTCGTCAGTGATGATAGAGTCGGGTTCGGGAGACGTAATGCCTAAGAGCCTGGTACCTGTTGTGTAATCTACTGGTAAAACGATCCTGACACTTCCGTTCTTTGTCAGCGGACGGCTAAAACCCTGACCATCTGATTGTGTGAATGCTATAAACCCGGAAAAAGGTACGTCAAAATCAAAGCGTGCATAGGTTCTTCCAAAGCTTGTCTCTTTAGATACATTAAATATGACATCATTTCCTGAACTATCTACTACAACTGGACTCCTGAAATTCATCTCCCCGCTATCCTCGACAGGGATTTTTACTTCAGTTGCATTGGTAACACTATCTACTACCTGTATGACTGAGCGATTGAGATAAAAGATAGTGGTATTATCAAGACCTGGAAGTTCATACTCCTCCGGGCTCCCTGTTTTGATCTCAGAAGAAACACATCCTGCCGCAAGAACTGAGAGCAGAATAACCAGAATCAGAATTCGACCTGATCTCATTGTTGCACCAGTATGATATCCGGTTCGATCCGCAGCAAATATTCCTCCATTGCAGGGATCCTCCCGAGCGCTGCTGTAACTGCGGCAAGTACAGAAGAGCCGAGATAGACTTTCGCATTTTTTCCCAGACGATTATCAAAATTGCGTGTGGATGTTGAGAACACGACTGAATTATCAGCCACCCTTGCCTGATTTCCCATGCAGAGGCTACACCCCGGGATCTCGATTCTGGCTCCAAGAGCCCTTAATACAGAATACTCCCCGCTCTCACTGAGCCGCTTCTCAATAAGCCTGGTTGGCGGAGCTATCCACAGTTTTGATAGTATCTTCCCTTCTTTGCCGATTATCCTGGCAGCCGATTGGAAATGATCAATCTCTGTCATGCAGGAACCTATGAAGACCTCATTTATTTTCTCCCCTTCTACTTCAAAGAGCGGTCTTATATAATCAGGGTCATTCGGACACGCAAGCAGAGGTTGTGTTATCTCTGATAGATCGATCTCTATGATATCTGCGTATTCCGCATCCTCATCTGCTCTGAGCAGACCCGGGTTTGAAAGCCATTCTTCCATTGCACTGATCCTGTTCTTAAGTGCTCTTGATGCGTATCCTTCATCTACCAGTGAGCTTAGAATGGATATACTTTCTCTGAGATACTGCGCAACCTTATCCTGTGACAGGGCTATGACAGCAGCCTCGGCTGAGCGCTCGGCTGAGGCATTCGTAAGTTCAAAAGCCTGCTCTACCGTAAGATCAAGACCCTCAATCTCCAGGATTTTTCCATTGAAGATATTCTTCTTGTTCTTCTTATCAAGTGTAAGTTTTCCAGATCTTAGTGAAAAATAAGGGATAGCGTTGATAACATCGCGTAAAAAGATACCCTTTTTGAGTTTCCCTCTGAATCTAACAAGTACGCTCTCTGGCATATCAAGCGGCATTATGCCAAGTGACGCAGCAAATGCAACAAGCCCGCTTCCTGCAGGAAAAGAGATCCCGATAGGGAAACGTGTATGACTGTCGCCCCCTGTCCCGACGGTATCGGGCAGGATCATGCGGTTTAACCATGAATGGATTATGCCATCACCTGGCTTGAGTACCACGCCGCCCCTGTCCTTGAAAAACTGGGCGAGTTCTTTGTGCATTATTCTATCATCAGGTGTGGGATAAGCTGCTGTATGGCAGAAGGACTGCATGACCAGAGGTGCCTGGAATTCCAGGCAGACAAGTTCTTTTATCTCATCCGCGGTCATCGGGCCTGTTGTATCCTGGGACCCTACTGTGGTGATTTTGGGAGTACATGATTGCCCCGGCCTCACCCCGGGAAGACCGCACGCCCTTCCAACAATCTTCTGTGCAAGGGTGTATCCTCTGCTTGAGGTATCAGGTTCTCTGTGTTTCAGGAACAACTCTTTATTTACGGTCAGACCCAGCGCATCCTGTGCTCTCCCTGTAAGCTCTCTTCCGATTATGAGAAGAAGCCTGCCCCCTGCCCTGTACTCATCAGGAAGCGTTTCAGGTTCGAGGCTAAATGCTGTTACTTCATGCCCGTTCTCATCAAGTATCCTGCCATGAGTGAAATCTATCGTGATAACCATACCGCTTTTTATGCCTGATACATCGCACCTGATAGGGATGGCACCGCTGTCGCGTGCTGTATTAAAGAAAATAGGTGCGATCTGGCTTCCCAGAGTAACACCGCCTCTGCGTTTATTCGGGACTCCCGGGATATCTTCACCTATCCACCACATAAGAGAATTCATGGCCGATTTCCTGCTGCTCCCTGTTCCGACCACATCTGCAACAAAAGCAACCGGATATCCTTTCTTTTTAAGTTCCCCGATCTCAAGAAGTGCCCCAGGATAGCGTGATTCAAGCATAGAAAGTGCATGGAGCGGAATATCAGCCCGTGTTCCTGCACGGGATGCGGGAGAGAGGTCATCCGTGTTGACCTCACCCGGGACCTTAAAGACCGCCACTTTTAAGGAATCATGAAATCCGGGACTTTCTGTGAACCACTCTGCCTGTGCCCAGCTCTTAAGAACCCTCTTAGCCCGCGGATTTGTCACTGCAAGCTCCCTTATCCTGTCAAAGAAGCCGAATATGAGTATTGTACTGGAAAGTGCACAGGCGGCAGCGTCACCAAGCTCATTATCTTCAAGCAACTCTATCAGGGTCTCGATATTGTACCCACCTCTCATCTTCCCCAGCATCCCGACAGCATCAGAGGGAGAGAGTATCTCTGATGATCTCTCGCGAAGTGCGATGCTTCTTAGAAGCTTTGCCTTCTCAAGCGCGGCAGGGTCCACACCCGATGGAATGTGTTCTTTTAGCAGTTTCAGGATGAATCCTTCTCTGCCTGCTGGCGGATTGAGTACAAGTTCAGATAGCGCTTTTACCTGCTCTGCATTCAGGGGAAGGGGAGGGATTCCCGGTTTCTGCCTCTCTGTTATGTGTTCCTGATAAGATTCAAGCATTAATGTAATCACGCTTTCATAAAAGGAGATTATGTTCTATTAGCCCTACAATTTTGTTAAGTTTATTCATGTTTTTTTAATTTGACAATAAGATTATGCACGCTTAATATTTAAGCCTGATTACTCAGGCAGAATATTTCCTGGAGAATACTTAAATATATATATACCCGGACTTAATAGATTAATGTGGTGATTATGAGCAGTATGTGGCTTGTCATGTTGATTGTATCTCTTTCTTTAGTTGCAGCATTGACCCTCACAATATCTGCTCTCACGGTTGAACAGGATCATGAAAAATCGTATCAGAAGGAGATCAAAATCGCTTTGAGCAATACTGATATCTCAGATTATATCCGGTCTGTTGAGGTCTTGCCCCCTGAGCAGCTGCAGGAAAAGTGCGGTAGTCTCAATCCTAGTCTTTTAGGTTGTACTGTCTCTATGTTCAACGATACTACAGACGAATTTGAGTATGCAAAGATATACCTCTCTGATTTTGCGAATTACCTCGGGTGCAAGACGTTCAGCCGCGTGTTGTATCATGAGATCGGACATATGGATTACTCTTACTATTATGGTTCAGGTGGTAACGAATCTGTAAGGGAGCGGGCTGCTGATGACTATGCAGACCGTTTTGTAGTGGATATGTGTTAAGTTGTCGGTGGCAAAGTAACTGTCCCCGTCCCGCCGCCCCCATCATTTTCGCAAAGTATATACATTGTTTTATCAAGGGTAATAGCTGTCTGTGCGCTGTAATCTCCAAACGCAATGTGAACTGTCCCGGAGGGTATCAATGCCACAATACCGGCGTTGATTGTTTGTTTGGCTTGTGCCCATGATGAACCATTGTTCGCATCACTTCCAGCCAATTTAACATAAATATGATTTGAAGCATCACCACCCATATGTAATGAATATATATCAGAAACACTACTAAATATAGTCCATGAAGATACTGCTGAATCAGAAGATATATCTCCGTATTTTTTATACACTGTCGCGGCGCTGCCCGTTGTAGTCCTGACCCATGGTTGTCCACCATTTTCTTCAACATAAACGCCTATATAATCTCCTAAATCAACAGGGATATATACATCATTCGTAAAAGTATTTAATCCTGAATTTAATGATTTTAGCGCAGATTCTCCAACAAATTTCATTGTGGAACCGACGATTCTAAAAATCTTTAGCTTCGCTTTTCCTCCACCAAAAGGACCGACATGAACACACCAAGTTTTAATCGCACCGTCTCCAGAAATTGGAGTACGAGCGAATATAGATGTAGTCATATTAGTATATCCGCCGGACCCACTATCGATACACGGATCTCCGCCACTTATCGTCATTTTATCCCACCACTATCTTTATTTTTTTACCGCTAGCTACGTGCAATTCCATATCGCCTGCATTATTTTTGAGATACGTGTTCGAATCAGCAATGCCAATCTCTCCATTCACTTCCAATTTTCTACCGGGACTCGTTGTACCGATACCGACATTGCCTCCGCTGTCTTGAAGGACAAGATTCATTCCAGTCTGGGTATTATAGTCATGTGCCAATATTCTTCCAAATCCGTATACTGTACCTGGTGCTTGCAGAAGAATAGCTTTCCTGTTAGCGCCCCCTCCGTTACTGACAATGAACCGTGCTCCTGTATCTTTTGCTACTTCAAGCGGTTCGTTTGGATTCGTTGTACCGATACCGACATTGCCAGATGGATCGATCTTCATATGGGTTACACCTTTCGTTTCAAGTAACACACTGCCACCTGTACTATCAGCAGTTGATAAGTACAAGTTCCCGAGCTCGCAGAGAGCAACCATATCGTTGCCAGTCGTGTAAAGTTTACCCCTCCATGTACCGCTTTGTTTAAATTGTACTGCAGGATCGGTCTTTTCAATGGAAAGGTTGCCGGACATTATGTTACTACCGCTCAGATTCAGTTTTGCATTAAGTGCGTTCTGCAGATCCGTCTGATTGCTCAGCGTGCCGGTGATTGCACCCCACACAGCAGCGCCTGTGCCGATCTCCTGCCACAGATCGTTTCCCTTTCCGATATACAGCTTGTCAGTATCGGTAGCCCAGTATGTTGCCCCCTCCTCCGGGGTTGCTGACTTGGAAGCATCCAGTCCCCGGGGCAGTTTTAATCCGTATGCGAGATCCCAGACATTCACAGGCGACTGCGCTTTGGTCATGAAACCGCCCACGCCGACGATATCAGACTTGCATAGCCCCTCATCATCAGTCACATAGTCCCAGTTCCTTCCAGTGATCATGCTCACGATAGACTTGTTTGTGCCCATTGAGAGATTCTGAAGCATCGTGTTATTTCCGCCGTATCTCCAGAGATAGTTACCCTCACCGCCGCCTGCGACGATCTCGACATCGTTGTAGTATGCTTTCCCGGTGCCGTATGTCCGCAGGTTGATATCCTTGTCAGGTGCAGCCGTGATATCAAGCCCGATCCGTGACATGATCCGATCAAGGATGAGCTCACGGTTGTTTTCCATGAACTTCAAGAATGCTTTTTCCAGCGCCTGCTGCTGTTCATTCGTGTAGGGTTCCATTAGTCTTCATACTCCCAATCGTAGTTATATTGCTGAAGCGTAAGCGACTCATGCACTCCCTTGCCTGCAAAACGATATTCTTGACGAATACAGAAAAAGTCCGTGGCTGCTGCTGCCAGCTCATCATAGATATTCACAGTCTTGCCTATCAGGTCAGTGTAATCGATCCAGGAAGGTAGCAACTCAAACGATGCTGTAATCATAGGGGCATGGTACATACGAACCTGCTGGATAGCATAATCGTCTGCATCGCCCTGTGTTGTGATATCGTTCTTCAGCAGCGCTTTTGCTTTCGTGCCGTAGTCGTTGATACTTTTTCCTGCAATCGCAAACGTACATTCATCAACGGTGATCTTGCAGCCTGAGAAGCTGTTCACCTCGAAAGCTTTCACAGCGCCGCCGCTGAGTGTCGCAAAGCGGTTGTTTGAGAAATGGAATCTTGTGGAATATGCAGGCACTTCCAGGAAGAATCGCTCGTGGATCTCTTCAGGTGGAACACCATCATCAGCGCCGTTGATCAGGACGTTACCTGTCTTGTCAGATCCTGTTGTGTTTTCTATCTTGATCCTCAGGTATCGCCTCTGTGCAGGCTGATTAGTCGCATAGAATTCTTCCGAGTTGGTAGGTATGCTGGTCTCTACAAGGATCTGTGTTGTAGCCTCCTGTCCTGGCACGGTCCTGTATAATTTGCTCTCAAGGCCGCCAGAGCCGTACACCCTGCATACGTTCAGCAGCCTTGAGTAATCTTTCTCTAATGTTTTAGGCGCTGCTAATTGAAAATTCTTGTATATCTTTGTTGCAGCTTGATCAGTGTTCACCATCTGCGGAATTATGTAAATGTAAAATTCGCTTTGCAGTGCATCTATCTTTACAGCCCATTCCCCGATATGTACTGTCTCTTCGATATCTAAAACTTGCGTCAGGTCCTGCAGAGCTGCAAGGATGGTTTTGCCTGTATAGTCCCTGCTGATCTGTGTACCGAACAGACCCGCATCGTAGTAAGGCAGCTTAGAAGTATCGTATTTGTAGATCGCCTTTTTCGTGATACCGTAATCATTAGCGATTCGGCACAGGTCTGTGAAAATTGCATTTATTGTCTGATCTGTATAATCAGCGCCGTCATCTGGATCAAGTATAACGCCTGCAAGCTCTTTATCCCATGAAACTCCTGTTACTGAAAAGTTACTTTTGTTGTTGCCTTTGAAGCGGTAATCAGGATCTCGGATGAAGCCATCGAAGATCTTCGTAGAATTTGCATATAAGCGCACAGGCCGGATCTTCTGAAGCTCTGTATCCAGCGAAGAGCGCTTACTCTCTATTCGCAGCATATCGCCTGCGAAAATATCCCTCTGGAGAGTAATTATTGCGGAGCGCTGGCTGTCGTAGACTGATGAATAAGAGCCTGAGCCGAAGCCGTCAGGGCTTTTTACATATACCTGCAGATCAACTGACATTGTTTAAGATATTCGCCTGTCAGTTTAAAAAGCTGAAAAAGAATATTATGGGTTATTTTCCAGGAAATAATGCAAAATTATATATATGATAAATAATTTAATATAGAGCATGGAACAGAAAGATGTTGAATTGGTTGAAGCAATCCCATTCCCATGGATTATAGTGCCTATAGTTTTTGGAATCCCTGGCGGGATCACTGCCTATCTCGCAACTCATGATAGAGATCCTGAACAGGCCCGCGTAATGCTTGAAACAGGGACTGGAATATCTTTTCTCTGGCTCTTTTTCATTGTGGTGTGGTATTTCTTCTAAGTCACGTTTCCACGGTTTATCGTTGTCACTATTTTTTCTTCCATCAGTCGCTCAAGCGTCCGTCCGTCCAGCTCTATGTTGATGGTCTGCTGCATAGGCATATATGGTCTTTCAGGTTCGAATTTTGGCCTTGGCGGCAGGGCTAACACCTGTTTCTTGATTTCTGCCCCCTGAACCTTGGCAAGCGATTCTTCAAGCGTCCTGGAAGGCTGGAATGTAGCACCGGGTATTACGGAAGGCGTGGGCACACCGGCGCCGGTATATGAGCGCATCCTTACCCCGGTCGCAGCAACATCTGCCGCCTTCGTTCTTTCTGTGTTGATCAGCCGCTGTATCTCAAGCTCCTTCTGCTGATACTCAGCTTTCGCTTTTGCTGCAATGATCGCATCCCCGTCTGCATCAGCCTTTTCCCATGCAATCCTTGCGCCGTCCTGCTCGATCTTGAGTAGATCTCTTGCATATCTCAGCCGTTCCTGCTCGATAAGCTTGGCCTTCTCTGCCGCAGATCCGGGGCCTGCTGTAATGGCTGCAATGGTTGCCTGAAACTCAATCTGACGTTGTTCTGCACGCATTGCTGCAGATCTCATTCTTTCCTGCAGTGTCTCGACCTCACGTCTGAGCCGCTCAGCCTCCTCACGGGCATTGCTGAAGTTTGAGGTCAGCGAATCACCAAGAAGATCGGTTGCTGTCTGTGCCCTGGCTGCCTGAGTGGAGAGATAGTATAGCCCCCCAGCAAGAGCAGATAATATCAGCAGTTCCGGCGCCATCGCTCTTATCCTGGCCGTCGTCAGCATTGTAGCGATCTCTACTTTCTTGAGCTGTGCGATCATGTTGGTAGCGAACTTCACAGCCAGGGGTATCTGCCCGACCATCGTTACCCCGATCATTCCAAGCGATATGTTAGCCCCCATGTTGGCCTTATCGAGATTGTTCTGTGATCTCACGAGTTCATTGTTAGCTATGAAAGCTTCTCTTGAGTTCTCGCCATACTTCGTCACGGCTTCATTGTACCGTACCTGTGCGCTTGCTAATGTGGCCTGAGCATTTGCCACGTTGAGCTGGGAGATCTCGATGCGGTCAAGAGATGCCATGAAGACCTGCCCCATATGTCCGACTTGCTGCAAACTATGAGCGGATGCAGAGATACGGTCTGCGAATGATTGAGTAGCCACGGCGGCCTGCTGATTAGCTGTGGCGACCTGTTGAGTGACTGTCACTGCACTTTGCCCGGATGCCTTATATTCTTTCCACTCAGCTCCGATACGGCGGATAGCTGCAGTATGTGCATCAGCATGTGATAGGCCCTGTGCAAAGCCTTCTTTCATGTAAGGCCCCATCTTGCCCTTGATGAACTGAGCCCAGGACATGGTTGCAGCTTCTGCCTGCTTGATGTTGTTTGTTAGATTGTTTACGTCTGCTGCTGCTGAATCTAATGATTCAAAGCCTTCCTTACGCGCTGATATTTTTACAACGATATCCTTTATTGATTCAGGCATAATCTTGCTCCTCTTGCTGCGGTTTTTCTCTTTCTCTCATGCTGTTCAGCACCATCATGTAAGCTGAAAACGGCAGGTTCAGCACGTAATCAAGCGGCTGACCCCATTTGATCGCTATCGTTGCTATGCTGTTCACGAATTGTCGCTCTGATTCTTCGACACTAAAGGGCTATCGCCTTCTTCTGCTTCTGTCTGAGGGAACAGCGCGACCAGATACAGATCCAGCTCTACCCCGAACTGGAAATAAAAAACAACAGCGTTTGCGTCTATCGCTTCTTTGATCTCTATAGGAAGCTTTGCCCTCTCGATAAGCCGATCTGCAAGCGCCATCACCGCATTGTTCTTGAGCTGGACAGCCTCAAGCGATGCACTGCCGTAGCCGCGCAACACAGCATTCAGGAGATCGAAATCTGCAACCCGGGGGCAGGGTAAGGAGATCTCCTTACCTGCAAACAGGATCTTGAGATCCTGCCCCTTGAGATACTTCAGCATTGTTTAGGTCACCGCCATGACCTCAACCGGCGGCTTGAACGAAAAGTTGAAAGTTTCATCATGCTTCCCGCCGACATTCAAGCTGCCTCTCGTTCCAAGGAACTTCACCTCTGCTAAGATCGTTCTCTCTGCCTTGGTAAGATCAGGCTTTGCGTCCTGTATTGCAAGCAAGCAGGGAGTCTCAGAATCAGCATAGCCTTCGATCAGCGCAACCTCAGTCTTGTTGTTCCGCAGCAAGCTTACGCTGCCAGTACCTTTCCTGGAGACAAGATCTGTAGTTACTACTGTGCTGTTGAGTTCTTCCCAGTCGTCTGTAGTGGCATCCGTGCTATACTCAATGCCCTGCTGTATCCTCATATCCGCTTTTGCGGTTTTTGGATATATAATCTCTATAACGCTGTTAGCAATACCTGTTGCCGTGATCACATATGTTTTTGTCCCACCTGTGACCGAGGTGGGTGTAACCTTCGCCCCGTTTGCATAGACGCGGTGATACGGTTTGTTGTTCGCATCTGCCACGGTATCAAGCAGCGGAGTATCTGTTACCACAAAATCAGTCTGATTACCTGAACTATCTGTATAAACTTCCTTTCGGCATTCATATAATTTGACCCATGCATGTTTTGCTCGTGTTGGCGCTACCAAATATTATCACCTATATGAATAATATTCGACTGTAGCGTTATAAAGCTGAAAAAAGGAAATGAAAAGTCAATTATCAACGAACACAACGATCCGCGCTTCCAGCCCGGTAACGATCTTGTTCTGCAGCAGCGTGCTTGTGATCCTGCTGCTGTAGCACTGCGCATCTGCTGCCTTTCCGTTCAGCGAAGGATCAGCACGGATAAGCGCCTTAAGCGCATAGTCCTTCTTGTTTAAGTTGACCTCATGACCTGTATAATCGAGGTAATACACCTCAACCTGATAAGTGAGCGTGTCTTCTGTCAGCGCCTCATCAAGCTCTGATTCTTTTGTTTCTCTCTCGATCTTTGCGATAAACATGCACGGAAAAACAGCATTCTCAAGCGTCATGGTGTTGAGATATACATTTCCCGAAGCGTCCGCAAATTCCGCATCCGCTATGATCTTTGCTTTTATAGCATCCGTTATATCATTATACTTTGTGTTTGTCATTAATTGAGTCCTCCACAGCCTTTAAGAAATATCCTGTAAGCGCATTTTCAGTGAGTGGATCCTCTACAGTACTTCTCAGGAAGCTTCGTTGCGGTATCGTCCTTGTACCAAACTCGTGATACGCGGCTATCCTTGATCTGTTTCCGAACACACCGACAAGCGCGACATTGCTTTTCAGGTGTCCGTAGTCTGCTGCGATCTGTGAGCGCATGAGACCGGTATCGATGAGTGGTGTGCTGCTGCCCTTTCTCCTGATAGTTGCCTGTTTGAGCGGCGGCGGGATTCCTCTTGTGATCGCGTCTTTTGTTTTCCGCTCAAGGAACATTGCAGATTTCTCAAGCGCATGCCTGACGTTAGTATCAAGCCGCTCATGAAATCCTGCAATATCTTTTGCGACCTCGAATCCTTCGACCTCGATCTTCAGGAGCATCAGTATGCTAGCCTCCCGCCGGTTTGTCGTTCTAGGTCGCTTGATAAATATGCTAGCTGCCAGAAAAACGCGCCTGCAAGCGTAGTGTCTGATGCCCAGCCGCCATGAAGACCTACGCGCCAGCCAGATCCCCCATAAAAATAATCCGTGATCTTTGTTGTGGCGCTAGCACCGACCGCAGCAGGTAAGAATCCTCTGCTTATCTTATGTAGCGTGCTCTGCCATCCGTTTGATGGTGGCAGGGCGATACCCAATGCAATATATCCTGTGGCTGTATTATCTGCGAATGTGGAATCGTTGTTCGATACATAAGGTACACGGTCATTGATATTGATACCATCAACCCATTTCAGTATGTGCCCGTACCAGTTCTCGATCCCTCTGTATGACATATACGAGCCGACTACACCGGCGCCGTTATCTACGTTGTTGGTTCCGTTCCCGTCCGAATTTGAGATGCCAGTATAATTTATGGGGTTGTGTCGGTTGTAGTTTAACCAGGACGCACCCCCCCAATCCGTCAGACCCTTACCTATCGCGCTCTGCGAATTGAACGAGGCATACTCAACAAGATACAGCAGTTGTATCGCTAAGATCAGATCGTAATCCTGCTGCCGCCATCCTGCTCCACGGTTCTTCGCTGCTGCTCTGAAATTAGCTCGTGTGCCGTAATTGATAGGTGCTTTCCCGCTCACTGATGCAAGCTTATCACCTGTTGTTGCAGTCCAGTCTTTTTCGGTCTCAACTATTGCTGAAGCAGTCTCGTCTACGAGATCTTCTTCAACTGTGATGCTCTGATCGCCTGTCGTGGCCACTGTGAATGTGCCGTTGTTGTTCGCAGTGCCTGACACCTTTATTTTATCTCCTACCTGCAACGGCGTGTACGGGTTGGTCCTGTTTGGCTGCGTTATAGTCTTTGTGGCTGCTGTGAATGTCGTTTGATCGAAAACTGGATCGTACACTCCATTTGTGTACCGTGATGCGGAGACATCATACATGACGCCTTCATATGCGCCGATATACCTTGCAGATACGTTCACCCCGTTCTTGACGAATGCAGGATGTAAAGTGAACCCGGCCTTCGCTACCGGGCTGATCTCCCATAAATGAACGCTTCCGTCATACAAATACCGGTAATAGAAGGCAGGCATTTCGACCATGACCTGGCCGTCCGTGCCGTCGATGTTTGCAGGAGAGCCGTCTGCCTTTTTCGTCGAATCAGCCGGGTCAAGGTAATACTGCACAACCCCTGCATCATTGAGAATGCAGCGCTTCATAGCTGCCTGGATCGGAAGTACTGCATTGCCGGGACTTGAGCCGACCGCAGTGCCGTGAAGCGTGCCCGTCCTGGCGTATGCATCTGCTGACTCGTCCCAGGTCACGCCGTACTGTACTATAGGATCAATCGTTCTGATCATCGCCGCCATATAGTATGCAGTAGCGCCCATGTATGTGATCTTCTCAACGCTCATGATCTCCCAGTCCACACCATCATACGTGATCCTGTCGCCCACGCTGACCACCTGCGAAGTCTTGAAATGCGCTATGAAGTCGCCGACCTGAATAAGCCCCTGCTTAACATACTTAGCGTCTGCTGAAGCTATGTTCAGCACCGCTTTGATATCAGTCTCGAACCCATATATGCCGACACCGATCTTATTTTTATAGACTATGCTTGTCCCGTACTGCTCAATAAGATTATCGAAGTTCATTTTACATCCCGAACACAAAAGCCAACACCAACGCTACAAACGCTGTGGCTGCCAGTATCTTTGCCAGGTTCTCTAAGTCCTTTTCATCACGTATGATCCGTATCTGCATCAATGCCACCTCTCGATATTGTCGTTCTCTGTCGGTGATATCGCCATCTCTGGAAACCCGCGTCTGAACTTCTGAATGAAATCAAGCATCCGTGCACGGTAATAGATATCCTCTTTCGCAAGTCCCAGCACAACGTCCACGAGCTTCATCATGAAATCATGCTTGTAAGGATACGAATCATGAAAGTTCGCGCGGATGTATTCTTTCGTGAATTTCTCAAGCTCTGCAAGGCGCAGATCATCGTACCTGTAAGCGTCCTGATCATAGTGCTTCACCATTGCGCTGTGCGCAAAGTCGATAGCTTTCAGGATGGCTTTCTTGATCACGTCCTGAAAGAACTTTCCCCGTACATGGTGATACGGGTTATAGATAAAGCCGTCCCTGGAGCTATTGTCACCTTCCAGGTATTTTGGATTGCGCTCACTTGCAGGATTCCAAAAAACTATTTGCTGCCCGTTCTCCTGTACTATTTTGGAGAGATCCTCGATAGATACCTCCCCTTTGTTATATTTTTCAATTGCTTCTTGTATATTCAACAAATCACCCGCTTGTAACCATATCTGCCATTATTATCTCGCTCCTGAAATATATATCATACCAGTCCTTGAAATCGTACTCCTTGCGAGCAAGCCTCAAAGCCTGCTTTTGCCTGTCTGTATAATACGAACACTGCACTCACAGGCGACAGGGGCAGCGTCTACGTTGCACCCGTTTGTCATTTCTGCAAAGAATCCACTTATCAACTTTGTAAAATATCACCGCTCCCGCAAGATTCGCTATCGCTGCTGCCGTCCAGTATCCTGCAAATGCAAAGTATGCAGTTGCCAGAGCCAGGATCGGGGTGCTCAACTGCCACCTAAGGAGATAGAGAAGAAAGCGGTTCATAGCGGTTTTGGTTCTCCTGTATATTTTCCGTTCTGCAATCTCAAATCGACTATGAAGCTGCCTTTTGGTATGCTGCCCCTTGGTGCTCTTTTTTTCTCAAGTACAGGCAGCCACTCTTTTCCCAGGAATATCACAATGTCACCACTGCCGCATGGTTGCACTGTATCAGGTGCCCGAAAAGCTCGCCCGGGTATGGCAGGAATCCGTACTGCAGCGCAAAATCAGCCTGACCGCACAACATGATAGCATTGCGTTCAGGCGTACCGTTCTGACACTGCATTATGAAAATATTGCAATCCGGGACGATATCGTACATCGAGAGCATGATCACATATTCGCTAACGCATTCCTCAGTCCTGCAAGTGCAAGACCTGCTAAGAATAGCTCGTAGCCTTTTTCCGCGTTCCCTTCTACCATGACGTAGTACGCAGCGCCTGCAAGTGCAAGACCTGCTGCAATGTATGTTTTATAGCCTTCTAACATTTGTATCACCAGGAATAACATTATAATGTGTAGTCATAAAGCTGAAAAAAGCAACAGCTTTACAATGTGAATTCACACCAGCGTTTCACCTCATCCCCTATAAGCAAGAAATCCCTCTTGTTGGTCAAATCCGCTACTTTTATTTCATTATACGGATCATCCCCTCGGACGATGCACACCTCAATTTTATAATTAGTATCTATTGAATTAAAGACATTAGATAATATTCTCAAAACCTCTAATTGAGAATAAGGCATGTGTTCAGTGATGTGTTTAGATTCGATCAACCGTATAGCTTTTTTAGAGCGTTTGAATTGCAGACAGTCAATATTTATAACAGTCATCTCTTTTGAGAGGCTGTTCAGGTATTTGTTAAAATCAGAGCCGAAATAATTCCGCTCAGTAAGCGACCGTGACATTCTGTACTCTCCTTTGTATAGTCTCGATGTGCGCTGTGTCTTTTTCAATTGCAATCCCTGTGCGCTGTAGTTTCAATGACATAATTAATGTGGTGCCGCTGCCAGCCATTGGATCTAGTATTGTCTCTCCGGTCTTTGAGAAAGTGTTTATTAGCGGTTCTAATTCTTCTTCTCCCTGCTGCCATTCATGGTTTTCTTTCTCTCGCCCCGACCCTTTTAGCACGTCCTTGAAAGTCTGATCTATCTTTTTGAATGGTGCCTTCTGGAATATCAGTATAGGTTTCCACTGACACACTGCATTACGGGCGTGCACTATCTGAGTGTTTCCGTTATGCACTAAACTAACAGTCCAGTAATAGATGAGTTCTTTAGATAGGTACTCAAAGACTTTATGTAGATGCAGTTCTCCCGAATACGCAATTAAAAAACCAGACGGCTTTAAAACCTTTTTAGCAAACACTGCCAGATCTTGCCATAGAACCAGGAACTCAGCAGGGTATGGCGGATCTGTTAGAATCAAGTCTATACTTTCTGGCTCAATGTCGGCATTACGGAAATCATCATGAATGATTCTGTATCTTTTAGTTACGGATGAGAGTTCAAGAAGCCTATCAGATTCTGCCTGTTGTCTTGCTTGTTTTTTCTCCTCTTTTTTTATCTCTTTATAAGCCTCGTTGATAGAAACTTCGCCCTTCAATGCTTTTTGTTTAAGTTCTTCAGGAGCTTTCCTCAATATCTGCAGGCCTTTGGATACTGTTGACTTCCCAATATCTGTTTCTTCGGCTATCTTTTTAGTGGTATTGACTTTGTAAAGAGCCTTTTCCAACATTGGAAAAGGCTCTTTAGACTGTTGTACTAAATCGAAGTTACCTGTATTAGTTTTAAGTTTTGATTTCGCATGTTCTTTCAATTCGAGAATATCGTGTTTCTTAGAAGCTAGATCAATCTTTACCAACGTTAGTATGTTCCTTCTACCAAGCTGATTATTGATTATCCATACCCTGACATCATTCCTATCAGCAAACCCGTTCTTCTCCACGGTTTGAAAAGGAATGCTGTGCTTCGTGCAGATCTCATAGCGGTTATGACCATCTATGATTATGCCGTTCCATGTCACGATTGCATCACGACAGCCATCTTCTGTGATATTCTTTTCAAGTTGTGAGAATTCTTCAAAAGAGAGCGGCGGGATCAGCGACTTAAATTCAGGATCTATACTTAAACGCAAAGATTTAATAGATTCAGTCCCTTCTATCACTTGCATCACCTCTTTTGTGAGTTGGTGTTGCTGTGTCCGCTGTACGTCCCTGGCAGGTTGGACAGCGGGCGCAATCGTGTTCAAAATCCATTACATGGCGCAAGAGGAGCTCTATATACAGAGACCTGTTAACAAGACCTCTGCGCCTATCTATCTCTATCAGGACTGACTCTTCAAGAGAGTGTCCCGTAATTATTTTAACCATTCAAGATATTATATGATTGAGAAGTATATAAAGCTGAAAAAAAGATTAGAATACTCTGGTCATCACGACAAGTATAATGAAACTGATTATCCCGATGCCAGTTTTAAACCTGACCGTACACTTCTCTTCTTCATTCAACCTCTTGCTAATATCACGAAACTGCTTCTTTCCCTCTTCAAGTGATATCAGCACGGAATCCATTTTTTGATCAAGCCTGATAAGAAGATCGTGATCGTTCATCCGTTCACCTTCCTGAGATACCACCTGTCACGTCTCTGTGTGCCGTGCGACATTATGTACGCCTCTATGTTCTTTCCTGCACTCTCGGTGAGCTGTCGTATCGCCTCGTCCGGATCTTCTGAGGTTGAGATATCGCCGATCCTGATCGAGCTAACAGGCTTGGAGCCGTCAAGCTGCCCTCTGCGGACCACCCCGGCTATCGAGAGCTTCAAGGAGGCTGCTTTCAGGTCATCGTCAGATCCGGGGGCCGAGATATTCGCAAGCCGAAGCTGTGATACAATATCGCGGTCTGCCTGGTCGATGATCGCCTGGAGTATTGCAGAGGATAGGGGAGAACCAGTCAGGCTCACAAGCTCGGCTGTGGTGCTGTATGTCACTTCGGTGCCTCAAGTGCTGTAGCTGTAGCTGCTGCAAGCTCTTTCTCGGACTTGTATGTAGCATCTGCTTTCTTGTTCGCGGCTATCCTAGTCTGGTCTTGCCAGTATGCTATCCTCTCCTCTTCACTCAATCCAAGACTTTCAAGCTCAGCGTTGGTGGTCATGTCCCTAATTCCCAACCAAGTATCTGATAAAATCGTGCGTTCGTGGTTGACGCGTCTGTATTGGTAATACGAATACGAATGTATCGGCCATATACAACCCTGTCGACGTTGCGCAGCGCTTCGGTAGCGTTGGTAACATCATCTGACCTCAAGCTCTGGAGCACCCAGTTAACCCCATCATTCGACGCTTCTACATAGAAATAAACTGAGCCTGCAGTTCGCCAAACCCCCATAAAATAGTGAATGAGATAGACACTAATGCGCCCTGTATCTATTCCAACGATACCAACGGCACCGCCAGCGACCAAAGTGGTTACACCAGTACCTGTCACCGTGCTAAAATTTCCGTCAGTACAATTAGCTAAATCGGTTGGGGCTGTGTCCCAACCCGACGCTGTTGGTACAATCCCTCGAAGGATGTTCACCGGTTTGCTCGCCGTGTAGTCAGGCATCGTCCATCACCTCTTCACAACGAGTCTACAGTACACACCGCTAAATTTATTGTCAGCGTCCAGAGTGCCCGCATATCTCACTTTCAGTCTAGTGCCGAGCGTCAGCCCATCTACAGTGATATAATCCGAGGTGGTCGCTGTCGATATCGCTATTCCGGGATATGTGCGGATAGTTGCGCCTGATGTCGGTTCTATCACATCGAGATAGAACGTGAGTACAGGACTGCCTGTTTTTGTGCCGACCCTGATAAGCACATCAGCATGGTTAGCATCGAATACAGTGTGCACAGGCTCGCTTGAGCTGCCTGCAGTCACAGTCGCATTATTCAGTATGAGTGTATCCAGTATTGGTTCTGACATTTTCTTATAGCCTCCTTCTTGTTTTCGTTTTTTTCAATCCCGTCCTTTCAGTTTCCTGATATCCACACCATTCACTTTCGGAAGTGTGTTTGGATCTACAGGCGTTGTATCTATCAGGTATGTTTCAGGATCGTTCCTGCCTTCACCCTCAATACCCACATTGAGATCTTCAAGCGAGTACTGCTCACCTGTTGCAGCGAAGCCTGATGAGTCCTTGAGCGCCTGCTCACGCTGACGCTGCCATTCCCCATTCAGTTCCTTGTGAGTTCGTGACGTGATCATGTTGTAAGAAAAAAGGGGCACGAAGCCCCTGCCTCCTGCATAGTAGCTTCAGCTTATGTCAGCCACTTACATCTAGCAACTGCGTTTGCGTGCAGGTAATTCACGTCACACCGCATTGTCACGGTGATGGTGTGCAGCTCTCTCACGATATCGTCTATGCGGTTCACCGTTCTGTCTCTGCGCATCGCTACACCGCAGCCGCGCTTCGCCTCCAGGACTATTGCACCGGTATCTGTATTGGAGTTGTACTCCCACGGATATGAGCCGTCCACGGTCGAAGAACCGTTATCCGTGACGAACCAGCGCATTCCAAGGAGCGGTGTTGGAAGCACGCCCTGGATAGTGCCGGATGCACCCGGACCGCCTGCATAATACGGGGTCTGCAGTACAGTGTTCGCCATGAGGTCAGCCTCGAAATCGCTGTGCATGATGATCGTGTCTGAGAAAAAGCCGTCGTTCTTGTTCAGCTTCTTGGCCTGCCTCAGAACTGACAGCGCCGTGCCCGGAGTTGCGCCGCCAGTGATCGTGGTCACGTTGCCTGCATTTGTTGCCAGGGCTGTGAGTGCGTCATAGTTGAGCCTGTTCTCAACCGCTGCACCCGCGTAGTAGATCTCCTCCGCCACAACGTCTACCAGTCCGTCTTCGATCATCTCGAATGATATGCGAGGTTTGACACCATACTTCACTATCGTGAAATCTCGATAGCCGTAGTCCTGTGTCCTGTCAGGGATTTCAGCGCCCTCAGGGACAACATCAGCGTTGCGCTCGGTCTCGCCGAGGGGCACGCGCAGAGCATTTGACTTGCACGGATACCATGCAACCCCTGCGTCTCTGATGACCTTGAATTTCTCAGCGCCTGCAACGACTGTTCTCATGACCTCTTCCTGGATGATCGAGGTTGACTCGATGGCATCTGTGAGCAGAAGTTCTCTTGCCTGGTATCTGGGAGCTGTCGGATCGTCTGACATGAAATCATCAACCTTGCTTGCGCCCATCTCGACAGGCAGCCTTCTGATAATATCTCTGCGTCTCTTGCTGCCAAGTCTCTCGCCTGCATGGTCTATCCTTGCGATCTCAAGCAGTTGCGCTAACAGGCGTACATGCCTGTCCTGTCCTGCATTCACACTTCTGTGCTGCATTGGTTCTATATTAATTTCTTTCATTTGTATCACCTACGCATTATTTGCTGCTGTCAGATGTCCCGGTGCGACTTCCATGAGTCCGGTTCCGCCGCCTGCAATGTCGTCAATCGCAATGCCTATCTGGTATTTGACCACAGCGACCGCTCCCGCCTCTACCAGCGCTGCAGCACTCACTGTTCCTTTGACTGCGTTATCGTTGTCCTCAAGTGCGTCGCCTGCATCTATGCCTGTAGTATCGTCAGCGTTTGCGACGTACACCCAGCAGCCTCTACACGCTACTGCAACCTCATCACCGCTTGAGACGCCGTAGAGAGCAACGCCGATCGGCATTCCTGTCGAGCCTTTGACCGCAGGTATTACCTGCCTGCTCACGCCTGACGATTCGAAGGCAACGACCATGCCTGCTGTGATCGCTGCACCTGCTTTGAAATTCTTGATGTTATCCCCGCTGTGGAGGACATGTCTAATTGTTGGAAATGCGTTTATGTCTGCCATGATTATTCACCAAAATCCTTTGCGGAGAATGCCGGGAACTCTTCGTTATCCAGCTCGACCGCTGTTCTTTCTGCCGACACGGGAGTTGTTATCCTGGTATGGATCACTGGCTGTTTTGAGAGCTCGGCTATCTGCCTCTGAAGTTCTCTTACACGGCCGTCGTGCTCCATCTCGGCTACCCGCCTGATCAGGTCTTTGTTCGAGGCCTCAAGCTCTGCTATCTTGGCCTTTGCAGCTTCAAGTTCTGCGGCTGCCTGGTTCGTTTTCTGTTTCTTGACTTCCTCAAGCTGCGCCTCTAGTGCAGCAACGTCGGAACCCTTGTTCTTTACCGCCTCGGAAAGTTTTCTTTCCAAGACATCTATAGCGGGGTCTGTACTTGATCCCCCGGCTCCTTCTTTCTTATCCAGCATGTTTTCACCTTTGGATGAATGTGATACCGCTCCTGCGTTCTCTTTTTCTTTTTCTTTTTCTGCTTTCATACCCATGTTCTTCATCATGTCCTGCATGTCCTCATCGATCATGTCAGGATTAGATTTCATGAATCCAAGCATATCTTTCATCTGTTCTTTTGTATATTCTGCCGTAGTATCAACTCCTTCGTTGAATTTGCATATAGTGCAGGCGCCCTTTCTGACTGTAGCAGCGCCCATAAAAATAAGATCGGTTGCAAGCATCCGCTTGTTTTCCTTTTCCTTATCCTGCTGCGGATTGATGAACATCTCACTTGAGATATCCGTGATCTTGCCGCGCTTGAGCAGCGTTGATATGTCCTTTCCGTTCTGCGTCGGGAATATGCGCACATCGCCAAGCCATCTAGCCGGATCTTTCTGGAATCGTGGATTTTCTACGATACCGATTTCATTCGTGAGCGGTAGGCGGTCGTATATGTCGTGATCCATCTTCACTGTCATGCGCTCGAACTTCATTTTCTCAAGCTCTGATGCAGGGTAGTGAGTGGCTTTCCTGCTGTGCGCATCAGTCCATGTGCCTTCAGCGATCAGCGTAACGTCATGGAAAATCGTATCGCCTGTTTTCGGATCTTCTGTGAACTTCACGGACTGCTTGAATGCAAGCGCCACGGGCTGCTTATTCGGACATGCGCTGTTCTGCTTGCTATTGCCTTCAGCGTCGGCCTGCATCTTCCCACATACTTTCTTAGCGACTTCCTCAGAGTACCCCTGCTCTTTCATCATGTGCGTTACGCACGCTTCAAAGTCCTGAAATTGTCCTATAGGCACATACTAATATTTTTTGTATGTACTTATATAGCTGAAAAAAAAGAAGTAGAGTATTTCCCGGGGAATAGAAAAGAGGCACCGCACGAAGTGCGGTTGAGGGTCACTTGCAGCTCAATCCTGTGGCATTGATAGGTAATCTTGATATGCCCAGTAATGATACTTACAGCCGCATTCTCCTCTGCATGGCCTGTATTTGCAGTTGTTCTCCCTGCATGTGCATTTATGGCCAAACTCGTCGACTAATTCTTGTTCCATTTTTCCTCATTCCTGTTCGAGCAGCACGACAGCAACTTTCTTACCAGCCCACGCTGCAGGCAGGTACAGGTGAGACGCTGTCTCGCTGTGCGGCCTAACAACTTTCTCCTGATAGCCATATCCTTCCAGGACGAACTTTTTCTTTATAGAGATTATCTTATCCGCTCCATCTCCCACGAGGTACGCCAGTGCCTTGGCTCATCCAGCGCCCATTCAAGTATTGCCATTTCTGAGCGCAGGACGTGCATAGCCTCATATTTTGCTTTGAGCAGATCGTAGCGGATCAGCCTGTTCTCTTCTGTGCATTCGCTCTTATCAAGTTTTTCGTACTGCTCCCTGAGCTCTGTGAGCTTATCTCTTAGTTCTTTTTCAGATTTCAAAATTCATCATCTCCTGCTTCTGTTTCTAGCCCCGTCTCACAGGAGTACGGGATCTTGCACCATACATAGCCGCCCTTGATCCTGTAGCCGTGCCTGGTCACTGTCTTGACCTGCATTTTTACACCCCTATGTCGAATTCTCTCATATCCTTGCGGACTGCGCAGGTAATTGAATGCTCATGTCTCTCTTTCTCTCTCGCCTGGTCGTCCTCAAAGAAGACATCTTTATTTGGTTTGAAGTTGTTTCTCATTCGTTCATTCCTCCTTGACAGGAATGAGCCTCGCCCCTGGATGTTGACGCATCGCAGGGGTATTGCTCTTATCCTTAGTGATTACTACGTAATTATCACATATATAGTTATCGCTTGCTTGATAGCTCTGAGCATAGCGATATTACTGAGAGTAATAGAAAAAAGAGAAGGACAGGTGTGACACGGACGGGTATTATTCTATTCTTTTGAAATTATTGGTAACAGTACACAGCGGCACTGTGGATGTACCGGCGGCACTACGTGATCACTATCCAATCTAAAGACTTTGCCATCAAGAGGCCCGCACACTGGACAGACCCTTTCATCCTGTGCCGTGATAAATTCTGTTTCCTCGATGTCGTGTTGTTGGTAGCGGATAATCGTTCCCTGCGTAAATGCGTTGATCGTTTCAGTCCTGGCCATTACTGTTGCTCTCTGA
The DNA here is from genome assembly GCF_000685155.1 of Candidatus Methanoperedens nitratireducens. Classification (GTDB taxonomy): domain Archaea; phylum Halobacteriota; class Methanosarcinia; order Methanosarcinales; family Methanoperedenaceae; genus Methanoperedens; species Methanoperedens nitratireducens. Next base: position 260,713 of record NZ_JMIY01000005.1, read on the forward strand.
ATGCCGATATGATCAACTCGATCCGTGATCCTGCCTGCCAGCTCAGGAATTCCCTCACCTCTCTGGATGCCTGTCGTGAGCTGCTCGATGATCTGCTTTGACTGCTCGTCTGAGATCCCTTTCAGAGCTGAAAGGTTGCGCACACGCAGTGCGTCAATCGCCCGCCAGTCTGCAGGAGTATTCGCGCCAACCGATACTTCGATACCTGCGCGTGTGAGGCCGAAGCCTGCATAAGTCGTGCCTGACTGGTATGACTTCCGCACGTAATCGTCAGTGATCCGCTTTCCTGGAAGGATGATTATCTCTGTTGCCAGATCTCTGAGCCGATCAGCCAGCCAGGGTGTGTTCACGTCTGCTGCCGCCAGCGTCCTACCTTCTGACTGCTTGAGAGCCTCTACAGCTTGTTTTTTGTAGCTGCGGAATAATCTGCGCAGAGCTACAGCGTAGCTATTTTGTATCGTTCTTGTGTGGGTAGGCTCTTTTCTGGTGTCAGTGCTGAGGCGCATCTGTAATATCCCCTGGCATCTGTTCCGGGAACAGATCTTCCTCTTCGTCATCCTCATACTGCCCCGGATCAATGTTCAGTTGCTCCTGCACCCAGCGCCTCGGAAGCACGGAAAAAGGATCGATTGGAGTTGAGCGCATGATATTCGCTATCCATTCTGCTTTGAGTTTTTCATCTTCAGGCGTGATATCGTTGAACACAAGACGCACGGCGCCGGGTTCCTGCGTGTACAGATTGATCACGTTTGAGTATATGCGTTCAAGTCGCTTCTGGTATCTTGCGATTTTCTGGAGATATGATTCTATGCGCTTGGCTGCTGTTGCGTCAGTTGATCCGCGCCTCAAGCCGAGAAGCTCCTCCGGGACACCCAGAGCAGCGCACGCCCTCATAATGCTGATGTCGTTGTATGTATCGATTCCAGTGAGCCCGCCTTCATCTATGTTCTTGATCTCCACGTCCCGGACTGTGACGAAATCGTTCTTGCTTTCGAGATCCTGGAACTGCTTGTCTATATTCTGCAGCACGTCCTGCGGTATGATCTCGCCTTCTTTGCCGACACGGATGTGGTACTTCTTGAAGCCGTGCCTTTCTACTGCAGTAGCAGATGCCTCTGCGGTCTTGGTGTCGCGCATGATATCATCGTATGCCCTGCCGATGAGAGAAAGGCCGTACATGCTGCCACCCAAGGATTTTAGCTGGATGTGTGTGGCCTGCTCCGGCTTGAGCTCTATGCCCTGATCGAGCATATCTATCTGCTGCATGTAGCCGTTGATCTTGCCATGATCGTCGTGCAGGATCGAGAAGCTCCATGATTCCCTTGCCACGATCCTCTCAAGATCGCCGCCGCGCGTGAATACGTTCTCCTGGAAGCCGTCGCCGTACACAAGCGCATCTATGAGGCCCTGCTCCATGACGTAATCGAAATCGAAGCCCTCTAACCATTGCCATACATCGTCTGCAAGATTTTCGTCCTCGCCTTCGAGCCGCCAGCCGTTAGCGAATGCAAATAGGGCGTAAGTGTCTATCGCTTCTGCGAATACGCCGCCCTGTTCATATATCGTGCGGTATTTCTTCAGGTTCTCCTGATTCCGCATTCTCTCTGAGAAATAGTTGCGCCTGTTGCTGCCGCCTGACGCTATGTATGTCTTTGGCTGCGCTTCATTCTTGAAGGCTTGAAGTGCCTGCTTTAACCGGTTTAACACATTCTAAAGATTAGGATGAAGGTAAATAAAGCTGAAAAAAAAGGAATTGAGTCCAATACATCTCTTGTTACATCCCTACTTCTGATAAATGTCACTCTTCAACCAGGCACGGGCGGGTATCATTTCTCATGCAAAGAACTGTTACATCCCTACTTCTGATAAATGTCACTCTTCAACACCTGTCAATTATATCCATCAAGCAGGGTATGAAAGTTACATCCCTACTTCTGATAAATGTCACTCTTCAACACTACCAGCCCGATATCGGTTTTTTAGCCGAAATTCAGGCGTGCTGGCAATTTATTGAAATACTTATAAAGACAAGAAAACACTATTGCATAGACACAATATTATTTGCCTGATTTATAAGTTGATTAACTTCATATCCGCAGGACTCACATTTAAAGTTTTTGATACCTTTGATAAGCTGCGTAATCGCCTTCGCGGGTTTTTTCCCGTTCTTTTGCTTCGCACCACATGACGAGCATACAAGATCATTGCATTTGTTATATTTGATCTCTACAATCGGTATGCTTACCTGCATCGCTTTGTGCCTTAGGTAGTCCTGCTGCTGAACGACTGGCCACAGGTTCTTCAGGTAATTCAACTGCTTACCGAAGTTCTGTGTTATGCCATTGCCAACATCCCATAGCAGTATCTTGGGATTCTCTGACTGTTCCATGATATAATCTACCACCTTCCTTGATATCTGGTGATTATACGTGGATACATACCTCTGTTCTACGTTACCTCTTCTCCGTATCTTCTTCCTTCTGCGCCTGATCTTTCTCATTTTTTCATCAGGTGACTTTCTTACCGTAATCTCTGCCCGCTTCTCTTTGAAGTGCCTCTTAGAGAACGCAAGCTGACCTGTTGACATCCACTTAACCGAATTAAGCGCACCATCCTCATCGTATCCAAACACTCCTATCCTGGTTGGCGATGACAGGACAACGAACGGATCACACTCTTCAATAGCAGGGGGCTGCTTGACCTTGATCTCCAGTGGATACATTAGATAGTAGTCGCCATTCTTTTTTGTGATGTTGCAATATACGTTATTGTCTGCTTCCATCTTCAGGATATACTGCTTAAGATACTCTTTGCCCCAGAAGTCTATCCTCTTCCTGCCTTTCCCCCATAATGTGAGATAAAGCTCTCCGTTATCCCACTGTACAAACCCGGAAGCCATCATTATGGTTCTGCACTCTTCAAGATGCGGAAATGATATTGGTCGTTTCAGCCGCCTCACATCCATGAGTTTATCATGCAGCCTTCTGATCTCTTTCTGTTCTTTGTCTGAGAAATCACGGAATACCTCTTTTGTAGCATGTGCCTTTGCGGTTTTCCATATCATCTTTGGGTTACTGCGCTTTGTATCTGCTGCCTTCTGCTCTATCAGCATTGCAGCGTGCAGGTATCGCTGATCTGGATATGATGATAGCTCTGCTTCAACCACCCCTAACTCTCTGTTGCGCTTGATCCTCCAGGCATTGTATGATTTCCACATTGCGTATGCTTGAGAGAACAGCATCGCGTAATGCGTCTTAACCGGGATTTCTATGACGCTTTTTAAGTCGTTTGCCACTACACGGTCACCTACACCATATATTTCTTTTCGCACAGTGTATTCACTGTACGTTTTCATAGCGCAGGATGAGCAGTATTTTCGATTGGTGTATCGATTAAGAAAGGTTAGATTCTTTTCTGTATTGCATTCAGGACATACGCCGTCGATACGGTTTTCTTTCGGGATCTCTTCAAACCGTGAAACAAATACTTGATATCGTTTCTCGATTTCGTTCAGTGACCAGTTAATGCCAGTTCTGAATGCCTCAAAAAGGGTTTTTAGTTCCTGCTCTTGTGGTATTATCAAATTAAGCTTTATGCCTACTGTTTTCATCACATTTTCCAAAATATCACCTGTATTGAAGTAGGGTTGGCTCTCCGCCAAAATGACGGGAGCCACCTTGCGCGCTGTAACGGGCACGCATTGCACAGCGCATATAGCACTATACAATCGCATCTTAGATATGCTATCGTTCCTATACATCTCTATAATATATAACACTTTCGATCATATTAGTTCTTGTAGTGGCTCGGGTATTTCTCTGTGTGGAAGAATAATTGCATCGTTGCTTTCCAGTGACCGTCCTTGATCTCTCGGACATCGAGCAGGTAATCGAACTTGCCCTGCTTCTCTATGCCGTCTTTGATCGCTTCTGCTTTTTTTTCTACTTCTTTCCGATCTTTTCCTTCTACTACGAATACCAGGCTACCAGCTCCTTTTTGATACCACTATGCTGCTGAATCGGTTCACGTCGCCGCTGCCTTCGGATGCGGTCACAGCGAAATCAAATGCGTCAAATGTGTCGTCATGCGATGCGTCCGGGAATAAGCAGAGCTCGTCCACAAATACGGCCATGTCTTTGCGCAGGAATACTTTCTTATTCTCGAATAGTGCGCTGCGCCTCTGCGCTCTTGTCACTTTGTCTTTGACCGTCTGCAGTTCCTTGATCGGAAGCGTGGTTGTCCTGATCAGTTCCTGCGCAAGAGCTCGCTGGTACTGGTTGATCTCTATTCCGATGCTGACAGGCTGCCACTGCTGCGCCTTGAGTCTGATGATCTCCTGCTGCGCCTTGAAGCTGAGCCGGTCGCGGTACAGATCCAGGACGTAGATACTGCCGTTAGGATCGATTCCTAGTGTCATGAGCGCGAAGTAATCGGCGGTCTCTTTTTCGCTTATTGCGAGATCCACGCCCTGGTATATTTTCAGCTTCTGCGGTGCCCTGTCATGATCATAGAACTGCATCCACTCAAAGCGGAATATGTGCCCCTGCTTTGCCAGCTCGACATCGTTCTGGTATTGCATTGAGAATATAAGGCTGCCGAGCTCTGCCTTTATCTGCAGCAGATCCGTGGAAGAAAACTTTGCAGGCCACAGACTGGAGCCGTCGTCCTGGATGGCGCGCTGGATCTGGACGCTGTACTGCTTGCTGTCCATGAGATCCTGGTACAGATCCAGCGGATGATAGCGCGTACCTATGACTACAAGCTGGCCGTGCGGTTCCAGGGTTGGAAGTAATGCAGTACGATACCACTCGCTGAGCTTCCTGCGCTGCAGCTCTGTCCTGGCGTTCTCGAAATCAACGATGTCGTCGGCTATGATAATATCAAAATGCTTGCTGATCACCGCGCCTGACGCACCTAATGCAGTGAGTGTGCTTTCTTTTGCCACTATGGTCCTGCCTGAAACGGAGAGCTCGCTTTCAGTCCACTTATCGCTTTTGAAAGTCCCGAAGAGCTCAAGCAGCCGTGAGTTTCCTTCCAGGTGTGCTTTCATTTCTCTCAAAAATGATTCTGCCTGGCTCTGCGTGTTGCTCACAACAAGGATCCTTGTGTTGCGGTTCTGTACTATCTTCCAGAGGCAATAGCCGATATCTCCTATCGTGGATTTGCCGAAGCCGCGCGGCGCAAGATCGAGCGATTTCTTACTGCAGGTGATATGCTCAAGGATCTTCCTGTGGTGCTGTTCTACCTGATAGCCCAGAACATTTCCCAGGAAATAATCTTGATCGAGCATGCAGAGCGCTTTAGTAGATAGCAGCCTGTTTGAGCTTTGATATGATCCTGGCTCTTCCGACATCGTCCACCTCCTCTAAAATTACTTTCATGAACTCATTGAACTGCTGGTTTACCTGTACGTTTACCTGTACCTCAGGTACTGAGAACCTGCCAAGACGTTTATCAAGAGAATCCAGAGCAGCAACGGCCTTGTCCAGCCCCTGTATAGCTGTCCTGATATCGCCGTCCTCTTTTGCCTGTCTTGCGAGGTCACGGATCTCTGTGATGAGCTCCTGCCTGGCCTGTACTGTGTCGAGCTCGAGCTCTATGACTTTAACCTTCAGCTTCTCGTTTTTCTCAATTACGTCGCGGTGAAGCCTGGCCTGTGCCGTGAAATACCGCTGAACTGTGTTGAAGGTTATAGATTGTTTCGATACGTCGGTTAAAATTCTGGCGATTTCTCGAACTGATTTATTTTTTTCTTTCAATTCCTTTGCCTGTGATTCCAGGCTTAGTTCAACGATTTTATTGAGTTTCATAATGTATCGGTACGTATCGGCTCAGCCGTTACTTTTTTCCTGTAATCCGTGCATCTATCCGGGTTGCAGGAGTTCCGCTTCATACAGCCTCGCTTCTTGAAGTGCACGCAGGACGGTTTGTAGATTTTATTCTTGACGTTCATAAGTATAATTGATAAGTGTTTTCCAGTGCAGCGATTCAGGATGTTTGGCTGCGACTGCACGACATACGCTTGTCTGAATATTGCAATGTTTGCCGCTCCAGCGACAGGATAGGCAGATCATTCAAGCCCCTCCGCTTTTGCCCGTGCTTCATTGGCATGACTATCGAGGAATTTTATAAGCTGCTGTCTGCTCGAAAACTTCAATTCCTGCTGTAGTTTTGCATATCCTGCTGAAGATATTGATTTGTTCCTGTGCTGACTTAGTATTTCAGGTCGCTCGCTTAGCTTATTCAGACGTAATTCCTGCAGAGCATCGTCCATGATCGCGTGATGCTCTTCTTTCAGCAGTTGCGCCTCTTCCGCTTCCAGCATTTCAAGGTGCTTTGCTGTCTTTTCTCTCAATCGCCTGACTTCATCAATCCGCTTATGAGTTGCTTTCTTGCCGTCAAGAAATGTGTCAAGCAGCATTCTTATTACAGGTGTCAGTTGTTTCTCAGGATATAATTCCTGGAACTTAGTGATCTGGTCAGGCCTTAAACGAACTGTCAATGAAATCCATGGGGTGCTCAAAGTGCACCCACCCATACCGATTGTTGAGATACCTTGAGATACCTCATTTTTAGAAAGTCTGAGATACCTTGAGATACCTCATTTTTAGACTGTTTATATAAAATATCTAACAGAGTCTGAGATACCTTGAGATACCTCATTTTTAGACAGTTACCTTCTGATGCTGTTTTTGCTATTAAATTTGAGATACCTTGAGATACCTCATTTTTAGACAGTTGATTTACATAGTTGTGTTTGTTTTGGTCGCTGTATGCTGGTTTTTTTGGTGTTTTGCGTGACTGTGTTGTTGTTTCTGAAAAAAAGGCGTATATATATAAAATGTTTTTTATTGAGGTTGCGGTAGGTTGCGGTATCTCTAACGAATATATTCTACACGTATAAGGGATTTTTTTAAACATTAACTCACCTTAAACTTTTTCCCTTTGAGCTCACAGATCTCGCCGACATTTTTGAGCCTCTCGATCAGCATTTCGATCTGTTTCTTATCAAAGCCGAGAGCCTCACACTCAAGAATAATCTCTCCGATCGGGGCCAAACCGCCGGATCTCTCTGATACAGACCTGACGATATTCAAAAACGACTTGATCATGTCGCGCTGGCTTTTCCCCATTCCGGTATTAATAATATCTGAATCAAGTCTACCTTTTTCATCAACGATCGTCTGATCCAGGCTCGCATCAATCAGCCTGCTTGCACGAAGGACGTGCTCGGACGTAACAACATCACTTAAAGCAAGCTGCGCCTCTGCCTTTGAAAGCCGGAGTAACGCCTCTGCATACCGCGCAGTCACCGCGACAGTCTCTCCCGTGCTCCGGCGCCGTGCAGTCAGGTATTTCTTTACGATCTCATCTCTCAGTTCTTCAGGTATCTTCGGCTGAATGGTCTGAGCATATGCAATGTATTTTTGCATATCTTCAAGCGGAATAATATTCTTGTATTCTTCCTCAACACCGGTCCAGGCGTCAAAGATCTTAGTGACTATATGCCTGTCTTTTTCGTCATTGACATCATCCTGCAGCAAAAAGATCAGGTCGAACCGGCTGAGCGTGTCAGGCGGGATATCGATCTGATCAGTGAGCGGCACAAATCTATCAAACCGCCCATACTTCGGATTCTGGAACGCCACAACGAAGCACCGGGTCCAGAGCTTCAGATTGAACCCGGCCTTATTGATCTCGAACTGGCAGTTGCTCAGGGCATCATTCAGGCTGCGAACCTCGGTTTTAAATTTATCGAACTCATCAAGCCCGATCCCGCCGCCGTCCGCAAGCACCAGGGCGCCGGCCTCAACGCTCAATGATCCGCCTGCAAAATCATCCTTCACGACTGCAGCAGTTAGCCCGGCTTTGCTGCTCCCCGTTCCGCTGCTCATCACCAGGTTCGGCATTACGGCCTTCAGCGCAAGCTTCAGGTTTGTTTTTGCCATTCCAGGATCAGAGCATATAAGTGTATGAGAATATTCTCTCTGCGGTGTTCCGTCAGGTCTTAGCTTATATCCGTTACTCACTGCACTGCAAAGAATCCCTTCTTTCTCTAGTACTAACCCATGTACTGTTGGCGCAAAACTCTGAACAAGCTGATCTATAATATCCGGACTTGAAGCTTTTTCTCGCATTCGCTGCCCGTCTTCATAAGTCAGCGTCACCGTCTTATGCCCCTCGTTCACACGAATATAGTTAGCATCAATACAGAGGTCAAGAAAAGGTGTCTTGTTATTCGATTTCACGCGCTGGTAAGCTCTCAAAACCCCAGTAATAGTTACCTTGTTGCCAGGCAGCACAGATCCTGCAATATCATCCGAAATATACACATCTATTGTCTGGCTCTTCTCCCCGCTTCTCAGATCTTCAGTCAGTTCCTGCAGCCGTATAGTCTGAAAGTCTATTTTTTCCGACCTCTCCTGTACGAATTTAAGTGCGGTTTTGCGCCCGCAGAGGTCATTGCCGCAGGTGTAAGGCTCTACGAACCTGTTATTATCTTGCTGCACAAACGTGATCTCATCGCATCTTAGACACTGGAATGCTGCGACTGTAGTTTTAGGGATCACGTCTGTTGCCCTCTGCACTATTCCGTCAAGTGCTATAAGCTTGCCAACATGCTCCTGTCTCAGATCACGGCGCCGTATTTTCTCGCTGCAATCTGATATCCTTATGTTTGCTTTTTTCAGGTCAACGTCGACTGGCAGATCAATTGTTGATAGGGCCTCGATGGCATGCTCTAAAACCGTATCTGGATTATCAAGAAGCTCATTAGCAACAACATAGTTATATCGGTTCAACGTGGGAAATTGTACTATCAGGCTCCTGCTCTCAGGGTAATTATCTGCTAAGGTGAGAACATCATCCCAGTAATATTTCCTGAGAAATTCATCCCAGAAAGCGACAGACGATTTCACAGAATCCATTATCTACCCTCACGTTTTTTTGAATGCTGTAAAATGTTGCACCTTTCTGAAAAAGTGCATTCGTCTTCAAAACAAACAGAATTGACGCTTAGATATTTATTCAAATCTGCGCAATAAAATCCGATAGTATGATGATTCTTTTCACCAGTCATTATTTGATCTCCGTAGCAAGTTTTTTTTGATGAGGGCAATAGCCATGAAACCCAAGCACAGTGTTACAATTATAACAAAGAACCCTGTACCCATCGGGATAATTGTTCGTTTTTAACCACCGATAAAAAGGAAATCCCGGCTGCAATTTTAATGATTTTCGATGTTGATTGCCACCACCATTTATATGATCAATGGTTAAAAACTCAATATCCTCTATGCCGCAGCAATCACATTTTGCCGTTCCATGGGAGTAATAACTTAATACTTCTATTTTTAGGTTTAATCTTTGTATCCTAATACCTGCTATTTTTTTTATCCTTTGATCTGCGGTGAGAGGCCCCTTTGGTTTTCTATAAGGGTATTTTACATGATATCGGCAGAGCACCCACGCACGATAACACTCTTTACATTTAGATCTATAATGGTTTTTATCTTTCTTATAAAACTCAGAAATATTTTTCTCTTGCTTACATTGTGAACAAACTTTTTTAGCCCACAGAGTCTTTCCTTTTTTATTTTTATTCCACGGAGTATTTCCTTTTTTAAATACCATATTGGCACCTTCTGAACAGTAAGTATTATACCCCATATCGTATATATAAGTTATTGAGGTTGGAATAAGTGCACCTTCTGAACAATTGTGCTCTTTTAATCCAACCTCGAATCTATTCATTTAAGTTGCTCCTGTCGCTTTTCTAACACCCGCTGCCATTCTTATTCTCACACCTGCACTGCTCATGATACCCAGTCCCCCACAGTCAGCACAGTTCTTACAACCCATCTGCAGATTGTGATATCCAGATAGATTAGCTGATACCCTCTCGCGGTCAGGCTCAGTCGCAGATAATATCTTCCGAACTCGATCGGCATTATGTACCTTCCTGCTCCGGCTTAACCCAGTCCGGCTCAAATGTAATTATGTCCCATTCGAGCTCTTTCCACGCAGGCCCCCACGACTTAGAAAACCACGTATCGGCCTCTTCAAAGCTGTTGAAGCCGTCAGCAACGGCCCAATCATTCAGCGCACCATCCGACCATTTCCACATCAACGGTTCGTAATTAGCTATCTCATATTCAGGAATGTTATCGCTATGTCGCGCCTTGATGATAGAAGTAATTTCAGCCTTACCAAAGAAATGGGTGTAACTCGCACAACCACCGCCAGCCACATCATATAGATACGGATGCTCTTCTAAAAACAAGCATTTCTTACCATGCGGAACCAAGCAGTTACTACAGCTTTTCTTTTGCCTCGGTTTGTAGTAACAGTATAAAATATCTTCTACTTTTAGCGGCGTTTTCCTGGGCAGCCTAGTCGTCTGTCTCTTCCTGCCGTCAAGTATTAGCGGAACTTGAAAATCAATAGAAAAAGGCATCAGCGGCATTATATCCCTCTCGCGACGATCGGACATCTGAATATTTTCTCTCGCCTATCTAGGCGCTCTTTGATCTCGCTGCAATACCGCAGCAGCTCGCAATCGCATGTTGCAAGCGTTGTCCTGCGCCGCCCATGTGCTTTGCTGCTCATGCGCTCACCGCCCCTTTCATTTTTCGTACTGCTTTTATATCTCCTTCACAGCACCGTGAGCAGAAATGCAGTTCCAGAGAAGGCTTAGTCCCGCCCCGTATCTCTCTGCCGCACAGCTCGCATTTGAGTACCTTACACTTGCGCCCCATTATATCTCTCCGCATATCATCCAATCATCTTCCTGATCTTTCGGCACTACTACGCGCACGAACCTGCATTCTCCTGCCTTACACGGCTCGCATTCTTTCGCATCAACAGGCTCTACCTGTCCTGATGGCCAGTGCTCGCACGCAGCGCAGGCATGGCCATGGCCGAAGTGATCGATATTGCCACAGCGTGACATTAATCCTCTTCAATCCACTGCGCATGAAGATTACCAATCAGGCATCCACAGTTAAGCTGATATCCATCTTGAATCTCTACTTTGCACCCAAGACCACAATTCTCAACGGTTTTCGAATGAAGCGTACCCACACATATGTATTTCATCTTACCCCCCCCTCTGCTTTTTCAGCCCGCCACTTATCCTGCTTTTCCCTTGCTATCTCTCGAAGCCGTTCTATGCGTGCTGATTTTTCAGTATTCTCTGTCTTCTCTTGATCCTCTGCAGGATCTGAATCTACATTTCCCAGCTTCGACAGATCGATTTCATTCAGACATGTCCGGATTATTGTGCGCTTGTTGCTTGAAAGACTACCTGTTGCGATATTGAAATCTTTTTTGCTTTTGAGCTGCAGCACTTTCAGCCGCTTCAAGCTTTCCATGTCTACCCACATGGCAACGTCGTACCCCTCTTTTGCAATGCGAAGCGATCTACCTGACTGGTGTACAGTCGTCTTTCCGAATCGCTTTTCAGGAACGCTTTGCCAATAAAAATGCGCGCATTCCTGGAAGCTGAACTGTGTTGTATCGCATGATACAATATTCGATACCTTATTCGTCACATCGTTTGATACATCATGCACACGATCGGTAATCAGATGCTTTGCTCTCCCTTCTTGCATGACCGACTCAGGCAGAGGCACAGGTTCATGCGCTTTCTCGCAGCTTGCGTTCAGCATGAAGATCTCTCTTACTTTCTCGATCATATTCGTGCCTGTGCTGATCGCGTAGCTCTTGCCGCCGTCTTCTTCTACTAGAAAGCCTTCATCAAGCTGTTCTATCGAAACTGATATGTGGCTCATGCTATCCCTCCTTAGCAACAGAGTAAGGAGCATCTGGCGCCGCTATGATCACGCCCTCGATCTTGAGTACCGGCCTGTCGCATTCCTGGAAGCTGTCGCACTCACTTACCTCAAGCGCAACATTCTCATAATTGCCGAGATTGACAGTTACACGCTTTGAGAATTTAGGAGGTATTAGATCGCCTCCTTCGCAGCAGTCTCTGGATAATACTCAGCTTCTATATCCCTGATCTCCATTTCGCTCTCAGGTGCAGCTAATGCAAGCCTTGCCGTGTTCTCAAGCTCTATGATCTGTGCCCTCATCGCCCCTTGATATTTCGATACCTCAACAGTAGTCTGCAGGAGCTGCTGCGCTGTGCCGTCAAATTCTACATTCACCACATAGATCGTCTGTGTAGTGGGGCTGTCCTTTGGCTGCACCGTCATAGGCGATACTGTCAGCTTCAAAGGGATCATCGCCAGCACTCCGCCTGTAAGTGACCGCAGGAAGAACAGCGAAGATAGTATAGACTTGATCGAATTGTACGAAGTCGTACGGAACTTATACACCCCACCGAGCCGGGGCGATTGCGTGAGGATTGCACTCAGAATGCCATTTGGCTTGCATTTTTTCTGCTGGAAATCCTGGCACGCGTCAGGATTGCACTCTATCGTATCGCCATCGATGTTTTTAGCCTGCTGGCCGTCCCCCTGGCATAAGCACTTGCCACCCCGGTAATAGTTGTACCTTGTCACGAAGTTCAGCGTCGGGTCATTGTACAGCAGCATTATGTCGAGAGACTTCGGATTTTCACCAAGCGCCTGCATTATTTGATCAGGTATGAAATCCCCTTTTTCGTCCCGTAGAACTGACACCACCTCGAAGTGGTCAAACTTCTCCGGCAGCCTAAATTGCTTTCCGCCAGACGATTCTTTCATTGCGCCCTTGCGCCCTATCTTGATCTTCCCGATCTCCTTGAGCTGCGGGATGAAGCCTTTGATCATGCTGCCCTGTGGCGTATATGTCCTAACTGGCAAGCGTGCATCTGGCTTGAACGGGTTGGTTGTAGTCGGCAGTTGATTTTTGAATACTCTTGGTGCTATCTCTGTAGCCTGCTTCTTCACGAAAGGCTCGGCGCCTTCTGGCCTCTCATGCGGCATCGGGTATGTTTCTACTCCCGGTTTTGGTTTCTCAGGTTCTGCGGCCGTGGCTTCATGCCCCTTAGCCGCCTTATCTTCTGCTTTTTTCTCTTCAGTATGTTTCTCTTCATGTTGCTCCTGAGGCGCTGGCTGCGTCTCCTTCTTTCCGTTTTTGCCAGCGCCGTTCTTGCTTTTCAAGAGGGCTTCTATCTCTTGCTTCAATCCCTCTAACTCAGTTATACCGTGCCCTTCTGTGACTCTTTCGCCGTCAGGTCTCAGTATCCCAATCTCAAAAGACACCGGGAGCCTGGTGATATCCACGAACCGCTTATGTGGAAAATTGCCTTTCGTGTACAGGTTCTGATTACCGCCGTGCTGCTCATACCCTTCTTGTTCAAGCTTTCGCCGGACCTTGACCTTCACAGGCACAAGCTGCTCTGCGCTTTTCGCCATCTCCTCACCCGCATGTTTCGGGCAGAACGGATTTCCAAGTAGCTTGATCGTACTCTCTGCCTGGCTCTGCGATATTGCGCCGCAGCCATCAACATTACAGTAGAATACCATTATTTCCCTCCTGCAATCTGCGCTATACTCTGATATGCCCTGAAAAGATTGTTCAGATATTCAAGCTCTATCTGCTCAACCCGCAGCTCTCGCTCTTTCAAGCCCAGTCCGTTCAGCTTAAGCAGATAGTCCTCATTATCTCGCAGTCCCTGCTCTGTTGCCAACTTCCTTGTTTGCTCATTCGTGAATTTCGGCTTTCCGTTCTCTGTTGCGCTAAGAACAAGCTCAAGCGCATCGTTCCTGATATCCGCTATCTGCAATCTCAGTACTTCGATATCGTTATAAATGCCAGCAACAGCTTCGCTCTGCTCTTGGATCTCTTTAGGCAGTTCAAGTAGCTTGATCACCGCCGCACTTGCATTCTCTGTTTTGCCCTCATCAAACGCAGCCCTGACGAGACGCTGCACCTGCTCAGGGCGATATAGATTTGCAAGAGATTCACCATCCTTAAGAGCTTCATCGATCTGTTGAATCAATTTAGAATAGTATCCCTTGTGAAAGGTATCCTCGTCTGCGATATCGGCAAGCTCTGTAATTTCTTTTCTTGCAGCCTCCAGCGCCGCCCTCATTTGGTCGCTCATACCTATGCCCTCTGCTCTATCGCTCTTGTTTTCAGAACAGGTCTGATAGCTGCTGAGATTGCCCAGATGGGGCAGCCTTGCTTAGCTGTATCATCACCGTTGCACTGTATCGGGGAATGCTCATATTGTACACCATAGCAGCAAAGTGCAGCTACAGAAAAATTGCAGTTCATGCTTCCACCTCAGCGCACATCACAGTAAGCCCATGCTGTCGTGCCAGGTCTGAAAACACAGGCTGCTTGATCTGCGGTATTTTATATATCATCCCGCGCTCTGGATCAACCCGCACCTGTTCCGCTGTTGGGATTTCGTCAAGCACTTCAGGATAGAAATCATAGATATCCTGCAATCTGCCATATACCGAAACTTCTATATTCTTTCTCGATGCATTATTCATGGGTACAGCCCCTGCTCTTCTAATCAGATGCTGTGCCCTTACATTTTCGTTCAATCTCATTCTCATTCTCATTCAATTCACCTTCTTGTTGCATTCTCCCGTTTAGAAGGGGAGAACTCCCTGCTATGGCAGGGAGCCGCATAGCGTAGGGTCACCATTACGTGTCACTGCTATACTTTCATGAAGCTCCGAAGAGCCATGACTGTTAATAATTTTCTCAACTGCTGTGCATATCGCCAGTGACAGACCGTAAGGAACATGTGCCCTTTCTGCAACACTATCTTTGCTCAGCCCCCATGTCGCCTTAATGAATGATACTGGCTTATCATTTGCAGGAACAGGAGATATAAACTCAGGGAACACACCCCAGAGATCAGTCGGTTTCTTGGAGAAATAACCATAATCAGAATAATTGACCGTAATCACAGGTTTTCCTATAAAGTGCCTCAGGCAGCCCTTTGGATTTTCAATTAACCAGAATTCCGGCTTCGCTTCACTCACTATCCGAAAGCAAGCCTGAACGATACTCAAATCAGGGGTTCTGTATTTACAAGCACCCAGTCGGTAGTTTGCTATACTGAATTCAGTGCATGGCGGGCTGAACCACATGAAATCGTAATGCTTCTCAGGATGAAATTCCCGAATATCGCAAACATAAGTATGCTCACCTTCGATATCAAGAGTCTCAACAGTGTTGCCTCTGTCAGCGAATGCCTTTGTCGCCGATCCCGTGCCTGCGCAGCCGTCAAAAACTAACATGCTGCACCTCTTATTGCTGAACGACCAGGAAATAGCGCAGACCTGCGCAATAAATAATCATGATAATCAGGAGTGGCATGGGGAAAAATTATAAAAGCCATGCCTTGTGGCCTATCCTGAAAGGCCGTGATAGCACTACTCAATAATACACTAGCCTGGGACGCCCTGACTTCAAGGGCGGTGCTATCTGCTAATAGATCATCGTGAAAAGTAAGGGAGAAGGCGGGATTGAGGTGGTGGTGTAAAATTAAACCCGCCTTCTCCATAGGGGGTGAGCCGTGGTGCTCAAGAGAGTGTTGGGTAGAAAAAGAGCTCACCACGGCCTCCTGCTCAGGAACTGTGGGAAACCTGGCAGGAAATGACCCGGCGGACTCGCACCGTCTGAACTGCTTTCAGTCAGGTCAGAATTTGCGAAAGCCGGGTGGGGATTAGGGGTTAGTCGATCTTGAAAAAAGCCAGCTTTCGCAACGGACTCTAGCGGAATCGAACCGCTATGATGTGCACCAGCCGAGCCTGTGTTTATATTTCTATTGAGATATAAGTAGCATCCAGAGCATTTACCTTCCTGGCAACTGCTGCTGTATTTGCACCAACTACCTTTCATCCTCTCACCGCCAGCACAAGAACGAGAATGTACAGCTCTACCATGATAATTGCGAAGAGACCGACCGCAGCCATTTTAAGCGACATTCAATTCACCCCGATCAATGGGATATCCTCAATTGGAGTACGGTCATCTTCATCAACGAGCGAGAGGGTGTACACGAATAGCCCGCGCAGGCAGTTCTCACCCATGTTCTTCTCAGCCATCAGCTACCCCCCCAGAATATCAAGATCGGCGACATTGCCACTGCAAAGCCGAGAAAACAGACTATCATGAATTTCAGGATCATTTCAGCCTCTCGAATATCCGCACGTTGCCCGACATGGCAAGCTTCACCTGATGAGCCAGATCACGAATCTCAACAGTGCTGCCGTCGTTCATATGCGCTACAGTCCTGGCATATCTTCTGTTCTCTCTGATCTCTCGGCGATCCTGCTGATTAGTTCCGTCCCTGCGTCCTTGCGTTGATCTACCGAAGCTCATGCTGCGCCTCCTGTTCTTTCTTGATCTCACGCTCGCGCTGCATCTCAAGAGCTACCTGCTGTTCAAGGCTCTCGAAGATCCTCATCCAAAGAGGTTTGACGAATGCCATCAGCCCCACCTGCCCTGTGGTACTGGTATTTCAACCCCGGATTGTTCAGCGAATTCTATCTTGTTGCAGAAATCGTTAATCGCATGACTTATTAGGTCGCTGGCCCCAAGCTGGTTTGCAAAATGTGACTCAAGCACATGATTCATTCGCCTGATAGTCAGAACATCCAGGCTCACGGACTTGACCTGTGTTTTGCGGTTTTTCTGTGCCATCAGGCCAGCCCCCGCTCTTTCTTGATCGACCTAATTCCTTCCCGTATCACTGACCTCAGCGCATCGCTTGAATGCGTAAAAACGCCCTTCTGTACGAGTTCGTTGATATCGGCTGCGTCGGCCGGTGATAACCGTATGCTTGTTGGTGAATCTTGTGCCATATTACCTCTCTTGTGTATTACACAAGTAATGCACTTCAAGCTATATATACTTTATTACTTGTGTATTACTTGTGTAGTAGTTAACTTAAATACTCTTTACTACTGTAGTATTGCATATGCAATTTTCACAGAAAAGATTAAAAGAAACAACATCTATAACAATTAACAAATATTTATTAGATAAATCGAAAGAGCTTGTTGAAAAAGGGGAGTTTGGCTCGGTTTCTGACGTAATCACAACAGCGCTATCAGAATTTTTTGTTAGTTATGAAGCGCACAAAAAAACACCGGCTCAGAAGCCACAAGAGACAGACGGTGCGCCGCTCTTGACCCGGCCGGTTACGATCGGGTAATTCAAAATACGAATCGGCGATTATGCGATATATTATATTATGAGCATAGTAAGCATAGAAAAATGAGGGCTAAAGGTGGAAAAATGCAAGCAAAATATAAAACGGCAATTGTTGGATGGATCTGTGGCGCGATCACGATAGCGATTATCTTCACACTGCTATAGGGGATACTATGTACGTCCGCACAAGTTGCACTCGCTGCAGCAATGCAGATTATCAGGATCTCAAGTTACATGCCTTAGAGCACACCGTTTTTGACGACCTCACCCACGCCTATCGATATTCTGTCGAGAACATCGAGATAGCGGATACTATCAGCGAGGAAGAAATGGCAGCGCGGATCATGCGAGAGCTGAGGGGTATTCTGAGGGACGGCATAGAGATCTCGGAGCTGTGCAAGACGATCCAGGAATGCTTTGGCGTGGCTGCAAAGTACTGCTGCGATATCATTCAAAGAATAAAGTACGAGGCAGGGATGTACTGCCCGGACCGGAAGCATTTGTATTACGCGCGATAGCTCAGTTCTCTCATTTTTTTGAGCAGGATCTGCTGCACTGTCGGATCTGCAAGCACGCTATCAAGCTTCTCGTCAACCCCTCTCCGTGAATCTAAGTCTGCAGAGATCTCATCCATGCGTTTCTGCGTTTTCTCAAGCTCAAGCCGAAGCTGCGCATTATCGGCCTGAAGTCTGTTGTAAGCATCGCTCTCAAGCACCCTGGCCTCTGTCTTCTCAATAGTCAGAAACGGCAGGTACTTCATATACCGTTCTTTGAGCTTCTTTGGATCTGCCTTGAAATAAGTCTCATGCATGGAATCAATTTTGTGCCCCATCAGGTAATCCGTAAAGAATATATCTGCGCCGTTATTCAAAAGCTGGGAGTTGAAAAACTTGCGCAGGTTGTGCGCCCTGGCAAGACCGAACAACCCGTGACCGTTACCATATCCTGCTTCTATACCGATCTCCCGGAACACCTTCACAAATGCATGTTCCGTGAACTTCACACCGTCCTCAGATACAAACAGCCAGTCATCGTCGCCTTTGACTGCAAGCTTCAGGCTCTTGTTCCTGAAATCAAGATATTCTTTGATCGCGTCCACCGCCTCAGGTGACAGGAAAGTAGTGAACTCATAATTAACTTTTTGCCGGGTAAGCTGTAACGTGGCTATGCCGTTCCCATCCTTGTTTTTAATGTGTTTTATTTTAAGGTTACGTACTTCATTGCCCCCCAGCCCTGAACTGATTATGGTGTAAATAATAGCCTTGTTCCTGAGGCTCTTGCAGTGATTGATCAGCTTGCGCACATCTTCTATATCAAGCTGTGACCTGCTGCCGTTCTCTTCCAGAGCTCGGGCGACCTTTTCCTTCAGGTTAGGCAGATCGATCTCATTAGTTTTGTAGAAACTCTTCACCGCAGCCATGTAAGCATTTACGCTGTTGGGAGAATCCCCCTCTTCATTGAGGTGCTCTCTGAAGCTGATAAGATACCTGCGGATAGATCGCTTTCTCATCAGTATGCCGCGTGTGATCTCATCCTCTGCCTCTTCGATCAGCTCAGCCGCAGTCTTACCTACGTGCCCTGTGTATTTCTCCAGGCCGAACGTGTATAATTTCTTCGTCTTGTGGCTTGCCCCGATCTGCGCCAGCCAGTCTCTAATTATCAAGTCGTTATTATCCATATCGCACCAAAATACTAGATGTATGTCAAATATCTAAAATTTATGCTAAAAATGTAACAAAATTATTTGCTTATGTTCTATTAATTTAACTATTGGATTACGTCCAGTACAGGATTTATCTGTCTAAGAAGCAGAATCGCCAACAAAGACCCTACTGTTTCTCAGATAACTCTTTTATCTGGATAGTCAGATCTTTTATTGTTTTCTTAAGAGAATACATCTCTTTATATATTTCATCGATTTCAGCCCTTGTTGGAAGTCCCAGCGGCTCCAGGTAATACTCCTCAAATAATTCCTGTTTGCTTCTCTGGAAATTCATAAAGTGGGACATCAGTGACCCCATGTTCGAGGCAAAATGGTCTGATCTCAGGAATTCTTTTAAAGTCTCGCTGTATGTCTCCAGCCAGATTTTATAAAGCTCTCTATAGATCTCACTGCTTATTTCCTCATTCTCCCTGTCTTTTGTCTTCTCACGCACTCTGCGCGTGGTTTCTACGAATACGCTATGCAACTTAGCAATGTATTCCATCCATGCTGTAAAGAGGTTAATAGAAATATCGGAGGTCTTTGACCTCACGTCAAAGACCCCACGGGTGAGTTCAGCGCTGGATTTTTCCACGTTTATGTCCTGCTTGCAGAACCGAAAACAGATCTCATCCACATATTTGACATATTGGAAAATATATCTGTATAAACCCTGGCCGCATTCTTTGCGGGCTCCATCATACTTCTCATCGGGCCGGCCATGGGTACATACCTGAAGAAATCATCAAAAGCCCTTTCATACATATTTACCCAGGTATCATAAAACCCTTTATATGCCTCAGGTTCTGTGGTACGCTTCGATATGTCCATAGTTCTCTGCGACATCTTCTCCATGGCATCAATCCATGAGTTAGACATATCCTTATAAACAGTCATGCTTCTCATGAAACTGTCAACCATTTCCTCTGAGGTGGATCTTGCAGACTGGATATCAAATAACCTGCCATAGGTCTTTCTGTATGTATCCATCCATGTATCATAAAATTCCCTGTAGGCTTCTGGTCTGGCCTCTCCCCTGGATAGCTCTGCCATTTTCTCGGAGAGCGAAACCATGGAATCAAGCCATGGGCGAAATAGATACATATAGGACTCATTCCAGATTTTTGACATCTGTACAAAATTGTTTAAGTACATTCCCGGTATGCCTCCATAAGCCTCAAGTACCTCTCTTGTGCTACCCTTAGTTGTCATTTCAGCAAATTCCTCGTATATTTTTCCGTACGTTCTCATCCATATATCGTAGAATTCCCTGTATTTCTCGGGGTCAGGCGTACCCTGAAGCAATTCCTGCGTCTTGCGGGAATTCTCCTCCAGCATGGCAGCCCATGATTGGAAGAGTTTTCTTGATTCCTCTGCACTATTCATCAGTTTCTCAATTGTCTCTCTATCGAATTGCCGGGTCATGACTGGATAGAATTTACCAAAGCTGTTCTGGTATGTTTTAATCCATTGATCATAGAATGCCCTGTAGTTATCAGGTGTAGCATTCCTTGAAAGTTCAGCCGCCTTGCTATACATTTCTTCTGTGGATTCAATCCATGGTTTGTATAGATTGATGTATGTATCCTCCCACATCCTTGAGACAACATCGTAACTATCAGCCCATATCCTGAAAATATCTTTTCTTTCTTCGCCTTCTTCTCTCATCTGCTTCTCTGGTTCGTACCTCTCTCGCTCTGCTCTCATCTGTTTCCCTGGTTCATACCTCTTTTGCTCTTCCCTGTACCGCGGTTCCTGCTCTTCCGCTCTTGGTCTCTCTACCTCCTGTATTGGCCTGTAATATGCTGCTCTCTGCCTTTCCTGTGCGTATCTCTCTTGCTCTTTCCTGTATCTCGGTTCCTGATCTTCGGGTCTGGGTCGTTCTATCTTCAACCTCTCCACCCACCATGAGGATGGTGTTGCTAAAGTACCACGTCCAGCAGTTTGTTCTTCCCTCATCCCTTTTTGCGATTCCATCTCTTCTCCGGTTCGTTTAAATTCTGAAGTAATCCCTTTTCTAGCCATATTTCTACACTCCCTTTTACTTCAATATTGTATATCCACTATAGATAAAGATTATGATTAGCCCCTGATATCAAAGAGCTAGTTAAGACCAAAATCAGGTCATTGCTGAAAAAGAGATTTGTGAGGAACAATATGCCTAAATTATTCATTAGATAGAAAAAAATATATAGATAGTATTCTTTCAAGCTAATATAGCAGTATTCTTAAATAAATTGCGATAATCCAACCTCGATTACAATGGAGAATTAGTTTGATAACTGAAGCTGATACTTGCAGAAAATATGTCTTGCCGAAGCTTTACTCAGCGGGCTGGAGCGATGATCAGATCAGCGAGCAGAAAATCTTCACAGATGGAAGGATTATCCTTGCAGGAGATAAGGGCATAAGAAAGAAACAGAAAAGGGCTGATTACCTATTAAAGTATAGAAGAGACTTTTCCATCGCAGTTGTTGAGGCGAAATCTGCTTATAAGAATGCTGCCGATGGATTACAACAGGCTAAGGAGTATGCTGAAATTCTTGGTCTCAAGTTTGCATATTCCACAAATGGTAAAGGAATCGTTGAACACGATTTTATCACTGGCAAGGATACGGATCTGGAAAGTTTCCCTGCGCCAGATGAACTCTGGATGAGGCTTAGCCAATCAGAAGACATTACACCAAAAATCGCGCAAACACTTCTTGCGCCATGCAGTACCTTGCCTGGTAAGACTCCACGATATTACCAGGAAATTACGATCAACCGCACAATCAAGGCTGTTCTGCAGGGCAAAAAGAGGATCTTGCTGACATTAGCTACTGGGACAGGCAAGACATACATTGCGTTCCAGATTATCTGGAAACTATGGGATACACGCTGGAACAGGACAGGTGAGCACAGGCGCCCTAAGGTGCTTTATCTCGCTGACAGGAACATCCTTGTTGACGATCCGAAAGATAAGACATTCGCATCTATGGGAGACGCCAGAATTAAGATAGAGGGTGAAGCAATCAAGAGCAGGGAGATATATTTTTCAACCTACCAGGCAATTGCAAAAGATGAGCGCAGGCCCGGTCTTTATAAACAATATACCAGAGATTTCTTTGACCTTATTGTTGTTGATGAGTGCCACAGGGGAAGTGCTAAAGATGAAAGCAACTGGCGTGAAATACTGGAATACTTTGAACCTGCATATCAGATAGGCATGACTGCAACCCCTCTTAGAAAGGATAACAGGGATACATATCGGTATTTCGGAAACCCGATTTATACTTACAGCCTGAAACAGGGTATCGAGGATGGTTTCCTGGCGCCGTACCGTGTTCACAGAATCGTTCCAAGTGTTGATGCCACTGGATGGCGGCCGACAAAAGGAGAGAAAGATAAACACGGCAGAGAAATCCCGGATGGTGTTTACGGGACAGGCGATTTTGAGCGGGTTATTTCGTTTAAATCCCGTACAGATGCAGTGGCTAAACACCTGACTGATTATTTAATGAAAACAGATAGGCTCGCAAAGACGATTGTTTTTTGCGTTGACCAGGAACATGCTGAGGATATGCGCAAGGCCTTGAATAACTGGAATTCTGATCTTGTACAGCAATATCCTGATTATGTTTGCAGAGTGGTTTCTGATGAAGGAGATATAGGGAGAGGACATCTTGACAGATTCCTTGAATTAGAGACAAGAACTCCTGTTATATTGACCACGTCACAGCTTCTGACCACAGGCGTTGATGCACAGACATGCAAGAATATCGTTCTATTCAAGGTCATTAACTCAATGGTGGATTTTAAGCAGATCATAGGCAGGGGAACCCGCGTTAGAGAGGACTATGGTAAGCTCTTTTTCACTATTCTTGATTATACAGGAAGCGCAACTCGTCTTTTCGCTGACCCTGAATTTGATGGTGAGCCGGCGCTCATTACAGAGGAAGAAATCGATGATGAGGGAAATTCAATCAAGGAGAAGTTCAAAAACGAGACAAAAGAATTCATAGATGAAGTTGAGGCTCCTTTACGCCAGACCCCTAAAACGTCAGATTACTTTGAGGGCGCCCCAAAAAAGTACTATGTAAATGGTGGTTCTGTTGAAATAATAGCGGATGTAGTCTATGAACTTGATTCTGATGGCAGGAGGCTTTCGGTCATCAAATATACAGATTATACGGCAAAACAGTTAAAGAGCATGTACACAGGAGCGGCAGAACTCCGTTCGAAATGGAGTGATGCTGAACAGCGCAGGCAGATTATATCCTTGCTGGAGGAGAGAGGCATAACTATCGAGCAACTCGTGAATGCTACTAAAAAGTACGATGCAGATCCATTCGACCTTTTATGTCACATTGCTTATAACGCCCCGCTTCGAACAAGAAGGGAGCGGGCAGAACGGCTTAGAAAGGACAGGAAGGATTTCTTTGAAAGATTTGGAGAGAAAGCAAGAGAGATTTTAAATGAAGTGCTTGACAAATACATTGAATTCGGGACAGAGCAGCTTGCTGATACAAATATACTTAAGGTTCCTCCGATATCACTGCATGGAAACCTGATAGAGATCTCAGCGTTGTTCGGTGGACCTGCTGCTCTTAGAAATAGCCTTGGGGAGCTGCAGTCCCTGCTGTATTCAGATCAGGAAGGATAGGAGGAGACATGGTGCGAAAAACGAAGAATGAGATGCCAAAGACAACGGCACAGCAGCTTGGAAGCCTGATAAAATCTGCGCGTGATATCATGCGCAAGGATAAGGGATTGAATGGCGACCTTGACCGCCTTCCGATGCTTACCTGGATTATGTTCCTTAAGTTCCTTGATGATATGGAGAGGATACGAGAGACAGAGGAGGAACTTGCCGGGAGGAAGTATAAGCCTGCGATCGAGCCGCCTTACAGATGGAGGGACTGGGCTGCTAAAGAGGACGGCATTACAGGAGATGAACTGATCGCTTTCATAAATAACGATGAAGCTGTCCGACCTGACGGAACTAAAGGAGCTGGTCTGTTTGCTTATTTGAGGAGCCTGCACGGTGCAAACGGCGGTGATAGGCGGGACGTGATCGCAACGGTATTCAGGGGCACGATCAACCGCATGGTCAATGGATATCTGCTGCGCGATGTTATCAATAAAGTGAATAGCATCCATTTCACCGCTTCAGAGGAGATCCATACGCTTTCACATCTGTATGAAAGCATGCTGAAAGAAATGAGGGACACGGCAGGCGACTCAGGTGAGTTCTATACGCCGCGCCCTGTTATTCGCTTCATGGTCGAGGTAACTGATCCTAAGTTAGGCGAGGTAGTGCTTGACCCAGCATGTGGCACTGGCGGGTTTCTTGTTGAGTCTTTTGAGCATCTGCGGAAGCAATGCAAAAAGGCATCTGATTTTGAAGTCTTACAGAAAGGATCGATCACTGGAGGAGATGCGAAGCCGCTGCCTTATTTGCTGTGCCAGATGAACCTTTTGCTTCATGGTCTTGAGTATCCTCAGATTGATCCAGGCAATTCTCTTCGTTTTCCTCTGAGAGAGATAGGAGATAAGGAAAGGGTGGATATCATACTTACGAACCCACCTTTTGGAGGAGAGGAAGAGCGGGGGATACTTTCGAATTTCCCGGAGGATAAGCAGACCGCTGAGACCGCGCTTCTCTTTCTTCAACTGATAATGAGGAAGTTGAGAAGAGGCACTGGTGGGAAGAGAGGCGGCAGATGTGGCATAGTTGTCCCGAATGGCACTTTATTTGGCGATGGGGTATGCGCACGCATAAAGAAAGAACTGCTGGAAGAGTTCAACTTGCATACCATCGTGCGGCTGCCCAACGGCGTTTTTGCACCCTATACAGGGATTCCCACAAACCTGCTGTTCTTTGAGCGCGACGGTCCGACGAAGGAGATATGGTATTATGAGGTTCCTCTGCCAGAGGGCAGGAAGCAATACACCAAAACCCAGCCGATGCCATTTGAAGAGTTTGGGCCCGTTATCGCCTGGTGGAAGGACAGAAAGGAGAATGGACATGCCTGGAAAGTATCTGCGGCGAAGGTGGTGGAGAGCGGGTATAACCTTGATATCAAGAACCCCAATGGTAAGCAGGACCTGGAGCACCTGCCGCCAGAGCAGCTGACCGAGAGCATTTTGAAGAAGGAGCAGAGAATCGCGGAGATCATGGCAGAGATAAAACAGGTGCTGGCAGACGGGATAAAATAATGACAGAGATTATCCCGAAAGACTATGCTGTTCTTCTTAACGACATTAAGCAGCGCATCCGTTCTGCTCAGTATGAGGCGCTGAAGGCTGTTAACAAGGAATTGATATCGCTTTACTGGGACATCGGGAGGATGATCATTGAGCGGCAGAAGGAAGAGTCATGGGGAAAATCGGTTGTGGAACGAATAGCACAGGACTTAAGGGCTGAGTTTCCCGGTATAAAGGGTTTTTCTGCACGAAACATCTGGTACATGCGCAAATTTTACAGTAATTATGTTAAGAATGAAAAACTGCAACCACTGGTTGCAGAAATTGGATGGGCGCATAATTTGATTATTATGGACAGGTGCACAGACGAATTGGAACGCGAGTTCTATATACGTATGACACGGAAATTTGGCTGGTCAAAGAACGTACTGATTCACCAGATAGAGAACCAATCTTATGAAAAAACCCTGCTTAATCAGACCAATTTTGAGCACACATTACCTATTGAAATACGCAATCAGGCAAATATCGTTTCTGGCGCCGAGATAAAAACAAAAAAGCAACAGGTATGCTGCACTGGTGAATTTTTAGTAGCAGAGATAGATGCCAAGATAGGAGGGTTTGGTATTGTACCACCAGAACTCGATTGCGCCATAGTCAGTAGCCATTACTTCCTGTTCGTTATAGATGAAACCCGCCTTGATCGCCGTTTCCTAGATTTCTTCATTCGCACACCATATTTCCGTGAACAGGTCTCGGCGCAAGGCTCAACAAATTACGCCGCGATTCGCCCTGCTGATGTTCTGAGTTATAAAGTTCCCCTCCCTCCTCTCCAAGAGCAGCGCCGCGTCGTGGCGCGCATCGAGGAGCTGGCGGCGAAGATAGAGGAGGCGCGTAAGTTGCAGCGAGAGGCAGTTGAGGAGACGAGAGCACTTACTGTTTCAATATCACGGACAGTATTCAACCCTGCCAATTTGGATAGTTGGCTCAATCTCTCCATTGAGGAATGTTGTAAAGAGATAATTGATTATAGAGGAAGGACTCCACCGTTAGCTACAGAGGGCATTCCACATTTGACAAGTGCCAATATTAAAAATGGAAATATTGATTGGAATACTACGAGATTCGTTTCAGAGGAGACGTACAATACCTATATGACACGTGGTATTCCAAAGCCTGGAGATGTTATATTTACAATGGAGGCTCCACTCGGAGAGGCTGCCGTAGTGCCTGATGAAAGACAATTTTCACTTGCTCAAAGGACCCTTTTGCTTAGAAGTAAAAATGAGATTATCGATGGTAAATTTCTTGCTAAGGTAATAACAAGCCCTGAAGTACGAGAAACGATTTATTCAAAAGCTACAGGTACAACAGTGAAAGGAATCGCTTCCAAGAGGCTTAAACATATTGAATTGAATATCCCTCCCCTCCCCGAACAGCGCCGCATCGTCGCCTACCTTGACGCTTTGCAGACAAAGATTGATGCGCTCAGGCGCCTCCAGGCAGAGACCGGCGCCGAACTGGACGCGCTGCTGCCGGCTGTGCTGGATAAGGCATTCAAGGGAGAGATGTGAATGGTTATAATTATAAAGGTAAAAACAAGGTTAATGAAGCAGGAAAGGTAAATGGAAATTGAATTCAAAGAGGATAAAATAATATTCAACAGGGAACTTTCTTTACTTGATAGTTTTGTTTTAGATTTCACAGAACATCTGGCATCGAATAATATAAAATATGTCATTGTTTCAGGGTATGTCTCTATTCTTTTTGGGCGAAGCAGGATAAGCGAAGACGTGGATATTTTAATCGAACACATATCCTTTGAAAAATTCTTGAAATTCTGGTCAGAAATAGAGCAGAGCTACGAATGCCTCAATACCAGTAACTCTTATGAGGCATACAACGATTACCTGGAAAATCATTATGCTATAAGAATAGCGAAAAAAGGAAGTTTTATTCCGAATATCGAACTCAAATTTGTAAAAAATGACCTTGACAGGTACTCCCTTGAACATAGGAGGCATGTAAAGCTTGCCGACAGGTCATTATATCTATCTCCACTTGAACTGCAGATCCCATACAAACTATTTCTGGGATCAGAAAAAGATATTGAAGATGCCCGGTTCCTGTTCAAGCTTTTTAAAGATAATTTAGATATTGTATTGCTCAAAACATTTTTAACTGAACTGAGGGTGCCGGATGAACATGCCAAAAGATATCTGGGAGGTTTTGATGAAGATTGATATAGAAGAACTAAAAAAAGATAAAGAGACTAATTTCAAGGAACGATTGGATTTTATTGATAGATATGTTGAATGGATAAAAGCCACACCGAATAAGGTCTGGTCAAAGCAACATAAAGATTTCATAGACAGTGCATTTCAAAAATCCTGATTTTCTGGAGTCATTAAAATCCCGCCCCTCCCCGAACAGCGCCGCATCGTCGCCTACCTTGACACTTTGTAGGCAAAGGTGGACGCGCTCAGGTGCCTTCAGGCAGAGACCAGTGCCGAACTGGATGCGCTGCTGCCGGCTGTGCTGGACAGGGCGTTCAAGGGGGAGTTGTAATGAGCATAAGATTCAGGAGAATTTGCTAAACCAGATAATATATCATGGCCGTATGGTCTGATTCATGCCCGAAGCATAATTATTTTTAAATTTTATACTGTTCCGGTAAGGTCAAGCATTCTCAAAAAATAATGATGTATTCGTAGATCATCCGTCAGTTCAGGGTGAAACGCCAGAGCAAGTATATTTTTTTGCCTGGCTGCCACTATGAAGCCCTCGTATCTTGAGAGTACCTCAACATCCTCTTTGCACCCGGTGATACACGGCGCCCTGATAAACACGGCATTAAAAGGAGAATCAAGACCCCTGAAATCCACCGGGCACTCGAATGATTCTCTCTGGCGCCCGAAGGCGTTCCTGTTAACATGGATATCCATAAGTCCAAGGAGCGGCTGTCCTGTCATATCTACCTGCCTGTCACCCTTTTTTGCAAGTAGCACAAGTCCTGCGCATGTTCCCATTATCGGGATACCCGCATGTGCTGCCTCTTTTATCTCGGAAGAGATTCCTTCCCTCTCCATAAGTCTTCCCAGTGTTGTGCTTTCCCCACCAGGAATGATCAATGCATCGCAGGTCGGTACGATCCCTCTGTGTTTTATCTTCACGATCTCTGCCCTGCGGTTTGCATGTTTCAATGCCTTCAGCATGGCATTAGCATGCTCCTCAATATTTCCCTGGATTGCGATAATTCCGATACGTATATCTGTCATTTTTGACCACTGCAAGAATCCACAAAAGATCTTGCAAAACCTGTATATGATGCAGCATGCAGGTGCGCATATGCTGCCATGGTATTCCCGACAAGTATGCCGTCATATTCTCCCCTGATCCCTGTTCCCCGATCAAGCCTGATAGCGAATGTGGTATCATCAGGCAGATCCAGTACCTCTGAGTGGTGGAATTCATGTCCTATAAACGAATTCCCGCTTTTGCCTATCATATTATCCTTTACAAAGCGTCCGATGTTGTAACTCACAACCCGCTTATGTCCCATCAATGTCCTGCCGGGTACAGCCCCGACCATACTGAAAGTCCCGCCCTGCATCTGTGCCATATTATAATTTCCGCTCCCTGTTACATCCATCTCGATCTTACGGGTTAGATACATAAGCCCGCCGCATTCTGCATAAACAGGTAATCCTTCAGATGAGACCTGTTTGATGGATTCCCGCATAGAGCTGTTATCCTCAAGCTCCTGAGCGAACAATTCAGGGTAACCCCCGCCTATATACAATCCATCAACCCGTGGAAGGCTTCTATCATTCACAGGGCTGAAGTAAACAAGCTCTGCCCCGGCAAGCTCAAGAAGCTCAAGGTTATCCCTGTAGTAGAAATTAAATGCCTCATCGTATGCTACCCCTATCCTTGGCGCACTCTCAGAGACCCGTGCTTTAAAGTTAAAGATGCTCTTCTCCGGCCGGGGCAGAGGTTCTGCGGATTTAGCGAGTGATAAGAACCTGTCGATATCCACGTTCTCATTTATGATAGTCTTAATCTTCCCCAGGTTCTCATCAAAATCACTGAGCCTGCGCCTTCCCTCAAGTGCGGGGATAAGCCCCAGGTGCCGCATCGAGATCTTCATTGAACTGTTGCGCGGGACTTCCCCGATAACCCGGATACCAGTGTATGTCTCAATTGCAGTCCTTGCCTTCTCACTGTGGCGCTGGCTTCCGATATTGTTCAGGATCACACCTGCAATATTCACCTCAGGGTCAAATGATCGGTATCCTGAAACAACAGCAGCCGCGCTGCGGGTGATGCTCCTTGCATTGATAACAAGTACGACAGGGCATCTCAGGAGCTTGGCTATCTGGGCTGTGCTTCCGATATCGCTTGTAGCCTCAAGCCCTTCAAAAAGCCCGCGCACTCCCTCTATGACAGCGATATCCGCATCTTCTACTGCGTGTGAGAATACCTCACTGACCGTGCGCTCTGGCATCAGATAACCATCAAGGTTGCGGGAATACCTGCCTGTTACTTCTGTATGGTAGCTCGGATCAATGAAATCGAGTCCGACCTTGAAGGGCTGCACCTTATATCCCATGTCCCTGAGCACGGACATTATACCTATGGAGATTGTGGTCTTTCCTGCTGAGGAGCGGTCTCCTGCAATGAGGATACGGGGAATGTCAAGTTTGTCAATCATAAGTTGCAACCCTTTGTTTTTATGTGGTTATATCTAAAAATTTTGCTGAATTTAATTAACCGCAGATGAACGCAGATAAACGTAGATACCTGATTTATGTTAGTACCTAGTAACCTGTTGAGGTAGCATATAGATTTCACCGCAAAGTCGGCTATGAAATGTAGTTCATAGATAACAATGAAAAAGACGATTAACAACGAACTCAAAACGAACTTAAACGAACTCATCAGCCCAAGTTCGTATCGAGTTCGTACCAGTTCGGTGTTTATATTAGCTGAACCACATCTGAGCCTAAGATGCGATATATATTTAACTTTTTCATACCAGAGCGCAAAGGACGCAAAGATTGTTGTTGCTATGCTTTGCGTTCTTTGCGTCCTTTGCGGTGAATAATTTAAAATTGATCGGAAGAAAATTCTCATATCTTCGTAAGTTCCCTTAACCTTGCATCATCAAGCGGTTCTGGAACCCGGGCATCGCTCTTTGTCATTATACTGCGGGCAAGCTTTCGGTAAACTGCGGCTATTGCGGAACCAGGCTCTTTTTCAATAACAGAAAAACCCTCCCGCTCGCATGTCTGCACCAGAACATCCTTCGGGATAAATGCCAGTAACTGGCTCCCTATCTCCTTTGCGAATTCACTTACTATGTTCTCCTCGTTCGGCGCACCTCGGGAGTTACAGATAACACCGTTAAGCGGCATCTCAAGCCTTGAGAGCCCTTTGCAGATGTTATTGGCTGCGTATAGCGGCATATACTCACCTGATGTCAGCACGTATGCCTCGCTCACCAGCCCTTTCTTGACAGGGGCCACAAATCCCCCGCAGACAATGTCGCCTGGCACATCATATATCACAAGGTCCGTGTCCTCTATCGCCTTTGATGTTTTCTTAAGCAGGCTTATAGCTACGATGATGCCCCTTCCTGCACAGCCTATGCCAGGCTCAGGACCTCCTATCTCGACGCACTTAACACCTTTATAGCCATCAAACACGATATCCTCTTCTTCTATGTCCACGCCCTGCCGCATAAGGTCCATAATCGTGGGAATGCGCCTTCCACGCAGCAACGTGATAGAGGAGTCACTCTTCGGGTCGCATCCTATTATCGTGACGCGGTAGCCCTCATCAGCGCATGCTGCTGCCACATTTGATGCAGTGCTTGATTTACCGATCCCGCCTTTTCCGTAGATTGCGATCTGCTTAGACATCCTTTGCCATCTCCCGCAGTGTCGCCCCGAATTCTGATTCAACTATATGATTTATCCCCAGGGTCCTGGGATGCAGGTCTATCTCAACCATAACGTGCCTGTGCCCCATCTCTTTTAACGGGATCACCTGGCGCGGGCCGTTTGTGATAGAGAATAGTTCCATATTATTTATGTTATCCATGGGAAGTGCGTGGGGTACGCCTGTTATTACTGCAAAATCATAATCTGAATACTTCTCACCGATGATCTGATTGGCGCTATTTCCTGCCACAGGGTACTCATCCAGTCCTCCTGTGATGTGGTGGATATCCATTCCCCTGTTCTTTAGCTCTTCTTTGATTTCACGGGCATTTCTCCTGTTCTTCGGAAGCCCTACATCCTCGTTAAGGTTCGCCATGTTTATGATAGGAGAGCCGAGTTTTTCTGCTATCTGGTTAACCGCAAGGTTGATATCTGCGAACATGAAGGCAGTTTCTTTTTTTGCATTGAGTATATTGAGTCCCCGTTTTCCCTGCTTCATCAGTTCAAGCAATCTTCCAGCCACCTTGAATTTCAGATCCCCCCGGTTGGGCTCAAGGTATTCCTTGCTGGCTGCACCGTGGCGTTTCTCAACCATGGTGGCCTCTTTCAGAAGGGATTTTTGCCTCTCGAACTCTGCTTCACTGATAATCCCTGCGGCGAGTGCTGATTCAAGCGCTATGATAACCCCTTTTGTGTTATCCCTGTAGCCAGCGTGCACTTCAACTTCAATAACAGGCACATCAGGCTGGACATCCATGACCGCCTCATGCAGCTCTTCTCCTATGATCATGCTTGCGCATGTTCCAACTATACCTATGCGTTTTGGATTAAAGCGCCTGATAACCTTTTCAAGCACTTCAACTAATGAATCATGTCCTCCAAAAACAAAACCAGATTCATCAAGCGATGTTGTAACAACCCTCATGCCGTCCTCTTCAAGCAGGCGAGCATGTTTGAAACAGCATCCTGGAGGTCCATGCAGTATAACAACATCGGTATCCAGATCTCTTAATGTGTACAGCGCGGCAACTATTGAACTTGGCCGCGGGTGCATTATCATTGGTTCTTTCTCTTTTACAGGCATCCTTTTTCTCCAGATTTAAAAGCGCGGTTTTCATCTATATACACTTAGCATGATAATACTTTCGCACTATCAATAGCATTATATCCACAAGATTACTATAATGGAAATATGATTAAGCTTGATGCGCTTTATTCTGGCAAGGCAAAGACAATCTTCAAGACAGATAACCCGCAGAAACTGATAATGGAATTCAGAGATAGCCTGACCGCTTTTGATGGCAAGAAGAAGAGCACTGCGCCAAAAAAAGGGTACTATAACGCCCGGATATCGGAGGAGCTCTTTAGATTGCTTGAGGAGGGAGGCATTAAAACGCATTTTGATAGCATGTTATCAGATACAGAGATGGTCGTGGATGCTGTGGAGATCATAAAGATCGAGGTAATCGTCAGGAATATCGCAGCAGGATCCCTGATAAGGAAATACCCGTTCAAGCCAGGTCAGAAACTTGACCCTCCAATCCTGCTTTTAGATTACAAGAGCGATGAATATAGCGATCCAATGATCAATGATGATATCGCACTTGCACTCGGACTTGCCACCAGGGAGGAGCTCCTGAAGATAAGAGAGCTTGCCCTCAGGATTAATTCCATACTGGTTGAATACCTGAATGACAGAGACCTCCTGCTTCCTGACTTCAAGCTTGAGTTCGGAAGGCGAAACGGAGATATAGTTTTAGCAGACGAGATATCCTGCGATACCTGCCGCTTCTGGGATAAGATGACAGGTGAGTCGCTTGATAAAGATGTGTTCAGGTATGATAAAGGAGACCTCGCTTCAGCTTATCGGGAAGTGGCCAGAAGGATCGTGCCAGGCATATCCTTATGATCGGATTTTATGGCATGTTAATAAAAATATCCCGCCTCCCAGATTCGAACCGGGGACTTCGCGGTGCCTGCGCGCTAATGTGTGCAATAAATGCACATGAACAAACTACAGCCGCGCACTCTAGCCACTGAGTTAAGGCGGGACGTACGTGAATATGCTCGATCATACTTAATCTTTTTCTTTATTCAAGACATGCTATTGAGAGATCTATAAAAATGAAATATATCGCAGATGCTTCCCTGTTCATTATAAGAAAAAGGCTTGAAGGAGATATCGTAACAGTTCCCTCTGTAGTTGAAGAACTCAGAGAAGAAGCCGCAAGGACAATGATGGAATTGATGAACGTAAGAGTCGAGCCTCCGCTTAAGAGTTTCAAAGAGGAGGTCAGGTCAAAGGCAGGGATTACAAGGGACAGTGAGGAACTCTCAGGTACAGATATAGACATTCTGGCAAAGGCACTGGAATATTCAGTACGGGAAGAGACTATATTAGTTACAGATGATTTTGCGATCCAGAACACCGCCATCCAGTTGGGGATCAGGGTGATGCCTGCAGGTCAGAGAAAAATAAAGGATATCCTCCTGTGGGAGAAGCAATGTACAGGATGCAAGCGGAGATTTCCAGAAGGGGATATATGTCCAGTATGCGGCTCTCCTCTTAAAAAAGTAAGAAAGAAAAAAATAAGAACAGGATGATTTAGTACCGAATCTATGCCATTAACCATACATCTATGTTTTTAATTAATCATTGAGGCACAGGGAACGATTAAATGTAATTATTTAACGTTATATTTACGCTAATATCAAATAAATATCAAAGATAGATCAAAAAACTGAATTGAACGATATCAAATCTTAAAAAATTCAAAAAAACCTGGAAAATCACCGATACATTTATATGAATGTTGGTTATTTGGTCTTACTTGATATCAATGAAATATCTAATGCTGGAATTATTGCTTATAGCGATACGCTGGTATCCTCTATCAGTGTTTCTTTCATTGATTCAATCACACATAGTGACTGCTTATTATTTCAGAACAGCTATACCACCCAAGATAATTACATGGTATAACAGCAAAACGATTGATAATGTCCAGCTTCTGCTAACGGACACAAGTGAAGCTGTTACATTCACTGCCATTGTCAGAAAAACCATAAATTGCCTGGGCTGGTTCCTGGATGATATAAAGCAGAGTAACAACTATGATGATTTAAGTACCTTCAGTACCCCATGCGGGACTTTTAGGACTGAATTTTGGAGTATAAATGCTGTAAATTTTCATGGTAGAACATGCAAAGGGACACATAATATTGATTATATATAGCAGACTCAGTTGTTTCACTGAGTATGTATATTTTAAAAAAGTTTTGAGTAGCACTGGCTAAGAGATTACATTGGATAGGTAATAGTACAGGCTACACAGGTGTAAACTTTTGGAGTATTTATTAAATTAATAAATACTGCAGGATACGTAATAAATTTATATATAATTAATATTTAATAAAAAAATTTAATAAAAGTAGAAACGAGGAATATAGAAAAATGAGATACAGAGAAGTGAAAAGATACAGGAAAAATAAGTTAGAACGAGGGATATATAAAAATGAAATATGTTGATAAAAATAATGGGAAAATATTTAGATATGCTAAACATATAATAACCAGCAGCTACAAGCCAATACTGTTTGGGTTATTGCTTATGTTTTTTATAGCACCTCAGATGAGCCTGGGCTCTACTGGTGTCCAAAAAATCGGGCATATGGGAAATGGGAATTCATTTGATTTAGTGGAGGCTAATGGTTACTTATATGTCGGCCAGGGCACAGAGATCAGAGTATATGATGTCTCGTCCGATAGCAAAATAGCACAACTGAACTGGAAAAATTATAAATATAAAACAGATACGGATTCTCTGGTAAGAGGATTAGATCTCAAATCCAACTATCTCTATGTAGCAAGTACAAAGAGATTTACGATCCTTGATATCTCAAATCCGGCTAAACCTGCCGTTGTATCTTACATTGAACCATCTATAGTTAAAGGAGCAGAGATCCGCGATGTCAAGGTTAAAGATAATTATGCTTTCCTGGCAGCTTCAGGTGCTGGAATACTGGTAATTGATATCTCTAATAAGAAAAAGCCCTCTCTTGTAGCTACACTTAAACTGGGCGGCTATAACAGACCCTGGCGACTCACAGTGTCCGGGAATTACCTGTATACCGCAGTTGGAAGCGATAACAGGTTATACGTTATAGATATTACAAGCCCGGCAAACCCATCGATCAAAGGGAGCTGGTCTGCAAATGCCGGAACTAACACCTTTTCTGGAGTTGCTGTAAAAGGAAAATATGCTTATGTCACTGAATACCACAATGGCGTGCATGTTGTAGATATATCAAACCCGGCAAAGCCTGTTGGTGTCGCAAAACTAATGGGCATGGATGCCAATGATATCAAAATACTTGGTAACTATGCCTACGTGTCAGTAAGGTATCAGGGGTTCAATATAATAGATATTTCCAATCCTACCAGTATAAAGATTGTTGGCAAGGGAGCAGAGATACCAGGATATATTGAAGGAATATTCCCGACATCTAAATATACGTTCCTTGCGGCTGAATCCAAGGGTTTCGGTATATACAGCACATCAGATGTAACAAAGCCGAAACTGGCAGTACAGATACCAGTGGTCGGTGGCTCACATTCAATAGCAGTAAAGGGCAATTATATGTATATAGGTGCCCACAATGATGGAGTCTGGGTTATAGATATAAGCAACCCTGCAAACCCTGTAGAAGTTGCGTATGTCAATTACGCAGGTAGAAGCGAGGATATAGATATACAGGGTAATTATCTGTTCACTGCAGCGGATTGGGGAGGACTTAATATAATTGACATAAGCAATCCAACAAATCCAGTGATGCTGACGAAAGACTACGGAGACCATATTGATGGTGTTATAGCAGACGGGGATTATGTATACACCTCTGTTTATTACCCTAATGATTCTCTGGGAGCTGTTAGTATAACTAACCCATCAAAGCCTTCGTATGTATCAAAAACTGATATCGGTATTTCGTTATCCAGGTTTGCGAAGTATGGTCAAAAATATCTATTAGTTGCCTCTCCAGGTGGATCTGCTAAAGGGTTACATATCTTCGATGTAAGCAACAAAGCAAAGCCTGTACGTGTCAGCACATTTGGCTCTGGAACAGCTTACAGGGATGTTGCGGTTAATGGTAATACTGCAGTTGCCGTTACCGGTAATGATGTAGTTACGATTGATCTAAGTAATGCAGCGAACCCGAAGCTGATTGGTAAAGTAAGTTATTCTGGTGCATGGTCTGGTCGCTCAGTTGATGCCTACAATAACATTGCTTATGCGGCAGGGGGCCCTAATGGACATGTAAGAGTACTCGATATCAAAAACCCATCGAACATAAAACTGCTAGGTACCTTTGAGCTGCCGGATTACGCCAGTGATATAGTCTACTCAAATGGAAAGATATTTACTGCTGCTGACAAAGCAGGGGTATATATCCTTTCATATAATGCAGGCTATACACCAGCACCAACACCAAAACCAACTCCAGAACCGGCTCCGGAACCAACTCCGGAGCCAACTCCAGAGATAACCCCACGACCAACTCCAGAGATAACCCCACGACCAACTCCAGAGAAAACTCCACGACCAACTCCAGAGCCGACTCCAGCACCCACACCTATTGATATTCCTACGCCTGCACCCACGCCCACACCAGCACCCGCGCTTCCTGGAACGATCTACCACTTCGATGCAGAATCAGGAAAAGCTGGATGGAGGGCCTCAGGCCTGTGGCATATTTCAAGTAACAGATACACCAATGGCAATTACAGCATCTGGTATGGTAGTGAGAGCACAAAGACCTACGATATAGGAATAGCACATTCAGGGAATATGATCTCCCCTGAGATCGATCTTAAGGGCAGCAGACAGCCGAAGCTCTCTTTCTTGAGCTGGTACCAAACAGAGACAAATAGTAACTATGATAAGAAGCTGCTACAGATCTCTGTAAACAATGGCGCATGGGAAACCTTAAAACAGTTAAGCCACACCAAGGAAAACTGGGTTAAAGAATCTATAGATCTCTCTGATTATGCAGGGAATAAGATAAGAATAAGGTTCGTATTCAATACCATAGATGCCAAATACAACAAATATGAGGGCTGGTATGTGGATGATATAACGATTGTAGATGATACAATAGTGAAAAAGGGATAAACGAATCGTTAAATTCCTCTATCTTTTTTGTGAGGTCTTGAAAATATAAAGAACAAATCACCGCAGAGGATGCTCAGCCCGAGTTGGCCATGGGAGGGCCGAGGAGGATGCATCATATCTTTGCGGTGGGATTTTTAATATATTCAGTACTGGTCATTCCTTCCGGAATTACGCCTTCGAATGCTCCAAGCCATTTATCTGCAAAATTCTTCTCAGCCTTAGCTCTGGTATCTATGTTCTCTAGTGCTTTAATCAACTTCTCAAGCATTACAGGCATCTTTTTTCACCATATAGACCATGAGCAAAATGGTATATAACGTTTTGTTTTAAGTTTCGATAAAAAATCTATCAAGATATTACCTCACACAATCACATCCATAACCGTAAAAATAAGCATGCTCAAACTCACAGCAGCATTAACATTAAAGAACGCCACGGGAATCCTGGTAAAATTACCCGGCTTGACCAGTGTATGCTCATACCATATCAGCAGTGCAATAAGCACCAGCCCTGCCGTGAATATGCTCCCGAGCTTTAGCATATACATCAGGCCAGCAAGAAGCAAAAGCATAAGAATATGCGACACGAACGATAACCCGAGCGCGATCTTTACACCGAATACGGACGGTATAGAATAAAGCCCGTTTTTCTTATCAAAATCAAGGTCTTGCAGTGAGTATATCATATCAAATCCAGCGACCCAGAAGGTGACGGCAAATAGCAAGAAAAGCATAGCAAGCTCGGATTGGCCGAACGGATTAAAAGTACCTGTTACAGCAAGCCAGCCTCCCACAGGCGCATAGCCAAGATTGAGCCCTAAAACGAAATGCGATACAGGAGAGAACCGCTTAAGATAGGGATAGATGATTGACGTTAGCGGGATAATGGGCGCAAGCAAGAGGCACAGCGGGTTTAATTTATAGGCAGAGTAGAACAACAGGGAATACGATACCAGTATAATTACCCATACCTCGTATATTCCTATCCTCCCTGATGGCAGCTCACGGGCAGCGGTTCTCGGGTTTTTAACATCTATATCCTTATCTATAAGATTGTTAAGTGCCATTGCCCCGCTCCTTGCTCCAAGGAACGCAAGCCCTACCCAGAATAGTATCCGAAGCTCAGGGATTCCATTGCTTGCAAGAAATGAACCAAGATAAGCAAATGGGATAGCAAACAGGGTGTGCTTTATTACTACAAAATCCATGTACAGTTTTAGTCTGGCAAACATCACAACTCTTTTCTCATATAATCGATATTATCCCTGATTGAAATGATTAATCTTTACTTTATCGGCTCAGCAGGAAGCGGCAAATCTACACTTACAGGCGCCTTTGCCGGGTGGATGCAGCACCAGAGATACGATGCAATAACAGTAAACCTTGATCCTGGTATTGAGAGCGCGCCTTATGTGCCTGACGTGGATATCCGTGACTGGATTGAATTAGGTGGTATCATGGAAGATTACGGCGTCGGGCCAAACGGGGCGCAGATTATAGCTGCTGACATGCTTGCCATGAACATCGATGAAATTAAAGAGGAAATTGAAAACTATGATGCAGAATACGTTATTATTGATACGCCCGGTCAGATGGAGCTGTTTATTATGAGGCAGTCCGGGAAATTCTTAATCGATTCTCTGGGTGCGGATAAATCGATAATCAACTTTCTCTATGATCCTGTTATCTCAAAAACCCCATCAGGTTTTATCACACTGATGCTGCAGGCAGCTTCTGTGCAGGTCAGGTTCAATGTCCCTTTCATCAGTATTCTCACCAAGTCCGATCTATTGACAGATGATGAGCGTGAGAAAATTCTGAGATGGAGCAGGGATTTAATAGAGCTTGAAGAAGCAATCCATAATGAACTCCCCACGATGCGCACTCAACTGAGCATAGAGTTTTTATCAGTCCTCAGCTCATTCGGAGCCGGCCAGGTATTGCTTCCAGTTTCATCCATGTATGGCTCTGGCATGGAGGATATCTATAACGCTGCCCAGCAGATCTACTATGGTGGAGAAGACCTGAGCAGGGATTGGGATTTGTTATAGATATTATAGACCAAGCTCCTTCCATATCCGATCTACCTGTGCTTTAACCTCATTATCCATCTCTAAAGCATCAGGCCATTCCCGGTTGAAGCCTTCATCCGGTC
This sequence comes from Candidatus Methanoperedens nitratireducens, assembly GCF_000685155.1. Lineage (GTDB taxonomy): Archaea > Halobacteriota > Methanosarcinia > Methanosarcinales > Methanoperedenaceae > Methanoperedens > Methanoperedens nitratireducens. Next base: position 300,009 of record NZ_JMIY01000005.1, read on the forward strand.
CTTTTCGTGTAGCGTCTATCCCCATCTTTGAACCAAGGTTTGGATGAGGCGAAGCATGATCAAGGGTATCGGTCGGCGCTCTGTCGATTATTACGATATCTCTTGCAGGGTCTATTCGTGTAGTGGTTGCCCACAGCACTTCCCCCATGTCCTGCACGTTCACGTCATCATCAAGCACGATCACTGTTTTTGCAAACATCATCTGGCCCATTCCCCAGAGTGCGAACATCACCTTCTTAGCATGCCCGGGATATCGTTTTTTTATGGATACTATACAGAGGTTGTGGAAGACAGCTTCAACAGGCAGATTGATATCAGCGATCTCAGGAAGCTGCATCTTCATAAGGGGAAGGAAGATCCTCTCCGTGGCTTTGCCAAGATACGCATCCTCCATAGGAGGCTTTCCTACGATAGTGGCATGGTATATCGGGTCTCTGCGGTGGGTAATGCAGGTTATATGGAATACAGGGAATTCATCAGCAAGCGAATAATACCCTGTATGATCCCCAAAAGGTCCCTCAACACGCCGCTCTGATGATGCCACATATCCTTCAAGTACGATCTCGGCATGTGCGGGAACATACAGATCAACAGTCTCACATTTAACAAGCTCAACATTTTTTCTCCTGAGGAACCCGGCAAACATCATCTCATCGATATTATCAGGCAATGGTGCGGTCGCTGAATAAACAACAGCAGGATCAGCACCGATAGCGACTGCAACTTCTATTTTTCCATCTTTACCTGCATCAGCATAATCCCTTGCCCCGTGTTTATGTATGTGCCAGTGCATACCTGTTGTCCTGCCGTCATACACCTGCATCCTGTACATCCCCACGTTCTGTTTTCCCGTCTTCGGGTTTTTAGTAAACACAAGCGGGAGGGTGATGAAGCGGCCACCGTCCCCCGGCCAGCACTTGAGTACGGGGAATTTTTCAAGTGAAAAATCCTCTTTGAGTATTACTTCCTTGCATGGTCCTGATTTTACGTACTTCGGGGCGAACGATGCAAGCTCTCCAAGCCTGGGGAGCATCTTGATCCCGTTCCAGATGCTGGATGGAGCTTCAAGTTCCAGGAGTTTCTGGATTCTCTCACCAATCTCGTTCAGATCATTCACGCCCAGCGCAAGGTTCATGCGCTCCATTGTCCCGAAAGCGTTGGCAAATATCGGTATATTATAGCCCTCAACGTTTTCAAATAACAGCGCGGGGCCGCTGCTTTTTACTACCCTGTCCAGGATCTCTGTGATCTCAAGCTCTGCACTGACTTCGGTTTTTATCCGCCGAAGCATGCCTTTTTTTTCAAGAAGTTCTATGAACTCACGTAGATCTCTATATGCCACTATACGACCTGTTCCTTCCTACGTAGACAAACGTGACATACGTTCGTCTATTTCAGAATTTGCGTCGTTCTCAGATTCGATCAGCAATTGATCTGACCCTATGACCCTTTCGGTGGGATCATATACGTCACTGCGGTTTCCGTGCATCACAGCAGCTATGCCGCTGTCGATGTCGCTCTGTTCTTCTGAGTAGAGGACGGCACACTCGGGGCAAACAGACTCCGTTATAACCTTGACCGGAGGAAGTCCCCGTATCATCAATCTTGATGAGAGTAATAACTTATTTTCAATATACTGCGGAAATACATCCCTGAGGACTGCCCACGGCTGACCTTTCTTGTGTTTAGTATTTGTCCTGACCAGACCGCTCACGGCTTCCAGCCAGTCTCTATCGAACATGCCGCAGTTCGGGCATTTTGACTGCTTCCATGTGGGATGCGTTAGCTTTGAACTGCAGAACGGGCAGTACCTTGATGTTCCCCTTGTATAGTATAACTTCGAGTCGGGATGATGGTGGACAATTATATCTTCGAATGCACCGTGTATCCAGGACGACATTTTTGCATTGAACTTCACACCTCTATCGTCTGTAAGGATATCCTGAGTAGTGCCGTGCAGGTCTTCCACTCCGAGATGCCTGCTCCCCACAAAGGTCAGGATTTCATTCTTCTTGCCGTGAACCTTTTTGTGAAGCAAATCATTTACCCTGTTGTGTTCACGCTTGCTGTGCTTCCTGATTATCTTCTGGGATTTCTGAGGGTTGTGAGCCATCGTTGCCTGAACTGATTCCCGCTTCTTCTTATGATTTTCTTGGATTTTCATCACGTCTGACAGGTCTACTTCTTTCATTTCCCCATCAGACCGGGCTATCACAACACGGTCAAAATTGAAATCATATGCGGCTGATTCTTTCGCTTTAGGGATTTTAGAATCGTCCGTGAAGCACAGCCTCAAACCGTAAGGGACTATGACCAGTGCACCGGGACGGTTGAGTGACCATTCGGTGAAATGCCTGTGGTTCACCTTTATATCCATTACTACGGATTTTCGCGGGGCTACCGTGATCCTGATCTTCATAGTTCCATCAGGCTTGGATTCCTGGATTGTGTACAGGTCATTATTGAGCCTGGCAATGGGTTTTCTGATATGAGGGATAGAAGTGATATCACCGCCATTAGTTCTCCAGGACTTTATCTGCTGCATCGCAAAGGAAGCTGCTGAATCCAGATAATGTGCTGCATATTTGCCTTTATAATGTTCGTTGAACCATTTCTTATTTAAATCCCTGAGTTCACGTTCTGGCGGAATGGGCTTCGGTTTGCCTGTTTTGTCAGTTTCAGAAAGAGGATAGTAGTGAGTCTCCAGCCCGATCTTATGATGAAGACCAAAATTGATTAAATGATTGGCGATTGCTTTGTAATCCTCCATCATCGAAAATAGCTCCGGCGGAATTACGCAGTTCACTGGGATTACATCAGGTTCTCTTACTGGCACGTTATCACTTCCCGAGCGATGGAGTGCGAATAACTTTTAAAGTACCTGCACGATCCATTCTCTGAATGGTTTTGATACTGATACCAAGCCGCTTTGCCGCTTCTTTCGGACGAAGTAACGTTTCCATTAATCTACTTAACAACTTCATAGTATTTCTGTCTATGTTTGTCTGTTTTTGTATATGTGTTTTTGTATATGTGTTCTCATTAGCTGCTAAACCTCTGAAGCAGTGCTATTATATTTTGTCTTTACCATAGAGCCAGCCTTATCTAGGCATGCCCTGTGAATATATCCAAGCTGTCTCTTTTTCCAGTTTTTTGAATCATTGCTCATCCCTTCCACCGGCTCATAGATAATAAGCATGTTCTTTGCATCCTCAGGGAACATCAATTTTACAAAATCATCACAGATCAGGCATTTTTTCCATCGAAGATATTTTCGCTCAGTCATATTTTCCTCTTATTAGTAACCGAAAGTATTTTTGCCTTCTGCAACCAACAGACATATGGTGGTCAGATGAAACCAATTATTACGGCAGAACTTGAGATCATCCCGCTGGGAACGGGAAATACCAGCATGAGCCCGTATATCTCTGCTGCCGTTAAAGCTATTGAAAAATCAGGCGTTAAATACCAGTTAACTCCCATGGGCACGGTGATGGAGGTATCTTCCATTGACGAGGCCTTAGACGTGGTAAAAGCCGCCCATGAGGCACTGATTAATAGAGGTGTAAAAAGGGTGGTCACACATATCACAATTGATGATCGAAGAGATTCTCCAAAAAGGATGGAGGAGAGGATAGAGTCTGTAAGAAGTAAACTTTAATCAAAGATTATTCAAAAGCCATACTCAGTCCATCATACGCAGCTATAACCTCTACCCCTGTTCTCTCTGAGATGCTCCTTGCCTGAATCCAGGGAGAGGCTTTGAGCACCTGCAGACCAAAGTGGGTCAATATCGCCATTTTTGGTCTTATAGAGTTGATCAGCTCTTCTACATCGTGGATATCTAAATGATGGATCTTTTTATCTTTTTTCATTCTTACCACATTGATTATCAGGAAATCAACCCCTCTGTAAGCCTCTTGCAGTTGCGGAAAGTACTCAGTATCAGGGATATAACCCAGTTGTCTTGAGCCGAATCTGTAAATTGCCCCGTATGTCTCAACCTGGTGTACGTTTCTAACGGGGAATTCTATTTTTATATCACCAAGTGCGATCTCCATTCCCTCCTTTATCTCGGTTATCCGGGTAAACGGTCTTACATACTTAAGTACTACAGGATCAGAACGCAGGCAATCCCCGGGGACAATCAAGCGTCCGCGCAGCTGGAAGCCGCCTTTTGTCATTGCTTCTATCATAATATTAACATCATTTGAATGGTCGATATGCCTGTGGGATAGTATTATGGCGTCAAGTGAGTCTGGTTTGAGCCTGTGTTTATGAACCATCACAAGGCAGCCAGGCCCGGGGTCCTGTAGTATGTTCACACCATTAAGTTTAAGCCAGAATCCCCCGCTGCGGCGCAACTGGCTCAGGACAACCCTTCTGCCGCCTCCTGTTCCAAGAAAGATTACACCTGACATTTTACACCTGATATCACCTCTAAAATGCACAGGTCATACAAAAAATTTCTTAATTTAATAACCTATTTATGTGAGTAAGTGCCTTTTATCATTGGGAGATATGGGTTTTAATCCCGAGAAGATTGAAGGAGTAGATATGTTATACCCAGTTGGCGATAGAAGACCATCTATATCAGAGGATGTTTTTATAGCAGAAACTGCATGTGTTGTCGGAGATGTATCGATAGGAGAAAGATCAAGCGTCTGGTATAACTCGGTTATCCGTGGCGACAGGAGAAAAGTACGTATAGGCCGGGGCTGTAATATCCAGGATAATGCTGTTATCCATGCTGATGAGACAGATATCGAGATAGGTGATGATGTCACTGTTGGACATGGAAGTATTGTTCACGGCAGCCTGATAAAAAACAATGTGCTTATTGGTATTAACTCTATAATACTGCATGGTGCCGAGATCGGTGAGTACTCAATTATCGGCGCAGGCGCGCTGGTGCTGCCGGGGCAGAAGATCCCGGCTAACAGTGTAGTACTCGATATACCCAGCAGACATATAAGGACATTAACAGAGAATGATCTGAGGCTCATGGAAGATACACTGAAGTATTATGAGGGACTGATTGAAAGGTACCTGAGAGGTAAATAAGGTGATCACTTGCGAAATATCGAGATAGAAGAGCTGAGCGCCACTCCGATAGCTGAGAGAAAAGTAGAGGTGGTTGAGAGGAAAGGCATCGGGCATCCGGATTATATATGCGATTCAATAATGAACCAGGTCTCAGTTGAACTCTCAAAGGAATATATTAAAAGATTCGGCACTGTAATGCACCATAATATCGATAAGGGGATGCTGGTGGCAGGGGAAGTGAAGACAAAGTTCGGCGGAGGCGTGATCTTAAAGCCTATGCGCCTAATATTCGGAGACAGGGCTACTTTTGAAGTCGATGGTGAGTTCATCGATGTCGGTAGTATCGCAATAGATACGGCAAAACAATGGTTAAAGGATAATCTCAGGTTTGTTAATCCTGAAGCTCTTGAGTACCAGGTTGAGATCGCTCATGGTTCAGCAGAACTCACTGATATTTTCAAGAGAAAAGATACTGTATTCGGGGCAAACGACACATCGGCTGCGGTTGGATACGCCCCGATGACGGCTACTGAGAGCATAGTGCTTGAGATTGAGAAGTATATGAATTCTCCTGATTTTAAAGAGAGATTTCCTGTCTCAGGCGAGGATATCAAGGTTATGGGACTCAGGGCTGGAGCGGATCTTTATCTAACAATAGCGGATTCGCTTATAGATACGTTCATTGAATCTGAGGAAGACTATTTCAGAAAAAAGGATGAGCTTCTTGAAGATATAAAGACCTATGTATCAGAGAGAACTGAACTAAAACCTTCTGTTTTTTTAAATACGCTTGATAGAGAAGGACGGGGCATGGGAGGGATATATGTTACTGTAACAGGCACATCTGCCGAAGATGCCGATTCAGGCCAGGTCGGGCGCGGGAACAGGGTCAACGGCATCATTCCGCTGAACCGGCCCGTGAGCAGTGAGGCTGCAGCAGGAAAAAACCCGGTAAGCCATGTTGGGAAGATATACAACGTGCTCAGCCACAGGATCGCCAATGAGGTCTATCTGAATGTCCCTGATATCAAGGAAGTATATGTATGGTTATTAAGCCAGATCGGCGAACCCATAGATCAGCCCAAGATAGCCGCAGCGCAGGTAATTATGGAAGAGGGCTCACTTGATAGCGTAAAGAAAGAGATAGATGAGGTTATTGATCGGGAGCTTGCAAATATACAGGAGTTCTGTATGGACCTGGCGTACGGGAAGGTTCCGCTTTTATGATAAAAGCCTGTTAGAATCATAAGCTGCCATCATTGCTCACTCCTGAGCCAGCAATTCTCTCGCCTTCTCAGGTAACCTCTTCTCTATTACCTCGACAAGAGCATCAAAATCCCCTTCGGCTAACGAGCGCACATCCTCATCACCGTGTAAAATCAAATCCACAAGGTAGGTAAGCTCTTCATCGGTCAATCTGGTAAACCTGGCCGCAAAATCCTCAGGGGATTCAGATACCCTGTGAGATACAGGGACCAGAACAAATTTAAAATCATGACCTGGAGCAGGACCTGTTGCGCCTTCAAGCTCAGGCGCCAGTTTTGCAAGTATTCTCTTATCCAGGTATGTGAGCTGTCTCATGTTATTTTCATTCTGAAGTTGTCACTATTATATAAGTAGGCGTCGGTTTGGCTTAGCAGTTACTGTCTCAGGGTCTCAGGTGTGATCTCTCTGGTAATCTCAAATGGGATCTCAAATTGGGTTACTTCCAGGTCAAGAAACGCAGAGCCATTTACTCTTATTGTAACAGCGCCCTCCCTTGCCATCTCTGATACAGCCTGAATAGCCTGTGTATTATTAACAGCTACAGGTACTGTTACTGGTGTTTGTCCCTCACTTCTGATCTCTACATCGTATTTTTCTCCGTGTCCCAGAAAGTTAGACTCACTGTCCTGTAGATAGTATATATCAAAGTCAATCCTTGTAAGGTTTGCACCAACAGGATTTGGATTATCGACTATAACATGGACATCCAGATTCAAAACTTCTTGAGTAACATTTACTACATCTACGTCTCTTACCGTGACTGTTGGTTTCTGTAGTTCGACCCTCTCCTCGATACAGCCACTTACTATGATTGCTGCCATGACCAAAAGCAAGCTAAATTTATTGTTCATAAATTTTATTTATCCTGCATACCTAAAAAATGTATCGCCCTGAATAATTTTAGTCAGGAACGTCTATTAATTTGCAGACTTTTCTATTTTTGGGGATATGATCGGCCTGTTAGCACCGATTTTGCATGAGTCAGTACACTTAAAACATGCAAAACAATCAGGATGTTCTATTGTCCTGCTTTTTCCTGTATAATCCTTACAGATATCCATGTGGCATTCTGTGTGGCATTTTTTGCAATTTTTGCAGTCCTCTATTGATATATGAAGGATCTTGTTCTTTGACAGAATGGACTGCGCATACCCGACAGGACAGAAACTGCACCATGTCCTTGGCATGTATATAATGCCAAGAGGTATCGATATCAAAAGCGTGGTTGCTATACATATGAATACAATAAATCCACCTATGGATGCAAGTATATCCTGGGATATCAGAAGCGGATTTTTTTCCAGAAGGACAATAATGAACATGATCGCCATTATCGAGGCGATAAACAATTTAAACCCTGTAGTCCTCAATCTTTTGGGAATACTGGATCTATATGATACTTTCCCAAGGACATACTCAAGGAACGTCCCGCGTGGGCACAGCCATCCGCACCAGAATCTTCCCAGAACAGACGCCAGCAGGATTCCCCCCGCCAGTATAGCCCCTATAAGGAGAAGCCCGATCTCAAAGTACTTATCATTATGCGTTGCTATCCCATACAGTGCAATTACAAAGATTACAGAGCTTACCATTAAAGATGTAAGCTGAACTGTTTTTCTTATTTTTGAGAATTTATACATATGCAATACTCCTATCTTAAAACCCGGAGTTGCAGTTGCAGCAGCAACTCCAGGCCATAAAGCTTATTCTGTTCATTATAGTACTTAAAGGTTTTGTCAAAACCATACACAACCGTTGATTCAGAAAAGCTTATAACATCCATTTTCTATTCATATAAGGTGATGTATTCTGCCAAAAAAAGCTCTAATCAGTGTCTCTGATAAGACAGGCATAATTGATTTTGCAGCCGCGCTTAACAGGCTTGGTTTTGATATCATATCAACAGGTGGAACATCCAGAGTTTTAAGAGATGCGGGTATAGCTGTAATAGATGTATCCGCCCTGACAGGTTTTCCTGAAATGATGGAGGGAAGAGTAAAGACCCTTCACCCAAAGATACATGGCGCTGTTCTCGCTGCACGGGACAATCCACTTCATATAAATGAAGCAAGTCGAGAAGGTATTGATCTCATTGATATAGTCGCTATGAATCTTTATCCTTTTGAAGAGGTTGCAGCACGGGAAAATGCCGCTCTGGATGAGGCTATTGAGAATATCGATATTGGTGGGCCTGCCCTTATAAGGGCTGCCGCAAAGAATTACAGGCATGTTGCTGTAATAACCGATCCCATGGATTATCCTGCTATTATAAAAGAACTTGAAGATGGGGATATCAGCCTTCATACCAGGGAGCGACTGGCTGTAAAGGCCTTTCGCAGAATAGCAGATTATGATTGCGCTATTGATAGATACTTAAGCAGCAAACTGATCAACGAGGATATTCTACGGCTGAAATTCGTCGAATGTCGAACGCTCAGGTATGGAGAGAACTGGCATCAAAGCGCCTGGTTCTATAAAGAGCCTGGTGTGACTGAACCCTCTCTTGCAAATGCAAAACAACTCCATGGAAAAGCGCTGTCATATAATAACTATGTAGATGCAGAGGGCGCATTGAACGTTGTGCTTGAGCTCAAGAATAGCAATGCTGTAGCAGTAGTGAAACACAACAACCCATGCGGATTTGCAACGGGCAAAACACTCTATGAGGCTTTATCCAGAGCCTGGGACGGGGATCCTGTATCATCGTTTGGCAGTATTATTTGCATGTCGCAGAAGCCTGATCTTGAGACCCTGGAATTCCTGAAGGGCAGGTTCGTGGAGCTAATAATCGCGCCAGGCTATGATGATGATGCGCTTGTATTCCTCAGGAACAAGAGCAAAGATCTGAGAATCCTGGAGATACCTATGGATAATGGGGTGCAGCTTAAGAATACATATCGTTATATCGTGGGCGGGCTGCTTATGCAATCAAGGAACAGGGGATTGTATGAGAGATGGGATGTCGTCAGCGAGCATCCCTTTCCTGATGAGAAAAGAGGGCTTGCTGAGTTCGCATTGACCGCCTGCAAATACACAAAATCCAATGCTGTAGTCATAGCACGCGAGTACAAAAAGGGGTTTTATCAGGTACTTGCAATGGGCGCTGGCCAGCCAAACAGGGTTGATTCTATCAGAAAGCTTGCTGCAACAAAAGCAATCGAGAACCTGAAACTGCTATACGAGCGAGAGAAACCCGATATAAGCGAGGATGAATTCATTAGAAGTATTCTGAACGAGTGCGTTCTTGCAAGTGATGCCTTCTTCCCATTCGATGACAGCATCATCTATTCCGCGGAGAACCACATCAGATATATTGTATCTCCAGGCGGTTCGATAAGGGATAAAGAAGTGATCGCAACTGCGAACAGGCTCGGAATCTCACTTGTTTTCACCGGAACGAGGCATTTCCTGCATTGAGAAATTAAATTTATACCTGTATAATTTCTCGTTAAGTTTATGTAGCATCATTGTAATTCACTATATAACAATCGATAGGAGGCACAATGACTGAGAATAACACGGTATATATCGGAAACAAGCCAGTGATGAACTATGTTCTCGCTGTGGTCAAGGAATTTAGCAACGGTGCAAAAGAGGTTACTATCAAAGCAAGAGGAAAAGCAATATCAAGAGCAGTGGATGCTGTAGAGGTCTCAAGGAACAGGTTCATAACAGATGTTAAAATAAACGATATCAAGATCGGTACTGAAAGAATTGCCTCAGAAAAAGGAGAGTCCAATGTCTCCATTATCGAGATCGTGATAACCAAACAACTTTAAATTTTTTCTACAACGATGAGTAAGGAGCCGCCAGTGAAGGCGGCTGGATGCCTGCTCATTTAAGTGATTCAATGAACTGGTTAACAGGTATAATCCTGTAGGTTCTTGTTTTAATGCTGCCGCGGGATAATTGTTCAACAATCGCCTTTAAGATCATTTTTTCACTCTCGCAGTCTACGATGGTCAGGAAATCAAAGTCTCCCAGGACAATGTACTGATCAAGTACGTCTATACCCATATTTTTAAGCTCTGTATTAACTTCTTTTACTCTGTCAGGATTCTTCTTAAGGGTCTTAGCACCTTCATCTGTCAGGTCAGACAATATAACATATCTCGCCATAATCTATACCTCCAATTCCCAAATAAAGATAGGGTTTTTCTTGTATATATATTTGACACCCTCCAATAGCTTAAATACCTTATCACATATTAAAAAGTCATGGATACCATGACTAAAAAAACAGGCTACAGGGAGATATACCTTCTTGGCATTTTGACGTTCATACTGATGTTCAGCGTTACCCTCATCTATCCTGTACAGAAGGAATTTGTCATGGAGAGGTTCAATATCGTATCCTTGAAAGAGACAAGCCTCTTTGTCTCAGTAAACCTTTCAGCCTATGTAATATTCTCACTTGTCTGGGGCAGCATATCTGATAGGATGGGAAAGAGAAAATTTTTCATCCTGGCAGGCTTTCTGGGAAACGCTGTCCTCATGTTCAGCCTCACCCTTGCGCCCACCATGGCGGTACTGCTGGTACTGCGCTTTATTGAAGGAACCTTCACGGTCATGGCATTTTCTCTTCTCATGGCCTCAGTACTGGATATAGTAAAACAGACACACTATGGGAGGGGCATGGGGATACTTGGCATGGGTATGGCATCTGGCAATGCCCTGGGCGCACCTTTTGGTGGAAAGATCGGTGCAATAGATCCCCTGTATCCCCTCTACTTTGGCTCATTCATGCTGCTTATCGGGGCATCGATTGCGGCAATAGCTCTCAAAGAGCATAAACTTGAGTCACGATCAGCATCCTTAAGAGACGCATTGCTGTTACTTAAGGAAGAGAAGAGGATATTTATACCGTATGCCTTTTCCTTTGTAGAGCGGTTCACAGTAGGATTTTTTGTTGTGATATTCCCGCTTATGCTTGCCATTAAATACGGTATTGGTTCAGGGAGTATCGGGATGTACATGACAGCGTTTTTAATACCTTTTGCCTTCCTTCAGTATCCCCTCGGCGCTATATCTGATAGAATAGGAAGAGTGCCCCCATTGATTATAGGTTCCCTGCTATACGGTATCATGGTGATGAGTGTGGGCATTGTTGCACCGCCAATGCTGGTCGCGGTCATGGTACTGGGCGGTGTGGTCGGAGCCCTCATGTATCCCCCATCGGCTGCACTGGCAGGCGATCTGGCAAATCTGGCAAAGCGGGGCACTGCTATGGGCGGGTTCAACCTGTTCGGCTCTCTTGGCTTCGCAGCAGGTCCCTTTATAGGCGGGGTGGTTGCAGATCGGTACGGCTTCCAGGCAAGCTTCGCTGTAGCTGGATTAGCGGTAATTATTATAGCTCTTATATTCTTTTCATCGCTAATTGAGATCAATAAAAAAGTAAGTTTTCATGATAAATTATTGAAAAATAACAGATAGATGATATAGCCAAGGTATATCGCGAGATAGAGTATTCCATCACTGCGTGATACCCTTGTTCTCACAAGATGATACGCCAGGAGAAAGGTTACTGCAAGCAGGAACACGCTGTCCCATTTTATCATGTCAAAATTCATGTAGATCGGACTCAGTGAGGCTGCGAATCCCAGTATCCACATGATATTGAATATGTTTGAACCCACTATATTGCCAACAGACATGCCAAAGAACCCTTTTTTCGCAGCAGTTATGCTCACTGCCAGTTCAGGTAATGATGTGCCTGCTGCTATTATAGTTGCACCGATCAGCCATTCTGTTACTCCCAGTCCCTTTGCAACCTGAACTGCAGAGTCAACTGCGAACCTTCCGCTTATTATTACCACAAGTAAACAGGCAATGACAATACCAATCTCTCTGGGCTTTGACACAGTTCCGTCTTTTTTTAACTGGTTGGAGGTTCTATCGTGCCTGAGCAGGTAATATGTATAGCCAGCCAGCAACAGGATCATTATAAAGCCTGTTGTGCGGCTTATGACTCCAAAAAAGAAAATAAGGGCTACCAGCAAAAGAGTAGTAACCACCATTATGTAATTATCCCGTCCCGCCATGTGTGCCTCTTTTACCGTGAATGACCTGATATAAGCAGCCAGCCCGAAGACTAAAGCAACATTGAATATGTTGGACCCTATGACATTTGAGATCGAAAGCTGGGGATGATCAGAGACCGAGGAGATAGAGGAAACTGCAAGCTCAGGAAGGGATGTGCCGTATGAGAGCAGTGTGAGGCCTATTACCGCTTCTGTTATGCCGAACGCTTTTGCCAGCTTTGCCGAAGAATCGATTAGTTTATCAGCGAAAAATACCAGTGCTGCGAGGGATAGAATAAGGATGCTGAATTGGATTAGTAATTCCATGGCGTTACCTGTGAGATTTAAGCATTTAACTATATCTTAGAACCTATCCGAAAAATCAATAGTATATTTACGGATTTCGGATAACTCTTAGTGTGTAATTATGTAAACTTTACCTTAGGCGCCACCTCTGCCCCTTTATCTGCCTCAAAGAACGACCTGGAAGTGAAACCGTACATACTGGCCACTATTGATGCTGGCATCTGCTTAATCCTTGTATTGTATTCCCTTACCCTGTCATTGTAGCGCATCCGCTCTACAGCAACCCGGTTCTCAGTGCCTTCAAGCTGAGACTGCAGGGCAAGGAAGTTCTCGTTTGATCTAAGCTGTGGATAGTTCTCAACAACCACAAGCAGCCTTGCAAGAGCAGAATCCATACCTCTTGCAGCCTCCATTTTCTCTTCCTGAGTTGAGGCCTCACTCCATTGACTGCGGAGTCTTGTCACGTTTTCTAAGATATCCTTCTCCTGTGCTGCAAAGCCCTTCACTGTCTCAACCAGGTTTGGAATAAGATCAGCACGGCGCTGGTACTGGCTCTCCACCTGGGCCCACTGGCCATCAACACTCTCCTGTGCTGCTACAATACCATTATATGTGAAAAGGAACCAGCCGCCAAACAGGAGCGCAATAACTACTATTGCGCCCAGGACTACAAGTAACGTGTTTTTTGAATTCATTCAATCACCTCAAATTCATCAATAATTTTTCCTATATCGTGAAGTACCCTGATTAGATCCTTTATATATAATTCCTTGTCTTTCTTGAATTTAGTTCTACTGTGCTTTATATCATAGATCTCTTTTAAAACCTGCATATCTATACCGTATCCATCTGAAACGGTCCTGAACATATCCTGTGTATCCTCATAATGCAGATCCCTCAGGTATATGAGCCCGCCTATTATGGGTGCAAGTGTAGGAAGTGCGGAAATTATGAGGTCCTCAAGATCCTTATCCTTGAATTGAAGGTACTCTTCACGAAGATGGATCAGCTTTGAGCGGAACTCAAACTCAAGCTGGTGGCGCAGGTGCTTTTTAGATATCACTACATCCTTCAGGAAATCTTCACCAGAGAGTATTTTATGATGCTGCTTGATATTCAGAAATTCAATCGGGAACACATCCACTCCGCCAGTGAGTTCTTCCTTTGTAAGGACAAGAGGTATTTCCTTTAATTGCTTGAGCCTGCGTAAAGTATCAGAATCAAGGCTGTTGCATACCGCAAGGATGTTCTTCTCATCACCTGTGTAATACTCCACAAGTGCCACCAGGTTCTCTCCAAGTATTTCCTTAATTTTTTCTGTAGCCATTATATCACCCGTTAATTATCCCTGTCACCATCTGCCTCCAAACCCTCCTCCGCCTGACCTTCCACCACCGAACCCTCCAAAGCCACCTCCAAATCCCCCGCCACGTCCACCGCCTCCAAAGCCGCCTCTTGGATATCCGCCATAACCACCATAACCTCCATAATATCCTCTGCCTCTATGTCTTGTCTCTGACATGGTGCTCAATATAATAATTAATACTACAAAGCCAAAGATGGGAAGAAATAACCAGCCAGGTACCTCTGAGCTATCAGTCTGGTTAGTACCGTATTTTGATATGACCTCTTCATTACCTCCTATGAGTCCCTCGATTACCAGCATTGCCTCATAGATACCTTTGCCGTATTCGTCATTTTTGAAATTTGGTACGATTATCCTGTCCCCGATGTTGACCTTCATGCTGTCGGTAATAATACCTTCAAGTCCGTAGCCCACCTCAAACCTGTATTCCCGCTCCTGTTTTGCTACAAAGATCAGAAGACCGTTATCCTTATCCTTCTTACCTATGCCGGCTCTCTCAAAGAGCCCTGTAGCATATATCTCCTTTGATTCCCCTTCTAAGGATTCTACGGTCACAACCGCGATCTCTACAGTCGTCTCTTTTTCTATCTTCTGTGCAAGCTGTGTTATCTTTGACTCATATGCCGGGTCTATCATATTGGCATTATCGGTAACAAAACCTGCAAGTTGCGGGTAACTGACCGCACTCGCCAGTGGGAGTAACAGTATTAGGAAAACTAATGATATCCATTTTTTCATTTTTAGCTCCTGATCGCCCAGTATAAGAGCTAATAAAATATTCTCTCAATACTGAGGCCGCACCTTTTCGCCTTTTCTCTGCCATATTGGATGTTTAGTTTAAATATATTGCTATTATAAATAATATAAATGAGGGTTGCGTAAAAGTAATGACAATCTCAAGAAAGCCCCTGCGGGGGCAAAATTATTAACAACGAACTTATACTAACTCAAAACGAACTCTTGGAGTTCGTTCCAGTTCGTTTATGTTCGTTGTTTTTAGACTATCAGATTTCAAGATGAGGAGGAAGAAATGCGTTTATACTTTCCTATACGTTAAAAAAAACACAAAATCGGCTATGAACTAGTTCATAGATAACAATGAAAAAGACGATTAACAACGAACTCAAAACGAATTTAAACGAACTCATCAGCTCGAGTTCGTATCGAGTTCGTACCAGTTCGTTGTTTATTAATCAAGGCGACTCTTAGCGCTGCGCTCCATCTTTTTGCCTGACAGATTTTCGATGACCTGCATCTTCGGGGACCTGGGGTTCTCAGCTATAAACCCGCATCTTAGCGCCCCATAATAGATCGATCTTCCAATCTCGCTCCGTATTATCATAGTTGTCCAGCCTGCTGGCGACCCGGCGCTTCCTACCGAGATGTCGGCATACTTTGAAGTAAAGTCCGCACAGATACGACAGTTAGATCTAACGAACCTCTTTATCTCGGCATGCTCAACTAGCGCCTTGCTGCCATCTGCAAAATTTATAATGAGCCCATCCTTTGTCATCTTGAACTTCTTAGCATTCTGCAGGTCCATCTTATTTCTCAGATACTCGGTAAGCTTGCTATCGAATTGCTCCATGCAGAAAAGTCCGATGATGAACTCAATAGAGTCAGAGGGCTCAAGTATTGCACCTTCCATATCAGGCATCTGCATGTTCCTCATGGCAAGTACCTGGCATGGGGTACCCACAAGCCCCAGTTTTGTAGAATGGTTGCGCCCATTAGAACCACCATCTCTGGAATGGTAAAGAAGTGCCTGGAACGTAGGCGACGGGGAGTATCGTACACCTGCAGAGGATACCAGCTCTTCATACGTTGTTGCGATCATAGGGATGGGTTTCAGGTCTTTAACGCCAGATACTACCGCGCCTTTGATAAGCCCGGCGTTCAGTGCATACCACAGAAGGCTGGTAGTCACTCCCCCGTCCTGGCATACTTTCAAGATACCTTCATCTGTGCTTCTTGCTGAGCGGATAATAGCATGCCTATCAAGGGTATCCCACTCTTTTTGCAGATTGCGGGAAACCTCTCCTGCCCTGGGACATACAATATTGCATAACTGGCAGCTTGCACATTCCTGTCTCATGACAGGATGCCCGTCAAAAGCTATGTTCTCAAGCCTGCACATCACAGTACATATGCTACAACCTGTACAGAGTCCCTTATCAAGTATATCTGATTTTAATTTTCTAAAGCCAGTAGTAAGATCACCATTCAACGTATTCCTATCCATATCATTTCCTCCATATTTCAAAATTAATGTTTAAACATTATGTTTTATTAGAACATATGATAGGTTATTTATACCTTGCGTAATACGGAGGACAAGATGATGCTGTTAAAGAATCCGGCAGGGGAATCCCCCAGAATAAGTGCAAGCGCATATGTCTGTGAATCTGCAGCGATAATAGGGAATGTGATAATTGGAGAACGGGTATTTATAGCCCCGAATGCCAGCATACGTGCAGATGAGCCTGGCTCTATGGTAATTATAGGGGAAGGCTGCAATATCCAGGATAATGTAGTAATCCATGCCCTGGCGCATACAAGAGTAGTGATAGGAGATTATACCTCCCTCTCCCACGGCTGTATTGTGCATGGACCGATCACGGTTGGAAAAAACTGTTTTATTGGCTTTAACTCGGTGGTGTTTGACTGCTCGATAGGAGATGGCTGCTTTGTTTCGCACAGGGTACTTATCAGGGGTGTGAATATTGCCTCAGGAAAAGCGGTGCAGGATGGTGAAGTCGTGATCAGGCAGACCAAAGCCGATACACTGGAGAATGTGGGTGTTGAACATAATGATTTTGCCTCTTCGGTAGTGAGGACTAATATCATGCTTGCTGGATCATATCGATACAGAACTTTGGATAGCTGAGGTTAGTAATTATTACAGAATATGATAAATTATTTAAGCATATAGAGTATAGAAGCTCCCTATGAGACCAATCGGAAAAACTCAGGAGAAACAAAGGAGATCTGTCTGCGGCCTACCTTGAGATCTTCAATCGGATTACAAAAGATTAAATAATGAATATGTATATTTTTGCGATGATGGAGACAGACGATCTCACAAAATGGGTTTTAACAGTTGACCGGAGGTTACTGGTAATGAGAACTATCCATGAACATGGACTGATAAAGGCATCAGAGATTGCAGAGAAGACAGGAAGATCATTGCAGAATATCAGCCGTGCACTGCGGGAACTGGAGGAACATGAGCTGATTGAGTGCCTTACCCCCATGAAGCATACATGGAAGAGATTTATTCTGACCGAAAAAGGTGTGCTGGTATTTGAGAAGCTCAGGAAAAACCACCTGATTGATTAGAGATAAAAAAGCCTGAAGAGAAAAACGAAAGGAAAACGAAAGAAAAATGAAAAGATTAATATTAAAGATGTACTCTCATGATGCAGATGACCGCAACAGGCACAGGAGATAAGCGTTGACAAGTAAAATCTTTAGTTTCACAGCTACCTTTGTGGTGATGTATCTTTTCTGGCTCCTCAATTCAGGGGCGTTTGAGACATTCTATCTATCACTGGGTGCAGTCAGTGCCCTTTTTGTCTCCTATGCATTCCACAGCCACTTTATGCTGATAAAGGAAGGGCGTTCTGCTGCCGTTTCATTTATCCGTTTTATAGGATATTTACCCTGGATAGTCTGGCAGATCGCACTTGCAAACTGGGATGTGGTCAAGAGGGTGTTGAGCCCGGATATGCCAATCGATCCCCGCATCATATCATTTCAATCCGGATTGAAAAGCGATCTTTCGATGACAACACTGGCAAATTCTATAACCCTTACCCCTGGCACCATAACCATTGATGTGGACAGGGACGGCACATTCTATGTTCATTCAATAGCTCAGGAGCCTGCTGAGAGCCTTCTCACCACACCCTGTGAAATGGCTACAAGGGTAGGTTATATATTCAGAGAATCCGGGAAGTGGAAGTAATGGTCTATTTTGAAGCATTTATCTGGGTACTGCTTTTAACAACTTCCGTTGTTCTGTATCGCATAATTAGGGGTCCATCTCCATATGACCGCATGCTCGGTGTTAATGTTATCGGGACAAAGACCATCGTTATCCTGGTACTTATTGGCTATGTATTCGAGAGACCATACTTTTTTGACATAGCCCTTCTCTATGCTATTCTTAATTTCATAGCCACTGTCATAATCGCAAAGTATCTTGAGAGCGGGAGGATATGCGAATGATCGAGATATTGAAGTTAGTGATTGTAACCGCTTTCCTGGTAGTCGGGGCGTTCCTCATGCTCACAGCCGCAATAGGTCTTGTGCGGTTTCCTGATGTATATTCCAGGATGCATGCCACAGGCAAGTGCGATACTCTCGGTGTGAGTTTGATGCTCACGGGCCTTGTGATATTTCAGGGACCTGACCTTGTGAGCGTGAAGCTGCTTTTTATAATATTCTTTGTGCTGTTCACAGGTCCTGTTGCAGTCCATGCCCTGTTCAGGGCTGCAGTTACCCGGGGCTATAAGGTGTGGACAAGGGAAGGATGGAAGCTCTGGAAAAAGGAGGGGCATGAATGATATTCTCTGTTGACTTAGTGCTGCTTTTGCTTATCCTTGTCCTGGCTGTGGCGTCTATTATGGTTAAGGACCTCCTCGAGTCTACTGTGCTTTTTGCATGTTTCAGCTTTCTGATGGCTGTTATATGGGTTGAGATGAACTCGGTGGATGTTGCCTTTACCGAGGCTGCTGTGGGCGCTGGTGTATCCACCATACTTCTGGTGGCTGCCATAGCCTGCACAAGAAGGTATGAGGAGGAGAGGTAATGAGGCGTTACCTGGCTATTTTGAGCTGTGCTCTTTTCTTTGCAATTCTTGCTTATGGTGTGCCAGATCTTCCAGATCTTGGCGACCCTGATGCTCCTGCCAACAAACATGTGGCGCAGCGTTATATCGAGGGATCGTATACAGAATCAGGAGTGCCAAATATTGTTACTGCTGTACTGGCAAACTACAGAGGTTATGATACGCTGGGTGAGACCGCGGTTATATTCACGGCAGGGATTACAGTTATGCTTTTGATAAGGAGGAAGTGGAATTGAAGGCTATATCTGTAACTGAACCCGTGGTGGAAACCAGATCCGTAACAGGATCCATAATATGCAGGACAAGTGCCAGTATCATGGTCCCATTTATACTGCTGTGGGGATTGTATGTGCTCATCCACGGTGCTTTAGGACCGGGGGGTGGATTCCAGGCAGGCGTTATCCTGGCGGCTGGTTTTATCCTGCATACCGCTGCCTTTGGCCTTAAGGAAACAAAGAAGATACTGCCTGTGAAACTGGTAATGGTAATGGCCAGCACTGGACCTCTTATATATGTAGGTATGGGAATACTTGCCATAATCTTTGGAGGCAACTTTCTTGAATATGGAGCGCTTCCACTCGGGCATTCACCTGCTGAAGCGAGCAAATACGGAATAGAGATTGTAGAAGTGGGTATAGGACTTACAGTAATGGCGATAATGGTCTCCATATTCTATGATATTGCCCTTAGAAAGAAGGTGGAATAGATGGTACTGGACATAATTTTTGCAAAATATAATTACATCATATACATAACCCTCATGACCATCGGCTTTTACGGCATGATAGGCAAGAGAAACCTCATAAAGAAACTGATAGGCATGAGTATATTCCAGTATTCCATATTCTTATTCTATGTATCAGCGGCTGATGTAAGCGGCGGCACGGCACCTATTCTCTTAAAGGAGCCTGCAGTTTATGTAAATCCACTCCCGCATGTACTGATACTTACAGCAATAGTCGTAGCAGTAAGTACCCTGGCTGTGGGTCTTTCTCTTGTTATACGGATATACAAAGAATTCGGGACACTTGATGAAGATAAGATCATAGAGTTGAGCAGATGATAACAGACCACCTTTCAGTATTGATTATTGCAGTCGGCCTTTTGGGGGCATTCTTCACACCCATCATAGGGTTGATCAGAAAAGAGATGTGCAGTCTCTGGGCATCATTTATAATCCTGCTCCAGTTCCTTATAAGTATCTTTCTCCTCTACCAGGTGATAATAGCAGGAAACATAAGCTACTGGCTGGGGGGCTGGGAGCCTCCATGGGGCATAGAGTATGCGGTTGACCTTCTGAACGCCTTTGTGCTGGTTATTGTGGCAGGTATCTGCTTCTCAGTTTCAATATATGGAAGAAAAAGCCTTGGATTTGAGGTCCCGGATAAAGAGCTGCCGCTGTATACGCTGTATATACTTCTCACCACAGGCATGCTGGGCATTGTGGTGACAGGGGACATCTTCAACCTGTATGTGTTCCTGGAGATAGGCTCCCTGGCAGCTTATGCCCTGATCGCTATGGGAGGCAGGCATTCGCTCACAGCAAGCTTCAACTACATGATAATGGGTACGGTTTCAGCTTCTTTTATTCTTTTAGGCATAGGCTACCTGTATGTGATGACAGGCACCCTCAACATGGCAGATATCTCAGCACTTCTCCCTTCACTCTACGGAAGGCCGGTCATCCTTGTAGCGATTGCGCTGCTTGTGGTGGGATTGAGCATCAAGACAGCGCTGTTCCCGCTCCACACATGGCTTCCTGATGCCTATACACATGCCCCGTCTGCCGTGAGCGCCGTGCTCTCAGGCACCTTTACCAAGGTCGGGATATATGCCCTTATCAGGGTGATGTTCACTGTTATATCCCCCTCCTATGTGATAGAGACCGTGCCTGTGATGAGCATTCTCTCCTGGGTTGCAGCTATCGGCATACTTGCAGGATCATTGCTGGCAATAGCCCAGTATGATATAAAACGGATGCTTGCCTATTCAAGTGTAAGCCAGATAGGTTACATATTCCTGGGAATCGGTATGGCAAACAAGCTTGCCATGACAGGGGGAATCCTCCATATCCTCAGCCACAGCCTGATGAAAGTCGGGCTTTTTATGGTTGCAGGGGCAATCATCTACCGCACAGGCATAAGGAACATATACCAGCTAAAAGGTATGGGTAAAAAGATGCCCTATACAATGGCTGCTTTTGTGATCGGGGCGCTCTCCATGATAGGGATACCCCCCACAATAGGCTTTGCAAGCAAATTCTATCTTGCATGGGGGGCACTGGGAGCAGGAGAATGGGTATTTGTTGTGGTTATCCTTTTAAGCAGCCTGCTCACTGCGGTTTACTTCTGGAGGATCTTTGAGAATGCGTTCTTTGGCGTACACGAGGATATAAAGAAGGATGAAGCGCCCATCAGTATGCTTTTGCCCATCCTGGCATTTGCAGTCATAACGGTCTTGCTCGGTCTTTTAGCATCCCTTCCCATAGGGATAATAGAACAATGGGTAACAGGAGTATTGCCATAGGAGAAATATATGGAAACAGTTACATCGTTTGGCCCGGGTCTTGCAGTGCTTGTCTCTCTCATCGGAGCAGCCATGATACTCATTTTTGGCAGATACCCGAATATCAGGGAAAGTATCTCGATTATCGCCGGGATTATCAAATTCGGGATCGTGGCCTCCATGATCCCTGCTGTTATGGATGGTAAGATCATCGAGCTCAAACTGTGGGAGGTATTGCCAAACCTACCCATAATGTTTAGAGTGGATGCCTTCGGTCTTCTCTTCGGGCTAATCGCTTCTTTCCTGTGGATATTCACAACGTTCTATTCAATCGGCTACATGCGGACATTGAAAGAGCATGCTCAGACAAGATTTTTCTTCTGCTTTGCAATGGCACTATCCTCTGCGATAGGCATAGCTTTCTCTGCAAATCTCTTCACTCTCTTCATTTTTTACGAGATACTCACAGTTTCAACCTATCCCCTGGTCATACATATCGAAACCCGTGATGCCATGAGCGCGGGGAGAAAATACCTCTTATACCTTCTGACCGCCGGTATCTTTCTCCTGTTCTCTATCATAGCCGTGTACCACTACACAGGCACCACAGACTTTGCCCCGGGCGGGATTCTTGCAGGAAAGGGAATCCCTGTGAACATGCTCTACCTGCTCTTCATAACCTTCATGATAGGCTCTGCCAAGGCAGCCTTCATGCCCCTCCATTCATGGCTGCCATCAGCAATGATAGCCCCAACGCCGGTAAGTGCATTATTGCATGCCGTGGCAGTTGTAAAGGTGGGTGTGTTCACAGCAACAAGGATCATCCTGTATATCTTTGGCATCGATCTCATGAAGGAAACAGGGCTTGCCCTTGCCATGGCATATTTTGTAGCATTCACGATCATAGTTGCATCGCTGTTTGCCCTCACCCACGACAACCTGAAGAAAAGACTGGCATACTCCACCATAAGCCAGCTCTCCTATGTTATACTGGGTGTGGTCATGCTCACACCTGCCGGCATCACGGGGGGGATGCTGCATATTCTGAACCATGCCTTTATGAAGATTACCCTCTTCTTCTGTGCAGGGGCGATCATTGTAGCCTCAGGCAAAGAGAAGATCAGCGAAATGAACGGGATTGCAAGACAGATGCCTCTCACGATGATAGCATTCACTCTTGGGGCGATCGGTATGGCAGGTACACCACCCATGGCAGGTTTCATAAGTAAGTGGTATATGCTGATCGGCTCAGTAGAGATAGAGCAGATCCCTCTGCTGTTTGTACTCCTTGTAAGTACGCTTCTAAATGTCGCATACTTTGCTCCAATAATCATAAATGCTTTTTTTAAAGAACCTGATAAGGAGCTATCTTATAAAGAGGCTCCATTATTCATGCTCATACCGCTGATATTGACAGGGATAATCTCGCTTGTACTCGGTATCTGGCCTGATGAGCCTCTTGCCATAGTCAGGATTGCGGTACAGAGCCTGACAGGGGGAACATAAATGGATAACATAAACATAAACATAAAGACCCTGAGGTACCTGTTCTACGCAAGCCTTGTTATCGTTGTGCTGGCTGATTTCTTCATACACAGGGAAAAAATAGAGTTCTTCTGGGACGCTATACCTGGATTCAGTGCTTTATACGGCTTAGTATCCAGCATTCTGTTAATAATAGTATCTAAAGCCATCGGGCATAAATTGCTCCTGAGAAAGGAGGACTACTATGATTGAATGGGTGCCCCCGGCTGCCATAATGATCGTGGGAGCTTTTCTCATACCCCTGCTTAAAGGAAAGGTTAAACAGGCTTATCTGCTCCTGCTTCCCCTCATTGTCTTTATCAATCTGCTATATATGGGTGAGGGTACGGGCTGGGTTATCCCGTTCATGGAATACAGCCTGATATTCGGCCAGGTCGATAAATTGAGCATGGCATTTGGATACGTGTTTGTTATAATGGCATTCATTGGGATACTGTATGCCCTTCACATCAGGGAGAGCGGCCAGCATTTTGCCGCTTTCATGTACGTGGGCAGCGCGCTTGGTGTGGTCTTTGCAGGGGATTTCTTTTCACTCTTTGTCTTCTGGGAGATCATGGCATTCTCATCGGTCTTCCTGATATGGTACAACAAAGAAAAAGCATCCAGAGATGCAGGTTTGCGGTACCTTCTTGTACACGTCGCAGGCGGGCTCTCTTTACTTGCCGGCATAATAATACGTCTTGTGAACACAGGCTCTATCGAGTTTGGTCCAATAGATTTTGGCTCACTTGATTCCTATCTAATATTACTTGGCTTCATGCTGAACGCTGCAGTCCCCCCGCTTCATGCATGGCTCTCTGATGCCTATCCTGAGGCTACGGTCACAGGCGCGGTGTTCCTGAGCGCATTCACCACAAAGACCGCAGTATATGTGCTGCTCCGTGCTTTCCTTGGCGTTGAGATCCTCATATGGCTTGGTGCATTCATGGCAGTCTTTGGTGTTGTATATGCACTGCTTCAGAATGATATACGCAGGCTTCTTGCATACGAGATCATAAGCCAGGTAGGCTACATGGTAGCAGGCGTTGGAATGGGAACCATACTTGCGGTTAATGGCTCAACAGCCCATGCTTTTACCCATATACTCTACAAGGGCCTGCTCTTCATGTGCGCAGGCGCAGTTATACACATGGCAGGGAAAAGAAAACTCACAGAACTGGGAGGTCTGTACAAGACCATGCCTATAACGCTGGGCTTATACATGATCGGAGCTCTCTCTATCTCGGCATTACCATTTTTTAGCGGATTTGTGAGCAAGTCCATGGTGGTCTCGGCAGCAGCTCATGAGCATCTGGCAGTTGTATGGCTTCTACTGACCCTTGCCTCAGCAGGCACTTTCCTGATCGCAGCCCTCAGGCTTCCTTATTTTGTATTCTTTGCCAGGGATGCTGGAATAAAAGCAAAAGAGCCTCCAGTCAATATGCTCCTTGCCATGGGCTTAGCAGCCTTTTTGAATATTCTCATCGGTGTATATCCTGCTATACTCTATGGTATCCTTCCCTATCCTGTTGATTATGTTCCATACACAGGGGAGCATATAGTATGGGCATTGCAGATACTGCTGTTCACAGCACTTGGATTCTTCCTGCTGCTGGGTAAGCTTGGCGGAGAACATGCCATAAGCCTTGATACCGACTGGTTCTACAGAAAAGGGAGCAGGAGCTTCATGTGGTTTGTAGAGAAGCCGCTTTCTGCCGCCTCCCAGTGGCCGGTTGATATCCTCATGCGCCTTAAGGATTATCTTATATGGCTTGGAAAGAACCCCACACAGGCCATATTTCTGTACGCAGGTACGATCGTATTTAAAATCCTTGGCAGGTTCCCTGGAATGCCGCCCCATGCTTCTGAGAGGATCCTGGAGGAAGGATGGAGCAATTATCCCGGTGAGCCGGTCAGGAAATCGCCTGTAGGAGATAGCGTCATTCTGGTGCTGATATTCATGACAGCCTATGCGATCTACTACTACTTTGTCTCATGACCGTGTAAATATTTTCAAATTTTAAGCAGGGTGTAGAACTGCCTTTATCCGATCAAAAAGCCCTGCTAATAGCCCTTTCTTTTAATCAGAAATGCGAGGGATGGGATTCGAACCCACGAACTCCTACGAGACCAGCCCCTCAAGCTGGCGCCTTTGACCGGACTGGGCAACCCTCGCAATATGACATGTGCGCCTTTGGGAGCACTATCCCTTATAGCAGAACCATATGATATATTTTAGCCCCGGTAAAAGAGGTGATTACCTCTTTTATCAGAACGTATTAAGTATCTCGCCTAATTGTCCTGCCCTTTTCTTAATACTTTCTGTAGCCTCAATAGCAAGCTCAGCCGCTGTCGTAGAGCCACTCGTTTCAAAGGTCATCACAAAGGATTCAGGATCATAGCTCACGGAAATCGAGTTCATATCACATGCTTCCTCGCATATTCTGCACATCGAACACTCGATCACGTCCGTGACACTGACCTTGTCCCCGCTCAATTTGAGGATATTGCGGGGACATAGCTCTATGCATTTGCCGCATCCATCGCATTCTCCGACCGTTAGAACAGGCATATTCTTGTACCCGCTTGCGATACCAGCCTGCCATTTGCTGTGGCTTCTACCTGTTCCTGTTCCGAGTCTTGCTATAGATTCAACCACGACCTTATGCTTTTCCTTAAGTTCTACAATAGGTACCGTCGCATCTGCCGGGCGTACATCAGGGTCTGTCGATATCATATCACCAGAGTATACCACCTTCGGGCCTTCAGCACTCAGGGTCAATGAGACCTGACATAAGGGACATCCCTGGCCCTGGCAGGTACATTCCTCTGGAAGTACATATCTTTTGGTATCAGCCTTAAGTGGTATAAGTCCCAATCTTAAAGCAAGCTGCTCATCGAACAGAACAGATGTGTTATCATAGATATTCACATCGGCAATAGCCAGTACTGGAACCTCTGCAAGTATGCTACGTCTTAGCGCATTGGCAAATGCCGCAGGAACACCAGATAGAACAAACCTGGCTTTGCGTTCAGATAATTCAATTATGTCTATATCCATATTTATTTTATACACGCCTTTATTTTTTAATTTTCTATATATCTTATACACGCCTTCCCTTTTTAGCTTTCGTACCATCATGCGGGATCGGCGTCACATCCTCGATACGTCCTATCTTAATTCCGGCACGGGCAAAAGCCCTGATAGCTGCCTGGGCTCCAGGTCCAGGGCTTCGCTGCATATTGCCTCCAGGTGCCCTTACCTTTATATGTACTCCTATAACTCCCTTATCCCGTATCTTATCTGCAATCTGGGTAGCCATCTGCATAGCAGTATACGGTGAACTCTCTTCTCTGGCAGCCTTTGTTACCATGCCGCCGCTTATCTTTGATATTGTTTCAGCCCCTGTTAAATCAGTAACGGTTATCAGGGTATTGTTAAATGATGAATATATATGGGCTACACCCCATTTCTCAGTTGCCATTGTTAAGCCTCCATTTTTGTCTCACCGGCCGTCTGCTCAGGTTTTGCAGTTTCCTGCATCATGCCTTTTATGACCTGTGCAGGTCTTGAAGGATGACCCTCACCGAATAAGGGTGAGCTGCCATAGTAATTTATCCGCAGTTCCTCATCCATAGAAACAAGATAACCTGGAACAGTAACCCTCCTGCCTCCTACGGAGATGTGCCCGTGCACAATGAACTGCCGTGCCTGTTTTACAGTATTGGCAAGCCCCTGTTTGTGCACCTGGGTCTGAAGCCTTCTCTCAAGGAAATTGGTCACATCCAGCGAGAGGATATCATCAAGCCCTGCATCCGTTTTCAACAGGCCGTATCGCTTCAGCCGGCTCAGGATATTATCAGAATCTGTTTTCACATTGCCGGCAAGTTTTCCTTTTGCACTCTCTGCAAGCAATTTTCTTGCAAGTTCCCTGTAGTTCTTAAGGCTGCTGTGGGTCTTCCAGACCTCTTTTCTATTTCGCAGGCCGTACCTCTTCACGAGTTCGACCTCTGATGCCATTCTGGCCGCTTGCCATGGGTGTTTTGGCGTATCATATGATTTTCTATCTTTTCCCGGGTATCCCATTATTTACCCCCTCCCTTTTTTTCTTCTTTCTTCTCTCCCTCTTTTGCTTTACCCGCTGAAATAGATGCCCTTGTAACACCTACAGTCCTGCCCTTCCTGCCTGTTGATCTGGTGCGCTGACCGCGTACTTTAAGGCCTCTTTCATGTCTCATACCCTTATATGAGCGCATTTTCTTCATAAAGTTCAGATCTTCATTAAGGCTCAATAACACATCTGTCCCGACAACATGTCTATCCTCGCCTGTCATGAGATCATTCTGTTTATTCATCATCCAGTATGGAATTATAGTTGTTATGTTATCAACTGAAGATTGTAACCTGTCTATATCAGCATCATTAAGATATCCTACAGTGGCCTTTGGGTCAAGACCTGAATTAATTGATAAAATCTCTGCTATACGCCTGTTGATCCCCTTTATTCCTGTGAGTGCATACTGTACACTCTTTTTACCATCAAGATCTGTATCAGCGATACGCACAATGTGTCTTATCTCTGGTCCTGTTTCCTTGGGTTTAGAAGCTTCTTTTTTCCCCTCTTTTGGAGCACCTCTGCGCTCTTTCTTTACTTGCTCTTTTCCTTCTCCCTTACCCTCATGTTTCTTCTCTTTCTTTGCCTCTTGAGGTACTTCTTTCTTCTGGGTTTCTTGTGTTGTTTCTTTTACTTTTGTTGGTTCTTCCTTTTTAGCCATAGATTTCCTCCTGTGGCTTTAGCCCCGGAACTTAGCCGGCGCAGCCCATATCATGTATCTTGGGGCCAATACAATACTCTCACATAGCATTTATATTTTATGTATGTCCCGAGACCATCCAGTAATTTGAAAGGCTGGGATTAGAATCTATCCGAAAAGTTAAAAATGTGTAAAAATATCTTGAGTTTAGCAGTTCTCACGCTCACGTTACGTCTCTGCTGCTGCCAGCCTTTTCTCAAGGTCTGCAATCTTATGCTCAAGAGCGGTTATCTTTTCGATCACAGGGATACGCTTTTCCAGTGAGTCGAACTTTACGGTCATTTCAGTTCTGAGGCTGGCTATTTCCATCTTAATCTCATTACGAAGGCTGTCTATCTCGGTTTTTGTTTCGTTTCTCAGGCTGTCTATCCTTGAATTCGTTGAGTCTATCCTTGAATTCGTTGAATCGATCCTTGTGTTGATAGCCCTGAGCTCGCCTTTTATCTCGCTGAGCTCAGGCATCAGGACTTGTTTTATCCAGCCAGGCACTTTTTCTGCGGGCATGATATCAATCCAATCTCTCTTTATCTCAGGACGGCTTAATCTTATGCTTCTGTTAACAGCGGCAGCGTAAGATTGAGGATATATTTACCTGAGCCTGACATGGCTTGTTCTCCAACATATTTATATAAATAGGAATAATCAACCACAGAGTACACAGAGAGCACAGAGTTGTAATAATTCTTAATCCACTGACCTGAATCTACGGCAATCAGGCTGATGTCTTTTACTTTTTATCATTGTAGCTTATATAATTTATTCACGTAAAATAGGATTTGATTTAACGTCAATCTCAAAAAAAATTATTTATAAACTTTAAAAAGCTAAAATAAACATTAATAAACATTAAAATACCAAAGAAACCTCAAAAATTATCGATATATTTAATTTAAATGCGGTTATTTTGGTTCTGGTTATTTAAATGAAAACTACAGCTTTATTGTGCATTTCGCCCTGTAGATTTTTATTAGAAAAAACTTACTGGCTATATCAATTGTCTGAGGTGGTGTCAAATATGAAAAAAAATAAGAGAGTGTGTGTGGAAGTTTTTGATATGAACGGCAAGGGTTTGTTAAGTTTGCTTCTTGGGCTGATGTTGTTTGCCCCTGTTGCATTGGGGCAAAGTCCACCTGCAAATAATTATGCCTGGAATGAAATTTATCAATATTCCGATAATTACTCCACGGGGTATATAGATTACCTTGATAACGATCGAGGAACCATAGAGGTTTCAAGAACGTATGCGATTAGAAACAACTTTCAGCGTATTTTTTTTGGAAAGGTTAAGATTACACAGTCTTCAGGAGAATACGACTGGTATGGTCCGCGCCTTGCAATAGTGAACCCTGAGAACCTCCTTGAGAGGTACGAAATAAGACTGTACCCGAATACGAACAAGCTTCAGGTCAACTATGTTGACCGGACAAACAGGACGGGCGATTATTTCTACGACCTTGAAAACAACCTGACTGTTTCTGAAATCATCACATCGTCAGACTGCAACATAGATATTAACAAATGGGATCATGTTCTTGTGATGAAACGGGGGGAAAAGTGGCGTGCCCTTCTCATTAGTCCTAGAAACCCCACCTGCTTTGTCGAATGGAGCGATGATAGGATTACAGGCAGTGTCATGAGTGTAGGCATCCAGAGTGCTGGAAAATACATCATAAGCCAATTTGAGAGGACAATTTCTATCTAATTGAGTGGTTGTATGGTGCTAAACTGGGAGTTTTTGCCCCTGTTTGCTGGGTTCGTGATAGGGTTTTTCCTATATCAAAAGTATATGTTCAGGGGTGGCGGGGTGATAATTCTGCCTCTCCTGGCAATCTATTTTGTGAAATTCCCGTTATCGTTTCCAAAGCTACTGTTTTCTGCCCTGATTACCTATGGGGCTCTTGAGGTGCTATACACGCGGTATATTGTCTATGGCCGCCGACTACTGTATCTTGCACTTGTAATTGGCATGGTTGTCACGCTTGCATTTGAGGATGTCCTGAGTTCGATAGGTTGGTATGCTTTAGTTCTCCCCGGGCTTTTCGCATACAACCTGCATAGGGAAAACAACTCAACATCAAACATGCTGAAATCCGCAATCTTATTGTCCGTGACATTTGTGTTCCTTGTATGCGTTTCTCTATTTTCACTCTATATGGTGTAAACTTATGACGAGCATACTTGTTGAAGGAACACGCGGGAAATCCGGTGCGGTTGAGATGATTGTTTCCGCACTTGAACATAAAGGCGCGTCAGTTGTAGGAAAAATCACGGGAAAGGAGACTACTATTCTTTATCGCGGGAAAAGAATTCCGATTGTGCGCAAACGAGGGCTTTTTTTTATCGATTCTGAAAACCGCGAAGTTCTTAGAAAATATAGTCATTGCGACTTCAAGGTGTTCGAGAACCAGGCGCTTTCTGCATATACAATGCGGGCCGTCCACAACATCATCAAGCCGGATGTTGTTGTGATTCCAAACATCCGCTTTGAACACCAGGACAGGTTGGGGGAAACCATCGACGAACAGGCAAAATCATTTGCTGTTAATTTGCGCGGGGCTAAGGCACTCATTACCGCCGAGAAAAAGGAACGGGTGCTTTTAATTTTGGCTAAATACTGTGAAAAATACGGAATAAGGCTCATTAAGACGAACATTCCCTGCGATGTCGCTCCATCAATGCAATCTATTTACATCGCCAACGAAGTCATCAAGCTGGTGACTGGTTCCGGCCTTGAACAAAGTGTGATCGAAACCCTACTTAACAGGCAGAGGCGTGTTATCTCAATATGCCGCTCAAAACGCTACGGGATAGACTACTTTACAGCCTCAAAGGCTAATGATGTTGAAAGTGCTGCGGACATACTCAGGCATTTAGAAACATTGACAGATAAGACTTTTTGCTTTCTTTGCTATTTTCGCAAGGATCGGAGCGAAAGGACGCAGGCATTTGCCCCTTTCTTGCGCGAACTTGCCGAAAATCGGCGAGTTGACAAAATTTTTGTTGCAGGACATCATCTGAGAGCGCTCCCAAAACACACAAAAATAACACATACAAGTAATGGCGAAACCGCGATAAAGCACTGCAAAAGCAAAGGAGTTATCTTAGTAACTGCGGTGAATGGTGTCAATGATTTCATGCGTGAAGTTGAAGCTGACTTGGTGTAGATCGATTGTTTAGACAGTTGCTTTTCATATTGTTTTTATGCTAAAAGGACATTGAAACCGTTTACACCGATGCCAGTCTCTAATACATGTAGAAAGATCCAATAACAGAAGAGCACTTCCTTGTTCGAGGGGGCATACCGGTCATGCTTAGTAAGGATCAAGTCAAAAACATGGAGGTCTATAGACACCATGATGTAAAATAAGGCTTTCATTTACAAATAGTGCTCAGCAAAGCTTCTGTTAACGGCGTAAAAATAAAAAGATGCCTCTGGTATCCAGCCTACCCTACCTTACTTCGACCACGGTATCAAGCACCATGCTCTGGAACGGATACACGATTATTTTAACATCGTACTTCTGGCCTGCTACAAGTTTTGCATCAGGATAATCGATATCAGTTTCGACAACAGTACTGGTCACATTATACACAGCGCCTGGATAGTTTGTCACGTTCATGGTCATTATCTGTTCCCCGACCTTGAAATCAGTAAGTGATGCCTGATATACAGGCGGCTGTCCGACAGGGACTATGGATAATAGGGCATTGATAATCCTTTTATAAATAAAAGTCAAATTACAATCTATGTCCGATATATCAATTACTGCGCCCGAAGATCTCGAGGATAAGATCAAAATGCTTGCAACCGGGCTTCACATGGACAGGTCCGCTGTGATCAGAAGCATCATAGATGCCGGAGTAAGGCAAAAACTGATAGAATATGCATTAGGTCAGTATATGCAAAAGAAGGTCTCCCTAGCAAAAGCGGCAGAGATCGCAGGGATCTCAATCCGGGAAATGCTGGATATCCTGAGCGAGAAAGGCATACCACTACATATCTCTCAAAAGAGCATAATGGAAGATTTTGAGGCTGCCATGCAATGATCTTTATATTAGATTCTACCCCTCTAATATACATCTGCAAGGTAAGTCTTGACTGGATTTTCCAGGAACTTGATGCAGATTGCATAATGCCTGATGCTGTATATGAGGAGGTAGTGATCAAAGGTAAGCAGATGGGGAACGCTGATGCCCTTGCAGTCGAAAAATTGGTCAAAAACGGCATTATTTCGGTACAAAAAATAGAAAATAATAGCATGTTTATACAGTTAAGCCTGGAACTCCATCGCGGGGAAATCGGGGTATTGTCCCTTGCAAAAAGCATGGGTGGAGTTGCCATCATTGATGACGATATTGCAAGAACGACAGGAGAGATCCTGGGTGTGGAAGTGCACGGGACCATATACCTGATCTTCTTGATTGTTAAAAAGGGTAAATTATCGAAAGAAGATGCAAAAGTTAGAATAAACAGGATGATAACAGATGGCTTCTGGATGGGGCATAAGCAGTATCTGACTATTCTTGATTTGCTCGATAAAATATAAGAACTTACAGTACTTCAAAGTTTTAATGCAGGCTCTCTACGTGGAGGCTCTATTCTTATGAGAACATCCTGTCCTTATTTTCCGGGACAAAAAGTGAGCACAGAGAGCACAGAGTTGTAATAATTCTCTGCGTCCTCTGTGCTCTGGTATGAAAAAGTTCAACTATATCGCATCTTAGATTCCGATGTGGTTCAGCTAATATAAAACAACGAACTGGTACTAACTCGATACGAACTCGGACTTATGAGTTCGTTTAAGTTCGTTTTGAGTTCGTTGTTAATCGTCTTTTTCATTGTTATCTATAAACCAAGTTCATAGTCGACTCTATGGCTTTTAAAATTAGAAGATAATAAAAAGTCTCTGATTCTACAGGATTATAATTCCATAAGAATTGTGCTTTGCTCTTTATTCAAAAAATAAAAAGATGCCTCTGGTATCCAGCCTACCCTACCTTACTTCGACCACGGTATCAAGCACCATGCTCTGGAACGGATACACGATTATTTTAACATCGTACTTCTGGCCTGCTACAAGTCTCGCAGCAGGGTAATCGCCATAAGTTATATTGACAGCAGTATTGGTCACATTATATACAGCGCCTGGATGGTTTGTCACGTTCATGGTTATTATCTGTTCCCCGACCTTGAAATCTGTTAGTGAGGGCTGATATACAGGCGGCTGTCCAACAGGAACTATGGATAATCCCCAGTCACCTCCTGCCAGCCTGTCCCCGCCTTTATGCTGTATCTTCAGGTCGATCTTAAGTGTATCAGGAACATTCTCAACTGTAATAGCCGCAGTCGGTCCTTTTGATTCTGTTGCGCCAAACCCGAACCCGAACCCGAACATGGTGACCGGTGCTGCAATCATTACAGTTTTAAAAATGCAAATGGTTAAGTTATTAAAAGCCAATATACCAAATAAAGGTATAACGAATATGTGTAAAGAGCATAAGTTTGGCGGACTTTTTGAAGACCCTGAAAGGCTTGAAAGATACCAGAAGCTTTTTGAAGAAGCTTTTCCGGGACAAACAGCGTTAGATATATTGCATAGAAAGCCTGCAAAGCATGCCAAAAAATAGCTTTTTTGTCGATAGTTGCATTTTCCTTGGAATCCTGTGAAAAGATGAAAATACAAGAGCATGTAAAAGTTTCATAAGCCGTATCAATAACGATGTTTTTACAGGATACATTTCACCTTTTGTGACAGGTGAAATGTTCAACTCGATTCTATATAAAGAGGATACATACGTCATCGGTTAAGCCCACCATTCCTCTCTGAATCGATACCTGTTCACATGCGGATCAAGAGCCTGGCTCTCATACACCTTCATAACAGTCTCAAAAGTTCTTTCAATTCCACAATAACGAAGAATAAGATTAAGCTGATCGCTCGCATTTTCAGCAAATATCCTGCTCCATCTTAACTGAGTGTACCGAACG
>NZ_JMIY01000006.1:0-22132 GCF_000685155.1 Candidatus Methanoperedens nitratireducens
TTACACTTCGCATGTGCATGGATAACGTTCAGAGCTTCTGGACTTTTCGGATAGGCTCTAAGAATGAAGATAATAAAATCTGATTCAGGCGACGGATGCCTAGATTAGCATTAGAGATACTTGACCATCCGCCCTGGTGTGATCCCCTACGCTAACTTGGCTAATAAATTTCAAGAAGCCCCGGGAGGGATTTGAACCCTCGACCTCGTCCTGATTGTCCTGCATTCAGTGCCGGTTACCAAGGACGCGCTATACCCCTAAGCCACCGAGGCGAATGAGAGGTTACGGGCCCGGAGGTTTTCAGACTTAATTGAGTGCGAATATCGCATTACACTATCTGAAAACTCCGTGTCGTATCATTCGCCTCTAGATTAGACTCTTATATAATATACTTTGTCACATCGTCCGCAAATTCAAGAATCCTTTTTAGTTAAGGGCATGACGGCTGACAATCAAATAAAACTAAATTTGTCTGTAGGCCTAGCGAAACTATTTAAGTTTCAGGATAATAAAGATAAGTATGCAACAGCAAGATTATGGCTTCAGGTTCGATGAAAAAAGCATAAAAGACATCTCGAAAAGCATAGCCAGCGAAGTGGCAGATAGAATTTATTATGAATTTCTGCTTGCGAGATATATGCCAGAGGTCATAGCTATAGAGAAAGGTAATGTTACACCCATAAAAACTGAAGATTTTAAGAAACAATTAATGTATAAGATCAAATCAATGGCTGAATAATTCCATTATATTTTTTATCCCGCTCTCAAACGCATACTCCAGCTTCTCAGTAAGCTGGTTTATCACTTTCTGCTGTTTTTCTTTATGCTCCCACCTGACAACGTAGAATTTCTCGTCTTCCTGGTTAACAATAACATAAAGCCTGTAGGGGGGGTTCATGAACTTTATTTCGCCCAAGATATACTTGTCCCTGACATGAAGCAGTTTGATGGCATTTTTGCCCATCTTCTCTATCTTTTCTATTGATTTGAAAATCATCTCCAACTGTTTTTTCTCTTTTATCCTCTCAATCTCTTTTTGGAAGGATGGGACAATTATTACCTTAAATTTCTCTTTTGCCATTTCTGTCGGTTATTCGTATCTGAATATAAAGATTTTATCAAGATACGGAAAAAAGCCGTAAGATTCTATTCCTTTTACGGAAAAAATACGGAACAAAATATATTAAACTCTAGGTTTATTTGGCATTGCCCTTTACAAGGACAAGACAAGAGGTGAATATGAGCCTAAATTCAAAAATAAAGAAAAAAGTCAATTCAGAGTCAATTCAGATATGGAAGTTGAGCAGAACAAAACCGCAAAAGAGCTTAAAGATGAGGCTGCTGTTGCGTAGGCCTGCCTCAAAGGCTGCTCTGACGCGCCAGGGGCATGATATGAAAAAATTCTTGGCAATGCTGGCACTTTTCGTATTGATGCCAGCAGCCCAGGCAGCCAGTGACTTCGATATCAGGGTTGTTGTCGGCGACCCAGGCAGAGTATGGGTCACGCTGGACAGTGCAACACAGAACCTCATCGTATTTGTCACCGGTGTTGGGATGCTGGCTGCGATTATTGCCACAATATTATCCTTCCAGGCGCACAGCATCAAAGGCAGCGCAGGGGAGCACATGGATATCCAAGGCTCAAGACAAACAGCACTCTCAGGCATGCTTATGACAGCAGGTTACTTCCTGGGCATGCTGTTCTTCATTGGGTTGATAGGACTGATCTTCAAACTCTATGGTTAAGACTTTCTATCTTGTCCTGTCAATCCTTTTTTTGATTTTTATATCGATAGAAGCGACGGCAGAAGAGCAGGAGTTATACGATATGTTCATAGCTATGATGTCAGGTTCGTATATTGACAATGTATCGGATCTTCCGCCATCCTCTAACCCAATGCCTGATAGAAACTGGCAGCCAGGGGATGGGGATTGGATATATGAGAACTGCAATTATGAGACAGGCCGAAATTGCATCTACGGCTGGCTTGATATTGTTGGATACAATAACAGTATCAGAAGCGGGGATGCTTATTTTATCCAAGGGAACCCAAAAGACCTGGCTATAATAGAATATAAGACATATATCCGGATCAATCAGGGACTTTTACTTGAGCGATGGGAATATGATTTAGAAAAATCCGAATCAAACGGTTCTCTTTACGTGAGGCTGCATGCTGTTGCTGTCCTCTACCGAACCGATGGAAGAGGGCACAAGCTCTATAATAACGAGTCTTATGATTTTTATGATTCTGAACCAGTGCCAGAGCAGTATCCATTACTGAAAGATAGCCCTGTATATATCACAATATATAACCACTCATTTGAGCCGAAGACAAGCGTTCAATTCAGCGTACCCGCTGCCACAAAAATAAAGGTCAGCTATCAGAATAGCAGCTTAGAGTACTATAAACAGATCGCGATCGTTGAATATACCGGAAAGAATGTACCATTCGGGAACTTGACAGCCATGAATTCCTGGGAGAAACAAGGTGATGAGGTATCGCATATCGGGAATGAAATTATCGTCAACGGCATTGCCGAGCCGCGGGATATTGTGATTCAAGCATCCTCGCCTTTTGAGACCGTAACCCTGAGAAATTACACGGTTTATACCCAAAATCCTTCTTTGCCCTTTAAATCGGTTTTTTTCCCTTTCGCTCTTGTGCTGCTCGTATTGTATGCGGGAATATCTAAAATATTGAGGTCAATATGAAGCCGGTTCTTTTCCTTTTAATCTTCTTATCCCTTGTTCTCCTCTCTCCAAATGCTGGCGCATCTTGTAGCCTGCCCTTTCCCAGCATACCTGACTGTATATCAGCCGGAGTATCAGCGGGTATTGAAAAGGCAATGGAAAACAGTGCAGACGGCCTTGTTGGTGCTGCGACAAATACCACAATGAATAGCAGCACATCCCAGGCAGCCGCTTTCAGCCCGTTAAATAACTTCATAGTGAACATGCTTGACCCTTCCTTTAATCCTGAGAGTATTCCCTGGGTTATCCAGGCAAGGAATTTCACTGCCCTGGTATACATATTCCTTGCTGTAATGTATCTCACATGGGGAGGAGCTTACCACAATCTGCATAATGCAGTCCCAGGAATAGGAACTGAGATCGATTGGGCGCTTGGTACAAATTACAGGAATTTTCATTTTTCACAGTATGCAGCAAACGGGATCAAGGCGCTCATATTCCCAGCACTTGGATATTTCTCGCTGAATTATCTTCTCCTTATATCCGGCGCATTCACAAGACTGACAATATCTGATGCGCTATCGACATTGATCCCAGGGGAAATGAACCCAATAGTTTACCTCGTGCTGGCAGTGGTGATTTTCCTGCTGTCGATCTTCATGACTATCCGGTACATTGTCATTACCATATTCTCAGCGTTCCTTCTCATCGTTTTAGGCGCTTATCTCTTCGATGAGACAAGGCCTATAGCAGCAATGCTTCTAAAGTATCTGGTTATCCTGATATTCATGCCTTTTGTTCTGGCAATGATAGCAGCAGGAGGAATAGCATTTATCGAGGGTACGCCATGGCTCATGATATCCAAGCCTGTGGAATATATCGCCCTTGGCCTTATCATGCTTTTTGCGGCAGTTGTAATGGTATTCGGATGGAGACTGGTATCGGGAGCAGCAAAAACAGCAGGTATAATTGCTATGAGGAGAGTCTGAAAATGGAGAGACCGACATTTATTATAATCCCAAAGCTCAGAAACAAGAATCTGAATATATTGAACATCCCAAGCAGCCAGTGGACTGTGTACATGATATTCGCAGGGATTTTGTCCGTGCTTTTCTTTTTGATATCTCTTGCCAGCGGAGGGCTCCAAGCTTTTTTTATTGTGATGTTTTTACTGACCTTCTTTATCTTCTACAAGTTTTTCAGGAAAGAAGAGGTTGTTGACAGGACAAAGCTCGTATATAATTTTTTATTCAGGAAATGCTCAGGCGAACTTGAATTTGCAAAATACCGGGACAGGGATTTTGGGAAGATAAAAGACAGTCTATCGATAGCAAAAATTCATGATAACGGGCTCATACAATTCGACCAGTCCCATTACAGCGCGCTTGTCAGGTATGTCCCCCCTACAGTGAACGGGGATAATCTCTGGCCTTATGTGTTGCAGACAAAAGCTATCGTAGACAGCCTCCTTCCCAACATGCTTCTAAAGATCTTCGTTGTCAGTGTGGGCAACGACCCGATTAAGTTCAAGCGGGAGGTTCTTGAAGCGAGCAACAGTGCAAGATCAAAACAGAAGAAAGAACATCTTCTTTCCATTTACAAAATGATGGAGAATAAGAAAGACCGCGCCCCTGAGTGGAACTTTTATATGCTTCTGGATTTCGGGAAATATGATTCCCATGAAGAGGCCGCCATTGCATCGGAAAATTATTATCCCGGGTTTAAGGATCGCCTCGAACAGGTGAGAATCAAATCCCTAAGGATAACTTCAGAGGCTGAAATATTGCTGGCTTTGCGAAATGCCATTAATCCGATCCATCCCATACTGGAGGACTTGAAATGATAAGGGAACTGTTACAAAAGGCTGTCGTCAGAAAGGATATCATGCAAACACTGGAAGAGCGGGCGGAGTTCTGGAACATCCAGCGGAAGATATCACCAAGCCTGGTTGAAGAGAAAAAAGACCACATTGTAATTGACAACACCATATACGCCAGGTGCAGGATAATTGGAGTGCCAAGCCAAGGAGTGGGCTATCCAAGGGATATGAATTCTGACTTTATCGATGACCTCCTAAAACTCACAACAAAGGGCTATACAGTGGCTTATTCATTCGCTATAATGCCGATTAAAAATTCCACAGCGCACCAGCTTGTCCAAAGGGCGCGGTATTTTAACAATGAGCAAGCCCTGGAATATGAGAAAAAGAACAGCGGCCAGAAATCTGCGGAACATCAGTTTATTGACGAGGATTTGCTCAAAGTTGCCAGGAACGTGCATACAGGAGCCGAGAAGATGTTCCAGACAGCCTTCATCGTGTTATACTGGGCTGGCTCTAAAAAGCAGTTGATAGAGATAGAAAGCCACATCAACAGTATATTCACTTATCACAGGATTGACTCAGATATCCCGTACTGGCAGATAAAAGAGATATTCTTTGCAGCAATGCTTCACCCGTTTTCAACACCGAAAGCCTTTGTGGACACGTTTTCAAATCTATGCGCAGCACTCGCAGCCACAAGGAATCCAAACAACAGGACAGAGGAAAGCGGCCTATTGTTCGGGGAGAATTTCAAAAACAACTCAGAGATTATCATTGACTTGAAAGCACTGGCAGCGCAGCACATGGTTGTGACAGGTGCGACAGGGTCAGGGAAAACGACTGCAATGCTGGCCTGGCTAATGCGTTCATTCTCAATGCTCAACAAGAAAGTTGTTTTCATTACGCCAAAGGATGAAACAATAACAGACTACCGCAATGTCGCCAGGAGCCTTGAGGATTCGGCCAAAATCCTGGATCTGGGTCCTAATGGGGAATACTGTATCAATCCACTTCAGATATTGTACGACCCGGAGAACCCTTCTGTAGAGGATTTCAACAGCCATATAGAAGTTCTGATCCAATTCTGCAAGCTGCTATTTGAGGATTCGCAGACATTCAATATGACAAATTACCTGGTTGAGTCCTTGTTTGCCGAGTACAGGCGAAGGGGGATTTACAGGGAGAACCCAAAGTCATGGGAAAATAAGGCATGGCCTACTTTTTCAGACCTTCGCAGGATATGGATTCAGGATGCAAAGGATAATGTAAGCGCTAAGGGTCTTGTTGATAGATCCACGCTCATTGATATTTCATGGTCATATCTAAACCGCAGCACTAACTTTGACCTATCCTCTGATTTTCTTATTATTGATATTTCAGGGATCAAGGACAGCCTGAAAGATCCTATGAATTTCCTGGTTACTACTTTGATGTCGCAAAGATTCAAAACCAGAGCCAGGAAGGAAACAATAATAGCCATTGATGAGGGCAGCGTTTTCCTGAAGAACCCAAGACTGCTTGACTTCCTGGTCAGGACATGGAAGATGGGGCGATCATACAAGATAGCAGGCTGGATAGCTACCCAGGAACCTTCAGACCTTGTAAAACAGGACGTGGCTGATGTCTTCCGGATGAACACATTCATCAATGTCGTTTTTGGAAATAACCTGACAGAGGACAATATCGATACAGTAACAAGGTTCTACCATCTGACCGAGCAGGAGCGTGCAATATTGAAAGGCTCTAGCGTGGGGCAGGGCTTGATCATGCTTGGGAATGAAAAGACGCCGCTGTATGTAAAACTTTCGGATTATGAGCTGACTTGCATCAAAGGCAAAAAGCATCAAAAAGCATCTACTCATCCTGATATATCTCTTAAAAATCCTTCGTTAAGTGAACTTGCTATTGAGAACGGATTATACTTTGATGACTGGATTGAGGGGTCATCAGCCCGGCTATCAAGGATGGGTTTTGTAGCGAAAAGAGTACAAGATGCGTTTGGAGCAGGAACTACAAGAGTATGGATTAAAAGCGATCTCCTGTCGCCTGGTGACATGGTCGGAAACCAGTCGCTCTTACACTACACCACAGTTCTTAGAATAGCCGGATATCTGGAATCAGAGGGGATAAAAACAAAAGTCAGCCACCATGACGATGTTGATATTGTGGCAGATTTCAAGTCGAAGAGAATAGCATTTGAGTTCGAACAACCCGGAAGCCACAGCACGTCGAAACTTCTATCTAAAAAAGAGTTTGCAGAGAGCAAATACGGAACAGTCTATTTCATAGGAACATCTGGGAATATCGATGACCTGGCAGCAGTGGTAGAGGAAAATGCAATACAAAGGGGCTCAGCTCTCAAAGAATTGTTGGACAAGCTTGTAAGAGATAATAAACAGTGAATAAAAACCAGGAAACCATAATATCATCAAAATCTAATGCTTTCCAATGCTTCCCAGCCAGAATAAGCCACGAAAATGCTTGGACGCAAAGGACACTTATCCCATGCTGGTTATTGGATTATCACATAGAGATGAGAATGGATAATTACTTCTCCAAAAGTGGGGGTGTTGGTGTAGTTATTTTTTTATTTTAACCCCTCTGTCAAAAAGTCCATAACCCATAACCCAACTCTAATGAGTTGAGACTATGGTAGTTCACAAATGTTATTATGAGCTAATAGGTGCAATATTTCCCAACTCCTTTAATCGTTCGATCTTTAACAGCGCTTCATCTACAACCTTTTTCTGTTGCTCTTCAAGTTGGGCTACTATCTCACTGAAGCCGATTTTGAGCGAGTATATCTTATACGGCCTGCCTTTGCCTGGTTTCTTCTCTTCCCGCTCGTTTATCCAGTCTAGTTCCTTTAACTCTCTCATAGCAATGCTAACTTCAGGCTGGCGCAATCCGGCTCTTCTCTCAAGCTCTATAGTTGTAGCCTCAGTCACACCTTGAAGATAGCATAACGCCATAGCAACAGGTCTGCTTATTCCCAGAGAAATAAGTGCATCTGCTATCTCTTCTTCCTTCTTGTTGAGTTGTTTGACAGTAGTGGTTATCATCATGACTCCCAAGAAATGTTATGCATTGACCAGTCCTGGATATACTAAACCGGTAGGCTAAGGAAATGATGAGGTTAAAATTTTACAATATTGCCATAGCCGTGCTATCGTAATATCAGAAAGTTTTAACTTAAAACATATGCCTTATCAAAATAAACAAAAGACCGGCAAGGGCAAAAGAAGAAGCTATACTTCCCAGTTTAAATTCGACCGGTCCATTGAAGCCATTAAAACGGACAATCTCTCCGAGATCTCGAGAAAATACGGCGTGAGCGTAAATGTTATCGCTAACTGGAAAAATCATCTTTTAGAGCAAGGAAGTCATATTTTTGAGACAACCCCAGACCAAGAGAATAAAGAACTAAAGGCCAAAATAGCCAAACTGGAACAAATGCTCGGAAAGAAGGAAGTGGAGCTTAATTTGATAAAAAATTTTTCAGATTTCTACGAGTCCCGAAGCACTCCATAGTGGAGTTTGCCAGGAACGAGGTTAGTTTAGGAGTATTTTCGATTAACAGAATTTGCTCCCTGTGCGGCATCTCCAAAGCCACTTTTTACAATCATAAAAGCCCGGATGAAAGATTCGAAGAAAAGTACATTCATGTCAAAAAGCTGGTTCAAGAAGTAATCAAAGATAACAGCGCTTACGGGATCAAAAGAATCAAAGCCGCCTTAAAGGACGAATACGATACCCGTATCGGAAGAGACGCTTTGGCAAGGCTTTTAAAGCTCTGGGGCTTGAACCTTAAAAGGAAGATCAGGAAGCATAAAATCAGTCTGATCAAAAAGATATTAATCTCTTTGTCCGACAGGGTTAACCTTTTGATAAGAACAAATATCAACGCTCCTTTCCAAGCT
Organism: Candidatus Methanoperedens nitratireducens; assembly: GCF_000685155.1. Classification (GTDB taxonomy): domain Archaea; phylum Halobacteriota; class Methanosarcinia; order Methanosarcinales; family Methanoperedenaceae; genus Methanoperedens; species Methanoperedens nitratireducens. Next base: position 8,438 of record NZ_JMIY01000006.1, read on the forward strand.
TTGACCAGCGATATCACCGAGATTTACTACAACCAGGGAAAAAGCAAAGCATACCTGGCAATCCACAAGGATGTTTTCGGGCAGATGGTCTACGGCTGGTGCTTGCAAGAGAAAATGGACGCTAAAATCGTGATAATTTCATTTGAAAGAGCGATAAAGAAAATCAAAGAGATAATCAAGAAAATTCCCGAAAACCTGCTTTGCCACCAGGACCAGGGCTCTCAGTATACCAGCTATGAGTATACGGATACGGTCATGAAAAATGGAGTAATTCTGTCTTATTCAACTCCGGGCACTCCTACCGAAAATCCGGGGCAGGAATCATTCTTCGGCAGATTAAAAGACGAATGCCAGGACGAAATCGATGAAATCAAAGATTTTAAAAACTTGGAGCGCTTCATTAAAAGAAGAATCGAATATTACAACAGAAAAAGAATCCACACCAGCATTAATTACGAAGCTCCCCTAAAATTCACCAATAATTTCATTAAAAATATTTCCTTAACTTAGAGTAAAAAACGGTTTAGTTTTTCCAGGGGTTGACACATTGTTATTATTTTAATCTTTTGATAACAACCAAAAAGACAGGAATGGAAGAAAGCGATTTCATTTTTGATTATATCTGGCGGTTAAAATAGCCACCATAGACGAATTAAAGCAAAACAAATTCAAGGATTGGTATGAGTTAGGCAACAATTGAAAGTCCTTATCAACCTAAAGATACGATTAACAAGGGCATAAAAACTAAGATGATAGGGAATTTGTGATAGCTTTTCCAAAATGCCCTGCTATAATAAGTATATCCGCTAACCATTGACCCTTTAACCAAAACAGCTAAAATTATTACTATAATTAAATTATAGCAATAAATTTATGCTGTCGGCCAACAAATCAAAAATAATTATTTTGGCAGGAATAGGGCTAGGGATCTTGGTACTGGCGTATTATACTGGCTACGGAAGAGGAGACAAAGAGCCTCTTGGTTTTTTCTCCCAACCTCAAACCCAAATCCAAACTCCTTCACCAATATTTTCGATTCCTAACCTTCCGTCTACTCCCAACACTACGTCAAATATTACTTCTGAAATCGATTTTTCTAGTTGGAAAAATTACAGAAATGAGAAGTATGATTATGAAGTGAAGTATCCGGCAGAATGGAAAGGGGGAGAAAAATCTCTGACTACAAAAGTTGCTTCTTTTACACCTGAAGAGAAAGATGCGGCACAAACTGGCTTTTGGATTTATGTGTATGAAAATCCAAAAGGCTTAACCTCTAAAGAATGGTGGGAAAGAGAGTACAAAAAAGGAAGCGCTGTTTATTCATATGAAGGAACTTTTCAAATTTCTGGAATAAATGCAGAGGTGTACAAGGAAGAAGGCGGGCTTGAATATACTTATTACCTACTTTCTAAAAATTCAAGGATTTACCTTATTTTAAGTGCTATTGTTAAAGAGAGAATGCGCCAAATCCTTTCAACTTTTAAATTTATCTGAAGAAATGATGCTGAATAAAACACTACAGGATTATGTCTATGGAATTTAAGGAACTATCAGAAAGTCTATGGGAATTTAAATAAATTAATTTCCAAAGAAATAGTTCCAGAAGGTTTTTATACCAACTTAAGTATACTTACTACTAAGCTTGATAGTATTACTCAAAAAAATGTACCAATGGGATAAGGCGGGAAAATGGTCACAAAAAGCTTGCTGGGTAGTGTACTTAGAATAGTGGTTAAAATAATGATATCAGTGATCATATTGCTGGTGGGTAGTGCAGGTGCTGAAGTTCCTGTCTCGGATGGGTTTGATTATCCGGTAGGCGCACCTGATGGTATAGGATACGGTGTAGAAGGATACGGAGGTTTGGCTTTTCTAGAGAAGCACGACTACCAATCAGATGGTTACCCGGAGTATCATCCCGGTGAAGACTGGAACGATGACGATACTGGACGTGACTGGGGTGGTGACAGTAATGATAAGGGAGATCCTGTTTATGCAATATCAAATGGTATTGTTAAATATGCTCAAAATCATAGCGCTGGATGGGGCTATCTTGTTTTGATTGAACATGAGTCATTACCATGGCAAAAGTTTACTTTACCAAATGGAAAACTTAAAACAACTTGGTCTCAATATGGGCACCTTGCAAGTATTAATTCAGATATTCAAAGTGGTCAACCCGTAAAAAGAGGACAACAAATTGGCACAGTTGGAGACTATCCACATGGAAGTGGTAAAAATAATCACCTCCACTTTGAAATTCGGATTCAATATAGAGATCCTTGGGCATTTGTTTACAACACAGCTAAAAATGAATTTGACTATCAACCTTGGCCACAATCTAGAATTAAGGAATATTACACTCATCCCTCCAATTTCATCTCCTTAAATCGCCCCCAACTTTCACCTTTAGTGGGTGACTGGAACGGAAACGGCATTGACGATACAGGAACATTTAATCCAAGAACCTCAAAATTTTCTTGGGTTGCCAATCCAATGGGAGAACTAGGAGATATACCAATTATAGGGGACTGGAATGGAGATGGGATAGATACAATTGGAGTATACAGACCCAAAACAACAGAATTTTTCTTAGACAACAACAACGATGGCATTCCTGACTATCTACCTGTTCTGTATGAGAATTTTGGAGATTATCCTATAATAGGAGATTGGGATGGTGATGGAAAAGATGACATTGGTGTCTTTAGGTCTCTTGATCCCAATACATCGAAGACCACATTTTTTCTCAAAGGCATAGCTGAACCTATAAAATTTGGTATACAAACAGATATTCCTATCATAGGAGATTGGAATAACGACGGTATTGATGAAATCGGAGTTTTTAGAAGAAACGACCCGGATCATGAGAATAATGCTGTTTTCTATCTAAGGATTGGTGCTGAAACGGTTAATTTTTCCTACGGTAATAATGACGATATTCCAATTGCTGGCAAGCCAGAAAATGATGGATTGACCCGTATTGGAGTCTATAGGCCATCTACACAGCAGTTTATTTTCAACCATGATCCATTGTTTGTCTCTTCTTCTGGCGAGATAGCTCCAATAGTGTCTCACCCAAGGAATATGTCTCCAAACGACGGTGGTACCTTCAATTATATTACTACAAAGATCAAATCATGGTTCTCTAGGTTTCTGCCATAGGGATAGATCAACGGTAGCTGAGATTGATAGGGTAATTTATGCATCTCTCGTAAAGAAACATTAAACATGGAAGAAATCGTTTTAAAAGATGCTGAAAATGGAAACTGCAATCGAAAAAACACTCGAATGCCCAAATTGTAAAAGAATATTAGAGAAAAAATATTTTGTAAAACATCATCTCGTTCCAAGACAGAAAGGCGGAACGCATATAGAGGACAATACAATACTACTATGTAGGGCATGTGAAAAACAACTTCACAGTCTTTATCCAAACAGCAAATTGAAAAGAGAATTTAATACGTTAGAAAAAATAATAAATGACACAGAGATGAAAAAGTTTGGAGAATGGATAGGCAAAAAAAGCATTATCAAAATAAAATATACAAACAAGGGAGGCTTTCACAGGTAGAAACATATATTTCACTAACCATCAAAAGACGGTCAGTGCTCTTTAACCGTCAACTGTCAAAAGGCGGTTACCAATGGGTAAAAACTATAAAATACTTCAAATGCTCCATTTCTCCCAAATAACTATCTCATCAAGGCTTTTTCGCGATGTGGGGCGCGGGATAACTGAGGGATAACCAAGAGGTAGAAGCGCAACCACTCGTACCTCATCCGGGATATTTAGTATTTCTTTGACCCTTTTTTCATCGAATGCACCGATCCAGCAACTTCCAAGTCCTTCTTCAACTGCCTGAAGGGTCATATGATCCACAGCAATTGCGGTATCAATGGGATAAGCCGGCTGACCGCATAGCATTACATATTCTGATTCAACTGAACAAGCTGCGATTACTACAGGTGCCTCAGCCACAAACCTCTGGTTTCTTGCCGCTTCACAAAGCAATTTTCTTGTGTTTGCATCTTTTATTACGATAAATCTGCGCTCTTGGCGGTTCGAAGCAGAGGGTGAAAGTCTACCAGATTCAAGTATTCTTACCAATTTATCCTCTTCAACCTCGCGGGAATCATATGCCCTGATACTTCGTCTCAATTGTATTGCTTTCAGCACATCCATAATATCTCCAGTCCTTTATTTTTCAAATTTTATCAATTAAATATCTCAGTTATTTTCTATTAGCATCTCTCATATTATACAATTCGCTTTCTTTAACCATTAAAGGACTGCTAGTAATGGGTAAGCCCTATAAAAATAGCCACAATTAATGAACTCAAACAGAGCATTTTAGAGAGTGGTTCGAGGCGGAGAGTAGGACTCATTACCATAACCGTAAAAATACGGTCAGCGCTAACACCTCACCATCAACAATGAATGTATGGTGGTTCAACCATTTGACCTCCAGCTAATAGATTGGTAAAATTATATCAAGATTCCCAAAGAAGGATGAGTTTGAGCTAGATGCGGAGTTATCGATTAAAATATCCACAATTAATGAACTCAAACAGAGCAGTTTAAGGAGTGGTTCGAGGTGGGGAATAGGTAGGAACCATTGCTATAACCGTAAAAACTAAAGAAATAGAATTTTGCCCTTGTCCCTTTTGCTTTCCATAAATAAAAAAGAAGAAGTTAATAAATTAACAATGGCTGCATCGCTTCTTATTCTCTGCCGGCTTTTGTTTCCCTTTTGCTTTCTTTTCCTTCGTCGCCATAAGATTCGCCCTCCTGATTCAATAAGAATCAGAATTATATAACCAATAACTTTTAAGATATATATCCCACATTCGAGGAGTGACACAAATGTGATAAAATGTGAAAAATCTGGATAATATAAAAATCAAAACCGAAGAAAAATCGCAAAATAATACATTTGGATTAAATTCTCGACCCAATTGTGTTAAACCTCTTGAACGTCGGATATATCTTTGCTAAAAATAAGAAATGAAGATATTTATTTTACCTTCTCCCGGTTTTGGATAGATTTTGGTAACACCATCAAGCTGGTTAAGGAATTCCTTCAAATATATGAGAGGTAGGAAAAGTATCGAAACACTCTCTAGAGTAACCTTTTTTATCAATTATTTCTTTAATTCTTGGAAGTAATCGCTTAATCTTACCAACTAAAATTCTAGAGTTTTCACAGTAGAAAAGAAACTTTTCTCGGGGATATTTGATGTACGCGGAGATGCATCTTCCTCCGCAGATATATCTTATCGAACATTTTTCACAGTAGCAAACCATTTTTTTATATAAGTCCTCTCCGGAATATTTTATTTCCCCATAAATATTTCCTATGCAAAATTGATCGTAATCTACAAGCTCATCGCATGAATAGCAATTACCATCCGTATCGATAAATATAAGGGAAGTGCCACAGCCGCATCTTAAGGATTCAACTTTTTTATTCCATAATAATGTTGTTAATATACATTGAAATGGAACGATATTATAAATACGCCCTTCCTCCATATTTCTTAACCAAAAATCTAATAATAAATCCAACTCTTGGTTATATCTTCTCTGTTGGTTATGACTATTTTCAAGTACAGGTGAACTTTCAAATTGCCAGTAGATGTGGTCGAAATAATTTATAAGTCCCATTACACTTTTAACTAAAGAATTCTCTGGGGTAAGTGTTAATCTAGCAACGATCTCTCCTTTGAAAACTTTTTTTAAGCCAGCTACATCATCAATAGCTTTTTTAAAAGAACCTTTTCCTCTATGCTTATCATTAAATTCCCTATCACCATCTATCGATAGAGCTACATATGATAATCTATTTAGGATGTTTTTTCTAAGTGTATGCAACAAAACACCATTTGTATATAAACAATATATGATTTTATTTCCATCGGTTACATTGATAATGTCCTCAATTAAATCCTGATTTAATAATGGTTCACCCCCATAAAAGACTATAATATTTGATTCACTCTCACAGATATTTTTCGTCTTCCCAATAAACTTTTTTAGATCTAAAGGGTTAAGTTTAACATAATTTTTTTTCCTTTCAATATTATTCCAAAAACAAAACGAACAGTTTAAATTGCAATCTCTGGTAACAGCAATATAGTACTCCATTATTTTCCCTCTAAAAACCAGTACACGACTCTTTATACGAGTCCCAATTCATCCATCTTCCATCGGGTAGCCTATATTCATAACAATCAATTGATGCACCAGCAATGGCTTTAGCACCTGAGTATCGACAGCTAACAAATTCGCCACCCCGCCTATTAGCAGCTTCTAGCATTGTGAGCTCATAGTTCTTCCGCACCTCGTTCCATTGTGTCGCACAAACACCTTTAGGATTGTTTCTATACTCGTATCCGAGTTTTGGAATGAATAGAACTTGATTTGTCCTTAAAGATTCTGTGGCACGTAACAAAATATCCTGATCTTCTCCTATCCGAAGATCTTCGCGATAGCCACCAATCCGTTTTAGCAACTCATTACGGATTATAATACCATGGTAGTAAAAGTCAAACCACAAAAACGGGTCTAGAGTAGATTTACCATATTGTTCGAATAAATCTTTGAAAAAGGATATGAAGCGATATTCCAATGATTTGTTAGAAAAGTATAATGAATCAAAACTAATTAGGTCTACTTCAGATTTTATCTCTTTTACCGTCTTTATGGTATCTTCCGCTAGTCGATCATCAGAATCTAAAACCACTATCCAGTCGTTCTTTGCTGTGTTGATTCCCTGATTTCTAGCAACAGACAACCCAGAATTCTTATCAAGTCTTAAGTAAATAACGTGAATTTGAGAAGTCACATCATCCAAAATAGACATATAAGTATTTCTATAGTTTTTAGATGATCCATCATCTATGATGATCCACTCAAAGTTTGTTCCTTGGTTGGATATAGATTGAGCACATTCCCTAAATAAATCTTCAGACTCATTGAAAATCGATGTTATAACAGAAACGCTGCTCATCTTTATCCATGTGGTGGTGGACTTTGAAGGGTCCAATTTCTTTCATCCTTCCACTTCACGGCAAGCCCTTTTAATTGGGTATCCAAGGAAGGAATCCGTACTTGTCCATTTATTTCTACCTCAAATTCTAGCAGACAGAAAAATTCTAGTTGATCCTCTGATAGACCGGATTCTTTCATTTTTTCATAAATTATGTCATGTAATGCTAAGAAGTGAGCATTGTTCCTTATTCCACTAAACGCCCGAACCGTACCATGCACGCTATACGTCTCTATCCCACAAACAAGAATAACATGCCTTTCTTCATTTAATGGGTTTGTAAATCTTGCAAAGAATCCATAATCCTTAGTAATCCTCCGATGATCTCGGGACGAATAATAAATATCACTATCCATTTGATTTATTAAAGGTGTCTCATCATGAGATAGGTCAAAAATATATGGTGATTTGATTTCTCGCATCATGCGCAAACTACAACTGTTATGATACGGTCCCCCAATACAAACAATATTCTCACAAAGTTGTTCCTCGGAAACTTCCGAGCTAATAAGAACTTTTACATCACCTATTCGTTCTATTTTTGCAAAATTTGTTATTGTTTCAACTAAAGCATCTTTATCACCCATCTCCACATGAGTGATATCGACATTCCTATCTGGTGGGATGTAACCACCGATTATGAAAACCTCACCTTCTCCATTACGTCCAAGATCCCAAATATCGGCAAGAGCTGAAATTTCTTTTTGGACATTAATCTTAGATCGTATAGTTGCCGGGGGCTTTTCTAAAAGGAATATTTTATGACGTGCATCTCCTAATCCTTTTAATCGGTAGCGACCAATGCTAAATGAATCCCGAAGACCAGCCTTAGTGGCAAAATATTCAGTAAAACCGATGCAACCTTGAAGAATATACTTCTCCACTCTAAATAATCTATCGACACAGGATCCTTGTGGATCATTAATCTGGCCATCACCTTGATCAAAAAGATAAACTTTTCCATAATCGATCACTATTCGGGCTTCTAAAAAGTATTCTGCAGAATACTGATGTCTCTTATTTGTTTCTTGGATCTCACTAAGTATTCGTTTTGCAATTGACAGTATCTCAACTGCCGGAAGATTGCCATCTGGAAAAAAACACAGAACGCCATCACCTAAAAACTTCGATGGACTTTGATTACCAAGACCAAGCAAAACAGCCTGTCGAAACTCGAGCAATCTCTTTAACCAAGTAGGCTCAGGATGTCTATTTTTGAATGCTGTTGAATTTGCTAGGTCAATGAGCATCAAAGTTCCTGTTGTTGACGATTTTTGCAGGATATCATATGTTGTCTGTATCTCGGATATTTGATCTTCAATTCTCATCGATATATCCCGCCTCTGTTTTTATCCCAAAACCCCTTAATCGCCACTGATAATCTGATCTTCAATTTGGAGGAGTATCTCTCATTTCCACCATTATCTCTAGTTACTACAGGATGATTCTCAGCAGGCGGTATCTTAGATGGATATCTTTCACCCCTACCTATATCTCTAGTTACTACTGCGTTTGGACGAATTCGTGCACCAGCACCAATAGTTATTTCCCCTACAATAACAGCCCCAAAACCTATTAGAACATCATCTTCGATTGTGGGGCCGATTTCATCTACGGTATTCCATGATTTCGGATCAGCTTTATCGTACCTGTGGATTAAGTCGCCGAATATACTACATTTTGAACCAATCTTACAATTATTACCGATAAAACCACCAACTATGCAATCTGGGCCCACGACCACATTATCGTATACCTCTGCTTGATATAATACGCGAGTTCTTGCTCCTATTTTCGTTAGAGACCCAACAGTAGTTCTCTCCTCAAGAACCACTGAATCCTCTAATGTTGCACCTTCAAAAACTACAGCAAAGGGATTTAGAATCACATTAGATCCTATCCATACATGCCGCGATGAATCATCTTTAAACAATTCTTGATCTTCATTTTGCAGACCAATTACAACAAAATCTCTAATAGTCACTCCTTGGCTTAGATGTATAAGTTCTGGAGAGATTAGCCGTGCATATTCACTTACAATTATACCATCAGAACCGTTAAACGACACTAAAATCGCTCCTAACAAAATTTATTTATCCATTTTTTAGTTACTTCGTACACTTCTTCTATTTTTTCATCAAAGCCATGATCTACTTTCGGAATAGTATGGAGTAGGACATTCTTGTTTTGCTTTGAGAAACTAACAGTATCTTTGTAGGGAACAACAGTATCACCAGTCCCATGGATGATTAAAAGGGGAATCTTCTCAGGCCACACGACTTTTTCTGGATGCAATAGGAGAAACTCAATTGTCAATTCTGACCCTATAAAGAACTCTGATTCAGAGATTTTCGTATAAGGGCGATAAGCAAGTTCCTCTATTGAGCTTTGATTAAAGAACTCTTTACCCCAACTCACGGTTGAGTTTATAAAAGTGTTTCGATAACTGATTACCGGATTCCACATTGTAACACTTAAAAGAAAATTGAAGTCAAAAATTGAGCTTGATAATAGAGTTATGCTGGCCCCAAAACTAGTTGCGACCAAGTGAATTCTCTTATAATGTTGTTTAGCCCAAGCTATAACAGCCATTAGGTCTAGTATTTCTCCAGAAACCCGCATTTCTATAGGTGAGCGCTGGGAATCACCATGTCCTCTAAAATCGAAACGAATGCTATCGAAATCTGGAAATAAGATATTCTCGGCAAATCGCGTGTATATTCCATCCTCGTTTTTTTCGGATGTTATGCCATGCGCCAATATAACAAGATTATCCGATCCTGCATCTACTAATACGTTGCGCACACTGTGTTTGTCAGCAGCTTCGATATAAGTCTCTTTCATATAATCCACCGATTTATAAATTTCAATACTCATACTTTTTACATTCAGTACGCATTTTTGTATTCATTTTAACCACCTTTCACCGGTATGAATGATAATAATCACTATTATACTGTATAAGCCTTTCGATTACAACTTACAACACTTGGAGGTTACAAGTATTTTAAAGACTGGTTCGAGGTGAGGAGTAAGTAAGGAGATTAACCATTTGACTCTCAGCCAAAAACAGCTAAAATTACAACAAGATCCCTATTCAATGATGAGCTAGAGTCTGATTACAGATTTAAGCAACCACCATAAACGAGTTGAGGCAGACGGTTTTAAAGAGTGGTACGAGGTAGGGGATAGGTGAGTGGATTAACTATTTGAAATCTCAGCCTAAAACTACTAAATTACAGCGAGGCCTCATCCAATTATGAGCTTGATCTGATTATGGATTTAAAAAGCTACATTCGATTAACTGAAACATAGCGGTTTCAAGGAATGGTTCGAGGTGGGGAATAAGTAAGGGATAGGTGAGATTCACGGGCTATAACCGTAAAAATACGGTTGGCAGTAATATCCTACTCTAACAATGTTCCTACTAATGAAGGAGAAGCAAGATAAATCAGGCGGAGTTAGGGATTAACTAAAAATCCATTCCAGTTTTGTCTTTGTTATATCTTTATATTCAGTTCGGTATTTTGTCTCATACCTTGCAAGATAGGTCTCTTTTTGGTATTCCGTCTTGTATTTCGTCTCATATCCTGTTATCTCTGTTTTTGGTGATATACTCCAGGTATTTATCTGAGGATAGTTAGTACATTGCGAACCCCAGCAGACTTTAAATGTATATTCTGGACTCCCCCAGAAGTCTTTGCCTGTATATTCTTTGCTGTAATCAGTTGCTCTATCTATAGTCCAAGTGTATGTTGTAAGACCTGTATCTTCTAATTTTCCGTAATAGAATGTGCCATACACCGCTTCTTGATAAGGTACTGATACCGCAATAGTCCTGGTCTCGTACACAGGGTCTTGATATCGTATTGAAACAGCTATGTTTCTTGTCTCCGGAGTCAATAGATAGAGTCCTGCCAAAAAAGCAAGAGCAATAACTGCAATAATTGAAACTTGTTTGTTATCCATATTCGGTCTGTATTTATTATTTAGTAGGGCTATTTTTAAAATTCACGTATATAAACAAAGTTGTGAAATTCGTGTGAATCAGGCTTAATACCGTGTCAACCTGATAAAGCAAGAAATTTAACGAAATGGAGAGTACAATGAGCTTTTGCCCAAATTGCGGTGTACAGATTGAGGTTGCAAACTCAAGGTTCTGCTCAAAGTGTGGATTCTGTCTTCAAGTAAAAAAAGAAGCAGGTGAGGTGCCTATAGTTCAGGAAAATCCCGAGTATATTGATCAAGAGAAAATCGCCTCTACAGTAGTTGATGAAGAGACCGAAGAATCTGAGTACTCTGCTAAAAATGCGTATGCTTTAGGATTTAAATTTGAGGACACAGTAGAGCAGATATTAAAGGCTAAAGGATACTCCACTCAGCGAAGGTGTAGATTAGAAGGCCAGAACGGAAGGTCTGAAATTGATATTCTGGCAATCAAAAGATACAAAGGAAAAGAGAGGAAAATAGCAGTAGAATGTAAAAACTACACGAATCCAGTTCCCGTTAAGGATGTGAGGGACTTCATTTCAAAATTAGAAGATCTTCGTATTCTTAACGGTCTTTTTATAGCATATAGCGATTTTTCGAGAGAAGCTGAATCGTGGGGTAAGAACTATGGTTTGGAACTATGGGATGGGGATACAGTATTCGAAAAGTTTTACGAACTTAATGTTGGACGTCTTAATATCGGAGATAAAGTAGATTTCAAGTATTATTTGCCAGTAAGAATTGATTTTAGTAATGCGGTAAACCTGAGTTTTGAGAATAAGAATAGGGTTGAAATTTCCAGTGTTAAACTGATATGGAGGCCATTCTATAAAGTCTTTTACGAGCTCAATTCGGTTCAGACAGACCCGATTAAGAGAAAGCACAGGATAATCGATAGCGGATTTTTCATTGTTGATGCCTTACTAAAAAGTTCCCCGAAGCAAAAAGGCGCAGTAGGTAATGTTGTAAAATCAATCTCCCTTGGTATGCTCGGCAAATCCGATGAGGAGAAGAAAGAGGAAAAAGAAACGGGCATTCTTAAAAAAGAACTCCATCAGAATCCAGATAGAGATTTCTCTATAACTCAACCGGATAACTATAAGGTAATCAAGCTATCTCCCCAGATAACCGAAGCCGCTGCTAGGGGAGAAACAATCGATTACGTTGTGCAAAAAAACACTAAGACTGTGGAGTACGAGGTTCCCACAAAAAAGAGAAAGCGGCGGGATGAGTTCGATGTTGGTTTCGAAATTCCTGATCTTAGGGAATGTACCTTAAAACCATCAAGAAAAGATGTTACCATTTCTGAGATTCAGCTTATTCATGTACCAAAATGGGAAGTAGAGTTTGAGAGCGGGGATCGTACTTATATGAGAGTAGTATCTGCCAACGGTGGAACTATCATAGCTGACAATATAACAAACTGTAGTAAACATCTGCTTAAGGACTTTTTAAAACGGAAAAATGTAGCAGTATGCGACGTATGCGGAAGGGCTCTCTGTAAAGATCATGTATTCAGATGTCCGATATGTGGCGCCTGGTTCTGCGAGACCCATAGCATCCAATGCATCGGATGCAAAACCAGATTTTGCCTAGAGCATATTAAAAACAGGTGCGTGGAGTGCGGAGAGGCTACCTGTTCCGCTTGCTCGTTGAAATGTCCTATATGCGAAGAGACTCACTGCAACAAACACATGACCAAATGCGATAAATGTGGCAAAAGTGTTTGTACATCCTGCACACGAAAAGAGGGCAGTTTGATTTTCAAAAAGACGATATGCAAAAGTTGCTAAAGAGAAGTCGAACAAGGATTTAGTAGCTAAAATAGCCACCATAGACGAGTTAAAGCAAAATGGCTTCAAAGACTGGTATGAAGTAGGGAACAAGTAAGCGATTGTGGACATTCATACTACAAGAAAAGACCATAACATAACTGGATTTTTTTATTTGGTTTCTCATGATTACCATCATCAACATAATTTAATTTTTCCAGAAGAAATAAAGGGGTTAATAGACAATAGCGGAGATTTAAACCTATTTCATATTGCATTATAGATCACACCTACCTCACACTTCTGTTTAAATACATGAAATCCTAAAAATCATACGGATTTCCTCCACCATCCACCACAAAAACTATTTTTCCTGTTCCCACAGGCAAAAAAGGGGGAAATCCACCTATCCTTTAAATCAAAAATCATTTCGCGATTTTGAACCTAAAATAAGTGAGGACAGAGAGAAGGCAACTTGCAGTGAGTGAATTAAAACCGCAACCTTTATCCAATAGAGTCTGTAGTATTAAATGCTCGTAGGGGTGGTCTCGCAATGAAACCTAAAGCAGTCGTATTCGTTATGATCTTCTCTCTTATTCTTATTTTTGCCTCCGCTTCTGCCCATCCTGGCAGGACAGACAGTAACGGCGGCCATACATGCAGAACAAATTGTAGCCAATGGGGGCTTGAAGATGGCGAGTATCATTACCATCCAACCCCAGTACCAACTCCATCACCAACACCAACATCTACCCCCATACCAACGCCCACTCCGACGCCAACTCCGACTCAAACTGCAACACCTGCTCCAACAAAAACCAGTACTTCCGAATAGCCCTACTTCCGAATGAATGAAATATCAACACATCTATTTTGAAGTG
>NZ_JMIY01000006.1:22232-52677 GCF_000685155.1 Candidatus Methanoperedens nitratireducens
TCGCTTAGCACAAATATGATTCAGGATACTATTCGGAACTACGACCGATCGGAAGTACTGAAAACCCCAATACCTTCTTCTACTCCAATATTTACAGTTAAACCAACTGTTACATTAACAGCTACTACAACTCCAACACCAATTCAAACTGCAACGCCTTCCCTCACTCCAGCACATTCAGCTACACCCACGGTATCCACGCCAGCACCCACCGCATATGCTCCAGTTGATAGATTAGCGAATGTTACATCAATTGTTGATGGTGACACCATTTATGTTGATTACCAGGAGAAAGTGCGCTTTGTTGGCATCAATACCCCTGAGATTGGACAGGTGGGAGCACTTGAGGCTAAATCCTATGTTGCGGACAGAATCAACGGTAAACAAATCTACCTGGATGTTGATAATAAGAAGCCAAAAGACAAATACGGGAGAACTCTAGCTGTAATTTATATCAATGGCGAGAATTTAAATAAAGAGCTATTATGTAAGGGCTATGCTGAGGTTATGTATATTCCTCCATCTGAGTTTGATCCATATAGCTGGCAAGCCTCTTGTTCTGATCCTTCCACTGTAACGCCTACAGATGAAGCCGAATTAAAGCAGGAGATATCTGAGTTAAAAGAGAGACTAAATCAAACGGAGAAAAGTATCAAACATCAAGAGGATAGAATAAGCTGGCTTGAGAAAATAGTAGATTCTCTGCTCAGGTGGTTTAAGTAGGTATAATTTGCATCTCAAATGAATTAGAGGAGAAGGTGAAATAGGTTTTCAAAACTCACTGTTACGGTGTCAGGATAACTCTGAGTCGAGAGGTCGGTAGATAGTTTTATACCTACCAAGCATAAATCTCTGAGAAGGATTATGGATATAATACTCATCGGAATTATAGCGATAGTCGTGCTCTTAGGGGCAATTTTGCTTCTGCTATATCTACAATTCCGCAAGCCTCAGGGCAGTATCAATTCTTCAGCCGCTACTGATATTGCAGTAATGATGGAAAAACTCTCTCATTTAGAGCCAATTATACCGGCTGTCAGCGGAGTTCAAACCGAACTTAAAGGACTAATTGAACGAGTCTCCACAATAGAACAGAATCAGAATACAGAGAGCCAAAAAATCCAGGCATTGGAGATCAGGTTGGCTGAGAGTAGCACTGCCACTAACACTGCCACCAAGAATCTTATCGAGGCAACAACAGCCATGCATAATGAAATCTCACAGACAAAGAATAGCTTGACAGAACTCCAGGCCCATGTGAAGGCTCGTCAAGATGTTGAGCAACGGACGGCTGAATCCATTAAGCGATTGGAAACAATTATTGCAGGTACTTCTACAAAAGGTGCTGCAGGTGAGAATATACTTGAGGTTGTTTTTGCCAAACTTCCACCTGATTGGCAAGTACGAAATTTTAAAGTGGGCAACAAGCATGTTGAGTTCGGGCTTCGATTGCCTAACAACCTTATTGTACCAATTGATAGTAAATGGCCTGCAACCAGCCAGTTAGAACAGCTTGCTAGTTGTGAAGATATCGATGAGCAGCAAGAGTTAAAGACTCAAATCGAGTCTGTTATCCTGAACAAGGCCAAAGAGGTCAAAAAGTACATAAATCCTAGCTTAACTGTGAACTTTGGCATTGTAGCAGTTCCTGATGCAGTTTATGGCATGTGTAATGGCATTCAAGCTGATGTTTTTCAGCAGAATATAGTACTTGTCAGTTATAGTATGTTCGTTCCCTATCTCTTATTAGTTTTCCAAACGGTGTTAAAAACATCTCAGAACATTGACCTAGAGAAACTGGATGCGCATCTACAGGTTGCTCAGGCTAGCGTTAAAGCATTACAGGGAGAACTTGAAGGACGATACTCAAAAGCCATCAAACTGTTAAACAATTCTCATATTGAAATGAGTGCGCATCTGAGCAAAATTAGCAGTGGTCTCACAAATCTTCAAATTGGTGCGTGTACGCCGCAGGCACAGTTAGCTCAACCTGAAGAAAAATATGTAACCGGCTCTGGTGAAACTTAAGTGTATTTAAAAATTGATTCAATGGATAGATAGCTTGAGCAACGATAGATTTACACATTCACCCTACCAAAGGATACCCAGAATACACTGATTTCCGGGGAGGCTATGGGATGGTGTCCAGTTAAAAAGAGAGCAGGCATGAGGGGCCTTTGTGATAGGTTCTATAGCAATCCGCGCTTCTCTCTTTCTGCTTCAAGTCTTGCCAGTGTTGCCTCATATGATTTACACATGCTTTCGCAATCGTTTCTTGTACCTAAGCGTATAGGCATATATGAAGTAGGGGATGCAGGGGATAATGTGATTATATATACTAAAAAAGCATGTGAGGGGGAGTAAAGTTAAAAGCAGACATAGTTTGTAATTCGTACGCAAACTGAAGGAGACGTCCCGTGGTGGACTATGAAGAGGAAAGTGGTTCCTCTTGGAGGATTATATGAAAACGGATGAGGTAATTGCAGAGTTATTGAGCTTAAAAGGATATGAGTCACTTCGTCCCCCTCAAGAGAAAGCTATTGAGCAGGGATTGTTAGAGAATAATAATAACTATATAATTATAGCACCAACATCTACTGGAAAAACATTCACGGCTGAACTGGCAATTTATAGGACCCTAAAATCTGGTGGCAGAGTATTATACTTAGTTCCATCAAAGGCACTTGTTACCGAAAAGATGAATGATTTCAAGTATCTCAATGAAAAGAAGCATTACCTTATCGCAGATTCAACCGGCGAGGATGCATGGGACGAAGCACATGTTCTCATTACCACAGTCGAAACGTTCTTCTTTAATACTCTCAAAAATCCAACGCTTACAAGGGGATTCAATCTAGCTATCGTTGATGAGTTCCATTTATTATATGATCGGCTAAGGGGGTTTATTCTAGAGAAGAGTCTAATTTTATCTAAAGAATTTAATTTAAGGCTGATTTGTCTATCTGCCACTTTTGAGGACAAAAAGGAGGTTGCTGAGTGGCTAGGGAGTGCTTTACTGGTTAATATTCCGGAGGAGAACCGACAGATCAAATTAAAAGAAGATGTTATACCGGTATATGACGTGGCAAGTACTAACAGACAAAAAGAACTTTATAAATGCTTGATTAAACTTGATAACCATCCATATCTTATTTTCTGTAATACTAAACCGAATACAGCTTCAAGAGCAAGGGATATGGCGGAGTACGTCCATAAAAATAAACTCAGAACTAATTTAGGTAATGAATATAAAGTCGAGAATATCCGAAAAGAGATGGAGGCCATCCTTGGCAGGGAACTTACTGAAAACGAGGAGCTATTATCCCAATGTCTGGCATACAAAGTCGGATTCCATAACGCACTTTTAGATATGGATATAAGGACCTTTGTAGAGACAAGATTTAATAGTGGCATGATAGATTGGCTATTTGCAACAACCACCCTGGCTGTTGGTTTTAATTCTCCAACAAAATCCGTAGTTATTAATGATCTAAGGTTGGGAGATGACTTCTTACCAGTCTATATGTATATACAGATGATCGGAAGGGCCGGACGCCCCCAATTTTGTGGAGACGGTGAAAAAATAGGATATGCATATGTGGTTGCAAATTCAACTGCGAATGAGATGCAGATACGCAGCAAGTATTTTGGGAAGCAACTAGAAAATGCATATTCTCATATTGCATATGATGATTACTTCCGAAAAGCAATATTAGAACTAATATATGCCGAGAGAAATCGATATACCAACATAATAAGCTTCTTTGAGAACTCCTTTAATACATTCCAAACAAAAAGAAATCTATTTGGGACGTATAATCTTATAGAAAAAATAAAGGAGCACGTAACTTGGCTAATTGGCAATAAGTTCATCAGAGATGAAGGTGCGGCTGGATATAAACTAACTCCTCTTGGTGAAGTGACTGTTGAATTCTTAATGCACAGTTACGTAGCATACCCACTGACTGCATTCCAGAGAATCGAGGAGTATATTAAAGAACAAGGTCTTGCACCAACATTCGATACTGTATACATGCTGATTAAAACACTTAATGAGGCAACTGGATTCGGTTTATATAAAAAACAACGTGAGTCATCTCCAGAAGTTGAACAATTTTTCGGAAGAAGAGGAATTATAGAAGTCGGTAACTCCGAATATACGGCTTATGCCATTTGGTATGGGTGGATGGAGAATAAGACATTGAAAGATATCGAAAATACATGCAAAGTATATGTCGACCCCATAAAAAGCGTGGCAGATGAGTTAATAAGGGCATTATCTCTAATGGAGAACATGTTCAAGGCGAGTGGGAGGAATGTACCAATAGCTTTCCAGTACCTTAGAATTAGAGTTAAAAAGGGAATAGGGGAGAAAGAAGTAAGTGTTGCAAAATACCCAGGATATGGGAGAGAGATGACGAAGGATCTCTATGTTACAGCTGTGAGCATAATAAATGCAATAAAACGCCCAATGCCTCTAGCTAAGGATATTCCGAATTCATCCCTAATGGAGTTCTACATAGATTTACTCAATACAGAAGGTCGCGAAGAGGCTAAACGTTATTTAATCTCTCACTCAAGGCTTTTCCGAGAGGGAAGAGCTGAAAGCTTTATCGAGCTCGTGGAGAAAGAGATCCCAGTAAAAGCATCGTGAGAGGTACCGGTGAACTTGTTAACGTGTGTTTTATAGGTACCGGTCTCGATAATATAGTAGGACAATCTAATTATACAAACAAAACAATACTCGTTGTAAGGCAGGCGGGTCCCGCATGGATAATAACGCCTCCTTCTGGCAGCCTGCCGATTACTCTTATTGGTTTATATTAACACTGCATCTAAACTATTCCTGAAGGTTACGTAACACACTGAAGTCCTTACTTCTGAAGGGATATAGGGGTTGCCTGTTTTTTTATAATACATCCCAGCAAGAGTTCTATCGTGATCCAGCTCTCTAATTTTACCACATCTTAAGAAAAAAGCGATTTCATCTTGTTTGTCAAAGTTATCTTGGAACTCTTCTGGTAAATATCCAATTTCGCTCTCATCTAATTGCCTACCATTATGCATTGGTCCACGGAGTATTTCTCTGAAGGGTGCATAATACATGCTTCCTTCACCGATAAAAAAAGCATGTCTGCAACCTTTACCATAAGGTTTTGTTGGAGGATTTCCAAAGGTCTTTGGTCTCAGAGGCTTCTCTATATACCTCCATGATATGCTCGGTACCCCCTGTCACCTTGATCATCAATCCTGTCAAACTCATGTTATATCCTCCTTTCAACCCTAATTTGACAGAAACACAAATTTTCTAATGATTAAATAGACCCACCGTAGCTGTTTCTCAAATAAGTTATACATTATATAAATCTATAAATGCATGTGATGTTATACATTATGCTAACAATAATCAGTCGAAGCAATGTGATTTTTGTAAATATAAACCTTTTGAATTCTCTCAATCTGTCAAACTAAGGTTTCAAGAATTGTAAAACATTCTCAGTATTTATACCGAAATAACATATAAATAGATTCTGTTGTTCAGATTCCATCCAGTTTATGACTGCAGATTATTTAGGAGAATAATTATATTGTTAGAATAGATTATAGGTGTGAAATTATGGCTAGTAAGTTGGAGACACCTGTTTTAGTTCAAACTCAATTGTTTTCTGAAATGGAGGATACTTATAAGAAAACAACGGATAGAACATCTACCTTTGTAGATAATATGAAACTCCCTGTTCATCGGTGGTTTAGATTCTCAGCTGGCTTCTCTGCAGAGTGGGTAAAGGAGGTTGTTAAATCGTTTAAAGATAACAACCAGATTGTTTTATTCGACCCTTTCGCCGGTTCAGGTACAACTGTTTTAGCAGGAGAAGAATGCGGTGTTAAATCATATGGGATAGAATCCCATCCATTCGTTGTTAGGGTAGCCAAGGCCAAACTTCTTTGGTACGAAGATCCACTTGATTTTAAAAACTTCGCGACGAGGGTCCTTACACATGCGAGGAATTTGAACGAGCCATCCGACCAATATAATACTTTGGTAGATAAATGCTACTCAAAAGATAATCTGAATGAACTTGATAAGCTAAAGAAATCATGGATACATTATAACGATGGCTCTGCCATCTCAGAATTGACATGGATCGCCCTGGTAGGAATATTAAGAGCAACAGCTGCAGCAGGCACGGCTCCATGGCAATATGTCTTGCCGAGAAAGGTAAAGAAAGTAAACATCAGACCATATGACGCTTTTAAACGACAGATAGATATGATGTTTGATGATATGATATACTTTCAACGGTATGTAAAGCAACCCCGGGGTGTTATATATGAAGATGATGCCAGGACTTGCTCAAAGATTGAGGATGATTCTATTGATCTGATTGTTACATCTCCACCTTATACTAACAATTACGACTATGCTGATGCAACCCGGCTTGAGTTATCATTTTTTGGAGAGATAAAAGGATGGGGAGACCTGCAAGATAAAATACGGAGCCATCTAATAAGATCTTGCTCCCAACATATGATTTCTAAAAATGATGATCTGAATGAGATACTTAATGATAGTAACCTAACACCGATAATTGATGAACTTCGTTCCGTATGTGAGGAATTAGGTAAGGAGAGGCTATTACATGGTGGTAAAAAGAATTATCATTTAATGATCGCCGCGTATTTCTCTGATCTTGCAAAGACCTGGATTGCCTTGAGGAGAGTCTGCAGGGATAACTCGAACATCTGTTTCGTTATCGGCGATTCAGCCCCCTACGGTGTCCACGTCCCAGTTGATAGATGGTTAGGTGAGCTAGCGGTCGCTGCTGGATTCAAATCCTATTACTTTGAGAAGACAAGGGATCGGAATATAAAATGGAAGAATAGAAAGCATAAAATCCCACTGCACGAGGGGCGGCTCTGGATTAAGGGGTAAAAATGGCTATATCTCATTCGCACAAATTCGGTCAAATAATTGGTGATATGATAGAGGCATCTATAGAACCAATCTTGGTCAGGTTTGCAAGGAGCCATGACCTATATCTGGATAAGAAATGTTTTCGAACTGCTAGAGCAGGTAAGAAAGTTACCTGGGAGGATAAATTTGGAAACGGACATGATTTAGATTATGTTTTAGAGAAGGGCGGTAGTGAAAACAGTATAGGGACACCTGTGGCTTTTATAGAGATAGCTTGGCGGCGATATACAAAGCATTCGAGGAACAAAGTACAGGAGATCCAGGGAGCCATACTACCACTTGCTGTAACCTATCAAGAGTATGCCCCTTTTTGTGGAGCTATATTAGCAGGTGTCTTTACTGAGGGAGCTTTAACCCAACTACACTCTCAAGGTTTCACTGTACTATATCTTGAATATAATACTGTGGTTGAATCATTTCGAACTGTTGGTATAGATGCTGATTTTGATGAAGATACACCCGAAGATGAGTTTGCAGAGAAAGTTGATAAATGGGAAAGATTGGATGTCAGCGGTCATAAGAGGGTGGCAGCGAAACTCGTTGAGCTTAACTCTGAAAAGATTGATGAGTTTGTCGAGAAGCTCGATAAGGCAGTCAAAAGACAGATTACTTTGGTCCTTGTTATCCCTCTTCATGGTAAACCATTCGAATGGCCGACGATTGAGAAAGCAATCGATTTCATCAAGAATTATAACGAGAAAGAGAATTCAACACCGGTCATCAGATATGAAGTAGAGATCCGTTACAACAACGGCGATGTAATAAAAGGGATCTTTACTGAAAAAGGACGTGCTATCCAGTTCCTACGTGGATACGAGCCTACTATAAAACCGCCATCTACTCCAAAGACATTAGATGATTGGTAATTTAAGACAACTCCGATCGATACTGACTGAAAAATAAAGACAGACTAATACAATGGTAGGCTTGCTATGAGTAATACTATCGCAGTATTTGTTGAAGGGATGGCAGAGATATTCGCCATCACTATAATATCTGTTACGACAAAAGCTTTTACGACCAGTCTATCAGGCGCGAACTGGGATCCACTTATAACCACCCTGGCATTCATGTTTGTAGCAGCGTTAATAATTAACTTCTTGAAAGGGGTCTTCGTTCCATTTGAGGCGGCAATAAATGTTGGAGGGATGTTCCTTTCGTTGTTTATATCAGCCGCTATCATTTGGCGTATCGCGCCTGATGCCGTGATAGAGGTTATATCCTATATTATCGCTGCCATAATCGGTATTTATTTCGGAGTTAAAATTCGGTCACAGGGACAAGAACAACCGTATTATCGCTACTAAGCTTATCAGAGATATTATGAGAGTTGGTAGTTTAGCAAGAGTGAAGGACACTGGCGATCTTGGTATTATAGTAGAGATATATGGGGATTACGCTAAACTGAGGATTCATCCACCAGACGTACGTGATGCGTGTACCTTGTACCCCGATGATGAACCTCTAGGGGTAGAGGGGAAATAACACCTTGGATAAATCGGAACAACCTCGATATTATAGAAGAATGATTAGCTCAACAGCCCTGTTATATAGGGAACTCATCTATAATCGTGCCTTCGTTCTTTGCCTTATCCATCAGTTTGGCGAAATCGTCCTGAGGAACAAACGGACAGAATTGACCCCACGCCCATTTACCGTTCCTTTTACCATTCTTGGCAATAATGTAATAAGCTATTCTATATACGACATTCCCAACTTTGGATGAAGGGTGAACTGCCTTTCCAATAATTTCTTTTAATCTAAGTCTTTCGACCAGGAACACTTTTTCATCCAAGTTAGACTGTTGAATAAATGTGTAAGCCTCCCTTTCAAAGAGAAGCCATCCTTTACGACCAATATCCTTTGCTTTAACAATCTTCTTACTTTCAAACTCATCACGTTTCCGGTCCATGAATTCGGCAGCAGATTCCAAAACAATCACCTATACTCTGTTAAGTGCTGTATTGTTAATAAATATATTTAAAGCTATTTTATTTTCGTCATATAATTACGTTTGCGCCACAAGACGCCTCCATAAGTAGAAGAACACAAATCTATATTTGGGGCATAGCCATGTCAGTAAACCATACATGGTATAACAGTATAATTAATTATAGTTCGGGTTTGCTCTGAAGCCTTCGGTCACACTTCCTAAAATTCTCTCCTCTCGAAGCAGCTCCTCTAAATGTTTCACAATGTCCTCAGGATGTTCTAAAGGAAAGATGTTGCACAACTCCATATATGACAAAACCGTCTTCTCTGGTATCATACGAATGGTCTGAAATATCGCCTCCCGCGTCCTATTATATTGCTGAAGCAGGACCACGGCTACAGGGGAGCCAGTCCATTTCTTCGGAACGTAAACGACCGCTCCGTTTCCGCTTGCTTTCGGGATGCTCTCAATGACCTCCAATCCGATGAAGGAAAAGCGTTTGCTCCTTTTTCCCTGGCACTCGAGGCAAAGAATCCTTCTTTCGTTGTTTTCATTTCTCGGTTCAACCTCGTACGGGGAAGGCATATCAGCCAATCTCACCTCAGCCCCGCAAGAATCACAATTCGTTTTCATGTTAGTAGTCCTTCGTGATATTCTTTCCTACCCATTTCAGCCATTCTGAATGTGAGCGGGTCTCTTTTATATCTCCAACCTTCATTTCTTTCAGGTTATCAACCATTTTATTTCCTCCTCTTGTTAGTCTATACAAAGTCTTTACGTCTATATATAGTTATGGGCATGAAATATGTGTCCAGCCGCACAAACACAAAAACACAATCGGGCAGCACTGTATAATAGAAAGGTATTTATGCGATAGGGAATAGTGTTAAATCTTAGGTTCTAAAAATGTCATTAGATAATAATTGCCCGGAATGTTGGTGATGTCGCTTACCAACAGTTCCTTGGTTATCTTACATAAGTAAGGGTGCCATAACCATAAAAATACGATCAGTACTAACAGTTCAGCAACGAACACGGTTGATTAACCATTGTTGATTAACCATTTGATCCCAAGCCAAAACCTGTTAAAATTATAGCGAGACTCCATTCAATGATGAGATTGAGCCTGATTACGGATTTAAGTTAAAATAGCAACCATCGATGAGATAAATCAGAGCAGTTTTAAAGAATGATTCGAGGTGGGAATAAATAAAACCCCATCACCACAACCGTAAAAATACGATTGGTTCTCCTTAACTGCCAAACTATGACATGAACACGGTAGATTAACCATTTGACTCCAAGCCAATAGATTACTAAAATTACAGTGAGCCTACAATTAAATGATGAGATTGAGCTAGACAAGGATTCAACAAATAAAATGCTCACAATTGATTATCTGAAACACAGTAGTTTCAAGGATTGATTCGAGGCGGGGAACAAGCGAGGACGCCAATGCCATAGCCGTAAAAATACGGTCAACGCTAATATCTTGCCACAATTGACGAACTCAAGCAGAGCAATTTTAAAGAGTGGGTTAGGATAGGGAATAAGTGATGCTTCTCACTATAACAGTAAAAATACGGTCAAAGCTAACACCTCACGATCAGCAAGGAGGCAAAAACTAAAGACAACTATGAACCAAGGCTTATTTTCTCAAATTACCCCACTTAACCAATGCAAGTATGATTGCATACGATTAACTGCCTCTTGCAGAGATATTCAAGTAATGTTAAAATAATATAATCGTAGCTGGGGTTCACTATATTGACAAAGCAGTCCACTTTAGTTCATACCTCTTAATGATGAAGTTATATGCTCATAACTTCAGCAATAAACACGGTGGGTTAACCATTTGACCTCTAGCTAATAGACTGGTAAAATTACAGCTAGACCAGTATCAAGAGCCAATGATGAGCTAGAGCCAGATGCGGATTTATTGGTGAAAACCACAATTGATGAACTCAAGCAGACCAGTTTCAAGAGTTGGTTTGAGGCAGGGAGGAGGTAAGGATGGATTGCTATAACCGTAAAAGTACGATTAGTAGAGATAAAAACCCAGTGGTGGATTGATTGTTAACCTTCAGATAATAGATTGCTAATTATAGCGAAACCCGTATTAAGAGCCGATTATGGGTTAGAGTCATATGCGGATTTGGAAAAGACTGAATAGTTACACCAGTTTTTATTGTTGGACTTCTAATCCTGTGCTAGAATAAAAGAACGATTTGATTTTAAACCAAATTATTATGAAATATATAGAAATTTTATCGCGGATTTTAAAATTTTTGGGTTGGTTTAGTATAGTAATCGGAGTTCTTTTATTAATACAATCTATATTTACTCATACAGTTTCCTTATTATCAGGCCTTTATATTACTCAGCAATTTCTTAGCGGTTTAGTGGATTTAACCCTTGCTCGCGGTTTAATAAAAAGAGAAAAATGGGCTTGGTATACAGGTTTCGCCATTTTTACTCTTTGGTTCTTTTTTGGTATTATAGCAGGTTTTTTGTTTAAATCTTCAGTTATAATTTCTTTTTCCTTCATTTACATTATTTTTCTTGGGCTGTTAATTAAAGGGAAACAGCCATTTATTGAACAACCAAAAAAGAAATTTGTGGAGTGGTTTAGTAAGCCCTATTTTATATTTGTAGTAATAGGAACCTTTATTTCATATCTCATTTTTGGAGGAATTTTAATTTATCTGTCTTCTCAAAAGTCAATTTCTCAGAAAATGGTGGTGCAGCTTCCACCAGAATCTATTGAAGCGAGACCTGTCGAACTGGAGGTTTATAAGAACGAGAAATATAATTTTGCAATCAAATACTTTACCGATAAATTAGCTATTGAGAAGGATTATGAAACAAAAAGGCTGGCTAATAATTCTCGGCTTCTTTTTTATGCATTTTTTTACGATAGTAATTATGGGGTTAATACTGATAAAACAAAAAGTATTCCAGTATTCATGATAGAAGTTTTTGAGTGCAAAGAAAAAGACCTTGATGTGTGTCTTAGTCCCAGTCAAGTAACTTATGGTCCTCAAAGATATGAATCAGGAACATTTATAGGCACTGGAAGCGGTTACATATTTGATAGCACAGATGCAAGTATAGACGCGCAAAAAATAAGCATTTCATGGCGTTCACAAGAGGAAATGAAAGGAATTACAATACTAAAAAATCAATTTGTCTACGTAATCCTGGCCCGGACCAAAGCAAAAAATTTTAAACCTATACCACAAAAAGTTATTGATCAGATTCTCTCTACCTTTAAATTTATAGAATGAGATAAAATTGCCAATTAGACTTATTCCGTACCCCTTTTAAGGCAAGACAAGGATTAAAGAAAGCAATCGTGGTACTAGCAAGGAAAATCCTCTGTATACTCCATCATCAACTGACCAACAGAGAATCTTATACAGAAACAGAAGATGAAAAAACGTCATCCAATTCTTTGATGACTCTGTCTATGGGCCGATTACCATTAACAATGACCACTGATAAAATGATTAAAATATTCTCAGAAGCAGGATATATGGTTTATAAACATGTTTATGGGGTAGTACACCTACCCCACTTACATAGAAAACCCCGATGAGCCAAAAGCACTGGCAAGAAAATCTCTTGTTACTTCAACAATTTGAAGTTGGCTCGGTGATAGGTGCCATCTTTAAACTGTACTACAAGCTGGCGGCAAGTGCCAGTCCAAGCTTTATCCGTCTTCCAGACATAGTTATACTGGTCTATGGTGGCGTTATATGAAAGACTGCTCGATCCGGCTGTAACGGTCTCTTCAATTGGATCGAGGAGAGCATTCAAATCGCAGTCGATCTTTTGTGATATTGGATAGCCTGTTGTGAAGATGTCAAGACCTTGATCACCATCTAGGCTAAACTTAACGGGCACAGCACTTCCTGCCTTTACAGAATTCCACAATGGGAGATTGTCTATTGGCTGGAAGAAGCCAGCAAAGTTATAGACTACGTTGTATGACACTGTCTTTGTTGCTGAATTTCCGGCATTGTCAATTGCATCTACTGTAAAGGTCTTGGTTCCTACAGTGGCAGTATCGATGGCTTCACCGTTTTGTTTTGTTCCTGTTTTTGATGCTATTCCAGATTCTAAATCTATAGCTGACCAGTCAGCAAGTATATTTTGATTTAAAATATACTCTCCTCCATTAGTTGGTACATTGATAGTAATCTGTGGAGAAGTTATATCCAGAACAGAACCCGCTTGAACAGTTCTATCAAATATATCATCACCTTCGTAATCTATTTGCAAGTTAACTCCTTTTTCTCCTTCAGAAAGAACATCCCAATCAATAGTATATCTATGAACTTGTCCTAAAGTTATTGGAATATTGATGGCATTAAAATATATTGTAGCGTTAAAATCTGTAACATTAACATGCGCCACATACAATCCATAACTGCCATTATCTGTTCCTTTAACTTCATATATATAATCGCCCGTCGGGTTCATAATAATTACAGTCTTATTGATATCGTTGTAGTACGAAAACGGAATGTCTTCTTTAATCTTTCCATCTACCATGCCAGTAATATTATTTTGAGAATCTATGACCCGAAGATCTCCTGGACTCGCTATATGAGCAACATCAAATGATGTTTTTGATGGTGTTATATACTCTGGATTAGAACCTGGATTTGGATTGAAATCTATTGATTTTACTTCATTTACATTGGGTTCAACAAGTACGAAAAATTGTGCTACCTTACATATGGCTCCAATCTTAGGATCCGGTGGGGCTGCTTCGCATATATCTAACCACGATGGAGCAAATTTTTCGGCCGGGTCCCATCCAAACATAGATATACTTGAATAGTCTTCATTTTCAACTGTTATGCCATAAAATGTTCCTTCCGGAGTATCATAAGATAATGGTAAGTAAAAATTGCCTATTACTACTGTATCCAGATCTTGTATATCCGTATTGATTATAAATATATCTTTATGCCAAGCTGGATGTGGCGGTACACAAATAGGGGTACAATAATCCTGGTTAACTATAGAAAATCCTATATATCCAGTAAATATTCCTACCCCATATTCATAGTCAATTCTATTTACGACGTATTCATCATATCCTTTTTTAGCGCTAACCCAATTATAAATTGATTTTATTTTTGCATATCGATAATCCTTTGAAATTTCTAAATTTTTCTCTAATGGTTTGACTGTAACGTAAGCGGTATCTTCTCCCGTATTTCCATTGTTATCCTTCACAGTTAAAGTGACAGTATATATTTTTTCTCCATATGGACTTCCTTTAAAACGATGAGCCGGATTTTTCTGATTTGAATTATCTCCATCTCCAAAATCCCAGTGATATTCCATAATTGTTCCAGTGGCAGAACCTATAAAATCTACTCTATCTCCAGAAAATACTGTTTTGTCATGTCCGGCATCAGCAATCGGAGCCTGATTAGAAGAGGAAGGTACAGATAATACCTGAGCCACCCAGGTCAAACAATCACCATTACTGCTCTCCACTGATACCGTTGTAGACGTTGATCCTGTTGGAATGTTTACATTAAGAGATAATGTATCCCAATATTGGGAACCGGGACCGGCACCGTTTAATGTATATTGTGCGAGGAGTGTATCTCCAAGATATACTTTATTATTTAGTCCAGCAAAATTATGTTGGCCATCTGCAACAATAAACGTTGTAGATGCTATTGAATCGGTTGCCTCAAAACCTGTCATTGTTGTGGAAACCTTATGATTCGCAAAAGTAATTCCTCCATCGTATATTAATATTGTTTTCTGCGACATAGTTGGATTGTCATATATGGCAACAAGAGAGGCACCTTCTAATAATACATTTGCTATAGGGAAACTGCTTAAAGTATTGCTTCCGGTTGTGATAAAATTTGTAACATCGGCTCTAAAGTTATATATTTGATTATAATTCCAACAAGGAGTTGCCGTTGTTGCTATAAGGTTTCCAGTAATTGCATTTCCATTTATATTCCCTGTAGCAAGAGAAGATGTATAAGAATTAGACATCACAGACCAATATAAATATGCATTTTTGATAGTAGATCCTGTAGGCAAATTAATATCAATAGTTCCTGAACTTGTTTCTCTCATACCTATTCCTGCTGATACATACCCATTGCCAGAAAGTTTTACAAATTGAGACAATGGAACAGGAGTACCATAAATACTATTTGCATTCATATTGATACCATTATTACAATCTAAGCATTCCTCAGCAATCGATAGAGGACTAAAAATGGCAAAGGCAATGAACAATGTAAAAATCGTAAGATGCATCGTAAATTTCATTCAACTCACCTCCAAGTAGACATTTTCTCTACGAACCGTACAATTTTCTTTTTTTATTTCTTCTTTCATAGTCATAGATATTCACTTTTCATTCAGTCTCTTTTTATTGAGCATTTACCTCTAGGAGGCAAGGATTCATATTGCCTGTATAGTGCCCCTCATCGATATTTTATGCTATGGCACGCCCTCCACAAACTTTACTCCTTATCATGTTTTCTCACTTCCACCTATACCTTTCCACATCCAGCGCCACCATCTTAATCAGCGTCACTCTATAACGCACACTCTGGAACGAGAAAAAAGTGAAAAACTGTATGGGATGGATCTCATTAAACATGTTTTTCCACCATAATCCCGTTTTTAGTATTTCAGCCAGAAGTAATCGGTTGCTATATTTAAGACTTTCGATTTTTATTCACGATTAATCATTTTATATAGATTTAATAAAAGAAAAATTATGGAAATTTAGCTTTATTTTAACATCGGTATTAGGCACCATAGACTAACCCAAGCAGAACAGTTTTAAGGATTGGTTCGAGGTGGGGAATAAGTGAGACATTTTATAACCGTCAAAAGACGGTTAACAGTAGTATCTTGCTA
Organism: Candidatus Methanoperedens nitratireducens; assembly: GCF_000685155.1. Lineage (GTDB taxonomy): Archaea > Halobacteriota > Methanosarcinia > Methanosarcinales > Methanoperedenaceae > Methanoperedens > Methanoperedens nitratireducens. The sequence goes on from NZ_JMIY01000006.1 coordinate 38,060, forward strand.
CAGTAATGAAAAATATGGCAGATTAACCATTTGACTCTCAGTCAAAACTGCTAAAATCACACCAAGCCCCCATTCAATAATGATCTAGAGATAGACAAGGATTCAATAGTTAAAATACTCCCGATTGATTAGCTGAAGAAGATCAATTTCAAGGAATGGTTTGGGGTGGGGAATAAATAGAACCGTTGCTGTAGTCGTAAAAAATACGGTTAACGCTAACACTTCAGCAATAAGCATGTTGGATTAACCATTTGACTCTCAGCCTAAAACTATTAAAATTGCAGCAAGCTCCCTATTAAATGATGAGCTTGAGCTAGCAAAGCAAATTCAAGGAGTGGTTCGAGGTGGGGAATAGGACTCATAGCAATAACCGTAAAAATACGGTCAGCGCCAATACCCCACTCCAGCAATGAAAAAAGTGGTTCAACCATTTGACCTCCAGCTAATAGACTGGTAAAATTATAGCAAAACCCGCATTTAAGGTTAAGGAAGGATAGGCTATACAGAGATTTAACGGTAAAAATAGTCACAATTAACAAGCTCAAGCAGAACGCTTTTAAAACGTGGTTTGAGGTAGGAAGTAAGAGCATAGTATCCAGAACTAAAGAAAAGTGGTTTCAAGGATTGGTATGAGGTGGGGAATAAGTGAAAGCTCTTATCAACCGTAAAAATACGGTTAGCGCTAACACCTCACTGCAAACAATTACAAAAAAGTAATTATAATTATTATTAATTAAATAATTCCGAAAAGTTATTATACCCCTTGGTTGCTCTCAGCATCGATTGGTAACCGCTTAAAAACGGGACATAGCAAGTTACAATATGGTGGATAGGCATGGGACAAAATGTTCGAGAATATAGCTTATGGAGGGCATGCCCTTGGAACAGTGGTTGGAATAATATTATTGGCATTATTGCTAGCTGACGAGCCAGTATTTTTAAAAACTAAATATTTAATACAAAAATATGATAAAAACAATTAAACCGAATTTGAATCTAAGATTGCTGTTGGTCAGTAGTGTAATATTAACAGTTGTATTATTCGCTGGATGTGTTGGAAAACCACAGCAAGAAGAATTAGTTCTAAGCAATTATCCAAAACTATTCGAAAAGGATGTGGTGGTCGTGGTAGGAGAAAATGCAAGTCAGATAGAAATGGAAGGGGCGCAGGCAATAGCAGATAATCTACGCAATCTTACTGGAAATGTGCCAGTAATTAAGAAAGATGTTGAGATCACGGAGAATGAAAAGACTGGATATAATCTGATTCTTGTGGGCACGCTTGATACAAATAGTATGCTCAGGGATGTTTATGAGAGGACGAATGCGACAAGGGTAACGGAGGAATATCCAGGCGCTGGAAAAGGCATGCTGGAGATATTGAGGAGTCCGTGGAATGAGGATAGAACGATGCTTTTAATTGCTGGAAGTGATAAATTCGGGGTAAGAGAAGGTGGTGAGTTACTAGAAGATTACAAAGAATTAAACAGAAGTATTATTTTAAGTTCCGTAAAACCAACAGCTTTAATAGATGTGAATCTTTCGATGGAAGGTTTGCCTAAACTAAATCAAACCGTAGAACTCCTATTTACAGTCAATCCACATACAAGTTTTCCAAATACATCAATTCAAATACAATTACCAGAGGGATTTGTACTTGTCAATGGGGACTTATCGTGGAGAGGAGACCTTGCTAAAAATGAGACAAAAAGGATCCAAGCATTCATAAAAGCAATTAAAACAGGAAATTGGACTATTGTGGCATTAGCTAGGAGCTTCAGAGAAGTAGATAGTTTTACAGAAACTGAGGGGAAAGCAGATGCTCTCTTTATTTCTATATCCGAAGAAACTGCAACCGTAAGTAAAAAGCAACCTGTTTTGCAAAGACCTCCGATGGAAGAACGTGTAGACATTCAAAGCAAATAGAGGAGGTATATTAGGATGAATAAAATCAAATCCTTGGAAAAATATGCATTGGTATTGGTGCTAATTACAGTAGGATGGATATTACCGGCTGCCGCTATTCATCAAAATTTAAACATCGAATATAATAATACAGGCCATTCTAGCAAATTAGCTGCTCCTATGAGTGTAAATCTATCCGTTCTCGAAATTTCATCCTTAAATAAAGAAGTAAATTTAATGTTTAGTGTAACTTCATTAGAATATGCACCAAATTCTACTATTCAAATATTACTACCAGAAGGGGTTTTATTAGTAAGCGGTGATTTATCATGGAATGGTAATATCAACAGAAACGAGACAGTTAAATTAAATGCTTCAATTAAGGTAGTTCGAGAAGGTAACTATATCATTAAAGCAACAGCGAGGAGTTATCAACAGGACTATGTTTTTGGGACCACAGATGCTCTCTTTATTTCTATATCCGAAGAAACTGCAACCGTAAGTAAAAAGCAACCTGTTTTACAAAGATCTCCGATGGAAGAACGTATAGGTGAATCAAACTTTACTTATGTTTCCAATCAAATACCTCATAATAGTACTGTAACAGTATCTGGAAGATTTTTATATAATGATGATAGAGGTAACCCCCAACCTATAAAACGCGCAACTGTCAGGTTATTTGATGTTGATGCAGGAGTTGAACAGGAATTAGCAACAAATACCACAGATGATCAAGGAAACTATCAGTTTGATCCAGTTAATAATGTCGATGAAGATGGGACAACACTTGATATATTTGTTAGGGTTTATGCTAACGGCTTAGTTGCTAATATAGTTGATAATAACCACAATACCTATGCATTTAGAACAAATCAATCTAATAATGTATCTAGTGGTCCCATAAATATAGGCACGACCACAAGTCCTGTTGCTGATGCTGGATCATATAATATTTACAGTATACTCACAGAAGGATATAAGTATGTAACGGATCAAGGATACACTCCACCCCAAGTAACTGTAATATGGTTCCCTGGAAATACTGATGGTACATATGTTGATAGTAATACTTTGGAAATACACATACTTGGGGGAGTTACAGACACAGATGAATGGGATGAAGATGTCATATTGCATGAATATGGGCATTTTATAATGCGCTCTGTATATGGTGAATGGATTCCTAATTCAGGTGGACATCATGGCTGGAATCAATCTGTAAGTGTATCTTTGGCTTTTTCAGAAGGGTGGGCAACCTTTTTTCAGAGTGCGGTACAAAATGACGAAATATACACAGATACTAGCGACGGCTCAACGGTTCTTATACAGCACAGTCTTGAACTTCAAACACCCATAGGAGAAGATGTAGAAGGCGCGGTTGCAGGTACCTTGTGGGACATATATGATCCCGCAAATGAACCTACCGATCAACTTGCTCTTGGTTTTGATGAGATATGGGATGTTTTGAGGAACTATCAGACAAATAACCACCATGTATATAATATTCATGAATTTTGGGATGGCTGGTTCTTCCGATGCAATAATAATGAGGTAGAAATGAAATCCATCTTTAATAGTCATGGAATGCCTGATTACCAGTATCCTCATGCTATCAATATAATTTCTCCAATCCAATCCACTCCATTGTCTGCGGGTGCTTATGACAATCCGAGCCATATTCAAGTTACAGTTGAGGCTAGAAAGGGAGATACCCCTATAACAGGATTAATAAAGGATAACTTCACAATCAAAATTGGCGAAAAAACAGCAACAGTAAGCTTGATTGACACATCAATCCCAGGAAGATATGTCTTCGATGTTACACCGCCGCAACAGGAATCTCCAAGAAAATACGATTTAGAAGTTATTTTGAATTACAAGGGAATAACAATAACTGATACAGAACAAGAAGCTGTGATTTACACGAAAGGAAAAGCAGATGTGATGCTAATCATAGACCGCTCTGGAAGCATGGGAGGGAGGGCGATAACTGATGCAAAGAATTCAGCGAAGCTCTTTACAGATTACATGAGGGATGGGGATAAAGAAGGGGTTGTCTCCTTTGCCAGTTCTGCAAGATACGATTACCATCTAACAGAACTAACACCCGAAGTAAAGACCACTATAAAGAATAAAATAGATGGAATTTATGCTAGTGGAGGCACTGCGATTGGTTATGGCTTGAGATATGGATACAACGACTTACTAGCCTATGGAGATGTAACTTATCCTTGGGCAATGGTTCTGCTTTCAGACGGATACCATAATACAGGAGAGCATCCAAACAATGTTCTGCCAGCCATAAAAAGCCAGAATATAAAAGTATACACAATTGGTTTAGGCTCTTATGTTGATAAAAACCTGATGGAAATAATAGCATCTGAGACAGGGGGTAAGTACTATTATTCACCCACTTCTTCGCAATTGCAAGAGATATACAACTCAATAGTTGGAGAAGTAATAGGATGGGGAACAGTACTCAAAAGATCTTTTACTATATTATTAAACCAAATAATCAATATACCTGTTTGGATTGATCAAAAAATAAAAGAGGCAACATTTGGAATCAGTTGGGGGGGGAGCGATGTTGATTTAGTTTTGTATAAACCAGATGGAAGTAGGATAGATCCAAGTGTAGCAGCAACAGATCCAGATATAGAATATGTTGCTGGACCGACATATAAATTCTACAGGGTTAATAATCCAGATCCAGGAGAATGGAATATGGAGATAACAGGAAAGGATATTCCTGCAGGTGGAGAAAAAGTTACAGCAATTGTAAGGGCATCAACAAGACTTTCAATGTCGTTATCAACAGATAAAGACCAGTACAATCAGGGAGAGACTGTAAAAATAACTGCAAGTTTAACAGAAGATGGCTCGCCTATTGTTAATGCAAATGTTAATGCAAATATTACTCTGCCAGGCGGTTCTACTGAAAACATCATTTTGTACGATGATGGCGGACATGGAGATGGAGCAGCGAACGATGGCGTCTATGCCAACTATTTCGTCAATACTTTGCGGGTAGGAGATTACAAGATTGAAGCCTCAGCAACAGGAATTACTTCCGAAGGTGATAGATTCAGCAGAGAAGCTGAAGAAACCTTCAAGGTTGTTCAGGGGCAAGGCCTGATCACATTACTGCCAGATACATGGACTGAAACAGCAAGTACAGGACAGCAAATAAGCAAAACATTCATTGTTGATGACCCTCCAGGTACAGGGCTGTTCCCGGTTAACGAAAATCTCTACGCTGAATACGATGGCAATTATTACCTTGTCTACAATGAAACTTCAATAGGAGGAGAGCCAGACTACATAATATCAGCCAATCCTGGTCCCAATCCCCAGGTCTCAAAGTGGGTCTCTATAACTGCCACTTCCTTAAAGACAGCATCAGGAGACGTTATATATGCAACTAATATAACAATCGAACCAAACCTGCTTGAAGTTCCTCTTGCCGGCTCAAAGCAGTTCAATGCAACAATTAACGTACCTCAAGATGCAAAAGCTGGAACATATTCAGGAAGAATTGTTGCTACTGCTATAACTGGAAGTGATAGCATTGATGTAACTTTAACTGTAATGAACGGTGCCACCAAACTTGAGTATATCGGAGACCTGACCGCTCAGTACTCGGACCCAGTTACTCTCAGAGCACAGTTGAATGATTCTGGAAACAATAATCCCATTTCAGGCAAATCCATCAACTTCACCCTTGGCGCTCAAACAGCAACTGCAACTACAGGGCCAGATGGCATAGCCTCAGCAACTCTTAAGCTCAACCAGCCTGCTGGAAGCTACGATGTCAAAGCAGAGTTTGCTGGTGATGCTAATTATAGCTCAAGCAATGACACAAAACCATTCTCAATTACCAGCGAAGACGTTAATGTTGCATATACTGGCGACACCATTGTCCCGAAATCAGCAGGCTCGATCAATCTCAGGGCTACACTTAATGAAATTGACACTGACTACGGCGACTTAACCAAGGTAAAGGTAAATTTCACGATCTATAAGAGCAGCGATCTCTCATATTCAAACCCAGTTGCCATAGTGCCTGGAGTTGCATCAGTTTCAGTCACTTCGTCTGGTACTGGTGTAGGAACTGCTCAAGCAACAATCAATAACCTCCCTGTGGATGACTACATGGTAATCGCCAGGATTGTACCAAACGATTATTACAGTCCGAGCACATCTTCCCCGACCCCGCTTATCGTGTACGAGCCAACAGGGAAATTCACAACAGGCGGCGGATGGATTAACGACTCCACAGGAAGCCGCGGCAGCTTTGGCTTCACAGTGAGGTATAACAAGAAAGATAAAGTCCAGGGCAACTCCGTCTATGTGTACCGCCAGAACGGGTTTGATTACATTGTAAAAAGCAACGCCTGGATCGGTCTTGCCATAAAGGGCAGTACCTCTAGCTTCCAGGGGAAAGCCGCACTCCAGATATATGATCCCACAACTGGCCTGCTCCAGCCAGAAAGCAGCGGCAACTTCCAGTTCACAGTAGAAGCGGTTGATAATGAAGCCAGCGGCAGCCCTGATACCTACAAGATAACAGTGCTTGATAAAGACGGACTGGTTTACCACAGCGCAACAGGCGAGCTACAGGGCGGAAACATCGTGATACACGAGAAATAGGGGAGCAATCCTCTATTTACTTTTTTTCCGTTAAAATAGCTACCATAGACGAGTTAAAACAAAGCAAATTCAAGGAATGGTTCGAGGTAGGGAATAGGTGAGATCTACTGGTAACGCCTGCCAATCAAGCCTCAAGATTCTCAGTATAGAAAGCGGGCAACTTGTAAATCTAAAACCCATGAAGAAAAAAATCAGATTTAACAGGGTTATTTCTTAGGCTCTGGCTTTCCTTTTGGTTTCTTCTCCTTTTTCGCCACCGGATTTAACCTTCTGACCTGGTTATGGTCAGAAATATATAATAGCTATTAAGATATAACTTTTTCCTAAAAGTAGCCGCCATAGGCGATCAAAAACAAAGCGGTCTCAAAGAATGGTTCGAGGTGAAGAATAAGGGGTGATGCTGATAATATTTGTTCCTACTTCCCTCGGACGCTTTGGTATTCCATTAAGTGCTCAAAACCCAACGAGCATGAGAACGACCAGTAATTTAAATATTAATCAGCACGTTGGAAGTTCAATGATACTAGTAATTAGGATTAAGATATATGGAATGCTGTTCAGATATTAGGATTTGTCGAAAGAGGATACTGTATGAGTGGTTGTTTATTCTGCAATATCACAATAGACTCTAGGTTATTAATAAATAAATATTTTTATGCTATTTTCGATGTGCACCCTGTTAATCCAGGACATCTACTAATCATTTCTAAAAGACATACTACTGATTTATTTGGTCTGTATGAATCTGAGTTTAAATATCTTCACGAAATTATAAATCAGGCAAAAGAGATGTTAGATACGAAGTATAAGCCCGATGGATATAACGTAGGTATAAATTGCGGTGAGGATGCAGGACAAACAATACTCCATTTTCACATGCATATTATTCCAAGATATAAAAATGATGTAGAAAATCCCAAAGGAGGCATCAGGAACATAAAGCAACCGATAGAATATATGGGTTATTTTAATAGACTTTAGTAGCTTTAAATATCATGTTTGAGCCTCAAGGGCTGGTGATAGTGTAAAATAGATTGTGTCTGGAGTATAATAATAAAATAATTATTAACCCCAAACACTATGGATAAAATTGATAAACTAATTCAGGATTTAGGATTGGATAAGCATATTCCCTATGAAATTCAGCAGGATGAAATAATGCTCGGAATTTTTAAGAAAGGGCTGGAGTCAATCATGCAGGGAGAGTTAGCAATTAAGCTGGGATATGGCAATGGAGACAGGACAGCTAAAAATACTGCCAATAAAAGAAACGGGTCTTATTCTCGAAAATTAGACACTTCCGCCGGCAGAATCGAGGATCTTGCCGTGCCAAGGGATCGTAACGGAGAATTTCAGACTAAACTTTTCGGGGAACGGGAAACCAAAATGGACAGGGTGGAACAGTTAATTATCGGCATGTACGCTAAAGGCACTTCTACTAAAGATATTTCCGATCTGCTTAATTCCTTATACAATTTTACTCTTAATCGGCAAACTGTCAGCAATGTCGTCAAGCAAATCAACGATGAATTTAAAGGCTGGATCAAGCGCCCCTTGCTTACGGAATATGCCTTCTTATTCATTGATGCTTTGCATCAGAAGATAAGAAGAGATACTGTGGACAATGAAGCGATTTATGTAGTGGTGGGGGTAACGATGGCCGGACAAAGAGAGTTTATCGGACTGTACAATCTGGGCGCGGCCGAGTCTAGCTCCAGCTGGCCAAAGCTAAACCGAAACACAAGCAGGAGTTAGCTGAAGATATGAAAATGATCTATACCCAAACTAAGGCGGAACAAGCCGAGCAGGAGTTAAAAAATCTCACGGAAAAATGGCAGAAACTTTATCCTTCAATTACGAAATCTTGGAATGAAAAATTTTACAAACTCACGGTGTTTCTTCAATACCCTCAAGAAATTAGAAAATCAATTTATACCACTAATTGGAGTGAACGGATGAATCGAGAATTTAGAAGAGTAATCAGGAACAAAAGCAGTTTTCCCACCTCTGATGCCGCGTTGAAATTGATCTTCCTAAAAATCAGGGATTTAGATAAAAGATATTCGGAAAAAAGAATGTACAATTTTGAAAAAGTAGAATATTATTTAAGAGAAAAAATGAATCAAAGATATTCGTTAAAAGAACCTAGACACAATTAGCTGTGCAAGTTCACGAACATAATTCACAGTTAGTTAATGGTAACTTATAGATTTCTAGATTTGTTTTTTGCTCTAATTTAGCCTCAATAAAATTCATCAGTTTTTCTATCTGTTCCTTCTTTTTGATTTTCCTTGAACTGGCTAATCGTGCGCTTTGCTTTTTCAGATAGGCTTGCCAGTATGCCGTAATTTTGTAAGCTTCTTCCGGATTCTTTTTCCAAAGTTCATAAAACTCCATCGGGGTTAAATATCCCAGAGCCTGATGCACTGGTTCATGATATACTTCACAGCACCCTAAACTATGAATCCTAGCCAAAACCCTGTTAATCAGCTATTGTATATGGTTAAAAATAACTCTATACAATTTATGCAAAATAAAGCCGAAAACATTCTAAACCCTTGCCGCTATCATCTTTCTCCTGAAGCTAAAAAAAGATTAAGATGGATGTATGTCATTTATTATGAAAGCGATAATAATATTACAACATCAGCCAATAAAATAGGAATATCCAGAGAATGGCTCTCTAAACTTAAAAATATTTTTGAAAATAACGATAAAGACCCAAGAAGTCTCGAACCGCAATCCCGCTCCCCGCGGAATACCGATAATAGAAAAAGGATTTCCGAAGAAACAGAAAAGAAAATTATTGAGATTAGAAAAAAACATTTCTGGGGCAAAGATAAAATCGCGAGCGTGGTTTCCGGAAAACATCTTTTGCCGGTTTCCGGCCCGACCGTCAACAGGTATCTGCACAAGCACCGGCTGATTGATCCGAAAATTTCAATGAAAAACAAACAAGCTTATCAGAATAAAAAAGAAAGAGATAAAAGGATAAGCTTAAAAATGCAAGCCAGGCCTCCTAGGGAAATTAAGGACTGGAAACCGGGGGCGCTGATAGAGAAAGATATGAAATTAGTGCCTAAAGTAAGCTTTATTGGAGCTCGATACAGATTTAGCGAATATTTCTACTCACAGCACACTTTAATTGATTCTTTTACCCGTATCAGGATATTAGCTTTAACCGAAGGAGCCACTAGCCGTGAATCCAAAAAAGCTTTTGACGAGAATAAACGAAGATTGCCTTTTCCTATCGCGGGAATAAATTCCGATAATGGCGGCGAAAACGAAGGAGAATTTAGTCAAAAATTAGAAAAAGAAAATATTTTACATTTTCATTCCCGCGCGGGTACGCCGACAGATAACCCGCGAGTAGAAAGGTCGCATTTAACTGATGAGCGGGAATTTTATCAGCAAGGAAAAATTATGAATACTTTCGAAAAACAAAAAGAAGAAATCATGAAATGGGAGCAGACCTATAATTTTGAGAGACCCCATCAGTGTTCAAGCTCACAAACATAATTCACACTTACTTAATGATAATTTAGGACTTCTTTGACGGGTTTCTTGTCCCAGCTTAGTATCAATAAACTCCATCAGTTTTTCAATTTGTTCTTTGTTTTTCATTTTTCGGGAATTAGCCAATCTTTTTCTTTGCTTTCTGAGATATTTCTGCCACTTCTCGGTAATTTGGTAGACTTCTTTCGGATTCTTTTTCCAAAGCTTGTAAAACTTCATGGGTGTTAAGTAGCCTAAAGCTTGGTGCGGTCTCAAGAGGTTGTAAGTGTCATCCTGTTTTCTCAGGGCTTTAGTTTGTTCAGAAAAAGTGTTTTTGATTCCTCCTTGCTGATAAAATTCCACTTCATCGGTCAGATGCGATCTCTCGACCCTCGGATTATCAGTAGGCGTGCCGCTTCGGGAATAAAAATGGATCACACTTTCTTTTTTAAGCTTTTCTCTGAATTCTCCTTCGTTTTCTCCTCCATTATCGCTGTTAAGAGAAGCAATGGAAAAAGGAAATTTTGTTTTAACTTTCTGGTAAGCCTTAACCGCTTTATGGCTTGAAGAGTCTTTGGTAAGTTCAACCACCCTTATTCGAGTGAAAGAATCAATAAAGCTGTGTTGATAATAGAATTCTTTACTATAGCGGTATTTTCCTTTAGAATGGCTTATCCTAGGTACCAATTTCATGTCTTTTTCCACTAAAGCCCCGGGTTTGTAGTCTTTAATATCTTTGGGTGGTCTTACCTTTAAAATTAATTGCTTTTCTTTTTCTTTTTTGTTCTCCCAAGCTTGTTTGTTCTTTTGAGAGAGTTTAGGATTAATCAATTTATGCTTGTGAAGATACCGGTTGACCGTAGGAGGGGAAACCTTAAGGTTGTAACGGTTGGATACTGCCGCGCTAATCTTCTCTTTGCCCCAAGGATGCTTGTTCCTCATCTCCACAATCTTATTTTCTATTTCCTGAGAGATTCTTTTCCTGTTAGCAGTGTGGTGAGGGGCTCTCGATTGAGGCTCCAAGCTTCTTGGATCTTTCTGATTGTTTTCAAACTTGTTTTTAAGCTTAGATAGCCATTCTCTGGAGATGCCGATCTTATTGGAGGCCTGAGTGATGCTATTATTTGATTCGTGGCAGAGAATATACATCCACCTTAATCTTTTCTTGGCTTCATCCGATAATAGATATCGATTAGGATTAAAGAGATTTTCCGTTTTGGTCTGCATAAATTGTATAGAGTTAGTTTTAACCCTATACAATAGATCATTTAGGGAATTATTGCCAGAGTTCATAGAGGGGTTAGTGTGAAGTATAACATGAGCGAGTGCAACATATTGTAATTGTATTTAACTTATATTAAAATAGATTCTATATATACTATTGTACCTCTCCACAAAACAGTTAAACTTAGATGGTTAACTACGAATTAGTAGCTGCCTCTTTCACGCGTGAAAGTAATGCTATAAGGCAAAAGTATTTAATCTTTGAAACATAATAAAAATGTATGGAAGATGGAATGAATTTCCATAGAAAACTAGATTCAAAATGTGATTTCTGCATAGAGCTAGAGGATTTTAGTTTTTCAAGATTTTCAAAAATTTATGGGAATACCCAGAGAATTATATTCTCAAATGAATATTTTAATGTAATGCCAACGATCGGTCAGTTATTCCTTGGTAGCTTATTGATTTTACCCAAAGAACATTATTACTCTTTTGCAGAAATACCTGAAAAACGGATAGAAGAATTAAATAAGATAATTAAACATCTCGAAAATAAGCTCGTTAGATTTGGAAAAACAGTTTTATTTGAACACGGAACATCCCCGGAGATCGGTGGGGGATGTGGAATCTATCATGCGCATATACACTTGGTGCCAGTTCCATCGGCAATACCTCCAGAGTTTTTATTAGGGAAAGACATCACATCACTTCAAAATTTAGAGAGTGCTCTTTTATTAGGAAAGCAAAGAAAAGAATATTTATTATATAGACATGTAAATAATATGTTCTTTATTGCATCCCCAACAAGTAAGTTACAATCTCAGCATTTTCGTAAAAAATTAGTAGAATTTTTTGACTTAAAATCTCCATGGGATTGGAGAGAATATGGATATGAAAAAAAATTAATTGAAACAATTGATTACTTTAGAAAAAACCGAGTAGTGCTTCCAAGAAATTTCGAGATTAAAGAAGACAGGGATTAGGTTGAAAAATTCTGGTCTACATTTAGAATTGGAAATTAATATACTTAATAAAAATGAAGAAATATTAATAAAAAGAGTATCTAAAGAGATCTATAAAAAAGGTAATTTTAAAGTAATCTTACAGCCTTTGGAACGAATTGGAAAACGAAAAACTAAACTTTTTATTGCTTATTATATCAACAAAGATAATAGGACGCGATCACGTGTATTCGTATTAAAGATTGCTGATAAGAAATATATCTCTAGGGACTATGATGGGTGGGAAAAGAATCTTAAGCACAATATACGCACGCAACTATATCCACCAAAATATGAAGGTAGAATTGGAGCGCTTATTTTGAATCATGCTGGCGCCTTTACAATTCAAGATATTGATAAATCTAAAGAGTTAGATGAGGTACTATTCTCTGATGTATTATCTGTTAATAAAAAGCTTGAAATTTTCAAGAAGCTTTATGAGGATGAATTAGAGAATCTTAATGAAGGGAGAACAATACAGAGATGTAGCTCTCTATTAAAAGAATATGAATGGTATTTGCGTGGCAACAAAAGTGAAAAATTGATTTGTTCTTGGCTTGGATCATCAGATATTGAATATATTAAATTTTTCGGAGTTGAAGTAATTAATCCCTTGAAATTCATGAAAGATTTTGGTGGTTTCTCGCAACAAACGAAAATAACAGTAAAAAATATCCATGGGGATCTTCATCCAAAAAATGTTATTGTAAATAAGAATTTGGAACCTAGATTAATTGATTTTGAATGGGCTAATAAAAAACATGCTTTGAAAGATTATGTTCTAATGGAGGCTTCAATAAAATTTTTCCAAATGAGTAGAACCCTTCCATTAACACAATGTATGAAATTTGAAAAACAGCTAGTAGATTTTAAAAATTTTGAAGAAATAGAGGCTTTGTTCCCTATAGATAAAGATAGATTTTTTCTAGAGGCTTATAGAATAATTTGGTATATCAGAAAAAAGGCTATGGAATTCTGTATTTGGAAAAACAAAAAGGCAGAATATTTAAGCTCATTATTTTTAGTTTCACATGGTTTGTTACATTTTCCTGAATGCAATTCCTTATATTGCCTTGGTTCTTTAGGACTAATAGCTGAGAAATTACAAGGATGTAATTTAGAAGATTTAAAGCCAAAATGAATCATTAAAAATATATTTTTAAACAATTATGATTATGTCTGATAAATTGAATGAGAACAATAAAAAGCTGTCTGAATTAGGTGAGACTGAAATTTTAAGGAAAATAATTTTTCCCTTCCATAAACAGCCAGAAAAACTTCCATATGCTCTTGGAGATGATTGTGTTGATTTTCCTTCAAATATGTTAGAGGATAGAATTGTCTGGAAAATTGATCCCACACCACTACCAGTATCTTGGCTAATCGGAGATCCTGATTATTATACATACGGATGGTATTCCGTGTTGATTAATTTGAGCGATATAGCGTCAATGGGGGCGTCTCCTTTTGGTCTATTACTCTCTGTTGTGGCCCCACCAGATATGGAAGTTAGCGAATTCAAACGATTTCTAAAGGGAGTAGAGGACTGTTGTCGGGCAAATGATACATATATATTAGGTGGAAATATGAAAGACGGAGAGGAATTCTCATGTACAGGTACTGCGCTAGGTTCAGTGAATAGTAAAAAAATTTTAAAAAGGCAGGGTAGCAATGAAGGTGATTTAATCGTAGTAATAGGAGAATTAGGAGCTTTTTGGGCTGCCGTTTTTTCTAAATTGAACAAACTAGAAATTCCAGCTAAATATAGAAAAAGATTGGATACAGCTTTAAATAAGCCTATACCAAGATTAGAAGAAGGTCAGATAATTTCAAAAAATAATCTCGCAACCGCATGTATGGATAATTCAGATAGTATCGTATCTTGTTGTTATGAGCTTGCATATCAAAACAATTTAGATTTTGTGATTACAATTAATGAGGAAGAGATAGATTCAATTTATAAAGACATTTTTATGAAATCAGGGGTAAAGTCTTTAACAGCAGCATTTTCTTGGGGGGATTGGAATCTTGTCTGCACTATACCGCCAAATAATTTTAAAGAACTCCAAGAAAAACTAGAAAATCTCTGTCCAGTATATAAAATCGGAAAAGTCCAAAAAATAAATAACAAATTAAAAAATGGTAGTGCATACTATATTTATAATGATGAGTTGAGACTGCTTAATAAAGAAATATGTAGTGAAAGATTTAAAGAACAATCTTACTTCACACATGGTATTTATAAATATATGGAAATACTTAAGACTCAAAACTTATGGATTTAGAGCCTATCCGAAAAGTAGAAGAATTACAATGTAGGGTAATGTGGGGTAATGACAACAC
>NZ_JMIY01000006.1:52777-75757 GCF_000685155.1 Candidatus Methanoperedens nitratireducens
TACACTTCGCATGTGCATGGATAACGTTCAGAGCTTCTGGACTTTTCGGATAGGCTCTTAGTCCTTAAATAGCTAATATTTTTTCTCACATTTCAATGGTAACCGTTATCTGAAGACGATATAAATCTAATATTCAATGGAAAATTGAACTCTATACAGGAAGGCTTAAGTAACAATCTACTTGATACAAAAATGTTAGCTACTGAAGAAAATAATTATTAATTAAATATATAATATTGCATTTATAGTGTTAAAATATGATACTTACGCAAGATCAAATAATGGAGGAAATATCTCGCAATAAGATTGTTATTGATCCTTTAGATAAAAGTTTATTTAGACCATCATCCTATATATTAAGATTATCTAATAAATTAATTGAATTTAATAAGATCGAATGTGTGGATGTTTTAGATGAGAAATCAATATATTCCAATGTAACAAGTATTAAAACATTTGATTCATATATAATTCGGCCCCATCAACTTATTTTGTCATCGACGTATGAAAAAATTGGGATTTCTGAAGATTATGCAGGTATTATCATGGGTTTATCTCATATCGCCCGACTAGGATTGAGTTTATTAACTTCATCTTTTATAAGTCCAGGTTTTGGAATCGATACAAAATCTACTTTAACCTTAGAATTGTTTTCGGTAAATCCATCTTCAATAAAAATATATAAAAATATGCCTATTTGTCACATAATATTTCTCAAATTAGCTGAGAGTGCAAAGGAATTGTATGATCAAAGCGTATCATTTTATTCAGGTAAAGATACCCCTTATATAAGTCAATATCCTTTAGAATTTAATCAAATAATAAAAAAGATTGAAAGAAATGATCAATAAGTATTGCTCTTGATGCCACAATTATCCTCTCCCTGTTTCCCTGAGGCTTGAAATTGTAAAAAGGAGGCAGAGTCACAATCAGATGCCAAAAGCATTTAAGGAAGATCAGTTTTCTGCAAATACAGTGTTATGCAAAATCCCAAAGCTCTCAAGGCAGTTCACTTTTTGAGCGAAGCCAATTACGGAGAATAGTTTCAATAAGAGGCTTCGCTTCAGAAAGTGTCATCGGGTCTTTAGGTGGTGGTATTGTATTCTTGCCATGACGTGCTTCATCTCCAATTGCGCCAGGGCTATTGGCTGTATACTTGAAGCGTTTGATTGATTTCTCAGTTGCCCATCCATTATTTATAATGTTAAGCTTACCTCCAACATCGCTCTCAATTACTTCATAGATGCGATACAGGCTTACCCAGTCATGTGTGCCAGCGCCAAAGAGTCGAAGAGCCTTCGCAACATTTGTGTCATGTTGGGCAACAGTAATCCAGCTTGGGATGGGATCACCCTGATGCCTCTCTTGGATTGTACCATCTGGTGCTATAACAGATGCACTCACACTCGTTCGCAAATTGATGGTTTCTGAAAAGGAAATGGAAACAAATCCATGGACTGTCCCATCGTCATCAATATTACCAACGCTAGCCACTGCTAGGGGTTTTCGCATGCCCAAGGTTAACCTTGCGGCCCCATTAATTTGAGAAATAATCTCATTAGCCTTATTTCTCACATCATCTGCATCTTTTAACAAGTTAAAATCCGTTGATTTCAGAATAAATTCTTCTCCTTTTCGAGTGATACATAGTCCTGATGAATTGAGAGACTTGGATAACTCTTCAAGATCAAAAATATCTCCTGCAATCACTACAAACCATTCCATTGTAACACCTTATAATCTTGATTTTTCGCTTGACACTTTTATACTGCATCGCATTATATCATCCAAGATGGGAGCATAGGCGCATTGTGTATATACTCACTTTGGATATATTACTAAGCTGTTCCATATATAATCCCAACCCTATAAACCCCACCCACCAGACGCATTTTGGACGCCGTCTACCAGACGAAAACTGAACAACTCTAAAAAACAGGGCTAATAAGCGATTATTTAAGCAGAAACCCAGTCCCCAAGGCTCCTGCCCCTTGTTCAATTTCCGTCCGCTAACTTCCCAAAGCATACGAAATCCGTCACCTCGATCAAACCTAATATGATCCAAAAACCAGACGAAAATTGAACCAAAAATTTCAGCCAAGAATGGCTGTGATTTTTCTCCTTCTACGAATATCTTACCTCTATGCCGTCAGTCTTGCTCAATTTATAAAAAGAAACAAATCGCTTTACAGAGTCGCTATCCGATTTAACCTTCTTGCTTAATAGTTTATATTTTTTAAGAAGATATTTTTCTAACTCGCCATAGAAAGCGAACAATATACCAGCAGACATATTAAAATCTTTAAAAGGAATAATCCTGATGAACACCAAGAACCCAGGTACAGCGGTTTTGCTTAGAGAGAGGTCTATTATTTTAATGTCACCCTTCTTATTTAAAATATCCTCCAGGATTAACGATTTTTCTGCTCTTGAAATAGAGATAATCTTGAATAAAGAGGTATAGGACGAAATGAAAGCATCCAATATCTCTTTCTCAATATCATTTTCCCAGCCAATTTTCTCTCGATAAATCTCAACGGTATTTTGCTTGTTTACTTTATATTCGCGCAGGGCAAAATCCATTAAAATATTCAGTTCGTCTTCATTATCGAGTATTAAAGTATCGCCTCGAGCCGCACCGAGCAACCTTGCCGCTTTTATGAATACATCGGGATCAAGGCATGTATCTATTATTTTATGATTTAGTTCCTTGCTGATTTTCCTGTATTCTTTATATTCTTCGATAATACCCTTAGTAGTTTTCTCACTAAAAAGTTTCTTTAACCAGTTCATAAAGGATTCGCAGTTTCTCTATAGAACTGATTCGCCGTAACAATATTAATATTTGCTATAAGGCTTTGAACTTACATCGCCTCTTCAAGCACAAATTACCCCTCCTCTTGCCATCGCATCCCAGCTATCTTATAATGAAGTAGCATAGTGATTTTAACTAATTTTTAAAACACTACCATGGAACTCAACGACAAAAAACTCAAACAAATTTTAAAAGAACAAAGCGAAGACTTCAAAAGGCACGTCAGCACCCTGGCCGAGGACTTCCACTCTCAAGTCAAGCTCATTGGCGAGCAATACAGCTCAATCAAAGAAACTTTGGATGCCCATACTGCCGATATCGCCTCGATCAAAGATACCCTGAACTATCATACAGAAATGATAGTCTCAATGAAAGAGGACATTGAGATAACGAAAGTAGACGTTGAATTCATAAAGAACTCCCTCAAAAAGAAGGTCGACATCGAAGAATTCTCAGTCCTCGAAAAACGAGTCACTGCCCTTGAGTCAAAGGTTAGAGCAAAGTAAATATTTTTAAATTGCTTTATGAAGGAAACAAAATTAAATAAAAAATTTAAAATAATTGAGAAATATAATGACACTTTGGCGCCAGTATATGATAAAGCGACTTTAGGTGAATTTAAATGGATTGCACCCGTTGAAGCCAATAAACTTATTTTACCTTATATAAAACCTGAGTTTAGTATCCTTGATGTTGGCATAGGAACAGGTCAATCATCAGCAGAATTATTCAAGGCTGGCTGTAAAATATGCGGAATAGATATTTCACAAAAGATGCTAGAAATAACAAAGAAAAAATTTCCGGATTTTGAGCTGTATCTGGCAGATTTAGAGGAAGGACTCCCTAAACTTGCTGGTCGTTCTTTTGATGTAATTACGGCAATAGGAATTATAGAATTTGTACAGGATATTAATAAGGCAATAAATTTGTTGGCTAGTTTTCTTAAACCATCTGGTTTTCTATGTTTGACTTTTGAGGAATATTTACCGGATCATAGAATACAGCAATGGAAAAAATCAGAAATAGGAAAAGGTGCAATAGACCCAATTCCTGAGTTACTAACGTTTTTAGTCCAGAGATATACTCTCAAAGAAATTGAAGATATACTTCAACAGCATGAGTTAAAGGTGCTCAAAAATAAAAGGTTTCAATCGTATTTAAAGTCAAACGAAAAAATCCCGGTTTACTATTGGATTGTTCTGGCAAAAAATTAATATATTTGAGGTTGTAATAATCGGCGGGTATGGTTATGTTAGCTAACCTAACGTCGGTTATAGAAGCGATTGTTGCGAGTATAAATATTGTTACGGTTATTTCCAGTATTATAACCATAATCGTATCTTTGCCACTCATTGTTGGGTTTACCCAATCTATGATTTATCGATTACTTCGAAAGAAGGGACGTTATGAAGGCATTTGGCATGCATATCATTTTACCAGTATGCATGGTAAAACTTTACTTAGACATGAAGTATGGGTAATTAAAAGAAACATAGTAAATAAATTAATAATTACTACAAAAGATCCCAAAAATCCTGATTTAGAATATAAAGGAGTTATCTCAAAAGAGAGAAATTATCTCCTTATTTTATTAAAAGGCGGACATGATGAAGAGGTACAGATGCGATTCTTTGATATCATCCCTACAGGTCAAGATATAGCCTTTGGGTTAGCTATGGGGGTAGATTTCGATAATAAGCCTCAATGTCTTATAAGAATTATGAGTCGCAAAGAATTTACCGATGAGGAAGCAAGAGATCTTTTATTGTCTAAAACTAAAATAAAGAACCCGCCTGGAATTATAAGTATCAATGATTCATAAAGAACTCCCTCAAAAGAAAAGTCGATATTGACGAATTCGCCGTCCTTGAAAAACGCGTCGCTGCTTTAGAATCCACGGTTAGAGCTCGGTAAACTCTTATACCTACTCTTAAACCTTTTTTAAACACTCTCCTCCCAGAGGGAGTTTTTCTTGCGATAGCAAACCCACCCGCCAGACGAATTTTGGACACGCCACACCAGACGAAAACTGGACAACTTTAAAAAACATGGTATTATAAGCCTAATGCTTAACAAAGACTCCATAAATTAGATAGAAGCGGAGTCTTTACTTTTGTCCAATTTGCGTCTGCTAACCACTTAAAAAGTACAAAATCCGTCATCTCGATCAAACCTAATATGAGCCTAAAACCAGACGAAAATCGAACCAAAAATCAAGCGCCAAAACTCCTGAACTATGAGCCTAAAATCCCTTGTCCTTTTTGCGAGGGCAAAAACACAGCCAAAGCCGGCCAGCGATCAAAGCGAGAGGGGAGAGAGCAAAAATATTACTGTAAAACCTGCAAAAAATACTTCTCATCTTCTTCTATGCCCCATAAAACATATTCGCCCAAAGTGATTCTGAATGGGGTCACTTATTACAATCTCGGCCATAAACTCGATGCCACCCGCAAAAAATTAAGCAGCCAGTTCAAACAAAAGGTTCCCAAAAGCACGCTTTACTCCTGGATAAAGCAATACGAGGACATTTGTACCTTTGTAAAATACCGCAGAAAACTCTCTATCCTGCCAGAAGAGGCGATAACTGAAAAGGTTTTCAAGCACCACCAGGAATACGCTTTCAAGCTTCACCGCTTAAAGCTGAACATCTTCTCAAAAAAATTCCCTAAAATCAGAAAGTATCTCTGGCAGATTTACAAAAGCTGTCCTGACGAGATCTTTGAACATGGACAAAGGTGTTCAGGTACGATAATAGAAAACATCCACCTTAGAAGAGAGAGAACAAAAGACAACAATGCAGTCCTATTAGCAAAACTTGCCCTGCTCCTGGCAAAGCGAAACAAGGACAGGCACCCCGCGATCCAGGACTTTATGCTAAAGAACGACACAGCAACAGTAGCTGTAGAAGTTCCAGTCTATCTTTATCCCAATGAGATGCCAGAACTTAGCATAAAAGAGCCAATCTGCGGCCATATTGACATTTTGCAAATCCGCTGGGACAAAGTCTGGATTCTTGATTACAAGCCTGATGCCAAGTTCAATCCCGTAAAATCCCTGCACCAGATTTACCTCTATAAGCTTGCCTTGAGCAAAAGAACAGGTATTCCCATGGAAAACATCCGTGCCGCTTACTTTGACGATAGGGACTACTTTGAATTAAGAGAGACTTGATACGCCTGGGATAAAAAGCTGTTTTATTCACCCCATCTCTCAATCTTACCCTCTACTTCCTCTCTCTTACATGTATACCTGGATCTCGATAACGCAATTATCTTCTCCCTGTTTCCCTGAGGCTTGAAGTTATAAAAAGGAGGTAAAGTCACTGCCGAGAACGGTTTTGACATTCTGCCATTTATTGCCAGCATAAGATAGAGATGATGCTTGCCGTGGTTTACCAGGTCCTGCCTGTTAAATTCTGGGTAGAACTGCTTCTCCAGGGATTCCCCGTTTTCTGCTCCAACAGGCAGCGATATTATAGTCCCCACGTTTCCAAATATCGCCTTGCTCAGTCTCTCATCCAACTGACCGATATACTGGTGAGCAAGCGCCAGACACAGCCTGTATTTCCTTGCCTCTGACAGGATGCCGTCAAAAGTCTCGATGCTCACGAAGTTCTGGAATTCATCAACAAAAAGGTAAAAATCCTTTCTTTGCTCCTCTTCAATGTCAATCCTGCTCATTGCCGC
Source organism: Candidatus Methanoperedens nitratireducens (assembly GCF_000685155.1). Classification (GTDB taxonomy): domain Archaea; phylum Halobacteriota; class Methanosarcinia; order Methanosarcinales; family Methanoperedenaceae; genus Methanoperedens; species Methanoperedens nitratireducens. The sequence continues at coordinate 59,279 of NZ_JMIY01000006.1, forward strand.
AAGCTGGAGCTTTGTGGTAATAAGAGACCCGAGAAAAGAAGAATTATCTTCTCCGATCCTTCCTTTTGCTAAATTAACAAGAAGGATTTTTTGTTTATCCATAAGCTCTCTGAAGTCCACCCTGCTTTCAGTCTGCCCAACAATGTTCCTGACCAGGGGAACCGAAAGGAAAGCCCCCAGCTTGTTCTGGATAGGCGACAGAGCCTCTCCTTTGAACTGGTAAAGATACTTTGGAAACTCGTTCTTCCAGAATGATTTTACTATCGGATCTTCTATTTCCCCAACTATTTTATTCCTGTATCTCCAGTCTGAAAGCATCCTGTATATATCAAGCAAAGTTTTACTTTTATTATAGTCAAGCAAAGTCTTTTCCCCATCAAGCAAGGCCAGTATCACATTTCTCAGGATATGTTCCTGTCTGTGCTGCCAGTATTCGGCATACAGTTTCCTGAAAACCGAAATCAGGCCAGAAACTGCAAAATACCTTCTTTCAGGCTCCACAGTCTCAAGAACGTTTAGGGCAATTGGATAATCAGTATCAGCAGGATTGAAATAGATAACATCATTAACCCTCCAACTTGGAATATAATCAAGGAGAGCTTCCACTGCATCGCCGTGCGGGTCTATGAAGCATACACCCTCGTTTCCGTAGATATCGTTTAAGATCATGTTCAAAAGAAGAGTGGTCTTTCCCATCCCTGTCTTTCCAATAACGTACATGTGGAGCCGCCTGTCCTCCCTCTTTATTCCAAAAGTCTCTCCTTTTCCTCTGAAATCAGTTTTAGCAAAAAGGTTGATGTCTGGCATAGAAGAGAACATAAAAAATAACCAAAGAAGCTTTTTGTTCCGATTATTCGGAAACAGTACCGCCTCCTCCAGGCAATACTCTTCTGCCAGTTGGCGAAAGAAAAAGCTTCTTTGGATTTGGACTTTGTTTAAAGAGCTACCTTTGAGGGTTAAGCCTGTTTTAACCTCTCCACTCATCCATTGCGTTTAGCCTCTCAACCATTTCATTTATAGACTTTTTGTCTCTTTCCCTTGAGAGGCAGATTAGATTGTTCAGGATCTCCGAGGCCTCTTTTTTTGTCAGGCTCTCTGGCACATTTTCTATCCCGAACTTGTGCAGGGCATACCTTTGCTTATCAGTGGCTGGCCTGGCATTTTTTTCTTTTGGACTGCTTCCGTTGCCGTTTATTTTACCCTCTTCTCTTATCTCTGCTATATTTTCTGCTTTTGATTCTGTATTTTTCCCGTTCTCTCTTTGTAGCTTAGAAATGAGTTCTGATCTCAGGTCACGGGCTATCTCTTTGAATATCTCGCTGGCTATGTACCTGGCATTGTTAGGATTTACTTTTAAGGCTTTTCCAAAGGCTTTCTGGTAGATTTCACCATAGAGCTCTATTCTGTCTTCGATTTTCTTTTCCATCTTTTAGCCTTCTTGAGCAATCATTTTCTCAAATTCCCTGTTCTCTGCATTCAGGAGCCTTCCTCCGAACTCCTCAAGCCTTATTTGCTCATCCACGTTCTTTGTTTCCCTGGCCAGGCTTGTGACCGCATTCACTAATCCGTACTTTGTGTGCTCTGAGAAATACACCAGAAGATCATCTCTTTGTTCTTCGCTCAGGCTAGCAATCCTTGTAACGTTATCTACTGCTTTTATCGGCCTCTCAATTGTAATTTCAGTGCTTTCTCTCATCTTCTCAACCCAGGAAGAGAAGATACCGTGGTCAAACGTTGCCCTGATGATATCCCTTGCCTTTGCCCAGAGAACCCTGTCCTCAAGCTCCCTTGTTTCATCTGACCAGTTTATCTCTCCTATCTCTACGGTCTGCTTTCCAAGATGGACTTTTTTTAGCGAATGCTCACCGATAAGGCCGTTGCTGCATATTCTCCTGAGGATGAATGTCTCAACCCTGAAGGCTGATGCTCCCACCTCAGAATTCCTGATTATCAGGCCTCCTGAGATCACATCTCCTGCCGTGACCTCGGCTGAGAGAGTCCTATCTATTGCTTTCAGATAAAGCATGGTCTCGGTGACCTCAGCCCTGTAGATCTCTACTGTCTCTTTTTTCCTGAATTCCTCCATTGAGAGGTATATCAGGTCGTAGTTGTCCATTATCCTGTACCTGTCAGAAAGCACTGCCCTGATTTTGCTGTCCGTGACTCTTACCAGCCTTCTCTCTTTTTCCCCGATCCAGGCGTTGATGTTATCTGCCAGAAGCTCGGTCTTTTCTGCATTAATCATCCTGTCGTAGTATCTCTTCGGTATCTGCAACTTCTCTGCCATTTGCGAGTGTGCCCATGCGGTAAGCGGAAAGCTCCCGTGTTCAGGTATCTTAAGTTTCACCTTATCTTTCTCATCTGATACTGCTTTTAGACTTCTGCTGTCCACAATCAAATCCAGGCTAGATTCTTTTTTCCTCTCAAGTTCTTTTACCAGTGTTCTAATTTCCATTTTAGTTTGCCTCCTCAGGTAGATTTTTATTTATTTTTAATCCACCAACTCAATCCCTTGAAAAGCAGGGGACTGAATCGGGGGATGGAGGCAGCGGCTGGCGGCGGTTGCTTTGCAACCGAGAATAAACAAATCAGCAGTCAACGATTTTCCAGCATTTCTTAACATACCAGATCTGCTTTTCAACTGATGCTGGAACTTGTATTCCCTTGAGCTTCCTAAGCTCTCTTTTCAGGCTGAACTTGCCTGATTTTACCTGCAAGAATAGAACTTTTGATCCTGATATAGCCACAATGTCAAAAGGAGAGTGGGTGCTTGCAGCCCGAAAAACAGTGTGAAACTTCTTCCTTCTTTTTAAAATCCTCTTTGCTTCTAGCTCTTTTAAGTATCCTTTTTTGTAGGAAGTCATGTTTTTGTTGGGATTACTCTTTTTAATGATTGATTTCAGGCTTTCCAGTCCTGAATATCTCTGTTCTTGCTATAGTTCGGATTATTTTTGATTCTGTAATCATGACCCTGCATCTGGATTAACTGAGCCATGCCAGCGATGCGTGAAGCGATCCTCTCTCCCAGTCTTTCCTCCAATTCCTCAAGCGTGAGATTTGAGGTGACAATGACTGGTTTCTGCTCAATCCACCGTTCATCAATGATCTGGTATAAAACCTGACGCACCCAGTCGGTTGTTTTCTCTGATCCTATGTCATCAAGAATTAAGAGGGGAGTAAGCGCGTATTTTCTCAAAAGTTCGCTTTCACTCTCTGCTCTCCAGCTTTCGTTTTCGTTAAAGGTACTTCGAATATCAAGAAGAAGATCAACAATACGCACGAACCGAACCAGAATCTGCTTCTCTTCGATAATGTATCTTGCAATTGCCACTGCCAGGTGGGTTTTGCCTGAGCCTGCCCTTCCGTAGAACATAAAGCCGTACTTCGTACCAGGCCCGAATTCTTCGGCGTATTTCTTTGCTGTACTGTAAGCAACTCCACGGTATCTTTGTTCAAAGGACTTGAAGGTCATGTGATGCATAATTCCCCTGATTCCAGATCCTTTGATAAGGCGGGCAATTTTTTCTTCTCTGAGTTTTCTTTGCGCCTCCTTCTCCTTTTCGGTAAGGATTGTCGTTAGGCATTCCTTGCAGTATTCCTGCTTTCTCCAGCCAATGATAGGAACAAGTTTTGGTTCAACTGGTTTTTTACAGTGCTTGCAGGAAGTAGAAGCAGGGACTTCTCCAGATTTTTCCTGTTCTCTGATTTTGATTACTGCTTTCAGTTTTAGCATGGCTTTAATCTTTAATGGCCAGATGCGAGTATTTTCCTGCCTTTTGCTTTTTAGGCATGAATTTAAGAGAGTTCTGCGCCAGGTTTCTGTAGTCAGGATTTTTATCTTTCCACCAGTTGTCTTTTCTCATGCGCTCCAATCCCGCTAATATCTCTTCAGGCGCATAACCTGCATCTTTTAGCTCACCAAGGGCTTTAAGCTGAATGCCGATACTTCGCCTGGTAAGTTTGCTTCCATAGATTTCTTCAAGTTTTTTAAGAAGCTCTTTTGTCCATGAACCCTTACTTATGAATTGATTTTCTGATTTACTGGATTTCTTAACAGGATCAATATTATTAGTTATATTTCTATTAGTTATATTATCTATTAGTTCTGCTCTGGTTTTCAGAGCACCCCTGCTCTGATTTCCAGAACACCCCTGCTCTGGTTTTCGGAGCACCCCCTGGTTTGCTCTGTCGTACCATGTGATGTCGTAAACATTGTTTTTCCCTTTGTCCTGTGTCACTTTCAGGCGTCCGCTTTGCTTCATCTTTTTTACGGTTTTACTGATCTTATCCATGCTCCAGCCAAGGTCTTTTTGCACGGTCCTGAAGCTCGGGAAGGCCTCGTGCCTGTTGATTGCATAGAGCTTAAGATACAGGTATAAATGCAGTTCAGAAGATTCACAATTCCTGATAAGCCAGTATCTGGCTATACTGTATTTGCTCTCTAAATGCCTGGTCTTGTCCATAACTGATTTTTATATCCAGCAAATTTTTTAAAATTCACCCTGCAAGGGCAAAGCTGCCACTTGATAATCGTGGTAAGATAAAAAGTAGAGCTAGCAGTCGTTTTAAGCTGCTGCAAACGCTTCTTAGTGGGATAGATCAAGAAAAACTTCGTTTACGCTCTTTTCCAGAGCCTTTGCAATTTTCTTTGCCAGGTAAATGCTTGGCATCCTCTCTCCAGTCTCGATCATTGATATCTCTGACTGGAAGATGCCGACCATGCTTGCCAGATCAGATTGCTTTATTCCCTTATCCAGTCTTATTTCCCTTATTTTGTTCTTTAGTTTTGTTTCCTTCATAATCGTCTTTTAACGATATACTTCTATTCTAATCGCTTAAAGACGATTGTAAAGTGGACAATCAGCTATTACTGATAATTTTGAAAAATTATCAACCGTGAACTTGACACTTCCTGTACCTCTGATAATATCAGTAGAAGATTATATAATTAAAAAAATAACCTATGGAATTTGGCCAAAAGTTAAGGAAATTAAGGGAAGAAAGAGGTATTAGCCAGCAGGAGCTAGCAAAAAAGCTCGGCTACAAGTCAAACAGTTATATCTTTGACATAGAGAACGGGGACTTTATCCCCTCAGAGGATAAACTAAAAAAACTTGCAAAAGCCTTGAGGATTCCTTTCTCAAGAATGAAGGATATGATGCTTGAATCAAAGCTTGAGGATATGGGTATAAAAGATCCCCGTTTCATTGGCATGTTCAAGGATTATTCCCGCCTGGGAGAAGAAGATAAAGAGGCGATTGCAAAAGTTTATCTTGAAATAAGAGAAGCAAAATTGGGAGCAGGAGCATAGTTTAAGCAGAAAGATCTTGGAGAAGCTATAGGCGGCTAATATTGGAAGAGGAGGAGCATTTGTTCCTCCTCCATAATGTCCCACTCCCGTTTGTCTTTGGGCAATACCCAACCCCCAAATTGGACATATACTACCCTATGCCGTCTAAACTCTCGTTTAAACGCAAGTTTACCCTCAAAATTAGCCTTCCTCAAGGCTATTTTTATTTCCTTGGAAGATAAGAATATATGCGCTTAGATAAAATTTGAGAAATATAAAAACAGGAGATAAAAATTATGGCAGGTTATGCATGAACCTCTGTGGGCAGGTTTGAACAAGCATTTGAAAAAAATGGACTTTATGTTATACTATGTTCTTATTGGGGAGTTAAGGCCTAATTGGAGCAATTCCTGAACCTGTTTCATTATCAAATCTGGACAGTCAACCGAGTCCATCCATTTAAAGGTTCTAAAATCGTCCCATTTTGCGAGCATTGCAGTAAAAGCGGGGTCAAGAGTCCTGTTTTTTTCCTGCAAATTAAGTGGTTGAAATTTAGCTATTGATAAATTGTTTTAGTTATGATAATGTAGGTTGTATAATAACCATTAATCTAGCAATTTTAGCTGCGTATATCCTTACCAGTTAAGGATATTTTCTTGAATCCGATTTTGGACATTAAACAGGTCGTTACAACGGCATTATATTTTGAAGCCATACCTGCAATTTTCCGCTAAAACAAGCCAAAAAATCAACATTAAAACCTGATTTGGTTGATGGTAACGAACAGGTCTATTGAGAATTTCGATTCTTTGCTTGAATAAAGGGTTTTAGGAAAAAATCGCTCTACTCCCGCCTTAACTAGGCCGGCGGTTTAGATGGAGAAATGGTTGGCTCGTTCAAAATTTATGCCGATGTAGCTCAGTTGGTAGAGCAACTCCATGGTAGAGTCGCAAAGACTTTTTGCCCACTGCCGGGGAAACCTGATAGTGAATCCTGAATAACGGTTAAAGACCTGACACGAGGTTAAGACCGTGGCGTTAACCAGACGCCCGAACGACTGACAAGGGGAGCTAAATCCCGATCATCCGGGACAAGCTTAAGATACAGTCTAACCTTCTGATAAGTGTCTCTCCTAAACAGAAGTAGGAGTGAAGGAGTAGGTCAGCGGTTCAAGTCCGCTCATCGGCTCAAGGAAAATAAATACCGCACTAAAATTGCGGTATTTACTATGGATGCAAGATTGTTAACTGTGAAGTTCTGCGATTACTCCAAGTACATCAAAGGGTATTCGCAAGCCACGCTTAGGAGATACAAAGCGGTTACTCACAATTATTTCAAGTTTGCCGGTATCAATGAAATCGAAGAAGTAACCGAAGATAACGTGAGGAATTTATTTTTCTACGGCAGAACCACGAAGAATTGGGGACAGAACACGTTTATCCAGTACCATAAGACTCTGGGCGTATTCTTTCGCTGGTGCATTAAGGAAGGCTACTTGAAAATTAATCCGATAGAAGAAATTGAAACTCCTAAATTACCCAAAAGATTACCTCCGAAACTAACGAAGCAGGATGCGCTGAGATTGCTTGAGGTGGTTTACAACTATCCGTACAAATACAAATTTCTCAGATACCGCAATCAGGCAATTTTTGCAACTTTCTTATTTTCCGGTATAAGAAAAAAAGAATTACTAAACCTGAAACTCACTGACGTTGATATTGAAAACATGTCTATCTTTATACGCCAGGGGAAGGGGAGTAAGGATAGGGTAGTTCCGATAAGCTTTAGATTGGCCGAGATGCTGACAAAATATTTAGCCGAAAGGCATAGGCTTAAAAGAACCTGTCCGGAATTTTTTACTTCTTTGAATCGCAATGTTGGTTTTACCGAATCGGGCATGAAACGGCTGGTTGATAATATAGTCGGTGCTTCGGGAATTAAATTCACGATTCATAAACTGCGGCACACATTTGCCACGCTGATGCTTGAGGGAGGATGCGATATTTACTCACTGTCCAGGATGCTGGGACACAATGACATAAAAACAACAACAATTTATCTTGCAGCAAGCGCCGATCACCTGAGGTCGCAAATGACCAAGCATCCGCTAAACGACTTTTAAGCTAAGGCAGGTTATCAACGGTTATCGATTCAACGTCTCCTCGCATAGCACTGGTAGGAATATACCTTAAATAAGATGCAGTCATTCGGATATCCTTGTGACCCATAAGCTGCTTAAGCTTGCTGATATCCGAATTGTTGCTTATTAGAGTAATTGCGAAGGTATGGCGTAACTGGTGGGCATGAAAGTTGATGCCGGATTCTCTTTTAAGGAAGTCAATTAAATGCTTGAATCCATCTTTGGTAAACCTGTCGTCATGGTTGTTCGAGACAAAGAAATATGAAGTTGAGTAACCCCTCTTTTTCCGCTCATTGATGTAATCCTCCAGCTTCCTAACAGCAAGCGAATTCAGCGGAATTGACCTGTCTATCCTTGATTTAGAAATTTCTGCCCTGACAGTAAGAATCTTTCTCTCAAGATCAATATCATAGACCTTTAGGCCAAGCAATTCGCTTTTCCTGAGTCCGCAGCAAAATAAAATACAAATCATGGCCATGTTTCTTTTTTGTATAAGGGAGTTCCGCCAGTTAATTTTCATATCAATTGTCGTTAATATGGCCTCAATGTCCTCCTTTTTGAGGAATTTCTTATCTTCGTAGCTCACAGAGGGATACTGCATTTTTTTAAACGGATTCTCCCCTAATAGCCTGTTGTTTTTCAACCATTCGAAGAACTTGTTAAGCTTGGAGCGGTAAGTCGCTACAGTGGATTTTCTTACACCTCTTTTTTTAATACCCTGGCCAACAGTTCGTTCTCTTTTTTCCAGCCGTGTAAAAAATTCCGTCATTGTTTTAGGAGAAATTGTCTCCAGTGCAATAGTAGGCATTATTTTAAGAAGCAAATCAAAACTGGATCGGTAACCCCTCAGGGTTTCCGATGAAAGCTTGGCAGAGAATTCTTCTTCTTTAATAAACTCTGCGAAAAGTTGTGGCAATTCTTTTTTCATTTATTTGCGCTCAAAAGCTCTTGACTTATGGCCATATTTTGAAAAGCAGGTATAAAGGTACTCAAGGCCTCACAAACTCTCGTTTAAACGCAGGTTTACCCTCAAAATCGGCCTTCCTCAGGTCTGTTTTTTGTTCCCTGGGAAAGTCTAAACAACCATTCCAAGATCTTCTTTTTATCCTTGCTTGAGTAATCACTCTTGTCCACCAGCTTGCTGAAGTGCCAAGCTATCATCTTTTTTGAGAAATCCCTTCCTGAAACAGCCCTGAAAAAACAGGTATAGTCTGACCAGTTTGGATTCTCTCTTTTAATTTTTTCAAAAGCCCGCTTAATGGATCTCATATTAACATAATGTTACTTGTATACTTTTATTCTAACCGTATTTATACGGTTGTAAAGTGGACAATCAGCTATTCCTGATAATTTTTTCTGTGAGATGATATCTATGTGTCAGAGGGTAAACAAAGCCTTGTATATCGCAGGTTTACCCCGAAAACCGGCCTTCTTCAGGCTATTCTCATATTCTCCCGTATTCTCCATTCTCATTCTTTATTCTCGGCTATTCTCCATTCTCCCGCCGTATGCTAAGCATACGTATTCTATTATTCTCTTTGCTCAGAAGTTTCAGTAGCCCAAGGGTTAACAGAGTTTCCAGAGGGCAGGTTTAATTTTAATGAAAGATGCTCCCGCCACCCACCCTTCAAATATGACCTCTTGCGTATTTCCCGTCATCCAGTGCGAATTGCAAGTAAATTGATTTATTTTGAAATTGTTTTAAGTCCTCATCTCGAATTGCTTTGCTGATGTCTGAAACAGTAGAACTTGATAATTCCACAACCACCAGTTCTTTGGCAATGCGGGAAAGTTTTCTCGTCGAAACTCCGTTCAGAAACAATGTACCGATGGCTTGATTGACCGAATCGATCCGACGCTACCAATGATCGAACAGAATGTATTCTGGAGTTCCTTCTCTTAAGCGCGGCACTTCAATATCGGGGATATGGCCGTACAGGGTATCAAGCGATCTCTGATAAGATCCATTTCGGTACTAAAGAAGGCAAACGATTTTCTGATTTTGCTGATATAATCAGTAAAAAGAGATTATGTTCCATGCAACTATAACTGTAAAACTATTTTCAAAGACAGAGCATATCGAGTCACTGATGATATAGGTCATTAAACCTTAGGTTCCCATTCTAGAATATAAGTACTATCAAATACAGTCTCTGGAATATACCATAAAATCTTAACCCTGCTATTCTCAAGATAACTAAACGGTTTTATTGGGGTTTCCAATTTTTCAGGTATCTTCTCTGTTTTAAAAAGACCCTTCATTTTCTTAATACCTTTTATTTCTTCTTGTAAGGTGACACAGATCAATAACAATCTGCCTGGACTCCGACCTGCATCACGATAAATATGCTGAATTCCAATCGGGAATGCTTTATTTGCTTTGAATTTGAACCAATAAGAATAGACTTCTCCCTTTTTAATCGGTTTAAAAAAATATATTCTAAAAACTACTTCGTGTTTTCCTTCTATTCCAATTTGTTCAACTTTTAATTTATTCCCATTTCCATCAAATGACTCTAACTCCAATTCATTAAATGTTAAAAAACCTTCATCCCTGTAAAGCCAATGCCTCACGTTCTCTACAGGAGTATCTTTTGCATTTTCAAAAATATAAAATTCAGAGACCACCGCATCACCCTCTTTGTTTAGAACAAGGTAATCTAAAATTTCCACTAGATAATGCCTTCCTTTATGGATTTTTTGCTCAATATATTTCTCCTCTTTTGGAAAGTATGTAAAGTAAAATCCAATATATTCCGGATTAATTTTATAAAAATATTGAGCCCTAGGATCCAATTTTTCAGTTATCTTTGTTGCCGTAATTCTATCTACTAAATTTATTTCGGTTAACTCATTCAGGTGATAACGAATATTATCTATTCTAAAATTTATGCCCCTTTCTTTAAGCCTCTTTTCAATCATTTTGGCACTATACAAGCCTTTTTTATCTGCAAGCACCTCCAGAATTTGTGCTTTAGTTTCATTAATTTTAGATAACTGCTCCTTATCTAATTTCATTAGGTCGAATTTTTTGCCAGAAGGATACTCAATAAGATACATTAAAACTGTATAACGCCACATAGTTTTAATTATTTTTGCTTTTTTCCTAACAACTATTTTGTGATTTATTGGCTTTTAAGAGCTATATGGCTTTTATTTTACAGAATTGACGGTTATTTACAGATTTTTCATTTAAATATACAGTATTAATCGATTTTAAAGCGATTCTTCCCCATTTAAGATAAAATCGCAGTAATATCTGGTTTTATACTTATAGGTTGTACTTAAAAATTGTGCCAATACACATGAATGAAAGAATAGACAAAACTAACACATCTACTGGTACAGAAAGCGATAGGGCATATATCAGCCTTCCCAAGAGAATAAAAGAAAAATATGAATCCTACTGTCAGGAAAAAGGACTCTATACAATATCAGGAGAACTACGCTCAGGCATTATGCTCTGGATGGAAGGCTTAATAGAGGTAAAGAGCAATATAGATGAAGATATCCTGATAAAAGAGATTTTTAAAGGTAAAAAAGTTGAACTTGGCGACAACTACAGAACCGAAATTACATTGAAAGATAATCTAAAGAGGTTTGACGATTTCTGGAGCCAAAAAGGATTCAAAAGCAGGAGCCATGCAATAAGGATGTTGATTTACCATCAGATTCTAGAGCAGAATAACGGGAGCGTTCTAAGCCAGAAGAGGGGAGAGACTGTGAAAAGTCCTCATATAATAGAAGGCGAGAAGAAACTAAACGGGGAGTTGGAAGGACTTAAGAAGAAGTATGGTTTTGGTTCAGAGCTTGACGCGGTAGTCTGGATTCCTGATGCAAAAAGCGCCTTTGAAGCCAGAGTCATAGAAAATAAAATCTATATATATTCCTTGACTTATGAAAATGCCGCAAAAACGCTCAAGCATGAATATAGGGAATATGTTGTTAAAAAATATTTTTCAAAACCTTATATAGATGCTCTAAACGCATCATTGATCGCTTTAAGTATATTCATGAAAGAGATTAAAAATTACTTGGATAATGAAGTTTACAGAGAGCAGGAGAAAATTATTGATATTTTCTTTGAAGATTAAAAATGATCTGCTATTTCCTTATCAATATCTTATTTGAGGGAAGCACGCTCACGAACTGCCAGCCACCGACTAGGCAGGCTTCAAGTTCCTCTTCCTTTACTATTTTCTGAGGATCTGGCTCTTCCCTCTTTTTCTTTATCTCATCCTCAAAAAGCTCATCGATCTCATCCAGAGATAGATCACGCTTAAGCTCCCGCTCTTTAGCGATTTTTACCTCAAGAAGATCAATACCCAGCATATTCTTGGCAATTGCTTTCAGTGCCTCTAATTTGGCTTCCTTCACTATTGTTGCCTGCTCAATCGGTTGGGCAAAAGTCGATAGGAAAGGCTCGCATTGCTTGTATGAGTTCCTTATATCATCTATAAACTCAGGCGGAAGCCTTCCCTTGTTTGTAGAATACTTTGATTCAATATCCCCCTTGTGCCCTGCTATGAACTGAAGATACGTATGCGAGATTTTGCCTTTTGATTCTGCTATTATTAACTGCGTTTCCGCATAAGCCCTGAGAACATAAGGCCTCTTGTTTACGCCCGACTTTCTCATGGCAGTTCTTATCAGATGCGTTATCTTTGAGGTTATCATGAATGGCTTTATTGAGATTTCCGTTCTTTCATGCACGATAAGAGGGCTTTCCTGGGTTAGTTTTTCACCATTCCTGATTCTCTCCTCAAGGTATTCCTTCAGATAGGTGCAGCCTTCAGCAGAAAGAAAGGTGAAATACTTGTGCCTTGCCTTGCTTAACGGTGCCCTTACCATTATCATAGTCGGGATGTTTTCAAACAGGACCTGGCCGTCTTTTACCACAACCTCTGGCAGATCCCCCAACTTCAACCCATCTGAGCCATCGTAGTTACCGATGGACTCAGGCCTTAAATCAGCAAATGCAATCAAAGCCTCTGCCAGCCTTACCCTGCTTGAGGAATTCCTGAATATTCTTGATAGCTCCTCCTGAGAGGGTATCTGCTCGTTCTCTATTGTTGGAGTGGCTGATAGGTTGCTTATCTTTATTTTCCGTGTAAGAGTTATGTCATTGTACCTGAGCCATGACTTGACGTTCTTAAGAATGCCCTGGATATACTGCGGGGCTTTGTTGTCCTTCTCAAGGCGAAAGACCATATCCTCAAGATCATCCTGGAAACCCTTGAGATTCCTTTTGGCCAGCTCGACCATTTGCTTCGGAGTGAGATTAAGAAGTTCGCATGCCTTGCTTAGCCTTCTTTTTGCAACGTCTGCTGTAATCGGACTGCCGCGCCCTAGATTCCTTAACCATCGTGCGACATCATCATCCTTCAAGAGAGGCGCGTATTTAGAGATTCCTTTTTGCGGCATTACCATTATCCCTATGCAATTGCCGCTATAAAAGGTATTCGTACCTAAGTATGAACGGGCCCGGAGGGATTCGAACCCTCGACATCTGGGTTAGAAGCCCAGCGCTATATCCGGGCTAAGCCACGAGCCCCGTGCGAGACCTTTAAATGCCTTGATTATTTAAAAAGCTTTTGTGATGAGCGAGGTATTCAAATCCCATAATCCTTTCTCAAATTCTCAATCTCAGGCAGCAGTATATAATCCAGTGATGTTCCTTTTGCCTCTTTAATTCTCATTATATCAATAAGCTCCTCATACCTACCTCCTGCAAGGCCGTTAGCGACCAGCGCGGCACCCTGAGCAGCTTCTTTAACATTTTTGACATTAAATCCTTCAATTCTTCTTACGGGCACTGAATCGAGGCGTTCTTTTAATTCATCAAAAAGCCCTTTTACTCTTGAGATTCTACCTGATACCAGGATCTCTTCAGGTTCTACTGATACTGTAAGCTGCAGTACATCTTTAATTGCACCCTCCAGATACGCGCTCAAAGCATTCTCATTCTCCATCAATGTCTCAGGCGTTTTGGTAATCGTTTCTACTCCACCTCTGAAGATAAGCTCTTTATCAAATCCCCCTATGAGATAAGCAAGCTCTGCATCCATTCCCCCCATTGAGAGAAAACCAATGTTACCTGTACTTCCTCCAATCCCATCCACGACCGCTCCATTCTTTACTGCAACGGCAGCAGTATATCCAAAACCCATTTCCAGCATTATGAAGGATGTTTTACTGTAATTCTTATTGAGCCTTAATGATTGGTCATATATCCCGAGCGCGGCACAGCAGAGTTTATCAGCCGTACCCATATCGATCTTATTTAATTTCCTATAATCCGGGACTGTGGGAAGATGTATAACACCGGGTAAAAAAAAGACCGGGAGTCCGCTCTGTTTCATCTGGATTATAGATTGACGCATGCCAAGCGTACTTCTCTTATCCTCTTTTTTAATAAGTGACATTAGAAACAACTCCCGCTCACCGATATCATGGATACTGGTAAGTGGAACGCCAAAGCCAGATGGGCCCACAACCAGATCAGCCCCTGTTTTTATGATTACATCTTGCATTAGCCATGGATCATTAATGATATCACGGGTCGATATAGACCGATCAAGGATAACCCTGTTATCATCAAGGCCACAAAAATCAAAACTCCTTGTTCCTGGATCTATACCGATTACTCTGACCATATCCCAAAGTAATCATTCTAACCCTTAATCTTTATGTTTTTATCTCTTTTTATGCCTTTGCAGGCTTTCTCTCAACTACTTTTACCCAGTGACCAGGAGTTACCTCAGCAAGAACTGGAACATCAGGCGGAAGTTCATCAAAATAAACAGTTTCTTCACTCAGTGGATGAATATCATCGTGCGGATGGATATCCCCGCCGCATACTGGACATTTTTCAGCATATGTTTTCCTTTTTTTAAGCAAGGGCATAAAACATAACCTCCCTATTTAAGTTATATTTTAACAGGCATAAGCATATTGGTTGTGGAAACTGGTTGTGAAAAAGAAAATATTAAATGCAAGAGGAGGAGAGAACAGAAAAGAAAGAAAATGGCAAGCCTTATACGATTGTATAGGCTTATAACTTTTAATTGGACGTCCGGACCGGGATTTGAACCCGGGTCGGGGGCTCGACAGGCCCTCATGATAGGCCGCTACACTATCCGGACTTAGCTCTGAATGAGAATCTCATTAAGGGGGTTTTTGCATTTAAGCCTTTTGTTAATCACCGGTATTATCCAGAAAATCCTGCTGTCGGAGGTGTCGGCTCCTGTGAGCAAGTAGCAGAAATTGCCCTGGGTTCTGAGAACGTGAAGTTTATATTATATAATATCTAACCTGATAAGAATCCAATTTAGAAAAACGGGAGTATATACAAAAGTTCGATATGAAACTGTTATTAAAACGATCAGAAATTAAACACGAGAAGATGGCTGAGAGAAAACTGGAAATGGAACCTACATTTCTGCAATCGATCATCGATGGCATAAACGAGCCGATTATGGTGATCGGAATAGATTATCAGGTGAAGCTGATGAACCGGGCTGCCTGTGAATTTTCAGGATGCTCCAGAGCATCAGGGTCATTATGCTACCAGATCTCCCATCATCGCAATACACCCTGTAACGGGGCGGAGCACTCCTGCCCACTGGAACAGGTGCGCAAATCGGGTCTGCCAGTCACTGTGGTGCATGAACACTACCAGTCAAACGGAGAGCGGTACTTTGTTGAGATTATTGCCTCACCTCTGTGGGGAACAGACGGTACTCTTCAGGGAATCGTTGAGTCGATGCGGGATATCACAGAGCGCAAGCGTGCTGAGGAAGAACTGGCGCGACGGACGGCTGAACTGGCTCGCTCGAATGCTGAACTTGAGCAGTTTGCCTATGTGGTCTCACATGATCTTCAGGAGCCACTGCGCATGGTATCAAGCTTTACCCTGCTTCTGGAAAAACGCTATAGAGGTAAGCTTGACAGGAGTGCTGATGAGTTTATCACATACATAGTGGATGGAGCCACACGGATGCAGAGGATGATCGAGGATTTGCTTGCGTACTCGCGTGTTGGAACGCGCGGCAAACCATTTGAGACCATAAACTGCGAGGCTATCTTTGATCAGGCTATGGCCAATCTTAAGGTAGCTATTGAACAAAGTGGTGCTGTGGTGACCCATGATCCTCTACCTGTTATAATGGCTGATATCACTCAAATGGTCGGGTTGTTTCAAAACCTGGTCAGTAACGCCATCAAGTTCAGAAGAGAGGAACAGGAACCACCGCGTATCCATATTTCTGCAAAGATGGGGGAGAATGAATGGGTCTTCTTGGTGCAGGATAATGGCATAGGCATTGCTCCTGAGTCCTTCGGACATCTTTTCCAGTTATTCCAGCGCCTGCATCCTGATGAATACCCGGGTACAGGTATAGGTCTTGCGACCTGCAAGAGGATTGTTGAACGACACGGCGGACGGATATGGGTTGAATCTGAAGAAGGCAAGGGCTCGACATTCTACTTTACAATACAGGTGAGAAATCCAGCGATTCCTGAAGCATGAGAATATATCGAACAGTGCATGCATGGCGCTCCACGTTCGATTAGAAATATCGTCCATCTTTGTGAGAATGCTACCAGTTAGCTCTGTGAATTTCGCTGAGGATGTAACAGCCTTAAGCTCTCCAGCAACTACGAACATCGAAAGTATCTGAGTGCTTACCTAGCCGCTGTACCAGCCATTGGCGAAGTTGCTGTGAAGCACTGAGTTCGCGGAGTATGGTTTCTCAAGCCCTGCGATCTCATTGCCGTAAATAGTATCCGAACCAGGCCTGGCTGCCATCTGACCTAGATTGAGGGACAGTGGTAAACTAAAGCCGGCTTAAAAAATTATATTCTATTTTCTGCAATAAGCCCGGAAGCCTCCATGTAAAATATCGTGAAAATATACTGCCCCGCCACATATGCAGCAATTATAACAAAAGGATACGTCACTATAAGCACGCTGCCTATAAAAAAGACGAAAGTAATGACAAGATAAATGATGAAACTGAGGGTGAATCCCTTAAGATTCTTGAAAATT
>NZ_JMIY01000007.1:0-12187 GCF_000685155.1 Candidatus Methanoperedens nitratireducens
CCGCAGATTCAGGAAATCCTTCTCCAGCTTTGATGAGTTCGTTGATTGGTATAACAATCGACCTCATGGAAGCCTTAATTTTAAGGAACTTGAAACAAAAGAAATCTGGATAAACTGGATGAACTATAGGGGATATGCCCATTACTCTTCTGGATTCCAATATATTCCCCAGAAATTCTTTATGTGGTTCAAAGAGCTCTTCTATACTGCTCTCTATTATCTGGGTATCACCAAGCTCACTAATCTTCATGAGCAACTGGAATGGGATTGCTGTAAGGTCATGCTCCCGCCAGAATTCTTCTTGTTGCTCAATAACTTGTACTGTTTTTACTAAAGGTTCCAGGTGCTTTGCTACGATCTGTCCGATCCCGGTAAGGGCATACTGTTTACCCTCTTGTCTCACTAGATTTCTTTCCTCAAGTATCCTGATCTGGGGGAGTATTCCTGTAGCATTAAAATTTAAAGTGCGTCTGATCTCACCCAATGTTATGGGCCCATCCTGCAGCAGAAGAAGAATTTTTTTTCGTTTATCCGATGATGTGATAATATCTAAAAGATCTGGCATAATTACACTTATCCTCAGCCTGCTGTGTTGATTAAAGGAAAAGGCTTGTTAGTTATCAGATGAATAATATTTATAACTATTTAGACCTTATGGTACTTTAAATCACCACCATGAGAAGATTTCTGAAAAAGAGGAGAATGTAATAATAGCTATGGATGCTTCAGGTGTGAAAGTTACAAACCGCGGGGAACACCGGAAGATTTAATTTAATATATTTATGTTAGAGATGTGCGAAATGTGAGTTTTATGTCTTTTTTATTTTCATTTTTTAAACCACAACACACATAACCAATAAATATATATTACACTACTCAAAACAGAATCTGGAGACTTACAATTGGAAAACATTACAATAAAAATCAAAGGCATGATGTGCGGCCACTGTGAAAAGACAATTCATGATGCTGCGATGAGTGTTAAAGGAGTAAAAAAAGCATCTGCTGATTTTAAAAAAGGTGAAGTGAAAGTCTCATTTGATACCTCTGTAACAGATCTTGAAGTGATAAAAAAGGCTATTGCAGCTACAGACTATCAGGTTATGGAAGAGAGTGAATCCTGCCCTGTGCCTTTACAGGGTAAAGAGGCTGTCACTCAATCTGAAATAAAAGAAGGAGCCGGGAAGTTAAGAAAAGCAGCCCTGCATATTACAGGGATGAGCTGCGCCTCGTGCGCCCAGAACATTGAGAGGGCACTCAACAAGATAAACGGAGTAAGGAGCGCCTCTGTCAACTTCTCGATCGAAAAAGCGATGGTGGAGTATGACTCTGATCTTGTAAATCAAAAGACGTTAGAAAAAGCTATCACAGATCTTGGCTATGGAGTGGTAAAGCGGGATATCACGCTCAAAGTAGGCGGGATGCACTGCGCATCGTGCGCTATCAATATTGAGAAGGCGCTTCTAAAGACAGAGGGTGTTACCTCTGCAAATGTAAGCTTTCCTCTTGAGCAGGCAAGGATATCATACGATCCTGAGATCATCCCGATATCAGGTATCAAAAAAGCAATCGAGGATGTGGGTTACACAGCATCTGAGAAAATAGAGAAATTAGAGGCTGACAGGGAGCAGAGGGCAAGAGAAGCCGAGATAAAAAGGCAGAAGATTAACTTTATAATCGCACTTACACTTGCAATCCCGATATCACTTGGCGACATGGGACGCAACATAGCCTGGCTTTCCCCCTATACACCCCTGATACTCCAGAATGATATATTGCTTTTCATCCTTGCCACAATTGTAATGCTGTTCCCGGGACGGCAGTTCTTTGAAGGTACGTACAGAGGGTTAAAACACGGCGTGACGGATATGAATCTCCTGATCGCTACAGGAACAGGAGCAGCATACACTATCAGCGTGGCAGCCACCTTCCTTGATCTTGGTGAAGCATACAGCCATACGTACTACGATACTGCTGCACTGCTTATAATGTTCATTGTGCTGGGGCGGTACCTTGAGGCGCTCACCAAAGGAAAGACATCAGAAGCTATCCGTAAGCTCATGGGGCTTGCGGCAAAGACAGCCCGGATCATCGTGAACGGTGAGGAGAAAGAGATACCTGTTGAGGATGTTGCAGTTGATAATATAGTCGTTGTGCGCCCTGGTGAGAAAATACCGGTGGACGGCAAAGTGATCGAGGGCCTCACAGCAGTGGATGAATCCATGATAACAGGTGAGAGCCTGCCTGTAGAGAAAACTGCGGGAGATGAGGTTATAGGCGCCACAATCAACAAGACTGGCATGATAAGGTTCAAAGCCACAAAAGTGGGCTCAGATACTGCTCTTGCCCAGATAATCAGGCTGGTTGAGAACGCCCAGACCCAGAAGGCGCCCATCCAGAGACTTGCAGACATAGTTGCAGGGCATTTCATCCTTGCAGTGCACATGCTCGCACTCCTGACGTTCTTCTTCTGGTTCTTTATCGGGTTTGAGTACTTTGATGTTCCTGCCACATTCATGGCAATGGGAGAGATGTCCGCTTCTACGCCCATTTCCCCCTTCCTGTTTGCACTGCTTATATCCATTACCGTGTTGATTATCTCATGCCCGTGTGCAGTAGGACTTGCCACCCCTACTGCGATCATGGTAGGGACAGGTAAAGGAGCCGAGAACGGCATACTAATAAAAGGCGGTGAGGCACTTGAGAGAGCGCAGAAGCTTGATACCATAGTGTTCGATAAGACAGGTACCCTGACAAAAGGTGAACCTGCGCTTACCGATGTGGTAGCCATAAAAGGTACCGAGAACGATGTACTTAAGCTTGCGGCTATAGCAGAGAAGGGGTCTGAGCACCCTCTCGGAGAGGCTATACTCAATGGAGCAAAGGCCCGCAGCATAGATGTTCCGGATACAGATGAATTCAAGGCCATACCGGGGAAAGGCGTGGAAGTGAGATACGATGGAAAGAGAATAATGATTGGTACAAGGAAACTGATGATCGAGAATGGTATAGACATTACGCAGGTAAATAATAAGATGGAAGAGCTTGAGCGCGAGGGAAAAACAGCCATGCTGGTATCAAAAGATAATGAGTTAGCCGGGATAATAGCAGTAGCAGATACCCTGAAGGAGAACTCAAAAGAGGCAGTCCAGGAATTGCGTAAGATGGGATTCACGGTTGCAATGATCACAGGTGATAATAAGAGGACCGCGGATGCAATAGGAAAACAGGTGGGTATTGACAGGGTACTATCAGAAGTACTTCCAGAAGATAAGGCGGCTGAGGTCAAGAAGCTTCAGGCCGAAGGCAAAAAGGTTGCGATGGTTGGCGACGGTATAAACGATGCTCCGGCGCTCATGCAATCTGATGTTGGCATAGCTATAGGGAGCGGTACCGATGTGGCGATTGAATCAGCCCAGATAGTCCTTATAAAGAACGATGTGAGCGACGTGGCGAAGGCCGTCAAACTGAGTAAACTCACGCTCAATAAGATCAAGCAGAACCTTTTCTGGGCTTTCTTCTATAACTCTGTAGGAATACCCATAGCAGCAGGTATCCTGTATCCTTTCACACAGCCACCGTTCCTGATTAACCCGGCACTGGCTGCTGCGGCTATGGCTGCAAGTTCTGTTTCTGTGACAACAAACACGCTTTTGATGAAGCGGATAAAGCTGAAGAGGTGAATAACATGGATAAAAAAGGGCTCTATAGCATGATCGCAAGTCTTGCAACATCCTCCATCCTTGTAATCCTGTTCTATGTACTCGCTTTACAGAAGATGCAGGAGAATGTGATATTCACAAGCGTGGATGTGTATGGAGGGATGGTATTCGTGTTCATCCTGTCCATGATAGTATCGGCATCGATATGGCCTGGAATAGTAGAAAAGGCTTTAACTAAATAACTGGCCTTTGTTAACAGATGTAGTGGGGCCAGGTTTAAATATAGAGCCTTGATATACTATATTGTGTAGAGCACTGTGCCAGGCACAGCGCTTACATCAAAGAGGGAGAAGGGGGTGAAAAAAATGGTACGAACACAGAGAAAGAACCTGACCGGATGGTTAGGATTGCTCATAATATTTACTTTACTGCTAGTGGTTGCGCTCTCAAGCCAGACTGCGCTCTCCTCGTTAGCTGTCAAGTTCAGCAAAAGCGATGTCCGCTTGCTCTCAAACGGCTCGGTTGTACCTGATGCTGGATCTATGATCTTTACAACAGACGAGGGAGCAGCTATGATACTGCACACATCAGAGCTTCCAGCCAATAATGCAGTAACAGTATGGTGGGTCATATTCAACAGGCCTGAGAACTGCACCGCCGGTGACAACCAGTCCCGCTGCGGCATGGGTGACCTGGAGAATAACATGACACAGCCGTCGGTCATGTTTGCGGCTGGCACTGTCAGCAATGCCAGAGGTAATGCCAGTTTCGGCGCGCACCTTCCAGTGGGTGATACGGAAGGATGCCAGGCCGGACTGCCGTGCGGCGAAGGGTTGACCAACCCAATGGGGGCGGATATCAATCTTATTGTCCGAGATCATGGTCCGCTTGTTCCAGAGGCGCTGCCTGACCAGATCCTGACATTCGGCGGCGGCTGCAATAACGCTCCGCCAGGCACAGGTACTCCAGGACAATTTGCCTGTGAAGATCTACAGGGCTCGGTACATGAGAACTGAGCAGTAGTAAGGTAAGAACAAGGAGCAAATAAATAAGAAACAAGGTGCCTTGCCGGTGCGTAAGGCACCTTTTTTTAAGAAAATACGTAAAGCCTAGAATGTAATTATCTGGTAACCCTGTGATATCAGTTTCCTGAAGCTCGGATGTTCCTCAAATTCACTCATGAGGGGAATACCGGCTGCCTGCGTGCTCTCCGTGGCACCGAAAAAATCTGAGCAGAAGCTGCAGACCCCGGTGAATTTTTTATCCATTACAGACTCGAACAGCTCGTGAAGCTTGTGCTCAGGTTTTGAAAGCTCATTAATCCACTTGGTTCCGGCCCCGTCAAAAATAAGCCTAAAGTCATCTTTTGCTTCTTTGAACTCTTTAGCAGCCTCAAGCGCATTGTGAACTCTGGCCATATCTCCATATGTTTCTGTATCTGCTAACACTACGACCGCTACTTTTATCATGTTTTACCACCCCTCAACCAGGAGGGCTGCTTGAAGGCTGGATCGGGGTATGTGTAGAAACCTTTACCGGTCTTAACACCCAGTTCCCCCCTCTCGACCATATCAAGAAGGAACTTTGGAGGATAATCCGATTTATCTTTCGACTCGTTGTAGTACACCATTTCGATGTCCTTGACGACATCCAGCCCTATCATATCCATCATACCGAAAGGACCAATAGGCATCCCTGTAAAGATCATCCATGCCCTGTCCTCATCTTCATATGTTGCAACCCCGTTATCCACAATGTGTAGACACTCTTTCTTGATCGCACGCCACACGCGGTTGAAGGCAAAACCTGTGATCTCTTTGCGTGCTATAATTGGCGTTAGTCCTATTTTATGAGCAAACTGGCGCACGCGCTCTATCGTCTCATCGGATGTTTTAGTACCTCCCATCAACTCCACCATGGGGCGCTCCCATACCGGAGGGTAGAAATGCGTATTGAGCACCCTATCCGGGCGGTTGGTTGCATCTTCTATTTTTGAGACGCGGATTGATGAAGTATTCGTCCCTATGATCGTATGACCGGGACAGATTTGGTCCAGATTTGCGAAAACTTTCCGCTTGAGTTCTAATCTCTCAGGAACGGCCTCGATCACCAGATCAGCGTTAGATGCACCCTCCTTCATATCCAGGGTGAGATGGATCCGATCAAGTATGTTCTTCTTCTCATCCTCTGTAATCTGCCTGTTTCTCACCCGCTCATCCAGTTCTTTTATCTGGTCCTGCGAAGCCTCTTTTAACGAGTTCTCAGAGTGGGCGATCATCCAGGTTGTATAGCCATAAGATGCACATTGAAGCCCGATCTGCGTTCCCATATACCCTGTCCCCATTATACAGATAGTTTCAATAGGTTTAGTTTCCATTTCTCCTCACTCCCCTTATTTGTCCATATAGTTCGAATATGCTTGCGTATATATCCCTCTCAGATATATTTTATATTACTAAAATTTTTCTATATGTTACCCCTTTATACTATTATATGTTACATCTTTATCAAGAGAACTTATAATTTCCTGTGAAAATCATTTTTTCATCATTCTGTGCCTGTGCCAAGTGGCTCATTGGCATTTTCTACAGCATTACTTACATTATTTTGAAAACTTTTTAATTTTCATTGAATATTATAAATCAGAACCATGCTAAAGGTTATTTCATTTAAAATGCTGATGCATGTCGAATTTCAGATTATTCGGTCCAAAGCCGCCTTAACCAAAATCTATTTATTCTGGCTAATTCAACCCTCCAGTTAGGAGTGATGGTATGAGAGTTACAGCTATCAAGAAAGGTAAATCTAAAGAAAAGGAGGCAAGAGGTTATGAATAAGTCACAGGAAAAATTAGTTCATATTAACGATCACAAAATCTCATATCTGGAACAGGGTGAAGGTAGCCCGGTCATTCTGATCCACGGGATACCGACATCCAATCTTTTGTGGCGTAAGATCATGCCAGGACTGGCCAGAACACATAACGTGTTCGCACCCGATATGCTGAACTATGGTAATTCTGACAAACCGGATGATGCAAATGTCTCCATTGAAGCGCAAAGCCGATTGATAGTGAAACTCATGGACAAACTTGGGCTGAATTCCGCAGATGTAGTAGGACATGATATCGGCGGCGGTGTCGCTCAGCTTGTAGCTGTCAATTATCCGCAAAGAGTTAGAAAGCTGGTTCTAATAGACTCGGTCTGTTTTGACTCATGGCCGATTCCAGAATTCCTCCCATTACAGAAAGAAGGTGCAGAAGATAATATGGGTTTGCAGGAGTTCTTGAAAATGATGCGTGACTTTATGCCCCGAGGTGTCTATAACAAGGCAGCTATGGCTGATGACGTAATCGATCTTTACCTGGCACCCTGGTCCACTGAGGAGGGTAAGAAAGCCCTGTTCCGCAATTTCCGTCGTCTAAATCCGGAATATACACAGGCTATTGCTGGTGAACTCAAGCATCTTCCTCACGAAACTTTGATTTTGTGGGCGGAACATGACGAATTTCAAAAACCAGCCTATGCCTCAAAACTCAGGGATACAATCCCGGATGCTCAGCTTGTCTGGATCAAGGAGGCTGGCCACTGGCTGATGGAAGAGAAGCCGGAAGAGGTTAGCCGGCACATTATCACCTTTCTGAACAAGAAGTAGCAGTTGCAATAGTGAGTAAAATAAGCACATTCGACTATCTTTTTTCAAACTTCATTACAAGCTTGCTCATCATATTATACCAGACTTGAAGCTCCAGTTCCATGATTTTTTTGTTTTTTCTATCGGTGTAGCTGCGTAAATGTATGCAGAGCCACCCACCCCAAGAACCCTGAATTGTCTCAGGATTTTAAAACGGAATACATATCACTGATACTTTTTAATACTTTAAATCCCTTTTCCGTGATCATATAGTCTCCACGCTCATGACGCTGCAGGATCATTTCGCTTTCAAGCAGTTTTTGCAAATGAAAAAGTAAATTGCCCCCGCGAAGCCCTGTAAGTTCTGAAAGTGCAGAAAAGGTTTTTGTCTCTATTGCTATTGCTTTCAGTATTTGCAGGCGTTGTTTGTTGGATAGCGGTTCAAGGATAGTGATCATGAACTCTTCCGGGATAGGGAATATCTCCTGTTTCATTTCTTCATTTTCATTATAGATTCGAAGAGAACGCATCAAACGAATCTGTTTTCCGAAGAGGGTCTGGACCTGCGAAAAACATTTCTCACATTGCTTCGATGGTGCATTAGTTCTCATTTCGTTCAATTCGGACTGGTTTTTCAAAATAACATCTTCATGAACCTTATCATGCTTTATCAGGCTGGCATTCTTCTGGAGAAATCCGGTGAAGCTTGATTTACAGGTTTCACGCATCTCACATTTTTTGATCATATTGCTTTCAAGACCACCCTCGATGTCATCAATAACGTGCCCGATGATCGCATTTGCAAAATTGGTCCGGGAACCAGAAAGAACATATTCAAGGTGCTGCTGGCTTGATTGTTCCATAAATCGTTTCATATCATTATGTATCTCATACAGCTTTTCTCTTATTTCGATGATTTCCCTGTAGGAACTCTCTCTTTTATCTGTCATATAAAAAGTTGTTTTGTCGTATCAGGCTAAAAAGGTTTCTATTACAACCTTAAAGGTTATGTTTGTATATTAAAATGTAGTTTGTATATTTTTATGACGGCTAAGTTTATGTGAATAACTAAACTATATGGTTTAAAGGTGAAAAAATGCCTGTATGGAAATACACAAACAAGAACGTAACAAAAGAAGAAGCTGAGAAATCGTTAGCTGCGATAATAAGCGCATGTTTCCACTGTGAAACACACAGCGATGGCTGTCCTATATCAAAAACAGCCGGCGAGATAAAAGGAATAATGGAGATGGAAAAAAGATAGATTTTCCGGCGGTGTAGAATATGAGAGTGCTTGGAGTGAGCGGAAGTCCGACAAAAGATAGTAATACAGATGCGTTAATAAAAGCTGTACTTAGCACAACAGGAGCAGAGACCGAGTTTATCAAACTTTCTGAAATAAAAGTGGGTCCCTGCATCGCATGCATGAAGTGTGTTTATACTAACGAATGTGTCATCAACGATGATTTCAAGTGGCTCTCCAGGAAAGTGATGGAGGCTGACGCTATCGTGGTAGGGTCACCCACATACTACGGCTCAGCAAGCGCTTTTATGAAGGCATTCATAGAGAGGCTTTATTCAAAGAGACACATAAAACTCCTGATGCGAGGAAAGCTTGCAGCAACAGTGGCTGTAGGAGTGGCTGCTGAAAAGATGGTAGCTGAGTGGATGGGAAATTCCCTTCGTGCCGGAGGCATGGAAATCGTTGGAAGTATGACGGCTAAAGGGACACCGTGCTGCTTTGTATGCGGGCCTGGAGAGACATGCGATTATACTGTCTGGAATGCCTATTCAAAAGAACTGACAGGAATGGACTTAGGGGTCGGTGAAGCGTATAAGGAGTATCTTGAGATCCTGCCTGATAACGTACCTTACGCACATGGCTCTGCTAAATTTCTGAAAAGCTACAGGTCGGTAAAGGATGAACCCCCGGTAATGGCTGAAGCAGAGAGGATAGGGAAGCTGATTAGAGAGAGAGAATAAATAAGTAAACCGCCAAAATTTCTGACCTCTTTAACCTGGCTTTAACCCAGAGATTCTAAGCGTATCCTCAGAAGTAAGTGAAGATTTAATAGTCCAAAATAGATAGTTATATATGCCATTTAAACAAATAAATAACTGGGAGTTGAAAATATGCTGGAAATAAAAAAAATTGCATACACAATATTGGCAATATTCGTCGTGTCAATTTTTTTGGGTTGTGTTAGCGTGCCAGAGGAACCTGGGGCAGAAAGACCTCGAGCAGATGGTAGAGCGCTATATAATTACATAACAGAAGAAAATGACTATAAAAACTGGAGTATGTGGCCCGGTAAAAGTGCGCTATATCCAGGAACAGAACCGCATGGTGTTTTTCTCACGACATATGTGACAGATAACGCCTTTTCTGCGATAGAGGGCAAGATGGGTAGTTTGCCCGATGGAAGTATAATAATAAAAGAAAACTATAATCCTGACAAGGAGCTTGAGGCAGTTACTGTTATGTACAAGGTAAAAGACTTTGATCCTGAACACAACGACTGGTTTTGGTTAAAGTATTCTCCCGACGGCAAGATAGACGCTGAGGGGAAGGTGGCGGATTGTAGCGACTGCCATGGCTTGAGAAAAGATAATGATTATATATATACAAGTGATCTTAAATAGAGGAGGTAAAACACAGGTAAAACATTTTCTTGTGCAATTATCAACTATTACTAATCTTATCTCTTACATTTATTAACCTTGGCAGGAAATAGTCTGCATTCACTGCTCCTAGAATTCTTTCAAGCACGTTACCGCTTGCATCAAGAAAGAGCATGTGAGGTGGAAAACTCACGCCATACCTGCGCGCTACTTCCCTGTCAATATCAAGATCCATAGCCACGAGAATGTAATCCTCTTTCAGTATACTGTTTACCTCCGGGTTGCTCAGGGTCTCTGACTCGAACTGCTTGCAGAACTGGCACCATACCGCCCAGAAATATACCATCAGAGGCTTATCTTCCTGCTGTGCTGCCTGCAATCCCTTATCAAGTGATCTCGACCATATCAGGCCGCCAAGATAAGTATTGTTTGTATCGCTGAGCTTAAAATCTGTGAGAGAAATATTATAAGAGGTGTATGCAAAGGCTATGATCAATACAAGCACAAGGATCGACATCAGTTTTCTTGTTCTCATATGTATCTCCTGTATTGAATCTCCTGATTTTAACTATCGTTTTCTTTTACTATAAATACCATATGCCACAAGGACAAGCAGAACAGAGCCGACGATAAGCATCAATAGTGCTCCGTTCTTGTTGCAACGAAAATCAAAGCTCCTGCGCTCATTCCATACAGCAGATGCTCAATGAAAGCTATGCCGAGCACCATGGGAAACATATCAGCAGCCGCAGGTCCCATCATATTCATCATTATTGGGGCGAATCCATACATTAATGTGGGAATGAAAACGACCAGCCATACGATAACGCCGTAGAGCAGCCCAACACCAGCAGCCTTTCCCCAGCTCGTCAGTTGTAGCTTTTCGGATGACGCTACTATAGCTCCGAGGGCGGCGCCAAGTATTATGCCCAAGAGGTAGTGTGCTATAAATCCTGCACCTACGACAGTGCTTTCTGTACCTCCGACAAATGTGCCCATGACAACGAAATCTGTAAGCATTGGCATTCCTATCATTGCCTTACTGCCTATCAGTATGATCGTCATGACCGTAGCTCCAACTACGCCTCCTGCTATTCCACCAAAAATGCTCCTGCCTAATGCTGTCATTCTAAGATCACTCCTGTTTTAATAAAATCTTTTTCTCTGGCTAACCTTTTCAACTCGCGTTGTTTATTGTCCATGATTTTTCACCTCGATTAATACTTAAGGTTACTCCAAATAAAATCCAGCGGGGTAGTGAACAAATATATCACTACCGATTATCTTTTCAATTATGCCTTTATGAGCTCTACCGCCCTTGCAGCTGCGGAAATATGGGTATCGATTGTGCTGATTTTACTCACGACCTCCAAAGAGTTATCATGCATAAGAAACTATAAATCACAAAAACTACAATCTGTCACTTGGAGTGAATTATTTTATGACTGCAAGAGAAGAATTAGAAAAGTTGGCAAAAGAGTGTGAAGAATGTGCTGGTAAAGATGTGGTGTCTTTCGAAGAACATTTTGAGAAGTGCCCTGCTTGCCAGGAGCGCAAGGCGAAAGCTGAAAAGCTCGCTCAAATAGCAGACATGATGCAAATGCTGGCATCTAAACCCGAGGAAGACAGGCGTCAGATATTTAGTGCACGGATGGAGCAATTTTCCTCTCTGCCGGAGGACAAAAGGATTGCTGCAATAACAGACATGCTCGACGGTATCGCAGAACTGCCGGAAGAAGACAGGATCAAGGTTGTTAAAACAAGGATAGATCTCATGGCAAAGCTTCCAAAAGAGAAAAGGGAGATACTAATGGGATCTTTGAAGAAAATAATGTCTTCATGGCCTGAAGAAAGGAAGATGATGGAAAGGCATGCAGTGATGGCCGCTACACAGGATTATTTCATCCTGAAGAGAATGATGATCCGGAATATGTTTAAGAAAATGCTGATGTGATTTTTTCTATTCTTTTGGAGGTATTTGAAATGCCAGTTGATGATACAAAAGAAAATCTGGCTATATGCATGAATTACTGCGGAACCTGTCCAAGTCTGCCGTATCCGCCACAGCCAATGCTGTTCTGTGCAAGAGGTAAATCACCAGAAATAATCGTAAAAAAAGGCTGTAAATGTCCTGCTTGTCTGGTATATGCCAGATATAAGCTGAAGGATTTATATTTCTGCGACATCGGTAAAGCACCCTGAAAAAAAGACTTAGAGCCTATCCGAAAAGTCCAGAAGCTCTGAACGTTATCCATGCACATGCGAAGTGT
>NZ_JMIY01000007.1:12287-40320 GCF_000685155.1 Candidatus Methanoperedens nitratireducens
GTTGTCATTACCCCACATTACCCTACATTGTAATTCTTCTACTTTTCGGATAGGCTCTTAATTGTTACCTCTCCTCCCTATAATGTGGATATTAAATATAATTCTCATGACGACAAAATATCTTATGAGGATTATAAGATATTTACTGAGAAGATTGAGATGGAAAAACTGGGATACAGCTTTGAGGGAATATCTTATT
Source organism: Candidatus Methanoperedens nitratireducens (assembly GCF_000685155.1). GTDB lineage: Archaea > Halobacteriota > Methanosarcinia > Methanosarcinales > Methanoperedenaceae > Methanoperedens > Methanoperedens nitratireducens. The sequence continues at coordinate 12,487 of NZ_JMIY01000007.1, forward strand.
GAGAAGGAATACCTGAATGAGCGGCTATAAATGGAATAAATGGATTAAAATACAAATAATATTCTCTTGAAAATGGAATGGTATGTGGATCAAAGAAATCCTTTGGATTGAAAAGTTTGTATCCAAAATACGGCAAAAACATAATATCGCTATTGAAGAAGTGGAAGAAGCATTGAATTCAAATGCACTTTTCCGCCGCGTTAAGAGAGGCAGGGTGAGCGGTGAAGATGTTTACGTTGCATATGGGCAAACTCGTGATGGACGGTATCTTTTTATAGTATTCATATATAAATCATCTAATACTGCACTCATTATATCCGCAAGAGATATGACATTTAAAGAAAGGAAGTACTATAATGCCAAAAAAGCCTAAGCAAATACCTGAAGAATTCAAAACATATGAAGAAGCTGCTGAATTCTGGAATACTCATGATAGTACAGACTATCTTGATGTGCTTGAAGAAATTGAAATGAAAGTTGATATTAAGAAAAGACATTTCCTTATAGAAGTAGATATGGATACTGTTGAATTGCTTCAGAAAAGCGCCAGGAAAAAAGGGGTCTCCATCAGTCGTCTTGCAAATGAAATAATTCAGAAACAGCTTGTAGAAGCGAATCAATGATGTAGATCTACAAGTGTTACTTCATATATGTGCAGAAGTCAGATTTAAAAATATGAGAATCGCAATCTTCCACGACTACATCGGAGCAATTGGTGGCGGCGAGAAACTGGTGCTGACCCTTGCACGTGGTCTTGGCGCTGATGTGATAACCACGGATGTGGATGAGGATTCCGTTAAGAAGATGGGATTTGAGGATGTGAATATTATCAGTCTGGGTGAGACGGTTAAACTGCCGCCGCTTAAGCAGATTTATAAGCGCCAGGGCAAGCCCCAGACCCCGGGAGGTGCCGTTTGCAGCGGAGTTTTTCATGAGAATCCTGCATATAACTAAGAAATATCCTGCCGTAATAGGAGGAGACGCATGGGTTGTATACAACCTTAAGAAACAACAGATAAAGTTAGGGTACGAGGTCCATGTTGCAACTTCAAAATGTGAAGAAATTAAGGACAGAGAGGTATTAAAATTTGGGCTAAGAGAGCATGCATTTAACCTGGATAGAATAACTCCACGAAGGGCAATGTCTTTGGTTCTGTTGTCTCTATGGGGACTTAAGAATCTCAGAGATCTCAGACCAAATATAATTCATTCCCACTCTGCTGATCTTGGCTTTTTTATTTCAATCGTTGCAAGACTTTATGGAATCCCTGTGATCAATACCTGTCACGGAATTAGTTTTAACGATGAGCAATATTCACCTCTTAAAAGATTCGCAGAGAGGTTTTTTTTAAATTACTCCGGTTTTAAGAAAGTAGCATCAGTAGATCTAAAAGGAGCGCAGGCTCTGTGTGCTGCAGGAATCAGAAATGCTGTTTATTTGCCAAATGGCATTGATCTCCATAGATTCCAGAATCGTAAAAAAAGAGAAAATATCAAAATAAAGTTTTTATTCGTGGGAAGGCTTGAAAAACAAAAAGGTGTGATATATCTAATAAAGGCAGCAGAGATTTTAAAAAACCGAGATAGCGATGATTTTGAGATTATAATAGTGGGAGAAGGGTCAGAATTTGATTATCTTATGAGAATTACGCAGGAATTAGATCTTAGAGAAATCATGAAATTTAAAGGCAAAATCGATGAACAGATGCTGAATGAATATTACCTGGGATGTGATGCCTTTATCCTGCCCTCATTATGGGAGGGAATGCCATTAACACTGCTTGAGGCTGCTGCTGCAGAAATGTCCATTATAGCCAGTGATGTTGGAGGCATCTCTTCACTGTTTACTCATGAGGAAAATGCATTAATAATCGAGCAGAAGAATGCTGAAGCTTTAGCTAATGCCATGCTTAGATTAATGAAGGATAAAATACTCAGGGAAAAGCTTGGCAGCAATGCCAGAAGACTTGTGGAGAGATTCTCATGGGAGAGTACAGCCAAAGAACTGGAGGATATTTATAGAGAGGCGGTCAGAATCTAATATCTACCGTACATGGTGAAATTTCTTTTTATTTTAACAGGCAAAAATCTTGAATGTAATCCCAGCCAGAAACCCATTGCTTCTATAAGGTGCCTTATGACACTGTTAGGAATCCATTTCAGTATCGAGAGCAGTCTGTAATTTCTATCAACCATAAAATTTAGATCAAGCAGCATTACTGCTATTGCAAAGAGAGGGATCAGAGGCAAGTAAACATTGTTATTATCTTTGAATATTTGCTTATGGGCAGTGCCGGCATCAAAATATTTACTGAACAATTTTTTAATTGAATACGTATGTGAGTGGTATACTATAGAAGCAGGTTCATAGACAATCTTATATCCAGCCTCTAACACTTTTTTTGACCAATCCTGATCCTCAGTCTGTACTAATTCTTCGTTGAATGGAAATTTCTCCCAGATATCTTTTCTGATGCAGGAGCTGGTATTGGAAAAGAAAACCAGTTCCTTGAAATTTTTATAATTCTTTATACTTTTAACCTCTCTTTTTTCCCCCCATGCCTTTGCAACATACCGCGCTTCGAAAGGATCGCATCCTCCCTTAGGTATGTTCCTACTGTATGCACCCGCAATTTCTTTATTTCCATCCACGCTGTTAATTAATAGCTCAAGCCAGTTCTCATTGAACGGGATTGCATCCTGGGTAATATAGACAAGATACCTTCCATTTGCTAAACGTGCTCCAAGATTTCTTGTTGTACCATGACCAAACTCTTCAGGCCTGATATGTACGACCTTTAGCGGAAATTTACTTAAAATATCAGGAGTAGAATCGGCTGAGCCTGAATCTATGGCAATAACCTCGAAGAGGTGAGATGTTTTTTGAGATAATATAGCAGATAAACAGTTATTAATATCCGTTTCACCATTCTTGGTGAGCAGTATAATGGAAGCAGAGATCATTATTATCCAGATTTAACAGTAAGCTTTATTCAAGACTATAGTCTTGAGCGTATAAAAACTGAAACATATTTAAAAGTTACTGAGAGCTATGGCGAAAAATCCAAGTTTTGATAGAAAAATTTATAGCTGGATGTTTTTAATAAAAGGACAATTATTAACTGAGGGACTATTATGAAGGCTCTGATATTAAGCGGCGGTAAAGGAACAAGATTGAGACCTTTGACCTTCACCACGGCAAAGCAGCTTATTCCGGTGGCTAATAAACCTATTCTTGGTTATGTTATAGACCAGATATCCCATGCTGGAGTAAAAGACACAGGAATAATAATTGCACCTGAGACCGGAGAACATGTTAAGGACTATGTAAAAGATGGCTCAGCATGGAGAGTAAATGTTACATATATGCCACAGGAGCCCCTTGGCCTGGCTCATGCTGTTAAGACTGCAAAAAATTTCTTAGGAAATGAATCCTTTGTAATGTGTCTTGGAGACAACCTGCTTGGAGAGGGGATAAATAAGCTTGTGGACAAATTCAACAGGGAAAAACTGGATGCGCTGATATTACTTAAGGAAGTTGAAAATCCAGGCAGCTTTGGGGTAGCGATACTGGATAAGGAGGGGAATGTGGTAAAACTTATAGAAAAACCAAAAGAACCGCCCAGCAATTTAGCTCTGGTTGGGGTTTATATATTCTCTTTAAGAGTCCATGAGGCTATAGAGAGAATCAGACCATCCTGGCGCAACGAGCTTGAGATCACGGATGCCATACAGGAATTAATCAACATGGGCTGCAATGTTAAGAGCGAGATTCTCAATTCATGGTGGCTGGATACAGGAAAAAAGGATGATATTCTAACAGCAAATAGCATTGTTCTGGATGAATATATTAAAAATGAGATCTATGGGACCCTGGATAATAGAAGTAAAGTTACAGGCAGGGCAAGAATAGACAGGGATGCAGTTATTGTTAACAGCATTATCCGCGGTCCTGTAGCGATAGGTAAGAGCGCTCATATTGAGAATTCTTTTATAGGGCCTTATACCAGTATCGGCGATAATACCAAGATTGTTGATTCATCAATTGAACACTGTGTTATTCTCAATAATGCCCAGGTCAAAGGAATTGAGAGGCTGGAGGATAGTTTGATCGGAAAAGATGTAAGGGTTTCAAAAAACCATAATAATCATAAAGCACTAAGGCTGATGATCGGTGATTATTCGGAGATAGAAGTATGAGTAATTTCAAACTTGATGGAATCGATGGCCTTATTATAAAAGATCTGGTGAAAAATGAAGATGACAGAGGCTGGCTTATAGAGCTTTTCAGGAAAGATATGATAGAAAATGATAGTTACCCCCAGATGTCTTATATATCGCTTACATATCCGGGAATTGCCAGAGGGCCTCATGAGCATCTGGATCAAACAGATTATTTTTGTTTTGTAGGTCCCTCTACTTTTAAGCTGGTGCTATGGGATAATAGAAAAGAGTCAGCAACATATAAGAATAAAATGGTTTTAAATATAGGTGAAAATGATCTCAAAATGGTAATAGTGCCTCCGGGAATAGTACATGCTTATAAAAATATCGGTGATAAACCTGGCCTTGTAATAAACCTTCCCAACAGACTTTACGCGGGCTGGGGGAAGAAAGAGAAAGTGGATGAGATACGATATGAGAATAGCCTTAACAGTCCTTTTAAGGTGGATTGAGCGATGAGAATTCTAATAACAGGCGGATGTGGTTTTATAGGCTCGAACTTCATCCACTATATACTAAAAAATACGGATTATGAAGTAATAAATCTGGATGGATTAACCTATTCAGGGAATCCTGATAACCTTAAAGATATTGAGGGGAACGAGAGATACAGGTTTATCCATGGCAGAATTGAGGATAGAAAGCTGGTATACGAGCTGATCCAGGATGCAGAGTATTTAGTTAATTTCGCTGCCGAGAGCCATGTAGATAGATCAATACTTGATTCACGGCCTTTTATAATTACAAATATCGAAGGAACTCAGGTACTTCTTGAAGCGTGCAGGCATAGCGATATTAAAAAATTTGTGCATATTTCTACTGATGAGGTATATGGTGAGCTTGGGGAAACTGGCAAGTTCGTTGAACATCTGCCTCTGCTTCCTAATTCCCCGTATTCGGCCTCCAAGGCTTCAGCCGACTTAATAATAAGGGCATATCATGAGACGTATGGTTTACCAGCCGCTACAGCAAGACCTTCCAACAACTATGGGTACTATCAATATCCTGAGAAATTCATTCCGCTTATAATCACAAACCTGCTGGAAGATAAGCATGTGCCTGTATACGGCGAAGGAAAAAATATCAGAGACTGGATCTTCGTTGAGGACTGCTGCGCAGGCATTGCAACTATTCTCAATCGTGGAAAGACTGGTGAAGTTTACAACGTAGGCGGAGAGAGTGAAAAAAGGAATATCGATATAGTCAGGATGCTCCTTGGATTATTAGGAAGGGATGAGAGCTACATAAAATTCGTTAAAGACAGGCCAGGACATGATTACCGATACGCTCTTGATAATACTAAAATTAGAAAAGAGCCTGGCTGGTCGCCAAAAATAGATCTGGAAACCGGACTTGCGAAAACTGTAGAGTGGTATAAGAACAATCCCTCCTGGTGGAAGCCACTGAAGGAGAAACTTATGAGAGAAAGCAGGGGGTTCTGGTCATAAAGATCGCCATAATTGGGGCCAAAGGGCAACTGGGTTTTGATCTTGTAAGAGCATTTAAAGATACTGAGCATGAGATCGTCCCTCTTACCCATGCCGATATCGATGTCACTGATCTGAGATCTTCAGTGGATATCTTGAGAAACATACAGCCCGAAGCTGTGCTCAACTGCGCTGCTTATGTCAGGGTGGATGATGCAGAAGAGTTTGCTGATAAAGCTTTTGCAGTCAATGCGCTGGGTGCAAGGAACATAGCATTGATCTGCAGCGATCTTAACTTAATCCTGGTGCATATAAGTACCGACTATGTGTTTGATGGCAGGAAAACTGAGCCATATACAGAGGAAGATACTCCAGATCCCTTAAACGTATATGGAAATAGCAAGCTTGCAGGTGAATATTGTATCAGGAACATCCTGGAGAAATATTATATAATACGATCCTCAAGCCTCTTCGGGATTGCGGGCGCAAGCGGTAAAGGTGGAAATTTTGTTGAGACAATGATTAAAAAAGCACGCAGCGGAGAGGAGATTAAGGTTGTGGATGATATGGTTATGTCACCTACATATACAAGAGATGCCGCAGATATGATCAGGAGAATACTGATAAAAGAGCTGCCTTATGGCATATATCACGCAGCTAACACAGGACAGTGCTCATGGTATGAGTTTGCAAGGACAATTTTTGATATACTGGGTATAGAGGCGGATCTATACCCGACAAAAACAGATGCCATGAAATCAAAAGCAAAGAGGCCCATGTATTCCCCGCTTGTGAGTATGAAACTAAAGAAATACGGGCTTGAGATGGAAAACTGGGAAGGAGCTTTGAGGAGATATCTGTTTGAGAAGGAACTATGAAATCAAAAGAAATGGAACTGCAGATAAACGCAGATGAACGCAGATTAAATACTTTGTCTGAGGAAATCATAGGTGCCGCTTTTGGAGTGGGTTTCCTTGAGAAGGTATATGAAAATGCCCTGAATATTGAACTTAAAAATATAGAAGTAGATATGGATACTGCCGAATTGCTTCAGAAAGGCGCCAGGAAAAAAGGGGTCTCCATCAGTCATCTTGCAAATGAAATAATTCAGAAACAGCTTGTAGAAGTGGATTACAGGGAATATACCAATGTTAGCTCTTTATAACTACCGCGGATTAATCTGGAACTTCGTTAAGAGGGACATCTCATCAAAGTATGTGGGCTCCCTGCTTGGGTTCTACTGGTCTGTTATTAATCCTATAATCATGTTACTGGTATATTTTGTTGTTTTCGGACTTTTCCTCAAAGCAAGGCTTCCGGGTAATGATAGCGTCTGGGATTTTGCCCTGTATTTCAGCGCGGGTTTCCTTCCCTGGGCGGCTTTCAGCGAATCGGTGATGCGCGCCTCAAGATCAATCGTGGATAATAAGAACTACATAAAAAAGGTACCCTTTCCAAGTGAGATCTTTCCAGTATATACAATCCTGTCAGAGTTTGTAAATCTTCTGATAGGACTTGCGATATTCATGGTACTATTCGTTATACTGAAGGGCATGCCCAGCATCTACATAGTACTCCTGCCCATAGGTATCATATTGCAGATGATGTTCACTCTTTCATTAAGCTTAGTTTTTTCAAGTGCAACAGTATTCTTCCGTGATACGCCGCAGATTCTCGGTTCCTTGTTCATGATCTGGTTCTGGGGAACACCTATAGTATACACTATAAACGTGATACCTGAGAGCGTACGGTGGATAGCATATCTGAATCCTGCATATTACATGCTTGAGATATACAGGGCTATGCTGTTTTACGGCAGATTCCCTGAACTGGATAAACTTTTACCTTTCCTGATGTTCTCCATTATATTTTTATTTTTCAGCATCATTATATTCCAGAAAACAAAAAGAGGTTTCAGTGAGCTGTTATGATTGCTATAAAGGTTAATGACCTGTCCAAGAAATTCAAATTATATGGCTCTTCAGGTAAACGTGCCCTTGAGTACATAAGCATGGGCAGGCTCAACGGACATGCCGACTTCTGGGCGCTTCGGGATATCAGCTTTGAGGTGCCAAAAGGCACGACCGTGGGAATAATAGGGCAGAACGGCTCAGGCAAGAGCACGTTGCTCAGTATTCTAGCAGGAGTGCTTGAGCCAAGCGGGGGCTCATACGAAGTCAACGGCAAGGTCTCGGCGATACTTGAACTTGGCTCGGGGTTCCACCCAGAGTTCACAGGCAGGGATAATGTCTATATGTACGGCTCAATAATGGGCTTATCAAAAGAGGAAATTAATGATAAGTTTGATGAGATCCTGCATTTCTCAGAACTCGGGGATTTCATAGATCAGCCCCTTCGGACATATTCTTCGGGAATGATCGTCCGGCTTGCTTTTTCGGTTGCGGTGAATGTTAATTCTGATATACTTATTGTGGATGAGGCCCTTGCCGTAGGCGATGCTATATTCCAGCACAGGTGCTTCAGGAAGATAAGGGAGATGCAGGAGGCGGGGAAGACGATTTTGTATGTGGGACATGATACGGAGGCTGTGAGGAATCTTTGCAGCTATGCGCTGCTGCTCGATGGAGGGAGGATAATTGAGAGGGGAGATGCGAATACGGTTGTAAACAAGTACCATGCACTGATTGCGGAGCGGGAGAGAACGTATAACGAGGGAAATCTGGAGGAAAGAGGGGAGGTTCTGAAAGACGGATATTATACGGTATATAATTTTATAGACAATCTTAAAAATGCCGGGAAAAAATCCCAGCAGCCTGATTATGTACGCGAGCAGATGGTAGAGATGAAATCCGTGCCGAGAAAGGTTATCTTTGCCCATCCTCCTTCGGAAATTGAGTATGATCTTATAGTTGAGCCTGACTCTTTGCTGGCTTTTGCTATCGGGCTTCTGCCGGGTGCGTGGGATAAGATAAAAGAGGGGGTAAGGTTTGATATCAATGTTAAATGCAATGGCATGGAGAAGAATATATTCTCAAGAGCCATTGAGCCGAAGAAGAATCCACAGGATAAGGGCTGGCATAATTTCAAGATTGGTCTTGAAGAGTATTATGGGAAAGAGGTTACAATCAAATTCATAACTTCGGGAATAGGCGAGGACCTCAGCTACTGCTGGGCGGCATGGGGATGGCCAAAGGTGATTAAAGCTAATGAATCAATATCCTTTCCAATTAATTTTGATATTAAAAAAACTGGTAAGGACGAAGTGTTGGAAAAAGAGATACCAAGACTTTCAAATCAGGAGACTAGATTTGGAAATAGAAAAGCGGAAATAATAAAAGTGGAACTTATCGATGAGAAAGGTTTTCCAAATCTAATATTCCAAAGCGGCGATATAGCAATAGTAAAAATTCATGTATTGATGCATCAGAATTTTGAGGAAAGTCTAACCATTGGATGCACTATTAAAAACAAGTTTACTGATGTATATGGAACTAATACTAAATGGGAAGGACTGGACTTAAGCAAAAAAAAGAGAGGTGAAATATCAATAATTAAATTTACACAACAGCTTAAATTAGGTGCTGGAGTTTATTCTTTAAATGCTGGTGTTGTTATAGCTCGCTCTGATAGAGATATAGAAGTACTAGATAGGCGGTATGATTGCTTTATTTTTAGGATAGAGCAAGATAAGAAAATGGTCGGAATTGCAGACTTAGGAGCCAAGGTAGAAATTTGTAATTAAAATCGATTGTTAGACTAAAATCTGGAGTGCCAGTAGTGATAAAAAATAATCTTAAAACTTCGATATTGCAATGCATTAAATGCAACGGTGGATTAATCGCAGAAGTAGACGCCTATAAGTGCCGAGACTGCGGAGCAATTTTCCCAATAGTAAACGACATTCCCATGTTTGTTGAGGATACTAAATATTATGGCGATATGCCTTCTGAAGAAATGGAAATTCTATTACAACGAATGAGTAACGAGCCTTGGAGAGATGTTATAGATGAGATGATTTCTAATAAAAATCCCTGGCTCTACTTTATAATGACTGAAGAAACACGTACCGATTGGCAGTTTTTGTTCTCGTTGGATAAAAATTCTCTAGTTCTTGAGGTAGGCGCAGGGCATGGAACGTCTACCATCGCTATGGCAAGAAGAGCTAAGGTTATAGCTATAGATGGGACATATCATAGATTGGCTTTTCTGAAAATCAGATGCGAACAAGAAGGAGTTAAAGATGTGTCCTTAGCCGGTATGAACATTCTGAAAAACCCTTTATGTAACAATTTATTTGATCTGGTTACTCTCAATGGTGTTTTGGAATGGGTAGGAGCATCGGTAAATGAAAGAGATCCGGAAAAACTTCAGATCCAAGCACTACGAGAGTGCCATAGGGTACTTAAACCGGGAGGCAAATTGTATATAGGGATAGAGAATAGCCATGCATTTAGATATTTATTGGGCGCTCCTGACGACCATGTTGGAATTCCACATATCAGTTATCTTAAGAGAGAAGATGCTAATAATCTTATGAAAAAGCTAACTGGGCAGGAATATCGAACCTATTTGTATGATAAGAAAGGTTATCAAGAATTGTTAACTAATGCGGGCTTCAGCGAGGAAAAAATTGAGTTTTTTTACCCTGTTGAAGACTACAAGAAATTAAGATACATATTGCCACTCAACAATTATAATATTTCCAGATTTTTTCATAAATACCTAGATGCCAATAAAGAAGAGCTATCGATGGAGCAGAATGTAAAGGAACTGGAATTAAAATCTTTGGAGAATGGGGATATTGATTCCTTTGTATCATCCTATATAATAATTGCCGAGAAATAGCTATGATGAATTTAATACAGCAGTATATATTGAATAACTGGGAATCAATGGGTATTCATGGCTCAAAGCCAAAGAAGCTATCTTCAATTCAAATCTCAATGGGGCAGGGAAAGCGGTATGATAAAGGGCGTTTGGTTCATCTTATATTCAGAGACGATGAATCCAAGCCTTTTATAGTTGCTAAATTCTGCAGGTCTGAAGAATATGAATATCATTTAAAGCGCGAAAGCGAGATTTGCAATATTTTAAGAGAAAAATATAATCTCAGTTACCCTCCAAGACAGATATATCAAACTGTTATTGGGAAAAAATTAGTCAATTTTGAGGAATTTATTGATGGCACTTCATTTAAAATTTCCTTAGATAATTCTGTTGTATCATCTAATTATTCCTCTGAGAGTTTACAGAAAATCATCGAACAGCACTTTGAACAAACATCACAGATTATTTATCACCTAAACAGTTATGCTGAGAAGACTGATAGAAAGCATATAGAGGACGAACTTGATGCTGTGATTAAGCATTTCAAAGGATATTATGCTGGTAATAAAGAGTTTATAGAACTGATTGATAAAGAGGTTAGTAGCATCTTTGAAATATTGCCGCAAGAAGCTTTTCGTCGCATAGTAAATTTTGATTTTATACCGCAGAATATTATTTGTAATAGGGATAGGGTTCGGGTAATTGACTGGGAGTTCTCTGATTTATCCACTTTACTCTTTTTGGAACCACTACGCTTTTTATATTATTATCTGTGGGAATTAATGAATTTGAAAGTATTTAAAGTAGATGATTTCGCTGCAAATTTTGCGTATTTAACAAAATCGGATAGTGAAGGATGGCTTATAAACTTAATACGAGAGTTTTATTCGGAAAATAATCTTTATAAACTCCCTCTAGAAAAAGGGTTATTAATGCTTTTAATTTTTGAGGCTGATTTACAGTTTAGAACAACGAATTATCTAGAGTATACCAAAAAATATCACCTGAATTTAATAACACAATTTATTATCTGTATCTCAACTATAGAAATTGGTAGTATTGAGTTTAAATCTGGTATAGAAAAAAGGATTGAAATTTTGAGAAAACTGGATGAGAATACTCAGATCAATTCGTTGAATAAAGTCATCCAAGACAAGGATACTCATATTAGAAATTTAGAATCTACAATTGATGCATTGAATAAAGCCATCTACGGTAAGGATATTGAAATCAAAAATTTAGAATCTACAATTGATACATTGAATAAAACCATCCAAGACAAGGATGTTTCTATCAGGGATTTGGAATCTACAATTGATGCATTGAATAAAGCTATCTACGGCAAGGATATTGAAATCAAAAATTTAGAATCTACAATTGATGCATTGAACAAAACCATATATGACAAAGACGTTCATATACGGAATATTACGGCCATCTTAAATAAGATACATGAATCAAAAAGTCGGAATTTTATTCAATCAGTTCCAATGTTTAATATAGAATTATCAAATTTTATAAAAATAGGGATGAGTGGTTATAGAATTCTGTTAACTGGAGGGCATCGTTCTTTGATTGAAGAGATAATTTGGCATTCTAAATATGGTAAATTTAACTATGGTAAAAATTTAAAAGAATCATATGACACTTATATAATAAAACATACTGATATAAAAAAAATGAGAAATCAATTAAAGAGCTTCAAATATAAACCTCAGATTAGCATAATTACGCCCGTATACAATGTAGATGAAATTTGGCTAGAAAAGGCAATATATTCTGTAATTAACCAAGTTTATGAGAATTGGGAGCTATGTTTAGTTGATGATGCTTCGACGAAAATGCATATTAGAAAAGTACTGGAAAAACACGCAAAGCATAATTATAGAATTAAGGTAAAATATCTGAAAGAAAACTTGGGAATCTCAGGGGCATCCAATGAAGCCTTATCGTTAGCGACCGGGGAATTCATTGGGCTATTAGATCATGATGATGAATTGCCTATTAATGCTCTGTTTGAAGTTGTTAAGTTGTTACAGGAACACCCAGAAGCTGATATGATTTATAGTGATGAAAATAAAATTGATATAAACGGTAAACGAAGTGAACCATATTTTAAACCAGATTGGTCCCCGGATTTATTTTTATCAAACATGTACACCTGCCATTTTGGAGTTTATAGGAAAAAAATCATTGATGAGATTGGCGGATTCAGAAAAGGATACGAAGGAAGTCAGGATTACGATCTTGTGTTGAGATTTGCAGAAAGAACCGATAAAATATATCACATACCTAAAATCCTTTATCACTGGAGAAAAATTCCAAACTCGACTGCTGTTAGGTATGAAGCGAAAGGTTATGCTGATACTAACGCCAGAAAAGCTCTGGAAGATAGCCTAGAAAGAAGGAAAATAAATGGGGAAGTATTATTAGGTAAATTCCCAAGTTCTTTCAGAATTAAAAGAGATATAATAGGGACTCCCAGAGTTAGTATAATTATACCTACTAAAGATCATATCGATGTGCTCAGAAAATGTATAGAGAGCATTGAGAAAAAAACAAGTTATAAAAATTATGAAATTATTATTATTGATAACAATAGTAAAGATCATCAAACTATAGACTACCTAGAAACAATCAGTAAAGCGCCTAATATCAGAACGCTGAAATATGAGGATTCTTTTAATTTCTCAGCTATCAACAATTTTACTGCTCGAAATTCAAATGGTGAATACTTGCTATTTTTAAACAATGATACGGAAGTAATCTCTGATGAATGGCTATCCGCAATGCTAGAACATTCGCAGCGTAAGGAAGTTGGAGCCGTTGGAGGTATGTTACTTTATCCAAATGGTACAATTCAGCACGCAGGAGTTATAATTGGTCTGGGAGGTGTGGCAGGCCATTCGCATAAATATATTCCTAAAGATAATCCTGGATATATGTTGAGACCTCATTTAGTCCATAACCTTAGTGCCGTAACAGCCGCATGCATGATGCTAAGAAAAGATGTGTTTGAAGAAGTAGGAGGTTTTGATGAAAATCTGGCAGTCGCCTTTAACGACGTTGACCTGTGTCTCAAAATCAGAGAGAAAGGATATCTGATAGTCTATACACCATATGCAGAATTATATCACCATGAATCGTTGAGCAGGGGCTATGAAGATAACCCGGAGAAACAGAAACGATTCTTAAAAGAGGTTAAGTATATAAGGGAAAAATGGAAGCAGGTTATTAATAAAGGAGATCCTTATTATAACCCTAACCTGACTCTGGAGAGAGAGGATTTTTCGATACGGATTTAAGATTTAAATGAAGCATATCGGTTTATCACCAGCTAATTCAAAGTATTCTTCGCCATTTGCCCTTAGGATACGCAAAGAAATATTGTAGCATTTCTCTTCAAATTCTTTTAGTCTGAGTATCGCTGACCAACCGGATTGTTCATAACTCTTAACTCCAAAATAGCTGGCTACATCTGGTCTGTGCGTTTTTTTAGTTGGTATCACAATTTCTTCGCTGTCGCCTCTGAAAACCAGGAAAGTTTTAATTTCCCCATCCTTAGTTAAATCATCTGCTGCCCAGCCTCTGATTTCTACAAATTGTTCTATGTTTTTATCCATATTTACAACATTGATTTCTTGGACATACAGCTTTTTGCCTACATAGTCTATAGCCATTATGCCGCCTTGAATGCGTTTTAACAACTGCCATTCAGGTATTATTTGTGCAGAGGTAAATACGTTGAGTTTGTACTCTTCCAAGATTTTGGCTCTCTCTCTCAAAATATCTTCATTAGGATATAACATTTTTAAATTCTCAGCGGCAGTCCATTCATAATCAATAAGATTATTTACCATAAGTTTTCTACCTTCCAATATATTTCCCCCTTCTTTTACGCCGTCCACATATCCAACAGTTATTCCGACTAAAATTATAGATAATATCATTCCATAAAGAACAGAGCATTTTTGGGACTTACTATATAAATGCAATATAATTAAATATACACCAATTACCCCTAATAATGTAAATGTAACATATCTTGAACTTAATCCCTGTTCTACGCCAAATCCAGATCGTCCAATAGTTAAAGCGGCAGATGATAGAAACGAAAAAAGAATAAAACAAATCCACTTAGCATTTTCAGCTGTATATCTATTTCTTATGGTAAAAATTAAACTTATTATAATAAATATTGATAATATAATTCCTGTTCCAAAAGCATGCCTTTGTTCGAATGCTAGCGGCGCACCAATATTTACAATCAAGTATGTTATACTACTAATAAGGTGCTCCACCGCAAAGAAAAGAGATGGATGGTGTGAAGGTTTTATCCAATTATAGAAATATGCGCTCCAAATCAAAATACCACTAATTGTCCATACAATTATAATGGATATTTTATTATTAATTTTTGATAAAATAATAAATACAAGCCCTACGGGCCATACAAATAGTCCATTAAAAAATGAAAACGTAGATATGATTCCACTAAAAATAGCCATAATAAACCAATTGTTTATCTTCTCCGATTTATCAAGCATATATACTGCAGCAACAAATCCAAGAATGGATAAATATGCTGAAATTTGCCAGCCCCATAGAATATTCTCGAATTGCCTAAAATTAAAAATCAACCAAGCAATTGGTATAAATTTTATCATCACAGATATTGAACTCCCAAAATCTTGTATGTACATTTTTAATATTAAAAATAAAGTAATAAATACAATAATCCAAGAGAAATACATCTCTGCGATAGTATTATATTGTGTTATATGCGCTAAGGCTAGCATGGTAATTCTTGGGAAAAAAATTCTATGCTCGTTATGCTGAGCAAAAAGATCATCAAGAGTTAAAGCTCCTGTGTATAATTTTTTTATGAGGGGTACTATAGCCCATTGATCCCAAAAAACTATATTAACCCCAAAAAGTTTAATGTAAATTAGCCCTAAAATGGAGGGAAGTATTATTAAAGATAACACCAAAATTAAAATTAAAAAATCCTTATAGAATAATCGTGATGTAATCCGCATCTTTGCACGATAGTATTCTTTCATCAATTTATCAAATTTATTTGTATACATTTTACTTTTCCATTCTTTTTAAAGAAATGCTCATTGTATCTCTTTATAGAGATTTTTTAGCATGAATGAACGCCTGTTTTCCAAATAGCCTGTGAACAATCGGAAATTTAAGGTAAAGTTCAAGTAGGAATATAGATTTAGGTAACTTACTCTTGATAGTATATGGTAAAAATTTCGGCCTGCATTCTACAACTCTAAATCCGTTTACTTCTAATACTTCAGATAAACTCCTGTCATCCAAGGGTGTTATATGATCGAAAAACATCCAGTAATCTCTAAAGCAAAATCTAACATTTGGTTGTAGAATCAAGAATCTTCCGTCGTCCCTCAAAACCCTGCGAATTTCTTTTACAGTTTTAATAATGTTTTCCTTGCTTAAGTGTTCAAAGAAGTTATTGGTAAACACTACATCAACGCTTCCATCTCCAATTTCCCTCATATCCACAGAGCTTGATATGATAACCTCAACTGAATCTTTAGCGAAACTTTTAACATCAGGATTTAAATCCAGAGCGATTTTGCTTTTTGCTTTGATATTGTTTATGAACTCACAATATCCGGCACCAATCTCAAGAACAGTTGAATCCTCTGGAATATACTTTTGGAAAAATTCAGAACAAAGCACCAGGTACATTTTCTGTCTAAAATCTAAATCTTCTCCAAATCTTTTCCGATATATTTCCTGAATTTCGTTCGATTCCATATAGCTCACCGTTAGTTCTAAAATACACTCGCGACTCAAAACCGATATGAACAGCCGAGACTAAGCCAAAAGTATAGATAATAACCCCTCTTGCAAAGTGGTCCACCAGTGCTATAGAGGTTCCGGTACTTACATCAACACCGAAAAGAAGCAGCACTCCCGCTATCGTTCCTTCATGTACTCCGATTCCGGCAGGTGTGGTCGGTATTGCCTGCGCTATAAATGCTACTATCCCTGAAAGAACCGCCAGTGCTGGAGTTAGCTCAAACTGTATTGCTTTTGCAGAAAAATAGATGCTTGATACCTCAAAGAACCATATGGGTACCGATAATATAAGACAGAGAGCTATTGCCTGCGGGTTCCTGTAAAGATTATGTAATCCAGATTTCAATGCAAGAATACTTTTTCCAAGCGACTTAAAGCGACCGCCCAACCGATCCTGTATTACACGGTCGTACTTATATACCAGGATAAGCCCAAGAACAAGACCGATTGCCACAACAAGCGCACCTCCAGCAATCCAAAAAAGCGACGTACCGCTGGAGACAGTGAAGATAGCCAACATCAGGATCAACGCAAGCGTCAGCATATCCATTGCCCGTTCTACAACAATGGTTGATAGGCTAATGCCAAGCGGCGTACCCTCGGTGGTTTTCAGCGCCATGCCCCGCGCCACATCGCCTATCCGCGCGGGCAGGAGGTAGTTAAGCAGCCATCCGAACATAATGCTCTTCATTGCAGTATCGTTGTGCACACGGTACCCGGATGTCCGAAGCAATACGCTCCAGCGCCATGTGCGGAGAATGAAAGTCATAAAGATCATAATGCATGCAATAACCACATATCCCAGTGAAACTTTTAATAATATTTCGAAAATCTCCGCAAAACCTGAAAATGAGAATATGCCAGCAAGCAACAGGAATCCAAATATTGCTGCAAGCAACAGTCTTATCCACGAACCCTTGATTACTGCGCCGAAAAGATCCCGAAGACTTACAAGATTCCCTATTATAAACATCTTGAGAAGTCGCATCCCGTAACGATGTCCGTTTTCAGATAGTTTTAACTTCGCCTCGCCCCGCTCACGCCCATACCATGATACCGGTACTTCCGCGCTGCTGAATCCAAGAATATGGGCTTTTAACGGAATTTCTACAGTCAGATCAAAGCCGCTCGCTTCAATGTTATCAATACCAATAGCATCCAGTACCTCCCTGCGGTATGCCTTGAACGCATTGGTGATATCTTTGTGCCGTATGCCGAACATTAGCCCTACAGTGTTATTGAAAATCCTGTTTGCCAGCATTTTGGACAGCGGATACCCATCGGTAGACCCCCCATTGCAGAATCTCGATCCATAAGCAATATCGTAGCCTTCTTCGATTTTTCTAACTAATTTTGGAATATCATGCGGGTCATCTGATAAATCAGCCATAACAGGGATTATTATATCCCCTGCTGCATTCTTAAATCCAGCTCTAATTGCATTACCAAAACCGGGTGTATCTGTTCTGTGCACCGCTCTGATTCTTGAGTCCTTTTTGGCGAGTTCATCAACTATTGCTGGTGTACAGTCTGTACTATTATCATCAATGAGCACCAGCTCAAAATCCCGTGTTTCTATATGTTGTTCAAGTACTGGAATAAGTTTACCCAGCAGATTATGTAAATTTTCCTCTTCGTCATGGGCTGGGACTATAATTGAAATCTTATGCTTTTTGTTCAACATATCTACCGTGTTATAAGGCTAATTCATTTGACGTTAAAAACGCCGCTCTGAAATATTTCAACCAATATTTCTTTAATACTGTATTTATATTTCCATGCTGGATAATGTAACTTGAATTTACTCACATCACTAATCCACCAGATATGATCGCCAATCCTGTTGCTCTCAGTATATAAATAATTCATCTTCTTTCCTGTAATATCTTCACACATCTCTATTGCTTCCTGTATAGAGCAATTTGAATGTCTCCCTCCTCCGATGTTGTATACTTCACCAATTCTTGGCTTTTGATAAAAGTGCCAGAAGGCATTCACCAGATCATAACTGTGGATATTATCCCTGACCTGCTTACCTCTGTACCCAAATATCGTGTAATGTCTACCAGTGACTGCACATTTCATCAAGTATGCCAGAAATCCGTGGAGTTCTGTGGAAGAATGCCCGGGTCCTGTCAAACACCCTCCTCTGAAACAAACAGTTTTCATATTAAAATACTTACCATACTCCTGTACAAGCGCATCAGCTGCCAGTTTTGATGCACCGAACAGACTGTGTTTTGTCTGGTCGACGCTCATGGATTCATCAATTCCATTCTGGTAGTACGGGTGAGATTTATCGATTTCCCATCTGGTTTCAAGCTCTACTAACGGCAAGCTATTCGGTGAGTCCCCGTATACTTTATTGGTAGAAGTAAATATAAACGCAGCATCAGGACAGTACTGCCTTGTCATTTCAAGCAGGTTGAGCGTTCCATTTGCGTTTACCGTAAAATCTGTAAAAGGGTCTTTTGCTGCCCAATCATGAGAAGGTTGAGCTGCTGTATGGATTATTACTTTTATATCTTCACCATATTTTTTGAAAATATCTTCCATTGAGGCTCTATCTCGAATATCCTCACTGTAATGAGTGTAATTTTTTATTTCAGATTCAAGCTTTCTTCTACTCCATTCTGTTGAGGCTTCATCACCGAAAAACAATCTTCTCATATCGTTATCTATCCCGATGATCTCAAAGCCTTTTTTGCTGAAAAATCTAACAGATTCGGCACCAATCAAACCTGCTGATCCTGTAACTAATGCGATCTTCATTTTTCCAATTCTCCTTTCTATTAAGCAAGTATCGGCCTAAGTTTTTCAGAATTCTCTCTAATCCAGTCTGATATCTCCTCGATAATCTGATCAACGGTAATTTCAGGCTTCCAACCAGTTTTTTCTGTTACCTTACTGTTATCAGTTATGAATATCCTTATATCAGCCATCCTATTTTCGATAACACTATTTATTGGAACTTTATTCCCTGTATATTTTTTACAAAGATTAGTTAATT
Organism: Candidatus Methanoperedens nitratireducens; assembly: GCF_000685155.1. GTDB lineage: Archaea > Halobacteriota > Methanosarcinia > Methanosarcinales > Methanoperedenaceae > Methanoperedens > Methanoperedens nitratireducens. Next base: position 31,774 of record NZ_JMIY01000007.1, read on the forward strand.
CAAATAAGGAGATAGATCTCTCCAGCCCACCACCAACGTTGTATGTTTCACCGTTATGTGTATCCATATCATTAATTTGAATTTCTAAAAGACGGTACAGGTCTTTTACATGTAGAATATCCCTAACCTGTTTTCCTTTACCGCTATACCCTAAATAATTTAAGGGTTTCTGATAATAGTGTTTAGCCACCCATAGGACCACGAACCCCTGATCGACTTTTCCCATCTGCCAACTTCCAGTAAGGACTCCACAACGATTTATAACACATCTAAGTCCATACATTTCAATATATTCTTGTATAATCAATTCTGATGCTAACTTTGTGGTACCATATAACGTACGTGAACCATTAAGCGAAAAGTCTTCTGTAAGTCCCTTGGATGATATACCTATTATGCTCTGTTCATTAGATAGCTCAAATCTTGTTGCTGTTTCAGTGAAATTCAGACTATTAATTATCTTTATGGGATATACCCTGCTTGTAGATAGAAATAAAAAATCTGCCCCGCATTTTCTTGCATATTCTAGACAATTAACCGTGCCTAAAAGGTTCGTATTTATAAGATATTCTGGGGATGATTCAAAACCAGCAAGTACTGAGGGCTCTGCAGAACATTCGATTATAACATCTGCTTCACCTACATCCTGAAAATCCTCTTTATTTCTAATATCGCCATGTATAAATTCAACACCGTTTTCTATCAATCTTGGAATGTTAAGCTCAGATCCTCGTCTTCGAAGATTATCAAGAGCTATTACTCGGATATTTTGTTTATTTTTTTTGAACTCAATGGCGAGATTAGAACCCACAAAGCCAGCGCCGCCTGTTATTAAGTAAGTTTTCATAACTTAATCATTAGATTATATAAAATTTCTCAATGGCTTTCGCAACCTGTCGACCTCAAATTCAACCATCACCTTCACCTACCCAAAATCAGGATGTTGCATAGGCAGTTTGTTGTTTTCCAGTTTGATATGTAAGACTATAATATGAATCAAGATTTCTTATATAAGCGATCTCGCCACTATTCCAAAGTTTGTATATATGCAATCCATCAAATCCCGCGCCTTCAGTCACCAAGCACCTCATGCCCGTACAATTGACTTATCATTATATAAATCTTGTCCCAAAAATTACAGAGCTGGATATCTGGATGTACATACAGAGTGAGCATATTCCTATCGTATTTGTCTAAATATTTTGTACAAATAAATTCATAAACAGCCCCAGCACCTTCCCTCCGCGCTACCTGGTGCAGGTAAGGCGTGGCCGCCATCAGCAAAAGTCCGCTGTACAGGCTTCGGATAAGTCAGAAGCTTCATGGCTGCACGGCTATATGCGATCAGATCCAGCGCCGACAGCCATCCATTGTTTTTATTTCTTTGCGTTCTGGTATGAAAAAGTTCAATATATCGCATCTTAGACTCGGATGTGGTTGAGCTAATATAAACACCGAACTGGGACGAACTCACAACGAACTCGGGCTGATGAGTTCGTTTAAGTTAGTTTTGAGTTCGTTGTTTATACAATCGTCTTTTTCATTGTTATTGTAGATCGCTCACCGCAAAGGACGCAAAGTCGGCTATAAACTGTGGTTCATAGATGGCGATGAAAAGTTTTTCATATCAGAGCGTAAAGCAGAGGTGGAAATGGTACTGCAATGGTCGTGCTTCACAGGAATAATATGCGGTTATGCATTTCTTCAGGAGACATAGTTTCAACTATTGCTTTCAACCGACGTATACATTCCCCGATTGAGAGATGCTGCTGGTGAACATATATTATCCCACAGTGTTCAGTTTCAGATTCAGCAACCATGCTGAGGAAATCATCATCATGGGTAAATATCGTCGCCCTTTCCTCTAAAGCGTACCTCAATTGTTCTTCGTCACTGAGACCGAGCTTACCTTTATCTATGGCAGACCACGCTTCCACGCCCCTCCGCTTGAGACCTTCAACAATTGCAACATTTACGTTCTCATCAGCGTATATCTTGATATGCTTTATCTCTTTCAAAAACACCTCATGAGGTAAACTTCTTACGTAGTTTCGCTATTGTCTCTTTTCTCGACCTGATTTCCTGATCTAGCTCTTCCCTGTGTTCATAATAGAAAGACAAAGCATCATGTATCTGAGGGAGAATCAAATGTGGATGTGCACTAATAATTTCATCTGGAGAATAGCCAAGATACTCATATTCAATAATTATATCCAGTACTCGTACTCTTGTTCCAGCTATTATTGGGCTACCTTTACTTATTTCAGCCTTAGTTGTAATATAGGGGTGTTTGACTACTTGTTTTTGCATAACCATCGTTATTTATAATACGCTAAGATAAGTATATTGCTCTTATCTTCAGTACAACCTTCAGTTTGAAAGGGAGTTATTGAATAAACAGCCCAAGCGCCTCTCACTCTGCGCCACCCGGTGCAGGTACGGCTTGGCCGCCATCAGCAAAAGCCCGATGTACAGGCTTCGGATAAGTCAGAGGCTTCAGGGCTGCACGGCTTCGGCGATCAGATCCTCAGATCCAGCCGCCAGCCATATTTTTCTAAATTTTAAAAGAGTTTGCAAAGAGGAGTTGATATGGCTATGCCTCAATATCAATATACAAAGTATTATAACAAATCTGAACAACCTATAGATGTGACTGAATATGCCATCAAAATCAATAGAACTACCAGAAGATCTATATCTTAAAGTCGGGGCCGTAGCGAGGGAACACTTCGAAACCACGGGCGAGTATATAAAAAAAGTGGTTTCAGATGCCATCCGCGAGGAACTCGAACTGAGAGACATAAAAAGGCAAATAGCATCCAGGTATGCGGCAGGTGAGATAAGTTACGAATCCTTGAAAACATTACTCGGGTTCAAAGAGGCAGAACGAATAAGGATTTATAAGGAAACAATACTGGAGTCTCTCAAAGAAGCAGACGATGTTGTAGAGAGGCTAAAAGAGTGATCACAGTACTGACGGATACCAGTGCACTTGTTTCGCTTGAGATAAAACACCTCGTAACTCTGGCATCAAAATTCATTCAGTTCTCTATCCCAATCCAGAGACTGGTATGGAGGAGTTCTTGAAACAGTCTCATACAAGTACTTTGATGATATGGTTGATAAGAGCTGATGTTCCCTGCCTTATGAGGAGAAGGAAAGGGTCAGATTCACTATAATTGCGCTCCTGAAGGAACTTATAGAGGTTTGGCGCGAAGGTGCCAGGATATCAGCAATATGAATACATACAGCGCGGGCAGAGGAGATCAGGGTAACAGCAGTATTCTGCATAAGCAATCAGATCACATAAGAATCAATACATAACTGGTTAGGAGAGGTGCGATTGGAACTGGGATTGCACGGATTTCATATCCGTGTAAATTATTAAAAATTAGCCCAAATAAGGATGATCAACGTTTCAAGTTCTCAAAGGGTAACATTGCCAGAATTTTTATATATGGATCACATATTCTTAAGATACAACCATGAAAAAAGAAATTTTCACGGATGAGAACATACCTTTATGCTTAATTAAAAAATTTCAGATAGAAGGATGTAATGTCGTATCTGCTTTCTTCAATTCTGCCAGAAGCCACCCCATGGGGTTAGTAAAATATATATGATATAAGCTCTTCATATGTTTTCCTATAAGATGATACAGACGAAAAAAGAAGCAATTTCTTCAGAATCCAGAGACCCGATTTTTCGAGACCTCGTTCTAAAGACACAGATTGGTAAGAAAATTCCCACCTGCATGCAGTGTGGAGTCTGCGCAGGCTCATGTCCGGTCAGTAACGAGATGGACTACACTCCGCGCCAGATAGTGCGCATGATCCAGCTCGGTCTAAAACAGGAAGTGTTGAACAGCAACACAATCTGGATATGCACCACATGCTTCTCATGTTCGGTGCGATGTCCCAGGGGAATCCACCCCACAGAACTTATGGAAACGTTAAAACCGCTGGCCATAGCAGAGGGCATAGAGAATAAAAACACCAGGTTTGATCATATCTTCTCAGATATGGTAAAGAAAAAAGGAAGATCCTCAGAATTTCTTCTGATATCAAAATACAGCCTGTCTGATCCAGGAATGATAAAACAGGCTCCATTTGGATTATCCCTTATCACTAAAGGGAAATTACCCCTGTCTGTTGATAGAATGGAGGATACGGGCGAATTAGAAGCGATTTTTAAACTTGGAGATAAAGCCCGGGATAAAATGACAGGAGATAGCAGAGAGGATAGTAGAGAGAGCGACGCCGGGGAAAAAGAAAAAACAGAGGAGGAAGAGAAATGAAATACTCCTATTACCCTGGATGCGCACAGCATGGAACTGCTTCTGATTACCGCAAATCAGTAGAAACAGTATTTAGCAGGCTTGGTATTGAGCTTGAAGAGATCAAGAACTGGAACTGCTGCGGGACTCTCCATGTACCTGATAAGACAATACGAGTCGCGCTGTCTGCAAGAAACCTTGCATCATCAGGAGGTCTTGATCTGGCAACACCGTGCAACCTCTGTTACTCAAACCTGATGCGGGCTAACACCGCACTTGAAGATGCTGCTTTAAAGAACAGGATCAATGAAGCTCTTATCAATAAATACGACGGCAACACAAAACCAAAACACCTTCTTGAAGTGATCGTAAATGATTACGGGCTTACTAAACTGTCAGAACAGGTCAAAAAACCCATGAAGATAAAAGCTGTTCCTTATTACGGCTGCTTACTGACACGGCCTGAGAACAGGTTTGACAGCCCTGAGAATCCCGTATCCCTGGATAACCTCATCATAAGCCTGGGGGCAGAGCCTGTAAAATACTATTATAAGACAAAATGCTGCGGTGGCCCGATACTCCTGACCAACGAGGATATAGCTCTTGGCCTTGCAAAAGAACTGCTTGTGGTGGCAAAAGAATCGGGTGCAGACTGCATGGTCGTGACGTGCCCCATGTGCCACCTGCAGCTTGATGCCAAGCAGAGAGCAGTGGAATCAAAATATAATATCAGGCTTGATCTGCCTGTTATTTATTTTACACAGCTCATCGGTCTTGCTATGGGCCTGGCACCTTCAGAGCTTGGTATGAACAAGCACTTAGTTTCAACTGATAAATTGATAGCCATGATAGGGAGATAATAATGCAAGAGAATGAACCAACTCCCAATAAAGAAACAACTTCTGATAATGAACTACAGAAAAGTGAAAACACCCCTGCAAAGATAGGCGTGTACCTGTGCAGGTGCGGCGGAAACATAAGCGATGTCGTTGATCTGCAGGCTGTTGCAGAGAGCCTGAAGAAGGAAAATGTTACAGTGAATATCCAGGACTACCTGTGCAGCAGCATGGGACAGGGCAAGATCAATAACGATATTGAGAAAGGAAGGGTGGATCGGGTTGTACTGGGCTCATGCTCACCAAAACTGCATCTTGAGACATTCAGGGGCATGGCAAAAAAGGCAGGGCTTAATCCAAACCTGCTTGAGATCTCAAATATAAGGGAACAGGCAAGCTGGGTGCATGATAAAGCTGGCGTTGACTCAAAGGTCAAAGGACTGATGAGGGGCGCTATCGCCCGCATGAGATCCATCGAGCCGCTTCAGCCCCTTGCCAAGAACCTGGTTGATAGGGTACTGGTGGTCGGCGGCGGGATAGCAGGGATTACCGCAGCCCTTGAGCTTGCGGATGACCATGAGGTTATACTGATAGAGAAGCAGCCATATCTTGGGGGACATATGATGGGCCTGTCCAAGACCTTCCCGACAATGGACTGCTCCCAGTGCATACTCACACCAAAGATGGTAGCAGCGCACAATCATCCCAATATTACCATATTTACACAGACCGAGGTTACGGATGTGCACGGAAGTCCGGGGGATTACACCATAACCCTCAAACACAGCCCGCGCTATGTGGATGTTGATAAATGCACGTCATGCAGCGCATGTTCAAGGAAATGCCCCACAGGTGCTATATTCCTGCCTTTTGCCCAGGCAGTTCCGCAGGCATACATGATCGATATGTCAAAATGCAGCCGCTGCGGAGCCTGCGTGAAGGTGTGCCCCCGCGGTGCAGTCAACCTGGATGCAAAGGAAGAGGAGAGCAAACTCTCGGTCGGGGCTGTTGTGATCGCAACAGGCTTTGAACCTTTTGACCTCTCAGCAATCGAAGAGTACAACTACCCTGCCCCTAACCTCCTGACAGCAATTGAGTTCGAGGATATGCTCTCAGCCAAGAGCAAGACAGGAATGAGACTGCAAAGGACAGACGGGACATTTCCAGAGAAGGTGGCCTTTGTCCTGTGCGCAGGAAGCCGTGATTTCACAGGCAGAGGAAAGAAATACTGCTCCAAGGTATGCTGTATATACTCACAGAAGCAGGCACAGCTTATCAAGAAGATGAGCGGTGATGCTGAGGCATGGATCTTCTATATTGACCTGAGGTCATCGGGCAGAAGGTTTGAGGAGTTCTACTGCCATACCCAGGAAAAGGGCGTCAATTTCGTGCGCGGAAAAGTGGCAGAGATAATTCCAGGACCGGATAATACGCTCATGGTGCAGTACGAAGATACTAATCTTGGCATGAAAGGGCGCGAGGTATTTGATATGGTAGTCCTGTGCCCTGCACTCGTACCATCGCCAGGTACAAAAGAGCTTGCGGATAAACTCGGTGTGCCTCTTGGGGATGATGGGTTCATAGAAGAGAAGCACGTCAAGCTTGATCCAGTGAATACATTAAACCAGTCGGTATTTGCAGCAGGCTGCATACTCGGACCGAAGGACATACATGACTCCGTGACAGAAGGTATAAGTTCTGCGCATAAGGTCTCGCAGTTCCTTGGAAAAGGCATGATACTCATTCCGCCTGAGAAGCCCGTGATCCTTGAGTGCAACGGGTGCGGGGACTGCGTTAAAGCCTGTCCTTATAACGCCCTTGGCCTTGAGAACGGAAAAGCGGTTCTCTCGCCTCTGGCATGTACCGGATGCGGGATATGCGTACCTGCATGCCCGATAAAAGGCATTGAGGTTAAGAACTTCACGCGCAACCAGCTAAAAGCACAGGTGAGAGCAATCCTGAGCGAAGGAGCTGGCGTGATCGTGTTCATCGATCCATATGCCTATGCTGCTGCTGATATCGCAGGAGTTAACAGGAAGCATTATTCTCCTCTTGTTCGGTTTGTGAGCGTACCGTCCATCCATATCCTGGATGCAGATGTTGTTAATGCTGCTTTTGAGAGCGGTGCATCTGGAGTTATGCTTATAGAAGGGACAACGGATGAGAAGCTAACGTCGCGCTCTGATGAGCTGTACAAGACGCTCAAGAAAGAAACAAGGAAGCATAAGAAGCCCCTGAGGTATTCGCATATCGAGACCGCTCAGTATGAGAAACTCACAGATCTCTTGAATGTTTTTGCAGCGCAGGCCGGGGCAAAGGCAGAGAAGAGAAGTAAGAGAGATAAAGATAAAGAGGAAAGCGCTGAAGGTGCGGAAACCCCTCAAGCCCTGAAAAACTGAAGAATTTCTCTTAGATTACTCTCAATATTAATTACTCTCAATATTAAAATGTCGCTTTAAGGCTGTTCGTAGAGATCCTGAGCCAATTCCGAGTAAGCATCGGCGTTGTTGACCGCCACAATCCAGGTCGTTTTATTATCCGTATTGTTCTTGTGATAACCCAGATCTAAATGTCCTCGAATAGCGTCCCAGTGATGGAGCTCGTGAATGAATGTTTCTCCCCTTTCGTTAAGAGATTCTGAACGTAGCCAGGGCAGGCATATATGAATATCCCCGAAAATCCAGTAGGTATAAGCCGGTTCTCCCGGATTACATTCGCTCTCGCATTCGTAGGTAATTTTTGAAGCCTTCATCAAACTTAGATCTCTCTTGAAGTGTCCAACCACAATATCTCGTCGTAAACTACCATAATCCCCAAAATGGTTGGCAAAATGTCGCTGCGTTTCTGCCGTCACAGGGTCCGAAGTCAGTCGTTGAATCGCTTTATCCAACATAGCGATAGCCCGATTATGTGATTCTTCAATGCGAGCCTTATCAGATGGATCACAATCCTGTGTAGTGAATCGTTGGACATAACCGGCTGAGGACGTTCGCAGTCCTGACTCAGATAAAAGCCTTCCCACAGCCCTGTTGCCGATCATGTGCTGGAGCTGTAGCACATCGGCAGGCATGAGCGATCCGGGATCAGCCCTAGCACGCTGGATTATGGGTGCTGGATGTGCGTGCTGTGCCAATGGTGCCGGCTTGCTAGCTGGCTGCTGCTTTCGGGCGCTATCCGCAGTCTTTGAATTGTGTACTTGTTGATGAGTGGACATGATTTATCTCGTTTTAAAATCCGTTTGAATTTTAAACTATCTTTCAATCATTTTTTATTGGTTATATCCAGCCAGGACATCAATATGAAGCCAGGACATTATTTACCCAATCCTTGCAATTGTAACTTGCAATATTATACTCTCCGCGTGGGGGGTGTATTAGAGCCTATCCGAAAAGTCCAGAAGCTCTGAACGTTATCCATGCACATGCGAAGTGTAAC
>NZ_JMIY01000007.1:40420-72644 GCF_000685155.1 Candidatus Methanoperedens nitratireducens
TGTTGTCATTACCCCACATTACCCTACATTGTAATTCTTCTACTTTTCGGATAGGCTCTTAGCTAGAACAACAGACCGCATTCTCGCATCATCAAGCCCTCTGTGCATATTTTCATATTGACCAAGTAAACTTGCATTAGTTTCTGTAAACAGCCCGTCTGGACCAAAACCTATATTAGCCGGAGCCTGTCCGTCCTGGAAGAAAATCAATCTTTCGTGCCCGTGAGACTATATTATCTCTCTTTGCCTCGGGTGTTTTGGCTGCTATCCCGATTCTTTCGTTCATCCTGTATCTCCTGGATATCTTATCCTTTACCATCTTTCTCACTGGCAGCATCCTCTTCTATGATATCGGTAATGTCGTTAATTGATGGAGCCACGAGTCCCTGGCCTTTTGTGGGCATCCGGCGGTGAATGGTGCCGGTTACGCGAACCATTTTCCCGTCAAACCGCGTCCGCTCTTTAAGAGGACGCTTTGCCTCGTCAGTATTATATGATTCCATATATACCCTGGTACCGTCTTTAAGAGAGATAATTGCGTATTCCGCAGGTGGTGTCCCCTTATTAACCGCTTTTGTCGGCATCGGGACTGCCTGGTACCGGCCGTAGACCACCACATGCTGACCGTCATATGCCTCTATTTCAGATCGGTCTGTCACTGCCTTCTGTTTATCGTAGTTCTGTGTTTGAGGCATACTGATCATCTCAACTCGAATAAGCTATTAAGAATCCATCCGGTTTTTCCCATATGTGCTCCTGATGTCACCTCTACCTTGCGCCAGTTCACTCCCTTCCTGATAACCTTTAATTCAGTATCTTTAGGAAGCCTGGCGATTAAAGTAGAGCCGGGGTTGGCTGGATCGCCAACGAAATGAACCCCTTCTGAGCTTGTCTTTCCCAGCAATAACTTCTCAGGCTGGGTCACCATGGTGGTATATTTATCACCGTGTCCGTATGCGCCGTGGACATTATGAAAAGACTGTCCCTTTGAATATGGCCCATACATCCAGAAGAACCATGAAGAGGCATTCCTTCCAGGGCCCGGATAATTTTCCAGGGTTACATAATCCGGGTCACCCGTCAGGATGACCCCGGCAAAATGAAAGTTCCAGTCATCCGGTGAGGTTGGTGTCCACCCGGGCATATCAGATTCTGTATTAATAGCAATTCCCTGTCCTACCTGTGGCTTTGCATATTTATTGATTCCGTATTTCTTATCAAACTTATCTTTTTTTGAAGCTGAGAGGTCGTCATATTTCTTTAGCGCCTCGGCACGGGTCAATCCTGCTCCAAATTCTCTCTTGAATATCTCCTCAGACCATCTATCAGGTGTGGTGTAGGGATTCCCGTGATAAAGCTGGCCTGCGGTATAACTTTCAACTCCCTTTGTCTTGGTTACCGCAACAAATTTATCCGCACCACCAGGTATTCCCATTACCTGCCTGGCAGTTGTTCCGCAATCTGCCGTTAAGCCCGCGTGCCCGCCCCCAACCCTGTTCTCGACCTCTACTTCTTTCAAAGTAATCGTTGCACCGGCTCCTTTCCTTTTTGGAGCCTTACCAGAGATCGTATCTGCTCCTTCGATCAATTTAATTTTAGAATCCTGAGACTTAAGAATACCTTCTGCTGTCTTGATCTTATCCGGCGTACTCCATGCCCTGTTTGCCCTACCGTGGCTCAGGTTCTTAACTGCCATGGTGCCATCATCAGAGACCATGAGAGGGTCATTTGATGGATCAACCCAGCCCAGTGAACCTCCGGCAATCTGGGACGCTGAATCATAATCAGTGTAGCGCTGGATGCGCTGTGCGCCAGAAGAAACTGCATCTTTGTTCATGTTATCATATCCCCCTTGCTGTACCACATGCGTAAGCTCATGCGCCAGCAATCGCTTTCCTCCTGCGGTCTGCGGAGCATACTGTCCCCTCCCGAACACCACATCCCGTCCCACCGTAAACGCCCGCGCATTCACCATCCGCGCCGAGTCTGCTGCCTGCGCATCAGTATGAATCCTCACCCCGCTGAAGTCGTAACCGAAGTGCGGCTCATAAATAGCACGGACAGATTCGGGCAAAGGCTGGCCGCCACCCCTGATTGCCTGGATACGAGATTCAATATTATAAGTGGTATCTAAGGTTGTATCATCCATCTTCTTTGCCTGGAGATATTCTTCCTCTTCTTCCTCTGCAGGCTGTTTTCTGAGTATATCTTCCTCTTCTTCGACCGGTTGCTTCTGTAATTTCTCTTCATCCTCTATCGGCTGTTTTCGCAATTCATTCTCTTCACACTCCTGGCACTGCCGCTGGATATGTATTTTATCTCCAGGTCTGCTTACGGCACACGGCTCCGGCATCCGCATCACGGAATCCGCCATCCTGTCCGCCTCCTGCTCATATTTATCACCGGGCTGACCGATTCGAAGCTTGGCCTGAAGAGTCCCTGATTTGATAAGCCTCTGAACTGCCTGGTTGCCGAAGGTTCTTTGAAGTAACAGAACGCGATCAACAGGCGACGTTATGGATTGAGAGAGACCATGTTTTCGTTTCTTAGAGGCTGAGATCTTTTTTTTTGCCTCAGTTGTTCGTATAGTTAATATAGCTTTTTTACCCATCTCTTATCTCCTTTCTTTTTTTACTTTTATTGTTAACTCTAAGAATTTTATCTGCTATAAGAGCACCGCTATCAAGATGTTTTTTCTTCGCAGGCATTTGTTGGTTACGATTCAGATCTGGCTTGAGGAGCTGAATTTTGACTCTTTGCCTCAGGCTTCTTATCTGCTAGAACATCCTGGGATACCAATGTACTATGAATGCACGACCACTATATGGTAAAGGACAAGTCGGGCTGCAATTTGTCCTATCCCCAGCAGGTTGGGCTGCCGCAGGCCATCCTCGATAGCCAGAGCGCGCCCAATTCTGTGAAGGTATAAAATTGGCAACGGGAGTTGCCAATCCTGTGAAACCTGTGCCTTTATACTTATTAATCAAGTCTAACATCTCGCTTTCTGTAAAATCAGAAGCTTTGGCGGAGCCAATGGAGGCAAAGTGTGCGTGACACAATTTGCACATAACACCGAAGATGACATAGTTGGCTGATCCAGCGTAGTGGCAGTCAGGACCGACTTTAACAGAGGAACCACAGCGCGGAGTTGCACGTGCCGAGGCACAGCTCGGGCGGTATGTAAGAATCCATGCGTTATTGTGCAAATCAACGATATCCCAGGCGAATCCACCAGTTAATAAAGACGTCAAATTGTTGCAGACATCGGTCTTTTCGCTCGGTGACCATCCAGCAAACGTTGTCTTAGTTTTGCTCACTGCATTACTAATTTGCGTTGTGACATCTGGGCCGCAAACAAATAGAGGCGACGGTGTTGGCGGTAACGGTATGGGTGTCGGCGGTGGAGGAGGTGGTGTCGTTCCACCGCTTCCCATGGCCTCAAGTCGAGGCCATGTCTTGTCCCCTATTTTCCCGTCAGAATTGAGACCGCCATCACAGAGTTGGAACATGACCGTTGCTCGTTTGGTATCATCACCGAACCAGCAATCAACCTTCAACCTTGTCGGCAAGCTCTGACGCTCTGCCTCAATGCGCTGGGGATTCCCAGCACAGCCAATCTGATCTCCTGTGCCGGTTTTCGTGTTGTCGTATCTGCGCAGAAATTCGTTCAACAATCTTTGCGCGTGCCCCACGGCCGGCCGTTTTGACCGTAAGTTTTCATCCACCCCTCGTTGGCGTGCCTCTAGGTAATGGTAGATGAGAGGCTGTCCTGGTTCCTGATTGGCCGGCCCTCGAGTTCCGCATTCATCTGCCTGACGCTGAAGACCAAGCGCTTGAAGCCGACCAGTCACCTGTGGCAAACCCACCGTGCACGTTTCTATCATGCGCATCGTCTGCAAATCGGCTTCGCGTTCCAGTTGTGTCTCACCAGGCTGCTCCATCAGCCCCAGGCGTTGTATTCCACTAGCTGCTCCACTTTGTTGCATCACGTGAGTCAGCTCGTGGGCAATCAGGCGTTTCCCGGCAGTTTTGTCAGGTGCATACTGCCCTGCTCCGAAAACGATGTCGCGGCCGACCGTATACGCCAGCGCGTTCACCGCACTCGCCGACTCAGCCGCCTTCGCATCCACATGCACCCTCGTCTGGCTGAAGTCGTGCCCGAAGCGCGGTTCGAAGAAATCACGCACGGATTCAGGCAGTGGTTGACCGCCGCCTCTGATAGAATTGATATCTGCATCTAAACCCGGCGTTATTTCAGGAATCAATCCCGGAACTTCTTTAGGCTGCAGTACTTCTTCCTTTTCCGACAGGCGGTGATCTGTACATTTCGGACACGCGCGCTGGACAGGATTATCCGAGCCCTTTCCAGAAACTTCCGTGTTTTCAGAGACCTTTGTCTCTGCCATACTCATCACCTGTTCCGCCACCCTGTCAGCCTCCTGCTCGTAGATGTCGCCGGGCGCGCCTATCCTGAGCCTGGCCTGCAGCGCCCCGGATTTCATGAGCCTCTGTACAGCCCTGTTACCGATGGTTCTCTGGAGGAACAGGATGCGCTCAACGGGTGAGCCTGTTGATGGAGAGTGCTCAGCCTTTTGCGTGCGGGAAGCTGAAATCTCTTTCTTTGCTTCAGTAGTTTTGGCAGCAAGTGCTCTCTCAGTCAATTGGAATCTCCTCTATAGTATTAATGTAATGTCCACTAATCTCATGGGATAATCAGAAATCTCACCTTAAAGTCGGCTATGAACTACAGTTCATAGATAACAATGAAAAAGACGATTAACAACGAACTCAAAACGAACTTAAACGAACTCATCAACCCGAGTTCGTATCGAGTTCGTACCAGTTCGTTGTTTATATTATCTGAACCACATCGAGTCTAAGATGCGATATAATTGAACTTTTTCATACCAGAGCGCAAAGTTTTCCCTATTAAAATAAATATTTATTATTTTTGTGGAGAATTCAACTCTTCCCTGGCTATATCTCCAGGCGGCCTTACATATTGGATTAATCCCTGGCTATGAAGCCAATCTATTAATTGAAGCAGGGACAATGTTCCGATATCGGACGCACGAACATGTAGAACATTCGGGTTATGGCTTCTTAATGCTTGATTTATATCTTCTGTAATTTCGTCTATTAATCCTGGAATTGGAAAACTATCCAATCTACGTGTTATATTGGCTAACAATCCATTAAGATTCTGATTCCAGGATATAGAGGATAAAATACCTCCAATTACGTTTAAATGCCTGATGGACCTTGAGGGCAAGCCCTGGAATCTCCAATTTATTGGATCAACGGTAGCCCTCGCAGATAGAATTCCTGACACTATTACCTGCCCCAATGCATCAGTAATTGAGCCTGCAATATTACCAGCGGTTTGTACAACTCTGATAGCTCCTGCAATGGCCTGGGTAATATCGTATACTCTTGAGGTTATAAAAGCGTCAGGACCGGCATACAATATGCCCCCTGTATCCCGTAGAGTATGGGATACAGGGCTGTCATCTGAATCATACTGGTTAGGAGTACCTCTGCAACCGGCATAAGGGTGATTCTGGTCAACCAGGGTTCCCGAATGGTCATAAAAACATTCATTTTGCGGATCATCTGGTGTTGGAATACGATTTTCAAGAATTCCTCTGAACCCGCAGTGGAATACATTTGGATTGCCATGATATCTTTGCCAGCCCGAAGGAACAGGATCAGGCCAGCTTGGAGGACATGCCTGTATTCTTTGAATAGTAGGATTAGTTGTACTCTGCTGTATCACATGCGTCAGCTCATGTGCCAGCAAACGCTTACCTGCGCTTGTCTGGGGCTGGTACTGACCCGCTCCAAAAACTATATCTTTGCCAACAGTATAAGCCAAAGCATTGATAGAGCCTGCTGATTCCTCTGCCTTTTGACCCAAATGCACTCTCACCCCGCTGAAGTCGTAACCGAAACGCGGCTCAAAATAAGCTCGCACAGGTTCAGGCAAAGGCTGGCCGATCCTGAGATTTGCCTGCAATTTTCCTGATTGGATCAATCTCTGAACAACTTGATTGCCAGCAGTTTGTTGGATAAATAAGATGCGGTCAGCAGGAGAATTTACATTTGGCTGAGATATTCTGGTCCTTCGTACCTGAGAACACGATTTTTCTCGTTTTGCTTGAGGTCTTTCGGCATGTAGACTTATCAAATTTCCCAGATTTTATCACCTTTCTATTTTTTATTACAAATCATTCAACTGATATCCAGTACAAGCTTCGCCCACGGATCTGCATTAAAGAGGGATCTGGTTGTGCCACCAGGACAATCAGATCCGCTGCAATACCCGAAATCGAAATTACAACCATACTTGTGCACCCATTCATGGATGAGACCCATAGATCTCATTCTATTATTCATTGCGAAGTAAACCGGGTCACATACCCTTATATCTGTAAAAGGTACGCACCAAGCAGACCAACCATATCTATTTGGCACATTACATATGCCACAATCGGATTTTTGACATTGATATCCTGCCAGTGGCGCTAATACCCTCAGATACCTCAAGTTTAAATTAATCCAGGTAGCAAATGCATTACTGGATGCCTTGAATCGTCTTTCTAGAGCGTCTTTTACATCGGCTGGACTCGTACCATCATATGAGGCCAGTTTGGAAATAGCTGTATCAAGCATATTTAGAGCTCTGTCATGGTCGGAATCAACAATTGTTTCCCAATCACTCCGGCATGGATCACAGGATGGCATAACAGTATTTGGTGATGTTTTGAGCTTTACTTTCATGTTTACGTCTCTATCCGGGTCTGAAAACTGCAGTTCAGGCATCCGCATCACCTGCTCGGCTACCCTGTCAGCCTCCTGCTCGTAGATGTCGCCGGGCGCGCCTATCCTGAGTTTGGCCTGCAAAGCGCCCGATTTGATCAGCTTCGAAACCACCTGGTTGCCGATGGTTCTCTGAAGGAACAGGATGCGCTCAACCTGGGAGCCTGCCGATTGAGAGTGCTCAGCCTTTTGCACGCGGGAAGCTGAAATATCCCTCTTTATATCAGTAGTTTTGGCAGTAAGTGCTCTTTCAGCCATCTGGAATCTCCTTTAAAAGCTCGTTGTTTATTACTTTCAGACTATACGCACCAGGCTCCAACGACATGGCTGTAATCAAGACCGGGATGACTGCGGCTTGCCCGGCATGGACTACAGATCGGCCCATTTCCAGCAGCATCCTCTCGCCGTGAGTCTGTGCTTCCAGGCTTATGCGACCATCCTTTATCCGCATCCTTCCTGTACCAGTGGAAGTCCCAGGAACTGCTGCCCACCGAGGACATTGCACCAGTGGTCACAGCGATGATTTTCCGTTGAGAACCACTGCAGCAGCTCAAGCAACCTGGCGAAAGGGCTGAGCCAAGATCTGCTTCTAATTGACTGCGTACACCAGCAGGCGTATAGTAGTTGCTCAATAGATGGGCTCTCGCTGCCGCCAGTCCTCCTAATGCAGTAATTGCTGCGGCATCTCCTCTTAAGGCTCTAAATTCTACGGTGTTCGCCCTCTGTCCTGGCTGCAGGAATCCACTGGCAGGGCTGCTCAATGCATAAGCATAGCAGTTGTAGCCCGGGTTACTGATAGTCGCGTAACCCGGTGCAGTGCCCGCTCTGCATGTCCAGGAGCAGTTACCAGTGGCCGGGCCACTTACCGCTCTTAAAACTCTGCTCTCGCCATCGGGAAGATGCGTAATCTTATCGCAGGACCTGCTGACATCTGCAGCTTTAAATGAAAACAGCCCGCCCGGATTATCTATCTCTTTGCGGGCGATGGTTGTTTCTTCTTCTCCAACTATCCATTCCGGGATCAATGCCGATTGACCAGAACGCGGTTCCAGGAAGCCATCTTCTCTGTCTCCTCCAGCCTTACGCATCAGGCGCTGCCCCTGACCCTGCTGCAACACATGCGTCAATTCGTGTGCCATAAGTCTCTTACCATCCGTTGTCTCTGGCGCGTATTCCCCTGCACCAAACACAATATTGCTACCCATAGTAAATGCCCGAGCATTTAAAGAACGCGCTACTGCTGAAGCCTGAGAATCTGTACGGATTCGAACCCGACTGAAATCATAACCAAATCTGGGCTCAAAGAACTCAGTTAAGGATCCTGGTAAAGGTTGGCCGTTGTCCCGCATGGAGCTCAGGATCGCTTCATCATCTGATGTTACCGAGAGCTTCTGGTCAGGTTGTTCTTTTGCTTCGATCACTTCCTCCTCTTCATCTTCGACAGTTTGCATCTGCAATTCTTCACATTCGGGACATTTTCTCTGGATATGCGGTACTTCACTGGATAACCCTGCTTGCCCAGGATTACGCATGACAGCCTCTGCTACCCTATCCGCCTCTTGTTCATGTTTATCTCCAGGCTGACTTATCATGAACTTAGCGTGCAGAGCACCTGACATGATTAACCTCTGGACAGCCTGATTCCCGATAGTTTTTTGAAGAAGCAATATGCGTTCGGTCGGAGAATTTGTTGAACGCATGATTTTATTTTTTTGTTTTTCAAGTGTAAAATTTTTCTTTGCTTCAGTTTTCCGAGCATGAAGCACGGCTATTTTTCCCATATAATATCACCTTTAGTACAGCTCTTTCACCCATCTGTTATCATACACCCTTGTCCGTCTCACTGAACCGCAATGGATTTCTCTTCACCTCTACCTTCAAGCTGCCCTGTGTCATTTGGTTCTTGCTTGATATCTCTGGCTAATTCCTCCTCCAGCACCTGGATAGCACCGCTGATGCGCAGCAAGGTATTCCTCAGTTGCATCTGCTTTGCCTCCAGATCAGCCAGCGCTCTCTGGCCGGAATCGAACTCGTCTCTGAGTTCCTTAAGACGCTGTTCAAGCTGTTGTTTCATCAGTTTCAACATCCTTAATTTTTATATAGATTTTGCGCGACTATATTAATGAATACTTCTCATCTGATAACAGGGATTGGACCGGTACGGATTGGATCGATAGGTATTGGTTCGATAGGTATTGGCTTGATAGGTATTGGTTCGATAGGTATTGGTTCAATAGGTATTGGCTTTAATATAATCTCTTTTTTAGCCAGGAAAGTAATACCATCTAAAGAAAACCATCCATTATTTCCACCGGAAGCAACTACCTTCCCGTCGGGTAATATATCGCATCTACCTATAGCATTAGGATTTGTTTGAACAGGCTGTAGCTCCCGATACTCTGGACGATACCCTTTAGGTAAGGTAAAAATAGACGTACCGATTCCCCCCATCTTTACCATTCCTCTTAAGTGGACGATCCCATTTTTATCACGGAAGTAACCCGGGGGATTGTAAATCGCATCATATTTCTGCCAGCCATTCTCTAAAGCAGGGGCAATCCAGCTCTCCTGAATTATTTCTCCGCTTATCACCATATTTCCATTAATCTCCAATCTTTCAGAGGGTGTCGTCGTTCCGATTCCGACTTTCCCATCTCTTGTAATATTGAAGACATCACCTGCTCCTGCAGTCCATAAACTCAATCGCCCGCCCGGACGATTCGTAATTTCTACACGATTGTTCAATCCTTCGTTTGTTGATAATCTCAAGTAGGCCTGGCTTCCAGTAGATTCGAACAACCCCACTGCATCAGGTGCCAGAACATGGAATTTATGACTGGGAGCTGCTGTCCCGATTCCGACATTGCCAGCATCCGAGATTTCAAATCTTGCAAGGTTCAGCAGTTTATCTGTATTATCATAAACTTGAGTGATTCTAAAGCCTGTATTCTGTAATTCCTGTATTTTCCAGCGGTGAAATCCATTTCTTCTGAGTGAGATATCAGAATCTTCTATTACATGATCCCCGCCTACCTGATGGAATCTGAATCCCGGACTCAGCGTTCCGATGCCCACATTGCCTTTGTTATAATAGATCCCGCCTGGAGCGTCTGACCACTGGCCTGCTCCAGTGCTGATACCGGTTAATTTTGATCCATCGCCTACGAACACTGTAGCTTTAACTGTGCCGGTAATCTCTAATCTTTCAGAGGGCGTCGTCGTCCCGATACCGATGTTGCCATCATATGTGGCCACGATACGGTCCTGGAATCCTAACGATGAACCTTGCCATACTCTAATGCGAAAATTATTGCCATCATGCCCTGCTCTCCAGCTTTTTCCTCCAGTCTGAACAAAAAGGATTTCTGGCCAGGTTCCGCTTTCGACTAAAAGACCGCCATCAGACATACCCGTTTTAACATGCAGCTTCCATGTAGGGTTCGCCGTCCCTATGCCAACGCTACCTTTATCGTAATAAATACTCCCTGCCGGAGTAACAGCATCAGACCATTTGCTTGCGCTAATACCGGTTAACTTTGATCCATCGCCTACGAACGCTGTAGCTTTAACTGTGCCGTTAACCTCTAATTTCGCGTTTGGACTAGGCGTTCCGATGCCGACATTGCCAGCATCCGAGATCTCAAATCTTGCAAGGTTCAGCAGTTTATCTGCATTATCATGAACCTGAGTGATTCTAAAGCCTGTATTCTGTAATTCCTGTATTTTCCAGCGATGCAATCCATTTCTTCTGAGTGAGATATCAGAATCTTCTATTACATGATCCCCGCCTACCTGATGGAATCTGAATCCTGGAGCCTGTGTCCCAATGCCGATGTTGCCTTTGTTGTAATAGATCCCGCCTGGAGCATCTGACCACCGGCTTGTGTTAATACCGGTCAACTTCGAGCCATCGCCCGCAAATGCTGTTGCCTTAACTGTGCCGTTAATCTCTAATCTTTCAGAGGGCGTTGTCGTACCGATGCCCACGTTTCCTTCTACACTGAGCGCTCCTGTAAAATTGGTTATGCCTGAATTGATCTGAATCCCATTCAGGCTGCCAGATCTCATGCCTTCAATATAAGGCAGGTTGGAAGAATCTTTTTCATTGGGGAGCGTCAACCTGCCGTAAGCCCCTGCATAAGTACGCAGCGGTATGTTGCCTTCGCTGTATACAATACTATCCACTATTTTACCAGTATTGTCTGCATTATCTTTTAAAACTACCTTTGCAAGTATGATCTTTTCTTCTCCACCTGGTTTATCGCCATGCTCTATAAGTGCACTCTCTGACCAGTGTATCTTTTTATCTCCCCCTTTTTCCTCTACAACATCACTCTCTTCCTGGTGATAGGAGATGTAAATATATTCATAATTACTGGTAGAACTGGAAAGATTCACATCAGTATCTTTTGTAAGTACGATCTCCTGGCTTACATCCTCTTCGTAAATTCCATCGTAACTTTTAGCTTTGACTCTATCTAGCGCCATTCCTTCTTTGATGGTCACTGTGGTCGGGTCTTTTTTTGCAACATCAAGACCCCATACAATCCCCCAGCCGTGGAGATGCCGATTATGAAGACGGCGCATCCTGATATGGTAATTCTGTTCCAGGTTGAACTCTTCCTGCTTCAGGAACAGACCATCAAAATATCTCATTCTCTTAACTTTTTTTGGATCAATCTCTACCATTTATATTTACCTCCTAGATTTTTTCGTTAAATACCGTTTTTTATAAATTCTCAAGCATTATTTTTCCGATAATCGGCCGCCAAGCAGTGTATCCACACCCACAGTGGAATGATAGGCTATCTGCATGGTTGGAACCTGGATTATCAGCATATAATATGTGTGGGCAGGTTTTTCCTGGTTGATTATGTCAATAATAGCTCTCCTCTTTTTATCAAGAAGTACAGGATCAGGTATGGGCAGTTCCATATATACCTGGAAGTAATATGGCCGTCCATCTCCGATCAGAGAATTAACCCCGACTGTTGAAGCAACTCCTACCTGGAACGGGTCAAGGAATTCATATATAGATATCTTTACATCCTCACCAACGTAGATTCTGATGTACTCCTTCATCCCCTCCAGTGTTCCTCGCTTCTGGTACAATGGGATGATCCTGGCTATAAGATCGCGTTTCTTCCTTGAATTATTTGAATTCCAGTCTTTCTCCTCTTTCAGGGTAAGAGCCATCCATCCTGCCAGCCATGAAAGAAACTCTGGCGGGGTTTCACCCGGGTCAAAGTAATCATGAATCTGATCCAGTATCTCCTCAATTCCTTTTCTTTTCACTATTTCATCTGGAAATGCCTTTACTAGAATGTCTATATCGTAGATCGACTTAGCGACCTGGTTGTTTAACTCCCCAGCTAAAGCACTCACAAGAGCTTCAGAAGGTGAGCTTAGACTGTTATGTTCGTTCAGCAGTTGCTGCGTCTCCTCCGAAAACTGGGACAAAATATCCTTGTTATCAAGCAGTTTGATTACCAGGCTTGCTGGATCTTTGATATCAACTCCGGGCAGTGAATAATATGAAAGAATATTTTCAAATGCTTTCAGGAAATTTCCTAAAAAAGGATCATCTTCAGTCTGGTAAACCTCTGGAAGGTACTGAAGAAACTTACTTCTATTTTCTTTATTACTCATTATTCACCTTCTCTATGCTTAAATCGGGCAATGATAATGATACTAACTGATGTTCTTTTATCTCTAATGTTGCATCATCACTCATCCAGATCCCTGCTACATGGTCAACACCAGTGATCCTTTCTACAAGATGGTAAAGCTCAGAGCGGTAGACCCTTCTCCCCAGCGGCCACCCGATGCCCTCTGGCCCTCCTGTGGTCGGGTTAAAATATTCATGTATCCTCTTTTTAACCTCTAGCAGCACTGAGCTCTCATTTGTATTCTCTTTAAGAGCTATTCTTACCTTAAGGCGAATATCATTATAAAAAGGGGATACGACATGCACCCTGGTTGTAATCAGTCTTCTGGCATCCAGGAATGTCTTGACCTCTTTCTTCAACAGGGTGGTCGGTTTGCCTTCATCTTCGCAATATTTGGAATCTTTCATCGATCTGGGGATAATGATAACAGATACATGCCCTGGTTTTACAAGATCCGCCTTGCCGTATTCCAGATCACGGTTATTCACACAAATCGCCCTTCCTGCCATGCCTTTTTGCAATTTCTCCATACAGATCAGGGCCTTTTCTTCAAAGTCTTTTGAGGTTATTACCCTGTACCTTGATCCTACATAACCCATGACAGCTTCCCTGATTTCTGTTACACTATTCTTTTTTCCATCTTCGACACTATTCTTTTCATCTTCGATATCCTTCAGCAGACTCAGAAGCTTTCTATATTCGGTGTCAAGATCCGGGGAATTTAATAGTCTGTTCAGATCCTCCTTCTCCTGTACCCCTGCTATGAGCTTTAAGAAGTTGATATAGGACTCCTCAGGCACCCGATTAATACGGTAAATGATCATTTCCCCGAGCCAGGAGAATAGCTCAAGCAGGGTTATCCCTGGATCGGAAGGATTATAGTTTGTCCATTCCCTGTCATAACGCGGAATAAGTGACCTGACATCTTTCATCAGATCATCAAAGCTTCTATCATCCAGATTCGGTATCGGTAAAGACATTTATAACTCCTTGGTAGCAATAATCTTTATATTCCTTCGATAATATGTGCTCCTGAATATACCAGATAGTTATCCTCAACGAATATGGTTTCAACCTGCGTGTTAACTTTTTTAATATATGCAGATTCCGTACTTGCAGGATCAGTCCTGTGTCTGATTATGATCTTATCGCCAGCCCCAAAGGTAGCAACTGTCAGGAGAATGCTCTTGCTCTGACCTGATTTCTTCTCACTGCTGGAGATATATGATTTAATCCCGCCAGGATTTTTTACGATACCATTTTCTAGAATAGATAGATCCGATAGATCAGCCTCACATTCAAGTACATTATCTGATACTGATCTTAATACAACCGTGGTGATATAGTCATCACTGCTGTCATGTATAGCTACATGGTCGCCCTCTTTAAACCCTGAGACCGTCAGTGTATCGATTTCTGTACCGGATATAAGTTTTTCTGACAGGGAAAAAGCTATTTTGCCATCGTCTGATTCAACCTTGCAGTTCTTTTGATAAGTACTTGAAGGACTGAGGATGCCCTCCAGTTCCAGCCTGTATATCTGAGCAGAGGCTTTGAGATGAAGTTCTTTAACATAGTCCACACCTTCGGTATCTTCAATGACCTCATAGACCTCTGATATATGTACAGCCTTGCCAAAATCCCATCCCTTCTTATCCTGTCCGCCGATCAGGGGATGGAAGAAGCGGTTAAGATTCTCAATAATCCTTCCCTCTATGATCTTCGCATCAGTAATAGAGGTGAAATGTACCTTTGCATGCGTTCCTACCTGAATATAGCCCGGCCCGATCAGATTGATTTGCAACAGATCTGCAAGATATGTAGAAGACCGTGAGAATAGATGTTTCTCAATCTCATCTATTAATTCCCGTGTTGGAACGGGTTTTGGACTATCTCGCTCATCAGGAACTATAATCATGGTAATCCAGCCCGGCTGGAACTTCTTGCCGGGATCTGTGGTTGGCAGGCATTTAACCCTTGCCACCCTTGGTGAGGCTTCCCTTACAAGCCATTCAAAATCCTCATAAGTGACTGCCCTGTCACGATGTTTAATAGTCTGCGGGCCGCGTTCCCTGACCCGATCCAGGCTCTCAGAATTTCCTCCGCCGTCGGCTGATTCATTGTTGGTTACCGATTCAACAAAAGGAAAAGATGTCCTGAGCTTTGTTATGGTCTGTGCCCCGGCACTATTTCCTTTATCTCCCCCTCCATACTGGTAACTGCATATGATATTGTTCTTTTCTGCAGGAGGGATCATACCCCTTTTTCCATCCCCGAAGATTACAGTTCCGTTATTACGGTCTATACTATAGTGCCTGCTGTGCGGCCCGGATGAATAAAAATGGTTTACTTCATGCCATCGCACCCAGTACCCGATGATGTTGCCATTATCATCCTTTATATCCTCAATGGCATCCTTCCCTTCCTCGGAGCGTATGATCCGCCTCTCCTCCCCGGTAAGCGATATTTCCCGCACCAGGATTTTCTGTCCCGGTAAAACAGGATAGTGGGAGAAATTAAAAACCTGATTTATTTTACCATTGCTTGAGCCCAGTATCTCCCTGTTAACTGTAACATGATTATATGCCCAGACCGTATTCGTGTAGATACCCCTCAGCCTGGGTGGGTTCGCATACTCTCCCTTATCAAGCCGCGCCCGTATCCAGTAGTACTCAGATTGAAATTCAAAACAATGCTTCTTTTTTAGATCGCCCGGAGCAAGGAATTTGATAAACTCCCTCTTTATCAGGTTCTTTGTTCCGTCCTCAACGCTCAGAAGAGACCAGCTCTTGCCATTCCAGTACTCCCAGGCAAGGACAGGCGGTGTAGCTTCAGGTAGCGGGCCGGTTTTATTGAATTCCAGGGTAGCAGGCGCAAAAACATTCTCAATCAGGGGAAAGAAAAGGGTAACCGGCAGTGTAGCAATATCTTTATCAAAAGACAGATAGAGGGCTGGCTCCTTATCCTCAACAGGCTGGAACGGTATCAAGTAGTTCTCGCTTTTAGTATAATCCCGATATACAAAATCATTATATGACAGGATAACATCAAGATCAACCAGCAAAGGCTCAACATCATATTCCAGGGTCAAAGTGCTGATCGATGGCGGTTTATAAGTAGGTGGTTTATATATCCACCCTGTACGTTTGATAGTAAAACCTGTTGCAGAAAGATCTGGTTTAAAAGCTGAATCAATGGTCAATGAAGTATCAGTTGCAATGGCAGTGACCGCTCTAGTCTGGCCTGCAGCGGTGATCGAATCACCTGCTTTAAGCTCTGTAGTGAATTTTGTCTCAGTACCTGTTACAATTTTGTCCTTGCTTGATATTTTCCCTGTACCTGATACATCTGTGGTAGTTACCTCATAAGCTGCCTCACTGCCATAACCACCTTCAACAATACGAACACGTACCCAGTAATCCTGTTCTTCATCCCCATCTGCAGCTTTAATTATCGGGCACTTAAATTTCACTATACCACTTCTGGTAAAGGCATTGGTAGTGTCCTTGAAGCTGTAAGGATCTTTATCATTTGGATCTGGCACACCAGCCCTTGTAGTTTCACCTATCTTCTCCCAGCTCTTTCCATTCCAGAGTTCCCAGAAAAGCTTTATTTTTTCTGTATCAGGTAAATCCACTCCCTGTGAAAGTGTAACTGTTATTGTTATTTCTCCTTCAACTTTAGAGAATACCTCTTTTATTTGTTTTGAATATATATAATATGTCTCATTGAACTTTGGCTTTTCCCCGAAAGGATAGAAATCCCGGGTCATATCCAGCGGAGCATTATTAAAAAAGCCTGCGGAAAGTGATACTGGATCTGCTTTTCCTATTCCCACTGCTGCTTTTACTTTAATCACTGGTAGTTTATCTTTTGGAATAGGTGTACTTAATTCGGCTAATATCCAGTGGCTTGTCCAGCTCTTTTGCAGACCTGTTTCTTTTTCAAATCCCGTCAATGTCCTCTCTGAGATCCCGGCAACAGGTTCGAAGGTAATACTTCCGCTCTTTAAAAGGTTAGCAACCTTATTATCATATTTTTTATTTAAATCTTCACTTGTTATAACATTAAGGGGTTTTTGTGATAACGTTTCATCAAAGTAGTACCATTTTACTTCCCATTCCTGGGGAATTTTCGGAGGATCAACAATCAAAGGAACCTCTATATCAAGAGTAACAACCGCCTTTTCCTTTAAACTGAAAAGTTTACTGTGGCCGAGATACAGACGGTGAGGTACCTGTTTTTTTCCCCTGAAGAGCTCAACGTCCCCATTCGCACCGCTAAATAAAACAGTACTGTGGTCTGTCCATTTGTCTTTATCAGGAATAAGGCTTACAGCCCCGATAAGTCCCGGCTGGATAATGGTAAGGTCCTCTGCGGTTTCGAATACCAGTGCCTCCTGCTCCTTGGTCTGTGCAGTGGCCACCTGTGTTCTTGAGGGTATTTTCTTATACTGGTTATCCCCTTTTGCCATTGTAAAGGTAAGCGCAGCTTTGGCTATCCTTGGAGGTAATAGCTGCACACCCACCATATCCAGGAATGTCAGAAAATTCTTATCCGGGACCTTGTTCAGGCGCTGTATGATGATCTCCACCATCCTTGAAAAGATGTGTATAAGAGCATCGGCCTGCTTATCTGATTCTATAGACGGCAGGTCTTTCCACTCAGGACAATAATAGAGAGCCAGTTCCCTGACCTGTTTGACCAGCATCTGCTGATCCCGTGAATCGATTCTGGGCGGCGTAATGGACATTAAATCCCACCCCGCTCAAGGTAAAATGGATACACCATGTTGCTCTTCGTGTTTGTTGTCTTTACCATGTATTCGATATTCAGGATAAGTTTATTCCCCTCATCTTTATCAGGGGCTGTAATCACATTCAGTACTTCAATCCTGGGCTCCCACTTCAGCAGTGCCTCTCTTATATAGAAATCTATGAGCGTTGCTGTTGAGGTATTGTTTGGTGCAAAAACAAGCTCATTGATTCCGCAGCCAAAATCCGGTCTCATAACTCTCTCACCTTTTGCTGTACCAAGGATTATCATAATCGATTCCCTGATAGAATCCTCACCTTCAGAAGAGGCTATCTTTCCATCTTTAACAGATACCGGGAACTTCCAGCCTCTGCCTAAAAAATCTGCATCTTCCATTTATCCTCCTATCAAAACCGTACCAACCGCTATCACCTTGCCAGCAGGAAGATCTGAGGGATCATTACAGGTCATCGCCATATCCCCGTTCCTTGCTGCCATCTTCCCATTTATCTTCACCGTAGTACTTCCAAGCTTAACAGTCGCCTTGTTGGATGGCGGATTCTGGAATGGCCCGCCCTGCGGGATATGGGGAGGCAGGTTCGAAGCTGTTGAGTCAACGGTTGCTGCGGGCATTCCCATTATATTTACATCAGAGCTCAGATCGCCATCCAGGATACCTACAAAAGGATGCGGCAGCGGAGTAGGAACCGCACCCGACGGTGATGGTATCATGATTATATGCGTATCTGTTGCCATAACCTGGTCTCCCTGTTTAGCTGCCGGCTGTCCCATATTAATTAATGTTCACCGTTGCCCCTTTGATATTCATAGTTCCGGATGCCTCAAGATCCATACCTGCGCTGGCCTCGATCTTTGTAGAAGCACTTGATTTTGCCTCAATATCCCTGGCCTCGATAGTTACTTTCCCGTTTGGTGCAGATATCTCAATGTCCTTATCGGATTTAATGGAGATTTTATTATCTTTTGTATCAACAACGATCATGTTATTCCCTGTTTTATCCACTATCTCTATCTTCTCTTTCCCATCTGTATCATCCAGCCTTATTATGTGCCCGCTTCTGGATTTGAGCATCCTTATATTGTTCTCCCCATCATTATTGGTAATAGGGGGACTATCTTTGCCGTTCCACAACGAGCCTATTATATACGGGATATTTATATCACCATATTCAAAAGCCACAAGCACCTCATCATCCACCTCAGGCAGGAAAAATGCGCCTCTCTCCTTTCCCGCCATAAAGGATGCAACCCGTGCCCAGTTGGATTCATCCTCACCGCTTATTCTGGGTATTCTTACCTTCACGCGCCCGAGATCATCAGGGTCCTTATTATCGGTAACAATACCAACAACGACCCCGTATATTCTCGACTCAGATCTCCTGCCTTGCTCCAGAATGCCGGTAATGCTCATACCCCTGTTCTCCTGACTTTAAAATTTGTTGTATATACTCCTCTACTGATAGAATGAACAGTTGATTCCACATAGTACACACCGCTGAGTCTCTCACCTATGCCCTTGATCTCTATTGTTTTTCCTGCCCTTATCTCTGGATTCCCGATGCATGATCCTTCTCCTGTTAAAAACTCCCCAAGCATCTGGTTATATTTTGCCTTTGCAATGTTTTCAGCATCTTTTGAATCAATAATCATATCATCAACAACAGAGACCGATGAGGCACTGAAAGCTTTTTCAGATATTTCATAACCAGATTCTTTACCCATCTTTGTTGTTTCACTTCCTTTCGAAGCCGATGAGGAGATCTCCTCCTTATCCTTAACATTCCAGCCCCTGACCTCAACCTTGCTTCCCTCAGTCAGTGTTTTTATCTGCGCTGAAAAACTTTCCAGATCTACACCGTACTCAAGAGTTAACTCTGGTGATTTATCTTCCTGTGATTTTCGAAAGATCAGAGTCTTGTCATCAACAAGCATTTCATACCCTATCCGCTTTGCGCGCTCAAGGAGAAATTCATAATTGCTCTGGTTATTCTGGAATATGTAAGGATGAATGGTTCCTGTATCATCGACCTTAGGAGTCAGACTTGTCTCTGAAGCAATGGATGATGCAATATCACTGTCCTTCATATCCTTGAATGAGCGCCTCATTGTTCCAAACCTCAGCCTATGAAGCCTGTCGTAACCTCTTATCTCCATAAAACATGAATCCCCGAATGTAAAATCAAGTGATGTAACCTCCCCGATCATCATCTCAAATGAGCTATCAATACCCATAGAGATCTTTACAATATCACCGACCTTGAACGTTTTAAGATCAATACCCCTCCAGTCACCTTTTAAGAAATCAACGGTATTGAACCTGATCGTGAACATCGCAGGCAGGTTCAGTTCGTCTTCAACAGTAACTCCATTAACTGCGAGGAACAGGTCTGTCGGGAGCTCACTTCCATCCAGGAGCAACCTGAAACTGGCAACATTTAATATATTACCTGCCATGGAGCAAGACCCCTAATCAGGAATTACTAATACTCTTCCAATGTCGTCATACCCTGGAAATGCCAGAGGATTGTCGATGTTATTTTCATCGGCGATTTTTCGCCACAGGGCTGCATCCTTAAGTGCCTTGTAAGCTATAATATCAAGCCTATCCCCGCTCTTGACAGTCCATACTTTCCTGCAGGCCTCTATGCCCATATTCTTTGCATACTCTTCCGGGGTTGCAACTGATTTAAAAGTAACAGTTAGCTCTGCTCTGACAGGTATCCCATCCGGGAGAAACATTGTGAACTTCTGGTTGAGTCTATTAATAACTCCCTTATATGTAAATTTACCCCAGCTAAAAAGGCATACAGGAGCCTTCTTTTTCTCTTTTCCTTCCACAAAAGGCATGACAAGTGCGGCGATCTTTTTGGTGATATCCCTTACATCAGATCCTGCAGCGATATTATCATGCTTCTCATAGGTATCAAAAAGTAGCGTGACAGTAAAATCATCCACATTTACTTTGTTAAAAAAAGGCGTTGAGTCATCCTCTCCCATATCAGCACTTGTAGAAACAGTATAATCCCTGGGATTAAACATAACATCAATAGTCTCATTCGTATCCAGGATAACTATTTTGGCTTTCTCTACCATTAGAATAATCCTCTCCTATCTTTTTCTATGGATATTTTTCTCTCTATGATCTTATACACCTTATCTGCAATCGTATTTATTTCGTAAATTGGCTTCTGTTTAAAAGGCTCAATCAGGTTATCACGCATCTTTGTTGTTGTTTTCATATCATGCAAGTGTTCTTTATCTTCTGAAGTGATGTCGGTTTTTTGTATTACAGGTTTATTGAGAATCAGTTCTTTTGAGCTATAGGCAGTACCGCCAGTTACGTCCTTTAAGTCTGCTGATGCTCTTCTTTTCTCTATAGTATTAGCATATTGCAGATTATTTATTATATTCAATCTATTAAAGGGATGAATTAAACTCCCTTTTCTGGTGATCTCATATTCCCCGGGGGTATTTCTATAGCTTATATTTTTAAGACCTGTATTCTGCTGCAATAACGGGGTATCTACATCTCTGGAACTCACGGCTTTATCAGTTGAAGGCCAGATCGCCGTTTTTATGAGCGGGAATCCTGAAGAACGCTTCTCTCTGTCTGAAGGCTGTATTCCAGATAGTAGAGAATTAGCAGCTTTATTGAGTTTATAACTGGTATTCAGAATATAAGTATTAACACTTCTCTGTAAATAGTTGAGAATTGCAGGATTTTTAGAACTTAAAGCTATTCTGGCTACGGTTCTTGGATATGGGGCAGGGATTGAAATATTCTCTATAGTCTCTCTGCTGTCTTTTAATATATTCCCATCAATCGTAATTTTAAGGTTGCTATTCTTTTGTGAAGATGCATCATCTGTATGTTTTGAGATCCTATCTTTCTCAGTTATTACCATTTTTGTGGGCAATGATTTCCAAAAACGCATCTCTTTGTTTGAAGGCTGCACTCTTAAAATGCTCTTTACAGCCTTCCAGCTCTCTTTAAATTTATTTTCATAACCTATATTTTTTATGTCTCTATGTAGCAACAGCGGAGTATCTGCACTTTCTGAGACCATATCTCTCTCAATTGATGGCCTGAGAACCATTTCTTGAGGTGATGATCCCAAAGAATGCCTTTTTTTGTTTATAGCCTGTATTCTAGATTGAAGAGGATAAGCAACCCTGCCAGGCTTTGAGCTCTGATTCGCAATATCAAAACTTCTTTGTTTAATTATCACATTTTTATTAGTTGAATGCCGAACTATTTTTAGAGGCGATGATCCCAAAGAATGCCTTTCCAGATCAACAGACTGTATTCCGGATGGTAGGGAATGATCAACCTTATCAGGGTTTGAACTCTGGTTCGCTCTATCAAAGCTCCTCTGGGAATATATTATAGGCTTAGGATTTATGTAATTTAGAGATGTTTTAACCGATCCTGTTGTATATCGGGTCGGAATATTCTTTGAAAATACACTTAATGACGGCTTAAAGAGATTTAACCCTGTATTGATCGATAGTGATTGAATAATGTGATATGTATGAACATTATAAGCCAGAGGCGAAGGCAGCAAACGATCCTTATCTGTAGACAGATATTGCAAAGACTCAAATGAAGCAGTTGGGATGCCCCTGGAACCAGTACAAAAGACACTGAATTTAGGGAATACAGTTATCCCGTGTTGTGCCTTACTATAACCTGCAAGATTGCAGGGTTTTTTGACCTGGCAGTAATGACCGGGTGTTTTCTCCAGCTTTCTCAGCAGCCTTAAGTAAATACTATTCTTGAAATAATTACTGATCGATTCTATGTAACGGATATTTATTTTTGTATTAGCGCTTCCTGCACTGAATCTAAGAAATATCAGTGCAGGAAGCTTACTTGCCCTCCTGAAGATGCGGTATTTGCCTGTAATCCTACCATAAAAACCAGGCTCATCAGGCAGGGCAGGGGATGATCTTGCTATAAAATCCCTCCAGCCGATGCCGCACCCCTTATTGCAGAGATAACCTGGCTTGCCTTTGGTTTTGTCAGCTTGGTATGACTCAGTACAAGTGTCTCAGTGGCAACTGTATTACTTGAGGCGTTAAATGTTGGACCGTCCCATTTGATCGGATACGCTTCATAGAAGTCCCACCACATTGCTGGTAATCCAGAATGGTCCAGAAGATAGATGGTACCGTTTTTCCGGTTAATGTTCCCATTTATTACCTCCTCATACCAGTTCCAGAGAAGATCAAGATCAGTCAATCCGTGTTTCAAAGTGATATCCGAGTATTTAACTCCTGTTACAAACTTATACTCCCTATCATTTTCTCCACCGAACATCTTTGATTCTGTATTGATCTGGATGCTCAGACCTGATACCTCGGTAAAACCGCCTGCTATAATTCCGTCTATTTCAACCAGAAAATTATAGGCACTGTATGGGTCTAATCTTACACCAAGAGCCCTTTTTGCTACACCTATTGCTATATTTGCACCAAAAGCCGGCATGATTCCTCCTATATTTCAGAAATACTTTTTGTTTCCTCAGAACTAAGTTTTTTATTTATTTTACTCACCTCATCACACCATTGCTGCCGCTCTCTATGCTCCATATTCATAATGGTATCATAGTCCCAGTGGAAGTGATAGGCTAGAAAGGCTACCTCCTCGTAGAGATGATCGAGGGGGTAGCCGATCATTCCCCCAGAGATTCCATCTCTACATCGAACTTATGCTCGCACTTCGGACATACTGCCCTGATTACATTTGAACCGTTCTGATTAATCCTGGTGTACATCTCCTGAAGATATGCGAAGTCTCCCGAAAAGAGTCCTTCGATAACCTTAGGAGTTATCATCTTCAGATCTCCCAGGCGGGTAACAACCCTGGAGAGAAGTATGACCGTTAAATACGCAGGATTACTCTGAACCCTGGGGTCTTTCATGGGCAGTATCTCATCGGCTGCAGTGGCCAGTCTCATTTTGCCCTCTTTATGGAGAGTGCCTGTCTCGTCCACATAGCCCATAGGCAGGACAAAATCATGCTCTGTCTGTAGAACTCCCATTTAGTATCCTCTCAGTATCACTTCGTCCTCTTAATTCCTTCATGCACTAACTCAAGTGATTCTATAACCACCTCGTTTGATTTTGCACTAAAATCCGATGGATCATATTTTGTTGGCCATGCCTCAATAATGTCCCATCGTGACTTATCGTTCCCTTCCTCATCAATCAATATCAGAGAGATATTTTTCCTTGCTTTTATTGCACCAGACTGCTCAACCAGTTTTCTCCACTCATAGAGCTCCATTGAATCCGTCAGTCCTTTCTTCAGGGTTATATTCCCGTATTTTGTGAGACCTGAGAGTTTTCTCTGGTATGTTGGGTCTGCGCCCTCCCTGTAATCAACAGTATCAGTGGATGAATCCGGGATAGTGGCTTCTGAGAAACTCGCTGTCTGGATACCATCAATCTCGACTCTGAACCTGAAATTCCTGTACGGATCATTCCTTGTTCCAGTTGCCATTTTATATTCCTCCTTTAATTTAATTTATTTTTCCAGTGTTTTCTGACTTATTCTGATTATTACGAACTCTGCCGGTCTTACAGGCGCAACTCCGACCTCTATGACCAACTGTCCTGCGTCTCTTACCTCAGGTGGGTTATTCTCAGCATCGACCTTGACATAAAATGCCTCTTCTGGCGTGCCTCCAAATAGCGCACCGTCCCTCCAGACCCTTGAAAGAAATGCCGTCAGGTTCCTTTTTACCTTTCCCCAGAGAGCGGGATCGTTGGGCTCAAATACGACCCACTGGGTTCCTTTGTCTATGGACTCCTCCAGGAAAAGGAACAGCCTCCTGATATTAATATACTTCCATTCCGGGTCTGCAGAGAGCGTTCTTGCTCCCCAGATGCATATTCCTGATGTTGGGAATGAACGGATGACGTTTATTCCTACTGGATTTAACCCGTCATGTTCGCTCTTTGTTATGATCCTTTCAACACCGCTCACCGAATCAAGAAAACCCTCTGAGATGCCGGCAGGTGCCTTATGTACACCTCTTACTGAATCGGTATGGGCATATGTTCCGGCAACCGCACCTGATGGAGGCATGGTTTTCTTCTTGCCTGTTAGCGGGTCGCTGATAATAACCCATGGATAGTACAGCGCCCCGTATGAGGAATTCAAGCCGCTTCTGAACGTTCTTACCGCCATTGGATCCAGATCTCCGGTAGGGTCAGCGATAAAGAAGCAATCTTTTCTAAGTCCGCAGTACTTAAGCCCTGCTGAAATGACATCCTTGTTTATATCTTTGTTTGCAGCTCCATCAGGAATAGCAACAATATTAATATCATCAACTGTATCAAATGCGTGAAGGCCATTTTGCAGTTTTTCATCACCTTCAAAATCTGCTGCTATAAGTGTGGATTTACCATCATCATCTTTGATACCATCCTTACCGCCTGCTAATTTTACAGTCTGATCTACCTTCGGGATTCTCTCCGGGTCTTCCCTGCTCATTCTGATGAATGCTGATTTATTATTTACAATCTCTTCGATATTGGCATTTGTAAGGTTATCGAATATCTCCTCAGTGCCTTTATATTTTACAATCAGCTTGACTCCATCTGCTAAGTCAGTGGCTTTTTTAATTTCAATACTCACATCTTCGCTCCATTTTCCGTCCGAGGATGCTGTAACGTTTATCGTGTCATCATTTTTATCATCTTTCAGGGTTGCGGTCGATGATGCAGATGTCTTTTTATCATCTTCGTAATGGCATGTTCTTACCACATAACATCTTGTTCCGCCCTCACTGAAAAACTGACTTACAGCATATGCAAGATAGCCATCAGCAGTGTAACTTCCGAATGTATTCACAAACTGTGTCCAGTTCGCGATCTCCTTTGCCACGCCGATTGGCCCCATCTTAGCAATTCCTACAAATGCTCCAGTTGACGTGCCAACTCCTTCGATTGGCTTTGATCCTCCGGATACTTCCTCAACATAAACTCCTGGTGAAAGATACTGACCCATATTTTACCTCCTTTATTTAATTTAGAATTTACTTATTTTCTTATCTATTGTTTATTATATATTTTAACGTTTTTTAAAAAATCTCTTTTTATCTGTCTATTCATAAATATAATATCTCGCAAGAAGGACTTACTTAACCTTTCGCTACGATATTCTTCACAAATTATGCTTTTTAAACTCCGGTCTTGTTATCTGCAAATCTTGGTTGCAACACCTCCATTGTATTTTATTTTTTAATTAAAATAATTGGATTCAGGCATATAGTACTTTTTTTTAAAAGAACTGATACTGTTTTAGATTTATAGTTTTTACTTTTAATATTTAAATATATTTTTGTGTTCGTATATGTAGAATCAAACAGGATTAAAAAATCACCGTCATTATCTGAAATTGCGCTCTGGATCATGCTTTTAACATCTATTGAGGCTTCAGGAACCGGCCTGTCATCCGTATCAACAATCCTGCCTTCCAGTACGATTATACCCTCAGGAAACGGGTAGTTTGATTTTGGCTTTAAAAATAGATCAATGAAAGGTTGTTCAGGTTTGATCGATCCAGTATCAACAGTAAAGTTTCCCTGTCTGTAGAACTTTCCGCCGATTGTGATATTATACTTCCCTTCGGAGAGGTTGGTTAGAAGAAAGTAGCCCGTGGTATGCTTAATAACAGCCTTCCTTATACCCGGGACTTTTAAGAACACATCTCCTATAACCTTTTTTTCAGGATGAAGGTTATCCTTTAGCATTACAGCAAGAGACAGGCTTGTCTTTATCCTCTCAAGAAAGATCATTTCTTACCCATCCTGTATAAGTCGATATCCTTTTCCATAACCCTTGAGATCCTGACAGGCGGCCTTCCAGATGGCACCCTGACCGGTGTAAGGATGTAAGAAGGTGAGATCTTAAATGCCTTATTGGGAAATCTCTCCCAGAGCTTGTTTACATCATCAAGTGTGAGGTTGTCAGGAACGATCCTTATCTCGTCATTTCCGCTCCCTTTCAGGCTACCCATTAGCATTTCTTCTCTTAGTACAGGGCTATCATAAAATATCTGCATAAGCTTTTCTAATATTATGAGTTCTATCTCTCTGTTTTTAGCGTAAGGGGTAAAGATATAATGTAGATCAAGCGTAAGGGGTGGATACCGCATCCTGTCTATTCCTACAGGCTCTGATCCTGTATTTCTTAAGTAAGAGCTCTCAACAATCTGATATAAAAAGACAGAGAGCTTGGGAGTTGTAGTTGATTCAATATCAGCAGGTGAATCAAAGGTGATTGAATCATCAGCCGAAAGTTCAGAGATCCCCTGCTGAAGAAGTGCCTTTAAAGTCTCGCCAACATCTTTTAAGATTGCCATTTATCTCTCATCCGCCTCTATCAGTTCGTAATAAGGTTCAAAATCTGTCTTTAGAAAGGGTTTACCGATCTTCTGGTATTCTCTCTTTGCAGCATGCATTATATGGTGCATTCCGATCTCACAGGACTCCTCTGCAGCATAAAATGCTGCTGCTAAAGCAATATTCTTAATATTTCCACCTGCAAGCTTTAATTTCTCAGATAAAAACTTGTAATCTATATTCTCAGCAACCGGTGCATCCTTCGGGAATATCCCTGTCCACATCAGTTTTCTCTGTATCTCATCAGGAAAAGGGAACTCAACCATGAACTGTATTCTCCTCAAAAAGGCATCATCGATGTTTCTACTTAGATTTGTGGCAAGTATAACAACACCCTCATACTCCTCCATCTTCTGAAGCAGATATCCGATCTCTATGTTCGCATACCTGTCATGAGCGTCTTTAACTTCAGAGCGTTTTCCAAAAAGGGCATCTGCCTCATCAAAGAACAGGACAGCGTTGCTCGTCTCGGCCTCTTTAAAAATAGTACCAAGGTTCTTTTCCGTTTCACCGATGTACTTGCTGACCACACCGGACAGATCGATTTTGTAGAGATCCAATCCTGCCTCCCTTGCGATAATCTCAGCAGTCATGGTTTTTCCTGTACCCGATGGTCCGGAGAAAAGGACATTCAGTCCCTTTCCCATTGAGAATCTCTTATCAAACCCCCAGTCTGTGTATACGGTTCCCCTGTATTTAATGTGTCCTGATACTTCTTTCAGTTGCTTTTTTATGTCCTTGGGAAGGATTAAATCCTCCCAGGTATAGATTGGTTCGATCTTTCTGGCAAAGGCAGTAAGGTTCCTGTTGGACTGTGTCTTACAACCCTGGTAAAGGTCATCCATTGATAACCTGGAGCCGCCCTTTGCCATTGCGATATTGTGTGCCGTGAAGATGGCATCCCTTATCTGGCCGCCGCTTAATTTAAACTTGCTTGCAAGGGCGCCAGTATCCACATCATCGGATATATTACCGTTCAGGAACGATTCCCAGAGCTTCTTACGAAGCGCAAATGATGGCAGGGGATAACTGATATTGATAAAGCAATGGTTTTTTAAAATTCCTGTCGGTTTCCATGCCCGCTCACCTGACAGGAATACCCAGTTTGGAAACAGGTCCAGCTCTTGAAGAAGGTATTTCATATTAACTCCTGAATCCGGTAATGCATCAAACCCCTCAAGGTACAGTGCTGAATTCTGTAATAAGGCCTCACGAAGAACGAGCCTTACAGTCTCAGAGCAGTCATTACCTTTCAAGGCACCGGAATCTACCACAAACAGGGGCATGTTCAATTCCCTGCAAACAGCCTCAGCCATCATCTTCTTTCCAGTTCCATAGGAACCATGGAAAAAGAGCATCGGGACTTTCATACCCGGCTTTATCAGCTCAACTATCATGTTTTCAGTATCATTCGATAAAATAATGTCTCCAAAGGATCTCTTCGGTTCTATTATTGCTGAGAAGTTCCGTATTCTCTGGTCTATCTCGCTGGATCCGAGTATAAAGCTTATTATTCTGTCATCGACCTTAATAGATCTGGACAGAAGAGGGAGCTGGTCATCGGCTGTAAGATAAACAAGGTGGTTCCTGATAAGAGGCGCTGTCGGTGAAAAAATCTCCCTCATCCTGAGCTTATCCTCCATAGAGGAAGAGAGCAGGTTTATCACAAGATCAACAGTAGGCCGCTTTTTTGTCACATCATCCTGCAGGTATGAGTACAGCTTCTCATATCTCAGGTCAAGCTCAGGCACAAGGCAGATTAAAAGTATATCGACCTCACAGGATTGCAGATGAAAAAGCCAGGACAGAAGATGAAGTCTCAGTTCTTTTCCTGCCTTTATACTTTCAACTTTTTTTATATTAATTTCCCTGGTTATTGTTTCGATCTTATCATGCTGAGGATTTGAGCGAACGTCCACCTTCAACTGGTAAGGTGAGGCTTGCAGGATTGCATCCACTTCACTCTCAGAGACGTATAAGCCCTGAAAATCATTCATGCTCTCACTGTGCTCTGCCCTCCATTTCTCAAGGTTGAGACTGATTATTAGATCGATCCTGCGAAGTTCATCGAGAAGGTGCTCAAGGTTGTTCTCATAGATATTCATAGTCTTTATTTAACAACCATTTGAAATGCTGTAATCAGTATATCGCGATCAGATCGATTCCCGCTCGATTTCAGCCGATCAACTTCGACCAGGAACCTTCCGATAGTCTCCTGTTCCACATTATTCCTTTCTATAAACCTCATTGCAAGGATCTTCAGGTCTTTCCTTGAAGAATATTTCCTGGGCATCTTATCATCAATAAAATTGAATATGTGCCCGCATTTTTTGTGCCCTATAGTTGGTGTTGATGGGTTTGCAGACGTCCTTATGTAGTCCCTGAATATGCAGTTCTCTATAATCTCTCCACATTCACATATTATCGTTTTTAACACCGCCATATACAAAAATAAATAAAATCAACTAATCAGAAGGAGTTTCATTGCACAATTGCTCGCTCCTTGTTAGAACTATTATTATTATGGCTCACATGTACACGGGCATATATATTTGTTTCGTTGTTTAAATTTGAGTGTAGAGTCCTGAAATCCAGCGTTTCTAATTTCCAGAGGAAATGGGAGTAAGCAATGTAGATGCTCATGACAGAATGGGAAAAAGGGCTAAAGATTCAATATTGATTTACAGTATGAGTTGTTATAACAAGATAGGGCAGGGTATATTTTTATGATTATAATCATTACAATCAGTCACTATTATCAACACCATAATTTATTTTCCAATAGAAATAAAGGGGTTGAATAATAAGAAATAAAATTAATCGTTTACAGACCTATCACGTTTCTATTACTTCCCGAACCTGCGCTGCCGTTTCTGAAAGTCCCGAAGAGCCCTTAAGAAATCCACCTTTCGGAAATCCAGCCAGTTCACATCAGTAAAATACAGCTCAGAATAAACCGCCTGCCATATAAGGAAATCTATCAATCTCTTTCCACCTGCACGAATTACAAGATCAGGCTCAAATTTAAACAACAAATGGGATTCGATTATGTCTTCATTAATGTCCTCAGGATTTAGATTATTATCTTCAATTTTTTTCATTATCTCTTTAATCGCTCGTGTTAGTTCATACTTCCCACTGTACCCCAGCGAAATATCAAGCCTCATCCCCTTATCCTCATATTTCTTTATCTCCCTGTCCCACCGTGTAATCACATTGATATTGCGCGTTATTTCACAGAGTACTGATGGTATCTCCTCAGACAGCTTTAAGCATATCTTTCTACTGAGCTCAGCATCGACCTCGATTATACTGATGTATATGGTCACGATACTTATCCCCATCTCTTTACACCATGAGCTAAAAGATTTGAGTTTATTAAAATTATCATCAGCCAGTAGATCACTCTCTGCAAGCGCAAGGACAATATGCTTCGGTACTTCCTGGTTTTTTATTGCATTCTGGAGTTTCCATTCATATAGTCTTAACATCAGTACCATGACCTTTTATTGGAGTAAAGAGGATAAAGTATTTGCCTGTTAGCATTGATTCTGAGTAAGATGAACATAATACAGGAGTATAAGAGGCAGAGCATCTATATTCTTCTTGGATCTATTGCGTTCCTGTTCCCATTTTTCGATATATCTTATTTTTTACTGGCATTCTTTGGTGGAGCGCTCCTTCTCTCAAGGATCTCACCGCGATCATCTGTTTTTA
The DNA here is from genome assembly GCF_000685155.1 of Candidatus Methanoperedens nitratireducens. Taxonomy (GTDB): domain Archaea; phylum Halobacteriota; class Methanosarcinia; order Methanosarcinales; family Methanoperedenaceae; genus Methanoperedens; species Methanoperedens nitratireducens. Next base: position 70,815 of record NZ_JMIY01000007.1, read on the forward strand.
CTATACTTGCCCGTGAACCCGATATTAAAGCAGGGAAACTCGTTGGCCTGATTCACCTCTTCTTTACCATGGCCTCCCTTTTTTTGATAGGCCTGATATTTGAACTCGATAATTTCCCATTATTCATAATAGGCGCAGCCTTCGCTATTACAACGTTCGGGGACGGTATAGCCGATATTATAAATATTCATGACAAAGCAAAAAATAATAAAAATCAGAATGATATCAAGATATGCTCCGCAAAATCAAGCATTGTATTTCTAATCTCAGGCAGTGTCTATGCATTCCTTATCGGGATATGGATATCTGATTTTACCCTGAATGAATCTTACAGCATGATCTTTTTTCTTGCCGTGATCGGTGCTATTACCGGTGCATTTCTTGAATCGATAACAGTGGCTGAGGACAACATCACCATTCCGCTTGGCTCAGCAATGACAATGTGGCTATTCTATGCATTCAGCTACACTTATGATGTGGGTATATTATATCTTATCAAAGTACTTGTTTTTGCGTTTGTACTCGGATACCTTGCTTACAGGGTGCGTATTGCTGATATCTCTGCTATGCTCAGTGCCACACTGCTGGGGGTCGTGATTATTATATCAAGCGATGTATTCTGGTTTTTTATTCTTCTTGCGTTCTTTCTTCTGGGTGGCCTGTTTACCCGTTACAAATACAGCTATAAACTGGCGTACGGTACAGCAGAAGCAAAAGGTGGTGTTCGTGGGTATAAGAACGTCTTTAGCAATTCCCTGGCTGCTCTTTCTCTGGCAGTGGCGTATAAAGTCTTCCCATCTCACGGCCTGATCCTGTTATCTGCTTATCTCGGCTCAATCGCCACTGCTACAGGCGATACACTGGCAAGCGAGATAGGGCAGACCTACAGAGGAGAGCCAAGGATGATCACAACATTGAAAAAAACACGGACAGGCGTTGACGGCGCTGTTTCAACTCTTGGTGAGATGGCAGCTCTTTTCGGGGCAGGAGTGATCGCGCTCCTGTCATTCTTACTCATACAGCAGGATACAGGCATCATAATTGCCGTTATAGCAGGAGGTTTTATAGGTACGAACATCGATAGTGTACTTGGAGCCACACTCCAGCAGAGGGGTTACCTTACAAATAATGGTGTCAACCTTATGGCTACGATCTCAGGAGCCATTGTATCCGGTATGATCTATTCAGCGGGCTCGTAGTATAGTCCGGATAGTACATGGGCCTCCGGAGCCTAGGACCTGGGTTCAAATCCCAGCGAGCCCGTATCCTCAATGAATAACAACAATGGACTCAATTAAGAGAAGTACTGTAAGCACTATACCTGTAACTGATACACACGCCCACGCAATATAACCGGGTAATAATGATAAAGAGTTCATTTCCTCACCCGGATATCAGGATGAGGTGCATGAAGATAAATCTTTCCTACTATTTGAGCCCATCCAATAATTCCAACTTCTCAAATTACATACTGTCTTGAAGAGTTAAGATCTGTAGTCCTATATAAAAACAATCGCCACTGAGGCGCGGAAATACAGAAAAATATATCAAAAAGCTCTATGTGCCTCAGAGTCTCTGTGGCTTCATAAAAAACTTGCCACTGAGTCGGCTATGAACCTGGTTCATAGATAACAATGAAAAAGACGATTAACAACGAACTCAAAACGAACTTAAACGAACTCATCAGCCCGAGTTCGTATCGAGTTCGTGCCAGTTCGTTGTTTATATTAGCTCAACCACATCGAAATCTAAGATACGATATAGTTCAGCCTATTTTCCGCACTTTTCCACTTTGCAGCATGCTATTTTATGATTTTATTTATCGTCCAG
>NZ_JMIY01000007.1:72744-174541 GCF_000685155.1 Candidatus Methanoperedens nitratireducens
TAGTCCATTTTCTAAATACTGATTCGGGAGGGAGTTGTATTAAAATGTGCGGAAAATGGGTTTATGTATACTTTATGGTTTACAATCCGCAAGTACAATCAGTACTTGAGGCTTCTACCGAAACTTTTATACATAATAAAAGATGATGAAAGAGTAACGTGTATATCCATTAATGATGGTGGTGGATAAGCTTTGAACTGGTGGAAAATCTATGGCTTAAAAAAGGCTATTGTAGCACAGATACAAACATGCCACTGCATTACTTGGAGCTTCGTTTCTGAAAAAGGAGGATAAATATGTGCAGGAATATATTAAGAAATGTACGTTCTTCTAAAGAAGAAAGAGCAGCAGGAAGAAAGCAGGAACAAATGACTGACAGGATACCTATTCAGTGCATAATCCCCCCGCATATGCTGAAGGAGCTTGCACAGAAAGGTAGCCCAAAACAGCGAGATCTGGCCTTAAAAACATTAATGGTATCCGAGAGAATACGTGGACGGCGCGAGGCATTTGCAGAAGTCTATGTTGCACCGGCAGTGGGTGTTAAGTGTATCAAGGTCTACGATGCAAAACACGGACAGGGACTTCCAGGAGATGAAGTGCAGGAACCCGGGAACAGTAATGACCAGGCAGTAAAAGAGGCTTATGATGGTGCGAATGCTACCTACGACATGTACCTTGATGTGTTTGAGCGCAACTCTATTGATGATAGGGGTATGTGCATACTCTCCTCGGTTCATTTTGGTGAGAATTACGACAACGCTTTCTGGGATGGACGGCAGATGGTCTATGGCGATGGTGATGGAGAACTCTTTAATCGATTCACCATATCAATGGATATTATAGGACATGAATTGACGCACGGCGTTACAGAGTACGAAGCAGGACTTGTTTATTATAATCAACCAGGTGCGCTGAATGAGCATATGTCTGATGTCTTTGGTTCTCTTGTGAAGCAGCGCATACTCAACCAGACTGCAGATGAGGCAGACTGGCTGATCGGTGAAGGGATTTTCACATCAAAAGTGAACGGCAAAGCCCTCAGATCGATGAAAGAGCCAGGAACTGCCTATAATGATCCTGTGCTGGGCAAGGATCCGCAGCCAGGGCATATGAAAGATTACGTGCGCTTGTCTCCCTGGGAAGATAATGGAGGAGTGCATATAAACTCAGGCATCCCGAACCGTGCATTCTGCATTACAGCAATGGAAATCGGTGGGTATGCATGGGAGAAGGCTGGTAGAATCTGGTATATCGCATTAAGAGACAGGCTCAGATATAACTCCAGTTTCCAGGATGCTGCGAATAAGACATACCAGATAGCCGGAGCAATGTTCGGTGAAGGAAGCAAGGAGCATGAAGCTGTGAAAAAAGGATGGGCAGATGTAGGAATCACAATTAAGAAGAAATAACAATATGATTATGATGCATGGAGTACATAGATAATCAATATGTTGATTCAGTTTGTTCGTACAGGTGGCTTTGCAGGGCTGCGTACGGCGGTCACACTGGATACGGATACGCTTCCTCCTGAAGAGGCGCGTAAGCTGCTTGAGATGGTAGATGCATCTGGTTTTTTCAACCTGCCAGAGAAGTTCCCGGTGCCAACACGAGGTGCTGATTACTTTGTGTACAGACTGACAGTTGAAAAAGAAGGAAGAAAGCATACTGTTGAGGTGAGCGATCCAGTCGCTCCTGCAGCACTGCGACCACTGCTTCAGTCTCTGGTTGCGTATGCAAGGAAGTAAGAGACCATATATATAGAAGATCGGGCGCTTTTAAACCAGCCCTCAATATCCCATCACGACTTCAGACCAGCTTCCTCATCATCGCGCCTGATATCTCAAGCGCCCTTCTTGCAATCTCAACAGCATCCTTCTCCAGAAGCCTGATCATAGGCTCCTTCCCGATATCGCCTGTATCATAGATCACATCAGGAACCCTGCCAGCTTTTGTAATGGCTTCAGCCACACCCCACTCCATAGTTGAGACACCCTCTGGCTCAAACTCTCTTGAGAACGATTCCGCTCTTAGCCCGAGCTCCTTGCAGGCAGAAAGCGCCTCCTCTGAATAACGTATATTCATCGCAGCCTTCATCGAGCTATCAGCCTTCATCGCGGTCAGCACTATCCTTGCCACATGGCTGCTTGCTCCTAACAGGACGCATCCCACTGCACGGGGTGAGCCTTTCAGCCTGATAATCCTGCCTGAAACAGCAGCCACGTCCGAAATCGAAGATGCATTCGGTATTCCCATAGCTATATTGCATCCCACCTCCGGGATGAGCTCTGAGAATCCCTTATTATTCTCAATTAGCTCAACTGCTTCCTCCACACTCTTGATGGCGCGGTATCTCTCGGCCTCTGCCAGCGTGTGTCCGAGCTGGTTCACGGGCGCAGCTCCTCCACCTATCTGTACGCTTGTAAGTATCGCCTGTTCCACAAACCTCTTGGCGCTTCTGGCAGCCTCTATAAGAGGCGCTCCTTTTGCAAGCTCTGCCGTGAGCGCGGCTGAGTGCGTGCATCCTGAGCCGTGTGTGCCTCCTTTTACCAGTTCTCCCAGGATGTACGTGAACTCCCCGTTCGCATAGAGCACATCTGTTCCTTCAAGATGCCCTCCTGTCACTATAACTGCGCCTGCCCCAAGGTCGTGGATCTTCTCAGCAGCTCTCTTGACATCGTTTATATCCTTTATCTTAAAACCAGATAATCGCTCAGCCTCTGGTATATTTGGTGTCACCACCGCTGCAAGGGGCAGGAGTTCATCAATCAAAACCCCGACCGCCTCATCCATAAGAAGTGCTCCGCCAGCCTCTGCTGCCATAACAGGGTCTATAACAAGAGGAAGCCTGTACTCACGTATCAGCCCTGCTGTTGCCCTGACAATATCAGGTGATGAGAGCATACCTGTCTTGGCATAATCTATCCTGATATCGCTGATCACTGCATTGAACTGCTCCTCAATGAATCCGGCTGGAATATCAAAGGAATTCAGGACACCCTTTGTATTCTGCGCTGTAACCGATGTTACTACGCATGTGCCGTGAACCCCGAGCGCTGCAAATGTCTTTATGTCCGCGGCTATACCAGCTCCCCCGCCCGAGTCCACACCTGCTATGGTCAGTACTGTCGGCATCATATAAAGAATGGTCTGCATACGTTATAATAGTTACAGTTAAAGTGAAGAAAGTCTTCCTGTAGCATCATGAACCCGTTATCTTAGTCGTCAAAAAACAAGATAAGCCCATGAAATAATTTAAAATTACAGAAGTCTTCTATGATAGCTCATATCAAAGCATGGAACAGTGAATATAAAAGCTGGAGGGGAGGGCATTATTCCCTTGGACTGCTGGATCCCTCCTGTAAAAAAGGGCGTTTACTGGACGCTGGATGTGGGGGTGGAAGATACACGCTTCCCCTGCGGATGCGCGGGTTTGATGTAGTTGCCCTTGATGTATCACTCAATGCTCTCAGGATGGCAGGTAAAAGAAGTGCAGATCGTGGACTTGATACTGAGTTTTTAGCAGCCAATATCTATGAGATGCCTTTTCAGGATGCGTCCTTTGATATCATATGGTGCTACGGCGTGCTCCAGCATCTCATGTTAAAAGAAAGGGAACTTGCAATCAGGGAATGCCGCAGGATACTTAAGAAAGAAGGACTGCTGTTCATTGAGGTTCTTGGAGAGGATGATATGAGGTATGGCGGGATCGAGGTTGAGCATAATACCTTCTCCAGAAAAAGCGGTGTCATTTACCACTATTTCAATAAGAACGAATTGAATGAACTATTGAAAGGTTTTTCATTCAATACTGCTGAATCCCGCGCAGAGAAGCGGTTTAATGGGGAATACTATATACGGCATATGATCTCTGCTGTTGCAAAAAAACTCTAATCTAAGAAGACGGCAGCAGCAAATACTGTCGTCCATAATCCCTCTTCATTGCCCTCTGTAGACTGGCTGATATTGGTTGTTGTGATTATGAGTCCGCTTGCCTGGTATATCTGCTTTCTTTCATCCCATGCCTTATTAATATCGAATTCAATACCCAGGGTTGTTGCAAGCATGGTAGCTGCAAGATCTTCTGCGTAATCGCCAGCTTTTTTAGCTACTTCACCAAAAGAATGGTGCTCTGATAAATACCCGTAGATACCGGGATCTTTAGGTACAGCAACCCCGATTGCAGCAGAGACCAGGCGGTTTGGCTCGTTGGTTGAATTTCTTGCAAATACACAGAAGGTTATCTGCCCGGGGCTCAGGAGCTTCAGTCCCTCCTCTTTTGGTATCATTTTACAACTGGGCGGCAGGATACTTGATACAGAGACGAGATTGGACTTCTCTATACCTGCATCTCTTAGCGCAAGCTCAAAGGATGCAAGTCTATCTCTGTGGATACCCACCCCTTTTGTTAAGAATACTCTTCTGGGAACAAACATGAACTGCGGCTGACCCCCTATATGAAACTATAATGTCGTGTACACATTTATTTGTTTTTATGCACTTGTCTGTTCACTATCAATAAGAATAGTGAAAGAATAGCGAAAGATATATTTACATAACGTATATTATTTTGATCATGAGAAATCTGGTCTTTGTAATCTTCACAGTACTTGTACTTATATTCTTAGTCCTTCCTTTTACAGAAGGGAAAAACCAGAAGAACTCACTTGATATCACTTCACTCACGATTAATTTTGATAAGACCGGGGCAATATTCACTGTTAATTACGATCTTAGCAAGCTACCAAGATTGTATATCCTCTTTCTTGGTAGCAGGGGTCTTGAGCCAAAAGTAAAAGCCGTATTCTCAAACTTCGATTATGAGATAATTAAAATGGATCAGGATAAAGCAGTCCTGAGGGTAGAGAACATTACAAGATATGATAAGGGTTATTATTTGCATGATTCACGTATTAAATTTGGAGAGGGTATAAGCGTAATAGATATCTATACGCCTGACTCACCATATCCAAAGAGATACTCAAACCCGTATTTGTTTAACTGGGATAATGTCCCGGGTAACGAAAGCTTTAGACTTAACATATTCTTGAAAGATGATCTCGGTATCGATTGGGCGGTTAATGCACAGATCCTCAAATCAGATGATAACAGAACCATCAGTGTTTTTACTGAGGAGAGATACATCGAGATTGCGCTTGATAAAAATAATGGAAAAGCACTCCTTAGAACTAGTGATAGCGAAACCTACGAGCTGCAGGTTAAAAAGGATAAAGACGGACTTGGTATATACTCACCATATATATACTCTACACCCAATATATACTACCGGTCTTGATGTTTCTTTTTATGGAAAATAGATGGCAGATGAACGATATACGTGCCATCTTCTTTAAGTGCCATGACGATCTCTTCTCTTTCAAGAAGTGATCCAAGATTCAGCTCATACGAGCCCGGAGATAGTATCCTCACAGACTCCACCCTATCGCTCTCTGACTTTGTTTCCTCTTTTATCTTTTTTAATTCTGACTGTTCTGGAGTGTTATTCCCGAGCAGTTCATCAACTTCTTTAATAAACTTAGAAGCAGCGGGTGGAATTGGTTGTGTTGATTGTGTTGATTGTGTTGATTGTGTTGCTATCCCTGCTTTTTCTACTGAATCTGGTGCGGTTCCCCTGTCCCTGACATAGAGGAACTTATTCCAGCCACATTTCGGGCAGCCATTTAATATTATAGCTGCTCCATCCCTGAATATGCTCTCGCATCTGGTACATCTATGTGGCATAATCTATGGTGTTGAGACAAGTGCGCTTATCAGATCCCTGTCCTTTTTTATCGTCTTTAGCTGTGTGGCCGGACCTATAACCGTAAGCCTGGTCTTGAGTGAGTTTTTCCCGAGCAATTTATTAAGAAAATTATCACTCTGTTTTACAGGATAACTCTCAATCTCGATCCCCGAGAAATCATCCTGTGCTATCTCTGTCATGGTAAGCTCTATCAGTTTTGTCTGCTCGCTCGGGGTGAGACCTCTCTCAAGCACAAGGATTCTCCCATTTCTGACACTGTCCAGGATTAATCTCACCTTTTCCATAGAAGTCATACCATCAAGTTTATCTTCAGATATTAAGTCCAATTGAATTCCATTCATTTTGATCACCCGAAGTGTTCTGCAATTTCTTTATATAGCAGATCTATATTCTGTCCCTCAAGAGCGGATATAGGTACAATAGGATGCTGGGGGAAAGCGCTGTGTATCCTCGATGGAGATGAGTTTGGAAGATCGACCTTATTGGCAGCTATCAAAAGCGGAAGCTTTCGCGCCTCCATGTTGCCTATGACCGTCACATTCACCTGTGTATACGGGTCTTCTGTAGCGTCCATTACGAGCAATACCCCATCAAGTTCATCCAGCCATTTTACAGCCTCAATCACCCCTTCGGTCGCCTCTTTAGCACGTCTCTTCGATTCCTCCTCTGAGAGGCCAAAAGCCATAAAATCATGAAAATCGATTTTAGTAGCAAGCCCGGGTGTATCTATTATGTCCAGCACCACCGATGAACCGTTCGACAGGATTGTCACGTCCTCACGCCGCCTTGCCCTGCGGGTCTCATGAGGAATATTTGATACTGAGCCCATGGCATCACCGGTCCAGTCCCTCAGGATTCGATTAGCCAGTGTGGTCTTACCTGCATTGGGAGGACCATATATTCCTATTCTTGCTGTTTTTTTCTTGAATAATATCTTTTTTAACCAGGTAAAATTTATCCCCAGCCGTTTTATTATGCCCATAGTTATGCCTCAATATTTTTAATATTGTTTCTATCTTTTTAAGTTTTCTATTTTGATAGGCTCATTAAACTTTGATGAACCTAAAGATCTCAATTCTTTTTTGACAGGCTCATCAAACTCAGATAGTTTTAGCTGTCTTTTAGCACAACGCTCACCCGGAATTTCAACCGGGTAAACCCCGGTCAAACATCCGACGCACAGATCATCATAGGGGATACCGATCGATCTCACCAGTCCTTCAATGCTCAGGTAACCCAGTGAATCGGCATTGATCACTGCCTCTACCCCTTTTACAGCTTTATGCGCTGCAACAAGTTCCTCCCTTGTGGCCATATCGATACCCAGATAACATGGTGAAATAATAGGCGGGCTTGCAACCCTCATGTGTACTTCCTTTGTTCCTGATTTGCGCATCAGGTCTATTATACGCCTTGACGTGGTTCCGCGCACAATGCTGTCATCCACCAGTACGATACTCTTGCCTTCTATATTGGGTTTTATGGTATTGAGTTTCAGCCGGACTGCAGTCTCTCTCATATCCTGCCCCGGCATGATGAAGGTCCTGCCGATGTACCGGTTTTTCATCAGCCCCTCCATATAGTCTATACCTGATTTCTTTGAGAATCCGATTGCATATGTGATTCCTGAATCCGGTACAGGAGAAACGATATCTGCTTTTACAGGGTGCTCTTCAGAAAGCGTCTGGCCTATGCGCATCCTCACATTGTAGACAAGCTCACCATCTATGATCGAGTCCGGGCGTGCAAAATATATATATTCAAAAACACAGTGGGCATAGTTCTTTGATTTAACTAACTGGCGACTCTCATACGTTCCATTGCTGAAAATAAGCACCTCACCAGGAGCTATATCACGAATAAGCTCTCCATTTAATATATCGATAGCTACGCTTTCAGATGCCACAACAAAACCATTCTCTATCCTGCCAAGGCACATGGGCTTGATGCCCAGGGGATCACGAATGACGATAAGCTTATCATCAACCAGAACAACGAGCGAATAGGAACCGATAAGCCTCCTTATCAATTCCTGGATAGCATCCTCCAGATCGTAGTGCATCAGCTCCTTTACCAGGAGATGCGCTATGACCTCAGTATCTGATTCAGACAGGAATATCCTTCCCTCTCTCTCAAGCTCACATCTTAGTTCTTTTGAATTGACAAGGTTGCCGTTATGTGCAATTGCTATTGTCCCGCTCTTAGAACTGACATGAAGCGGCTGGCAGTTTTCTATTTTAGATCCGCCTGTAGTCGAATAACGGACATGCCCTATACCTGTATGACCTTTTAATCTCTGGATATCCCGCCTGTTAAAAACATCAGGCACCATGCCCATGTCTTTTAAAGTCCAGAGTTGCATACCGTCATGAACGGTTATGCCAGCAGATTCCTGTCCCCGGTGCTGAAGAGCGTAAAGAGCATAATAAAGAGTGAGCGCAGCCTGCGATTCTTCTTTAAAAGAGACTCCAACCACACCACATTCTTCATGCAACAGGGTCACCTTAAGCCTTAAACCTAATTTAATATCCTGACTTCTCTTGCCACTTATAAGATCTCATGCGTGCGGTCCTGCCGAATCCACACGATGCGCACATCTTTGTATGGTTATTTAATGAAACACTGCCACACCTTCTGCATTTAACATGCGTCTTATGCTGGCGTTTGCCCATTGAGGGCGTACCTTTTGACATCTATTATCACCTCTTATTATGGGGAGATAAACACGATATTATCTCCGCGGACTACTACTGTTCCAAGTTTTTTTGTCTCATTCTCTTTTATTTCCTCTGCATTTGCCAGTACGAGATTCATATGCATATCGTATCCCTGTAGCTCGCCTCTGAATTCTCTGGCACCTTTTAACCGTATTAATACCGATTTATTTAACGCATTGTTTAAAATGTCAAGGGGTCTATTTCCCATAAAACGCTCCTTAATAAAGTTTATTAAATCATTGACACAATAATGCACCAAAGTTGTCAGTTGAATATTTAAAACTATTGGTGGACAATGAGAGTAAAATCACGGAATATATTGAGAAAAACCGATGAAAAAGCCCTTATCAATGATATTATAGAAGCTTTCGGGGACGCAAGCACTTTTGCAAACAAGAAACTTGAGTATGTTATGACCGATAAATGGGATCTCATCCTCGTGAATGGCGAGCCTCTGTTGTTTAAATTTAATGGTAAGATATTTCCCACTGTCAGGGGCGCGCTCAAATTGAATCCTGTGCAGAGAAGGGTGATGGTAGATCCAGGGGCTGTAAGGTTCATTATAAACGGTGCAGATGTTATGGGCCGAGGAATAGTAGAGGCTGATCCATCTATAAAGGAAGGTGACCTTGTTATAGTTGTTGAGCAGACACATGGAAAAGCACTGTCCATCGGAAAGGCGCTTGTGCCTGGAAAAGATATGGCGGGAAGGACAGGTAAAGCAGTTAAGTCCATCCACTATGTCGGAGATGAACTCTGGAAATTTGAACAGAAATAGATAAATATAAATACACATTAAGAAGAACATGTGATGAATTTATGGCAGTAAAATTTCTAGATAAGCTCATTGGAAGCGGGAAGAAGGTAAAATCTGAGATCGAGGAGTATCAGGAACTTGATCTTTCTGAATTCGAAGAAGGTTTTAAGGATGAACCTACCAGTATGTTTATACGCGTAGCTGAGCTCACAGGGCTTGAGATACTGCCTGAATTAAAGAAGCAGATCTATGAAGGAAATGTTGTTTTTATTGATGTATCACCGGCAAAACATGACAAACTCCTCTTTGACAGGGCGATTAAAGACCTGAAACAGGTAGTTAACGATGTCCATGGTGATATTGCACTGATAAAAGAAGATCAGGTTATTGTAACACCGCGCAGTATCCGCATAGATAGACAGAAACTAAAGTGAACGCAGAGTACCCTTTGTTAATTACCAGAAATGCCTGCCCACTATGCAGCAGAGAACTTGTGACAAACTGGGTTCCTCACAATATTCCTTTTTTTGGTGATGTGATGCATATTACATCGATATGTGAATGCGGATTTCGATACTCGGATACGTTGATCCTGACCCAGCGCGAGCCTGTACATTATGAGTTAAATGTAAAAAGCCAGGATGACCTTAATGCGCGGGTTGTGAGATCCACGTCAGGAACGATACGGATACCTGAACTCGGTATAGATATAGAACCAGGGTCAGCCTCTGAATCGTTTATATCGAATATAGAAGGTGTGCTTGATAGGGTAAAGGATATACTTGAGATGGTGACACGGTGGGGGGAAAAAGAAAAAACTGAGTGCGCAGAGCAACTTCTATCTTTAATTGAGAAAACAGGGGCTGGAGAGTATGAGATTACTGTTATAATCGAAGACCCGATGGGCAACAGTGCTATTATCGCAAAAAATGCAATCAGAAGGAAGCTCACAGATGAAGAAGCAGAACATCTGAGAACCGGAACTGTAATATTTGAAAAGGAGGCTTTGCCATAGAGGAAGGATCATACGATTTAAAGCCAATCACGGCGACATACGCAATTCTGGGAAGCGGAGGTATAGGCCTTGCCCTGGCAAATGAGCTTGGAACAAGGAATAAGAACATCATCCTCATAGATAATGATTCAGCAAAAATCGAAACATTAAAAGAGCAAAACCTGAATGCTATACTGGGGGATATAGAAGATGCTGACATACTCGGTAAATTTGATTTCAGGCAGCTTAGATCTGTATTCATAATGAGTTCAGATATTGAGGCAAATAAGCATGCGCTAGCCTTTATAAGAAAAACAGCACCTGATGTTCAAATCGTTGCCAGGGCCAACGACTATCAGCAAAAAGAAGAGATGGAAACTACTGGCGCTGATCTTGTTGTCCTTCCTTCAAAACTTCCCCACAGGGCTATAGCTCTGGCCATAGTCCAGTACATCGAGAAGATCACTTCAGTTAAATTAGCCCAGGATTTAAAAAAATTAATAAGTAATGTGGGAGAAGGAAAATTTGCAATTATTGTTCACAATAACCCGGACCCTGATGCAATATCGAGTGCAATGGGCTTAAAAGAGATAGCCAGCAGTGTGGGAGTCAGGGCCGAGATACTCTATAATGGAAAGATAGGGCACCATGAGAATAAGGCTTTTATAAATCTGCTTGATATAGAATTAGATCAATCCAGAGATTTTAATGCTAAGGATTATAAAAAAATAGCCCTTATAGAATGTTCAATGCCAGGGGTGAATAACCTGCTCCCTCCTGATACGCAGGTCAGCATAGTAATAGACCACCACCAGGCAGATATAGGTGAAGTAAAGGCAGAGTATGTTGATATAAGACCCAATATAGGTGCAGCAGCCACTATAATGACAAAATATCTGCAGGATCTTGAGATACCTATCAAGACAGAGCTTGCCACCGCCCTTTTATACGGTATAAAGGTCGATACCAATGATTTCCAGAGGAACACAGACCCTGCAGATCTAACCGCAGCCGCGTACCTCTACCCCCTTGCAAACCATGATATATTAAGCAGGATCAAGACCCCTTCCAGATCAACCGAGGAGATTAATGTTCTCGGTGAGGCCATTAAGAACCGGGATATCAGAGGCAGTTATCTTATATCAAACGTTGGAACTATTCACGACAGGGATACACTTGCCCAGGCTGCTGATTATCTACTCAATCTTGAGGGAATAACCACGACCATTATATTCGGACTTGGTGAAGACCAAATCTATATATCAGGCAGAAGCCGGGATGTGCGAGTCAACATAGGCAAGGTAATGCAGGATGCTTTTGGGTCAGATAAAGCAGGAGGCCATGCTATGCTTGCAGGCGCACAGATCCCGCTTGGGGTGTTCGGAGGTACAAAGGATAAACAGACACTGATGAAACTCACTGAGGAGGTCGTGGTTAAACGACTACTCTCTGCCATAGGGATACAGAAAGAGTCAAGCTGATATAAACACCGAACTCAAAACGAACTGGTACGAACTCATCAGCCCGAGTTCGTATCGAGTTCGTACCAGTTCGTTGTTAATACTGCTAAAATATCCAATTATATTAACCAACGTAAATTGAAACGGTCTCGATTTTTAAAAACTATTATGTATTACAATTACAATTAATATTCCATAATATGCTAGAGGACGAGTACCAACTGGATTATTTTAAAGAGAACGGCTTTGTGCGAAAACAGTGTCCCGGATGCGGCAAGAACTTCTGGACGCGGGATCACGAGCGTGAGCTCTGCGGGGACCCGCCGTGTGTATCATACTCATTTATTGGCAACCCTGTGTTCAAGAAAGAATACGATATACCCTCCATGCGTGAGACGTATCTATCTTTTTTTGAAAGGCACGGGCACACGCGGGTGAAGCGTTACCCTGTTATCGCACGCTGGCGTGATGATATCTACCTAACAATAGCATCGATTGCGGATTTCCAGCCCTTTGTTACATCAGGGCTTGTCCCGCCTCCTGCAAATCCCCTGACCGTTTCCCAGCCGTGTATCCGTCTTGATGACCTCGATGCAGTGGGGCGAAGCGGACGCCATCTTACAAACTTTGAGATGATGGCCCATCATGTCTTCAATTCAAGAGGAAATGAGATCTACTGGAAGGACAGAACAGTGGAGTTATGCGATACCCTCTTATCAGAACTCGGTCTTGACCTGAACGCAGTGACGTATAAAGAATCGCCGTGGGCAGGAGGGGGGAATGCAGGTCCGAGCGTAGAAGTACTTGTCGGCGGGCTTGAGCTTGCCACGCTTGTCTTCATGAACCTGAAACAGACAAAAGGCGGCCCGATAGATATCAAAGGTGAGAGTTATGAGAAGATGGATACCTATATTGTGGATACAGGCTACGGGCTTGAGAGGTTTGTCTGGGCCTCCAAAGGCTCACCTACCATATACGATGCTGTATTTCCAAATATCGTTGCCGGACTTATGGAGCTTGCAGGGCTGGAGCACTCAATAGAGAATCCAGAGTATGCGCGCATATTCTCACAGAATGCAAGATTTGCAGGTGTAATGGATATCAGCGGGCAGGCAAATCTCCTCCAGTTGAGAAGGAAAGTTGCAGAAAGCATCGGCACTACTGTTGAAAAGCTTCAGGAGATTATGGAGCCTGTAGAAACGGTCTATGCTATTACAGATCACTCAAGATGCCTTGCATTCATGCTGGGTGACGGCATCATCCCATCCAATGTAAAGGCAGGTTACCTTGCGCGGCTTGTGCTTCGAAGGACGCTTCGCATGATGAGGGATCTTGGAATAAAAGTGCCGCTCTCCGATATTGTAGAGATGCAGATAAGGAACCTCCCGGAGTATCCTGAGTTCAGGGAGAGGATTGATACGATCAGGGAGATCCTCATGCTTGAGGAAGAGAAGTTCGCTGATACGATACAGCGCGGCTCAAGACTGGTCAGGAAGACAGCCCTTCACTTCAAAGAAAAAAAGCAGAGTATGCCACTTGGAGAATTGATCCTGCTGTACGACACGCACGGTATCCCGCCTGAGATAACACGCGAAGTGGCAAAAGAAGAAGGAGTTGATGTTGAATTACCTGATACCTTCTATTCGCTTGTGGCGAAGAAACACTGCAAGGCAGAGGAAGAGGAGAAACAGGCTCTGCCGCTGGATATTCCGCCCACGAGGAAACTGTACTATGAACATCCTGCTCAATCAGAGTTTGAGGCTACTGTTATTGAGGTCATCGGGAATAAGATAATCCTTGACCAGACATTATTCTATCCTGAGGGAGGAGGGCAGCCTGCTGACCACGGCACGTTATCTCTTGATGATATCGCTGTGAACGTGGTGGATGCCCAGATCACCAATGGCATCATCCTCCATGAGACCGACTCAAGTTTCGGGTTTAAGAAAGGGGATACCGTAAAAGGAAAAATTGATATGGAGCGAAGGCTTGCACATATGCGCCACCACACAGCCACGCATATCGTTAATGAGGCTGCTAAATCCGTCCTCGGAAGACATGTATGGCAGACAGGTGCACAGAAATCCACAGACAGGGCAAGGCTTGACCTTACCCATTATAAACGTATCTCTGATTCTGAGTTCAGAGAAATAGAACTGCTTGCAAATAGAGTAGTAATGCAGGATCTGCCTGTGATCATTAAATGGATGGACAGGGTTGAGGCGGAGAAGCGATACGGTTTTGTGCTGTACCAGGGCGGCGTCCCTCCAGGAAAGGAGATACGCATCCTGAAGGTCGGGAACGATGTGGAGGCATGCGGCGGGTTGCATGTCCCAAATACAGGAATAATCGGCCCTATCAAGCTCATCAAGACTGAGAGGATACAGGATGGCGTAGAACGCATCGAGTTCTCAGCAGGAGAGGCCGCTGTAAAACATATACAGGAGAGGGATGAGTTGCTGAACAGATCAGCAGAAACACTTCGGGTCACGCCTGAGCAGTTGCCAGATACAGTCAACCGCTTCTTCGAGGAATGGAAGGACCTGAAGAAAGAGAGCGAGCGCCTCAAGGCTGAATTGGCAGAAGTGCGGGTAAAGGCCATAATGAGCGAGGCAGTGGGAATAAACGGCTTAAGAGTGATCTCAAAGAAGATCCCGCAGGCAGATGTGGATGAGCTGATAAAGGCAGCCACAGAGTTCAGTAAGGATGATGATATGGTGGCAATCCTGGCAAGCGATCTTGGCGGTGTTAAGCTTGTTGTCTCAGCAGGCGGGCACGCCCAGAAGTTAGGTATCAATTCAGGTGCAATAGTGCGCGAGATATCAAAACTTGTCGGCGGTGGAGGGGGAGGCAGGCCAGGTATAGCGCAGGGAGGAGGGACTGATGCAGGGAAGATTGATGAGGCGCTGAGGAGGGGAGTGGAACTGGTGAGGGAGAGGGTGGAATAAGTATCCTATGAGAATAATGGTTGCCGAATACGCAGTAGGCGAAGGCATTCACGAGTTCACGCCAGAGGGCAGGGCTATGCTCCGTACTCTTGTCAGGAGTTTTGCTTCATGCGGTCATGAGGTGTTCTATCCAACAGCAGGTACGCAGCTTGATGAAGGAGCCGGCATAAGGGCAGAGGATTTTGAGGAATCAATCACAAGAATATCAAAACAATGTGATGCAGGACTCATAATTGCCCCGGATGAGATTCTGGGCGATCTTACTGAATTAGTGGAGGAGAACACGGTAAACCTCGGATGTCCTGCTGACTCGGTACGTCTGTGTGCTGATAAGCTTAAATGTACCAGCATACTCTCACAGGAGAAAATCCCTGTGCCTGAAACAATCGAAAGCGGGGAATATAAGGGGGACTACGTGATAAAACCCAGGTCTGGATGCGCATCTGATGGAATTCATAGAAGCGTTTCTGGCAGATTAAAAGAAGGCTTCATAGCTACGCAGTTTATTGAAGGTGAACACTTAAGCGTAAGTATAATAACAGGACGAACACAGCTTCCCCTCACGGTTAACAGACAATTGATTGATATCAACAACACAATTTCATATAAAGGCGGGACAGTGCCGTACTACTGCGCCAGGAATAGTGAGATTGTTGAGATAGCAAAAAAGGCGTTAGAACTCCTTGGATGCAGGGGATATGCAGGTGTGGATATAGTGCTTGGCGATAGGCCATACGTGGTTGATGTTAACCCGAGACCGACCACATCTATAATCGGGATAAGCAGGGTGATCGGGACTGAAATAGCTGACTTGATCTTAAAATCAAGATTCGGGGAGCTTCCTCACAAAGTTGATGTAAATGGCAGTTTCACTTTTAAAAAAGACGAATTATTCAGGCTTTAATGATGCTCTCAAATAAAATGCTCCGACTACTGTGTTAAGCACATAGGATACGAGCCTGTAGAGCCATGTTGCAACCACTGCAACCTCAATTGGTACTCCGCTGAATATAAAAAGATATGCCATAGTCCCATCCACTACACCCAGTCCGCCTGGAAGGAAAAGAGGAAGCCACCCGCTTATCATTGAGATCGTATAGGTGATGACCATTATACTGATATGGATATCTGTCTCTCCTAAGGAGAGAAACACTGCATATATTGCCAGGATATCAAAAACCCAGCCAAGAAAAGAGAATAATGTGGCTTTAATAATACCGCTTCTATTATTGTGTATGTTCCTCAGACCCCCGTGAAAAGAATTAATCGACTCCTCGACAGCATCGGCATAGGCTCTGTGATCAAAACCTTTTTTCACAAATCCGATGAAGGGAGCAAAGAATCGGATCAATGAATGAACAAATGAAGAGAGCTTGTCTTTCCTGATATAGAAATAGATGACCAGACCGAAAGTGCTAAAAGCAAGTCCAATAGAGAACATCAAAGCTATTACCTGCCACGTTCCAAAACTTACTCCTGGTCTGGAGAACAGTAGTCCTACACCCAGACCGCCAATAACCAGAAAAGGGAACATATTCAGCATCCTCTGAGAGACAACCCCGGCAAAGCATTCTGCCTTGCTGGTGCATGTATCTCTTCCGAGTAGCATCGCCTTTACAGGTTCACCGCCTGTCCCGAATGTCGGAGTGATGTTGTTGATGAAGGTCCCTGCCATATAGAATTTAAATAATTTGTAAATACTGATATCCGCAGAGATCAGGAATTTCCAGGTTATTGTGAAAGCTATGATGTTTAGAAAATTGAACAAAATCACCAGAAGAAAAAGTGGCTTGCTGACATTACTTATTCGAGAAATAAACGTCTCAAGCCCTACTTCGTTCGTGAAAGCTGCCAGGATTACCCCGCCTATAATTACCACAAACCAGATGTTCTTTGTTCTGAATCGTTCCATGAGATCTTCTCGATACTTGTACTAACAGTAAATAAAATTGCTGGTGCATTAAAGTCAAATAATTTAAATATATAAAAGTAATAGCGTCTTGTGCCAATTTAATTCTAAAGGCAGAGGGTACATATATGGATGAAGATGCGATGTTTAAGGCGTTATTAAAGAATAAACCTCAACAGCAAAAAAAACAGGCTCTTGTAAAAGAGGATATTAAAGAAACTGTTCCTGCTACTAATCCTGTAGATATTCACAAAAACGGTGAGAAAATGCAGGATATACATGCAGTACAGGCCGCAGGTACTTACGAGAATAAGGAATTGATAATGCAGGCTGAACTTATAGAAGGATCAATAAAAAACCTGATTATAAGTGTTGACAGGGTGCATAATCTGTTAAGAACATTAATCGCTCCAGTGCTGGTATTGATTCTTATTGTCGGGATAGCAGTTCTAATTCTACTGGGCAGCCAGATTATGTTTTAGTTAAGTAGTAAAGTGGGCAGATTGTGGTAGGATAGGAAGGAGATGAAATCTGTTAAAAAAGATTTTTTATCTGCCCACTACTTGTTCGTATATAAACGAACAAACTATTTATAGGTTACGGACGTATATATCAAACAATTATTATATTCTGGTTAAAAACCACAGGGTCTGCTATGAATGATGTTCATAGATGAAAATGAAAAAAGCGTAGATAACGGACTTTTTCAGAAAAGTATAGAAAGGTTAATGAAATTAAAAGAAGTAAGGTATATTACTGGACTTTCGCTGGAGGAGATTAAAAACGCTTAGTAAAATTTATTAAGAATATGAGGAAATAGGAATGGATAGAATAGAGGGATTGTATTAAAACTGAGCAATAAAGAAGGAGAATAAAAATATGAAAAATGTTGAAATGTCGGTAGATGGAAATATCTTAACAATCAGGGTGGATTTAACTAAAGAATTCGGCCCTTCATCATCAGGGAAAACGATTATTATCGCCTCGTCTGAAGGTAATCAATCCGTTCCTGGGAAGGAAGCGGTCAAGGTCGGGCTGAATGTGTATAAGAAGAAATGACCTGTATTTGAAGTAATAATGAACAATGTACAGAGCAATTTAAAAGGGAACGTTCTTTTAAAATGGGACTGAATGAAGCAGACACAAGAGCGAAATTAATTGATCCAGCATTGCATAAAATTGGCTGGACTGATGACCTGATTAGAAGAGAGACTACCGCAGGCACTATTGAAATAATTAATGGAAAAACAAAGCGAAAGAAAGGTAGAACGGACTATCTTTTGTGCCTTCCTGTAAAAGAAAGGGATAATCCGCTATCTATAGGTGTATTGGAAGCTAAGAAAGAAGGAGAGCATGCAACTCTCGGATTAGGACAGGCTAAAGAATATGCAAAGAGTCTTAACGTTCCGTTTGTGTTCTCAACGAATGGTTATCTTTTTGTTGCATATGACTCTTTTAGCGAGAAAGTCACGGAAGAGCTTCCTATAGAAAGCTTCCCTGAACCAGAATTATTAAAAAAGTTATATGAAGAGAGTAGAGGTTTTTCACTTGCAGATGATAATGCTAAACCACTATTTGTTCCGTACAGGGGAGGGCAATCTGAAAGAAGATATTACCAGGATGCAGCGATAAGGGCTGTGCTTGAGAAAATTGCAGGAAAGAAAGAAGGCTGGAACAGAGTTTTGCTCTCTCTGGCGACGGGTTCGGGAAAGACACGAATAGCTGTCCAGCTTTTGCATAAACTGGCTGAGGCGGGACATTTGAGACGGGCCTTATTTGTTTGCGATCGAAACGAACTCAGGAAGCAGGGGTTCGGGCAAATGTTCTCTGTTTTCGGCGATAATGCGGCGTTTGTTGAGAATAAGGACCCTAAAAAGAATGCCAGGATTATTGTGTCAACATACCAGGCGCTGGGTATTGATGAAGATGGAGACCAATCGTTCTTTTTGCAAAATTATCCTGAGAATTATTTCAGTCATATCATTATTGATGAATGCCACAGGAGCGCATGGGATAAGTGGAGTGTCGTCCTCACAAATAATCCCAATGCGGTTCAGATTGGATTGACTGCGACGCCAAGGAAGATAACTGGCGAGAAATCTCCTGAAAAAGATAAGGATGAGAAAATCAGCAGGAACAATATCATGTATTTCGGAGAGCCTGTGTATGAATATCCGTATGCTAAGGGATGGGAGGACGGTTATCTGGCGGCATGAAACAAGAGTTAATCGTCAAACAAAAGAACAAATTGCCTGAAGGATGGCACGTTTATAAAATGGAAAACGTTTGCGATTTAAAAACCGGAGGGACGCCCTCTAAAAGCCATCCAGAGTATTTTGGAGGGAATATCAAATGGATTGTATCAGGCGATGTTAACAAGGAATTCATTTATGATGTTGATGGACGCATTACTGAATTAGGTCTCAAAAATTCGAATGCAAGAATACTAACTAAAGATTCAGTATTGATTGCATTGAATGGTCAAGGCAAAACAAGAGGTACAGTTGCAGTTTTAAAAACGGAAGCTGCCTGTAATCAATCAATTGTTGCATTTATACCAAAAAAAAGAGACCAATTGGATTATACATTTTTATTTTATTATTTAAAGAGTGGATATCAAAAATTAAGAAATCTCACTGGGGATAATGAACGAAGTGGTTTAAGCATGAGGATTTTAAGACCACTTCCAGTTGTAGTTCCCCCAATAGATACGCAAAAGAAAATAGTTGATAAAATCGAGAAGCAAATGGCTCAAATCGAGATGATTAAAAAAGAAGCGGAAAGGCAAAAAGTAGTCATAGAAAGCATCTTTCAAAGTTTTTTAAAAAACATTTTTGAAAAAAAAGAGATTTCTGCTAAGTGGAAAAGATTTAAACTCGGTGATAATAACATCTCAGAAATCATAATGGGGCAATCTCCCTCCAGTTCGTCATATAATAAACTACAAAAAGGATTACCGTTTTATCAAGGGAAGAAAGATTTTGGTTTAATCTCTCCTGCGCCCACAGTCTGGTGTTCTAAACCTAAAAAGATAGCTAAAAAAGGAGATATTTTGATTTCGATTCGAGCTCCAGTCGGCCCTACAAA
Source organism: Candidatus Methanoperedens nitratireducens (assembly GCF_000685155.1). Lineage (GTDB taxonomy): Archaea > Halobacteriota > Methanosarcinia > Methanosarcinales > Methanoperedenaceae > Methanoperedens > Methanoperedens nitratireducens. Next base: position 92,381 of record NZ_JMIY01000007.1, read on the forward strand.
CATTGCTGATGCTGATTGTTGTATTGGTAGAGGTTTAGCATCAATTAGACCTAAAACTAATAGAGAGTTTATATTATTTCAATTAAAATATAATGTTCAAAAATTACAAGAGAAATCAAATGGTAGTACTTTTGAAGCGATAAATAAAAATGAATTATTTGATTTTGAGGTTATTCTGCCCGATAGATTAGAACAAGAAAAGGTAATAGCCATTTTAAATCAAAAAGAAAAAGAAATTGAAAATATGAAATATCAAATAAATAATCAACTCAACGCCATCAATCAGCTCCCCAACTCAATCCTCAATGAAGTCTTCGGGCAATATCAAATCATTAGCTGATGATATTATGAAAGAAATGACAGCGCAACTTGAAAAAGAAATAAAAATCCTATTGACCTCAATTGAACACGGATACAATACAGTAAATCTGCGTTCATCTGCGTTCATCTGCGGTTCGTTTTTAATATATATCCAAGAATCTAATTACTGCCTCCGTTTAATGAAAAAAAGGCCTCATCTGAATATTACTTTCGCCCTGCTATCCCAACCATTTTTTAACACGATAATATAGAGATATCAATATGGATTCAAATGACGCGCTTGTTGTTTTCGAGGGAGCCAAAATAAGACGAACATGGCATGATGAACAGTGGTATTTTTCAGTGGTTGATGTTGTACAGGTTTTAACAGATAGTCCAAAACCAAGGCAGTATTGGGGCAAAATTAAAGACAGGGAATTTCAACAACTTGAGTTGTCCCCAATTTGGGTACAACTGAAATTGCCTTCAGCCGATGGTAAGAGTTACAAAACGGACTGTGCCAACACAGAATCCATGTTCAGAATAATCCAGTCAATCCCATCCCCAAAAGCCGAACCCTTCAAAAGATGGCTTGCAAAAGTCGGCTATGAACGGGTGCAGGAGATAGAAGACCCGGAACTTGCGCAAAAAAGGATGAAAGAGATCTATAAATTGAAAGGTTACTCTGATGAGTGGATAGAGAAAAGAGCAAGGGGAATTGCGATAAGAAACGAACTGACTGACGAGTGGGATAAAAGAGGTGCAAAGTCCAAACAGGATTATTCTATTCTGACCTCCGATATATCCAGAGCTACTTTCGGATTGACGCCCACCGAATACAAGCGATTGAAAGGATTGAAAAATGAAAATTTAAGAGATCATATGGATGATATTGAATTGATACTGACCATGCTTGGCGAAGCTACAACTACAAGATTTACCCGCGCTAGGGATTCCCGGAAATTCCCGGACTTTCGAAAAGATGCAAAAGACGGGGGAGATGTGGCTGGAGCGACACGAAAAGATATTGAAGGGAAACTTGGGAAAAGTGTAGTTTCAGGAGATAATTATCTTAAAGCGCCGGAGAGAACTAAAAGAATAGAAAATAAAAAAAAGCCAATTGAAAAAAGATAACATGAAAATCGAAACATATAGAGGAATTGTCCGTATCCAGCGTAAATCTGGCAGGTCTGCAAAATTCCATGATGCAAAAAATATGCCATTAGTGAGATTTGAATCTCATAAAAATCCCTTTTTAATGTTAGAACAGTATTGCAATAGTCCCGAATGCAATTGCCGCGAAGTGGGTCTTGAATTTTCGGAAATAGACGAAAGCGGCGCTCCGCTGGCGAACCGGATACAGTTCTATTTCCATTTAAATCTTGAAACATGGAAGGAAAATAGAAAAGTAAAAAGGTCGGAAATTTGCCAGCGCCTTGTTGATGAATTCATCAATAATCTCACCGATGAAATAAAAAACAAATTCAAGGGAGATTATGAACATATAAAGAAAAAAGCATCAAGAGCGGCAAAATTTGACATGCCTTTACATGAAATAAAAAAGGGAATACTGATACCTTATTCTGAAGTTTTCGGCGATTACGGCAGTGTGCTGTCAGGAGGCAGTGGATATAGCTTTGACTTTGAATATCAAAAAGAAAAATATTATGTAGATGACATGTATTGTCTTGACCCTGCATGTAAATGCAATACCGCTCACCTTGTATTTCTAAAATATGATAAAGAAACCGATGTTACCTCAGATTTATTCACTGCAAAATTTGATTTCGAAAAAGGGCTCGAAGTTGAAGAAAATCCCTCCATTAAAAAAGTAGATGCAATTAAAATATTCAATAAATGGATGGAAAGTGACAATGAAGTACCTGATATATTGAAAAGCAGATACAGAGAACTCAAAGACATCAGCAAAGGTCTGGTTGAAAAACATGGTGGACACAAAAAACTACCTGAAGATTCACTTCTACTCGTCAGTAACGAAAAAATTGGTCGCAACTCGCCATGTCCCTGTGGTAGCGGGAAAAAATTCAAAAAATGTTGCGGTATGCCATGAATGAGAGATAGGTTAAATCATGCCAAAAAACAATAACGGTAGAACAGTAACAGACCAGTCCAGCATGAACGCCTACATAAAATCGGTCTGCGACATCATGCGCCGCGACCGGACAAAAGGCGCCCTGGAGTACATCCCAGAACTTACCTGGATGATGTTCCTTCGAATACTTGACGAAAAAGAGCAAGAAGAGGAACTAAAGTGCCAGGCGGTCGGAAAGTCATTCACTCCCTCGCTCAAAGAACCATACAGATGGCGAGATTGGGGCAATCCTCATGGTAAAAAGAGAGTGGAACTTCAAAACGGCAAAATGGGAGACTTCCTGGATTTTGTAATAATGTTCTCTGACAGGATTGAAATTTCAAGTCCTGGTTCCTTCATTGGTGGAGTTACTCCACACAATATTTTAACTCATCCACCAGTAAGACGCAACCCGCTCTTAGCGGAAATACTCCAGTATATTGGTGCGGTAAATCGTGGAGGGCTGGGAGTTGACAGGATGTATCGAAGACTGCTTTCTTATGGGAAATTGCCCCCTGAGTATCCAGAATTAGCAGGTGCGGTTCAGGTTATTATCAGAAATGGCGCTTTTGATGAAGCAATCGCGAAATTTGTAGGAAGAAAAGCCAGAGAAGGTCATGGTTGGAGGCTTGAAGAATTAATAGTGTTGCATCATTTAAGAAGGAATGACAAAATCTCAACAAGCGAAGCCTCTGAAATACTACAGCGGACCCAAAGAGAGACCTCTGAATTATTAAGTTCAATGGAAGGTATCTTCATTGAACGTATAGGTACGGGAAGAGGAACATATTATCAGCTTACTAATGAGATACTCTCTTCTATTGGAGAAAAAGAGAAATACACACGGATTAAAGGGCTTTCAGAGGAACAAAAGCTTCAGCTACTAAAAAATTACCTTGAAAATAATGGAAAAATTACAAATGAAGAAGCAAGGAATATCTGTGGTGTTAATAGAAATCAATCCTTAAGGTTAATTCGAAAACTCGTCCATAAAGGATTCCTTAGGAAGATAGGAAAAGGTCGTGGTGCATATTATGAGAAATGCTAACTTCGCATTTAAATGCGCGCGCGCAATTTAATGAGCATAATTCCAATTAATAGATATCACTGGTGTATCATGGCAATGAGTCTTCGCGCCCACCTGAGCTTTTTCTTCTTTATGTCTCCCACGTTCTCGTCCTCGAAATAAAAACCAGCAAGTCTTATACTTCTTGCGCCGGATGCACGGGCAAGGAAAACGCACCTGTCGCCGTCGCTGAAGCCTCCGAAATTGTGAACATTGGATAGCGGCGCAGACTGGGTTGTACCAATAACATTACTGAGCGTTTTCACTATGCCAAGCTTATCCATGTTATGTCCGTGGGCATGCACGACCATTATCGCGCCTCTCCTGTTTGCCTCGATCTCATCAGGTATATAGCCATCAAGGTCTGTGACGATTACATCGGGGATGATGCCTCTCCTTAGTAGTACGCTTGTTGCGCCGTCGGCAGCGATAATCACATACCTGTTTGTATCGATCTTATCAAGGTCATCAGAGAGCACGGGCGCGTTTCCGCAGACAAGGACATCTTTTCCATGAAGCTTCTCTTTCAGGATCGATGGATCAGCGGCTTTTCCAGAGAGCAGGTTTGATAATAATCGTGCGGCTTCCTCGTCTTTTGTGCGACTCCAGCCGAAATCGCGAAGTATTTCCTCGTATATGGGTTCCCATTGTTTAAAATTCATCAATGTATCATATATCTTCAGGCACGCTCTTAAATACAGCAGTAGATCGTCACCATTGCCGGGTCTTTGGGATTGTAGCCGGGTCTTGTACTCTCAAAGTGCTCATCAGTGAGTGTCAGGTCCGATATTTCAGATACCCGAAAGAGCTTCCATCCAGAAGGACTGCCGGATTCACTGTAGCCGCCGGTCTGGTATGCCCTCAGTAACTCACTGCCAGCAGTACTGGCTCCATAGCAAAACGGTTCTATCATGCGAAAACCGCCTCTGTAATATAAGCGGATGACCTGCTTTGAGCGTATTGCAGAGCAAATAATTGGGTTCATGTCCTCCACCTCCAGTTGATAACAATATTTATTAGTCGCTGAGACAGATTAATATTTGGGGAGGTGAACAACAATGACCAAGGAGTTTGACTGCAGGTCAGCGGGTGTAGACTGTCCCTTCATGATCAGAGATGAGAATGAAGATGAAATGGCCTCACTGGTCCAGCAGCATGCCAGAACCACACATCAAAAGAGTATGTCAAAGGAAGATATACTTAGAAATACAAGGGAGATGTAGGCCAGTATAGCCTACTCCAATTTTTTAGGACTTAGTTCTCTCTCTAAAAGATGATGGGATAATCGTAATTAGGAGGTGATCGAAGTGAGCGTGGAGGAAAACCTGCAACTGATGAAAACACTGGATGATGCATGGAATACCCAGGACTGGGATACGTTCAGCAAACGTCATGCTGAGAATGTCGCCGTGTACTGGCCAGGTCAGACGGAGCCCACGAGAGGACGAGCCGCGCATCAAAAGGAAGCTGTGGAATTTTTCAAGACATTTCCTGACAACCATGTCGAGAACAATCCGTATAAGATTTATTTCGGTCAGGGCGACTACACCTGCTCAGTGGCTGAATTTACAGGCACCATGAAGGGGCCAATGAAGGGTCCTGATGGCAAAACAATTCCGCCCACGAACAAAAATTTTCGACTTGAGTTTTGCACAGTCGCCCACTGGAAGAATGGGGAGATTGTCGAAGAGAGGCTCTTCTACGACCTGGTGGGAATGATGAGGCAGCTTGGCCTGATGTGAGGAAAGCCGTAGGAGTTATTGAAATTCAAGGATCTCTATTATTTGCGTGACTGTTAGATCTATCAGATTAACTATAAATAAAGCCCGTAAAAAAATTTATAAAGAATAATGCTTCATACGAATAATTTTTAAAATCAGAAACCAATGGGTATGAAATTATAAAGAACCAGGCTAAAGAATTGAAAGGGTTTTGATGATAGAGCACCTGAGGGATATCCCGCGAATTGGAGAAAAAACCGCACAGCGCTTCATTGAGCACTTCGGCTCAGAAAAGAAGGCAATCGAATCTATAATCAATGGAGATATTGCCGGTATAAGTGAAATAGAAGGAATGACAGAGAAATCGGCAATATCCCTTGTACTTGAGGCATCGACATTAAATGAAGGCGTGGGTGTAAGGGATTTTCTAAAGACCGATGTGGCATACGGGATATACGAGCACATCAGAGCCCTGATATCAGATTTTGCGCATACTGATTATGCAAAGAGCAAGATTCACCTGTATTTTCCTTATCCATCATGTAAAAAAGACAGGATAATCAAATCACAAAAAGAGATTGGCAGCATTATCGAGCTAACAGACAAGCTGGATGATAACGAACTTTCTGGTTTTTTATCAAGGATAAAACCAGTAAAAGTAAATTTTACGATTCCTGTGATCAGGGACAGGGTTATTATCGCTGCTACCCAGGAAGAGTTTGAAGCAGCTAAAAATTTTCCGGTCTCTGTTCAGCTTGTTGCAAACCAGAGGGAGGTCGTGGATATAGCCCGTGGTTATTCTCATGCCATTATCAGTACAGGTTTTGCCGGGATCGACCTTCCAGAAGATATTGATGCTGATTTCATGGACATAAGAAGAGCACAGGCATGGGAGGTGGTTCCTGAGAAGGAGTTAGGCTTCTTTGCCAGGAACCTTGAATCCATCAGCTCTGCTATCTCAGTTCTTCGAATTATCAGGAGATATAACACGGATTTCTGCATTAAAATAACACATGAAGAGGTTGAGCGCCTGGCACTGGGACTGGCAAAGGTATCAGGGGATTCGGACATAAAAAGCGGAGTGGACAGTGATATAGACAGGCTCAGATCGATCTATGATCACTCAAGCAATGTGATTGCAGATGTTGAAAAACAGGCGAATGTTGAATTTGGCTCTCTCATTGAGAAAAGCTCGATCACTGTAAAGGGTTTTGATCTATTGACGGCAATGGATGGGAGCATCAACCGCCTTCTGGAAAAGGAAATAAAAGAAAAATATAACACGGTTACAGGCAATGCAATCAGAGCAATATCTTCCAGGCTTGAATTGAACCCAAAGGAAGCGCAGTATATTAACAATTTCTTTGGCGATGATGTATCGTATCCTGTCAGGGTAAATTCCAGGGGTGTGGATGATTTTAAAAACCACCTGCTGCGGAGCATCACCTCCCGTAAACTTGTTATTTTAAGAGATAATGCGCGCGAACTTTCTAAATTAAAGGAAAGCGCGTCGGTCATGGTTCGTGAGGTTCTTGATTTTGATGTAGGCTACACTATCGGATGTTTTGCGCGTGCATTCAATCTCAATATGCCCATCATACAGAGTAAAAACGGCATCGGATTTACAGGAGGCACTAACCTTTTTCTTAACAATCCTGTCCCGATAGACTACGCGGTTGGGGCTTCACGCTTTAATGCAGGGGCGGAGAGCAAAGGTGCCCGCATTATCCTGTTAAGCGGTGTGAATTCAGGTGGAAAGACATCAGCAATCGATCTGCTGGCCCAGATCATCATACTCGCCCATATGGGCTTTCCTGTACCTGCAAAGCAGTGTGAGTTAGGTCTGGTCGAGGAATTTTTCTATTTTGGCAAATCCAGGGGCACAATGGATGCCGGTGCTTTTGAGAGCACGATTAAGGATTTCTCTGCTGTGGCAGGTAAGAAGAGCAAGATCGTACTTGCCGATGAACTTGAATCAATCACAGAGCCTGGAGCGTCTGCAAGGATCATCTCCGGCATCCTTGAGGAGCTTGATGAAAACAATGGACTGGGTGTGTTCGTGAGCCACCTATCAGAAGCGATACTCAAGAGTACGGCCTGCAGGGTACGCGTCGACGGGATTGAGGCAAAGGGACTGGATGAGCACCTGAACCTGATCGTTGACCGTAATCCCCGCTATAATTACCTGGCACGCAGCACACCTGAGCTGATTGTTGAGCGGCTGGCGCGGAAGGACAGGGAGAATGAGTTCTATAAGAGGCTTCTGGGGAAGTTCAGGTAGTACAAACTCAAATAGTCTTCTGCATAACATCTGATAATGGTATATAAACCACAGAGTCGGCTATGAACGCTGTTCATAAATGAACATGAAAAAGCTGTGAATTGGAACCATAAGTTGAAAGAGGAGGATGCTCGATGATTTGATAATTCTATTTTCTCCGGGATTCAGCATTGCGATTCAGGCGCAGGATTTTTATTAAAAAAGATAATGAGGATGTATAGAAACCTTTGTTGCTTTAGAAAAATTATAACATAATAGCATCATCGAAATTTTTAAAATGATGATCTCCTGTCAATACCTTTATCTTTCTGCTCCTAGCGGATGCAAGTATTATTGCATCTGCAAGACCAAAATCAGTGGTCTTAACTTTACTTTCAGCATGTATTTTCGCAGCATCAACTGCAATATTTTCATCAAGCAAGACCACAGCACATCTTTTCAATATGAAATCCTTTCTTTCTTCCGCTTTTCCATCGGTTCTAAGAGATTTGGAATATATTTCTGCGATTACAATCGGAGATGTATATAATTGTAAGTCATCGTCGACGAATCTCCTGACTTTTTCACCCTTAAGAGTTCCCATAAAATATTCCATCCATGCGAACGAATCCAGAAACATTATAATCTATCCTCATGGTCTCTGAGGTCGGATAAATCAGTCTCAGACATTGTCCCAAAAAGGCTTTTTTTCTCTTTGAAAAGCATTTTTATTAAAATTTCATTTATTCTTTCTGATATATTTTTTGCTCCAGCTTCTTTTTTAAGGGTCTGGTAAACGTCTTCTCTTAATTTTATTGTAGTTCGGACGTATTCTGTCATCATTAACACCTAGATATATGATATCATCTACATCAACATAATACTTGTGGTGGGCATCTATAATGCGCGCCTAATTTTCAAGTTTGAAGAAGTTTTTCCGAGTCTATCATCTTTCTCAAGCATGATGTTAACCGCATGGGAGTCACTACCCCGGATTGCTTCGCAAAATCCGGGGCATCCTGGCTCGGGTGCATAAGGCCTCTTATCGTTTTTTGTTTTTTAGGCTTTTATTGGCAAAAATGGGCACAAAAATAGTGAGGGTAAAAATTTTCAGTATTTACAATCCCTAATAACGTGTTGGATATAATATTCCATATTCCTGGTTTTGATTATGAATTCATATAACGGTTGCGTGTATGTGACGTTTTCACCGTAGCGTACTCGCTGAGGTGAAAATGAGGCGTAGCCCAAGCCGGTATTCCGGCGCAGCATATACACGCTGTTATGTTCAGTGTCCGGCTTTTCTTCCAAGTCAAAATACATCTGTGTATTTTGACTTTCTTCACTTATTCTAAAAATGTGAATGGGATATAGATTCAAGGCAATTTCGACAATCCGAGTTCCACAAGAAATTTATTATGGGCATCTTTTGCCTTCGTTATTTTTTCCTCAATTCCAACCAGATCTTTGTTGACTTGATTAATATCAATTAATTTCTCTGCCTCCGCTGTACTCACATACCGCGAAATGTTCAGATTGTATTCGTTTTTTTCTATTTCTTGCATTGAGACATATCGTGAGTACCGCTTTTCTTCTTTTCGATACTGATATGTATCTATGATTTTATCAATGTGCTCATCTGAAAGAAAATTCTGCCGTTTGCCTTTTTCAAAGTATTCGCTGGCGTTGATAAATAAAACATCATCAAACTTTTTACATTTTTTCAGGACAAGAATGCAAACCGGAATACCTGTAGAAAAGAAAAGATTTGCCGGTAAACCTATAACTGTATCGATATTGCCATCTTTCAATAATTTTGTTCGTATTCGTTCTTCGACTCCGCCACGGAAAAGAACGCCATGGGGCAGGATAATTGCCATGGTGCCTTCATCGCTTAAAAAATGAAAGCCGTGCAACAAAAAGGCAAAGTCGGCAGCAGACTTAGGCGCGAGACCGTAGCTTTTAAAACGGAAATCTTCTCCCAAAGCATCATTTGGTTCCCAGCGATAACTAAAGGGAGGATTGGCAACAACGGCATCACACTCAAGTTTTTTAGCCGGATTCATTTCATTGAGAATATCCCAGTCATTGAGCAGTGAATCCCCATGGTGTATTTGAAACTCGGAATCTTTCAATCCATGGAGCAGCATGTTCATTCGTGCAAGGTTGTAAGTAGTAATATTTTTTTCCTGACCGTAAATCTGCCCGATACTGTTGGGTCCAAGCTGTTTCCTTACATTTAAAAGTAGTGAACCTGAACCACAGGCGAAATCGAGAAGGTTTTTCAGCTTTTTCTTTTTACCAGAACTTGGATTTTGACTATCCAGGGTGACAATTTTCGACAAAATGGTTGAAATCTGCTGTGGTGTGTAAAACTCTCCGGCTTTTTTACCTGAACCAGCAGCAAACTGTCCAATCAGATATTCATAGGCATAGCCTAAAATATCACTCTCGGTAGAAAACTTAGAAAGCCCTTCGGCAATTTTGCTTACAATCGTACAAAGTTTTGTGTTACGGGCAGAGTAATTTTTCCCGAGTTTTTCAGAGTCCAGATTGATTTCCGAAAATAGACCCTGAAAAGTACTTTCAAAAGAGTCATTTTCAACATGTTTAAATCCGGCTTGCAAGGTTTTTAAGAGGTCATCGCTTTGGGTTCTTGCCAGCTCGTATATACTACTCCAGAGATATTCAGGTTTGATAATATAATGAACTTTACGTCTCATCTGTTTTTCAAATACCATCGTATCTTCTTTGTTTGCTTCATACCAGACAGAAAGGGGTGTCCTTCTGTCGTCTTCGTTCAGCTTCGGGTAATCCTTTCCAAGCTCTTTTTCAGCTGCAACTTCATAGTTGTCTGAAAGGTAGCGTAGAAAAAGAAAAGAGAGCATATAATCCCGGAAGTCATCGGCGTTCATAGCACCGCGTAGTTGGTCGGCGATATTCCAGAGAGTAACGCCCAGTTGTTTTTGCATTGCATCATTCATTGTTTAAGTCCTCTTTTGGGGAAATAATTCAGGATTAAATCGGTAATTTGCCATGAAATCATTCAGTATTTTTTTGAAATACTCCTTGTTGTCATCAAGCATCTCTTTTGGTTCAAACAAAGAGTAATTTCCATGGCTTAAAAGATTTACCAGCCTTGTATGTATGGTTCCGTCCAGATCATCGCTATCTTGCTTAATACATGAGGAAAAATTGTTAAAACCGTGAAATGTAGCGGTTTTTTCAAGGACATTTCTCAGAATATTAAAATGATAAGTATATAACTTCCCTGATTCGGCTACTTCGCTTAGTTCTTTTAAAAGAGCCACGTGGTGAAAGAATGGGGTATCACCAGTATTGCGGATTGAATACTCACTGCTTTTATTTGTGCTCAGAAAATATTTTTCTGCATTTTTTAGTTCATTGTACATGACATTAAAGAAAAGCGCATGGTGCGTTGAGATGACCGTTTTTATATCACTTTGTTTCTTGAGTAGTTGGGCAAGGTGGCTGGCGACAGCAATAGCGTTATTGTCGTCCAGAGATGAGATAGGGTCATCAATGTAGATGTATTTGACCCAAGTATAAGCCTCCTGCTTATCAATTGCAAGCTGGGCAACAGCGAGGAAAAAACACCAGACAAAGATATTCTCTTCTCCACGAGATATTTTTATATGCTCTATTTTTTTCGTTACATCATCTTTTCTTATATCTCGGGAAAAGCTGACACTCCAGGCGTCATAGTCAATAGAAAAATCGAAATCGGCATATCTGCTTAAAAATGGACGAATGCGGCTTTCCATTTCCAGTTCTCGCAGTCCCTTGAAAAAGCTGGAATCTCTATTCAGTTGCAAAACTCTTTGTGTATCATTTTCTAAATCATTATCCCAGGTAAACAGGTCTTCGGTAAAGGCATTGTAGTACAGTGTATCTGAGGTAGTTTCTTCGGCACTCAAAGAATTTCCGCCTTCATCTGTCAAATTTGCCGTTCTTTTGCCTAAATCCTTGAATGCACTTGAAAGCCGGGTTTTACCGGTTCCATTATAGGCAAAAACAAGAATGTACTTCTTGTTTGCAAGCGTATCTCTTAAATGCGTTGCCAGTGATTTTAAACTTTCAAAGCTGGTCAAATCCGTACTCATACGCTCACCTCATCGGTAGACGGAAAAAGCCCCTGCATCAGCCCTTTTTTATGAGTTTTGTAGGCTTCCAGCTTTTGGATTTCGGCGGTGATGAGCTCATCGAGAGAAGAGAGACAATCAGCGATTTTTTGTTGTTCTTCTGGTTTAGGTACCACCATTGGTAAATTTTTTAAATCATCAATGCCGATCCGTTTTCTAGTAGAACCTGTTGCTGTCTTTTCTACTAACGCTCGAAATTGAATGGAGTTAATTAGCGTATATATGAAATATTTGCTATAGGCTTTTTCGTCAACGACTAACCGTATTCCATCTGAACACATTACGTATCGCGCATGTTTATACGGTATCAAGCAAGCCCTACCTACGGGATCACCCATTTTGGATAATATAATTTCACCGGGGTAAATGTTATTGGCCAGGAGTTCATCCGCCTTCTCTTCTGATGTGAATATCTTATAATCATCAAAAAATTCAGCATCACCGATATTTTGTAGTTGAATTATTCTAATACCATCTGCGACGTAGTCGGAAGATTTTAGGTTTGATCCAAATGGCCCACCAATAAAACTCCATTTAGTTTTTTTATCGGCCACATCAATGAGCTTCTTCACCTCCCACTCTCCCGCATCCCGAAACTCTGGAAAGCGCAGCCCGGGCACGGTTTCCCCTTCGGCGGGGAAGAGCTGCTGCATCAGCCATTTCTTATGGTCTTTGTAAGCTTCCAGCTTTTGGGTTTCGGCGGTGATGAGTTCATCGAGGGAAGAGAGGCAATCGGCGATTTTTTGTTGTTCGTGGAGGCTAGGTAGTGGTATAGGAATAATATCCAGCTTGGCTCTATTGAGCTTTGGTTGAGCCATACCTGTCAGGTAATCTTCCAAATTTATTGCATTTAAATAATTTTCAACAATAACCTGCGTGAAAGCATATTCAAATTTTAGTACATGGACGTGATTGTTTACCCAGGCTTTACCAGCAATAGAAAAAGCAATAGGATAGGTTCGCACAACTAGGTTTGCACCATCTTCGGATATACAAAGCAATTCCTCGTCAAAAATAAAGTCTTTTACATAATCTATTACTCCAGAAGCACCATAGTAAGGTATATCACCTTTAATTCTGTCTTTCTCGGTTATAGGCACTCTTTTGGAATCCAAGTTTTTGCCTGCTTCACCCAATGGTTTCACCTCCCACTCCCCCGTATCCCTAAACTCAGAAAACCTCAGCTTGGGCACCAATGATTTTTCATTCTTCTTATTCATACGCACCCAACCCCGCAATCTCACGGCTGCCGGCAAGTTTTTTCAAGAGTGGAGTCAAATCTTCCATAAGTTCCAGTTCCTTCTTTGTCCGCTCTTTCCAACTCAAATCCAGAGGTGCCATCAAATCACTGAGCTTCTCCCCATCAAAGATCATGCGGTCCATGACTTCATCCACAAAAGCCTGTAATGATTCAGGCTCCAGTCCGTGCTTCCCGGCTGCCTCTGCCATTTCTTTAGCGGCTTTTTCTGCCTTGAATTGCCGGTAGCCCTCTTTTATCTCTTTTTCGTTCAACCCTTCGCCGGCTTTCAGTGTGTTGATATAAGCGATAATATCTTCCCGATCCTCCATTAAATTGGTGTTGGAGGCGAGCAGGTTGATCAGCTGTTCCCTGCTCATCTTCTGTTTTTTTGGCCCGCTTTGTGTGTACTTCGATATAAGTTTTATGATGTAGTCATAGTCAATGAGAGCAGAAGAAAACAGGACAAACTCAAAATCCAGCTGGTCAATATCCGGGTTTGCGCCGATACTTTCCTTGCCCTGCCGGGACTTTAAACGTTGGGCTGTTTCGATATATGCGCCACGGAAAGCGCGCAGGATATCTTCGGGTATCCTTTCTTCAATTTTAGTGCTGTCTTCTTCACTCAGGTCGGTATACTGGTCAAGCTGGGTTTTAAGCCGCTGCACTTCTTTAAACTTATTGATAAACTCGCCCCGTGCCTGATCGCCTTTCAGGTTGTTCACCTCTTCAGGTGTACAGAGCAGCCCCTGAGATTCCATGAATTTTTCCAGTTCGCTTACTGCCGTATCAAACTTTTTAACAACCACGGGCGCCGGTTCAACCAGCCATATTTCTTTTGCCCTTTTGCTATCCTGACCGGAAAAGAGAGCAATGGCATCGTCAACTTCTCTGGTCTGCTGTCTAAAATCGAGTATGTTGCCGTAAGGTTTTGTGTCATTCAAAATCCGGTTTGTTCTGGAAAAAGCCTGTATCAAACTATGATGCTTCAAGTTTTTATCCACATACAGGGTGTTCAGATATTTTGAGTCAAAACCAGTTAGCAGCATATCTACAACGATGACCACATCGATTTTATTTTCATGCGGATAGTCGGCATTGGAATACTTTTGATCTTTGATTCTATTCTGGACATCCTGATAATACAAATCAAACTGGTTTATGTGGTGGTTTGTGCCGTACTGCTGGTTATAGTCAGCAATAATTGCTTTCAGAGCTTCCTTCTTTTTATCGGGTTCCTGTTCATTGTCTAACTTTTCCTGAGGAAGGTCTTCCTGAATCTGCTGGACATCTTTATTTCCTTCAGCCGGGGGAGAGAATACGCAGGTCACATTTAATGGTTTGTATTCTTCATCATTATTCCGACGCTCTGCCTGTATAGCTTTAAAGAGTTCATAATACTCGATAGCGTCATTTATTGAAGCAGTTGCCAGAATAGCGTTGAATCGCCGTGAGTTTGTAGCATCATTGTGCTTATCCAGTATCGCATCTACAACAGCTTTTTTACTGGTGGCATCGGCAGTTTTTACTGGTTTTTTACCATCCAGCTTGAAATAATCAATATGAAAACGCAGAACATTGCGGTCATCAATCGCGTGGGTAATGGTGTAGGCGTGCAGTTGTTTTTCAAAAATATCTTTTGTTGTCTTGTAAGAAGACAGAGTACCGTCAATTTGCTTATAGATCGCATTTTCTTCAAAAATGGGTGTTCCGGTAAATCCAAAAAGCTGCGCTTTTGGAAAAAACTCTTTGATATATTTATGGTTATCACCAAACTGTGAGCGGTGACATTCATCAAAAATGATGACAATCCTTTTATCACGAAGAGGCTCTAATCGTTCTTTATAGGTCAGTTTGCCTTTTTGCTTGCTGTTTTTGTTTCTTTTACTGTTTTCATCAAGGGCAAGCCCCAATTTCTGGATGGTGCTCACAATAACTTTATCGCTATAATCTTCTGATAACAGCCGTTGAACCAGAGTTTCCGTATTGGTATTTTCTTCAACGCATCCCTCCTGAAACTTGTTGAACTCCTCCCGGGTTTGCTTGTCCAGGTCTTTTCGGTCAACAACAAATAAACACTTTTCAATGTCGGGATTGTCTTTTAAAAGTGTCGAAGTTTTAAAAGAAGTAAGGGTTTTTCCGCTGCCCGTGGTGTGCCAGATATAACCATTACCGCGGTTTTGATGGATACAGTCCATAATTGCTTTAACCGCATAGATTTGATATGGACGCATGATCATTAATTTTTGCTCGCTAACCACAAGTACCATATACTTGCTGATCATTTGCCCCAGAGTGCATTTTGCGAGAAATTTTTCGGCGAACTCATGTAAATGGGTGATTTTCTTGTTTGCTTCATCGGCTAACTGATAAATAGGAAGAAATCTTTCATCCGCATTAAAGCTGAAATGGTCTTTATGATTGTTAGAGAAGTAGTAGGTATTGCTTTCGTTGCTGACAATAAAAAGCTGCATAAAACAAAGCAGTGAGTTAGTAAAGCCGTTGCCCGGATCGTTTTTATATTCAACAATCTGCTCCATCGCCCGCTTTGGTGTTACTTGCAGGGTTTTAAGTTCAATTTGAACAACCGGCACGCCATTAATGAGTATGATGACATCGTAACGATGATGACTATTATCAGTATTTATTCGTAGTTGGTTAATGACTTCAAATTCGTTTTTGCACCAGTCCTTGATATTGACCAGGGTGTATTGCAGTGGCGTATCATCATCCCGGCGAAAGGTATTTATTTCCCGTAAGGTTTTTGCTGCCGTGAATACATCGGCAGTAATAATTTCATCCCTAAGCCGTGCAAATTCTGAATCATTCAGATTTACTTTATTGAGTCTTTGAAAGTGCTCTCTGAAATTCGCTTCAAGCGAGGCTTTCTCCCGAATATCATCCCGGTAAGTGTATTTGAGGTCTTTAAGCTTATTGATTAAAGATTCTTCTATTTGCTTTTCAAATGTCATTCACATTCACCGTTCAATCCTTCATTCATGTCTTCTTATTCCTCGGGCACGGATGGCCGAGATTTATATTTATAGCCGGGCATTGAACATAATAATGTATATCCGAACTTACTTCGCATATACATCCCTCTGGTCAACTCCATAATCGTCAATCATTTTCATCTCCTACTTTTAACTGTTAGCTATCCAGCGGACTTTTTATCTTCACAATATCCCTGTTACTTACATACGTATATATTTCTGTTGTCTTTGAACTCTTGTGCCCCAACACCTCCTGGATATACAGCAGGTCAATACCGCATTCAAGTGGATGTGTAGCGAAGCTATGCCTGAGAGCCTGTTTTAAAATTCGATACACATATCGATTTTACAAAACCAGTTTAAGTGATTTTAAGCCTAATAATCTAACAGTAGCGACATATTTGATATCCATGTCACAAAAAATATTCAAACAAGCTCTGAGAGAAAGCACAGTGACGTCTTAACAGTTTAACATCTTCTTTCCCTGAAGGTGCTTTTCGCTTCCTCTTCATTTTATAGTCCACTGCAATTATCTTTTTATCTTTATTCTTCTCTATAACCTTCATTATCCCTGTACTCTTCTTTGCCTGGATTACAAAATGCACGCCCAATCGCTTGAGCATTCTAACAATTGGAACTTCATAGAATCCACGATCAAGGTAAATCCTTCTAATCTTCACTTTTTGCATAGCGTATTTGATAAGCTCCTCCACTACATTGCAAATCTCTGAGTAATCACTGATTGGAAGTGCTTTCAGTGTAAACCTGATCCCTCTCTCAACAATGTTTATTGTTGCAAATTTGTATGCGTAGGAGGTGCCGTTTTTTGCTTGTGTGCCAAGAACCATCTCATCATCTGTATTGCCGTAGTACATCCAGTCATGTGTATCAATTGAGACGTCCACCTTATTCACAAACCATCTTTGTTTCTCTACCATTCGATACATCTCTTCAGAAATTTTACTATCTTGCCTGAGAATTTCATCAATTTCAAGCTTTTCTAAGTGATATCTGATTGTTCTCGGAGCAGGTACATCCTTTTTTCTCGATTTTAGGATTTGCGTACTGTTCTCTATAAAATCATCAGTTATGGCTGCATGAGCAATGCAGTCTAAAAGATTATCTTGTCTGCCTGTAGTGACATTATGTCTCTGCTTGAATTCAAACATCGGATAGAACTTCTTCTTGAGGGTTTGATATAACCTCGTCTCAGTGAACGATAACATATAGAAATGACAAGTATAGTGTGATGATAAATTTTACCTTGCCAACTACTGTTAAGGACGAGGCCTGTATATAGCGTTTTTTGCATGGTGCACATCCTGTGTCTCAATATATCTCTCGACCACCTCCCAACCCTGCCCGACACTACCATGGAAACAGCTCGGCGCCCAGAGATGGTCTCCGCACCATTCTTTGAGATGCGGGAACTCCTCTCTCAAGATTCTGCTCGATCTTCCTTTTAATTTCTTCGCGATGAAGCTTAAAGAATACTTTCATACGAAGTATTCACATCTTTAAACATACCTTAAAACCATTAAAGCTACAAGCCAGTTCACAGAGGACACAGAGTAAAAACCGCAACTCTCTGTGCTCTCCGTGTCCTCTGTTGTTGATTTTGACTGATATACCATAGTCAAAAGACCATTCCTTTACTCTACTGACAGGGCCTGCGGTCAATGGTCATCCATGTAGTCCGGATGCTGCCTCAGGACTGGCATCCTGTTCACGATCCAGCGGTAGACGAGTATCTCAATCGTAACAACAGCCACAACTACCACAGCCTCTTTCCAGAAGAAAAGCTCCCTGTGCGGGAGCTGCCAGTTGAATGCTATGAGCGATATATTGAAGCGGTTCATAATGATGCCCACCATGGTCAGCGCCGCAGTGTACTGGATAAGGCGCACGTTCTTCTTCTGCACTCCGTGATAGAAGAGGAAAGGCACAGTGGCCAGGAGCGTGATCTCAACCAGGAACCAGTAGCCAAAAGGCGTATTCAGGTACATCCATGCGCCCTCGTGCGTTACGCTGATCAGCCGCAGTCCCAGGTATGTGAAAAGCACAAGCGAGGCTGCCTTCCCGAGTCCCAGGGTGATGTCGTTTATGCTTGAGAGGTAGTTTGAATCAGCCCTGTTCTTTAAGAAGACCTGCGTGAGCCTGCTTACCACGATCACCAGAGCAATTGCACCTCCGATGGACGAGATAAAGGCAAGCCACGGCAGATACGACGTGTACCAGAGTGGATGAAGCTTCCCGGGCGCAAGAAGGAACATCGCACTCAGGGCGGACTGGTGAAGCGTGGAGAGCATAACACCGAATATGGTAAGCCCGAGGGTCATGCTCACAGCCAGTTTTCGAAGGTTTTTCAGGCCAAGCCACTCAAGCGTGGACGGGGAAAATTCAAAGAACTGGACAGAGAGGTATAAAGCTACGTGCCATGCCACAAGGAACATGACAGAGGCTGTGCCGAATGAGACGAACATGGGGTAGTATATCCTCCACGGGCGCCCAAGATCGATCATAAGAAAGACCACTGCGAACAGATAGCCCAGGAAACCCAGCAGGATGGCATTCTTGACTACAGGCTGGTATCTTTTAAGCCCGAAGATGTACACAGCAGTCCCGATCACGAAACCAGATGCTGAGAAGGGCACACCACTGAAGAGCCCCCAGCTCAGGAAAAGTCCCCATGGCTGCTCGTTCGAGGCCTCGGTCACGGCTTCAAGACCGAAGATGAAGCGCAGTAATATAAAGTAAAGTCCGCCGAGGACTATAAGCCCTGCGACCATATTTAAAGGCGTGATAAGCGTCTTTACATATTCCTTCATGGTAAGCCCAAGGAAGAGCTTATCACTGAGCCAGGTACTGACTATCTCAGCACCTGTCAGTTCCCGATCTGTATGCATCTTTTTTTCCATGTATCCGCTCATTGTTTATCATCCTCCTTATCTGATATCTCATCATGTGCCGTATGCTGCTTGCGCTTTGATGCAAGGTAGAAGCCTCCCAACAGGGCAGGCCAGGAAACAAGGGTGAGGTTGACCATCGACAGGAAATCCTTGGTCAGTTTCGGATACGAGGTTATCCCGACATCCATCTGGAAATCAAGCTCTGAGAAAGGAACACCTGAGATATACAGCCAGCCTGTACCCCCTGCCTCCTGCTCACCATAGATATGGTCGATATATTTATCAGGCTCACCCCAGATACGAAGCTTTGCCTGTTTGATCAGATCGCTCCTCCTGCCGAACGTGATAGCCTCGACAGGACATGCCTCCGTGCATGCAGGTATGACCCCCTCTGAGATCCTGTGATAGCACATAAAGCATTTCTGAACATTGGGACTGAAGGCACTGGAATACTCATAGGCAGGAACATAGAAAGGACATGCTATAATGCAGTACCTGCAGCCGATGCACACCTTCTCGTTCCAGGTAACAGGTCCTTCCTTGCTCTTCTTAAGTGCAGCCACCGGACAGGCAGAGACGCATGCAGGCTCATCACAGTGCATGCACTGTACTTTTCTGTAGACTGTTTTCCCGTTTACCTCGTAGCGGTTGACCGCAGTATAGGACTGTACATCAGCAACGTATGGTTTTCTTTTTTCCTCAAAAACTGATGTATCCTCAAAGGATGTTTTTGGAGCGGGCAGGTTATTTGCCTTATTGCAGGCAGCTTCACAGCGCCGGCAGCCGATGCATCTTGTCATATCTGAGAGCATACCAAAGCGATCTGGATTGCCCTCAAAATCAAGAGAGGCAAGTGCCCTTCCCCCAAGAACGCTCCAGGCAATGACCGATCCTCCGATCTTAAGAAAATTTCTTCTGGTTACCATGGTCATCCTCCTCCTGGCTTATGGCAGCCCTGGCATGTATTGCTATCCCGCCCCGCATGATCTGCAGGTACCTTTGCCGCTCCTGCAATCTCTTTTGTATGGCATTTGAGGCAGTTATCGTGGTAAACTATTTTTGTCTCCTGCCCGCCCGGGATGCCGTCCTTGTGACAATTACTGCAGTTCTCCCATGTCAGTTGATGTGGACGTGCTGAGGCCTGTATATTGGTTGAGGCGTCTTTTGTGTGGCAGAAGGTGCAGCTCTCCGGGCCGTCAAAAACATCACTGTGGCAGGACATGCACTGCTGATGATATGCAGCCTTGAGACCCGGCTTGCTCGAATTCTGCGGATCAAAGGGACGCTCATGGCAGTCGCTGCAGGCACGGATTTCATCTTTGCTGTTGTGATGGCATTCCTGGCAACTGAGCTTGCCGCTCATCTCCTGGTGGAATTTTGTTGCCGATCCGTAGTTGATCTCAAGATACTCAGAGTTATTTACATTCAGCCATCCATCCTGGCCGTATGTGGCAGCAGGGCTGCCATTACTGTAATTACTGTAATTACTGTAATTGTTATAATTGCTGTAATGTTCGGGTAATACCGACCCCGGAACAGCAGAGGTATCTGTAGCTTCTGGGTTAAAGTATGTGGCGAGCACGATAGCAGCACCACCGAAGATCAGCGACATCGGAATGACCACAGAGACAACTCTCCTCATTGCCTCCTTCTCTTTGGTGTGCACCAGCAGCCATAGAGCAATGAATCCGAAACAGAATGCAACAATTATAAGGTATTCTACCCCTTTAATGAAAGTAATATTCTCTAATAATGTTCTCATCTTATCCTCCCATATATTTTATCTAGTTAATTCAATTTTTATACTCCTCTCATTCTGGTCTTCTACTCTTATGGTACCCGTATAACCACCTCACAAAAATTATCCCCGTGTGATAATAATTTCTTGACCTCTAATTCAGCTTTGTTCCCGAATGCATAACCCATCGCCCCTTTAAATGTCTCCCGGATCGTATGGCAAACATAGGTATCAAACGTGCTCCCTTCTGCAACGATATTGCATTTCCTGACTGTATATATCAGATTTCTTCCATCCAGTCTCCATTCACTTTCCCTGTGAAGTCTTGAATCGATTATCTCCAGTGCTTTCTGAAAGTCCTGCAGCTCCCAGTTCTTGATATTGTTTTCTCTCTCATACTCCTGCATCAGGGACTTGCCGATCCTTCTTCCCAGCAGTGTCAGGGATAAGGGTATATCCGGGATGTTCTTAAGCCCTTTAAGAAAAGCCATGAACATTATTAGATCCTGATCCACCCGGCTGTTGCTTATCTTCAGATTGCTCACTATTTCGTTGATCTTTATACCCACATCAGGCCTGTGCGTCAGCACGATCATATTCGCTGTTGATTTTGCGTCATATAAATGGCCATTAGCCTCAAGAAGCGTGACAAGGCTCTTTTTTAATTTTTCTACTACATCCTTATTTCTATAGTTATGGAATAATATCATGCTCTCCCTGTCGATCTCCACCCTGTCAGCGACCCTTGAGGTCTCATAGACCTCTTTTATCAGAGAGAGCATCTCCTTCAGCGGTATATCCTGGATTGGTTTTTTTGCAAGCGTCTCTATCGTTATTTCTCCAAGGGGTATCTTATTGGCGAGCAGATCCTCAAAGTAGTTCCTGTGAACCGTGACCATGCTGTAATTACTTAACAGGTGTCCGTTGATCACAGCTCTCCAGAAATCAGGACGGCTCTTTATGGCTTTTATTACATCATCCATACCTCCAAAAAAGGTAATCAGGCTTCTGTGCGCCTCATTTCTAGTTGACCTGGATAGTTCAACCTTCATACAATCGCTGAAATTATTAACAGACCGTATCTCAAGCGATGCATGCTCTGGTGAATTCTTGACCAGATACTGGGACAGTATGCAGGCAACGAATTTTATTTTTTGAGCGTTTCCTTTGATCTCTACCAGTACATCAGAGGGAAGCGTATCATTATCAGACTTTAGTGCAAATTCAATATCCCACTCAAGTTCGCTGAACCTGCGCCTCAGATATTCCTCAAGCCTTCTCATTGAACCTATCAGCGCAGGATCGATCAGTTCATCCAGTACACTGTCAGGAACAAGTATTCCATCGACCTCGGTCAGTACCCATTTGAATAAGGAACTGTCTATTGCCGATGAGTTCATGCGAGAACTGCAGCTTCCTGCCCTGTCGATTATCTCCCTGATTGCAGCGCTAAAATTACCTTTATGTTTCTCAACATACGGTTCCATCTTATCGATGCAGTCATTATCAAGGGAAATATGTCTTGTAACGATCATATGTCCTGACTCCCTACCTCCTCCTTTCCTCGTTCCTGAGTTCTTTATACAGGATCTCCTTCTCTTTCCTGAGCAGAGCTTCACGGCGTGCAAGCGCCATCATAGCTTCGCCCGGCTTTATAGAGACCATGATCCTGTTCCTTCTGTTCTTTATATATTCCCGCAGTCCACAGGCCAGGTACACAATGGCTGCCGCTGGAATAAGTAACAGCCACACTGTCAAAAAAGCCAGAAAGGTACTGGCTGGCAGATAGTAGGCTGTTCCCATCACAGCTCCACCCGCAACTATAGCATATTTAAGCCAAGATCTCATCTTTGATCACCAATTAGCCCTATCTAATGCCAACGCTAAAAGAATATTTGACAGTGATTTGGCATGAAAAGACAATGGATGGCATATTATAGCAAAAAAAGGTATATTATGCCAGTGAATGGCATATAATCATAAGGCTCTCACACTTCAGGGAGCCTCACTGAGCGAGGTGAAAGACTATCCAGTATAATAATCTACGCGCCTGCGTGGTATTCGCCTATGGACTTGATGGTGATATTGCCTTTCTTCATTGCCACAATCGCATCAGCAGCAGCAAGTGCAGCCTGTATTGTTGTAATATACGGTATACTGAAATCAACAGCAGCCCGCCTTATCTGAAACCCATCCTTTACAGTCTGCTTACTTCTGGGAGTATTTATGATCAGATCCACCTCCTTCCTGTGGATCAGGTCAACGATATTGGGATTGCCTTCACTTACCTTGTTAACGACATCCATCTTTATCCCGTTCTTTTCCAGGAAACCGGCAGTACCGCGCGTACCTATCAGGCGCAGTCCTGCATCCTGCATTTTCTTTGCCACCCCGACAATAAGCGGTTTATCATCATCGCGTATCGACATGAACACAGTCCCGGAGAGCGGCAGGATATTATCTGCTGCCCACTCGGCTTTAAAAAAAGCTCTCCCGAAATCGTAATCTATTCCCATAACCTCGCCGGTGCTTTTCATCTCAGGCCCGAGGACTGGATCTGCGCCTGGCAGTTTATCGAACGGCAGCAGTACCTCCTTAACAGAGACATGGCTTGTGACGGGATCACCCGCATAACCAAGCTCCTTCAATGTGTGCCCGGCCATAACCTTTGCTGCGATCTTTGCAAGCGGAAGCCCTACAGCTTTGCTTACAAACGGTATTGTACGGCTTGATCTGGGGTTGGCCTCAAGCACGTAAACCACTCCGTTCTTTGTGGCCATCTGAATATTGATTATACCAACCACATGAAGGGAAATGGCTATCTTCTGTACATAATCGCGCACCGTGGCAAGTATTTCTGGTTTTAAAGACTGCGGGGGTATTACGCAAGCTGAATCACCTGAATGAATGCCTGCCTCTTCAATATGTTCCATTATGGCACCGATCAGGACATCCGATCCGTCGCATATGGCATCGACATCGATCTCAACCGCATTATCAAGGAAATCATCGATAAGCACAGGATGCTCATTCGATACCCTGACAGCCTCCCTCAAGTACCGCTCAAGGTCGCGCTCGTCATAGACGATTTCCATAGCCCGTCCTCCAAGCACGTATGAAGGGCGGACAAGCACAGGGTACCCTATTCTTTTTGCCTCACTGAACGCTTCACTGTAATTGGTCGCACATCCTGCCTCTGGCTGTGGAATACCCAGTTTTTTCATCATGCTGTTAAAGCGTCCCCTGTCCTCGGCAATATCCATGTCATCAGGAGTTGTCCCCAGGATAACGGTATTCAGATCCACCCGTCGATCAAGTTCTTTTCTAAGCGGAATAGCGAGGTTAACAGAGGTCTGTCCCCCGAACTGCACCATCACCCCGAAATGACGTTCCCTGTCGATCACGTTCATGACATCCTCAAGTGTCAGAGGCTCAAAGAAGAGCTTATCAGAGGTATCGTAATCGGTCGATACGGTCTCTGGGTTATTGTTTATTATATGCGTTTCTATACCTTCCTCCCGCAGAGCTGTGACCGCATGAACTGTGCAATAATCAAACTCTATGCCCTGCCCGATGCGGATCGGTCCTGAACCTATGATAAGTACTTTCTTCTTATCGCTGGGAGCGGCCTCGCAGTGATCCTCGTATGTTGAGTAATAATAAGGCGTGGCAGCCGCAAACTCAGCAGCGCAGGTATCTACCATCTTATAGGTAGGAATTATCCCGTGCTGTCTTCGCATATCGTTAATCTCTTCACGTGTTCTTCCACACAGGAACGCTATCCTCTCATCGCTTAATCCCATGTGTTTTGCCTCAAGCAGGTTATCCACACAGAGGTCTTCTTTTATTGAGTCCTCGGTATCTATGATGTTCTGTATCTTCTGGCAAAAGAAAGGATCAATATCCGTGATCCTGGAGATTTCATCAATGGACATGCCTTTTCGCAGTGCATGGTATATCACAAATAAGCGCTCATGTGTGGGATGGCGCATGATCTGCATGATCTCATCATCGCTCCACTCCTTGTACCCGAAATACATATCTGCTTCAAGTGAGCGGACAGCTTTCTGCAGTGCCTCCTCGATAGTGCGCCCGATAGCCATCACTTCGCCTGTACTCTTCATTGCAGTGGTAAGATGCTTATCAGCAGTTACGAATTTATCAAAAGGCCAGCGTGGGATCTTTACAACCGTGTAATCGATCGTGGGTTCAAAAGAGGCAGGGGTTTTCTTGGTGATATCATTCGTGATCTCATCAAGCGTCATACCGATCGCGATCTTTGCACTGACGCGCGCTATAGGATAACCTGTGGCCTTTGAGGCAAGGGCGGATGAGCGCGATACCCTTGGGTTCACCTCGACGATCCTGACCTCATCACCCCGCACCGCGAACTGGATGTTGCATCCCCCCTCTATCCCGAGTGCCCTTATTATCTTTATAGAAGCGCTTCGCAGTCTCTGGTGATCTGCATCTGACAGCGTCTGTGAAGGTGTTACAACAATGGACTCACCTGTGTGTATGCCCATTGGATCGATGTTCTCCATATTGCATATAACGATGCAGGTATCGTTCCTGTCACGCATGACCTCGTACTCGAATTCCTTCCATCCGATTATGCTCTCCTCTATCAGTACCTGATGGATCCTTGAGCGCTCAAGCCCGCGCTGTGTGATCTCAAGGAGTTCTTCCCGTGTACGGGCAATCCCCCCGCCTGCACCGCCCAGGGTATATGCAGGACGGATGATGAGCGGAAGTCCAAGCTCTTCAATCAGTGCCTCGGCCTCCTCAAGCGTATTCACAGCCTTTGAGCGCGGGACTTTCTCACCGATGCTCAGCATCTTTTTCTTGAATAAGTCCCTGTCCTCTGAGTCTTTGATCGCCGCAAGCGGTGTGCCCAGAAGCTCTACCCCGAACTTTTCCAGTATCCCCATCTCTGCCAGTTCTGCTGTTATATTAAGGCCTGTCTGGCCTCCGAGGCCTGCAATGACGCCGTCAGGCCGCTCCCGCTCTATGATCTTAGCCACAATCTCAGGCTCAAGAGGCTCTATATAGATAGCATCAGCCATGTCGGTGTCTGTCATTATGGTTGCAGGATTGCTGTTGACTAATACCACCTTTATACCCTCTTCCCGCAGGGAACGGCATGCCTGACTGCCTGAAAAATCAAACTCTGCTGCCTGCCCTATCATGATCGGGCCTGAGCCTATCAGCAGGATTTTCTTGATGTCTGGTCTTTTTGGCATATTTCAAGCCTAAATGTCATGACCTGTTATTAATTCTATCCATCAGAAGCAAAGCATCGGAACTCCAGAAGGTGACGGCTGAAGTTTCCAAGTTTTTATATCTCCATAAAACACCAACAATGTTCCTATCCTGTATATCCACACATTCCAACCCGTGGAGAATTAACCACCGGCAAGAGCATATCTTCGCCGCACTCATGTTTACGACAACACTTATCACAAAGCCATCCCTGGCCCTCATAGATACATTGTGTGCAAACTTGGGTGGCGATTTTCCCACATACATTACAAAGTATCTGTGGAGGTTCATTTCTTGCAAGAATTCGAATAGGTTTGCGATCGAGTGCCCCCTCAACCTCAGACACCACTTTCAATATGAGCTCCGTAGTAGTGCCAAAATCGTACTCGTGATAGAATTTCAGTTTCGGAGCGAGCACTTTGCCCAAAGTGATATTCATCTCCTTCTCCCCACCCGGCTTAAAACCTATACCTACCCACATTGAATCTATACCAGCGCCAGCTGTGTATCTTGTTTTCTGGATTGTAAACGCGCTCATGTGTCCGCAGCATTCTAGCCATGTATCTCTAAGAAAAGAGTCGAGGTCTTCAAGTGTTGCATCCGCGTTAGCCTCGAGATGCATCCAGTACTCAGGGTGATGAGCTCCTTCTACTACGATATGGAATGTATTTTTTTTCCGTGCGCTGTTGCTGCCCGATGATTTCTTTGTCCTCATGCACGACTCCAAGTGTTTCCTCATCGCAGCCTTATTATAGGTGCCGCCGCAAAGACTGCATTTTCCATTCAATAGCTCTTCATTTATCTTATGTTTTCCCATTTCAATCCATCCTTGATTGAATAAACTTGATTGTCTCCATTATTTCATTTATTTCCTTTACCGCTTTAATTTCAACTATAACCTTATTTTCAACTATTACATCAGCTATATAATCTCCTACTATATTGGTTATGATATTTTACTTGAATTGGAAATTGTTTGTATTCTTTCATCTTTGAGCGTATATCCGAACTCGATTCATATACACTTCCTTTTGCTTGAATGCCAATTCCTGCCACATCAGAAAGTATCGTGTATCTGTCCTTTTTCCCCTTTGCGCCACGGATAAGGATTAATTTTCTTTCACTTATTCCCAAAAGGTTATTAACCCCAAGGATAATGCGTGATTCTGTTGATAGACAATAAAATAAAACCTCCAAGACTAGTTGCGTGGGAGCTTACAAACGCATGCAATCTTGCATGTATCCACTGCAGGGCATCTGCAATTAAAGATCCGGCCCCTGATGAATTATCCACAGCACAGGCAATGCATTTTGTGGATGAACTGTTAGAGTACAGACCGATTATAATCCTCACAGGAGGCGAGCCCCTTCTCAGACCTGATGTGTACGATATCGCAAGATACGCCTCAGGGCAGGGTATAAGGGTTGTACTTGCAACCAACGGGACGCTTCTGACACCTGATATTGTCCGAAGGTTAAAAGATGCAGGCATACAGAGAACCAGCATAAGTATCGACGGCGCAACTGTTAAGACCCATGATACCTTCAGGGGAGAGCCAGGTGCGTTTGATGCTGCGCTGCGCGGGATCGATATTCTCAAGAAAGAGGGGATGAGCTTCCAGATCAATACCACGATTACAAAAAGAAACCTTGATGAAATCCCCGGGATATATGACCTTGCCCTTGATTTAGGAGCCTCTGCGCTTCATATATTCCTGCTTGTCCCGACAGGCAGGGGAGAGGATATCGAACACGAAGAGATACCTCCTGATGAGTATGAACGCGTGCTTAACTGGTTCTATGATAAGAGCAAGGATCCAGGGATTCAATTAAAAGCAACATGCGCACCGCATTACTTCAGGATCATGCGCCAGCGTGCAAAGGCCGAGGGGATCAGGATAACAAAAGAGACGCACGGACTTGAGGCCATGACAAAAGGATGCCTTGGAGGCTCAGGATTCTGTTTTGTTTCAAGCAGGGGAGATGTTTATCCCTGCGGGTACCTGCCTGCACTTGCGGGCAATATAAGGCAGCATCCGTTCAAGATGATATGGGAAGAATCGGCGGTGTTCAATGACCTGCGTGATCCTGCAAAGCTCAAAGGCAAGTGCGGTATCTGTGAGTACCGCATGGTATGCGGGGGATGCAGGGCGCGCGCCTATGCGGCGACAGGGGACTATCTGGATGAAGAGCCATACTGTGTCTATGTGCCGGTGAGAACATGATATTTCTGGATGATATTGATAAGAAGATATTAAATGCGATCCAGCTTGATTTTCCGCTCATGCACAGGCCGTTTGAGCATCTGGGTGAGGTGCTTGGCATAGAGGAAGATGAGATGATCAGGCGCATCAAAAGACTGTGCAAGGATGGGGCTATCAGGCGCATCGGTCCTATAATCAGCACCAAGAAAACAGGAGGCACAAGTACGCTTGTGGCGATGAAGGTGACGGATGAGCGGGTGGATGAGGTTGCAGATATCATAAATCAATATGATGAGGTATCACATAACTATCTTCGCCCTGCGAATTATAATATCTGGTTCACGCTATCTGCTGAGAGTGAAGAGCGGCTGCATGATATACTGAGGGAAATCACGGAGAAAACAGGGTTTGAAGTTATCAATCTTCCCACGAAAAGACTGTTTAAGATCGGTGTGAAGTTCAATATTAAATAGAAAAAAAATTAAAAAATTTCAAATTTATTTGAACTCAAGGTCTAATAGTGGAATGGCAATAGCCATTCCATTTGACCGTTTTATTTAACATCCTGTGGTTACGATGCTGTTCGTTCCTATTATATCCTGCCCATCATATGTCTTTCCGGTTATGGTCACCTGTGTATCGCCGCATTGGATTCCAGTATCTTCAGTCCTGAAGTTAAGCACGAGTTTATCAGCTTTATTGTCGCTTTTAACTACCTCGGCTCCGTCAGGTCCAAATCTTATACTTGAAATGTCTATACTGCTGACATCAAAGCCTGCAGGAGTGTTGTTAAAGATGGTTACTTTAGTTGTCCCTTTTCTCTTTGGGTTGATGCGATCCGGCTTAATTTCAATGCTCACTGGAATAGCAGATTGAATCAACGTGAAGCTTGATTCTCCCTGAGATATAATTCCCTGATCTGTGCTGGCCTTCGCAGTCACAGTATATGTTCCAGGTGTAGCACCAGTTGTATCCATTGTTACTTTGTACTTTAGCTCAGTATGAGTACCTGGGCCTCCGTACCCATAACCATAGCCGTATCCATAGCCGTATCCATAACCACCGGTCCAATTACGTCGATCTATTAATGATATATTGTAGTTACCTTTTACTATATAGTCTCCGACTGAATTGAAATCACTTACATTGAATACAAGTGTTCCACCTGGTGATCCTGGGATCACAGGAAGATCTTCAACAGAGATGCTAGCAATGGAAATTGTCTCATCGTCACCGATTGTAATATTGACGTAAAAAGATCCGGTCTCTCCAACAGGACGGTTATTTAAGTCGTCTGTATTTATTGCTACCTGAACCGCTTGAGCAGATCCTGAAATAATCAACATCGCTACAATGGAAAGCGTAGTCAATATACTAACAGACTTATTTCGTGTTCTTTGACTTTTCAATTTTAATCCTCCTAAAGAAGACGTTAACGGATTTATTTTGTGTTCTTCTACTTTTCAATTTTCTAACAGATTTATTTTGTGTTCTTCAACTTTTCAATTCTCATCCTCCTAAAGAAGATAATTTAATCATAATGATCATAATTATTTAAACCTGGCGACAATTTGTGTAAGTTTCGGATAGTTTCTGACAGTTTTTACAGTTTATAATGATAATAATTATGATAACTGTCGACAGGAATATATCCTCATTATACTATTTTTGTCTGGAAAGGTGCACAAATGATGGTAAGTATCTACCCCAACAGATCGCTCAGCCATCAGTTCCACTACAGGGTGGAGCACCGAACTATGGATGATATAAGGAGGTTTTATGAATTATAGCCGCAACCGAACACAATTCCTGCATAAGCCATTAACCCTACCACAAAAAAGCGAGACACTGGTTATGGTAAAGGGCGAGGCTAAGGTTAACGAGATAGATTTGAGAAAAAAACCAGTCAAACTGGCAATTACTATCCCCGCCTATAATGAGGAGAGCAGCATTGCCCAGGTAATACGCGAGATACCCAGAGAGATCGAAGGTATAGATGAGGTTGAAGTAATAGTCATCAACGATGGATCAAAAGACAGGACATCTGATGTAGCTAAAGAGGCAGGTGCGGATAAGATCATCCAGTTCCCTTCGAACAAAGGGCTTGCAATAGCCTTTAAGGAGGGAATGAATGCTGCCATAGACAGTGGCGCTGATATTATTGTGAATATAGATGCAGACGGACAGTACAACACCCTCGAAATACCAAAGCTGATCAAACCCATACAGGATGGAAAGGCTGAGTTCGTGCTTGGCTCAAGATTCGCAGGTACTATCGAGCACATGGTTCCGCAGAAGTGGTACGGAAATAAACTTGCGACTTTTGTCGTGGGCCTGGTATCAGGAATAAAGGTCTCTGATGCCCAGACCGGGTTCAGGGCTATCTCAAGAGAGGCAGCTCTCAAGCTTGTGATCCATTCAGGTTATACCTATACCCAGGAGACGATCGTTCAGGCAGCCCACAAAAGGATAGGTATAGTTGAGGTTCCTGTTGAGTTCAGGAAGAGAGATGGTGATGGGAACTCCAGGCTTATATCAAGCGTGATAACATATGCAAAGCGCTCAGTAATAACCCTTGTAAGGACTTATACCTCCTACAATCCTCTCAAGACATTCACTTATCTGGGCGGCGGAGTTTTTCTTCTTGGGGGTATCCTTGCCCTCAGAGTTTTGATTCATTTCATCAGTACCGGGATGGTCACTCCTTATCTTCCGACTGCATTACTTTCGTCGGTGCTTGCTATAATCGGATTTCAAATAATTGTGATAGGGTTGATCGCGGATATAGAGCACCAGAACAGGCATGTTATGGAGGAGGCTCTGTACAGGATGAGGAATATGGGATGAAGGTAACGATAATCGGCACACTTCCGCCGATAAAAGGTATTTCTCCTTACTGTACTGAACTTTTAATGGCTTTATCAAAACGTGTTGAAGTTGAGTTCATAGGATTCAAATCCATCTATCCAGATTTTTTGTATCCCGGGGGAACTACTTTTCGGGATGAAAAATATGAAATGCCAGAGATAGGGAATACAAGCATAAGGAACATATTGGCATGGTATAATCCGCTCTCATGGCTATGGGCCGGACTTACAGTTAGAGGAGATATCGTGCATGCGCAATGGTGGGCACATCCTTTGGCTCCAGTCTTTTTTGTGACATTGTTCATAGCCAAACTGGGCGGAAAAAAAATTATTATTACAGTACATAATGTGCAGCCTCACGAGAAAAACAGAATTAATACTTTTCTAAATAATATAGTACTTAGACTTGGAGATTCGTTTATAGCTCACGGTGGAAAAAATAGAGAGAGTTTATCACAAATCTACAATATCAATCAAGATGAAATTGCAGTTATACATCATGGAATTTTAACGCCTGTAACGGTAAGAGGTATAACAAAGGAGGATGCTAGAAAGTTTCTAAATATATCTTCAATTAAAAAAGTACTACTTTTTTTTGGGAATTTAAGAGATTACAAAGGGCTTGATATCTTACTAAAAGCAGTGATGCAAATTGTTAAAGAAAGTGAGAATGTGATTTTATTAATTGCTGGGCAATCATGGGAGGACTGGTCAAAGTATCAAAAAATAATTGATGAAAATAAATTAGAGCAGTATATTATCAAAAAACTCGATTTTATTCCTCCTTCTGAAGTGGAATATTATTTTTCAGCATCGGATCTGGTAATTTTACCTTATAAATATTTTGATTCACAAAGTGGTGTAGGTGCACTCGCATTGCCATTTAAGAAACCGATGGTAGTTACCAATGTTGGAGGTTTATCTGATTTTGTTAAGGATAAGAGGGCAATAGCAGAGCCAAATGATCCACAAGATTTAGCTGAAGTGGTTATTGAAGTATTTAGAGATGAAACTTTGCTTTTAAAGCTGGCAAAGGATTCAGAAGAGCTTTTAGAGGAGCTAAATTGGGATAAGATTGGCGAAGAGACGATTAAGATGTATGATAAATTCTGTTTGAGAAGATAGATTTATGGATATAAAAGGTATGGAAGGAAGGGACAAAATAGTTCTTGCAATAGCGATATTTTTTTTCATAGTCTACTTGTTATCTCACCCCAGATATTTGGATGATTATCCTGTTTTTATATCACCTGGTGAAAATTCTGATTATTTTTTCTCAAAATTATATCAGAACACAGGCGATTTGAGAATAGAAGTTCCGTTATATAACCTTCTTCCACAGAATATAACAGTTGCATTTACCCCCAGAGACTCCGCTCAATTTCAGGGTTATATAGTACCCAAACGTTTCTTAGGTGTTGTATTGACATTTGGAGTAATGTCCGTAATTCATGAGAATAGTATTCTCCTATTCATGCCCATATTCGGAGTATTTACAGCCATTGTATTATATTTAATTGCAAGAGATATCTTTTCTAAACAGGTTGCATTAATTGTCTATATTTTAACGTTACTTTTTCCCCCTTTTTGGATACTTAGCACTTCACCTATAAAGGGGGATCTACCTTTTTTATTTAGTCTTCTTTTGGGCATATTCTATATAGCAAAGTTCTTATTGGATAACCAGAAGAAGAATCTTTTTTTAAGTTGCCTATTCTTTTTTATAAGTATTTATTTTAGATTAACTGCTACTCTACTATTTATTCCAATATTTCTTTTTCTTTTATATCGATTGCATAAAGATGTCTCTTATAAAAATGTTTCCCGAAATTTTTATATTAAATTTTTAATAATAGGTTCTCTAATCATCATGCCTATTCTATTACTTAATAATGAATTATACGGAGACTTTTTAAAAGCAGGGTATTTTATTTCTCAAGATATTACTGAATCAACAATTATCCCTGAACGTAATATATCAATTTTAAAATTATATAATATATATGCTACTAATTACCTATCTGCTTTTCCTATTCTACTCCTAGCTTTAGGAATTGCAGGATTGACTAATTATGACACTAAGAGGAAACGATTTATAACTTTTTATACAATATATGCCTTTATAGTACTATTCTTATACTCTGGTAGTACCACGTTATGGGGAACTCAGGGTTTCTATATAAATAGTTCATTTTTACGATATATGCTTCCAGCGTTTCTATTATTAAACATATCCTTAGCTTTTTTAATTTCGAAATTAAATCGCAACATGAGGCTAATTATTATTATGGTTTTGATTGTATCGTACATAAATATAGTATTTCTATCTCCAGCGGGAATAATTGATACGTATGGCAATTTACAGAACAATAAGGAATATAGGGATTTTATTTTAAATAATATTCAGCCAAGATCTTTTGTTGTTACTCAATATCATGATAAGATATTGTATCCTCATACATACATTATAAGTAGCCCATATCTCTCAGAGAATATTTTACCAGCTGATTTAGGCCTCCTCGGGCTCGCTTCATACATTCCTGAACAAGACATATATAATTTCAAACTGCTTAAAGTTGCAGAAACTGGAGCCAACGTGTATATAGCTGGCAATGAACCGTATCTAAAAAAAATCTCGTTAGAATCATTAAAGGAATATCTGGAAATAAATAATTATACATTAGAGACTATAAAAAAAGATTCATTTGTATTGTATAAAATCACTAAACTAAACTGATTAATTTGCATGTTATGAAATAGATGGAGTTGAATTAGGAAATGAGTAGATGTTTGATATTTGGAGTTGATGGCGCCTCATTAGATTTGATACAGTTATGGGTCAAGGAGGGCAAACTACCATCATTTGAAGAAGTAATAAACAACGGAATAATTGGAAATCTAGAAACAACAATCCCGCCTCTAACTCCCTGCGCATGGTCTTCTTTTATGACAGGGAAAAATCCAGGAGAGCATGGTATTTACGATTTTTTTCATTTAGATGCGAACCATGATATGAAATTAAATACTTCTAAAACCAGGAGATCCCAGGATCTATGGGAATATTTAAGTCAAAATGGTTTTAAAAATTTCGTTTTTAATGTTCCATTCACTTATCCTGCTAAAAAGATAAATGGGATCATGGTTACTGATTTTACAACACCATCGATAGAAGTAAATTTTACATATCCTCTCAGCTTAAAGGATGAAATTTTAAGAGAATACCCAGATTTCAGGTTTTCAGAGAATTGTAAATACTCAGAGCGCAAGGAAGATATACGAAAATTTGCCAGGGAGATTATGGATTTGGCTGATATGCAGTTCAAAATTTCTACGGACCTGATAAAAAAAGATAACTTCGATTTCTCTATGATCGTCTTTATGACTACAGATCATGCACAGCACTGGTACTGGAAATATATGGATAAAAACCATCCGGAATATACAGAGGACAATGAGTTCGAGGAGATGATTTTAAGGGCTTATCAGAAAATTGATCACTTTTTAGGTAAATTTATGAAAATGTTCCCGGAGCATAATATAATTATTATGTCAGATCATGGTGGAGGACCTTATTATAAAGATGTTTCATTAAATAAATGGTTGATGGATGAAGGCTACCTTTTCCTAAAGACGAGACGGTCCCTTATCAAGATGACAACAGATAAAATAGGAATCAATAAAATAATCTCATTTGGATTAAATATTGGTCTTTGGGGGCTTATTAATAAAATTCCTGAACTCAAAGATTATGTACGAAATGGACTTATTCCGACATTTCAGGACGTCGATTGGTCGAAAACTCTTGCCTACTCTTATGGATATTATGGTCCAATATACCTTAATAGCAATCGAATTAACAGCAAGGAGGATAAAAAAAAATTGAAAGATGAAATTGTTAAAAAATTGATGGATTTGAGAGATCCCTATACAGATCAACCAATTATGAAAAATATTTGGGGAAAAGATGAATTATACAAAGGCGATAACATAGAAACATTACCTGATATTATTATAGATATGGGAGGCCCTTATGGCTCTTCAAGTAACTTTTTGTTCAGTTCCAATAGCATTTTCTCTGAGCCTAAAACATTCAAAAGCGGAGATCATACAGTTTATGGAGTATTCATGGCTTATGGCCCGGATATTAAAGAAGGGGTAGAGATAAATGGAGCAAAGATATATGATATCGCTCCTACCATCCTCCACATGTTTGGTATTCCAGTACCCGCAGATATGGATGGCAGGGTTTTAAATGAGATTTTTAAAAACGAGAGCCAGGCTGGAAAAGGAACACTAGAGTCTGAAGCGAGTGATAGCAAGAGAAAAATTATCAAGGCTAAGATAAAAATATTAAAAGATAAGAGAAAAATATAAATTAATATTATCAGGTGATTCTAATGGCATCTATGGGACAGGGAGCTGTCTATTTAATGATCTCAAATATTATTTTTCTGGGCAGTGGCTATGCTATCCATGTTGGTCTAGGTCGGTTGCTCGGACCTGAAGATTATGGTATATTTGGGGTAACTATAGCCATAATTACTTTTGTTGGTCTACTATTGAGAAGCGGGATTACTCAGGCAGCTTCTAAGTTTATTGCTGAAGATACAGAGAAGAGCAAAATAATAGCTCAGAAAACTGCAAAACTACAGTTTGTTTTTGGGATAACTGTTTTTTTAATATATTTTTTTTCATCAGAATTGATCGCGGATATGTTCGGAGATAAGGAATTGATACCTTACATAAAACTATCTTCCTTTGCAATTTTAACCTATGCTGTTTTTGCCCTGTATTTAAATATTGTAAATGGTTTAAAACATTATGGCGACCAGGCCAGAATGCTGTCAATCTATTCGCTGGCAAAATTGGGGGGCGTATTTTTACTTGTAGCTCTGGGTTTTGGCATATACGGTGCCGTTATAGGCTTCATCCTTGCACCTGTTGCCGGGGCTATTGCGGGTATTAAATATTTAAAAATCGATTTTATCAAGAATATTGGAGATTTTGATATTAAAAAACTGATCTATTTCGCAGCGCCACTAACAGTATTCGCAGTTAGTTATAATTTGATCGGGTCTATAGATCTATTTCTAGTAAAAAGTATTTTATCAGAGAATATTTACACAGGCTACTATACTGCATCCGGGACTATTGCAAGGGTACCTGCATTCTTATTCCTGGGGCTTAGCATGGCTCTTTTTCCTGCGGTTTCTAAAGCAGTTATTAAAAAAGACCAGACACTCACAACCAGCTACATTCAGGATTCCCTCAGGTATATGCTAATGCTAATAATACCCGTCTCATTTCTTATAAATGCGACCGCAGATGATTTAGTTTCTTTCCTGTACTCAGCAAAATATGCCCCGGCGGCAGAGCCTTTAAAAATTCTGATTTTTGGGTGGGCTTTATTGGCGCTGTTCCAGCTTCTTGCAACTATACTGAGTGCAGGAGGCTATCCCAGGCTTCCTGCTTATATCGTTTGTCTATCTTTACTTATTTCCTTCCTGTTCAATTCGATTTTAATTCCAGTGTACGGATTACCTGGAGCAGCACTGGCAACGACAGTAACTGGATTGTTCGCGGTCTCACTTGCGGCGTTATATGTCCATAAGATCTACAGGGCATCAGTTGGTTTATCTTCGATACTGAAAATTTTCGGCGCATCAGTGGTGGTAAACTTCTTAGCAGGTAATATAAAGATTCATCACTATTTTCTTCCAATCGAATATATAATACTCTTTGGGATTTATATTTTATTTCTATTTTTTTTACGAGAGATCAATAACAAGGATTTTCAAACATTTAAAAACTTAATAAAAAAAGAGGTAACTGTATAGATTCGAGTACAATATGAAAAATATAAAAAGGTTTAGAAAATAATATGAGGGATTTTAAATGAAATATAAATGGATTATATTTATTCCGGCTGTTATTTTTATTTATTTGTTATATGCAAGCCTGCTGCCTTTCGGCGGTGCGGCGATCTATAACATAGATGTTGGGGCTGATGATCTTCAGGGAATGGCAAAGCTCCAGGGTCCAGTGGAGAGAATCTCTGAACCTGAAGAAATAGATGGCATCACATTTCGAAATCTGCAGGCGGGACGGGTGTATTTTAATTTAAAGAGCCCCAATCTGAAGGACAGGGGAGAAGTTACAGTAAAGGTAATCTTCAGGGATAATTTTCCAGAAGGACAGAAACTCATGGTAGGAGCAAAAAACAATGATAGCCCAAGTTATGCATGGAAAGAACTCTATGTGCCATTTTATGAGGTTCTGAAGGAGTACCCATCTATAAAAATCGATAATAAACAGGTAATTACGATAAATGCCCCTGCCGAGCTATCAGGTCTGGATGATATGCCGGAAGGATCAGTCATCTCAGCGAATACAGATATCAACCTGAACCCCTATGTGGAGACCATAGAGAATACAGGCAGTAAGAACCTGAGCATCAATGTTACCCTGAGGGGAAGTCATACATTCTATACTTATGTAGATGATGGTGCATTG
Source organism: Candidatus Methanoperedens nitratireducens (assembly GCF_000685155.1). Classification (GTDB taxonomy): domain Archaea; phylum Halobacteriota; class Methanosarcinia; order Methanosarcinales; family Methanoperedenaceae; genus Methanoperedens; species Methanoperedens nitratireducens. Next base: position 129,706 of record NZ_JMIY01000007.1, read on the forward strand.
AATCTTAACCTCTCAAAGCAGGACCTGAACTGGAATAACGGTACGGATGAGCTTAAAATAGAGGTATATTCCGATAAAGATAAGCTCATTGGAGATGGAGCTATTCCTGATGACGGAGAACAAAACAAGACTAATATTCTGGGCCCAGTACAAAAAGCAGCCTTTTCCTTTTCAGATCTGGATAAAGGGGTCTACAGGATTGAGCTGATAAGTGGGATAGATCTGCTCATCAGGGAAATAGAGATAGACAAGGGCAGGTTAGTGGTAGAAGGGAGGCTATTTGTTGTCGGGAGCAATCCTGCTTATTTTAAGAGTGAAAGCGCCGTGCCTGTAGAGGTCTATTTTAAAAATCCGAGAAACAGCACTGTGAGCTTTCAAACCTATCATGCCCCAGGATTGCAGAACATAACAATGAAAAACGGCACCGCAAAAACCGTAGATATCAATAGGACCAGTGAGTTATTTAGCTTATCCCTGGAACAAGATGAGACGATGAGCGCGTTTATCTCTGAAAAGGGTAATGTCATAATCGACTCGATCAATTATTTCTCCTTCACTGAGGATTCATACTTCACCCCGAAGAAGTTTAGGGTTGTAAGTCTGAAGCCTGATCCAGGATGGGTCAAAGATAATGTTGACTATGTCATCCTTGAGTACGATTTTCCTGAAGGCAATGATTGGAAAACGGGCAGAGCGGGATGGAACATGAATGACTTATACATCAAGGATAATACACTGAGCTTCAGCTTCAATGTTCCACATCTGGGAAGGGAAGAATTTCGTAATTACACTATACCTGTTGATAGGATAGAGATTGAGGTAAAAACACCCCCGATATGGGAGAGGATCAGATGAACATCGAAAGACTGGAAAAGAATAAAATGGTGATGCAATTCCTGGAATTGAACCATGAAATTTTCTCCATCTTGCTTGCGACCTTTCTCCTTCTACTTCTGGCTGAGATCATCTGGACCGGGAGCATCTCGGCTTATATGAATACTAACTATCTTCTAATAATCGTAACAGTATCGGGTGCAATTTCGGTCATCACCAGAAAGGAGGAAGAAAAAGCAGAAAAGATTGAGTTGACAAAAAAAGACTACCTGTATATCGGGACACTTGGTATAGCAGGTACATTGATAATCTGGTACAAGATTAAAGATATCGGGAATTTAGCTTACTTGATCTCCATCGTGTCTGGTGTACTTATTATAATGCTCTCATTGTTGCTTTTTGAGGAGGATGAAAAAGATGGTTGATATTGTTGAGATAATAAGGATAATCTTCGGCTCTGTATTTGTGATGTTCCTGCCGGGTTTTGCATGGAGTTTTGTGTTCTTTGCAAAAGAAGAGATCGACTGGATAGAGCGGATCGCTCTATCTTTCGGCTTAAGCATTGCACTTGTGCCTCTGGCAGTATTCTGGCTCAACTACCTTCTGGGGGTGAAGATCGGTATTTTAAATGTATCCATCGTGGTTCTTGCCCTGACCGGCGCAGCCGCTGGAACATACAGGCTGAAAGGGAAATATACCCTCGATGACCTGCTGGCACTGCTCAAGGGACGGCTGCAGAATGAGTAGAGAAGTAATAAGGGCTTCTTTATACCAGCTTTTAATAATATACGCAATACTTGTTTTTCTCGCTGGTCTGGGTACCATCTCAAAATACACCCTGCATTTTGAAATCTTCGCTCTTGTACTGGCTGTTTTTGGTGCTCTGTCCATCAGAAAGGAGAATAAGGACAATAATGAGATAAAGTTTCCGCCTGTATTGATAATCCTCCCTTTTATCATCATCCTTGTCTCCAGGATCATTCCTTATCTGAACAACAGCATTCCACTGGGCTATGATCCCGGTATTTACAAATATGTAATGGAGACCTACCTGGAAAGTCTGCCAGATCTTCCAAAAGAAAATACAGACCTGTGGATGAGAAGCTGGTCTCCTCCCGGTCTATTTGTGATCACAGACCTGCTTTATTTGATCGGCTTTGATACTCATTCAATTTTAACCTGGGTCTTTATTTTTTTTGAATTGCTGCTGGGTCTGGGGATTTACGTTACAGCAAGCAGGTTTTTTGGAAAGGGAACTGGAATTTTGTCGCTTTTTATATACTCGATCTCGATAACCCAGTACAAGGTATTCTGGTACATGTATTACAAGAACGTTGTTGCTCTTTTCATCATGCTAATCGCCCTGTATTTTTTAAGATCCCGCAAATACCTTCCCTTCATCCTTACAGCTTCATTTGTGGGCGCTGTGCACAGGCCAACCTTTATGATATTCGGTTTAATATATCTCGGCTATATCATTTCCTGTAGAAAAGAATATATTAAAAACGTTTTAGCCGGCGCGATTATTTTAGCACTTACGCTGACCTTTTACACTCAGAACATAAGGGAAGCGATATTTGATAAAATCGAGCCAATAATTACTGCGAATATTGGTGCCGGGACCTTTATTTCACTCTCCACCTATCAGTTATTGTCGTTATCTTATCTTCCATTTGCTCTGCTTGGATTTCTTATCCTTGCACGGAGAAAAGATTTCAACCTCTTTTTCCTCTGGTTTTTGATAACTGGAGTGATAGTGTACTTCAAGCTGATATTTTTCAATAGATTTATTATTCACCTGGATGTGGCAATGATCATCCTTGCCTCCTTCGGGTTTTATGAGCTCATAAAATTTAATAAAAGGATCGGTACTGCTACACTGCTTATTTTGTTCTTATCTTCTCTGCTCGTAATGAATCAGAATATTAGTGACACAAAGCCGCTTATCAGTGAGAAAGAGCTGGATATAATAAAACAATTTAACAATATAGAGAGCGATGCCTATGTTATGTCCACATCAAGCTACTATTCACCATGGGTCCTGGGCTACAGTGGGAGAAAAACTATTGCGCCCGGGTTGTTTGATCATAATAGGTGGAATCTTGAAGAATGGAGGAAATTCTGGGAAACAGACGATAAAGAGAGAGCTGTAGAGATGCTTGATGTTTATGAAAGACCATTGTACATTTATTTAGGGGAAATGAGCAGAATAAATGAGAGAAAGTTTGAAAACGGGTGTTTTGATAAAATACTCCAGGAGAATAAAATAAAGATATACAAGGCTATATGTAATAATACAGATATGCGACAGGATTATAATTACGTCAATCAAGAGTAAACTCAAACCTTTTTCCGTTTACGTTCAGCACTAATTTTTTCGGGCTTGCACCTTCTTTAAGACGCTCAAAGAAGACTGCCCCTTCTCTCATTGACTGGGGATATAGATCAGTCTGTGCTATTCCTGCACTTCTTGATATTTTTATGTTCTCATATTGCATACCATTGTTATCTATTAGTATAGTACCTGATCCCAGTTTGAACTGTTTCTCTTCATTCTCTGTATTTTTAACAGACAACCAGATACTTGTAAATGTAATCCCTGAAGTTACACTCATTACAGTAATCTCAAGCCCACTATTAGATAAAGGTACACCGATCTCTCCGATCGTATCCTCCTCTGCTTTAACCTGGGTTGTGTTAATAGTGAAATAGACCGTCCGTGTAGAAGCATTGCCAGCAGTATTATTAGCGAATATAGTCAGTTTATGGGTTCCATCCTGAATGGGTCTGTAAACCTGGATGTAGTCGTACTCAGCATTTGAATTCACTGCACTTAAACGGGAATTTCCCTTTAGATATGGTTCGCTGTCTATATGCTCAATATACTGTGCATCATCTATGAATGTCTGGATTTTACTGCCGTTTAATACGATCTTCCATGTATGCCATCTGTCAGGGTCTATACCTGAAAGCTTTGTACTGGATAAGGTGGTAGAACTCTTGTTGTCCACTTTATTCAACTGGAAGTTGTTGTAAGCATCAGGGGTTTGTACGCGATAATATTTGCCCTGTCCATCCCATCGCAGGTCTATAGATATGGATTTCCCTGATGTAATCTTCGCCTTTGTCTCTATTATATAATTGTCCCACTCTGGCTTACCTAAAGATGAGGTCCCCCCTGTCGTGATGTAATTTCCCCCTTCCACGCGCCATTTACCGCTTTCTTTCCATCTGCCCTCTGTTGTTTTACTGAAATCATCGATGAATAGTGGATTAAGCCTGACAAAATCTATCTTTGCAGTAGTTCCATCATTGGGGATCGTAACTTTAGGCCCCCCATCAATTGAGATAGAAACACTATCCAGGTTGCTACCTGTGACAATAAAATCCAGAGGAGGCGTACTGGTGCTGTAGGTGATGTTTTTCGGAGAGTTGATCTTTATACCGGGCGCCGGGATTGAGACCGGAGTTTCTGCTGGCGTTGGATCAGGCATTTTATTCTGCTGTTCGCCTGGCGAGGAGCTATTACCCTGCACTCCGCTCCAGTAGGAAAATACTATGAGAGTAAGGAAGATTAATATAATAAATGCTGCGCTGATAAGCTCTCTCCGATGATGCATTTTTCCACCTCTCTCACGCCAGCTCCGAAGTGACGAGCGCTTCTCAATTATTTTGTCTCTATCTTCATTTTTCACAACTTCACAACCTTAGTTTGTCTCCTTTTTAATCTATTATTCTTATTTTGAAAACATATAAATATATTTACCACTAATGAAAGAAAAATGAGAAAATATTTCGGTAAATTTAAAACAGTAGCAGAGAAGTATCGGCAGGTGCTTATAGTAGCCGCCGGGATTGTGTTTAATCCCATTGGGTACATAAAGAATAGAAAAAAGGAAAAGGGCCAACAATTGATTGTGAGTAAAAGACCGCAGATAGAGGATGAGAGACAGCGCTTTATAGCAATATCCAGCGGTAAAGGTGGAGTGGGCAAGACCACAATAGCAGCTAACCTCGGAGCAGCACTCGCAGAACTGGGCAATAAAGTTACCCTCATCGATATGGATTTAGTCATGCCGAATCTTGAGATAATCACAGGTTTGAGAAATCCACATACTGGTTTGATAGACATGATTGAGGGAAGACTTGAGTTTGAGCACGTAGTTTATACAGGACCAATGGGCACTAAGGTGATCCCACCGGGAATAATGCTGGATGGATACAGCGAAAAGAACGTAGAAAAGATAAAGAGACTCCTGAAAGATTTTCCTCTTAAAAGCGATTACATTATCCTTGACATGCCCCCTGGAAGAGAAGCAGTTGAGGTGCTCACAGATAAGATAGAAGCTCTGATCGTGGTGAACCCGAATAAAGCCGCTGTGCTTGATGCGCTCAACATGAAGGTACTGCTTGAGAAAAAAGGGGTGAAGATACTGGGAACTGTGATCAATAGAGCAAATAGAGAAGATGAAGAATGGATAGACGAGACAGAAAGAGTGCTTGAGACATCTGTAGTAGCTGTTATACCTGAGAGCAGGATAGTGAAAGAATCCCTGGATAACGAGGAATGTTTTGTGGCTACAGCTGCACAGAGCGACCCCTCAAAGGAGATAATGGATCTGGCAATAGAGTTAGCAGGAGCAAAGAAAATTTAATCATGGGTTCAAGGATAACATGTCATGTGTTCTCTCACCGAAAACCAGAGACAGTGGCGAACATGTCTCTGGTTAAGATCAGTCCAATCAGTCCAGATACCCAAGTGCCCTTAATCGCTCCTTTACCTTCTGTTCATCTTCTTCAGATAACACTTCTTCAGGCTCTTCTCCATCCTCTTCCTTAAGAACTTCCTCTAATACAAATATTATATACTCATCCGCTGATTTAAACTCAGTTTCATCAATGCGTTCCTCTATTTTCCTGATTATCTCTTTTGGAATTTTTATTTCTCCAAATTCTTTGCTCATTAATTCACCTCTGGAATTTCTTTGATCATATCTGCAAAATCAGTTATCTTCGGGTTGCCCAGATCCTTAAGATCAGTACTCCAGAACCCGTAATTCGAATGATCCCCGAAGATACCGACTCGCTCCATACCGTGATCCGATAGTACAATTAAAGTATGGTTGATAGTGCCCGCAATCTCATCTAAATCCCTGTAGATCAGTTTCATCATTGATCCGTTGCCGAAATTCAGGTGCCCGATGACATCGGCCACACTGAAATATCCGAGCACAAAATCATAATCTCCCTGCAGGGCGGTACTGAATTCCTGCTTTATTCTTCTGTGATGAAGAAATGCAAGGTTATTATACTCTGTCCTTATGTTCTTTTTTTCTTCTTCGCTCTGTGCATCAAAATAATACTTAAGCATTCTCCGTTCCTGTTCATGCTGCTCTTTGATGTAGCTAAATCCGGGCAGGTCAATTATTTTTGGGTTTTTAAAAGATCTAAAGAACGTATCCTCCATATCCAGCTCAGTGTTCCACATCTCTTTATCGCCCCTGGCTACTATCTCTTTCTCCATGTTCTTCCCTGTCATGAAAGAGCTCCAGAGCACCATTGTCTTCGGCTCTGAAAATTCTTTGATATTGGTTTTTCCGTAGAATCTCTGCTTTAGATTTTTGCAGTTGAATTCTTCCACCAGTGTATATTCCAGGGCATCGATAGCAAGAACAACGATCATTGTTCCGGCTCCGTGATAATTCCGCCAGCACAGGTATCTTCTCTTCCAAGCACGAACCTGCCCAGTTCTTCAATTTTATTAAAATTCTCCACCACAACTGGTTTATCAGTTCTGATAACTATATTTGCCACTTCTCTATTTTTGATCTCAGTTGCATCTTCTGCAATCAGCTCAAGGGTAGAGGAGTTGATAACCCGGTTGATCTTCTCGACCTCACAGGATACTTCCTGAGTTGAACACCTGAACATCAGCCTTTCGCCTATCTTAAATGGAGTTCTGTCCATCCAGAAAACGTTAGCCATTATCCTGTCTGTAACCGCAGGCATATCTCCATTATGTATAACAACATTACCCCTGTCGATGAATAGTTTATCCTCTGTAGTAATACCTATACTCTTTCCTGCTTCAGCTTCCGTAACATTCTTTAAATATTCCTCTATGCTCTTTACTCGCGTCTCCTCTCCAGAGGGGAGTATCTTAATTTTGTCCCCTTTTTTTATTACTCCGCTCTCAACCCTTCCAACTATGATGCGTTTATCAAAATTATAAATGTCCTGGACAACAAAACGCAGAGGTTTATAATTTGCGCTTTCTTTAGTTTTGAATATATCCAGTGCCTCAAGTAAGGTAGGGCCATCATACCAGTTCATTTTTGATATCTTGTTTGCTATGAAATCTCCTTTTTTGGCTGAAATGGGTATCACATACGAGGGTTTTATACTAATGTCCAATAAAAATTTCAGGATATCTTTTTTCACGCTCTCAAATCTTTTCTGGTCATAATTGATTAAATCCATCTTGTTAACAACCACAATTACCTGGGATAATCCCAGCATTCCAAGAATATATGCATGCCTCTTTGTCTGCTCCCTAACACCTTCTTCCACGTCAACAATGAGCACGGCAGCTTCTGCCTGTGATGCTCCACTTATCATGTTTTTTACAAACTCTACATGGCCCGGGGCATCAATTATTACATAGTTTCTTTTTTCAGTGTTGAAAAAAGTTTGAGCCGTGTCTATAGTGATCCCCTGATCACGCTCTTCCTCCAGATGATCCATGACGTAGCCAAACTCTATCTCCCTGCCCAGACTCTCGCATATTTGTTTGATCTCCTCTATTTTTCCTTCCGGCAGTGAGCCCGTATCATATAACAGTCTTCCGATCAAAGTGCTCTTGCCATGGTCGACATGTCCAACAATTACAAATTTTAGGTTTTCGTTATTCATCTCTAAATCCTCCCTATTGCACCAGTATCATTGCTATAAGAATTGTTTCTACAGGCATTTCCATTTCAATCGTCTACATATAGCCCAGTGCTCTCAATTTCTGCATCATGTATGCCCTTTCTTTATCCTGTGCACGCCCGCTGCGTTCAGATACCTTGGTGGTTTTGAGTTCCTCCACCATCTTATCTACAGTATCAGCATTCGAATCTACAGGAGCGCAGCAGGGCTCACAGCCTATGCTGCGATATCTCTTTCCATCCCTTGCAAAATAAAGACTGACTATGGGGATATTCTCCCTGTGTATGTACATCCAGATATCCAGTTCTGTCCAGTGCAGCAGGGGATGCACCCGGATATGCTGCTCTCCCTGTTGTTTATTCTTGAACTGGTCCCATAACTCGGGGGGCTGGTCTTTATAGTCCCACTGGAATTGTTTGTTCCTGGGTGAGAATACACGTTCTTTTGCACGTATGCCGTGTTCATCCCTGCGAATACCTAACAGCAATGCCTTATATCTATATTTATCGATCGTCTGTTTCAGGGCATCTGTTTTCAGTTGACCGCAGCATGACAGTTTATCCTGTTGATCAGGTCCCATGCCTGAGCTCAGTGATTGATCGTTTTTACCTACAACAAGTTTTATGCCCCATTTTTTTGCCCATTCATCCCTGAATTCATATATCTCATTGAATTTGTAGCTAGTGTCTATGTGCAGTGCAGGGAATGGGACTTTACCGTAGAATGCTTTTCTTACAAGCCACATCAGCGTTGTAGAGTCCTTCCCTATGCTCCAGAGGATGGCTATGTCTTTGAATTGTTTGTACGCCTCTCGTATAATGTATATACTTTGATTTTCTAATTTATCTAAATGGTCCATTTTTATTCTCCTTATAAATAGCCGAGTCTTTTGAGCCTCTCTCTGATGATTTGAACTTCCTGCTCCGTGAGTTTGTCATCTTCTTTGATCTTGCCAGTAGATGCAAGTGTTCGCATCACAAAAACAATGAATTCGGTGGTACTTGAAAAACCTGTTCCTTCAATCATTTGTTGCAGTTTTTCATACAATTCCCTGGGTATTTTGATAGTGACTTTGTCCGGCATAATACTACAATTGTACTACGATTGGAGTGTATATAAATTTATCTATTTATATGAAACCATCTAATAATTAGACTGTAGTATTTTACCAGTAGTCTTAGAAAAGTGGTGAAGTCAGAAAGGGGAAAAACCAACAATAACCGGGTACGATTACCGCGTATATACCGGCTCAGGTGAGACTAAAAAGAAAAATTAAAAATTGAGGGACCTTATGCGGTCCACTCAACATCTACATTTGCGCGTATCCAGTAGCCTTTGCCGGGTACTATATTCTTCAAGCTGTTCACAGAGGAGGGTACGGCCGGGTCAGGATCATACAGCTCCCACGATGCGGTGGCTGCATTGTATCCCCAGACTATGGTTATGTTGCTTGCTACAGACGACATCACCGAGGCTGCCGAGGTCACTGCCGGTGTACCGTTAAGAGCAACCAGGTTCCAGCCTGCCTTGAGCTGTACTGTTGATGCAACTTCCTTCTGGCCCAGCGTGGTGATTGCTTCGCCTGCAAGTCTTTCTGCATCGTCCAGTAGTTCATTAACTTTTGTTGGATTATGCGCACCCCAGCTTTCGTCTGAATACACCAGCCTGAGATTCCAGTATGCCTGAGCGATCTTATCACGGCTCAGGTTCTTCTCACCAGTATAGGCATTAACTGTCGTCAGTGCACTTTGAACCGTTGTGTTGGTGGCATTCCACTTATCATGGGTTTTGGCCTGAACATTCTCGATTGTTTTGCTGATATTGCCAAGTGCGGTTCCGGTTACATGGCAGCTTGAGCACTCTGTGTTACTCTGCAGTAAAGTAGCGTTCACTTTGAAGGAATGGCCTTTATTCGAGTCGTTTGTTGCCATGTGGCAATCAATGCACGAAAAATTCATCAATATGCTTGACTGCTTCCACGAGCTAACGAACACATCCTTTGCCGGGAAACCATGCGGCGATATTGGGGTAGTAGCAGTGGCACTTGCCCACCCGGGTTCTGATCTGCCCTCTCTTTTGTTCGTGTGACAATTGCCGCATAGCTCTGTTGTGTCTGCCACGTAGTCGTAGCCAGCATAGTAGTAGGGTGCACCAGATCTCATCCCTGTGTACGCAGCGGCATTGTAGGAGGCATAGGGTACCCCATAAGTCTTGAGCCAGTTGCCCATATTGTGGATGTCGTGGCAAGCCGCACAGGTAACGCCCTTGAATTCATCAACCGGTACCTGAGCACTTTTATCTGCAGGGTCAAAGTTGGACGGCGAATGACATTCGCTGCAAGAGCTGGGTCTTGCCTTAGTATTAAAATTCCCAATTTCTTTGTCATTGTGTAAGCTTGACGCCCAGCCATCGTAGATGGGCACAAGACTCTTTGCGCCTGAATGACACTGTCCACCTCTTCCGCAGGTTAACTCAGGGAAGTTTTTCACAGGACCCTTCTCGAATTCCATGCCGTCATCAGGAACAAAGGTATGGCTGCGGATATCCCATTCATTAGAGCTCTTGCTGCTGTAAGGCATGTGGCAGTCCACGCACCCTGCAGGCCGTCTGCCAAAGCCAGGATATTTCAATTCGGCATGCGAGTTGCCTGAACCAGTTCTGCGGATAAATCCTGAGCCATATTTTTCATCGTATATGTTGTTATTACCATGCCTTGTGTGACACGTCAGGCAGAGGGTCTCTGTGACAGTCCGGTTGGCTGGTGCGTCGAGAGAATCCCATGTCAGAACGCCTTTCTCAGCGCTCGCTGTAGTATTGACGAACTTTACCATGTTAAATGGCGCTACACCTGAGCTGAGAGTATTGACCTTGGTAATGTTAAGCATATCAGAGAATAGATTTACGTTGTATGCACCTGGTGCGTCATAAGCTGCATACCTGTCATCGCTCACATCATGAGGATCGTGGCATACTGCACATGAGATGCCATTTGCTTCTTCAAGAGGTACGGTTATACTATTCAGCTTTTTCGTTATATACTCAAATGGCGAGTGGCAGTACTGGCAGGTATCCCTTCCATAAGGGTTTGACTGTGGCGTATTATTATGCGGGCTGTTTACAAAGTCATTGTACTGCTCGTGATGCTTGCGTTCAGGATTTATGTCTGTGATGTCATACGGTGTTCCTGCTGCGGTTGTTCCCGAGCGACTGTGACATTTACCGCACACTTCAGCCGAATCGTCACGGGTAACCTGGTGTCCATTGCCTGCAGCACCGTGGCAAGCCTCGCAGCCAACACCTGTCTCGGTCCAGTTGCCGATTATTCCTGGCTTTCCCGCTATGCTGCCGTATAGATCATACCCAGTGGTATGGCATTCTCCGCAGTCATATGGTTTATCTTTTCCAGCTTCATAATTATCCCATGTATTTTTAAGCACATTGTACTGGTTGCTCCCATTTACTGTACCAGCTTTATCCTTGGTTATTATGTAACCTGTTGAATTAACATACCTTATTTTCCACTTGCCGCCAATGACGTAGGATATGTCATCCCAGGTGTAATCAAGGCTGCTGCCATAGCTATCATTGGGTAACGGATATCCCGCATCTTGAGCCTTTGATGCAGGGACAAGTTTCACCCTGTGTGTTCCATTATACCATGTATCGTATTTTTCCTTGTGGCAGTTCTCGCATGTTGTGGATGTCAGGTAAGTCGGTGTGCCTTCGAGCAGATTGAAGTTGGCTTCAATAGCATTGGTATGACAGTTCGCACATGCCGGCGGTGCAAGCCTTGTTGAAGCAAGTGTGGTATCATTGTATCTATGGCTTGCATTGTAACTCTGACCCATGGAAGTTAACGAAAAATCCGATGGCAGGGTAATCCGCGTATGGCATTCTGTGCAGCTTGCCACGGATTCGGGCAATTCAATGCCATCGAAAAGATGTGTTGTGTTGAAGTTTATCCCTGCTGGCTTCAAACCAAGATTTGATTTATGGCAGTAAGAACAATCGGGTAGTGGCGACACTGCATAAAATGCAGGTGTAGCCTGAGTACTTCCTGCCAGCATCAGCAGTACTATTATTATTCCAAATCCTATCATAATTCCTTTTTTCATTTTTATCCTCCTATCTTTATCATGATCTAATTACGACTAAATGCTCAGGGGCATAATGCCCATGTCCTGTTTACTTCCCTCCCTTATTTTTCCGCATTACCAGGAAGTACACTGAAGCCGCAAAAATCACAATCATGGTTATCCATGCAGGAATCGCCGGTGCTTTAACAGGCGGGGTTGTTGCAGCGGTCGATGTTGTTGTTGGAGTTGCTATGGGTGCCCCTGTTACTGTTGTTCCTGGTGTAGCTGTAGTCGCTGCATCTTCTTTCACTCCACTTATTGCAAAGGAAGAGAATGTTTCTGTCCTTGCTTCATAGTATGTATGGTTTGCATCTTTTGATTTCTCAGTAGTCTCAAGCTGTATCCATCTACTGCCATCCCACCTGAATAGCTTCACATCTTTATTTGCAAGACCTTTAGATGTAATCCAGGAATTCTCAACCTTAAATCTGACGAAGCCCTCTTTAATTTTCTTTGTGTTTGTCCATATATTAAAATAATAATATATTACACCAGGTGCCGGCTCGTTTACAAGGCTGGAGATTCCTTTAAGACGTTCGACCCTTATTGACACGTCGTTTTCATTCTCTTTGCCAGTAACAACTATTTCATATATGCCTTTCTCCATCAGGGTAAAATTATATGTTACTGGCTTATCTGCTATGAGGCTGTTATCTCTTGTCTCTGTCTTCTCTATGTTTGTGAAGTTTTCACCAGAGGTTACTCCTCCACCGCCACTTCCTGAAGAGCCACCTCCTGAAGAGCTGCCTCCTGAAGATGCGGCTGGTACAGACAGATCAAGCCTGTTATTTGTTCCTTTTTCATCTATTTTCCTTGAGGTCGCTGTTCTGCCGTTCGTCCTTATGGTTATGGTCTCACCTTCAACAACGCCTTCATCCTGTGTTGTATCAGGATTGTCCCAGGGCACTGTCACCTGATAAAGGCCGTCCTGATTACTCGTTGCGCTTGCTATTCCCGTACCTGCGGCATCATGCACTGTTATCGAGATACCTGATTTCAGGACTCCATTCTCAGTTACATAGCCCCAGTAGGATGTCGGAAGAGGCGGTTGCTCTTGTGCTGCGCTAGCTGTCCCTGCAGCAATCCCTAAGAGCAACAGTACCAGCAAAACATACTTTATAACCTCTGGTAAACTATCGCTATCCAATTCTTTTTTCATAATTCTTCTATCTCCTATCCGATTCTATATCAGATCTTATCCTAATCATGAGTATCATTGAAGTAAAATCATATAAACATTTCGAAACTTGAAGATAATTTCAATTAGTTTAGGAGAGTGAAGTTTGACAGGGTTAGTGCCATGAGACCAAAAGGTACGTAAAAACTAAAGCACACATAAAATATTAGCGATCTCACAATCCTGAAAGAGGTAAATACTCCTTCACCAGATGCCGCACAGCCTCAGATAGCGTGCCAAACTTTCCTGTAAAAAAATGATCTGCCCCCTCAATTCTTGTAAACTTCTTTGGTTCAGGGAGCGATGCATAGAGTCTTTCTATCTTTTCGATTGGTATGAGCGTATCAAGTGTTCCATGTATGAATAGCCTGGGCTTCTGGCAATCCATGAGAAAGCTCATATCCGCAAAATCAGCAGGCATCCCTATTCCAATCAGCATCCCAACACGCAGATCCTCGCATCCAGCCCTCATGCCGGCCCATGCTCCGAAGGAGTGCCCTGCTATGATGATCCTTTTATACTTCTCTGCCATGTAGTTTATGGCTGCCCTTACATCATCCAGCTCGCCAATGCCTTTGTCGTATCTTCCACTGCTTCTGCCTACCCCCCGGAAGTTGAAGCGCAGGGTGGGTATGCCAAGATCAAGAAAAGCCTGGGAGGCTGTGAACACGACCTTGCTGTGCATCGAGCCGCCATAGAGAGGATGGGGATGGCAGATAACCGCTGCAGCAGTGTGTTCTGGTTCCTGGACCGGAAGCTCAAGAAGTGCCTCAAGCTCTCCTGCAGTAGAAGATAGTAGAACCTCTGTGGTCCTGTGAGATAGCTCTGCCATTTTAATTATTTCAGATCTATTCTCTTCTCACAGTATGGGCTTCCTCCGGACATTGATCTTGTGATGCTATATCTTAATCCCGGATTTACACCCTCGCACAGTCCCTGCATAAAGCTATTCCCGAAGCTCTCGCACAGCTTTAGAGGATCTACTCCTGCCGTTTTCCATTCATGAAAGAAAGGACAGCCTTTAGTACGCACGATAAAGCTGTTATTCGTATTCTCTATTATGCTATGCACGACTGACAATTCCTGAAGAAGATTGATATAAATTGCCCCGGCAGCACTTGCGTCCTTTCCCTTAAGTCCCTGTGCTTTAATCTGCGCTGCAGCATACTTTATCCCCAATTCATACTGCGCCTTTGATATAGCTTCCAGTGCTTCTTCTCCTTCCTTTTCCCAGGTATCTGCCGCATAAGCCGCATATCTCACTGCAGGTCTCTCGCCTGATCTTATTTTTGGTTTCCCGATCTCGATCATCTGTATCTCCTCTATGAATCATGATTTTTCATGCTAATAGGTAGTTATCAATTCATGAGTTAATTACTTAAATCTAACTGTTTTTGCGCTGGCGCTAACAGAGCCCATCCAATAATTAGACAGGATTAACAGGATTGACAGGATTCAAATTAAAATCTATCCTGCCAATCCGGTAGTGCCTTAAATTTCGCAACCTATATAAAAAATCGCCACGGAGGCACGGAGACACAGAGAAATATTTCAAAAAGCTCTCTGTGCCTCCGCGTCTGGTATGAAAAAGTTCAACTATATCGCATCTAAGATTCCGATGTGGTTGAGCTAATATAAACACCGAACTGGTACGAACTCAAACGAACTCATCAGCCCGAGTTCGTTTAAGTTCGTTTTGAGTTCGTTGTTAATCGTCTTTTTCATTGTTATCTATGAACCAAGTTCATAGCCGACTCTGTGGCTCATTTACATACCCTGTAGTATTAGATGTTGGAATCATTGGATGAGTTCGCGCTGACAGAAACAGTTAAACATGATTAATACTGTATAAATCTTACAATATTTTTTAAACACCCAGGATTCTTCCAATCCTATCGCCAGCTTTATATACCATGATAATGATAGAATCTGACTGATTCATAATAATAATTATGAATTGGTCTGAAGGTGGATCAAAATGAATGAGGCTGGAAAAAACGAGGTGCATGGCTATCCGCAAGTCTATGTTTGCACTTTCTGCAGACAGGAATTTGCATCAATAGGTTCGGTGTTTAGTCATATGAGCGAAATGCATGACTCTATTCTAAAAGCACATAAATAGATTCCTGAAAACTGAAACTAAAATTTAAATCTTTAAATTTTTTTATTTATGCATATACCGGCGTAATTTTGTTAAAAAGCTGTTTATAAACGATATTAACCCAAAATAAGCCATAATAGGTCTTAGAAACTCAGGATAAACTCTATAAACTATAGCTACATTTATATTAATAATGTCCCTGTAGGCCTATTGGGTGGGCATCTGAAGTGCCGTCCCCCTGCTTCCACCTATGACGGCACTTCGGATTCTTTGGTACTATATAATTCAGCATTATCTATCTGGATTCTTGCCATTTCCACTGCACATCTTGTATAATTCTTCCGGTTTATCCTTCCTTCGGTCAACCAGCCTATGATGCCCTCCTCATATCCGATATCGGGCTTATCCGAGATAGGCACAAATGCCTGTGAGATCGTTATTCCCTCATCCACTACCCTCTTAGTGCACTCAGGAGGATACTCAAAGGCAGGCCCAAGACCCATGTATGTTCTTTTGCCGTCATATATGGCGCAGCAGCAAAAGTTCATGTACCCGCTATGTGTTTTCGGGACAGGGGCTATACCATCCTCAATACCTACCGAGTATTTGCAGTCCTCAAATACTGCTTTCGCCCTGAATACCGCACCCTCGATAATCTCATCAAGGCCCAAAGGCTGCTCTCTGACACCTGAGATGCAGGCAATGCCAATAACCTGATAGGATGGAAAGACCTCCTGCACGGCATTTATCTTATTTCTATTTAAAGAGGCAACATAGATAGAATCAGGACTCATAGTGCAGGTTGATTGTTCTTTTTCTTGAAGAATCTACTGAAATACTTCCATCCTGTCTTGCAAAGATGCACCCTCCCCTGTGGGTCCTCTCTTACCCAGTCCATCAGGTAGAAGAACTGAGCTTTATACTCATCCACAGTCTCATGAACAATCAGAGGTGGATTAGGAACACCCAGCCTGCAGAGGTATTCTATAAAGAGCTTCTCTCCTCTGTGCTGAGCAAGTCCGCCGATCTTGGTTACAGTGAACCTGTATCCCTCATCTTTTAGCCACTCTACAGTTTTATCATGGATACAGCCTGAGCATATCTCTATATCCTCATATTTTTTGATTTTTAATCTTGTGAATCCCTGCTCTACTATGTCCTTTGCTGAAGTAAGATAGGTCTTCTTTTTAAAAGTATCTGTGCTGAAATGCTCGATTGGAATTACATCGTAATGCAACTCTCCTGTCTCTTCACGCAGTACTATGATCCCTACTCCTCCAACAGGTGTGCCCCATCCTTGATCGTCTATCTTTACAGTCATTGTTTTATTTTGATTGTGCGTCTTTATATTTAAGTTTTTGTATTTAATTCATTCTACCTTATTTCAGGGCTCTCTCAAGAAGATCACCTATGAAAACCCCTATGATGAACTCTATAGTTATAATCACGATGGCTATTATAAATCTTACTGCGCCAAGTCCTGCCAGCAATCCTCCAGCCATCCCTCCTATCAGCCCTGCAATCAATCCCCCTAGTATAAACCCTATTATCGTAATGACGAGCCCGATAATTAATCCTATAATCAGTCCTTTTTTCAGTATATTCAGGTAATTTTCAGTTCCCTTCCTGGAAAAGCCATATATTATTCCTATCAAAATGATAATTATATTAAGAAAATTTACCATATCTCAGCCACCTTATATTCAAGAGTACTTTAGAATTGTTGATTTAAATATATATAATCTTTGGATTTATGAAGATTACTTTCAGCCTGCTCTCAAAAGGTTTAAAACGTTATAATGCTTAGAAGAATGCGATAACTGTGCATCAAATATGGTAAATGATAAAATATGCACTGGAGAGAATAGAAATGGCTGAAAGAAAAGGATTAGAGGATTTACCGGGCGTTGGTCCCGCGACGGCAGAGAAGCTAAAAGAAGCAGGTTATGGTTCGATTGAGGCCATAGCAGTATCATCATCGTCTGAACTTGCCGGTGTTGCAGATATCGGCGAATCCACTGCTCAAAAGATCATTAATGCGGCACGTCAGGCTGCGGATGTAGGGGGCTTTGAGACAGGGGATTTAGTGCTTGAGCGCAGGAAACTTGTTGGCAAGATCAGCTTTGGATCCAGGGCTCTGGATGACCTGATGGATGGCGGCATTGAGACCCAGGCAATATCCGAGTTCTATGGAGAGTTCGGCTCAGGAAAGACGCAGGTAGGGCATCAGATGGCAGTAAATGTGCAACTGCCAAAGGAAGAGGGTGGCCTTGGAGGTTCAGTGGTGATCATAGATACAGAAAATACCTTCAGACCTGAGAGGATCACCCAGATGGTTATGGGGCTTGCCTCAATGAAAGGGGTTGAGTATGACCCCGGAGAATTCTTGAAAAACATTCATGTGGCAAAAGCTTACAATTCAAATCACCAGATACTGCTGGTAGATACGGCTTCTGAACTTGCGAACAAATTAAAAGATACAGATAAACCTGTGCGACTCTTGATAGTAGATTCACTTACAGCGCATTTCAGGGCAGAGTATGTAGGACGGGGCACGCTGGCGGACAGGCAGCAGAAACTCAACAAGCATATGCATGACCTGATGAAGTTCTCAAACCTGTATAATGCAGCTATCCTTGTAACCAATCAGGTGATGTCAAAGCCTGATGCCTTCTTCGGAGACCCGACAAAACCCATCGGCGGCCATATCGTGGGACATACTGCCACGTTCAGGTTGTACCTGCGCAAATCCAAGGGTGAGAAGAGGATCGCAAGACTTGTGGATTCCCCTAACCTGCCAGAGGGAGAGGCTATATTCTCAGTTACCATGGAAGGAATTAAGGATTGAAGGCTCTTGTAGTTGATGTTGACGGAACTATTACGCTTGGGGACAGGAGCCTTGATTGCAGGGCAGTCAGGGCGCTTCGGTCCCTCAGTGTACCTGTTGTGATCGCCACAGGAAACGTCCTCTGTTCTGCAAGGACTATCTCAAAACTTGTAGGGACAGGCGGCATCGTGATAGCAGAGAATGGAGGGGTCGTGGAATGCAATAAAGTCGAGCATAACACTGCTTACATGAAAGAATGTGAGGACGCCTTCAATTTCCTGAATGAGCATTCTGGTTTTGATCTTGAGAAACTTGATCCTGAGAACAGAAGAACTGAGATCTGTCTGCGCCGGAATTTTGATGTGGAAAAAGCAATGCAGCTTCTGCGAGAACATCCTGGAGTTGAGATCGTTGATACCGGCTTTGCAGTCCATATCAAAAGTAAAATGATTAACAAAGGCACGGGACTTAAACGAATAGCAGAACTGATGGGGCTTGATGCGCAGGATTTTGTTGCCATAGGGGATTCGCACAATGATGTAGAGATGCTGGAAGTATCGGGTTTTGGTGTGGCTGTTGGAAATGCGCACCATGAATTAAAGGGGATTGCGGATATGGTTACAAAGGGTGAGCACGGCGCAGGGGTGGCGGAAGCTATAAAATATATCAAAGAAAAAATGATGCTAAGATAAATATGGAAACAATTAAAAAAGAAGAAGTATTATTTTATATTACAAAAGAGACTATACAGTATGAGGCAATGCAGAAAATTGGTAGATATTTAACAGATGAAGAATTAGACGTTGCAAAAAAAGGACTTGAATGGGGTCTGATGACTGATATAGATACGGTTTATAATGCTATACTTTTTGAAATGATAAAAGAGAATAAAAATTATGATAAAGATTAATACCAAATTATTATTAGGTGATTGCAAAGAAATTTTAAAAACGCTTGATAGTAATTCAATTGACTTGATCATTACTTCACCACCTTACGCTGATCGTAGAAAACATACCTATGGTGGCATTAAACCAGAAAAATATGTGGAGTGGTTTTTGCCGATTAGTGAAGAACTTTTGAGGGTTCTGAGAGCTGATGGTACTTTTATTCTAAATATTAAAGAAAAAGCTGAGAATGGCGAGAGACACACCTACGTTTTGGAGCTGATCTTAGCTTTACGAAAGCAAGGTTGGCTTTGGACTGAAGAATTTATCTGGCACAAAAAAAATTGTTATCCTGGTAAATGGCCTAATCGTTTTCGTGATGCTTGGGAAAGACTTTTGCAATTTAATAAAACTAAAAAATTCAAAATGTATCAAGAAGAAGTTATGGTGCCTATTGGCGATTGGGCAAAAGATAGATTAAAACATTTAAATGAAGTAGATAAAATTAGAGATAATGCAAAAAATGGTAGTGGTTTTGGTAAAAATGTTTCAAATTGGTTAAATAGAGAGAAAGCTTATCCTACCAATGTTTTACATTTAGCAACAGAATGTAACAATAAAAATCATAGTGCAGTTTTTCCAGAAGATTTGCCCAAATGGTTCATTAAATTATTCACAAAAGAAGGTGATACCGTTTTAGATCCATTCATGGGTTCAGGAACAACTATTGTAGTCGCACAAAGAATGAAACGGAATTCTATTGGAATAGATATTTTGCCAGAATATATTGAGATCGTTAAAAATAAAACAAGTCCTGTTCAATATTATTTAGTTGAAGAAAAAGGAATCTATGAAACAAATAAATATAAAGGATGTACAAAAATATGTTGAGGACAACATAGGGACTTTTCACGTAAAAAGGTTACAAAATCTTGAAAAACTTAAATTAAGACAGATATTACAAAGAAAAAACCCCTATCTTTTTAAAGCTAAAAATATTTTAACTGCTCAGGATTTAGTAAAGAATCTCCTCGATGCCCACCTATCTTCACAAGAAGAAACAATCTTTGGAGATTTTTTAGAGGGTTTAGCAATATTCATTTGTGGTAAAGTATTTGATGGTAAAAAATCGGCTGCTGAAGGCGTCGATTTAGAATTTGAGAGAGATAATATTAAATATATTGTATCAATTAAATCTGGACCCAATTGGGGGAATAACAGCCAAATTAATAAAATGAAAGATAATTTCAAAAAAGCTAAGCGGATTTTAGGAACAAATATTTCTCAAACAAATATAGTTGCAGTAAATGGATGTTGTTATGGTCGAGATAACCAATTTGATAAAGGAGATTATATTAAATATTGTGGTCAAAAATTTTGGGAATTTATTTCAGGGAATTCAGATTTATATGCTCAAATCATAGAACCACTTGGGCACAAAGCTAAAGAAAAGAATGAGGAATTTTTAAAAGCCTATTCTAAATTGATTAATCAATTTACATTTGAATTTGGAAGAGAATTTTGCATGGACGGAGAAATAAATTGGGATGCTTTAGTGAAATTCAACTCGTCGATAGAAGGTACAACAAGAAACAATCGATAATATATCTAAATAGATATATAAATGCCACATGGCATTTTCTCATACACGAAACTGATAGTTCAAACCTATCATAAGTTATCTCCCTCGCCAAATACCCCTTGCCGCCTCGCGCGCCGAATTTGCCCTCTCTGACATGAATCTGTATCTCAGTTTAAAACACGATGAAAATTCTGGATAGGCTCCTGGGTTTCGAAACTTATATATCGGGAGAGAATTATTAGGATAAAGTCCTTTTTGGGCTGGTAGCTTAGTCAGGCAGAGCGTCGGACTCTTAATCCGACGGCCGTGGGTTCGAATCCCTCCCAGCCCGCTTTTATTGATATCGATTTTTCAAATTACTATTCAAAGAAAACAAATATGAGTATCGATACTCTTGAGAGACTGTTAAGACTAAAAGACCTCACCGATAGAACAATAGAAACCTATCTCAGTTGCTATAACACCTTTGCTAAGTTCGCAGGAAAAAGAGAGATAACAAAGCACCTTATAGAAGATTACCTGCTTCAGGCCAGAAACAGGCACAATAACTTAGCAATGTTAAAGGTGTTATACCCTGATCTTATCAGGGATATCAAATTTCCAAAAGTAAAAGTTACCTCCGTAGTACCATGTAAAGTAAAGAAAAAAAATAAATGGCATGATGCACATAATATATTTGCAGGTGGGATGCGGTGATGACTTACGGATTTATCTTGCGTTTCCGAACTCAGAACAAATTGAGTTCTGTTTACGAACAGCTACAGAAGAAAAAATTAAATCTTCTCAAGCTGAGAAAATTTTTCAATCCAGCTAACGTTCAGTATCCTTTTATTCTCGTTATTGAATGCAGAGAGCAAGATATGGCAGGACTCTTGGAAAATTATTTCTTATGTTTTTATTCGGGTGATGTTGATATTTATCTCTTACATGGGAGTGAATCTGAAATCGATAAAATGAAGCCAATTTAGTGCTTGCAATGGAATTCAACTAAATCAGGACATTTTGAGCTTTTCCTGATACTTTCCATCTCCATTGCCATCTATAACATTCTCTAAGGCTTTAACATACTCTCGTACATACGGGAGCGTCAAATTAATATAGTATGTGTAATCTATCAAATGCTACAGGACAGGACGCAAGGGTGTTGAAACGATGAGATGGGATGAGGGGAACTATTGCCTGTTTTAAGAGGAAAAATGGTGAAAGATAAGGTCAAGGTTAACGAGCAACTCATAAAAGAACTGCGTCAGAGGACTTCAAAGTTAAAGACGAAAAAGAAGTGTACAAATTAGAAAAAAGAGATGATTAAGATGGAAGGAGTTCTAAGAGAGTCGGGAATCGATATTATAGGCAGTGTACCGTGGGGTACTCACTTTTGTCAATTTTATAAGACAAAGGAAGATTTAATTGATACTCTTGTGCCTTATTTCAAAGCAGGGTTAAAGAATAATGAGTTCTGCATGTGGGTTACATCAGATCCTCTCAGTGAAGAAGAAGCCAAAGAAGCGATGAGAGAAGCGATGCCCAATTTTGATGAATATGTAAGAAAAGGACAGATAGAAATTATTCCATATACCGACTGGTACCTCAAAGAAGGTACTTTCAACCATGAAAGAGTTCTCAACGGCTGGCTTGAAAAGCTGAATCAAGCCATGGAGAGAGGCTATACTGGTTTGAGGTTAACAGGTAATACCTTTTGGCTGGAAGATTATCTTTGGAAGGATTTTACTGATTATGAGTTAGAAGTGAACAATGTCATTGGCAAGTATAAGATGCTGGCTATTTGCACATATTCCCTTGATAAATGTGGAGCAAACGAGGTCATGGATGTAGTGAACACGCATCAATTTGCTCTCATCAAGCGAGAAGGTGCATGGAGAATTATAGAAAGTTCCGAACTTAAGGAAGCAAAACAGGCATTACGGGTTGAAATCGAAGAGCGAAAGCGGGCGGAGGAGGCGCTGCGGGAAAGCGAGCAGCGCTACGCCACCACCCTTGCCAGCATCGGCGATGCGGTCATTGCCACAGATGTTGAAGGGCGGATTACTTTCATGAACGCCGTGGCGGAAGAGCTAACCGGCTGGACTCTCTCTGAGGCTTTGACAAAACCTGTGACTGAGGTGTTCAATATCATTAACGAGTACACCCGCGCTGAAGTTGAAGGCCCTGTCACCAGGGTGCTCCAGGAAGGGGGAATTATCGGTCTTGCCAACCACACGATCCTGGTCAGAAAGGACGGAACTGAAGCCCCGATCGACGACAGCGGTGCACCGATAAGAGATGGGGGTGGCAAGACTATTGGCGTGGTGCTAGTCTTCCGTGACATAATTGAGCGCAAGCATGCTGAGGAGGCGTTGCGCATAGCATACGATGAGTTAGAAATACGTGTTCAGGAGCGAACATCAGAACTGGAAGAAGCCAACGTAGAATTGGAGATTGAAATTGCAGAGCGTAAGCGGGCTGAAGAGGCATTGCTGGAGAGCGAAACAAAGTATAGGGAACTTGCTGAAAGTATCGGCGAAGTTTTTTATGCGTTGGACAGGAATTTAAGATATACCTATTGGAATAATGCATCTTTTGCTCTAACAGGAATTTCAGCAAAAGATGCTATCGGGAAATCCTTATTCGAGCTTTTCCCTGAACTAAAAGGGTCAAGAGCAGAGAAGCTGTACACGGAGGTATTAAAAACACAACAACCCCAGAGTTTCGTGCATAAATATCGGGTTGGGGACAAAAACCTCTTTTTTGAAATTAATGCCTATCCCTCTAAATTTGGTCTTTCCGTTATCGCTAAAGATATCACCGAGCGCAAGCGGGCTGAGAAGCAAATATATGATCAAGCGTCGCTTCTCGACAAAGCACAAGATGCCATTGGGGTCCGTGATCTAGAACACCGTCTCATCTACTGGAATAAAGGCGCACAGCGTCTGTATGGCTGGACAGCAGATGAAGTCATAGGTAAGAATGCCGATGGACTCGTATATAAAAAAGAATCACCTTTACTTATTCAAGCCAAAAAGAGTGTAATTGAGAGAGGAGAGTGGACAGGCGAACTACATCAAATAACGAAAGATAAAAAAGAAATCATTGTCGAAAGCCGCTGGTCTTTGATTCGTAACGGTGAAGGAAAACCGAAGTCAATACTTATAATTAACACTGACATCACCGAGAAGAAAAAACTTGAGGCACAGTTATTACGTGCCCAGAGGATGGAAAGCATAGGCACGCTCGCAGGCGGTATAGCGCATGACCTCAACAATCTGATGACGCCAATGATGCTATCCCTGCAAATGTTAAAGCAAAAATTCACGGACGAGCAGAGCCAGAAATTGCTTTCTATCCTTGAGCGGAACTCCCAGCGTGGAGCTAATTTAATAAAGCAGGTTCTGTCGTTTGCACGAGGTATTGAAGGAGAACGCAACCCTCTCCAGGTAGGACAGATAATATCTGACATTGAGAAGATAGCAAAAGAGACATTTCCCAGGAACATTGAAATCAGAACCGATATAAAGAAAGACCTCTTTACCATCTCAGGAGATGCCACACAATTACATCAGGTTATAATGAACCTGTGCGTGAATTCCAGAGATGCTATGCCGGATGGCGGTATATTGAGCATCACAGCTTCGAATTTTTTGATTGATGAAGATTTTGCACGGATGCTTCCTGATGCTAATGTAGGTCAGTACGTTGTTATTTGGGTATCGGATACTGGAACAGGTATTTCTCCTGAAATACTGGATAGAATCTTTGAACCGTTTTTTACCACAAAAGAACATGGCAAAGGCACAGGGCTCGGTCTCTCAACATCTCATGCGATTGTTAAAAGCTACGGTGGATTTATAAATGTTTATAGTGAAGTTGGAGAAGGGACAACATTTAAGGTATATTTGCCTGCGATTAAAACCGAACTGCAAGAAGTGCAAGAGCAGAAGCTTGAATTGCCAATAGGACAACAAGAATTGATTCTTGTTGTTGATGACGAAGCCACAATTCGAGAGGTTACCTGTTCAACATTGGAAGCCTGTGGATACAGAGTGATTACAGCTAATGATGGTGCAGATGCAGTAGCTCTTTACTCACAAAACATAGAAGAGACCAGGGTTGTTCTTATGGATATGGCAATGCCTAATATGGATGGGCTGGCGAGCATTCGAATACTGCGTAAAATCAACCCTAAAGTAAAGATTATAGCTGCAAGTGGGCTCGCAGAGAAGGAGAAGCTTGCTAAAGTTGTAGATATTAATGCAAACGCTTTTTTACCAAAGCCTTACACTGCTGAGAAGTTGCTCAAGACCATACATGAGGTTCTGAGCACTAATGTAAATATTTATGCAACACAGCATCAAAATCCTGAAGTTTAAATATGTCCCGTTGATCTTACTTGTTCCCTACTTCGAACCATTCCTTAAAACTGTTCTTCTTTAGCTCGTCTATAGTGGCTATTTTAACCACCAAATCTTTATTAGGCTTCTTCTTTCGATGGCAAAACACTTGAGTGAGCATGACAACGCAAAGGGAGCAAACGGGCTGAACGTGGCTATAATAATGGATAGCTGCAGGGCCTATATTACTCAATTAGCAAGAAGAGGATAAAACCACTCCCACCCCCTCTGTAACCACTTCCCAACCTGCCGATCTGTCAGGTACTGTACAACCTATGTGTACGATACATATGTACAATCTACATAAATAAATATTTATCCATGTAAATAATAATCGTAAGCATCATCATTATGATGGAGTTTTGAGTACACAATCAATTGGGTGGAGTTTGAAATGCTTAGTCAAACAATTGGGATAAAAAGTTTAGCTGAAAAATTCTTCATCCGAAACGATTTTTGTTAACAGGTTCCCGCTTGTAAGGTTAACAAACATAACGGTTGTCTCATTTCTTACAACTCCAGAACTATTTATTGAAATTTTTCCAACTTTAAGCTCTCTCCCATTCAGACTGATACCAGCGGGCGTGAGATGTAAAGTATCACCTCTCACAAATTTGTCATTACTCTGGTTTAGCTTCTCATAAATTGCACTTGCATCACCTTGCTCGATGATTATTGTAATATTACTCAAAGTTATATCGCCGCCGCCTGTATGGCTCAGTTTAACCAGATCTTTTTCTACTTCCGCAGTTATACCTGGCTGAAACATCGCCAGAGTAGAGCTTTGCATTGCATCAGACCTTTGGATAACATCCTCACTTATAAAACCTAAAACAACAACCGTCAGCCACATTATTGCTATTAAAGATATATAAAAATCTAATCTCTTCATAATATGAAGGTGTAGATTACCTGCTTAAAATAAATGTACCTATTTATCCCTTCGAAATGTTTAAGTGATACAAAGACGACTTTATTTTTAGAGCTGGGAGATATATGTTTTACATAAAGGAGCAAAGAAATATAATCGGGATGCTCTTTCCTGACGCAGATAAGTACAATCAGATGCTTGAATCTATTGGGAATTTTGCTGAGAAAGAAATCCTGCCAGATGCAAAAAAGGTAGATCATGAAGGGATATTCCCTGATTTTAAAGAGTTGGTAAAGCATGGGGTTATGGCTATTCCTTTTCCAGAGGAGTACAACGGCTCAGGACTTCCTTATCCTGTATATATTGCTGCTCTGGAGATGCTGGCTAAAGCCTGTGCAAATACTGCCCTGCAGGTATCTGTTCAGGGAATGGTCTGCGAAGGCATAAGGCTGTTTGGGAATGAGCGGCAGAGAAAGGAGTTCCTTAAAGAGAGAGGTTTAGTTGGGGGTAGAGGTCTTGCAGCCTATGCGCTCACAGAGCCCTGCTGCGGCTCTGATGCGAGATCAATAAAGACAAATGCCAGGCTCTCAGGAGATACCTATATTCTAAACGGCTATAAGATATTAATAACAAATCCAGGAGAGGCTGATATCATCCTGGTGTTTGCCAACACTGATAAAGGTCTCTCCTCGTTCATTGTGGAGAGGGGAACACCAGGATTTGAGATAACCAGGAACATGCCTAAACTCGGGCTCAGAGGGCTTGGGTTATCAGGGATACGTATCAAGGACTGCAGGATTGCAAGAGAGAATCTTCTTGGAGAGGATGGAGAAGGGTTTGAATATGCAAAGCAGATGCTGAATATCGGAAGGATGACGCTTGCAGCGTTAGCTGTCGGGATAGCGCAGGCAGCATATGAGAAATCCCTCATGTACAGCAAAGAGAGAAAGGCATTCGGGAATAACATCTCAAGCTTTCAGCTTATACAGGAGAAGCTGGCTAATATGGCAACAGAGATAAATGCTGCAAGACTGCTTACCTATTACACAGCCCATCTAAAAGATAAAGGAAAAGACATAGCATCCGAAGCCGCCCAGGCTAAACTCTTCGCTTCAGAGATGGCTCTGAGAGTATGCGACGATGCCATACAGATCTACGGAGGATACGGGTACATCGATGAGCGCGACATTCACAGGCACTGGCGCGATGCAAGGTTTCTCACTATCGGTGAAGGGACATCTGAGATATTAAGGGGTCTGATAGCCCATATCTCATTAAGGCAGACTTGAAATGCCCTTCCCTGTTGCTTATCTTACTATAGAGACTGCAACAATTCTATATCTCCACCGATATTCCATTTAAACAGATACGAGCCTGTCTCATCGATATAAACAAAGGTATCATGAGTGTAATCCTTTTCCTTCACCCATGAGCCTGAGTTCACGAAAAGCATCTCGTGCTCCTTGCCTTTTGAATTGAATTTATGCTGGTGTATCTCAGGTACGTGTGTGTGCCCAAAGACGAAGTTTACATCCTCTCCAGTCATATCTTTATCAAAATCGTAATATTTCTCTTTAATTATTGTCTCTACATCCATGTACTTTGGCTTATCAGTAAATAATACCTTGATATTTGCCCATACTTTATCCTGTAAGTATGTGAAAAGCCTCGGGATTGATAACAGAAATGTAACAACAGAAAATGCTAAAACCATATCATTTCTCCATACGATGTATATGCCACTTAAGATAGCAAATAACGCCACTATGGACCACCCGTTTGGCTGGAAAATCCTTGAGAATGCATTTGATATTTTAGCAATACGTGTTGGGATGCTTGCTAAACGTCCAACCGAAATAAATAACTTGTCGAATTGCTGTCCATGAAGGAAAAAGTATTTTCTCTTTCCAACCTGCAAGAATCCTTTTTCTTTATCATGCGGATCTTCAGGATAATGTCGATCTATTATTGTAAAATCTGATTTAGTCATGAAGCTGTTCTTTTTAATGACCGAGCTACCATTTGATTTGATTTCTTCCAGATACTCCGAGATATCTTCATCATGATTGCCCAGCACGAATATCTTCTCGCATCCCAGGCTGACGAGTTTTCCGAACGGTTCAATAGCTCGCTGGGCTGTATATTTCATATTATTATCCTCCGGGCTCCATAGTTCCAGGATATCTCCAAGCAATATGAGTTTTTCAGGAGGACTTAATTGGATCTCATTTCCGTTTGATTTAATGTTCCTGACGCCATCTTTTTCTAGTGCTGCTATCCAGTCTATGAATTTTGAGAAATGTTCATGGTTGGATGATTCATCGCCAAGATGAACATCAGATACTACCATAATACTCATTATTACCACCAGGAACAGTCTATATAACTTTTAATATATATACTTTCGCAATGAAAAGACTTTCAGTGAGGGAATCGCTACTATAGAGAGATAGACCAAATATAGCTAAAGATTTAAAAATTTAAAAACTAATCCGTTTTAGTGAGCTTCAATATAGCTTCAGCGATATCCCCTTTTGTTTCCTTGAGTGCGTTTCTGGCATCATTCTCACTTGAGCTTGTCTGCTCCATCACAAGCTTGATATCATCTTCAGGGATCTTTATCTCGCGTGCCACTTCCTGGGGTGTTCCGACAATCTGATAGGTCTTCATTCCCCTCGCATCCATTATTGTAACTTCGGCATCCTTGAATATTATATCCTTCTCAGGCGTACGGATGATCACTTCTTCTACATTCTCTATCTCATTGATATCAATCCCCATCTGCTTCATCATCGAAGCCATCTTGCGGGGATTCATACCCCGGCCAAGACCAGGAAACATCTAGATCACCCGCAACTGCTGCATCCTGAGCCGCACCGTAGATTAGGATTGTTTATTATGAAACCCTTTCCGTAGTCATTATCAATATAATCAATTCTCAGTTCGTCGATATCATCCTGGAGATCTCTGTCAAAGAATAGCTTTATTCCATTACTCTCCAGTACAGTATCTTCGGTCTTTGGGGATTTCTCAAGAGAAAGACCATACTGTATTCCGCTGCAGCTCATCCCGGCTGCGAATACACGTAACCCGTGGTCGCTCTTCTTCTCTCTTTCAAGTAATTGTTTCAACTCTGCTGCCGCAGTATCTGTAATCTCTATCATTTGTATTTCCTCAAGTTCTCTGTCTTATAGGTATATGGTAGCTAAAATGCCATAATATGATAAATACATACCGCCATGAGAACAAGGAGTAAGGTTTATCCCGATCCAGAAGGATTTAATAACGTTTAAATTAATTATAATTGAGAAAAGTATATATATTAGTAAAGAAAGTTTTAAATAAGGTGATACGATGGAGGCACTTAAACTTAGAATAAAAAGGCGCCTTGAGGTATACCTGGAGCTTGATATCGATGGTGTCAGGAAATTTATAATAAACGTATTGCTGAAACTAAAGAAAGTAACTGTAGACCAGCTTTATCGTGAACTCAATATGAGATTCAAGATCTCATATAGTGCAGTAGCTTCAATGCTGGGTTACATCCACTCAAAACTCGGGATTCTCCATGCCTGCAAGGAATCATATAAAACACCTACGGTATATTCATTAAAAGAAGAGTACATAGAAATAATTAAAAACGCATTGAATAAAAACGCTGCTATCAACACATCATAACATAAATCTCATTATTTAATCCAACAATATGCTTGGTTATTTTTTTTATCAAGCTGTTTTTTTCTCAGGCTCAGAACCATAGCTTCTTCTATCAAGCAGTAGCACCCTCGGCCGCACCTGCGGTTAATTGTTCAAGTTCTAAAATTCTCTGCCTCAGGGCCATTATTATAGGTTCGTTATCCTGATATGCTAAATCCTCAGCGCATACAGGACAGATAAACTCAAGCTCAGCCGCCTCTTCAAAAAGAAAACGCTCGCACTGGTTCTTGCATGTGTAAAATACCTTACCTTCCTCAAACTCAAGCCTGGCCTTAAGATTTCTTAAAATTTTTTTGGCCTCAATCTCAAGCTGGCGTGGCAGGTTGCTCATGTCAAGCCTCCACAGATATGTAAGCCAGCCGCTGTCAGTATCCCTTACCCTTCGATATGAAGCAAGCCTGTTCTCATATAATATGAACAGCGTCCTCCTGACAATATTCAATAAAACGCCCGTCACCTCTGCTATCTTCTCATCTGTGACCTCTCCTTCTGGCATCTTCTGCACAACTTTGAAACCTTCTTCACCAACAAGATTTATGAAATAACCTCTGACAACAGGATCATTTAAATCAACCAAAAATCATCACCACTATATTCTTGCATTTATATGACTTTAAACTTCCGTCATAATCTTAATATCATGTGCGTATCGTTTCACCTTTTCTAAAACTCCCTCGCGTATTTTGCCTGTTTCAAGCACTGTAGCTATGGGTTCATCAGGCTGGACAACCCATCCAGGTTGAGGGATATCTGCAGCATGTTTATTATCCATATACTTAATAAGCCTATCTGAGAGTTTTTGATATATAATTGTTTTCTTATTTGCATACATAATGGCTTTTGCTGCAAAGCATACTGGCTCCCTTGATTCTGGAAGCTGGCCTTCAAATGATCTGACATGGGCATCAAAAATATTCATTCCAGTAGAAAGCTCAACTGTATCAATACTTCCCTGGAAGCGCGGATTTACCTCAATAGCCACAACATCTTTTTCAGTCAAAAGGAAATCTACACCATTTGAACCTGATAGCCTGAATTCAAGTGCGATCTGTTTTGCATACTCTATCATCTCTTTATTGAATCCTGTGCTAAACGGTGTGATATTTCCGCAGTAAGCAAATGGCAATCTGGTAAGCCAGGGATTGCCTATCAATTGTTCGTTTAACGCAACGATTGCCACATCATCCCCCGTACCTATTAAAGAAGCACTGCAGGGTATACCATTCACGAATTCCTGGGCTATGAACTCGCCTGCATCGCTCCTTGCCTTAAACGAAGTTAACTCATCCTCATTTCTGACAATAGTGTTTTGTATGCCACCTGAGCCAGATCTTGGTTTTACCATCAGGGGGAATTTAAGCCCTGATGCCTTATCCAGTGGTTCGGTATCAGGATGTGGTATGCCCATTGATTTGAATCTCTTTGAAATGCTTAGTTTATCACTCACCTCTTCTATTATCTTCAGCCTGTTATTCAGTATATTTTTAAACTTGAGTCTCTCAAAACCCGGTCCCAGGATTATTGCATCGAATTCCCCAAAGGAATTAACAAGCTCAGGTATTCTATTCACATTATCCAAAAATTGAGCCTTATCTGCGCACCTGCGCATATCTACATCGCCAAATTGATCAAGGGCGTATACAGTGTACCCTGCTCTTTTGGCTGAGCACACAATCCCGCGTGTACTCTTGCCGATCACCAGGATCTTCATCTACTCTTTACCTCTTTCCCTGCCCTGCTCGGAGTGATCTTAAGCTCACCGCCCATGAAGTGTGTTTTTAAAGGATCTTTACCTGATGCTTTCTGCAGCCGATCAAGCACTATTGCAAGGGCGGCGACCTCTGAATGCGGCTGGTTCCCGACTGCAACATTCCAATCTGCCAGATCGTATATCTCAGGCGGGACTTTCTCGGCACCGACAACGATTAAAAGATCATGAGACAGGATTTCATGTGTCACATCAGGAAGGTTAATGCCGTACATAGTGAGATGCATCACTTTACCGCCTGTCTCTTTCCATTTCTTGACCTCGTTTTTCCAGTTCGTAATCCTTCTGACATAAAATGATCCTCCCCATCTTGCTGTTGCCTCATTCAGGCTTTTCTCAATTCCGGTATCATCAGAATCAAGAAGCATACCCTCTGCACCCAGAGCACGCGCAGTAAGACCTACATGGGTTGTTATTCTCTGATCTCTCTGGATGCGGTGGCCGAGTCTCAACACTACTATTCTCATAATTTATATATAAATTGTCTCTCCATTTACCGGAGCAGTTGAATCCACTCCTATTTCTTCCTTTATCCAGTTTGCAAAGCCCGCAGTATTATCCCCATGCACAGGTAGAACTGTTTCTGTACCATTATCACAGAATTTCTTTACAAGTTCTTTTAATTGTGTGTCGCCGCAGTGTGCGGAGAAATCATACAGTTCAATCCCGCAATTAAGGCGGATTATATCACCTCTATCCTCTATATATCCGCTCTCAAGCGCTCTTCTTCCGTTTGTCCCTTCGACCTGATAACCGGTGAGATGGATTTTTGACCTCGGGTCATTGTAGATCCTGCTGATATAATATAGTACAGGTCCGCCGTTTAGCATACCTGCGCTGGTCACAATTACCACCGGTTCCTGGATTATCTCCCTCCGCTCTTCTGGTTTTACAATATTTGAACCTGTGAATGCCTTTTCGAGTCTTTTAATGTCCCGTACAGAATCAGGTGACCTTTTTATCAGGTTGAAGACATCAACTCCCATGCCATCGACATAGGCATCAATCCCATGTTTTTTCAGAATCAGCATTATTTCCTGTGTCCTGCCTATGCTGAAGGCCGAGATCACAGCTTTTCCTCCGTTATCAATGGTTTCCTTAACAGATTCGATAAACCGCTCCTCAAGTATCTTCCTGGGTGTGTGGTTCCGGTCAAAATATGTACTCTCTATCAGCAGGATATCACTCTCTGGATGCTTTGCGTCTGCACCACTCTGAAGCTCTGTCTGTAGGGTATTTATATCTCCTGTGTAGAGCATGCTCTGTTCATCCTTCTCAAGATACACAGAGGAAGAGCCGGGAATATGCCCTGCATTATAAAGGCATGCCTGATAGCCATTTGTTTCAAATTCCTGCCTGTAATCCACTTTTTGGACCCGCCTTTCAAACTCCTGGATCTCCTCATTATAATATGGAACGATATGCCCTTTGCTCTCAGATATTCTGAGGGTATCCCTTGCCAGGAGTGCACAGAGCCTTGCAGTCATGGTCGTAGAATATATATCAGGTTCAAGATCCATGAGATTGGGCGCAAGTCCGCAGTGGTCAAGGTGCCCGTGAGAGAGTATCATGCTTCTTGGACGTAATCCGTTCAACGGATATACAGGTGGATCTGCTGGCTTAATGCCGTAATCGATTAGCAGTTCTTCATTTATAAGTATTGCAGATCTACCGACTTCCCCTGCTCCGCCTAAAAATCGTATGTTAATGTTATCGCCTCAGGTTATTTTATTATTTATAGTTAAGAACATTTTGACTATAATCACCAATTGTTACGATACAATATAAAATCATATTACAGATTTATCAGAATATGCTGATAATTCAGAAAAGCTTAAATATTCTGATGAACGTTACTGAATTAGTGAATTAGATGAAACTGACCGAAAAAGATGGAAATATGTCATGCTGCACACCGACAGATTTCGGGATAGGCTGCTGTAAAGTCGAATCTATAATAAGCGTGGATGAGCGGGGACAGATGGTGCTTCCCAAGGAGATAAGAGACAGGGCAGATATCCGCGCGGGAGATAAGCTGGCTGTTATAAGCTGGGAGAAGGACGGTAAAGTATGCTGTATCTCTTTAATTAAGACTGAGAGTTTTGCAGAGATGATAAAGGACATACTTGGCCCTATGATGAAAGAGATTATACAAGAATAAGAGGAGGTATATATATGGAACAAGAAACTGTAAAGAGAGTAGTAAGGGAAGGCTATGCTAAAATAGCCAGAAAGGAAAGTTCATGCTGTGCCCCTGCAACTGCCTGTTACGGAAGTACCGGGTCAGCAGCGGGTATCAGCAAGAGAATAGGGTACAGGGATGATGAGCTTAGCTCTGTGCCCGAAGGCGCAAATCTCGGCCTTGGGTGCGGGAATCCTGTTGCTGTGGCATCGCTAAAGAGAGGGGAAACTGTACTTGATCTTGGTTCAGGTGCTGGTTTTGACTGTTTCCTTGCTGCAAACAGGGTTGGCATGGAAGGGAAAGTCATCGGCGTGGATATGACACCTGAGATGATTGAGAGGGCAAGAGAGAATGCAAGAAAAGGCAATTACGGAAATGTAGAGTTCAGGCTTGGGGAGATCGAGAATATACCTGCTGCGGATAGTTCTGTTGATGTGATCATCTCAAACTGTGTTATTAACCTTGCACCCGATAAAGGACGGGTTTTTAAAGAGGCATTCAGGGTACTTAAGCCAGGTGGAAGACTTATGATTTCAGATATGGTTCTGCTAAAAGAGCTTCCTGAGGGCATAAAAAATTCCGTTGAGGCTTATATCGGCTGCCTCTCAGGTGCCATAATGAAGGATGAGTACCTGGAAGCAATAAAAAGTGCAGGCTTTGGGGATGTCAAAATAATTGACGAAGTACATTATCCTGTCGAATTGATGGCTAACGATCCGACTGCAAAGGCTATTATTGACAATTTTAATGTTCCGATTGAGACAATAAATGAGATCAGTGAGTCGGTTATCAGCATAAAGGTTCAGGGAATAAAATAGAAAAAGAACATGGAGGGGAAAGCTTAGAAATTATTATTCACTTTTTCACTGGTATCGTGAAGTAGAATTTTGAACCCTTACCTACCTCGGATTCAGCCCATATCCTGCCGCCGTGCCGCTCTACAATCCTCCTGCAAATGGCAAGACCTATGCCTGTACCAGGGTATTTGTTTGCAGCGTGCTCGCGCTGGAATAGCTGGAAAAGACTTCCGAAGAACTCAGGAGCTATACCTATTCCGTTATCTTGTACAGAGAAAAACCATTCATTTCCCTTTCTCCGGGCAGAAACATGAACACGGGGCGGCTCCTCCCTCCTGAATTTGATACCGTTACTTATTAGATTTTGAAGCAACTGAGCCACTTGTGAATCATCAGCCATAACAGTGGGCAGAGGGTCATGCGTAACTTGAGCTTTATTTTCCTCAATTGTTATCATCAGATTAGCAACTGCCTGGTCAAAGATATCTTCAAAGTTTGTGGGCTCAAACGGCTTGCCGCGCGTTCCAACCCTCGAGTACGCCAGCAGATCCTCGATCATCCTCTGCATCCGTGCGGCTCCATCCACAATATAAGCAATGAACTCATCAGCACTCCTATCAAGCCTGCCTTTGTATCGCCTCTCCAGAAGTTTGGTGAAGCCAGATATCATGCGCAGCGGCTCCTGAAGGTCATGGGAGGCTACGTATGCGAATTGCTCAAGTTCGGCATTCGAGCGGGCAAGCTCCGCCGTCCATCGCTCGCGCTCCTCCTCTGCTCGCTTGCGCTCTGTGATATCTTCTCCTGAACTGAGGATACTAGTGATATTGCCTGCTTCATCCCTCAATACAGTATTATGCCATGCAATCATTCTTTCCTTACCACTCCTGGTCAGAACAGGGTTTTCAAAAAATTCAACAGGTTCAATTTCCCCTGCCATCAACTTTGTAAAAACTACCTCTACCTCATACCTGACTCTCTCTGGAAGAAAAGTTTCAAACCAGTTTTTACCAATAATCTCGTGCTCATTATACCTTAAGATCTCGCAGCACTTTCTATTTACAAGTACGACTTTTTGATCTGCACCTATAATTACGACCATAACCCCTGCAACATCCAGATACTTCTGCGCCTTATCCCTCTCTCTTCGCAGCGCCTCATTGGTTCTTGAAAGTTCAGAGGTGCGTTCCTGAACCCGCATCTCCAGATCATCGTATGCTCTGCGCAGCGCCTCCTCTGCCCGCTTGCGCTCTGTGATATCCCGCGCAATTGTTGAGGCACCTATAATCCTGCCAGTTGAATCCTTGATCGGGGAAATGGTTAGAGATATATCGATTTTTTTGCCGTCTTTTCTCATACGCACGGTTTCATAGTGCTCAATGCGCTGCCCCTGCCTTATTCTTTTAAGAATCTGGGAGATATCATCTGGATAGCCTGGTGGAACGAGGATAGAGATAGAGTGACCTGTGACCTCATTGGCTGAATAGCCATATATCTTCTGTGCGCCCATGTTCCAGCTCAAAATGGTGCCATCCAGTGTCTTACCGATAATCGCATCATCTGAGGATTCTATAATTGATGCCAGAAAAGCAAGTTTTTCTTCATTAAATTGTTCTGATTTTACATTAATATCTTCCATTACTCTAATCCAGTACTCCATCTCAATACTTATTTATGTTCTATAGAGCTCGATTTTAACGGGTACTTAATGAACGCCATTGCATATATATATGAAGTATATGTAGAAGGATGTGGATTGTGATGTTTGAAGGAATTAAGAATATAGTAATTCTATCGTTTATTCCTCATTTCCCTGCCCTGAGCCTCTTAACTTCCTCTCCTCCGGGTATTCTCAGTACAAAACTTCCATGGCAGGGCTTAACATACGGCATGATAATATCATCGTTCTCCACTGCAATCGGGATAGGCGGGATTCCTATTAAATAATTACCGAAAATCATGTAGCCAGCAGGCACATAAAAGATTTCCTTAAAATTTTTCTTTATATAATCCGCGCATTCCTTAAAAGAACTGCTGGGGAGCAGTATCTCGTAATTCATCTCATCAATGCAGCCCATGACCTCACCTCGTCTATCTTTGCCCGAATAGGCGCGGGATTATGCACAGCCTTTGCAGCTATTATTATTGAATCTCCGCCTGCCTCTATAAGCGGTTCGATCTCCTTTCCGAAGATAACGGCGACCGTTCTTGCAGTTGAGAGAGCCTTTACTGTGGCAAGGTATGCAATGCCGCTATCGCTGTGTATGAAGGCAAAGCATATATCAAAATCCATTCTCTTCTGGGCCAGCTCTCCTATGCACCTGTCAATATCCATTACCTTCTTAATGTAGTGTCTTTCAGGATCAGAGTTCAAAAGCAGGCTGATAGCTGCTCTATTTCCTGCTGCTGTCACATCAAAATCCTCCCTGTTCAATCTGCTGGCAAGGTATAGCGCAGCCGCTGTCTGGACTGGCAGCTCAGGACATCCCATCAGTAGAAGTGCTCTCAGGTCTTATCCCACCTTTTGATCTTTTATGGTATTCGATACGCTTGCCCAGGACACATCCTCCTCCCCTTATTCCTCCTATAGGATTTCCAGGAACGCCCATCGAGTTCATGCAACGTGCCATTACAGCCGCTCCCCTGGCAAGCCCATCATCCACAAACACGACATAACTTCCTGGTTCCTTGTATATCCCGAGTTTCTCTATTGCCCTCAGTATCAGATACGGCTTACAGCCAGTGATAGCCGCCCTGCCTGTAAGCCCGATGGATGTCTTCTCAGAGATAAGTCTGTTATCGATGCCCAGCTTTACAAGACGCCCTACCATAAGGGCAGAGACAAGGTCAAGAGTGGCAAATAATATCTTAAGACCGTGTTTTGAGTAGATCTCAGCACCGATATCGGTCAACTTCGGCATAAGGCTTCCATTCACGCCCACATCGCATCCTATAAGGGTAACGCCGATATTCTTTGCAGCAGCGGGACTAACAGGTACGCTTCCGTATCTGTCCCTGTCCTCCGGCACGATCTCAATAGATATAAGTGAATTAATAGCCTGCGCGTAGTTCTTAATGGCGTTGCTTTTTAAGAGCCATACCATGGGCTCCTTGCTGTTGTTAAATAGATCAAGTGCTGCTCCGAACCTTTTATCAACAAGCCCTGTGCCTTTTATTATAGCATCAGGGATCGCACCTGCATAGCCGCACAGGTTGCCGATCGTCTTTGCATACGGTATTTCATCATTGGTGATCCGCCCTTTAAGGGTTGTCCCGAAGTCCATTGAAAAAACAGGGTTCCTGAAATCCACACCTGCCCATTTTGCCCCTTCTTTGATCCCGGCTGTTGAGAGCTCACCTTCCATCTCGTTCGCCACTATCTCAACGCCGGTAGAGCCAAGAGGAGGAAGCACACCGCCCACCGCACCTGAAAACATGATCTTTCCCAGAAGACTGTGAGATCGGAACTTCGCAGGCAGGTGATCAATCGACATAGCAGGCACCATCTTTTTTGGCGGGATGCCGGCAAGAAGGCAGCCGTCTGCCAGGGCTTTTATAAACTCTCCGACCTCATGCGGGGATGAGAAGCCTGCAACAACACCTGTAGACCTGACCGCAAAATCAAGATCTGTCCTGATATCGAGATTAACCTCCTCATGCGCTTCAACAAGAGTATCGCGAACAAGTTCTGCAATGGATTCCCTCGTGAGCGATACACCGCTTAAGGTGGTGCCAAAGATCCTCTCATTGGACCTTGGTTTCCTGATATCCCGGGTCATTTTCACCTTCTTGTTAACAAGCCATGTATGGCCGTCCTTCATATTCGTTGCAGTCAGGATGCATTTGGTTGTGGTATTCCCTACTTCTATGGATGCAACAAGGAAGAACGGAGCTATATCAGCAAGCCTGTAGAGATCTGCCTTCAGTTTGACAGGGGAAATGACAAGACTCTCAGATACCCTTGGTTTTGGGCCAAGTGAGTATCCCAGGATCAACTTTAGCGGGTTTACCAGGCTATGATTTCCGTTAACCATGTCAACAGACCTCTGCAAAAGATAATATCTTTTTAATATTTGCTCTTTCTGGGTGTAGCCCGCACCCTCCTACACCGTCCGCATTCCATTTCTGGAAAGCATTCGGTTCGCTTTTACGAATAATATTGTACGCGCCTTGAACATCTGCATTTATCAGGATTCCTTTAGCTGACCTGAATAAACCACGTTTGATTCGTTTTCCTATGTACCGGTCATGATGCTCTATGGATTCATTATCAAGGAATGAGCATTTGCTTGTATGTGATTCTTCCTGCATCTTAATTGTTATGCCTGCTTCTTCGGCTTTGTACTGAAGCATCTGGATTAATTTGTAGTAGGGAATCGAAACGAAATTCTGGTTGTTACGTTCGCCCAAATCACATTTTTGTTTCCAGTTGTCGTTATGACCTATTACTAATGTTCCTATGTTGTGAAGCTTGCAGTAGTTAATGACGTATCTGCTGATTTTATGCATCTGGTCATTGATTTTTAGGTTGCGTTTGAAATTAAGCCTGTCCATTCTGCTTCCGTGTTTTATTCCTTGTAAGTCGTAGATGCTCTGTAGTTCTGCTCTGCTTTTATTATAGAATTGATTTATTGATTTGATTCCAGTACCATCGTCCTTAATAACAATTGGTTGTTCACCAATGTTATTTCCTATGGTTACGATGTTAACTGTTCCAAGATCTATTCCCGCAATTCTATTT
The DNA here is from genome assembly GCF_000685155.1 of Candidatus Methanoperedens nitratireducens. Lineage (GTDB taxonomy): Archaea > Halobacteriota > Methanosarcinia > Methanosarcinales > Methanoperedenaceae > Methanoperedens > Methanoperedens nitratireducens. Next base: position 168,638 of record NZ_JMIY01000007.1, read on the forward strand.
TCATTGTGTCTTCTTGCGTACCATCTCTTATTTATTTCACCTTCTTCGTTAAGTGTTTTATATACGATCTCACAAGTATAGCCAGTTCCTTTTGGGATAATACGAACTTCCCTTAAGTTCATATTATTCGGAAGTCTGGTTTTAATTGGATTTAGACTCAAATTTTTAGGGAATGTGAGATTTCCATCTTTAATTGATGCCTGTTGATTTGTAAAAATTAAAATTGTCTCGCCGTCTTTTGGTTTATATTTAGGTAATTTGACTTTGCCTAAAAACTTATCAGGATTTTTTGTCCTTTCTTTTATTCCTTCAAAAGTTCCTTTCCAGGATTTATCAATCAACCTTAATGTCTGTTGTGCTGATTGAGCATTGAGAGCTTTATAATTTTCTGAAGACTTTAGCTTTTTATCGAGCTCTCCATAACGAATCCATCTTCCATTAGCAAAGAATTCTTGACGAATAGTGTAATTTGCTTCATTCCATAAGTTCTTGGAGTAGTGGCACAGTTCAGAAAGTGTTTCGTTTGGATTAAGTTCTATATGTTCTGTTCTAATTACGTTCATCTATGCCAACCTCTAATTTCTTGTTCTGACGCTTGATGTACAGTTTCATAGAGTAGCAATGCAACAATGAAATTATCTCTTCAAATATCTCTTCCGAGTCGAGCTTTTTGTTACCGACTTCTGAAACTACTACTATTTCTGTGCCGTATCGTCTAAAAAGATGTGTGAATAGCTCAAATCCAACACGACTTAATCGATCTTTGTAAGCTATTATCACCTTTTCGATTTGTTGCCAAATGATATTATTCTTATATATGGTTATCGTTTTAATGAACTATATGCTTCTCCGGGTTTCGATGCCAATACCAACACCCTAAAAGCTTAAAAACCTAACTACCATAGAACATAATTAAAAATAGTATTTTGAACTATATACTATAAGTCGATGTCAGGATAGCATCATTTTTTATCCAGTTTCCACTGTATGCGGCGCAGTACACCCCGAAGGGTCTGGACCTCACGCCCGGTCAATTCAGCCCTGCCCAGTATTCTCTGCAGCATAAGCCTAGTCTTGTCCTTTTTATGCTCTTTATATTCGATATCTGATAGCACTTCATTCAGGTGCTCGTACAACAGCTCGATATCGAAACGGTCTGCCATGCAGGTATCACCGCTCCCAACATCGCTCAGTTCGTATAAAACAACAGCGGCTGCATGGGACAGATTCATGCTCGGATACTCCTGGTCTGTGGGTATGGTCACTATGATATCACAAAGCTCAAGTTCATCGTTCCTGAGCCCGTCATCCTCCCTTCCGAAGAGCAGTGATACAACCCCGCTTTTTCCTGAGAGCTTATCCCTGAGCTTGCGCGGGGACAGGGCAGGCATTCTTATGTGCCTGTTATCAGTCCTTCCTGGAAGTCCTGTCATGCCTACAACTATATTTGAACCCTCTATGGCTTCTTTAAGTGAACTTACTATCCTGGCGCTCTCTATTAGATCATAGGCATGCATGGCCATTAAACGCGCAGGCATATCAAGCTCGCATGGATTCAGGAGTATCAACTCATTAAAGCCGAAGTTCTTCATTACACGGGCTACTGAGCCAACGTTGCCGCTGTAGATCGGTTCAACAAGTATAACGCGAAAGCTAAGTTCCATTGTGACTCTTTTCATGTGCAGAGGACACATTAATTTTTGCTAGAATTATAAGACAAGAATTAAGTTCACAGGAACTGTATTAAGAGCATGGCCGTCTCAATAGCACTTGCAGGAAAACCAAACTCAGGAAAATCAACATTTTTTAAAGCCACCACTTTAGCGAATGTTGAGATTGCGAATTATCCATTCACCACTATCGATGCAAATCATGGCGTGGCGTATATAAGAACGACCTGTCCATGCGTGGGACTGAACCTCAAGTGCGGAAACTGCAGGGATGGCGTGCGGTTTGTGCCCATAGGAATGATAGATGTGGCAGGGCTTGTCCCTGAGGCACATAAGGGGCGCGGGCTTGGAAATGCCTTCCTTGATAACCTGAGGCAGGCAAAGGCGATAATACATGTAATAGATGCATCCGGCGGAACAGATATCGAGGGAAATCCCGTGTCTGTGGGTTCGCATGACCCGCTTGAGGATATAAAATTCCTGGAGCACGAAATAACGATGTGGATCTTCGGAATCCTGAAACGCAACTGGGATAGGCTATCACGCAAAATCCAGGCAGAGGGGCTCAAGCTTGAGGAGACAATCGCAGGGCAGCTTGAGGGCGCAGGGATTAGAGAATCCCATGTGAGAACAGCGCTTGCAAAATTGAAATTACCCCGCGATAAGCCTCACGTATGGACTGATGAACAGATCACTGAGCTTTCGGACATGCTCAGGGCTGAGAGCAAACCCCTCATTATTGCAGCAAATAAGATAGATATGGCTCCACAGCAGAATATCGAGCGCCTTGTAAAAGCCGGCGCAATCCCTGTCAGCGCCGCAGCCGAAGTTGCACTGCGCCTTGCTGATAAAAGCGGGGCGGTAAAATATATACCTGGAGATAATGATTTTATTGAATCACCAGACCTCTCAGATGCCCAGAGAGAAGCGCTTTTGAAGATACGTACCCTTATTAAGAAAAATAACGGAACAGGTATCCAGAGATGTGTCGATGAGACAGTATTCAGGCTTCTTGATCGTATAATCGTCTATCCTGTAGAGGATGAGAACAGGTTCACGGATAAGAGCGGAAGGATACTTCCAGATGCCTTCCTGTTAAAGAGAGGAAGCACCCCGAAGGACCTGGCTTTCATGGTCCATACCGATATAGGCAAGGGATTTCTCTATGCTGTGGATGCACGCACCAGGATGAGGCTTGGCGATAAATACGAATTGAAGAATGGGGATATCATAAAGATCGTGGCTGTGAAATAGACCAGAAGAACAGGGCTTACAGCCCTGCTCTCTGAACGATTACGTCGGCTACCTGTTTTGCGCTTCTAAAGGGGAAGTCGCTTGCTTTAAGCAGTTTTCCGGCCTCACCTGCTGTCATCTCAACATTGCCTGCCTTGCATGTTGTATTTGCTCCATCAGGAAAGGCTGCCAGGAGTTCTTCTGGCGTCCCTATCGGGAACTTTGCATCTGCAAGTGCCCCCGTGATCTGCGCATGTATCTCATCGCGGACAGTCATTCATATCACCTCATAACTCTATTGTTAAGTTATTAGTATATACTTATTCGTTATTAAAATGTACTTAGTACATTAATGTATACAAGAGTAACTTTCAGGGTCGTAATAGAGACTTGACTTTTAATCTAATCCTTCTCAACAAGCTCGGCTTTTATCACCCTCATAACCCCGTGGTCTCCCATCCAGATGTTCCCTGTCTCAAGCAGGTTGATCCTTTTTCTATAATACGGCGCATCAAGCACAAGCGTCTCGTACTCGCCTCCCTCTCCCATAATATGAACCCTGTACCTGCGATTAAGAGATTTTAGATCTTCCAGCATCGTCTCATCAAAGCGCCGCCCAAGCCATGATTCATCCATTCCTGCAGCCGCAACCTTGACTATCCTGATATCCATGCATTTAATCATCTCACCGAGCAGCCCGATAGGCTCCATGTGCCAGAGCGGTGCATACATCTTAAGGCCAAGCTCACTGCAGATGCGCCGCACGCGCGATGCCTGGTATTCGGATTCGATAGCCCCGACCGCAACGCCATCCACTTTCAAAGAGCGAAGTGCATCCTTCAGGTCATCGAGTTCCTTCTCTTTCTCACCTGAAGATGTCCTTGAGGTAAGAGGGATGCCGCATGCCTGTGATATCAAATCGGTAAGGTGGATATTTGCAGAGTGGAACATATAGGAGTCCTCACTCTCAGGTTTTATTGTAACAAGATCTGTTACAGTATGACCTTCCTGTAAGGCCCTGTATATTGCAAATGATGAGTCCTTGCCGCCTGAGATCAACGCAGCCAGTTTCATTTTTTTACCTTTTGCTTTATTTTCTCCCTTGTCTCTTTTGTCTCTTTTGGGCCTTCAAACTCCTCAACCTCAATAACATTGAGCGGAGTATTTTTTAATACCTTGCCTATTGTGGATTTTGCGATCCTTGCCGCATGCTCCTCGCTCTGGGCATCGTAGACCTTCATCTCAAGCAGGATGCCCACAAGTGCTGTACCTGCTGCCATGAATACGCTGTCAAAAGCTTCACCGCATGCAGGGCAGCTTGTAGCACCCACCTCGATATCTACGAAGTTCAAATCAGGATTTAGCAGTTTTCCTATCTCTGAGATTGCTATATTCATAGCATCATCAACGCTTTCAACATCCTTCACAAGCCAGGCGGCTTCTAATGTAACTCTATAATTTCCCATTTGATTATTCCTCTTTTAAATAGTAACCGCATTTAAAAGTACATGTTTATTTTTACTAAAGAATAGTTCTAAAGACTTCATATTTGACTATATAGGTTACAAAGATACTTAAGCATATAGAAAGTGCCCAGAGGCATATTAAAAGAACTTTAGACGAATTATATATAGTTTTAAGGTAATATTGCCCTGAATGGTGGTATAGCATGATTCCTAAATTTGCGTAATATACGAACGCCGATAAACCCAAATGGTTGTTATCTGCGTTTATCTGCGGTTTATTATATTTTATAAAGCATTTATGATTACATAAGAATCTGATTATGGGTGGAAGAATATTGTTGATCTAATTTAACAAAGAAAAAAAAGACATAAATTTTTATATCGTAAATAAATTTTCATCACTCGCTTTAAATACGCCGAGTTTTACGCCCGCATCCAGCCATGCATGACCATAACTGAAGCAGGCAAGTGCGTTTACCATATCCCCCTGCTCAATGAAATATACGCCATCATCATAATAAGAGCTTGCCATACTGGAAAAATCATCCGCAACTCTTATCAGATGGGATTTTTCCTGTGGTGCGATCTCAAATGCCGAGAGTGCTTTACGTAACAGGCTCTCATATCTCTTTACTTTCTCTTCAAGAACAGCAGGTTGTTTCATTAAATCATATTATCGTGGCACAGATATGTAAAGATTACTGTAATATTAATCACAGAGAGTTTTTAAAAGGAGGTAGAGGATTACAAGATTTTATGGATAGGAAATCTTGAAAATAATTATTCCTCTACGGACAGTCACCATATTTTAATATATATTAACAGTTTTCCAGAAAGATACCCAAATTATACCCAAATTATATTCTCCAAAAGTTTTTAATAACGCCTGGATGTACTCAGTACATGGATTATCGAAAGGGCTCAATAGGTCGTGTATTTGTTGTAAGGGTTGATCACGGTGAAGACCTGCTTGCTGAATTATCAGGACTGGCTCTCAAAGAGGATATAAGATCTGCATTTTTTATAATACTCGGAGCAATGGGGAGAGCAGAATTAGTCACAGGACCGCAAGAGAAAGTAGTGCCCCCTGCTGTTGTGTGGTCTGCATTCGATGATGTGCGTGAGATCCTTGGAGCAGGCAATATCTTCCGGGAAAAAGGTGCGCCCAGGATACATCTTCATGCGGCTGCGGGCAGCAGTAAAGAGATTACGATGGGCTGCATCAGGAAAACGGCGCAGGCATTCATGGTGCTTGAGATATTCATAATGGAGATAGATATTCAGGCTGAAAGGGTATTCAGCGAGAAGATAGGATTCTCACCGGTAACATTTTAATAAAGCAAGCCCCGGGAGGGATTTGAACCCTCGACCTAGAGATTACAAATCTCTCGCTCTGCCAGGCTGAGCCACCGAGGCCTGAGGAAAATACTTCTCTATTTAAGGTTTGATTTAGATTTAAAAGCTTCGGTAATTACAGTACTTCCGATCGGTCGTAGTTCCGAATAGTATCCTGAATCATATTTGTGCTAAGCGAT
>NZ_JMIY01000007.1:174641-189715 GCF_000685155.1 Candidatus Methanoperedens nitratireducens
CTTCAAAATAGATGTGTTGATATTTCATTCATTCGGAAGTAGGGCTATTCGGAAGTACTGAATTAATCCTCGCCAACGTATTTTTTATCTGTATCTTCCATAAGCAGGTCTTTGATAATTATAGCATATGCTGGTCTTGCTATACCGACTCCGATAAGCACGCCCACTATGGTAATTACAGCAAATCCCTTAATAGCGCCAAATCCCATAAACAAAAGGGGCGACATGGCTATGAGTATAGTCGCCGCAGCTGCAAATATAATTGCAAACGCTTTTGTTAAGCGGGATTTATATACCTTACTTGGCGGCATGGCACCACCGGCAAGAACCTCGTCTGTTATAATTATTAGATGGTCTACACCTGTACCTATAACAACAATAATGCCTGCTATAGTTGCAAGATCAAGCTGGTATCCGATAACTGCTGTAAAGCCAAGTATGATAATAACCTCGCTAAATGAAGTGGCAAGCATAGGTACGATTATATTTGGCTGTCTGTATCTGAAATACACGGCAATCGCTACCGTCATCAGAGCTATTATTCCTGCTATCGCTACCTGCTCCTTGAACTTCTCTCCAAGATCTGCCGAGACCTGCCCTGATCCTATCACTTCTACATTGACAGGCAATGCTCCTGCCCTTAGATGAATCTGGAGTTCTCTTGCTCTGATCTGCCCCTCTTCACCGGTGCCTGTAGTTGCGAAAAGTTCTCTCACAGGTACTCTCTGTATGTTCCTTGCAAGATCAGGAGCAAGGGGCGCATCAAACACAAGTCTATCATCAAGGTACATCCCCAGGTTATGTGCATCAGGGTCTGTCACTGCACCATACTGTATTGCAGCATCACGCAGTGCTGCTGCGCCCTTATCGCTGAGCTTAAAAGGTACACCCCATGCATCCCTTTCTTTCTGGATTGGATCCACTCCTATTATCTCATTGCCGTAGAGCACATGTGCGGTTTCGTTTCCCTGCACCTGTATTCTGATCTCGAATTTTCCAGGTTTAGCTGCGATCTCTCTTGCAGTGGCCATATCCACACCCGCAAGGTCGATCAGGATGTAATTATCCCCTACTGTCCTTATAGGAATTTCTTTTAGCCCGAGTGAGTTAAGTTTATCCTCAAGTATCTGTTTAGTTAGATCCCGTGTCTCCTCTGTCACTCCTGCCCGGAACGGAGGGATAACTTTTCCACCAACAGGCTCCAGAATAGTGTTCAATTCATCCTCAGTTACAGCTTTCCTTATCTCCATTGTGATAAATCTGCCCTCGATTGGAATGACCTCTGCATTCAGGTTGTTCTCAAGGTATTTTTTGATCAGGAAATCCTTATTTGTTTCAAGTATTACCCTGGTACCGCCATCAGTACCTTTTGATATGGTGGATATGCCATACCCGAATGAATCAATTGTATTTTTATTAATCTCTTTTGGTGTTGTAAAGGTGACAGAATTTGCAGCGATTTCATCGATCGTAATTGCAGAACCATCAAGCAGTCTCCCAAATTCTGCCTGGACTATCTTTCCCTCATCCGCATCCACCTGTGCAACCGCACCCTGCAGTTGTAGCTGCAGCCATGAGCCACCCTCAAGGTCAAGGCCGTATTTTAGATTACTCTGTATCCTTAATTCGCCATCTGAGTATGAGAGCATTACGGCTGCAATAGAACCAAGGACTACAAGTACAAGTAATAAGAAGCGCGAGGTTTTATAAAAGGGCTCATCACCGTTCATGCTCTCTGCCTCCTCTTTTTCTGTCTTTCAATCGGTTTTTCCTGTAGACCCCTTTTTGACATGTACCATTTTAAGATCCCCACATTGGTCATCCATGTGTTTATCAGATCTGCAACCAGACCGAAAATGAGGACAACCGAGATGTCTCTTATTATATCAATACGTGTGAATGATGAAACAAAATAAGAACCCGATGATACAAAGAATAATACAATAAAGGCAGCAAGCGTTGTCGCTGTCATCGTCAATCCTGTTTTCATGGCATCCTTTATCTTATCATTCAATTCCCCTTTTCGCTTGAGCAGCCGCGTGGTTAAAAGTATGTCTGTATCCACAGAGTAGCCGATGATCATAAGGAGAGCAGCCACAGTCCCAAGGGACAGAACTATCCCGAATACATTCATCATAGCAGCAGCGAACGCTATATCAGAAAAAGCCGAGATCACTACGGCTATAGATGGGACGAAGGTTCTGAAAATTATAAATACTACTAGCGCCATCCCCAAAAATGATAGAAGTACGGCACGGAGCGCCTGTCCTTGCAAAGATTTACTGACGATTTCTCCCATTTGCTTTATTTCCACATTGGTGTATTCAGAGTTTACTTTTTTGATGAGTTCGTTCTGTTCAGATTCCGTCATTGGACTGAACTGTACTAATTTGCGCTCGGTTCCTCCATACTCCCTTGCCTGAATCACAGGATAATCCTGAAGTTCGACTTTTAATTGATCAGGTGTTTTGGGACTATCAAAAACTACCGCAGTACCGCCCTTGAACTCCACTCCGAGTTCAACAGGTGCGCCAGTTGTGTAGGTTGTATAAGCCAGGATTGAGAGTGATAACAGAAGCAATATTGCAGGAATAATAAGCATCTGTTTTAAATTAATGCTTTTAACGTAGGTTTCAATGGCTTTTTCATTAATTAAGTTCATTGGATTCTCCATTCGACAATTCAGGACTTGCTTAAATTATAGCATAATATATTTTATCCAGGTTGCTAATTTTATATTATAGATATCAATCTATTTCCTGAACTTACACTACTTATAACCTTAAAAACTTGTTGAATCAAAATTGGGATTTATACTGATATGTGTCTGCTGGTTTTCTCCACAATGAGCCTATGTTTTATACTTTGACGAACTAATTTGGTTGTAATGGTAACGGTTAGTGCAAGGAAAAGACTTGAGTCCATAGAGCGCGATATCCTTCCTTCCATGTTCGTGGGAGTACTGTCCAAAGACGAGAAATGGCTAAAACGTACACTCGAAGAGACGCTACCGACGCTTAAGGAGCGTGCTCTTCGCCTGGCTTCGGAATGCAAAAAGAGCGGGGAATGCGCAGAGGATGATCCGCTGTGCGATGAGGAACGTATAAAGACGTTATTTGAAGAGACGCGCCTGGGGCTTGAGAGAGAGCATAAGGTCAGAAAGGCACGCACGAGGTTTCACCATTGATTACCATCGGGTGCATGTATGTCCTGTATAAAACTATCCTCTGCCATAACTATTTATTATGCCATTACGATTAATCATCCATGCAAGGCTCCAGTGAAGCGTTTGAAGAATCATATACACTATGGATAAAATCTGCGGCAAAGGATGTCGCTTTTGCACTGAACCAGCTTAAATATGATGAACTAAAGAAAATAATCACCCGGAACGAGCGGTATCTGAGAGAACCTGAATCTGTGTATGGAATGGATGGTCTTGATGAGGCTAAAAAACTCGTGCCCGAGAATATTTTGCTGCTCTCAACTGATGCTGTGGTGTTTTCTCAGAGTATCTTTGTCCCTATGCCCTCTATCTTTGATTATGCAGTTGCACTTAACAGGCGGTATTACCTTGGTTCCTGGTATTCGATAATAACCCTCAATAAGGCTTATTTAAAGGAAGCCAGTGAGACCATGTTAAAGTACATGCTACTGCACGAACTTCTTCAAAAAGAGATATATGATGAAAATATGAAAGATGGGGGACGAAAATTTACATACGAGGAGAGGCGGAAGATCAGCGATGAGACTTTAAAAAATGCAATTGAACAGAGCGGGATCACAAAAGACGAACTTGAAAAGGAGAAGAAGCTCATGTTAAGGCTCTCCTACACCTCTCCGCTTATCCCAAAACCCTTTGCTGAGGCTGCACTCTACTGGTATATGGAAAAAAACCTGGAAGAACTGAAGCATTTTGGTGAAGCGAGCAAAACAGAGAAAGAAGATGAGCTCGGGAAGAAATTAAATTCTGATTTCAAGGAATGGCTTGATTTCTCTACAAATACATATAAGATATTCCTGTCCGAGATCAAAAAAGAATTGAACTATACAGATTATGGATACGTATGAAAATAATAGCAATCGCAGATACACATATTAAATCCGGCTCCATCATAGAGCATCTCCCTGCTGAGCTTATCACATTGCTCAAAGAGGCTGATCTGGTAATACACGCAGGCGATTTTGTCACCAGGGCGGCGTTTGATGAACTCTCAGGTATCTGCAGGCTTGAGGCTGTACACGGGAACATGGATGACGCAGCATTAAAAGAATCTCTTCCTGAGCAGAAGGTGATAGAAGTCGAGGGCACAAGGATCGGGATAATCCATGAGGCAGCCCTTTCTATTCAGGATACCACAGGTGCATGGTATATGGCAAAAGAGATGAATGTCGATATACTCATTTTTGGCCATACCCACAGGCCGGTTATCGAGAAATCAGACGTGCTCCTTGCCTGTCCCGGAAGTCCCACCTCTCCGAGATTATCAGAGCCAGGTGCCATTGTGCTGGATATAGACCGCGGAAAAATATCAGGAAAAGTGGTTACTTTTGAAGGACCAGTATGCAGCATCATTGAGAGTGCCGTATCATATCATATGCAGAATGGACGATAACCGTAACATTAACAATAATACTTCAATGCACCAAGTGCATTAATTATCTGAGGCTCAGTCGGTATCAGGATTTTTTTCTTGAGTATATCCCTGAGTGCCATGACCATTCCCTCATTTTTTACAGTTCCTCCGATCAGGACAATTATCTGTGCCTGCGGTATCATAGATGAGACCCTGCGGGCAAAAGCATAATGCATTCCAGCTATGACCTCTTCTTTTGAATAACCTGCCACAAGCTGCGATATCATCTCAGAGATAGCAAATACCCCGCATGTATTGTTGATATCCGGGATGCGATCAGCTTTAAGATGAAGCCTGCCCAGTTCATCCAGATCCATCCTGAAGTAACCTGCTATAAACTCAAGGAAAGCACCTGTTCCAGCGCTGCATTTGTCGTTAATTATAAAATTATTTCTCTTAACATCGATCACCTTGGTGTCCTGTCCTCCAATATCCACGATAACATCGACATCAGAGAAATAGTGTGAAACACCATAGATAGCAGCGGTAATTTCAGTTACTGATGCCCTGTGAGGCACTGAATTTCTAAAATATCCTGTTGAGATTATATCATCTTTTTCTATTCCTTTTACAAGATCCTTCCAGTTATGGGTTGATGTTATCTGGTATTTGACCTCTCCACTCTCTATTTTTACTATTTTTGCAGTTGTACTGCCTACATCAAGTCCGATCATAAATCTAACGGTTTTTTAAGGTTATCCTATCATATTATGATCTTCCTTTAAATGCTTTATCAGGTACCAAAGTATGAGACAAAAACATCTTGAGATACTGCTTGAGCAGGTCGAGGGCTTCAGATCTCCAAAGCCCTCAAGAGAACAGTACTCTACGCCCGCAACTGTAGCTGCAGAGCTGCTTCATTTTGCATTCATGAAAGGAGACATCACGGATACTGTCTATGATCTTGGGTGCGGCAGTGGAATCCTTGCGATCGGAGCAAAACTTCTGGGAGCAGAAAAGGTTATAGGTTTTGATGATGATAATGACGCACTTGAGATTGCGCGGGCAAATGCAAAAAAACTCGGCGTAGATGTCGAGTTCGTATGCACAGACATAAATGAAGTGTACGGAAAAGCGCATACAGTAGTGATGAATCCACCATTTGGCGCACAGGTAAGAGGAAGCGACCGCCCTTTTTTGCGGAAAGCCCTCGAACTAAGCAGCGTGGTTTACTCAATACATAACGCCGGTAGTATAGAATTCATAAAAAAATTCATTAGCCCATCAATCATAACAGATTATAAATTAATCGGTTTTCCCATTAAGAGGACATTCAGGTTTCATACCAAGGAAACACAGATAATAAAAGTAGAGATATACAGAATAGAGAAAAGAGAGAGGGATCGTTATTAGAATCAAGAGAAAGAAGGTTACAAGCAGAAGGAAACTTGGAAAAGACGATGTAAGAGAAAAGGCTGAGAGAATGGAAGAAAAAGAGCTTGAGGAGAGGGAGGAAGAACTCCAGGTTGAAGAAGAGATAGAACAACCTGAAGAAGGTACAGTAAAGGAAGAACCCGCAGATAACAAGATCGTACTGCCCGGTGATCTCATCGGTACATCAGAGGAGTTCACACCAAAAGAGGGAACTTTCGTAGATAAAGGGAATATATATGCAGCGACGACAGGGATTGTAAAAGTAAATAGTAAAGAGCGTTCGATCTCAGTTATCCCGGTTACGAACGTACCCCCGCATCTACAGGTAGGAGACATCGTAATCGGCCAGATCACTGATGTAAAAGATTCAGTTGCTCTGGTTGAGATCGCAAGCATTAAAGATAAAGGCGAGCGAGAGATCATCAATGTAGATCAGGCTGCAATCCATGTATCGAATGTAAAGGATGCCTATGTAAAGGAACTATCTGCTGAATTTGAACCTTTTGACATAGTTAAAGCAAAAGTGATAGACATGAGGAACATGCGCCTCTCTACTGTAAATAAAGAGCTTGGCGTCATGAAGGCTTACTGCAGCAGTTGCAGGACTGTGATGAAAAAAGAAAATGGTAGACTTAAATGTCCTAAATGTAACAGGGTCGAGACAAGAAAATTGTCTTCGGATTACGGAACAGGTGTTATTTAGGTGGTATCATGGAACTTACAATCATAAATAAGACAGAGAATGAGATAAATATAAAGGTTGCAGGTGAGACGCATACTCTCCTTAATGCTCTGAAGTCGGTTTTGTTAAATAACGAGCATGTCGAGATAGCGACATACGATATTAAACATCCAACAATAAGCGAACCTGTACTGTTTGTCAGGACAGACGGTGCCGATCCCATAGAAGTGATTAAAAAAGCATCAGGAGAACTCGTTAAACAATGTGATGAATTTATTAATCTCTTCAAGAAAAAGGCGATGGGTTAACGCGGGCTAACCAGAGCCTCATATTCCTCTTCAAGCAGGTCGTTCACTGCTACGCCATGCTCCAGTGCAACGAGTATGGCACTGACCTCTATTTCAACAAGTTTGGATAGCTCTTCCTGTTTTTTATTAATCAGCGATATCACTTTACGTTTTTCCATGCCTGTGCCGGCTATAATACGCTCAATAATCCTATCAAACAGGGTTTTTTTCTCAAGGTTTTTTAAAAGGATGTCAGAACCAGGCCTGAACCCTGGAGGGATCTCTACCGAGGATATATCAAATGCAGGCGTAACTATCTCCCCATCTCTTTTTACAAGACCTGCTCTTTGTGCATGGTTCAATATGTTTTTTGCCTCCTCCGGGTTGAACCAGTTTAAATCAATAGCAAGTACAAGGATAAACTCGCTCTCCTTAAGTACTTCCTTACCTTTTCTTTTAAAAGGTACCGAAACAGAATATATCAGATCAGACATTGGGTGTGTTTCTTATTATCTCATCAACAATAGTATCTGCTATCCTTGTGCATTCAGTCCTGCCCATACCCTCGATGTGGTGCACTTTCACTGTAAGTATACCGTTTTCAAGTTCGGTACGGACAAGATAGGAGTCTCCCATGAACGGGACGCGGTCGTACTTCTCATCTAAGAAGGAATATTTTAGATTTACCCTGAAATCAATAGTCCCCTCTATATCTATATTCTGAAGCACATGCTCAAATGTATCTTTGTTTAATGGATAAAAATTAACGCTTCTATCTGCGATTTCAACACCTATGCTCCTCTTTGCTTTAATTAAGCCTTTAAGATCAGGAGCGTCTGTAATGAAAGTCCCGGATTGTCCATCCATCCCGGCTATTACCTTAACGATGTAGGGAAGATTGTCCCTGAAATTATACCTTCGCTCAAGCTCAGGCTTCTGTGGAAACTGATGATAGGTACGCCTCATATTAGTGCTGTATGATCAGCGATTCTTAAAAACTTTCTGCTAAGGATTAATTATCAGATGATACATGAGGAGAATATGAAGTACGATGTAGTTGTGGTCGGCGCTGGACCGGCAGGTGCTATTGCCTCTAAGTACGCAGCCAGAGCGGGGGCAAGAACCCTGTTGATAGAAGAACATGCCAGTATCGGCTCACCCACACAGTGCACAGGACTGATAAGTAAAGCCGCACTTGTGGAATGTGAAATAGGGGAGGGAAGCTTTATCCTTTCAAAGATGAAGGGTGCTTTTGTGTATGCCCCGGGCGGAGAAGAGCTTACTGTACGGGGAAAAGATACAAAAGCATATGTAATAGACAGGAAGATCTTCGATCGGGCTCTTGTTGAGCGCTCGCTGGATCAGGGTGTGGACATACTTTTAAAAACCCGCTTCATCGATATGAATGGAGGCAGGATATCGGTAATAGCAGAGGGTGAGCAGAGAGAGATTCATGCTGATATTATTATAGGAGCAGACGGAATACAGAGCAGCGTTGGCCGGGCGGCTGGAATACCAAGATGCAAAAAATTCCTGTCCGGGATACAGTTTGAAGCCCCTTATACTGCAAAAGACCCTGAATTTGTGGAGATATTCACAGGAAACGATATTGCGCCTGGATTTTTTGCATGGGCTGTACCTTTTGGCGGGATAGCCAGAATAGGTCTTGCCAGGAGCCAGGATGATATACCGGCTATCAGTTATCTTGAAAGACTTCTAAAGCATCCTGTAGTCGCTTCAAGGTATAGAGGTTCGCTCACAGAGCATGTTATTGGAGGCATTCCCCTCGGCCCGCCAGTTAAAACAACAAAAGATAACGTGATGCTTGTAGGGGATGCTGCAGGACAGGTGAAACCAACATCAGGCGGAGGTATTTATATAGGAGCAGTATGCGCAAAGCTTGCAGGTGAGATCGCGGCAAAAGCATCCCGTAAAGAGGCACGTTTAGGGGAATATGAAAAAAGATGGCGCAACTCCATAGGACGTGAACTTGCCACAGGGATGAGAATTCATAAGAGCCTGGGGAAACTGAGGGATAATGACCTGGATGAATTCATAGCATATCTAAACCAGCCACAGATAAGAGAGATCATCACAGAATACGGCGATATGGATCATCCCTCGATCCTTTTTCAAAAACTCATCAACATGAAAGATAAGAAGAGACTTATAAAATTAATGGGCATTGCATTTAAAACACTGTTCTGAGGATATTCCATATAAACCAAGCGCAAACTATATATATGAATGTGAGCATTATTATGATTATAACAAGCGGGTAGGTATAACTTTTTTAGAAACTAACCCCCACTCCCACCCCCTACCCGCTCGTTATTATTCCTATTCTATCAGATCGGAGTCTTATCCACCTGCAATTCCTTATGATTATGATAAGGAGAATAAGCTATATATAATCGCAATGATAATGATGTGGGTAACGAGCGGGTAGGTAAACTTTTTTAACTAACTCCCACCCCACTCCCCAGCCCGCTCGTTAAGATATTCTTACTATTTCTCCCGTTCTCTCATACGTACGCAGTCCCGGGGGCAATTTTTCACTGGGTTCATAAGAGCGCAGCGCTCTCAAAAAAATCTGAATTTCTCTACTTTCCAGGAGTTTGATCGGAATGACAAAATCATACTCTTCATCTGCTATTTTAATGAATTTAAGCCCGTTAAGCTCTGCAACTGTACGGATTCCAACCCCGGCATCCGCTTTTCCAAGCCTTATCGCTGATGCGACTGCACTGTGTGTTTTCGCTTCTGTATGGTAGCCGCTCATACTGGCTGTAAGTTCTTCAAATGGTATTCCCCTCTGTCTTGAGATATCCCTGAGTTTTAAATCTGTCATGACCCTTGTTCCTGAGCCTGTGTTCCTGTTAATAACCCTTACATGGATTATATCCTCAAATCCCCTGATGGTGCTGTCCTTTCTCACAATCAGACCCTGTTCCCTAAGATAGCCTTTAACTACCACTGCATTCCTTATTCCGAACCTTTCCAGAAATGGGATATTGTATATCCCGGATTCATCCAGAAGATGCACGCCTGCTATATCAGCAATACCGCTGCGGATGGCCACCAGACCCCCGGAAGAACCAGCATTAATCACCCGTATCCTGAGATTGGCTGTATCAATAAGAGCATCAAGCCCAAGACAATGGCTCCCCACAAAAAGCAGATCTGGTGTTTCGATCTCCCCGAATAAGGTGACATCCACAGCCTCACCTGCCTCTATCATTTCCACACTCTGCTGTATCTCGATAAAACCATCAGCTTCTGAGAGTGTGGTTATTGCACCTGAACCTTTCTCGATCGGATATGCCCATCCCCTGACCAGTCCGACTGGAAGAAGCTGGCTCCTTCCCTCAGAGCGCACCCGCACAGCCAGTCTTGCTGTTGTTCTTATCCGTTCCTCTTTTTTCCCGGTTATTTTCCTGATAAGCGGGGCTACAAATTCATTGAAAATGGTGAGTGAGGATGCCGGGTATCCTGGAAGGCCAAACACAGGTTTTCCGAAAACTATCCCGATAATTGCAGGTTTTCCGGGCTTGATATCGATCCCATGGGCAAGGACAGTACCATTCTCCTCGATAATCCTGTACATTACATCGCCCGAACCTGCTGAAGTGCTTCCTGAGGTAAGGATAATATCACAATTCTCTGCAGCTTCTCTCAGGGCTTCCATCATCTCGGTCCTGTCATCCCTGACTGCAGGGTAGAGGACAGGGGTCCCGCCGCATTGTTTTACACCTGCTGATATCGAGAACGAATTGATATCATAGATCTTACCTGCATCAAGTTTACATCCTGGCCTCACAAGCTCGTTCCCTGTGGAAATGATGCCAACAACCAGTCCATAGATATTTACTGCCATCTTTCCTACTGCGGCCAGGATACCGATCTCACGGGTACCAAGAACTGTTCCCCTTCTCAACACACGCTCTCCAGCCATTATATCCGTGCCTGCATGCATAACATTCTCATTGATCGAGACAGGACGATGCACCGACAGTGAGGTGCCAATTCTGGTGTGCTCAACCATAACAACTGCATCAGCACCAGAGGGCATGACAGCGCCCGTTGCAATTTCAGCGGCTTCACCTCTTTTTATATGGATATCAGGATTTATTCCTGCCGGGATAGAGCCTACAAGGTTAAGATGCACCGGCCTGTCCTCCCGCGCACTATATGTGTCTGCAGCATGAACAGCATAACCATCCATGGAAGCCCTGCTAAAAGGGGGCACATCTACATCAGAAATTACATCCTGAGCAAGAGCATATCCTGATGCATTCTCAATGTTCACCTCGATTATGCCTGGCCGGATGTCCATGCGTTCGATTATGCCCTTTGCTTCATCAATTGTAACTAGTTTTCTGAATTCTTTTTGCATATCTTCCATTATGAGGCCTCAAGTTAAATCGTTTTTCAGAAAGCTTATTAAGGATTAATACCATTACAAGAAGGACAATACGATATCTAAATAAATATCTATGGGTAGTGGTATTGTAATGTAATTAAGGGGTGTTGCATGAGCAAACTTGGAGAAATATTAAGGGAGAGAGGTCCGATACATAAAGTTGGAGTTGCAGGGATGGGATATGTAGGAATTCCCTCTGCTGTTTTATTTGCTGAGAAATTTGATTTTGTCCTGGGTTTTCAGCGAAATTCAAAGAGTTCTGGATATAAAATAGAGATGTTAAACAGCGGGCTAAGTCCGCTAAAAGGCGAAGAGCCAGGGCTTGAAGAGCTGATAGCAAAAGTAAGAGCGCAAGGAAGATTCGAATGCACATCGGATTTTTCAAGAATAAGGGAAATGGACGCGATAACAGTGGCCATCCAGACCCCGTTTAAAGACACTGTAAGCCTTGAGCCTGATTTCAGTGCGCTGGAGGAAGGCCTGAGACAGATAGGCAGGTATTTGAACGAGGGGATGCTGGTTGTGCTTGAATCAACGATTACCCCGGGGACGACAGGGGGTATGGCAGCCGATATCCTGCATGAAGAATCGGGTCTTGTAGCAGGTGAAGATTTCGCACTTGCACATGCACCTGAGCGGGTAATGGTCGGAAGGCTTATCAGGAATATACAGGAGCATGACAGGATAGTGGGTGGAATAGATAAGGAGAGTACAGAAAGAGCAATAGAACTTTATAAACCAGTTCTAACAAAAGGTAGAATAATAGCTATGGACTCAACAGCGGCTGAAGTAACCAAAACTGCTGAGAACACATTCAGGGACCTGCAGATAGCTGCAATCAATGAGCTTGCGCTGTATTGTGAAGCCATGAGAATCAATGTCTATGATGTAAGGGCAGGCATAGATAGCCTGAAAGGTGAAGGAATAACACGGGCTGTGCTCCACCCTGGAGCAGGCGTGGGAGGGCATTGTTTAACCAAAGACACATATCACCTGGAAAGGGGTGTCAGGTTAGCAAATTCAAAGCTGGATTACCCGCCTGATGCTGAATCCCTGTATGTTATGGCCAGAAATATAAACGATTTCATGCCCATCCATATGTATAATCTCACCTCAGAGGGTCTCTCAAGGTTAGGGAAAAGAATTGAGTATTCCAGAATAGCTATCCTGGGCTGGGCTTTTATAAATAACTCAGATGATACAAGAAATACACCTGCTGAACAGTATTACAACATGCTGATAAGAGATGGTGCTACGGTCTCAGTCCATGATCCTTATGTCTCTGAGTCGGGCGGAATTAAAATATCCCGGAACATGGAGGATTGTTTAAGAGGAGCATCTGCTGTGGCTATTTTTACAGGGCACAGCCAGTACTCAAACCTGAAAGCAGACATGATTAAAAAGCTAACAGGACTGCATCATCCTGTAATAGTTGATGGCAGGAATGTGATCGATCCTGATTCTTTTATCAACGAGGGATTTGTTTACAGAGGCATAGGCAGGGGAGATAAGAACTACCACTATATCATTTGATCTCTATTGCCTTTCCTTTTTGATAAGATTCTATAGCCGCCGTCACTACCTGCAGTGCATGCCTGCTTGTCTCCCCATTGGAGATAATCTCACTTCCATTGGTTATAGCCTTAATAAAATACTCCAGTTCATTTCTTAAAGGCTCCCTGGGCTCTACCCTGGCCATCCGTATCCATGATTCATCGTGCAACTCTACTGTCTGTTTTATATAATCCAGGTATGCTACGCCTTTTAAGCCTATCGCTGTAAGAGTCCTTATTTTGTTGGGTGTCAGCCAGTTTGTTTCTATCATACCTGAAAGATTATTATTGCATCTTAAAAGTATGGTCGCATGGTCCTCAAAGGAGTGTATATCACTGCCAGCTATTGTGTAAACCTCATTGATCTTCCTGCCATACAGGTATGATATAACATCAATGTCATGGACACCAAGGTCCATTATAATACCCACATCACGTATGCGTGGATTGAAAGGACCTACACGCCTCGAGGAGATGGAAACTATTTTTCCAATCATGCCAGAATCGATGATCTCTTTTAATTTTATCACAGCCGGGTTGTATCTCTCGATGTGCCCTACCATCAGCTTTACGTCTGCATCGTGAGCAGCATTGATTATGGTATCCGCATTTTCAATTGTGTCAGCTACAGGTTTTTCAACAAGCAAATGAGTCCCTGCATCGATAGAATCAATAGCGACCCGTGTATGAAGGGTCGTGGGCACTACTATACTTACCCCATCAAGTTCCTGTTTCAGCAGTTCTTTATGGTTAAAGTAGGCCTCAGTATTATATCTTTTCGCCATTGCTCTGGCCCGAGCCTGATCGATATCACAAACACCTACCAGATCTATATTCCCCATTTCATTATATATTCTTAAATGATTCTGTCCCATGGCGCCAGCGCCTATTACTCCAACTCTCATCTAATGACCCCCTGGATTATCTTTGCTATTGCATTGCGTATGGTTTAGATATTAACAATGCAGACTAACCTCATCCTAATACGATGTGAGATTATTTAAAAATATCGAATCTTAAGATGTCGTGATTATTCATCAGTTCTTCATACTGTCAACTTCATGTATATCATCAGGGGATCAGGGGTATGAATTAAAAGCCATATACCCCATCACCTTTTCCTGTATTACCTGGACATCCTGACCATTTCCCGGCAGGAATCGGCTGTGCGCCTGCATTGATCAGAGCAGGCCATCATCTTGTCATCACCAACGAACTGATCACAGCTCTCAGCACACCTATCGTTGATCTGTGCGCAGATATCGCAGATGCGGGCACTGAATTTTGATCCACGCAGCATGAAATCAGCGCTTACCCGACAGATATCGCTGCAGTCCAGCATCATCCGCATATGGTCTTGAGCCGCATGTTTGCCACCCATTCTCAGACAGTGTTCTACTGCTGTCTCCAGGAGAATACTGTGGCAGGTCAGACATTCGTCAATGCATCTCTGCACTTCTTCGCTCCTCTCTATCGTATGAGCTATAGCCATCGCCATAATTTTTCACCTCCATTCCCTTTAGTACATGATTTAAGACTGGCAATGTATCGTTTTTTATTCAAGTAGCATAAGCATTTCTATTAACGATATGTATAGTGTATACTGCTAATGATGCTGGTTTTATTCTTTTCGTTCCAGCATCTTACTTATAAAATTCATAAACTCACGAACACCTGAAACAGGATCATCATTTATATTACTCTTTTCAGTTTAATGATATCTGCCACTGAATTTTCTCCATCGCCTTTAATATATCATCTCTTCTGGATTCAAGATAATCAAGCTCAATGAAATCATCAAGCATCTCTTCTTCGGTGATTTCTCCTCTTTTCAGCTTTTCATCCAGCTCAAAAATTGATTTTATCCCATGTTTAGAGCCAATCTTATATATTTCAGCCTCTATGTTCCTTAATTCCCTCTCCAGAAAGGTTTTAAGGCTTTCCCTTTCCAGTTTTTCTTTACTTATGTTAAGTATAGTTGCTAATTCCTCAATAATTTGCATGTCTGCCTCGCCTCTTCTATTTTATAATCCTTAAATTAACCTCATATATATTGAGAGGATTTTGATTAACTTTGTTTTCTCACCCAGATAAATGCAATGATGGCATTTTTTCTGA
>NZ_JMIY01000007.1:189815-236940 GCF_000685155.1 Candidatus Methanoperedens nitratireducens
AACTAAATATAATTATTATGTATTAAATACTTCGGTCAAATGGGGTTTTTCAAAATTCTCTTGAGTCTTTTCAACTGATCTGATTTAGCAAATTCAATTAGATCAAAAAACTACATATCTAAAGATATAAAGATATTAAATTACATATAATATCGATAAAACTGCTTCAAGTTGGCGTTTGTCACAGAAATTATTTATAGAATGAGTTCTTAGGAAACAACAGTCCTATAGGTATCGCATGTTTGTGATATGGTTTATTAGGTGAGGTATGAGGATAATAGAGATACGGTTTTCAGAGGAAATATATGAGAATTAAGGGATTTATTACAGGGATTGCTTTTGTATTGTTGATGGTATTGAGCACGATATACTTAACAATGGCAGCGGCGCAAGATATAACTATAACAGTAATTTCGCCAGCCAATAATTCTGCTATAAATGGAACTTTTGAATTTTCAGCAACAGTAATCGACACACTTGATGATATAACAAAGGTTGAATTTTTTTATAAAAATGAATCTATACCTTGGATGAATTTTTTAACTAATACTACTGTTTTATCTCCAGGAACTTATAATTATAGTACTGCCCTTGATACAACAATTTTAGCAAATGGCACATACCAACTTAATGTAACCGTTACTGATGATAATTCCACCAACAACACGAAGAGTGATACCTCAACTTTCTTTGTTGTCGCAAATGCGCCTCCTACAGCGGCACAAGAATCATTCAATTTTAGCATTACGGCAGATGCTGATAGTAAAACTACTAAACCAAACATAAATGCTACGTACACATTAACGATAAATCATACAGGGGATAATGAAACAGATATTATAGAGTTAGAAGTAACTAATGAAAATGCTGCTGCGATTGCGAGTTTAAGTGAAACTTCAATTACTTTAAGTAAAGGTGTGCCAGTAAACGTTTTCTTGAACGTAACCAATGAGTCTGAAGGTTCTTTTAAAGTTACTGTTAATGCAACATCAGCAGGCAATCCTGCTATAGCTAAAAGTATTAGTACAACTACCAATGTAGTATCTCCTTTTAATGTTAGTTTAACTGTTGTTCCTCCATCAACTAAAATAGTACCCCCAGGGGTAAATGGTACTTACACGTTGACATTAACAAATATTGGAGAACAAACCGATTCATATAATCTCACGATTGAAAATAATCCAATTCAAGCAGTTTTGAGTCAATCTAATATAACTAACTTGGCTAATGGAAGCTCGATAGATATATCTTTAAATGTAAGTAGCCCTACTGATGGAACGTTCATTGTTAACGTCACAGCTACATCTATAAATAATCCGAACAAAACCGCAAGCGTGCTCACGACAACGGAAGTCAAAACAATCCATGATCTTGTGTTAGATGTAACTCCAGCACATAGGCAAGTATCTTTAAAAGAAAATGCGACTTTTACAATTGAAATTACCAACACAGGAAACGTGAACGACAATTTTACTATAACGACCAATGATACTAGAGCAATTTTAAGTAAGGAAAACACTGGTAGCCTCCAGCCAAGCGAAAAAGGGACTCTAAGCATGAACTTCTCTAGCAGCACTTCTGGAAACTTTACAATAAGAATAAACGCTACTTCTCAAGAAAATTCTAGCATATTTAAAACTCAAGACGTCACGATATTCGTCCCACCCAAATTCTTCTTCAAAGGCAACCGCATCTGGGACGGCGGCAGGCCGGATGAGTTCTCTACCACCTATACATGGAATCCTATGAGCTTCTCCGGGTTCTATTATGATTTCAGGGATAATGTCGGCAGCGAGGAGATTACGATAACGCTGGGTAATCACAATGATAGAAACATTGACAGGGATGATCTTACCTACACCACAAAGCCAGAAGAAGTGAGCTTCGGCTACTCCAATTTCGGCAAGTACGAGGTCATAGGCTTCATGGCAGAGAAGTATTTTGCAGGCTATACAGGCAACACCACTGTAGCCAACACAAGGCCGAGAACAAATTTTGATGGAATAAGCGTGCTCTCCCAGGGACAGCTTCACAAGGTGCTTATAGATGACGATACCCAGCGCACCGTATCTGTAGGAAGCACTCTTACCCTGAAGGAGGGCTATGTCCTTAAGGCAAAGGACATTGACATGGGTGCAAGGACGATGCTTATATCCCTGCTAAAGGACGGGGACGAGGTGGATTCAACCCCGCTTTCAGCAGGTGAGACCTATGTATATACAAAGAGGGTGGGAAGTGTATCAGACCTTCCTTTAATAATCGCAAGATTCGATAATGTATTCTCAGGTCAGGAAATTCAGGCTGCATTCCTGAAGGGGATGTTCCAGATATCCGAGAGCGCTACCACAGTTAAGAATGGGAACAGGTTCGGCAGGATGGAGGTCACAAGCGTAGATAAGGATAAAATAGAGATGAAGAATAAAGATACAATAAGCCTGAGTGAGGGGAGAACTGAGGATGTGATGGGCGATATAAAAATAGTTGTGGCAGGTAACAGCAGTGTTGTTCGCTTTGCCCTTTCTGTTGAAAAAACAGGGAAATTCGAGGTCAGAAGTACTGTCTATAGAGAAGATGACACTGTTGATATATGGACTCCTTACAACTTCGGAATGAACATAGGCAAGACAAGCATAGGGTTTTACTATGACCTTGACGATGGTATAGGCAGTGAGAGCCTGAAACTCGATGAGCCATTAACTAGCAGGACAATAAAGGACGGAAAACTCATCTACACCACAAAGCCGGAAGAAGTGAGCTTTGGCTACTCCAATTTCGGCAAATATCAGGTTATAGGCTTTATGGCAGAGAAATACTTTGCAGGCTATACAGGCAACACCGATATAGCCGATACAAGGCCAAGAACAAATTTTGCTGGAAAAAGCGTGCTCTCCCAGGGACAGCTTCACAAGGTGCTTATAGATGACGATACCCAGCGCACTATATCTGTGGGAGGCACTCTTACCCTGAAGGAGGGCTATGTCCTGAAGGCAAAGGACATAGATATGGGTGCAAGGACAATGCTCATATCACTTCTAAAAGATGGGGGCGAGGTGGATTCAACCCCGCTTTCAGCAGGTGAGACCTATGTATATACAAAGAGGGTGGGAAGTGTATCAGACCTTCCTTTAATAATGGTGCGGTTTGAGAGCGTATTCTCAGGTCAGGAAATTCAGGCCGCATTCCTGAGGGGGATGTTCCAGATATCCGAGAGCGCCACCACGATCAAAGGCGGGGATAAATTCGACAGAATGGAGGTCAGCAATGTAAATGAGAATGAGATAGAGATGAGCAATTATGGAAGTATAAGCCTGGATAAGGGCAGAACTGAGAACCTGATGGGTAACATTAAACTGAAGGTAGCAGATAGCGATACATTGAGGTTCTATTTTGCCGTGGACGTATCCCCTGAGATGGTGGCAAATCAGCTTATAATAGATGCTCCTGCTAAAGCTACGGCCGGGGATGCCATTAAGATAAAGGTTACAGCCGGGGGGAATGTGGTCGAGGGCGCATCTATATCTATCGATCCGGTGATCGGACAGATCGCTGATAAGACCGACAGTGACGGGGTGCTTAACTATACCCTTCCAAGAACAATGAAAGGTACCTACAATATAACAGCAGACATGCTTGGCTACCTGAAGACAAGTAAGAGCATAGAGGTTCTGGAATATATTGAGCTCAGGCTGAGCATAGATGCCCCTGCAAAGGCAGACCAGTTCGAAACAATAACCATACGGGTCATGCACAACGGCACACCTGTCAGTGGTGCGACCGTGGCATATGATAATGTGACCATTGGCACAACTGATAGCGAAGGCACCCTGAACTACAAGCTAGAGACAAGCGGAACACATACTATATCTGCATCAAAGGATGGTTATATCACAGTCTCCAGAGATATCGAAGTCAGGATGCCGTTCTCTGAGTATAAGGCCCTTGATATCAACGTCACACCAGATGTTGTTTTCACTAATCAGGAAGTCGTAATAAGATCAAATATCACAAACACAGGTACTAAAGCTGATACACTTCCTGTGGACCTTATCATTAACAACACTGTTGTGGATACCATGTCTGTTACTCTTGCTCCGGGTGATATAAAGGAGATCAACTTTACACGAAAAGCAAAGAGATTAATCTCATCAGAAGAGGATACTCTGCCGGGAAATTATACGATCGAGATCCTGGGGCAGAAAGGACTGGTAGAGGTTAAGGAAGAACCCACAAACTACCTCCTGATCGGTATAATAGCAACAGGCCTGGGAGTAATTATAATCTATATATTGACTGCAAAAAATATGATAGACCTTGAAACAATAAGAAGCAACATGAACATGGAAACAATAAGACGAAAATTAAATCTTGATGCGGTTAAAGAATTGCTGGTCAGATCTGGAAAGAAAGGAGCCTGATCATGACCCTGTCCTGTGCCGCCCTGGCGACATCCTCTGGGTCGGGATGACCCCCGGGATCAAGCCTCACCTTGAAGTATCTGCCATACTGGGGAACCTTTTGCAGATACTTCATTAATTCTTTTTCCACGCTCTCATAGTCCTCAATAACATCCCCTTCAGCCTCCAGGCTTCGGCCGCGCAGGCGCACAATGACATGAGCACCTCCCCGCAGGTTCCTCCACCAGGTGCGGCTGCGCAGGCTTACGATGTAAAGGACATCGCCGTCAGGCACATAATTGACTGGAGTGGTGTATGATTTGCCGCTCTTGCGCCCTGTAAAGGTTATGAGCAGCGTACTTTTACTGGCCAGCATGTGGAGAGGTGAGCGCAGGAGCAAAATCATGAAAGGGTTGAAAATATTGGTCAGTATCATTGGATATCACTGGATCATGAATTAATCCACGGGTATAAGTCCCTAATGATTACATTATTTATTTATTATCCTATTACTTATTGTCATTATTAACCATGATAAATTTTAAGTACTATGACCGCTATTTACTATAAGTAGGAGGAACTTTATGAGCGAGATCGTAAATGTTGTTTCCCGTGACACCGGGAAGCTAGACAGAAAAAAAGTTAGAGCATCGCCATATGAATTCACAATAGCCACAAGGGCAAAATGGGAGATGGTAATCGCAAACGAGGATATTACCATAGGTGCGGGGAAACTTGAGCGCATAAAGGTAAAGGAGATCAAGGTACAGAAGGATATGCTTGCGATGCCCTGCGCTTTTAGCCATCATGCACTGGTATCGGTAATAAAGGTGGGGGCTAAGGAAGGTCCGGCACCTGTGGAGATCGATCGTGTCATAGATACGGCTTATATACTGGGGCAGGAATCTGGCGAGATCAAAAAAGGGGATCTTCTCTCTGTACTGAACCTGTATCCCATAATGTTCACACGTGAAGCTACTAAACCTTTACAGGTCGGGTGAGGATAATGGAAACTTGCAAAATATGCAAGGGCGATCAGGACTCAAAACACTATGAAGACCATAACATATGCACCGAATGCGCCGATCTAATGGAAGACCTGATGAGTGAATACTTCCTTAGAACACTGAGATACGAGGGCTCCAGTACAAAAGCAGGTTATCTGAGATATCTTGAGAACAGAAAGCAGTTCATCAGTGATTATCAGCGGATAAGAAAACACAGCAAGCGCCATATCAAATCCATGGAAGAGCGTGTGTTTGAGGAGATGCGAAAAGGTGCTGAAGGTGGAAAACAGAGGTATCTTGAGAGACTTCTTCAGACGATCAACTGGCTTGAGCGCTATCCTTCGTTCTATAACTACTATTTCAAGAGATACTGTGTCTGTCCCAATTGCGGTACATCTATATTCGATCATTATGATAAACAGGATGTAGGCGACTGGCTCATGATAACATGCGGTAGATGTGATACTGTTATCAAAAAGTATTTCTCACCAAAGTTTGTGAGCTAGTCCCTCTTTTTACTT
Organism: Candidatus Methanoperedens nitratireducens; assembly: GCF_000685155.1. GTDB lineage: Archaea > Halobacteriota > Methanosarcinia > Methanosarcinales > Methanoperedenaceae > Methanoperedens > Methanoperedens nitratireducens. Next base: position 195,738 of record NZ_JMIY01000007.1, read on the forward strand.
TTATTTATCTATTATAATTAGAAAAAGATATGAGTTTATTGTATAGTTGCTTTTAGAATCTTGTCCCCCTTTCTGATCTTTGCAACGACATCCTGACCTTCGATCACCTGTCCGAATACTGCATAGTTCTTATCCAGGAACTTTGCATCTTCAATACAGATATAGAACTGAGAGCTTGCACTATTCGGGTCCTGCGAGCGCGCCATTCCTACTGCGCCTTTCCTGTGGGTGAGTGATGGAGCTATCTCAAGAGGGATTGTCTTTCCTGAGCCTCCTGTACCATCTCCTTTTGGATCGCCGCCCTGAATCACAAATCCTGGCTCAACCCTGTGGAAGGTCAGGCCGTTATAGAACCCATTCTGGGTCAGGTCTATGAAGTTCTTTGTAGTAATTGGCGCTTCTTTTTCGTAAAGTTCGAATTTTATTGTTCCTTTTACAGTTTCCAAGATTGTAGTTCTGTTTGGCATAGGTATCACTTTTAACTGGAAGTTTCTTATAATTATTGGTCATGTAAAACAGGCAAAGTTAGAATTAAAAATTCTCATCTATTTTTTCTGGCATGATTTATGCTCACATTTCATCTTGTTTGATATCTAACAAATCGATAGCTTCTTTTGGATTTATTATCTTAATATTCCCATATTCTTTCAAATCAAGTAGATGTTTATCGCCTGAAACTATATACGAAGCACAGCATGCGACCGCACATTCCAGTATTTTATTATCATCGGAATCTGATTTTATAACATCCAGTTTAATTCCAGGATTTATAATTTCGGAGAATGACAAAATAGCTTCAATAGCTGTATCTATTCTTTCATCCGAAAAGCCGAATTTTTCTCTTGAAATTACACCTTCCAGTTCGCTGAGTATTTCTTTTGAGATATAGAGAGAGTAATTTTCCCCGGCAGCATCCAGTAGTAGGGCAGGATTGCTTTTGGCTGAGATTAAAGCTGAAACTAACACGTTAGTATCAAGAACTAATTTTATCATTCAGACTTCTCACGCTCTATAAGCTTTGATCTCTTCTTCTACATCTTTCTCAGTAAGACCTCTGGCTTCTGCTTCCTTGCGAACAGGCATCAATATCTCCCTTAAACTCTTCTCAAGCATTTCAGGTTTGATCTTCTTTAAAAGGATGTTTTCTCCCTTGCTGAAAATCAATAACTTATCCTGCTCCTTCAATCCAAGTGCTTTCAGTATCTTCTTGGGAATTACTATCTGGCCCTTTGAGGATATAGTTACCATATCAATTGTTGTGCTCATGGTAAGTCTTGTCTTGTTTGTAAGACATAAACTTTTCGTTGAAACTATCTTAGCTACATTCCCAAATGGTCGTTCTTCAGGTGTGAAAATGATTCTATATTTACCTATATTGCCAACTACTGGAAAGGGCGGGGTGGTTCATCTCGCCACCAGCACTGTGCATCTGGCTTTCCTGACCACTGCTTCTGCCACGCTTCCAAGCTCAGGATTAATCTCAGATTCACCCTTTCCGCCCATAACAATGGTATGCACCTTATACTTCCCGGCAGCATCCAGAATTGCGCGTGCGATCGTATCTGCGCGCACACCTATCTTTGGCATACGCTGCATACTTACTCCAACCAGGATCTTCTGCACATCAACACCCATCCTGGCTCCAGTCTCTACAACGCGGCTCAATACTTCTTCACCCTTAGCTACGAGTTCCTCACGCTCTGAGTCTTTGTGGGCAACGGCAACGTAGATGGCTGCCATGTGGATGTTATAAGATCTTGTGATTTTCATAGCCGCGATTTCTGCCTTCCTTGCGTAATCAGAACCATCCGTAGCTGCCAATATCTCATATCGTGTCATGTTTTTGCCTCTGTTTTTCTTATTTTTTGCTCAAGCTTATCAATAGCTACCATCAGGCCAAATATAACAGCCTGCGGCCTGGGCGGACATCCAGGAATATACACATCCACAGGGATGAACCTATCAACACCGCCACCGCTTGCATAAGTATCCCCGAATATCCCCCCACAGCAGGCGCACGATCCCATTGCAGCCACAAGTTTAGGTGAGGGCGTGGCATTATATGTTTTAAGAAGAGCAAGCTCCATGTTCCGCGTCACAGGGCCTGTGACCAATAACATATCTGCATGGCGTGGAGACGCCACAATGTGAAGGCCAAAGCGCTCAATATCATATATCGGGTTTGAGAGTGAGGTCACTTCAACCTCACAGGCGTTGCATGAACCCGCATCCACCTCACGTATGTGCAGTGAGCGCCCGAAGATGTTCTTTATCCTGTAATTTAGGCGCTGCCCCATGATCTCGATCTCATCCTCTACTTTCATAACTTCCTCCGTATTATAGTAAGTAGATCATCCTTTGTCTTTGATGCAATCTCATACTCCCGTGTGAGTTTGATTGCACCGTAAGGGCAGACATCTTCGCATCTGCCGCAGAATATGCACCCGCAGTACGATAATGTGAGAATTTTCTCGCCAATCTCCTCGGTCAGCCATATCACACCCGGCGGGCAGGCGTTCATACATTTGCCGCAGTACGTGCACATATCACTGAGGATCTCTGGTTTTCCGCGAAATCCCTCTGGAGCAATGTCGGGCTTTGCAGGATACCCTGTAGTTACTGTGCCTGTTTGGAGTCTTAGTTTCAGGATCTCAAGCATTTTCCCACCTACATATCATTACCTGAGTATGATAAGCTCAGGCTCTTGTTGATTATCGGAAAATCAGGGACTATATTATCAAGGACTGCATATTCTATAGCAAGCCAGTTGCAAAAGGATGGATCCCGTACCTTGCATCTCTCTATCCTGTTTCCCTGCGTTATCACCCAGTAAATGGTCTCTCCTCTTGGTGCTTCTGTGTAGCCAAGTGCACAGCCATCCGCGATCTCTTTGACCTCGGTTTTAATATCACCGTCCGGAAGCGACCGGAAAGCCTGCTCGATAATGCCTATGGATTCATGTACCTCATCTGCCCTTAACTTTGTCCTTGCATACACATCCCCGCTCTTATGTACCGGTACTTTGAAGTTGAGTTCAGGATAGGCTGCATAGGGATGGTCGCGCCTTGTATCCCTGTCCATACCTGAGGCACGTCCTGCAGGTCCAACAACATGCAGTTCCTTTGCAATATCGTTATATATGCGTCCAGTTGTTTCAATTCTATCAACGACGGACGGCATATCCATGAGAAGTTCCACAAGCTTCCTGAAATCCTGCTGGAGCGATGAGAGCTTAAGCAAAACATTGCCCTTTTTATCGCCGATATCCCGCCGCACACCTCCTGTAGTGATCATTCCCCGCAGCAGCCTGCTTCCTGTAATGAACTCATTTAGCTGTAATACGTCCTCCTTAAGCCTGCTGGCATGAGCTGCGCCGAAGGCAAAAGCAACATCAGTTGCTATACCGGCAATATCACCCAGATGGTTATACAGCCGCTCAAGTTCAAGCAGGATAGTCCTTATATATTTTGCGCGGGACGGGATTGCGATGCCTGCTATCTTTTCAACGGCCTGGCAGAAAGCCACTGCATGTGCTACCGAGCTGTCGCCTGAGATTCTCTCTGCAAGAAATACTGCTTTATCGATTGGTATGTTCTCAAACAGTTTCTCTATACCCTTATGGGTATAGAAATGTCTTATCTCAAGATTGAGGATAGGTTCACCCGCCACACTGAACCTGAAGTGCCCTGGTTCTATGACCCCTGCATGCACAGGTCCGACAGGAATCTCAAAAACACCTTCACCCTCCACCCTGCGGTAGATATATTCGCCTTGTATGCGCTCTGGTTTTGTCTTAATATTAAAATCCTTCCTGAGTGGATATAAACCTGCTGGCCAGTCCTCAAACAATACAAGGCGTCTTGGGTCTGGATGCCCCTGCGGAACCAAACCGAACATATCCTGTATCTCACGCTCATACCAGTTGGCAGCCGGTACCCTGTGGGTAAGGGACTTATACCGGGGTACCCTTTCTTCAATATTTACTTTTATTATTATGAAGGCATCTTCCTCATCAACTGAAAAAACATAGTGTACCTTAAAGCACCCGTCCTTTTCTCTCTCATCTGTAGCGAACATCAAAATTAAAGGAAATTTGAGATGGTGGTATAAGTAATCACATATCTTTACATTCGCATCTTTTTTTACTGTGAGGTAGGTCTCATTCTGAGAAAACGTTTCTTCTATAATAAGCTCTGTGAATTCTTTCCTTATAGCATCCACATATCCATTTCTCATTGTATCACCTCACAACATTAACGACTTTCATAAGCATTTCATAAAAATACGGAGGTATGTAAACACCGAGTACGAACATGAACACGATCAATACCGCCATTGCACCCAGCATCCACCTGCTCACTTCCCCGGTCTTTATCTCAGGTTTTGGTACCCCGAGCACCATCCTGCTGATATGATAGAAAAAGCCTGCAAATATTATTATTATAAATAGGAGGAACAGGACTGAAGAGACTATATATCCCCGCGAGAAACCTGCTGCAAGTATGGTGAATTCGCTTATGAATATGCTAAAAGGCGGTGAGCCTGTTATGGCAAGCCCCCCTATGATCAGCATTGGACCTGTAAAAGGCATTGATTTTAGGGTCCCGGATACCTTATCTATCTCTTTGGTCTTGTGCTTTAACAGCACATTTCCCGCACCAAAGAACATGAATGACTTTGTCATTGCATGGTTGAACATGTGAAGTATTGCACCAAACACACCGAAGATGCCGCCAAAACCTATCCCGAGTGCAACTATGCCCATATGCTCTACACTGCTGTATGCCAGGAGCCGTTTATAATCCTCCTGCAGAAGTATAAATGGCACCGCTATGCCAATAGATAAAAGCCCGAATACGATAAGAAGGTTGCTTGAGAACTCCGTGCCTGTTGATCTTGAGGCTATTGTATTAAAGCGTATGATGCCGTACATGGCGCAGTTAAGAAGAACGCCTGAGAGTAGCGCGCTTACAGGCGTGGGAGCCTCGCTGTGGGCATCGGGAAGCCATGTATGCATGGGGGCAAGCCCGGCTTTGGTGCCGTAGCCTATGAGAATAAAAATGAATGCAAGCCTCATTATAGCAGGATCGAACTGGTCTGCAACAGCAAGAAGGGATGTCCAGTTAAGCGCTTCTCCGGTCTCTCCTAAAATATTTACTGAGGCATAGTAGGTGAGTATAGTACCAAAGAGTGCAAACGTAATACCTACTGTACATATTATCATGTATTTCCATGCCGCCTCAATAGAGGATTTCCTGGAATAAAGGATCATAAGAAGAGCTGAGACAAGGGTTGTCATCTCTATTGCAATCCAGAGACCCAGGTTGTTCGTCACCCCTACAAGAAGCATGGTGAACATGAAAACGTGAAAAAGGGCATAGTATATTCTCAATTTTCTAAGATCAATGATTCTGTGCTCTAATTCATGTCCCATGTAACCGGTCGAGTATATCGAGGCTACAAAACCCACTATGGAAACGATCAGGACAATGAATGCGCTGAAGGCATCAGCAAATAATGCATTTTGCCATGAAATGATAATATCATACCTGTACACCTGCACCACCAGTATCAAGCCAAGGAGAAGTGTGATTATCGAGCCTGTTAAGCTTACAACCTCAACCTGTTTTCGCGTTTTTGTGAAAAGGCATAATATGCCTGTAATAACCGGAGCAAGAAGTAGATACTCGATCATGTTAATCAACCTATCAATGTTTTGAGCATATCTGTATCAATACACTCGAAGGTCTTATTTATCCTGAATATCAGTATGCCCATGATAAGAACACCTATCAGGACATCAAAGAATATTCCAAGCTCAACCAGTAATGGCATTCCATGCGTCAGTGATATGGCGCCAAGGAAAAGCCCGTTTTCCATTATCAGGATGCCAAGCATCTGCATTATAGCTTTTTTCCGTGAGATCATAATGAAAAGTCCGATTGATACCAGCGACATGGATGCTGAGAGGGCAAAACTTGAGAGCTCTGTCCTGATGTTTATCGAGCGTATAAGGTAATACGAAATAACAATAAGCACGCCTCCGATTATAAGTGAGGGTGATATATTGACATAGAGATCGATTTCCCTTTTAACTTTGATCTCACGGATTATATAAATAAAAATATACGGGATTACCGCTGCTTTTATAACCAGTGTAAGAAGGGCGATAATATAGATCTCATATCTTCCTGTCGAGTACGCTACTATACCTGCCACGCTTGCCAGTAAAAATGACTGGATCCCAAAGGCTCTCACGCATGAATAAAGCCGTGTCGAGCCCAGGATCATAAAGGTCGAAACCAGTATCAATGCGATTATCAACTGCATAATTTTAGAACCGAAAACAAGTTCTGACATATCCTATCCTCCTTTTACAATAATAAACGAAACAAGCGCAAGGAACGAGAGCATCAGAGAGATCGAAAGCAAATTGGGTAATCTGAACAATCTCCATTTTGCGGTCGAAGTCTCAAGCATCGCCATACATGCCCCCAGAAACACGATCTTGATGAGATAAACTATAAGAGATATGACTATCCCAATACCAAAGCCCGATGATATGCCCCAGGGGAAGAAAATGTTGGCAAGCAGTGAGAAAACCAGCAGTTGTTTTATCATTACTCCAAGTTCGATTATGGCCAGTTGCTTCCCGGAGTACTCAAGTATCATGGCCTCATGGATCATTGTCAGTTCAAGATGCGTGGCAGGGTTATCTACAGGTATTCTTCCAGTCTCTGCGATTGCAATAATAAACAGGGCTACAAATGCAAGCAGATGATACGGCGAGACTGCATCAATACCAGCCATTGAAATGGTCTGTGAAATATAGCTTAGATTTGTTGAACCCACATTGAGCGCTATCGCGAATACAGAAAGCATTAAAGCAGGCTCAACCATGGATGCGATGAACATCTCCCTGCTTGCACCCATTCCACCAAAGGAACTCCCAGTATCCAGCGACGCAAGAGCAGTAAAAAACCGCGCCAGGGCAAAGAGGTAAACAACAGCGATCAGGTCTCCTGCAAAATCAAAAGGCATATCTGAAATATAGATCGGAATAAGAAGACCTGCTGTCAGTATGGCGGCAAACGAGATCGCTGGCGCAGCATGGAATACCCATGAGACATTCTCAGATACCACCGATTCCTTACGCAGAAGTTTTGCAATATCGTAATAAGGCTGGAAGATGCTCGGGCCTTTGCGTATCTGGAAGAACGCCTTTATCTTTTTGATTATACCGCTTAAAAGAGGTGCAAGCGCAAGGATGATAAGTACCTGGAGAAGTACAATGCCAGCCTGTATGAGCATTTAGCCGCCTCCTGATATCACGAAAGCGAAAAGAATTATCAGCGTTATAAAGATATAGGCAAGGTATGCATGGATGCTGCCTGTCTGTATAACCCTCAATATCCTTGATACTGAAACCACAAGTCCTGCAACAGGCTCATACATATATTTCTCGAAGATTGGCTCGACCTGTGCATCGAAAGTTAGTCTCTCCTTGAAGTAAGGCGAGCCTGCATAGGTAATCTGTATCTCCCTGTGAGGGCGGTAGATATTGCCAAGCCACATGCGTATCGGCTTTGAGAAAGCGGTAGCTGTATATTCGTTCCGTGCTGTTGTGACTGGCTGTCCACATCCCCATGTATCATATGTTTTCGTTGGTGTCCTTCCACCGACTGCAAGTGCCAGAATGAACGGGAGGGATAAGAATATGAACAGCATCAGGAACAGCCACATCGTAGAGATGCTCTCTGATCTGAGGCTGAACACAGCAAGAGATAGATCAAATGTGACTTTTGATATTGTTGTGCCCACAAGAGGTGCTGCAATTGAATTAAGAACTGGCACAAAGTAGAAAGGTAATACGCCAAGGATAATACAGAGAAGCGAAAGTGTACCCATACCGAAAAGCATGCTTTTTGGCCCCTCTTTTGCGTGCTCTACCGCCTTACTGCGCGGGAGGGCAAGGAAGCTTATCCCGAACGCTTTGACAAAACACGCGGCTGCAAGAGCGCTTGTAAGGGCAAGGGCTGCGCCGCTGGATAATACTGCTATCTTTATGATGTTATCTGAGAGATTAATGCTCAGCAGTTGTGCCTGGAAGGTGAGCCACTCGCTCACAAAGCCGTTAAGAGGTGGAAGCGCAGAGATGGATATTGAACCAACCAGGAAAAACAGACCTGTCCAGGGCATCTTTTTAAGCAGACCGCCCATATCTTCCATGTTCCTTGTATGGGTTGAGTATATCAGTGAACCAGCCCCCATGAAAAGTAAGGATTTGAACACAGCATGGTTTACTGTATGGTATAATCCTGCGATCAATCCGAATGCAGCAAGCTCAGTATACCCTGAAGATACGAATATCATTGATACACTGATGCCGATAAGGATGATCCCGATGTTTTCGACGCTGTGGTACGCAAGGAGGCGCTTTATGTCGTGTTCCATGAGAGCATACATCACCCCGAGAAGTGCGGATGCTGATGCCAGGATCAATACTAATACACCCCACCACAGCACACCCGCGCCAAGGAAATCAAAGAAGACTCGGATCAGCATATAAATCGCAGTCTTAATCATAACCCCGGACATGAGCGCGGATACATTGCTTGGCGCTGCAGGATGCGCATAAGGGAGCCAGATATGAAGAGGCACTATACCTGCCTTTGCCCCAAAACCTATCAAAGCGAACAGGAAAACGAGGTCTTTGAGCATCTGCGGCATCGCCGCGCCTGTAGAGCTGAAGGTTTCGAAATCGAAACTGCCGCTTCCGCTTGCCAGGATCAGGAATGAGAGGATTATAAATCCGGTTCCGATATGGGTCATCACGATATAGATAAAGCCCGCCTTCCTGACCTCTGGTTTCTCATGTTCATATACCACAAGAAAATAAGAGATCACAGACATCAATTCCCAGACTATCAGGAACATGACAGCATTATTAGCTGTAACTACGAGAATCATTGAGAGAATGAATATGTTATACAGGAAACCAAGATAGCCGATATTCTTTTTTCCGAAATACTCTTTTGCATACCCGATTGAGTAGATCGAGACTGCAAAGACGGCAATCGATATCAAAAGAATGAAGAATGCAGATAGCCTGTCCACAAAAAAGCCGAAATTCAAAAACGATGAGCTCGATAGAGTGAAGGTAAAGGTTTCACCAAAAACTACGGACAATGAAAGAATAATCCCAAAAACTGATGCTATTGATGCGCTTATGAAAGCGGCACAGGCGCAGAGATGATCCTTTTTATTCAGTATGATTGATGATGCAGCGCCAATCAGATAAGAGATGATAAGTCCAATAAGTAAGTAAGTATATTCCATAAACACCACCAGAAGCAATCAATTCTATCGCCCTACGGTTTTAACCGCAAACACGAATGACATTTTTAGTACCTGCTTTTTAATTTTTAATTTATGAGCAACAGAGCCTCCCATTACCTACGTGTTTGTATTTAAGTTTAACCTGAGAAAAATATCATCCCACAGGATTATCCTGAATCAGTGGCCTCTCCTTCCTGTAGTCCTTAAGCCTTCTGATTATAACCTCGCCTAAAAACAGGATAAGGGCTGCAAGAAGGAATGGCTCTTTTTTGCTCACTGGCTCCTGAACAGTCCTTATTGCCCTCTCTTTAATATCCATCAGCAGTAGACCTTCAACTTCATTCTCGCTATATACGCGCCCGCCGCTTGATGCAATAGCAGTGCTCAGTTTCTCATTGAAGCCTATCTCCCTGTATTCAAGCGGATAGTTCACGGCTATCCCGTATCCTGAGAGATCATGGAACCCCTCTTTATCAGGATTGATCGAGGCTTCGTATGTTACCGGCCCTGTGCGGGAAAGATCAAGTGCCGTTCCATCGAGTCTGACCTGCGGCAGGGTATCGGACGTGATAATAACCCTGCCAGGAGTGCCGGCCCAGATATCCTCGGCCTGTATGACCACGCCTTCTTTTGGCCTCGGGTCTCCGATCGCCCAGTTGATCATGGAGGGGATGAGGCGCGAGTTCTCACCGCTGTAAACTGCTGGAGCCCAGCGCGTCTCACCTGCGCCGTTATCTGTGGTGAATGCAGCCACCCTGCCCAGGCCGAAGCTCCACACCGTAAGTATAGGCTTGTATCCCGGGGATGTTGCAACCAGCTCATCTGCCCCTAATTTCGGAATAACTTCATTGTAACCCGTTATATCGGCTGAGAGATTGATATATCTTGTAATAAAATGGCCAGTGTCGATTGGTTCGATATTATACTGACGGTAGTCTGGGGTGGGGGTTGGTGTGGGTGTTATTTCAGGCTGCTTCTCATCACCTTCAAGGCATGGTCTATTTTTTTCACATATTTTGTGCCCTGGATCCACGACCTTTGCATTCTCACCAAAAATTTTAGCTAAATCATCATATAGTTTATCAGCCTTTGCATTTACTTCATAGGACAAAATTATCTGTATAAAAGTTATATGAATGCCTTTACTCTTTAAATCCTCTACAGTTTTTTTTGCCTCTTCAAACCCATCCGGATGTATCTGACCATCCGATATTACTATAATCTCCTTTGTACCGCTGACTGAATTTAATAAATTTTCTGCAGCACGAAGTCCTTTGTCTATGTCAGTAGGATTTTCGCCACCTTTTGTATCTGGACCAATATCTCTTATGAATCGCTCAAGTTCAGCTCTATTGGCATCACTGCTCATTGACAGCATATCTGTTTCAGCTGTCACCCCACTAAATGCTGCAACGCCAATACGGCTGTCCCGTCCTATATTCTGAACAATGCTTATGGCATTTGCATTAATAAGACCTATGAATGTTAGGCCAGTGGTGGCATCTCCTAAAATAGTGCTTCCAGAAGAATCAATTAAGATTACAAGATTCCTTCCGCCCTTATACTCACCCGCCCTTGATATTATCGGCAATAGGGCTTCAACAGGTGAGTTATTGTAATTCCCTTTATCATATGATATATCCCCTCCCACCACTACAAGTCCTCCTCCGCCGCCCACGTATTCTCTCAGGACATCTGCACTTAACTGCGCCGCACCCCTGTTATCTATTATCACAGCCTTGTAACGGGAAAGGTCATCAGGCACTGTACTGGATCGGGTAACAGCATACAGGCTGTCTATTACGGTATAAAGCGGCGAGCCTGTATCATCCGTCACTGCCAGTACCTCTGGCTTTGGCACAACGAACACGGATTTGTAGAACACATTGTTATCCTTGAACCTGTCCTCACCCTCTGGTGTTATGGTCGCCGTTACCCTGTGCGTTCCAAGTGAATCGAAGGTATAGTATACCGAGGTGACATTGGTTCTCTCTGTCTGGGTAATCGCCTCGCTTTTCACAGGTGCGCCGTCTATATCCACATCAAGCCTGTAGCTTATCTCACTTCCAGCCTGCCTTACAATGATATTGAATACATTCTCATTCCCGATTATCAGGTTCTTGGCGCTCTCGATCTCAACACTGGCATCGTTGTGTATCGGTTCCTGTCTCACTGCATATACGCGCGTACCTGTGCCTGAGACAAAGGAAATGGCATCGAAGAGGTCTTTTCCGTAATTACTATTTCCGTCGCTTACAAGTACGATATTGTTATTCTCAGCAGCACTGATCACCTCATCCCCGATGGGCGAGTTTACCCCGGCGAACTGCCTGTACGTTGTGGGTGTCCTTGATTTCAGGGATTCGAACAGTTTTTCACCCGTATCCATGTTAAATAAATCCATACTCATAGTCTTATCAGATACAACGGCAATCCTGGGGGCTTCGTCCCGGATCGTGCTCGTTCCGAGGGTGAAAGGCGAAGCAAGCGCTATTATCAGCAAACTCAGGATTATCACGCGCGAGATCACAAGGGGTCTGGATATACCTCTCCTTATGGCATACCATCCTGCAAGAGCCAGAGGACTTATGAGTAATAGAATAAGCGGGTTAGCGAACTGGGGAGGGGTAAGATCCATCACAGCTCACCTCTCCAGCGCAGGTAGTACAGCTCAAGGAACACAAGGAACATTGCCGCTATTATGAAATAGATATCAAGATATCTTGGAGATCGTATTATCTGGGTAGTGACAGTCTCCTTTTCTCCTGGTATTGATGCTGATGAAGAGATACTGCCACCTGCCAGGTTTGATTCCCGTTCATCGTACAGGTTTACAGCCACATCCTTATCAGACAGTTTATATATCCCGACCTCATCAAGCAGCAGCATATCTGTTGTAATGCTGTCAGCAGGAGTCTTTATGGTCTGGCGTGAGGGAAGTTTGATAAACTGTCCTGTCCTTGCGTTATACTCGCTAACATCAAGGCTTCCGCTTATCCATTCCATCATCTGTTTCCAGAATAAAGGATATTCAAGATGCGCATGGAAATCACTCCATACATTCTCATTGAGGGGATCGTAGATATTATCCCCCTGCGGGTCGGCAAGTCCTGAATAGATCACCATCCCGCTTCCTGACTTCCAGTATGCGAGAATTGCGGATTTATCCCCTCCTTCAACAAGCGTCACTGCGCCCGTCTTTGCCGTGGCCTTAAAATGTTTTTTAACATCAACTTTTTCAATGCTGATGTCCTCTGTCATCCCGCTTGCCTTTACAATATTCAGCGATGTTCTAGTCGAGATAGGGCCAGGCTCAACAGGCAGTAGATCCATATCCTGTAGATCCGGTGATGCGATTATTACTGCGTTACCGCCAGCTTTAACGTAATCAGAAAGACTCTTTACCGCTTCAGATGGTAGTTGAGAACCAACAAAGACAGTCGAATACCCTGATAATGAAGGGATGCTCTTCGTATCTGCTCTCTTGACCGTGGTATGAGGAATAAGGCCAAGTGCAACGAGTGAAGGTGTTTTTGCATTATCTGTAATATACAGGATATCATTTTTTACTGATCCTGGTATTATGATATAGGCATTGTTATCCAGGGAAAGCGCATCATTTACAGTAAGAGAGATCTTCGTTATCCCGGGTGTTAAGTTACTGATCGTGAAGTATTCACTGGATTGCCCTCGCAGGTTAAGTGTGCTTGAGAGTATATTCCGGTTATCTGTGGTAACATCGATTTTTACGTCCTGTGCCTCTTTATTGAAATTTTTAATGTTGATCTTATAATCGCCAGATTCGAACCAGCCGCTCACTATACCGATATTATCCGTCCTTCCGCTTACTGTCACAAACTCAACATTGATACCATTGGCCTGCGCCAGTTTTTTTGCAACCAGGGGGTCATCGCCGCCCCAGCTTGCAAAATCTGAGAAAACCACAATTCTTCCGCCTTCGGGAAGCATCCGACGCCCCAGGAGAATGGCACTTGATATATCAGCGCCCGTGGCTTTTGCCTTCAATTTTTTCAGTGAATCTGCTGCGCTGCTGGAAGGTGCCTCTTTTATCACCATTACAGGCACGCTCTGTGCAAGTATCACCGTGTTCTTTGCGCTCAGGAAATTACCTGCCTGTTCAACTGCCCGCTCAAACCTTCCATCAGCCTGCATGCTTGCAGAGGCATCAAGAATGATCACTGTATGTCCTCCTCCTATCTCCTCGTTCGCCATAATAAAAGGCGCAGCAAGTGCAAGTGAAATTATTGTAAGCACAAGCAGTTGAATAAGGAAGAGCGGGTCTTTGAGGAATTTCCTGAAAACGTTAAGCCTCTTCTTTCGCTCAATGTCCATAAGGAACATTAAAGAGGGGATCTTTATCTTAAGCGGTCTGGGGCGCAGTAAATATATAATTATAAGCGGGATGATAGAAAGAAGCGCATAGAGCCCGGCCTGGTTTGCGAATTGAAGCGGGTTTGTGTATAGTATATCTAAAATACCCATCTTAAACCTCTATTTTCCGAAAGCCTCTGGCGCATTTTTCTAAATTCCCAGATGACTGCTGGGTGGCATTGAAATCTCACTGCAGAGAACGCAAAGGTCGCAACTATTTTTATTGCTATGATGCGAAAATTCTGTATAGTTGCATGGCTCCCTATTGTACGCTGACCCCCTTTGTACATGCATTGCTAAATGATGTCAGTTCCTCAACCACAACTCTCAAAAGTTCTTTTCCCGCGGGTTTGGGGATTTCTCTCCCCTCCTTTTTAGCGGTCTCCAGCCAGAGGTCAATTGCTATCTTAATCTCTTTCAATGCCTCTTCTTCTGTTTCCCCAAAAGCAGAGCATCCGGGGAGTTCTGGCACTATAGCAATATAACCCTCGTCTTCTTCGCTATAGAATATTTCTATTGCATATTTATACATTATTTTCCTCCTCCAGTAGATTATACTTATCAATAATTTTTAAAAGCTGTCTTACTTGATAAGGCTTTGCCCATCCGCCAACATTTTGGAAATTCAATGCCTCTCTTATTCCATTACGCATGTATGTCCTGTGGCTGCCTTTTCCACCCGAATAACTCTGCTGCACTGCAGAGCCTATTATAACGTACATTCCTGGGATTTTCCTTTAATTCCTCGTAGATAACATTTTTATTCATTAAACACCTATAATTTGATTATAAAATTATAGATTTCGCACTTCATGCTCTATTTTTCCATCTTTACATCTTGCCTGCTTACAACCTGGAATATGGTATCAAAAATCGGCATATCCGTGGTTACAGTATGAAAATCAGCCCCGACCATAAGACAGGTCTCTTTTATTTTTGCTATGTGATCGTTAAGGCGCCTCTCATATTCAGAACGAAGCTTCGGACTTGTATATATATCCATTTTATCATCAGTCTCAAGGTCGGTTAATCTTGCTTCCCCTCCAAGGTCAAGGTTTTTTTCCACAGGATCAAGAACCTGAATAAGTACAAACTCATGATCCCCGAGCCTGAAGATGCTGTTTTTTATAGAATCAATATCAGCCATGAAATCAGAGATTATTATTACAAGCGACCTTGATTTTATAATGTGGGCATACTTTTCCATACAATAATCGAATCTGGTCTTTCCCGATAGTTCGATGTTATTGAGAATATCGATGATCTGTGAAAGATATCTTCTTCCTCTCCTTGGTTTTGTGATATTTATCTCATCTCCAAAGGTAGATACCCCGAATTTCTCGTTATCCTTGGTCACAAGATAGGCAAACCCGAGCGCAAGCATTGCAGCATATGTGAATTTATTTCGAAAATCCATACTCCTGCTGGTATCAAGGAGTATGTGTGTTGTCAGGCTCTTCTCTTCCTCAAATTCCTTGACATAGAGCTTCTCAGTACGTCCGTATACCTTCCAGTCAATTATTTTAAAATCATCTCCCTGTGTGTACTCACGGTAGCTCACAGGCTCCATGCCCCTGCCTTTCAGGATCGAGCGCCGGCTGCCGCTGTAGGCTGTGGAGACGCGTTTGCGCACCATGAACGAGAAGCGGTCAAGCTCCTTGAAAAATGAAGTGTCTATCATAAAGCGACACCTCGCTTTATGCGGTCTAGGGGTATGGTCTTGCGACCATACCCCTTCGTTTGATAAACCTTTCTCAAAGGTTTAGCGACACCTCGCTTTATGCGGTCTAGGGGTATGGTCTTGCGACCATACCCCTTCGTTTGATATGCGAAGTAAAGCGGCGCAACGGTTTTCATCTATTTCACGTTTTTCAGTATATCCGAGATCACCTGGTCGGTTGTCTTGCCTTTGCGCTCTGATTCGAACGTGAGAATGATGCGATGGCGCAGCACAGGGTAGGCCATGGCATCGATATCTTCTGCGCTTACGTAATTGCGCCCCTTGATCAGTGCCCTTGCCTTTGCTGCCAGGATAATACCGATAGAAGCCCTGGGGGACGCACCGTATTCGATATGTTCATTCTTTTCTCTGGTTGAGATCACGATTCTGATCGCCCTGTTCCTTATATCATCGGCTACAGGGACATCGCGTGTAAGTTTCTGGAGCTCAAGGACATCGTTCTTTGTAACCACGCGGTTTAGCGAAGGTATGATGTTGCGCGTGTACCGGTGAACGATCTCTTTTTCATCCTCAAATGTGGGGTAGTCCATTAATATCTTGAGCAGGAACCTATCCAGTTGTGCCTCAGGCAGCGGGTATGTACCCTCCATCTCAATCGGGTTCTGGGTAGCGAGTACAAAAAAGGGCTTATCCAGAGGATATGTCTTATTCCCTACCGTTACCTGTTTTTCCTGCATGGCCTCAAGCATCGCGCTCTGAGTCTTGGGCGATGCCCTGTTTATCTCATCTGCCAGTATAATATTTGCGAACACAGGTCCTGGCTCGAAACGGTACTGCTTCTTTCCGCCTATATCCTCGATGATGTATGTGCCTGTGATATCTGAGGGCATAAGGTCAGGAGTACACTGGATCCTGCTAAATTTAAGGTCAAGCGCTTTTGAGATAGTGCTTATAGTGAGGGTCTTTGCAAGGCCAGGGTTACTTTCCACAAGCGCATGGCTGTTGCACAGGATCGCAATCAACATCTGCTCTATGGCTTCACGCTGTCCTACGATGACCTTCCCTATTTCATCAAGGAGTTCTTTGAAGGTCCTGCTTGAGCCTGTGTATATATCATTGCTCATTTTTTAACCTCTTTCTTTTAACTTTAAATCTTGCTCCGTTCGACTGCATATTTATTGATCAGCTCCTTTTCTGTTTCCGTTTTTTTCATAAGTGCGCCGTATCCTCCATCAGAGACATTTGAACCAAGGACATCCACAGGAAAATCCGCTGACCGGATAAACTGGTTTTTATCCGGGCTATACTCACTTATCGTACTACCTGCCCCTGAGCCCGAATCAAGAGACAGGTCAACAGGCTTGCCTTCAATAGGTGCAATATTCGGCTTGCCAAAGATGTCTCCCTGGCCGGTTGTTCCCACTTTATCGGTTTCAACGGGCGGGCCCTGGGCATTAAAAGTCTGATTATTAATATTTTCGATAGTTTCATTCACGGTGCTGGTGATGTTAGTAAAAGTTTCGGGTGGAATAGCGTACTTATCAGGGTTTAAAGAAACCATAGCTGCACCTGAGATAAATATAACAGTTACCAGGATCTTTGTGATCAACATACCTGTTGCCAGAAGATGCGATGATGAAACACCTGTCAGTGAAACGGAAACATGATCTTTTAATGAATCAACTATTATATTGTTCTCATTCCTGTTATCGTATGCGGTTCTTAGTCTCTCCTTTAATTCGGAATATTTATTTTCTATTAACAGATTAATATTAATTTTATTATCTTTTCTATGCAGCAGTAAAGCACTGATTATAGCAGTAACAAACGCCAGAATTGGTAAAATGACTTCAATAGGAACTGGTAAAGAATATTTATCTAAAAAATCTGCAGCATGTTGAAAGATAATTAAGACTGCATATAATATGCTAAAAATAGAGATTAAATCCAGGATAAAGATTAACCGCATGCGTTTGAAATAGCCTGATTGAATTTTTAAGAGCTTATCCAGAAAATCGCCCATTCAGCCACCTTCTACCGGCTTTATTGATATTATTTATACCTTAATATAAATTTTTAAGACCTTTGCCATCATTTTAATTTGCAACCAATGTCTCTAACTTACACTGCTTACAATACTTATTAAACTTTCGAGTATTGAGAGCCCATACATGCAAGCTTATGCGCAACCCTGGTGTCTCTAGATCAAATACGAAAAATTTATTATACAATAGACCCCAGTTTAGATGGGGTGAAAGAAATGGGAACATATGAAGATACGCTTGAAGATATGGAGAAGACGCTGGGATCAGTTCCTGAATTTATTAGGTTTATTTCAGAGAGATCGATTGTTAACGACTGGACTTCATGGAAGGAGGTCGGAGAGATAGACCTTGAGAGGGCAAGATATCTATTAAGTACAGATGAGATAATAAGCGAATGGCTGGATAAGGCCCATACTGCCAGTATGAATGCAGAATTTAGCAGAAAGGCAAGAACAGTTTGCTGCAGAATGCTGGTTGATACAGATAAAGCGCAAATGGCAGTAACAAAAACAGGTGAACAATTCCTTGTCTGCAATGATAACTGCAGAAGGTTTATTGAAACGGCAACTCCAGAACAGATAAAAGAGATTTCAGGATAACCGCAAAGTAAGTGCAGAAAAATCTAATTTTGAATCAAACCGAAAAGGGCCAAAACTAAGAGAGAGTATAAGATGAGACTTGAGAATAAGGTTGCAATTATTACAGGAGCAGGAAGCGGTATTGGCAGAGAAACGGCACTATTATTTGCCCGGGAAGGAGCTAAGGTTGTTGTAGCCGATATAAGCGAAAAAAATGGCAGGGATGTAGTAGAGGAGATTAAGAGATCGGGAGGCGAGGGATTCTTTATTAGGGTAGATGTATCCAGCAGGGAACAATCAAAACAGATGGCTAAAGATACACTGGAGAGATATGGTAGAATTGATGTGATGATATTTAATGCAGGTATTGTTCAGGACTCTCTCCTAATAAAAATGACAGAAGAACAATGGGATAAGGTTATTGATATAAATCTCAAAGGGGCTTTTAATTGCAGTCAGGCAGTGCTTGACGCTATGATCAGCCAGGGTAGCGGTGTAATCCTCAATGCATCTTCTATCGTGGGACTATATGGCAATGTCGGCCAGGTCAATTATGCTGCGTCCAAGTCCGGGTTAATTGGAATGACAAAGACTTTAGCAAAGGAGCTTGGAAGGAAAGGGATAAGGGTCAATGCAGTGGCCCCGGGATTTATAGCTACCCCGATGACAGCAGGTGTACCTGAGAAGATTCTTGAGATGATGAGAGAGAAAACACCCCTGCGCAGGCTGGGTGAACCCAGTGATATTGCATATGCATACCTGTATCTTGCTTCGGATGAGGCCAGGTTCGTTAATGGGGCAGTGCTCAGCGTGGATGGTGGACTGGTCATCTAATATTAATATTAGTAACAGGGTAATCCATTGCTATTAACCAGATTACCCTTCTTTTAATCCTAAATGGTTATTCATTTTCAAATAGCTTTATACTGAATGCTGATTCTTTTTGTATATAACAGGAGGGGTGAAAAATATGGACATATTTGATGTATTGACTGCTATCTCAGAGAGAAAAACAGCAGCCATACGCATGGGTATGAACGAGTATGATGCTCTAATGAAAGCTATATGTGATATATCTAAAGAATATCATATATCGTTACCTGATGTTAAAAAGTTAGTAGGATAGTGATGCATTTGATTTTAAAATCACTTGCAGCCGGGTAAATTCCTTCGAGGCGTATTGCTTTGAGATACATTTAAGCCTTGAAGGGCCTATATAATCTAAAAAATCTTACTAAGAATAGTAAATAAAACTAAGAACATCAGCGAAGAATAGCGAATGTTCTCTATCCAGATATTATCTATCAATATTATGTATCGCCGACAATACCAATACGATACAAAGTTTTATTTGCGATGTGTTCATACCTCCGTACTTGGGGAGATATAATCATGGTTACATCAAATCTCGACAAGATTTTTAATCCAAAAAGCATCGCGATAGTTGGAGCAAGCGATGAGGAGGGCTCTGTCGGATATATATTAATGAAGAATCTCATAGAACCGGGATATAAAGGCACTGTTTACCCTGTCAACATCCGCAAATCTGAGATTCTCGGCATCAGAGCATATCCATCTGTAGATCAGCTTCCAGAAGTCGTTGATCTTGCTATAATCGCTACCCCGGCTGAAACTGTTCCTGATATAGTAGAGGAGTGTGGAAAAGCTAAAATAACAGGGATAATCATTATTTCGGCCGGCTTTAAAGAAGTTGGACCTGCTGGCAAAGCATTAGAGGACAGGATTCTTGAGATAAAGAAGAAGTATAATCTTGATATTATAGGACCTAACTGTCTTGGCATTATCCACCCGGATATCAATCTTAATGCAACTTTTATATATAAAATGCCAAGAACAGGCAGTATCGCGTTTATTTCTCAGAGTGGCGCATTAGGTTCAGCCATTCTGGACATAGCCACCCATGAGAACATTGGCTTTAGCCATTTCGTTTCAGTAGGCTCTATGATCGATGTTGACTTCGGGGATCTGATAGATTATTTTGGCACCGACCCAAAAACAACCAGCACATTGATGTATATCGAAGGACTAACCAATGCCAGAAAATTCATAAGTGCTGTGAGACACTTTGCAAGAACAAAACCAGTTATTGTGGTAAAATCCGGAAGGTTTGCTGAAAGTGCAAAGGCAGCAGCTTCACATACAGGGGCACTTACAGGCGAGGACATGGTATATGATGCAGCCTTTAAACGTGCAGGTGTGGTGCGTGTTGAGGGAATTGGTGATCTATTCAATTGCGCTGAGGCTCTGGGCAGGCAGCCGCTTCCATTAGGACCAAACCTTGCCATCATTACTAACGCAGGCGGGCCAGGGGTAATGGCTGCGGATGCAATTATAGCCAAGGGTGGAAAGCTGGCCAAACTAAGTCCAGAAACGATAGAGACACTTAATAGCGTCTTACCTCCCTACTGGAGCAGAGGAAACCCGATCGATCTGCTGGGAGATGCAACGCCTGACCGTTATCGAATCACAGTGGAGGCATGCTTTAAGGATGATAACATTGATGGCGTGGTGATAATCTACACTCCCCAGGGCGTAGCTGATCCTGCTGAAATTGCCAGAAGTACTGTGGGAATATGCAAGACTATGGGTTTTTGTAAGACATATCTTACATCCTTCATGGGTTATGAAGATGTGGAGGAGGCAAACCGTATCTTTACTGAAAACGGCATTCCTACATATTATACGCCAGAGCAGGCGGTTGATACGTTCATGTATATGTATCAGTATAAACGTAACCTTGAGTTACTCTATGAGACACCTGGAGAACTGCCTGCGGATACTGTTCCATCCAAACGTCCTCTTACAGTGATTATAAAAGACGCCGCAAGGGAAGACCGCGAGATATTGACTGAATCTGAGACAAAGCATATTCTTGACCATTATAATATTCCTGTCGCTAAAACATTAATTGCAAAGACTGGCGATGAAGCAGCTGCTTTTGCTTCACAGATAGGCTACCCTGTGGTTCTTAAGATTCTCTCGCCCCAGATAATCCATAAAACAGATGCAGGAGGGGTAGTACTTGATATTAAGTCTGAGCCCGAAGTTCGAGCGGCTTTTGATAATATCATAAACAGGGCCAAAGAATATAATCCAGAAGCGCAGATCCAGGGTATCACGGTTCAACCCATGATCAGAAGAAGGGGCTATGAAGTTATTCTCGGTGCAAGAACTGATCCGCTTTTCGGTCCTGTAATCCTGTTTGGAAGGGGAGGTGTTGAGGTTGAGCTCTACAGGGACGTTGCTGTCGGACTTCCGCCACTGAACCGAACGTTAGCCAGAAGAATAATGGAGGAAACAAAGATCTACCAGATTCTGAAAGGCTATCGGGATCTGCCGCAGGCGAATATTAAGCTCCTGGAAGAGATAATGGTGCGTTTTTCTCAGATACTTGTGGATTTTCCACAGCTGAAGGAGTTTGAGATTAATCCATTATTAATAGATGAGAAAGAAGCTTTTGCTCTTGATGCCAGGGGTGTGATCGATAAAGAAAGTGTGTTTGCAAGGATTGAGCCGCATGCGCATCTTGTGATCAGTCCGTATCCTGAGAAGTATAGAACCCTCTGGAGGCTTCCTGATGGACGGGTTGTTCTGCTCAGGCCCATTAAACCTGAGGATGAACCCCTGTGGCTTGAGATGTTCTATAGCCTCTCAGAGGAGTCCATACGCTACAGGTTCTTTGGTGCCATTAAGGTGCCTATAGCACATGAGTTCAGTTCCAGGTACACCAATATTGATTATGATCGAGAGATAGCCATTGCGGCAGAACTGGAGGAGGAAGGGCGAAGGAAAATGCTGGGTGTTGTCAGGCTTTTTGTGCAGCCTGATGGGAAAAGCGGCGAGATAGTCTTTGGTGTCGCTGATCCCTGGCAGCGCCTGGGTATAGGGTTAAAACTGGTGGATTACATAATTGAGATCGGCAGAGATAAAAAACTTGATATAATATATGCGGTAATGCTGCCTGATAACTATCGGGCGATCGGGCTTCTTAAGGAGATGGGATTCACCATTGATTTTACACCTGAAGGCACCGTCAGGGCTACTTTAAATCTGAAAGAGGAGGAAGAAGGAGGTCCGGGCGAAGTACAGAAAGGCATAGCGCCGGCAGCAGAGAAGGAAGCAGAGGCTGTACAGGAGTGATCAGCCTGCTGGTAAATTTACGCCGAGGAAGGGATTTGAACCCTTGCTTACCTTTCGGTAAAACAGGTCTCGAGCCTGCCGCGTTAGTCCGCTCTGCCACCTCGGCACGGGTGTGGTTTTAATATAGTTCGTTAGCTATTAACCTCTGGAAATCATATAATATGATGCACTATATTATATAAGTATTTATGAGGCTTGATTCTTATCTTGTAGAGATGGGTGATTTCAGTTCACGCGGGCGCGCAAAACGGGCTATTATTGAAGGTCACGTGAGAGTAAATGATAGGATTATCACCAGGCCCTCGTATGATGTTGCCTATGCTGACAGGGTTGAGATAACGGGAGACCTGGATAAACCTGCAGGGTACTGGAAACTTAAGGAGATCCAGGAGAAGACCAATCTTATCAGGGAGGGCGATCGTGTACTGGATATAGGTTCAAGCGCAGGAGGTTTTCTACTATTCGCCTCTGAAATCGCCTCCCATGTCCACGGTATCGAGTTCAGCCGTGAGTTTCGCTCAGAACTCAAGAAACTTGCACATGAGCGCCCCAATATAACAATAGAATTCGGGGATGTGTTTACAATGCCTGTTGATAGGGAGAAATTTGATGTTCTGCTTATGGATATCACTGCAAGTCCTTTATCTTCTATAAAGGCACTTGAGAACGTACTTCCTGCACTAAAAAGCAAAGGTCTACTGCTTCAGGTGCTGAAATTACCGAAAGAGAGAGAAAGAGAGCCTGTTCTCATGAGACTGTCATCACTGGGACTGGAGATTATTCAAATACTGGAACCCGAGAAAGAGGAAATATATATTATAGCAAAGAAATCTACAAAGTATTTTGAAAAATTGTAATCTCCATAATATCCAACTTTCTTAAACTTAACCTGTTTGAAGAGATTTTCAAACTTTTTCTTTCCTAAAGCCATATAATTCATTGAATAAAATGCATGGTTAAAACCGATCGGCGTTTTTTGATGCTCAAAATGTTGAATACTACTTTTTCGGGATTCGGATACTCAAGAAAAAAGTAAAATGCTTGATCTTTGTGAATCCTTGCTTGAATAAACTTGGGTTTTGCTTTGAAAAATGAATCGGCAAAACCATTATCAATAACTATAGCAAAAATAGTATCCCATCATAAATAAATCTCAAACTTATAAGTGCAATTGCACCGAGCACAAGTCGTCTGAATGCACTTTGTGGAATCTTATAAACAATTTTTTTACCGGTATAAGAACCGGCAATGGCAATTATAAAAAGGAATGGAAGATAAACATAAAATCGTGGCTCAAGGAATCCGCTTCCAAAATATATAGGAATTCTAGTCATATCTACTGCCAGCGCAATAGCTGCAGCCGTTGCAATGTAAACGGTTTTCTTCAAGTTAAAAGCTGAAAGGAAAGCGCCTCTTAAAGCTCCGCCAGTGCCAATTAAACCTGCCAGGAATCCAGATAAACCTCCTCCAATAACCGCATTTTTATTTGAAGGTTTGAATTTAAAATCTGGTTTCACAATCGATGTAATTGAGAAGACAAGTAAAAAGACACCCAAAACTAATTTTAACACATCCTGTGGAGTATAGTTCACTAACAGAGCGCCAATCACAGTTAAGATTATGCTGGGTATACCAAAAATCAAAATTAACTTTTTGTCCAGCCCATGCCTGAAAAACGTTATTCTGCCAAGATTACCAAATATGTGGAAAAAGGCAACAAGGGTCAATGCTGTTTTGAAGTCCACAAAAAATAAAGCAAGAGGTAAAAATATAGTTGAAGAACCAAATCCCACAATAGTTCCAATCACTTCTGCTATGAAAGCTGAAATGAAGAACAATAATTCTGCCATGCAGGATATATTTCAAATGTTCTATAAAAGCATTTTGATTTATAGCAAGACAGAAGTGATTTCACTTAACGTATGTCATATCTGAAGTCCCGGGGGAGCCAGATACGCTCTGTTAGGCGATGGATTTTGCCCATTCATTTTGCTGATGTTCATCTCGTTAATTTTTCAATCAATTTTCTTCCTCTGCTTATCATGGCAGGACTGCCTGATTTCATCAGCTCTTTAAGTTTCTTGATTGAGAAAAATCTTTCGCCTAACGGCTGGCGTGTATGCGATGTTCCGCCGAAGGCGGAAATTTGGGTGAGCGATCGAAGGGAACGAACCGCAGTTACCACAGCAATCACCATAATGCCAGTTTCTTTTATAGTTCTCTTAACTCCTCCAGAAGTGCAGGACGTTTCTTAAATTCTACTTTTAAATTGGAAAAACGCTGTTCCCATCTCGATTCTTCATTTAATATATCGATATAAATGTGTTTTACCATCCCCAGATATCTTGCTGCGGTACGATATGTTCCTCTGTTACCATTCTGGATGTTACTATATGCTTTTTGCCAGTAATATTCAATGATATCTTCTGGGAACTCTTCTTTTAACCGTTTTGCGAACTCATCAAAGTTGTATTCTTTTTCAAACACAAATCCGATGCCAGGTCGTTTTTTGGGTGGATTTAATAATATGTTTACCACTTCTTTTTTCATGTTTTTATCAAGACATATTCGTATATAGTCTTCCAGGTCTTTCCCTCGAACTTCCTGGATAATTTTCGGCTCGATATCTTTCCAATCTGCCTCAACCATGAACTGTTTCATTTTATTGTAGTGCGCATATGATCTCACTTCGGGTATATATCCGGCTGCTTTCACATACTCGAATGCTTTTAGAAGTACTCTTTTTGCGTTTTCATAATCGTTCTCTGCTTTATAATATTCAAATAATCTATCCAGCATCTCTTTTTCGTCGCTTTTTTTCTTGATCGCGTACTGTACGACACGCTCCAGATTAGCGAGATCTCTGCTTTTTGCATAATGATCAGACAAAAATTCAAACAATTCCGTCAGTCGCCCATCTCCTTTTAATAATCCCTCTTCTGCTATTTCCACGGCTTTCTTTCGCTCGCCTTTCTGGATATAAAATTCTGCCAGATCCCAGTAATCCATACCATAGTGGAGATCCTCTTTCCGCATTTTCAAATATGCATCATTATCCTTTAGATGTTTTTTCTGGATATCCATGATCAGGTCTCTTCTCCACTCCGTTGGTCTTTCGTCAAGTTTTTTCACAAGATATTGCCATTCTTCTTTTGTCTTACAGAGTGTGAAGCATATATCCATCATCTTATCCTCAAATCCGGAGTTCCCAATATTATACTCCTCAAAGAGTTCATCCATAAATTCAAATTTCGCCTCTGTTGAGATCTCACCTTTTTTAGCCAGTTCCTCGATATCATCAAGATAACTATAGCATTCACTTTCTTCGTCTTCCGGTCCACCACCATATTTGTTGAATTGTGAAATAATGGATTTAGCATCATACCAATGTTCCCATAATAGTTCCTCGTTCAAAGCTCTTCTTTCTTGTTTTCTGTTAATATCTTCCATATCTTCTGACTTGTCCATAAACCATTTCAGAATCGATTTCCGAACTTCCGGGTTTTTATTCAACAAAGTCTGCACTAAATCATACATGTCTTTGTTACTGAGAGTTCTCAGCTTTTCATCTAAAGAAAAATCCTGAATTTGTATCTCCTTTTCTTTTCGATATTCTTTATGCGATGGCACAGTATAACTCCTTCTCATTTATCCCGCAAAGAAAATTCAACGACACGTTGTATTCCTTTCTTTCCGACACCGAGTGTGATGGGATTAATGTTCTATTCAATCAATCCCTCCATCAAGCTCTGATGGATCAATCTCATAACTAACATAAAGTCCAGGTTTTATTTTGCCTTTTTTGGGAAGTTCAGGCAGTTTACTCAGTAATTCTTTTGTTCCACTTTCTTCTAATGCCCAATCCTGTAAATCTATAGCCTGACCTCTACTAATTCGCCATCGAGACATGGTTATTTACTTCTTTGTTTATTATCCTTAAATCTTTGCCCACACGATTTCACTTAACATACGCTCATATCTGAAGTCCCGACCAAGTATTTGAGTCGGAGCGCAACGCCGCAGCAAGATATGAGCATGTTATCCGACCCGAAGGGCAAGATTGTAAAGCAAGCGCAGGGGCGTGAGTAAGGTCGATCAAATCCTCTTTGTTAATTCATTCCAAATTTTATTCCCAGATTCTCTATCTACAGAAAAACATGTCATCATAAATCTATAATCAATACTTGTAATAGTTTTAATTTCAGTTGCAGTAAGTGGCTTTTTGATCTCGGAAAAAGACTTTAATTCCACATAATATTCTTCATCTATATCTTTAGGTTTACCAGGGTAGTGGGATTTCTTAAGATCACTTTTCACTGTTCCCCTGGCAACTATACCGATACCAGATTGATAAAGAAAAACATAGTCTCCCCTTTGCAATCTTTTTACGTGATTCTTCCAGGGATGATAATAAGCTGCAGCTTTTTTATTTTCCAACATATCCTTATGGCATAAAGGGTTGTTACTATAGTTTGTATTTACAATATAATAGCCCTCTTCAATATCTTCAAATGGATCGTCTACTGTTTTATAAGTGTTAAATTCCAAATAGATCTCACCAGATGTTGTTTGATAAATTCGATAAATCCATCCTTTGATTTCTAATCCTTGTTTCTTCCAGTATAATATAGCTTCTCTCGTCTTGATATCAATTCCATTTGTCAAAACGATGTAATGTTGCTTCTTATTAAAATCACCCTCACAAATATTCGCGTCCGGAAATCTTTTTCTATGTGCCTCAATTAGGGTTTCCCTCGAGAAATTGGAAAATAAATTATTCAATTGTTCATAATCATACTGGCCAAAAATCTGTCCATATCGCAATACTTGTAGCACATTAGAACTTTGAGTCTCCCATGCTTTTAGCTCAAAAATATAAAGAGATCCCTTCTCATCTATAGCCATTAAATCAGGTTCCTCTTGCCACCTTCTTGATTGCATTATTACTAATAGTTCCTCTTCTCTAATGACTCTATCAAGGTTTTCAAATAATAATTTTTGCAATTTTCTTTCATCCCAATTTAGATCCTTTAGATACACTCTTTTAACAATGTCTATGCACTCGTTTTTTGTATCCAACTTAAATAGCATTTTTCACCTCGAATTAATTTTGATCTTACTCACGATTTCGCTTAACGACTGAGCGTATCTGGAGTTCCGAGCGAAGCGAGGAATTTGGGCGGTGTGACTAAGCTCTGAAATATCTGGCATTAATGTCATCTATACCACCATTTGCCTGAACTTCATTCATTTTTTACCTCTGGATTTAATAAAAAGTCCAGTGAACTTTTTATCTCACCTAAATCTCTATATGAATATATATATTTCTGTGGTCTTACTGCTTTTATGCCCCAACAGTTCTTGAATATATCGAAAGGCTGTACCATTTTCTATATTATCAGAATATCTACATCTGAGGCATAAAATAAAAACTATTACATCATCATGGCCAGAATAATCTAAATTGTTGCACAATATCAAGAGGTTTAAAACTTGTCAGAAAAAAATAGTTTGATCGAAAAAGTCGTGGACAATGCCATATCCGCTCAGAATGCAGCAGTATAGGCAATAAAGACCCACAGATACGAGCATTTCCTGCTTGAGCACTCACGTCCCTATGTGAACGTCATCAAAGGCTTTGAGTGTTCATTGGAGCAATCAAAAGAAGCTATGGACTTATACCAGAAAAGCCTGCTGCTCCATTATGATATCCTCGCCTCCCTCACAAAAACCATAACACCTCTGGACACTGCCTTTCTTGAGTGACAGCAGACGCCCGTCACTCTTGAGATAATGTATGTATTCGACCCCTTGCGCCCGTGGAGATGTGCAAGAACTGCGCCACCTCAAGATACTTACCAGCGAAATGTGATTACTGCGTATCTCCCGGATTGAACAGCACGCTCTGATCAGTCACAACCCATACATCCTCACTGACATGATCTCTTTTAGCAGTTTCTCAGGCTGGTAATCCATTAGTTGATTATTTATTATCAAAGGATAGTCGTATCCTTCCAGGATCATTCTTATTAATTTGCCCTCCCCGCCCGCAATAACATACTGTATATCCTTATGCTTCTCAATTATCGTGCCAAGCGCTGCCCTTACCTTATCTGCATGGTGCCTGATATCCTCCTCGACCAGGCTCTGGAAGCGCTTCTGGCTCCAGCCCCCTTTTGAGTGTTTCCCCATCACACTGCTTCGTACTATATCATGCTCCACGAAAGTGTCCTGCTCCAGTATCCCTATAAATGTCTCACCTGCATGGGCATTGATCACCAGTACTTTATCGCTTATGAGGCTGTTTTTTAATGGTTCTATATTAAAGCGCCGATCAAGTGAGTACTCTGAGTGCGATACAGGAAAAACAGGGATAACCACTAATTTTACAATCCCGATTGTATCATAAAAAATAACCTTGCCTGTTTGCGAGTCTATTTTCTCGATAAGATACAGCGCAGAGCTTTCGATCTGGTCCTCTATATCAGATATAATATTCTTAAGAATATCATCCCTTGCAAGATAAATAGTTATCAGAGTGGAAGTTTTCGATTGTAACGATTCAAGTAAAAAAAGAACATTCTCAAGTTTATTCCTGGATAAACTCTCAGAAAAATGGAAATTCAATTCACCGGATGATTCTTCTTTAAGTCTCTGTACCTCGTTCTCAAGCGAAGAGATTCTCTGCCTTGCCTCATTTAACTCACGGTCAACTTCCTGTTTGGTTGCTATTGTTCTCTTTGTTTTTTCACTCTTTTTCTCAAGCTGGAGCAGAAGTTTTTTGTTCTCTTCTTCAAGCTGCGTTATTCTTGCCTGCAGGGATTCTATCTTATCCTTCTTAAATAAATCAAACAATTACCTCACCTCTTCTCTCCAGCACTTTTAATACGATATACGGTACGTCCCTGTCAAGAAATCCGATGCTGTCATCAACACGGATCACCCTCTCTGAGCTTCCCCCTATCCTGAGCCCTGTCACTTTACTAAGAGCAAGAGCTAAAGGAGTATTCCCTTCAATTATCGGCTCCTGCCCGGGTTTTGTCTCTTTAAGTAAAGAGACATTAGCATGGATTGAGAGAATGCATCTGCCGTCTATAAAGAAATTGAAGCTCCACGGATTCCCTTTAGATTCCCCAATCAATAAAAAAGGCTCATCTGCAAATGCTGACAGGCTGCTCTTTCCACGGTTAATATATTCCCAGCCTGTAAACCTGCTCAAATGCCTGCAAAATGTACGGGTCTTTGAAGAGGGTTTACGTGCTGTGGTAATGATCATTCAGCTTTAACACGTTTTACAAGCACCGGCCTTTCCTTAACAAGGATACGGTGACCGCAATAGGGGCAGCGGATGCCGCTGTATTGATAATCGATCTCAACCGGCCGCTTGCATCGTGTACATTTATATACCATAACCTGACCTTATATATTTAGTGCTCAGCTTACTCTGGATCTCTCAACCTGTACTGCTCTCATGACCGTCAGATGAGCCGGAGTTTGAGGCACATATGAGCCGCCTGTAAACGTGGCTTCGCACTTGGTGCAGGTCCATATACCCGTGGCAGTTCTTCTAACTCTTTTAGCTCCACATCTTGAGCATGTGTATTCTGCATGCATCTTCTCCTCGATATCAGCCACGAGTTTTCTGCTCTTTGTACCGTACCTGACGCCGAATCTGCCAGCAGATCTTGTTTTTCTTCCTTTTGCCTTAGTTTTTGCCATAATTATATCACCAGAAATTTCTCTCTTATTTCTTTTGCCTTATCAATTGCAATATCCACTATATAAGATATCTGTTCAGTAGTAAGTGGGTGCACACCGCTTTTCTGCATGGCTGATATTGCTCCTTCCTGATTGGATGTAACAGTCAGCTTGGTTCCGGCTATACTCTCTTCATCCAGTGATGGATCAAGCATTATTGTACCGCCTATATCAACCGCAGTTATAGATACAGGCACATCCCTCATCGGCACATCCATATCCTCCTCACCAATGTTAAAGCGCTTGGCAGGTACTTTAGCTGTCAGAAGTGAAGCTATAGCTCCAAGCGCTGCAGCATCCATTATATTTCCACCATCATCAAGAACATGCACATCTATGAACACCATCCATACTTTTTCACCCGGTGTTATACACAGCTTTGAGAGGTCAATGGCTCCTGATTCACGAACACCCCTGTCAACCACCCTTGCAAGCTCAATAGCGTCCTCCCTTGGAGGCCCTGCTTCAAATACCGGTGATGCCAGCGGGATAAGTTCAAGGTTGGTAATGATTACACCCTGATCCGGCGTATCAGGAAACGGTGCCCCTGGCTGGATTTTTACACCAACAACTAGAAGTGTGTCCCCCAGTTGCACGCGCGCAGATCCCTCTGCTCTTTCGATAACATTCGTATCGATTGTTATTTCCCTGTACTGGTCAAATGCCCGTCCATCCTCTCGCTCTCCTTTAACCATAAGATTATAGATATAATCCTTGCGGAGTTCTGTCATTACCTCGTCACTCAATGACATCACCCCCCTCCATCTGCGAGGAGTACTTCTCAACAAGGGCAGCCCTCTGAAGTTCATAGATTGTCGTACATGCTCCCTTGGCCATCTCAAGGGCTTCCCTGAATTCATCCCTGGTGAGATGACCATCCATCTGCAGAAGTGTAATATTTCCATCAGGTGTCATTGCAACAGGCATATCTGCCTGGCCATAGTTATCCTCATCTTTATTTAGATCAAGAACCAGTGTATCATCTACTTTACCGACAGCGCATGATGAAACAAGGCTTTTCATCGGTATGCCTGCATCAGCCAGGGCTATGGAAGCTGCATTTATCCCTGCTGTCCTGGTACCTGCATCAGCCTGAAGCACCTCTACAAAAATATCGATAGCCGAGCGGGGAAAATATTCCTCGAATATAACTGGTTCCAGAGCCTCACGACTTACCTTTGATACCTCAATACTTCTTCTATCAGGTCCAGGGCGTTTACGTTCCTCAACAGAGAATGATGCCATGCTGTATCTGTACCGTACCACTGCACTGGTTGATTTCGCCATATGCCGCGGGTGCACTTCCCTCGGACCATAAACAGCGGCCATCACCTTATTTCCACCAAGTTCAAGGTAACATGAGCCATCTGCCCTGTTTAAAGCACCCACTTTGATTTTGATGGGTCTTAACTCATCAGGTCTTCTGCCATCAAGGCGAATGTCACCTTCAATTAATTTTTCCGGTCTATTCATAAAAATTCCTCTTCTCTTCCTTTATCTTTATGCTCTAATAAAAAGATAACAATTAATCATTCCCAAGGAGTTCGTCAAGGATTCCTCCTGATTTTCTCTCCTCAGCTTTTTCCCCCTCTACTGGCTGAGGCCCTTCTCTCTCTTCTATCTTCTCTTCTTCCCCTTTCGTTTCTCTCTCTGGTTCTTTTTCTCCCTCGCCTTTTTCTTCCTTTAAGAACCTGGTTATTCTATCAGTCAGGCCTGATATATGTGTCTCCCTTTCGATCTTGAGAATAGCCCTGGCTGCCAGGTCCATGCCTTTATCCTTTCCTGTTATCCAGATCCTGCCATTCTGCCCGATAAAGATACTGCAGCCAGTCTCGTTTTTCAGCATCGCTATCATAGAACCGCCACGGCCTATAAACCTTGGAACTTTAGAAGGTGTTACCTCGATGACACGCCCTTCTTTTATAGGTCTTAGCCTCTGGTCACTCAGGGTGAGTTCCACCTTCATATTCGCGTCAACATCCTTAACAAGGGTCAGGATAGAATCGCCGATATTGAGGTATCTGGGCATGTCCTGACTCTCGATCCTTTTAGGATATTCTGATATATGCAGCAGTCCCTCATAAGGCGACCTGATATCTACGATCCAGTTAGAAAAAGTGATCTCTTTTATAACACCGACTATCAGGTCGCCCGGTTTTGGTATATATTTACCGGATAGTGGAGCGACCCGGATACGGTTTTTAAATGATGCTATACCGAATACGGATGAGAATACCTTCCCGTTCTCAACATACGTGCCCTCATCTGCCAGTTTTGCATCATCGGACAGAAAATCACCTGGAATAACTAATGTTTTATCCATTTTATCACTTTAAGAACTTTGTTTCTGCAGAGCCTTTTGTGAGCTGATTTAATAGACTGTATAGCTCATCCTGCATCCCTGCGGGTATTGAAATAACCCCTATCCATGAGCCATCGTTCTGCCATTCCTGCTTTATCAGGTTCCCGAACTTTGCAACACTGCCGTATGCTTTTGCGGAATATTCAGGCGGAAGCTTGATTGCGATCTTTACCTCCTCAAAGCGTATCGGGATAATCGGCCTTATTGCCTTCATTGTGATATTAACCAGCTCATCCACGCTCTTCATGGGATCGATATGAATACCAGCCTCGTTCATTGCTGCTTCTATTCTGGCAGGAGGATGCGGAGCTTTTGTCTGAGGATTTATGGCATTCTGGGCAATAACCGTGATTACCTGCTTCTTCTTATCCTCCTGTATTTTCTTTTTCTGCTCTGTAGTAAGTTGAAGATCACCTTCACGGATGATCTTTTCTGCAATCTTAATTGCATCTGTAGTTCCGAATGCATTGATGGTATCCTGCTCAGCCGGCCTATCCCCGCTCTTTGCATCAGAGAACACATCTTCAACTGCCAATATATTCTCAACTTTTACAGGGTCGCCTCTTCTAAGAGCCAGTGCTCCATCAGGATCTACAAAAACCTCAAACGTCTTGCCGTGGGTCTTAAGCCGTGCGATTATGGACTCATCGAGGGTGACCATACCGATTCACTCTTCTTTTTTCTTCTCCTTCCCTTTTCCCTTTGCTTCTGAGGCATGCATCTTTATAACCCTATCAACATATTTCTCGACTTCATCATTTTCGAGTTTTCTGAATTTTTTGGTCGCAAGATCGATCACTCCGATCTCGATGGTTGAAGCATTGAATACACCCTCTGAGGTACTGTGAAGGGCATCAAGTCCGAGGATAATAGCATCTTCTAATTTAATATCATCAGTATATTTTTTCTCGAAGACTTCCATCGTTTCTGTCCTTCCTGAGCCTATACCTGTGGCTTTGTACTCAAGTAATGCTCCACTTGGGTCGGTCTCAAACAGCCGCGCCCTGCTGTCATCAACCCCTGCTATAAGAAGCGCGGTTCCGAACGGTCTTACGCCGCCGTACTGTGTATATGTCTGTTTAAAGTCGCATATTTTCTTGGACAGTACCTCGACACCTATTGGCTCATCATATGTAACCTTGTTAATCTGGGCTTCAACACGGGCACGGTCGATCAGCGCCCTTGCATCAGCGACTAACCCCGATGTTGCTGCCCCTATATGGTCATCTATCTGGAATATCTTCTCTATAGATTCTGCTTCAAGGAGTTTGCTTGTAACCCGCTTGTCCACTAATAGAGCCACTCCATCTGTTGCTTTCACTCCTACTGCTGTTGTTCCCCGTTTTACTGCCTCTCGTGCATACTCTACCTGAAACAACCTTCCATCAGGGCTGAATACTGTTATCGCCCTGTCATATCCCATCTGTGGTGCCATTTGCATTATATCATCTCCTGGATATCAAAAATGTAATTCCTATATATTTGTGTTCTAACAATTTTTATTCTCACATTAAGAGGGTCTCTGGGAATATATCAATTTCGTTTTTATATGATTGATTTTACTCCGCCAATATGCTGTTCATGTTTGTTAATTCTCTACTCTCTTCTCTCTTTCGAGACTCTTTATTGAGCAGCTTCTGTATAAACTTTTCCATTGCTCCTTTAATAGTGCCTGATATCCCGAGCACCAGAATTGAGACCCGGATCCCTCTAATTTTAGTTATGCAGGCAAGCGCTGCTCTTGTTTCCATAGTTTTCTCCTTTGCGCAGCGAATAATCCCGTATCTCCCATCGTAGGATAGAAGCCCTGCATTGATCTCGCTGCCCCCCGTATCGCCAAAGAGCGAGCATATCGAGTCCATGATCTCCCTTGATAGCTCAGACCTGGTTATTGTTTTCTCAGATGTAACCTCAAATGCGATGTATCGTTTTTTTTCTCGTAAGGTGGGAAGAGAACTCATACTATCTCAATGCCCTCCTGTATATACTCAGGGCTTTTTCGTCCCAGAATCCAGAGAGGAACTGCGCTCATGGCCTCAGCAGCCTCTTTTTCGGTCATACCAAAGAGGCTTGCAAGCGCTGCCATCTCTCTTGGTGAGCGAAGGTCGTAATGTGAATAAGGACTACCCGTCAGGATCATCTTTAAATCATACTTTCGTGCATACTTCAGGTTTGTTCTCATTATCCTCAACTCCCTGATACGTGCTTCTCCTCTCATGTGAATAATAGAGCCTGTGTTAAAACCAATGACTATAGAGTTATCACCTGCCATTCTTGCAATGATATGATTGAATCTCACTGGTTGCAAAAGGATATCAAGCCCTGCTGTTTCTACAGCCGCCCGATTGATCTCCTCGTTCTCACCTTTAACGATCAATATATCTTTGCTCCCTCTGTATTTTTTAATCTCATCCCTGAGTCTTGAGGGTTTGGATGATATCTCAACTGCACCATATATTGAAAAATCCTCTGGTATATTGCCCATATCCAGTTCATCTATCTTTGAGTTGGCTATGGCGATCCCGGAATACCCATATCTTTTCGCCTGTAATGCAAATCTGGTGATTGAATCAGGGCTTTCGGAAACCAGATGGACATCAAAATCATAGAACCTGGTATCAAACAGTGACATTCTCTGGCTTAATTGTTGAGGTATATTTTATAGGTATTGTCGTACTGCTTTTATAGTCTTATTTTTTGTTAGTATGTTATACCGTTCCACCAGATATTAATATGTTTTAAAAACATATATTTTGTGCTTACCCTGAGACCACCCGCCAATTCACCCGTCCCGAAATTTTTATATAGAATTACAAACAATGAGAACTCCTCGTACAAGCCTGGAGTTTGTACATACTATTAAAAATCAGATAAAATCAAACAATAAGATTTTAACGGAGGTTATTTATGGCAGGACAATTAGCAGGACAGCCTATCCTGATTTTAAGAGAAGGCAGTCAGAGAACAAGAGGTAGAGAAGCACAGAGCAACAATATCATGGCTGCAAAAGCAGTCGCGGCCGCAGTAAGAACAACCCTTGGACCAAGAGGCATGGACAAGATGCTTGTAGATTCACTCGGGGACATCGTAATCACAAACGACGGTGCCACCATTCTTAAGGAAATGGACATCGAGCACCCTGCAGCCAAGATGATAGTCGAGGTCTCAAAGACCCAGGACGACGAGGTCGGGGACGGAACAACAACAGCAGCAGTTCTTGCAGGTGAACTCCTCAAGAACGCAGAGGAACTTCTGGACCAGAACGTGCATCCAACCGTAATCGCAAACGGATACAGGCTTGCATCAATAAAAGCAAAAGAGATCCTTGCGACCCTTGCAATGGACGTGCGCCCGGATAACAGGGATTTACTGGTTAAAATAGCCTCAACTGCAATAACAGGAAAAGGAGCTGAGTCATCCAAAGAGGCTTTTGCCAGCCTTGCTGTGAGTGCAGTACTGGCCGTCGTAAATACCGAGAACGGTAAGAACACTGTTGATGTTGATGACATCAAAGTCGAGAAGAAAGTGGGCGGAAGCGTGGAAGGATCACAATTGATAGAAGGCATGGTAATAGATAAAGAGCGGGTTCATACAAACATGCCAAAGAGAGTAAAGGACGCAAAGATCCTCCTTCTCAATGAAGCCCTTGAGATCAAAAAGACAGAAGTGGATGCTGAGATATCAATAAAATCACCCGATCAGCTCCAGTTGTTCCTTGACCAGGAGGAGCAGATGCTGCACGACATGGTCAACAAGATCGTCGCAAGCGGTGCAAATATCGTGTTTGTGCAGAAAGGAATCGATGATATTGCACAGCACTACCTTGCAAAGGCAGGTATCTATGCTGCACGGCGTGTCAAGAAGAGCGATATGGAGAAGCTTGCACGCGCAACGGGTGCCAAGATACTCACAAGCCTGAAGGAGATCAATGAATCGGATCTCGGAAAGGCAGGACTGGTTGAGGAGAAAAAGATAGGCGAGGAGGCAATGACGTACGTCACAGAATGCCATAATCCCAAGGCGGTCTCGATCATCCTCCGCGGCGGAACTGAGCATGTGGTGGATGAGGCAGAGCGGGCACTGCATGATGCACTGCGTGTCGTCGGGGTTACGATAGAGGATGGAAAGCTTGTTGCAGGTGGAGGTTCGCCTGAGATCGAACTGGCACTGAGATTGAGGGAGTATTCAGCAACGTTGACAGGCAGGGAGCAGCTTGCAGTGGGCAAGTTCGCTGAGGCGCTTGAGATCATACCGAGATCTCTTGCTGAGAATGCAGGTCTTGATACTATCAATATGCTTGTTGATATGAGAAGCCAGCATGAGAGAGGCAATAAGACGGCAGGGCTTAATGTGTTCAAAGGTCAGGTCGTGGACATGCTGGAGGAGGGCGTGGTTGAGCCTCTCAGGGTTAAGATGCAGGCAATAGATTCTGCTACTGAGGCAGCGACCATGATCCTGAGGATCGATGATGTGCTATCAAGTAAGTCCGCACCTGGAGGAATGCCGCCAGGAGGACCGGGAGGCATGGGCGGAATGGGTGGAATGGGCGGAATGGAAGGAATGGAATAAACAGAAAATGGATAAAGCCTATAGTTGCGCCATTGAAAGGCCACACGTATGCCCGGAGGGCATACGTGGATTCTGCTCAGGGTTCTATTGATGGATATTCTTGATACCTCTACGCACACAAAAGAAGAATCAGTCAGGATTCTCTCAGAAGAACTGGAAAAATACCCCATTTTAATATTTACCGGGCCGCAGGGAGGTGGAAAAACAACCCTGGCTATCCAGATGCTCTCAGAGAATACTGGAGCTATGTTTGAAGGGAGGGCGCGTTCAGCCCAGCCTGTGGTACTTATCAGGAAAGATTTTGTTGAAAGAATGAAAGGGGAGCTCTACGAAAAGAGAAAGCTTCCGATCTTTGAAGGCGATGAGCCTGTATTTGTCGATGTTTCGATCTACGACCAGGTTAAATTGCTGGTCGAGAGCATATTCGATGTGATGGAGCTTGGAGAGCCTGAGTTAATCAAGCAGATATCGTTATTGACCCAGAAATTAGGCGCGGTACCAAAAGCAATTGAACTTACAGCCAGTGATGAGGAACTCATAAAAAGGAGACTTGCACGCCACCTTGATGCAAAAGAGCGGCTTTCTACCTTAATTGAAAAAGAGAAGAAGTACGGGATAGAATCAAACCTGCTGGGCATTCAGGGAGCAAAGATCACTGATATCTTAAAGCGCGATGGTGTGGCAGATTATTCAGAGGATCAGATCTCAAGGACGATCAAGGATTTTGACAGGATAATCCCCACAATGGATATGTCCCTGGTTGATTGCTTGATAATGATGATCGAAATCTCAAACAACGAGAATAAAGAGAGCGGTTTTATTGTACTTCACACGGATGAAGGTGAGAATATCATAAGCGACCTTGTTGTGGGAAAACATACCAATTCCCTCATCGGCGTCACGCTCCTTGAGATATATGTGGGCTTCAGGCAGAACAGGTCTCTTTACCGTGCATACAAGCATGAAAAGGATGGAAAACTTGAGGTCATTCACTCATATACTCCGACTCTTCAGGAGATGGAGTTCATGACAAATCCATGGACTCCGCCATGCGCTGATAATCCGATAATGTCATCTGCTGATGCTGCAGCAGCAGAGAGGTTTGATATCATGGTGTCTGTGGTTGAAGCTGACGGGAAAGTGGAGTCATCGAGTAAGAAGAGGAAAAAAGAGCTTGAAGAGATTGTTTCTGATATGATGGAAATAGAAGAATAAACTACCATAATCACCCCATCGCTCACTACTATGCTCAAGTTTCCGTCGTGACCGGGGACGTCACATCACGATAAGGCCACTTCTGGTTCACTTGCTGTTTTATGTTTCGAGGCACGCCAGTCACTACTCCCGACCGAGGTCGGAGGCATCAACGCACATGCTCGATGGTTTATTCCGTTGTTGGTTTACACTATTTCAGTGTTTTAATTCAGGCGCAGAAATTCAATAGAGAAACAAATGTTTGGAGTAAGCAGCTTGTCGTTAAGCCGTCTGCTCCATATTTGATTTTTCAGCAACAGCAACATATTCTGCAAATGATTTTGATTCTGGAATAGGTAATTTATCCTCCAATAATCCCTTTATATGCATTTCAATAGCTTCATACATATTCTTTTCAGCTTCTTCGCGAGTGGCGCCTGTAGCCACGCATCCCGGTAAATCCGGCGAATATGCTGAATAGTTATTATTTACCTTTTCGATCACTACAAGGAACCGATACATTTTCACTTCACCTTCTTCAATTGAGCTTGCTTTAATATACTGTTTAATGTTCCTGCCGACAAATCATCACTTGGATGACCTGCGATTGTTACTCTGCCTGGTTTGGTTGGATGCTTATATTGTTGATGACTGCCTTTTGTAGTAACAAGATACCAACCGTCGGCTTTTAGCAATTTTATGATTTCACGTATTTTCATTGTAATCTGTATTTATGTATATTTAACCATAACTCGATGTACTTTATAATTTTATGCTTTTTATATTCTTTCCTATTCGCACCTGAATTTTAGCTTTTCATGTGGAGTTCTGGCTTTCCATCGCCAGTCAGGAGCATGAATCCGAGCGCGGAGAGGTAGAGTAAAGAGGAGGTCTTTCAACCTCCGCCTCCTCATCAAACTGCACGGACGGATTTCCCGTATGCAGCTTTCGTCTGGCTTTTCCCTTTGCAAGATAGACTCAATTCTGATCAAATAGCAATGGCTAAAGAACTTGGGATGAATCCAAAGAAGTTTGGAAGTTTAGCACCTAACAAATCAGAACCATGGAAGGGACCTTTGGGGGAATTCATCGAAGAATGTTATTGGAAAAGATTCAAAAAACGAGAGCTATTTAAAGATTAAAGCCTACAAGCGGTCACTCGCCGCCATCCCTGCCATGATCACCCCATCGCTCACTACTCTGCTCAAGTTTCCGTCGTGACTGGGGACGTCACATCACGATAAGGCCACTTCTGGTTCACTTGCTGTTCAGGGCTGTGGTTTACGATACTTGGAACTCCGCACCATGCTTCACAGCATCGCACTTCCCGTTCTCTTCATTCGAGAGCAGACTCGAATGGTGGGATTTCAACCCCAGAGACATTTTGTTATTATTTTCTGATGTCTTATTTGTCATACCTTCTCTCTTATGTTTTGAGGCACGCCAGTAACGGACACCGAAATAAATTTCGATGCATCATTGCCCATGCTCGATACTTTTGCATCTTCTGATGGTTTCCTGTTCTTTATGTTTCTTTTCAGGCGCAGAATTATCTATCACAACAACTTTTCAAATTCTTCCACAGTAAGCCCGGCAGCTTTAATCAAGTGCCTTAACAATCCTGGTTTTAATTCCTTATGCTTTGGAACAGATAACGTTACCTTAGATCCTTCTTTCCTTAGAACCACATGACTACCTACCTGGCGATGAGGAATCCAGCCGACCTTGGAAAATGCCTTGATGGCTTCAATTCCTGAAATTATTGGGAGTTTGGGCATCAGGCAACCACATCAATTACTTGAGTTGAGGGCTTTGTCAAATACGACTTAATTTCATCTTCAGCAAGGGATTCAAGGCATGCCTGTATAGCTTCTTTGATGTTTTCCAGAGCCTCTTCTACTGTTTCCCCCTGTGAAAAACAGCCAGGAAGGCTTGGACAGCTAACGACATAGCCTCCAACTTCTTCGTCTTTTTCTAGGACGACTTTAAAACGCATACCATTCTTTATTAAAGTTTATGTTTAAATTCCTTATGCTTGTTGATATTTTAACTTGAACAGTAGTTGGCAATGTACGTAAATATAGGATCATTTTCAAACATTTTAAAACTGATAAAGTCTTTTTTGTAGTTAAAGTAATTAGCCTCAAAGTTTAGCTTTAGTTTGCGTGATCAGTTGCAGCATATAGTAAACTCACCGCAAAGGACGCAAAGTTCGCAAAGGAATTTGCGGCTACTCTTTGTGTTCTTTGCGCTCTGGTATGAAAAAGTCCGTTACCGATACTTTTTCATGTTCATTTATGAACAACAGTTCATGGCTAACTTTGCGGTGTTTAATCTAATCAATCCACAGAATATTTCAGAAGACTGCGGATATTTGAGCCTCCTATAATGGCTATAATTCACGGTTAGTTACTATATATACAAGCAAATTATAACAATAAATAGAGTATTTCTACTTTGCCAACTACTGTTTAAGGGTACAGGGCTTGTTAGCGTTTTTTGCCTATTAAGCTTTTTCGCCGCTAGTAAAGTTCTGGGTAGAAATGTATTTTTCAACCACTTCCCAGCCCTGCCCAACCGAGCCATGATAGCAACAAGGAACCCAGAGATGATCTTCAAATCTTTAAAAGTCGGCGCAGGGCTTCAATGTGGGGCGACTATAAAGGTACGCTGCAAGCCTTACCCACCTGGCTTGCCATTTCCTTCGAAGTCACCTGCACCAGATAATGTTACGTGTATGATCTCATATAAGTAAGACGCAAAGAGACGTTATCACGATAAACATAGTTAAGAAATCCTTATTGTAGCCTCTGTGTTCTCTGTACCTGGTATGAAAAAGTTCAACTATATAGCATCTTAGACTCAGATGTGGTTGAGCTAATATAACAACGAACTGGTACAAACTCGATACGAACTCGGGCTGATGAGTTCGTACCAGTTCGGTGCGACAAGAAAGCTATGCTATGAATTGCCAACGAGCTACCCCTTCCATCTGGGGTAATCTTACCGGGATGTGCTTTTGCAGTAATGCAGAGGTGCAAAGCTCCTGGGACAATGTGAAGACATCTAAAAATCCAATTTAGACAATTTGCTAAGATAAGGATGTCATGGAGAAGTTAAAATG
>NZ_JMIY01000007.1:237040-340169 GCF_000685155.1 Candidatus Methanoperedens nitratireducens
GTGAAAGTCGCATGTACCGTTCTTAGAAGAGGAAGGGCGGGAAACCGCTCTTTCTTATTCGACTTTTGAGTTCGTTGTTAATTGTCTCTTTCGTGTTCATTTATGAACAGCGTTCATAGCAGACTCAGTGGTTTATATACTGTACATTATTTATAAATAATATATGTAAAAATTGGTTAACATACTTTGCTGTTTTTCCCAAGATAAGATGGGTCCCCATTATATTGAAAAAGAATATACCTTAGTGAATATAATATGAATGACAAAATGGAAGCTAAAAATCATACTGCACAAAATAATGTATTAAAAGATAACCTCAAAAAACAAATTGATAAAGCCTTACATCCATTAAGGTGGGGAGGGAAATGGCGCTGGATTTTTACAGTTTTGCTATACTTGGTAGCTATCGTTATTGCTTATTTTATATTTATTTTTATAATTATCGTTGTTGATTACATAAGTCCAACCCTGTATTTGAATGATATAAGTAATCCCAATAGTGCAAGGTATTTGCTAAGCTCTTTGATTCAAAGCCAAGCCGCAATACTTGCGATCGTAACAACGATTACTTTGATTGCAATTCAACTCGCTGCATCATCTTACTCCCCACGTATAATCGAAATTTTTTTTAAACGTAATATAGATTTTGCAATTCTTCTGTTGATATATGTATCATCTATTTTCTATATGGCTGCAATTTTACGAATCATACCTGAGATTGAAGCAACCTTTCAAAGTCAATTACCACTACAGAGGCGTATTGACGGTGCGCTACTAATTTCTATTTTCGCATTTACACTTTTACTTCCATATTTTTGGAGAACAATTAATTTATTAAAACCTTTGACAATCATCAAAGAATTGTCAAAAGACCTCACAAAAGAAAATATTCTTCAATCGGCTAACTCTGATTATAATTTTAAAATCGAAAATAATCCCTTAGTGCCAATTTTTGAAATTATTCGTGGTTCATGCTTAAGATACGACTTTGAAACAACAAGAAAGGGATTGAAAGAAATTGGAGATAAAGGAATTGGCTTAATAAATAACAATCTTTCAGAATCTGAAACTGATAGCATAATACTATTATTTGCAAATGAACTTGAAGACTTTGGTAAATTGGCTGTAAATAGAGGAGATGATAAAACTGCTAAAGAGACAATTATCGTCCTACGAAGTATAAATAAAGCTTTAGTTGAGAAAAAAAATCAAAAATCTGTTATTCGGATAAACGCTTCATTAGAATTGATAGGAATTGCCGCAATAGAAAATAAATTATTAAAAACATCACAAGAGGCAATAAGTTCTATTTATGAATCTGGGATGACATCTATTAAAACAAATCCAGACGTACTGGAACAATCGGTTTTACTTTTAGGCGACCTTGCTAGAGGTGGAATATATTCTAATCTTGAATATCCCACTTATCGGGCTATTAGATCTATAAGGTCTTTAGGACTCATGGGAGTAAAAGAGAGGTTAGAACGGGCTGCAAGGATGGCATTATGGTCACTTGAACTCATTGGAAAAACTCAACGAATATATGAACTGAGACTAAGGGAAGAAAAATGGGAAGAAATTCCTCAAACTTATGGATGGGAAGGTGAAATATATGAAGAATCTGTCCTTTCTCAAGGAGTTGAGAATGAAATATCTTTGTTCGATGAAATTGTAATAGCTGTGTTTTACGTAGGTAGATCATCTATTAAAGAAAAATTGTACACTGTGTCTTCAGATGCTATACGCACTTTAGAAATTATAGGAGAAACGACTATCAAAAATAGATTTGATGAAAATGGAACTGCAATCTTTTTAGGTCATCTGGGAATAATTGCATTGGAAGCAGACAATAAAGATCTTGTAAAATCATCTGTGGAGGCTTTGAAAACCTTTAGCATAATTGTTGATGCTGATTTAGAGGACACGGTACGAGATACAGCCTGGTCTTTAATCAGAGTGGGCACAGTTGCGCTACAAAAAGATTTAAATGAAATAGCCACTTCGACGGCGCAGATTCTTGTAAATTTTCCAGGCACCAGTCGTAAGAAAATTACAATTGTTAAAAATTCATTTGATGGATCTCTGACAGGTATACAAGAATTTAAAAAAATGTATCTCAGAAAAAAAGTTAGGCTGTTGTAAGGAGTTATCTTACTCAAGATTTTTATTATGGTGGCATCAAATTCCCGTGATTCGATAAATAAGTGATTATTTCTTTTATTGAGTTATTCAGGTTTTTCTTATTATCAAATTCCCGAATTATCCTCAAAAGCTCATCTTTTTCTGAGTCTTTAAGCTCTTCTGCGAATTTTGATATGTTCGGTATTGCACGGGTTATATTATCCACGATTGTTATCCCTGCGCACTGCGCTGTTCTTGATAAAGGATTCAGGTCTATTGCAATAACAGATTTTCCCATCTCAACCAGCGCTTTGCATCTATCCCCATCCTCAAGAGGGACAAGAACAACA
The DNA here is from genome assembly GCF_000685155.1 of Candidatus Methanoperedens nitratireducens. Taxonomy (GTDB): domain Archaea; phylum Halobacteriota; class Methanosarcinia; order Methanosarcinales; family Methanoperedenaceae; genus Methanoperedens; species Methanoperedens nitratireducens. The sequence continues at coordinate 239,512 of NZ_JMIY01000007.1, forward strand.
TCTGCATTGAAAATGCCATCAGTATCCACCTTTGCCCTCTCATGCTCCAGGCCGGGTATTAACCCATCGCTCTTTGTATACATTTTCTTTGCCCCGAGGGAGCGCAGGCATTCGATGATTCTGTTTATCCTTTCCTCGGTCCTGTAGAATAGATTGACCTCAAGAGGAGCATTAACGATATCACTTAACCGAATAATCTCCCCTGGAACAAGGGCGGCAACATTCCCGTTAACTGAGATAACAGGTCTTTTCGCAAGCAGCAGCATTGCTGCTGTGACCCTCTCAGCCTGCAATGCACACGTTGATGTTTTTTCTCCGATTAAGTAATCAAATGCCTCACCGCGCCCCTGTGCAATCAATCCCTGCATGCTTGTTATTCCATTTCTTATACCCTCAACTATCAGTTCCCGCGTCAATAGCGACTCATACCTGGGATGGCTCTCAGGGATCATAATAAATGCACCCCGACATTACTTATCCTGCTTGTATGGACCTCCCCGAATTCCAGAAGCGCTCCCTTATCATTCATGGCAAAAACCGCATCTCCAAGCATGGCCTGACTTGCAAGCCCTCCTTTTGCCTCGACTGCTTCTATGGCATCCTTTACTTTCGGGCTCATTAACTCAATCTCCTTTGCAAAAGCGCTTGATTGCCAGAAAAAATTCTCAAGTGTGGGTTTTTTTAAGAGTTCCTTTAGCCTGAGTTTCCCTGTCTTATTGATCGCTCTCTTTTTCATATCATCAGATAGAACAGATCCTGTCGGGATCTTCCCGAAGCTCACCCATGAGATTGTATTATCTTTGCACGGGATCTTATCAATTACCGCTGTGAAAGGTGCGCCTGCTTTTTTCCTGATAACGATGCCTCCGAACGTCTGGCCTGTAACATCACCAAGTCCTGTCCTGTTGGTCACCTCGGCTATATGTGCAGCCTGGGATAATTCGTTTAAGGTCAGACTCAGGGAAAGCGCATCATTTAATGCCAGCGCTGCACTCAGGGCTCCGGCGCCGCTTGCTCCAAATCCGCAGCCTACAGGAATACTAAGTGCGGTCTCAACTATTACTGGTTGTGATGTCAGGAGCTTTATAGCCGATAGGGTCGTAGCTGCTTCAGTAAAAGCGCCGTTGATACTTATTGTTGTTCCTTCTGTTTCTTCTGCCAGGCGTACTTTAGTGACCGCCCCATCCTCAAGACATACGCCACAGCCTGTTGAACCTGAAAGTCGGGCATCCTTTTTCATGTCGATTATGAAGATACCCGAGATGTGAGCAGGAGCGAATGCGCTCCCAGTTTTCTGTTCCATTAGATTACACTGTATGGACTTGTTTAGCTAAATTATTTACCACAGGATTTCATACTGAATAACAATCATTATATCTCAATAAATAAATTATATTTATCATGCAAATTAAAGTTATGCTACTTAGGACTCTTGAAGTGTTTGATATAACTAACTCCAAAAGTGAGAAGTTAAAATTCATTTAACTTTTTGTTATAGAATCGGTGATTACCAACGCCTGCCCAAAACCATTGGTAATTTATTCATACACCGTAAAGTCGGCTATAAGCTGTGGTTGTTCATAGATAACAATGAAAAAGACGATTAACAACGAACTCAAAACGAACTTAAACGAACTCATCAGCCCGAGTTCGTATCGAGTTCGTACCAGTTCGGTGTTTATATTAACTGAACCACATCCGAGTCTAAAATGCGATATATATTGAACTTTTCCCATGAAAACTTAAATCTATATGTTCAAGCATTACGGTTTTTCATGCTTTACTTAGTAACAAAAATCTTTGCGCTCTTTGCGTGAGAGCACCGTATTCCCGCGGCAGGCAACTGGAGACTAACGCTAATCTATGTTTTAAAAACAGTTAAGTTTAAATGGCTAACTCATGAATTGGTAATCACCGCTATAGCTATTATGAATTAAATAAACTAACCGTCTTTCCAAGCGCATCTATGAATTTTCTGGCTTCCTCTTCGGAATTATACAGGTAAAGAGAAGCACGCACGGCAGCTTCATATTTTCGGTAATTGAACCATGAGTGCACGCAGAATGCGCCTGAGCGTACCGCGATATTCTCGGTCTCATCCAGAATAATCGCAATATCATGGGCATCGCCGCCTTTTGGAAATTCAACTGTGAACGTGGTGATACCGCTCCTCTGGCCCGGGTCCTGCGGCCCTATGATCCTCAATCCAAGCAGATCCTTTATACCATCTGTAATAATCCTTGAGAGTCTCTCCTCATGTCTCTCTATATTCGAGCGCCCGATCTTCTCAAGGTAATCCACGGCTGCTCCAGAGCCTATAATGCCTGCATAGTTCTGAAGCCCTGCTTCGAACTTCTCAGGCGGAGGTAAAAGCCTTGCAGTCTCGAACGTGGTCTCGCTCACGGTATCTCCTCCTACAATGAAAGGTGCCATTTCCTCAAGTAAGTGGTACTTCCCGTATAGCACACCCATGCCTGTTGGCCCGAGCATCTTGTGCACGGAAAGAGCAAAGAAATCAACATCCAGAGCCCCAACATCCACCGGCCTGTGGGGCGCGCTCTGGGCACCGTCGAGCATGACAAGCGCGCCATGATCATGGGCAATCCTGATAATCTCTTTCGCCGGGATGGTGTAGCCGTCAAGGTTTGAGGTGTGAACCATACTCACAAGCCGCACGTTCCTGTTCTTATTCAGTGTTTCCTCAAACCCTGTAAGATCAAAGGTATTATCCGGGTTTGAGTACACAACCATATGCTTTATGCCTCTCTTATGAACCTGCACCTGCCACGGGACAAGGTTTGAGTTATGCTCCCTGTCCGTGGTAAGGACTATATCCCCTCTTTTGAAATCTTTTGAATTGGCAACCAGGTTCAGTCCTTCTGTTGAGTTACGTGTGAATATGATCTCCTCAGGGCGTTTTGCACCGAGGAACCTCTGGAACTTCTCCCTGCTTTCAGATACTTTCTCATCCACTTTCTTTGCCATCTTGTGAAGAGAACGCCCGCCGCATACTGGATATTCGTTATAATATTCATTCATTGCATCTATTACCTGCCCTGGCTTTAAGCTCATGCAGGCGTTGTCAAAATAGATCGGGTACCTGCCGTTCCATTTTTTCGTAAGTGCAGGGAAATCGAGGCGGATCTTCTGGATGTCCATAATGAATACAAAGGTTCTGGATACTATATATTTTGTTGTATGATAGTATTATTATCAGCTAGAGATCAATTTAATCCAAAAGGCTTATGTGTACTGAAATTATAATATCTATAGTAGATTAAAGGTATGCTTATACCTTGATCTGTTGAGGGAGTGTATATATTTGGGAATTATCGGGGCCATGCCCATCGTTGTATAAGTAGCGGGTCAGATGCTATATACAGTTTGCAGTAAATACCATCCTGGCGTTGATACCCATCTTAGAAATGTGGAATCATTAGGCCTGAGTAAACATCTTTACATTGAGGATCTGTCAGAGATACCAGGCGATATCACTACGATTATCTTTGGTGCCTGGCATATATCTTATAAACCAGTACTCAAATTCGCAAAAAGAAGGGGTATAAAGATAGGATTCCTCTGGACATCAAGTCCAACAGAGACTGAACTGCACTCGATAATAATAAGCCAGCACCAGCACGAGATGCTATATCAGTCCTCAAGCCCGACAGAGACAGGGATGCAGGGGGAAATATCGCTTCTAAATCGGATCATTGCAATGAAACAAAACAACGAGATCGATTTCATATGGTTTGCTAAAAAGGACTTCCTCGCCGCTTTTGGAGATGATGGCATCTTCTATGCACCCCATCCTGTACATGATAGAACCAAACGAACATCCATTCCTGATAAAAATAACATAAGCCTGTTCTCATCGCCTGCAATAAAAAAGAACACATTCTCCCAGTATCTTGCTTTTATAGCAGTCAGACGCCGTATCCCGACCCTTCATCTCAAAACCAACCTCTCTTTCAAACCTATGACCTATATAACAGCCCTGGGATGGATGCCGCAGGACATATACGAGCAGGAGATCAACAATACATACGTTGCGCTCCATGTCAGCCTTGCAGAATCATTTGCATACGGGGCATACGAGTTCCTTGGAAGGGGCATACCGTGCCTGGTATCTCCTACTATAGCCAGAAACTTTAACCTGCCCCTTCAGGCTGATATTGTTATCCATAATGTGGATTCTGTAAAAGAGATAGCTGACAGGATACAGTACATAGTGGAATCAGACGAAGAATATTATAAAAAATTAAGTGACACCATATATCAGGCAATGAGAAAGTTAAAAGAACACAATAACACTTCTCTAATCAAAATATTCAGGGAGCAGGATATACTGTGACGTTAAAGAATCCTAGCTCCACAGCTCTCCACGAAGTATTGATTCTGTTTTATCGTTTGTACTCTTGAATAATTTTCTTATTTTTACCAGGTATTCATTACCTATTTTCTCGGGTCTCTCGAAGATAGCATCCACACCCAGCAGTCTTAAGTGCTCTTCAAAGTTCTCGACGGTTCTAAGATCTCTAACCCTTATCTGCACAGTTTCAGTTATTCGCTCCCCTTCTTCTTTCTTTTTGATGGTCTTGATCATAGGGAGTATAATGCTCTCACCGAGCCTCTGGCACCTCTGGGCAATGCTCTCTTCATCCTCGTCCCACTCCACTGACTGGAATGCCTCCCTGCATACCCTCGGGAAGAAAAAGTCCCTGCCATAATCGTTATAGAACTCAAAAGCGTATCTTAAATCAGCGCAGTTGCTCTGAGAGCTTGTGTATTTTACAGGCTGTACCTGCATCTGCGGATCTTTGATGACCACCCCTTCATGCTGTAAACTACCTAACCCTTTTATTATCTTCGTAATCTCGATATGCGCTTCATCCACGTCATATTCTCCAAAAAGCCTGACCGATCTTATCCCGTACTCATCCATGAGCGCTCTTCGCCTCATAACAGGCATGGGTTTTCCAGTTATCTTCTCCATAATATCAAATACAAAAAACTCAAGTGACTCGATATCGTAGATTGTTTTAGGAACATACGGGCTGTCAGGGCCAACCATCTCACCGCACAGGACAAGATCTGGATGATCCAGAAAGAATTCACGGTTGACTAACTCATCCGCCTTCTCTGTCGTATAAGGACACACAAAACCGCCCCGGGTAATCCCTGTGATCCGATCTCCTATAAGCGCCACTCTTGCATTGTAGCCGTTCATCTTCTCTTCGACAATAACCTTCTCGCATGAGGAGAAATGGCTTACAACACCGGGATAAAGCACAAGTGTACGCCTTATTTTAGGAAAACCCCGCACTATATCAAAAGGCTCAAGGAATATAGAGGTACCGCCCTCGATACCTGAGATCGGCTTATCAAACCTGAATAACTCAGGGGGTGAAAAAACATATTGTAATGTTCTTCTCTGTATCGCACCTGCAATCCTGTGCTCAGGTACCTCAAGTAGTCTCGATACTCTCTCAATATCCAGTCTGTTAATAAGTTCAGAGGAGATATCCCGTTTCATTCTCTTTTAGAGTTCATCAAAGCCAGATGCTTTATAATCCCTCTCCTGCTGATAACACCCACTAACTCATCCCTGAGATTCAAAACAGGTACTCCACCAATGTTCTCATTCAGAATCAGAGAGACAACATCGGGTATGGGGGTATTTGTTCTAACATATTTCACATCACGGGTCATGATATCCCCTACAATGAGATTGCGTATCCTCTCAACCTGCTGATTATCAGGTACCAGTGTCCTGAAATGCTTCATTCCTTTTGCAATATCTCTTTCAGTAATGATCCCGACAAGATCGCCATTCTCGATCACAGGAAGTCTTCCTATATCGTTATCCAGCATTATACGCCTTGCATGTGCTACACGGTCATTAGCACCTACTGTTATAGGTTCATTCATTATTTCTGCTGCATAGCCTTTTACAGCACGAATGGTCTTAAGGATCTCATGCGGTGTTACCCAGCCCTGGACCTTACTGTTATCGGTCACAACAACAATCCCGCCTGTTCGATCCATCAATGCTATTGCATCTTCCATACTTGTATCAGGGAGTACCTTTGTGAACGCATCTGTGGTTGCAGTTGCAACGTGCAGCGAGGATGCTGGAAGATTTGATTTCTTCCACGTCCCCAGTTCTCTGGCAATGCTCCTCATCGTAATCACACCCAGAAGCTCGCTTCCGTTGATAACAAGAAGCCTGCGCGTGTCGAGTTTATCCATCAGTTCCATCGCGTGTGAAATCGTATCTGATTTATGCACCAGAATTGGATCTACCATTATGTTTTTTACTTTCATACTCTCCTCACATTGTCAGTATTGATTTTACAATGCTGTCTCCTGTCAGTATCCTTGTAAGCCCGTTGCCCATCACAGGTAATCCTTTGATTCTCTTCTCTATCATTATACGTGCTGCATGTGTTGCAGTATCCTCTTTATCTACAGTGATAAGCGGGCTTGACATTATATCCTCAGCAACCAGAACTACATCTCTTATATACCTGTATTTTTTTATTCCTGCATAGGAATCCTTTCTCGCCATTTTTATGTCTTTCTGGGGCAGTGCATCGGTTTTATCCCTCATCTCTGTAAACGTAAGGTTTGATCTTGTGATTATCCCCACAGGCATTTCATTGTCCTCCATAACAACAGCTCTATCAATTTGATTCGTCTCAAGCTCATGGATTATATGGCTTATCGTATGGTGCCTGTGAACTGTAAGAGCAGGCTCAAGGTCCATATCCTTTACTTTCAGATCCAGGTCCAGCTCTGAGAAATACCTTATCAGGTCCCATTTTGTGACTATCCCTGCCAGTCTATTTTTATTATCAATTACAGGCAATCCGCTTATATTATTCTCAATCATCAGTTCTGCAAGCTGCCTGGGGGTTGCATCAGGAAATATCGTAATCAGGCTCTCTGTCATGACCACTCTGACAGGGATCGCATCGATCGGACGACGGCGCCACTGTGGCTCTGCCTGATCAAGCCTCATGCTGATATCTTTCTTGGTCACTATTCCAATGGGACTGTTGTCCTCTATGATCACCAGTCTCCCGATTCTGTGGCGAAGCATCAGATTCCTTGCTCTGGCCACGGTCTCATTAGACGATACTACGTAAACAGGTGATCGCATTAATTCCTTGATTTTCATGATCTTCTACTCGGCTATTGCCCGAACAAAGTCGCGCTCTGTTATTATCCCTCTCAATTCGCCATCCTCCAGTACCGGGAGTGAGCCTACGTTCTTTGAGAGCATAATACCTGCTGCCTCTCCCAGATCAACATCCGATCTTATAGAAACGATATCCCTTTTTATGAGGGTGCGGACAGGTACCTCGAATACCTCGCTTGCGTTTCCCGTGACAAGTCGGTCGAACATATCGCCGCTGCCAAGAAAACGCAGAATATCAGATGCGGTTATTATACCTATAAGTACGTTGTCGCGAATAATAGGAAGCCTCCTGAAACCATTATTTATCATGGATTTAGCTGCAGTCCCGACAGGCATATCGGGCAGAGCGGTCACCACATTTTTATTCATGTATTCACTTACGGTCTTGCCTGTTATAACACTGGCTATGAGAAAGACAAAATCCCTCTCTGAAATGATGGCCTTCACCCTGTTATTATCATCAACAATCGGAACTCCCCCCACATTCTCCTTTAACATGGTGTCAAGTACATCTTTAAGCGAATCCTTCTCATTCAGGCTCACCACGTTCTCTTCCATAATCTCACCTATGCTCCCGTTGATGGCCGCAAGGAGATTTCCATCATATCTTTTCTTTACAATCAGGTGTCTTAAGCCCCCTCCCAGAAAATCTACGATATCCCGTGAGGTCACTATCCCTTCAAGACGCTTTGTACCTGCATCTGCAACAGGAATCCTCCTGAAACCTTTATTCAGCATGGTTTTAACCGCATCTATTATCGGCATTGTAGGAGGGATAGTCACGACTTCCTTTGATGCTATTGTCATTATCTCTCCTGATCTCTGGGCTATCCTGGTCTTAAACTCAAGAGGCCCGGCATTCCTGACATATGCATCACGGATCTCCTTTAGAGTCCCTGTTGTGAACTTCTGGTTTTTTGCAACAATTTGCCTTTTCATAAAACACCTTTTAAATAAATGCTTTAATTATATCATTTCTATCAACTATACCTGCCAGTTTACCGTTATCGACTACAGAGAGCCTGCCTATATCAAGCCTCATGAGCGACTGGGTTGCTTCTTTTAAAGTAGCATGCGGAGATATGGTATATGCAGGAGAACTCATGACCTTTTCAACAGGTGGAGACATAGTAGATTGAGTCCCATGCTCATCTTCCCTCTCAATCCTTGCATACCCGGCTTTGATAATATTGCGCCTTGTTATCATTCCTACCAGATGATCATCTTTCAACACAGGAAAACCGGATAGACCTGATTCTCTCATACGCAGCCAGACTCTGGCTATACTGTCCTTTGCAGAGCATGTTTTTACATCTCTGGTCATTATTTCTCCTACTTTCCTTTTAGGTATTTTTTCCAGGTCCAGGTTCCTGAAAATATCCGCTGTGCTCAAAATACCAACCAGTGTCTTATCCTGGATGGATCTTATAACTGGAACGCGCCCCAGACCTTCGTTGATCATCAACCTGGCAGCGTGTATCATATCCATATCTGGATATACCTCAGGGAACCCGGATGCTAAACCCTCTACAGTAACGTTTGATTTAGTGGAATATATGCCTAATATACCCCTTTCGGTCAGGATTCCGACAACCCTGTTGTTATTATCCACTACAGGCAGGGTACGCTTATGCCTGTCCCTGATCACCTGACGCGCATGTGTCATAAAATCAGTGTCACGAATAAAAATAGGATCCCTGGTCATTACCTCTTCCACTTTCATAGCAAATACTCTTCTATTATGTATATATATGTTCTATCTAGGTAGTCTCTCTACAGTCCTCACAGAGAATTGCCCCGTCAACCAATTTCAGATCAAGCTTAAAGATTTGGCACCGCTCACAGATGCCCTGCCTGAGACTAAACTGGGAAACTGACTCTGAGGCAATCCTTTCCCTGTGCATTCCGATAAGATCCGAGCATACACTGCCCATCTCTACTGAGGCGGCTATGAGGTCGGTATCTGTTACGATACCAATAAGCCTTGCACCTTCAACAACAGGCAATCGCCGTATCTTCATCTTAACCATCTTGAACATGGCATTTGTAACATCCTCAGTAGCAGGTATGGTTATAAGAGGGCTTGTCATCAGCTCTCTTATGGAGATATCATTCGGCAAAATGTTCTTAGATACGATTTTTCTGACTATATCTCGCTCTGTGACAATCCCTACCGGGCGCTCCCTATCTGTTATTATGATACTGCCAACATCAAGCCCGAGCATTTTTATCGCCAGAGCCTGAACATCGCTCTTTATGTCTATCGTTGCGACATCCCTTGTCATTATGTCTCTTACAGGCATCCTGAATTCCATGTGCGTTCCTCCCTATTGTTTAAGTATGTATTTTGAAGTTTTATATGTTGTGCTTTAATTCAGGTATCTAAGATTATTAAGCTTAAAACAGATATATACTGGAACAGTGGTTATTAAACTTTATGTAGTTCAGCAATATTATTAATAAAATCGGTGTTATTTTTCAAAATGCCTTAGAGTCTCATGGTTTGGAATCAGAGCATTTTTCCCTCGCACCGTTTAATTTAAATAACTCAGCCACGGTGTCCAGAAATAGCTCATCATCATGCTCTGCCGCATCCCTGAGTATCTTTGTGGGTTCTGCAAGGATCTGGTTTGCAAAGGAATGGGTCATGTCATTGAGCACCTCGCACTCGATAGTCCCGATCGTGTGCCGTGCTTTGAGTTTATTTATTGCCTCCTCGCATTCCTTTTTCCTTATATTCTCAACCGTTGAATAAAGAGCCGAGATGATCCTATCAGCCTGCTGACGCTTGTACTGCTTTTTAAGTAATTCAAGTTCTTCTTCGATGAGGAGCTCTGCCTTTTTAGCTTCCTCTTTTCTCCTTGCAATATTTGCTTCGCTTATGCTTTTCAGGCTATCTATGTTATGCAGGCTGATACCGGGGATATCAGCTACACTGCTCTCGACATTTCTGGGATTCCCGATATCTATAAGCATGAGTTCATTTTCCCGATTATCCATTGCCTGGCAGATTATTTCGTGAGTCAAAATAAAATGCGGCGCCGAAGTAGCACTGATCACCGCATCTGATACCGGAATGTATTTCTCCATCGATTCATATGTTATGGCTTTACCATTTAACTCACAGGCCAGAGCCTCAGCCCGCTCAAATGTCCTGTTCGCAACATAGATAACCCTGATATCCTTATTCGCAAGTGCTTTTGCTACAAGCGTTCCCATCTCCCCGGCACCGATGACCATCATGGTCTTTCCGCTTAATCCTCCAAGGCTCTTCTCAGCAAGTTCCACAGCAGCAGAACCGATTGAGACCGAGCCTTTATTAATCCCGGTCTCGTTCCTTATGCGTTTTCCAACCTGTATTGATTTATTGAAAGCAGTATCGAGTATCTTTCCGGTAGTGTTCGCTTTTTTTGCAAGTATGTATAATTCTTTCACCTGGCCGAGAATCTGGTCTTCTCCAACGATCATGGACTCAAGACCGGATGCGAGTCGCAGAAGATGACGGAGCGATTCATCATGATCAAGAAAATCAATAATTCTTGAGGAAACTTTCATATGTTTGGCAAATTCAAGAAGTACCTTGCTTCCTTTTGGCGAAACAACATATACCTCAACACGGTTGCACGTTTTAAGTACAGCGCACTCCTCGACAAGTGGATGCGATTTAAGACGCATCAAAAGCTGGTCAACACCGCCATGCCATGCGGTTTCCATCTCCTCTATGGTCGCTTTGGTATGCGTGATAAGCATGCTTGATATCTCAGACATTATGCTCTCCTATCTCTAGATGTTTTAGAGCTACTTTATATGCCTTTTCATATGATTCTCCAATAGCAGTCCATACCTCATTATCATTGATGACACTCCACAGTATTTCTTTGCGTTTTGTCTGATCTTCTACCTTTGATTTCAGTATTTTGCGAAGATCATTCTGAAGCCGTGACATCTGTGCAAACTCAGGTGTAATGACTTCCTCGATTCTCTTGCGGATATATTTTGAGATAGCAGGACTCTGGCCAAGAGTTGAGATCCCGATCACAATATCCCCCCTTCTGATGACCGATGGTATAATAATATCCCCCAGGTCATCTACTCTGTTAACAAGTATTCCTCTCCTGTCTGCCAGACTGGCGATTTTCTCATTCAGGAGAGCATTGTTTGTAGCCGGGATTATAATAAAAGCATTTTTCATGTACTGTAGCATCTCTTTTTCAGAGATGTCTTCTACCTTAATAGTTTTTATTTTTTTTCTCTCAGACAACTGACCCAGCAGAGGTGTGAAATCTCTGCTTATAACAACCACCCGGGCGCAATCGCAGAAGAGCGAGGCCTTACGTTCACCAACTTCGCCGCCTCCAAAGATGACCACCTCTTTTCCTGCAAGATCAAGCATAAGGGGAAGAAAATTCCTCATAACCTTACACCGGTTTTCTTAAATTCCCTCTCGCTGAAGAGTATGCTGTAATCCTTAATACCCGTGGCAATAGAGATCTCTTTTGCTGTTCTTTCGCATTCATCACGCGAATAGGCATGGATCATGGTAAAGAGGTTGTACTTCCAGTCAGGGAAACGGGGGCGCTCATAACAATGTGTTACTTCTGGAAAGCCTGCCATTATTGCTCCGACTTCTTCTACCCGCTCATCAGGGACGTTCCATGTGCACATGGCATTTGCAGTTATTCCGATAGCCCTGTGGCCGATAGATGCACCAAAGCGCCTGACCACTCCTTCTCTAATCAGATTTTCCAGCCGGTTCAGAACTTCATCCTCTGAGATCCCTAGTTCCATTGCTATTCCTCTAAACGGCTCAGCGATTATCGGGAGCCCATTCTGGGTTAATTTCAACAGGCGTATATCAATCTCATCCATATTACCAGATATGTTTACTAGATAGATATACATATTATAAATTAGTATGGTAAATGTGAACACAGGAATATCTGACGTTTGCACACAACACTCAGCCAGATTAAAAACTCAAAAACGCATTTTGGCGGGCATTTCAATATATTATCACTTTTCATTCTTCCTTCTTAAGTACGCTACAAATATTATCGATGCAATAACAGAGCCAATCACTATGCTCAGGAAGATCAAATTTGGTTTTGTAAAAGAGTCGGTTAGATCATCATTTACTTTTATGCTCCTGCTGAACTCCCAGTTCCTGCCGCTGTATTCCCCATGTGAAAAGTATATATCGCCGGCATCAGTCCCATATTCCCCGTATTTAAATACGGGGTCGTTATACGGGGTTTTTTCAGCCTGCCATACGATATAAATATTATCTCCAGAAATCCCTATCTGTGGATCGTAATGCTTGCCGTTGATATCGTTTACCCTGATGTTCTTACTGAACTCAAGGCTGTTATTCTTTCGGATGCCCTTTGAGAAATAGATATTCGAAGCGCCTTCTCTTTCGTCCTCCCATACTACAAAAATTTCTCCATTCCTAACCGCAACTGAGGGATGCATCTGGCTTGTATTTCCTGTATCGTCGTTTACACGAATGTTTTTATCAAATATCCAGCCGTTATTCTCTAATCTGCCTTTTGAGAAGAATATATCAAAATCTTTATTCCTGTCATCATACCATACAATGTATGCGCTTCCATTTTCAAATGCTATCGAAGGAGTATAATGGGAAGCATTCGTGAGATCATTTACCCTGACATTATTGCTGAACTTCCAGGCTCCGTTTTCTCTTATTCCATGCGAGAAATAGATGTCATAATTGCTGTTTCTCGCATCCAGCCATGCAATACATACGTTGTTTTCATCATCGACTGCAAGTGATGGGGCATAATGCCAGTTGCCCGAAGGGTCATCGTTAACCCGTACCGGTTTACTGAACCTGTAAATGCCGTTAATAGAGTGCCCTTGCGCAAAATCAATATCCCAGTTTTTCTTGTTCATCATTGCGATATACACAGTCCCGTTCACGACCGCGACAGACGGCAGTACCTGACTTCCAGCATCTGCTACAACCGGTATATCCTTTTTGAATTTGATATTATTCTTTGACGAAGTTGAAAAGTAGAGTTCTTCGAAACCGAATCTGTCATCCTCCCACAGCAGATAGAGGTTATTATCATCCACCGCTATTGAGGGAGAGCCGTGTCCCGTGCTTCCTTTTATTTCGTTTATCCTGATGTTCTTATCAAAAACCCATCCGTTCTGAAAGCTTCCCTTCGAAAGATATATGTCCCCTGCCTTGTGGGGCTGGTTGTTCATTATCCGTGTGTAATTGCCGTTCCTCTCATCAGCCCAGACGATATAGACCGCATCGTTATCAGCAGCTAAAGCCGGGAACCACTGGAGGGAATTGCTCTGTACTCCAGAAGAAAATGCATTCCCGCTTATACTAAGATTCAGAGTAATAAATAATATTAGTACAAGCATCAAAATGCTATGTTTTTCTTTTTTCATGAGATTTTGCTTGTTGTACGGTTATCCTATACCATGACATATAGTGCAGCAAAAGAAATAATCCTTATCATCGAATTTCTTTCTGATCCTTCACTGATCATACCGTATAGCATCCACAGGCCTCATCCTGGCTGCATATCGGGCAGGGATGATTCCAGATAATATGCCTATTACAACTGAGAATCCAAGGGCAAAGAGAATTGTTTCTGCAGTGATTGTCGCTCTCATATCTCCTCCAAAGCCAAGTGCCTGTACTCCTAGAAAGGGAATAAGTAAGGAAATAGCAGAGCCGAATACTACACCTATTATTCCTCCCACAAATCCGAACATTCCTGCCTCTATAAGGAAGAGCTTCATGATCTCACGCTCACCCGCGCCCATCGCTTTCAGTAGTCCTATCTGTTTGGTGCGCTCCATGACAGACATGAACATGGTGTTGGCTATGCCTATTGCCCCGACAAGAAGCGAGACCGCAGCGATTGCACTCAAGAACAGAGACAGAGTCTGGGTCACACCACTCATCTGCTCACGGATAAGGGCTGAAGCTATGACCGTAAAATCTTTTGTTCGCGGGTTTACCTGTCTTGAGCTCATAAGCTTCTGATCGATATCATCTTTGATTGATTCCACGAGAGAGGCATCAGAAGCTTTTATAACCATAGATGTGAACTGATTATTTGCTACTTTTTCCGTAATAACCCCTCTTGCCATCTCAGCAGGCATATAAACCGCTGTATCACTGCCGCCTCCAAATCCGCCAGACTGCTTGAGTATACCCACAACCCTGAAATTTTTACCTCCAACTGTAAGGGGACGATTAAGCGTTACAGGTTGAAGGAAAGTCCCATATGCAAGATTATATCCCACCACGATCGAATTAGAATCTCCTGTCTGGAGATATCTTCCTTCATCTATTCCTGTAGTATCCATCAGCCTCCAGACTGAGGTATCTACACCTGTTACAGATACTACTGTCTTCTCATTATCATATACTATGTCGGCTTTGCCAGAGACGATGCCATTTACATACATAACACCAGGTACCTGTTTAACCACCTTATAGTCTTTATCTGTAAGGTTAATTGAAGAGCTTGTACTCACAGATCTATCAGTATGCATCTCGCTGTGTACACCTGTTGCTCTGAAGTAGCCAGGGATTACGGTTATAATATCAGCACCGAAATTTCCAAGCCTCTCCTGCATATTTTCCTGCATCCCCTGTCCTATTGATATAATGGCTACAACAGAGGCGACGCCTATAATAACACCTATGATGGTAAGCCAGCTTCTCATTCTGCTTTTCTTTACATGGGAAAGAGACAACAGGAAAATATCCAGAAGCCTCATTTTCTTCTCTGCCTCTGGAATTTCAACCTCTGGTACATTCCAGAAATGCTCTTTCGCTGCCAGAAGCCAATGATACCGAGTAATACAACCCCAAGATATGGAGCAAAGCTGGCTGCAAGCTTTGAGGTATTCGATCTATTATCGCTGTGCATCGCTTCATGTTGATCGCTGGTAGCTCTGGATGCCGTACCAGCCATCGCACCTGAAAGTTTCACAGGCAGCCTCTTTTCTATCGACCGCCGCATACCGGTAGCATCGGTATACTGTATTCTGATGTTCATATCTGAACCTCCCCTCTGAGCTACCTGGAACGTTGCTGAGGTATAGTCTCCAGCATTCAGATTACCTATAACCTGTGTACTGCTTCCCAGTACGCCAAAACTGTTTTGAGGAGGTATCTCCACGCTTACTGCTTTAGCTGGATTGACCCCTATGTTAGCTACACTGAGCAGAAAACTACTTCCAGATTCCTGGTAGCTTAACTCAAAATCTGTTATTCCTGCAATGCTTATACCAAGGTAATCGGTGGCTGAGTAGTTCATTCCTGATATTTGTAAAGGTATATTGTAAACTCCGGTCTGAGCAAGCGCATCAACCACGAGATTGAATTTGATCTCTGTCTCGTCTCCGGGGCGAAGACTGCCAAGGGAAAAGCCTGTACCTGAACCAACTATTGTAAATACATTTGCCAGGTGCTCGTGGGCAGTATTTATATTAGCATACAGGTTTTTTGCAGTACCTGTTCCCTCATTTTTGAATTTTAATACAACTTCATTTGTAGAGCCTGGGGTAGCAGTCCCGATAGAAGTGTTGATAAGTGTTATCACTGGTATGCCTTTAACGACCAGGGTTTTATCTTTCAGCACTACAGTAGTAGGCTGGCTGCTGCCTGAACCATCCTTCCCTTTCGTAGTTACATAGATATTAAACTCATACTCTCCCTCTACTGCGTTTTGATCTATATGGATTTTAAACTTGGCTGTCCGTATATCGTTCCAGTCTTCAATGCTACCGAGAACCGCCTGATTATCAAGTACGTGTATTGCTTTATCTGTAGCATTGTTTGCCGGAACGAGTCTCACGGTGGTATCAGTCCACCATGTACCATAACCAATATTTTTAATCGGAACCCATACAAAGAGTGTATCCCCGGGATACACAGGCTCATGCTCGGTTATAAGATACTCATTCGATGCCGCCGCAGCCTGTAAAAATAGCAGCGGAATAAGCAAAACAATACATTTTCCTATAGAACTCATATTTACTCCTAATTATGATGCAAGCGCTCCATCTATCATCCTCACGATTTTGTTCGCCCGCTCTGCAATTTTTTCATCGTGAGTGATCATAACCACCGTGACGCCCTGTGCGTTTAGCTGTGCGAAAATATCCAGAACCTCGCCTCCAGCTTCTGTATCAAGATTACCTGTTGGCTCATCTGCCAGAAGTAAAAGTGGATATGTGGACAGGGCTCTTGCAATCGCTACCCTCTGGCTCTGGCCTCCTGAGAGCTGGGAAGGGTAATGATTGGCGCGGTCGGAGAGGCCCACAAGCTGCAGCAACTCCTCTGATCTATCCCATATCTGCACTTCACTGAATTCATGTATTCTCATTGGAAGCTGCACATTTTCAAGGGTGGTTAATGTTGGATAGAGATTATGGGACTGGAAGACAAAACCTATTTTTTTGCCCCTTATCCGGGCGAGTTCTATCTCGCTCAGGGCAGCAATATCCTGTCCTTCAAGTAGTACCCTGCCTTTTGTGGGTATGTCAAGACATCCTATCATGTTCATAGCAGTTGATTTCCCGCTTCCGCTTGGCCCCATAACTGCCACAAATTCTCCCGGCTTTACTTTTAAGCTTAAACCCCGCAGAGCCGGGATCTCGACTTCACCTATCCTGTAGATTTTCCACACATCTTCAAGTTCAATAATGTTCAAAAGAGATCTTCCTCATTTTATTTTTAAACGGGCTATGTTCCGACATCCTACGATCCCTGCAGCATTTTTATAGCCCGTTGGTATCTTAATGACTTTACAAGCAGTGTAAATCTAAGTAGTTTACGCTTTAAAAAATTAAAGTTGATGTATTTTCTTATCTTAATTTTTAAACCATAAATTAGATGAATAACGAAAGAAGAAAGTTAGGTATAAACAAGGAGAAACAAATGACGTCTATAATCGAGCTGGTGGTTTTTTTGATCAACCTGCCCTCTGGATAATAGATGAAATACAAACAGGCTTAAATAAAATCTGATCAGGAGGGTTTGGTTTGTCAAAATCAAAGAAACATAAGGAAAGGGGAAAGAAACAAAATAATAAGACTGCGCTCATGAGCATTTTGTTCGTACTTATAATCATCGCGATTTTTGGCTCTGCTGTGTATATACTAATGAGTAAAACGGCATCTTTGGAGCCTGTGGACAAAGATGCTATTAAAATGACCGTTACCATGGCAGGCTTTGATCCCGGTATAATCAGGGCACAGGCAGGAGAGCCAGTGACCATAAACTTGATAAATCCGGATAATTCGCATCATACCGATGGTGGTGGCTTTCATAACTTCATTCTTACAGCAGGATTATCCAGCGTGAATATTACAGTTCCTCCCCTGAGCCAGAAGGTGTTTACCTTTACTCCTACGCAGCCAGGGGAATACCACTGGTACTGTGACATATGCTGTGGGGGCAAGGAGAACCCCAGCATGCACGGGACACTTATAGTGGCCTGATGGGAGAACGATGGCTATCGACCCCCAGACGCTGACACTTCCCCTTGTAATTACTGCAGGTTTAATTGATGGATTTAACCCGTGTGCTTTCGCTGTACTACTGCTGTTCATAACATTTACCATGGGCATGCTTCAGATGCAAACAAATTACAGGTTCGGGTTGTGGAGGACGGGTTTGATATATATAAGCGGTATATTCATAACCTATGTGCTAATAGGCGTTGGGTTTCTTGGTGCTATATCCTTCTTCTCCACAACACATGCTGTTGGTAAGGCGGCAGCTTTTGTTTCCATGATACTTGGCGTGGTTGTCATGAAGGATTACTTTATACCAGGCGGATTCGGGCTTTCAATACCCAAGAGAATGCACACACCTATAAACAACTGGATAAAGCGCACCTCTGCGCCAGGTGTCTTTGGTGCCGGAGTACTTGTAGGTCTGTGTACCGTACCCTGCAGCGGCGGGATATATCTTGCTGTTCTGGGGCTTCTGGCACTGCAATCAACACTGGCTCAGGGCATACTGTACCTGCTGCTGTACAACCTGATGCTTATCATGCCGCTTGTGGCAGTGCTGCTTGCTTCTTCAAACAGGGTTGTAGTTGATAAGATGGTAGCATGGCAGTCACGGAACAGTACAAGGGTGAAACTGGTAATGGGCTCATTCATGATAGCAATGGGATTTGTGATACTGGTGATAATATAATTAGCGGATATAGATCTCGTGATGCACATGTACACCTTGCCTGTTCCAGCCGCACCAGGTCATCTTACTTTTATAATAGCAGTTGAAATCTATAAATATATTGTAAGGCAAAGGTAAAGATCATGTCACTATCCTGGTTGAGGGATTCAGCAATCGCAGATGTGCTTCTGGCAGTATTATCTGTAGTCATCTTCATGTTTGCTTATCAGTTTCTCATAATTAGAAAGCCTGTTGAGAATCTACCCCAGATACTGATCGGCATTGCGCTATCCACTGCCGGACTTATCCTGTTCTTAGAAGGACTCAAACTTGGATTCTTGCCACTGGGACGTCAGGTAGGTGCAGATCTCTCTGGCACTGGCTCGGCCTACCTTGTAATTATTTTTGGCTCTATTTTCGGATATGTGATTACACTTGCAGAGCCCAATCTGCGTGTACTTATCAACCAGGTTGAAATGGTCTCCTCAGGCGCCATACCGGGAAACCTTGTTATGCATGTTGTAGGCATAGGGGTCGGGATGGCGCTTGGGATATCGATGCTGAGGATACTTCTTGGTATACCCCTCTGGAAGATTATAGTCCCTGGATACATTCTGGCATTTGTGCTCATTTATTTTGCGCCTGTATATATAGTTCCACTGGCATTTGATGCCGGGGCTGTTGTAACAGGTCCCCTGGTTGTACCGTTGATTCTCACCATAGGGGTAGGGCTGATATCGGTTCTGGGCGGAAGGGACCCGCTTATTGAGAGCTTCGGGCTGGTTGCGACCGTAACCCTTGCACCCGTGATCTCGCTTTTAATACTTGGTATCGCAATAGGAGAATGAAATGAAATATCTCACAAATTATAATGTAATATTCACGATTGTTGAGAGAGGAAAAGGTGAAACGATAATTAAGGCAGCGCATGAGGCCGGAGCCGAGGGAGCTACCCTGTTCTTCGGAAGAGGAACAGGGGTTCACGAGCACAAAAAGATCCTTGGAATCCCAATCGAGCCTGAGAAGGAGATCGTGATAACACTGATCGAAAAGGAAAAAACCGATGCAATCCTTGAGGCTATTGTGAGGGCAGGGAAACTGGATGAACCGGGCCATGGCAGGGCATTTGTTTTAAATGTTGAGAAAATGGCAGGTGCGGTGCATCTTGAATAGAAACGCTGGCTTTCAGGATTCGGGGACTTAAAACAATATGCTGCATCGCATCACAGGATTAATGGATAAAGGTATGCCGGTAAGCGTACTATTTACTGAGGAGATGGGTGAGGATACTTCCCTGCTGTACTGTGAGTTAATCCAGAGGGCCAGGTCTGGAGAATCTTTCCTTATCCGAGACCAGGGCTGCAGGGCAGGAGCGTTTGTGCTGGGGGATACGCAGATAAGTCCTGAAGATTATTACTATACATCAAAACGATACAGGGATAGAGATGCAGCAAAAAACGCTGTTTCCAACCTTCACAGGATCGCAAAAAAAGAAGGCTCAATAAGAATAGCCCCGTACTCTGGCAGGGATTTTGATATCCTGATCCTCTTCCTGAAACCTGAGCGGGCGATGCGGCTCGTCCAGGCCTTTACCTATGAGGACGGGAGCGCAGTTGAACTTAAGACAGGCGGCATAGCCTCAGTCTGCAGTGACTGCACAGCCTATCCAATGAAGGGGAAGCTGGGAATATCACCAGGCTGCAAAGGATCAAGGAAACACAGCAGATATCCTGATGACGAACTTGTGGTCGGGATACCCGCTCAATTGGCACGGAGGATCGAGACTGCCCTTGGGAAAATCCCCGGGACTGTTGAGTAAACACAGACCTCAGGTTTAAGTATTAACACGCCTATTTTTTAATTTGAAAAAATGGAATTTTTAATAAGGTTTGCACGTCAGTGGGTCGCAGGCGAGACACTGGATGACGCCATAGTACAGGCACAAAAAAGGAACAGCTCAGATATAGGAGCCATAATAAATTATCTCGGGGAACATGTAAAGGAAGTACCAGAGGCAGAGAGAAACCTGGAAGAGAACCTGAGGATACTTGACAGAACAGAGAGATCAAAAATCAATGCTTCCCTCTCAATAAAGCTCACACAGCTTGGGCTTGATATCGATAAGGGCCTGTGTCTCTTGAATATGGAAAAAATTACAAGCAGCGCAACATCAAAAAACATCTTTATCTGGGTCGATATGGAGAACTCGCCTTATACAGAGGATACTGTTGACATATACCTCGAAATCCTTAAAAAATATAAAAATGTTGGCATTGCAATACAATCCAACATGAGAAGAAGCGAGGATGATGTTAAGAGGATAGCCGCAGCAGGGGGTATAATCCGTCTTGTCAAGGGAGCATACAAAGAGAAAAAGGAGATAGCATACACAAGCGGAAAAGAGACATCGATTAACTTCTCAAAGCTCATGGGCTACCTTTTCTATAAGAGCCCCTTTCTTGCCATCGCCACGCATGATGAGCTGTTGATAAACGAAGCAATCGAGGTGAATAAAGCCCATAAGAGGAGAATAGAATTCCAGATGCTCATGGGAGTGAGGGACGATCTTAAACGCAGGCTTGTAAAGAGTGGTTTTGCAGTAGTAGATTACATCCCCTATGGAACGCACTGGTTCCCTTATACTACACGCAGGTTAAGGGAGAGGAAGAGGAATATACTGCTGATACTGCGGTCTATATTTGAATGATATACTCCCTGACCAGTACTACCCGCATATTAACCTTGCCAGGAACTTCATATACATCACAAGATCTTCCATCCTGATATTCTCATCATCTGCATGGGCATTGCTCTCTGTCCTTCTTCCGATCCCGAAGCAGCATGCGGGCAATCCTGTGACCCTGACCGCGTACGCCACATCCAGGCTTCCCTGCGCCCCTGCAAACCCGATCTCCCTGCCTGCCACTTCACTGGCGGCACTCTGTACTTCCTTTACCCAGGGATGGCTCATATCCGTAAGCATGGGCGCGTATATCTCATCACAGCTCCATTTAAGAACGATGTCCGGGTTATTCTGCCTCGCTCTGGAGATGGCCTCTGACATCTCTTTGCATACATCATCGAATCTCTCTTCCGGGATAAAGCGGCGATCACCCTTCAATGTGCACCTGTCAGGGATTATGTTCTGTTTAACGCCTGCGTTTATAATATTGATATTAAGAACAGGTACGAGGGTTCTGAGACCTGTTCTCCGGGTTATCGCCATGCTTGCCGGCACCTTTGAGCGCCTTTTTTCGATCTCTGCCTTTAGCTTCATCAACTCATTCATGACAGGAATGGATCTCTCTATGGCATTCACGCCAAGAAAACTGCTGCCGCTGTGGTATGATCTTCCAGAGATATCGATCTGCCAGTCCACGTTCCCGTTTGAGGCAATAGTGATATCATCGCTGTCCCCGTCCATGCTAAGGAAATAATCCGCCCCAAGCTTTCCAAGATCTGCAAGGTAGCACAGGCCGGAGTAAGGCCCCATCTCCTCATCTGTTGTCAGGGCGATATTCAGGTTATACTCTGGCTCTATATCCAGTTCCCTCATCGCAGAAAGAACTGTTAGTAGCGCAGCAGGTCCTCCTTTTGAATCTGCTACACCACGTCCGAAGATGCGCCCATCCCTGACCGTGCATTCAAACGGCGGCACGCTCCAGTTTGCACTTGCAGGGACAACATCGAGGTGCGTATTGATCAGGAGTGTTTTCTCGGCGCCGACGTTTCTTATGGCAGACAGGTTCGCCCGCTCCCCGGGAAGGTGCGAGAGGCGTGGGTTTTTCTTCTCAAATAACTCGCGTGGCATGATGAGCTTCTCAACCTTAAAACCAAGGTCTGCGAGTTTTTCAATCATGAGATCCACTGCTCTCTCGTAATTTTCACCTGGTGGAACCTGAGTGGGAATGCGCACAAGTTCATCGAGTGTATCAAGCGCCTGACTGGAGCAGGATTCAAGATAATCAAATAATGCCTTCATCCATGTTCAAGAAGGCTTTTATAACCCAAATCCTTTTTGCCTTATCTACATCTATAAGAGCAGATGGCACTTGAAGAAGATATAAAGGCAGTCGAAGATGAAATCTCCAAAACAAAATACAACAAGGCTACCGAAGGTCATATAGGCCGACTTAAAGCAAAGCTTGCAAGGTTGAGGGAGGAGGTACAGAAAAGGGCATCATCAAAATCAGGCGGTGAAGGATTCTCAGTTAAGAAATCAGGAGATGCATCGGTTGTGCTTGTTGGATTCCCGTCAGTGGGCAAAAGCACGCTGTTAAACAGCCTGACAGGGACGCAGTCGCAGGTCGCAGCATATGAATTTACCACACTGGATGTGGTTCCTGGTTCAATGGAGTATAAGGGGGCCACAATCCAGATACTGGACGTGCCCGGCCTTGTAAAAGGTGCTGCATCAGGGAGAGGACGGGGTAAAGAAGTCATCGCAGTAGTAAGGAACGCTGATCTGGCAGTGATACTGCTGGATGTTTTTCAGCTTGTCCATTATGATGTTCTTGTTGAGGAACTGAACGATGCGGGTATTCGCATCAATTCAAGACCACCTGATGTCACAATCAGGAAAAAACCAAGGGGAGGCATCAGCATCAACAGTACGGTTAATCTTGATCTTGACGGGGACACGATAAGATCGATAATGGGAGAGTACAGGCTCCATAATGCGGATGTAGTGATACGCGAGAATATCGATATAGACCAGTTAATAGATGTGATCCTGGGCAACAGGAAATATATCCCGGCGATAGTGGTTATCAATAAGATCGATCTTGCAGATGAATACACACTGCGGGCATGTAAAGAAAAATTCCCTGATGCACTGCTGGTATCGGCTGATAAAAAGATTCATATCGACGAACTAAAAGAGATACTGTTCAACAGACTTGGATTCATCAGGATATACCTGAAACCACAGGGAAAGCAGCCTGATATGGATGAGCCCCTGATAGTCAGATACGGATCTACCATAGGTGATATATGCGACAGGCTCCACCGTGATTTCAGGAACAGGTTCAGATATGCCCAGGTCTGGGGAAGATCTGCAAAACATAAGGGCCAGCGTGTGGGTCTTGATCATATACTGTACGATAATGATATACTGACGATAATATTGAGGAAGCAATGAAACCACAAACACCACTTCTGACAGTAGATGCGATTATAATCTACAGAGGAAAACTTGTGTTAATTATGCGTAAAAACCCGCCGTATCAGGATCATTTCGCACTTCCTGGCGGGTTTGTAGACGTGGGGGAAACAGTAGAGAGCGCTGTGATCCGTGAGGCAAAGGAGGAGACAGGGCTTGATATTCGACTTATCAAGCTTCTGGGTGTGTATTCTGATCCCTCACGCGATCCGAGAGGACATACCGTTTCCATATGCTACCTTGCAAAAGGAATCGGAACACTTAAGGCAGATTCTGATGCTAAGGATATAGGGCTTTTCGATTTAAACGAAATACCTGAATTGGCATTTGACCATAATAAGATCATAGAAAACGCTAAGAGTGATATCAATGGAGTTTTGTCCAAAATGCAAGAGCATGATGATGCCTGCGAACAAGATTTTTAAATGCAGGAATCCTGATTGCGGGTTCGAAAAAGAAATTAAAGAAAGCTTTGTCTCAAAGTCTGAGCGAAAGGAGCGCGAGGTCTCCGTACTGGAGGGGCGCGCAATGGGAATGCCCACAACCCGGGCCATATGTGAGGAATGCGGCAACGACACAGCATACTGGTGGTTGCGGCAGCTTCGGGCCGCTGATGAGAGTGAGGTACGGTTTTTCAGGTGTACAAAGTGCGGAAATACGTGGAGAGAGTATAGTTAATACTCAAATCCTGTTTATTCCATACGATTCAAGTATTACTTCCCCGTTCAGATGACCTGTGTGATAGGTTTTTCCTGTCTCAAGGTCGTTCACTGTTATCTCAGCAGGCGCGAAGACATTTGCATCTATCTTGAAGAAATCATAACCTGCATCCTTGAATGTCCTGTAGAATGGTTTTCCGTAGTCCCTGGATGTGGATGATGGTACCTGCTTGAATCTCTCCTCATCGATCCCTCTGACCGTCAGGTATACAGAGCCGTAGTATATCACGCTGTCATTGGTACTGCCCATGGCTTTCACATCATCCTTTACAACAGGTGCTATTGGAGCACTTCCTGTGCCGCTTACGATCCTGGTTGTATCATATCCAAGTTCGTTAAGCTTGAATACCGCAGTCTCAACCACGCGTCCTGAGACCTGCACAGAACCAACTATGCTTGCAGTTGGGGCAACTAATGCTATTACATTGGAAGATTCGACATGACATGCGTCTGCGATAGTATCTATGACCTTTTCATCAGGGAGCTGGTTTGATTCAAGGGCAATAACAGCATGATCGTAATCATCTTCATATTTAATGCGTTCATACGTCTTCTTCGGCTTTAGCGCAAGGGCTCTTGCCGGGCCTGAACCCATTGCGAAGTACTTATCTACGCTGATCCTCCAGCCTGCTTTCTGGGCACCGAGGCAGGATATTGCAGGATGATCTGTAGTAATATCTATAAAAGCAAACGGGATATCATTTACTTTATGCACTGTGATCGAACTTGATCCAAATCCTCCCATACAGATATCAGTAAACAGCAAGCCCGCCTCATAGCTTCCGTCTACGTTTATCCCGCAATCTATGATCCTGCTTCCGTTTTTAAGTTCGATCGCCTTTACTTTTAGCTCATCTGACCAATCAATCATTTCCTCTGCAATTTCCATTGCTTTTTCATTGACACTTAACAAAATAATTCACCACACAGTACACATAGTAGGTAGAATACATTAATAAGGGTTTTGAAACTATCAAAACCAGAACATCAATAACCTTTAATCCTATGTACTCAAGAATAGGCATTCATGAGATATCCTCCAACCAACCTCATTCAGGCCATCAGTCTTGCCGATGCATGGGCGCAGGCAGTGAATTTTGTCATGAAATACGGTATGGAGATAAAGACAGAATACGGTCCAATGTCAAAGGATATATGTTCTGTTATTGAAATCCAGAAGCCTTATATGGAACCCATGCTGCACCCCCAGTTTCCCACAAAGGAGATGCATGTAAAGGAATATTTGAAGCAGTGGGAGCGGGATTATGACTGGAAAAAGCAGGGTTTTGAGTATAACTACATGGACCGGCTGGTAAACTATCCATCACGTGACATGGATGTGGATCAGTTAAAAGCAATAAGAGATTTTCTTTCTCAGGGTGTCTCACGCAGACGGCAGGCGATCACATGGATACCCCAGCGCGATCTTTTTGTGAAAGAAGACCAGCCCTGCCTTCAGCGGCTCTGGTTTAGGGATCTTAATAATGGGAACGCTGAGATGCACTGTATGTGGCGCTCACGCGATTTATATGCAGCATGGAATAGCAACATGGTCGGCCTCCTTACGATGGTAAGAAGAGAGATCCTTGAGCCTAATAATCTAAAACTTGTTAAGGTCGTGGATTTCTGCAATTCACTGCATATCTATGAAGCAGACTGGGAAGCCGCATCAGCGGTAAAGCCCCTGCCGATTAGCCCGCAGATGATGCGGTTTTAGGCCATAACTGGAGCATTGAAGTTTAATTTCAGTGATTACAACAGTATTTTGTTTTCTTCAAATAATCACATGTATAGTCAAGAAAGCCCCTGCGGGGGCAAAATTATTAACAACGAACTTATACTAACTCAAAACGAACTCTTGGAGTTCGTTCCAGTTCGTTTATGTTCGTTGTTTTTAGACTATCAGATTTCAAGATGAGGAGGAAGAAATGCGTTTATACTTTCCTATACGTTAAAAAAAGTTAGCGGGCAGCAATATTGTTATATTAGCGCCCATTTTGTCCTAAAATAGGAATCTAATCTATTCTATTATATAAATTTAATATTTTCTTGGTTTGTGGTTCTGGTAGCATTCTCTGCAGTATACCGGTCTGTCACCTGATGGTACAAAGGGTACTTCTGTCTCTTCATGACAGTCTGCACAAGTTGCTTTGTGCATCTCCCTCGGACCGCTCGGTCTGAAACCGCCTCTTCCACTGCGGAAGCCGCCTCTTCTTTCGTTACTCATATATATCTCCGTAGTTATAATCAATCAACCTAAAATAAGCACACACAGACGGGATAACCCCGGGCTCTATACCTTACCTAATAAGCCAACTGATATAGTGTCAATAACAACACGTTCATATATAAACTCTTTGTAATATGTATAACATGACTGAAAAGACATCTATTACTTCCACACTCTCCTCTTCTCCTCCTGGTATTAACAGTCATTATCAGGTTATCAGGAACAAATTAGCTGAAAAAATGGCCGGGGAGATCACACTTTCAGATAAACCGGGAGAGGTATTAAAAAAATGGCGCACAAGTTTTGATATTTCCCAGTCCGATCTTGCTTCATTTCTGAAAATCTCTCCTTCTGTGATAAGCGACTATGAGTGTGGAAGAAGAAAATCTCCGGGTATTTTTATCATAAGCAGAATTGTGGATGCTATCCTCCATATTGATATGGGGCGAGGGGGAGCGAAAATACATTCCTATGAGAGCATGCTACGAGAAGGTTTTAGTGCAGATACAATTTATGTTATTCATGAGTACCTCTCACCCATATCTGTTAGAGAATTTACAAAACTGATCATGGGAGAAGTTGTATACAATCCAGGCAGTGAGCATATAAAACCATTATATGGATACACTATAGTTGATAGTTTAAGGGCTATTCTCCAGCTCTCCAGCAACGAGTTTATGAAGCTATACGGATTGAGTTCTGACAGGGCTATGATTTTCACAGGAGTATCCACAGGCAGATCGCCTCTGGTAGCCATCAGAGTGACCAACTTAAAACCTGCTTTAATTGTAATTCACGGAATCCGTGCATCTCAGGTTGATAAAATAGCAGCCAAAATCGCTGAGATAGAACATATACCGCTAATTACTACAGCCATGCAGACTGCCGATCTTGTTCGTGCACTTCAGTCGCATGACATAAATAGTTAGAAGCAGGCTTACGCCTACTTCTTCTCAGCCTCTTTTTTGGTCTCATTGGAGGCCTCTTTCTGCGCTTTCTCTGTGGCCTCCTTGGGTGATTCCTTGGGTGCTTCTTTTGGAGCTTCTTTCTTTGGCTCTGCAGGCGGCTTGGGAGGTATGGTCTGCGTCCTGAACAGGTCGCTTATTGTTTCTTTTGGCGCACCTGGTGCTGGAGATTTAATATCTGTTGAGAGCCCCATCAGATGTGCTGACAGCACCACAAGGTCATCCACTCTCATCTCAAGCTTGAGTTCATCCCTTCCGTCAATGAGGTTTCGTCTGCAGAACGGGCATGTACTGATCAGTACCTCTGCTCCTGTTGCCCTGGCATCATTCACACGATCCTTGGCAATATTCAGCGCAAGGTCGGGTATTCCTGCCTTAACACCTCCACCCGCACCGCAGCATCTCTGCTCATGTCTGTTTCTCTCCATTTCGATAAGCTTCACGCCAGGCATGCTCTTCAAAACTTTCCTTGGCTCTTCGAACACACCAACATGCCTTCCAAGGTGGCACGGGTCATGGTAGGTAACAGTCTTATCAAAGCTCTTTTCCCATTTTATCTTCCCTGCATCAAGCTGCTCTGCCAGCAACTGGGACATGTGGATTGTCTCAAATGGCAGTGCTTTCCCATATGCCCGCGGCCAGTCTATCTTTGCAGCCCTGAAGCATCCTGCACATGCAAACACTACTCTTTTTGCGCCTCTGGCTTTAAGTGCCTCGATATTGTGCAGTGCAGTCTGTTTTGGTACATCACCGAGGTGCTGCTGCCCTGTTCTTATGAGCGCTGAGGCACAGCACCACTCATCCTCACCAAGAACCATAAAAGGAACATCGAGCTTATTCAGTATCCGTGCCGTGTTGACGCACAGAACCTGCTGGTTATATCCTGCCGTGCACCCGATGAAATACGCAAGATCGGATTTCTCTGCGATCTTGATATCAGGCGTCATCCAGACAAGACGGTCTTTTTGCTGTTTGAGATACGGGTTGTGTCCATCTCCTATGAGCTTGGGGAAGAGACTCTGCTTGCCGTATGGGCCTGTTCCGTGCTTCACAAGGTTTGCACGTGTGGATTCCCACAGTTCTATCGTGTCTATGCCCGCACAGCATACTGTGCCGCACATCCCGCATGTGGTGCAGTTGTAGAGATCATCCGTGAACTTCTTGATCTCCTCCTCAGGGATCGAAGCAGGCCCGAAGAGCTTTGCCCTCCAGCCGTAGCTTCTGGTTACAAAGTCCCTCCACCGCAGGATCTTATCCCTTGGCTCAATGGCCTGATCCTTATCTCTTGCATTGTATGCCGGACAGTACTTAACACACTCGCCGCATCGTGTGCATGCGTCGTATTCCATAAGCTGTATGGGTGTGAGATTCTCAAGTGAAATCGCGGGTTTATTTTTTGTCATTTTTATCACTCCTGAGGATTGACCTCTGCATAGCCGCCTTTATTGATCATTATTACAAGCGGAGTAACAAACATGTGGAATAACTTACTGAAGGGTAGATAAGCAATGAATAGAAGGGAGAATACCTCATGGAACAGCACTAAAGGATTATTGAAAAATCCAGGTGCTACTGTCTCATATGCGCTTACCAGCATTCTTTCCTCAACACCATAACTCACACGCAGACCCTGCGCCCAGAAGCCTGTAATTATAATTATGCTTAATCCTGCAAGAGCTATCCAGTCAACACTTGTATCTCTTGCTGAAGGTACGTCCGCAAAGGCAACTCTCCTCACTATTGCGATCACTATTCCCGCAAGGAGTATGTAGCCAAACACATTATTAGGGAGTTCTAGTGTTCTCCAGAAGTCTGCAAAGAATTGAAAATCAGTGCCTTTCACAAACGGACCGTAGAACTCAGCACCAGCCGCCGCTACTGTAAGTATGAATAACCCCATCCATCCCCAGAAAATGAGCATATGCATCAACCATTCTGTCTTTCTCCTGCGCCATATCCTGCGCTGTAGAAATACGTCCAGAGCAATAATCCCGAGGGCGGGTCCTATACCTTTTTCAAAGGTTTTTTGGAACATTAATTTAAGGGTACCCCATGCACCTACCGGTTTTGTGGCACCTTCAGGGACTCCTCGTCCCCATTTATCCAGTTGCATATATATTCCGACAAGGAACAAGATTATCGAAATGATCGCTACAACAACCATTATTCTGTAATCTATAAAGAGTGCATCAAATACTGTCTTACCAAATATCTCAAGGCCTTCTGTCATTTTTATCCTCCGTATCTGCCTGAATGGCTTTTCTTCTCCTAAGAATCACTTTTATATTAAGCTTTCGTTGTAAACGGCTGTGGGGTTATAAACAAATACGACAGGATTAACTCACCATATAATAACTTCCTTAACAATTTTATTTATAATCAGATCTATTTCTTCTCTTCCTTTGGCGCTTCTTTCTTTGGCTCAGCAGGCGGTTTGGGAGGGATGGTCTGCGTCCTGAACAGGTCGCTTATCGTTTCTTTTGGCGCACCCGGAGCTGGAGACTTAATATCTGTTGAGAGCCCCATCAGATGTGCCGATAATACCACAAGGTCATCCACTCTCATCTCAAGCTTGAGTTCATCCCTTCCATCAATGAGGTTGCGCCTGCAGAACGGACACGCGCTGATCAGTGCCTCGGCGCCTGTTGCCCTGGCATCATTCACGCGGTCCTTGGCGACATTCAGCGCAAGGTCGGGTATACCTGCCTTCACGCCTCCACCCGCACCGCAGCATCTCTGCTCATGTCTATTCCTCTCCATTTCGATAAGCTTCACGCCAGGCATGCTCTTCAAAACTTTCCTTGGCTCTTCGAACACACCAACATGCCTTCCAAGGTGGCACGGGTCATGGTAGGTAATAGTTTTATCAAAGCTCTTTTCCCATTTTATCTTCCCTGCATCAAGCTGCTCTGCCAGCAACTGGGACATGTGGATTGTCTCAAATGGCAGTGCTTTCCCATATGCCCGCGGCCAGTCTATCTTTGCAGCCCTGAAGCATCCTGCACATGCAAACACTACTCTTTTTGCGCCTCTGGCTTTAAGTGCCTCGATATTGTGCAGTGCAGCCTGTTTTGGTACATCACCGAGGTGCTGCTGCCCTGTTCTTATGAGCGCCGAGGCACAGCACCACTCATCCTCTCCAAGAACCATAAAAGGAACATCGAGCTTATTCAGGATCCTTGCCGTGCTGACGCACAGAACCTGCTGGTTATATCCAGCCGTGCACCCGATGAAATACGCAAGATCGGATTTCTCTGCGATCTTGATATCAGGCGTCATCCAGACAAGACGGTCTTTTTGCTGCTTAAGATACGGGTTATGCCCATCTCCTATGAGCTTGGGGAAGAGACTCTGTTTTCCATACGGGCCTGTTCCGTGTTTCACAAGGTTTGCACGTGTGGATTCCCACAGTTCTATCGTGTCTATGCCCGCACAGCATACTGTGCCACACATCCCGCATGTGGTGCAGTTGTAGAGATCATCCGTGAACTTCTTGATCTCCTCCTCAGGGATCGAAGCAGGCCCGAAGAGCTTTGCCCTCCAGCCGTAGCTTCTGGTTACAAAGTCCCTCCACCGCAGGATCTTATCCCTTGGCTCAATGGCCTGATCCTTATCTCTTGCGTTGTATGTAGGGCAGTATTTAACACACTCGCCGCATCGTGTACACGCATCGAATTCCATAAGCTGTATGGGTGTGAGATTCTCAAGTGAGATCGCGGGTTTATTTTTTGCCATCTGTATCTCTTCTGTTTATATAGATTATATTGTTCGATAGGTTGCTAACTATTTAATATCTTCTACGGATTTACCTCTACATAGCCGCCTTTGTTTATCATTATTACAAGCGGGGTCACAAACATATGGAAGAGCTTGCTGAAGGGTAGATAGGCAACGCAGAACAGCAGCGTAAATACCTCATGGAACAATACTACAGGATTATTGAAAAACCCTGGTGCTACTGTTTCGTATGCGCTTACCAGCATCCTTTCCTCAATACCCAGATTCATCCGAAGACCCTGCGCCCAGAAGCCTGTAATTATAACGATGCTTAATCCTGCAAGAGCTATCCAGTCAACACTTGTGAATCTTGCAGGCGGAACGTCTGCTAAGAAAATTCTCCTCACTATTGCAATAGCTATTCCACCCACAAGCATATAACTGAATATATTATTGGGAAGTTCAAGTGTTTTCCAGAAGTCTGCAAAGAATTGAAAATCAGTGCCTTTCACAAACGGACCGTAGAACTCAGCACCAGCCGCTGCTACTGTAAGTATGAATAATCCTACCCATCCCCAGAAAATGAGCATATGCATCAACCATTCTGTCTTTCTCCTGCGCCATATCCTGCGCTGTAGAAATACGTCCAGAACAATAATCCCGAGTGCGGGTCCTATACCTTTTTCAAAGGTTTTTTGGAACATTAATTTAAGGGTACCCCATGCACCTGCCGGTTTTGTGGCACCTTCAGGGACTCCTCGTCCCCATTTATCCAGTTGCATATATATTCCTGCAAGGAACAAGATTATCGAAATGATCGCTACAACAACCATTATTCTGTAATCTATAAAGAGTACATCAAATACTGTCTTACCAAATATCTCAAGGCCTTCTGTCATTTTTAGTCTCCGTATCTGCCTGAATGACTCTTCTTCTCCTAAGAATCGCTTTTATATTAGGCTTTCGTTGTAAACTACTCATGGCTAAAACCCTGAGTTCCCTGAGATTTATCATGCTACCGGAAAGATGGGTTGATATTATCACTAATAGATTCCTGATCTATATATTTGTATTGATCATACTAAGTATTTACATAACTGGCAGCCCTCATTTTAATTACAGGTTCCCATTTCATGCAGATGAATGGCATAATATAAAAATCGCCCAGGAGATATTAAAAGAGGAAAAAATAATCCTGTATAATCCATTTCTCGCCGGGAATCCATATTATATCAATTTCAATGAAGAAGCACACGGGGTTACAAATACCAACTCTGCTATGTGGCAGATTAACTACAATCTCCTTGTTGCGTTATCAAGTCTCTTCACAGGAATCCCTGCCCTGGAGATGGGACTGATCCTTCCCACACTCTTTACCTTTATAATGTCTTTTAATACCTTTATCCTGGTGCGGTATCTTACAAAGAACGATCTTCCTGCATTTATGTCGGGTGTTTTTGTCATGACCCTTAAAAGTAATGTAACTTTTCTTGGCCCGTGGTTCCTGGTGGCATCCTCTTTCGGCCTTGCATTTATACCCTTAATTCTCTACCTTTTTCTAAAATCACTGGTCTCAGGTAAATATCTTCCGATACTTCTGTTTGTCTTTGCAGCCACTACGTTAGCGCATCCAGCCTCAGCGATCATATTCATTCCGATATTTGGCCTCTACATGATATTTAATCCCAGGATAGTCAAACATAATAAAAACAGATTCCTCATCTCCATTGCCATATTACTTATTTTGCTGCTTGTGATCGTCCCTTTTGAGGGTTCTGTTATAAGCTATATTGTAAAGATACTTAAGGTACTGATCTTCCCGCGCTCAGACCCGATCAATGGGTTCGTCGCTGTAATGCAGTTCCCGGCGTACATGGGAATAATAGCCTTCGTACTCTCAATTTTCGGCCTCTTTAAAACAATGACGGAGGATGAGGCAAAAATACTTCCTTTGTCGGTGGATGCGCTTCTTCCCCTTATACTGGCGTACATCTACCTTGGATATGCCTTCTTAGCCCCGTATGAGCGGGTGGTTCTGTATATCTCTGAGATCCTGATGATCCTGGCCGGGATCGGGCTGTACCACATATATCGATCAATCGGGAATAAAAGAACTGCTGTAATACTTATTGTTATGATCTTAATTCTTCAGATCAGTTCAATACCTGCTTACAGGGATGATATACCGCTGATAATGGGACCGGAGGAATACGGGGCGATCCTGTGGTTAAGAGATAATGCTCCACCAGATGCGGTTGTCCTGGCAGCTCCGGGAAGCTCTGAAGCAATCGGTGTGATCGGTGGCCAGAAGGTAATATCCATTATGCGGGGAAGGCTGGGATCAAGTGAAGAGAGTATTAATAAGAGCATGGGATTTTTCAGAGGAAATACTGAGATGAAAGAGAAAATCCTGTTAGAGCTAAAACCTGATTATGTGTACAGCAGGGAAGAGATAAGTCTGGAATCCCTGGAATTAGTACATAGCGAGAATAAGATATATATCTACAAGGTAAGATGGCAGAGCTATTAAAAAGCTTAATTACATCTGACTCTTATTATTATCGCATGGGAACCGGGACTCCATCAGTAATCATCGGAAGGACATCAGAAGAGGTGATGGCAGCAGCTTTTAAAAACCTTCCTGAAGTTAATAACTATGCTATCAAAGTAAATCTCTGCACAATAGCATCTTCTCCAGTAACAACGAGCGTTGAATCCGTGAGGGATGTGATAACGCGCATACTGGAGATCAACCCGGATGCCAGGATAAAGGTTGTTGAATCCGATGCCACAGCTCTGAATGCTGATATCGCTTTTAAGCGTCTTGGATACACAGAGCTCGAACACACGGAGGTTGTAAACCTATCAAAGGATGATTCGGTAAAGGCGGATATAGATGGTCTGATTATTGGCACGCTTAATATTCCCCTCACACTGTACGAATGCGAATGCCTGATTAATATGGCACGATTGAAGACCCATGTTTTTACAAAGGTGAGCCTGGGAGCAAAGAATCTTTTTGGCCTGATCACAAGGAAGGATAAGGAGAGCCTTCATCCTTTTCTTGATAGCATTATTGTTGATCTCATAGGATTCTATAGACCGGATCTTACCATTATTGAGGGGAATATGGGCATTGAGGGCAGAGGACCTGTGGATGGGCTGCTCAGGCAGGATAACGTTTTTATAGCAGGAGATGATGTTCTATCTACAGACCTCGTTGCAGCGGCTTACATGGGAATAAAAAAAGTACCTCATCTTGAACTGGCAAAGAAGGTTCTTGGTAAAAGAGACATACAGATCACAGGCAAAGCAGAACTCCTTAATAACCCGTATCCATATAAAACGATGGGGTTTCTGCCCTGCAGCACTACAGGGCTTGGTTTTTATGTCGCATCCATCGGGAGGCGTCTTGAGATGCTCGGGAACTCGATTGCGTTTGTCGGTGATGTCCTTGGAGCAGTAGACAGGGAGATGCTGAAGCAGAAGATATCATATCGTGATGCTGCCTCAATGCTGCTTCGCAGAGCGACTAAAATTGATATATAGGATGGAAAAATGAAGATCAACATAGGGATCATTGGCTGCGGAAACATAGCACAAAGTGTTCATCTTCCGATTCTCATCAAAAACCCAGATATAAAATCTATCTTTGTCTCGGATACCGATATGAGAGCCCTGGAGAACACCTGCAAGCGCTTTGGTATTAAGGCATGCAGAAGCTTCCAGGATTACAGGAAATTCCTTGACCAGGTGGATGCTGTTTTTATACTGACCCCTCCCCATACCCATCATGCCCTGGTAATAGATTGCCTGAAGTACGGCAGGCATGTGTTTGTTGAAAAACCACTATGTATGACGGCAGAAGAGGCAGTTGATATTAAAAAATTAGCAGAGGATACCGGCCTTATTGTCGAGACAGGCTATAATCTCAGATTCATGCCGCAGTTAAGATTAGCCAAGAAACTCTTGAAGAGGGGACATATCGGCAGGGTTATCACAGTGAACGGGTATTATCTTGCCGAAGCAGCCTATATGCGGGAGAACAAAACATTCTATCTGGATCCGGATAAAGGAGGCGGTGTGCTAATGGACGGCTTATGCCACCTGATCGATATAAGTTCCTGGTTCATGGACAGCACTATCGTGGAGGCCTATGGATTCACAGGTATATACGATGATCTGCCTGTTGATAATATCGCCAATATCTCTATAAGATTTGAGAACGGCATTACAGGTCACCTGCAGGCCATATGGGCACCGCTTTCAGAGTACCTGCATACGGGTGATCTCAAGACAATTAAGATTGTAGGCGACCAGGGGGTTCTTGCTCCTGAAATATACAGCGGCAGGATAAAGGAATACAGGACAAGGAAAGGAACCCATACCATTTATCCAAAGAATATGGATCTCAGGAATCCCATGTGGGCTCTGGGCAGATCCTATCTGGACCAGGATACGGATTTTATTAATCGTATTAAAAAAGGATCAAATAATTTAAATAAGCTTAAAGAATCTGCACGCATAGTAGAGATACTGGATTCGATTAAAAAATATGGAGCATTTAAAAAATAGATTCATCGTATCTCTTGTGCTGCTATTTGCATTCACTGTACGGATCATCGGTATAGGTGATCGTTCATTTGTTTTTGATGAAGCCATTTATGTAAAGATCGTAAAGGACATGGTAGCAAACGGTTACGACTGGCAGAGCATGAGGATGCTGGGTACAGCCCATCCTCCAGTTTATTTTATACTGATGGCTGTTATCTATAAGATTTTTAATTTTATGAGCGATGAGTTTTTATTCCGCTCAGTAACGGTATTGATATCAGTAATCGTTACTTACTCTGTCTATAAATTAGGCTCGGAATACAGTACTCTTACAGGGATTATAGCCTCGTTTATTTTTGCTCTTAATCCTTACTTTGTGGCTTATTCCAGGTTTGCGACCCTTGATATGCTTACGGTCCTTTTCATAACATCGGGTATTTACTTTTATTCAAAGTACATATCATCTGATAGATTATATCTCCTGCAGATAGCAGGGGTCATGTTTGGCCTTGCGACATTCACCAAGGTCTATGCCGGTGTTTTTCTGCTTATAACCATTATCCACCTGTTGATAATAAACCAGAAACCCCGGAGGATAATCCAGTTCATGATTCCGTACGCTGCTGTAATACTCCTGATATCCCTTCTCCTCGGGCAGAGCATCTATTTTCCGTGGGTTATCCTCAAAACTTCTTATGGATGGAGTGTAGGGCAAAAAATTGCTTTTAACTGGGCACTGATAACTGTAAGCACTCATATAGGGTTCATATCCTTTGTTATCTCTATGATTGGGCTCGGATTGCTGACCGAGAAGGCTCTTCATGAGCGGCATTACCTGAGCGCTTTTTACGTGCTGGCTTTTATATTAAATATAATTATCTTCACAACTTTCTCCGGGACGTATTTCGCACGCTATCTTCTGATCCTCATGCCATCTATTTGCATATTTTTCGGATATTCAATGGAGAAGATAATTTATAAAATAAAAACCTTCAGAAGGTATACCGCAGTCATATTGATAGTATTCCTGCTGGCAGGATTATCCTCTGATTACAGCAGCACTGTTGATGGCTCTATCTATTCTGCTGCTCTTATCGATGACTGGTGGCATATAGATTCCTTAAAAGATGTGGCAGGATATATCTCAAACAATAATACCCCTTATTATATCACAGATAATAAAGACTTAAGCAGAGGCGGAGAATTCTTTATTACAAATGCCCATTACCCTGTTCTTGAGGCCTACAGCGGTATAAAAGGCGCGTTCTATATGGGCAATACACAGGACAACATCTATCTCTACTGGCTCGGGTATAAGGGCAGTGCACTTGGAACATTTCCACTCGATTCCCGGAGTGAGCTAAACGCTACCTATATCGTACTTGTGGATAAATACACGAAAGTTGCTCCTGAATATGTGCTCTACACCACCGATATCTCCTTCTCCTGGTCTATGAATGACTTCCTGAATGAATATCTTGTATATTATGAGAACGAGGGAAAATTCACAGATCGGTACGGTATCTCTTCCTATCTGTTCAAACGACATTCAAATAACACCTTTGCCAGAATGGAGGAACCAGCGATATTCATAGGTGAACCGGCAGATAACTGGACCAAAAGTAATAATGGATGGATATATGGAGAAGCATGGAGCGAGGCAAAAAACCATTCAAGATATATCCAGAACCCCGGATCCGGGGGAATAGTTTTAACGATCCCTGATTCAGACTATGATTCCATGTTTGAGATCACGCTGCAGGATGTGGGCTATGATACCCTGGTTTTTGAGGTTGTCAGGGGTAGAATGAATATAACCCTTGGAGAGCTAAAACTTAATAATACAAAAAAGATAATCCAGCCAGAGTTCAGAGTCCCTGAAAAGGTATACTCGGATGCATATCATACCAGGGACGGGGTTCAGCAGCAGTTCCTCATATGGAAAAAGGGCAATACCAGCGCAATTCCTGTATTTAAGGTATCGATATCCAGACTACCATATCCCGGCCAGCCTTGAGAATTTTCCGGTTAAAAATCGAAGATCAGATATAGATCTAATGTTCCTGGCTCTTCTCAGTATGTTATTCGGTTTTATCTCTTCACAGAAGCGGAATTTATAGAAATCTCTTATTAACCTTCTCTGAATACTTACAATCTCATCTTGCGTGAAATTACCTGTACCTGTTATTGAATCCATATTCCTTAATCTTGAGAAATCATCAATCCTTATACCTTCTTTAGTCAGAAGATTATGGAGTTCCGTGCCAGGAAAAGGAGTGGCAATAGAAAAAAAGGCAGAATCAAGCCCGGAATTCCGGGCAAAATCAAGGGTATCAATGATCATCCCATCCGTCTCGCCAGGAAGACCTATAACAAAAAAACCATGCGTCCATATACCCGCATCTCTTGCATACCTGATAACATCCCTTGTCCCTGATAAAGAAAGCGGTTTACGTATTATCCTGCGCAGAACATGCTCATTCCCGGACTCGATCCCGAAGGCAAGCTGATAGCAGCCGCTCTTTTTCATCCTGTATAAAAGATCCCTGGACAGGGTTGCTACCGAAACGCCGTTGGGTGTTGTCCAGGAGATATCCAGGTCACGCTCGATGATCAGATCGCAGATCCTTGCCATTCGCTTCTTATTCAGCGAGATATTATCATCTACAAAATGGATCTCTTTGATTCTATATTTGTTTACAAGCTCCTCGATCTCCCGAACTACGTTCTCAGGACTTCTTGACCTCCATCTCTGTCCCCATACTGTTTTTATAGAGCAGAAGATACAATCATTAGGACAGCCCCGGCTTGTAAGCATGGTGGTGAAGCGGCGGTTCTTCTGGCTTCCAGGGGCCTTTCCCATACGAATATACATCTCCATATGTACCAGGTGCCGTGCAGGGAAGGGAATTGAGTCAAGGTCCTGGATATGTGGTCTTGGCGGGTTTAAAACTGCTGAGGCTTTATCTTTAAAAGCCAGCCCCTGTATCTGTGAGAAATCCGGGTCTGAATACGAATTGACAAGCTCTAAAAAAGTCTCTTCCCCTTCACCGATAACCACACAATCTGCATCAGAGTTCTTTAAACAATCATAAGGAAGAGAAGAGGGATGGGAGCCGCCGAGCACCTGAAGGGTATCTGGCATAACACACCTTAATATTGCTGATAATTTAGCAACATCGTCCCACATCAAGCTATATGCGCAGCCTATCCCTACGATATCAGGATTAGAATCTGATATTCTGGAGGCTAATCCCTCAACAGTCATCCCGATGTGCCTGAGCCCGTCCTCATCATGGGTTCCTTCTTCCACCATACCATCGATTATATTAACAATGTGACCTTCTTTCTCCAGGACCGCTGCTATGTAACACAGGCCGAGGGGAGGGGCAACCCCGTAGAACTCCTTTCTCCCAACCTTAATGGAGGGCTGAACAAGCGTTACTCTCATTTTTAAATTCCTTAGTAGCTTTTATTGTCTTCCATATATCAATACCTTCGCCAATAGAAAGCTTATTATCTACCAAAGCCCTTATCCGCATAATTATGCTATATAGATATATTGTTATCATTATTATTTTATTAATCTCTAGCATTCAACCGACCATGGCCCTGTTTGAGCCCGGTGAGGTTGAGCCTGCTAAATACCATCAATTTGTAATAACAAGCGTTTCACCTGTTGAGTTCTATCCATCAGATGTCAGAACGATCAATATAACTATACAAAATATTTATGGATATCCAGCATTCGGTGTCACGACATTGACCGATAAGAATAAGGCAGATCCAATAAAATTTACACATGAATTGAAGAAATACGTTGCTGACGAAATAGGCCCGAACCAGAACTTTACGGTTCAATATGAGGTCTACATCCAGGACACAGTTCCAAGAGGCACATACTACATTCCTCTCACGGTTTTCTGGTCAACAGTAAAGGATGGAACAGTAAAACGCCAGGAAGATCTATATATCGGGATTAAAATAATCGAGAACCCGGAAGTAATTAAAATTGGTATTGTAAATATTACCACAATTCCAGAGAATATAAAACCTGGGGATACATTTGGACTAAAGGTTACACTGAGAAATATAGGCAATAGTAAACTTAACCAGATAAGAGCTTTACTTGATGTACGGATGCCGTTCTCAAGCGTTGGATCAAGTACTGAACAATATATTTCTTTACTGGAGCCAGGCCAGAGCGAAGAGGTTTTATTTAATCTGCTGGTGGATAAACAAACGCCCAGCCGGTTATATAATTTCAATTTTACACTTGAGTACAGGGATTATACAAACAGATTGCAATCACAGCATAGCAGCTTCGGGATCAATGTGGAGGAGGTATCAGAAGCATACATTCAGGATGTGATCCTTAGTCCCACTACTCTCAACCCGGGAAGTGAAGGGATTATTATGGTCAAGGTCGCCAATGCCGGGACAAATGTAATTAAAAATGTAAGGGTTACTGTCTTCGGGGGGGAGAAGATATTGACCCAGACCCAGAACTTTATAGGGATTATACGTCCCGGGACATCAGCATTAGAGACCACATCTTTTGGAGTACGCGTGGACCCTGAGATAGAGGTGGGGAATTACGGATTAAATATCAATATAAATTACGATGATGTGAACGGTGAGCACCGCTCCAGGTCAAACCTGTATATTATTAAAATTAGTGAAAAAAATTCAATAATTCCTGTGTCCAGTGAGATATTGGATTACATGCTCTACACATTTATATTTATGGCGATGAGTTATGGGATTTTCCTTATGGTTGGCTTCCAGATAAAGAGAAAGAAGTGAAAAAATGTCGAAAACCAAAAAACTAATATCAATTTTAATAATAATTATCTATCTAATTTCACTTGTTCCTTTTATAATCGCTTCAAATGCCGGAGAGGCAGGCATTGTTATAGGCAATCAAAATATTGATGTGAACTCTTTACCCGATGATATCCAGGACATTCTGATATATAAGAAAGGCTCGTATAATGCTATTTTAATAGAAGATCCTATCACAGAGGTAAACAAACTAAAAGGTCAGGTAGCAAAAGAAAGGAAATTAGTCCTATCTAAAGAAACCCAGGATAAGGGCAGTTTTGTCAGTATAGCAGATATAGAAATGATTGTATATGTAACATCATACAACATAATAGACCAGCCATTTGAAAAACTAATTGTAGGAGATGTAAAGAAACCAGAGTTCGGAGACATAATAGAGACTATAAATACTAAAATAGGGCAGATAAATAACTATATTTCAAGCACTGTTTTAACTCTCCCTCTAGTTCTGTCCATCTCCAAAGTAGCTTTCCTTGCAGGCGGACTGCTTGTGGTGCTTATACTGACCTTCTTACTCAACAGTATGGTTGCTCTATGGAATATACCTGCTATTATAGTGTTATATTCTTTCCAATCTTTCCTTGCAAATCTGGTTGCATTTCTGAACAATCTGGATGTTGATAGTACGAGTCTTATGTTTGGGCTTCTGTTTATAGTTGCTCTGCCCCTTACATTCTGGATACAGAGGTATGAGAGATCTGAAGAAGGCAGGCAAAAAATACATGAATTATATGAAAAAAATAATCAAATATTATCAAAGATAAAAAGTAAATTTGGGATGTAGTTTAAATAAGGATTGTATAACAGGGTGGCTGCGGGAAATATGTCGGGATTATGAGCGGATCTTTAGGAAAAATCGCAAAGGGGGCAGCGATTGCATTTATTGGAATGCTAGCCTTCACTTTTTTTGAGTTTGTCACCAGGGTGATCATTGCCAGATATACGACCCAGAGCGAGTACGGCGCCTTCAGTATCGGGTTTGCGCTGCTGAATATCTTTGTTATTATATCCTGTCTGGGACTGCATGGAGGAACTACACGGTGCATTGCGTATTTCAGAGGGAAGGGTGAGAATGAAAAAGTTGCCGGGATAGTGTATTCATCTCTGCAGCTTTCTGTTGCAGCAGGACTGTTTTTCTTTCTGGTTGTTTTCTTTTCATCTGATTTTCTAAATGGGATATTCAATCTGGAACAGTCGATTGTACTGAAGCTGTTTGCAATAGCAATCCCGTTTCTTACGGTTATCGAAATCCTGTCATACGTTTTTATTGGATATGATAGAATAAAAGAAAAAGTTTATTTTAGAGATATCCTGATGTACCTGTTAAGGGTTTCCGGTATTATACTTGCCTTTGTTTTAGGATTTGGTTTTTTTGGCATGATGTATGCATATCTGCTTCCGACCGTGATCGTTGCAGTGGTATTTGTCTGGTATACTGTCAGGAAAATATCTCTATATAAGCCAGATGATAATGCACCTGTAAGAAAAGAATTACTCCGCTTCTCCATACCATTGCTTGTTACATCCTTATCCACACTGATAATGTTGCGGACAGACACGCTAATGCTCGGGTATTTTAAGACCTCGGAGGTTGTAGGCCTGTACAATGCCGCCTACCCTGTTGCGCAGCTCATCCCCATTTTTTTATTTTCAATGATTATTATATATGTCCCAATCTCTTCACAATTGTATTCAAGGAATCGTACCGAAGAGATGCGAAG
Organism: Candidatus Methanoperedens nitratireducens; assembly: GCF_000685155.1. Lineage (GTDB taxonomy): Archaea > Halobacteriota > Methanosarcinia > Methanosarcinales > Methanoperedenaceae > Methanoperedens > Methanoperedens nitratireducens. The sequence continues at coordinate 281,816 of NZ_JMIY01000007.1, forward strand.
AAACTATGTAGTGTTAACAAAATGGATACTTGCTGCAACGCTTCCATTTTTCTTTGTGATATTTCTCTTTCCTGAAGCCGTGCTGTCTGCTATCTTCGGTTCTTCTTATGCGCATGCGGGCGATGTGCTGCGAATACTTGCAGCAGGGGGGTTCGTTCAGGCTTTCCTTGGACCGAATTCAGCTACGCTGGTGGTGATCGGGAAGACGAAGCTTAACATGATCGATGATGTGACCGGCGCGATCATGAACGTATCTCTTAACGTGTTACTTATACCCGCGATGGGCATTATCGGCGCTGCTATTGCATCGACAGTATCTTTTAGCATGGTCGCTGTGCTGAAATCTGTACAGATTTTTAGCTCTCACAGGCTGCATCCGTTCAGGGGAAATTATTTGAAACCTGTGATGACATCAACTGTTCTTATATCTATTATCTATCTATTCGTCAATCCAGTAAACCTGATATGGATGCTGATTTTGCTTTTCTTTTTATTTATTGCTGTATATGGCATAAGTCTGGTTATTACAAGAAGTCTTGATAATGAGGATATATTGATGTTTCTGGAAATCGAAAAGATGACAGGTATAGATGCTTCGAGTATGAAACGGATATTGAAAAGGTTTATCTGAGTCGCAGGTGAAATTTGTTATGATTTCAGGGTATTATTTATATTTTTACTTTTGATTTTAGAATTCTTATTCCACTCCTTATTCTTTCTCTTTCATCTACCTGTTTATATTGTATCTTTCTTTTCATTAGCAGTGAATCTACACTAAAAATCTCCTTCAAAACCCTGCCATCCATATCTTTTGGAACCGGCATATCGAACATATGCAAAATAGTTGGCGTTACATCACATATTTTCGCATCTATTTCACTTTTCTCCTTTATATCGGGTCCTCGGGCAATGAAAGTTCCATTGATCCTGTGCGATCCACCCTGCCATTCTACGAATTCGCTACCATAACCAACTTTCGCAGTAATAGAGTTCACATAATCATCCGTATCAAGAATAATATCCGGTGCCAGATTTAAATATTTCCCATGATACAGTTCTTCTCTTCTATATGCCCTCACAGATATCTTTTCCAGTCCATCTATAATCTCACTTCTCAGTTTTTCATAATCTTCTTCTTTAACAATTCCCTGCGGCTCCCTGCCGGCTAAATTTATGTAAATAGTACCCCATGTAGCATAGCTAAAAGCCTTTGTTCTATCCCAGCATATAGGAGTTCTTCCGGTTTGCCGGGTTACACTTCGATACAGGCGCCTTGAAAAAGATAAGTTGAATAATGGGGTAAGCATTTTCAGGATGATGGGCTTTCTGAGGACTGAAACCAGTGCCTTGATAATCTCCAGGGTTGGTATTCTTTTTATATCTAAGAGACCCTTATTTATCAGGTACTCATTTACAAGGAAGGCCCTCTTATTTGGCCCAAACCCATGATCCGATACTATGAATATATTAGGTTTATCACCGTTCTGCTCGATTTTATTGATTATCTGATCTAATTTACTATCTATATTTTGATAATGACTCAAAAGAATGTCTTTTTTATCCCAGAACTGATGTTGTACCCTGTCAAGCTCTGTAAAGACAAAAAAACCAAAGTCCCAGTTACTATCTAAGAACTTAAAAAGGACTTTACAATGTTTCTCAGTTATCTCCTTATGCCTTCTTGAAAATTCTTTATCATTAAGGCACCCAAAGATATCCGGATCTGTCATGTCCATTTCATAATTTAGATTATGCAGATCTTCACTCAATTCTTTTGGATATGTCAACCTGTCATCAGATGTACACAGGCTCCCTGCGACCATATGCCCGTTGATCCTGTATGCGCTAAGAATGTTTGGTGCGTTTAAGACAAAAACTTTGTTCCCGCTATCACTTAAGATATCCCATATATCTTTCTCTTTCTCAACTGTCTGGGGAAATACCCTAAAGTCATAACTTCCAGAAGCTTTCTGTATAAAGCTGAAGCAACCTATCCTGCCCGGGTTCTTACCTGTTGCAAGACTGTTCCATGCAGGGATTGTAATCGCTGGCCTGGTGCTTTCCAGATCTCCATAACAACCTTCTGACATCAATCTCTGAAACGTTGGCAGTTTACCTTCACTTGCCCAGGGTTTTATCAAATCCATTGTTGCGCCATCCAGCCCTATAACAAGTACTTTCAATTTTATGCGCTCCTGAGATGCGGGAACTAATGTTATATCAGGTGTCAGGTTCATGGTTATTCACTGCTTGAAATTTCATTAATGGTGTTAAAAGTTTCAAATTGTGGTGCAACACTGTCGTAAACTTTAGAATTGCCAAACGAGAGCACCCTTGCATTGTTACCCATAAAACCTCCATGGAGTGGAAGAACAAATGTCATTCCCTCGCTTTTGAAAAATTTGTGCATCTCAGCCAGCATTTCCTTCTGTTCCGTTTTACTTAATTTCTGACTGAATGTCACCAGGGGTGAGTCATCGTTTGCCCAATCGATAAACACGAAGATTTTAACATCTCCCAGTTCTTCTCTGATTCTGGCTTTCCTACTGGACCATTCTGCCATATTGAGGTTTTTACGTGCAATCATATCTGAAGTAGGGCTCAGGGTAACAAAATCCAGTTTCGGCTGAGGATACGGAAGATTTATGCTGTCTGTCCAGCTTCCGACATAGATATATTTTCCTTTTGAGTCTCCATAATCATGTATATCATCTACTATCTTTGAAGAAGCTTCAAAAGACTCTTTTACCGCAGGATGATCCGGGTCTTTGGTATATCTCTCCATGATTACTGCTTGCGTGAACAGCATATCAATCCAGATTGCATCTGCTCCGGAGTCTATTTGTTTTTTTGCCATATCAACAAGGAATTTCTGGTAGTTCGGATTTGTTATGTCAGGATAATATGCATCACCTTCACTCCATCCCAGAGCCTCACCGAGCTTTTTTTGTGCATCTTTTTTTGAAACAGCAATACCCCATTTCTCAGGGTCTAATGCCATTTCCAGGGTTTTATCCCTGTCTAAAATCTCACCTGTCAGGTCATTTTTATCTATCCCGTTAATTCTTTGGGCAGGTATGGCTCCAACAAATATAACGTCCGGCATTTCCTGTTTAATTCCTGCTATGGCATTTTTCAAATCTTCATAAGTATAATTGTAATCCAGAACTGCTTGTAGATCCGTCTGAGTCCCACCTAATTTTAAAACTTCTTCCGGGGCTGATTCCCTGGTATCCGGGACCGGCCTCCATCTCCAGAAGCCCCTGAATATAAGATCTGTTTTTGTTTTCTTAAGCAGTTTGATTACGTCATCATTGCTTCTTCCGTATAATGCCCCATCGGTTATTCGTTCATAAAGAACAGCCACTTTAACTTCAAAGAGGTCTGATCCAGCGTTTTCATTCCAGTCAGACACAGTTATATCTGTCGGGGTTAGAGCTCCTGGTGCTTCTTCTTCGCTGTTCGAACGCTTAAAGCACCCGCTGACCAGAATTAACCCGACTATCAACAAAGCAATTATAACCGTTTTTTTGCCTTTGTCCATATCAGGTTCTCTGGTGTTTTATATTTGTTAATAATTTTCCAATTCCTTCCCGTGTTATCGCTGCAAGTTTTGGATATGCATTCCTGTCAAATCTGGAAAGGTATAGAAAAACATTTGAAGCTAAAAACTTATGGTAAATCCAGGAATAATCGATCGTCTTATGCCACATGCGCTGGTATTGAGATAAGAATCTGGCTGAGAAGTCCTCTTCCTCTAAAGATAAGGCACATATTTTTCCAGCAAGCTTGCCTCCATTAATAGCATGAATGATTCCACCCCCGGTTACTGGATCAACCATTCCGGCAGCATCTCCCACAACCAGTGTGCGCTCACCAAAGGTTCTCTTTGCTGGAGCCGCTGGTATCAATGCTGAGCTTCTCTGTAAAATTTCCTTTTCTTTAAACTTCTCACCAGTTAATGGATAATTCCCAAGCATATAATTCATTGAATCTATCAGGTTTGAACTAAGCTTACTATAAAGACATCCTACGCCCACATTAACCGTATTTTTCCTCGGGAATACCCAGCCATATCCCCACGGGACGATATTTTCTCCGTAGTGGAATTCGCATTGATCAAAAGGATTGTTCTCCCATTTCACCTCACATGTCACTGATACGAATGTATTGTCTGACTCAGGTTTGAAACCAATACCAAACTTTCTATATACTAATGTGTTTGGTCCATCAGCAAAGACAACAAGCTTTGATTGTATAATATTTTTTTCAGAAAACAGGTGCACCCCGTCATTTTTAACAGAAACATCCTTAATTTGATGATTCTTCAGCATCGTTGCACCCTTCTCTACTGCCTTTTCTGCCAGGCATCTATCAAATACATGCCTGTAGACCGTGACTAAATCATCGGTTTCAATGATATTTTCTCCCCAGGGGAAATAGTACTTTTCTGCCTGGATTTCTTTTTCAATGATATCTGAACTTAACCCTGCATCTACAATTGCGGATTTTATCGTACCTCCTGCACAAACATTATTTAGTCCAGGAAATTCATCCTTCTCTACTAATATGACATCAAAGCCATGCTCAGCAATCACTCTTGCAGTAGTGGAGCCAGCAGGCCCCGCCCCAATTACAGCTACATCAGATTTTAGATTCAACATAAACTTATATATATAGATTGAGTACCTATGCCCATGAAATGCGTCAGATGTATTAATATATGTCCCTCGAATTGTCTGGATATAGACAATGGTATGTCGTGTGTGAGGTTTGAGGGGAGATCCGCGTTAAAGATGGATAAGGAAAAATGCACTGAATGTAATATGTGCATGGAAGTTTGTCCGATCGGAGACCTCGCTCTATCCGTATATGATTGTTCAAACTGTATTGTCTGTAAAAACAGACCTGGTTGCATTGATACACCATCTACTGACAGGGCTTCTTTTCTAAATTCCATCAATTCTATCACTCATTTCATAGTGTCGAAAATCTATTTTTCAATAAGATATACATAACCTGTGGAGGAGTCTATCTTTTTATAAGCTCCAGTTTCCTCAGATCTGGCATAAAGGTCAACCGTTATCGGAAGCTTCCCTCTGTATTCCTGATAAGGGGCTATTTTAAACTTTAACATGTTAATTGAACCTTTATTAAGGGTTATATTACGCCATTCATCATCCACAGATATTATATAACCATTAGAATGAACATGGACGTCGAACTTTATGGTTGTGTTTCCCGTATTCTTCACTTCAACTAACAGCGTATACACCTCTCCGACCTTCATTACCATTGGCACACTTTTATTAAACATATCCCTGGATATTTCCCCATTCTCACCATCTGTTATCAATGAAAAACCGTCCTGCTGCTTATTTATCTTTTTAAAAACGATACTTCCGTATGGATAGGTGGGTGAATGAAAAACGATAGTGTAGTTTTTAAAAATTTCCTCTGTAACATAAGGAGTGAAATAAAAAGGATATTTATCTTTATCAATTATTAAATAATCTGGTTTTAGTATATCTACTCTCTCAAGGTCTACCTCTGCAATTTTACTTGAGTACTTTTCCCCTATCTTAAGGATAGTAAATGATTGCGCATTAAGGCCGCCAAGATATATGGCGTTCTCCACGATCCCGGATAATGTTATCTTTCCTATTAGAATCTCTCCTTCAAAACCATCCCTTATAACATCATTTTTTATATACTCCACACTGCTTTTAGCCCAGGAGTACTCACCTTCATCCCAGTATGAGGATGTTGCACCGCTGACAATGTAAGAAAGTAGCACTACTGTCGTGAGAGAAAGCATGAGTATCCTGAAAACATTCGTGTAGCTGTTCTCTTTTCGAAGATGCTCAAACGAAGTTACTGCCAGATTGGATAGCATTATAAAGTAAAAAGGGAGCAGGTATAGTAGATAATGTTTATATGCGGCAGATAAAAGTAGTAATATAGATACCATAATAAGAGAAATAACAAGAAAGCTGTCTTTTTTTTCCCGGTATATGAAGCCGTGCAGGTAATAGAACAATGTAATTATAAATAACAAAATCGCAGATATAGAGAAAATATCTTTCCAGGGAGAAGTCATTGTGACTGCGCCCCATGATAATACCTCCTGTATTTTTTCACCTGTTTTTATAATTAAGTCAGCTATCGGTATACTCAGCGCTCGATTGCTAGTTGATGTTTGTTTTTCGAACCTGCCTTCGACATAATAGGATATCCCATGAAAGCCCACGTTTGTATAAAATAAACTAAAAAGTAAAGGCAAAACAAACAAAAAAGCGAAGAGATATATTAAAAGTACCTTTTTATTAATTAGCGCTTTAAAATTAAACTTATTCGTCCACAAAATATATGCTGGGACAGCAGGAACTAAAAATCCTGCCATGTATTTAGCATCAAAGGATAAACCCATCATTGCTCCGGCAACGGCTGCGTAAATCATGCCTTTTGTCCCGTGCTCGCAGCGCTGGCTAAGCCAGAAAAAGTACAAGAAAGCAGTAATAAAAAATATTGTAGGCGTTTCCAGCATGATCGTCCGGCTGTATAAGATATGATACGATGAAAAAGTAAGAAATATGGCGGCCAATAATCCTGTCTTTCTATTATACATTGTTTTTCCAAATAGGTATAAGAAGGGTATCGTTAAACTCCCAAAAATTACGGAAACCATCCTGAGCGTGTTCAATTCCCCTCCAAAAAGTAAAGTAACCCCTGCCTCGATATATTGAAGAAATGGGGGATTATAGTTAAATACTTCCGCAACCGGAACCCAGTTATTAACTAATATCTTATTCACTTTCCAGTGATACTGACCCTCATCAGGATACATACCGACGTTCGACACATCCGACGCACGTATCAAGAGTGCGATCAAGAACAGGCCCAGTATAATTAGAATATCTTTTAAATTGCTATGTCCCATCTTGCAGCTCTGTATCTATAAAAATTTCTGTGTGCGGCATAACTTTCTCCTTAACGGCTTTAAAGCGGGATTTTACTATATAATATTGTGATGAAACAGCTATTATGAGAAAAACAAGATTTGGATATGATTTAAGAGTCAGAACAAACGCGAGAAACGGAGGAAATGCGTTAAGAATTAAAAAGAACAGGCATGACATATAGAGCGGGAATACCTTTTCACCCCTATTGAATTTACCTTTATAAATTGATAAAAATGCTCCCGCATAAATCATAAAAACTAATGCAGCAATAAGACCTGCATAGGGGACCTTCAGGATTATAAGGAAAAGCAAGATAATCATAATGACCCCGGAAAGTGGATTTATCAAATTATTAAATAAATTTAATGTTTTATCAATGCCTGTATTGACGGCAAAAGTGCGTACATCGCTTTGCGAATCGGATTCGTAATCATATATCTGATGCACTACAATATCAACAATCCCGATGGAAAACGAAGCTATTAAAAATACGAGCGTGTCGATCTCGAAATGGTTGAAAAACGTAAATACCGCCAGAACAGGCAGCATTTTTTCGATAAGCCCGTTTACAATAATTCCAGAAAACGCCCTGCCTTTGAATTTTATCGGTGGAGCAGAATATAGAGTCGCAAGTACGTATGAGACAATGTAAATGGCAATGTAGAGAGAATTACCAAGATATAGCAGGTGCAGAGCGCTTATAAAAACGACACCAAGAATTATTCCTATGAATTTCATTTTAGGAAGTTGCTGGATCGTTCTTTTTTTACCTGCCGCAATATCATACGACATGTCGAAAAAATCATTTATCAAAAACCCATACATAAAGTAAAACCCGAGAGAGGAAATTAGAACTAAAGAATCTAACGGCCTGAAAATATTATCAGTTATCAAAATATATAAAAGTGCTAAGAGGGATATATGCATATCGTAACTCATCCATACTTTCCAGCCTCTGTAGCCCAGTAATCTTCTAAGTTGAATCTATATCACCTTTCTTTACCACAGGTATTACACGCATATAACTAAGCAAAATATATAGCTATTGCTAACAGGAAAGACCTGCATAATATGTTATCATGTGAATGAAAACGTTGCTATCTGACCCGGAGCTGGTGAGGAGTAAAAAAATGAAAGTCTGTTATATCTCAAGTTTCTACCCACCACTTGTATTTGGAGGCGCTGAGATATATGTTCAAAGGATCTCTGAAAAACTGGTCCAGCAGGATCATGAGGTTGTAGTAGTTACAACGAACTCGAAGATATCTGTTAAACCGGTAATAGAGAAGAGAAACGGTGTGAAAATTTATAGAATCCATCCGATAAATATCTATTCAATCTATAATACCCTTTCTAAGCCAGATATAATAAAACCAATCTGGTATATGATCGATCTATTGAATATACACTCTTATATTATTATAAAAAATATTTTAATGAAAGAAAAGCCTGATATCGTACATGTTCACAACTTCAAAGGTTTTTCATTTGCTTTCGATGCAGTAAAGAGCCATAATTTGCCATTAATGTTTACAATGCATGATTATTTTTTAGAATGCATCAAAGAAAATTTATTCAGAAGCTGTTATACTATCTGCCAGAGCCCACCGCTATTATGCCGGTCTTACATCGAGCTCCAGAGGTACCTGAAAGATAACAAACCTGATATAGTCACCGCACCCTGCCAGTTTGTTATCGACAAATTAAAGAATGATGGATTTTTTGAAAAGACCAGAACAACAAAGCTGCCATTAGGTATTGAGCTTGGTAATAACAAAAAAATTGAGAAAGAGTATGAGATAATCGACATCCTGTTTGCAGGGAGATTGAACATATATAAGGGAGTTCATATACTGATTAACGCCTTCAGACAAATAAAATACAAAAATATCCATCTTCATATTGTAGGGGAAGGCAAGGAGATGGAAGAATTAAAAAAAATTGCTGAGCATAATCCAGATATAACCTTTTATGGCTTTGTGAGTGAGAATATGCTCATAGAATTATACAAAAAAGCAAACATTGCAGTAGTTCCATCTATCTGGTATGAGACCTTCGGGATAGTTATCATTGAAAGTTTTAAATTCTCAACTCCAGTTATAGCAAGCAATATCGGAGGGTTTCCTGAATTGGTAGAAAACGGTTATAACGGTTTCTTGTTCGAGGCTGGAAATACTGATGAGTTGAAGAAAATACTTGAGAATTTAATAGAGAATCCGCAAGAATTAAAAAGACTAAACGATAACGCTTTTGAATCTGTGAAAAAGTACAGCATGGAAGAACATACAAAGAAGCTAATGCGCCTGTATGAGGAACTATTAAAGCAAAAATCAAAAGGAGTACAATGAAAAAAACAGATAGCATTAAAGACCTGCAGCAATATTACCCGCTCTTCAACGAGGGCTACGGCACAGAATACGAGCGCTTTGCTCTGAATAAATTCATACCCCGCATGGTCAACAAATACAGCATCTCAACAGTGCTCGAAATGCCTGCCAATGGCGTCATGGGTATACCAGGTATAAAAAGCCTGGGATTTGCAAAAATCGGATGTGATGTCACCGTGTCCCACCCTTCACAGACATTTTTAGATACTGCCAGGAAGGTATGGGATGCTTTTGGTCTTGAGGCTAAATTTATCAAATCATGCTGGATAGGCTCTAAGTTCAAAGATGATTCATTTGATCTTGTCTGGAACTTCTGCGTCTATGAGCATTTTGATAATCCTGGAGAGGTCATACAAGAGATGCTGCGTGTGACGCACAGATATATTTTTCTTGAAATCCAGAATGCATTGAATATAGGTTTTCCTGTTCATCGATTATACCATTTTTTAAAAAGGGATGCATGGGATCATGGAAACCTTGACCAGATGAAGCTATCCAGTATAAGAGAGATCGTTAATAAAAATAACGCCCTGATAGTTGAAACAGGCGCAACCGATATGCCTCCATGGCCTGATATTAACATCAGGTTAAAGGAAATGGCGTCTAAAAAGAACAATGACCAGAGGATAGATAAGAACCCTGCGGATAAATTAAGACCCGCAGCCGGGCTAAAAGATGTGAGTGAGGTTATCAATGAAATTCGTTTATTTCAAAAATCATCAACGAAGAACGAGATTGTATTTCATCTCTTTAACCTCTGGCATCTTCTGATCGAAAGTAGTACGCCGGCACCGCTTAAAAAATTCTATGCCCACCATCCGTATGTAATAGCAGAGAAAATATGACCGTAAAAATTGTTAAAGCCAAAAAATATGATGTAAAATCTCTGGAGAGTCTGATCCGGGATGCAATTAAGGACATCGGATCGGACTTAAAGAACAAGAAAACCGTACTCCTTAAACCCAATATAGTCATAGCCGCAAAACCGGGCTCAGCAATAATAACCCATCCTGCTGTCGTGGAAGCCCTGATAAACGTGCTTGAAGAGAATGGTTTCGAAGATATTATCATTGGGGAAGGGCCAGGCGTGGGTGCCGACGAGGCTAAAGCGTTTGAGGTATCAGGCTACAGCAAACTCGCTGCAAAAAAGAATGTGAAGCTTATAAATCTCAATAAAGCCGAACGCACCGAATTAAAATGGAAATACGGTATCATAAAAATCCCGAAAATCGTCCTTGAGGCTGACCTGTATATCAATCTGCCAAAGATGAAAACCCACGGTCAGACAGCAGTAACCCTTGCCATGAAGAACCAGAAAGGGCTTTTATCCCGCGCCGACAAGCAAAAGTTCCACAAGCTCGGTCTTCATGAACCGCTGGTTGAATTAGCCAGAGTAATAAAACCGCATCTAACTATTGTCGATGCCATCGAAGGTATGGAAGGGGAAGGGCCGCTCAACGGGAAAAAGAAAAAGGTAGGCGCTCTGGTGATCGGTACGGATCAGGTAGAAACAGACGCGATATGCTGCGACATTATGGGCATAGACCCTGAAAAGGTAGGGCATATAATAGAAGGGATAAAACAGAATATCGGCCCTGAAGTACCTGATTTAATAGGCGATGACATAAAAGAAGTCAGAGCGAAATTCAAACAGGCAAATGAAAAATATGGAAAATTCCTGAACGTTTATTCCTGGAGAAATCCCTATGCATGTTCCATGTGCATAGACTCGTTTTCCCTTGCTGTGAGATCCTCGATATGGAGCCCGAAATACTGGCTGACGTTCCTGCCAAGATTTACATACTACGCTGTGCTGAAGCATCTATACATAATCCAGGGTAAGCACGCTAAAATACCCGATATGAAAGGAAAAGTGATATGTCTTGGGGATTGCACCAGAGAGATCGCAGAAAAGAACAACCTCAGACACATAAAAGGCTGCCCGCCGAATTCCAGAGAAATTCTTGATAATCTTCGTTGAGTACGTATTCCGTTATCAAACCGCCCTCATCCCGACCCTGACCAGGGTTCCAAGATTACATAGCATATTTGTATAATGTGCATTGGCCATAGGACAGTAGCATTCCTTATTTTTTATGCTTTTCCTCTGTTTATAAGCATTACTATTAAACCAGACCTTTTTGAAATCATAATCTACTTCTCTCACATTTCCGATCGGGTCTGCCTTTATACAGCATGTCCAGACATCCCCATCCGGGGCAATGTGAGCAGAAGCGAAACCTGCATAGCATGGGAGAATCTGTTGCTTTTTTCTCAGGGTCGCTTTTACATGATTATAATACTCAAGGCGAAAAGCCTGCATCACCTTTGGGATTCCGGAGTACATCCCCTGTTCAACTTGATTGATGAGGAAATCTATTGATTTTGTGTAATCCTCTACTGAAGGCGTAATTCCAGTTCCAACTGTATCCAGCTCTACTCTTTCCTCTGCAATCTCTGTTATATATGAATCAGGGCTTTTATCTATAAAATAATTATATATCTGTGAAATATCGCTCACATTATAGTTTGATATAACAGTATGTATACCTAAACTGAAATCAGGGTAATCAAGAGCACGCAATGCTTCATATGTTCTCAAAGCCTTTTTGAAGTTGTTCTTTACATTTCTGATATAATCATGCCTCTCTCCTATTCCATCTATTGAAAGATTGATAATAATCTTTGTTCCTGTGCAGCTTTTAATTATTTCTTCGACCTTACCGGGAATAGTATTATACAGAATTCCATTTGTTGGTATATTGATAATTCCAGGCTTAAAATGATTATACGCACTATGACAGATCTCTACAATATCATCTCTTAAAAATGGTTCTCCACCGCTGATGGTTAGCCAGTATGGCGATCTACCGATTGATTTAAACGTTTTATCAAATTCATCTGTTGTAAATTCATCGGTTCTCTTCTTCCAGACATTGCATGTCTTACATCTGGAATTGCAATGATATGTTATACTCACAGTTAAATTGAGAGGGAGAATTCTTGGATAATTATACTCTCTGAAAAGCTTATACTGCGGTATTTTTGAAATTACTTCATACGTTTTTTTCATTTTTCAGCGATACCTACCAGTATTATAAATAAATATATAAAAATTTAAATAATTTTTCGGGCAACCCATTTCCTAGTATTATTACAAGAGGTACCAGGGGCACCAGCTTCATCAATATCTTATGTTGTTTTTTCAATTCTTGTGTCTTTTCTTTAGTTGGGTACTGTTGGGAATTAGATTCTATAGAAGTTTTGGATAGAATAGTCTCTGGTTTAACCAGGATTGAGGTGGATGTATCTACCATAAATGATGATTCTAATTGTATTTGCGATTTTGAAAAAGACGCAGTCTGCTGGTTTATTAGGGACCATAATTTTATTCTATCTACAATAGGAGTGGTAAGATATGTACCCGGATTATAATCTTTAGTTATTTCTGGAACAACCCCTTTTGTCGTTTCTGCCATGTCCCATATAAAAGGATTCTCATTTTTTATATTAAAATCATACAAACCGAGTGCTCTTCCATAAAGTTCCAAAATAATAGCGAAAAGTGTCCATATTATATTTTTCGGCGTTAACTCTAAACCCTGAAGCATTAACTTTAGTACATCTAATTTTTTCATGCTGGAGGGTGCATACCCTTTTGTTTTCTTAAGATGTAGATGTCCTGCAAATATTCTTCGTCTCTGTTTAAGAAAATCTGAAATGGTCTCAGGCCCTTTATTGTAAACATTGGCGTCTGGAGCATATACTAGTTCGTATCCTTTCTCTCTAATAAGTGCCTCTACGAAGGCCTCATCTACAGCGGTATCATTCGGAATCTCCGTTATCAGATCTCTTCTAAAAGCTACTAATTCACCCAATTTCGGATGTCTCAGAGCAAGTTTATGGTGCATGTCCCATAATAAATGCACAGTAAAGCCCATAAATGTGTTCGAATCGTTTACTGGAATCGGATGACCTCCAGTCATGCCTACCTCCGGGTTTTTAAAAGGCTCAGTTAGATTTTCTATTGTATCGATTGCAGGAATAGTATCTCCACTTTCCAGCACCAGTATATCGCCACTGGCATATTTTAAGAAGAGGTTTATTGCAGAAGCTTTACCTTCTCTCTTTTCCTGTTTGATTAAAACTATTTTAGGGTTTGAGTTTAAAAAATGATGTTCGATAATATCGTTTGTTTTATCACTACATGCAGATGATACAACTATAATCTCTTTGATATATTTCGTAGTCTCCTGGTTTAATAGTGAATTTAGCAAATCCCTGATATTCTTCTCCTCGTTGTAGACGCAGACACCTATGCTTATTGTAAGCATTTTATAACCCCTTCTCAGATAATACCGAAATGGATCGATCTTACATTAATCCCACTTTTTTCCTGTGCCAGGGTTAACAGTTTACTCAAGCATCGCCCGCATTACTGCAAGGGACGCAATTAGTTCCACCATTCTATACTTCATATTATCTCTCCTGTAATTTATTCAGAACTGTATTACATAAACACATAATACAACTCATTAAACCATATATATTTATCGCTTGGAAAAAATATTATTAGTATAATACTCATCATTATCATGGATAAAAAATTTATTAGGATAAATCCCGTATTCAGTACCCCTGGATTTAAAACGGCCAGGACGAATAAAAAATTAATTAAGCTATACACTCTCTAAAAGGTACGGAATATACGATAAATCAGGGCTAATCCCCTTATTTATGCCCGTAAATTTATTGGTGGGAGGAAATCACAGAATACCTGTATAGTTTAATTAAATGTTGCACATAGTTTAAATGTTCCTTCCAGTTTAACTTGCTCTCGCCCTTATATCTATTCTTGAAGGTGAAAGGAATTTCCTTGATATTGATATATCTTCCTTTAACTATAATCTCCAGCATTATTTTATAACCGATTGGAGAGAGTTCAATCCCATCAATAACAGTTCTTTTTAAAAAAAAGAAGCCACTCATCGGATCACTGACATCTGTTAATGGCCTTGCAAGTATAGTTGCTCCCCGACTGATCATTTTTCTGCTAAGCGGCCACTTTTCGATTTTTTCTTTTCTTATATATCGACTTGCGATTACAAACTCTGATTCACCATCCAGCAGGGGCCTGATAAGTTCTGGAATCATCTCCGGAGGATGGCTTAAATCAGCATCCATCACCCCAATTATATTGGATCCAGTATATTTAAATCCTTGTATTATTGCGCTGCTTAAACCCTCTTTACGCCTTCGGTGAAGTACCTTAATCTTATTATTCTTTATCGAGAGTTCGTCGGCAATCTCTCCGGTTCCATCAGGAGAGTTATCATCCACGATTACAATATCTCCTTGCAATAAATTATCATTAAACACTGAGAAAATAGCATCCACCACTATTGGCAAATTATCTTTTTCATTATATGTAGGAATTATAATTGTTATCATTTTTATTCCCTTTCATACGTTTTTTTATACGTTTTTTTATTCCTTTCTTTATACGTTTTTTTGCAGGTCAGGACTAACAGAGACAGGAGTTTGATATTTGTAGTATAAATTGATGATATTAGGTCGTGTATTGAACAACCAGCCCGGGCATAAGATCTGTGTTATCCAGATCATATCTTTCACTATTTTTAGTGTCTCAGATAACCCCCACATGATACAATCCCTCTATATATATCTGTTGGCTTAAATACTTTTAAGTATTATAATCATCATCACTAAAAAAACCTGTTCAATTCAATTTTGGATTTGAATTGTATTTAGAGCAGCAATTAGATCGGAACTCTACTTGTTTTACGTAATACCTAACTTTGATCGAATGTTTATTTTCTATATTTTTTAGCTATATATACGGCAGCCAGCAGTCCAATTACCGACATTATAATTTTGAAACCCCGGGCAGATTTAGGTACTTCGAGGAGCAATGAAGTAGCTATTGTTGATTCATCGTTTAAAACATATAGCAACCAGGCATCTGAACCTCCCGCGCCATAGCTGAACGTAGTCCCTGATATTATATATCCACCGTCAGAGGTTTGCTGTACAGAGGCTGCTGACTCGTTGTTTACTCCACCAAAGGTCTTGTCCCACAGTCTGCTTCCATTAGCATCGGTCTTGATCAGCCAGGCGTCTGATCCACCTGCGCCATAGCTGAACGTAGTCCCTGATATTATATACCCGTCGTCAGAGGTTTGCTGTATTGAGGATGCCCATTCGTTATTTACTCCACCAAAGGTCTTATCCCATAGTCTACTCCCGTTAGCATCAGTCTTTAGCAGCCAGGCATCCGAGCCGCCTGCTCCATATGTAAACGTAGTCCCAGCGATTATATACCCGTCGTCAGATGTCTTCTGTATAGAAGCTGCAGATTCGTTACCTGTTCCTCCAAAAGTCTTATCCCACAGTCTGCTTCCATTAGCATCGGTCTTGATCAGCCAGGCGTCTGATCCGCCTGCTCCATAGCTGAACGTAGTTCCTGCTATTATATATCCGCCGTCCGATGTTTGCTGTACTGAGGCTGCCCATTCATTTTCTATCCCTCCGAATGTTTTATCCCAAAGTCTATTTCCATTGGCATCTGTCTTGATCAGCCAAGCATCTGATTCGCCTGCTCCATATGTGAACGTGGTCCCTGCAATTATATACCCACCGTCCGATGTCTGCTGTACTGAAGCCGCTGATTCGTTATTTATTCCACCAAAAGTCTTATCCCACAGCCTTTTTCCACCAGAATCAGTTTTGATAATCCAGGCATCTGAGCCGCCTTCTCCATATGTGAACGTTGTCCCTGCGATTATGTACCCGCCATCCGAGGTTTGCTGTACAGAAGCTGCCGATTCGTTGTTTATTCCACCAAATGTCCTGTCCCACAGCCTGCTTCCATTAGCATCGATCTTTAGCAGCCAGGCATCTGAGCCTCCGGCTCCATATGTGAACGTAGTTCCTGCTATTATGTACCCGCCATCCGAGGTTTGCTGTACAGAAGCCGCTGATTCGTTATTTACTCCTCCAAAGGTTTTATCCCATGCAGGAACCGCGCCATGCACTGCACTGGCAAGCAGGAAACCAAGCAGTGCGGCAATTATTATAGCTTTTTTATGATACATAACATCCCACAATTTTATTATCAGTAAGTGGACTTCCCCTTTTATGCCGTAGCATAAGAGAAATAGCGCGGGGACGCCAGGAAGTCCATGAGTATTATCACGCAGCAGGTTTATATATTTTGTTAAATGAGCTCATCATTGCCTCTGCAATTATGCCTTCTTCATATCCACGGATGTCTTATTTTTTTTAATAGTCGTCTCTCCAAGTAATCTCTTTATCATTGGCGCATCCCCGAACACATCCTCCCGTTTGCCCTTTCCATTGATATAGACCGCAACAAGTATTATTGTTAAGCCAATCTGTGGATTAGCTTCTGTTATACTCAGTCCTATCAATGCAAGAGCGCCTGCAGCCATACCCCGCAGGGCGCCTCTTCGATATGATTCTATTTTAGTTCGATGATAGATACGGATATCCCGCAGAGTAAGAAAAATAATCACTATAAACCCGAACGCTGCAATATATACGTACACCATGCTAGACCACACCTGCCACTTTCTCAGGCTTTGTGCGTTTCAGGTACTCTCTTATCATTGCTGGAAACGATTTTGCATTTACGAAGCGAAGCCCGAGCTGCTCAGCCCATTTCTGGATGCCCATATCGCTTGCCACCACGGCAGCATCAAGCTCTTTTGCAAGCAAAAGCACATCAATATCAGGTGCACTATCAAGAATACCATAGCGCAGTGCATTTCTGTATTTGTCCCTGAATTTGCTTATAATCTCACCGATCACATGGCGTTCGATCTCTGGCTCGATCTCATGCCTTGTCCGTGCCTTGGTAGTGCGGAAGAGACATTCTGTAGCGCCTGCCCAGATCGCTTCCTCGGCAACATCCATACCCTTGTTGATGCGGCCTCTCATGAAATCCACGTAATCATAGAATATCTTGGCAGGGATTTTCACCTCGTATCTATCAGGGGTTTTTTTGACAAGCCATGTATCTATCTTTGCAAGCAGATCTTCATCACAGCCGTTGCTCTTTGAAAATTCTCTCAGCTCATTATATACAGATGGGAACGGGATGTAGCAACTGATCCCGAGATACAGGCGCGCCTCAGCTATGATATCAAGTATGCTGCCCATTGCAGTACAGAGTGTACCCCCTTCAAGCTCTCGCATCTGGGTATCGGTAAGTGCGCTGGTATCCAATACAAATCTCTGTCTAATCATGTGAACTATTATTGTATTTTATTACGTTAAATTAGTAGTATTTTTCTTCAGGGTCTGTTTTGCTCAAGAATTGTTCTGGTTATTTAAGAACTTCACTGTAGATATCGCGCCAAAAACCGATGCAACCGAAAAAAATAATACCCGGCTTCACTATCCTATCTTGAGGTCTGATTAATGACATCTGAAAAATGCAGCTACTATTCAGAAGAGAAATGCATTGCCGCAGATCTAGTCCCCTGCGATTTCCAGGGAAATGACTTCAAAGAGTGCCTGCGCTACCGACTTTATTTCCTGAGACCACAGATGATGCAAATACGCTAAGTGCTATTCGGTGGTTACCAATCCATGGATTCACCACTTAAAGACGATTAACAACGAACTCAAAACGAACTTAAACGAACTCATCAGCCCAAGTTCGTATCGAGTTCGTACCAGTTCGTTGTTTATATTAGCTGAATACAATGGTATGGGAAAAAGTTACCAATGGTTTTGGATAGGCGTTGGTAATCACCTATTCTCTGGAGCGATAGTTATTTAACTTCATGGAATTAAAACTAATGCCATGGCAAAATATCGATGTACTGTCTGCGGTTATATCTACGATCCTGAGATCGGGGATAACCCGATAGTCAAACCCGGAACTGCCTTTGAGGATCTGCCGGATGACTGGGTATGCCCTCTGTGCGGTGTGGGAAAAGATATGTTTGAGAAAATTTAAATGAGGTGAGAGAATGTGCAGTGTAGGTGATATGTTCGATATTGACATATCAGGCGAGGCAAAGGTGAACGAGTATATATGCCGTGATTGCGGCAAGGAGTTCAAGGGAATAGGAAAAAACCTTCGCTGTCCTGCGTGTCATTCGATGAATTCTGAGGTAAAGTAATACGACTCTGTAACAGAAAAAGCGAATGCCTGAGCCGTGGCATTATCCTGAGTACTGGTAAGTACGAAAAGCATATATAAAAAAACAACATTTACTTTATTAGTACGTAAAAATGTAATGGTGGAGTTTGGGGTTCTTTTTGAATGAGGGGATCAAGAAGGAATAGGTAAGCAAAGGGGTGGAATAGATTATGGACAGGAAATTCAGTCTGGCCATAATTGCACTTGTTGGGATAGGTGTATTCGCTCTTCCAGCAACGATAGCGCTGTTCGCAGGGCAGCACTCATTCTACAACATAGATGCAACAGGCAACCAGATACCGTGCCAGAAATGCCACGGTGATGTGAAAGCAGAACTGGGCAGTGGATTTGGATATTCTCCGACCACAGGAACGCCCGGACCGCATGCGAAATTCAAATGCGAGTATTGCCACAGGGCTGAGCAGGGCTACTCAAGCGGAGATGATGGATACGGTCTTATCTATTACAGAGGAGACGGATTCAATGGAGACGGAGAAAGGAGTCTTGTGATCTCTATATACGATTATGAGACAAGAGCATATCCTGAGTATATACTTGCTGAAGGAGACATAAGTGAAGCAGCACCGGGTGTTATAGGCAGTATAAGTCCTGGTAGTGGCACAGGCGTATTAAGATACGCAGGTTCGTATCTGCGCCCTGCATACAGGAACGGTGAACCGATCGATACGAATCCGACTACAAGGTTCGGTGGATTTGATCCAACCAGGATCACGAACTGGAGGTGGAGAGGAGCTTATTATGAACCGGCTGATCTTGACGGGGCAGGTTCCAGATCAGTCAATCCGGGCAGCAAGTATCATGCAGCATCGCTGGTCTCCTGCATGGAATGTCACGGCGGAGAATACCCGGTCGGTCACTACAGCAGACTGATCGATGACGAAAGAGTAAATACAGAAGGTATAAAGTGCGGGGACTGTCATTATGGCGAGGCTATCAATTTAGTAACCGACCTGCGCGCCGGAGGGTTCGGCCTTACAGAAGACTTGAGAGTGGATCTGGAGACAGGCGAGCTGATAAATCTGGATACAGGTGAGGCAGAAGCCCACAATGCATTCGTGAAAACAGATCCGGGAAATATCCTGAGATATCAGTACGGTGCAGCCAATGCAGCCTGTGTATCATGCCATACGCATGTGGCAGTGGACATCAGCTTCACGAATAGGTACAAGATCAAGCTCGATGCAGTCGCAGGCTCAAATGGTGAGTGGTATGTCGGCGACTACTCGGCTGAAGGCAGCGTCTTCATCCCGACGTATGGCAACCGCAGTGGTGGTACATACGCAACTGGTGACAAGAGCATTAACTGGGTACCTGGCACAGATCTGTATATCAACGGCACAGGAGAACGTATCACCGGTCTATACAACGCTACGGATGACAGCAAGGCAGCATTGACGGCAGAACTATACGATAGCGAGGCAGCACTGATAGCAGAGCCGTAAATGAAACAGGAACTGGATTTCTTACCTCTTCCTTTTTTTTGCTATCCTGCTATATTCTATGTCAGTAGATCGTTAGATATTTCGGATGTAATTTATATACCCGCATTGTTCAACCGATCGCAGACTCCAGGCGGGAAAGTCATTCTTTTATAGCGGATATCTCTACTGTTAGATTAGCAATCCGTTCCTGTGAATCAACATCATGCTTTGTCATGATGTTTGTAAGCCGATTCAAATTTTCATTTGTTTCATTTTTGAAATCATTCAGAATGGAGGTATTCTCTTTCAGAATGGAGGTATTTTCTTTCAGAATGGATGTATTATTATCCAGCTTTTCAGATATTTGTAAAAGAATAGGTATTCCTTTACCCCATTGCTCCATCTGAAACGATTGCATAACACGCTCTATAGGGGGAACAGTGTTCCTGTAATCCTCAAAGGAGATATTTTCCATGATCGCTTCTTTTGGCCTGAAGTCTGTGACGTAATTTTTAAACTCCTCGATTGCTTCATCATTTGCTTCAATGATTGCTATAACTGTCTGAGTGCCATCAAAATATGTATTGAAAGCATTAAAACTATCCACGCCAAGCGATAGGGCTTTGTTGACCAGGAAAACACGATATCCTACATCATGCACCTTACTGCCCGTGATCTTAACTTTAAGTTTTTGCATTTCTCTTACTTGCATAGCTTTCATTCCTATTTGGTTCTTGATTCAATAAAATATTAACCGCAGATGTGCTAGTGTATATCTGCGGTTTTATTGCTGAGGTATTTAAATATTTGAAGTATCATAAGGTTTACATAGTTATATATACTATTTGTCCGTTGATGAACAAAACCCCCTATGAATATCACTTATACAAACCATGCAGAAGAGAAATTATCCGAAAGAGACATTTCAAAATAAATAATTGAAGACTCTATTAAAAATCCCGATGATGTCTTGGACGGCAATTTTGGAAGAAAAATCGTGCATAAACTTATAAAAGACAAACTGCTAAGGATTGTATATGAAAAAGAAAGTGATGCATATATTGTGATATCTGCATATTATACCCACCCAGAGAGATATTGAGATGAGAAAATGAAAATAACATACGACCCTGAATCTGATGCAATGAACATACAATTCCAGAAAGGAAAGTATGAGATAAGCAAAGAAATAGCGGAAGGCATAATAATAGATTATACCAAAGACGGCAAAGTTCTTTCCATAGAGATTCTGGATGCATCAAAAAGGATGCCCATTGCGAGCATCAAAGATGTTACGGTAGGTCTGCCTATAGAAGCTTAATTTTTTTATTTTGAATATTCATGTTAAACCCCGCTCTTGAGCGGCGCATCCCATGGGATCTGGGGTCGCACCCCCGGCGCCATAAGGCTAATGTTGACCAAAAGTATTAATAGTACGCTTATCTGCGGTTTATAAAATTAAAGGAACCGCAGATGAACGCAGATGAACGCAGATGAACGCAGATTTACAACGCTTTTTTACTTTTCGGATAGGCTCTTATGCGCAACCATCCTCCAACTTTTAAACCAAATACGAAAAGCATATATATAAAAAATATCATCTAATCCACTATGTGTACCTTATCGGTACATTAAATTGCAGGTGCCCAAATTCATCTGAACAAGGGTGGGAGCCCAGGTTCTATCTGAACAGGAGTGAAGACCCAAGTTCTATCTGGACAAGGGATCGCCTGCATGGAACGGATAGGTAAAAACAAGGAGGTAGAATATGGATAGGAAATTCAGTTTAGCCGTGATTGCACTTGTTGGGATCGGCGTGTTCGCCCTGCCGTCAACAATTGCGCTGTTCGCAGGACAGCACACCTTCTACAACATAGATGCAACAGGCAACCAGATACCGTGCCAGAAATGCCACGGTGACGTAAAAGCAGAATTGAGCGGACAGGCTGTAAATCCTGTTACAGGAACAAAAGGACCGCATTCAAACTTCCAGTGCGAGTACTGTCACAGAGCAGAGGCAGGAGCATCAAGCGGTGATAATGCATATGGAGTTATTAGATACGGCGATGGTACCCCAGCAAATACAAGATTCCTGGCAGTTACAATGAATGACTTAGAAAATAAGAGCTGGCCAATGACCATTAATGGGAGCGATCCAACAGTATCTGGTCCGAGAGGTCAGTATAAACTCAGTCCCACAACCCCGGGAGGAGTATTAACTGCTAACAGGGAACGAGAAGTATCAACATATAATAGAACAACAGGACAACCGCTTGATACAAATGAAACCACAAGATATACAGGATTAAGACTGGCGAATGCTGTCTGGACAGGAACAGGAGACAATCAGGTATTGAATCTGAATGGTGCAGGTTCCAAAGCAGTCAACCCCGGTACAAGATACCATGCTGCATCACTGGTCTCATGTATGGAATGCCATGGTGGAGAATATCCATTAGGACATTATACCAGGTTGTTAAATGATGAAGCAGTGGCAGAATCTGGTTCAACATGTCAGGAATGTCACTATGGACCAAGTGGACGATACTGGACTGACCTTGCAGCAGGCGGATTTGGTCTTACAGATGCACCGGGTGACACAGGAGAAGCAGAAGCCCACAATGCATTCGTGAAGCAAGATCCAGGAGGAATCCTGAGATTCCAGTACGGCGCGGCTAATGCTGCATGTGTGGCATGTCATACACACGTGGCAGTGGACATCAACTTCCAGAAGAGGTACAAGATCAAGCTGGATGCCAATGCATTTGACGATGGCAGCTGGGGCGTCGGCGGCTACGCGGCTGAAGGCGTGGTCAATATCTCAGTGTACGGCAACAGTACCGGCAGCACATTCGCAATTAGTGACCAGGACTATAGCTGGACTCCAACTGAGACATTGTATATCGGCGGCGATAAAGCAAAGGTCATCACTGGTCTTAGCAACGATTCGGACGACAGCGAGACAGCACTGACAACGTAACTGAAATGGGTTTTCCCATTTCTCTTTTTTTTATTTTAAATCGTTATAAATGTGTTAAACGAAAAAGCAAACTATTTATACTCTTGCATACGACATATTTCGTATTGAATCGAACAACAAAAATATTTATAAAAATAGCGGCTCTCTGGCTCTTCATTATTTCTGCTATACTGACTCCGGGGTCTGCCCAGTATATCCGGGACTGGCATAAGCCTACCCCGTGCTTTGGATGCCATGAAGAGACTCTTGGTGCACCTTATGGGAGCGAGGAGTGCGGGAACTGTCATTATTATTTCCTCGATGTGCCCAAACTGCAGGAAGAACATAACCCGAAGATCTGCAGGTCATGCCATATAGGGAACACCATGGTTGAGGGCAGTGATAAACAGATCTTCCACAGCGGTCACAGTGCAGTAAGCTGCACGCGCTGCCATACCGAGGATAATTTCACTGTAATAAAGATCGAGAGCAAGGGATTTGAATGTGTATCCTGTCACGGCAACCAGGTTCATTCCATACATATCAAGAACCTTGGCAGGGCATGTCCCATATGTCACGGCTCATGGGCAGAAGGCAGGAATTATAAAGCAGAGAACACTTCTCCTATACCTGGCAAAGAGCAAGGAAAATCCGTACTAGAAAATTTCACAATATTTAATTTCTTAAAAGACCTGTTCTACGCTATATTTGGAATAGGGAGGTAAAAAAATGGATAAGGAAAAAACAATCAAATATACTAAAGTATCTACGGTAGTACTGCTGATATTCCTTGCATCCGGATACTACCTGTATGACCATACAGTGGAGTTCAGAGTGGCAAATAATGCAGTGGAGTTTGGAGTGGCAATACCCGGCTCGGACATATTGACAAAACTACTGGAATGGGTAACAGATTATGTAGTGAGGCTCGGAGTGGCAAAACCCACGCTTATACTTACGATCTCCACGAATTTAACAGAGGATGACACGCCCTTGGTCAACAATGTCACGTTCGAGCAGTCAGGTGTGCCGTTCTTCTATAAGAGAGTGGATAGTATTCCAAAGTTCCCTGAAATAGATGTCAATGCCCGCATCAATAAGCTGGATTCGGCCCCGGCAAGCTACTGGGCCTCCACAACCTACACAGGTGAAGGTACATATACCCTCACTCTATTCTTCAAAGATGGAAATGAACCAAAGGAGGGGGATATCCTGATACTACCGATACGCATCACAGGCCCGACAGGCGTTATCGTCTATAAAACAACAGCTTTCTGGTTATGGGAGTGATGGGGAGTGGGTTATGGGAGTGATGGGGGAATGATATGAGGGTAGTATGGGCAATGCTTGCTCTGGTCGGGGTCTCCTTATGGTACATACCCGGTACCTTTTCCCTGTTTAGCGGACAGCACAGTTATTATAATATCGACCCTGAGGGCAATCAAATACCATGCAAGAAATGCCACGGGGATATAGCATTAGATCTGCATACAGGCTTTACACACAGCAACTTCACATGTGCAGACTGCCACCGTATCCAGAAAAGTGTTCAGTACGCATCAGGCGATGGGGTGGGTAATACCACACCAGGTATGTTGGCCCATGCCGCAAGCACTGTCCTGTGTGCAGATTGCCATTCCGAATATCTGGGCAGTGTACCCGATACTATCCATGATGCTTTTATCAGGTACGGCATGGAACAGAATACAAATATTAACTGTATCGCCTGCCACACTGCCACAGCAGTCTCGATAAACTGGACGCGCCCTGCTGCGATGAGCATCGATACGATATCAGACGGGAACAATATAACAATCAGAGGGACCGGCACTGCTTACAGGATCAGGGTAGAGACCTTCGGGAACAGGTCAGGTGATGTGCTTGCGGTATCCGATGTTACGGTGATCTGAGATGAAAAAAGCGATAATACTTATCTTTTTGATCGCTCTCATGCTGTATATACAGTATGTACAGCCTGGATTAGCACAGGATGAATCAGCAAAGGGGGAGTTCAGGTTCGATCTTGCTGCACAGGTCGCAGGGATCGATAACTACACAAAACACTGGTCTGGCATATACCCTCCGGACCCAAAAGCTGACATTATAATCTATTCTTATGCCGGCAACCTGTCCTACAGGCGCATGTCAGCTCTGGGATTTTTCTATGTTGTCTATGACCCGTTTGATAATATTGTTGCCGTAGAGAAGATAGAATCCTTCAAACGCAGTTACGAGCCCAGCGTTGTTTATTATACCCTCCATCCCGAATCCGACTGGATGGAAGGAAATTACAAGATCAGGGTTATAGTATATGATAAAATAAACAGGGACGCCTGGGATAATATAACTACTGACCCGTTTGCTATTGCGCGTGAACCTGAAAAATACAAGACATTCTATGAGACAGGCTCTAATGCTGAAGAACTGGGTATTATTCAACCACTGGGTGATGCTGTTGTTCAGGCGTTCCTTTATTTCCAGATCGACAAATCAGTAACAACATATCCGCCTGACAGGTTCCTTATCCGTGATGTACGCTTTGTTGATGACAGTATGGAACGGATACTGGGTGAGAAACTCAAAGTTGAAGTAAAGGTAGATAATAATTACAAAGATGATGGCGAATTCAAACTGGTCATGATGGTGGATAACAGCATCGTGTCAACACAGGATATCGCTGTTAAGGGGTTCAATACCTCTACGGTCATCTTCGATGCCAAAGCAGGTAAAATCGGTACGTTCAAACTTCACTTTGGCGCTGATACGCCTGATGTAAAATATAAGAATGCTGAACTGATGTTCACCATCAAGAACGAGACCGAATCTACAAGGCTTGATGTACCCAGGATCGAGATCACAGGGATGAACGTTGATAAGGAGTTCGTGCCTCTGGACAGCAGCGTGATCGTTTCAGTGACAGCGGTCAATAATGGTAAGACAGGGACCAAAACAATCACAGTGTACTCTAACAGAGAGCCGATCGGATCGGCTGAGTTGAATTTTCAGTACCTTGAGGAAAAAACCGTGGATATACCTGTAACCCTGAGAAGCATGGGGATAAACAGGATCACAGTATCCGACGCACCCCAGCTCTACAGGAATGTGTTCGTACAGGAAGCTGATGGATCATCGCTCGGAGATAGCCCTGTCATGAAGCGGCTTGAAGAAAACCCACTAAAAGTCTCAGCAGTAGTTGTGCTTCTCGTGTTCACAGGCGTGCTCTACTATGTAAGAAAGAGGCTGCTCGGAGATGAGATGCCTCAAGTTGAAGCTCCTGCGAAAGCATCTGAGGAAAAACCGAAGAAAAACAGACTATCCGGTATGAGGGAGTATCTGGCCGGTAAGGTACAGAATGTTAAAAAGATCACAAGAAGAAGGCCCTGATTATAATGAAAGTGATAGATTATACAACACCAGCGCTTGTATCAGGATCTTTCGCACTGTTACTGTTAGTCTTCTACCTCTACAAATCAGAGAACAGCAAAATGATGCACTTCCTCTCAGCCAGGTTCATGAGAAACAGGTACAGCCCTGCCCAGATCCAGAAGGATACCCGCAGTCAGGATGCTGTTATGTTAACCGTACTTATGATCATGATACTTGCACTTGGTTTAAAGATGATTATGCTCCAGGCTGTCGTCTCAGATTCCATGGTACCAGAATTCAAAAAGGGGGATCTCATATTGACTCAAACCATGTCTAAAGAACCACAGGTCGGGGATATTGTAACATTTAAAGCAAGAAATGTTATAAACCCGGTGACCCATAGGGTTATTGATATACGGGATAATATAGTGATAACCAAAGGTGACAACAACCCTCTTGTTGACGACTATTTTACCACAAGGGACGATATTATTGGAAAGGCCGTTGTTATAAGGGACAATCCTGTTGTGATCAAGGACATTGGCTCTTATTTCATTCTCGATTTTAGCAAAGAGGGCAGGCTCTATAAGTACGGTGATAAGTTCGAATTCATTCAGCAGATGTTTTTGACCATACGGACATGGGGATATGTCCTTACAGCAATCGCTCTTATTGCTTTAATAATGTCCATGGCTGGTAATAAGATATGAACAGAAAAATTTCAGTGTCGTGAGTGGTGATTAAAAATGTGGATCGACAATAACTTCCATCGAAAATGAACAAGGTAATATATATAATAGTGCTGGTATCAATTGCAACGACCACCTTGAGCCAGACCGTTTCATTCGTTGGTGGTGACCATCAGTTCTACGAGAGCGTACAGGATAAGTGTACAAAGTGCCACGGGGATATCAAAATGCAGCTATCAGCTTCATCTGAGCATTCCTCTTACTCATGTACGTTCTGCCATACCAGATCAGAAAATAACCATACCAACACCAAACCCACATGCCAAGACTGCCATTCATCTGTGCGATTGAACGATACACGTGAGGCACATCCAGGCTTTGCAAGCCTGGGCTCAGAAGGCTGCATTGCCTGCCATACAACCTATAACGTAATTGTGAACTATTCCAGGCCTGAATATATCGATTATACCATTATGAACAAAAACGGGGACTGGGTCATCTCTGATGTCACGACCACAGGAGAGCTGAATCTCTCCTATAATGCTATGAGGCAGGGTGGAGACCATAATGTGAAAAATTTATCATGCAAAGACTGCCATAAGGATATCTTCGATGCTGTCTCAGTCGGAGGTCATGCAGTCGTTCTTGATAAGAATGGTACACAGGTGCCCTACCACAACAACACCAATTCTAACCTGGAAGCATGGTGCAGAACCTGCCATAATCGAGATGATACTAAATTCACAACTCAGCAGCATTCAGTACGAAGAACCACGTGTGAGGGATGCCATCAAGCCTATAATTTAACACCCCATCCAGGTAATTTTTTTACGAGTATCAATACAGTCCCCCATCTGTACCGCAGTCTTGTCTGCATATCCTGTCATTCAGTGGGCTGGCCTGCACCGACCGGGGGAATACATTTCAAGGTACGCCAGGAACCGTATTTCGATGTTGAGTATGAGATAATAACACCTCTATCTATTACGAATTCATCACCTGCTGGTGATCCAACTACAGCAGTTGGTACAGTCCAGACGTTCTCTATCACTCTCGATAGGATTGCTGATGTTACCTGGTATAAGAATGGATCTGAGATCTTTACAGTACTGGGTGTTACATTATCAGGCTATACCAATTCTAATGCAGCTATTGGAGTTTATAATATAACAGCCACTGCCGATGATGGCTATACATCGGCCCTGAGGACATGGAACTGGACTGTTACCGCCAGTGGAAGCGGTGGAGACGGCGGAGGAGGCGGAGGTGGTGGAGACGGAGGCAGCGGCATAGGAGGCAGCGGAGACGGCCTTAGCAGTATAAGCGGATATGTATTCGATAACTATGGTATTGGCCTGGAAGGAGTTACTGTGAAGGGCACCATGGATAACATAACCGCAGAAAATATAACTATAATGGACGGCTATTATTCAATAACCAATCTGTCCAGCGGCACTTATAACTTTAGCTTATCAAAGGCAGGATTTGATACTGGCTATTTTGAATTTACATTCAACGGAGGGGTTATAGTAAGGAATATGAACAAGACTATCTTCGATACTACGCCACCCGCTCAGGTTACCGGGTTGAGGAGTGATAATCTGACCAATTCAACTGTTAATCTGAGCTGGGATCCGGTAGAAGATGCAAATTATTACCAGTTATTCAGGAACTCCGATAGTCTTGGGTATACCCGGAACACCTACTGGAATGATACCGGGCTAACTCCGAACGTTCTATATCAATATATGGTCAGAGCAAATGATTCCTATAATAACTGGGGACAAAACTCATCGGTTTTAACAGTAAATATGCCTTTGACAATTATATCCTGGTCACCTGTTGAAGATCCGACTGCAACAGAAGATACAGCCCAGACATTCGAGGTAGTTCTTAATAAAACTGCTGATGTCACCTGGTATGTTAATGATTCTATAGCAGGGAGTAATTCAAGTATAATATCAGCAAACTATACTAATTCTACAGCAGGCATTGGAGTATACAACGTAACAGTATTTGCTTCAGATGGCTATAATTGGGCATCAAGAGCATGGAACTGGACTGTTATCGAGCAGCCCAGGTACAACCTGAGCGGGTATGTATTTGACAACTATGGTCTGGGACTTGGGGATGTTCTGGTACAGAACAGCAGCTATCAGAACACGACACCGGAATCCGGATATTATTCAATAGGCAATCTGTCCAATGGCACATATAACTTTAGCTTCTCAAAGGCAGGATTTGATACCGGGTATTTCGAGATCATAATCAGTGGCTCAGATAATACAAATGAAAACATAACAATCTATGATACTACTCCGCCTGACTCAGTATCCAACCCGGATGCAACAACAGGCAACTTCTTTATAAACAACACCTGGATTAATCCAGAAGATGCTGACTTTGATCATATACTGTTCAGGTACAGCAACGATACGACCCTGCAGAACGTCAGTAACCCTGCTAACTATCTCAATCTAACCTGGGCGCCGCACTATACCCAGAATATCAGCGCTCAGACTGTGGATATATATGGCAATATCAATCAAACGAAGGTATGGTTCAATGCCACTATACCGAATAATGTGCCAATCCAGCTTCCGATTGGAGATAAAACGGTGACCGAGGGAGAGCTGTTAACCTTCAATGTATCAGCCACGGATGCAGATTCAGATACAATAACATATGGCACCAATGCTACAAAGGGAATCTTCAACACAACTACAGGTGAGTTCTCATGGATACCTGGATATGAGGATGCAGGAATCTACATATGGTACTTCAACTCCAGCGATGGATATGACGGTGTAGCAAGTGAGACAATAACCGTAACTGTGAATGATATGCCCTTATCAGCTATATTCTCATCACCTGTTAGCGATCCTATTACAACAGTCGGCACAGTCCAGACATTTGAAATAGATCTTAATAGAGCTGCAGATGTTACCTGGTATATTGATGGCTCTGCCGTCCAGAGTAATTTAAGTGTAATTTCGGCAAACTATACTGACTCCACAGCAGGCATTGGAGTATACAATATTACTGCTATTGCCAGTGATAGCTTTGATTCAGCCTCAAGAACCTGGAACTGGACTGTTATCGCACAGCCCACGTATAATGTGAGCGGCTATGTATTCGATAATAATGGTGCGAGATTAGGAGATGTCCTGGTGCAGAGTGACAGCTACCAAGACCCCACAATAGCATCTGGTTACTACTCGATAACAGGTCTTTTGAACGGTACATACAACTTTAGCTATTCTAAATACGGGTTTAATACTGATTATTTAGAGGTTGCGGTTAATGGTGCGGATATCACTAATACAAATATAACAATCTACGATACTACACCTCCTGCCCAGGTTACCGGGTTGATGAACGACACTCCTACTCAGACAACTGTTAACATTAGCTGGGATTCAATAGCAGATGCAAGCTATTACCAGGTATTTAGAGATTCCATAAGCATTGGATATACACAGAATACCTACTGGAATGATACAGGACTAACTGCGGATACTTTATATGAATATGTGGTCAGAGCCAATGATTCATATGACAACTGGGGACAAAACTCTTCAATTTTGAGTGTTAAAACCGCTGTGGCTGCTGATACTACCCCGCCTGCTTCGGTATCAAATCCAGGTACGACAACAGGTAACTTCTTTATAAACAACACATGGGTTAATCCAGAAGATACTGATTTCAGTTACGTATGGTTCAGGTACAGTGATGGCACTATCCTGCAGAATATTACTAATCCTGATAACTATCTCAATCTCACCTGGTCACCACATTATACCCAGAATATTAGCGCCCAGACAGTGGATACTTCAGGTAACGTTAACCAGACGAAGGTATGGTTCAATGCAACTATACCGAACAATATGCCAATCCAGCTTCCGATTGGAGATAGAACCGTAACCGAGGGAGATCTATTGATCTTCAATGTGTCAGCCACAGATGCTGACTCAGACACGATAACATACGGTACAAATGCAACAAGAGGTTCACTTAATCCCACAACAGGAGAATATTCATGGCAGACAGGCATCGGCGATTCAGGAACATACATCTGGTACTTCAGTTCCAGTGATGGCTATGGCGGTGTAGCAAGTGAAACTATAACTATTACAGTAACCGTGAGCCCACCAACAGAATATATCCCGCCAGATCCAGTGAACCTTGCCAGTACGCAAGGAAACTTCTGGATCAACTATACATGGCAGGCAGGAGCAGGCAATGTGACTGATAGTTATAACATCAATGTTAATGGTATCTGGACAAACGGGACAAACAGCACTTATTATAATAACAGTGTTGGGCCACATGGCTGGAGCAATATAACTGTATGGGCTTACAACAATTCAGGTAGCGGAAGTTTAAGTTCAGCCTCAGTATCGCAGAATACACAGGTTGTCAACAATATTCCAATGCAAGAACCAATTGGGGATAAGACCATAGATGAGAATCAGCCTCTGCAGTTCACAGTATCGGCTACAGATGCAGATTCTGATCTGATAACGTATGGTACAAATGCCACAAAAGGTACATTTAACATCACAACAGGTGAGTTCTCATGGATTCCTGGCTATGGGGATGCAGGGATTTATATCTGGTATTTCAATTCAAGTGATGGCTATGGCGGTATTACAAGTGAAACAATAACCGTAACTGTGAATGATGTACCTCTATCAATTACATCTTCGTTACCTGTTAGCGATCCAACTACAACTGTAGGTACAGAGCAAACATTTGGAATAGATTTGAATAGAACTGCTGACATTACCTGGTATATTGATAGCTCTATAGTTCATACTGATTTGAGTGTGGTATCAGCGAGCTATGCTAATTCTACGGCAGGCATAGGAATGTATAACGTTACTGCAATTGCCAGTGATAATTATGATTCAGTCTCAAGAACCTGGAACTGGACTGTTATAGAGCAGCCTACGTATAGTGTGAGCGGCTATGTATTCGATAATAATGGCGCAGGATTAGGAGATGTAGATGTCTTGGTACAGAATGGCAGCCACCAAGACACCACAATAGCGTCTGGTTACTACTCGATAACAGGTCTTTTGAACGGCAATTACAACTTTAGCTTCTCAAAACCAGGATTTGATACTGGATATTTAGAAGTGATAATTAACGGCGCAGATAACACCAGTGCTAATAAGACGATCTACGATACTACACCTCCTGCTCAGGTCACAGGGTTGAGAAACGATACTCCGACTCAGATGACCGTTAACCTTAGCTGGTATCCAATAGCAGATGCAAGCTACTACCAGGTATTCAGAGATTCTGCCAGTCTTGGATATACCCAGAATACCTACTGGAACGATACCGGGCTGATTGCAGATACCTTATATGAATATGTGGTCAGAGCTAACGATTCATATGACAACTGGGGCCAAAATTCTTCAATTTTGAGTGTTAGAACAGCTCCAGCCGCAGATACTACTCCGTCTGCTTCAGTGTCCAGTCCTGCCATGATAACAGGTAACTTCTATATAAACAACACCTGGGTTAATCCAGAAGACCCTGATTTCAATTATGTATGGTTCAGGTATAGCAATGATACTACACTTCAGAACGTTAGTAATCCTACGAATTACCTAAATCTCACCTGGCCACCGCACTATACCCAGAATATCAGCGCACATACTGTAGATACTTCTGGTAACGTTAACCAGACTAAGGTGTGGTTCAATGCAACTATACCGAACAATGCACCGGTACAAGCAACAATTGGAAACAAGATAGTAACCGAGGGAGATCTATTGACCTTCAATGTATCAGCCACAGATACTGACTCAGACACGATAACATACGGTACAAATGCAACAGGAGGTTTACTTAATCCCGCAACAGGAGAATATTCATGGCAGACAAGCAGCGGCGATTCAGAAACATACATCTGGTACTTCAACTCCAGTGATGGCTATGGTGGAGTTGCAACTGAAACAATAACAGTAATCGTGAATAACGTACCTCTATCGATCACAAGCTCATCGCCTGATTACGATCCTACCACTACGGTTGGTACAGCCCAAACATTTGGAATAAACCTTAACAGAAATGCAGATGTTACCTGGTATATTGATGGTTCTATAGTTCAGACTGATTTGAGTGTGGTATCAGCGAGCTATGCTAATTCTACTGCAAACATAGGAATGTATAACGTTACTGCAACTGCCAGTGATAGTTATGATTCAGTCTCAAGAACCTGGAACTGGACTGTTATAGAGCAGCCTACTTACAGTGTGAGCGGCTATGTGTTCGATAATAATGGCGCAGGATTAGGAGATGTAGATGTCATGGTACAGAATGGCAGTAAACAGGATACCACTATAGCCTCTGGATACTATCAGATAACCGGCCTGCTAGATGGTATTTATAACTTCAGTTATTCCAAAGCCGGGTTTAATACTGATTATTTAGAGGTTGCAGTTAATGGTGCAGATATCACCAATATGAATATAACAATCTATGATACCACACCTCCTGCTCAGGTTACCGGGTTGATGAACGACACTCCGACTCAGACAACTGTTAACCTTAGCTGGGATCCAATAGCAGATGCAAGCTACTACCAGGTATTCAGAGATTCTGGCAGTCTTGGATATACCCAGAATACCTACTGGAACGATACCGGGCTGATTGCAGATACCTTATATGAGTACATGGTCAGAGCTAACGATTCATATGACAACTGGGGACAAAACTCATCAGTTTTAAGTATCAGGACGGCTCAAGCCGCAGATACTACTCCGCCTGCTTCGGTATCAAATCCATCTATGATAACAGGTAACTTCTTTATAAACAACACATGGATCAATCCAGCAGATTCTGATTTCAATTATGTATGGTTCAAGTATAGCAACGGCACCACCCTGCAGAATGTCAGTAATCCTATGAACTACCTGAATCTCACCTGGTCGCCCCATTATACCCAGAATATCAGCGCACAGACTGTGGATACCTCTGGTAACGTTAATCAAACGAGAATATGGTTTAATGTGACTATACCCAATAATGTCCCGGTTCAATTGCAAATTGGAAATAAAGTTGTAGATGAAGGGCAACTGCTGACTTTTACAGTATCATCAACCGATGCTGATAATGATGCTATAACCTATGGCACTAATGCCACAAAAGGAACCTTCAACACAACTACAGGTGGGTTCTCCTGGACACCTGGCTATGGAGATGCAGGAGCTTACGTCTGGTACTTCAATTCAAGCGATAGCTACGGCGGTGTTACAACCGAAACAATAACCATAACTGTAAACGACATACAGTTATCTATTACTTCATCCTCGCCATCATCCGATCCCATAACCACACAGGGTGAGGCTCAGATCTTCAGTATAACTCTGAACAGAACTGCTGATATAGCATGGTACATGAACGGAGTTCAGGCTCATACCAATACAAGTGTTACTTCAGCAAGCTATGCCGATTCTATAGCAAGCATTGGTACATACAACGTTACAGCTATTGCCAGCGATAGCTATGATTCAGCCTCAAGATCATGGAACTGGACAGTTATTGCACAGCCTACCTATAGTGTGAGCGGCTACGTATTCGATAACTATGGTTCAGGACTTGAAGGTATCCTGGTACAGAACGGCATCTATCAGAACACCACAATAGCATCTGGTTACTACCTGATAACTGGTCTACTTAACGGTACATACAACCTTAGCTTCTCAAAACCAGGATTTGATACTGGCTATTTAGAGATCACAGTTAGTGGCACAGATATCATAAATGTGAACAAGACAATCTACGATACCACACCTCCTGCACAGGTTACCGGGTTGATGAACGACACTCCGACTCAGACAACCGTTAACATTAGCTGGGATCCAGTAGCAGATGCAAGCTATTACCAGGTATTCAGAAACTCTGACAGTCTTGGATATACCCAGAATACATACTTGAACGATAACGGGTTGATTGCAGATACTTTATATCAATACCATGTCAGGGCTAATGATTCATATAACAACTGGGGTCAAAACTCATCAATTTTGAGTGTTAAGACCGCTGAGGCTGCTGATACTACTCCACCTGGTTCAGTATCAAATCCAAGCACAACAGCAGGCAACTTCTATATAAACAATACCTGGATCAATCCAGAAGATGCTGATTTCGATCATGTATTATTCAGGTACAGTGATGGTAATATCCTGCAGAACGTTAGTAATCCTATGAACTACCTGAATCTCACCTGGTCACCACATTATACCCAGAGTATCAGTGCTCAGACAGTGGATGCCTCTGGTAACGTTAATCAAACGAAAGTGTGGTTCAACGCCACTATACCGAATAATGCACCTGTTCAAGCACCGATCGGAGATAGAACCGTAACCGAGGGAGATCTATTGATCTTCAATGTGTCAACCACGGATATAGACTTAGATCCAATAACATACGGTACAGATGCAACAAGAGGTTCACTTAATCCCGCAACAGGGGAATATTCATGGCAGACAGGCATCGGCGATTCAGGAATATACATCTGGTACTTCAGTTCAAGCGATGGCTATGGCGGTGTAGCAAGTGAAACTATTACAATTACAGTAGCCGTGAGTCCACCAACAGAATATATCCCGCCAGATCCAGTGAACCTTGCCAGTACTCAAGGAAACTTCTGGATCAACTATACGTGGCAGGCAGGAGCAGGCAATCTAACTGATAGCTATAACATCAGTGTGGATGGTATCTGGATAAATGGAACGACTAATACTTATTATAATACATCAGTCGGGCCACATGGCTGGAGTAATATAACTGTATGGGCATATAACAGCTCAGGAAGCGGAAGCCTGAGCTTAAATTCTATATCGCAGAATACACAGGTTGCCAACAATGTCCCGATTCAAGAATCAATTGGGGATAGAACCATAGATGAGAATCAACTTCTGCAGTTCACAGTTACAGCTACAGATACAGATTCCGATCTGATAACGTATGGTACAAACGCCACAAAAGGTATCTTCAATACAACCACGGGAGAGTTCTCATGGACTCCAGGCTATGGGGATGCAGGGGTTTATATATGGTACTTCAGTTCAAGCGATAGCTACGGTGGAGTTGCAACAGAAGCAATAACCATAACTGTGAACAATGTACCTCTGTCAATTACATCTTTATCACCTGTTAATGACCCCGCTACAACAGTTGGTACAGAACAAACATTTGAAATAAACCTTAACAGAAATGCAGATGTTACCTGGTATATTGATGGCTCTATAATTCAGAGTAATTCAAATGTAGCATCAGCAAGTTATACCAACTCCACGGCAGACATAGGAGTGCACAATATCACTGCAATTGCCAGTGATAGTTATGATTCAGCCTCAAGAACCTGGAACTGGACAGTTATTGCACAGCCTACCTATAGTGTGAGCGGCTACGTATTCGATAATTACGGTTCGGGATTGGGGGATGTTCTAGTGCAGAATGGCAGCTACCAGAGTACTACGATAGCGTCTGGTTACTATCTGATAACCGGTCTATTCAATGGTACCTACAACTTTAGCTTCTCAAAGTCAGGATTTGATACTGGTTATTTAGAGGTTACAATTAGCGGCGCAGATATCATAAATGCGAACAAGACGATCTATGATACTACACCTCCTGCTCAGGTCACCGGGTTGAGAAACGACACTCTGACCCAGACGACTGTTAACTTTAGCTGGGATACAATAGCAGATGCAAACTATTACCAGATATTCAGAAACTCTGCAAATCTTGGATACACCCAGAACACATACTGGAACGATACAGGGTTGATTGCAGATACCTTATACGAATACGCGGTCAGAGCCAACGATTCATATAATAACTGGGGACAAAACTCATCAATTTTAAGTATCAGGACGGCTCAAGCCGCAGATACTACTCCGCCTGCTTCAGTATCAAATCCATCTATGATAACAGGTAACTTCTTTATAAACAACACATGGATCAATCCAGCAGATTCTGATTTCAGTTATGTGTGGTTCAGGTACAGCAATGGCACTACACTGCAGAACGTTAGTAAGCCTGCTAACTACCTCAATCTCACCCTGTCACCGCATTATACCCAGAACATCAGCGCACAGACAGTGGATACCTCTGGTAATGTTAACCAGACTAAGGTGTGGTTCAATACTACTATACCCAATAATGTCCCGGTTCAATCCCAGATCGGAAACAGAGCTGTAGATGAAGGGAAATTGATGGCCTTCACAGTATCATCAACCGATACTGATAATGATACTATAACCTATGGCACTAATGCAACAAAAGGAACCTTTAACACAACTACAGGTGAATTCTCCTGGACGCCTGGTTATGGAGATGCAGGAGTCTATATCTGGTACTTCAATTCAAGCGATAACTACGGCGGTGTTGTGAGTGAAACTATAATGGTGACTATAAGTGATGTACCTCTATCTATTACATCATCATCACCGGTTAGTGATCCCACCACTACAAACGGTACAGCTCAAACATTTGAAATAATGCTTAATAGAACTGCAGATGTTACCTGGTATATTAATGGCTCTATAGTAGAGAGTAATTCAAATGTAGCATCAGCAAGTTATACTAACTCTACAGCAGATATAGGATTATACAATGTTACTGCAATTGCCAGTGATATTTACGATTCAGTATCCAGAATATGGAACTGGACTGTTGATTAGAAAAAAGTGAACGGAGCATAGATGTGAAAAATGATGCAGTACCTAGAAGCATTAAAATGGTGATAAAATGAAAGAAAAAATTGCGGCTTTCAGCGCTATCCTGCTGGGTATGGTAGTTGGATTATTCGCAACCGTATCACTGATAATCGATGCCTTCATTCTCGATAACCTGACAGGTACTTTAGTAGACCTTGTTATAATGGGATTCTCTTATCTGACAGCATGGATCGGGATTCGGTATGTACTCATGGAGAAAATCGCTAAAGACAAATTGGACAAAGAATGGGACTATAAGATAAAACCTCTTACCAACATGCTTACAGATACCGTCGGGCGCCTCAATGCAATGGAATTGGAGGTCATGAGGACCAACCGTAAAATCGACACCTCTCTTGATTACATAACCAGAATGCAGGATATGGATGCCTCATCGGTGTACATATTCCCTGGTGCGTCTTTTAAATTCATAGCCAAAGCTCTTGTCCTCATAGTCTTTACTTTCTCTGCACTGGTCTATGTATCTGAGTACCCTCTGGGCATTGTTCATTACTTCATTATGGTGATCTATTTATTATGGTGGGCATTATTCACCTCAGAGTACAATCTATTTGAGAACAAGACAGCATGGATATGGGCACTTGCTCCTATTATGACAGTACCTTTTCTTGGCATTATCCTGGATTCCACCCTGGGACCAAATAACATGATAGGTATTCTGTTCTTTTTTATGTTCATCTATGCCTATTCCTACTATTCATGGGCGGCCTATGTTACCACTGGATTTAAGCTGCTTGATATAAACAAGGTCAAGGGCTATATACTGAGCCATGCCGACACTTACATGCAACAAAATGAGATAAAGACCAGGGTAACCATGATAAACAGGAAATGGATCGATGCCGGTATCCTGTTATGTATAGCGATTGCAGGAGCAATCGCAGTCTGGATATTTATCTAATATCCCGTCTAATTATTGGATGGGTTAAAAACCACAGTAAGATATATAACTGTTACATATAGAGAAGATATATTTAACACCGTTTGGGAATTGTGAATACATAAAATGGATAGGATAAGGAA
The DNA here is from genome assembly GCF_000685155.1 of Candidatus Methanoperedens nitratireducens. Classification (GTDB taxonomy): domain Archaea; phylum Halobacteriota; class Methanosarcinia; order Methanosarcinales; family Methanoperedenaceae; genus Methanoperedens; species Methanoperedens nitratireducens. The sequence continues at coordinate 320,600 of NZ_JMIY01000007.1, forward strand.
TTGTAGAGATAATAGTATAATTTATGATGAAAGATAATCAGGTGATTCAGAGAGAACTGTATATATCAGTTATCATTCCGACATATAATGAGCGGGGAAATATAGAAAAACTAATTCCACAGATTGCAGAAGTTCTCCAGAACTATAAATATGAGCTTGTTATTATAGATGATTCATCCCCTGATGGCACAGCCGAAGCTGCAAGGGAATTCGCAGAAAAGTATAATGTCAGGGTTCTAATTCGACAGAATAAATCGGGCCTATCATCGGCTGTGGTTGAAGGATTTAATACAGCCCTGGGTGATATAATTGGTGTAATAGATGCAGATTTGCAGCATCCTCCTGAGTACATAATAAATTTTATACAGGCTATTTCTGATGGCTACGATATTGCAGTTGGATGCAGGTATATAGAAGGCGGGAAAACAGAGGGATGGAGTATGTTCAGACTACTGGTCTCAAGAGTTGCCATTATGTTCTCAATGCCTTTAACAGATGTAAGAGATCCACTGAGTGGGTACTTTTTTCTAAAAAGAAAGGTTATTGAGAATGTCTCATTCAACCCTACAGGCTTTAAGATACTGCTGGAAATACTGGTGAAAGGATTTTACAGTAAAGTAAAAGAGGTTCCCTATACCTTCAAGCTCAGAGAGAACGGGGAGAGCAAGCTTAGTGTCAGCGAATATTCCAATTACCTTAAGTTACTGTATTATCTCTACGGATTCAAGCTGAAGAGATATACCAGATCCGTACCAACAGATATTTATAATATAAAAACATAGCTCCTACTGGTGTTGGAATGGATAGGATTGACTTCGGTATAGTAAATCTACTTGCGGCTTCTAATAAAAAGGAATCCGCTGCTCGTATTCTTAGCGGCATTACTGTTATACTCTTGATTCTGGCTGGCTCTCCTTTTTTAAATATAGCGACCAATATTGGAGCTGATGCTGCTTCCAATCCGTACGCCCCTGCTTCTATTTTAAATCTAACAAACTCTGATCCTACTTCAAGCGGCTCTTTTATTTTCTGGGATACCAACGAGTCCAGTAATAGCAGAGTATATTATGGTCTGGATGAGACAGATGTTAATAATCTTATAAATGGAACATGGAGCTACTGGTATAATAATACGTTCAATGTGAGTATCAGAGTATCAGGTCTTTCTTCAAATACCACCTATTATTATAAGCCTGAGAGCTGGTCATCAGGAATTGCCAATAATTCAGTACCTGCCAGTGCATTTGTGACTCTAAGGCCAGGTGTCTGGGTCAATCCATCCGAATATATGGTCAGTCCACCTGGATGGATGGGCTCGCCTGTTAACTTCCGTACAGTTAATATATCAGCAGCAGTTTTAAATAGTAATGGCCGTTATGTCTCTGGACTTTCACTTGAAGCTGTTATCTACAACAGTACAGGCAATGAGGTCGGCAGGACCAGTTTAAGCGGTGATGGTCCTTATTCAGGCGATTTCACTCTGCCAGATTATCTGGATGAAGGGGGATACGTGGTAAAGATTACCGATTATCCGATTGCAGGAGAGTTCAGTGTCCTCAGATGGAGCTGTGCTAATTGCCATGTTGGTCCTGGTGCCAACTATCCCTCTACATTCGATCCCGCAACAGTTCATCCAGAGCATTTTGATACTACTGATATATATGTGGTGCATGAGGATGAGACTATAACCTCCACATCGCAGTGTGGGCAGTGCCATAGTAGCAGATATCCCAACTGGGTAACGCACCCGGCGAATAACCAATGCAGCAACTGCCACAGATCTCCTTCAGGCACTACCGCCGCTCTATCCTGTGAGAATTGCCATAATGACAGGACAACGAACCAGAATGTTCTATCCCAGCGCTATGGCCAGGATAAACACTTAAACCAGGCATGCAGTAACTGCCACGGCAGTCTGACATCTCTTAACACCAGACCGAACTGCACAACCTGTCATCCAAGGCCGGGATCAAACCTCACCACTGTTCCCGATTCTATCAGTAATAAAAGCCATTCTACTCAGAAGACGGTAGCCTGCGGCCTGTGCCATAACCGTGAGCATGATGTAAAGTCTCTGACACTGGATGCTAAAACATGCAGAAGCTGCCACACTGGTATAAACCATGATGGAGGAGCACAGTGTACAACCTGCCACGGAAGCGATCCCCACGAAATAACATCAGCAGGCGGTGAGGCATGCATAGAATGCCACGGTACCAACTACCCGGACGCAAACCCCATGGCAAGAACGACCCTGGTTAATATATCAGCCTTTAGTGAATCCATTCACCTGAACATCAATGCTACTCCTCCTGATACAGTAACTAATGATGACTGCTGGTCATGCCACTATAACAAGGATATGAACCGCCAGAATATAAGGAAATGCGGTGACTGCCACAGGAAGCCGCAGCAGTGGCATGGTAATGCGAATATAACAACCAACATTTCGAAACTCTGGTAAGACGTGGGATTTAATGATAAGGCGAAGTGGTGCAATAAATGTAATCATAATTATAATCGCTTTTGTCTTTTTAATGCTATCATCTTCTGCGGCATTTGCCCGGGAGAGCAGTATCATACTAATCCCCAACAGGTTCGTGGTACTCGATGACCCGAACTCAGGCACGAAAGCTCCGGGGTTCTTCAACCCAACCGAAGTGAGAGGTGGAAGCTGGAATTCGAATTACTGGTATGGCGAATCTACCACGATAAGGGCGATAGCTCAGGTTCTAAATGACAGTGGGCATCCACAATCAGGAACCACGGTTACTTTCACGCTCAGGAACCCCGCAAATGCCATCAAAAACACAGCCCAATCTACAACAGATAGTAAAGGCACAGCATACTATTCCTTTGATCTGAACGAGCAGAGGTACTGGGGATACTGGACTGTGGAAGCCAGCGCAGTGGTGGAAGGCGGCAGTATTAACAGTAATACCTCCTTTGCGCTTAACTGGTGGGGCTGTGCCCAGTGCCACGGGAAGGAAGATCCCGGTAAATGGGGCACCCGCTATACTCCCAAGTCCTATTATACAATGGGATATGATTTCCATAAAAGCCAGACAAAATCAAAGCACACAGACGCAATGGCTAAAGGCACATGCATAATATGCCACCAGATGTACAACGGGACACCTGTGAACTGGGGATTCAGGGACAACAGCCCTAATATCAATCCAGATAACGAATACTCGCCTGACTGGCATTACGGCAGGGCAAAATGCCAGAACTGCCATGCAGGCTCGAATATATCCACCACCCCGCAGGGGAAGAACCCGGAGACAGCAGGATGCTACGATACAGAGGGCTGCCATGCAAAGAAGAACAATAATCTTACGGGTGTATCATCCACCACAGGATATGCAGTCGGAGGCAATTACAGGACAAACTACTCATATATACCTGCAAATACCGTAAAAGCTCATAATAGTTCAGCCATTCCGTGCATCGTGTGCCACAATGCAGGTCATAAGATCACAAAGCCCTATAATACCACTTCAACAAGCAATACCTTCACAGAATACCAGCAATGCATAGCCTGCCATCAAACATACGCCCGCCATAATGACAGTGTAAGCTGCACTGTCTGTCATTCACAGGATGCACATGCTATCAAGGTATTTTCTCAGAGCGCTACTTATGTGACTGGAAAAACCAATCCGGAAAGAGGCAACTGTACAGGCTGCCATCAGAACTCTACATTCCTGGACACTCTTAAGGCGCAACCTATGGCAGGAAGTTACACAGTAGACGTGCCCCAGATCCCGTCTCCCCTCAACCATAGTACAAACCCTTACTCAGGCGCCCTGTGGAACGGTACACAGCCAGCGTATTGGGATAATACGAGCCAGATGAGCGCATGTAATTACTGTCATGGCGCCTCGGTCATTCATAGCAATTCGGCACTTGGCAATATCAGCAGGGTCAAAGGCACGAACAATCTGAACCAGGATATTGCCGGAGGCACCTGGTGTGCTAATTGCCATTATGCAAATGCAGCCGGTTATGCTGGAGATCAATTCTCTCCACAGCCTCCCGAAATATCGAATATGAGCGGACTTGTTCCTGCAACTGCTAGCGATGGTACTGCATTCTACAATCACTCTGACGCCCTTGCTGCAGGATATGATGATGCAAAGTGCAAAAGCTGTCACGGGCTCGCTTTATCGGGATATTCAGAGACTTCACTTAACTTCTCGCACAGTGTAAGCGCTGGAGGTGGAGAGAGCTGTATTGAATGTCATGGCACGGATTACCCGGGAGCATCTCCTTCAGTGTCCCAGACCTTTGTTAATATAACCGCATTTGGTGAATCCATTCACCAGAATATCAATGCTGCTCCTCCAGACACTGTAACTAATGATGACTGCTGGTCATGCCACTACAATAAAGATATGAGCCGCCAGAACATAAGGAAATGCAGCGATTGCCACAGGAAACTGCAGCAGTGGCATGGTAATGCAAATATTACTGCAAATTTTGCGCATCTGTGGTAATATGGATAGAATGCGATTTATTGTAGAAACATATAATACCAGATATTATATAAAATCAATTCTTTTAATCTTAACATCGTTTATATTACTGATTTTTGTAACCATTGCTACAGGCTATGCAGCACCAGTCACCAAGATACATGATAATATCAGTGGAGATCTAACAGACCCGGAGTGCAGCATCTGCCATTTGACCAAACAAACAAAGCCTCTTAAATCAGAATCAATTAAACAGAAAAAGACCCAGGAGGCAGATACTATGAATATATACTCGCTCTTCTCGACCGGTAATAACTATACCAATAACTATACCGCAATCCTTGTAATAGGGCAGACTCCATATCAGCTCGGACCTTTTTCCTTATCAAGCAGTGGAGATAGTGGCTGGTCATGGTGGGATACAGACAACTACGGCATGGAGAAGCAGAAAAATCTCATAGCACTTATGGTGCTTGATAACACAACAGGCACAGTAAAACCACTCACCGGACTAGCATCAGCGCAGTCAGCATGGCCACTATCGAGCTACAGAAGCTACAGCGGGACATACAGCTATAAAGCAGATACAGATCCAGCACCCATAACCACACAGAACAACTATGCAGATAATATGGATCTCTGGATGATAAAAGAGATCAACCTGACAGGCATGACAGGTGCGATCCTCACCTTCAGGACATGGTACTCCATAGAAACAGACTGGGATTATGGATACGTTGCAGTATCAACAGATAGCGGGGATAGCTGGATAAACCTTCCTGGAACCCTTACAACAAATACAGACCCTGAAGGAAACAACCTTGGAAACGGAATAACTGGCAGCAGTATCGGCTGGATGCAGGAGACCATGGATCTTACGCCATATGCAGGGAATAGAATACTGCTTGGTTTCAGGTTCAAATCAGATGCCTATGTTAATAAAGAGGGATGGTATGTGGACGATATTAACATCACTTCAGGCACAACAACTATATTCACTGATAATGCGGAAACTCAACCAATAAAAACATTGAGTGTTAATGTCACATACCCGAACCTTGTCCTTATAAACAATACAGATCCTCTGACGAACTCTACAACACTGCAATATGTCCAGTACATAGAGCCGGTAGATCTATTTGAGGATACAAGCCACCCTGGCACTTATATCGGATACTTCAAGTATGACCCCTTTGCCGAGCAGTACTCGGGCAACTACACCGTAGTGCTTGATACCACAATAAACAATACACCGGTCACGACTGCTGCACAATTCCAGACCACCATATTCGGATGCCAGAGCTGCCACAATAAAAAAGATGGCGGTACTGAAACAAGCTACATCCATGGAGAAGGCGGAGGCATGAAATCCTGTATGTACACATGCCACAGCGGCTCACGCGGGTTCTACGGCGGCTCACCCCCCTTTTTCGGCCCACCGCTCAATGCAAACCCGATGCATGTTCATGAAATGCTGTATGGACATAGTGGTGGATTCCTGCGCGGAGCATGGTATCCCCAGACACCATACAATATCCCTTCCCATGTAAACACAACAGCATGCACACAATGCCACACATCTTTCTTACATGATAATACAGGCACAGATACTGCAAAAATAGCAAACTATACCCTTAAAGGCACAAACATAAGCTTTTCATCAGGTACACATAAGAACATGACATGCGAAAACTGCCACGGTACCTTAAGTTACCCTGCAATACCAGAGAACCAGTACCAACTGCAGGGAACCCTTGGAAATTATAAACCAACATTCTCATCCCACGAATCCTTCACAGACACCTACATAATAGCAGTAAACAGTACAGAGAACCTGAGAATAACCCTTACAGCTAACAATACAACAAAATATGCCTCATTATACACCATTGGCCCCGTAGATAACACCACAACAGCGCTGCAGGGGCCATGCTACGGCAATCCCTGCGAGAAGACCCAGAGCCTGACAGCGCCGCTTGAACTAAACATTACAAATCCATATATTGGCACATGGATAGCAAAGCTGATTCAACTGCAAGAAGGCAGGGTAAACTACACTATAACAAGCAGCTATCCCATAGAACGAAAGCCAATAATACAGATACCAGAATGCAATAGCTGTCACAATTTAAGTGCTACTGGCGGTGCATTCACAGAGTATGAAATCCCCGATTGGAACCCGGGCTTTGCACATGCTGATACGAACAAGGATGGTACCCTTGATATACAGTGCAGGATGTGCCATAATTCAATGCACAACATAATAACCAGAGATTGCCGCAACTGCCATACCACTGCACCAGTCAACCATCCTGTAGGTGAACCCGAATTCACACAATATACCCAGAGCCAGTGCTCTACATGTCATGGCGATCCGCACAAAATAGCAGTGGCACAGGGTGAAAACTGTATTAAATGCCACGGCACCAATTACACAGGCGCAAACCCAATGGCAAAAACGACCTTAGTAGATATATCGGCCTTTAATGAATCAATTCACCAGAATATTAACGCTACTCTTCCTGATACTGTGGATAATAACGATTGCTGGTCATGCCACTACAAAAAAGATATGAGCCGCCAGAACATAAGGAAATGCAGCGATTGTCACAGTAAACTGCAGCAGTGGCATGGTAATGCAAATATTACAACTGACTTATCACATCTCTGGTAAGGGCGGATAGGCTCAGATAATTACGAAAAGTTATTAAATCTTAAGATTATTGTTACATCCAGGTAGTACAGGAAATTTAAAACGAAGCCAATGGTAATTAATGCAAAAATATTGATACCAGTCTTTATCGCGATTCTCGGCATATACATGATGCCGGCTATCCTCGCAACATTTTATAGCCCCCATACCATCGAATCATCATCTGATGCGCGGGATTTGAAGTGTATCTCCTGCCACGACTACATAGCAAGAGAATTCAACTCTTCAGATGAATCCAGGCGCGTCCTCGATAAACATGCTGCTGCAGCAAATAATATTAATTATACCACATTTCTAAAATACGGTTATCATTATAATATAAGCGAAGGCAGAATTTACACTACAAAGAATACTTCAACATGGGATCTTGGAGCAAGCGCCGACCCTGCCAGCTATATCTACTGGGAGCCATCTTTAGGCTGGTGGATAGATAACAGAGCAGGAACGATGCAACTTGCAAGTGTAAACCTTGAGAATAATGGTATCCAGGGTATCCAGTTAGAAGAGATATGTCTTTTTTGCCACAGCAGTGATATCCTTGGTGTCTCAACTCATACCAGCGTATCGGTAACAGGATGCACTGATATTAAATGCCATGGGAACTCAAGCGGTACTGGATATGGAAAAGAGTTCTATACAACAGTGATGACAGGATACAATCTCTCAAGCAACAATGTCCATGCCCGATGGTTTAAGGCTATGGGAAATACATCCAGCCCATATAACTACACGGTGCACGGCGATTCCCATGTTAGCTCAGACTATCTCACCTGCATTGGCTGTCATACATATACCAGAGTGAGTTTAAACATCACAAGCCCTGAAAAATATATGCACAATGATTTTAACACAGCAAAAATAAGATATCAATGATCAATAAGAATTATCTTAACAAAGCATTAGTAATTTTTATATTCTTAGTTATATTTGCTGCTATAACGCATATGGTGGCTGCATATTATATATCAGGCTATGTAACAGACTCATCCACTGGCATGCCCCTCTCCAACGTCAATGTAACCACAAATACAAGCCTTGTTACAAGTACAGATATCTTTGGTTTTTACAACTTAACTGATATAGATAATGGCACCTATCTCATAAATACAAGTCTGCCCGGCTATTCCACCAGCTCCTCAGAGAGGGTGATCAACAGCACGGACATAGATAATGCAAATATCTCGCTGTCACCGCTATTAGATCCTACTTATTCGATAAGCGGCTATGTGTTTGATAATTATGGTCTGGGGCTGGGAGATGTTCTGGTTCAGAACGACAGCAACAAAAATACCACGATACCATCCGGCTACTACCTGATAACCTCTTTACCCAATGGTACTTACAACTTTAGCTACACTAAGACAGGATTTGACACTGGCTATTTAGAGGTCGCAGTTAGCGGTGCAGATAACACCAGTGCTAATAAGACGATCTATGATACTACACCTCCTGCTCAGGTTACCGGGTTGATGAACGATACCCCGACACAGACGACTGTTAACCTGATCTGGAATTCGATAGCAGATGCAAACTATTACCAGGTATTCAGAGACTCCACCAGTCTTGGATATACCCAGAATACTTACTGGAATGATACTGAACTTACTCCGGATACCTTATATGAATATGTGATCAGAGCCAATGATTCATATAACAACCGGGGCCAAAACTCTTCAATTTTAAGTGTCAGAACGGCTCAAGCCGCAGATACTACCCCGCCTGCTTCGGTATCAAATCCATCTATGATAACAGGCAACTTCTTTATAAATAACACCTGGATCAATCCGGTAGGTGCTGATTTCAATTATGTATGGTTCAGGTACAGCAATGATACTACACTTCAGAACGTTAGTAATTCTACGAATTACCTGAATCTCACCTGGTCGCCTCATTATACCCAGAGTATCAGCGCACAGACAGTAGATACCTCTGGCAACGTTAACCAAACGAGAATATGGTTTAATGCGACTATACCCAATAATGTCCCGGTTCAATCACACATCGAAAATAAAGTTGTAGATGAAGGGCAACTGCTGACTTTTACAGTATCAGCAACCGATACGGATAACGATGCTATAACCTATGGCACTAATGCCACAAATGGTATCTTTAACACCACAACAGGTGAGTTCTCCTGGACACCTGGCTATGGAGATGCAGGAGTTTATATATGGTATTTCAATTCAAGCGATAGTTTTGGTGGTGTAGCAAGTGAAACAATAACCGTAACAGTAAACGACATACAGTTATCAATCACTTCATCCTCGCCATCATCAGATCCTACAACTATACAGGATACATCACAGAGCTTCAACATAACCCTGAGTAGAACTGCTGATATAGCATGGTATATGAACGGAGCTCAGGTTCAGATCAATACAAGTATTACTTCAGCAAGCTATACTAACTCAACTGCTGAGGTTGGTACATGGAATGTGACCGCAATTGCGACAGATAATATTGATATTATCTCAAGAACCTGGAACTGGAGTGTAAATGCGCAACCGCCAACTGCTTACATCCCTTCAGATCCTACCAATCTTCAGGACACCACTGGCAACTTCTGGGTGAATCATACATGGCAGGCAGGAGCAGGCAATCTAACTGATAGTTATAACATCAGTGTTAATGGTATCTGGGCAAACGGGACAACCAGCACTTATTATAATAATGGCGTTGGGCCACATGGATGGAGTAACATAACTGTATGGGCTTACAACAATTCAGGCAGCGGCAGCTTGAGCTTAAATTCTATATCGCAGAATACACAGGTTGCCAATAATGTCCCGATTCAAGAATCAATTGGTGATAAGATCATAGATGAAAATCAGCTTATGCAGTTCACAGTATCAGCCACAGATACAGATTCTGATCTGATAACGTATGGTACAAACGCCACAAAAGGTACCTTTAACATCACAACAGGTGAGCTCTATTGGACTCCAAGCTATGCAGATGCGGGGGTTTATATCTGGTATTTCAATTCAAGTGATGGCTATGGCGGTATTACAAGTGAAACAATAACCGTAACTGTGGATGACGTGCCTTTATCAGTTATATTCTCATCACCTGTTAGCGATCCTATTACAACAGTCGGTACAGCCCAGACATTTGAAATAAATCTTAATAGAACTGCAGATATTACCTGGTATATTGATGGCTCTGCCGTCCAGAGTAATTTAAGTGTAATTTCGGCAAACTATACTGATTCCATAGCAGGCATTGGAGTATACAATGTTACTGCTATTGCCAGTGATAGCTTTGATTCAGCCTCAAGAACCTGGAACTGGACAGTTATCGCACAGCCCACGTATAATGTGAGCGGCTATGTGTTCGATAATAATGGCCTAGGACTGGGAGATGTTCTGGTGCAGAACAGCATCAGCCAGAATACCACGACAGAATCTGGGTACTATTTGATAACAGGTCTTTTGAACGGCACTTACAACTTTAGCTTCTCAAAACAAGGATTTGATACTGGATATTTAGATGTGACAATTAACGGCGCAGACATCATAAATGCGAACAAGATAATATACGATACTACGCCTCCTGCTCAGGTTACCGGATTGAGAAACGATACTCCGACACAGACGACTGTTAACCTGATGTGGGATCAAATACCGGATGCAAACTATTACCAGGTATTCAGAGATTCCACAAGCATTGGATATACCCAGAATACTTACTGGAGTGATACCGGGCTTATTGCAGATACTTTATATCAATACCAGGTCAGGGCTAATGATTCATATAACAACTGGGGACAAAACTCATCAATTTTAAGTGTTAAGACCGCTCAAGCTATAGATACTGCACCACCTGCTTCAGTATCCAATCCCAGTACAACAACAGGTAACTTCTATATAAACAACACCTGGATTAATCCAGAAGATACTGATTTCAGTTACGTATGGCTCAGGTATAGTAACGACACTACTTTACAGAATGTTACTAAGCCAACTAGCTATCTCAATCTCACATGGTCGCCGCATTATACCCAGAATATCAGCGCACAGACTGTGGATACTTCTGGTAACGTTAACCAGACGAAGGTATGGTTCAACGCCACTATACCGAACAATGTGCCAATCCAGCTTCCGATTGGAGATAGAACCGTAACCGAAGGAGATCTATTGACCTTCAATGTATCAGCCACAGATACTGACTCAGACACGATAACATACGGTACAAATGCAACAGGAGGTTTACTTAATCCCGCAACAGGAGAATATTCATGGCAGACAGGCAGTGGCGATTCAGGAACATACATCTGGTACTTCAACTCCAGTGATGGCTATGGTGGAGTTGCAACTGAAACAATAACAGTAATCGTGAATGACGTACCTCTATCAATTATATTCTCGTCACCTGTTAGCGATCCTGTCACTACAGTTGGTATAGAACAAACATTTGAAATAAACCTTAACAGAAATGCAGATGTTACCTGGTATATTGATGGTTCTATAGTTCAGACTGATTTGAGTGTAGTATCAGCAAGCTATACTAATTCTACTGCAAACATAGGAATGTATAACGTTACTGCAACTGCCAGTGATAGTTATGATTCAGTCTCAAGAACCTGGAGTTGGACTGTTATTGCACAGCCTACATATAGTGTGAGCGGCTATGTATTCGATAATTACGGTTCGGGATTGGGGGATGTCCTGGTACAGAATGACAGCTACCAGAATACTACAATAGCCTCTGGTTACTATTTGATAACCGGTCTACTTAATGGTACATACAATCTTAGCTTCTCAAAGGCAGGATTTGATACTGGTTATTTCGAAGTTACAGTTAGCGGCGCAGATATCATAAATGCGAACATAACGATCTATGATACAACATCTCCTGCTCAGGTTACCGGATTGAGAAACGATACTCCGACCCAGACGACTGTTAATCTGAGCTGGGATCCAATAACAGATGCAAGCTATTACCAGGTATTCAGAAGTTCAACAAGCATTGGATATACACAGAATACTTACTGGAATGATACAGGACTGATTGCTGATACTTTATATGAATATACGGTCAGAGCTAACGATTCTTATAACAACTGGGGTCAAAATTCTTCAATTTTGAATGTTAGAACAACTCCAGCCGCAGATACTACGCCGCCTGCTTCGGTATCAAATCCATATATGATGACAGGCAACTTCTTTATAAACAACACATGGGTTAATCCAGAAGATACTGATTTCAGTTACGTATGGTTCAGATATAGTAACGACACTACTCTACAGAACGTTAGTAATCCTATGAACTACCTGAATCTTACATGGTCACCGCATTATACCCAGAATATCAGCGCACAGACAGTGGATACCTCTGGTAACGTTAATCAAACGAAAGTGTGGTTCAATGCAACTATACCGAACAACGTGCCAATCCAGGCACAGATTGGAGATAGAACCGTAACCGAAGGAGATCTATTGACCTTCAATGTATCAGCCACAGATACTGACTCAGACACGATAACATACGGTACAAATGCAACAAGAGGTTCACTTAATCCCACAACAGGAGAATATTCATGGCAGACAGGTATCGGCGATTCAGGAACATACATCTGGTACTTCAGTTCCAGTGATGGCTATGGCGGTGTAGCAAGTGAAACTATAACTATTACAGTAACCGCGAGCCCACCAACAGAATATATCCCGCCAGATCCAGTGAACCTTGCCAGCACACAGGGAAACTTCTGGATCAACTATACATGGCAGGCAGGAGCAGGCAATGCAACAGATAGTTATAACATCAATGTTAATGGTATCTGGACAAACGGGACAAACAGCACTTATTATAATAACAGTGTTGGGCCACATGGCTGGAGCAATATAACTGTATGGGCTTACAACAATTCAGGTAGCGGCAGCCTGAGCTTAAATTCTATATCGCAGAATACACAGGTTGCCAACAATATTCCAATGCAAGAACCAATTGGGGATAAGACCATAGATGAGAATCAGTATCTGCAGTTCACAATTATAGCTACAGATGCAGATTCTGATCTGATAACGTATGGTACAAACGCCACAAAAGGTACATTTAACATCACAACAGGTGAGTTCTCATGGATTCCTGGCTATGGGGATGCAGGAGTTTATGTCTGGTATTTCAATTCAAGTGATGGCTCCGATGGTGTAGCAAGTGAGATCATAACTGTGACTGTGAATGACGTACCTCTATTAATTACAGTCTCATCGCCTGCTAATGATACCACTACAACAGTTGGTACAGCACAGGCATTTGAGATAGTTCTTAATAGAGATGCAGATATTACATGGTATATTAATGACTCTATAATTCAGAGTAATTTGAGTGTAATATCCGCAGATTATACCAACTCTACAGCAGGCGCAGGAGTGTATAACGTTACTGCAATTGCCAGTGATAATTATTATTCAATATCCAGAACATGGAACTGGACTGTTATAGATCAGACCGCTCCAGGTGGTGGAGGTGGTGGCGGTGAGGTCAGATCTTATAATATAAGCGGCTATGTACTTGACTCATCTAATCTAAAACCATTGAGCATAGCAAATGTAACCACAAATACAAGTCTGCAAACCACAACAGATTTAAATGGCTACTATAATTTCTCCGGGCTTATAAATGGCAGCTACATGATAAGTGCAGGCTTGATGGGCTATGCTGATAACTATATAAACAGAACGATAAGCGGCGCTGATATTTCTTATGCTAATATAACCCTATCTCCACTGTCGTGTACTGACTGCCATTACTCTATCAGTTACATGAATAGTTTTGACAGGTCGGACTTGTATGTAAACCAGACCATGATTAATGACAGCGTGCATGTGGCGCTCAGTTGCAGGGATTGCCATACAGATACCAGTGTACATCCGCCTCCCAAATCAGGATGGAAGTGGTGCGAGGACTGCCATGCAAATACACAGAATCCCAGGACAGATAAGGGCAGGCACAATATTGTAAGCAATCCCTGGAACAATCTCTACAATGGGGTAAGCGTGGTAAATATAACCTCATGTACAACCTGCCATGATCCTGCACTTTATAATAACTCCAAAGATACATATGGAAAAGAGAAGGGAATAGATTGTGATTACTGCCACAGTTTTCCTGACAATGTCATCGAAGCGTTCTCGATTACTGCCACACTTTTCCTGTTAATACTATCGAACAGGTACAATAATGATTAGGGTATAATAATGATTAAGAAGCTTGCTCTCATTACAGTTTCGATTATACTTTTGATATATACGATGCAGCCGCTCCTGAGCACCTTTGCCGGAAGCCACGCTATAGAGACGCAGAGGAATTCTACAGATTACGGTAACATCTATATCTGCGCCAATTGCCATGAAGAAGAAGCATCACTGAACAGCATCTCTGCTCACGGAGCGGTCGGGTGCGTATGCCATGGTTATGCTCCCAACCTGACCCAGGAGTATAATATCAATGCTGCCCATAACCTGACAAAAAATCTATATTGTACCAATTGCCATTCCAGTTATGATACAGATGGACGCCAGGAGATATATCCTGGAATAACAACCTCAAATCAATCAGGTCATTATATTAAGAAAAACAGGACTATTGCCTATGATCATGCACAGAAATTCTTTCCCTGAAGCGATGCCATGAGTATAAGATCTTATAAAATAGCCTGTATCATAAGTATATTATTGATCGCAGTACCTGTTAGCCTGGCTGAGGAAGAGAACGATCGGGAAGCAAACTGGGCATATGCTAAAAATATTAATGAGCAATCTATTACATGGGTCAGCCACTATAATGGGACCATAAGATGGGGGGACAGGATAAACATAGATGACTGGGCTCTTGGAAACTTCACCATTGAGCTAACCGACCTGATGAAAGATACTACAGGCAGCAGGATAATCGGTTCTCTTATGACTGTAACCAGAGGGAATAAAAAAAGCACGGTAATGATAAATAGCGATGAGTCTGAGATTGTAACATTCGAGGCGCCATTCTATGATGATGAGATGAAAATATATGCCAATATCAGCGGGGAAAGAACGTGGAGCAGGCAGCTTCTGGAACCGAATATATCGATCCAGGTCTTCCTGAGGGATAAGCCTGGCATCAACCTGTCATATAAGATTTATAATGAAGATCCCCGGAGCAATGCCAGTATCAACGCATCTGATTATATAAAATCTAATAAAATGTCCTATATCCAGATATCCCTTGAGAATAAAGGCAATGTATCCCTTATGAATGCTCTACTGGATGTGAATCTTACTAATTATACTATTCCCCAGAAACAATTACTAGAGCAAAAACAGGGCATGAGCTTTAAACAGGTCGAGAATTCTATAATCTACAATTTAAATGAACTAAAGGCAAATGAGACCAGGATTATAAATCTAAGCGTAATAGCGCCTATTTCACCTGTTAATAAGACCTTCCCTATCCCCTTAAGATTAAGCGGCAGAGATAACAAGGATGTTGAGTATATCCACAGAGCAGAGGAACAGATTCTCGTAAAACCATTCATTGAGATTAATAAACAGATCGGGTCATATATTAATTATACAAGCACTGAGGGAGACTATGAGAATGTATTATATTTAAATGAATTCTCTAAGGTTTTCCTGTATATAAAAAACAATGGAGATCAGGCTACTGTCATTAATCTGATAGATTATGTGCCTGATAATTTTGAATATAAAACAGAGGATAATAAGAGCTTGAACTGGATACTATCAATCCCTGCTGGATCATCTGATATAATAACATACTCAGTTAGACCTATAAGATATAAACAGAATTCAATATTACCAGAAGCAACTGCGACATTTGAATTTGACGGCAAGAACTACAGTGTGGACTCAGATGACATTGAGGTAAAGATAAAAGGCGCAGATGTGTCCCTCACAAAAGATATAAAGGTCAATCAGCAGAGTAACGGGATTATTAATGCAACGATAACGATACATGCTAATAATCAGGGAGATCAGCGTGTTTCTATTAATATAGCAGATAGACTTCCGGATAATGCAGACTTAATAAACGGCACTACCTCAAGAGATAATATATTTCTTGAGAAGGATGAATTGTATAGCTACAGCTATGAGATCTCGATTCCATTTGAGGAAAGGATAGTTCTGCCCGCTGCAAAAGGATATTTCATAGATTTTAGAGGGTTCATCGAAAAAGACAGTAGAAAGAGCGATTATCGGCGTGAGATAGAATCCAATCAACCGGTGATAGAATCAAGACCGTCTGCACCTGAGCCAACTCCAGAAGATATAGGTCAGGAGACGCTGGAGAATACCACCAATATCACCTTATCAAGCCAGGTTGATAAAGAGGATAAAAAGACAAAGCTTGAGATAATAAAGGAGTTCATATTAAAGTTATTAAACATTATTACGGGTAACCAGAAGGAAGATATCCTGGAAACTGCCCGGATCCAGAAAACAGATATAATCGCACAAACTGAACTCATCACCAGACGAATAGAAGAGACGCATTCCTCCTTCACATGGACTCTTGGCTGGGAGAGTCAGGATAACGAGAATGCCAGCGGCGGAGCATGGAAGGTATCAGAAACACCTGGATCAAGGGTGACTGTATCCTTTACTGGAACAGGTGCAGTGCTGTATTACGCCGCAGGTCCACAGGGAGGCATAGCGAGCATTGAACTGGATGGGGAACCATACGCTGATATCGATATGTACTCATCGGTTCCCATAAGCCAGAACAACAGGACAATAGCCAGCGGTCTGGAAAATACACGCCACACCTTAGCGATCACGGTTTCGGGTGCCAGAAACCCGGCTACATCCAATTCTATCGTGGTTATCGATGCCATTGAAATTACCCAGCCATCTTAAACTCAACCAGAGGATCAGCTTAAATTATTCTTCCGTTTGGCCCTAGCAATGAGAATATCCAGTGATAATAGGAAAAGACCTGCTGTATATTGTATTGCAATCTTGAATATATTTTCCTCAAGCGATGAGGGGGACAGGAAGTAGAAAGAGATCGCTGCTCCCAGGGAGAGGAGGACTCCTGCAGGGAGTAGAAAGGAGTTGATGGCAAATACCCTTTTTCCTCCTTTTCCTGCAATGGAATAACCGGTAGCAAGCATTATTATACCAATAAAGATAGCCCCGAGGGATACATCCTCGTAAGTGCCCGCAAAAGCGATAATAGATACGGCACCAAGAGAGGCAAGGATGACACCTGCCAGTGAGATCTTTTTGCCGCTCTGGCACAATTGCTGAGGCCAGACCATGCCCGTGAAGATGAGGCTGAGATTTCTAATCTTTATCCTGATCGCGCTGCGGATGACATCCATAACATTGATCCCTGCCTGTTCTGTCCCGATCTGAGAAACAGGCAAGGGGGATGGTTCCTGAACTGGTTCTGGCTTACTGATCCTTAAGAGTGCCTGTTCCAGAATACTCTTCTTTTTATCCTCTATTTCCACTGCTATCTGTTTCTCTGCCCTTGCCTTTTTTGAAGTTGCCAGTTCCTCTTTTAGCTTTGCGATTGAGAATGAGGAGATGCCTGTGGTAAGATACTTGTAGTAGTAGTAGGTGGCTGCAACATAGAAGAACAGCGCGAGGAAGACAATGAAAAGTACCTGATATGATTCAAGGACTATACGAAGCAAAATACTGAGTGTGGGGAGAACTGCTATGAAAATGGCGGGTATATATACTGCCTTTGGATCAAAGAGAAGGCCGAAATATTTAGCTATCAATACCCACCAGGCTATTCCCAGGATGATGACGCTGTATGGCACCATTTCATAGGGATGGGCCTCAAGATATACATACAGACCTATACTGACATTGGTGAGCAGTGCCACGAACAGAAGGAACTCCCACCACCTGATAGAGACAGGGTTTGGACTCTCAGGATGTGCTGATGCGCTCTCCATGCTTCGCTTCTCCAGTGCCTCAAGCTTGTCTATCACCTTCTCCACAACCAGGCGCTGCCTGATGACCTCCTCGATAAATGGCTTTGTGTAAAGCACAAAGTCCTCAAACTCCTCACCTATCTTCTTTGAGAGCAGTTTATTGAGGAAGGCTATACGGTAGAGGGCAAAGAAACAGGAGATCGCTCCATAAGCTGAGGCCAGCATGAGCCCCATGCTGAAGATTATAGCAAAGGTTATGTCTATACCTTTAGCACTGAAGGTGGAGTACAGGTTGTTGAACAGCACAATGGCGCCTGTGGCGAGGATGATGCCGCCAAGAAGAAGACCTATGTAAGTACCTGAGTCCTGCTGCTCTGGTGCAGTCAGGGGCTTCTTTGAGGACTTTTCTATATCTATCTCATTCATTTAGTAAGTTGTTTTTCTTGGTTAATAATAGCAAATACATTTTTTTACAGAATGCACATACTGGCTTTTGTATGATAAAATTTTTGTTTCAATAATGGATAATAGGATATGTTTATGTACACCTAGGTCTCTTCCTATATAATAATTGTTGGTAGAAAAATGCATTACTTTATCATTGATATAATTCGCTTTAGTATAGGTTTTATACTGCTTGCCCTGGCCATGCGGGCGTTTTTGAAAACAAGACTTCCTGCAATGCTCTATCTCACTATTGGTTTTGCCTTACTTACAGTCGGGCATCTATTAGCTGATATCTATTTTTTTAACTCTGTGGATATGGCAAGATTATTCTCTGAGGTTTTTGATATACTCGGGCTTATGGCCCTGATAATAGCCATAAAAAAAAGCTAATCTAGTGATAGAAAATGAGTAATTAAGAATAAATAATGAAAACAAAAAAGGATAGCGCAGAAGCATTCATTGAACTCCTTGCGGATGGTTATGCAAGAGCGATAATGAGCATGACCTTCAGAAAGGAATGCTCTGCCCTGGAGTTGAGTCAGGAGCTTGATATACCTCTTGCAACTGTGTATCGTAGGTTAAAGCTTCTTGAGGACTCTATGCTGATACAGAATGTGCAGACGATTATAACTTTATCGGGCAACGAGGAAAAGTATTATCGCTGTGTACTCCGCGAGGCCACGGTGCGCTTTCGCAATGGGGAGTTATCGATCAGCCTCGATAAGGAGAACTACAGTGACGGTATTGTCAGGCTATGGAAAAGGCTCGCCAGACCTGAGAATTAGATTGGATTGTATAATTGGTTTTATGTATGTGTATCAGTTAAACGCGTCTTCTGACCTGTTTATGGTATGATTGAGGTATTGCGTACCGGGATACAGATACAGCGATTATATCATAATTATAATTATCATTTTCTTATTTGATAACGGGTTATATATTTTATACTGCATGGGGTTATGATTAATATTCGGACAAGGATATAGTCAAGTTCTCAAATACTCGTAAATTGGAACCATCGTGATACCCTCCTCAAATGCC
>NZ_JMIY01000007.1:340269-394707 GCF_000685155.1 Candidatus Methanoperedens nitratireducens
CCCCATTTAATAATCTGCTTGATGGTTCTTAAAAATTACGGAGAACTTAGAATCATGCTATAGGATGTAAGGGTATCATACCTTTCTACATTCTTATGCCAGAAAAACGGCATAGGTGCAGACTTGGCATAAGCTAGGGATGCATTTTCGCCTTGAATATAGGATAGAGGTGAATAGAAATGGGAAACACTAAATATTTAATGGTGCTTGCCATAGCTGCAGTTGGGCTTTTTGCGATGCCTAACCTGCTTGCTACATATGCAGGCACACACACGGTTGAATATAACGATCCCAACATAGCTTCGGGATCAAGTGGTAAGGCTCTTGATTGCAGAGAATGCCACCAGTACATTTTTGATGCTGCGGCTTTAGCAAGTGCTAATGCTGGAAGTATATGGGTCAAGCATGGTCAGGCAGCAGATGATACGAATTACACCACATATGTTGCATACTATGGAACTGACATGAATAACGACTCGGCAAACATCTCAGCATATCCAGGATATAACCTCTTCTTCACTGCAAATGCACAGCAGTCAAGCGGTAAGGTTAAACCCGGCGATATACTGGGCCGAAACGCAACTGGTGCCTGGATAGTAGTTAGCAATGCTGGAGGAGGCGTGATTGGCCAGGTTGCAACCGACAGTTACGGCGGCAAGGAATGGAGTGCTTGCTTGGTCTGCCACAGAGCAGCATACTTCTACGGCGGCACGCACACCAGGGTTCAGGTAAGAGGCTGTACCAATGAATGGTGCCACGGTGCAAACACCACTGTTAGCAATCCTTCCACTGGCAGGGACGCCGGAGTATCGTACATGGCTGACATATCCAAGTTTGCCTCCTCAAAGGCTGCACAGACAGGCAAGCAGTTGAACAGGAGCGTGGATGCACACAACAAGTGGTTCAGAGCTTCAGCAGAACAGCCGGACTATTACAAGAATGCTTTAACAGGGGAACAACTTAACCAGGACTACTATACCTGTATGGGGTGCCATACACATGCAAACGTCCAGCTTAATATAGAGAAGTCGACAGGCTTCGATGCAAATCTGACATCTATGGGAACTGGCGCAATAACAGTAGATTATACAGTCAATACAACCAACACAACAGTACTGACATCCACAAAGTATGGTGGAGCCTTCAAGTAAATAATCAATATGAGGTTTTAAAACCTCATCTTTTCTTTTTTGACTTTGTGGGGAAAACATTTAAGCTTGAGCTTAAAATAAGATATTAAGCATGGTACTTGACCAGATAATCCCGGAGAGCATAATATCCATATTGAAGGACCTGACAGAGACCAGGGCATTTTACTTAACAATGGTCTATCCTGCTGCAACATCAATAATTGCGGGGATCACATTCTATCTTCTAATAACAAGGCAGAAATTCACCTATCCTGAGGCAGCTAAGGCAATAAAGTTACTAACTAAAACCTGGGAATACCTGAAGAGGAGACAAAACGAGGCAAAAATCAGATACATCTCTAAATCTATGGAAAAGAAAAGGATACTCCGCAACACTGTGTTCTTCGAGATGGGAAGCCTGGTGCTAAGCGGAACCTTAATAATCCTGATACTCACCAAGACTCTCTTCCTCGCCATGGTTACCACCCAGTCCATGGCACCTCTTATAATGCCCGGTGATCTCATTGTGACAGAGGCGCTGACTAAGAACATAACAGTGGGAGATGTTATAGTCTTCATTCCACCGGATAACGATATGATGTACGTACACCGGGTCACCAGTGTCTCAGAGAATGAGATAAGGACAAAGGGGGATAACGCATTACCAGATACCTGGAGACTCACTAAAGATAACATAAAAGGTAAAGCAATATCTCTAAACCAGAAACCAATAGTTATAAAAGGCTTAGGCTACTACTTCATGCCTATCGATAACCCTATCAGGGCTCAGGACCCTACCTTAAAAGCGATCAGAGGTAACATTCAAACGATGCAGACCTACGGGCCTTTGATATCAATAATGATAATCTTATTTGTACTTCTGACCATGATTAAAAAATGATAAAAAAAATAATCATCATGACCCTTCTCATCTTTATCTGGGCAGATATAGCTACCGCACCTTCGATGAGTGATTATGATTTTGGTAGAGACCACACAGGAAGGTATTGCGCTGAATGCCACACGATAGGGGCATGCTCAGGTAACTGCCATATCTCAGACGACAGCGTAAGCTATACAGGTGTCCATATTAACCCGACTATATGCAGCAGATGCCACGGGGAACAGGTCAAGAACCCGGATCTCCATGCAATCCACGGGAAAAAAAACTGCACCACCTGTCACTCATCAGGAGGATGGAATTCCACGATTGCAAAGATACCTCCAGGTGGAAGCGGTGACTCAATGGTGATACCAAAAAGCAAAGAGTGCAGCTACTGCCACAGCTTCAATAACGATAGAAGACTCCACGGTATCCACAGGCCTTTTCTGGTTGAGGAAAAATGCCCCAGATGCCACGGCGACGTTTCGCCTTCAAGAGAGGAGATACTAAGAGTAACAGGCAAAGAACCCAGAGCATCAACTGCACTGCCTGATAGCCTGAACAGTGTAGTAAATCCTGAGATCAGGGAGGCGGTCATGGCGCCTATAAACGTCATTATAGATTTATTCAACAGTATTGCCAGTATCTGGATGAAGATACTTGGAGTATAACTATAATTAACCTCCTTTATTTTTCCTGTACTTGCTTCGTCGAGACTCAATCCCGAATCTAACAAGGGCAGCCTCAAAATCAGAAAAACGATAGGGAAGGTTCGCCTGATCCCAGAGCTCTTCAAGCTCAAGGAGAATCTTCTTTTTCTCCTCATCATTCCCTCCCTCCAGTTCTGTAAGCCCTAAACTTCGGGCTGCAGTAATAACAGGATCACCGGGCAGCGGGTCGGCTTTTTTCCAGATTCCTCGAAGCTCACGGAGGAATATATTC
The DNA here is from genome assembly GCF_000685155.1 of Candidatus Methanoperedens nitratireducens. Taxonomy (GTDB): domain Archaea; phylum Halobacteriota; class Methanosarcinia; order Methanosarcinales; family Methanoperedenaceae; genus Methanoperedens; species Methanoperedens nitratireducens. The sequence continues at coordinate 343,225 of NZ_JMIY01000007.1, forward strand.
ACAGTTACATGACCCACACCTTTGAACTCCATGAGTTTTGATTCCAGATCCCGTGGGTCGCTTGCTTCTTCATGGAGTAAATTCAAATCGCCATTATACTGTTTGTTCAGCATCTGTGCAATACCAAGCAGTTTTGTCGCTGTCTTAAAGTCATAGCGCGCATACCCGCCTTCGTCCAGAATTTTTACAAGACTATCCCAGCCTGTACTGAGAATTGCTTCAGGCGTGAGCACATTTTGCTTCTCAAACTCATGGTATGTCTTTATTGCCGCATCCTTCCTTATCCTGGCGCCAAAAAGAATCGAGGCCAGGAACCACTTGAATATCTCTTCTGAGCTGCCTGACTCTATATCAATGCCAAGTTCATCAGAGAACCTGCCGCCCCGCTCCTCCATGAGTCGCCTGAGGATTTCTCTCTTGCTCTCATGCTCATGTATACCCATAACACTCTTCCATATGCATAGAAGGATTATATAAGGGCAAAGTAATATATGCTAGTTCGGATCGATTGACTTATTAAAATAAATTGAGGTTTCGTGGCACAGGATGCAGGTTCATACTTTAAATCAGGATACCACCAGCTTAAGTACGCTCCAGGACTCATAATTCCTTTCCTGATCTCTGAGGCATTGTTTTATGCATTAGCATGGACAATCATATTCACCTTTGCATTATTTGCATTACCTATTTTAGAAAAAGTTCTACCCATTATTGAGAAAAACCAGGATCTACTCTCTGAGATTATGATGGATAACAGGGTTGGGAATGTTGTAAATTATACCGATCCGCGAATACAGGAATTAGAGAGAGAATTTTCCAGCCTGTTTCCTGAGATGGCATATATTTTAATCGTTTTTTTTGTTTTACTTTTTATATTTATGATCCTGTCCTTTGTTTTATATGCATGGGCAAGGGCAGGAACTATAGGATATATCTGGCAGGGGATCACTACTTCACTGGATTTCAAAAACTTCCGGTATTATGCTAAACAAAATCTATATCGTATAGCAGGACTGTGGGTCTTAATAATCGTATTTTCTGTTATACTCTTTTTTATGCCGTTTTTCACGTTTGTAATCATTCCTTCACCTGTAAATGTTATTATATTTATACTCCTGATGCTGGTATTTTTTATTATATGGATCATAGCAATGATATTATTGTTTTTTGCTGAGGAATCCATTGTAATCGAGAATAAAGGTATAATAGAGGCGATTAGACGAAGCAAAGAGATAGTCGCTGGAGATATCGGATCTATCTTACTTTTCATTTTTATTCTGATCAGCGTTGTTGCAATATACACTATTACATCCGGTGTATTTAATCTGATAGCAGTGATATTTAATTCCAGTCTTTCAGAATTTTTCAATCTTCTTTTCCTGGTTTTTCTGAATCCATTGCTGCAGTTAGCCAAGCTAAATTTCTTCCTCGATAAAACCGGGAGAACCGTCAGGGTAATGGAAAAGGAGATTGAGTTTATTAAGGCAGCGAAAGAATTTATAATAGAGTCACCCCGGATTTTAGTTAATTTTGCTAAAAAGAATATTAGCTATATTCTTCTATCTCTTTATTTTTATGTGATAGGATTCGGTATAGGGTATTACATAGGGAACTCGTTTTCTTTTCTAAGTGAAGGGTTTATGAAACTCATATCAACAGGATATACAGAGAGCAGGTTAATCGGTCCTTACATTTCAATGCCATTCATTGACTTAGTATATTATTTCTCAAATAATAGCATGGTAGCATTAAATCAGGGGTTAAGTGGTCTCTTTTTTGTAATACCATCTGTACTGGGCATAGCAGTTACTGGAATTATAATTGGATTATTTTATGGAGTATTACCTGCAGAAACAGCATCAGCTTTTATTGCTGTGCATGGCGTCTTTGAGATAACGGCATTCGTGATTGCTACAGCCGCTGGTATAAGGCTGGGAGTAAAATTCATAAAAGGTTTAGAAAACGAAAATGAGATTATCGATGAGGCCCTTAAGGTCGTGCTTGCTGCATTATTGTTGATAGGCATTGCTGCATTTCTTGAAGCTTTTATTAGCCCGATCGTGGCTTTATTAGTGGTCTAAGCAAAAAGGAGAAAAAAAGTTAAATGGAAAACGAATCGTGGCGCTTCCTTGACCCTGATAGGATCGATGGCTTCTGTAGCGCAGCACTTTTTGAATCCATTGCCAGACATGTCGGTGCAGGCCTGGTTCCTGAAACCATCCTTTTCTGGCGCGTGCGCTCACCTGTTGTATATCTTGGCTATCACCAGTGTGTTGAGGATGAGGTTAACGCTGATTTTTGCAGACAGAGCAATATCGGGATAGTGCGCAGGACACTGGGTGGGGGGTGCGGTTTCTGCGATGAGAAACAGATACTTTACTCTGTGATCGGCAGGGAGGAGGGCGTTATACCCGGGGATATCCAGGCCGCATATATAAAAGTTCTGGGCGGTGTAGTCACAGCGCTTGAGGTCATCGGGCCGGGAGGGGAGATCGAACCTGCCCGCAATGCTGTTTATTCAAGGGGCAGAAAGATCTCCGGGAATGCGCAGGGGCGTTTTGATGGTGCTGTACTGGTAAACGGCAGCATGTTGGTGGATTTTGATTTTGAGCTAATGGATAAGGTCCTTAAAAATCCGACAAAGAACCTGCGCCCTGTTGAGCGCGCAAGTGATGGGATGATAACCCTGAAGGAGACAGGCATTACTGATATCGAAACTATTAAAAAAGCACTGAGACATGGATTTGAGGAGGCACTTGGAATAACATTGAAAAATGGCATATTAACAGATGGTGAAGTAAATATGGCAAATCAGTTACTGGATAAGTACCTGAGGCATGACTGGGTATACAGGATGGATATCAAACGCGCGCTCAGGAAACGGTCTTCCGCGCCTCCTCCTCTGCAATCCGAATAACATCCCTTACAGGAATACCGGACTCATGCGCCGCCCTTTTACAGTCCTCAAATTCAGCCGAGATATTAAGTAGAACCCCGCGCAGATCCCTGGCAATCTTGATGGATATTGGAAAAATTTTGTTATCTATAGCGATCTCCACTTTGCCAATCTCCCTATGGGCGATCAATCTGTGTTTTATCGGGATTATCCTGACGCCCAGAGAACCTGTCTCTTCTATTATCCTACGCACAAGCTTCTCAGAGTCACCTGGTTTTGCAACTACCTGGATGATATGGCCGCTTCGTCCTTTTTTCATGGTAGCGGGTATTATGGCAACATCCAGAGCCCCTGCCCTGAGCAATTCATCAATAAGGTTCCCAAGCACCTGACCTGTGACATCATCAACATTTGTTTCAAGCACCTCGATCCTATCCGAGATGAGCGCTTCATCGATCTCACCAGAGATCACGCGAAGGACATTTGGCACAGCAGTATCCCTGCTCCCTGCTCCATAACCGATCAGTTCTGTCCTCACTGGAGGATATGTCCCGGCCTCATTGACAAAATGGGCAAGCAGCGCTGCGCCTGTGGGTGTGAGCAATTCTCCTTCTACTGGCCCGTGCTGCCACGGCAGTGAGTATTCCTTCAAAATCTCAAGCGCAGCAGGTGCAGGCACAGGAAATTTCCCATGCGAGAACTCAATAAATCCCATTCCAACAGATATGGGTGTGCAGTAGATCCTGTGCTGTTTTAGTCCGAGCTCATGAAAGGCAGTACATGCTCCAATAATATCAGCAATAGCATCCTCCTGCCCGAGCTCATGGAAATGTAATTCATCAAGGGCTACACCGTGGATTTTAGCTTCTGCTTTTCCCAGGATGTTAAAGACCGAGATCGCATCCGATATGATCTCCTGAGGAAGGCCCAGGGGTTTGATACGCTCCAGGATTTGCGCAAGTGTTAGACTACCTTCTTTTTTTGTTGCTACATTAACCGAGTGTGCCGAGATTCCTTTCCTGGTGGTTTTAGAGATCTCAACATCCACGCAGGCGGCCAGTTCCATGGCTTCTCTGATTTTGTCGGCATCTGCTCCAAGATCAATCAGGCTGCTGATTATCATATCGCCTGAGGCGCCGGAGAATGGGTCGAACAGGATTGCTTTCATGTTATCAGTAGTTACTATAGTCCTGTTGTTATAAAAATTCACCCGACAGGTTGTAGGGATGGGATTTCTTGAATTACCCCGCTCCCTCAACCTGAATATAGCATGACTGGCATTTCAAGCAAAAAACCCGACTGACAGAGGAACAGATTCTTTTAATCCGCCCCAGTCTAACAAGAGTTATAATGCAACTCACGGATAGACAGCTTATACAGGCATTGCGCATTTGTATGGGGATACCGTGACTGCCTGAAGGGCTAATTCTCATGCTCCCATAATGAGAATTGAGAGATGAACCAAGAAGCAGAGAAAAAAATTAATACTGCGAAAGAAATTGGGAGAATATGGATGTGGTCAAATCTAAAAATGATGTATCAATCAGATTAACAGAAGAGAGGTGGTTTCATGTCACAGAGGAACACTCAGAGATGGCAGGCTATTATTTTGAGGTTCTAGAAACGGTAGAGGAGCCGGATGCAATTTATGAAGGCAAAGCGGGAGAGTGTATAGCCATTAGAGAGATAGAAGACGGTAAAAATATAGTAGTAGTATATAGAGAGCTAAGTAAAGAAGATGGATTTGTTATTACTGCCTTTCTGACGAAACGGAAAAAGCAATTTGAAAGGAGGCGAAAGATATGGAAGCAGTAGAGGTAAAAAAAATATTACCAATTATACCAGAACTATTGGAGGTTCCCCATTCAAGAATCTGGACATCCTACGATAAGGACGCAGATGTTTTGTATATTAATTTTAAAAAGCCAAGTCATGCAGATGATTCCGAGCTTACCGATGATGATATCATAATTCGATACGAAAAAGGAGAAATTATAGGAATCACCATACTTAATGCGAGTAAAAGAAAGATAGAACATAGACACTATACCTGCGCGCCTGAATAAAATAAAGTATAAGACAAATTAGTACCTATAAATCAATCTGATATTACCGAGGTTTACAAATGCCTACAATAACTGCATATATCGAAAAAGATCCAGAAACTGGCTTATACGTGGCAATAGTTCCGGGAATTCGTGGCGCCCATACGCAGGCAGAAACCCTCGATGAGCTTCAAAACAATCTTAAGGAGGTATTGGAGCTGTGCCTTGAAGAAATGGAGCCTGAGACCAAACAACATTTACCTCAATTTGTCGGAATCCAGCAAGTTGAGGTGAGTGGTTAAGCAGGCTTCAAATAATTGATGCCAGAAAAATGGAAAAATTGCTGCTTAAACTGAGTTTTGAGAGGGCTCGCCAGAAGGGGAGTCATGTGTTCTACAGGCATCCTGATGGAAGAACCACCACAGTCCCGCATCACAGGGGAAGGGATTTAGCACGCCCATTAATAAAAGAGATTTTAAAGGAGATAGAACTCAGTGATGGGGAATATGAAGAGTATATGAAGAAGTTGTGATACCCTTTCATTATCGCCAGTAAATCAGAAATGATTACTCACACCCCGCTCTCTCAACACAAATATAGCATGACTGGCATTTCAAGAAAAAAACCCGACTGCCAGAGGAACAGATTCTTTTAATCCACCCCGACCTGAAAATCAGGTGCATATCTTGCAGGAAGATTAAAAAGTACCTGGATATCGTGCGCCCTAAATAATCAGGATAACATATAGAAATACTTAACTCTGATTGAAGACTAAAAGAATACTGCATGAACAAAAGATTTTTCGCGAAGGTTCTGGCAGATGATAGCAGGAAGCAAGATGCCTAGAAAGACTTCTGGGAAGGAAGGAATAAAATGATACAAATTGTTCTCACACCAGCAGCAGGGAAAAGATTGATTGCAAAAGCAATTGCAACACTTCCTGCAATACAAGCAGCTCTTCAATCAGGTACGATTGTAATTGTTGCAGGAACGACAAATGGTTATGTTGCCGAGGAGATTCTGGCACTAATCGATCAATCCAATGGTTTTAATCGAAAACGGTTCTTTCGCGGTATAACACTCCCACCATCCAAACCGACAACTGAAACAGGAAGACTTCCAGATGAAATGGGATTCCCAGGAGATGTAGTTATTGTTAAGGGTAAATGGCAGCAGGGTAAGACGATTTTTGATGTTGTAGACGATCTGAAGCAGGGAGACGTTATTTTGAAAGGTGCTAATGCCATCGACATATCGCAGAGGCGAGCAGCAATTCTAATCGGCCATCCCAAAGGTGGTACGATCGCAGTTGCTTTACAGGCTGTGATCGGCAGGCGGGTACACCTGATTCTTCCGGTTGGACTGGAAAAGCGAATCTCTGGTAATCTTGATGAAATAGCTTTAAGGCTTAATGCTCCTGAGGCTTCTGGACCACGGCTTTTGCCTGTTCCAGGAGAGATTTTTACTGAAATCGAAGCAATAACACTACTTTCAGGAGCAACCGCAGAACTCGTTGCAGGTGGTGGCGTTTCTGGGGCTGAAGGCTCAATCTGGCTTGCTATCAGTGGAGGGACGTCAAAGGAGACTTCTATAAAAGAGATAATTGCATCTCTTTTGAACGAACCATCTTTTGAGTTGATTTAAATTCCATAAAAACTTGAGTTCTCGCTGCCGAAAGGGATATACGACTGCTGTTTTGAGGGAGTATATGAAGGGATAGCACTCCGATTAGTTTTCTTCATCCGAAAGACCTGGTAGATACTGAATAAAAGGAAGCGTGATTATAATTATTATAGTTATAATTATAATTATGCTAATGACTAATATTATATAGCTAAACAGTCTAAACTTGCCAGGTATGGCAGACAAAGTAAAAATCATCATATTATGTATGCTCTCAGTACAACTTTTAATATCGCCTTCGAACGCCGAAATTTCACAAAGCAGCGATCCTTCTTATACCCTTATGGCAACCGGGAAGAACTATACAGCCTATTTCAGCCACATGAACACGAACGGCTTTAAATTCGTAATCAATGACCACAGTTTCTTATTCCTCCCAAGAGACATATCCTATACGAACGATTCAGGCGAAACATCCATGCTTCTCGGTTCTGCCCGGAATACACAGATACAGAATACAAGCGATATGGTCTATTTTGATAATGCATACGGCATGGGCAGTCAATTACGGTATCTTTTGAACCCGCTTATGGTTAAAGAAGTATATGTGTTGAATGAACTGCCCTCGCCTGTAAGCAGAAGCGACTGGATGACTCTATCATCAATAGCCATATATAATAACGATTTAAAATTAAAGTATATCGATGAAAACGGCATTGAAAACGGCTGGAACGGGACGAAAACAAAAACGAATGAAATAAAGTTCTATGATAGTTCAGATATGTTCCAGTTCGAGCTCCCGCAGCCTCTTGCCAGGGACGCATCAAATAACACAGTATCCGGGCATTATTTGATTTACAAAAGAGACGGGATACTTTACATTTCTGCAAGATTTTCTTATGCATCCCTGGCGAACATGACCCTGCCGATATACCTTGATCTGAGTTTAGCTGAAGGTCAGGTTGCTTTTGGTAAGGCTGAATATATACTTGGGGAAACCCTTGACATATGGGACAGGGGATTTACATGGTCAGATGAAAGGACGCTGCTCTACAATCCATCAAACCAGGTGGTTGCGACTTTCGACTTGCCAAATTACGTCGATGGATGGACATCAAAATACACATATACAGCCGATGCAGTGGGCTGGTGGAAGGCTGAACTCCAGACAAAGCCGTTCCTGTGGGGAGACTGGACGGGACAGGACACTGATTACACTTATGTTAAAGCGGCACCGACACCTACCCCAACGCCGCTGCCTACTCCCACTCCGACGCCGACACCTGTGCCAACAACACCGCCGGGTCCGTCAGGAGTGCTGCACGGTACTATCTACGATACCTCGGGGAATACTATTCGCGGGGCGACCATAACAATTGATACGGGACAAACATATAATAACCCGAGCAGTTACAATTATGCTCTTTCCGTGCCCAGCGGTGTCAGGGCAGTAACCGTTACGGCAAGCGGCTATGTTTCTCAAACGCAGACTATAAATGTAGTAGCGGACAGCTTTAACCAGCTGGACTTCAATCTCCGTCCTGTAGTGACTCCCACGCCAACACCACAGCCCCTTCCAGACCTTTCCATAGCACCGATTGATATCATTTTCGAAAAGGTGATCTAACCATGGGCAATATGCGGATTTTAAGCAAATTACTATCTATCCTGCTTATAATAATCCTCATTACAGCCCCAATAGGCAGTGCTCTATCTGCCGGATATACCCGGAATGATAATGACGAAAAACCGCATAAGAGTCTAAAAGACCATCTGAGCTCGCTTCAGCCTGATCCTGCCTCTCCTTTGACCTTGAAGCAGCAGGCATACAGGAACCTCATATCGATAGCGCCTCCTGAAAATAAAAACAACAAAGACATAATCAAAAAACTGGATAACGCTAAACTCTACATAACAAAAAGTATTGACAGCGGATTATGGTACGATAAAAATCATCTAAAACCTGTGCAGAAGCCAGATGATGACAGCGCAGATAAGGACGAAGATGACGAGGAGCCTGAATTTGATATTAAGACGACTGTATTCAAATCTGAGAAGACAGCAGCCCAGAACATCCTGGAGGTTATTTCAAAGAACAAAGAAAATGCCACTTACAATGATGTACTTATAGAAGCCCTCATAAATCTCGTACAGGCTGACAGGAACATAGCGCAGACGGCTATCACGGACGCGCAGCGCGCAGCTTCATACCATGATGCTTACCCGCAAAATAATGAAAAAGAAAAGCACAGGGATCTTGAAAAGGCACAAAAAGAGTTCGACAAAGCTATTGAGAAGATACAGAAAGGCGAGCCCATCGATGCAATCGAGCATTTTGAAAAAGCATGGAAGTACGCTACTGCTGAACTTCTCAGGCTGGATGAGGCAACAACTCCTGTGATCGTATTTGATTCAATTCACAGCAGGTATGTAAACCGCACGAATATAATCCTATCAGGGCATGTGGAGGATGCAGCGGTCTATACAATACCTGACATTACCCTTATGGTAAACGGCGTTTCCTCCACGCTTAACCTGACAGATGGCATGTTCCAATTAACCCTGATACTGAATGAAGGTGAAAACTACATTAATGCGACCACTATTGATCACTTCGGCAATACAGGTACAAATAACATTACCCTTATTGCGGATACTACCCCGCCTGAAGTGGCAATCATCTCGCCTGTGAACAGAAGCTTAGTCAGAAGTATAATCAACATAGCTGCGGATATTTATGATCTCAACCTTGCAAATACCACCCTTGCTATTAACGGCATATTCGTCTCAAATAATTACTCGTATGCCTGGAATACCACAGGCTATCAAGACGGGTGGTACAGGATAACGGCAAATGCTATGGATCTGGCAGGGAACGCGGCGCAGAAGGAGGTATGGGTGGAAGTGGATAATACGCCGCCTATATTGATAGTTAATGAACTTACTGAAAATCCAACACTTGACAATCCAGAGTATTCATTATTTATCCTGACTGACATAGGCGCTAATGTAACAGTTAATGGACAACCCATAAGCCTCACGGATGGCTCAACCATATACGACAGAAATATTACAGAAGGTCGTAATTCTTTTGAAATTACTGCTTCAGACACCATCGGAAATCTAGCTACATGGAATATTACCCGACTTATAGATTCTGATTCACTGCCGGATTACTATGAGATAAACGTAACAGGAACCGATCCTCTGAACGGGGATTCAGATTCCTCTATAACTGCTGTGAATGAAGCTCACAACGGTATCCCTGACGATAAAGAGGATTTCGATGGAGATTTATTACCTAACAATATTGAAATGAGGCTTGGAACTAATCCCTTCTCAGATGATACTGATGGGGATGGACTTGTCGATTTGTTCGAAGTATATTTCTCAGGAACAAACCCAACTATTGTTGATACAGACGGCGATGGCATTAAAGACGGAGATGAAGATATCGATCTGGATGGTCTGACCAATCTCGAAGAGCAAAATTTCGGGACAAATCCTGATGATAGAGATACTGATGGTGATAATCTGTTTGATGGGAAAGAAATCGCTCTAGGAACAAATCCACTTAATCCAGATTCTGATGGTGACGGACTCCAAGATGGCATGGAGGTAGATACAGGAAGTAACCCTCTTTTGAAAGATTCTGATCAGGACGGCATTCCAGATGGAAAAGAGACCATTACCCAGGAAATAGTAAGAGGAGAGGTAAATTTAACTATAACAGGCGAAGGAGAGATTTTCAACACTCTCAGGGTTTATAATCTTTCAAGACTTGAGGTGTTTTCAGGAATGTCTGGAAACATTGGCAAAGTCTTTGAAATTAGAACAAATTCTTCATTTGAATCTGCCACAATAAAGATACCTTACGATGAATCTGCTCTTGGTGATATACCTGAAAACGATTTAAGGATTTTCACGGTAAATGAGACCACCCATAGGGTTGATTTCCTCCCTACAATTGTAAACACGACAAATAACTATGTTCAGGCCACTACAAATCACTTCAGCTTTTATGGAGTAGCAGGGTATACGAAGTGGTTAACCACATGGAGTTCTGGTAGCAATCCCACGACCCCAGAATTCAAGATGGGTGATAAAATAAATATCAAAGCAATGGTTCACAATACAGGTGACGCCTCAGTCACAAGCAGTGTCCCCGTCTATTTCTACGAAGGCGATCCAGATGCCGGAGGAAATTACATTGGCAGTGCCACGATAACTGGCGGCATCGCCCAGGGTAGTTCAAAAGTTGCTATACTCTACGGGTATGCCATTAAATCTTCCTCAATTGATATTTATGTCAAAGTTGATCCGCTGAACAGCATAGCCGAAAAAAGTGAATTGAACAACAAGGCATTTAAGACACTAAGTATCGGTCCGCAGAATTTCGACTCGGATGGCGATGGTCTCACTGACTGGGATGAGGTTAACGGTATGAGAACATACCTTGGAATAATCAAAACCGATCCGTATAACAACGATACCGATGGCGATGGATTAACAGATGGGATTGAGATGGGAATGAGATTCACTGATTTCTATCTGTTATACTCCAACCCGAATATAAAAGATAGCGATAATGATGGTCTCAACGACTATGAAGAGTATTCCCTGAACACTGAACCGCTATTCGATAAAGACTCTGACAATGACGGTCTGTGGGATGGAGAAGAGGTTCATGTAACAAAAACAAGTCCTACGAGTAGAGATACAGATGGAGATGGTATCTGGGACGGAACCGAATATCTCTATTCCCTTGGGTACACACCGCAGAATAATAAAATCTTTATCAACGGCAACGCAAACAATCTGCTTCCAGCAGGTTCAGAAGCGCCAGTAACGGTTGAAGATATAGATATGGATTGGCGGCCTACCCTTGAGATGGCTTATAGCCTTGGGTTTGAGGGTGTGAAGCTATTCTGTCTAGGAGATTTCGCTGAAGGGGAGATCACTGTAAGCGGAGCTATTGATACGGGTTTATGTGCAGTCGATGTTGGCGCTATAATTATTCCGGCAGACGGTCCGTTTGGAGAGGCTGCTATTACCTCGGTAAAGACAGCCCGATTTATCCACGGAGTTAAGACATGGTTCAATTTCCAGAGGGTTCCAAATGTTTTATACAAGCTTCAAAAGGCTAACAAAGCCCTGCTCAGGTTCAAATATGTTGTAAAAGGCAAAACAGAATCTATATCAAAGGAACTTTCAAAAGGAGCAATTCAAGGAGCTTCGGATTTGGGTATAATCTGGCAGAAGGGAGCACATGGTGAAATATTGGATGCCTACGGCAACCTGCTGAAGAATTACGCTGATGATAGCGGCACTATCTACTATAAGATCAGGGAACTTGCCAGTAAAAAAGTTCTCGTCAAAGATATGGAACGGGTTTACGAGAATGGAGGCGACCTGAAAAAGACGATGAATGTTGTTGAGAGAACTGAGGATGGCAAGAGCGTTATAAGATGGCTGGAAGAAGGGACTGATACCTCTGGATGGCTTCATATACTAAAGAAACATATTACAGGAGAAATTCCAGGTGGCTCAAAATTCCCCAGTTCGATGAACGTGGATCAAGTTAAAGAATTAATATACAATTCTATTAAGAAAGGAACTAAGACGGAAACAACAGATATAACAGGACGAAAAACTATTTTATATGAGTATATTGATGAGATGGGGCTTAAGGTTAAAACAATTGTAGGAGATAATGGGTATATAGTAACATCTTATCCTATATAGGTGAAAATATGCATGATTTTAAATTTAATATGGAAACTAATTTATCCAACTATGTTAAATCTGATAGCACTATCAAAAGGTATCCAAATATTTCAGATCAAGAGGCAGAATTAATTAATTGGGATATTTTTGGTGACATTTGTATCTCGTATGACAACATAATACTTACAAGTGCAATAGATTCTACATCGGATTGTATAAATGAGTACATATGGCAGTTTATAACGAGTCTTCATATGCAAATACCAAAGTTATTAAAGGGAGATGAGGTTGAACAAACTTTCTTTGATAATCCCGATACTCTGGTATTCGTACCTGAAGGTAAACAGATTAAAATCATATTCAAATGTGGGTGTAAAAATCATCGACCATGGCAAGAACTTAAAGTACCTATTTTAGAAGTGTTTTCTGCTTTACTTAGAGTAACAAAACAACTTACGGATCAACTACTTTTTTTAAATCCAGAACTGGAAAAAAGTAGAGAAGTGATAGCTCTAATTGAATCCCACAATAAAACGAAAAACTTACTTATAAAACATGGTTATAATATCTCATCAGTTTAGGCTAACTTTCAAAAGGAACAATTCAAGGAGCTTTAGATTTGGGTGTCATCTGGCAGAAGGGAGCACAGCTTGAAAATGGAAAACTTGGTAGCGCTTCAAATAGTAATGTGTGGATAGAAGATGTAGGTGGGTCCGGTTGGGAGCATATAAGGCATAATCATGTAATACACCCAAGAGGCAATCAGTTTTTAAGATACGGAGAAAAATATGCTGATGAAGCAGAGATACAAAATTTAATTATGGATTCTACGAAAAATGGTGAAAAGATAATTAAAGATGGAGATATGTGGTACATCTATGAGGTTCCTAACTCAGGCGGAAAGAAATTATCAACTTTGGTTGGAAGTAATGGCTATGTAGTTACTAGTATACCTGAGAGCATAATTTAATGGAGGAATCAATGAAAAATTTTTTCCTAAAAGGTAAAATAGCTGGAATAACGCCCGTATCAGTTTATGAAAATAAAGTTTATACACAGAATATTACAGTTGAATTAGAGGATGGTACTAAAATTGAAGTATACGATCCACTTAAACGATGCAAAAAAGATATGGAGGGGAAAATAAAAAATATTCGTATACGTGCTTCTACAGTTCAGCCCATAATCAAAAATGAAAAAAGAGAGATGAAGATAATTCCTTTTAACAAAGCCTCTCACGCTGATATTTATGGGTATATTGAGAAAATATTACCTAACAAGCCTGAAAATCTTGTAATTTTAAAATTTGGGTTAGGAGAAATTGTACTTTTTGCTGATGATAAACAAATTGAGAGTTTATCTGAAAAAGATTATGTTGTTACCAGTGCTAATTTATACTTGGATGAGATAAACGATGCAAAATGATTTTTTTGAGGGAATTGCCTGTATTCCAGCGAGATTTTCAGCGATATCTCGATATAAAACTGTAATTGATGATGATGGAACACTTGGATTCTCTAGCAAAACGATGCGTGCAGTGAGAGATGAAACGCCTATGGCAACCTGCTGAAAAATTATGCTGATGACAGCGGCACTATCTACTATAAGATCAGGGAACTTGCCAGTAAAAAAGTTCTTGTCAAGGATATGGAACGGGTTTACGAGAATGGAGGTGACCTGAAGAAGACGATAAATGCGATTGAGAAGTCCGAGGATGGCAAGAGCGTTATAAGATGGCTGGAGGAAGGGACTGATACCTCTGGATGGCTTCATATACTAAAGAAACATATTACAGGAGAAATTCCAGGTGGCTAGAAATTCCCAGATCGATTAACGTAGATCAAGTTAAAGAATTAATATTACAGCCGATGCCAATGATATCCACCTTGCAGATACGACTTTAGCCATCAACGGTACGTATATCTCCAATACTACATCATACACATGGAATACTACGGGCTATGTGGATGGGTGGTACGATATCACAGCAGTGGCTGTAGATATGGCCATGAATACAGGCCATGACAAAGTACAGGTAGAAGTTGACAATACACCTCCTGCTCTCTATGTTTCTGAATTAAATCTTTACCCAACTATTAATAATCCAGAGTACACACTTTTAGTTAACACAGAAGCAAGTGCAGTAGTCACTGTAAACAATGAGCCTGTTGCTCTGGATAGCGGCTCGGTGATATACAAAACGAACGTGAGCCTGGGAGCCAACAACTTTGTTGTGACTGCTGTTGACCGTGCAGGTAATCCTTCTGTATGGAATAAGATAATCCTTGTGGATGAGGACAGCCTGCCGGATTGGTACGAGGTCAATGTTACTGGCACAGATCCCCTTGATGCTGATTCTGATTCAATAAAAACATCACTGAATGAAGCTGCAAACGGTATTCCCGACGATCAGGAGGATTTTGATAACGACGGCCTGACCAATCTCCAGGAGTTCAGGCTCGGCACCGATCCGTTCTCAAACGATACTGATAACGACGGTCTCACCGATGAATTCGAGGTGTTCAGGACAGGTACCTATCCAACATCGAAAGATTCTGATGGTGATGGTATCTCTGATGCAGACTCAGACCCTGACAATGATGACCTGACCAACTTACAAGAACAAGAAATGGGTACAGACCCGCTTATTGCGGATACAGATGGTGACGGTCTAAATGACGGCTATGAGATCAACGTTTTACATACAAATCCTTTGAGCAAGGATACGGATAACGATGGGCTTACCGATGATAGCGAAATCAGGCTTGGCACAGATCCCCTTAATCCGGACTCTAACGGTAACGGAATACCTGATGGGAACGAGAGCTACACGCAGACATTTAAGAATGAGACTGCCGGTGTTGAAGCAACCATAAATGGTATTGGGGATGTGGGTAAGGACATCGTACTTGCTAAGGATAATTCATCAGTTTTGATGTCCAGCCTGCCCGGAATGGTTAATACTGTTAGTATTACCAGCAGTTCAAAGGTGAATTCGGCAAACCTCAAAATTTACTATAATGAATCTAATCTCGGCGGGATTCCTGAATCCGAACTGAAATTGTTCTACTACAATGAGACCAGTAATTCTATTGAGCTTGTCACAGACCAGGGAGTCAACACAACTGAGAACTATGTCTGGGGCAACACTGATCACCTCTCCATATTCGGAATTGCCACACCCAGAGAGTGGTTCAACAACTGGTATGTTGACTGGAAGAAGCCTGAGCAGGTCTTCAAGATCGGCGACAGGATGAGAATTAAAGCAAATGTCAGGAACGTAGGCGCAGGCTCAGCTTCGAATGTGCAGGTCGAGTTCAGGGAAAGCACCCAGGGCGGCACGTTGATAGGTACGACTACAATCCCGAGCATTGCTGCCGGAAGTTCAGCTTTGACCTCGATTGAGTGGACTGTCAGATCGGGCGTAAACCGGATTTGTGTGAACGTGGACCCAGCTAATTTAATAGCAGAGGTAAGTGAAGGAAATAACAACGCATGTGGCGATTTCTCCCGCCTGCTGGACAGCGATGGAGATGGTTTGACTGACGATGAAGAGACAAGAGGTATGCGTGTGATTTTCCCTTATGCTCCTATCAAGTCGTACCCGATGAATATGCACTCTGATAATGATGGGCTGACTGACGGGCAGGAGATGGGAGAAGTCGTTTACGACCCTGGGAACAAGCTTCTTTACGATTCTCTTGCGACAGTGTACGGCTGGGATAAGTCGCTTTATGACGGCTATCACTACGAGTACAGGGCACATCCGATGATGACGGATACGGATAACGATGGACTGAATGATAAAGAAGAACTTGAACTTGGATTGGATACATTTGTTTACAGTCCATATAACCTGGTAGAGGCGGGATATGGGTTTACTTGCGGCGATTTCTGCTTTAGCGACCCAAGACATGGAAATCTTGCATATCTCGGTGGCTGGCTAGTGAGCGGGTACTTAGTATTTGGGGATATCCGAGACCTGCCAAGTACAGCTTTGCGTGGAGATGCTTTTGATTTTACTACGACATTAGTCGGTCTATTGCTACCAGTAATTGGAGATACAGGGCTGACAGTAAGTAAATTTGTCACGTTTGCCAGGAAATTCCCTGATAAAATATTGGATGTCGCCAAGCTAATAATAAAAACTTTCCCAAGCGAATCAGTGCGAATCTCAGCTTTAGATGAAATTTATGAAGGTGCTGCAAGCGCGCTCAAGGGTAAAGGAGTCTCTGCAGCAAGGATAGATGAGCTTGTTGATAAAGGGATAAATCTACTTAGACATAATAAAGCTATCGACCTAGTGAAGAGTTGGTGGGGCAGGAGAGCTATAAAGGGAGCAGATGATGTTGCTGAGATTCTGGGAGATGAAATTATTAGAACAAGATATCCTGCTTCACAGGGATATGTGGTAAAGTATAGAGTTAAACTATTAGATAATATTGGAAACACAAAAGCGGAACTTGATACCATTGTATTGAATAATGAAGGAAAGCTAATAGCATTTGGTCAGACAAAGAGTACTACTACACAGACCGCTTTTCAAAACGCTGGGGAGCAGATTGCAAATAATATAAGGACTATAAGCCTCAGAGATTTTACCAGAGTCAAAGCAGGTGATGGAAGTGAAATCGATATTTCTAAAGTACATATAGACTATATTCAAGAAACATTTAAGATTGGTCCTGCAGATTCTACATATGCTTACGAATATAAGTTAGCTGAGACTTCTACAGAGCTGAAGGAGATTTACAATACATTCTTAGCAATCAAATAGGTACAAAGATGAGTAAAGATTTGTGGCTTTATGGCGTGGATCCAGAAAATGCATATGTTGATTTAAACGGTTCGAGAATTTATAGTGTTAGTGTAAAATCAAGTAATATTTATGAAATTTCTGAAACACTGAAAAAGCTAGGCTTAGAAACCGAGAAGTTTTTAAGAATATTTAGAGTGTATGAGTTCGATTATTTGAGGAGCTTAAGCCCTGAAGAAAGGAGTAAATTAATTAGCGAGGCTTCAGAATTTATTTTAGAACAAGATGAAATTAAAAAAATAAGGGATTTTTGCAGGAAAGCCATTGCAAAAATAGAAGAAGCTGTAGACACAGAAGATATCTGGAAAAGGATGAAACAAGTACCTCCCGGGGGGAACTTTTACGATTATATCGATAGATTCGAAATGGATTGCTTTGATGCACGGGGAACTCTAAAACCTATGCTCGCCATGTGCGAGAAGGCATTAGAGCTTGGAGTAAAACTTCAGGTCGTATAAGGGACTCAAAACATTATATGGTACACATTCAATGAGGGAATATAAGCTATGGGAGCAGATTTTGCATTAGTCATCCCTGAAAATAGAAAGAATGATAAAAAAGTAATAGATGATTATTATTCTTTTGTTCTTAGTAAAGAGAAGAAGTTTAGACCCGATATTCCCAAAGAAAAATTACCCACAAATTTTAACCACAAGTATAATTTGGATTGGCTTAAGGAGAAGGGATATATTCTGATATTGGAGAGGATTTACAGCGATATAAGCAGTGTTTTAGACTGGCAACGGATATATGAACTCTTTGGAGGCTTATACGAATCAGATAAAACCATAATCTATGGAGATAAAATTAAAGAACTTATTAGGTTATTAAGAGAAGCCGAAGATAAATTGGTCAAAAGCCAGAAAAAAGGAGATCTGGATTGGACGGATTGGGAGGGAACTATGGAAACACAAGTTATTGCTTTATGCGAGTTCGCACTGGAGAATAATTTTGGGATACGGCTGAGCGAGTAATATCTTTTTATAAATAAACCGATGACTCTCCTTGGTATCGCCGCCGGAAGTTCGGCAATGACTTCTCTCGAATGAACTGTCAGCTCAGGCATAACCCAGATCTGCGTGAATGTTGATCCCGCCAATTTGATAGCAGAGGTCAGCGAGGAAAATAACAACGCATGCGGTGATTTCTCACGTTTGCTGGACAGCGATGGAGACGGTTTGACTGACTATGAGGAGACAAGAGGTATGCGTGTTGCATTCTCCAACGCCTATGTAAGGACTTACGCGGGCAATGCACATTCTGATTACGACGGATTGACAGATGGACAGGAAATGGGACGGATTGTTTATGATGCTGACAACAAGCGCCTCTACGATACTCTGGCAACACTTTATGGCTGGGACAAGTCGCTCTATGACGGCTATCACTACGAGTACATAGCAGACCCGATGAAAACAGATACGGATGACGACGGATTAGATGACAAACAGGAGCTTGATGCCGGAACGAATCCACTTGTATCAGAGTATTCATTCCTTATGGAAGCTTCTCTTGGATATGTCTTAGGGGACTTCGGATTAACAAACCCCGCCCACGATAACATGGCATACCTAATAGGCACAGTTGCCTCAGGTCTTACGCCCCTTGTTGAGTGGGTCGCAACAGTCAGGGATGTAGTAGCGAACGCTTGGAACCGCGACTGGTTCAATACTGGCATTACAGCAGGGACAGGGTTATTATCCGTCTTACCGGTTACAGTAGTTGCAGATGAAGTGCCAGAGATTGCCGCAAAGATGTTGAAATTTGTAAGGGCATTCCCGCATAAGATAACAGAAGTAGGAAAATACATTGTAAACGTCATACCCGATCATGCCATACGCCTGCTGGATGAGATTTACCAGGGAGCGGTGACGATACTCAAAGGCTCCTATGGATTTTCAGATGAAATTGTTAAGAAGTATGCACATGAGGGAATCGATCTTGGAGACCTTAGGAAGGGCTTGGATAATCAGCTCACCCTCCATAACCAGGGAGATAGTTATTTAAATCAAAGGACTTTAGGTAAAATAGCAGAATTTGAGTTACCATTAAAAAAGATTGAAGTTACAGGTTCTGGTAAAGGTGGAGATGTTATTGCTACTACCTTTGATGGAAGGACTATAGGAAGAGAAATAAAAACAATAAATAAAGGTGGAGAAACCCTTTTAGGATTTAAGGGTAAAGTAGGTGACGCAGTCGATACAGCAAGAGGACAGATAGCAAATAGTAATATAAGAGAGGTACATATTCAAGTAAATAGTGGCACAGAATTTACAAATAATGCCGTACTACGTGAAATAATGGACTCGTTCCCGATAAACTATATGGGAGATCCCGAAGCGATTGTTCCTCTGGAAAGAGTTATGTTGTATGATTCAGCAGGAAATATATTGGCACAATGGGTAAGGTAGTAAAGATGGGTGAGCATTTTTCAATTAACTTGATATTTAGTGATAAACTGGATACGACAGAGGCGCTACCTCATCTTTTTGGTAATTGTTTAAAAGGTTTTTTTAATCCTGCTAGCGTATTCTATGGGTTCGTTGATAAAAATGGAGAATATTTCAAAGGAGTTCTAGGAGAAGAGCCGGAAACTTTAAGTTTTAACAGCCCTATATTAGAAAAAGAGGAGCTAGTAGAGGATTTATACCTCACAAAGTACAATGGTAGCGGTTGCTTAGATGATCTATTAAAAATTATTTCTTCAAAAAACATTGATAAAGGCATCCTGAAGGCCTATGGTACTGCAAACATATTTTACCAAAAAAATTCAGAAATATTTAAAGACTGGTACTTACGAGAAAAGAAGTTAAGTAAGACTTATATAATCGAAGCCTTTAAAAAAGGAAGAATAGAATATACAGAATATCTTTCACCTATACTTGAGATTGGATTGACGAATCCAGAAAAATTTAGAATTTTACATTTTTATCCTCATGGTGATGTATTTTTGAAAAATCGAGAAGCTGTTCCAATTAGTAACATCAAAGCGGGAGAATTAAATTTTAGTGAATTAACTGAGAGAGTTTCAAAATTTTGTAACAGACGTGTTGAATACCTGCAAACTGCTGAGTACACATTTGAAGGGGAGAAATATTCAAAAGAGAGAGACTGGATAGAAGAGAAGTTAAAATCGATCCCTAAATTTAGCGGCTTTGTTTGATAGAAAATGGTGTATGTTAGAAATAGGATGATATCATGGCAGTACCACTCCTTGTACAGATGCCGTGGTTGTTTCAATATCCCTTATGATGCCATAATCAACATCTGATTTTGAATGGAATTTACATTAGAAAAATTACTTAAGCCCTGCTGCTGATTTGGCAGCAATGAAACTTTGCGATTTTGATTACTATCTTCCAAAAGAATTGATCGCACAGTCTCCCGTAGAACCGAGGGATTCATCCAGGCTAATGGTGCTCGGGCAGGGTATTGAGCATCGATATTTTACTGATATTATCGATTATTTTGAAGATGGCGATACCCTTGTGCTCAATGATTCAAAGGTAATTCCTGCAAAGCTTGCAGGTAAAAAAAGTACAGGCGGTCATGTGGAAGCGCTCGTAATTTCAAAAAATATCTCAGGTTATGAATGCCTGATACGGGGCAAGAATATCCATGAGGGCACAAGACTTCACTTTGGCGAGCTTGAAGCAAGAATCCTTGGAGTTATAAAAAGTGAGAACACAGGCAGGTACCTGGTAGAATTCAACTGCAACGGGAACCTGAACGATATTCTTGAAAAGATAGGGGAAGCGCCTCTCCCGCCCTATATCAAGAAAAAGCTTGAGGATAGGAACCGCTACCAGACAGTATATTCAAAGATAAAGGGCTCAATTGCTGCGCCCACAGCAGGCTTGCATTTCACAGATGGATTACTGGAGAAAATAATAGAGAGAGGAGTTAATATCGCCTGTGTCACTCTTCATGTAGGGATCGGCACGTTCTCACCTGTCAGATATGAGAACCTGGAGGATCACAGGATGGAGCCTGAATATATCTCTATCAGCGCTGAGAGTGCAGAGATAATCAATAGAACAGAAGGAAAGCTCATAGCCTCTGGAACAACTGCCGTGAAAGCACTTGAAAGCTCATGTATCAATGGAAAGATCACTGCGAAAGAAGGATTCAGCGAGCTTTTCATTTACCCGCCTTATCACTTTAAGTCAGGGATCGATGGAATAATTACTAACTTCCATCTCCCTAAATCCACGCTTCTTATGCTGGTGAGCGCATTTGCAGGCAGTGAGAGGCTGATAACTGCATATAATGAGGCAATATCAAACTCATACAGGTTCTATAGTTTTGGCGATGCGATGCTGATCTTCAGGTAATATGTACGAACTGATACACAGAGATAAAAATACAGGAGCAAGGGCAGGAGAACTAAAAACCAACCACGGGATCATAGAGACCCCTGCATTCATGCCTGTTGCCACTAAAGGGACTGTGAAGACGCTCATCCCCGAAGAGCTATATGACATGGGTACACAGGTGCTTATCAGTAACGCCTTTCATCTTTTTCTCTCTCCGGGAATGGACGCGATCCAGAGATCCGGGGGATTGCACAGGTTCATGAACTGGGAGAGGGCAGTTTTCACAGACAGCGGCGGTTTCCAGATGATACGCAAGGATTTTCCTTTCAAGATCACGGATGAAGGGATCACATATAAAAATCCGCGTGATGGGAAGAAATACTCCTATACGCCGGAGATCTGCATGAGCAACCAAAAGATCCTGGGTTCTGATGTCGCCATGGTACTCGATGAGTGCCCACCATATGGAAGTGAATACAGCGCTGTAGAAGCCTCGGTTGAGAGGACAGTACGATGGGCGAAACGATCAAAAGAAGTGGAGAAAAATGAAGGCCAGCTCTTTTTTGCAATACTGCAGGGGGGGACATTCGCAGACCTGAGAAAAAAATGCGCAGATCAACTGATCGCAATGGATTTTGACGGCTACGGGATAGGCGGGTTATCCATAGGCGAGCCAAAGGAAATAATGAATGAGGTATTGAGATATAATGTTCCGCTTGTTCCTGAGGATAAGCCGCGCTATCTCATGGGCGTTGGTTCACCTGCTGAACTGCTTGGCGCAATTGAGTCAGGTATCGATATCTTTGATAGTGCCTTCCCAACAAGGAATGCAAGGCACCAGACCCTGATGACCACAAAGGGAAATATAGACATAGCGCGCGGGAAGTATGCCCTGGATTTTGAGCCAGTTGATAAGGATTGTGAGTGCTATACATGTAAAAACTATACAAGAGCGTATCTATATCACCTCTTTCGGGAATCGGAACTGCTTGCACTGAGGCTGGCATCGATTCATAACCTCTATTTTATACAATCCATAATAAAGGGCGCCAGGGAGGCAATACTGGCTGATAGGTTTTCTGAATTTAGAAAAGACATAGTTATAAATAATCGATAAAACAGGCCTGATCGCACTTCGATCCAGATTATCTGGTAATTTATTTATATTATGCAATGGTATTTTAAGAGGATTTATGGTAAATAGAATATAGATATTATATAGGGTGTTGAACGCCAGCAGAGGAGGTTAGAGTATCGAAACCAGAAAGATATGTTTTGTGAGCGACTGGTATTATCCAAAGATCGGGGGTGTGGAGAGCCATATAGATTACCTGTCCGAACTTATGGCCAGGCGCGGTAACGAAGTGCATATATTGACCCACAGGCACAAGGATCTGAAGGGCAAAGTCGCAGAACATGATGCACAGAAGAGGCAGAGAGGAATAACGATTCACAGGATAAAAGGCCATGCTGTCAGAAGATGGGGTGCAGTAGTTGATCCGAGAACTCCATGGATTGTAAACGATGTTATAAGAAGAGAGAAGTTTGAGCTTATACATGCCCACAGTATCTATTCGCCAATAGCTATGGTGACGGCATATGCTGGCAAGACCCTGAGGAATATACCGACACTTGCCACGAACCATTCACTATGGGGGGATGATGTGCATATGGGCAATCTGCTCACGCACCTGCTGCGTGAGGAGTTTACAAGATTGGATGCATTGATTGCGGTAAGCAATGCAGTGAAAAAAGATACAGAGCGTTTTTGCATGGATAAACCTGTATTTGTTATTCCAAATGGTGTAGATTGCGATAAGTTCTACCCTGATGCAAAAAATAGACGGGATATCCGCAGATCATTCGGATTCAGTGATGACGATATTGTGATCATCACAGTAGGCAGACTGGTGCACAGGAAAAGGATGCATGAGCTGATACAGATAATGCCTGATCTAACTAAAAGATATGATGTTAAATTGCTAGTCGTGGGCGATGGTCCAGAAAAAGATAAACTGATTGATCTCTCAAAATCGTTGAACTTGAATGGACATATAACTTTTACAGGTTATGTATCAGACCCCCGCGATTATCTGAACGCATCCGATATCTTCGCTCTA
Organism: Candidatus Methanoperedens nitratireducens; assembly: GCF_000685155.1. Lineage (GTDB taxonomy): Archaea > Halobacteriota > Methanosarcinia > Methanosarcinales > Methanoperedenaceae > Methanoperedens > Methanoperedens nitratireducens. The sequence continues at coordinate 366,768 of NZ_JMIY01000007.1, forward strand.
TGTTCTGTGGACGAGGCACTTGGAATATCCATACTCGAAGCTATGGCATGTGAACTTCCTGTAGTTGTAAAGGATGTAAATGGCATACGTGATATATTGAACGGCAACAGCAGCCTTCCACCAGCCAGAGATGCGGTTGATATAAAGAATAATATCGAGCTTTTGATCCAGAACGAGGAGATCAGATCAAAACTGGCAAAAAATAACAGGAAACATGTCCTCTCAAATTTTGCCTGGGACATTGTCTGTGAGAAGACACTCGATGTTTATGAATTTATAGAGCAGGTGGCTCAAGCTGATGCACATAAATATTATGATATGAAGCTTGCAAAAATGGGAAGGATTGTCAAAAGGTTATCGCCCGGCTATGAAAAGAACCATAACCATAACGGTAGATGTTGAGCCTGACTGCCCTCCATACCTTCGAACATACAGAGGTATAGAATCAGGGCTTCCAGAGCTACTTCAGGTTCTGGAAAAATATGGCATAGAAGCGACATTTTTTATAACAGGGGAAGTGGCCTCAAAATACCCGATGCAGATAAAAGAGATAGCAAAGCATCATGAGATCGGATGTCACGGTTACTCTCATACACGTTTTGACAGGATGACCTATAGAGAAGCCGTGTATGAGATAGAGAAAAGTACCGAGGTATTGTGCAGGCTCACAGGTCAGGAGAGTATAACCTCTTTCAGAGCGCCTAACCTCATATTTCCTGAGAGGTTTCTGGGGATCTTGAAAGATAATGGATATCTAATTGATTCATCTATTGCTGGATATAAAATTGGTGATTTATACAGGGCAAAGATGAGCAATTTAAGTAATGGACTGTTAAGAATCCCGGCATCCGCCACCTCATCCCTGCTGCGTTTGCCTTTTGGCAATGAAATAATCAGGCGTATGCGACCGCCGATAGTCCTGTTTTTCCATCCCTGGGAGTTCGTGGAAATGTATGGCGAGCCTGTCAGGTGGGACTGCAAAGTTAACACTGGAAAAAGAGCGCTGCAGAACCTTGAGTTATTGATCAAGATATTTAAAAACAAGCACTATCGATTCTGTACGATATCCAGCTTTCTGGCTCATTGAGAAGATATAGTATTTTGTCGAGATCGATGCAAGGGATTAAATACGTTTGACGCCATCCAAAATATGGGAGGTGAGAGGAATGGAGATATCCAGTATTGCCAGTTGCGATATGACCGCTTGTTCTTACAATATGAAAAACCAGTGTCATACTTTTGCCATAACAGTGGGCGCACATGCAGAGTGTGATACCCTCTACTACAGGGCAAAGAGGCAGGGCGGAATTGAGGAAACCGAAGGGAAAATAGGAGCATGCATTGCGTCAGAATGCAAATTCAACGAACGCCTGGAGTGCCAGGCCGGCAGGATAGACGTAGGCTCACATGAGGCCCATGCTGACTGCAAGACATTTGAGCCGAGAGCCTGAGACAGGCCCCCGGCCATCTTTTATTTTTTAACGTATAGGAAAGTATAAACGCATTTCTTCCTCCTCATCTTGAAATCTGATAGTCTAAAAACAACGAACATAAACGAACTGGAACGAACTCCAAGAGTTCGTTTTGAGTTAGTATAAGTTCGTTGTTAATAATTTTGCCCCCGCAGGGGCTTTCTTGATGCAGGGAATGTTCATCAGTCCACAAAGATACGAACCACTGTAGTTCTGGGGTTATATTTAAAGAGTTCTTCCATAATCTCAACACTTTTAGCCTTATCATCACGATTTATCTGGGCGAGTATTCTTCCGATTACAAGCTCTGCATCCTTTTCACTCCTCAGATTTATTCTCACTGCTTCTATCATACTATCATCCCGTAATAAGATCAGATCTAACAAACAGTATTCATCCTTTCACCATATAAAATCTTCGGTTATCCGAATTTATAAATTAGATTAACCTAATAAGATGAACGTGTTAAAAATCTGTCCCTTATCCTGGCGCTTACAGAGTCTATAATCAATACCACTGCAAGCGTGAGCAGTACAGCAGTTGTGAGCCTCTGGTACTGGAAAAGCTGGATATAGTTAATCATATAGAATCCGATTCCACCCGCACCCACAAAACCCAGTATGGCAGAAGACCTGACATTGTACTCAAACATGAAGAACAACTGGCTCAGGATATGGTTCATGGATTCCGGAAGCACCACAAAGCGTATCTCCTTAAGGCGCGATATGCCAATCGCTCTCACAGCATCGAGAATCTCCTGATCTACTGCCTCAAAGGCCTCATAGTAGAGCTTGCTCAGGTAGCCAACAGAGTATATAGCCAGTCCCAGCGTTCCGGGCAGGGGTCCAAGGCCGAAGGCAACCACAAATATAATAGCCCAGAGAAGGGCAGGTATAGTCCTGATACCCCCCAGGAAGAGGCGAGTGACCGCACTTATATTCCTTCCCGATATGTTCCTTGCTCCAAGAAGCCCGAGCGGCAGGGCGGCAATAAATCCCAGGATTGTTCCCATAAGTGCCATCTGGATAGTTTCTAATATTGAGTATAGAAGCGTCTCAGTGACACTCAGATCAGGTGGAAAAAGGTCAGCAGCAAAGATAAAGAGATTGCTCACTCCGCGGGTGAGCCTATCAATATCAAAAAAACCAATTGAATTGGCCAGGTATAGTATTATTCCTGAAAAAATCACGGCTTGAAGAAAGCCTTCTCTTGAATGATTCATTATGTAAATATGTCCCTTACCCTGTCATAATCAAGCTCATATGAGCATATCTCATCGATCTTGACTCCATTCTTTATGATCACGGTCATATCACAGTAGTCGCGGGCCAGGCTGATATCATGTGTTGCAATAACCAGGGTGGTGTCTTTTTCTTTTATTTTTTTCATCATATCCATGATCTCCTTTGCAGTTACAATATCGAGGTTGGATACGAACTCATCTGCAAGGATGATCTCAGGCTCCTGCATCAATGCCCTTGCTATCGCTACCCTCTGCCTCTCTCCACCGCTTAAGGTATACACTTTCTTATCTGCCTTACCTGCTATACCTGCCATATCCAGGTACTTCATAGCAAGCTCAATCTCTTTTTCCGGGAATACTCCAAGCAGAGTACCTGCGAACCCTATTCTGGAATGTGCGCCGACAAGTACATTCTCAAGAGCCGTCAGGCCGCGCACCAGGCCGAGCTGCTGCGGGATATATCCCACCTCATGCCTCTCAAGATCACCGTTGCTGCCTCTGATACTTATCGAGCCACTGCACGGTCTTATCAGGCGGCAGATGATCTTTAATAGCGTTGTCTTGCCCGAGCCGCTTGGCCCTATAAGTGCCAGTAAAGCGCCGCGCTTAACCTTAAGGTCAATGTCTTTTAAAATGTGGTTACTCCCGTTATGGGAATACCACACATTATGAAGCTCAACCGCGTACTCAGCCACAGCCTCACCCGAGTTTTTCTGTGAATTTGTAGCCTGTGGTATTCAGGGTAGTTGTTAGACCTGCAAGATGCTCCTCGTTGCTTGTCCTCTTGAATCCCACGAAAATCGCTGAGACTAATTTTCGCATCAGGTCCTGATGCTCTGGCTCATTCAGTTCAAGGAAAGCATCTATTAGCTCAGATCGAAGAGGTTCCTTGAGATCTTTACTGAATACTACACCGTGGGATGGGATCGGTCCCTGGGTTTCTATTATCCGCGTATTATCCATTACCTCATTGAATAGTTTCTCTGACACATCACCTGCTATTACCCCTGCATCAGCCTGCCCCCGCTTCAGGGCATCCCACGCAGTACCGTATCCGCCAGGAGTCGCCACCGTGCCAAAGAACTCCTTTGGATCAGCTTCCTTACCCGGGGCTGGTGTTGATATCAGGCCTTTATCAATAAGTTTCGCTACAGGGAACAGGTAGCCTGAAGTAGAGGTCAGGCTTGCGTATGCCATTCTTTTTCCTCTCAGATCCTCAAGTTCAGTATAACTTGAGTTCTTCATAACAATATAGTGAGAATAATAATATGTTTCATTGGTTTTTTTCCCGTCGATCATGACCTCCCTTACCTCGGCTAATACGACATCGGTTCCGGCAAGTTCTGCAGAGACAGCGGAAGGCCATGCGCTCATCAAGCCCACCTGCGAATGCCCAAATCTGAGAGATTCAACAACCGCAGAATAGCTCATCGGCACATAGATCTCAATATCTGCATTTACCCTTTTTTCTAAGAAAGCTTCAAGCTCCTTTGCACTTGATATTATCTCATCTGCCTGCTGGGTGGGCTGAATAGCGATCGTTATTTTAGGTCTGGTTGCCTGATCTGCTGGTGCCTGTGACTGGAGACATCCTGATAAAAACACAGCAGCTATCAGTATCAGTACAGTAATTACAATAGTTTTTTTCATCTTTTACCTCCTTTTATAAGGTTAACCTAATAACTTATACCGTAAAGTTTATATTAAAGCTTTCGGTCATCCGAATAAATAATTTAGGATTTCCTGAGCATTTCCAGGGATTTGATAGTTACCTCAACTAACTTAGAGGAAAGGCTGGGTCTTTTTAAGTTCTGCACAAGACGGTATCCCTCAATAAAAGCTCTTTTTCTCGGACATTTCTCACAAATGTTTCCATCCCAGCATATCACCTCATAATTGATTCCATCAAACTCGATGACTTCTTTCTTTGAGGTTCTCAAAAAAAGAAGCTCATTTATTCCTTGGATCTTTAAAACAAAGCTTCCGCGGCAGGGTTTTAAATAAGGGAGTACTATATTCTCAGCATCCACGCCAACAGGTATGGGTGGAATCCCAATTAAATGCAGATCGAATATCCGATAACCAGGCATAACATAATAAATTTCATTGAAGTTTGCTTTTATATAATCCGCACATTCCCTGTAGGAACTGTTTCCCAATAGTATCTCGTAATTTAATTCCTCAATACATGCCATGTATATCAATCCATGAAGATGTGAAGTGTTATTCTTGGTACTTCCATCATGCTATCACCCTGTGATAGGGGTATACCTAATCCCAAAGAATAGTTCATGAATCAGGATCAGATAGGAGTGGGAATCAGGCATACTAAACAATCATTGTCTTCCTGACATATAAATCCTTCGGATATCCTAATAATTATGTTCGGTTATCCGAAATGTTTATGTAGCAAAAGTACAATCTCGGTGGTGGAGGAAAATTATGGTAAATGTTAAAAAACCCACTTTGTTGAGGGTCACTGCTCTAATAGTGGTTTCCACACTATTTGTAGTGGCTCTTCAACTGCCGTATTTCGCATCTGCACAGCATATGAAAGGAGATATGGAAGAGGAAGAAATAATCCGCGAAGCAAGAAAAGCGGAGATAATAAGCAGCGACATAACTGACATGTCAAGTTCAGTAAGAAAGGTTGAAAACACTCGTAAGACGATACCAGAACCCCAGATAATAAATCAAAGCGTAACTGGCGTTCTTGTATATACCCATGCAGTACCGAACGATCCACTTGGATTTGAACCTGGTAATGACAAGATCACTGCTATCGAGAATGACCTGGAAAAACTCCAAATACGATCTGAAAAGATTTTACACATGCCCTATACATGGAACTTTGGATTAATGAGCCTTGGTAAAAGCGGAGTAAAGTACTCTATTTTCCTGTACACTGACATGTTCGGTCCGAATTCAACAGTCATACATAATGTCACCCGCATCTTCGCAGGTATAGATGACGTTGATACATGCCCGGGTTTACTCATAAACGAATCCAATGCCGGAAGGTTTAATTATACAAGAATCGTGCAAAAGTACGGCCCTATATGCTCATACATGGGAGCAATCACAATACCAGCGCCAACATTCAGTGATTCCACGATTGTACTGGCAGAGCCAGCCAGACCAGATCACCCCATACTGAGGGAGATATTTGTAAAGCAGGTAAAATCAGTAAGTCAGGATCCGAAGAATGAGATCATAGTGCTAGTGGGTCATGGAGCAAGGAATGATTTCAATGACGAAGCTCAGAAAAAGGAACTTTCAAATGCAGCAAGCTATGTTAAAAGTAAGATGGGATTTGCAGGTTCTACAGGAGTAACTGCCAGGGAAGACTGGCCCGATTTATATAAAATCGCAGTCCCAGAAGCTGTCTCAACAATAAAATCTCTGTTGAACGATACTGGAGCTAAAAAGGTGATACTTGTACCTGCAACCGGCGGTCATGGTTTCGATATGATTGCAGAGGCACTCGACAGCGAAGGTATCAATTATGTCAGTGCACCGGAAACGCTTCCAATAGGAGAAAAGGAATTCAGAGACTGGGCGCTTAAAACAGTAAGAGAAACAATAGACTTTATCAAAAAAGAAAGGCCGACAGAATCCACCATCACTCCTTACTGGAACAGGACGTATTGACACCTTCGACACTCGACTGAATGAACCAATCCAATAAATAGACGGGATAACAGGATTAACAGGATGAAGTGCAAAAAATCTATCCTGTCAATTCTGTTAATCCTGTCCATCGGCTGAATTTTAACTTTAAAACAATACTTCAAGTTTGAGATTTATCCAGATGCAACATCAAGTACCATCATTATTGCAAAACCTACCATAGCACCCATGGTTGCCAGATCCGCATTACCATTGTTCTGAGATTCAGGGATCACTTCCTCAACAACAACAAAGATCATGGCTCCTGCTGCAAAGCCCAGGGCATAGGGCAGAACAGGTTTTGCAATATTAACGGCGATAGCACCAAGAACAGCAGCGATAGGCTCAACAATTGCGGATAACTGTCCATACCAGAAGCTCTTCAAACTGGACATTCCATCACGTTTAAGAGGCATTGAAACCGCAAGTCCTTCAGGAAAGTTCTGTATCCCGATGCCGACAGCAAGAGCTATAGCTGCAGGTAAAGTGGCAGAAGGAAAACCAGTGGCAACTGCTCCAAAAGCAACCCCTATCGCAAGACCTTCGGGTATGTTATGCAGCGTTATGGCGAGAATTAGCAGAGTACTGCGCTTCCATGTGGTCTTGATGCCTTCAGCCTTTTCTATTGGAGAGCCAAAATGGAGATGCGGAAGTACTTTATCAATACCACCCAAGAAAATACCGCCGACGAGAAAACCTACAACAGCAGGAAACCAGGCGGGAATATCTTTGCCTTCTGACATCTCAATAGCTGGAGCAAGCAAGGAGAAGAAGCTTGCAGATATCATAACTCCGCCTGCAAAACCAAGCATTCCATCAAGCGCCCTCTTGCTTATGTCCTTAGACATGAACACAGCAGATGCGCCAAGTGCAGTCATGCCCCAGGTAAATACTGTACCAAGTAGAGCCTGTGTAACAGGCTCAAGGTTTTGAAAAAAATCAATCATTTTTTTAGAGCTACCAGAAAAATAATCGATAACCTCCATGCTTTAGCCGCAGAGAGGTTTAGCATTGTCAACAAGCTATTCAATATGCCTGAATCTTTGGGTGTATGGTCCTTCCCCTGGCACTCGTCTCCTGAAATGACCAGATGGTCCCTCACCCAGCAGCTCCTCAAACCAAGACTCGTGCTCTACCTCCTCATGCAGGATAGCTAGCGAGATGTCATATGTTCTGGGGTCTTTACCCTGTGTGTAATTACAGATATCGGTATAGATCCGGACAGCGCATCTTTCAGCTCCTACAAGAACTTTGAGTATTGCTTTGATATCAGTTACATCTTCTGGCAGATAGGCTGCCGCACATGCTGCATCATCATGCAATTCTTTTAGGTCTCTGTAAAGCTCTCCCCCAAGCTCATAGATTCTTGGAACAAGCGTCTCGAAGTGGAGACGGTCTTCCAGGCGTGCATCCTCAGCAATCTCCTTGAAAGCTTCTCCTTCGGGACCGGTAAGGTGCATCCTTAGAAGCGTGTAATAGTAGTAAGTGGTGAGTTCAGCAGCCGCCGCCTTCTTTAATTTGTCGATCAGGACATTTATGTCGATTCCTGCATTCTGTATTAGTTCTCTGTTTACTTTAGCCATTCTATCACTCCCCAATTACTTGTTTTTTAAAAATTCTATTTAATTCTTTGCTTGCTACTACTCACTTTTATATCTCATTCAGTATTTTTTTCCAGCACTATTAGCTGAAACATGAGATATCGATAGAACTCAGTGTCGCGCTGTAATACATGAGGCGAATAAAGGAAATCGTGGGAGGAATATGATAAGTCAATAAGTTGACTTATCATCCTCTTTTAATTTTGTTTAATTCTTGAACAGATCAGCTTTCTCTCCAATATCTTCAGTCTTTATTACAATCTCATTTCCCTCAACTATATACGGAAGCACGATCGGATTGCATCCCCCTCCCAGATCTATTGTATTCGGATCGATAGGTGCCCCGCACCGCTTGCATATGAGCAGATCACCTTCCTGTACGTAGCCTGCAGCGCCGCACAGGGCGCAGGCATCGTAAGCGACTGCAACACCTCCATCAGTTTTCTGTATTGCAAGAATCCTGACATCAGCCCTGCCATCGCTGCCGTGCATGGGACAGTCTGCAGGATGGTTCTGTGCATCACAGATGTATTTATGAAGATCGCCATCAGCAGCGCTCGCCACCGGAATCCTTACCTCTTCTCCTGTCACGCTTATTTTTTCAGGCTTTGGATCCACGCCCTGCGGCAGTGCTGATATCTGGGCGCTCACAAAAGCAAGTATTAAAAATGCGGCTACGATGCCTGTTGTGATTTTCCTGTTTCTCTCTTTGCGCACAGCAGCGAGCGCTTTTCTTTTTTCAATGCCTTCAATACCCTCGGTGTTAATATGCTTCCACGGAACCATTACAAACAGCAGCACAAGGAAACTGAGCATGATGCCTGTAAAAACGATGGATGCGGATTCCTTCACAAGCGGGCCTATGATCGCCATCCCTGTCTGGCTCAGGTTTATAATCCCGACCTCAGACCATTCGTGGATTCCGCCAACTATCAACTGGAATATTATTACGGCCAGCATCATCCCTGTTATCTTGAAGAACCTTCCAAGGTTCATCTTCATGCTGCCTTTAATGAACAGGTAGCCGAACAATACTGCCAGTATAAGGCCTGCTGCTCCTTCCAGTGCAATAAACGGGCTTGCCTCTTTTACAGTTGCAGAGAGGAACAGTACTATTTCTGCCCCCTCTCTGAAAATCATAAAAAAGGTAAGCGCCAGTACCCCGAGTGCCTGCCACTTACTGAATGCGCTCTCAACACCCTGCTCGATATCCTGCCTGATATGCTTTGAGGTGCGGTGCATCCAGAAGAGCATCGTAGCCAGGAAAAATGCAGCTATGAAGAACATCAGGCCCTCCATGAACTCGCTCCATTCTGCCATGAGCATCTGGATTGCTACAGCAGTCGCGAGGCTTCCTGCTATAGCAGCGATCATGCCTGCATATACATATTTTTTCATCTCTGGCTTATTGGTCTTGCCAAGGTATGCAAGTATAATACCAATAACAAGAGCAGCTTCTATTCCTTCCCTTAAAGTAATCGTTAAAGTTTCAAACATACTTTCTGCCTCTTATTAGGTTTACCTAAGGTATTATAATACAATAACATATATTAAACATTTCGGTTATCCGAATATTATAGTTCTATTGACCTTATTATAGCATTTTTGGCTCGGGTGAGACCATCCGCTAATTCAAAAGCTTAAAAAGGGTGTGGTCATAACGGAGACAAAGGTTGCTTCACTGATACAGAAAATAATCAAAATGGTATCTGAGCAATCTCAAGATATTTATTTAATGTTACGCAACATTTATCATGCTTTGCATACTACTCATGTCCAATGAGTAAAGTACCCTTGCTTATCAGCCTTATTCTATTACTTACCTCGATCAGTGCAGCAGGTGCAATTTCAGTAGAGAACGTGATAAAACTCAATGTCACTGAAACAGAACTATGGGACCCGGTTATCAGCCCGGATGGAACAAAGGTCGCCTATATTGCATATGATGATCAACACATCCAGCAGGTATTTGTAATAAACACGGACGGCACAGAGAGAACAAAGCTTACCAGCGATGGATTTAAAAAATGGGGACTCGCGTGGGAACCTGATAAGATCGCATATGTTTCATTCGGGAAAGACGGGCTGGAGAAGATATTTGTTATAAACCCTGATGGCACTGAGAACAAACAGCTCATTCCTGATAACACAAGGCAGGGAAATTCGATCGAAAGACCAGTATGGGCTGCTCCATCATGGAGTCCCGATGGGGAATTCCTGGTGTACACGTCACTGGATGAGATGGCAAATCCGAAGATGTACATAGTCAACGCAGATGGCACAGGAAAGAGACTGGTTTTTAACGACACATTCAAGCAATGGAGCCCTTCAATAAGCCAGGATGGAAAAAGTATAGTATATGTATCATACAATGATAGACTTAGAGAAGAGCTTTTTATAGTAGATATAGTGGACGAAGCAGGAACCGGGAGAAGACAGCTCACCTTTGATGAGATAAAAAAGAACAATCCGGTCTGGGGGCCGGCTGGCACAATAACATATGTCTCCTACGAAGATGTGACTTCATCCGCTGAGAAGATCTTTGCAATCAACACTGATGGGACCAGCAGGAGATTGTTCATTGATTCGGATTATAGACAGATAAGCCCGGCATTTAGCCATGATGGTGAAAAATTCTCATATGCAGCGATAGACAGCTCTGGTACAGTGAGAATTGCAGTGGGAGATATTGCTGGTATAACAGCTGCTGTACCAATTGCTACTCCTGCTGAAACCGCTCAGGCAGTAACAACACAGACTGTAGCCCCGACTGCACCTGCTATTGAGACCCCGATACTGGAAGGAATCAAAGAGAAGCAAGAAGAAGAAGGGGGCGTTTTATGGACTATGTTTATGGTACTGGCTGTAATAATCATAGTACTGCTTGTTCTTCTGGTGGTCTCGGATATCCTCTCTAAGAACTGATCAATCCACTTCGAAGGGCATCAGACCCTTCTTTTTTACCCACCAGTAGGCAGCCCATGTTGAAAGGATCGTTGATACAACAAGGAGGGCTGAATACCATATCCTGTCCTCAGGCCCAAGATCAAAAGCCGAATTACTGAGAATAGTTGCAAGGGTGTTTGGTACAAGCACTGCTGTCCCTATTATAGTAAGCCAGGTCAGGACAAGAGCAAGCCTGTTGTTCACGATCTGGAGCTGGTTGTTGTAGATGCTCTGCAGCACCTCCAGTCCTGAGGCCAGTACCTCGGACATGTGCTCGCTAAGGGATATATGCCTGTTGACATCATCAGATAGTATACCCACGCGGGCAAGCAGCTTGCTGTTGTCCGTCATAAGTTCAGCATCGCCATGCCGGAGTGAGTTCACGACATCAAGTGTGGCCCACAGCGTATCCAGATAGCTTATAAGGGCATGTTTCATATTGTATATCTCTGGAGCGATCATTCCCCTTGGTGTCATGGGGTCCATCAGGATCTTGCTGAGTTCATCTCCCCTGGATTCTATCTCACGCAGATGGTCAAAATTCCTGGTAATATTTACATCAATAATTCTTGTAAGAATGATTGTCAATTTATCCTGCTGCAGGAGGTTAGGTTTGATCTTTCTCATAAAAGCATCTGCATACCTTGAGAAACGCACCAGGCGGCTCACGGTTTGATTATGAATCGTGAGAATCAGGTCCTTTCTTATTAGAATTAATATCGGGCTGACATTAACTTCAAATTCCTTTACTGATACAGCAGGGAGCATTAATCCCAGTTCAGTATCGCGGTCCTCATAAGCAGATAGATAATTTGAGAGGATAATGGGTACAAGGGTAGAACTAAATCCAAGATTAATTGCAATGACCTCTGCATCTTTCTCTATATCCTGTACAGGGAAATTCAACCATGCAATAGAAGACTCTTTAAGGAACGGTATAAACTCATGCGGACTATCTCCTATAAATTTTAACGGCTTGCCCCCAGAGACCGGAAGCGCCACGCAAAGCGCGCGTGAACCGTTATTTTGAGGGACAGTATTCTGTTCTTTATTCCCTTCAATAAGTATCGTGTTTGCCTGTTTTTCCTCGTTCATACCGTCTCCTTAATAAACCTGATCCGCAGGATTATCTCTTGTATTAATCTATTCTATTGTTATAAAATATTATTTTAAATAAATTGTTGTACCTGTTTTTGTATAAAGAACCTATTCCGTCCATATATGTAGATAATACCTAAAATACGTTCGCTCGATAGGTTCTAAGTAAGTCCGCACGATAGTTAAGGGGAAGCTATTCAGGAAATTATAAATCTCTTGAATACTATGTATTAGAGAGGAGTATCTGTAATTATAAGGGGAGGACAGGATGAATAATGGATAGGATAACGCATATCGCCAATCGGTTACCCGGAATTGGTAGACTTAATGAGATGGAATCTAAATGAATATCGTTTGCTAACATCGCACTCTTTTCAATTGCAGTGAGTATGAGTGCAGAGAACCTCATGAGAGGGTTCAAAACACGAAATATATGGTTTGTATTTGTAGTCGGTGCTGCTATTTTTGTAATTTTTATAAACGAAATAGGGTATGGGAGGCTTCTGCTTTTAATAAGTAATGCCAATAAACAGCTTGTGCCTCTTGTAATTCTGCTGAATATACTCAATCTCACAGCCTTCACAATGAGCTGGAAATACCTGATACCTGTGGATATCAGTTTCTATAAATTGTTTAAATTTTATACAGCAGGAACATTTATAAACAATATAACCCCCACATTCGGGGTAGGCGGTGAACCAGTAAAGGCGATACTTCTTGGAAAGGAGATCGGTGCCAGTAAATCATTCTGCTTTGCGAGTGTTGTATCCCAGAGGATGTTGAACATGTTCACGTTTTTGGTCATCGAGCTTATGGGTATAACGCTCCTGTTCTACAGCCCGGAACTCAGGCTCGGGATATGGCAGATACTGGCATTGCTCTTCTCTATTGAGCTTGGTTTTATCGCTTTTGGTTTACTCGTTTATTTCTATATCAGGAAAGACAGATTCTCCTCATTTATCCACTCAATAATCCGGTTCTCTGCACCTTTTATAAGGCTGGTGAGAAGGGGTTTTGATCACAGGGCGCACGCTGATGCCGTGGAGAGATCTATTGATTCTTTTCATATCGGTCTTAAGGATATACGTCGGAATAGAAGCGGTCTTGCCAATACAATAATCTTCTCTTCTCTTGGCTGGACTTTTGATATTATGGCAATATATGTTGTATTTCTTTCCCTGGGAGAAGCGCATATAGGCATCAGCGTACTGATAATCACCTATACCATCTCTATGATCAGCGGATGGCTTCCTCTTTTTCTTCCAGGCGGCCTTGGTATCGTGGACGGTACTATGGCTGCCCTTTTCATACTAAGCGGGGTGCCGACTGATGTTGCACTGCTTGCAACACTGTTCTACAGGCTCGGATCCTACTGGTTTAACACAGTGTTCGGAGCCTTTTACTTCATGGGGGCATTGAGGTTATGAAGCTCTATACAGGAAGGGGAGATAAAGGAGAAACAGATCTTCTTGAAGGCGGGAGAATCAAGAAGAGCGCTTTGAGAGTAGAGGCCTATGGTACGGTTGATGAGCTGAATTCATTAGTGGGTCTTTCAAGGCTGTACGTGGAAGATAAAGAGATTAACAATTTGCTCTTCCAGATACAGGAGAAACTGTTCATCCTGGGCTCTGACCTGGCAGTAGCTAAAGGGGAAAATACTCCCCGCTTAACAGAGAAGGACAAAAAATGGATCGAGAGGATAATAGATGAAATTTCACACGAACTTAAGCCGATAGACCGGCTCGTTTTCCCCGGCGCAAGTCTGGCATCGGCATATCTGCAACTCTGCAGAGCCGTATCCCGGAGAATGGAGAGGCGGATCCAGGCGCTTTCGATGAGCGAGCCGATAAATGAATATGCATACGTCTTCACTAACCGCCTCTCAAGCCTGCTGTACGGGTTAGCATTGATGGTGAACCAGAGGCTGGGAGTGGAAGAGGTGGAATGGGTATATAAGGGATAGAAGGATTTTGAAAAATTATAAACTCGATAAAACCTTTAAGTACATGATAATCAATTCTTATTTACCGTGATAAACTTTAAAATATATGCAAGAAAAAAATCGAATTTATAGGGCAAGAAAAGCGCTTGATAATATCGTAAACAGGCTCGAGCAGGACTATGACCCTGAGCAGATAATCCTTTTTGGTTCGTATGCATACGGTAATCCGACCGAAGAAAGCGATCTTGACCTGCTGATAGTAAAAGATACCGCTGAACCTGTTCTTGCGCGCTGGACAAGGGTTAGAAAGCTAGTCTCGGATCTAAGGAAGGGTATAGCCTTCTCACCGGTTATTATTACTCCCTCTGAGCTTAAGAATAGACTTGAAAAAAGAGATCCATTTTTTGAAGAGATTATCAGAAGAGGCAAGAAGCTTTATGTCAGACAAGGAATCAAGCCTGCCTGAGGACTGGTTTAAAAAAGGGGCTGAGGATAATCAGGCTGTTAGGATTCTGTTAAAGCATGGAGGAAGCAGCTCTGTAGCAGCCTATCTCATACAGCAGATGTTAGAGAAATACATGAAGGGGTTTTTACTATCGAAAGGTTGGAGGCTCAAACGAACCCATGACCTTGAGGAGCTCCTTGATGTGTCGGTTGAGTTTGATCAATCCTTTGAAGAATTCAGGGAACTTTCTCAAAAAGCCACTGCATTTTATTTTTTGGAGCGGTATCCGTTCTTTGCCGGAGAACTCAGCAGGGAAGAGGTCAAGAGCGCTTATCTTGAGTCTCAAAAGTTAATCGAGAAGATAGAAAAATCATATAGGCAAAGTAAAAGAGATTCTCAAAATAGCCCTTAGAAAAGATTAAGTGCATTGCAGAAGATTTGTTGGATGTATCAGATTGAGGTGGTAAAAACTAAAAATGACCGAGACTTTCACCTATGACGTTTTCATAAGCCACAGTTCCAGGGACAAGCTGGTCGTGCGCGAACTGGCGCAGCAGTTGAAGATGGACGGCCTGCGCGTCTGGTTCGATGAATGGGAAATCAAGCCCGGCGATATGATCGGTCTCAGGATAGAGCAGGGGCTGGAGCAGTCACGCTGCCTGATACTTGTAATGTCGAGCAATGCCTTTGCATCCGAGTGGGTGGCGCTTGAGCGACATACGGCATTGTTCCGCGATCCCACAAATGCCCGGCGCCGCTTCATTCCTTTGCGATTGGATGATGCAGAGATCAAGGACATCCTGAAGCAGTTTGCGTATGTGGACTGGCGGCAGAGATCCGACGAGCAGTATGTGAAATTGCTTGAAGCGTGCAGGCCGCCTGTGGTCGCGACCAAACCTACAGGAATACAAAAACAGCAATCTATCAAAACCCTCAAAGGGCATACCAGGGGGGTATGGGAAGTGGCAGTGACACCGGATTGTCGACTGGCTGTCTCTGCTTCTGCTGATACTACCGTGCGGGTATGGAACCTGGATTCCGGGAAGTGCACAGCCACACTCAAAGGACATACCGGGCCGGTATTTGGAGTGGCGGTGACGGCTGATGGCCGACTGGCCGTCTCTGCTTCTGCTGATACTACCGTGCGGGTATGGAACCTGGATTCCGGGAAGTGCACAGCCACACTCATAGGGTATTCCGGACCGGTAGTTGGAGTGGCGGTGACCGCAGACGGCCGACTGGCCGTCTCTGCTTCTGCTGATACTACCGTGCGGGTATGGAACCTGGATTCCGGGAAGTGCACAGCCACACTCAAAGGGCATACCGGGCCGGTAGTGGGAGTGGCGGTGACGGCTGATGGCCGACTGGCCGTCTCTGCTTCATATGATTCTACCATGCGGGTATGGAACCTGAATTCCGGGGAGTGCACAGCCATACTCAAAGGGCATACCGGGCCGGTAGTTGGAGTGGCGGTGACCGCAGACGGCCGACTGGCCGTCTCTGCTTCTGCTGATAAAACTGTGCGGGTATGGAACTTGGATTCCGGGAAGTGCACAGCCACACTCGAAGGACATACCGGGCTGATAGTGAGAGTAGCGGTGACCGCAGACGGCCGGCTGGCCGTCTCTGCTTCTGCTGATAAAACTGTGCGGGTATGGAACCTGGATTCCGGAGAATGTATAGCTACACTCAAAGGGCATACAGGGGAGGTATGGGGAGTGGCGGTGACGGCTGATTGCCGGCTGGCAGTTTCTGCTTCTGCTGATAATACCATGCGGGTATGGAACATTCCACTTATTGAAAAGTCTATCAAAGTATCCGAATCAACCCGCTACGCCAATGCCAAGGTCGTACTGTTAGGCGAAACGGGTGTGGGAAAAACTGGTCTTGCCCTGCGCCTGTGCGAGAACCGCTGGGAACCCACCGAATCTACCCACGGTATGCTTGTTTCGCAGCTCAAGCTGCCTCCGGGCAATGGGTCATCAGGTATCGAGCGCGAGGTATGGCTGTGGGATTTTGCAGGTCAACCCGATTACAGGCTGATCCACCAGCTTTACATGGATGAAACCGCGCTGGGCCTGCTGGTGTTTGATCCCCAGGATGACAACCCCTTTGAAGACCTGGGACACTGGGAGAAAGCCCTGCATGCCGCTGCAAAACATAATCCTGCAAAGCTTCTTGTCGCTGCCCGGTGCGACCGCGGCGGGATCACGATCAGCAATAAGCGGTTCGAGCAGTTCTGCAAAGAGCACGATTTCTCTGGCTTCCTGACCACAGGCGCCAAGATCGGTGAAGGCTGCGAGGAACTCAAGGAGGCAATCGCCAGGCATATTCCCTGGGATCGGCTGCAGTGGACTTCGACCACGCGGCTGTTCAAGACGCTAAAAGATGCCATTCTTAAGCTCAAAGAAGAGGGAGCGCCGCTGGTGCGGCTAGCTGAGTTAAATCAGCGTTTGCAGCTAATGCTGCCTGGTGAGACAATAGGTGAGAAGGAACTTCGCGCCGTTGTTGGATTGATGCAGGGACAGGGCGTGGTGCAAATGCTGAATTTCGGTGATTTTGTGCTCCTGCAGCCCGAGCAGATCAACCGCTACGCATCTGTGGTCGTGCGTATGGCGCGCGAGCATGTGGATGAGATGGGAATCGTGCCTGAGCATCAGGTGCTTGATGGGGGGCTGGACTACAAGGACATGAAGCGCCTGGCCGAGGCGGATGAAAAGATTCTCCTTCGTGCCATGGTGCAGACGTTCCTTGACCGGGCGCTGTGCCTGCGCGAACAGACCCCGAAGGGAACTATGCTTGTATTCCCGTCATATTTCCGGCGTGACAAGCCGGATTTACTGGAGCATCCGAACGTATTTGTGACCTACGGCTTTGCCGGGCCTCTGGATGAGATATATGCAACGCTTGTGGTGAAGCTGAGCTACTCGGATAATTTCAGGAATGATCAACTGTGGAAGAACGCTGCTGACTTCAAGACCCACGGAGGTAAACGCGTGGGACTGGCTATGAAGAAGAAGGCCGAGGGGGCGGCAGAGATCGTGGTATATTTCGAAGGTGGAGTGCCTGACGACACAAAAGTCACATTCATCAAGTACGTACATGAGCATCTGTTACAGCGGGCGCAGGATGTGACCCGGGTACGGACATACGTGTGCCCTCACTGCGACACGCCTGTAGAGAACCGCAAGGCGATCCAGATCAGACTACAAAAAGGTTTTAAAGATATCGTCTGTGCAATCTGCGAGGAGCGCGTGGTATTGCTCGATCTGATCGAAGATAAGTTCGCCTCAGATGAGTTCCTGCTACGGGTACGTGAGATGGATAAGAAGGCGAAGATCAACCTGGACAACGAGAGCCGGGAACTGATATTGATCGGGCACGCGACCGCTATCGCGGGTGAGGCTGGGCAGATCTTCCGGCCGACTCCCAACTCCGACTGGGGTATCGATGGCGAGATCGAGTTCAAGGATTATGCCGGAAATGCCAGCGGCAAGCGCGTCTACTTGCAGCTTAAATCGGGCGATTCGTACCTGTATAAGCGAAAGAAGGATGGGGTCGAAGTGTTCGCGATCAAGAACCTCCGCCACGCCGAATACTGGCAGCAGCAGGCCTATCCCGTGATGCTCGTGGTCCGCACTTCTGACGGCTCCATACGCTGGATGGATATCAGCGCATATCTCAAAGAGCAGAGCAAAGGAAGAACAACGCCAGTCAAGCAGATAATCTTCAAGGGCGAACTGTTCACTGCCCTCAATCTTCAGCGCCTGCGGGATAAACTGATCCCGCCACCAATATAAAGCGCTGATTCTAGCCTGAACTTCCACCATTGGCCGGCAATACACTTGCTAACATCGCCAGAACTGGCCCCACCAGTAGACCGGCCCACGCAAAAAGAGCAATGAGCCCAAGGATAGCCAGGTATGCTCTCTTTCGAATATTGATTTTTTCTTTGCTTTTCAATACAAGACGAAGGACAGCAGCGCCTAACAGAATCTGCACCGTGGCAAGAGTAATGGTGACTGCAACCTCCGGCACAAGCGGTGAATGGGCCTGAGCTTCTGGCAGCAGGCAGATGATAGCGATAGTCAGGATTAAAATAATACTCATAGATTGCATAATATAT
This sequence comes from Candidatus Methanoperedens nitratireducens, assembly GCF_000685155.1. GTDB lineage: Archaea > Halobacteriota > Methanosarcinia > Methanosarcinales > Methanoperedenaceae > Methanoperedens > Methanoperedens nitratireducens. Next base: position 385,310 of record NZ_JMIY01000007.1, read on the forward strand.
GCGCAGGATCTGCTCAATCAGTTATTCACCCCTACTTTTCGATTCTATTTGCCCTGCATAAACATATCACCCGCGAGTCTATAAAGATGAGGGTCAATTTGATTGGGCTTATATGAACTGGCTTATCTTTGCGCTCATCGGTACGGCCTCATTCGCTGCGACAGGCATACTTGATAAATTCATCCTGAACCGCTACATCGAGAATTCGGCAGCATACCTAGTCGCTTTAATCATCATACAGCAGATCTTCGCTATCCTTATTCTCATCTTCAAATTCGCCGCTGCTATACTTGTGGTTATAGGAATGTACATTATAACTTGATTTTTGTGGTCGGATCTGGGTTGCTTATAATTGGTTTTTCACATCGCAAGCCTTTTCTATACGGTTTCCATCTAACTACTTATCATGCATCTTGAATTTAACAGGGGTACTATCATTATCCGGGGCAATGCCAGGGTCCCCAACTCCACATGGGATGAACGCTCAAGAAGCTTCAGGGCTATGGCCCTGTACTACAAAGACATTATTGATTATCTCAGGTCATCCGGCCTTGAATTCATAGATAACGTTCTTGATCTTATGCCGTGCCCTGAGCTTAAAAGCGGAATGGTACTGAGGGATTACCAGGAGCAGGCACTCGATGCCTGGATTGCCAATGATAAACGCGGCGTTGTTGTTCTTCCTACAGGAAGCGGCAAGACAATACTTGGAATAAGGGCTATATCCCTGCTGAATACACCGGCGATCGTAGTAGCACCGACCATTGATCTTATGAACCAGTGGCGCACAAGGCTAAAAGAAGAGTTTAAAATAGATATCGGAATCCTTGGTGGAGGTGAGCAGGAGATCAGGGCGATAACCGTATCCACGTACGACTCTGCGTATATCCATGCTGAGAGGCTGGGGAACAGATTCGGCCTCATAATCTTTGATGAGGTGCACCATCTCCCTGCTGAGGGCTACAGGCACATAGCCCTGATGTTTGCCTCTCCTTTTCGAATGGGCCTGACAGCCACATACGAGCGCGAGGACGGATTACATACAGAGCTTAACAGGCTTGTGGGTGGAAAGGTCTTTGAGAAAAAGGTAAAAGAGCTTGCAGGAGAACATCTCTCACCCTACAGGCTTGAGAAGATTTCTGTTGAGCTTATCAGGGAAGAGAAAGAGGAATATAACCTGAACCATGGGATATTCTCGGAATATCTTAAGAAAAATAACATCATGATCAGGAATCCTTCTGATTTCCAGGAACTTGTGATCAGAAGCGGAAGAGACCCTGGCGCAAGAGCCGCCCTGCTTGCAAGAAATACGGCAAGGGATATCGCCCTGAACAGCGCATCGAAAGTAGAGAAGCTTGCTGAGATCCTGAAAAAGCACGGAGAGGGCAGAGTATTCATTTTCACAGAGCACAATAAGCTGGTTTACAGAATATCCAGGGAGTTCCTGATACCTGCCATTACATACAGGACAGCAAGCAAAGAGAGAAATGAGATCCTGGAGCGGTTCAAATCTGGCATTTATAAAGCAGTTGTTACATCAAAAGTCCTGGATGAGGGCATAGATGTCCCGGATGCCGATGTGGGCATAATCATAAGCGGGACAGGCAGCGAACGGGCCTTTGTACAGAGGCTTGGGAGGATCCTCAGAAAGAAGAGAGGAAAGGAGGCTATCCTGTATGAGATCGTATCATCAGAGACAAGCGAGATCGGTACTGCAAGAAGGAGAACAAAATCCATGAGGTAATAATGCTGACAGGCGACCTGCTCGTTACAAGAATACATAAGGGAAAGATAGAGCCTGTTTATGCTGCTCTTGATCAGGAGTACATTGAGATTGCAGGCTCGGTTATTGATATATTCCAGAGGCATGTTGGAGAAACCTATGGGGAACTGCTTGAGGAAATAGGGGACTTTGAAGAGATCAACTACCGCCTGGTGAGAGGACTTGCTGCACTTCTTGAGAGAAGATGTGTAATTGATACAGATGCAGCCATTGATCCCATCATTGCCAGGAGAGCGGTTTTTGAGGAGTGCAAAGAGATTGTCACAGCCCCGGAAGAGAGACAGAAAATCCTGTCCAGGACAGCAGATAAACTCTCGATCAGACCGGAGCATTTAGAGAAAGCTCTCTGGGCAGATCAGGAAGAAAATCTACTGATCAGGGAATTTCAAACAATCACTCCAGAGAACCTGCTCATGCAGTATAACCTATCCCTTACCCAGACGCTCCTGTTTCGGGCCGTGGGAATGGAGATCCAGATCGAGGATAACTACCAGCATGTGTTCAGGAAGATAAAGCAGCTCGGGCTCATGTACTCTATTGAGCAGGGTAAAATATACCTTGATGGGCCTATCTCTTTATTCAAATTGACTGAGAGGTATGGTACATCCCTTGCAAAACTTCTTCCGGCTATTATAAGATCAAGCAGATGGAGCCTGAGTGCAAGCATATTGAAGAAAACCATGCAGGGAAAAAGAATTTTTGATTTTGTTCTGGATCATACCAGGCAGGTATTCAATACTGATATCTTTGAGGAAGCATTTGACAGCGCCATTGAGAAGGAGTTCTCCCTGCTTAGTTTCAATGACTGGTCTATCAGGCGGGAGCCTGCGGTACTGAAGGCAGGCCAGTACGCCTTTATCCCCGATTTCTCACTTGAGCGAAACGCAAGCAGGGTATATGTTGAGATCGTCGGCTTCTGGACACCTGAGTATCTTAAAAATAAAACACAGAAGATCAATCAGCTAAAAGAAAGTATTATTCTTCTGGTGGACAGGAACCTTGCATGCTCAGGCTCAGAATTCAAAACTGATAACCTGATCTTCTATGATAAAAAGATCCCGTATCTTGAGATAATAAGAATACTGAGAAAATACGAAGAAGAACAATTGCTGGAAGAATCTACAAAGCTTGAGAATATAGAAATTTCTTTAGACGGCGATGTTATCAACATAGATGAAGTGGCCAGAAGATACAGCGTGAGTGCAGAGGCTCTGAAGAGAATAATAACTCACAGCAGCAGGGATTATCTACTTTTTGGAGATCAGCTTGTTAATAGTAAGATCATAAAGGAGATCAGGAGTGAACTGAATAGCGTGAAAAAACATAACGATGCAATCAAAATTTTTGAGAAATACGGGCTGAAAGGACACTGCCAGATACTTGAATTCCTTGGTTATAGAGTAAAATGGAGCGGGCTTGATCCGGATAATGCAGAGATAGTAGCATAAATTCTGGTCCGCAAATGTATATCGTAAGCTATCTTATTAGCACATGTATCATGTTCGAAACCTTAATTACCCTACCAGATAGAAACCTATACCTGTGAGGGTCAGATGTCCAGTATATTCTACTCAAGACTTGCCGCATCAGTTATAGCCGTATTATTCTTCATTCTCTTTGTGCTTTTTCTCCTTGTAGGCCTGGGTCTAATAGGTATTGCCTTCAATAAGCTGGGTTTTCCTCCAGGGTACGCTATACTTATACTTTTCTTATCTCTGCTTGGTAGCTATGTGAACATACCTATTAAGCAGATAGTATCCCGGACTACCGTAGTCTCAGGTATAGAGATCGATTCTTACTGGTTCAGGTATGTGGTCCCTCTTGTGAAAGAGCAGCGTACAGTCATAGCTGTCAATCTGGGAGGTGCCGTGATCCCTGTAATAATATCCGGTCTTCTGATCTTCAGGGCTAACCCGGTCGAAGTACTGCTCGGGGTCTCTGTCATGACGCTTATGATCCATATGATTGCGCGACCCATAAAAGGGCTTGGTATCGCTGTCCCTGCGCTTCTCCCCCCTGTAATGTCAGCAGCAGTGGCGCTCATAATCTCACCACAGAATGCTCCCATCATTGCATATATCTCAGGTACACTTGGCAGTCTGATCGGCGCTGATCTTCTCAACCTGAAAAAAATTCCGGATCTGGGTGCTCCGGTTGCTTCTATCGGAGGGGCCGGGACATTTGATGGGATATTCCTTACCGGGATAATATCAGTACTGCTCGCATAGCCTGATCAGAACACATCAAGCCCGAGTCGTTCAATTACCTGATAGAGATGTTCACCGTCTTTTCCATAAGTGTTAAATTTATCCACTATCTCTTTCACCACGCTTACTGCATCCTCTTTCGACACATTTTTCAATTTTTGCCCTATACGCGGGTTTCTGCCCGCATCGCCTCCTATATAAACATCATACCCATCTTTGGTTCCAACTAATCCTATATCCACGACCTTGCTCCATGCACATGAGTTCTGGCATCCACTCACTCCGATCTTTACCTGCCTGGGAGCTTTTGTACCTGCATGTGCGGCAATTGCGATTGCATCTGCAAGAGCATCCTGCCTTGCGTACTTACACAGTGCGCCCGTGCATCCCATAGGGTTCCAGACCTCCCTTTTTCCGACAACACCGATCTTCATATCCACCCCAGCAAGTTCGTCTCTAACTGAATCGATCTGCTCTTTTTTCACAAGTATAGCCATTCTCTGCATGGATGTGAGTTTTACAAGCCCTGCACCATCATTTGCGATTTTTGCTATTTTTTCAAGCTGCTTTGATGTAATCAATCCTGCAGGTGTGGCAGGTAATATCGCTACTACTCCATTTGTTTGCTCTGCTATTGCATCAACCATTTCTTTCACCTCTATTTGAAATACCTGTCCAGCATGCCTTTTATGGCTCTTGCATGTCTTGCCTCATCCCGCGCCGAGACATCAAAGAAGTCGTGGGCTTCATCAATTCCTGCTTCTTTTGACCTCACAGCCGATTCTCGCTTGTATCTATTCGCGCCCTCCTCACCTTTGAGCATCCTCTGGAGATTCTCTTTTGTGCTGCTTGAAATCCTGCCTGTAAGCTCAGCATATCCTGCTGCGTGCCATGCTTCTTCTATAGCTATTGTTTTTAGCACTTCTGCTATCTCAGGGTAACCTTCACGCTGAGCCTGTCTTGCCATCGCAAGATACAGCCCGACTTCACCGGTCTCACCTTTGAAGTTGCTCTCAGCAGCTTCTTCCACAACCGTTCCTTTGACAATCCCGATTTTGTTCTCGCTTATCAAATCCATATTCTCATCCTTTAGTTAGATCTAAATCTAACTGTTAGGTTCATATATAACCATTTCCATATATAAGATTTACCCTGAGGATTGCAGGAATATGAAGTATATACTAAAACCAGATTTTACTATTGCAAAATTATTTTCTGATAAAACAAGACAGAGAATAATAGAACTCCTCTCTGAGAGAGAGATGACTAACGCACAATTAGCCAGCCAGATGCAGCTTAGCAAGCCAACATTATCACATCATTTAAAACTTCTGTCAGATAATAAAATCATCAAAGTTTCAAGGATAGAACATGAGGTTCACGGCATACCTATGAAATATTACTCACTCAACCCAGAGATGATAACAATCTCTGATGATAGACAGATCAATGAAGATGTTAAAAAAGAGCTTTTCAAGAGCCTGTTTGGTGGACAGACAAGAGAAGAGCTCGGTGATAAGGTATCCCTTGTTTTTTTGCGTCTGTTGAAATCTTCGATCATTGAGTCCGGGATCGAGCTTGACAGGCCGATGTATCACGCGGGCTATAACCTGGGAAAGAATGTTTTCTCAAAACAGATTAAAACATCTGAATTTGATTCAGTTATCAAGGAGATCGCTGATATCTGGAGTGAGCTAAAATTAGGTAAAGTTGAGCAGATCGGGAAGGATAGGATCCGTGTCAGGGATTGCTACCAGTGCCATAAAATGCCTGATGTCGGAAAACCCTTATGCCCGAGTGATGAGGGAATAATCGCCGGAATACTGGACACCGTTCTTGGGAAATCCCATTACGTAAGAGAGGTAAAATGCTGGGGTACAGGTTACGATTATTGTGAATTCGAAATTCGGGTGGATTCCCATGCATATGATCGCTAAGTGCATACATGAGTCCCGCCAGACTTTCAAATAGACTTTTGTTCTTTGTAACTCTTATAGTAACCATATGCAGTCAATACGATAGCTCCGAGCCCAAGAACAATAACTATGAAATGAATAAATATTCCGAGAATCGGTAAGTTAATCCCGATAAAGACTATCAATAGCCCGATGGCAAAGGATAATATCCTATAGCTTGTCTTTTTTTCCGATGCTTTAAATATATACTGCCCAACCCAGAGCCCGACAAAAATCCTACTAATATATAAACTAATTATATAGATTACCATCAATATCAGGCCAAGAGGGATACCGATTATAGTTATTAAAAGTATTACTGCCAGGATAGGTGTTACTATCAGGAACAGGATCCCCCACAAGAGATTTTTTAACGGGTTAGCAGAGATATTATCAGTGATCCTCTGAGATACCACGGGGGCGATAACAAGGAACAATATCCCGACCAATAAGAGCCAGAGATACCCTATTATTCCACCTATTATCCCGAATACATCCCTTCGTTCATCAGGTGGCTCTCGATGGATTATCTCTCCGGAAACGACATCTTCAGCAATCTCAGCCGGTCTGGGTGCTGTATACTCCAGATTTCCGCCTATTCTTGCACCCGGCAGTATCCTCATGTTATCTCCTATATCCATGGTGACATTGCCCATGGCTGTACCCCTCATTTCCATACTCGAGGCCCCTCCGTTGATATCCCTGTTTACAGTTCCATCAATTACAGCGCTGCCAGCACCAACAGTCAAATCTCTGTTTATACTTGCGTTTCTTCCTAAAATGAAGTTCCCACCAAAGACAAGAGCATTATCCCCCACATTACCATTGATTGTAATGGTACCGCCAGCAGCCCTGATATCATCTGTGATATTACCATTGACTGAAATTGATCCCCCTGCTGCCGCAAGACTCCCATTTATAATCCCGTTTACCCTGATCTCGCCCCCAGCAGCGATGAGATCACCATTAATAATGCCGTCTACGGTTATTGAATTCCCTGTAAAGTAAAGATCATCATTTATTATCTCGCCTTCAGCGATTACCAGCCTTTCCTCAGCCCTGAAGTCAGAAGCACCTGCCGCTGATGAAAAGATCAGGAGAAGAGCGAACAAAATAATAATAAACCTAACGGAATATTTCACTGACATAACACTCGCCATTAAAAAATTGGTGTCTGCTATATTAAACGTTTTGATATATATAAGGGCTCGATCTACACTGTAATCCTCTTAAGCCTCATACTGAACTCTTTTCTGTGCCGTTTCTCCTCATCAAGGATATGCTTCAGGACTCCTGCCACTTCAGGATCATCTATGATCTCGATCTGCTTTTTGTACCTCTCAATAGCCCCTGTTTCAAGAGCTTTTTGCAGCTCTAACTGGCTTTTCAGGTCATCTCCTCCGAAAACAAGTTCTCTGTGCTCCATACTCGGCTTTCCTCCTCTTTTGACGATCAGGTCTGCAAGCCAGTTCATATGCCTCATCTCATCAATGGATATGGCCTCTGTAACTCTGCTTGAATCGCATTCTGACATAACAAAAGCATTTCGAACATATACCATTGTGGCTTCTATCTCATGCACAAAGTCTTCATTCAATAGGCGGATTATTTCTTCAGGGTTCAAATATTATTCCTCCATCTGATACGAATTAAGTACATGACTATTTATCTTTGATTGAATGCTATAAGAGCCATTCTATGTTAGAACCCCTTGAAGGCGTATTATCGAGTTATGGCTACCCCGGCCTGTTTACTGTAAGTTTTTTAGCTTCAACAATACTTCCCCTTGGCAGTGAGGGGTTTGTAGTGTTTCTTATCTCACGGGGATTTAATCTCAGCGCTGTTGTTCTTGTAGCCTCTATTGGCAACTTCCTTGGCGCCTGCACCAGTTATTATATAGGTTTTAAGGGGCGGGATTATATAGAGAAATATCTTCGGATTGAACCTGGACAGATCGAGAGGGCTGAGAGATACTTTTCAAAATACGGCTCTTACGTGCTGCTGTTCACATGGCTTCCCCTGATAGGGGATGCTCTCACGGTAGTCAGCGGAATCCTGCGCCTCAAGTTCCTTATATTCTCGGTCTTTGTATTCACAGGCAAGTTCTTGAGATACCTGGCTGTAGCATACATGACAGGAGCTATTTTATTATAGCATCATGAACCGCTTCTCTTATAATATATCCCGCTTTATGCAGGATTGTATCTTTTAGTTCTGCATCCCTTTCCATACCCGCAGTGCAGGGATATGCATGGTGCGCTTTTGATATTACCTCGTCCAGTCTATCATCTACAGGAACATTCTTAAGTTTCTGTGCTACATAATAGGCACATCCGCATGGCTGGCTGCATAAAATCTGTACTGTTATAATATTGTTATCTTTAACCCCGATTTTAAATTCAGGGAAACCTATCTTGAAATACTCTATAAAATGATCTATTAATGGATCTTCCCCTCTTTTGAGAGAGCAGAATGGTTTCGGGGCAGTAAAAACAATACCAAGCTTTTCGCATTTCTCCTTGATCTGGTTTTTTAATCCCCCTGACAGCCAGCCAGGCTCTTCAATGGGAGCTATAATCAAACGAGTGCCTGAATCCTTTGCAAGGCCAGGAAGTTCGCTTATAATATCGGGATGCAGATTTATAGCTAACAATACATCGTTCTCTGGCAGGTCAGGAGGCATGTATTTTGCCGGTTCTTCTATATACACAGGCAGACTCGAAGGCTGGGTATAGATTCCCGTAATGTTATCTGCAAAATTAAGTGTTTTATCATCCCTGCAAAAGATACACAATTTATCACAGGAGGTGCAGAAATTCCTGTAATTTATCAGGTTCCCTATTACGCGTTCTCCAAATTTGCCGTTATATGCCACATATGTTCGCATTATGAGATTATCCTCTTTCATTCTGTTCTTTCGTATTCTCTCTCAAAACACTGCGTGAAGATCCTGGTATTAATATGTGGGTGTATCCTGGCTTTGTCATAGCTCTATTATTTATACCATAACTTAAGAATATTGCCTCTATAACTCAATTCCAACTTTGATATTCTTATAGCATGATTCTAAGTTCTCCGTAAATTTTAAGAACCATCAAGCAGATTATTTAATGGGGGAGTGTTTAGATGACAATAACTCCAAGAGGTGAATCATTTCTTCCAAACATTTCTATAGATGAGTTGAACGACCTTTATCAAAAAGAGGGAGATCCAAAAGCTAAAATAAGGCTTCTTGCAGCGATTTTACGCAAGGAGGGTAGGACTCTTGAAGAAGTAAGCTTTACTATAAAACATCCACTAACAACCGTTGGCGACTGGCTACGCCGTCTGCACACAGAGGGGATTTCAAGAAAGAATAATAAAAAGCAATCTGGAAGACCAAAAAGATTGGCAGATAAACAGATAGAAAATCTAAAGCCAATTCTTTTCAAATCTCCCCAGGAGCAGGGCTTT
>NZ_JMIY01000007.1:394807-443327 GCF_000685155.1 Candidatus Methanoperedens nitratireducens
CCAATAGAGCAATCGTGGAGGGCGGCTAAGAAATGGCTGGCAATAAGGTACTGGGAGAATAAAAGTCAAATGAAAGAACAATTGGTTACAGCTTTTGAACAAGATATTGTTAACGTACCAATTTACGATTATCTTAGCACTTGACTATAGACTCTGGGGGAAAGGAGTTGTACTGCGTGATGAAGTAAGTGGAGCAGAAATCGCCACCTCAAAGAGGTTTATTGTTCATTCGCAGCAGTTTATCTTATCGCGCATTGATGCCCGTAACGGGGCTTTTGGTCTTATTCCAGAGCCTCTTGATGGCGCGGTTGTAAGCAATGATTTTCCTGTTTTTAATGTAAATCCGTCACGGATTATTCCAGAATACCTTGGTTGGATGAGTAAAACGCGTTTTTTTGTTGATCTCTGCAAGGCTACCAGCGAAGGGACAACAAATCGAGTGCGGCTAAAAGAGGATCGCTTTCTCGCCATGCAAATCCCCCTCCCTCCCCGAACAGCGCCGCATCGTCGCCTACCTTGACGCTTTGCAGGCAAAGGTGGACGCGCTCAGGTGCCTTCAGACATCAGGAGAATTGCAGAATTACGACTCATGGTTTTCTCACTCTGAATGGATGAAACTGCAGCCTATCCTCAGAGCTTCCCACCTGAATGCTTATATTCCCCATGATATGGATTCTTTTTCCTGGAGCAAGATCAATCGGCTCCCTGTTACTGAGCTCGATTTTACCGTTATCAATAGAGGTAACCTCCATGATGCCGAAGGTATCGCCTTCTTTGATCTCGGTGATATTTTGAGACCTGAGCCATGTATATTTGAAATACGCCGCATCCGTGTATTGTAAACTGTCTACTCTTGAATAATAAATCATAAAATTTAGAGTACTATCACTCAAGTTCATCCGATAAGTGAAAAATTTATTCGGTCCATACTGTTGCACCATGACCGTATCAACAAGTTTATTCGAGTCCTTAAATAAAGTAATCCACGCTTGTCTGCCACCAGTATCTTTTGCACTAATTGAGTTGGCGATTACCCTGTATCCTTCTCCCAATTCCCAGGACTCGCCAATGGTCATTTCTTTTTCCTCTGTTGCATTCTGCTCAAATATTATCTTCGCGAGCCTGTTCCCCTGCAGATACACATGCTTCTCTCCCAGCCAGACGATTGCCTGATAGAATCCATCCGTTCCATCGGGAGTCTGGTTTGCCTGAGCATAAACCTGATACTTAAAAGGTACAGGGTTTGTAACGTATATCAGGCTGTGTTTATCTATTACTCTATAGCTATTGTTCAGCAAGCTCTGATCTATGATCAGGGTCTCGGTTGAAACGTTTGCTTCAGGATCGAGCCAGAACCCTGGGAAATTCTCAGCATCCCAGCTCTTCGTGAAATTACCTTTAGCCTCGTCAAAAGCCTCGCCCCTGAAATACTCAAGAGCCGGCCGAGGGGTCACTACGCTTGTAAACACTTTTTTCTCTTCCCGGTCAATTATGTAGCGGATTATTTCGCCCGGGAAATCCGGGTCGCCTACGTCCACAGTAACGACAGCAAAAAAGCCAGAAAAATTCTCCAGGTTAAGGTATTCTGAAGTAATTCCTGTGATCTCGTACCTTTTGTCTTTCAAATAAGTGTCATTAATCGCTATCGTCAGTATCTCTGCTTTTTCAGTCTCGTTGAGAAGAGGAGGCTGATCTGCGGAATAACCAATATTCCAGGTATTTTCAATTATGGACTCTCCCCCAGGCGGACTCTTCTTTCCGCCTTTACCGATTTTAAAATACAACATGTTGCTCCCGACCACCCAGCCTTTATATTTAATAGTGATCGTTATAATATAATCCCCTTCAGCAGCCGCATTACTTGTATTTATTGTTAAGTTTGAATATACTACCTGCTGCTCATCTCCTCCTCCCGGAAAGATCAGCCGCTTTTTCTCCGGGATAATTTCAAAACCTTCAGGTTCATAAAACAGAGAGCCGTTCGTATGCAGTATCTCTGTTTTATAATTAACATAAATATCACCGCCATTGGAGATATTATTGCGTGCGATGAATGACAGTTTTACAAGAGTTGAAGTCCCTCTATATGCAGGCGAGCGAATCGACTCAACACGGGTTTCAATGCGAGGCAATAATGCAGTCCCATTTACTTCTTCTCCTGGAATTATAAAACTCCCGCTTACTCTCTCTCTCAGACTTGTATCCTTGATCCAGATATCTTTTCCTGCACGAAATATTGCATGAAATATGATTCTTCCGGCGTATTTATTTAGAATAATTGTTGACCCCTTATCGGTTGTTGCCCCGTATATGTTTAGCTTGCCATTCTCCATATTAGCAATGAGCTCAGCAGTTCTACCGTCATCGATTTCCAGGTTTACTTTGGTTTTTTCATCGCTAAGTTTTAGTAAAACAGTATTTTCTCCGCCGGTTACTCTTATAGTTCTATTGTTATCGATTTTTTCGATTTTTGTATCTCTTAGCAAGTCAAGACGGTGCTCTCGGTGTAAAAAATATATGAGTCTTCCATTGCCGTTTCCTGGAATTTCGTCCCAGCTGAACAAATACATTGTTTCTCCAATATCGGGTGCCAGATAGGAGTAGATATAATTCCCATCCTGCAGAACTACTGCGCTCTCATTTATGGATTGAAAACCTCCCGGTTCCTTTTTCAGTTCTTCTTCCATAACAGCAATGCTCTGTTTCAGGGTGAGTTCTTTTCTCTGCGGGTAACTGAAATAGTATGACCTCTTAAAATCAAAAGTCTGATAATCAAGCCTGAAGATCGCTATTTTTATATCTTCTTTCTTTTTTGGGATCGAGGATGCCACAACAATCCATTCTGACGTGGAGATGTCATAGGGGCTGTGAGCAGCGGGCACTCTAGTATAGGACTGGACAAAAACTGTTACTGAATAGTTTTTCTCACGGGTGACAAACTTTGCATCATCAGAAAATTTGACCTTCTCCCATACAGTGGAAGCCTGCTTCTGGTCGATTTCGAAACCAGGTGTGGAATAGTTATATACGGCCTCATTATAAGCTGTTTCTTCGTAAGGTTCGTTTTTAATTTCCTGCAGGCACCCGCTGATTAAAACAGCTCCTGTTATAAAGATTCCAATCAAGATTTTAAGCACTTCTGACATCTAAACCCTTCCATTTTTATATATAATATTTTAATATCCATCACGCCGTCCAAAAACTGATTTCATAGAATGAGTTATTTATTTTAACAAAACAATTGCCTTTCCCTATTGAGCGGCATTTCTTCTGGTCATCGAGAAGAGTCATAAGTGCTCTCCATTCTTCTCTCGGAACCGCACCTGAATATTCGATTATCCTGCCTTTCTCGATATCATTGATAGCTTTTGCAAAATATGGGTACCTGTCGATTTCTCCAGCATCAACAACTACAAAAAATTCAGGCTCATTAACTTTCTTGATAAAGTACCCGGCATCGTGGCTGGCTCCCAATGCAAAAGCAAACATAAATAATATCCAGATAACGGATACAATTTTACCGAGTTTTGTAAAAGTGTTTTTAAGGCGATTTTCATTTGCGCTGCTGCTACCTAAGATGTAATACAATCCAATGCAAATCAGCCCGCCAAGAGTTATCATAGAGGTTAAAAAAGAGAAAAATCCTATTAAAGGAGGCATCACTCCAGTAAATTTATCTTTCAGAGTAGATGAATAATTTAAAAGAATTGAGATAATTATTCCTGAAAATGCAATTCCAATAAATAAAATTGCATTCTTTATATTTATTTTATTGATCAATATTGCGCTAATTAATGAGAAAAGACCAAATAAAAATCCTGGAAGAATAAAACCAAATCCCCAGATTGAAGAAGGAGGATTGATAAGATAGTACCAGATAAGTCCTCCAAGAGTGCCGCTTATAATGCCTATAGCCCCAAATTTTAATCCTTTATTCCATAAAAGTCCTGTATAAAACCCAAAAATACTCCACGCTACTGTGAACACCAAAATAGGCATTATTTTGATGCCCATAAACAGAGTCGAAATAAAAAGCCCAATTGTCTGACCGAATATTAATCCAACTGCTCCGTGCGAAAAATATTTTCTAAGGCTTTCCATATGTTTTACCTCCTAAATCTATAAATCCACTTATAGCTCGTGTATGCTTTCATTTCAACTCCTCCTGCTACCAAAAACCTGCTTAAAAAGCAATGTTAGAAGAGCCAGCAGCAGAGGTATGGGTTCGTATCTATTTGCCATGTCTACCCAAATCCATTTTCATCTGATCTTCCCTCCTTCATCTGTGCACTCATTTTTAGTCCTCCCTATTCTACAAAAATAGTGATATTGCTGGATTTTACCGTACCGAGCCAGTAGGGATTTGTTATTCTCTCATCTTTGGCCGGGCCTGTATGGTACACAGCGCTTAAGGTGTACGCTCCTTTCGTAAGATTCCAGCAGCTAGAATCCTGAGTTGCAGTTATGGAATCTCCTGGCTGTAGAGTAATCAGGTTCTCATTTGTCAGTGGAAATCTCTGAATTATTCCACAGTTGTAGGATACTTTAGCCCCATCCTGATAAGAAAAGAGTATATCATAGCTTACCTGCTCTTCCAGCATCCATAAATTTATGCTCTTGCTGTCTGCATTTGATAATATCAGGTGAATTTTAAAGTTCTCTCCCTCTTCAACCTGAGTTTTTTCAGGTATTATCGTGAGGTTTAATTCGCCTGTTTGAGAACGTGCTAAAAAGCCGTATGGAATGGAGGTTTTAAACAATACCAGCAAAAAGAATACTGTAAGGAGAATGATTCCGCCTGATAAGATGTATTGCCTTTTCATTTCAATCTCTCCTCTTCATTAAGTAAATTATCAAAAGCAGAAGCCCTGCCGCAGGTATTGTCCCAAAGCCCGGCGTCTTTGGCGTATTTACTGCTTCTGTGGTGTTATTTTCTAATACGCCAGCAATGCGAACTATGCCATTGGGCTCTGCATAGCGTACATAAGGATCGGTTGAAACTTTTTTAATAAATTCAGTAATGTTGTTTGTTTCAAAAAGTGCAGATTTCAGAACATTGTTAGCATCATCAAAATTCTTTAATTTACCTTCATGCTTGGATGCAAACTCATCAAGCGATGGCGGAAACCTCCAGAATCCAACAATCACCTGATCAGGAACGTATTCATCCCTCATATCCTCTGGATACATTACCCTGGGCTCTGGCGAATACTCCTTATCTGACCTAATAAACTCAAATTCATCTCTATAGGCTTTCTCAACGCTAGAATCCGTTGAGATTCTATTAATGAAATCTAGCGTTTGTTGACTTGTTTGTGCAGGTATTGAGATAGGATTTGTCTCAAAGGCAGCCATCTTTATATCATGTTTTGTGAATATCAGCTTTCCACCGTATCTGGATGCAAACTCATCAAGCGATGCTGGCATCTCCCTGAAATAGACAACAACAGCTTCTCTGAAAACGGGCATTGGTAGGTCTTCAACCTCGGGCTGGTACTCGCTTCTTATGGATACTGCATCTTCCACATTTATAGTTGCCGCCGGGATCTCTTCCAGGTTCTTAACTCTTATAGAAACTGCTCCCTCAACATTTTTACTGGTCAAATTTACCGTTATGGTGTCATGATACACTCCATAGGAGTTGTTCCATCTGAAAATTACATCGTAGATATCTTTCCTTTCAGTGTAAGAAGGCTTTTCTATTGCTATTACTTCAGCATCACCTGGAAGCATGACCCTGATCTTGGAGTCATTACTGGCAATCTCAACTACACTGATAATCACATCAGTAGATTCTAAGCCCGGGTAAAGCTCTTTTACTGTGCCTGTGATGATCCTGTCTGAATTATTCACCTGATACGGTATTTCTCCGGCTTCAGTTGCCCAGCTTGTAGAGACTGCCGCATTTGATAATAATACTAAAGCAAATATCCCGGGCAGAACATACAGTACAATCCTACTCACCTGGTTTAACATAATCTCCTCCTGATGTTTATTAAGAAAGTTGTTTAAATATTTTATGTGACAATCATCTATATGTTCAACTCATAAAAGATTTTCTTAAGCTACGAATGGATTCGTAGCTATCCTGCCTTCATTACTCAAAATGCCTCCGGGAAACAAATGATAGAAGAGATTTGCTTAAGATTGATGATGTGCGGAAAATGAGATTATGCTTCTTTCTTGCTCAATACCCTCACAATCCTGTCGTGCAGTTTTTTATTTTTTGTCCCTGTTATCGACATGCCTGTTGTCCTCACATCGCCTGATATCACCTGTCCCTTGATATCTGTGAGGGAACCGCCTGACTCTTTCAATATCAGGGCAGATGCCATGATATCATAGCCGCTCACAAGCCCGCGGGTATCAACAACACCGTCCAGTGTTCCATCGGCAACAAAACACATATCTAACGCGATGCTGCCCAGCGCCCTGAGTATGATTGTTTTCTCAAATTCTATCAATCCTGGCGGGACATATGGCACACCGTATGAATACACCGATACCACAGGTTTTGGTCTTGTGCCGCGTTTTTTATCGGTAACCCGTTTACCATTTAAAAAGGCACCTCTTCCCCTCACTGCATGGTATATATTCCCCTGTATATCGCATATCACGGCCATGCTTATATCCTCGAATGTGGCTGCATCCGTTTTTTCAGTGTATGCAAGCGACGTGCAGAAGAAGGGGATACCGCATGTGGCATTCGTGGAGCCATCTATGGGATCAAAAACCAGCATGAAACCAGGTTTTTTTCCAACAATGCGGTCGCCAAGCTCCTCTGAGATTATCCTCGCTGACAGACCACGATTTAAAAGCGCATCATCAAGAGCCTGCTCAGCGGTCATATCGATCCTGCGCGTGATATCCTTTGGCCGCTGCACGACCATCTCTCCATAATCTACGTTCTCGTGGATGAAGGATCTTACTACATCCCTTATCTCGACTCCTATCTCTATGAGGGTCTCAATTTCCATGTTCATGTTCATTTATCTCTCCAAAAAGAGCAATAATAGCATCTGCCACTTTTTTTGCAGCCTCATCAGGCGCCATTTTATCACTGTCGATTACTACCTCAGGTCTGAGGGGTTCTTCATATGGGATGTTAACACCAGGGACAGTGGCACCCGGTCGCGCTGATTTTTTGTAGATATCCTTTGGTGAAAAAACAGCCTTCCTTCTCGCCTCGCGTTGCATGCATACCTGAATAGGGCAGCGGATATACACCTCAGCGAACTGCGGGATGATCTTGCGCGCAGTATCGCGGTATTTTCTCCGGTTCGCAGTGGCATCAATAAAAACATTCATGCCGCACTCGGTCAGGAGTTTTGCCATATAGCCAAGGGATGCATAGACAATATCCCTCTCCTCATCCGTATATCTGGGATGCGGGGTAAGGATGCGGCGTATTTCATCAAGCTGAAGTATCCTGACATCGATGCCTTTTCTCTTGAGTAAGGCTGATGTGCGGTGTGCGATAACTGTTTTCCCGCTGCCGGGAATTCCTGTGAACCAGACTGCAAAAGCCATTCTTCCCCTATAGATATGAATTCACGTTCTTGTACTCAAATTCTTCGCTCTCAAGTACATTATTAATAAAATTAAATAGTTTTGTCCTCACACCAGGTTCAAGAGTGGGATACCATATAGGGCTTGCCACTACAAGGCCCCTGAACACGTAAAAAGGCTGGATGACCCTCAATACCTCATAGTCGCCTGTTTTTTCAAGGTAGTTATCAAAGAAAAGTTCATATAATTCACGGAACGGCCCTGCAAGCTCTCCATATTTCTGCAGGGAATAGAAGATATAGTTCATTGTTATGGATGAGATATCATCAGCAGCCTCACCCCACTCACCACGGCTCCTATCAAGCAGAGTGAAATCGACTCCCTCACGGAACATGATATTCCATGGATGGAAGTCACCGTGGGTCATGCATAATCGGTATGTCTTTCCCTTGATCTTATAGCGCCAGTCAACGCACTTTTTCTCTATCTCGCACAGATCATCCCGGCTCACAAAATCAAGGTTATCAGGGTAGCTGTCCGTCAGTCCCATTATACATTCCCCGTGACCGACAGTATCCCTGATCTTCCTGAAGTACAGCTCGCGGTCATCATGCTTTATGGTATGGATCCGGGCAAGACAGGAGGATAATGCCTCTGCCCTATCCCTATCAAGGGAGGTGAGTTCTCCATCCCTCTTTATCCTCTCAAGGTCAAGGAAATACTCCTTTCCCTCGATCTTCTCCATTAAAATAAAATATTCCTCTGCATCTCCTGCTGAGCGAAGTTCACCTTCATGCGTGAAGTATCCGACATCAAGGGAGCGGACATGCCCTGGAAGCTTATTAAAGGCAGAGTTCTGCCAGATCAATATCTGCGCCCGATCTGAGAAATGATCATGCCCGAACCCTTTCTGCACGCGCATCGTTGACAGCACAACAGATTTGATGCTGCCGTTTGCCTCAAATTCTATAAGATAAGGCTTCCCATAGCCGAATCCCTTTATACCTTCATCTACCTCAGTCGGTATCCCGCCAAGTTCACCTATACTGATGATCCTTGCACTGCCGTATAATCCTGATAAGTATCTCTCAACTTCCTGTCTTCTTAATATCATGTTCCCAGGGTCCATGAATGGAGGTATCTGTCCTGCTCCTCTGTCAGGGTCTCTATCTCAATGCCCATGGCCCCAAGCTTGAGTTTAGCTACCCTGTTATCGATCTCAACAGGCACTCTGTAAACCTGGTTCTCAAGGCTTTTACCTTTCTCATTGATATACCTTACAGCAAGCGCCTGGTTTGCAAAACTCATATCCATGACCTCGGGCGGATGCCCGAACGCACTTGCAAGGTTCACAAGCCTGCCCTCGGCAAGCAGGTAGATTCTCCGATTATCTTTTAAAACATATTCCTGCACATCATTCTTTATCTGATTGACCTGACTTGATAGCTCAGTAAGTGCGGGGATATCTATTTCCACGTTGAAATGCCCTGAATTGCATACTATCGCCTGATCTTTCATGACCTGGAAATGCTCTTTGCGGATGACAGAGATATCGCCTGTGACTGTAATAAACAGATCTCCGATCTTAGCAGCTTCAGTCATGGGCATTACCCTGAACCCATCCATCACAGCCTCAAGTGCTTTTCTCGGCTCAACCTCCACGATAACAACATTGCCTCCAAATCCCCGTGACCGTGACGCTATGCCCCTGCCGCACCATCCATACCCTGCAACTACTATGGTCTTTCCTGCAAACAGGATGTTTGTGGCGTTCATTATGCCATGTACTGTGCTCTGCCCTGTGCCGTAGCGGTTATCGAACATCATCTTGGTCTCAGCATCATTTACAGCGATAACAGGATACTTCAGGGCACCGTCTGCCGCCATTGCCCGCAGCCGTATCACGCCTGTTGTTGTCTCCTCGCATCCGCCTTTGATATCACCTATCAGTTCCTGGTGCTTTGAGTGGATAAGCGCAATGGTATCTGCACCGTCATCAAGTGTAACGTGGGGTTTTATCTTGAGCGCCTCTTCGATACACTCATAGTACTGCTCCTCATTCTCGCCTCTTATCGCAAAGACTTTTATCCCCTCTGAGGCAAGCGCAGCAGCCACATCGTCCTGAGTGCTCAGCGGGTTTGAAGCTGTAAGCGCGATACCTGCACCCCCTGCTTTTAGCGTGTGAATAAGATTGGCTGTTTCAACTGTCACATGGAGGCATGCTACCACGTTAATTCCCTCAAGCGGTCTCTCTTTCTCGAACTGTTCCCTGATCTTTTGAAGAACAGGCATGTGTCTTCGTGACCATTCGATCCTCTGTTCTCCAGCCTCGGCAAGGCCTATGTCTTTTATTATATAATCTCTCATCAAAATCCCTATTTAAATCGTTAAAACAGGCATAAAATGCCCAATATGCTTATTAAATCTGTTGGTTTTGGGATGGTTAAAAATCAGGGAAACTTAAATAATACTTGCCTCTTATTAAGATTTACATGCTAAAAGAAGAAATCTGGATCGAGAAGTACAGGCCAAAAAAACTTGATGATATCGTGGGGCAGACTGAGGTAATAAAACGTCTTAAGTCCTATGTCCAATCAAGAAACCTGCCGCATCTTCTGTTCTCAGGACCCCCTGGCGTGGGAAAGACGGCAGCCGCCATCTCTGTAGCCCGTGAACTTTTCGGTGAAACATGGGTCAACAATTTCACCGAGCTAAATGCCAGTGATGAGCGCGGAATCGATGTGGTCAGGAACAAGATAAAGAACTTTGCCAGGACATCGCCGCTGGGTGACGCCTGGTTCAAGATAATATTCCTTGATGAGGCTGATGCGCTTACCCAGGATGCGCAGTCAGCACTGCGAAGGACCATGGAAAAATACACAGGCTCATGCCGTTTTATACTTTCATGTAATTATTCCTCCAAAATAATCGAACCCATCCAGTCAAGGTGTGCGGTTTACAGGTTCAAACCCATATCAAGTAATGCCATCGAGGAGAGGATGGGACATATAGCCAGAGAAGAGGGTATTACACTTACCGATGATGGCCTGGAGGCTATAAGATACGTCGCCGAAGGGGATATGAGACGTGCCATCAATGCTCTTCAGGCGGCTGCTATGCTTGATAAGACCGTAACTATGGATGCTATCTACAAGACCACAGCTACTGCCAGACCGGAAGAAGTTGCTGAGCTGGTAAAATTCGGTCTTGAAGGCAATTTCGCCAAAGCAAGGGCAAAACTGGATTACCTGCTGATAGAACAGGGGCTTTCGGGTGAAGACATCACAGGGCAGATATTCCGCGCTATTCGTGACATGACGATTCCAGACAGGCTAAAAGTTGATCTTATTGACCGCATTGGAGAGATCGATTTCAGGATGGCTGAGGGTGCGAATGAGCGGATTCAGCTTGAAGCCCTGATTGCTTATTTTATACGATACGGTGCCAATAACAAATGAACACTGAAGTACTCATACATATTTTCAGTTCCATCCCATCATGGCTTGCGGTTATTATGATTGCCATGCTGCCAGTTGCAGAACTTCGGCTCTCCATTCCAATAGCGATAGTGGGATTCGGGCTCGATCCTCTTACCGCTTTCTCTCTATCAGTCATAGGTAATATGATACCTGTCATACCACTGCTCCTCTTTCTTGAGCCCGTATCAAATTTTTTGCGGCGGTGGAGATTATGGGATACTTTTTTCACATGGCTGTTTGACAGAACCCATCGCAGGCACAGTGTCAGGTTTGAAAAATACGGAGCAATCGGTCTTGCTATATTTGTAGGTATGCCCCTGCCTGTTACAGGTGCATGGACTGGTTGTGCCGCCGCTTTTGTTTTTGGTTTTAAATTCAAGAACGCCCTTATTGCAATATTTGCAGGTATTATAGCGGCTGGACTGGCAGTAACTACATTTACAATATTCGGAGATGGCTTATTTAATTATATTTTCCAATAAATTCTATCCTTATTAGGATATATCAGAGCTAATCCCCTGCCTTCGGCACGCTTTGCGAACCTTTTCAAAGTATGGATACAGCCCGTACAAAAATCATAATAAGAATACTTTCACATTGCTTACATGAGGTTATTATATTCTAAATTCTATGATCGCTATAGGTGACACAAGTTTCAGACAGACGCAGTTCAGAGGCAACGGTATGACGAAGCTAAGAAAAAGAATTGGCAAATGGTCATACGTAAGATGGATGCCCACGATTTCAATCATGGGAGAAGGTCACTGTTTTCTTCAAAACGTTTATCCATTTAGAACACAATATATGGGCTTGAATCCAGAAATCAGAAATTAGAGAGTGTTAATTAAGAGATGTCATCCATGGGTAAAAGAATTCGTATCATTAATGAGCCTTCAGATATAGTCCCGCTTCTCCGTGCTTTTGGCTCCGAGCGTCATAAAAAAGTTTTCGATACTTTGCAGAAAGATTGGAGAACCGAAGAAGAGATAGAGAAAGAGGTAGGGTTCAGAATCGGAGAAAGCCTTGATGTTTTGAAAAAGAGTGGATTGGTCGAGAGTAAATGGCGAATGCCGCAACCAGGCAAAAAACCTGAAAAAGAATATCACTCATCATATTCCAGGGTGCACATTAATCTTCAGTGCTCGGTTGAGGATCTAAGTGATCTGATTATGATCACTTTCAAGAGCGACAGCGAAATAAGACCATACCTTGACGTGATCGAGAAAGAGGTAATGGAGGGCAACCAATCGATGAACGGCCTCCAGCGTGTCGTAGATAAGAGCGCTATGTTCATAAGGGGAATGGCAAAACGATCACCGGTCCTGACCGTGAAAGGGCAGAGGATTGAGCTGGTCGGAGAAGGTGAATGATACTTCGGAGTAAAAAAGAGAGCACTAAATTTCAGATACTCGTTGAAATAGCCGCACACCAGCCTGATGTCAGGCAGAAAGAGATCGCAGATAAGATTGGTATAACCCCGCAGGCAATATCAGAATATATCAAGGAGCTTGTTTCGGATGGGTTTTTATGCTCAGATGGTCGTGTGCGCTATCGTGTAACAAAAAAAGGAGTGGAATGGGTTCTTGAGCAGGCGGTGGAACTTAAAAAATATGCACGCTTTGTCATGGAGGATATTGTCAGCCATGTCTCGGTCGCTACTGCAATCGCCAGGGAGAGATTTAATAAAGGGCAGATGGTCTCACTTATTATGGATAACGGCCTGCTGTATGCAGGCTCAGGGGATGGAGATGTCACCGGTACCACGATATCAGATGCGAAGGAGGGAGAGGATGTAGGGGTGACAGACTTAAGAGGGATGATAAATCTGCCTGAGGTTAATATAACAATATGTAAAGTACCCAGGGTAGAAAGAGGAGGGTCACGTTGTGTAGATTATGAGATGCTAAGAGAACGTTCTCAAAATATGCCTTATATCGCAGCACTCGGTGTTGAGGCGCTGATCTCTCTTCGAAAGATAGATATTGAACCAGATATTCTCTTTGGCACCAGAGAGTCGGTTGTTGAGGCTGCATTTCATGGCCTCTCCTCACTTGTGGTCTCTGTGGATGAGGAAGTCCCATCTCTTCTTAACAGGCTTGAATCTGAAGGATTGAGCTATGAGGTCGTAGATTTGAGCAAATAATCGATGGATTTTTATTCTTTAATTATCAGTATATAGTATATCTCGTTCCAGTACTGGCAAGGAGGCCTTATGGAAAATGAATTTGCGCCCCATGTCGAGGAAATAAAAAGGGCGCTTGGTAATGAAATAGACGATAATAGCATAATAACTGACCTGAAAAAGCTGCTTGAGTACAGGGTACCCCTGAGTGAAGCAAAGCGAAGCCTGATCAAGAAATATGGCGGGACAGAAAGAAGCACAGCACTTAAGCTCAAGGATATAAAGATCGGTGAGCATAATATTGAAGTGACAGGACAGGTTATTGAACTCACTAAAAAAACTATCAACATAAAGAGTATAGAAAATACGATTTTTTCAGGGATTATCAGGGATGAGACTGCTGCAAGACGTTTTACAGCATGGGATGATTTTGGCTTAAATGTGGGAGACGTGATCAATATCACGAATGCATATGTGAGGAACTGGCAGGAGGGGCCTGAGATAAACTTTGGGAAAAAGTCAAGTATAACAAAACTCACCTCCACTATCCAGATCAGTCAGGAGGATGTACAGAAAAAACTATCAGAATTAAGGGATGGGGATGTGAATATACATACTGTGTTCACCATTTTGAGCATCGGACTTAGAGAGATTAACACAAGAAGCGGGAGTAAGAATATTCTAACAGGTATTGCTGCAGATGAGGATACAAAACTACCGCTCACCTCGTGGGTGATACTGCCACAGCTCATGGCTGGCAGTACAGTCGAGATAAAGAACGCATTCATAAGATCATTCCGGGGAATCCCCTCTCTGAACATAAATGAAAACAGTACAGTAACAAAGATTGATAAGAGTATAGAATACAAAGAGCCGCGCAGGGTAATGATAGGGGATATAGTTAAGAAAGAGGGGGCCTTTGATACGATAATAGAGGGAAATATCCTCTCTATCAGACCGGGCTCAGGGTTGATAAGCCGCTGCCCTGAGTGCTCCCGTGTTATTCAGAGGAGCGTATGCCGTGTACATGGCAGGGTGAATGAGAAAATGGATATGCGCACTAAAGCCATAATCGATGACGGAACAGGCGCGTTAACACTTGTTCTTGATGCCGGGCTCACACAGAAGATATGCGGCTTTACAATTGAAGAGGCACAGCAGATAGCAAAAGCAGCAATATCCCAGAAAGCGGTTGAAGATGAGATCAGGAAGAAACTATTCGGAAAAATGCTGACATCGAGGGGAAATATGTCAAAAGGCGACTTCGGTACCATGTTTGTAGCGAGCAACATATGGGAATCTCAGAATATAACTAAAGAAAAAGCAATAGAGCTGCTTGGAAGGCTGGGGTACCATGGATAATATAATTGATAGGGAAGTTGCATGGCGCATTTTTGCTTATGAGTTTAACAGATCGGATCTATGCCTGAGTGAAGGTGATGAAAGAGCCACGAATTATATCATCACCCTGACCGGTGTAAAATGCAACCGCCTCTTTATTGTTGGTGTGGTCACAGAGGTCGAAAACATCGGTGCAGGTAATAGCCTGTGGAAGGCGCGCATAGCAGATCCTACCGGCGTAACTACCGTGTACGCAGGGCAGTACCAGCCTGAAGCGGCTATTTTCTTATCTGAATTGAAAGTGCCTGCATATGTTGCAGTAGTAGGCAAGGCAAGGACATACGAACCTGAGGGCGGAAACGTGTACACATCGATCAGGCCTGAAGAGATAAATAATGCTGATGAGAAATTAAGGGACAGATGGGTACTTGATACTGCTGAGCGAACACTGGAACGCATAAGAATCATCGAGGATGCACTGAGATCAGGATTATCAGGAAATGACCTTATGGAATATTTACTGGGGAATGGAGCAAACGCAGTACTCGCCGATGGTGTAGCCAGGGCGGTTGAGCATTATAAAAACCTGGATATCATCATAACCGAGCTTAAAGATGCATTAATCCATGCAGTGGAGATGGTTTCATCAGATGATGTTCATAGAACCGAAGATGTCCAGCATGCGCCTGAGGAGCAAAGAACCGAAGAGATAAAAAAAGCTGATGTAGCAGATGAAGAGAAAGAGAGCACTCAAGAGCCGCTGACCGAAGAACCTGAGGCTGAGATTGAGAAGGAGCCAAAAGAGGTTCTTGCTGATATAATCGATAAACTGGATACTGGCAGGGGCACATCCTTTTCAGGGATAGTTGAGGCTGCAACAGCGGCTGGTATTGATGCTGAATCAATAGAGGCAGGTATTAAAGAGCTTATGGCAGAAGGAAGATGCTATGAGCCGAAGATAGGGGTGCTGCGGAAAGTATAATGAACCCGCTGCTAAACGAGCCCGCCCTGGTGGTTGAGAATACTATCCGCACGCTTGTAATTGCGGATATCCACCTGGGCATAGAGTGGGATCTCTATAATAGTGGTATCAGCATCCCGAGCCAGGTTGAGAAACGAAAGATGCGTATCCTCAGCTATATCAAAAAAGTCAGGCCGGATGTGATCGTGCTTCTTGGTGATATCAAGCATAATGTCCCGAGAACATCATGGCAGGAAAAAAAAGAGGTTCCAGAGTTTCTTAAAACGTTAGCATCGTTTGCCCATGTTGATATCGTGCCTGGAAACCATGATGGTGATATAGAGTACCTTATACCTGAAAATGTGACAGTACGTGATATGAGAGGCTTTGTTCTGGATAATGCAGGTTACTTCCATGGCCACACCTGGCCGTCCAGGGAATTGCTCTCTGTACCCTGTGTTGCAATGTCGCATAACCATCCCACGATAAGGTTCACGGATACCCTGGGTCATGCTCTCTCAGAGCCGGTGTGGATACGCACGCATTTTATAGAGAAGGCCATGAGAGAGCACTACGGTGAGCTTGACTGGATTAATCCTGAGGTTATAATAATGCCTGCATTTAATGAATTATGCGGCGGCATACCTTTTAATGAATCCATGCATGAAGAGCTGCTTGGACCTGTCTTTTCAAACCATGCAATTGAACTTGAGAGGGCCAGGGCGTTCCTGCTTGATGGGACAGATCTTGGCACAATCGGAAGTCTCAGAAGACTACGAATAACAAGGGCGCGTAAATTATGAGTACGGGAAGTATAGTAATCGCTATAGGCGGGAACGCAATATTGAACCCGGCAATGGGTAATCCGGATGAGCAAAGACGGATGATCGACAAGACCTGTCTTGAGATTGCGCAGATCATCCAGAGAGGGTATGATGTGGTTTTGACCCATGGCAATGGTCCCCAGATAGGGAATATCCTTGCAATGCAGGAAGAATGCGGCTCTGTTCAGGCGCAGCCTCTGGATGTCTGCGGGGCACAGACCCAGGGAATGCTTGGCTATTTACTCAAGCAATCACTTGATAACAGACTAAGGGAGAGTGGAATAAACAGGCAGGTTGCAGCAGTACTGACACAGGTAGTTGTTGATGAATCCGATCCTTCTTTTGATACTCCAACAAAGCCCATAGGTCTTTATTATTCGAAATACAGGGCGCAGAAAATGATGGAGCAGGGAATAAAGATGATACAGGACAAAAAAGGCTACAGGAGGGTTGTGCCTTCACCAGTACCGGAAAAAATTATAGAAGAAGATATCATCAAAGATCTCATCAGGGAAGGCATAATTGTCATAGCAGCAGGCGGCGGCGGGATTCCTGTTATACAGAAAAACGGTTTGCTGGCAGGGATCGAGGCAGTAATTGATAAAGATCTGACAGGCAGCCTGATGGCATCCGTTATCGGAGCTGAGGCTTTTCTTATACTTACCGATGTTGAAAAAGTAGCCTTGAACTATGGAAAAGATAACCAGATTGATCTTGATGAAATAACGACTTCAGAGGCACAGAGGTATGTCGAAGAAGGCCATTTCGGAAAAGGCAGCATGGAACCAAAGGTGCTCTCTGCAATAAGATTCATACGATCTGGCGGGAAGATCGCAATTATCTCAAATCTGGATAAGGCTGTGCCTGCGATTGAATGCAGGGCAGGCACAAGAATTATCCCATAAATGGCATTCCGGCTCAGTGAGACTCAGAATTTTGTCTTTTTTTCGGCTACAACTTTATTCAGATCTGATACCAGCGCATCTACATCGATCCCGTGGGCCATTGCACCCTCTTCTATGCTTTCAAATGCTGATACATGGCATCCAACACAGTGGAGTCCGTGTCTCATGAATACAATCATGGTCTCAGGGTACTGGTTAACTACTTCTTCTATTGTCATTTCTTTTGTTATAGTCATAATAACCTCCGATTATTCGTATATATACGAACATTAATAAAGCTTTCTAGAACGATCTTATGCGCCCTGAAGGCATGCACCGCTCGTAATGAAAGGAGTATATTACTGTATTATATACTTAAAAGTTCGGTTCTATATGAGCCCGAACTTAACGCAAGGTTTAAAAACAAAAACAACTATAGGGTCAAAAAACATTATTACAAAATAATTATAGGAGAAGCAATATGGCAGAGAAACCACATTTAAACTTAGCTGTTATTGGACATATCGATCATGGGAAATCAACTCTCGTAGGACGATTAATGTTTGAGACAGGTGCAGTACCACCGCACATCATCGAAAAGTATAAAGAAGAAGCAAAAGCGAAAGGCAAAGAATCATTCGTGTTCGCATGGGTGATGGACTCTCTCAAGGAAGAGAGGGACAGGGGTATAACAATCGATGTTGCACATCAGAGATTCGACACTGCAAAGTATTATTTTACGATTGTAGACTGCCCGGGCCACAGGGACTTTGTAAAGAATATGATTACAGGCGCATCCCAGGCTGATGCAGCCATACTTGTCTGTGCAGGAAAAGAAGGCGTACAGTCACAGACCAAAGAGCATGTATTCCTTGCAAGGACTCTTGGTATTAACCAGCTCATAATCGCATTAAATAAAATGGATGAGATCAACTATGACCAGGCAAGGTATGACCAGGTAAAAGCTGATCTTAGCGCACTTCTCAAGATAGTGGGCTACAAACCGGATACTATTTCTTTCATCCCAACATCGGCTTTTAAGGGGGACAACCTCTCCAAGCCGAGTGAGAATACAAAATGGTATACAGGGCCAACGCTCTTAGCTGCACTGGATATGCTCAAAGTGCCAGAGAAACCTATTAATTTACCGCTGCGCATCCCTGTTCAGGACTCGTACACAATCTCAGGTATCGGCACAGTGCCAGTAGGGCGTGTCGAGACCGGAAAGATGAAGGCAGGCGATAAGATCATATTCATGCCTGCAAAGGCAGTCGGTGAGGTCAAATCCATAGAGATGCATCACCAGGAGGTCAAAGAGGCACTTCCGGGAGATAATATCGGATGGAACGTAAGAGGCGTTGATAAAAAGGATATAAGACGCGGCGATGTCTGCGGTCACACAGATAAACCGCCTGTAGTTGCAGAGGAGTTCACAGCGCAGATCGTTGTCCTGCAGCACCCATCGGCAATTGCAGCAGGGTATACACCTGTAATACACTGCCATACAGCTCAGGTTGCAGGCACAGTTACAGCCATACTCAAGAAACTTGATCC
Source organism: Candidatus Methanoperedens nitratireducens (assembly GCF_000685155.1). Taxonomy (GTDB): domain Archaea; phylum Halobacteriota; class Methanosarcinia; order Methanosarcinales; family Methanoperedenaceae; genus Methanoperedens; species Methanoperedens nitratireducens. The sequence goes on from NZ_JMIY01000007.1 coordinate 413,482, forward strand.
CAAGAGCGGTCAGGTAGTAGCTGAGAACCCGGATTTCATTAAGGCCGGGGACGCTGCTGTTATAACCATAAAACCAACCAAGCCCATGTGCATCGAAAAAGTAAAAGAGATCCCTCAGCTCGGCCGCTTCGCAATAAGAGATATGGGAATGACAATTGCGGCTGGCATGGTGCAGGATATTAAACCTCGCCTGTAATTTTTTATTTTTAAAACGGTGCTTATATGGCTCAAAAAGCGAGGATACGTCTATCAGGTACCAGTCCGTCTACCCTTGATGGGATATGTTCACAGGTAAAAGAAATAGCACAGAGAACAGGCGTGAACATCTCAGGCCCTGTTCCTCTGCCTACTAAGAAACTGGTGGTGCCGTGCAGGAAGTCACCAGACGGTGAAGGGAGTGCAACATGGGATCACTGGGAGATGAGGGTTCATAAGAGGCTCATCGACCTTGATGCAGATGAGCGGGCGCTGCGCCAGTTAATGCGCATACAGGTGCCCAAGGATATCAGCATAGAGATTGTTTTGACAAGCTAAACTTGTTATGGATAGGCATGGGTTAGATTATGACCCGGCCTTATCTATGATAAAAAGTAGTAGGCTATCTGATTCAGGATATCATAACCAAACCAGGCCAGTAGATAGAATCTCGGCGCCCTTGATAGGAAAACTGCAAGCCAGTATTTTTTAATATCGTAGTTAACATATCCTGCTATAAGTCTGAAGGGCTCAAATGGTAGAGGGGTAAATCCACCAAAGACTATCCAGAAGAATGCACGTTTCTTAAACCTGTCCAGGTAAGGTTCGATCTTTTTATAAAATTTTGTGTTTTTAGTTAAGTTCATCCCGATGTAATAATCTACTGTTGACCCCATAGTACTGCCCACCCCGCCAAGGATAGCAATCACAGCAAAATCTGCGATATGTGATGCTCCAGCGGCAACAACGGCAGTGTCGCTAGGAAGCGGAATAAGCGTGCTGGATACTGTCATGAATATAAAATAATTCAGCAGGATATTCACCTTGGCATAGTAGAGGAAAGTGAAAAGTAAAGAGAGTTCAATAAAAATAACTTTCTTCTGGCCAAAATAAGCAGAAATCCCCCGAACATTTAATTCATTGATGTCTCTGTATATATTGAGGGAATAGACTCTATTTGAGAATGGATACAGTATCGGCACACCGCGGTCAGAGGCCAGTCTTATCACTGTACTTGATGTTAAGATAAGAAATGAGATTTCAAAATATGGCTGTTCAAAAGAAAAGATTAATTGCATAATCAGCACCACAGCAGTAATAAATATAGCAAAAAAAGGAGTGAAAAAAATATTTCCGCTTCTCCTGATAAAAATACTCAGACTGACTGGTATGGAAAGAAACAGGAGGGATAAAAAGGCAATTTTTAGACCTGGTTCAAAAAATAGGGCAATCAAGAGTGTAATAAGAATATTTCCACCTATCATTATCAGATTACCTCAAGATAATCATTCATAAGTGTGTATATATCAGTAGTCCTAAGAAGTCCTGTTTCAATTTTTTTATTTAAAATTACAGGCACATTCATATGCTCCTTTAGAAGAGAGCCATGGGAAGCCCTGTGCTCCGGGATCTCAAAAGTGCGCAGATCATACCCATTATCGGCAGTAACAATGATATCACCGCTTCGTGCACTTCTGAATATCTGGGCTATCTGAACAATGGAATCAGGGTAATTACTGGCAAATGTGATCTCATGCCACTTATTTTCCCCCAGCCACTCGCCAGAGAATGATCCTAAGCCCAGTGGATCACCTCTGATCATCTCATACTTATATCTATTTTCACTCTGCTGTATTATTGCTTCCTGATCTCCTTTATTGATCCTGATTCCTCCATTCTTAGAGAGGATCAGATCAATTCCCTTTATATTGGACAATTTTTTCTTGATTTTTTCTTTATTGTGATCTGTATGTCCTTTTTCGAAATAAATGTGAGCCATAGAATTACCGCTCTCTGCTACAAATAAATCGTGCCCATTTTTGATGTTGAGAGGATAGCTTCTTACTGAGAAACCCATGAGTTTTAGTACTTTTACCAGGCCTATATGAGTGTGTGTATCAGTCAATCCATGATCACTTGTTATTATAAACAGGTAATCTTCATACTGGTCTTCTAATAAACGTTGTATTTTCCCAATATTATTATCAAATAACTCATACGCTCTCAATACCTTATGGTGCATACAACCGTTTCTGTGACTTAATTCATCAATAGAGGCAAAAAGCGTTACTATCAATTGGAATTTCTTTTTTCTTAGAATATGGGTTGTGTAATCAAGTCCTAACCTGTCAAAATTGGTCCAGGTATTAAAGATATGGGAAATAAAATGTCCATATGCAAATATCTTCTTTGTAGCGCCTCTGCTTACAGGCTCAAAAATACTTGCTGAAATAAATTTTTCATATATGGTCTTTGAGAACCGTCCCATGTCTTCATTTAATCCATCTCCTTTAAGATAGCCGTATGGCGAGGTATATGATTGTGTCCTGGTCTTTCTCGCTCTTTCCATCCATCTTATACCAGGGATATTGCAGTCACCCGGATATCTACCAAGAAAAAATGGGATATGGGCAGGACCTGTGGCTGTGGGGAACGTGGAGGTTATTGTGCTGTATGTACCGTTCTGTATGATCTTTTCTAGATTAGGCAGTTGTCTTTGTGCTAAAAGTCTATTGATAATATCGCCCCTTGCACCATCCATTAGCAAAAAAACTACAGCCTTTTCAACCATTTTATTTCTCCATCCCTGTATTCTCGATGTCTCTGATAAACAAATGCATTATACTCTTAGGTGTGTTTTTAAGTTGTATGAAAATTGCGGTCATACAAAAGGGATTAATATGATATGAACATAAACTACTATCAGGGGGTAATGTACTTGAGAGCACTAATGATAAGTGCGGATAATTTTGAGGATCTGGAGCTCTTCTATCCGCTCTACCGATTAAAAGAAGAGGGGGTCACGGTTAAAGTAGCATCCATGAGAGAAGGAAAAATTACAGGAAAACATGGGTATCCAGTCGATGTGGATCTGACCCTGGATGAAGTAAAGCCTGATGAGTTCGATATGCTTGTTCTTCCAGGCGGAAGAGCGCCAGAGAAAGTAAGACTTGATAAAAATGCGCTTGAGATTGCAAGATTTTTTTTCCACCAGAATAAACCAGTTGGGGCAATATGCCACGGCGTGCAGACGCTCATTTCGGCAGGAGTGATAGAGGGGCGGAGAGCCACATGCTATATCGGCATCAGGGATGACCTTATATCCGCAGGGGCGCATTACGAGGATAAAGAAGTTGTAGTGGATGGCAACCTCATCACCTCAAGGGACCCGGATGATCTTCCTGCTTTCGGGAGGGAACTTATCAAGATATTGAAGAAGTAATACTGTATCTGTTTGCCGTGAACATGCTCGTTCATATCACAGAAGGGAATACCTTCACAATGTCAGAGAAATAGACAGGCATTTCAGCTTTTTACTTTTTAGCCTTGCCCTCTTTTATCACATTACAATGGGCGCGCCAAAGGTTAAATCCTCAAGATTGTAAAAAAGCCTGGTGTTTATAGAAAACGAAACAACGAACTTAAAACTAACTCAAAACGAACTTCCGGAGTTCGTACAAGTTCGTTCAGTTCGATGTTAATATTATCTACCCTCTGATGCCGATTTTTACTGAAATACTAAATACTTTCGGTAAGTATATGTGATCCTCAGATCGTTACAAAATTCATCCAATTTGACGCCATGTAAATTCACAGGTAACATTATAAATAGATATATGCAAAATAACAACTATGAAATTCAAAGTCATCATTAGAGAAGGCGAAGATGGCTGGTATGTAGTTGAAGTCCCTTCGCTTCCAGGCTGCATCTCACAGGGCAAGACAAAAAAAGAAGCCCTTGAGAATATAAAAGAAGCTATCGAACTCTACCTTGAGCCAGAAGATGATCTTTCCTTAGTAGGTGCAGGGCAGGTTGCAAAGGTATAAGAGTAATGCCAATATTTACCAGTGCCCCTGTTTTAGCTCCAAAAATTGTCGCACAGTTAAGATGCTCTAACAAATGCATATAACACCTATGCTTTGCAGTCACTAAACCCCACACTGGAAAGTGCAAGGCATCAGTAAGTATGCTCATGGATTCGATATTTCAATCGGTTCATTGGTTCTCTATGTTTATTTATACAGGCGCAAGGTCATGAATTGATTGTTTTATGCATTTAGATTGTGCTATTTGTAAAAAACCTCTTGCTGAACATCAAACTGTTGAGTACGCTCTAATCAAAATGATAACGTGGCATTGCAATCCCCAACATGCCCGATGTATAACCATTGGAGGCGATTGTTTAGATAAAACGCCAGATTGGTTCAAAGACGCAATGCCAGATTGGTTTAGAAAAGCATTATAATGGAATGAATTCTGATGTCCTTTGGTGTTTGTTCTGAGGTATGGTAGCGTTATTAGTGGTCAATAATGAAAAAATTTTATTGGTTAGGTTATCTGTTTATAGATATGATGACAGAGATCGTGAATCTACATGTTTTAGCGATAGCAAGACCTACAAAGAGTGTAGTCTGCGTTGCTGGTATAAATGACAATGGTGAGTGGATAAGACCACAAAGAATATTTGAGGATGATATCAAACAAGGTACTAAAATCAATTTTGATATCTTTGGAATTACAAAAATTTATGTGGAACCTTGGAAAGGGAAAACAATTCGACCTGAAGACCGTTATTTAATAAAAGCAGTTGGAAAAACGCCTGAATTAACGAGATATATGTCAGAATCAGAAATCCATAAATTCTTAGAATCACATTTAGATTCATCTGTGGAATCAGCATTTAATAATGGAAGAACATTAGGATTAATTAAACCACGAAATATAATTAGATTATATAGCGATATCAATAAAATTAGAATTACTTTCCAAGACTCTTTGGGGAACCAATTCACATGGCCAGTAAGAGATGAATCATTTTATAAAAAATTATCTACTTATGAAGAGAAATATCCAGCCAATTTCGTAGAGGAATATTATAAGTGTATGCAAAAAAGCATTACTTATTTCGCTATTGGTTTAACACAAATTTATGAAAACAATATAAACGCTGAATACGGCGGATGGCCAATGATAGTAGGAATTCACTGTTTAAAGAGGAAATAAACACTTATGGATGAAAAGAAGGAAATATTTACTGTTGGATTCGCCCAAAAATCTGCTGAGGATTTAATTAAAACATTAAAAAGTAATAACATAACTAAAATTTTGGATATCAGATTAAGCCCAAATTCACAACAAGCAGGTTATGCAAAACAAGACACTTTAGAATATATACTTAGATTAAATGACATTAAATATGAACACAATGCTTTATTAGCGCCAACAAAAGGAATTTTAGAACATTATCGAAAAGAAGGAGATTGGGAAAAATATGAAAAAAATTTTAATTTATTGCTTGAGCATAGAAAATCAAACTTAAAAATTAATTTGGATGATAAAGAAAATGGACGGATATGTTTATTATGTACCGAACCAGAACATAGTAAATGTCACAGAAAATTGGTAGCGGAATATTTAGCAAAGCAATTGAAAAATGTTACAATAATTCATATATGATCACGCTTGTAATGAAATATTTGAAGTGATATTTTAATGGTAAAGATTTCAATAGAAATAGATGCACAATTAAAAAATCAATTTAAGAGTCTTGCTATAGAGAAATTTGGTAAAAAAAAGAATTTTTTGGCATTGGCTTTAAATGAAGCAATTGATAGATGGATTTCCGAATTTAAGCTTCCTAATAAAACATTTGAAGATTTTAGTGATTCAAAAGAATCTACTCAAAAATATGCTGACGTTGTAATTGAAGGTTCATCTAAAAATTTGTTAGAATCAAAAGAAGTGAACTTAAAAGATTTTCAAGATACTAATATAAAATTATTTTACACTATAGGATATCAGAATAAGAATATAAATTTTTTCATAGAACTTTTAAAGAAAAAGGGGATAAAGACGCTTGTCGATATTAGGCGGAATATAAATAGTAAGAAAGAAAATTTTTCTGGAGTTGAGTTAGAACATATACTTCGTCAGCATCAAATAATATACGTATCTTTACCAATATTAGGCCCTCCTTCAGAGATGCGCTACGAATTATATAATACTAAAAATTATCATATTTTTTTCGATAAATTTAGAAATTATTTAAAAAATAATATAAATAATTTGAAGAAAATAAATAAACTTACATTTCCAATATGTCTTTTATGTTATGAAGATAAAGCATCTGAATGTCATAGAAGCATTGTGGCAGAGAAATTAATAGAACTTAATAATGAATGGATGGTTGAGCATATCGAATTAGCTAAAAAAGAGTGGATATCTGAAAAAGATTTAACAAGCTTTGATGTTAAGATTGAAAACGCCAATAGCCAAATAAGCATGAATGAAGCATGAATGTTTAAATTTTAAAGTCGTGAGCACTTAATTCATTATGTATTAGCGCCGATGTCCAGAAATTTGTATTCATGTCAGTTTTTGCTTTTTTCCATTTACTGTATTAAAAGTTTAAGTATGATATACCCCACATTTCGACCCATGTGCCAACACATATCGATTCTTTATTCATTTCAGGAAAAAAAATACGTTTGCGCTAAAGGAGGGTACGGAATATGGTTTGAATATCCTTGTGCGCTTAATTTTCAGTTTTGAGGAAGGTTGTTCTTGATTCCATCGCCTTTCGGGAGCATGAGAACGAGCGCGGAGGACAGTCACAAACCCCGTACGATGTACGAGGCCTGTACATAGCGTTTATTACTGCTTGAGGGTATTGAGTTTAAATTACCGGATCTCTACGCGGGTATTTAACTATACAATCGGCGCGCCGAAGGTGAAGTCCTCAAGCTCAACCACTTTTCTCCATAATTCCTTACACTCGCAGTCAAGGTTATTAAAAACCCCTGTATCCTGGGTCAATGAGAAAACACGTATAGCCTCGGCCACATCCCTATCGCATTTCCCGCAATTATGCGGGCCGCGCGCTGAACCCGCAGCAACTGGGTCGGATATTATGACGGTGTCAGGGTTTGATTCCTTACCGGTTCTCAGGACTTCCACAGCACTCCAAAGCCAGGGAGGGCGGTAATCCCCGCGCTCAAACATCTCATCCACAAGTGTTCCTCTCTGGACATTGCAGAGATTGATTGATATTGTTTCAGCGTAAGGCGCAGTGTCATTGATGGAGCGTATCATGTCGTTAATAGCGGCGCCCTCTGAGAGAAAAGCAGGCTTAAGAAGCAGGTAGGCCTTGACTGTCACACCCTCAAGCCTTGCAGCATTGCTTGCCCTGATAAAATCCGAGAACGAAAAGCCCTTATTGATGCAATCGTTCCGTATCACATCGTTGCTCGTCTCAAGCCCGATAGCCACCTCAAACCTTTTACCAAGGCTTGCTCTGGATCGGGAGAGCGTCTCCTGCGTAATATATTCAGGTCGTGTCTCTGCAATGACCTTTTTCACACGGCTATCTTCACCGAGGCGAGAGAGCATCTCCTGTCTTGTCTCTGCACCAATCTCGCAGTCATCTAAGAAGCTGCCTGAGGTGAATATCTTTACAATGAGATCCTCATCCCTGCATCGTAAGAATGCATTCTCGAACTGCTTTATCAGATCATCATGCAATGGAGGCTTCTGTGCGCTGTCATAGACATACCCGCACATAGCGCAGTTACCCCATCTGCATCCTCCTGTCTGAAAAATCACGGTGAGCGTAGCAATTGTCTTTCCATCAAGCAGATCCTTCCCGATCCATACAGCCGTGGGTTTATCAGGCCGATTGATTTTGAATCTCTGTCTTGAGCGGATATCGCGTATAACTTTAGTGAGTGACATTTTCCTTATTCAAACTCGATTGTTGCAGGCGGCTTTGGCGTCAGGTCATACAGCACACGCGAGACATTAGGTATCTCACCCGTGATGCGTGATTCGATTTTTCTGAGTACCTCCCACGGAAGTTCCATTGCCTCCGCCGTCATCCCGTCTCTTGATTCCACGGCACGTACAGCGATTATCCATCCATGTACCCGGATATCACCTTTTACTCCTGTCCCTTTCTCAAGCAGTGCAGCAAATGTCTGCCATGGATTGAACCGCTCCACCAGTTCTTCCTCGACAATGGCATTGGCCACCCTTACGACATCCAGTTTTTCCTCTGTTACCTCACCTATAATTCTGATCGACAGACCAGGCCCCGGGAACGGCATACGCTCTGAGATCTCTCCTGGCAGGCCAACCACCCTTGCCACTTCTCTTACTTCATCCTTGTACAGGTCTGCCAGTGGCTCAACAATCCCTTCAAAATCTATCACTGAAGGAAGGCCGCCCACATTATGATGACTTTTTATTCCTCCTTCTGACTCGATCCTGTCAGGATAGATAGTTCCCTGGATCAGGTATCTGGCACCGATCTTTCTTGCCTCTTCCTCGAATACACGGATAAACGCCTCGCCCACTGCCATCCTCTTCTCCTCAGGGTCTGTCAGGCCTCTCAATGCCCCAAGAAAACTCTTTTTTGCATCAATCACACAGAGGTTCATATCAGAAAAGACCTTTTTAATTCGCTCAGTCTCCCCTTTTCGCATGAGCCCTGTATCGATGTAGATAGGTGTAAGTAAATCGCCTATAGCGCGGTAAGCCAGTACAGCGCAAACTGAGCTATCAACTCCCCCTGAGAGCGCTATTATTGTCCGTCCTCTCACGCCTTCTCTGATCTTCTCGATGCTCTCGTTAATGAATCTATCAACCTTGACCATTAGCCTCTACTTGTTGCTCCTGCCTTAAATCATTTTACATGGACTCTGGATTGTTTTTAGGAAATAAATAGTTTCAAATATCATAAAGATTAACTGTAATCTAGGGATTGATAAGTATGAGAGGTTTTGATGAAATAGTCACCGGGGCTGTAGAAAAGGTGATACCGAGTGTCGTGAACATCAGTGAAGTAAAACTGATCCGGGATGCGTATCTGCGTGTACATCCGGTTCCTGGCGTGGGCTCTGGCTTCATAATCGATGAGGGGGGATACATATTGACCAATGCCCACGTGGTGTACGGATCACGCGAGATAAAAGTAACACTGGAAGATGGCAGGACGTTCCCGGGGGGGATAAGGGGCATAGATACCATAATGGACCTTGCTGTAATCAGGATTAAGGCCAATGGCCTGCCTGTTCCCAAGATGGCAAAGGAAAACAATCTCAGGATAGGGCAGATGGCGATTGCAATAGGCAGTCCGTTCGGCCTGGTGGGAGGTCCTACGGTCACAGCAGGAGTCATAAGTGCACTGAACCGGTCTATTCAGACTGAGGTGACATTTATGGAAGGGTTGATACAAACCGATGCTGCCATTAACCCGGGAAACAGCGGTGGTCCACTTATAAACAGTGAAGGTGTCGTGGTAGGGATCAATACAGCCATCATACCCTTTGCCCAGGGCATCGGGTTTACCATCCCGATACAGCCAGCCATGTGGGTAGCCGAGCAGTTGATCGAGCACGGGGAAATTGTAAGGCCCTGGCTCGGTATCAATGCAGTGGATGTCAATCCAAAACTGGTGGCATACTATAACCTGCCTACTGATACCGGGGTAGTGGTGACCAATGTAGCACCGGGAAGTGAGGCAGATAGATCTGGTGTCGAGGTGGGAGATATTCTGGTGAAGATTGATGATATAGAGATCAAAAATGTCAGGGACCTTATCAAGGTTATAAATAAACATAAAGTGGGTGATAAGGTTTCTATTGAATTATTCAGGGGACAGGATAAGGGGCGGCTTGAGGTTGGACTTGACAGAGCGCCGCCGATAAGAACCCCGCAGGTTCCTGGATAATATATCTTCCCTGCATGTTTATTCCCTTTTTTTCCCTGTATTTATATATGAATTGCCCTCCCCAGTGCTGCTTCTGCTGCCTCAGCAAGCGCCTCTGGCAGGGTGGGATGGGGATGGATTGTTACTGCCATATCCTCTAAAAAGGCAGCCATTTCTATGGAGAGCGAGGCTTCGCTTATCAGCTCAGAGGCATTTGCCCCGACTATGTGTATCCCAAGGAGCTCGCCGTTCTTTTTATTTGCTACCACCTTCACAAACCCATCCGTCCTGTCCATGGTAAGCGCCCTTCCTGAGGCACGGAAAGGGAACTTGCCTGTACTTATCTCAAAACCGCTCTCTTTTGCACTTTCCTCATCCAGGCCCACTGTTGCTATCTCAGGGTCGGAGAAGATCACAGCAGGCACTGCCCTGTTATCAAAAGCACCCGGCAGGCCAGCTATCACCTCTGCAGCCACCTTTCCTTCCCTGAACGCTTTATGGGCCAGGAATGGAGGCCCTGCCACGTCCCCGATAGCATAAATTCTTGTGTCAGTGGTTCTGCGCCTCTCATCGACTTTTATAAAGCCTTTCTTATCAAGCTCTACCCCTGTGTTTTCCAATCCTATATTATTGCTGTTCGGATCTACTCCAACGGCTACCAGTATTTTATCAGCAGCAAGCTCTGTTCTCTTCTCTGTATCTTTACTGCTTATGGCTACTCTTGCCCTGCCGTTTTCTATGCGCATCCCTTCAGGTTTTGAATTGAGATAAACCTCTATACCTAATTTTTCCATCTTTCGGCTGACTATCTCAACAGCTTCGGATTCAACTCTGGTAAGGATCCTGGGTGAGCGCTGGATTATCTTTACTCTGGTGCCAAGCTTGGCAAACATTGTTCCAAGCTCTATGCTGATATACCCTGCACCTATTATCACCATATCCACAGGCACTTCTGAAAGGCTCAGAGCCTCTTTTGAGCTGATAACGAGCTGACCATCGTATGGGAACTCAGGGAACTCTGAGGAGCGTGAGCCAGTGGCTATGATCGCATTTTTAAATTTCAGGGTAGAGGTTCTGCCGTCCTGAAGTGTAATTCTGGCCCTTTCAGATGACTCAAGATAAGCTTCGCCTTTAGTTACCTCTACACCGTATTTCTTGCACAGATAACCTATACCATCTCTGAGTCTTTTTACCACTCCAGAATTCCATTCCTGGATCTTTTTAAAATCAAACTCCACTGAACTCTTTATGCCTATATCTCCAGGATTCTTCATGTCATGGATAAGATTAGCCGCATGTATTAAGGCCTTGGAAGGGATACAGCCATGGTTCGTGCAGACTCCTCCAAGTTCATCCTTTTCTACCAGGATAACATCCTTACCGAGCTGGCTTGCCCTTATGGCAGCCACGTACCCGCCCGGACCGCCACCTACAACCAGAACATCGCATCCTGTAACGAGATCCCCCACTACCATCTATATCCCGTCCAGCAGGAGTAGATCCGGGTCTTTAAGATGCTCTATTAAGGTATTCATAAAGCGAGCAGCCTGGGCTCCGTCCAGTACCCGATGATCGAACGAGAGAGCCAGAGGCATTATCTTTCTTACTTTGATCTCCCCGTCGATCACGATAGGCATATCTCTTATTTTGTGAGTTGCAAGAATAGCAACATCAGGAGGGTTGATTATCGGTGTTGAATAGATCCCACCTATGCTTCCTATGTTCGTTATCGTGAATGTATTGCCCTTTAGATCAGAGAGCTTTATTTTTCTACTTCGAGCCTCCTCAGAAAGCCTCTCCATCTCCCGTGCCAGTTCCAGGATGCTTTTCATATCAGCGCTCTTAATAACCGTAACCATCAAACCATCAGGTGTATCGGTCGCTATCCCTATGTTGTAGTAGTATTTGATTACCATCTCGTTCTTCTCAGGATCTACGGATGCATTGAAGTGAGGATACTGCTTGAATGCCGCAATTACTGCCTTGATAATAAAGGGGAGGTAGGTAAGCCTTACGCCCTTCTCCTGTGCTATTTTTTTATCTTTTTCCCTCAATCTCACAAGTTCTGTAACGTCTGCCTCATCTACAGTAGTAACATGGGGTGCGGTATACTTGGACTGCACCATCCTCTCTGCTATGGATTTGCGCACACCCTTTATAGGGATTCTTTCTTCTGAAAGCTTTATCTCTGGCGGTTTAGCTTCAATTTCCGGTGGCTTAATCTCAGGCGGCTTAGCTTCAGGCGGCTTAGCTGCAGCTTCAGCAGATCTTCTAACATCCTCATCAGTTACCCTGCCTCCCGGTCCGCTGCCCGCAACCTTTGATATGTCCACACCCAGTTCCCTTGCCAGGCGTCTTGTGGAGGGTGTTGCCAGAATCCTCTCAGGTCTCTCAGGTGGTTTTTCAGGTGGCTTCTCTGGCGGTTTTTCAGGTGGTTTAATCTCTTCTTCTGGTTTAATCTCAGATGGTTTAATCTCCCTGGATGGCTTGGGCGGCTTAATCTCCTCAGATGGCCTGATCTGGGGCGGTTTTACCTCAAGCGGTTTAGCTTCTGGAGCCTCTGGCGGTTTTACCTCTTCCCCTGGTAGGGCAAGTGTAGCAAGGGTACTTCCGACCTTTATGGTATCCCCCTCTTTTCCATAGAGTTTTAATATCCTTCCTGCCTTGGAGGATGGTATTTCGACTATAGCCTTATCAGTCTCAATCTCCACCACGGCCTGGTCAGTCTTTATTTCATCGCCTTCTTTTACAAGCCATTTGACAAGCGTGCCTTCGGTTATGCCCTCGCCCACATCCGGGAACTTTATGTCGATCATATTTATTCACCTCAGAAGCCTGCAACCTCTCTTATAGCTAAAGCCACTCTCTCAGCATCAGGCAGATAGTAGTCCTCAAGTTTAGCCAGAGGTACGGGAATATCATATCCTGTGACCCTTTTGACCGGGGCCTCAAGATAGAGGAATGCTTTTTCGTTTATTCTTGCAATGATCTCCGCCCCTAAGCCCAGTGTCTTCGGCTCCTCGTGAACTATAACAGCCCTGCCTGTTTTCCTGACAGAGTCTATTATGATCTTATCATCCAGGGGCGAGAGCGTGCGCAGGTCTATTAGCTCAACGCCGATATCCTCAACTTGCTTCATAGCTTCCTGGCATACCCTGACCATGGCACCCCAGGATACAAGGGTTATATCATCGCCCTCTGAGAGTTTATTACCCGTACCAATGGGGATTGTATATTCGCCCTCAGGTACTTCTTCCTTGAAAGCGCGGTAAAGCCTCTTGGGCTCAAAGAAGAAAACAGGGTCAGGATCCCTGATACACGATACAAGAAGACCTTTGGCATCATATGGGGATGAAGGTATTACCACTTTCATGCCCGGAATATGCACATAAAAGGTTGCCACAGCCTCTGAGTGGTGCTCAAGTGCCCTCACGCCCCCTCCGTAGGGCGATCTTACAACCATGGGGCAGTGGTAAACGCCTCTTGAGCGGTACCTTATCCTGGAGGCATGGGCCGCAAGCTGGTCTATGGTCATATAACTGAACCCCTCAAACTGTATCTCAGCCACAGGCTTCAGGCCAGAGACCGCCATACCTATCGCAGTTCCGACAATGCCTGACTCTGCAAGGGGTGTATCAATTACCCTGTCAGTGCCAAACTTATTCAGAAGACCTTCGGTGACCCTGAATACTCCACCATCCACACCAACATCCTCACCCATAACTATAACCGTGGGGTCTCGTTCCATCTCCTCATGCAGCGCAAGGTTGATTGCCTGAACCATATTGAGTTTAGCCATCCTCATTCCTCCATCTTTTTTGCAATAAAGCCCATGAGCTCATCCATCTGCTCTTTAAGGTTCTGTGGCATCTCACCGTACACGTACCTGAACATACCTTCTACCCCGGGCTTATAAGCCTCGGCCTCTTCTACAGCCTTCTCGATCGCTTCTGTTGCTTCTTTAATCAGTTTGTCTTCATAATCCTGATTCCATATGCCCTTTCTCTCAAGGTATATCCTGAAACGCTTTACAGGATCTTTTTTTCTCCATTCCTCCACTTCTACTGCCTGTCTGTATCTGGAGGCATCATCAGATGTTGTATGTGCGCTCATGCGGTAGGTATAGCACTCTATCATTGTGGGCCCGCCGCCAGATCTTGCCTTCTCAAGTGCATCCATAGTTGCACTGTACACTGCCAGTACGTCATTTCCGTCTACCTGGATGCCCTCAAAACCATAAGCTAAGGCTTTTTGAGCAAGTGTTTTAGAAGCTGTCTGCCTCTCTCTTGGTAAGGATATGGCGTACTGGTTGTTCTGGCAGATGAAAACAACGGGGACTTTGAACACTCCTGCGAAGTTCATACCCTCATGAAAATCCCCTTCAGAAGTGGCTCCATCTCCAAAATAAACGACAGCGGCTATATTCTGCTTCTTTATCTTTGCAGCCCATGCAGCTCCCACGGCGTGGAGTATCTGGGTACTCACCGGTATAGAGACCATAAAATTCCCTGGAGTGATCGTCATATTCGCATCTTCTGAGCCCATCCAGTACATATAAAGAAGCTTCATAGGAAATCCTCTTGCTATTTGAGCCCCGTGCTCCCTGAAGGAGGGAAAAAACCAGTCCTCAGGTCTGAGGGCAAAAGCGCTTCCTATCTGGCTTGCCTCCTGCCCGAGGGATGAGGCGTAGGTAAGCATCCTGCCCTGGCGCTGAAGCTTCAATGACTTATCATCGAAAAGCCGGGCAAGCACCATTGTCCTGTAAAATTTTTCCAGTGTTTCTTTATCAAGTTCTGGCTCTAAATCCTTATCCACATTGCCTTCTGGGTCAAGAACCTGCAACCAGTCCACGCTCATATTTAGAATTTTTTGCCGGGGCAACTCTGAAACCTCCCATTACTAGTTTTAATAACCCTGTACCTTTTTAATCTTTACTGAAATGTAAAGTTAAATACGATCCAGAGCCTGTTCTATATCAGAGATGATATCACCTGCATTCTCAAGCCCGATAGATAAACGCACAAGTTGATCAACTATCCCGCATTTGATCCTGTTCTCTTTCGGGACGACTGCATGGGTCATCGAGGCAGGATGCTGGATCAGTGTCTCTGCATCGCCAAGGCTGACTGCAAGGGTGCATATCTTCAGGGCATCAAGGAATGGATGTACATCTTTTGCCTCTTTCAACAGGAACGCGATCATGCCCCCTGACCCGCACATCTGTTTCTGGGCAAGGTCGTACTGCGGATGCTCCTTAAGCCCTGGATAAATAACCCTGTCCACCCTATCATGTCCCTGTAAGAACTTTGCAACCGCCATTGCGTTCTCATTGTGCCTGTCCATCCGGATCGACAGTGTTTTCAATCCGCGGATGATGAGCCATGCGTTAAACGGGCTCATAGCCCCCCCAATATCCCTTGATGTGCGCCTTGCCAGACTTATAAACTCAGAAGAACCTGCTACAATACCGCCAAGTGTATCCCCGTGACCATTGAGATACTTCGTGGCGCTGTGCACAACAACATCTGCGCCATACAGGAGCGGCTGCTGGAAATAAGGTGTCATGTACGTGTTATCAACAAATACCACTGCTCCTCTATCGTGCGCTATATCTGAGACCGCTTTTATATCAATCAGCTTGTTCGTTGGATTGGCAGGTGTTTCAAAAAAAACAAGCTTTGTACCGGGACGCAGTGCTGTTTCGACATTCCCGGTGTCTGATGTATCTATAAAGCTAACATCCACACCGAACCTTGTAAGGCCGGCGAACAGGTCGTACGTGCTCCCGTAGATCACTTCATCTACAATCACATGGTCTCCTGCTCTTACTGTAGAGAACACTGCTGCACTGATGGCCGCCATTCCAGATGCCTGCGACAATGCAGCCTCACATCCCTCAAGGTTCGCTATCTTCTCCTCAAGCACCTTGGTAGTGGGATTCAGGCCGCGGGAATATACGTAACCTTTCTCCTGCCCACCCATCACACTTGCCGCGTGGGCTGCATTCCTGAACCTAAAAGGTGCAGTCTGGTAGATCGGGGTAGCGGTTGCCCCAGTCTCATCCATTTTTTTCCCGATATGGATTGCCCTTGTGGAAAATCCGGCTTTTTTAAGATCCATATTAGATAAGTTAGATAAGCGGTCTTGGCTGTTTCTCATCAGGCTGCACAGGCAGCTTCATGGTATTTATCAGAACAGGGTCAGTGACCTCTTTTGCGCGCTCAAGCAGCAGTTCTTTCCCGCGCTGCGTGATGGCAAATATGGGGATCGCAGTACCAAACTGGGCGCATGCTTTCCCCTCAATCTGCCCGCGAATCCATTTTGAGGTGCATCCCGTGGTCATATCCACCAGGTTTATGAACTCCTTTGCCTCATCCCCTGGCATGCATGTCGTATGCACACCAAAACCTGCAACCTGTACGTCGTGCTTTTTCTCAAGGTCGCGGATCTCTCGAATATCCTTTACATTCGTGACCGAGACACCTATTTTCTTATAGCCAAGGTCTATGGCCTTTCTCACGCCCGCGACCTGATCAATGACCGCAGTATCGGGATCAAGGACGATACCCCCGACATTATGTATCCTATCGATCAGCTTTGGAATCGGTGTTGTCTCAACAAGCCCTGATATGCGCGAGCCCATACCCTGCGCCAGTTTTGGGTTGCTCGTAATTACAGTGCCTGCGCCGTCACATGCTGTCACGCAGGTATCGATCAGCCCCCTGCGCAGTCCTGTCATGAAGGTCTCACTCGCACCGAACCCCACGAATACCTCCATCTCGATCGCCCTGTCCTCTGTGAACATACCGAAATCCCTCATCCGGAACTCGATATTTTCTTTTGCTGTTTTTGGTGTGAATTTCTTTATGCCTCGAACCTTGTCAAATATGGGACAGTATTCTGTCTGGGGTTCTCCGATCTCAACAACCTTACCGTTCTCAACCACTACACGCGTCTTTCCGAGAGCTTCCATTACATGCCTGTCTTTCTGCTTTGCCATAGTCGTTACTATTGATCTTGTGGTTATTAATCGTTAGGGATACCGACAAAATATTGCAGAAAGAGGCAAAATTTACCTTAAAACTTGCTATGCTAATGAAGCCTCTCAATCTCCTTTATTTTATCAAAATCGTTATCAAAGGAGATTATCTTTTTAATTCTGTGTTGTTTCATTATCTCCACAGATGTTGCATCTGCCAGAGATATTGAGCCGTCATACTTTAAGAA
The DNA here is from genome assembly GCF_000685155.1 of Candidatus Methanoperedens nitratireducens. GTDB lineage: Archaea > Halobacteriota > Methanosarcinia > Methanosarcinales > Methanoperedenaceae > Methanoperedens > Methanoperedens nitratireducens. Next base: position 430,611 of record NZ_JMIY01000007.1, read on the forward strand.
TATCCACATTCCTCTTGCCAGCATCTCTCTATCAATGAACTCTATTTTGCAGTTATCTGTGAGGTATTCATAAAGTAGCTTTCCCGCCTTACCACCTTCCAGAGAACCTACCAGTGTGACGCTTTCACTGATAACAAGGTCAGAGATCATAAGTGAGTCCTTGATTTCTTCTGTGAGCTTTAAGGCATCCTCATGCCACCTGTCCTTATCTCTTGCCAGTGCGATAAAATAAGAAGAATCAGCAAATATCATTTAAACCCCATCTGGATTGATTTCTTAGACTCAACTGCGTCGCCTTCGGCTTTTACAAGTCCGATTATATCCTTTAGCGTTCTTCTTTTCCTTACCTGTACCAGTATCCCTTTTTCAGTTTCTATCCATTCAAGAATATCTCCGGGCATTATCTTGTAGTTTTTTCTTATCTTTGCAGGTACTACTGTCTGATAACCCTTTGAGATTACAGTCTCATTAAGCATTTTATAATCACAAAGGTATCTAGTTTTTCAAAGTACTTAATTCTTTCATTAAATGGTGTGGAGAGCATCTCTGGGCGCCAAGCTGCTATCACAGTTCGGTCGTATAGGCTGGAGTGGGGTAGAAAGAAGATATATTTCTGCCCAGAACAGTATAGCAGTAGAAAAAGCTTTATAGGCAAAAAACGCTAACAAGCCCTGTACCCTTCAAGTACGGGGTATAGTTGAAGGCGATAGGCGTTGTGTGCATGGTAAGATAACAATACCAGAATAGCTATTGTGAAACTGAAATTGGGCACATTGGCTCTAATCATGCCAAAACATTATTATACCAAAATACCATAATGGTATTATATGGAAATCGTGAACATCGACAAAGCTGGTAGAATTGTTATCCCAGGTGCCCTACGCAAAAAACTGAAGCTAAATGAAAGCTCCAAGCTACTCATAGCAGACGTTAAAAATGACCTTTTAATTATCAAAAAAATAAACATCGAGGAATTAGCGGAACAGCTTGAGAAAGACTTTAAAAACATCGATATCGATAGCATAGTTGGCAAGGTGCGAAGTGACGTCAAAGAAGAAATCAGAAAAAAGCATCCATCTGTTTTTGGTTGATACAAATCTATTCATCGCGTCCGTCAAGAATCCCAAAAAGGAGACCACATCACTAAAGCTACTTTTGGAATTGATCGAGGATGCAACTATTGAGCTTATTGGTAATGAATTCTTGATCATGGAAATGGAAAAATATGCACAGGTCTTTCAATCAGAGCGCGGAAAAGAGATCCTTCAGAAATTGATAGATAAAACGAAAGTAATGGATGTGAATGAAAAGTTTTTGCGTACTTGCAAATCGTATTTTCCAGAAGATGAATTAATAGATGAATATTTTGAAAAAGGCGGCCATTCAAGGATAAGAATGGTGGAAAATATGTATTGCACCAATTGCGGCAAGGAAATAGATAAAAATGCGAGGTTTTGTGGATACTGTGGATATGAGCTAATAGGAAAAAAGGAAGAAACAATAACGTTTGATGAGAAAGAGAGAAAAGCTGACAAAAACCCAAAAAAAAATAACTTTAGTAACTGGTTTATTATTAACGCTTTTAGGAATAAAGTTCATATGTATGTTGTTCCTGACTTTCTATGATGATCTCATTAATGTTATTGATATGATAATATATCTTGTAATTATTTTTGCGGTATTATTTAAACCAAAGTGGGGTTCGCTTTTAGCTATGGGTTATAGTGTGCTTGTTATTTTTGTTGCATTATTAGTACCGGTACCGACCTTAGTACTTGGTCGAGAAATTGATTATCCTACAGCTTATAATGCTGGCGCAATTATCATGCATTCTTTAATATTTATATTGGCATGGAAAGAGTATAACATTGTTAAAAATTTCGGAATAATCAAAGAGAGAAACTATTAATAACGGAGGAAAAAAATGTTTTGCCCAAAATGTGGGAAAGAAGTGGGAAAAGATGCAAAGTTTTGTGGATTTTGCGGAAATGCCTTGACAAAAGAAGATTTAACATCACATGCTCAAAAATATGTAATTCAGGAAGCATCGAGTCCTATTATTGAACAAGAAACCGACATTAAAAAAGCTACTGTTAGAGAGATCCGCCCATGGGTCCGCTATTTTGCGAGAAATATCGATTATCTTATTGCAGGTCTTACTTTTGGCTTCATGATGGGTCTTTTTTTCGGTCCTAATGCTCTAGATGGGGTACCGGATCTTGCGTCTGGTATGTTTATTATTTTTATCTGGATATTTATAGAAGCAATTTTACTCTCTTCATGGGGAACAACGCCTGGAAAATGGCTTTTTAAAACGACCATACGCACGGAAAATGGAGAGAAACCTAACTTCTCAAGTGCTATTGGTCGTAGCTTTTCAGTTTGGCTGAAAGGGTATGCAATAGGAATCCCTTTTATATCTCTAATAACTCTTCTAATGGCGTATGACAAACTCACCAAAGATCATAACAACTACTTGGGACAAAGAAGCTGGGTTAGTGGTGTTACATGAAAATATTGGTATTCCAAGAGTTATCCTAATAGTTTTACTATATATATTTATTATATATACAATGATATTAGGGGTAATCGACTGATTAGAATTTGCATGGTAAAAGCGTATCTGTAACACTATTTTATATACACTTCCTGAGCCTGAGTTGAGGAGAATGGGGCTGGTTTAAATTATTTAATTTAAACACGTTAATGTTTATAGATATTATCGTGATGGTCATAATCTTCCAGTGTGACGGTCTTTGATTCCTCATCAACAGAAAAAATTAACACGAAATGTTTATCCACATGGACTCTTTTCCAATCATTCAAAGGTGCACGAAGATTCTTATATCTGTGGGGATTCAACAAGATTTCATCGATTTTTTTAAGAATAATCTCAACCTGTTTACTGTTCTTTTTCGCTAACTTCTTGAGGGCCTTCTCAAGATCAGGCTTTATCTTTAATATATACACAAAGATATCAAAGGCCTAATCTATCCCTCAATTTTTCAACACTTCCCACATCAACAGCCTTTTGCTGAATTATTTTCTTAGCCTTCTCAATATATTCAGGTTTTAACTCTGGTTCAAGTATTTCCTCTTCATATTGCGTTGCCATAAGATCTATAGCAGAACTTTTGTCTTTCAAGTTATATTTAGCCTTGATAATATTCAAGATTCTGTTGGTATGTTCATCAATATTTATTATGGCCTGAACCATATATATCGCCTTAACATCATGTTAGTTTCATATTAATATATATCTTTTCACTCTGAAGCTCTTAGCTTAATCTTTGTTAGAAAGAATAAAATAGCAGCGTCATGTCCGCCGGGTTAGAATCCCGCTGCGCTGGTCTGCTCCTGTGTAAAGAAAACAGGTAGCGCGGTGCTGCGAGCACTGTGCTGAGTACCTTAATATCGGGTTTCAAGGACGGCACAGTAAAGAAATTATTCGGTGAAATGGGGCTGGTTTATTAAGAATAATCCCAACCTGTTTAATGTATCTCAGGCAAGTTTTGTCTGCTGGAATTTTGCCTTTAGCCCATCAAGATCGATCAGCTCATTAATGATGCCTGTCATGACCTCATTCCCCCGAAGCAGCATATTACTATTACTCTCGCTGATCTCAAAAGCAGGTTCATTGTTTGGTATCTTTATGCGTGTGATCTCTGCCCTGTACTCTTTCAGGCGCTCATCTTTTGATTCCTTTACGTTCCCTGTTTTTCTTGCTTCGATCCCCAGAAGCTCAAGCTCGTATTTAAAACAGGGACGGTGGAAGAGGGAGGAGAGGACAAAGACAGCCACTTCCAGCCTCTCAGAGGTATCTATATCCTCCAGATGCTCTTTAACAATAGTGTATATATTTCTTTTCAGCCTGGGTTTTAGAGCATACACTTTTGATGGCGGTATATCCATCTCCTCAAGATGCCCTATATCGTGCAGCGCACGGAGGTAACCTGTAAGGATCAATCTGTGCTGGTCATAGCCGTTTTTCTTTAACTCTCTTGCAATCCTGCTTATTGACATTTGCTGATGCGCCAGCATCTCTGTAATGATATTATAAAATTGCGGCATCGGTATAAAATGTGGTAACAAACCTGATAAAGGCTTTGGTTGGAATCCTTTATTACACCTGCAATAATAGAAGCCTGTAATGGGAAAGCTTCAGGATATGCTTCAGGATATCATTCTTGCAAAAGCGCTTGATCGCTATATCGAGATAGGGTATACATCAAGAGTATACTCGATTCGATTTATCAGATGTAAAGAAGAGCTAACAGAGAAGAGGATATCAAAAGCCAGCTTTGAATTAGAGCAGTACTTTAGAGGCAAGAGAACTGAGTTCTCATGCGATCTTGATATATCAGGGCTATCAGCTTTTGCGCAGAGAGTGTTAAATGAGACAGGGAAAATCAAATACGGAGAAACGATCACGTATTCAGAACTTGCGAAAAATATCGGGTGTAGATCTTCTCGCGCAGTAGGCAGAGCGCTTGCAAACAATCCCATCCCAATTATTATTCCATGCCACAGAGTAATAGCCAAAAACGGGATTGGCGGGTATTCAGGGGGGGTGGATATAAAGACAAGACTGCTTAAACTTGAAGAAAAAAATAAAGACAGTAATCTTTAAGAGGATAGAAATGAATCTAAGTGAGCGCCCCGATAGGGTAGTGGATATCCTTGAAGATTGCGGATCTTTAGACCTGGGTTCAAATCCCAGCCGGGGCGCTAATTTATTTGAAAATCATGACTGTAAAAGCGGTTAAATATAAAGAACCTAATATAAGCATACCCATGCTGGAGGAATTAATTGCAACCTGTTATAAACATAGGCATAGTAGGACACGTTGATCACGGCAAGACCACGCTTGTCAGGGCACTTTCAGGTGTCTGGACAGACAGGCATAGTGAAGAGATAAAAAGAGGAATATCGATCAGACTTGGCTATGCCGATATAGTGCTTAGAAAATGTCCCAATTGCCCTGAGCCTGAGAGCTATACATCTAAAGAGATATGTGAAATATGCGGAACAAAATCAGAGGTTCTGCGCGCTATCTCGTTTGTAGATTCTCCAGGTCATGAGACACTGATGGCGACGATGCTATCAGGGGCAGCGCTGATGGACGGCGCACTACTTGTCATTGCTGCTAATGAGCCATGTCCACAGCCGCAGACAAAAGAACATCTTATGGCTCTGAACATCATCGGTATAAAGAATATCGTGATTATCCAGAATAAGATCGATCTTGTTACACGCGATAAGGTTATAGAAAATTACAACCAGATCAAAGCCTTTGTAAAGGATACTGTGGCTGAGAATGCCCCGATCATCCCGGTCTCAGCCCAGCAGAATACGAACATCGATCTTGTTATTGAAGCTATTGAGAAATATATCCCTACACCAAAACGCGATTTAGATAAACCACCGATGATGTTCGTTGCACGGTCATTCGATATAAACAAACCCGGAACAACTCCAGATAAGCTCTTAGGTGGTGTTATAGGGGGATCCCTGAGCTGCGGGCGCCTGCACCCGGGTGATGAGATAGAGCTCCGCCCTGGCAGAAAAGTAGAGTCAGGAGGGACTGTCAAATGGGTGTCGATTAGAACGGTCGTCACAAAGATACTTGCAGGTAATGAAGATATAGAAGAAGCAACGCCCGGGGGTCTTATCGGTGTAGGCACCAAACTTGATCCCTCTCTGACCAAGAGTGATGCACTGGTTGGCCAGGTTGCTGGAATCCCGGGATCAATACCTCCTACTATTGAAGGTTTCATTATGGAGACTAAACTACTTCCGCGCGTGGTGGGAGTGAGTGATGAATACAAAGTCGAACCAATACGCTCAAATGAACCACTGATGCTGAATATGGGAACTGCAACAACTATTGGTATAGTCACAAGCGCAAGAGCATCTGATGCAGAGGTCAAGCTTAAAAGACCTGTATGTGCAGACAGAGGTGCATCTATCGCAATCAGCAGAAGGGTAGGGGCGCGCTGGAGGCTTATCGGCTCGGGAACATTAAAAGAATTTAAATGAGATCGAAAGTGATAATTGATACTAATGGTCTGATGATTCCCGGTCAGTTTGGTGTGGATATCTTTTCTGAGCTTGAGCGACTGGGTTTTAATACCTGTCTGGTTCCGAGCGCATCTATCAAAGAGTTAGAAAAAATATATGCACGGGCACATGGCAGGGACAGGATAGCGGCCCAGATCGCGCTATCTTTAGTGGATAGGTGTACTATAATTGAAAAGAGTGGGCCTGTCGATGACATTATTATAGATATGGCTATCGATACGGATGCAGCTGTTCTTACCAATGATATCGAATTAAAGAAAAGATTATGTAGTAAGGGAGTTACTATTATACACCTTCGAGGAAAGACTCATTTAAGTATTTAATATCTTTTGTTAAGAGGATTCAAATGTATAAGAGAATGAGATTAGCAGATACGGTGAGAATTGCACCTGAATTACTTGGCGAACCTGTAGAGGAAGCAGTTAAACTCGCTTTGCGGGATAAACTTGAAGGGCTTGTGGATAAGAATATAGGATCAATAGTCGCAGTAACAGACGTTATAGAAGTGGGTGAAGGACATATACTGGCCGGGGATGCGGGAGTATATTATGACGCAATATTTGATGCAGTAACTTTTATGCCTGAGCTGCAGGAGATTATTGAAGGTAGCGTTTTAGAGGTCGTTGAATTCGGGGTATTTGCAGGCATCGGTCCGCTTGATGGTCTTGTACATGTAAGCCAGCTTACTGATGAGTATGTCAGCTATGATGAGAGAAATTCAAGACTTATAACCAAGGAATCAGGTCGCGCCATAACCGTAGGGGATCGTATCAGGGCAAGGATCGTAGCTGTGAGCCTTAATGAACGTGAACCGAGGGACAGTAAAATCGGTCTGACCATGCGACAGCATGCACTGGGCAAACTGGAATGGCTTGAAGAGGCACGTCAGGGTAGAAAAGAAGGTACTGAGGAAAAAGAAGCAAAGCCCAGGAAAAGAAAGAAAGAGGAGAAGAAAGAAGAAAGAAAAGAAGAGGAGAAAAAGGAAGATACAGTCAAGGAAGAAAAACCAGAGGTCTCTAAACCAGAGGTGGTGTAATGGCAGAGCTTGTTTGCAAAGAATGCCACCGAGTGATAAGCGGACAGGTATGTGAGGGCTGCAGTTCAACTGCCCTTACTTCTGACTGGAGCGGTTATGTTGTGATAATTGATCCTCAGAGGTCACAGATTGCAAAAAAGCTTGGTGTTAAATTGCCAGGGAAGTATGCCCTGAAGGTGCGGTAGAGCTTGAAGAGATACTGTCTTCCGTATGAACTAAGGGCAGAACTGAGGAAAATTCATGGTGAGCTCTACTCTGGAGATGGAGTTGAGAACGCCAGGCGGATAATCAATGATTTTAAAAATCCGACTAAACTGATATCTGTAGGTGATATTGTAACATTTAATCTTCTCAGCGCCGGGCTGGTTCCAGATATATCCTTTGTGGATGATCGAACAAAGCGGAATACTGCTCCTGATGAAATAATGCACGGCACAAAGCATCCTCTTTTTAAAACCATAACAGTCGAGAACCCGCCAGGTATGATAACCGAAGAACTACTGCAGGAGATCTCAAAGGCCATGGATTCTGATAACCCGGTACGTATACTTGTAATAGGAGAGGAGGACCTAGCAGCCCTGCCTGCGATTGCTATGGCACCTCTTACATCAGTAGTTATATATGGGTTGCCGGATGAAGGGGCGGTAGTAGTAAGAGTAACAGAGGATAAGAAAAAAGAAATACAATCACTACTTCATAGGATGAAATGTAAGGAGGAAGAATAATGGAACTTCAGATTATTAAAGATAGAACAAATCCACTATTGAGAAGAAGAGAGGTTTTATTAAAAATTAATAATAAAGGAACCCCTTCAAGGATAGACGTAAAAAATAAACTTGCGGCAATGCTTAACTCAAAACCCGAACTGATTATTATAGAGCAACTTAATGCAGTATTTGGGAAGCAGGATACCTTTGGATCGGCCAGCATCTATGAGAGCGAAGAGCGCCTGAAACAGATCGCTCATAAGTATCTTATTGAAAGAGATGCACCCGAGGTAAAAGAAGAGACGGCCTCAGAATCACCTGCGGCAGAAGCGATAGCAGAACCAGAAACTAAACCTGAATAGGAGTGATCCCGATGGCAGTACATAAATTCTATGAAGTGAGCGGCGATAAAGCCAAAAAAATCAAACCATCATGCCCAAGATGCGGTCCTGGAGTATTTCTCGGAGAACACAAGAATCGTGTTGCATGCGGGAGATGCGGCTATACCGAGTTCAGGAAATAAACTCTTCACAGATTGGCGGTTAGAAAACCTCTAATCGCCGATTCAACTTTGCGAGCTACAACTTCAAGTTCAGCTCCCGCATCTACTATCACAAACCTCTGCGGCTCCTTCTCTGCAAGCTTTAGATAGTTTTCCTGGACAATCCTCAAGAACTCTATTTTTTCAAATTTTGTATGTTCCCCGCGGATACCGCATCGTGAAACCGCTATACCTGGATCTATTGTAAGTAGAATAGTCAGATCAGGTACAATAGTCCAGCCATTATGGATGCTCTGTAACCATTCCATTGCATTGTCAAAGGTATGCGAAAGTGTGGCCCCTTGGTATGCATACCTGCTGTCAGAGTACCGATCAGAGATGACCAGTTTTTCATCCCTAAGTGCGGGTCTGATTACCCTGGCAATATGTTCTGCATGATCTGCCACAAATAAGAATAATTCAGCCAGAGGGTCGGTATCAGATCCTATCGATCGTCTTACTGCCTCCCCAATCCAGCTATGGGTAGGCTCCATTGTAAAAACAGCCTCTGGAAATTTAGTTCTCAGCATCTTTGCTATGCTGGATTTTCCTGTCCCGTCAATTCCTTCAAGAGTGATCAATTTTCCTTTTAGCATTTTGTCTATATATATGAATTATAATGAAAAAGCTTATTCATCTTCCAACTCCAAAAGAATAATGCCTTATTACTATAAGAGCGATTTTACCTATATACACGACCGAAAGTTTTATTAAAGACTAATTAAAACTGCTTTCTGGTTTATGCCATATCACAACGCATAGACTACAAAGGAGGTAAAACAAACAATGAAAATCGCATTGATTTTTGCAACGGTTGTGATTGGAACAATCGTAGCAGTAAGCATGGTAACCGCAGCAGATGAGACCTCATACAAGTCTACTGAACTGTTCACCTTCCCCGGTGACTGGGCTGAAGTGCCTGCAACCAGGGTAACCCTATTCTATCCCGCCCAGGCGTCCTGGCAGTTTCTTTCCAGCCCAGAACATCCTGGCAGTAATGGTCTGCTCGCCGGCACAGGATGCACAACCTGTCACAGGGGACAAGAGACCACATTAGGCGAAAGGCTCGTAGCCCACCCCAGCCTTGAACCCGACCCTATCGAGGGCAAGAAACCGGCTATTGATGTTGATATGAAGGCAGCCTATGACAGCGACTATCTTTATATGCGCTTCGAATGGGATGCGGAGTGGCCCGGCATAATGCACGACCTCTTGCGGTGGGATGGAAGCAACTGGGTCAGGTGGGGAGGGCCAAAACCTGATGCTCCTAAAGCAGGCATAAATGCCAGCTATGAAGATAGGCTGACGGTCATTCTCAGCGATCGTGACATCCCTGCCTTTGACGGGGCAAATATAAGCTTTGCTGGAGCCGGGTGCTTTATTACGTGCCATAATTCCATGCGCGCCATGCCCAGGGAGCCGACAGCCGATGAAGTCAGGGCAAATCCGTACCTTGGCGATGCCGGGCTGGGACAGAGTGATGTGCGGAAGTATCTCCTCATCACCCGCACCGAGCTTAACGAAGCGGGCGGCTGGGACAAGGTGAAGACCGGGGACGAGGTTGGCGAACTTTTGACCGAGGGGAACTTCCTGGACATGTGGATGTGGCGCGGTGCCCGCTCCGGACCCATCGGCTATGCCGACGATAACTATGTGCTGGAGTACCGCCTCAGTGACGAAGGCACAGGATCTTTCCTGACGCAGAATGAGCCGGAATGGATGTATGATCAGGCAAAAGTGGGATTTAACGCTATCCCAGAGGCAAAGTTCGAAGAGCTCGGAGAGTTTCTTGAATTGCCCCCGCTTATCAGGGAAGTGAACGCCGTACCCTTTGACCCTGATGTCTCGTTCAACGTGGGCGACCTGCTCCCCCGCCGTATATTGAGGGAACCCTCGGGAAGCGTTGCCGACATCCTTGCCAATAGCAAGTGGGAGGATGGCCGCTGGGTGCTGGAGATGCGCCGCAATCTGAATACAGGCAATCCCGATGATAAAGTGGTTGAAACCGGGAAGGTCTACGACATCGGCCTGGCCATCTTTGACGACAAAGTCTCTAACCGGCGTCATTATGTCTCCTTCCCCCTGACTCTTGGGATAGGTGTAGATGCGGATGTCAGAGCTGTTGCCTCTACACCTGCACCAACACCGACACCAACACCAACGCAAACACCACAACCGACACCAGCGTTCGAAGCGGTATTCGCGCTCGCTGGTCTGCTTGCGATAGCGTACATGGTAAGACGGCACAGACGGTAAAAATGGGGAGCTACTCCCCTTATTTTTACCCTCCACGAACTTATGAACATTCAAACAACAACCCGGACTGAACTCATCGACATCACCGACCGCATACGGACGATAATAAAAGAAAGCGGTATAAAAGATGGGATCTGCGTCATATCCACACGCCACACCACAAGCGGAATAATAATCAATGAGAACGAGCGCGGGCTCAGGAGAGATATTATGGATATGCTGGAGTCACTTGTCCCGGAGAATAAAAGCTATGCCCATAACCAGATAGATAATAATGCTGATGCACATCTGCGGGCAGTCCTTCTTGGCATGAGTGAGATCATACCCATCGAGAACGGGCACCCTGTCCTGGGTACGTGGCAGAGTATATTCTTTGTTGAACTTGATGGACCAAGAACCCGAAATGTTAATATAAAAATAATAGGGAGTTAGAAGGTCTCTATCTCCCCATTAGCTATCATCTCTGTCATCTTTGTGACGTCAGCAAGCCATTGATCTATGATTGCTTCAGATTCTGATTTGATCATCGCCATATTCGCACCCTCCTCTGGTATTACCTGTGCGCTTGCAATCAGAGGCTGATCTATAGGTTTGCCTATCTGTGAAAGTATGCGGATATGCACATCCTGGATTCCTGGAACATTCTTTGCAATATCATTCGCTATTCGATTGGATAGAAGGTTGTACAGCTTACCTACATGGTTTATCGGGTTTTTACCGCTTGTGGCCTCCATACTCATAGGTCTGTTAGGCGTAATCAGGCCGTTGCACCTGTTTCCTCTACCAACAGAACCATCGTCTCCCATCTCAGCCGAGGTTCCAGTAACTGTCAAATAAATCGATCCGCTCTCTTCATCATCTGCTGTATTGATGAATACCTCTACTTCGCGATCTGTATATCCCATTGCAAGATCGCATATTTTATCCCTGAGCTCTTCTTTTGTGGAAATATAGTGTGAGAGGTCATCTATATATTTCCCTATCATTGCACATGCCACAGTGAGGGTTATTTTATCGTTCTTCCTCATACCCATCACCTTGATATCTGTTCCAATGGCAGGGAGGTCTTTCTTGAAGTTCAATACCATCTGCCTCTCGGTATTATAGACTATCTGCTCAGTCTCTGATAAGGGAGCATACCCAACACCAAAAGAAGTATCATTAGACATCGGCGCTTTTCCGCGCTTGAAAACGCCCTGGAGATCTGTTGATCCGGAACCCAGCTTGCAGTCGATTATGATGTTATGCTCGACATCAATATCAGGAAGGGTGCTATCCAGGTATTGCCTGGCAGCTCTTACCGCAGTAGTATCTGTTGGTATTCTAATCTCATTGAATTCTTTTGTTGCTCTCCCTACAAGAAGCACATAGATCGGTGAGATCAACTCCCCGCCTCTATACTGGGGATGAGAGCGCCCTGCCACAACTTCAACCTGGTCAGTGTTATGGTGAAGCACAGTTCCGCATTTTTTAATGTATTCTTTGCATAGTGCACGGCTTACAGCTTCAGCAAAGCCGTCTGCCATGCTATCAGGGTGTCCTACCCCTTTTCTCTCTACTATTTCTATCTCCTGTTTTTCTATTGGAGTTTGTGTGAGTTTTTCCACGCGGATGTTTCTTGCCATTGAATTACCTCTAACGGTTCTCTTCAATTGATGCTATTTTGTATATAATAATTTTCGGTTAATCAACAGAATATTCTTGTAGCATGAAATAGAGAATATTTATCCGGGGTAACTTAACTATACGGCAATGATAGTGAGTTAATCTTATCGAAATATTGAACAATACATGGAGCAGCTATAAATTAGCTGAACCTGTAAAATCCATAAAAGTATAGATACAAAATAGGGGTGATATAAATGTCAAGAGAAGAGCGCGGCAAAATGACAAGGGAAGAGGCTGGTCGCAGGGGTGCTGAAGCCAGGGCTAAGGCAGAAGAAGTAACCTGGAGATAATCAGTGCTGGTTCTGTGAGAACTTCAGCGCCGAGCTTGTGCGCCGCCGCCTCATAACCGAGTTTGATCTATTAAAAGCAATTTTTGCCTGAACACCAAATTACAATAAACCAGAATTCAATGGATTATTCATGTACA
>NZ_JMIY01000007.1:443380-514559 GCF_000685155.1 Candidatus Methanoperedens nitratireducens
ATGAAATAGTGAAAATCGAGGAATCAGGTAGCGATCTTACAGTGATTATAAGAAAACACTGATTAGATACCGGGCAGTTGAAGACGCGGCTGGAGACCTTCATCGAGATACTGAAATCATCGAAAGCAAAATCAAGGGCTACAGGTTGGTGCACCGAGGTCGTCCGTTAAATTGCCGTTGAGCACGGAAGTTGCCTGTATATTGAAAGAGGAGATTAAATGAACAACGATTGCTTATTTTGCAATACTGCAATAGCATACTGAATTATAGGAGGCTTAATTTTTATGCTTGAAATATATATCCCCGATTTTGGTTCAGTAAAATTAGAGTACCTTGTTTCAGATTTTACTGGAACTCTATCGGTCGATGGCACGCTTCTGCCTAAAGTAAGGGAGAAATTAAACGAAATAGCTCAGTTCCTGAAAATACATATACTGACTGCTGATATCTTTGAAAAAGCATGTACAGAGCTTGAAGGCATTAACTGCAAGATACACATTATTAAAGGCGAAAATCTGGATATTCAGAAAGAGGATTATGTAAAAAATCTGGGTGCTGAAAGAGTTGTTGCCCTGGGCAATGGGATAAACGATAGAAGAATGCTTAAAACCGCAAGGCTTGGAATCGCTGTTACAGAAGGCGAGGGTTGTGCGGTTGATGCGCTGATTGCAGCGGATGTACATGTCAGAAGTGCCAAAGAGGGACTTGATCTTCTGCTTAATCCAAAGAGGTTCAAAGCAACACTGCGATTATAGCGCCAAGGATATGATATGTCTCAGCACCCATACGCAGGGCTTCAGAGTATGTCTTAGCGCCTCTTGGCTGAATCATAAATAGAGCTAAATGTCACATGAGCTATTGTAGCCTAATTCCACACAACTGTTTGATTCAATCGGATTTGTCTATTTTTGAGAGTATGCTTTTTCACAATCACGGGCTTAAATTCGCCGTCGATTTCTCTTGAAATATCGAGAGTTATTTCCCCGAATTGGCTTTTATTATCTTTTTGGTGTGACCGTTATTTATAATATAAATAATTGAGGTTATTGAAGGGAGGTTTTTAAATGAAGAAAATGACAGAACAGCATCTTATCAATGCATTTGGAGGAGAAAGCCAGGCGCATATGAGGTATTTGCATTTTGCAAACCAAGCTGAAAAAGAAAAATTCAATAATGTGGCCCGCTTATTTCGAGCAATTGCTCATGCTGAATATATACATGCAGGAGACCATTACCGGGAGTTAAAACACTTGGATGGGGGATTTGTTGCAAATAGCATGGCAGCTTTTGGTCCGGGTGATTCCAGGAAAAACCTTAAATTAGCCATTGCGGGTGAAACATTTGAAATTGAAGAAATGTATCCTGCATACATGGATGTAGCAAAATTCCAGGGAGAAAAAGGCGCACAGAGAAGTTTTGAATGGTCATACGGCACTGAAAAAATGCATAAGCAGCTTTATGAAAAAGCATTAGATTCAGTTAATTCGGGGAAGGACGTTAAACTCGGTCCTATCCAGGTTTGCGAAGTTTGCGGATATACCTTAGAAGGAGAAGCGCCCGATAAGTGTCCCTTATGCAATGCGTCCAAAGACAAATTTACTGCTTTTAAATAGGTGCTTATATGTGAGTCGATATTATTTAAATAGCAACACACCTGTTATTTTACCTGATAAAGCTCAATAAAACCAGAATCTTTAAGACATAAAAATGCCAAAAGGTATCCTTTGATAGTAGTAAGCTTTTGTCTATTTCTATTTTACTTTACTCTCGCACTCTTTCTTCAGTTCCTGTATTCTCGTATCAAGGTTAAGAAGAAACCGTTCAATTGCCTTTTCTTCGCTTTCTGATTCAAGCTTTCCATAGCCTTTCTGGAAACGTTTCGGTTCCATCTCAATGAGATAAGTCTCAAAAAATATGCATGTTGTGTAAATCTCGTTGTAAATATCTTTCTTCTTTATCGATATACCTAGGTATTTCAGAAAGTTATTTACCTCTTGTCTCAAGTCCCTCACTATCTTCAAGATATCTTCAGACTCACCTTCCAGCTTAAGCCTAGTCTCAAACTGCTCCAGAGCGGCATCCATAGATCCCAGGCGCGATCCGAAGTAATTAACATGTTGAAGTTGAATTTATATCACCTCATTCTTGGGATAGCAAATAAAACAATTCTTTTAAGATAATTTTGCTGATCTTCTCCTTAATTTCTGTTAGTAATAGACAGAAGAACTCATTAGGCTTTTACCTGAGAGCCGAAAGCATATCATTGACCATCCTCAGTAATCCCTGAATCTGAGGCCTCAGGAGTTCCTTATCTTTCTCAGTCAGTGGACCATACGCAGTGAGCCTCTCAGGTCTCAAATCTTCAAGAAGAGTCCATATCTCTATTAATAAGCTATAGACTTCCTTCTCGATAGATTCCTTTCTAGTCCCCAACTCAGCCTCTTCTTTGACTCGCTTGATTTCTTGAAGCATAGATTGCACACCGCTCAATATCCTTGTTGCTTTCATTTGATCGATGTCGTTCACCTTGGAGTAAAAGATGGTATCTCTGGTTCCTCCAGCCCGCTGCAATTCACCGGCTATGTTGCGCAAATCTTTCTCAATTATGAGAAGGCTAGTGCTCAAAGCTCTCTTATGGTTATCGTCCAATGTGGTCACCTATAATCATAATTCGGAAATGAATTATTTTACAACCTCCCCAGAAGGCTGTATTTCAAAGTTCCATGGACTTCCTCCTATAATTTAATCCCCTACTCTAAGCATATGATTTGGTGCCCGGCATGTATATTATTATCCTTGGAAACAACTGCCATTGACGAATAATATGGACTAGTAAATATACCACTTAACTCAATAACCCCTGATAAAAAATTCAAGATTCTCTCGATTGCTATATTCTTGGTTCATTACGGTTCACCTTCTTACTTGAAAATAGAAGTTATCAGTCTCGATCGAGACAATTTAGGCTAATACCAAGGCGAACCTCATCGCCCACATATAATTTTAATGTGCATTCGTGTATATATCTTTAATGCCTGGTTGAGAATATCAAGTAACCCTGTATCACAGTCATACGTAGTCGTAGACGTTTGAAAAAATAACATACTGAGCGAGTAATTCCTTGCTCTTCAATCAGCAGTCATTCTTTCCCTATCGTTACTTCGGTTGCCTTTACCAGTGTCATTACTTATCCTTTCTAATGCCTCCAATGCGCTTTTCCTGACAGGAACCATGTCAAAAACGCTGGCTTGTTCTAATATTGGTATTGCCTTTTTACTACCTATCTTCCCAAGGGCTTCTGCAGCCGCAGCTCTGACATAAATATCTGGATCAGACCTGAGGCTTTCAATTATTTCACCCAGCAGCCAGGCAACTTCTTTTCGCTTTTGAGGCCGAGGATGGGTCTTAAGGGAATTAATTAGTTTTGGTAAATAGACGTTATTGTTTTCCACTCTATCAGCGCCCATATAATAATGAGGTTAAAAGTAAGACCAATATTAGCCTTGCAAACAGGTTTCTTTTGTTCACTACCTTACGATCAATATCGGGCAGGGAGAAAAGTGGCTTATTTTATCTGATACGCTGCCGAGAAAGAAGCGCTTTGTGGTGCTGAGCCCGCGGCTTCCTACGACAATCAAATCGAAATTCTGAGATTTGGCATAATCTACAATTCTATCAGTCGGATGCCCATAAATTATAACAGATTTAATTCCTACTTCGCCTTTTCTCGATTCGATAGCCTTGTTCTGTAACTCCTGGTAGAACTTGCCTTCTTCTTCCTGTACCTCAGCGACCTCGTTTTTGAGGACAGCATAATCAGGTAGCGTTATCACACTTACAAGATGTATTACTGAACCGAATTTTTTTGCGAGTTCAATCGCCGCATCTAATGCCTTTTCAGAGGGTTTGGAACCGTCAAATGCAACCAAGATTTTTTCAAACATTTCATTACACCTCATTTTATTTATTATTTCCATTTACTTGTTTATGATGTTGGTTGGAACGAATCGCTTGGCAATCAGAGTGGGTACAACAGCACTGAGTATCACAGCGGCGATGATTATTGAAAACTGTATATCTGAAAGGTATCCCAACTGACGTCCAAGTGTTGCTGTAATCGATCCAACAGTCAGGCCTGTGCTGAATAGCATAGTGGAAAACATTGGGGCTTCAGGGATACACTTCTTGCAAAGCCAATACACCCCAATGAATTTCGATAAAAGTTTCGCTCCCAGCAATCCAAATACCAGGATGATATTCGCGATAATTGCAGGCAGAGCGATCAACATGCCTGCCCGTATGAAGAAAGCTGGAGCGAGGAGAGAGAATGTCACAGTTCTCATCTTCGAAAGGATTTCTTGATGCTGCTGAATGGTATTCGCAAAAATCAGGCCCAAGACGAAGGCTCCAAACACCGAATGGAGACTAGCCTGATCTGCGAAGAACGAAATTGCGAACAGTATGGCAAGCACGAATCTTAATTCAATCTCAACCGCTTTCCTTCCAAAGTCCCGGACCACCTTCCTTAGCAGGATTGGGACCGTCGGGATAAGCGCGATCATGATTACAACGAAAGCAACGGTGACGAGGTCAAACGAAGTCTGGATAAAGTTAATCCCTAACAGGGTCAGAATATCGTTCACGAACGTTACCGCAATGATGGTTTTCGCAGTCGGAGTCTTGATCAATTCGTATTCCGTGAGAACAGCATAGACCACTGCAACCGACGTAGTAGTCAGGGCAAGGCCTCCGGCCAATTTTGCCTGCCAGCTCCAGTCGGTGAAAACTGTCAGAACGGTGACGATGCCTACAAGAGGAGCCGCGAATGCCATCGTGCCGATTCCAAAGCTTTGTTTTGCCTGTCTTTTAAGAAGAGCGATCTCCACTTCTGCTCCTGCAAGAAATGTCAGAATCAGACCGCCAAACGTACCCAGAAAATCGAGCCAGGGTATGATTCCTATGCCGAGAGCGTTCGCAAGTACCATGCCAGCACCCACCTCAAAGATTGAGGAAGATATCTTCGTTTTTAGTCCTATGATGCCAGCTGCTGTTATCGCTACTGCAATTAATGCTGTTGGATATAGATCTACTGCCATCTAGCATCAACCCATACCAATTTCTTGTGGCGCTTCGTAGAAGTTATTATTTAAATAATAAGGACTGGCAAATATGCCACTCAATCCAATAACCTCCTGGCAAAAATTCAAAAACGTCTGTACTGCTATATTTTGGTTCACTTTGGTTCGCCTCCTTCTTAAAATAGAAGTTATCAGTCTCGAATGAGACAGTTTAGGTAAATACCAAGGCGAACCTCATCGCCAGATTTCCTATTGATGTGCATTCGTGTATATAATTTTAACTTTAATACCTAGTATTGCCTGTTGAGAAAAGCTTAATTTCTTGTAATGCAACTTGAGGCTGTGGTTTCCGTATTCTTGTATAGAAACAGGTGATGGAGTTCACCTTCAACCGCTTGATAGCTGATAACTCCTACCGATCAATGTTATTGGAAGGAAATATCGGCTATGGATGGATGCAAAGAACGGGCTGTCAATTATGTAATGGAACGTAAATGCAAAAAAGGTGGATTTTGCTTTTACAGATTAGAAGAGCCAAATGCTTCAGATACTTATTATGCTTTATCGATCCTATACTTATTAAGTACCAATTTTAAAGACGAGAACACGCTGGCTTATTTAAGAAGTTTACAGAATAATCATGGCTCATATCAAAGTGTTTATTCGGCATTCTACTCGATTAAGAGTTTGTTATTGTTAAATGAAGAACTAAAGTGCGACCCAACACCGTACATAACAAGAAATCTAAGAATTTACAGCGTCGATAATCTGCCAGAGGAAAATACATCGATTTTTGAACCGATGTATTATTTAATCGATTTATGCTTTGCTTTGAAAATTGGGCAATATGACAACTTCAAGAATGATATAACCGATTTCGTTTTAAATTTTCAAAAGGATGATAGAGGTTTTGGCTATACCCGCTCCACACTTATTGAAACTTCTCAGGCATTGGTGATCTTAAACTTGTTGAACTATCCAATAAATATTCTAAAGACAGAACACTTCATTAAAAAATGCGAAAATCCAATTTATGGTTTTGTGAATGTCCCTGACACATCTCCCTCGTTTATTGAACATATTTATGCTGGTGCTATAGCCTCTAATATAATCTCTTACAAACCATGTTATATTAATCAATGCATTGAAATAATAAGAAAGTGTCAGAATAATAATGGAGGCTTTTCAAGAGCAGCAGATGGTGGAATATCTACGCTGGAAAACACATATTATGCTATTCGTTCTTTAAAATTATTATCTGCATTAAAAATATGAGGAGGATATAGATGGAGGCACCTGGAGAAGGTAACAGGTATAATGCAAAAGGAGCTGCACTGAAGTTTGTCATTTTACTTGGTGCGGTGAGCCTCTTTGCGGACACGACATACGAAGGGGCGCGCAGCATCACAGGTCCTTATCTTGCTATTCTTGGGGCAAGTGGAGCCGTCGTGGGAATTGTTGCAGGATTCGGTGAGTTGATCGGGTATGGTCTGCGCCTGGTCTCTGGCTACATAAGTGATAGAACAGGGAAATACTGGACAATAACTCTTTTTGGATACGGGATTAATCTCCTTGCAGTTCCTCTCCTGGCACTGGCAGGGCGGTGGGAAATTGCTTCCCTTCTCATGATTGCAGAGCGAATGGGAAAAGCGGTTCGCACTCCTGCCAGAGACGCTATGCTTTCACATGCTACTGTGAAAATGGGGCGAGGCTGGGGATTCGGCTTGCATGAGGCACTGGATCAGATAGGTGCGATGCTTGGCCCGCTCATTGTAGCTGGGGTTCTTTATTTCAGGGGAGGTTATCAGATGAGCTTTGGTGTCCTGCTTGTACCAGCCCTGCTGGCGCTAAGCGTTCTAGCCGCAGCGCGTCTGCTCTATCCACATCCCCGTGCTTTCGAAGTTGGCTCGGTCAAACTGGAGAGCAAAGTTTTCCCAAAAGTATTCTGGATATATCTTGGTGCAGTCGCTTTCATTGCAGCAGGGTATGTTGATTTTCCGCTAATTGCCTATCATTTCAAGAGGGTATCTATCGTTTCAGATGATTGGATTCCTGTGTTCTATGCTATTGCCATGGGAGTTGATGCACTCGCAGCGCTTATATTTGGGCGTTTATTTGACAGGATCGGTATTTCTGTCCTGATAGCTGCTGCCCTCATTTCTTCGATTTTTGCCCCGTTAGTCTTCTTGGGAGGATTTTATTTTGCTCTTCTGGGAATGGCTTTATGGGGTGTAGGCATGGGAGCTCAGGAATCCATTATGAGAGCCGCTATTGCAGGGATGGTTTCGATGGATAGACGTGGATCAGCGTATGGAATTTTTAATACAGGTTACGGGATATTCTGGTTCTTAGGCAGCGCATTAATGGGGATTCTCTATGATATATCGATTCCATATCTAATTATATTCTCAGTAGCGGCGCAGCTTGCCTCTGTCCCCCCTCTTCTTCTGGTCAGAAAAGAGCCCGTATAAACTCAATGAAGAGGCAATATTTGCCTTGTTTTTAATCACTTTGCCGAGAAGCAAGCCATTAAAAGCATGCAGAGACTACTATTATTAATTGTATTTGGAGGCAATATGAATGAAGAAAAGCTTAAAGATGGCAATCGCTTCAAGCGACGGCAAGGTTATTAACCAGCATTTCGGCAAAGCAATGAGATTTATTATAATAGAATCAGACGGTGAGGAAATCAAAGTCCTCGAAGTAAGAGAGAACAGTCCAGCCTGCGGTACTCTGGAATACGGCGGTCATGAAGATGAAGCATTGAATAATAGTGTTTCCCTCATCCATGATTGTGATGCTGTGCTCTGCAGCAGGATCGGTGGGGGTGCTGCCGAAGAACTGCTCAGCAGGGGAATAGAGCCGGTTGAAGCTCCCGGATTCATTGAGGAGAACGTCCTTGCCTATGCCAGATACAGATTGAAAGATTCGTAGATAGCACGGCAATTATTGTTGTGATTTTTCTATCAATCTTTGCCGTATTCATTCTGTTCTTGTAATTTTCGTTACAACAATCGCCTGTTTCTCTGCATTTATATATATGCCTGATTATTTTGTATTTGCTTATTTAGCATAAACAGGAGGATCGAAATGAATCACATCAAAAGAAGGAATCGTCTTTGTCTCTAATAAAGATAAAGTACAGAAAACAACACCTGTTCTCGAGAAATTGAGGGAATGGCGTGAGTTTGAGTACTCACGAACGCAGAGGAGAACGCCGATACTTGAAACACTCGATGCTATGATTGCAAGAGTTGAGCAGGAACTGGTGGCTGGATCGAATAAGGAACAAATAATTTCTTTCAGAGGTAGATAAACATGACAAATCTATTACTGGTATTATCCAAAGACCCGTATACAACCGAGATACCGAATCTCGTGCTTGATATAGGGTTGAATGCCAGGGCAAAAAAAGGCAGCAATGTATCCCTGTATCTTGTGGAGGATGGGGTTACTGCTGCAAGGAAAAGCGAATTCGGGAATAAACTACTGGATGCTAAAAAGAAAGGCATCAGAATTCTCGCAGATGATAAAGCTGTTCAGTCCCGGGGACTTGATGGCAACCTGATTCCGGGTGTGGATATCAAGGAAATAGGCACCCTCCTCGACCACATAGTTGAGGACAACACGATAGTAGCCTGGTTCTGAGGTGATAAATATGGCAAACAACGGCAATAGCAAAACCTTAACAATAGTATCCATAAACGGACCCTACCGCGACGAGGCAGCATACACGCTCATCAGGCTCGCCCACGCTGCAAAGGAGAAAGGGATTAACATCAACTTCTTCAACTACCTTGACGGAACAATAATCGGTCATCGCGACCAGGGACCAAAAGAGTTCCCCATCGTGGAGCAGCTTTTCGGCACTGTACTCAGGAAGGGGCTCAAAAACCCCAAAATCGATGCCATCGCATGCATCAAATGCACCGATGCCCGCGGTGTGACAAAGCAGCAGACCGAAGGTGTGGTCATCGGCGGACTATATGACCTTGCAGAATGGACAGCAGAATCAGACAAGACCATATTATTGGGGTGAGAACATGAGCAAGAAAGTAAACATAATCGTGACCCAGCCTCCTTACGGCAAGGAAGACTCATACAGTGCAATACCTCTTGCTGAGACGCAGGCTGCGGCAGGAAACTCTCCTTCAATCACTTTCGTGAGCGGAGGCGTGCATTCTGTGGTGAAGGGACAGAAGACCGGGTACGGTGATGCTGCTGTATGGCAGAAAGATGTACCTAGCGTAGAAGATACCATCATTAAGGCAATCGAGAGCGTTAAGTTCTATGCACTGGACGCCGATCTGAAGAAGAGGGGTGTAGCTGACAGCGAAATTATCGAAGGAATCGGAAAGCTTAGTATCGACGATCTCACAAACAGAATACTGGATAGCGAAGTAACACTTGTATTCTGAGATGGTAATAGTATACGACTTCGAGCTTGATGTAAGGGGCGAAGCATGCCCCTATCCTTTAATCAGAACAAAACAGCAGGTGGACAGGCTTCAAAAAGGTGAAGTACTCAAAGTCCTCGCCAGCGACCCTGTGGCACCTCAGAATATCGATGGGTGGGCAAAAAAATCAGGGAATGAATTGCTTGGGGTAGAAATAAACAACGGGACCTACAATATTTTTGTCCGCAAAGGTTAGCGCTTTTTTATTCTTACCTTCCAAAGGTGCTTCTCAACTTCTTCCACGCCCAGTATAGTATGCCCCTCATTTTTCAGGCTGCGTGGCACGTTCTCGATTGCTGGCGCATGGTCGTATATTGCGATAAGTTCTTCTCCGCTTTCAAGTTCCTCAAGTTTCAGCTTTGTTTTCACAAACGTATAGAGGCAGACTTCGCCCCTCAAATCCAGTTCATCCATAAATAATTATTTACAAGCAAGCATTTTGTCTTTAAGGTGATAGAAAGCCAAAGATTAAGAGCAATTTTTGCCTGAACACCAAATTACAATAAACCAGAATTCAATGGATTATTCATGTACAAGTTAGATGCCAGAGGCAGGGTATGCCCGTTGCCGCTATTCTATACCAAGAAAAAGATAGATGAGTTAAAGACAGGGGAAGAGCTTGAAGTATTAACTGATGATGCCACCGCAAAAAATACGATTCCTCAATGGAGCAGAGAACATGGGCATGAAATAGTGAAAATCGAGGAATCAGGTAGCGATCTTACAGTGATTATAAGAAAACACTGAGTTATAAAAGGGCTGATTTTGCTTCTAACCTTTGCAATGTGAAATCAACGAGGAATAATTTGCCTGATTTATTCGGTTTTTGGAAGGATTTAGACAATAATTGGCGGTTTGTATACTGTTTTAAGCAATTATTTCCTTCTATAAGCAATCAGGAGGATTTTATACGGTTGAGAATTATCGATTAAATGGAAAAGAGATTGATTCAATTGAACTCAAGGCAGAACTGCTGGTCAACGGCGTGACACTGGATGACTCTGCACTCAAAGGAGTCGGTAAGAAATATAAGGAACAGATACACTGGTTGTTTGAATGGGATTTTGAACGGCACGATACAGGAAAAATACCTGATGATTTTGAGCTTCCAGATGGAACTATTGTGCAGCTTCGAAAATACAGCAAATCGCCTTTCGCTATAAAGGTAAACAATGGCTCACTTGCACTTGAGCACGAAGGAAAGTTCATTACAGAGGTAAAATGGCTTCCCAGACCCGAGTACTATTCAAATAAAACAGATGACGGTACCTCTATGTCCAGGGTCGCCCAGATACGGGGCGCAGATTGCCTGAGCATCTGCTACATGAACTACTGCGGTTACTTTAAAACTGATGATCAATGCAGGTTCTGCAATATAATAGTACCCACAAAAATGGAGAAAAAGGGTGACGTAGTGAGTCATAAATACGTGGAACAGATTGGATAGACCGCAGCGGCTGCGTTCAAAGATGTGGCAAAGCATGCGGTTCTAACTGGCGGATGGCTTCCTGATGGAAAGGAGATAAAACAGTGCACACCGATTTTCGTCAGCCGTTTATATTCCACAAAAAATTAACCACTTTTTCACCAAATCATCTCGAAGGATAACGTTTTTCAATAAATACCTTTACAGAATATGTTCTATTCATGGAACATAAAAATCTTGTGTTCCAACTATAGATTAACATATCATGGCAATTATGGTCTAGAAATCCACCTAATACAGCCATTTTACCCTAAAATATGCAATGAATAATACATTTTAACAATAAATACTTAATATTATAAGTTCCATAATCAATACATATGACTGACGATGATGAATTCAATCCTATCGAGTATTTTCAAAACCCAAAAGAACCTGCACAGAAACGATATGAAGCTCTAAGAGCATATTTCCTAGAATCATTAACTCAAAAAGAAGCTGCAAAAAGAGCAGGATATTCCATATCCACTTTTCAATCTCTCGTCAGCAATTTCCAAAACGGAAAAGTCGAATTCTTTTTAAAGCCACAATATGGACCCAATAGAAGACAAGCTTCGGATTTCATACATGAGAGAATCGTTTCACTCAGAAAATCTGGCTATTCAGTATACGAAATCAAAGACATCCTATCAAAAGAGGGATTTAACACAAGCATTCAGACAATAAACCGAATAATCAAGGATGAAGGATTTGCAAAATTACCACGTAGAACCAGGGAAGAACTTGGCATCACAAAAAAGAACATGATTTTACCACCAATCTCAACAGCAATAGATTTCGATCAATTTGAAAGCTACAGATTCGAATGTCAGGTCGGTGGAATATACTACTTCATACCGTATATTCTTCAAACCGGATTGTATGAACTGATATCATCAGCACCATTCCCGGAAACTTCGAAACTATCAAAGATCAATTCTATCTTTTCCATACTGGCTCTGAAGTTGATAGGGCATGAAAGATTATCCAAAATATCAAGCTACAATCATGATACAGGCTTTGGTTTCTTTGCCGGATTGAACGTTCCACCAAAAACAACTACCACATCAACATACTCTTACATGGTGGACAAAGAAACGATCCAGTCTTTCATGAAAGAGTTCATATCACAAATGAGAACAACATATTCACAATACTATCAAGGGGACACCATCAACCTGGATTTCCACTCCATACCGCACTACGGAGAAAAGTCAGAAATGAACGATAACTGGGTGGGTGCAAAGCATCAACGTTTGAAAAGTGCATTGACACTCTTTGCTCAGGATGGTGAATCCAGACATCTTTTGTATGCAAATACGGACATCGATAGGGTAGATGAATCAAATGAGATCATGAACTTTGTGAACTACTGGACAAATGTGAAAGGGATTATCGAACAGACGTTGGTTTTTGATTCCAAACTAACGACGTATGATATCTTGGAAGATCTTGATACCAGGGATATCAAGTTCATCACATTGAGGAGACGGGGTAAGAAGTTGATCGAGGATGCAAATAACATCCCGGAGAAAGATTGGATCAAAGTGGACCTGAAAAAAGAGAAACGTAAATTCAACAAGTTCAAGATGTATGAGAGTGAGATCACACTGCCACGGACAAATTTCAAGGTTCGCCAGGTGATCTTCAAAGACCATGGTCGACAAGTACCTACGTTTTTGGTTACAAATAATCGGGACGTTGAATTGGAAACTCTGGCTTTGCATTATGCAAATCGTTGGTTGATAGAAAACAAATTCTCTGAGCTTGTTGATTTTTTCAATCTCAATGCATTGAGTTCTCCGTTTATGATAAGAATCTATTTTGATGTGGTTTTGACTGTTATTGCGGATACACTATACAGGTTGCTTGCAAAGGATTTGAAGAGATTTGAGGATTGTACACCAAAAACTATCTTTGCTGATGTTATCAACTGCAGATGTATTGGAGAAGTGGTCGGCGACGAGATTATAATCAAAATGAAGAAGAAGGCAACAACACCTATTTTCAAGTCCAATGATGTTTTTCAGAAATCGTATCATATACCATGGTTAGGCAACAAGAGAATTCGCTTTGATTGGATATCCTGAATAGGGTTCAATTATGAGACATAAACACTTGACGAAAATCGGTGGTAAAGAATAAATATAGAGATAAAACGAGGGAAATCATCCTCTTCGGCAGTTATGCAAGGGGAGAAGCCGCAGAAGAAAGCGATATCGACATTCTTGTTATCACCAGCGGGTATATATTTGAAATAGCTGGATGAAGCTGAGCTGCTTATAGAAGAGACAGAATCCAGATTAGAATCTGCAAAAATCCTTTATTAAAAGAGAGGGGTTTATCGAAGAATACCATCTCAAAGCGATGAGCACCGCAAAGTCGATTATAAACTGTAGTTCTTAGATTATAATGAAAAAGATACCAATAGAGTGGAAAACGGATTGCATGGATGACACGGATGCGCACAGATTTTCACGGATACTGTTAGTCCGTGCGTATCCGTGTTTCGCTCCATTCTCAGATTTCGTACGCCAGTATTATTTTGTTTTCTAAGAACGTGAAATGTAATGTCTTACCTTCCTGCTTTTCCTTCTGAACGAAATGGGGTGTACCGTATCGGGCTACCAGTGCCTCCAATATCTTCCTCTCAACTATGATTGCATTTTTTTCTATGTTCGGGGCGTTGATTACCAGGTATGCTGGCATGTTTTCACCTTTCTATGTTGGTTCTAATGGTTCTCTTAGTTCTTTTTATTCTTTATAGGACAAAATATTATTTATATTTATGGGAACATTTAGAACTTTATGGCTATTTTGGGCACTACAAAGCTGACTAAAGGTGGGAAAATCACTCTGATCAAAGATGTACAAGAACGCTTGAACCTGAAGGAAGGTGATATAATCGTTTTTGAGACTGATGATAAAGGGCATGTTATGATCAGAAAAGGGTAAAACCTGGTCTGATGGTTCTATGTTAGTCACTCCGGCATTGTACGGAAAGCGCAAGAGGACAAAAGCTAAAGGTATTATGCGCGCCAGGACAACAAATAAAAAGAAGTTAGTGGACTGAGGCTCATAAATGCGTTATAGCGCATTTTCTTTATGGTCGGTAATACCTGAAATACCCCATATTTTCGACATATTTAACACTCTTAGCCTTATGGTGCTGGGGTTGCGACCCCAGACCTCTGGGGATGCGCCGCTCTGAGCGGGGTTTAACATAATATCACCTGTTTTAAAATGTAAATTTTCCAATAGGAAGAGCGGATTCACAGCCTTCCGCGGCGCCCTCATCCCGACAAGCTCAAGGAATCTATTTGAACCGCGTACACACTTATAATATATATACTACTACATACATATCTTACAGCACTTAAAGCAGCGCATTTTTGCTGGTGCGCATGAGGTATCTATGGACCGACTTGTGATTGACGGCTGGGGAAAATATATCGGCACAGACCATGAGCAGATCGTTGTAAAGTTTCATAGCAAATCCTTATAAAATGAGGATTGAAAGTTGTATGTTTGAGAAGTTCTTTCTGCTTTGTCCTTTATCTTCCGGGATCGAAGGGTAAAGAAGATCCATTCGTGAGCGGGAAGGGATGAATTTACCCCCTGGAATAATAACTATACTCATCCCCGGGGTAGTTTTCACCCTCCTGCCGTCTTTCTTTTAAGCGCAGAGAGCGTATTGAGGGCATCCAGCGGCGTCATTTCATCCAGATTGAGGTTTTTCAATTCCTCGATTACAGGTGATTCCTTTGCATTTGTATTTGCATCCCCCGGATCAAAAAGCATAAGTTGCGTATATTTTGCTTCTTTTCCTTTGCTGATTGCGCTTCCGTTCTCAACCTCTTTTAATATCTCTTTTGCCCTCTGTATCACCTTTGGCGGTACCCCTGCAAGTTTTGCAACATGTATTCCATAACTCCGATCTGTTGCGCCAGGAACTATTTTCCGAAGGAATACAAGATCGCCTCCTTCTTCTTTTACCGCGATATGGTAGTTCTTCACACGCCGCAGAACCCCTTCAGTTGCCGTGAGCTGATGATAGTGTGTGGCAAAAAGGGACCGTACACCAGCATTGTCCTTATTATGGATGAATTCAACGACTGCTCTGGCTATGCTGTATCCATCGTATGTGCTTGTGCCCCTGCCTATTTCATCAAGAAGGATGAGGCTCCTCGGGGTTGCGTTGTTCAGGATATTAGCAAGCTCAACCATCTCGATCATGAACGTGCTCTGCCCGCTGGCAAGATCATCAAAAGCCCCCACGCGTGTGAATATCCTGTCAACGACTCCAACAGAGGCATACGAGGCAGGCACAAAACTTCCCATCTGCGCCAGGATTATTATCAGGGCAGTCTGCCTCATATAGGTTGATTTTCCTGCCATGTTAGGGCCTGTTATGAGCAAGAACTGGTGCTCCTGGCAGTCCATTCTGATATCGTTCGGAACAAAACCCGGAGGGACTGATCTCTCAACTACGGGATGCCTCCCATCGCGGATGAGTATATTGCAATTATCGTTCACCTCAGGCCTGGTATACCTGTTGTTTACAGCAACCTCTGCAAGGTTTGCTATCACATCAAGTTCACCTATTGCCTGGGCCGTGGTCTGCAATTCCTTTGATCGGGATGCGATAGATGAGTTGATCTCATTGAAAAGCTCTAACTCAAGTGCCTTTCCTCGCTCATCTGCAGAGAGGATCATCACCTCTTTCTCTTTGAGCGCTGGTGTATAGAAGCGCTCACCATTTGCAGTGGTCTGCTTTCTTATATAATCCTGGGGAACCTGTGAGAGATTTGGCTTTGTGACTTCTATATAGTACCCGAACACGGAATTATAGCCGATCTTGAGGGATTTTATACCTGTACGCTCCCGCTCATGCTGCTGCATCTCTGCTATCCAGCCCTTGCCGTGGCTTGATAGTTTTTTAAGTTCATCCAGTTTCTCATTGTATCCCTCTTTAATAATCCCGCCATCACGCAGGCTCACAGGTGGATCATCCACTATTGCACGCTCAAGCAGGGCGACTATATCAGTAAAATCTCCGAGCCTCTGGATAATATCCAGCAAGAGACCTGATTTGATATCGTTCTCTCCTGTGGCTTTTATGATCCGGGGTAATGCAGCCAGGGACAGACTCAGGGCTATAAGATCACGGGCATTTGAGTTACCGTAGACAACCCGCCCGATAAGGCGCTCAATGTCGCGGATCTGGGAGAGGTGTGATCTTAGATCATACCGAAGCAGTGTTTTCTTAACAATCTCATCCACCGCATCAAGCCTCTCTGTTAATAAAATAACAGAGATGAGGGGTTTAAGGAGCATTTTATGCAGCAGTCGTCCTCCCATGGGTGTCTTTGTGTGATCGATCACCTCTAAAAGAGATGAGCCGTGTGATCTGTCCCGCAAACTGTCTCGCAGATTATTCCGCAGACCCTGTATAATCTCAAGGTTTCGAAGTGTTATCGAATCCAGTACCATGAACTCGTTCTCAAAATACGTTCTTATTGACTGTATATGGGCAAGGTCTCTCATCTGGGTTGTTCTGGCATACTCAAGAGCAGCGCCCGATGATGAGATGGCAAGGGGAAGTTTTTCGCAGCCCATGCCCTCAAGCGTCATAACCCCGAAGTGTGCAATAAGGTCCTGATACGCAGTCTTCGGGTCAAAAGCATCGGTATCGAATATATTGAGCGTGGCGCCAAGATCTTTTAAGCGGTCATGGAGTTTTTTATTCTCAAAAAGAGAAGATGGCAGAATGCACTCGGCCGGGCGCATCCTTGCAGCCTCGCTTATAATCCTGTCATAATCCTGGTTATCTGTGAACTGGGTTGTCAGGAACTCACCCGTGCTCACATCCAGAAACGACAGCCCAAATTCAAGTTCATTCCCGGAGATCGACATGAGGTAGTTGTTCGCTTCCCCGGCAATAAGGGATGAATCGATAACAGTCCCCGGCGTGATTACCCTTACCACTCCTCTTTTGACTATGCCTTTTGCGTTTTTCGGATCTTCCAGTTGTTCACAGATAGCGACTTTATAGCCTTTTCTGATAAGGCGGGGAAGATATGAGTCCACTGCATGGTATGGGATTCCTGCAAGAGGCATATCCACACCCTCCCTGTCCCTGCCTCTTCTTGTGAGTGTTATATCAAGTTCCTTTGCTATGATCCTGGCATCATCGCCGAAGGATTCATAGAAATCGCCCATCCTGAAGAATATCAGGGCATCTTTATGTTTTTCTTTAGCTTCATAATACTGGCGCATGGCAGGGGTCATCTTGTCCATGCCGGGTTTCTCTGCATTTGAACGTGATATACATTTCTATGGCAAAAGCTCCTTATCGATCCACCATGTCTCAACATCGGGCGGAGTGGCAGTAGCACCTCCCAGTTGCTGGCGCTCATTGACCAGCGCCTTAAGATCCCGCTTCAGTTTGCGGACATCGCGCGGGTAACCAGGATCTGGCCAGGATGCCTTCTCACCGGGTTTTTGTTTGCCCCTGGTCGGGTGCTCTATATCCCATATCTTCAGCCGCAGCCGGATAATCTCATCAGAGATCCTTTTCAGATTCTCTACCTTCTTAGGATCGCTCCCCCCCTCTACAATGTCGAAAGCCCGCATATAACCGTACGCCATACTTATCGATATCAGACCCGGATCGACGGTAAGGATACCGTGGACATCAAGAGCAGGCTGGATCAACTTCATATCTATCCCCCACCCGCGGGGCGGATTCGCTTCTTTTTGCTGGAGTTCATCGAACATGATATCTCTAATGGCACGGGATGTAATATCCATCATGTTGCTACCATCGAATGATGGTGCAGGTTCACCCCCTGGCTTTGAGCAGGCGATGGCATAGACCTGTGTAGCTCCAAGATCAACGGCAGCCTGAACAGGGAGCATCTCTCTTGTGCCCGCATCGACATAGTTTTCAGTATGCAGTTTAACCGGGGGGAATATAGAAGGGATTGCGGATGAGGCGAGAGCAGCATCGATCAGATCGACCGGTTGATCAGAGTTCCCGGAGAAGTACCCGGATTCGGTGATATATCGTAGCTTGCCGGTCTCAAGGCTCACCACTGCTATGCGCAGCCTGATATCCGACCTGTGCACCTTTTCAGGATCAAGCATGGCACGCAGTTTTGCTGCAATGGGTGAGGGGTTGAAGAAGGATTTTACCTGCCGGGATTTATAGACCATATCGTTTAGCCTTGCTAGCTCAATCCCAAAATTAAGTGTATCGCGGATAAGCATGGGGGGAAACAGTGTATACATTAATACAGGGGGGAACAGCATATGTTTTACAATCTTAAGCCAGGGCTCTTCCAGGTACACATCATCGTTATTTTTAAAACTCTGCCATAAGTTCACCAGTTTTTCTATACTGCCTTCACCTTCAGCAAGCAGTAATCCATTGATCCCTCCAATAGAGCTACCGCAGATAATGTTCGGGCGAACTCCACTGCTGTACAGGTATTGTAGAGCCCCAGCCTGGAAATCACCCCGTGTCCCACCGGCACCAAGTACGATCGCTATAATAATAATACCCCCTTACTTCAACTCTATGATTATTCATTACCTCCAATCTTATTTAAGAATTATGCCATTGAGGAGACCATCCAATAATTAGATGGGATATTGGATGGGTTCGCCATTGAGGATACTTTTTTATATCCATCTGGTCTTTAAATACATCAGAGATGCAGTACATGAGTATACAACTGTTTACAGAGAAAAATAAAATCAAATTATTGCTACCGATACTGCTTCTGGCTCTGGTTGTTAGAGTATCTGTTTTTCCTGATGTGTTTTCTAACGGGAGTATAACATTTCTTGGTGCTGATACGTACTACCATGCACGGCGTATCTTATTCACAGTTTCACATTTCCCGGATGCTCTTGCTTTTGATTCATACATTGATTTCCCGTATGGGGCAAAGATTGGCTGGATGCCACTGTATGACCAGTTTATTGCATTGATCGCGCTCATAGCAGGGCTTGGTAAGCCCTCGCTATACACAATAGAAGCAACAACAGCAGCAGTTCCGCCCGTGCTTGGAGTACTGACGGTGCTGCTTGTGTTTTTTACTGCAGAGAAGCTCTTTGATTGGCGTGTGGGGATTGTGAGCGCAGGGATTTTTGCAATAACCCCTGCCCATGTATATGTCTCACTTCTTGGATATGCGGATCACCATGTTGCTGAGACCCTTCTCTCTACTGCTGCTTATCTTTTCTTCATTATTGCAATGAAGCGATTGCAGAAAGAAAATGCATCCCCTGGTATGGTGAATTTTAAAAATACGCTATTCCCTGTACTTACAGGTATTGCTCTGGCGCTTTCAATATTCACATGGAACGGTGCACCTATCTTTGTTGGACTTATCGGGGTGTTCATCATTGTTCAATTTATAATCGACCGCTGGTCAGGTCGTAATTCCGATTACCTTGTTATGGCAGGAGGTATGGCATTTCTTGTCTCGTTATTGATTATCGCGCCTGTTGCCGTAACCGGGGGTATGGGGTTTGAGACCAATTCTTATTTACCCTCCCTGTTCCATGCCGGGTTTCTGGCAGCGTTTTTTTTCCTGTGCGTGATACTTGCATTAATGCAGAAGATACGATTTAAACAATGGTGGTATCACCCATTGGTATTGATTGTTATATTTACAGCAGCATTATACTCACTTGAGTCTCTTTTCCCACAGCTCTATCAGTCTGCAACCGATGGGATAATGTATCTCTTTGGCGGCGGGATACTTGCTACAATACAGGAGGCGGTTCCATTATTTATCGATCCTGGCACCGGATTCACTCTGATTAATGTATGGAATGCATTTACACTCAGCTTTTTCATAGCGTTATTATCTTTTATAATCTTCATTAATAAAGAGGTGAGGAAAAAGTATGCTTCTGAAGCCGTATTTTTAGTCACATGGACTCTGATCGTACTGGTGCTTACGGTTCTTCAGAGGCGTTTTATTTACCTGCTCGCTGTAAATATTGCAATATTCTCAGGATATTTTATCATCACTGTACTAAAATCATTCTCACCAGAGCCTGAAAAAACAGTAGTTAACAAAAAAAAGCGAAAGCGCCAGAGAACATCTGATTCTACATCCAGTACATGGGTAAGTACCGGTCTATTCCTGTTCCTGATTGCTCTTCTTTCAATCCCGAACATCATTATCATAAAATCGATGGCAACTGAGAACATCCCTGCACCCGACCCTGATCTGCAGGAATCGTTTAAATGGTTGAGGGATAACACCCCCCCTACCAGTTATTATGAAGACCCTGATAGACCTGCAGGGTATGGCATTATGAGCTGGTGGGATTACGGCAACTGGATACTATATTTCTCACAGCGTCCTGTTGTGGCTAATAATTTTCAGACCGGGGTTGAGGATTCAGCACGCTTTTTGATAGAACATGATGAAAAAAAAGCAAATGAGATACTCAATATGAGGAAGGTTCGTTTTGTTGTTACCGATGCCCAGATGCTTAAACTCAAATTCAGATCTATTGCGGCTATGGCTGGCAGGAATCCGAATGATTATTATGGAGCAAGGGAGCCTTCTGAAGCCGTCCTGCGCAGTGTTAATGATGAAAATAATTATTTCTTCTCTACGATGCTGTCAAGGCTTCATGTTTTTGACGGTGATGGGTTAAGCAATTATCGCCTGGTCTATGAATCCAGGACTACTGCTATCAGAAGTCCGGATATCAAGTACGTTAAAATTTTTGAGTATGTCCAGGGAGCTACCATATCAGGAAAAACCTCTACTGATGGGGATATTAAAATTACCCTGAATATCTTAACTGATCAGGGCAGAACATTCACATATACCCGGCAGGTAGCCGCAAAGGATGGAGAGTATGAGATTAAAGTTCCCTATTCTACTGTAGGAAACAAATATGGAACCAGGCCCATGAATAATTATACTATTCAAAATGCCAATGTATCTAAGATCATCTCAGTAAGTGAAGAGGATGTAATTGAGGGAAGAGAACTTCAGGTGGATCTCTGAAAGGGGAAAGGTAAGGGGAAAGGTTTATGAGCAAATGGGCTCATTGTGGAGCAGACAAACTCACTGGAGGATAATTACATGGGAAAGACAGGCACAACGAAATGGGGCCGAATAAAACACAGAAAAGGACAGATAATAATGGTCCCGCAATCTGAGCTTGATTACAAACGCTCCGGCCCGGCACAGCGATATACATCTTCAGGTGCAAAGCGCAGGAAGATAGCGCGCTCACCTAAAGCTGTTGTCAAGGCATAAATTTTTCATATTGGATAGACTGCCTCTGGCATCTATCTATTTTCAGCTTCTTTTTGAGTGGTTATGTTGTATCTCAGTTAATTATATGACTGATAAAAACAGAGTTGGGGGCAAGCGGTTCTAGAAAACTGCTATATAAAACGATATGGTTAAATTAGAACTTATAGATCAGGAAATAATACTCAGGCAGACACGACCCCATCCACTGGCCTTCTATCATCTGTATGCCATCTGGCTATATTTAATAGCTGTAGGTCTTTTATTTATTCTATATTTTGATAATTTCATGAATAGTTTTATTTCCATCCCCATCTTCGAAGGATCTAACCTGATAGTTAATGAGAATCCAAATTTTTACCAGGCCCTCTGGCTTTTCATCTTACTTATACCCTCAGTAAAGTCCAGATCTATTTTAGCATACGGGGGATACTTACTGGGTATGTACCTTGTTTCATTGCCCCTTCTTGGCAAAATAGTAGGCGAAACAGTAGAAAGCACGGTCACTCAATCATTATTCCAGGGTATCATAGTAGAGTATGAGCCAGGCCAGAAGCTTTATTTATTTGTGTGGCTGCTGTTGATAATTATACCCGGGATTATTATAGCCCTGACAAGGATAAGCTTAAGATGGCTTTCTCTCTTCATAGCAATCGGATCAACCATAATATTACTGAGATATGCATACTCCCTGAGTACTTACCAGATTAATCTTCTATTGATCGCAACAGGTTTCATTGGAGTAACAGGGACTGAGATCTGGCGCAGATCCCACAGGTACCATATAACCAATTTCAGGATAGTAACAGAGGTAATGGGCAAGAAAAGGGTAGTATTCTATAGCAAGATATCTGATCTGATTATGGAGACAAACCTGCTTGGAAGAATCTTCAGGTTCGGATCTATAACACCACTCACAGGCTCTGGAATGGGTGTAGGAATGGATATAGCCCTGGCAGGAGCAGGGATGAGCAAGAACGCAGGAGGCAAATCTGTAGGGATAGGTTTTGGAGGGGGTAAAACAATCTCGACACCAAGGTCGCGCTCATCATATATCCTGTTCGGAATCCCTGATCAGAAGAAGGAATATACAAGGATAATAGAACTGATCCACAGAAACATATTTTATAAAGAAGGTTCATGTTAGAAACCCATGTCCAATTTTCCATCAAAAGAACCAGTACTTGTAACCTGCGGCCTTCCATATGCCAACGGCAGGTGTCATATAGGGCACTTGCGTACCTATATACCTGCTGATATCTTTGTCAGGGCTCTCAGGAAACAGTGCCAGGAGGCTGTATTTATCTGTGGATCTGATGCCCATGGAACCCCCATCGTTGTGAACGCGGAGGAACTTGGTATCACTCCCGGGGAACTTATCAGTACTTACCATAAGCATTTTGACAATATCTTCAAGATGATGGAAGTGGAATTCAATTTCTTTGGTAACACGGATTCACCCACAAACCATGCAAGAACTACCAGCATCGTTGAATCCTTGATCGATGCCGGGTATGTGTATCCCCAGGTCATCAAACTGGCCTACTGTCCATATGATAAGCGGTTCCTTCCTGATAGGTACGTGGAAGGCATCTGCCCTTATTGCGGTGCACTTGCGCGCGGTGATGAATGCGACCTTGGATGCGGGAGGCATCTTGAACCTGGCGAGATCAGGAATGCAAGATGTAAGATCTGCGGGAACCCTGCCGAGTACAGGGAGCAGGAACATTTCTTTTTCAGGCTTTCTGCTTTTAGCGGATTTCTCTCAAAGTACCTTGAGACGCTCAGGGGAACGCCCAATGCCATAAACTATGCAAAGGAATGGGTCCGTGAACTGAAGGACTGGTGCATCACAAGGAACCTTGAATGGGGCGTGCGGTTCCCGGATCATGAGGACCTGGTTGTGTATGTCTGGGTGGATGCGCCCATAGGTTACATCTCATTCACAGAGGAATGGGCAAATACTACTGGCAATGACTGGGAGAGGTACTGGAAGGGGGATTCACGCATTATTCATTTCATTGGCGAGGACATTACATACCATCACTGCATCTTCTGGCCTGCGATGCTAAAAGGCGCAGGCTACACCCTGCCCTGGGCGGTTGTTGCATCCGGCATGCTGAAGATAGAGGATAAGAAGTTCTCAAAGAGCAGGGGCTATGTGGTATGGGTGGATGAGGATTACCTTAATCATGGTTTCCATCCTGATCTTTTGAGGTATTATATTGCAAGTTATACCTCCCACACAAAGGAGCTGAACTTCTCATGGAAGATCTTTCAGGATAAGGTAAATAACGAGCTTGTGGCTGCATTCGGAAATTTCCTGCACAGGACGCTGCATTTTGCCTACAAGAACTTTGGAGGGATTCCTGAGGGTGAGGTTGATAAAGAGATATTTGATAAGATCAGGTCGACCACAGACAGCGTAGTATCGGCACTGGATGAATATGAGTTCAAGAAGGCTGCTGATGATATTATGGAGCTTGCCCAGTACGGAAATGCGTATTTCCAGTCACATGAGCCATGGCAGTTGATTAAAAAAGATAAAGAAGCATGCGGGCATGTTTTGAAGAACAGCCTTCAGATTGCAAAAGCGCTTGTACTGCTGTTTGAGCCTGTACTTCCAGGGAAGATGGAGAAGGCATGGAAGCAGCTATCTCTTCCAGGGGATATCCATGCCCTGAGGTTCGATGAGGCGCTGGTTGAGATCCCCTCTCAAAAGCTTGAGGCTCCAGAAATACTGTTCTCAAAAATAGAGGATAAGAAGATCAAGGAGATGGAATCTATCCTTGATAGGAGGATAAAGGTGGCAATATCAAAAGAGAAAAAACAAGAGATTGAGGCTGAGAAGCCGGCTATAACATTTGAAGAGTTCCAGAAACTGGATATCAGGATCGGCACCGTGCTTGCGGCTGAGAATATCCCCGGTTCTGATAAATTATTGAAGCTTGAGGTCGATATCGGGGAGAAGCGCCAGGTTGTTGCAGGGATTGCGAAATCCCATAAGCCGGATCAACTTGTGGGATGCCAGGTTGTGGTGCTTGCAAATATGAAACCTGCCAGGCTTTTCGGTGTTGAGTCAAGAGGAATGATACTTGCCGCAGATGGCGATGGCACAGTGCTCTTATTGCCAGAGAAAAAGATTAAGGAAGGTACGAAGGTGAGATAGGCAAGCGCAAGCTGATTCCAATAAAAGCAGGGGCAATACGGAAACATCGGAGGGGATGGATGCGATGCCGAACTGCCCCCAGAGGCTATATAATTCTCTATACTTATAAATATTTCCTACTATTTGAGCCCGTCCATCAATTCCCAATAAATAAAAGCTCTTAATATAGAGCCTACAGAATACATCAGAAAGATCAGAGTAAAAGGTGAATTCTATTGAAACTAATTCTCGACTCCGATGTTCTGGTTCATGCTCTTCGCTTCCCGAAGGAAGAAACATTGCCTGAGCAAATATCTGATATCTCAAATGGTTTAAGTCCAAAATGATGCTACGCATAGAGAATATGATATTAACCGGTTTTAAGATTTATAGTTATACGCCGAACTGGAATGAACTCAAAACGAACTTTTTCAGGAGTTCGTATCAGTTGCCTTAGTATCCTGTGACAATACTATACATTTTGAGATGTTATTATCGGTATGCCTTATCGTGATGTTCAAACTCAAGGAAAGTTACAATCTCGTTTTCCTTATCAATCGAATAAAAAAGAACAAATGAACCAACATGAATTCTCCGTTTACCTTTTAATACATTTCTGAGAGGTTTGCCCAACTCGGGATTTTTGCTGATCTCGATTATTTTGTGGATTACCCTCTGATAAAGAGAATTATCCTTCTTTTTAAGTTTATCCAGCTTTGTCTCCAGGGCAGTATCAAGTTGGATCGTATAAGGCATGATCAAAGAAACTTTTTTTCAAACTCTTCTGTGGTGTATCTTGAAAATTTACCCTCTTTCACCCTTCGCTCAGCTTCTTCAACCTTTTTTATGAATTCCTTACGAATTTTTTCTTCAGGAGGATAAAACTCGTCTCTGATTATATCAAGAACCTCTGCCAGAATCTCCTGCCTCAGTTCCCTTTTTATTTCTAATTTTAACTCATCCAGATTGGCAACAGTGTTCATGAGAGTAAATAGAATTTCATGGATTTTAAAGCTTTCATATATTCACCATATTCTCTCATAAGCTTATAAATCAGCGAAGAGAACTCCGCTTTCTTCATTTCTTTTTTCAGGTTCCATATATTGAATTTTTCAATGTGCTGAGAGGCTTCTGCAACCAGTATCTTGAACAAGACTTCATCCATGATGAGGGGAGTGATTACTCCCTTTATTCGATTTGTTTCAACCAACCTTAAGAAATCAGAACACGCTTCCGCGTAGTTTGGATCGTCTAAAGCGTTATAAATGAATATATTTGCATCAATAAATATGCGCTCTTCCCCGAAGAATTCACTCAAGAACACCTACACACCTTTCGAGGCATGGTAAAGCTCATCTAAATTTTCTACAGTGAAGCGTGTCTTTTTTACTATCCCTCGAACTCTATCCGTCATAGATTTTGGTTTGATGACAATGGTATGGTCTTTGGTCAATACATCTACTTCTTCCCCAATTCCCGCTCTCTGTAATAAGTTGCGAGAAATAATTAAGCCATCTTTTTTCATCTGGTAATCTTTTATAACTTCCATCTCAAATCACGAGAATCTAATCGGTATAAAAGTGTATAATTCTTATGGTCTGTGAAAATGTATCTGAACTTTCAGGTCTTTAAGCACTGGGTATCCGCATATGCAAACTTGCGCAGAGTTTTCATACTCCGCCTTCAGCGGCGCTTCTCCGGGGTCTTGGGCTTGCCCCAGCGCAGGTAATAAATAGAATTTGATGGACTTTAAAGATTTTTATTGGTGTTAAAATGGGGGTTATTATACCAAAAGGGGAGACTTTTCTACACAACCATAATCACCACCTGCCCGCTACCCTCCTATGTACTCAAACTATGAGACTTCCAAATTATTAAAGCCAATTCTCAATTTTTAGATTTTTTATCCTTTTAAAATGATCTATATTATTTGTAACCAGCACACTATCATTATCTAAAACAGTAGCTGCAATAAGAATATCCGCATCACTTATAAGTTCTCCATTTTTTCTGAGATCCGCATATATTTTACCAGCTCTCTTTTCTATATCCTCATCAAGCTGAAAAACCTCAACATGCTCTATAAATTCTTCCACTTCTTGCTCTCTTTGTCTTTCTCCAATGAAAGATGTGCCTTTGTATAATTCGTACACAGTAAGACCTGTGATGCAAATATAGGTCTCAAGAGGAAGATTATTCATCTTTTTTATTACCTTCTCGTTTCCCCTCAGCACCTCTATAACTATATCGGTATCCAGAGTAAAACTAGCCAAAAAAAGCCCTTCCTTTGCTGAATTTTTCGCGCTCTTTCAAAATGTTTGAAAATATTTCCAACTTATCCTGTGGCATATCTTTCCA
Organism: Candidatus Methanoperedens nitratireducens; assembly: GCF_000685155.1. Classification (GTDB taxonomy): domain Archaea; phylum Halobacteriota; class Methanosarcinia; order Methanosarcinales; family Methanoperedenaceae; genus Methanoperedens; species Methanoperedens nitratireducens. Next base: position 470,185 of record NZ_JMIY01000007.1, read on the forward strand.
GATTCCCGCAAGTTTAAGGACTTCTGTTACATCCCCACGCTTCTCCTTGAGAATTTCTTCTTTAAAGAAATGCACGGTCTTGATAACTTTGCGCAAGTCGCTATCCGAGAGTTCTTGAATCTCTTTTAATAAAAGCTTTTCATAATTGTTTCTTGAGATCATTCAGTTTCACCAATTTAGTATTGGTAACTGCTACATATATGTTTCTACATTTTAAACCGCTCAGAGTATGAAAACTCAGCTCATGAGCGGCGCTTCTCCGGGGTCTGGGGCTTGCCCCAGCGCAGGCAAGAGATAGAGGTACAGGACAGATTACGGGATAAATTAGGAAGGTGCGCCCTGGCTGTGGACATCAATCCCGATGCTGTAATGGTCGCGCACAACAGGTTTCTTTTATACATAGTAATATAAGTGTGAATCCACTATATCTAATAGGCTAACCCTTCACCCGGTATTTCATACCGTCCAGTTACTGAGGTGCAAAATGCAGAAAAAATTGATTGTATCCGACCCTAAAATAATGATGGGCAAACCTGTCATCGCAGGGACCCGCATCACAGTGGAGATGATCTTGGAAAAGCTTTCCGCAGGCGAAACAGTGGAACAGATCAGGCTGACGCGTGAAGCTATACTGGCAGCTCTTGCATTTGCTGCACAGGCTTTACGCGCTGATGTGATATACCCGGTCGCTGAGGCGGTCTCGTGAATTTTCTGGCGGATGAGAACATTGACAGGCAAATCGCTGATTGTCCTCGATTGATGGGACATAATGTAGAGTACGTTGCTGAAAAGGACGCCGGGATTTCTGACGATGAAGTGCTTGAGATGGCTAATGAGAAAACTGCACTGTTAGAAAAAAAAGAAATCCATGACGAACTCTATTTACCGCCTGTATTCAGCAGGGTAGCAACTGATGATTATTATGAATTCAACAAAAAATTCGATATTGGTCTAGATTATCTTGAGGGAATAAAAACTGATACCGGCGATATGAAAGATACTCTTGCCAATATAAATACAACACTTGAAGCATTTGTAATAAGGCAAGACGGTCACAACCAGCGCCTTGAGAAGATTCTTGAAAAGCTCGCTGAGCGATAGCTTGCACTATATCATCGCATTCGGATTGATAAGAGTGATATAAACCAGTGGATCGCTTATAAATCAGAGAATGAAAACTCCGCCTTGGGCGGCGCTTCTCCGGGGTCTGAGGCTTGCCCCAGCGCAGGCAAGATGATGATAGTGATCTAAGTTCTGAATCAAGAAAACGCATCCAAAATCTCCTTTGCAGTCTTTTCAAAATTGGGAATAAAACTAACCAGAGGTTTAAGTTCTTTCTCCCATATTCTATTTTTATCCATTAAACTCGCAGTAAACGCATCCAGATCAAAAACCATACCGTAATACTCCAGCTTTTTGTTTATAAGTTCAGGATTAATGGGGATTTTCTTCTTAATTAAAAACCGCGTATCATAGACATCTCTTGCTTTATTCCTTGTCATAATAGCCCTGACCTTTTCAGATAAGATCTCTTCAGGATTCATCATAGTAAGAAGGTACGGCTGGAGATCTGGGTAAACAGGAACCACCTCATGAATTTCTTCTTTCAGGATAACTCTCTCCCTCAGACTCACTTCCACCCTTTGCACAGCCATGCTTCTTGGAGTTCCATCGTAAAGGGGACCTTTTATACTGTAAACGATTACTTCGCTTACATTCTCCATCCTGTTTATTTTCAATTCATTTTCAAGTCCGAATATGGCTAAATCAGTCTTGATCCCGTGGGCTATCTCTTCAAGATCCTCTTTTTTGGATGTAAAATCCAGGTCGTCACTGAACCTGTTAAGCCCGTATGCTTTTTGTAGAGCGGTGCCGCCTTTAAAAACCAGCCAGGTGCCTGCGCGCTTTGATAGGAAGAGAAGTAAAATGTGCTGGAGGTAATCGCTCTCTACCTGGCCCAGGTTATATCCCAGAACTGACTTCATAGATTCTAGATTTTTTCTACTCAGCATCGGAGAACACCTCGTTTATAATAAGTCTCCATTTAATGTTCTTCTCTCCTTTTTTCGGAAGAAGAGGATTGAGAAGGTCGTATTTCTTGTTAAGTCTGAGTTTCAACCGCTCATAGACATCTATCCCTTTTTTTTCAAGAAGATAGCCAAGCCTCTTGATTGTCACAACCGAATCCATCCTAAGGCCATATTCCACAAGGGTATCTATATTTAGTTTTTCATCTCCCATGGCACTGTAAATCTCATCAACAGGACAATACCTGGGAAGAAATAATGAATCAACGATGAGTTTTTCTTTTTCTGCCACAAATACGAATTTGCCCTGAAATCTTTCTCTGGTGTATCCGAAAAATCGTTCCTTCTTTAATTTGATAAACTCCAGCGAGTATCCCTTCAGTGTAAGGCTCTTTTTTGACCTGGTGGAAGCTATGTAAATAATTCCGGGTATCTGGGTTGTTGCCCCGTAATAATAAAGAGCTGTTAAAAAAGACATGTATGATGGAAACACTAAATTAGTGGCTGCAACGTATGGATGAGTACCGGCAAGAACGTATTTGTTACGCTCCACTGCTTCCACAACACCCTTGGCCTTTAATCTATTAAGGTAAATGCGGGCGTATTTTTTATCAGCATCGATAACCTTTGATACTTCGTTCACTGTGAAGACAGGCTTTTCGTATGTTTCAAGGGTTCTAATAAAGTCCAAGAGCTTCACATACATTAAATGAACTTTTGATGGTTTAAAGTTATCGTTTTTGATAATTATACACAATCAAAAGTTTGAGACTTTCCACTATGGAGATGATCCACAGGCCCCGCAGTTTGGATCGTATAAGGCATGACTCCGCTCATGAGCGGCGCTTCTCCGGGGTCTTGGGCTTGCCCCAGCGCAGGCAAGATAATGATGGTGAGATCGTTTTTTTTTGAGCTTTTTTGCTTCAGTAAGCCATGCTCTTGCTATCGATTTAATCTCATATCCTCCAAAAATTATACAATAAAGCTTAGATAGTATTATCGACTATTATATTACTTGATGCAGAAACAGACATTCCAAGTAGATAAAAAAATAAAGGCTCTTGAAGAGCAGATCGAATTACTCAAATCTTTTATTTCTAAAAAGGAGCCGTTGGTTACTATAGAAGATTACAGGAAATATCTTGCTAAAACCAAAAAGGCAGTTGTAGAATATATAGAGCCTACAGAATACATCAGAAAGACCAGAGTAAAAGGTGAATTTTATTGAGACTAATTCTCGACTCCGATGTTCTGGTTCATGCTCTTCGCTTCCCGAAGGAAGAAACATTGCTCTCTCTTCATAAAAAGGCATCTCAAATGGTACACAGCATGGAAAACAGGTATTTCATCGTATTGGTTATCTGGTCTAACCACTGAGCAAATATCTGATATCTCAAATGGTTTAAGTCCAAAATGATGCTGCGCAATAGAGAATATGATATTAACCAGATTTAAGATTTATAGTTATACGCCGAACTGGAATGAACTCAAAACGAACTTTTGCAGGTCTCCAGGGCAGTATCAAGCTGGATCGTATAAGGCATGATTTCGCTCATGAGCAGCGCTTCTCTTGGGTCTGGGGCTTGCCCCAGCGCAGGCAAGATGATAGGCTGAGCCGTAACTTTTTCGAAATAAACTCTCAGAGAAAACGTTAAGTTAATATAATTCCAAAAGTTTAATCTATAAGCGTAAAATCTGATGGTAAAATTATGCGAACAATTGAAGATGTAAAAAGCATTTTATCAAGGCATAAAGAAAAGTTAAGACAAAATTATAAAGTTAAAGAAATAGGGATTTTCGGTTCATATGCGAGAGGAGAACAGAAAGAAATAAGCGATGTTGATATCATGGTAGAATTTGAAGAACCTGTTGGGTTTGGATTTATTCACTTAGCAGATTTCTTAGAAAATCTCCTGGGAGTTAAAGTTGATCTTACTACCAGGGATGCAATTAAACCGAATAGATGGAAATATATAAAAGATGATTTGATTTATGTCTAAAAGAGATTGGAAACTTTTTGTTGAAGATATCCTGGAGAGTATTGGATGGATTGAACAATACGTTAATAATATGGACCTTAAGGGTTTTAAAACCGATAGAAAAACTATAGATGCTGTTGTAAGAAATTTTGAAATAATTGGTGAAGCCTCCAAGTTTATACCAGAAGATATAAAGAAGAAATATCAAAATGTGGATTGGAAAGGAATAGTCGGCCTTCGAAACAGGATAGCCCATGAGTATTTTGGAATAAGTACTGTAATTATATGGCATATTATAAAAGAGGAGCTTCCGCTACTGAAAAGCCAAATGGAACAGATTTTAACGAGCAAGAAGTGACAATCAGTTTTAAAACGCTCAGAGTATGAAAACTCCGCTCATGAGCGGCGCTTCTCCGGGGTCTGGGGCTTGCCCCAGCGCAGGCAAGAAATAGAATTGACTTAATCTATTTTTAATAAATGTAGACTCCGGGTATATAGTTAAAACATATGCTCCAGCTACAGAGTATTCCTACTAATTATTTCTACTGAGCATTACTTCTTCATGATTTATAATGTATAGAGTTATTTTGAAAGTATCCACTAGGCATCCGGTACATGTATGTTGTATATGTGGCTCGGATATGTGTAACTAGGGAGTATAAGGAGGTTAGATATATGAAAAACTTTAAAAATGAGGAAGCAGTATCACCGGTCATCGGTGTTATCCTGATGGTAGTGATCACTGTTATAATCGCAGCTATCATGGCTGTATTCGCATTTGGAATAGGAGCGCCGGATAAGACGCCACAGGCGAATTTAAAATTCACTGCTACAGCTACGGATTTCAAAATCAGTCATTCAGGCGGGGAACCATTAATATTGGCAAATGAGAAAATAATCATAGAGGATGCTGTTACTAGTGGTACCTATTATGATACTACAGCAGCTGGAGCATTACTTAGCACTTTCACCGGCGTAACGACACTAGCACCTGGGGCAAGTGCAACACATACTTGGATAAGCGGACCGTCATCAGGCGATATTATAATAGTACAAGTTGTAGACATTCCTACTGGTCAGCTTATTTCAGATACCAAAGTTACAGTCCAGTAAATCCTGCCCCTTTTCTTTTTTTCTTGGGGCACTTTACCTTTCTTTTTTATGAATCTCGCTGTTAACAGAAGTCTTGCTGAATACCGCTTAAAATTGATAATCATTATAATGATAAAAAGCTTTAAATACTTTTAAACATATTAAATATAATTGAAGAATCCAATTACGGATTCTAAAAACAGTGTGGTTACTGAAAAATATTATATCGGGAAGGGATTAGAAATGAGAATATACATAGCAGTAATTGTTATTCTCTGGTCTGTAAACCTTGCATCAGCAGCAGGTTTCAATACAGAGGAGATACAGTGGGGCGCTGGAGTTACAGGTACGCTCTACAGAGACGGGACATTGACTAATGGGGAATACACGATCAAGGTAATGGAGTTCACCTCCCATGTGCAGGGAGTTAAATCCATACAGGATAAAACTATAAAGATCGTCCCCGAAAACCCGGTTGAACCCATGGTCTATCTTGAGGTCTATAAGAACGGTACCTTCATCAGGGACGTTGTCCTGAACATGGTAAATGATATTTATACAGATCCTGATTATGAATTCAGGGTATCGGCTGTCGAATTTCCATCAAAGAGTGCTACAGAATGGGTGATGGAGTACTACAACCCGTGGGCAAAGATATCACTTCAAAAAAGAGGAAAGCCAGATTTTGAAGTAACGTTTAAATTTACGCCTGATAGAACGACTTTCTTTAACGGTGAGACGGTTATCGCAAGTATTACCTTGAAGAACAAGGGCGAGGCATTCGCTAAAAACGTGGATGTGAACCTTGATGCAGTACCGCTAAAACCCTGGGCTGGCGAGATAAGCAAGCTTCACAAGTATTACAGCAAAATAGAAAAAGATGAAAGCCAGAGCTTTGAGGTTGCACTTATCGTTCCTGAACTGCTCGGGGAGCAGGAATTCAATTTCAGCACGAACAAGAAATTCTACGATGCTAAAGGCATAGAATACAGAGTAACGAACTCAACTCCAATTACGGTCTCACCCAGGCTGATCAATATAAGCAAGGCAATAAAAGATCGCGTATATCTGAAGGATACCTCCACAGTACTTCTTACCGTATCAAACAGGGGGACGTTCGATATATACAATATTCATCTCAACGACACCATGCATGAGAACTTCGAGCTGAGATCGAACACATCCCTTGAGTGGAACATACCCGTGCTCAGGGTCGGGGAGGAGTGGAGCACGATCTACTCAGTCAGGCCCCTTGAGGCAAGCCTGAGCGGATATACAGTACCGGCTGCTACTGCTCAGTTCACGGTCAATAATAGACAGTATAACGCATCTTCCCAGACCACCACAGTCGTGGTCAACGGCCCGAAGATCATCCTGAACAAGACAGTGAGCAAATCCGTCGCGAATATAAGCGAATTTGTAAACGTTACAGTGAAGATCAGCAACATAGGGAACATAGGCACGCGGTTTGAGGTAAAAGACTCGCTGCCCGACAGCGTCAGCGTTGCGCGCGGCTCGATCTCACTGACAGGCTGGTCTGATCATGATTCGGTACAGGAGTTCAACTATACTATCCGCATGAACAGAGAGGGAGAAGCTCTCCTGCCTGCTGCGGTCTTAAATTATACCAATGTCGAGTACAGGGGGACAGCGCGGTCTGTGCTGAGCTCTGATAATCCTGTCATAACCGTTGTCGATCCGAGCAAGCCCGGCAGCATCTCGTTTGCCCCGCCTGTGGTCTCATCGAACGAGAGCGCCGCTCTACCGGTGCAGGAGGTTACAGCAGCGCCGACAGATGCTCCGGCAGATGCCCTCAATCCTGAGCCTACCGCTTATGTCCCTGGCTTTGGTGGCATATCCACGCTCATCATGCTGCTGTTCGCGTTCGCGGTGGCATTCAGGCGCAGGTGAATCTGGCATCCGGCAAAAAGATGGGGTCTGCAAAGGCGGCGCTGAGTTAAAGATAGCGCTGGGGCTTGCGCCCCGGACCCCAAGAGGCGCCGCTCATGAGCGGAGGTCTTGTTGAAGTTCGAAGAAGTTGCGAAGTATTATATTGAGAGAAGAGTATTGAGAATTATGCCAAAAATTATAGAATGCATATATGAAAATGGCATGTTCAAACCGCTTGAGAAAGTTGAGTTAAAAGGTGGAAAAAAAGTGAAAATACTTTTGAGAGAGGATAGGGAAGATATCCTGGATAAGTACGCTGGTATTGTAAAAATTGGAAGGTTTGCGAGGATAGAGGATATTCTTGAGTCTGAAGGTGAAACTTGGCTGTATTAATCGATTCCAATGTTATTATCTCACTCTTAATTCAATCAGAAAAGACGCAAGACGCAAAGGAGATACTTCTTAAGGTTACTGACCAGCCTGTTACTATCTTGAATGTAATAGAAGAAGTCATATACGTTGGTCTATCATTAATTTATGACTGTAGGGGGTTTAAGCTGAGAGATGAGATTAGAAAGGGCTTGAATGATCAATCAACATTCTTTTTGAATAATTTAAGATACTTTATAGAAGAATTTGAAATTAAACTGATATATCCGCCTGATGATTTAAACTTGCTTTTTGATACCATTACGACATACCGCTTGCTTCCTAATGATGCCCTAATAGCTGCAACTTGCAAACATTATGGGATAAAAAAGATAGCTACCTTTGATGATGATTTTAAGAGGGTTGACTTTCTTGAGGTTATAGAGGTATGAAAACGATGAACAAGAAAATGATGAACAAGAATCGAAAATGAGAATAAAAGTCGATCTAGAAAGTAATGCGCTCTACTTCAGAATAAGCGATGACCCAATAGAAGAGAGCGAGGAAGTAAGTAAAGGTCTTATTGTAGACTACGATGCCAGCGGCAGGGTTGTAGGAATAGAAATACTTAATGTAAAGGAAAAATTCAAAATGGAAGATCTGACCGGTTTTAAATTGGAAATGCCTGCTTCTCTAAGGGCGGAAGCATAAGCGCTGGGGCAAGCCCCAGACCCCAAGAGGCGCCGCTCATGAGCGGAGGATCAGAAAAGACTAAAGACGCAAGATAGCTTTAATAAACTGTAAGGTAATTTAGAATTTAGAAAATTGAGTGAGAACAGATGGCATGGGTAATTGAGGAACTGCAGAAACTCAGTGAGATTAAACCTGAGGCAATAGAGAGGATACTGGAAGATGTTAAAAACAGAAGTCCAGACATTTTTAAATCCTTAGTTATAAGTGCCTATTTAGATGAAAAGATAAGCATGGGCAAGGCTGCCGAGATGCTTGGGATAACAAGAATTGAACTTCAAAAGGAATTTAATGAAAAAGGGATACCGGTAAGAGTAATCTCTAAAGAAGATGTGATCGCAGAAGTAGAAGCAATGAGAGCATGGAAATAGCTGATACAACTGTTATATCGAACTTTACATTGATTAACAGGCTAGATATTCTTGCAAACACAATCAAGCTGTGCACCACAGAAGAGGTAATTGAAGAACTAAAAGCTTGTGCCGAAAAAGGAATTTTGATGTTTGAATTTGATGTTGATATCAAGATTATTAGTATGGATGATGAGGAGAGATTGGCTTTCCTCAAATTAACTGAAAAATTTGGAAGAGGAGAGGCTTCCTGCCTTGCTATTGGGATGCACAGGAAAGTCAGTATACTTACGGATGATTTCGATGCAAGAAGATTTGCGCAAAGAACAGGGATACCGGTCTCTGGAACAATAGGTGTTCTTGTGAATGCTGTTGATAGAGGGATTATATCAAAAGAAGAGGGGAATGAACTGCTCAATAGAATGATCGAGAAAGGGTTCTATTCGCCATTCGAAACGCTTGATCAGCTTTTATTGTAAGCACTGAAATCACACCTTCCTCACACTTCTGTTTATATACATGAGCTCTCAGATACAATATGGATCTCCTCATGATATCCACTTCACCAAGAATAGCTGAGGGATAACAATTTCGATAGGATTTATTGATACACTCATGTCGACAGAATTTATTGATACATTCGTAGAGATCTATAATGTGGAGGCTGCTATAGCCATGATCTTCTTCTGTGGACTTATCATTGTGCGGGTGCGTAAAATAGATATTGGTCTACTAAAAGCCAGGCTATTTCTTAATAATGCCATTATACAGCAGGCCTGGATGTATATTTCGATTGGTGTAGTATTCCTTGCCCTTAATACTCTTATGAAGTTTATGAATAGGGTCACAGCAATAGAGAATATATTAAATCGCTACTATATTGTTGAGTTGACCCAGGTCATTTTCCTGATGGCCTTCACCCTTTCAATCTATAATTTACATTTATTCATAAACAGTAGTGTTAAAAATAAGAGTAATAGTACTCAATACAGCAGAACTGAGGTAGCTAATATAGAAAGAGAGAAGAGCGTGTGAATAACAGGAAAGTCTTGCATGGACGAGAGATTCCTGATCCTTATATTTCATCATTATGAGTATTAAGCTAATTATTATTTATATGCATAAATATATATACTTAGGGATTGTACATGTGTAGTGTACACATAGATTGTACATATACCTGACAGATCGGCAGGTTGGGAAGTGGTCATCGGGGGGTGGGGGGGTTACCCACATACTCATAGATATTACACACCAAGCCTGATGCTAACCCTGTCACCAGATGAGAGCGGTATATCGCCGTATTTTTCAGGAATAACCTTGATCCTGGGCTCATTGAACGATAGACAAAAAGCAACACCAGAGCATTTTACTTCTGAATCCCCTGCTGTGATCTCAAGCATTGATATTCCCGGATGGGAATATCCCTGCGGTTTGATAATACCAGAAAATCCACCTTCCGGGTCTTGAGTGATGTATCCATCAAGAAACCCGCCATCCATCGCAAATCCCCTGACATCGCCGCATGTATCGTAATTCGTGCGAAGGAGGGAGTATCTCTTATTTATTTCTTCAACACGGCATTCAAGTTCTATAGTTCTACATGAGGAATATGAGGAAAGCCTGCTCCATTTAATATTGGGCGTAAGGCTAAGATTGTTAGAGGCGCGCAGGTAATCACCGGGCCGCCTGACCTCGACATGCATCGGAGGATCGTTCCAGAATGTAAAATATCCATTATGTATGAATGTCCCGATCCTGTCCCCTTTTGAAATATTCTCGCCGATTGAGACATCGGGTTTTATGTGCAGTATCTTAATGACATGCTCGCCCTGGCGTATGGCCGTGATGTATTCTGTAAAATCACGATCCTTGAAAGGAGTGGGTGTACTAAAACATCGAGTATCGATTATTTCCCCATCAGCAGGTGAGTATGCCTCGCCTGCAAAATCTCCATAGTAAATATCCACGGCGCTGTGGGTGAGATGCGCTGCGTAAGGGCTTTTAAGAAAGGAGAATCTTGAATTATCAGGAGCAAAGATATCGACATCCTCATGGCTTGCTATCTTCTTCATATTGATGCACCGTATGAGCAGCACATTTGTGGTACCTCTGTAATATTCAGTCCAAGTTCCCTGCTTATCGTATAGGCTTTTCTTGAAGGCACGGCGATCCTGTCAATTCCGCAGAGAATAGCATACATATCAAGCTCTGAGCGGTACCTTCCCCCGGGACGCACGCAGCTCAGCGACAGCGGGCAATCGAACATCTGCCGTGCCTCTGTTATGACCCTGGCAACATCCTGGATATCGGGCGGGCGTATCCCCTCAAGTACTGTTCCTTTTGTGGGGATGAACACCACTATCACGACAACATCAGGCTTGAACCTCTCAACGATCCTGAGTGCCCTGAACTCCCCTTTGAGCCTGCCGTTATGCAGCCCGACAATGATATGCGGGGCAAGGGGTATGCCAGAAGATGAGAGATATTCCAGCGACCTCTCATAGTCCCTGGCATGGGCATCAAGGCCGAGTATATCATGTATTGTCTCATCATCGCCTATTATGTCCACAAGCGCCATATCCAGATAATCGGAGAGCTTCTGCGCCTGTACCTCGTTCACTAAGCCCGTATGCGCGCTGATTTTTAGTTTTTTATCCTGTTTGATATTTTTAATATCATCGGCCAGCGCATATGTCGGGACACTCCCATCTTCAGCACTTCCTCCGCTCAGCAGTATCCCTTTTGCGCCCCTGTCTTCTAAAAAAGAGACCTGTGAATATAACCTGCCACCAGAGCCATCGAGCATGTGGCGCAGGTAATGCGAATCGCAGTGCCTGCATTTAAGAGAGCATCCTGTACCCGTAATTGATATCGGGGTAAAGGGCTCGTTGAAAAAAGAGATATCAATACCGAAGAGCTCAACCCTGCGCATGAATGCTTTTAGCATTAAGGCTTTTATATCCTGGTCGGCATCAAGGGCAGCGATAATGTGTTTTGCGCCAGATAGGTCATAATGCATAATGTCAGGAGAGTTAACCTTTTATAATTAAGTTACTATGAGATAACAAGTTAAGGTGAGCAATTTGGATATAACCCTTGATCTTGGAGATATTAGTAAGTTCGTTGGAAGATACTCGCTGGGCAAAGACAACGGCATGGGCTCGCTCCACTTCCTGAGGATCAAGATCCCTGCAGGCAGGATAAGCGCTGGCAATCTTTTTGAGATCGCCAACATATCAAGAGAGTACGGTAGAGGCTATGCTGAGATCACTGATAGACAGGATATCCATCTCCACTGGATAGACGGTGATAAGGCTTTAGAAGTATTCGAGAGGCTTTATAAGCTTGGCTACACCACTGACATGTGCGGCCAGGGATTCCCCGGGGCCTGCTATGGGGATGTAAGGAACATAGTCTCATGCCCGCTTGGCGGAAAGGTAAATGATTTTGATGCATCAGAGTATGCAGTTAAACTCACCAGTTTCTTCTCTGGAAACCCGGAGTATAATGATTTACCCAAGAAGTTCAAGATAGGCATTACAGCCTGCGGCAGTGACTGCGTCAGGCTTGGAGTAAATGACCTGGCCCTGATCGGTATTGAAAAGGAAGGTGAGAGAGGCTTTGTCCCTCTCATAGGCGGCGGTGTGGGGTTGACCAGGCCTGGACCAATGCTTGCCAGGAATATGGCGGTCTTCGTACCTGCTAGCAGGTTGTTCGATTTTGTAAAAGCTGTTGTTGGGATCCACCGCGATCATACCAGCAGGGAGAGCAAAGCAATGGCCAGGTTCAAGAACCTCGTAGCAGCATGGGGTGTTGATAAGGTAAGGAAGGTTGTTGAGGATAAAATCGGGGAACTTGAGGACTTCACAGAGCCACTCAACCTCGGAGGAGATGTACATAACGGCTCTGGCAGGCAGAGGGATGGACGTCATTATTTCACCCTTCCACTGGTTGGAGGAGTGCTTGATGCTGATAAACTGGACAGGATCGCAGAGCTCTCAGAGATGCACGGGGGCGGAGAGATAAGGCTCACACCGACCCAGAACGTGACATTTGTAGATGTAGAAGATGTAAATGCCCTGAGATCCGGGCTTGAGAAGCACTTTGGGCTCTATGATAGTGAGGCTTTCTATAACTCTATAGGCTGCACATCCAGATTCTGCGGCAGGACTAATGATACTCATGCCAAGGACATGCTTGGAGAGTTCCTTGGTGTACTGGATAAGCACGGGATAAAGGAAGATGTGAGAATCCATATCTCTGGCTGCATTAATGCATGCGGCTGCCATCAGGTGGCTCACTTCGGCCTGGTCGGGAAGCAGATAAGACGGAGCAATGAGATTGTTCAGGTATATGATCTCTACACTGGAGGCGACTCAAGGAAGCTCAAAATGGCAGAACTCTACAGAGACTCCCTGATGCCAGAGGAGGCCACAGGGCTCTTTGATGAGATAATGAGCAGGTATAGATCATCAGGCAAATCTCTTGATGAATTTCTGGAGGTATTAAATGGAGTTAAAGCTTAAGGAGTTAGAAAAGGAGAGATACGAGCTCGATGTCAGGGGCAATACATGCCCATTCCCGCAGGTGTTTACAGACCTTGCTTTAAAAAAGATAGGCAGTGCGGTTCTTGAGGTAATAACTGACAATCCCCCATCTGTACGGGATGTTCCAGCAATGCTGGAGACAAAGGGCTATAAAGTAGAAACTAAAAAAGAGAATGGCCACTGGAGACTTATTATAAGAGCATAGTTAATATGGTGGATAACCAGGTTCTCTGGCTCAATAAAAAAGAAGTTGAATCGCTTCTTGATATGAGAGGGACGCTTGCAGCCGTGGAGGAGGCATTCAGGCAGCACGGTCTTAAGAGGGTCCAGATGCCTTCCAAACTGTATCTTTATTTCAAGAAGCATAATGGTGATCTAAGGACAATGCCTGCGTATCTTGAAGAACAGGATATTACAGGAGTGAAGATAGTAAACGTCCATCCTGATAATCCAAAGAGGGGACTTCCCACTGTTATGGCGCTTGTTGTTCTGAATTCTGCCAGGACAGGTGCACCTGTTGCAGTTATGGATGGTACTTATTTAACCGATATGAGAACAGGGGCTTCAGGCGGGGTTGCTGTGAAATACCTTGCACGCAGGAACTCCAGAACCGTTGGTTTTGTAGGTGCGGGAAATCAGGCAAAAACCCAGCTTCTGGCAATAAATGAGGTTATCGGTATTGACGAGGTCAAAGCCACAAGTGTTTCAGAAAAAAGTACCCTTGCTTTTAAAGAGGAGATGGAAAAAAGAATCAACTGCGATATATCTCCTAAGAAAAGTATCAAAGAGGTATGCGACTGCGATATCCTGGTTACAACCACGCCCTCAAGAGAGCCGATAGTGATGAACGACTGGATAGCTGAGGGGACCCATATCAATGCAATAGGAGCAGATGCGCCTGGAAAAGAGGAGCTTGACCCACAGATATTGAAGCGCTCCAGGATAGTAGTGGATGATATCCCCCAGGCTTCGCATTCAGGTGAGATAAACGTGCCTCTATCAAAGGGATTGATCACAGAAAAGGATATTGTCTGCGAACTGGGCGAGGTAATTACAGGTAATAAAAAAGCCAGAACAGGTGATTCGGATATCACTGTGTTTGATTCAACCGGCCTTGCAATCCAGGATATTGCAGTGGCAGATCTGGTTTATCAACTGGCAGTTAAAGAAAAAATAGGTATAAGGTTACAGCAATTCTGAACCAAAACATTTAAACAGGAATAAAAACACTAAGCAGTTACAGGAGTAAAAAGAGGAGCAAAGAACTATGGCAGTAAAGAAATATGAAGCCGTCGTGACCATTGAGATAGATGAAGACAAGTGTATTGGGGCCGGGGAATGTGTTAACGTCTGCCCTACCAATGTTTTTGATCTCGTTGAAGGTAAATCGCATGCAACACGTGTGGAAGATTGCATCGAATGCTGTGCATGTGTGGATGCATGTCCCACAAAGGCTATTAAGCACAGCACATGTTAGTAGCGTTAGTAGCCGATTCTTAACCTGAGAGCGAGTAAATAGTTATAACAGTTGTTCTTGATGAGACAAGTCAGGGCCTCTATGGGAACGCTGGGTGTGCTGGGGCTTGAGCTTGTACAGATGGATACACCCCCCACCACTGCGTATCTCCAGATCTATACTGATAAGCGCTGCAGGGCAAATTGTCTTTTCTGTGCGCAGGCATCTGGCTCAAGCGCAGGGCTTACCCATATAGCCAGGGGCATGTATATACCCGCCGACCTTGATGCTGTAGTATCACGTCTTAAGGTGGCATATGAGAGGGGCTACCTTGGGCGTGCCTGCATCCAGACAGCGCTCTATGATGCATGGTGGGATGATACGGTATATCTGATCGAACGGATACGTGAGGTAAGTGGTATTCCTCTGTCGCTTTCTGTTTTCCCGCTTGGCGATGAGCGATACAGGGAATTGAGTAAGTCAGGAGTGAACGAACTTGTAATACCGCTTGATGCCTGCACACAGGAGCTGTTTGATAAAATAAAAGGGAAAAGCGCAGGCGGACCGTACTCATGGGAAGGGCATCTTGATGGTATAAAAAGAGGCGCCCGCATATTCAGGAACGCAGGTACACACCTTATTATCGGTCTTGGAGAGACTGATGAGGATGCTGTAAAGATTATTGATGAATTACATGGGTATAAGGTAAATACTGCTCTTTTTGCATATACCTACATTCCCGGTGCTCAACTTGAACCTGAGAACAATAAGGATAGTATAAGGCATTACCGCACTGTGCAACTGGCAAGATATCTGATTGAAGAGGGAGTCGCATCTTATTTAGATATGCAGTTCCTGGATGGCACTCTTTGCGACTTCGGGATAAGCAGGGATGCGATCCTCAGGATAATCGAAGAAGGAAGGGCTTTTCAGACATCCGGGTGTCATGGGTGCAACCGTCCGATGGCAAATGAAACGTTCTCTAAGATCTATAATTTTCCAAGAAAACCGAATGATGAAGAGATAGCATCTATTAAGAGAGATCTGGGATTAGATTAGTGCAAGTCAGTTCAAATTTGATTATAAAACAATAAATGTTTTGAAAACTCATCACTTTTATTACCCTCTACTCTAATACCCCATATATGGAGAATCTACTGATCAGATTCTTGATAGGCGGAGCGGTGGTATCAGGAATAACATGGATTGCAGAATATTTTGACCCAAAACTTGGGGGGATAATTGCAAGCATACCCTTTGCAACGGTCTTAAGCCTGCTGATTGTAAACGAGGTCCTGGGTAAAAAAGGAGTAATCGCTTTTGCAGAGGGGATTGTGATAGGGAACATACCATGGTATGGCTATATTCTCGCTGTTATCCTTCTCACCCAGCGAATAGGCCTTGTAAAAAGTCTTGCAGTTGGAATAACAATCTGGCTTTTACTCGTGCCGATCACCTGGCGGTTATCCCAACCGGTTTAAACGCCGATGACAGATAAATATAATCTCCAACATAACATCTGACAATAGTATATAAACCAAAGAGTCGGCTATGAATGCGGTTCATAGATAACAATGAAAAAGACGATTAACAACGAACTCAAAACGAACTTAAACGAACTCATCAGCCCGAGTTCGTATCGAGTTTGTACCAGTTCGTTGTTTATATTATCTGAACCACATCGGAACCTAAGATGCGATATAGTTGAACTTTTTCATACCAGGCAATTATCAGGAAAACATGCGCGGAAATGGATATCAAAATCATAGATATTGCCGTTCAAGCAGGATATTGAAACCGGAATTTCCACATCTCAGAGATTGGTGTGAAGATCGTCTCCGGGCTCCTGGTTGCTATCATGGCTCGGTTGGGCAGGGCTGGGAAGTGGTTGAAAATACATTTCCACCCAGAACTGTACTAGCGGCGAAAAAGCTTAATAGGCAAAAAACGCTAACAAGCCCTGTACCATTCAAGTACGGGGTATAGTGACTTTCAACTTATGGGTTCATACTTTCAACTTATGAGTTCTTGCTTTCAACTTATGGTTCCAATTCACAGCTTTTTCATATTCATTTATTAACCGCGTTCATAGCCAACTCTGTGGTTGATTATCTTGTCTTGGCTCATTTTAATAAAGCTGCCAATATTTTTTAATACTATTTATATTAAGTTTTGTGGATAACTATAGCATAATCCTTAGATTCTCGTAATACGTTAACCACAGATGAACGCCCCGAGTTGCGCATCAGGAGGGCGCATCCACGTCGACTGTCACGCCAGTCGATTGCGTATCCACGTCGACTGTCACGCCAGTCGATTGCGTATCCACGTCGACTGTCACGCCAGTCGATTACGTATCCACGTATTGCTTCGCAATACGTGTGTGCGTCCTCAAGGGGCGCAACCCTTGATACGTGTCTGCGTCCTCAAGGGGCACGACCCTTGATATGTGTCTATGAATAGCGGCGGGCATGACGCCTATAAACGCCGATGAGCGCAGCGTTCATCGGCGTTTATCTCCATCCATACTCATAGTATTGATTTCTCTCAAACGGGAGATCGATGCTGTTTATCTCGGTAGTATTGGTAAGACTGTTCATCAGAATCTTCCGTGCTGAAACAGTATAGAGCACATCATCCATGTACAGTGATCTGCGCACAGCACCGGGTGAATCCCAGTAATACATCTCTTCCTCATAGCCATCAAGATGGGATATCTTGCCTCTGAGTTTAAAACCATCCTCAGGGGTAATTCCAAAGACATAGGCGCCCTGCCATACTCGTGGCATGTAGCCGTATACTCTATCTAATCGCTCAGTTTCTCTAATTTCCCTGATCGGGATCACGAGTAGGTCCTTCTCTTTATCAAATAAGAACGCCCTGTGGTCCCGCAGCGCCTCGGAATCTGTGCCTGCACTGCCTATCTCATATGTATCGATCTGCTTTGGCTTCTCTACATCAGAGACATCAAACAGCGAGAGCTTAACACCTTTAATCGATACTCCACCCCATTCGTTACCTCCTGTTTCCTTGCCAACACCGATTATGTGGTTCTCATCATACGGGTGCAAATAATCAGAAAAGCCGGGTATCTTGAGTTCGCCCAGTACTTTTGGATCTTTCGGATCTGACAGATCTATAACGAACAGGGGATCGATCTGCTTGAACGTTACCATGTAGAGCCTGTTCCCGATGAATCTTGTTGAATATATTCTTTCATCCTGAGCAATCTCTTCTAACTTCCCAACAATGCTGAGGTCTTTATCCATCACATACACATTGTTGTACTGCCCGGAACTACCTCTTGTCCAGAACTGGGTTGTAGTGGCAACCCTGAAGTAATCATTGAATTCATCCATAGAGAACTGGTTCAGCAGACTGCCCGGTACCTCGCCTTTTGTCTCATATTCAATATTCCCCTTATCAATCCTGATCTTCTGGATTACGGTCTTCTCTAATTCCTGCGCTATTTTTATCTCATATTCCTCAACTGCTTTCTCAACATTTTTGATATAATCCTGTTTTTGTTTTTCACTCATGCTGTTGTAGGTCTCTTCCAGGATAGATGAGATCTTATCCCACTTCTCGTAAGAGCTGAGGTTGCTATCCCTGATTGCGTTTATCCTGTCCTGAGCATCCTTCGGAAGCTGCGGCATAATAACTTTATAGAACCGCTCCTCACGCTGCACCTCATAGTACCTTACAGGCAGGTTCTTTCGGTATGTTATGTATATATTGTTACCTGATACATACACATTATCAGAGTAGCCCATCATGAATGATTTTGCATCGATGTCTTTATCAGATTTTATGTTGATTGACGCAATTATATGGAATACATAATTCTGCTCCGGGTTATCAAAATAATACACATCAGGTGACATTATCTTCACTGAACCCTGTTTTATCACTGGTACATCGATCACGTCATCGCGATAATAGGCGCTATCCTTTACAATGAGATATACATAGTCTCCTATCATCCTTGATCTGAAATAGTTTCCATTGATACTGTAATTCGCCACTTGCTCTGGCTTTTTCCTGTCAGTGATATCATAGATAAATGCGCTCGTTTTTGCGGTGTACCTCGGCATCGGCCTGTAGCCGTATTCAGGATAAATATAGACCTCATCGTTCTCTTCTGTGAAGACTATGAGCCTGTCATCGTTCACAAACATCTCTTTTGGCCTGCCGTTTATCGTTATCGTAGAAAGCGTCCCTGCATCGACTGCAGGGTATGCATCAACAATGACCAGTTTGTTCTGCGCCAGGACATAGATGTACTTGCCGTCGTTCTTTACAAAATCTGCTTCATCTACGCCCTCTACCTGGATGTTTGTTTTCGAGTAATCCGATGTACCCTGGCTCCCTGCATACGCTGGAGCAGGCACAGGTACGCCTTCAGATACTGCCGCTGGCACTATTTTTGGAGCTGCACCTGATGAATCTACCATGCCAAAATCTCCACTACCCCTAAGATCATACCAGCCGAACCTGTTATAATTTGAATTATAGGCACTGGCCTTGAGGAATTCGCGAATTTCCTGGACTGATAAGAATTTCTTCAATTCCTGCGTTGATTCAAATTGAGATATCGCTATATCAGAGGTATTGCCTGTGATCTTATCTATGCCAACTGTACTGCTGGATTGAATACATCCGCTAAAGATCGTTATTCCAATAACCGAGAATAAAACCATCAGAATGGCAGTTTTCTTTATCATATTCCGTCACCTTGTTTGATAGATAAATAGCATGCTTAATAAAATTATGCTTAACTTCGAATTAAATTGAAGTTATAATAGGTTATTTGTTTTTCTTAGCGAGTATAAAAGTGTTAGCTACTGAGTAACCAATGCATAAATTTATTAGTTGCCATGCTAAAACATTAATTGGGGGGTGAATATAATGGCGTGGGAATTGGATTGCGAATCTGCTGGTATAGCATGCCCATTCATGATTAGGGTTGAAGATAAGAATGAACTGGCATCTATTGTTCAGCAGCATCTTAAGTATACACACCAAAAGAGTATGTCAAAAGAAGAAATACTCAGTAGTGCAAAAGAGGTGTAGGCTTAATAGCCTATATCCTTAGTAGCTAACACTTTTTCACATTTCGGCAGTAACCATGAGAGTCTAAAGTAATCATCTACTTGATACAAAAGTGTTAGCTACTGGAATACCCTATCTTTATTACTCATCGTGCCGAATTACCCGCATGACCGTTGATATGATTATGGAGCGCCTGAAAAAACGGTATCCTCCAGGCAAATTCGAATCAAACGATCCTTTCCGGGTACTTATATCCACTGTTCTATCCCAGCGTACCCGTGATGAGGTCACTGACAGGGCAGCAGAGAAACTATTTGCCAGATATGGCACACCTGGTGCACTTGCGGATGCAGATGTTGATGATATAGAGGAATTGATACGCGAGGTGGGGTTCTATCGTGTGAAGGCACCGCGCCTGAAGGAAATAGCCCGGATAATCGATAATGATTTTCAGGGCAGGGTCCCTGCTGATATGGATACTCTTCTCTTGCTTCCGGGTGTTGGCAGGAAGACTGCCAATTGCGTGCTTGTTTATGGCTTTGGTCTTGATGCTATAGCCGTAGATACCCATGTTCACAGGATCTCAAACAGGCTGGGACTTGTAAGCACAAAAACACCAGAAGAAACCGAGATAAAACTTCGCTCTGCCCTTCCAAAAGAACACTGGCGACATATCAATGAGCTGCTGGTGAGATTCGGACGGGATATATGCAGGCCGATATCTCCGAAGTGCGGCCTGTGCCCGATCATTGATCTATGTCAGGGCAGGAGGGATACTAAGACTTTTGTTTAGATAAGTTTTATAATCAATACTTACTATAAAGCTTAGCATAGGGGGACGACATGAACTACGGGCAAATGCACTGGTCAAACATCTTTTTTGTGCACTGGCGCGTGTCTTCATCACAGCTCCTGCCACATATCCCGCCCGGCCTTCAGATTGATCTGTTCAAAGGTGATGCTTATGTCAGTCTTGTGGCGCTGCATGTAACCGGGCCAGCACCATGGCCGCTTATGCCATTGAGCAGAACCCTGCTTGACTACAACCAGCTTAATGTGCGCACCTATGCCACTGGCGGTCCGGGGCCCGGGATAGTGCTGCTTGATACCCTTGTTGACCGCTATCTTCCATCTCTTGGCGCACGTCTGCTCGGCATGCCGTACCGATTCGCCCGCGATCTTGACCTGAAGGTGCATGATGGCCATGTGCTTCTGCACGCATTCGGTCAGGATATTGAGGGTGAGGTTGATGATGTTGTCACTGCAACTGTACCAGCCGGCAGCCTTGATAGCTTCCTGGTCGATCGTTTCTGGGTCTATGCATGCATGCCGGGCGGCATGACCTATGGCGTACGCATTGAACATGCGCCCTGGCGCCTGCGCTCTGTACGCCTGGCGAGGCAACTTTCGCCGTCTGCGGCCGGCATAGATGGTATAGTAGAACCTGTGAGGGTGCATCTGGCCGAGAAACTGGATATATCAATCGTAGAGACGGCTTCAGTGCGGTGGCCGCTAGGCGTCTAAGAGCCTGTCTTAAATGCCTGAATTGTTAAACGGATGGCAGTATCCGTTAATAGTTATTGATTAATCCCTGTCACAATATCAATATCGAAATCAAAAACCGCCGTACTCTCGCCATCGCAGCATATATCAAGCCTGGATGTATCTTCTATACTGCCAATACCTGCTGCCCTGTATCCTGCATTTTCAAAAAGACTGATCACTTCAGATTCATCCTCAGGCAGGGATGTTACTACAAAACCAATCGCAGGATGGATCTTTAACCACTGTATAAAATCAATGCCTGCTGGAGCCGGTATCTCTGTAAGATCAACGCGTGCCCCCACATGACTTGTCTCAATAAGCATCCCCAGCGTTCCGATCAGGCCAGGATTGCTGATATCCTTTCCAGATGTAACAAGACCGCGCTCTCCGAGTATCTGCATCACCCTGTACCTCCTGCGTACTTCCTCTGCTTCTTTCATGGTCGTGGAGTCAAAACTGTATGGCGAATTCGGCCCCACTCTTCCATCCATATCATAGGCTGCAATTATTGTGTCACCCACCCGCGCAGTACTGCTTCTGATCTCACATCCCTTCTTCACTGTACCGATAATAGCCACTGAAAGCGATGTATACGGTGTATCGGGATGCATATGACCTCCAACCATTGGAACGCCAAACTTGGCTATCCCGTCCCTGATACCTCCAAGAAGCTCTTTGCACGCCTCTTTATTAGCCGAAGAGAGCACATTCACCATGGCAACGGGTTTACCGCCCATGGCTGCTATGTCGTTGACATTAACAAGCACAGAGCTATATCCAGCCCACCACATGCTCGCATTGATGAGCCGGGCCCAGATGCCGTCTGCGGCAAACAGTATGTAATCATCTCCCCCTATATCAACAACCGCGGCATCATCACCAAAATCCACAACAGAATTTGAATACTCACATCGCACGCTCTCGAATACATTAATGATTTCAGCAATAGGCTTCTTACGGGTTACGCCCTCGAATTCCCTGATCTCTCTTGCTATTCTCTGTAAGTCCATGGTACACAGAACATGCGGGTTATTAATTATAGTTTTTGGAAAACATATGTTTAAATTTTTCACGTTCCCATAGATTTAATACCCTTTACGCCAATTGTAAACCCATGGTTAAGCTGGATCAAATAAATATCTCTAACACGGGTCTAACTAAGTTCTTCAGTCCTATAGAAGCCAAAATCCTGAGGACTTTATGGGCTGAAGGGGAGATGATGACATCAGAGCTGACCGAAAGGACAAATATTCCGCTAACAAGCATAGCAGGTACTCTTGATCGTCTGGTCAAGGCAGGGTACGCAACCAGACGGATCGACAACATAAACGGCAGAGTGCGCTATGTGTATGCTCCCGCTTTTTCTGAGGAGGAAGTTGCCAGTGAGATCACCAGGAAAATCCTGGACAGCCTTGTGGATACATTCGGTCCTCTTGCACTTGAGAATTTCTCAAAGTACAGTGATAAGAAATGAACATTCTCGGTGAAATAAGCTGCTTTGGTCTGTGCCTTGAATCATCCCATCTTGCTCCTTTTGTAGTGTCTCTTGTGGTTATTTCAATATCTTTACTGGCAGCAAGCCTCATGGTCAGGGGACCAAAACACAGGCTTTTGATATTTGTATCTGCCCAGATTACGGTACTTCTGGCTATCATTGCTACCTTCTATCTGATGAAGTGCGATGGAATGCTGACGACCTATCTTTACCTGATCTATGCAGCCATGTCCAGTATCCTGGTGTTCGGAGTACATCGGTTCTATGACAGGGTAATGATCAGGCGACTCAATGCAAAACCAGCAGGTAACATAGTGGAATGGGTACAGGGATTTGTGAGCCAGCTGACAGCTGCCACTGTGTACTACTACGATTCAGCAGCACCAAGGGCTTTTGCTGCAGGCAGGTCTATCTTTATATCAATCGGGCTTCTTGAGATATTGAATGATGATGAATTGAGAGCTGTACTGGCGCATGAGGCGTGGCATATCCGTAACAACTCAAGGATGCCGTATCTGAGACAGCTTGCTCTTATGACTTTTTCTTCGCATAAAAAATCTGAGCTTGAGTATATGGCAGATTGTTTTGCAGCAGAGATCGCAGGCAGTGAAGCGCTCTCTTCTGCCCATGATAAGTTGGATAAAGTATTTATTTAAGTATAAATAAAGGAGATAGAATATGTGGCTTAAATTGAGATTGTATCTAGTAATGGCAGCAATGTTTGCCATAGTCTATGGACTTGTAGTATTTGCAGCTAATCGTATCGGAATAAGTGATCTTTGGATCTTCTACGGTATTCTGGCATCTTTTATGATGTTCATCCAGTACATGCTGGGCCCAAAGATGGTAGAGTGGTCTATGGGCGTGAAATATGTTAACGAACAGGAGTATCCTGCTCTTCACAGGATGGTAGCTGAACTTGCCAGAGATGCAAGGATACCAAAACCGAAGATAGGCATTGCAAGAATACCGATACCCAATGCTTTCGCATTCGGGCGATGGGCAAAGGACGGACGTGTATGCGTCACTGAAGGGATAATGAACCTTCTTAATGAGAGGGAGCTCAGGGCAGTACTGGCTCATGAGGTATCGCACCTGAAGCACAGAGATGTGGCAGTTATAACGATGATAAGCGTTATCCCTATGATAGCCTGGTATCTGGCATGGAACTCGCTGTTCTCAGGCGGGAGAGACCGCGGAAACAATATACTCATCGGCATAGCGGCTTTTGCTGTATATTTCCTGACAAACCTTCTTGTGCTGTATGTGTCAAGGATCAGGGAATACTCTGCGGATGAGGGTGCGGTAAAGCTTGGGAACAGTCCGCACCAGCTTGCATCAGCACTGTATAAACTCGTCTACGGCAGCGCCAGAATACCAAAGGAGTCATTAAAGCAGGTCGAAGGTATGAAGGCATTTTTCGCCAGTGACCCGTCCCGCGCAAGCCGTGAGATAAGGGAGCTATCCCAGATTGACCTTGACGGGAGCGGCACCATCGATGCAACTGAACTGGCCGCGCTCAGGACAAGACCAATTAAAGTAAACACTGCGGATAAGCTCATGGAGATGCTGAGCACACATCCCAATATGCTAAAACGCATCCAGCGGTTATCCTCACTTCAAGGGGTATCCGCTTATTAATTTTTTAGAATATATTATTAGAATATTTTAATTTTGGGCACGCCAAACTCAGGGTTTGAAGCGTGTGGTAATTTTAGTTATGAGTTTAAAGAAATAGAATTGAATGCCAGGTCTTGGCATTCAATATTTTCAACACCTTATGGACACTGCGTTGCATCGACACCGTCAACTGTAGCTAAGAAGGAGCCTAAATCGCTGACATGATCGAACCCGAACAGTCTGGCGATGTTGCCCAGCCCAGCGCGGGGCTCTTCCTGGTTCGAAGCATGCTCACCGACGCCACCCTCTTTTGCCAGTTGCGACGTCACAACACCCCAGCACTGGGGATTTGCAGGTGCATCTGCCAGAGCCTGCTGAGCGCTGATAGCCGCAAATAATGCTACGAGGATAGAGATAAGCACTATCTTTCTCATACCGTTCTCACCTCCCGTTTGCTTAATTGATTCACTTCGTTATGTTTAAACTTTTCCCTGATACGATCGCCTCTCTAACCGTCGACGGTTACCACTAATGCCTCGCTACAATAGGTGAACTCAAGCAAAGTAAATTCAAGGAATGGTATGAGGTGGGGAATAAGTGAGGGGTGTTGCTGTAGTTATTTTAACCCCTCAGTCAAAAAGTCCATAACCCAACTCTAATGAGTTGAGACTATGGTAGTTCACAAATATTATTATGAGCTAATGGGTGCAATATTTCCCAACTCCTTTAATCGTTCGATCTTTAGCAGCGCTTCATCAACAGCTTTTTTCTTCTGTCTTTCAAGCTGGGCCACTATCTCACTGAAGCCGATTTTAAGTGAGTGTATCTTATATGGTCTTCCCTTACCTGGCTTTTTCTCTTCCCTCTCGTTTACCCAGTCATGTTCCTTTAACTCTCTCATAGCAATGCTAACTTCAGGCTGGCGCAATCCCGTGCCTCTCTCAAGTTCCGTAGATGTAGCCTCATCCACATGTTTAAGATAGCTCAGGATCCTGGCAATAGGTCTTCTCATTCCCAAATACATAAGCATATCTGCAATTTCTTCGTTCTTTTCGTTGAATTGTTTGATAGTGATAGTCTTCATGGTGACTCCCAAGCGATATTGTGCCTTGTTATTATTTTAATCTTTCGATAACAATCAAGGAGACAGGAAGACAGGAATGGAAGAAAGCGATTTCATCAATAATTCTTTTTTGATTTCGATAAAGGTAGCAACTGGCTGCAAAATATAGTGGATAAAGGCTCTCATAAAAACAGGTAAAAAATCCTGAATGCTCCAATTCATACAGCATTCAGGATCTTGTATAGCTACTACTTTTTGAAACTACATCATGTAGCTTTCAGGTCCTGGTACTGGCATTTCGCTCTTCTTCTCAGGGATATCTGCCACAAGGGCTTCTGTGGTAAGCATCAGACTGGCTATGCTGGCCGCATTCTGCAGCGCGCTTCGTACTACCTTTACAGGATCGATGATACCTGCCTCGATCATATCCCTGTAGGCATCTGTCTTTGCATCGTAGCCGATACTGGGATTTTTCTCTCCCTTCAGCCTCTCAACCACCACAGAACCTTCTTTGCCTGCATTGGTCGCGATCTGCTTCAGGGGCTCCTCTACGGCTCTCTTTATGATATCCACTCCTATCATCTGATCGCCATCCAGGGAAAGGCTGCCAAGTTCATCGGCTGCCCTGAGTAAAGCCACACCTCCTCCAGCCACCACGCCCTCTTCTATGGCAGCTTTGGTGGCATTCAGGGCATCATCTATGCGCATCTTTTTCTCCTTCAGTTCTGTCTCTGTGGCAGCACCCACGTTTATCACAGCAACGCCACCTGAGAGCTTGCCCATTCTCTTCTTGAGTTCATTCTTCTTATAATCCGATTCCTCAAGCTTGATGCGTCCATCAAGGATGGATATCCTCCTCTGGAGATCTTCTCCCTTACCCTGTCCTTCTATTATTATGGTCTTATCCTTGTTCACTCTGATCTTCTTGGCGCTGCCCAGATCTGATAATTTGGTGTTCTCAAGTTTCATGCCAAGATCCTCACTTATGACCTTACCGCCCGTAAGTGCAGCGATATCCTCAAGGATTTCCTTGCGCTCATCACCAAATCCAGGTGCTTTTACCGCACAAACCCTGAGTGTACCACGGATGATGTTAAGCACAATAGTGGCCAGAGCCTCGCCCTCCACATCTTCGGTTATGATTAGCAAGGGCTTATTTTCTCTCACTATAGCCTCCAGTACAGGGAGGAATTCTTTCATGGAGCTTATCTTCTTATCATACAGGAGGATCAGAGGGTTCTCAAGTACGGTCTCCATTCCCTCTTTATCTGTGGCCATGTACGGTGAGATATAGCCTTTATCAAGCTGCATCCCTTCCACAACCTCCAGTGATGTCTCCATGGATTTTGCCTCCTCAACTGTTATGACTCCATTAGCCCCTACTCTATCCATGGCATCTGAGATCAGGTTACCTATCACTTCATCATTGTTCGCCGAAATGGTGGCTACCTGTGTGATCTTCTCTTTGCTCCTGACCTCTTCACTCATGCCTTTTATAGCTTTTACCACTGTTTCTGTCGCCCTGTCGATGCCACGCTTGATCTCAATAGGATTGGCTCCCACTGTGATGTTCTTCATACCATTGTGAAGTATGGCCTGGGCCAGCAGTGTAGCTGTCGTTGTTCCGTCACCTGCCACATCCTGGGTCTTTGTTGCCACTTCTTTTACCAGTTTAGCTCCCATATCCTCATAAGCGTCATTCAGGTCGATCTCTTTGGCAATGGTAACACCGTCGTTGGTGATCAGGGGGCTTCCAAAACTCTTTGATAGAACCACGTTCCTGCCTTTTGGTCCCAGCGTGATCTTTACCGTATTTGCCAGTTGATCTACCCCTCTCATGAGAGCATGCCTTGCCTTATCATTAAATATCAGTTGTTTTGCCATATTATTCCTCAATCTTTGCAATTATGTCCTTTGAATCCAAGATAAGATATTTTTCCCCATCTACTTCCAGTTCTTCAGAGCTGTAACCTGTGTATAATATTACATCACCCTTACTTATGGGGAATTCTTTTTCTTCGATGGTACCCAGTTCTACTACAATTCCCTGTTTTCTCTTTTCCTTTGCAGTCTCGGGAATATATATACCACCTTTAGTCCTCTCTTTCTCTTTGACGGGTTTAATTAAAACTCTCTTACCTATTGGTTTTATGTTCATAAATAGCCTCCTTTACATATTAATTATTTAACAGTACGGGTTTTTCATTGTTTGCACTTCTATATATACTTTTCTTATCATAATTATAATAAAATTTTATTAAAAATCTGATTTATAGTCAGGCTATTAAATAATCACAACTCTAAAAAAGCTGCAAATATGGACTTATTAGCGGCTCTTTCTCTTCCTGTGGTAATCCATTATAATAAGCAGGGTAACTACAAACAGACATCCAATAAAGAACATAATGCCAGGATGAGTTACAATCGTATCAGCTATCCTCGTAAGAATATCAGGCGTAACTCTTTCTGCCGCATCGTATGCAGTTGCTGGCGTTACCGTAGTGTCGTTCAGGATATCTGTCGTTGGTGGCGCATAAACGATTGGTTCGGGTATCTCAGATGGAGTTATAGATTCTGTTATATCTGCAGGCACAGGAGTAACCGTGGGCATAGCATCGATTGTATCGTAACTTCCTGCATCTTTTATGGTCTCGCTCAGAATCCCTTCAGGCATGGATGTAGCGTTTGCCGATAGATCGGATGCTGGATATTGCACTCTCAATGTGCCGTCTGTATTTTGCGCAAATTTTGCATTCCTGTCCTTTCTCATGAAGAACTCGATCATACCTGAAGCAGACGCACCTGCAAATATTACACCAAGATACTTTCTTAGCATATCAACTACGGATCTTCTATCAGCCTTCTCCGGCACAACGACAATGAGCTTTCTCACAGGCGCATAGATTTTGACTTCCCGACCCTTCTCGCTGTATTTAATCTTATCTATCCTTATAAGTCCAACGTCCTCCAGGTTCTCAAGATTATAAACAATCGTTGATATTGGAGCATGTAAGTGCTCTGCGATATCCGAGGCAGAGAGCGGTACATCAGCCAGAAGCTCGATTATTTGTCGTGCAGTATCATTTGATATAACCTGTGTTATCCTCTTGGACTCCTCACCAAGGGGCAGTATGAGGAGTTTCTCATCACCCGTGCTGGCATCGTTCTCTGGCATTGTTATCATTGATTAGCATGGATACTAAAAGAGATTGCTATAACTGCGAATCAATTCGTAGTATTGGTGGCAATTTTTTATGAAGCCAACAGAGTCGCAGAGGCACGGAGAGCTTTTTTGGATATATTTCTCTGTGTCAACAACACCATAACTCTTTTATAGGCAAAATATTAAAGGTAATTATGTTAGGACATATTATCCAGCAGAGTATATGGGGTTAAAGAGGGTGATTAGAATGGTAGAAAAGAAAAATAAACCAAAAAGCCAGTATGGACTGGCTGGTAGAGCGAAATCGTTCTGGATAGCAAGTACTCCCGAAACTGACTTTCCCTCATTGCCGGAGAATATCTCCGTTGATGTTGCAGTTCTGGGAGGAGGGATAGCAGGTATAACCTCGGCATTATTCTTGAAAGATGCAGGCCTGACGGTTGCCGTTGTTGAGGCTGGCAGGATCTTAGAAGGGGTTACAGGACATACAACTGCCCATATCTCTTCGGCCCATAATATTATTTACCGCTACCTTATCGACCATTTTGGTAAAGAGGGTGCAAAGCAGTATGCTGATGCCAATCAGATGGCCATAGAGAGGATCGCACGGCTGGTGGGGGATAACAGCATTGCCTGTGATTTTAGAAGAACATCAGAATACATTTACGCAGAGAACAGAGACGACCTGGATAAACTTAAAACCGAGTTCGAAGCTGCTGAAAGTCTTGGCCTTCCTGTATCCTTCCTGGATGCAGCGCCTCTTCCGTTTAAGACATATGGTGCTATTCATTACCAGAACCAGGCGCAGTTCCACCCGCGTAAGTACCTCCTGGCCCTGGCAAAGTTGATCCCGGGCGATGGCAGCTTCATATTTGAGAATACACGTGCTCTTGATGTTGGGGCAGGTGAACCGCATAGAATTGAAACCGATAAGGGCTACTTAACAGCAAAGAATGTTATCGTTGCTACTCACTATCCCATTCTTAACGAGGGACTGCTCTTTATGCGTATGGCGCCCTACCGCTCGTATGTCCTGGGCATACGGGTTGCTGATGAGATCCCGGAAGAGATGTTTGACAGCAGTGAGTACCCGTCTCATTACATACGCACCCAGCCCACTCCTTATGGTCCCCTGATCATTGTTGGAGGAGAGGATCACGCCACAGGCCATGTGACCGATACGGCTGAACATTATAAGAGGCTTGAGCGATTTGCCCGCGATCATTTCCAGGTCAAATCGATCGATTACCGCTGGTCTACCTAGGATAATTATTCGTTTGACAGGGTTCCTTTTATTGGAAGATTTATCCCGGGCAGCAGGCACTTCTATGTAGCCACTGCCTTTAAGGGCTGGGGTATGACACACGGTACGATCGCCGGTATGCTCTTATCTGATCTGATCCTTGGCAGACCCAACCCTTATTATGAACTGTATGATCCGGGCCGCCTGAAACTCATGACCACAGGAGCGAAACTGATCACACAGAATATACATATCGCTGAAACCCTCATAAGAGGCAGGCTCTCAAGACCTGAGAAACTTACTCCTCTTGATGTGGGTGAGGCCAAAGTCGCAGAGATCGATGACAGGGAAGCTGCTGTGTACAAAGACGATAGAGGGGAGATACATGCACTTTCTCCTGTCTGCACTCATATGGGGTGTATCGTTAGCTGGAACAACGCAGAGAGATCCTGGGACTGTCCCTGTCACGGTTCGCGTTTTAATTTCGATGGGAAAATCCTCCACTGTCCGACTGTAAAGAAACTTGAGAAAAGGCAGATTTAAAATATCCTTCAATCTTTCTCGGTAATAGCTGCGCTGGGCTTCGCCCAGACCCGGGGAGGCGCCGCTTGCAAGCGGAGTTTAGCTTTAGCGTACGATGTGAATCTGGCTATCTTTAAATATAAACATAACATAAAAAGCCTTAAATGAAAGACGAAATAGAAGAGATTGTTTCAAGGCTAAAGCAGTTTAGTTTTATTCACTCGATTGTTCTGTTTGGTTCCAAGGCTAAGGGGACTGGAAGAGCGGAAAGCGATGTGGATATATGCATCGTACCAAAGCCGGAGGCTGATGTGAGCTTAAAGGAGAGAATTGCTCTTAATAATATAGTGCCTGAGAGCATAGATATCTCATTACTCAGCGAATTGCCAGTATATATACGCAAAAGAGTTTTTCTTGAAGGGAAGGTGCTTTACACGGAAGATCCCTATTACGTATTGACCCTTGCGAAGGAAAATGATCTCGAATACGTCAGGTACCAGAGGATGAAAAGGGATTATCATACAGGCGTTATGAAGCGTGTCAGGTTAAAGCTGAGATGATTGACTTGGACAACGAAAGATTGATTGAAAAAATGGATGAACTGGAAAATTACCTGAGAGAGCTTGAGGAATACCTTCCTGAAGATGAAGATGATTATTTAAAAAGCGGGATGAGGAAAAGGGCATGCGAAAGGGCATTCCAGTTGGCATGCGAGAATTTGTTAGATATCTGCAACTTAATAATATCGGAGGAAGGGTTTGGAATTCCTGCCGACAGTAAAGATACGGTAAAAAAGCTTGCCGAACACGGTGTAATATCAAAATACCTGGGATCAAGACTTGAGGAGCTTGTCGGCTTTCGAAATCTGCTGGTTCATCTATATGGAAAAGTGGATGATTCCAGAGCATATAATTATTTACATGCAGATTCAAAAGATTTTTACGAGTTCCTTGAAGCCGTTGAGAATTATATTACTTCTAAAAGCAAATCAAAAAAATAAAATCACATCAGCCCGTACATATCCTTCAATCCGTGTCCTGTTGCAAGGCAAACAACTGTGCCTGATAACTCCTTTTTCATAATGCCAGCGTATGCCACAGCCCCGCTTGGCTCAACAAAAATTCCGTTCCTTGCAAGCTTATCCCGTGCATCAAGCGCCTCTTTATCAGAGACTCGCAGGGCTTCACCGCCTGAATCCCGGATCGCCTTAAGTGCTGCAAGACCATATGTGGGATCACCGCATGCTATGGCAGTTGCTACTGTATCAGGGTTGCGGACAGGTATAATCTCATTAAGGTCGTTCTCCCATGCATGAACCACAGGAGCGCAGTTCTCAACCTGCACACCTGTTATACCGGGTATTTTATCTGTTATCCCCACAAGCACAAGCTCGCGGAAGGCCTCAGAAATACTCCATATAAGCGTGCCGTTGCCCACAGGCACTACAATATGATCCGGGACACGCCAGTATAACTGATCCGCTATCTCAAATCCCACGGTTTTAGTACCCTCGCTGCGCCATGTATAATCACCTGTTAAAAATGATTCAGTATGGGATGCAACATATTCCTCAGCCTGTTTGATTGCAGCAGAGTAATCTCCTTCTACATCTATTATCCCGGCACCGTAAGCCTTTATCTGCGTTATCTTTTCTTTACCCACTATATCCGGGATGTATACCCTGCACTCAAGCCCTGCATAAGCCGCATACGCAGCCACGCTTGCTCCCATGTTACCGGTAGAGGCAAGAGCGACCTTGCATTTTCCAGACTCAAGCGCTTTGGTTATCTCAAGGGATGAACCCCTGTCTTTAAAAGAACCTGTGGGATTTGCTGCTTCATACTTTATAAGCAATCGCTCGCCCTTACCAAGCCTCTTGTTCTCAAGCAGGGGAGTATTCCCCTCTCCCATTGTTATAATCCTGGAGAGATCTTTTACAGGCATAAACGCCCAGTATTTCCAGTGTGCGGGCTTTGCGCGCATAAAATCATCCCGCAGAATAACCCTCTGTATAGATTTGTAATCATATTCAGCATCAAGAGCAGAGCCGCACTCACATCTCGGAATTGGCAGACGTTCTATCTCATTGGGCTTATGTTTTCTCCCGCAGCGAAAACACCTGTAACTGGTGACATATACCATAGAGATTAATTCACATGCCTCTGTTAAATATTATTCGGAGCACAAGGCTTATTATTTTAAAAAACCCAACTAAATATGGGGAGTTAAATTCGTGTTGATCACAGAGGGAATATTAATATCTCACGTCCTGTTCGGCGTACTGGGAATACTTGGAGGCGTCTGGGTATTCGCAGAGGTCTTAAATGTAAGTGAGAGCAATATAAAAAGAATAAAATATGCAAGTATAGCAGTTGCCCTGTTTATATGGTTATCCTACCTGCTCGGAGGATACTGGTATGTGGAATATTATGGAGCTGATAGGGATATAATACTGGCAGGTCCCTGGCCATGGGCACACTCGTTCTTTATGGAGGTAAAGGAGCATGTATTCTTCTCATTGCTCTTTCTCAGTACATTCCTGCCGGTTGCAGTGTACAACAGCAACCTTCACGCTGATAGAAGTGCCAGGAATCTGGTGCTGACAGTTGCAGGACTGATCATGCTCCTTGGACTTACCATGGAAGGATTCGGGGCTGTGATATCCATGGGAGTAAGGATGGGACTTTTGCCCGGGTGATATAAATGGTAAGCAGATCGATCGGAAAATATACTAAAGGATTCACTCTGTCGCTTATAGTAGTGAGCCTGTTCAATGCTCTGCTTGTTATTGCAAAAGAGTTAGATGAAGCATTGAAGGAGTGGATGGGAGCTGCAACAGGCCACCACTGGACAACCCATGGAGTTGCGGTCATAATCCTGTTCATTGTACTAGGGCTTGTATTCTCTACCAGGGATACGGGAAAGAGACTGACTGCCCTGACAGCGCTGGTATCAATCCTGGTGGTGACCATAATCAGCGGATTGATAATCGCAGGCTTTTATTTTCTGGAGATATGGTTTGAGTAATTGGTGAAATCCTTATTTGAAGTAGAGCTTATTAATGCCTATTCGCTTCGTATCTATTGCTAAGGCACTATATTCCCTTTCATTGTCTGAGCGATCACTGTTTTTAATCCTGTACTGTTTAAAATCTCCTTTACTTCTTTCATCTCCTGAATGTCAGGAGCAGCCATTTCCCTTCTAAACGCCCGCCTGTAATCAAGCACACAGACCTGCACATCTTTGCTTATATCTGCTATTCTCAGCCCCATATCGTAGATTTCTTCTTTTGAGATAAGTGCCTTATTGTAAGGGATACCAATGCCTGTAAAAACCTCTGGATGGTTCTCGATCATATATCTTGCAGAAAACCATTCATTCTCAAGATATGTTTTTGCAGTTTTTCCATCAGTGCCTGTTATTTTCTCAAAGGTATCCAGATGCAGTGACTTTATATCTATACCGATATCAGTCATGCCTGCTAAGACAAGCTCCTCAAGGTAATCCTTTGTAAATATCGAGGCATTGGTATCTACATGAATTCTTGCCTTCTTATCTTTATTCAGCTCTTTAAGATGCCTTATTGCACCTGTAAGCCACTGCCTGTTAAGGGTACATTCTCCGCCTGAGAATGCCATTCTATTCACCTTATACATCGAACGCACACTTGTGAGCACCTCAGCAGCAGTTTCTGGAGAAATTGCCATTCCTCCTGTGAATGCCATCACATTATTCTGGCATTGAGGACAGCGAAAATTACAGCCATGAGTGAAGCATGCTACTTCTATGTATGATGAATAGCTTTTCAAATAATAGGGCGTTCCCACGCCTCCAACCATATGCGGTACAAAACCTGTCACAACCCTTAAAGGCTTACTTGCAGGGCTCAGTTTCATCCCATCTTTTATTTCGGTGATACAGGAAGGAACAACTTCTCCATCAGCAGAAACCGCACAGCAGTAGCAGCCGCCCGCATTGCAGGGTGAATATAAGCCATCTGGCAGCTCTGAGAATCTTATTCCAGCATATTCCAGAGCCTTTTTTATTGTTATTCTTTCAGGCGCCTCAAGAACTCTGTTGTTGAACTCGAATTTTATAGTATTTCTCTGCCTTTTATCCTCAACCATTTCTATGGCTTCTCCTGAGCATGCAAGCATACAGGCTCCGCAGCCTATGCAGTTCTCTGAAAAAAGCCCGGCAGGACATGCTACGTGGTTTATGCATACACCACAGAAGCAGCATTTTTCTGGATTCTTCTTAGCAATATACATGTGCTCTGTATAGATTGCGAAGGCAACTTATATCCTTCACCCTTCTTGAGAGGTTGGAATTAGTGGATGGGCTCCAGTCAGCCAAAAAGATTTTAGGATACATTCAGGGCTAATCCCCTCCTTTGAAAAGGAGGGATACAGCCCGTACAAAAACCATAATAAGAATAATTTCACATCGCTTACATGAGGTTATTATATTATAAAACACATAAGGAAAAAGGCTATGCGGATTCAGAAAACCATTAAAGTTCCAGTTCATTATGATACAACAAACACTAAACTAGGCATACTGGACCGACTCACCGCAAGAATTACCTACTGCATCATGCTGATTTCAGAACTCATCACAGAAGAAACCGAGATAGACCGCCACACAATAAGAAAACTGGTAAAAGACAACAACATAGCTTTGAGAACAGGTCTATCAGCCGGTTTCATAGACCAGTGTGTAGATAAAGTCATATGGGCATGGAGATCATACAAAAAGCATCATAAGAAGTGGGAAGCAAAAGTAAAGAGGGCAGAAGAAAGGGTAGCCTCTTCAAGAGACGAAAAAGAAAGGGCAAAGAGGGAGAAATTCCTTGAAAAACTGTTCAAGAGAGAGCCTTCAAAACCTTCCTTCAATGAAAAGACCCCATGCAGATTCGATTACAGGACAGGAAACGTAGAAATGGGTAAAGGCAAATTCTCACCGCTCTGGATACATATCTCTACACTTGAAAAAAGAAAAACAATAGACATACCCTTAAATCCGTCTCAGTATCACCTGAACCAACTTAAGAATGCAGAGATAAACGATTTCGAGATAATCAAACACGGTAAGAAATATTATATTCATATCTCTATCACGAAAATGGTAGAGGATAAACCAATAAGTTCCATCGGAGGAATAGACCAGGGTTTAAACAGAACCGTAGCAGTCGTACTGTTAAGAGGGCCTTTTCCTCGTGAAGAGCATTTATTGGATGCAGCAAAAAGAGACCTTCTTGACAAATACGATGCTATAATAGCATCGTTACAGGAAGCCGAGAAATGGGATAAGCTAAGAGAACTTCGGAACAAGAGAGCCAACGTATCAACATACTACGACTGGTGCCTTGCCAATCAGGTAGCCGAATTCACAGAAGGTTCTATGATCGCAATAGGCGATACGAATTTCAGACAGACGCAGTTCAGAGGCAACGGTATGCCTTCCCTGAGAAAACGAATAGGCAAGTGGTCATACAGCAGACAGAGAGAGTTCATAGCACTGAAAAGAGCGGAGAACGGTTATCCCACGCTAATGACGGATGAATACAATACATCAAGGCGGTGCCATATCTGCGGCTCTATGCTGACAACAAGGAAATGGGTGTATGGCTACTCATATATCCTCTGTCATAGCTGCAAAGCCAAGATTGATGCTGATTTCAATGCTGCATACAATATATCACATAAGATCGATGCTACTGCAATCTGGATGTATAACAGTAGTATAGAACGATACAATGCTCTTCAATGCCGAGATGACTGGCTGAAAGTGCAGATGAACATGGAAGGAGAAAAACCCCATGCGAGTGCATAAGATGGATGCCCGCCAATTTATTGGTGGGAGAAGGTCACAAAAAGAGAGTCTGAAAACCATCGAAAAGGTTTACGGCGCCCTGAGCAGCGATAAAGAGATTCAGGCGCGGATCGAGAAGATAAAAACGCATGAGTGGGTTAAGATAATAGAAGGAGTATAGAAATGAACGACCAGATAACTGAGATAAAAAACAAAATCATGCCCATACTTAAAAAATATGGTATAAAAAGGTCAGGAATTTTTGGCTCTATTGTGAGAGGCGAGGCAAGAGAAGATAGCGATGTGGATATTCTGGTAGAGATTGAAAGAGATGATATAAGTCTCCTTGATTTCGTGGGAATTAAATTAGAACTTGAGGAAGCCCTCGGCAGGAAGGTTGATTTGGTTGAATACTCCACAATTAAGCCACTTATCAGGGAACAAATATTGAGCGAGGAGGTGGCTATCCTATGAAAAGGGATGTAAAGCTCTATCTTCAGGATATCTGGGAAAGCATACTTGCAATAGAGGAATACACAGGTACGCTTACAGAGGAAGAATTTTATAAGAATCGTCAGGTCCAGGATGCGGTTTTGAGAAGATTGGAGATTATTGGTGAGGCTGTCAAAAATATAGATAAACATTTCAGAAATAGATATCCAGATATAGCCTGGAAAAAGATTGCAGGCATGAGGGATGTTTTAATTCACGCATATTTTGGGATAAATATGAAAAGGGTTTGGGGTGTGGTAAAAAAAGATATTCCTGAACTGAAGCAAGAGATTCTTTTTATTATGGAGAACAAAGATGTCTGATAAAGAAATGGACAGCAAACAAGAGATTTCGGATAAATTAAAACGCATATTATCTGATCTGAACATTAAATACTCCAAAATTCTATTATTCGGCAGCAGAGCAAGAGGAGACTTTAGAGAGGAAAGCGACTGGGATCTCCTGATAGTCCTGAAGAAACCTTTGGATGCAAAAACAAAAAAGGAACTGTGGTTTGAAATTTACAAAAAGCTGCACGAGTTTTATCCTTTTATTTCATTTGATATAATTTTAAAAGATGCTGAATCGTTTGAAGAGGAAAAAACCATTGCAAATACCATCTCCAACGAAGTCTATTTAGAAGGGATTGAGGCATGAAAGAGGATATAGTCTTGCGAGGGATTGGAAAAGCGGATAATGACCTCAAGGCAGTTAAGTATCTGCTGGCAATGGAGGATGCGCCGTTGGATGTACTCTCATTTACGAGAGTTGGTTATGAAAAGATTAAATGAGCAGGGATGGAAGACATATCTAGAAGAAGCACCAGCCAGGGACAAAAATCAGTAACTTCAAACAGTTCATGGAAAGTGAACAAAGACTATATTTTCTGGTGCAGAAAGTGCAATATCCCGCTGCTGGATGGGCAGTGCGGCATATGCCATGAAAAATGCCCATCAATCGAGCTCACTCAGCCCGGAGACATAAGGTTCTCATCCCGGCACGAACAAAATATAATCAACGACCTGATGTCAGGTTCATTTGGCGCCAATCCACTTGCCGGAAAGCCTGTTCTTTTGAATAAAATTCCGGGTGAAGATAAGACCGATGAGATAATAGTGGACGGCATTCGCTTCGGGATATTGAGATTCGATATGAAAGAGCTTGTCTTCAGGCTGGATCTGATGATCGAAGGAGCCCTGGCACTCATTGGTTCTGGCATCCATAAAAAGCTCATCAGGATCTCCTCGCACGGGCGCCACCTGAGCGGGAAAGCAATAGATGGGAGTGAGATACTTGAGTGCTCGGATGATATCAAGAGCGGCGATACTGTCCTTCTGACCGGTAAAAACCTGGCTGGATTTGGTATATCATACAGGGACAGCAGCGAGTTGAAAAACCCGGGAAAATCATTAAGGATAAAGAAGATCGATTCAAAAAAGATAGCTTTTCTATCCAAAAATCCCTCGCTGGATGATATTGTCCGCGCTAATGCGCCATACATGAAGAATCTTGTCAGGGATGCTGTCAATACAATCCGCGGCATAGCCAACCAGAGAGAATTCAGGGATTCGCCTGTGTACGTTTCTTTCAGCGGAGGAAAAGACAGTCTTACCACACTTGACCTTACAAGAAGTGCTTTAAGAGGGCAGATCAAGGTGTTCTTTGCGAACACAGGTATTGAGTTTCCAGAAACTGTTGAGTTTGTAAGAAGGTTCTGCAGGGAGAATAATATCGATTTAACAGAAGTTGAGGCAAAAGAAGCCTTCTTTGAGAACCTCCCGAGCTTCGGCCCTCCTGCAAAGGATTTTAGATGGTGCTGCAAGATCTGCAAGCTTGCGCCGATAAATACTGTGATAGAAGAGTGCACACGTGGAGGGCGCAAATGTATCACGATCGATGGAAAGAGGAAATATGAGTCCTTCATCCGTTCGCGGATAGCCCCAAAAGAAGAGAACCCTTTCATTCCAGGGCAGGTGAGCGTTTTCCCGATACGCAACTGGCGAGCCATTGAGGTATGGCTTTACCTCTACTACCGGGGACTTGAATATAATCCGCTGTATGATCTTGGTTTTGAGCGCGTCGGCTGCTGGCTGTGCCCTGCAGAACTCTCAGCAGAGTATTATAGATTCAAGGAATTACACCCCGAACTTTTTAAGCGCTGGAATGATTATCTCCTGGAGTGGGCGGGAGAACACGGACTGAGCGATGCGTTCATAGAACATGGTTTCTGGCGCTGGAAGACCCTGCCTCCCAAGATGAAGCGCCT
This sequence comes from Candidatus Methanoperedens nitratireducens, assembly GCF_000685155.1. Lineage (GTDB taxonomy): Archaea > Halobacteriota > Methanosarcinia > Methanosarcinales > Methanoperedenaceae > Methanoperedens > Methanoperedens nitratireducens. The sequence continues at coordinate 508,923 of NZ_JMIY01000007.1, forward strand.
GGCTGAGGAACTGAATATAGATACGACCTTAAAAAGTAAGAAGGAGGAGTTCGGGATCTCTGTTACCGGCGGGGTTTCACCGTGCAAAACAGGTGGATACACCATAGAAGGCAGGCTAACAGGGCTTATGCCCTATGAGGTGCTAAATATCGCAGGTATCCTGGGTGAGAGCATATTCTCCGAGGATCTGGGATTGCTTCTGATAAGAAGAGATAACTCCAGTATCAAGGTATTCTCATCAGGGCATATATCTGTGAATGCTAGGAGTAAGGAGGATGCCCTGTCACTATTTGAAAATACAGCAAAGCAGTCGATCAGGGTAAAAAAGTGTACAAAATGCGGCGTGTGTCTTAAGGTTTGTCCTGTCGGCGCTGTCAGTATCGAGCCGCAACTTAGAATTAAGAAGGATTGCATTCGATGCGGGAAATGTATCAAATCCTGTGTCGTGGTAAAGTATTCTGATTACACATCGCCCTCCTTTGATACTGCGCCATTTTTTATTCCGTAGAGGCTCTGGCGTGCATCCTTGAAATAAAAATACTCTTCAAGCATATTTTTTTTCCTCAGACGATCCAGTGCATATCTAACAGTCCTTGGGGGCAGGTAGCTTTCCCTTGTGATATCTTTTTGAGTCAACAATCTTCCTTTTTCAAGTATTTTAAAAACGAGCTTCGCAGATGGAGGAAGATTCTCTATCATGGTATCTGTTTTCACTGTTGATATGTTATCATTTTTATTGTCGCTTTTAGCGATAACAAAGACAATTCCTCATTTGGTAGTCACCAGGCAGGTTAACGGTGTTAACTATTATAAACGTTTCTATATCTCCCTGAGGGCAGCCAGTACTTCATCATATTTTGCACCTGTACGCAGGATTCTCCAGTTAACAAGATCAACAACAGTCGATGGCTCACCTGTACAATCCCCTCCATCAAGGATATAATCTGCATCTATTTTTATCTCAGCTACTCTCTTTGGCGGAGCCTCTCCTGAGATATTTGCACTGGTTGAGGTAATAGGAACACCAGCAAGTTCAATGAGTTTGATTGCGATTTTATGCTCAGGATAGCGTATGCCGATCAGGTCAGTACCAGGTGTCAGAACATCAGGAACTATTTCCTTCTTCTTAAGTAGAACAGTTACAGGTCCGGGTAAAAATCGCCCGATAAAACGTCTCTCCCTGTCGCCTGTATACACCAGCTTCTCCATCATCCTAAAATCAGATACAGCAACCGAGATTGGTTTATCTTCAGTCCTCTTTTTAATTGCAAAGATTTTTTTTAGAGCATCCTCTGAAAAAATATTTGCCCCGATACCGTACACTGTCTCCGTGGGATAGATGACAATTCCCCCCCTCCTTATGATATCAGCAGCTTTTTTGATATCCTTGCCTATGGTATCTACTTTAAGCATGGATGTGGTTCAGCTAATATAAACACCGAACTGGTACGAACTCGATACGAACTCGGGCTAATGAGTTCGTTTAAGTTCGTTTTGAGTTCGTTGTTAATCGTCTTTTTCATTGTTATCTATGAATCACAGTTCATAGCCGACTCTGTGGTTAATTATCTTATCTTGGCTTATTTTAATAAAATATAACAAAATTTTTTAATATTACTTATATTAAATTTTTCAGATAACTATACTATAATTACACTGCAACCATCGCCAGTGAACCTGCCGGACAATTCTTAGAGCATATTCCGCATGCTATGCAGGTGTTATAATCTATTACTGCAGCGCCGTTGATTACATTAATAGCAAGTTTTGCAGTATCTATATCAAAATCTTCTGCCTTTGATTGCTTCGTATTTGTGGGGCAGACGCTAACACATACTCCACACCCGCTGCAATTATCTGACTGTACCAGTTTTCTATCCTTTGCCATGACAGATGATACTGTCTGGTATGATATTAATATTTTGGTTGAGACTCTACACTTTAATAGCTAGTGGCTCACCACACTAATTATGATATATACCCAATTCCACCAGCTTATCAGCCAGAAGTTGCATTGTCCAGGTCTTTCTTCCTTCTAGTGGGTTGCTGCAAGCCAGAGCAATAAGGAAAGCTTCCTGTTTTCCTTTCAGTTTTCGTTCTCCACCTGGACGGGGAAGCTTGTTCAGGGCGTATTCCAATTCCCCTTCTACGAATTTTTTGCGAATTCGTCCCACAGTGGAAAAACCAATATGGAGAGCTTCTTCGATAGCTTCATCGGTTGATGATCGATAGCGAGGAAATAGTCGCGCTCACAAAGTCAAAAATTGAGGGTGTGATAATCCTGGGCTTTAACATGCAGGATCCAGGAGTAAAAGCAAGGATTGCGCTTCTTGAAGACGGCGGAGGATTTACAGAGAAAGGGCTTATTGCGGTCGCGAAAGAATGCGGGTTTGATAAGAGTCTCTACGACCCCGGGGTTCAGCCATTCGGTCAGGGGGCAGGCTCCTCGTTTCGTTTACTCTCGGTGGTGAAAGCAAGATATGGTCTGTCTACAGGTGTGGGCGCTCATAATATTCCAAGTTCATGGGCATGGCTTCGTAAGAATGCAGAGAAAGAAGAGCGAAGGATAGCGGATATCTCAGCGAATACCATAGGCATAACTGCCGGCGCTAATTCCATGTTCATAGGACCGATCGAGAACGCAAAATACGCCGCACCTGCGGTTGCGATGACAGATATACTGATGGCAGACTCGATAAAGGACTTCGGGATAGCACATGCGCAGGTGCATCCATATCAACTGTGCTGAGATGATATAATATGGTAATTTAACAGCATCTATCTTACGGTTTTGCCACTATAATGTTATATCCTGCCTCATGAACGCCATATAAGATACTAATAACAGGATTACAGGAGTCACGATCAACACAACCAGGTTAACCCAGTTCTGCTCTACCCAGTGTCCAAGAGTAAAACCTGTATCAAAGAGACCGCGCATCTCAGATGGCCTCTCACCTGCCCCTCCGGCAGATGTAACAACATATCCTCCAGATATCTGAGGTCCGTTTATAAGCTCAGTAAAATGTGTAGAAGGGGATAAGGACATAATATTCCGTGCAATTTTATTTCTTTTTTCCATTTTTTCCATGGAAGATGGATCATCAGAAGATACCTCAAACATCCTCTGCTGCCCTGTAATGATCCCTGCTGCCGTATAAGCTACCATACCCAGCAGCAGACCCAGCACTAGCCATACCGCTATGCTGTAAATAAGTGAATCCGATGACTCCTTAGTAAACGTGGATGCTGCTACGGAGAGCGCCAGATAGCCCAACATGAACAAAAATGCCAGCATCATAAACACTGCTATCCTGCTGATAAGTTCCACTGACACCGTTATTCCCGATACGCCAAGCATCACACCCACAGATGCCCCAACCGCAATAACCACAACAAGACCAAGCGTGACCATCATACCGATAAGCTTGCCTGTAATCACCTGGTCCCTGTACACAGGATGAGTCAGAAGCACATTAAGTGAACCTGATTTTCTTTCCTTAACTATGGCATCGAATCCAAGTACAATTGCTATCAAAGGACCAAGCAGGCTCATTTGAGAAGCGAAACCCATAAAACCCATCGTAAGAGGAGAGAGCCCTGCAAAGAATCTTCCGCTCATACCTGATATATTCTGTCCTGCCTGATACCCATTTACCAGAAGTGCAATCATAAATATCCCGAGAATCAAATAGAATCTCGGACTCCAGATGCTATCGGCAAACTCTTTCTGCGCTACCACGAAAACATTTTCAACATTTCTTTTCATAATTTTGCTCGCCAGCCTTATGCCGCCTCTATCAGCTTCAGGAACACCCTCTGTAAATCCATCCTTTCTTCTTCGAACATGGATATGGTTCCGCCCATGGATTTCACTGTCATGGCTATTTCCATTCTGGCGCCCAAATCTGTAAGCAGTGAGATATGACCATTCAATGGCTCGACAGATCGCACACCTTTCAGTCCTTTCAATCCCTCCATAACCCTCTGCACCGGCAAATCCTGTACTTCAAGTGCGTATCTTACTCCCTCTTTTTCCCTCACCTTATCCCTGAGTTCCTCCACCGTACCCACAGCAAGCAGCTTACCACGAGCAATCACGCCTATTCTGTCGCATATCTCCTCAACCTCAGCCATACGGTGGCTGCTTAAAAATACTGTCACGCCTTTTTCCTTGCTGAGCTTCTTGATCAAATCCCGCATCATCTGCGCGCCAAGAGGGTCTATGCCGCTCGTTGGCTCATCCAGGAAAAGAACACCTGGCTCGTTTATCAGTGCTTGGGCAAGACCGAATCGCTTCCTCATGCCAGTAGAGAACCCGCCCGTTCTCTAGTCTACGGCACGCTCAAGACCCACAAGTTCAAGCAGGTCAACAATCCGCTTCTCCCTTGTCTTTTCATCGATGTCGTAGAGCTTGGCATAGAATCTCAGATTCTGCCTTGCAGTAAGATTATCATAGAAGCCAGCAGGTTCAGGCAAAACGCCCGTGGCTTCCCTTATCTTGATAACCTCCCTCACGATATCAAAGCCCGCAACTTTCCCTGAGCCGCCACTTGGTTCAAGCAAGCCTATCAGCATCTTCATTGTTGTGGTCTTGCCTGCGCCGTTAGGTCCCACAAAGCCAAAGACCTCGCCCTTTTTAACGCAAAGGTTAAGCGAATCCACTGCAGTGATCTCATTTTTCTTACCAAAACGCTTGGTAAGATCTATTGTTTCTATAATGTCTTCATTTTTTTCTTTTTCTGCATCCATATTTTATCTTCTCCCGAATTTGCGTATTATGAACACCAGTGCAGCAACCGCCAGCACCACCATTCCGATCCCTGCCACTCCGCTTGATCCTGATTTTTCAACATTGACTTTGATGCTCTTTTCCTCGCCCTGAACATCGCCGCTCCTGGCACGCATGAATATCTCTTTTATCCCTGAGCCTGCATCTGCTCTTGCTGTGATCTCAACAGGAATGCTCCTTGATTCTCCCGCCTCCAGTTTTTCTATCGTTCCGAAACTTCTTATTTGAGTGCTGATGCCGCTTACGTCCTGTATCTCAAGCTGCACATTGCTTAAAGCCTCATTCCCACCGTTTCTCAGGGTTACCCTGATCTCTGTTGAACTGCCTGGATTGAGCGTTACCTCGCTGTAGCTCGGATAAAGGCTGAGTATCTGGCTCCTCTCAAGACCTTTGTTAACAGTGATCTCAAGTCTCTGGGATACGCTTTTCTCTTCGCTAACAGCACCCACGAGTATGGGGTATATGCCGTCGCTGGCATTCAGGGCAGGCTTGACTTTTACATTGAACTTCTGCTCGCCTCTGGCTGGCAGATCAAGCGTGGTCAGCCTGACTTTATCATCCGTATCTGAGAGGAATTCCACATTCCAGCCTTCTGGTTTGCTGAGCGGTTTTAAGTTGAGCTTTATATGCTGGTCGTACCTGTTTTTCAGGGATACGATAAATTCCGCAACATTTTCAGGTCGAACCTCAAGACCCGGTATAGCTGAGCTCATCTCAAGATATGCACTTAACGCCTGGGTATCCATGTCTGGATTGATGCTGATGCTCAGAGGCAAAGAGATAATCTGGCTTCCGCTTTCCATGGATGCTCCGATAAGGATTTCGTAGTCCCCATCTGCTGCATT
>NZ_JMIY01000007.1:514659-522957 GCF_000685155.1 Candidatus Methanoperedens nitratireducens
ATTAGCACTGTTAAATTCATCCAGAACTCGCTGAACCATTGAGTTAAGGTAAAGCGGGTATCTAATATTCCTCTGATATTTGACTCGATTCCGGGACCTCCCCAGCCAAGATTAGTTCTGCCTGTAACTAATTCTGCAAAGTGGTGCATCGGCGATATGTTAGAGATTTTTGCAATAATTCCCCAGCCTTCCGGGTTTCCTGCTAAAGTCTGGCCTGAAAGAAAGAAAAATGCGATGACAATCACCGTGAAAACAATGGAAATACCAAGCCATATAGTAATGTTATATATGAGAGAATCAGTGGCATCCTTTACAACAATTGACAGAATTATACCAATGCCAAGGAAAACCAGCACATAAAGAAAAGTGAACATTACGTACAGAGCTATTCTGGTTAGTTCCATGGTGCTTACCACCCCTCCGAACAGAAACAGTAGTGTTCCGACAGATATGACTGTCGAGACAAACAGAACAATGAATAATATTAGCATGGAGCCAAGCAGCTTACCCAAAATAACAGTATCCCGGAAAACTGGATGCGTCAGAAGAACATTCATCGAACCCGATTTCTGTTCTCTTATCACAGCATCAAAGCTCAGGGCAATCCCAATCAACGGGGCAAACCATGTAATGATCCCCGAAATACCTCTTAGTCCTGACATAAGCACTGATGTTGATTCTCTCCCCATTTGGCTCATGTATTCTGCCGCTAACCCCTGCTGGTAGCTGAAGACGAATGTTATCAGTGTGAAAGTGACAGTTAACGCTAAAAACACAGGACTTCCGATACTATCTGCAAATTCCTTCCCTGCAATTGTTACTACATTTCTGATATTTTTGTTCATAATTCTCACCATGTTATATCTTTGCGCAGGAAGGCTACAAACGCTGCAATGAAAAGCAATACTGGCATAACTGTCAATGCAACGAGATTTGTCCAGTAATCATTAAACCAGTCCCCCATTGTGTGTTTAAAGTCAAAAATCCCTGATGTAATCTTCTGGCCTGTCATAACATTAACACCCCCCACGCTTATTCCTGGAACACCTACTACAGCCTCTGAATAATGATGTATTGGTGAAATCTTTTGAAGATCACCATTAAGAGCACGTACATCACGGTTACTGCCTGAATCAAGGATAGATTCCCCTGTTGCAATTGAAGAAGCCACCGAGATGATCGCCCCAAATACCATTATCAGATTAATCCATACTACCAGGCCATAGATAAATGAATTAGTAGAACTGCTTGAAAATATAGATATTAGAACCCCCAGAGCCAGAAAAGTAGAAAGATATATAAAAGTTATACCCGTAAAAATAAGAACTCTGCTTAACTCCGCCAAACCAACCTGTACCCCGCTGAGGGCAATCATGGTTCCAACCGAGGCAATAACAGATATGAATACCACCAGGGCAAGGGTGGCCAGCCCACCAGCGATTTTCCCGGTTATGATATTGTCCCGGAAAACAGGATGCGCCAGGAGAACATTTAATGATGCCGATTTTCGCTCTTTAATAACAGCATCAAAGCCCAGGCCAATGCCTGCCAGAGGAAGGAAAAGCCCGATAATCTGGGCAACATCGATAAAACCCATATCAAATATGTTAAATCCATTCTTCACAGACTGAACGCTAAAAGAGAATATAACCAGCGTGAACATCAAGAGCAGAACCCTGAACCTTGGACTCCATAAATTGTCAGCGAATTCCTTTTGAGCAATTACAAATATATTATCGATATTCTGTTTCATCTAATTCTCCTTAAAAATATTATAAAAATTAATGCGATAACTGGAAATACTGAATTAAAACCAGGCGTTTCAGGTATATCCGCGGTCGGTACTGCTGCTGTATTATTTTGCAGGTCTAGAGTTTGATTATTCTCTTTAACTATGATTGATTTGCTTGCAACCCTATAACCTTCCCTGGAGGCATTTAACAGATACCTGCCCTGCTCCTTGAAGCTGTAATTTAAATAGCCTGTTTCATTTGTTATGCCTATTTCTTTGCCATTGAGTGTAATAGATGAATTCTCCACTGGTTTTGACATTGATTTGACCTGAATGGCAAATTCTTCACCCTCTTGAACTGAGGACGGGGCATGAAGGGACATAACTTCGTCGTATCCGCTGAACTTTATTGCAAGTAGATTATCGCCAAATGAGTCCACCAGCAACCTGCTTCCATCCGGACTCCAGCTGTTAAGATTGTAACCGCGTGTATCATTTAAAGTAATTTGTACACGCTCTGTGCCGTCAGGTTTCACTATAAACACCCGCCTCGTGTCGCGATCATTCCCTATAGTTTCATCTTTCGAAGAGGAAAAGGCAATATAATCTCCAGAGGGATGCCATGCATATTCGATAAAAGATAATGCAATTGTGGCCCTGCCGCTTCCGTCCGGGTTTATTGTATAGAGATTCCGGTTCTCTGTTAACGCTATTTTATCTCCTTTCGGAGACCAGCTTGCACGGACTTCATCTCTTGTGGTGACCTCTGAGAGCAGTTTCTGGTTTCTCCCATCAGAATCAGCTACATAGAACCTGGAAGTTATTTTTCCATCATTATGAATTGTTGAGGTAGTAAATATCATCTTTTGCCCATCAGGACTCAAACTTAAAATATCATCAATAAGCCTATTATCATTACTTATGATTTCGGTTGCACCAGTTCCATCCACATTAATTGTGCGAACACTTCTGTCTAATTGATAAAAAATTTTGCTATCATCCGGACTCCAGCTAATGGTTCCAGCACGGATAATTTTGCCATCCGTAGTAAGTTTTTTTAACCCAGTTCCATCCTCATTTATTACCCAGAGGTTCTTACCATTGAAAGCAATTTTTTTCCCATCATGGCTCCATACGGCATTCAGCACATAGGTTTCGATAGATTCATTGGTAAGTTGTTTCAGAATAAAGCCGTTCTCATCTACTGTATATAATTGTTTCTTCCCGATGTCTAAGTCCATTATAACAAATGCCTTTGTTCCATCCGGGCTCCAGGTAAAACCTGCCTGCCATTCTATATTTAAAATATTTTCTCTTATTGAATCAATAGTAGTATAGTTCTTTCCAACCACCCTGAATAGAGTACCATCTATATCTGCAATTACAGCAAAACCCCTTATTCTGAAAATATTTGTATGAATGATTATCTTATTTCCATCCGGGCTCCATGATTCTAAATTCATATTGAGCGATTTGTTTTTTATATTAGTTTTTGTATTATTGAGTGTTGATGCAATTTCTTTTATCTCGGTCCCGTCCGCATTCATTGCATATATTGCATAGACAGTTTTTAGCTCTCGCACTGAAGTTCCAGGTAATTGGGAGGCTGGTCTTATCAAAAGCCTGCTTCCATCAGGACTCCACAAGATATAAGAATAATCGACTTGAAGTGAATCTATTTTGTCGGTTTTAGCAAGGCTATAGTAGTAAGGGGCTGTTATATTTGATATCGAGATGACACTTTCAATGTTGAGGGAAGTATTTGTATTTTCCAGCGAACTGGCCGGGGGGACAAACAAACTTACCATCAATACGATTATCAAGAAACTATATTTTAAGATTTTTCTTATATTGTTGTATAATTCAATATAATTCATACACTTATTGATTTTATTTTTCATATACATTCGTGTTTTATTTATTATTATAATACATTAAAAAAATAAAAAATTTTTATGGAGACCAATTTCGTGCAAGGAAGAATTCGTAGCCGGAGTAAGTACCTCCATTGGATTTATAGATTAGAGAATATACTGGCGGACTTTGAACATTACTATTGAAGTAATAGTTACCATTCTCGTTCCGTTCCAAGAAGAGGTCATCTTCATCATCTTCATATGAAGATATACCACTGACAAACGCCCCGCTTTCAATCCACGTATTTACTCTATCCCCTGAATTCACGCTGCATTTATACCGATCTTTATCGGTACCAGAAGAAATATCTCCTCCGATAAACAGCGAAATGTCATAGTTGGGACAGTTAATAGTATATGCACTAGCTTTGGAATCACTTACATCTGGTGGTTCTGCATATACATCCGGAGTCGCTGCTGCTAGCCCGGTAAATATGTTAAGGGCTATCAGCACAGTCATTACTGCTGATACAGTTCTTTTTAATCTTCCCATAGTTTTCACCTCCGTTTCATTTACTCCGAAGGCGGCTGGCAAGCTTTAAGTATCTTCAAAGCCTAACACAATTCTGCCTTCTGGCAGCGTTTGGGGTTCAACCGTCCCTGGAAGGTTCAGTTGAACCCCGCACGATTTTTACATTGATTTAAATGCTTATATAATTTCTATGAAAACTGCCTAACAGATTGAGAGTTACTAATGATTCAATGAAACAAATGCATTGGATAAAATTTAATATATTAATTTTACATACGAATTTATAAAAGTATAGTGATAATACAAATTAGTTATAGCAAGATTCCAAAATTGCCGTAAATTTTAAGTGCAATCAAACAGATTCTTTAATGGGAGTGTTTAAATGACAATAACACCGAGAGGGGAATCATTTCTTCCAGACTTTTCTATAGATGAGTTGAACGACCTTTATCAAAAAGAGGGAGATCCAAAAGCTAAAATAAGGCTTCTTGCAGCGATTTTACGCAAGGAAGGTAGGACTCTTGAAGAAGTAAGCTTTACTATAAAACATCCACTAACAACCGTTGGCGACTGGCTACGTCGCTTGCACGTAGAGGGAATTTCAAGAAAGAATAATAAAAAGCAATCTGGTAGACCAAAAAGATTGACAGATAAACAGATAGAAAATCTAAAGCCAATTCTTTTCAAATCTCCCCATGAGCAGGGTTTTCCATTCATTATCTGGACAACAAAACTTGTTATTCAGCTAATAGAAAAACTCTATAACGTATCCTATAAACCACTTCAAGTAAGGCGTATACTTCATCGTCTTGGTTTATCCTGCCAAAAACCACGGCCAGCTCATAGAAAGGCTAACAAACAGCTTCAAGAAGAATTTAAAAAAAATTCAAACAACAAGTTAAACCATTTGTTGACGATGGATACACAGTCTTATTTCTGGACGAAAGCATCTTCCCGATAGCACCATATCTCACATACGGCTGGTTTCCTGTTGGCAGTCACCCGAATGTAAAGTACGAATACAAAAGGAAGGAAAAAATCTGTGTTCTGGGGGCATTAAACTCTGAATATTTCATCTATGCGTTCACAGACTGGCTAAACGGTGATGTTTTCAAGGTATTCTTACAACGACTTGTTTACAAATTCGGTAAGCTGGTTGTCGTTATAGATCAGGGTCCTTATCATACATCCGGTGATATGCAAAAATTTTATCAGGAAAATAAAGAGCATCTGCATGTTGTTTATTTTCCAAGTTATAGCCCTGAGCTTGATCCTATAGAGCAGTCGTGGAGGGCGGCTAAGAAATGGCTGGCAATAAGGTACTGGGAGAATAAGAGGGAATTAAAGCGACAACTGATTAAGGCATTTGAAGAGGGTATCACTATGATTCCAATTTATGATTATTTGAGAACTTGACTATAGGTAGTTTTCATAGAAAACTCATATACTATTATAATCATTATGCTCATATGGTGATATAATGAAGTGGTTAATTGCATTAGTTATGGTTGCATCACTATTGGCTGCGCCAGCGGCATCGGCTGAAGAAAAAGAATATACAGTGCGCCCTTCAAGTGGTGAAACACCGCCAGTATCTATCCTGATATACGATTCCATAACGCAGGGTCAGACAAAAACATATTATACGGATGTGGGGAGTGGAGTAAACTGGCTTGAAGTTGACCTGAACTGGGGAGATAGAACAGATTCCCTTTCGTTAACAATATACAGGCCCGGCGGCAGCAGCATTGGAACTTTTTATGATTCAAGCGATGGAGTAATTGATGGAAGGATACATATAGATATAGTTCCAGATCAAGGTTATGTAGAATCAGGACGATGGAGATCCCAGGTATATGGAGTATCAGTTGTTGGAACGGAGGATTACACATTTAACGTATATCAACATTAGACCAGGATACCTCCTCCTTTGTTTTTTCTTTTTATTATCGGTCTCTACCGCCTTTGCTACTGAGTACACCGTACGTCCCTCCCTGAGCAATCAATCAGGCTCCTCAGTAGCAGGTGAGGAGGTTCATGAAATTGAGGTTAAACCTGTTCCCTACTGGCTGTTTCTTCTTATGTTGGGTTTTGCTCAGGTAACCTCTGCTCCAGAAACTTTTTTTACAATAAGATTCCTTGCCATCCTCGGCGGATATAAGAAAATATGCCATTCAAACGTTTTAGAGAACACGAACAGGGATAAACTATATGATTTTATAAAGTCATTTCCCGGAAGTTATTTTAGCGAAATAATCAAAGCAACAGGATTGAACAAAGGAACGGTCGAATACCACCTGAAAATGATGAAATCAGAAGAGATGATAGAATCTTCTAAAACAAATGGAAAAACTCGCTATTTTCTGAACCACTTCACCTATAATAAAGCTGAGCAGACAGTAATTGCTGCACTGAAAAATGATGCGCATAGAAGAATTATTTTAGAGATTCTCAATAATCAGGGCATAAATCATAAAACCCTTTCAGAAAGAATAGGAGTCTCTGGACCTACGATTACACAGCATATTAAATACCTGAAAGAGAAGGGAATTGTTAAAGCTGAGACAAAGGGCTGGTACACGACTTACAGCATCGATTCAAGTTACTGCAATTCATTGCACAAATATTTGAACAGAGTAATACCTTCATAAAATCCTGGTAGAACTATAGAGATAGTATTCCTGTTCAGAGCGCATGCATTGCATATAGTGAAAAGCTTTGACTCCTGCAATCAATGCGCTGTGCATGTACCAGACGGCTCCAGGATATATAAAATAGATAAGATCAGGTTTATTTGAAGGAATATTTTAATAAGTACTTGACCAATGAAGACATAGCAGTTAGGGAAAATGACTCAATATAAATATATCTTTATGATAAACCCCGGTGTTATCACGATTTACCGCGCCAGGTTAATAAAAGAAAGAGGCGATGGGCTAATTTTATTGCAACCTGAGAATACTTTAGATAAAATTGTTTGCCCAAAAGATGAGGTCTTCGATACTTTAGATGATGCTCGCAATGCAATAAAAAAACGGAAAGCAGCTTATGAACATTACGCAACTTTCGACATCAGGGAGGTAATATAAGCATGAAAAACATATCAACAATAAGCATAATCCACATTTGAATATAATGCCACATGATATTTCCTTGGATAAAATGTTGAAAGATAAAGATAAATTAAAAGAGCAGCTTTCGAAGTCCCCGTATTTAAATACGGGGACTGATGAACTGGCAGAATTGCGCACTTGCGTTGCTGAACTGGAAAGATCAGAAGCCGAGTGCAAGCGAGCCGAGCAAGCTGCTCAAGAGGCGCGTAAATACGCAGAGAACATTGTAGAGACTGTACGAGAGCCTATTTTAGTTTTAGATGCAGATTTGCGAGTGAAAAGTGCGAATCAGGCTTTTTATAAAACGTTTAAGGTCGCTCCAGAGGAAACTCTGAACAGATTCATTTACGATCTTGGGAACCGCCAGTGGGATATCCCAAAGTTAAGAGAGTTACTGGAAGAGATTATCCCAAAAAGCACCTCGTTCCAGGACTTTGAGGTTGAACACGATTTCCAAATAATCGGACGGAGAACCATGTTACTCAATGCCCGCAGAATATATCGGGAAAGTGTCGGTACCCAAGAAATCCTCTTAGCTATTGAGGACATAACAGAGCGCAAGAGGGCTGAGGAGGCACTACGCAGAGCGCACGATGAACTGGAAATAATTGTTCAGGATAGAACAAAAGAGCTGAAGAAAGCATTAGAGGAATTGGAACGCTCCAATAAGGAACTTGAGCAGTTTGCCTATATTGTCTCCCATGACCTTCAGGAGCCACTACGCATGGTGGCGAGCTTTACCCAGCTTCTGGAAGAGAGCTATAAAGGCAGGCTGGATAAGGATGCTGATGAGTTCATTTACTATATAGTGGATGGGGCTGCGCGGATGGCAACTGGCTGAGCGGCAAGTCCGGCTCACCTAGAGATAAGGTGGCTACTTGATCAGGCGATTGATGGGCGAGCTGAAGGGCGATCGAACCACCATATTACACTTAGAAATAGACTCCTTTCCTTCTACTACTGTTATAACCTCCATATTTTCACCTTTCAATCTTTATTTAGCTTGCCTGCTTTCGTAGCAGGTTATTTCTTGTGGGCTTCCTTAACCTGCTCGGGGGTGAATTT
>NZ_JMIY01000007.1:523057-544418 GCF_000685155.1 Candidatus Methanoperedens nitratireducens
AGCTTCCACTATCGTCCAGCTCGTATGCACTCCGGCATTGCATCCGAACTCTGCTTTGTCCAGCAAGCCCTTTGCCAGCGTTTCATCCAGCGCCCTCAAGCACTCCTCTGGATCAAGCACTCCTCTGGAGTGTGAGGCTCCTCTATCATATATCTTGCCATATTTTACCTCCACTTTTATTTACCGAATCCCCTCTAAAACACATATTCCGTACCTTTTAGAGAGTATGTGTCTTAATTAATTTTTTACGCCTGTTCAGGTAAATTGTACCTTGCAGAATGTTGATTCTAATAACAATTTATTTTAGAGTGATAACGATAAAAGTCATATAATATTGATATATTATAATATATTTTTCCATTTCAAAAACTCTCCAGCCTGTGATTGCAATCACATAATTTATATAATTATTAAATAAATTCATGATAATAATTTAAATTATAAGATTTAATTTCAGTAATTAATAAAATCGCAAGCATGAGAAATATAAAATAGAGAAACCAAAGGGTACGGAATGTAGGTTGTAAGAGACCCAGACATCACTTCCATTCCCAGAGCTTCCCATGCGTGTTCCCGTTCTCATCTACTTCGTACTCATAGACTGCCACAATACTGTTGAGATGTGCCAATTTTTGAGACGGTGTCTGGAAGAACACCGATCCGCGCCATGTTGATGCTCCTTGTTTTGTGAACCTTCCAACTCCCTGTGACGTATAAGTCGCCATCTCATTATCTTTGGTCATCACGACGCCATGAGCCTCTCCATAGAGCATACCTTCTGCTAAAGCAGGCGTTTCGGCTCGGAATAGATCATGGGATTTTCTGTATCGGCTGCTGCTGGTCGTTAATGTTGCTGATGTTCGTTGTCGGTACTGGAAATATTGGATGGATGCTGGCGCTGGGGACTATTATGGCTGTCGAAAAAAATATGCCCTGGGGAAAGAGGCTTAGTGCACCGCTTGGCGTGATTCTGCTGGGGTGGGGATTGATTCTGATTTTAGCAGGCATGTAACCGTTGTACTGGCACAACAGCCAGAGAATATGTCATTAGTGGAAGTTCAGTCTCTCATCGTGCCTGCCACAACGGCTCCCGAGACAATCATAAGGCATGCTGTGATGTAAAAGCTTGAGGTCACACCAAATATATCCATGGACATGCTAATGACAAGAGCTCCAAGGGCATATCCTGAGTCCCTCCACATGCGATACACGCCGAGTGCAGAAGCCCGCCATGCAGGATGGGAGAAGTCGCCTATTGCGGCTATCAACGTGGGATAGAGAAGTGCCATGCCTATTCCCGTGATCGCGCTTGTTAGCATCCAGAAGTAAAACCCGCTACCAATAGCGGTCAGTAAAATACCCAGACCGCATATCCACATGCCTGCCACGATAAGCCACTTCCTCCCTATCCTGTCAGAGACAGGACCGACCAAAAGCTGCAGGAAGCCCCAACTGAGACCATAAGCACCTACCACAACCCCTATTCTGTCCACATTCAGCGACCCAAAAAAGAAGAGAGGAAAGGCAACCCAGACCATGACGTCCACGAACTTTTCAATTAAACCTGCCTGAGAGCACGCGAACATGGATTTATCTTTCCATGAGACCTGCTTTACAACACTTAGAAAACCGAACCCGCTTGTACCAGATGCGGGGGAGATGTATGTATAGGGCAGCGTCTCTTTCACAAATACAATAGAGACTAAAAGAGCGACCACAATAACCGCAAGCCCGAAGTAGAAAGGTACAGGTCTTATCCCGAAGACTGCTGCTAAGTAGCCTGTTACTATTGTTGCAACTGCGACCCCAAAATAGCCGCCCCATTCGTCCAGGCTCGCTGCTATTCCCATCTCCCTTCCGCCTGCCATATCAAGCTTTGAAGTCTGTGTCATCGTCCATGTTAGACCTTGATTTATACCAAGGAAGATATTCGCAATAGTTACCCAGAGCCAGCTCTCTGCCCATATTATCATCAAAGGAACGGGTATGGCTGCAATCCAGCCCAGAATAAGAAAAGGCTTCCTGCCCCATCGCTCAGACCAGGCACCGCTTGAGAGGTTAAGCAGAGCCTTAACAATGCCGAAGCTCACGATAAAAGAGAAGAGAACACTGAAAGAGCCAACATGAAACTCCTCCTTCGCAAGGATTGGAACAATATTCCTCTCAAGCCCTACGGTCACTCCGACAAAAAAGACAAGCAAGACCTGCAGGAAAAACTGGCTGAGATTTGCCCTGATGCCCGGAGTCCTTAGCTCTGTCATGGTTAACAAGATTTACGCTGAGGAAATTATAAGTATTCTGGATACAGGAAGAAGATTAAATATGATAGAAATGAAAGATGCATTACAAACGGCACCAACAGTTTATACATTATTGATGGAAAATGATAGAGTGAGAGTATTAGATGTAAGAGTTAAACCTGGAGAAAAAGTAGCAATGCATGCACATCCAGACCATGTTGCTTATGTTTTAGGTGGTCAAAGACTAAAATTTACATCGAAAGATGGTAAAAGTAAAGAATACGAATTAAAAGCTGGTCAAGTATTATGGATAGAGGCAGGACCTCACTCTGTTGAAAATATAAGCAAAGTCGAGGCACATGTCATCATGGTTGAATTGAAACCTTTAATCCGCCCAGAAATTTTATAATCTTGATTCTCTTGCTATTGGGAATGGGCCGTTTATTAACAACATTAATAGTTATTCTCTTGATTCTCTGGTTGTTGGGAATTGTAAGCTCTACTACTATTGGAGGACTAATTTACGTGTCATTTATAATCGCCATCGTTTTGATACTGGTCAGAATCATTAGTGCTGATGCCTGGCGCCTGATTCTCGATGGCGAGATGGATAATCCGCGTGAGTTCTCATTGGAAGATTTGCAAAGACGGTTATTTCCAGAGAGGGAACGATACGTGTATGTGGGCGAGCGGGGAATTCCAGATAGCACACCTGTAACATTCATGAAGCAAAGTCGAAATAAGCACAGATGATGGTCGTTCATTCACTGCTGCTAAGCTCGGTAAGGCATACTCACCTTACGCAGCAACTCCATGGCGCTTCCGCTGGTCACCACCGCATCCTAGCAGGTATATGCTGATTGCCAGAGCAACGGATAGCGCGGGAAACATCCGGCTGTTGAATCCACTGTGGAGCGCCTACGGTTATGGCAACAATGTTGCCCACCGCGTCCAGCTTACAGCGCGGTAGTCTCATACACGACCGAAAAATTATATATAGAAAAAATGCCAACTTTAGTATATATTTACTCAATGTGGAGGTTATAACTATGTTGTATTTTGTAATCTGCCGAAGTAAAACCTATCCCATACCGCCTGAGTTCATTGATGCCTTCATTGGCACGTGCGAATATTGCGGGAAATTGCAGCAGCAGGGAAAAGTGAATGTTTGTTGAGAAGATTGTTTCTGAGGGTCTTGCCCATAATTCCTATATCGTAGGAGATTATACTGAAGCCTTAGTTGTCGATCCTAAGAGGGATGTTGATTCGTACATCGATGTTGCAGACAGCAAGTGCTGCAGGATACGTTTTGTCTTTGAGACCCACAGGAACGAAGACTATCTGATAGGTTCGCGAGAGCTGGAACATCTAACAGGCTGCAGGATCATTCATGGTGGACATCTTGATTTCGGCTATGGTGAGCCCGCACGGGAGGGCGATATCTTCAACATCGGGCGCTTGATGCTTAAGGTGCTTGAGACTCCTGGCCATACTCCTGAGAGTCTGAGCTATCTGTTATATCCCCCCTCTAAGGAAGATATACCCTGGGTAGTCTTTACTGGAGATGCCCTTTTTTATGGCGATGTGGGGCGGACCGACCTCCGCGGCGAGGAAATGAAGAGCGAACTTGCATCTACTCTCTATGATTCCCTCCACGAGAAGCTCATGCCTTTGGGGGAGCATACCATCGTATATCCAGCACACGGTGCTGGTTCGTCCTGCGGCGGCAACATCTCAGATCTTGCGGTCAGCACAATCGGATACGAGCGGGCAACTAATCCCATGCTTAGCCTTTCAAGAGAGGAATTCATCGAGAAGAAAAAGATGGAAAATATTCCGATACCTCTGTATTTTAAGATGATGCATGAGCAAAACCAGCGGGGTCCAGCATTGATTAATATTAAGAGGGCAGAGCCTATGGACGCGTTCATGTTTGCGGAAGCGATACCGGACTGTATAACAATCGATACCCGTTCCCCTCTCTCTTTTGCAAGCGGACATATCAAGGGCTCGTATAATATCTGGATGGAAGGAATGGCTAAGTTTCCGGGGTGGATACTTGAATATGAAAAAGACATCCTGCTGATAACCGAAAGGCAGGAAGATGTGGAAACCGCAAGACGCTATCTTGCAAGGATTGGGTTTGATGATATTCGTGGATCCCTCTGCAAAGGTATTGAGGACTGGCAGAACCGTGGGATGCCGCTTGAGCAAAGCGGAGTGTACACGGTTGCAGATCTTTATGAAAGACTGAAAGAGAGAAAGGATATGTTCCTGCTGGATGTGCGTGAGAAAGGAGAGTACGCTTCCGGGCACATCCCCGGAGCAATTAACATCTATGTCGGGGAGCTTGAGCGCAGGCTGCAGGAGGTTCCATCAGTTCAGCCAATAGTATCTATCTGCTCAGCAGGCAACAGGTCTGGATTGGCTGCCAGCATACTGAAGCGCAGAGGCTATCGCCAGGTATATAACCTGATAGGAGGTACAACAGCATGGAAGGAAAAGAGCTATCCAACTGAGAAACAGGAGTGAGAATGCATGATGGAGGTATAAATATGAAGATATGGATAATATTAGCTAAAAGGTTACGTAAAGGGAGGGAACAAAACAATGAGCAATGCTGACGAAGTACTCAAAGCCATGTGTCAGTCCTACTCGAGCGCCGTCAATGCTAATGACTCCGTGGCATATTCAAAGCTCTTCACTTACCATCTCTATTCTGGTCAGGAAGTTGATATACGTGCCGCCGGTCGAGAACGTCTTCATGTCGTTCCACGCCTCGCGTGCCCATTCGATGTTCGCTCTGTCGTCGTCCGCCTTCTCCCACGAGCCCGCAAGGTTGAGCACGTAGTGGGCGTCGCGGTTGTCGACGGGAGAATGCTCCTCGCTGAGCCTGTTCAGGGCACCTTCAATCTGGAACAGGATCACGGCAGAGTGAGGCGATCTGATTCTTGCCGCATGCTCGATAAACTTCTCGCACAGGGCAGGTTCGATGCGCGGGAGGTACTCGCTCTTCCAGTAGTAGCGCCGGCCCTTCGGCTGCGTGGCGTCAAGCACTGCGCCGAAAATCTGAGGGGAGATTATAGTGACGCCGAAACCGAGCGCCGACTGCAAACCAAGCGAAGTTTCTCTTATCCGCACACTCACGAGGTCGGTCAGACCTGCCTTGTATATTGCCGAGTCTGCCACAACCCAGAATCCGTACCAGAGGCCGAGGAGTATCACCGGTAGAAGAGATCCGCCAATCAGCCAGCTTAGCAGCGCAGCCATCTGGCTTCCGAGCCTTGCCGCTTCAAGGCTACCATACCCGGCGGCCGTGGCTGCGGACACCATCGCAGGTCCAACCCATCCCCAGAATGCAAAGAGTTCCCACATGTGCCCCATGTATGCACCTGTGATCAGCAGGGAAGGAACGTTGAATACCTTTTCCTCAGGGCTGCTCCCTCTTTCTTCAATACTGATATCAGAGAACCCGGGCGGGCTGTCGGAAACAGGCAGAACCAGAAGAGCCACGAGGAAGGATGGAATCGACGTCCAGAGGATGCCTACCTGCCAGCCGCTTTGTGCCGCAAGAGGACCAGCGACAAAATACGATCCTGCATAGGCCAAGACAAGGGCTCCTGTGTAGGCGCCAATCGCAAATCCCCTTTCTCTGGGAAGGAACCATTTTGAGAGGAGAGCCATCCCCGGGGGCATATATTGCTCCTGCGAATATCCCTGTAAGCGTCCTCAGGATCAATATGCTTTCGAAGTCCCGTGCCAGGAACGCGAAGGCTGTAGAGCATGCCGCAACACCGAACGTCCCGGCAAGAACAACGCGGCGGGCCCATATGCGGTCTGCGAGCCAGCCAGTGAATATCACCATAAGAACATATCCTGCCTAGAAGGCTCCGAGGATATTTCCTACCTGCAAGCCTGTAAGCCCAAACTCTCTTTCCAGGACAGGAAGGACTGCCGAAAAGTTATACCATGGGAAATATCCGAGCAGGAAAGAGATGGATATCAGGAGCAGGATAACTTTTCTATTTCGTATCAAGATAACTACCTTTTTATAGTTTTACTCTTTCCAGCTATTTCAGGCTGTTCTATCCGTGATGCCAGTGAAGCGACGGCAGGCCTGCCATGACCATTATCAGTCCCCATCCCAGCAGGATTAGGCCAAGTGGCGCACTTAGCTTTTTTCCCCAGGGCATATTTTTTTCGACAGCCCTTCGAGCATGTCTTCAGCAGGGTGCAGGTACGGAGCACCGGGCCGGGGCGGATTCAGACCAAGTTGAAGATAAACAAACCCGAGGAACATTATCGGGCAGTCCGCTGCAACCGCATGTTATACGGCGGACAAGTGGATTTGAAGGCACGGTAACATATCAGTTCTGATTCGCTCGAAGAAAGCTGCGTACCTCGGCGTTGAAAATCTCTGGTGCCTCAAGGTTGCTGGCATGGCCGACGCCCGGTATGATCACAAGCCTCGATGCAGGGATCTTGGCGTGCAGGTTCTCGGCAATGTTCAGAGGGGAACGCTGATCGGCTTCACCGTACAGCAGCAGTGTAGGCACTTCGATAGTTGGAAGCACGTCGCGAAGATCAGCCTCGGCAAAGGCAAGCAGCATCACTCTCATCCCGACCGGATGGAACTCGGACATGATAGCCGCGGTCTCCTCGATCACATCGGTCGATGTCGATTTCGTGAATAGTGTCGGAATCCACGCCTCAACGACCTGCTCGGGCGGCAATTTGGATTGCCGAAGCCCCTGCTGCAAGCGTTCTTCTACTACCTCCGGCGGAAGGGATCCCGCCCACCCGGCATAAGCCGAAGCCAGTATGAGAGACCTTGGGATGGCAGGGTAGCGGCGGTAGAGCTCAAGTGCAAGTCCACCACCGAATGACATACCGAGTACGTGAGGCCGTACTAAGCCGATCTCCCCAATAAATGCAGCAACAGCGAAAAAATATCAGGACTCTACACAGCCCTTTTGAGGGTAAGGTATAAATATCACTATTATAGATACCAAATTATGGTATTCCGCACCCCATAGAAATATCTGCGGTTCGGTATATTTTATGGAAAGTTTTGCGGTTTACGTTGAGTGGAGGTGAATTGTATGCTAGGGGAAATGATAGGAGAAATACGGGGTAAGATAACAGTAAACAGGGTATTACCTCCTGAAGGAGGATCTCCAAAGATTGAATCTTCGTATCAGGGAAGCGGCAAGATTCTTGGAATAGAAGTGACGGATATGGGAACGTACTGGTCAGTGATCAGGGCAGGAGGCATGCTCTATGGAGAGGGTCATGGCGTCATGATGACAAAAGACAATGAGATGGCAACTTGGAAAGCACAGGGAGCTGGAAGGGTAACAAAACAAGGAGCATTAACAGCGCGCGGATCGCAGTTCTTCCATACACAGTCTCAAAAATTGGCACATATCAATAGTATTGTGGCAGTCTTTGAGTACGAAGAAGATGAGAACGGGAACACGCATGATAAGCTCTGGGAATGGAAGTGATATGATTGGTCTTGCAATGCATTTAGTGGGGTATTCCCCACTGCTATGCAGCGGGGAGATTACTCAACCTTCAACGATTTTTTCTCTTTGATCTCCGTCTTCGGCATCCTTATCTCAAGAACCCCATTCTTGTAAGTGGCTTTTGCTTTGGCAGGGTCCACAGGCGTCGGCAGGGAGATTGCACGGTAATAACCTGTTGCCCTTCTTTCTCTGTACACATAGCCCTTCTCTTCCTTTTTTTCTTCACGCTTTGTCTCTGCCGAGACCTCAAGTCTGTCCTCGGTAAGATTGATCTTTATATCCTGTTTTTCAAGACCAGGCATCTCAGCAGTGGTAATAATCTCCTTATCGGTCTCTTCAAGATCAACGAAAGGTTCTCTATATTCCGTCAGTGCCAATTCCCTTTCACCCGAAGGTAGAAGCCTACCAGAGGGTAAAAGCCGTCTGCTGGATCTTCCCCAGAAATCATCAAACAGCCTATTCATCATTTCTTCGAATCTTCTAAATTCATCGAATGCATCAACCATTTTTAGATTCCTCCTTTCAATTTTCTGTATGTATTCGATTCTATATAAAATTTACGATACTTTTATATGGAACCGCAAACATGATATTCTATCTCAAGCACAAGCGCAAGGAACCCATCCAATAATTCCAACATCTAAACTGTCTTCCCATCTAATTAGCGGATGGTCTCACACGGAGCAAAAGTATTAATAAGGATAATACTCAATGATAGATTGTTATATTTGAGCTATTCATAGGAGTAATTATGGTCTCGGAATGCAAATCCTGCGGGATGAACCTTGGTGAAGAGCATCCTCAATTGAATGATATGTGTATTGACTGTTTTGCCGATAGCTGGGGGGAGTTAGTTGAAATGTCACCGATGGTAAGTCCGCAGACCCTATATAAGATAGAGGGCAAGAAAGAAGTATAATTTTTAAAGAGAAGATTTTTTTTGAGGGAGATCTTTTTTGATGAAAACAGTATAGATAATGGCCTACGCCAGGCGTACAAAAAAATAATCAAGGAAGGATTTGATTCTTACATTGTTTTAGCGGTTGGAAATGGTGGAGAACAGATCGCTAAAAGACTTGAAAAATACTGGAATTACAAAGATATAGTATCATGCGTGCTAAAAAATGGAGATATTCATATTTTAGACGATTCAAAAATCAAGGGTAACAGAATATTCGTCTGTGATGATACAACGATAACAGGGAAAACTTTTACTAATCTTTTTAAAAAATTATCAGAGCTTGGGGCAGATGACATAAAGTTATTATCCCTGTTAATGCGCAGGGATTCATCTGTAGTCCCGAATATATTTATTTTTGAGATAGAAGCAGATACCAAGGTATACTTTCCATGGAGTGATTATCCGATCCGGACTTATTCAAAGGGAATTATCCGAAAAATATCGTGCGAAGACTGTATAAAAGATTTCAAATGTGGAGATCAGAAAATCGACAAAAACTCTCTTTCAGATTTTTTCAAAAACCAGCAGCATTCATCAGCCAAGGTCTATTTAGTTGAGGATAGAGGTGAGATTTGTTCAATTGTTCAATTTTATGAAAAACATCTCGATAGTCATAAAGGATTATTCCTTGACATAATTGCGACTGCGGAATGCAAAAAAGGGAACAAATACGCCAGCACTTTGTTAAAATTAATAAGTTATTACATGTTCTATCATGAATTTAGCTTCATATACGGCTATGCTTTTGATAATGAAGAGCTTATTGATATGTATAAGAGAAGAGGGTTTGAAGTAATCGGGTCGATACAGGACCCTCACTATGGCACTCTACATAAAATTGTCATCATCAATGGAACAAAAGATATGAAAGACCATGTGATTGCTGCAATTAGACCTCATGTTTAAAGAGGGCATAAAAAACACGAGATAAAAATCTATTATATATGCATGGTAACAAAAAGACAAAGTCCTTATAGGTTCTGCTCAGCCGCTTCCCCCGACCACCGCCCTCTTCATAAGTACATGCGGCGAACCATCGCTCACAGGCACCAGTTGCCCTGCCTTCCCGCATCTTCCTGAATTCATCTCCAGGTCATTCCCGACTGCAGATACGCTGTTCAGGATCTCAAGCGTATGCCCTGATAGAGATACATCACGAAGCGGTGTGGTAATTTCTCCGTTCTTGACAATAAACCCGCGCTCTGCATTGAACTGGAACACGCCCTCGCCAGGGTTTACCTGCCCTCCACGCGAGCCCTTCAGGTATATCCCGTCTTTTAATTCGCTGAGCATCTCGTCGAATTTCATTCCATCCGGGGCAATGAACGTGTTGCTCATCCGTATAACTGGACTGGCATATCCCTGGGCGCGGGAATTCCTGCTCGTACCTCCAAGCTGTCCTGCGGTCTCCCTTGAATGAAGAAAAGATTTCAGCACTCCGTTCTCTATTACAGTCGTCCTCTTTGATTCTGCTCCTTCGTCATCAAACGGATAGTAGCCGAATTCATGAAGAGACGGGTCATCATACACGGTGATAAGAGGAGAAGCTATCTGCTCACCTGTCCTGCCTGCAAGTATGGAATTACCTTCTATAACATGATCTGCCTCAACCGCATGACCTACGGCTTCATGAATGAACACACCTGCAAGCTCCTGGTCAAGTATTACCGGGTAAGCGCCGCCCTTTGGCGTTGATGCCGATAATAGCTCAACTGCAGTATCCGCTGCCCTTCGTGCAAGTCCAAAGGCATCATGCTTTTTAAAAAGTTCAAATCCCGATACTCCGAACCTGCTCTCCCTTCCGATCTGATATACTCCTTCTGATTGCGCGATTGCACTGACAGCAAAGCCCACGCGGTTTAATGTATATTCACAATCAAGCCCCTCTGAACTGGAATAGCTGATATTAACAAGGGATTCTGAATAAACAGCACTTGTACTCTTAATCCCATCTATGCGGGCGTTTTTCTCGATCTCAAGGAGTAATTTTACCTTATCCTCGATAGGGATATCCCCGGGATTCTCCCTGATCTGAGGGAGATTCTGCAGCGTTGGTTTTTCTATCGGTGCGAGCTTAACCGGATCTCGAGTGCTCCTGTTTTTTGCAGTCTCGGCCAGCCTTTTAGCAGAATTCAATGCAGCATCCAGATTTTCAGGATTATCCTGAGAGACGAATCCCCATGTGCCTTTACTAAGGACGCGTACGGCAGCACCGCTTGAGAAATTATTTGAAATCTCTTTTATCTCGCCGTTATCCAGAACTACAGCCGTACTGACGCCTTTTATAACACGGATATCATAGAAGTCCATGTATCTCACAGAGCACTAACCGGTCTGCTCTCAGGCATAGCTATATTGAATTTGGTTCTCGATGCAAGTTTTTTCAACGTAGCGATAAGGCCGTCCTTTTCTACTCCTACAAGGCTGTATTCCAGCACTTCCTCAATATTCGTCACAGGGACTATCTTTATGACATCCTTGAATTCATCCTCTATCAGCACATCTCCGAGATTGGATCTTGGAATTATCACTGTTTTTATCCCGGCGCGCGCCGCAGCTTCGATCTTGTACGTGACGCCGCCAACGGGCAGCACATCGCCGCGAACCGAAAGCGAGCCTGTCATGGCAACGCTCTGGTCTATAGGGATCTCCTGGATAGCAGATAGAACCGCCGTGGCTATGGATATGCTGGCTGAGTCGCCTTCCACGCCCTCGTATGTGCCCACGAACTGGATATGGACATCCATACCGGCTACATCCTTACCTGTGGTCTTTTTGATCAGCGCTGAAACGTTCTGCACTGCTTCTCTTGCTATGCTCTTCAACATGCCTGTGGCTATTATATGGCCCTCTGATCTGGATTGAGTGGGTGTGACCTCGGCTATTATAGGAAGGACTATACCAGAATCCTCACCCATCACGGCAAGGCCGTTGACCCTGCCTATCTGTGCGCCTTCCTTGACGAATAACTTGTAATCTTTCCTGCGCTCAAGGCTCTGGTGGGCAACCTGCTGTTCAACAGAGCGGGCAATGCTCTTTGCTTTCAGTACATGCTGGGCCGTCGTAAGCTGTGCTTTCTCACTGTGGGCGATATCGCCAGCCACACGCACAAGCCCGCCAAGGTCTCTGAGCTTAAGTGTCAGATGTCCTTTCCTGCCTGCCCTTCGCCTTGCTTCGCGGATGATCTCCTCAATAGCACTGCGGTCAAAATGAGGTATTTTGCCATCCCTCATGACCTCCTGGGCAATGAACCGCACAAGCTTCTGTCTGTTCTCAGCAGTATCCTCAATGGTATCGCTCATGTAGATCTCATAACCATACCCTTTGACACGGGAGCGCAGAGCAGGGTGCATCCCTTTAAGTGCATCAAGGTTCCCTGCAGCGACCATAATGAAATCACACGGTACAGGGTCTGTTTTAACCATTGCGCCGCTTGAGCGTTCGGATTGTCCGGTTATTGCAAACTCCTTCTCCTGCAATGCAGTCAGAAGATTCTGCTGTGATTCTATGCGCAGCGTATTTATCTCATCGATAAATAGTACCCCTTTATGGGCTTTATGGATTGCTCCGCTCTCGACTCTGTCATGGGCAGGCGTTTCAAGTCCCCCTGACTGGAATGGGTCATGGCGAACATCGCCAAGAAGAGACCCTGCATGTGCTCCTGTGGCATCAATATAGGGAGCTATCTCCTTACCGGTATTTGAAACAAGAAGTTTGGGAATGAACGTGGTCTCCTTTGGCATGAACTGGCGCATCAAAATAGCAATCAATACTGCTGCTATGATCCCCAATAGAATTGATCCTAAATAAAATGAATATGCCACAATACCAAGGACAAGGAGCATAACGAACATGTTCCTGACCTGCATTCTTTTTTGTGCTTCAAGTTTATGGGCATCGTTTATCTCTTTACCCTTCCCGGCAGGAACAATACGTATCTTGGGATTATTTGAATCCTCTGGATTATGGTATATCAGTACATCCTGTAGCTCTTCCTTTGGAAGCAGTTCAGCCATTGCTTTGGCAAGCATTGATTTACCAGTACCAGGAGTTCCAAGCATCATCACATGTCTTCTCTGATTCGCTGCTTTCTTGACAACCTCTACAGCGTGCTCCTGACCTATGACCTGCTCGATTAGCTGTTTTGGAACCTCTATATCCTTTGTAGATGTTATTTCCAACCCGCCGAGAAGATCCTGGTTCTTTGGTTCGTTTTCAATATTCTCCATGTGTGTCATCAACTAATTAATAAATTGCATGTTATTCGTCATAACACTATATATGTTATTCATCATAACATTATCGCAAATTGCATATTGCCTAATAAAAATGCATTCATATATCTTTTTCGCAGTATCTTCCATAAATGTATATTAAACATGATCGCATATATAACCTATGGAGTGATCTTATGAAGACTTCAATTCAAATAGGAAGAATAATGGGAATACCCATTAAACTACATATAACCTTACTTCTGATTCTGCCGGTCTTTGCATTGGTATTTGCAAATAATCCACCAAGGTTCGGCTTCAATGACCAGCCTGTACCGCTCCAGTACGCTCTGTCTTTATCTGCTGCGGTCCTGCTTTTCACATGCGTATTATTACATGAGTTAGGCCATTCTTATGTGGCTATAAGACATGGGTCCAGGATCCAGAGTATAACACTCTTCCTTTTTGGTGGTGTCTCTTCTATGGAAGAGATCCCGAGGGACCCCAGGGTAGAGTTTAAGATGGCAATATCAGGGCCAGGTGTCAGTCTTATAATTGGTTCAGTACTTCTATCGATCGTTTCATTGTTTAAACCAGCAGATGAATCTCTCCTGAGTTACTTACTTTTAGAACCGGTAGCTGACCCATATCTGCGTCTTGTATGGATGATAGGGTATATTAATGTTATACTCTTTTTATTTAATATAATACCCGCGTTTCCTATGGATGGGGGCAGATTGTTGAGATCATTGCTGGCAGGCCATATGTCTTATATCAGGGCTACACGTGCAGCCGCAGGTGTCGGCAAGATGTTTGCTATCTTTATGGGCATTTTCGGATTTTTAACGGTCTCAATCGGAGGATTCTGGCTCATCCTCATCGCATTCTTTATATATATCGGCGCTTCAGAGGAAGAGAAAGCCACAGAGATCAACATCGCACTTGAAGGCATAAAGATAAAAGATATTATGTCAAAGGACGTTAAGACTGTTCATTCCGGAATGTCTGTGGAAGAGCTTATAGATACCATGTTCAGGTTCAAACACATGGGGTACCCTGTTGTGGATGACTCTGAGCCGAAAGGTATAGTAACCTTTACTGATGTACAGAGAGTACCGAGAGAAGATAGAAACAATGTTAAAGTATCACAGATAATGACAAAAGACCTTATAACTATTAAAGAAGACGATGATGCTGTGAGCGCGTTAAAACTCATGACAGCGAACAACATAGGGCGGTTAGTAGTTAAAAAAGATAAAATAATAACAGGAATAGTATCAAGAACAGATCTCTTGCGAGTTATGCAATTATCGGAATCAGAATCAAAATAATATGAATAATGGAATATACACATACAGTTACAATTTCAATTACAGAGACAAGGCCATATCTCCTGGCTCATCCAGGATAACCCTTGTCGGAACCGCTCATGTCTCTAATAAGAGCGTAGCTCTTGTCAATGAAGTGATCGATAGAGAAAAACCGGATATAGTAGCTATTGAACTTTGCAGGGGAAGATACAAGGCATTAAAAGGGGAAGAAGAGGTTAAAGAGATAAATATCAAGGATCTGCTCAGTGAAGGTAAGTTATACTACTTTTTGCTGCACTGGCTTCTCTCCTATGTTCAGAAGAAAATAGGTGCAGATACAGGTGTCAAGCCAGGTGCCGAGATGCTGTCTGCTATTGAAAAAGCTGAAAGAACCGGGGCGCGTGTGGCACTTATAGACCGGGATATCCAGGTCACACTTGCACGCTTCTGGAACAGGATGTCCTTTTTTGAGAAACTGAAACTTTTCGGATCTCTTGCTGCTGCAACAGTGGGTTTTGGCACGAAAGATATCAATATAGACACAGTGACACAGGAGGATGTAGTCACCCAGTTAGTATCTGAGCTAAGGAAGATGGCTCCAAGCGCTGCTTCTGTTCTGCTGGATGAGAGAGATGCTTTCATGGCAAAAAACCTGCTTGATATATCAAAAGAGGGCACGGTTGTAGCTGTTGTAGGTGCAGGCCATCGTCAGGGGATCCAGAGATATCTTGATGCTCCTGAGACACTGCCTCCAATCGGGGATTTAATGACACTTCCCAAAAAACGTTTTAGCTGGTTCAAAGCTGTAATAGTTGCATTTCTGGCAATGATTGTTGGATTAATTGCGCTTCTTGTCTTCTCAGGAGGTGTCTCACTATCAACTCTTCTGACCGCACTGTTATACCTATTCATTACACAGGGAATACTCTCTGCAATAGGCGTTCTGATTGTACGGGGACATCCTCTTTCAGCATTGACAGCTTTTAGTCTTGCATGGTTTGGATTCCTGCATCCCTTTTTAGCTGTCGGCTGGCTGGCAGGGATCGTAGAGGCGCATCTCCGTCCTCCCACGACCGAGGATTTCAACAACATTATGAAAGACGATTATATATTTAGCTGGGATGAAATTCCGGGAAAAGATAATAGCAGACTCATAGAATTTATGGCGAAGAACTATGGTGAGGACTGGGTTAAAGCTGCTAAAATTGAAAAAACCGACGACAGTATAACTATCTTTGATGAAAAAAACCTTATATCGCTCAAGCTTAACGAGCAGGAAGTATCTGGCGAGTTCGGACCCGAAAAAGTATATCAAATAACTGTTGTATCCGATGACAGGGTACTCGACAATGAGCTAACAGTGGAAGAGAAGAACGGAAAATTGAAAATATACAGAGTCAAATCAATGAAAGAATTAATGAATAATAAGCTCATTCGCATTTTACTGGTAGCGACCCTTGCCAATATTGGCAGTATAATCGGGACTTTTGTGGCTATACCCCTTATGGTTAATTATCTTGGTATTCCAAATCCGCTTGATATACTTAAAACCGCACTGGATACAGGGCTCAGTGCAATAAAAAATATATTCTAAAGTTATTTTTGTATCACTGTTCCTATATGCTCCCCGTATACCGCATCAATGATGTTCTGAGGATTCTCTCCATTTAGAACTATTGTTTTTATATTGCTGCGCTCTATGATTTTGGCAGCAAGTAGATCTGTGGGTGAGTTTGCACCCGCGATCATCTCAGTCCTGATGATTATCTCAATCAACTGCTTGGGTGTCATGCTCTCAAATTTAGTGGCATCCTTATCTTTTTTCGGGTCACTCGTATAGACACCATCGATAGCTGTGGCATTGATCAGAAGATCTGCACCTGTGTATTCTGCCAGAACCGCCGAGACTGCATCCGTGGTCTGGCCAGGCGCTACTCCGCCCATTACAACTATCTTGCCAGATAGGCTTGCATTTTTTGCCTTTTTGTAATCTAAGGGCGGCTCATAGTAAGCGTCATTATCCAGAGCAGCGATCAGCAGTCTGGCATTAAGACGTGTAAGTTCTATGCCGATTAAATCACAGGTCGCCTCATCTGCGCCAAGCTGTCTTGCAATTCCTATATAATCACGTGCAGCCTGTCCGCCTCCTGTTACGACAAACAGGGTGTTCTTTTTTGATATCTCCTTCAGTGCCAGAGCATAGCTTTTGAACTTCTCCGGGTCCAATGCACGTGCAAGTACTGACCCGCCTACTGAAATTACAACTATCATATCCCTGAGTTATGTTCTCTGATAATATTACCTTTCTTATTTATCAGAATGCCACACCTAATATATGGAGCAGTATCACAAGGACTGCACCCGGTATCCCTCCGAGCGCGAAGATCAAAAGGACAGGAACTGTATAAGCGATATCAGTAAAGATAAAGTTACTAATAGCAAGCAAGACGAGGCCAAGCACGGTATTTACAATCAAATGCTTTGCAGTTTTCAGAATATAATATACCAGGATTACAGCCAGAATCACCAGAAATAACACTATTATTTCAATTGTCATATTATCCTACCGTGGAAGTTCTTATTTATTAAATATTTCGGTTCTCATTATATGTGATATCAGATATCCTCTTTTTCCAGCCATAAACGTGCAGGATGAATCATACTTCTTGCTCCGGACGTATGGTGGTTAGCTTAACATTCTTTATGCCTTTTAGCGCCATGATTTGTTCAGTAATAGCTTTTACATCCCTCCCCTCCCCACGCAGTATCAGGGTCTCCATACATTCGTCATGTCCTATATGAAAATGTATAGCTGATCTTATGAGAGTGGAGAACTCATGCTGTATATCCAGGAGCGAGGTAACAAGCCCGCGCTGAGAGTGATTATAAGTCATGGATAAAACACCAACCCTCTCGCCTTCAACCTCGCTCATCCAATCGTAGTGACGAATATAGCCTCTTATTGCATCGCGGATACCCTCTGATCGTGAGGAGTAGCCTCTCTTAGTGATTATTTCATCAAATTTTATAAGCAGGTTCTCAGGAAGAGAAACACCGATTCTTGACAGGTCTTGCTCCATATGAATTCCTGATAGAAATTGAAGTTGTAGAGCATAATCTTTTGCATTTCTACAGAGTAGGGTGAAAACTAAGCCCCTGGAGAATTTATAATTTGTATTTTAGGAAATCAAGAAAGCCCCTGCGGGGGCAAAATTATTAACAACGAACTTATACTAACTCAAAACGAACTCTTGGAGTTCGTTCCAGTTCGTTTATGTTCGTTGTTTTTAGACTATCAGATTTCAAGATGAGGAGGAAGAAATGCGTTTATACTTTCCTATACGTTAAAAAATATATAAAAAATAAATGAAACCTTTTTATTAATTTAGAATTCTATTTCCAGGCTCCATTTATTAAAATTGCCCTGACTCAAATAATCTAAATCAGCTACATTTAATATCCAGTCTCCTCCAGCGTTTTCTCCGATAAACCTGCTCAATTCAGGAGTATCCTGTATAGTATAAGTTTTTATGATATTATCGCGCCATCCTCCTTCTCTATCATGGAGCCTGACAGACGAACCACCGGGAGATATTAGATCTAAAGTTAAATCTCCAATAAATGAGTGAGTAATATTAACACCCACTTTAATATCTTTGATTTGCCTGTTTCCAATTATACTCATAGAACTTTTAATAGAACCAAAGGGTATTTTTGCCCCTAGTTCTATTTCCTGTCGAATCACATTGTCTTCCGTGGTATCATGATCCAAAATTGATTTGATTATTTCACAGGCACAAATTCTGCCATTACCATAGCGGAAATCGAAAATGCCTTTAGGCGGGGGGAGTTTTCTACTCGTATCAGTGATAATTTCTCGAATCTTTTGTATTCCAAGCTCCTTCCCTTCATTTTTTGCGGCCTGCATCAGGAGCGCTATCGTTCCGGTAACGGCCGGAGCAGCCATACTGGTTCCTGACATTTCAATTATGCTCTGGGATCGGGATCTGGCAGACCATATTCTATGGCCGGGAGCACTCACTTCAGGCTTTTCCCGATCATCACGAGTGGGTCCCGCGCTGGAGAAAGAAGAAGTTTTTCTATCCGGATCACGGGGGTCGTATGAGCCTACGACAACAGGTAGTTTGCCCGTTGAAATAGACCCTATGGTATGGCATGGCTTACTGGTATTGCTACTGAAGCTTGATTGCCCCCAGTCATCGCGTTCGATCCATGCATAAAAGGTACCATTTGTTATATTGACAGGATGCAAAATAACGTCCCATTTGCCAAATCCAAAATTTCCTGAAAGAAATATATCTATATGATTTTCATGGTTATTCGGGTCGTTTTTCCTGTGTGCAACAAGAAGGACTTCTTTGCCTTCAAAAGAACCACCGATACTCTTACCTAATGGAACACGTCCAAGGGACTTCTTCGAAGGGGTGATTAATTCAACTTCCAATTCATCCTTACCGCTATACCAGATTTCCAGTTCGTTATCAGTAACGTCATTTTGACCAATTTCCCATTCCAGTTTTACTGGTTGATCTTGTTCTATCTTGCCACAGGTATGTATCCTATCTTCATAGGAGTTGCCGGCCGCTATTACAATAGCCCGATTATTACTTCCTAGCAGTTGATCAAAATATTGTTCAACAAGGGAAGTACCATCATGAGGTCC
The DNA here is from genome assembly GCF_000685155.1 of Candidatus Methanoperedens nitratireducens. GTDB lineage: Archaea > Halobacteriota > Methanosarcinia > Methanosarcinales > Methanoperedenaceae > Methanoperedens > Methanoperedens nitratireducens. The sequence continues at coordinate 541,995 of NZ_JMIY01000007.1, forward strand.
ACCGTTTGTCCCAAGACTAATATTAACTACAGCGGGACGATTCAGTTTCGTTGCCCTGTCAAAAATATAGTTAACAGCTTCACAAAGCTTGACTGAATCACCGAATGAACTGTCAAGTACTCCTGAACCTCTCCAGCTTATATCATTGATGTCTGCGTCCACAAAAATTATATCAGCTTCTGGTGCAACACCAGCATATCTACCGATAGCTCTGCCGTTACCAGCCGCTATGCCCATCACATGTGTTCCATGTGATCCTGCTTCAAGATAATACTTCAGATAATCAATTGGGAATCTATCTTTAAGAGCTCTATCAAGATCTGCTTTGTTGAACTCCCGACCGTATCCATACCCTTCAGGACTCTTTTCATCGGGTCCACCAGCCTGATCCCAGAGGAACAGAACACGCGACGTGCCATCTTCATTGCGAAAATCATTGTGGTTGAAATCGCACATATAGTCAACTATTCCTATGATAACTCCACTTCCATCAGGGCTGCCTGCTTGTAGCTGTTCGAGAGATTGTGGATCTGCATGAATCTCTGGCACAGTAGCATCAAGGCTTTCCCGTATTTGAACAGGTGCTTTCATACTGAGGACATTTTCATGCTTCCTGACATCTTCTATTTTAGATATCAGGACACTTCCTGTCACTAATTGACCCACCACTGTACGAATCTTAAGACCATCAACTGGTATATTTGGATCTTTTAGCTTTAAAATAACATCTATTTCCTCTTCACCTGTATCCGATTTTGATATCAGGTATGGTCTATGTTTAGCTTTTCTTCTGAAATTTTGTACTATACGCTGAAGCTTTGGATCCATGTCTGTGTTAATACCAGTTTCCTCAATTTCTATTCCCTCTACCTTCTTCTTTTGAGCCATATTTTCACCACCACTTTTTTATATATTTTACACCCAGGCAGCTAAAATGCGAATAACTTTATATGAGATTTAATTCCAGAATCACAGTTCTGCGAAAATGAAATTACAATCCACCTGAATTTGCACTTTAACTCCAAACTTGGATTATAATGGTTGTATAAAAACCTGTCGGTAGAAATTTTAAGGCCGACAGGGTGACTATGGTGTTGATATTAACGATTGGATACCAGGAGATTGGGGATATATTACAAATACAAATTTTCCCTCTGGCGGGACTGCCGGCCTGGAGGGTGAAAACATTATTTACACAGGAAAAGATAAGTTTTGGGGACATTTTGGTCCCGGCAATGAATATAAAACTCTAACCGAATGGTTTTACGACGTCAAAAGCTGGCATGGTGGAGCTAATATTGAAGACTTTAGAACTATATTTCTTCGTTAGGTGGGGATAGTTTGATAAATTCTTTTCCTTTTAAGGAGAGATTCAATGAATTAAAAGAAGCGCTTGGTACAAATAAACTCATTTATGAGTTTATTTAGTGTTTATAAGAAAAATAGAACTTATCATCGTTTCTATTGAATAACCTACCTGAGATCGATTAGACTCTGACTTCCAGCCATAACAACATACAATAAGATCATTTAAACTCAAATGAATCTACCTCCCTCTGGAGCGCATGCCAGCGGGCACAGCTTAAGACAACCTCAATAATAACGATAATACAGAGCTATTGCCACTAGCAAAATCATAAAAGACACAGTATTGGCTGCAATAATAATGATATCCCTGAGATGGATACCATATAGGGCCCACAGGAGAACACCTGCGCTGAACTGAAAAAAAGTAACAATGCTTACATCCTTAGCAGATTTACTCCTGTACATTTTGATTATCTGCGGTACGAATCCGAAGGTTGTGAGCAGTGCAGCTGTAACTCCTACTATATACCATTCCATAATTCTGGCTTATTGCTGGTTGGATTTCTGTCTCCGATTCTCTGTTGAGTGTATATAGCACATCAGCTATAGCATTTGCTGCAAGGTTAAGGGATTCTCCAGCCCTGTCCTTATAATCCTGCAGCCAATCGTTTATCCCGATGTTTGAGCCATCTCCATTCGGTCCCATGGGCAGAAGTTGCTCCATCTGTACGCTGTCAGGTCCTTGATGTCCTCTGATCCATGCGGCGATCCCCTCCCTCTGACATGTGCCCACACCGCTACGTCTGAGATATAATGGCTCATAGTGCCAGCATAGAAGGCTGCAAGTCTGTAATCACCATTTCTTAGAGCTTGAAGGGATTTATTGTATTCTTCCTGTGCCCTTCTGCTGGCTGCATCATCCAGCGCCTCTGTGTGTTCTAAGTTGTAGTATGGAATAGTCACAAAAAATAGCGATGGGTATGCTGGCTTACATTTTCTTTCAAAGAATATAGTTGTGAAGTTTCTCATTTCTGTAATTCCTACCATCTGAAAAGATTTCATACGTCATCGGTTAAGCCCACCATTCCTCTCTGAATCGATACCTGTTCACATGCG
>NZ_JMIY01000007.1:544518-582310 GCF_000685155.1 Candidatus Methanoperedens nitratireducens
ATCATATGATAGATATTCTTTCGTCATCGGTTCCCCTACGATTGAATAACTAAAGATTCATCAATCTATAAAAAATCAATCAAAAGGGGCGATTACATGAAAACTCTTAACCGATGACCAATGGAAAAGATTTAAATAATCTATGCATTAACAAGATTCTATGAAGTTGAAACATATTTTGATACTTATACTGTTTTTTCTATTTACTTTATCAGCTAACATCGTGGGTCTATTCACTGACTACTTGTGGTTTTATGAGGTCGGTTATCACAACGTGTTCTTCACGGTCCTGAAGACCAGGATCATGCTGGGTGCAATAGCTTTTGCCCTGTTCTTTGCTTTTATGTACATCAATATCAGGGCAGCGCTCAAGAATACCTCAGGTCTCAAATTCCTTCTCATTTATTCCGGCGTGATTCTCATCATCAGCCTGCTCTTTGGTCTCTATGCAGCTTCGAAATGGGATATTGTACTGCGCTATCTGAACCAGGTACCTTTTAACCTCAATGACCCTATTTTCGGACATGATATCTCATTCTATGTTTTTTCACTCCCATTTTACAATTTTCTCTTGAACAGCTTATTCTTAGTGGTAATTCTATCTGGCATAGGAGCTGCAGTTATCTATCTTATCAATGGAGGGATTCTCGATCAGCTTGAAAGTCAGACAGATCCACGCTATCAAAAAGTGATCAATGTTATCAGATTACCTGAAGGCACAAAAATACATTTTGCTGTGATCGCTGGTCTATTCACTCTGCTCTTGACCATAAAATTCTACCTTATGCGGTTCGATATACTCTATACACCGAAAAAAGCTTTCTTCGGGCCCGGCTATGCGGATATTAATCTCCAGCTTTATGTAATCACGCTTATGGCAGTTTTAGCTCTCCTGATTTCAGTACTTTTCTTCCTGAGCATAAAAAATACGAATGTCAAATGGCCTCTGGTCGGGATTATCTTAATAATTATTATATTTACAGGCGGGAGCTTTCTTACAACTATGGTGCATCAGTACAAAGTCCTGCCTGATGAATACAATATCGAGAAACCTTATATAGAGAACAATATCAAGTACACAAGACTGGCTTTTGATCTTGAAGATATCGAGCAGATAGAATTCCCTGCTTCGGATAATCTTGCACTCAACGACATTGAGGAGAACACAAAAACAATAGAGAACATCCGTCTCTGGGACTGGAGGCCAATGCTTACAACCTATAAGCAACTTCAACTGATACGGACGTACTATGAGTTCAAAGATATAGATATAAACAGACTCACTATTGATGGGGAATATATGCAAATAGCCGTGTCTGCAAGGGAGATAGATTCTAAAAGACTCCCGGAACAGGCCCGTACATGGGTAAACGAACACCTTGTCTTTACCCACGGCTATGGTATTGCAATGAGCCCGGTACGAGGTGTATCAAAAGAAGGACTGCCCCAGTTCTATATAAAGGATGTGCCACCCAGATCAGAATTTTTTAATATCACGAGGCCAGAGATATATTTCGGGGAACTCGACGATGGTTATGTCATTGTCGGTACAACCAACCCGGAATTTGATTATCCCAGCGGGGAACTGAATGTATATACAAACTATAAGGGAACAGGAGGTATATCCCTCCGATCAGGTCTTGTGAAGCTGGCCATGGCTGTTCGTTTTGGCGAGATCAATATCCTGATTAGCGACTCGATACAACCCGAAAGCAGGATTCTATTCAACCGGAATATCAATAACCGTATCAGGACGATCGCCCCTTTCCTGAAATATGATAATGACCCATACATTGCATTGTCTGAGGGAAAACTTTACTGGATAATTGATGGTTACACTGTCACTGACAGGTTCCCTTACTCTGAGCCTGCAGGAGGCATAAACTATATCCGGAATCCTGTCAAGGCAGTGATCGATGCATACAACGGCTCTGTGGAACTTTACCTGCTGAATGGATCGAATGACCCTATTATTGAAACCTATTCGGCAATGTTCCCCGATCTATTCAAACCCATTTCCCTTATGCCAGAAGGCTTAAAGAGCCAGATCCGGTATCCTGAGGATATGTTCCGTGTTCAAGCTGCAAAATATGCACTTTATCATATGAAAGATCCCGGGGTTTTTTATAACAGGGAGGATGTCTGGGAAATACCTGAAGAACTCTATGAAGGTTCAAAAATAGAGATGGAGCCTTATTACCTGATCACAAAGCTTCCCGGATTACAGGATGAGGAATTTATCCTGCTTTTACCTTTTACACCAAGGTCAAAGACAAATATGATCGCATGGATGGGAGCACGCAATGACATGCCGAATTATGGTAAAAGGATTGTGTATGTGTTCCCCAAGGAGAAACTTGTATACGGACCGATGCAGATCGAAGCAAGGATAGACCAGAATACCGAGATATCTCAGAGTTTCACTCTCTGGAGTCAGTCAGGGTCCCGTGTCATAAGGGGAAATCTTCTGGTCATACCTGTCGAAGATTCGCTTCTCTATGTTGAGCCTATCTATCTGAGAGCAGAACAGAGGGATTCAATTCCAGAACTTAAACGCGTCATCGTGGTTTATGGAGATAAGATCACTATGCAGGAAACGCTGGATGAGGCCATAGCTGTCATTTTCAAGGGAAAGGTTCCTGAACGAACTATTATCCCGGTTGAAGATACTGGAACAAATGACGAACTTATCCAGCAGGTTGTTGAATACTATGAGAGAGCACAGCAACTACTAAAAGAAGGGGATCTGGAAGGCTTTGGACGTGAGATCAACAGGATGGGAAAAATTCTTGAAAAGCTTAAAAAATGAGGTAGAAACTCAGAGTATGTCTGAATACCCCTTCATGGTTCTCTTTTCGTTTTTGAATAAAATAGAGCATCGAGGCTAAGCCATACTGATGATCAAAATTAAGACCATACCGCCCGATAAGCTATAATGCCCCTTTAACTGGCTGCACAAGGTCTTCCTGAATACTATTGAACTGCTCTAATGCCGCAACAAGGTTTTCTGTTATATCCTTCGCAATTATATCCGGGTCAGGGAGATTCTCAGAATCCTCAAGGCTATCATCCTTCAACCAGAATATGTCAAGGCTGACCTTATCGCGCTGCATAAGCTCATTGTAGGTAAAACTCCTGAATCTATCCGTTTCTTTTCTCTCAAATCGATTATCCGGGTTGTAACATTTAATGAAATCCGCCAGGTCATCGTATTTCAGAGTGTTTGTTTTAAGTGTGAAATGCTGGTTTGTCCTTAGATCATAAATCCAGAGTTTCTCAGTCCACGGTTTTTCGCTGGCCGGTTTTCTGTCAAAGAAAAGAACGTTTGCCTTTACTCCCTGTGCATAAAAAACACCTGTTGGGAGTCTCAAAAGGGTATGAACATCGCATTCTTGCAGCAATTTTCTCCTGACCGTTTCACCTGCGCCGCCTTCGAAGAGTACATTGTCTGGAACAACAATAGCAGCTTTTCCGTTTATCTTCAACAGGGTTTTCACATGCTGGAGGAAGTTCAATTGCTTGTTTGATGTAGTCGCCCAGAAATCCTGACGCTCATAGGTTTGAGAGTCTTTATCAGCCTTCCCTTCTCCATTGACTATGGTATAGCTGCTTTTCTTGCCAAAAGGAGGATTGGTGAGCACAACATCAAATCGTTCTCCGGGGTCAGAAGCAAGGGAATCAGCAACAATGATCGGACTCTCTTCTCCTCCGATTCCATGAAGAAAAAGGTTCATGACGCACAGGCGCGCTGCATTATCGACAATTTCCCACCCTTTGAACGTCCTGTACCTGAGCGACTTCTTCTGCTCTATATCCAGAGAAAAATGTTTTGAGATATAATCATGCGCTGCAAGAATGAAACCTCCTGTTCCACAGGCAGGGTCACAGATAGTCGCACCCGGCTGAGGTTTTATAACATCGACCATAGCCTTGATGAGCGGTCTTGGTGTAAAATACTGCCCTGCACCACTTTTTATATCTTCTGCGTTCTTTTGCAGAAGCCCTTCGTAGATCTCACCTTTTATATCAATGTCAAGCCCGACCCATGTCTCACCGTTTATTAGTTCAATCAAACGCCGCAGTTTCGCAGGGTCTTGAATCTTATTCTGTGATTTCCTGAATATGACGCCGAGCATTCCCTTGCCTTTGCCCAGTGTTTCAAGGATATGGCGGTAATGTACCTCAAGTGCATCCCCATCTTTTGAAATGAGGCTCTTCCAGTCAAGTTCTGTCGGGATTGTTGACGGCTTGTTGAATGGAGGCTTTGTCTGCTCGTCAGCCATTTTCAGAAATAAGAGGTATGTCAACTGCTCTACATAATCGCCGTAGCTCACGCCATCGTCGCGGAGCACATTGCAGTAGTTCCAGAGACGTTGCACGATGGTTGAAGATTCGTTTGCCATTTTTTGCGTGTCTCCTGTGTTTTTCAGGAAATATACTTCAAAACCTTTTTGACAAATTGCCTGATATTATTGATATCTCCGGACATTATGATAAAAATACGTTTTGTATCTATCTTACCATATCTGTGGACAAGCAGATTCCTGAACTGAGCCATCTCCTGAAGCTTTGCAGACAACACAGGGTCTATGATTCCCTCTTCTTCAAGAACCTTATAGATATCCTTGTAATCTTCTGCCCTTCTGAAACCTTTTTCAGCTATTATATGGCTTCCGATGTCAAGACATGCTTCGATGGCTTCCTGCAATGAGTGTTTTGCAGCCTGTATATCCCTGAAATTGCCTGAGAACGATTCAAATCCCTGCGACCTGATCTCTTCGATGAGCCGGAGGTTCTCATCAATGAGATCTATCATGGCGTTTATGACTTCGCTGCTTATCATACCCCGAGTCTCACCTTCCGGGCGGCATCATACATTTCAAGGTGAGGTTTGAAATCGTAATATTGAGCCAGAGAGGAGGTTTCAAATTCTATTCTCTTTTTTTCATCTCTGGAGAAGAGAAGTTTTCCGAATCTCAGAACCTGGCTTCTGAACCTGAGTGTCGAACCATTGAGGACTCTTACGTCAATTGTCCTTTTTTCTGCCAGTGCTCTCTCGATGTTTATTGCAAGCCTGGAAGGATATAGCGGTTCTCTTTCAAGGATGCTCTCATCTCTTAAATAGATGGCAATATCTATATCGCTGCTCTCTTTCTGAGTGCCTTTTGCATATGATCCAAAAATGTAAGCAAAAAGGATTTCTGGGTCTTCTTCCATTGCTTTTATGATTTTTTCCACGTAATATAAATGTACAGAGGGTTTCATAAACCCTTTCTCTTGAATTTACTTCCACTTCCTTTTTTTGTCCTCTCTGCCTTAATCCTCTCCAGCAACACCCCGGCAGGCTCATCATTCGCATCCTGCGCCACAAGCTTCCCCTCAAACGCCTTCTTCAAAATACTCTGGCGCAGCCTTTCAGCTTGCGCTAGGCTCTGCTTAACGGTTTTCGCTACTTCATCAGCCACAGAGAGGCGGCGCTCCACCTCGGCTACGATGCGGCGTTGCTCGGCGAGGGGAGGGAGGGGAACAGCAAGATTTCCTAGAGTTTCCAAATTAATATTCTTTTGAGCAGTAGCCGGAGCATACTTTTCTAAATCTTTTTTAGCGGTTCTAATAAAGAATTCAATGAATCTGACATTGCAATTGGTATCTTCGCATACGAAACCGACAACACTGTCGGGAAAACAACTTGGGAAAGTAAGTATGCCGCTGTCTGCAATATTTGCGGCAATAGTTATGCAAAGAGTCCCAGCCGGCCAAAGGCGGCTCTGTGCTAACCCAAATTCACTATAAGTCTGAGAAAAATTTTTAATACTACCATTCGAATTCTTTACATCTCCGGTTTGTATGAAAGGATACGGACCTCCAAAAAGCCTTTTATCATCTCGTGGACGATGCTTTGATTTTCCACGCGCCAAATCCCCTAATTGTGGAAGTGTAGCCCATCCCCACCCCTCCGGCAGCGTAGGCAGTCCGCTCGTATCCGGCGCCACAGGTTCTTTGTATTTACCTTTGCCATTCCATTTCTCACGCCGCTCCTCAAGTATGCGCGCCAGCAGCACATCCGCAGGCTCGTATGTGCGCCCCTCGGCTTTCGCTAATTCAGCCTCGGTTAGCACGAGTTTACCCTCACAGGCTGCTTTGAGCACAGATTGGCGGTAGCGCTTCAACTGCGCCTGTGTCTTTTTGAGTGCAGAAACGCCTGCGTCGAGTCTGGTGAAAAGCTCCTCAATTTTGGCAACGATGCGGCGCTGTTCGGGAAGAGGGGGGAGGGGAGTGTAAATTTCTTGTACCTTAGATAGTTGAAGAGATGGTAATGTTGTGGCATGTGTCAATTTTTTAAAATCAAATGTTTTAAGCCAATAATATAGCCACTCGCATGGGATGTCACCCAATGGTAAAGCAATTCCGATATGACTTACTACATACATATCTTTTCCTAAAATTGCTCTTTGATTTAGAAGAATTGACATTCCACTTTTTGTAAATAGAACAGAACCTTTAGGAAATAATTTCATCTTCTCGATAGCCTTTATATTCAGATGGTCTCTGGTGTCATAGATGTAGACATTACTTCCCAAGTTCCCCATATCTTGAACTCGAACAAATGGGTAAATACCATTTTCAAAAAATTCCTCCCCTTGTGGGGCCGGATTTCCAGCGCCGATATTAGCAATCTCCCCCAGCCTCGTCCACACCCACCCTCCTGGCAGTTCAGACAGCGCGCCCTCGTTCATCATGCCAGCCCTCCTCGCATCCCTTTACCAAATATTAGCCGCAGATGAACGCAGATAAACGCAGATACACGGTTGGCAGGTGAGCAATTGAGATAGAACACGGATTGCGCGGATGACACTGATGCGCACGGATTGAAAATATCGGTAATTTTAAAAAGATCCGTGAAAATCCATCTGACCCGTGTTATCCGTGTTCTATATTGATGCTGCTTCTCCATAGCCGGTCGTAAATATTGCCAGGATTTGCGCTCTTTGCTGTGTATTAATCTATCTAAATCTGCAACAAACACCTTAACGGAGATAGCTCTGTGTTCATCTGTGTGTATCTGCGGATTTTTCATCATCTTCAACCCTGAGTGCTAATAAAATACTGCTATGTATAAAAAAGTATATCAGGATGAGACATTAAAATACCGTATGCAAAATTGGTGATTCTGATGCTTATAGATTATATAAATAAAGCGTTGAGTAAAGCAGAATACGATAAGCTTGAGGATGGTACCTTTTTTGGCAGGATACCGCAGTGTCCGGGTGTTCTTGCTTTTGGGAAGACACTTTTTGAGTGCCAGAAGGAACTTGAGTCTGTCCTTGAAGGCTGGCTGATAGTTAAAATAAGACATGGCGATACATTACCTGTGATAGATGACCTGGATATCAATACAGGTATCCCATCAGACAATGAGGCTGCTGCTCATGCCTAAATGGAAGCCATGCAAACGCAGGGTTTTCATCAAAAAGCTGGTAAAACTTGGTTTCAATCCGCCTGAACCTGGCGGACGACATTTTTACATGCGATACGGCAGTAATGTGCTTACAATACCAAATAATGATGAGTATTCAGTTCCGCAGCTTAAGATGATGATTAAGGAATTGGAAAACATCATTGGAAGAATGATTACACTGGAAGAATGGGAAGAGCTTTAATACACAACTCCTGAACTCTAGCGCGCTACTGCACATCTCTTCCACATCGAATCATCCATTATATCAGCTTTCTCTATCATACCGCCAGCGTCTCATTCAGCTCTTCCAAAATATTATTCAATCTATTCCCGAACAATTGATACGCCTTCGCTGGTCCTCCTCTCTCATAGAACGGTGCGAGTTCAAAATCATCCATTCCAATGCTCAGGGAGGATGCGATATGGTCTCTAATCATCAAAAGCCATGCCATCTGCGCCTCTGTGAACCTGACCCCTGCCATCTCCTGTTCCGCGCGCCACCTCTCAAAACGCTGGTTCACTGTCTCAGGGAAAGGCTCAAGCACATCACTCCTTCCAGAGGCAAACCGTATAAGTGAAACGATATTCGTCAGAAGCTTCTGCGCACCCGCACCTTTGACCTTTGACCTATCCAGTTGTTCATAAGCCTGCCATAGTATTTCTGGCGTGAGTTGATATGGCGGTTTTCTTATTGCATCAGCAACCTCTTTTATCTCCTCGTATGTCAGGTGGCGCCTGCCATAGGGCTTGCTGTAAATGATCTGCAGGGCTGTAATTTCGTCTTTATTTTCCTCGATAAACTTCTTGAAGGTATCCACGATGCCCCGCGCTCTTTCCTTTGCCTGTTCATCATAGCCTGCGAAAATAACGGTGTCTTTACTCGTTATATCAATATCCTGCTCATTCCTTTTCTTGATATCACTGAGAAGGCTCCTGAGTTTCGAACTATCAAAAGGAACGCAGGCGCTTTTCGCCAATTCCTCACCTGCTTTCTTGATTTGCTCGCCTGTTGGCGTCTCTGTTTTGAATATCTCCCTGGCTTTCTCCAATTTCTTATCAGGGTCAACAGCATCGAGAAGGCTGTTGACAAGCACTTTTAAAGACTTACCTTCTGCTGCTTTTTCAATATCTTTCTTGTCCTTTTCATCGATTTCCCTCTCCATCTTCGCAAGCCTTCCTGCAAGAGACGTAAGATTATCTTCATCCCTGATTCCAGCCGCAATTGATGTAATGAGCTTATCAAATGACACACTCTTTTTTCGCTCAAGCGGGCGGGAATCAGTCTTATCATTCTCGCACACCCCCACAGCATCCACTATCATAAAATGGGTTTTTGCAGCAGCATCCTTTGTGATAGCCTGGAAATCTGTTTGAGATATTGTTCGTGTACCCCGTCCTTTCATCTGCTCAAAGAGAACCCTGGATTTGACATCCCTCATGAAGAGGAGACACTCAAGCGGTCTAATATCTGTTCCAGTTGAGATCATATCTACGGTCACAGCTATTCGCGGATTGTAGGAATTGCGAAAACTCGCGATAAGGTCTTCTGGTTTATCACCAGCAGTTCGATAGGTTATTTTTTTACAGAAGTCATTGCCTTTACCGAATTCCTCCCTGATTATATGGACAATATCCTCTGCATGTGAATCATCTTTTGCAAATACCAGAGTCTTTGGAATCTCAGTTCTTCCGGGGAAAATTTCTGTGGGCAATTTATCTTTAAAGATTTTGATAACAGTCCGGATCTGGTCTATTGCAACTACACTGCGGTCAAGCTGTTCAGGGGCATACTCTAAAGGCTCATCAAGTTGTTCCCACCTGACCTTTCTTGTAAGTTTATCTCTCTTATCAATATAATCTCCTGCTTCAACCCTGCTACCTTTTTCAGTGATACTTGTTTTGATACGGTAAACCTCGTATCCTACATTCACCCCATCTGCCACCGCACGTTCATGGCTATATTCCATGACAAGATTTTGATTAAAAAAGCCCAGTGTTTGTTTTGATGGTGTGGCAGTTAGTCCTATAATGAACGCATCAAAATATTCAATCACCTGCCTCCATAAACCATAGATTGAACGATGGCACTCATCCGTGACAATGAAATCAAACGTCTCAACAGGAATTTGAGGATTGTAAGAAACTTCCTTTTCCTTACCATCTGATGAAATCTCAAAAAGTGACTGCTCTTCGTTCTCATGCTCAAATTCTGTCTCTCCACTGAGCATTGAGTAAAGTCTCTGGATCGTAGTGATACAAACCTTGCTCACGGGATCAATCGTATTTGATGCCAGGTGCTGGACGTTGTACAGCTCTGTAAACTTCCTGCCATCATCAGGAGTTACATACTGCGCAAATTCCTTTTTTGTCTGGCGCCCAAGGTTGCTCCTGTCCACCAGGAAAAGCACCCTTTTGGCACCTGCGAATTTTATCAGGCGGTAAATGAAACTTACCGCAGTATAGGTCTTGCCGCTTCCTGTTGCCATCTGGATAAGCGCTCTTGGTCTTGCTTCTGCAAAGGATTCTTCAAGGTTCTGGATGGCTTCAAACTGGCAATCTCTGAGCCCTTCTTTTATCAATGGATGATTTGAGGGCATTATTTTTAATCTTGACCTGAGAGTTTCTGGTTGAGAACTCCATTCTCTTAAAGTCTCAGGCTTATGAAATCCAAAAACTCTGCGAGACCGCGCATCCGGGTCTCTATTATCTCGGAAGTAGGTTTCTGTACCTGTGCTCTCATAAGAAAAAGGAGGAGTGTCCTGCATTTTTGGAAGTCCTTCCGGAATACCTGTTAGATATTTTGCTGTTTGTTCTGATACGCCGCTTAAAGTTGTTCCTTCTGATTTAGCCTCTAAAACCCCTCCTACAGTTCTATCCAGAAACAGTAAATAATCCGTAAAGCCTGATTTCAGTGGAAATTCACGTACAGCTACACCAGGAGATATACCCAGATTAAACTCTGGATAATCTTGAATTGCCCATCCGGCACCTTCAAGTTGTTTATCGATTTGTTGTCTGGCTTTCTCTTCAGGTTTCTGTTTGACCATAATCTCCACAAAAGCAACAAATCATTATAGTTATACTCAGATAAAAATTTTATTGATGATGTCATTTTGGATAGAGGTCAAAAGCTGAAAAAATAGCCTGTAGGTCAATGCCATCAGTACTCATAGGGGTCATCACGGTATAAACTTCCCCTTCCCCTGACCGGTGGTCACTTCAAAGCTATGATTTCTACCAGCAATATCCATACGAAATAGGAGTATCAAACGAATTTAAGTGCTCCAATGCGGGTATATAAATATCCAATGTATATTGGTCGATAAGAGAGTCTCTTTTGACCGATATACATATGGATTATTGCTATCTTTGTTAGTATTCTGTACTTTAATACTAGAAATCAGTCATTATCCTGTACTGGTCTATCTCAGGCTGTTTGAGCTCTTCCAGGAACTGCTCTGTCATAAAGCGTACGTCCTTTGCTTTGGTAATTGCACGTCCTACCACGATAATATCAGCACCTGACCTGAGGGCTTCCTTGACAGTATCCACACGTATGCCTCCTGCCACAGCCACCAGCATTCTCTCGGATAGTTCCTTCATGGCAGGTATATCTCCCCATGCATGTTCTACTCTGTTCTCAGTATCGATCGCCCTGTGGAGTTCCACCACATCAGGTTTGATAGAGAGTTTCTTAAGCAGAGCAAGCGGATCACCAACGTTCAGCATATCTATAATAGCGTAGATACCTGTCTTCTTTGCCTCCTTTATCGCTTTCTCAATTGTAGTCACAGGTGCAAGTCCTGATATCACAACAGCATCTGCAGTGGCATCAGCCACCATGCGCGCTTCGAGGTTGCCTGTATCCAGCGTTTTCAGGTCTGCCACAACAAAAGCATTCGGCCGCACCTCTCTTATGGACTGGACAACATTCACGCCATATCTTTTAATGAGCGGTGTTCCGGCCTCGATAATAAGATGGTCGCTCTGCGGTATCTGTTTTATTATATTCTTGATAGCATCGATATCAGGTATATCAATGGCAACCTGCAGATAAGGCGGGTTCCATAACCTGACCACCTTGAACCCCATTATTGGATGCATGGTGCGGTCTTTCTCGTACATGAGCGTCTTTGTATCCGGGAATCCCCGCATCGCCCTGTCGATAGCAAGTTTTGTCGCACCGTAATTATAGCGATATATCTTGTTGTAATCTTTCGCCTCTGGATGTATAAACACACTGACCACTATAGCTAGGTCTTCAACCTGATCCTCTGGAATTACCCCTTCCTGGATAGAATCTGCAACCGCTCTTGCAACAGCGGTCTGTGCAGGCCCGAATATCTGGGCTGCCTGCGCCATATTCTTGACCGTTACTTTTGGCACGATTAGCGTTGCAGGCTTTGCGATCAGGTTTGGCCTTATAACCGATAGAAGAGGAGTGTGCCCCATGGACAACTGTGTAAAGCCATTCGCAAAGGCCTGTCCAACAGGACCCGTTTTCTCTCCAATGATCAAATCAATATGAGCCAGTTCTGGCTCCTCACCAATTAAGGCCTCACCTACTAAAAACACTTTAATACCTCGGTGCTTAACATAGGTAATTTAGTATATATGTATTTCTGAAATTGTACTATTATAGCGTTTGATGTCTTGTATCTTCAATTACTTTATCCTCATCAAGCACTTCTACCCTGTAATCCTCCATGAGTACTTTTCCATTAACGATAGTTGTTTTCACACCACATCCGCAGCCCCTGATAAGAGCCGGGATTATATTTGGAGATGTGAACTGCGGTTTTTTTAGCTCTACAAGGATAATATCAGCAAAACAGCCGGGTTTAAGTACACCTGCATTAATATTCAATGCCCGTGCGCCGCTCACAGTTGCCATCCCAAGAACTGTAGATGCTGTCATTGAGCGCGGGTCTTTTAGCTTATGAAGATACAGAGCCATCCTCATCTCATTCCACATATCAAGACTTCCGCTTGAGGCTGCGCCATCTGTGCCAAGGGCTACATTTATGCCTTTCTCAAGCATCCTCGGAACAGGCGATATCCCCACACCAAGGGCCATATTGCTTGTCGGGCAGTGGACAACATTTACCTTTTTGGTGCTCAGGATATCGATATCATCATCTGATAGCCAGATGCAGTGGGCAGCAAGGATATCAGGTCCGAGTAGATCAATGCTGTTGAGAAAATTAACATAACACATGCCATACCGCTTTTTCATTAAATGCAGTTCATCCTCTGTTTCAAGAACATGGATGTGAATCCTGGAATTGTTCCCCGCAGCCAGTTCCCTAACTTTTACCAGAAATTCTTTTGAGCATGAAGCTGCTGAATGTGGAGCGTACATGGTTGTAATCCTGCCGTCTTCCGCACCGCTCCATTTTCTTGCAAAATCCACCCTGCTCTTGAGTTTTGAATCAGAATCCTCATTTATGCCTTCGATCATCCCGTATCCCAGAGCAGCCCTCATGCCTGTTTCCTTAACCACGGATGCCACCTCATCCATGTGGACATACATATCAGCAAAAGCAGTAGTGCCTGATCTTATCATCTCAAGTATTCCAAGGTATGCGCCAGATCTCACATCCGCAGGGGTCAGTTTGATCTCTGCCGCCTGGATCTTTTTAATCCAATCCCCGTAGGACAGATCATCGGCAAATCCGCGGAAAAGGGTCATAGGGAGATGTGTATGAGCATTGATAAGGCCGGGCATAACAGCGCAGCCTTTTGCATCGATCACCTTATCGGCTCTTTCATCCGTATTTTTTCCAATAAAGGTAATTAAACCGCTATCTACTACTATCACCCCCTCATCTATGCCTGTGCCATTCATCGTTAGTATGCGGCCGCCCCTGATTATTAAGTCTGCCATGATATATTTTGTTGGCTGGTAGTGTAAAATGAATAATAAGATTATTGATCTTTATCTTTAGCTACCATCCTTATGATATTCTCTTTGCCTTTTCTTATCTTTAGAATCCGTCCATCCTCTTTCATCTTTGCCAGAATGATACTTATCTTGGATTTTGAGAGTCCGCTTTCCTTAACAATATCGGATTGATACGCCTGCCCACCACATCTTGTAAGGTATCGCTCTATCATCTCTTCATACCCCAGGATCTCTGTTGTCATATCTGGAAGCGGCATTAAAGCGTCGTCATCAATGTTAGTTTCAGTATTATCAACATAGACAGTACTATCTGCTGTGTCATCAATCAAACTGTCATCATTTCTCCCGTTCACTCGCCTTCTCTTCCAGAAAACGATCAATGTGCCAGATATCAGGATAGCTATAGGCACTAATATCAGAAGCCATGTACTCTGATAGGCACTCTGGTATGGCAGGTATGTGTCCTCCTGGATTATTTTGCGTGAGAGTACAAGATATGGTTCCCCTTTACCAAAGCTGTTGTAGAGTATCCTATCCCATATCAATCGATCTCCATCGAGCTTATCAAAACTCGGGGATGCGTTCAGAACATCATAACCAGCAGGTATTTTGATTATAAGCTTATCTAGTTGGGTCGGGAGCACAATACCTATACCTTCTGGAAAAGCGTCACCTATTACTATCTCTGATGAGTTCGTCCGCGAAAAATTCTCCCATTCAAAACCGTAGCGAATTATACCAAAGGTGCGTGGAGCGGTTTTTACTATATCATAGGAGACATTAAAGTCTCTGATGCTCATAGGGCGGCCGGAGTTATTCTGTGCCAAAAGCACAGATCTGTTAATATCATTCCATAATGCTGATGCCTGGATTGATCTGGATATACTCTGCTCGTTCAGTATATATTTAGATTCCCACTCACTTACCTCTGACTGGGTAGTCAGCGGCTGGTGATTTTCCGCAGTCCACAGCGCACTTCCATTCTCGTAAACCTCAACCGTTGCTATTGTTTGTGCTGTTGTTACAGTTTGTGCTATAGCTGCCTGGTTCAACAGCATTAAAAAAACCAACAGAAGAATTGCTCTCATAATCAGTACAGCACTTGATGGCATTGGTATTAAGATTTGCTACTCAATCATCATCGTGATTCTTGTCTTTATTGTCCTTATGTTTATTCAGTTTTTATGATATAAACTGAACACTTATATGCTAACTCGCTTTGGTTCTTCACTGTTTCTGTTGGTTTCAATTATGCCATGTAATTCTACAATTCTAATCTCCTATTATTCTTATATTAGCCCCATCTGTCTCATATTCAAACCAGTGAGTAGGTTTTTGTAATATACCTACTACCCGGATAAAATTCTTATCATCCTCAGATTTGACCTCTATCATATAGTCGAATAATTGATTTAAGGTCGAGATTGCCTGTATGTCATGAATACCGCTCTCCAGTACATATATCCCAATACCCCCTATTGCTCTGATACGTCCGGTAAAAACATGGAGGAACCTGTATATCGTTTTAATATTAGAATACATTAATAATGTGGAAAGTGAATTAATGCTAAGTTGAATTTTTCTTATACTCTCTATTCCAAGAAATTTCTCAAAAAACTGGCTGATTTTAATACCTATCCCTGTTAGATCGATTGGACTGTTTGCTACAATAATATTATCATCTTCATCAGCCGTATTACAGGTCATTTTTGTAACACAATCAACTATTCCAATCCTTGAAGATAGTAATTCATTTTCTTTGAACCATTCTAGAACATGAGCTCCAGGCTCACGCGTGTTCACTGTTATTATTGCATCCTCGTTTTTTGCTATACCATGGTACATTATATGATTCAAAATAACCTCTTTTCCGCTCATCGGTGGACCGACTAACAGGATATTTGATCCTTTCTTTATATCTGCACCCAGTAACTCATCCAATCTCGGGATTCCTGTCTCAATCATACTATCTCCCTCTATGTACTTCTGTGAATCAGTATTTGCAGGGTGTATCAGTAGTGCTGCATGGTGATATTCAAGCATAAACATAATAATGATAATCACTAGTATAAACACATCGATAATTTTTTAAGTTTTTAAGAGTTTTTATGGTATATTATGCTATATTATAGTTTTATATAGTTTATATGTGTTAATTTTGGCAATTGCAGCGCTAAAAAGCAATAGTTATAACGTAGAAGCGGGTTGAAATTAAACCGAAAAAAGTAATATACCCTAATTAATAATATAGGGTTAATTGCAGTCCATAGACACTACAACGGAGGGCTCAAGAGGAACAAACAGATCGCTTTAGTAACACAAAACTTTTCCGTATACCATTCTATTATCGAAGAGGCCCGTTCCCGCAAGCTCGATCTACTGGTTCTTGCTCCATCCCAGCCTATCCCGGCTAGCGTAGGTGTAGTTATTACCACTAAAAATGAGTATATTAAAATTAATTTTAATCGCGACATGATAATTATAGCAGATAAACCAGGGCCAACCATCGATAAGGCTCTCTCTTTGCTCTCAATAGAGGACTTCGATCGGATAATAATAGGGATAGATCCAGGAAAGCATCCTGGTATGGCAGTACTTGGAAATGATAAAACTCTCTCAGTTCACCATGTATCTGTGGAAGATGTCTGTCCGCTGATAGAAAGGATCATGCATGAATACAGGAATAAAAAAATCATAGTCAGGATAGGACATGGGGCCAGGCTTATTCGCTCAAGACTTATTAACGAGATCCTTGACATGGGCCTTCAGGTAGAGATGGTTGATGAGACAGGGACAACACCCCATCTTGGTAAAGGTATGCGCGGTCGGATGAGTTCTGACATAATCGCTGCTATCAAAATTGCAAAGATACCAGGAAAAACCGTAGGAAAACAGTTCATAGAGCCGTCACAGGGTGAGGTGAGGGTGATCCAGGAGCACAGCAGAGAATACTCAAACGGCCGCTCTACAATACCAAGGTTGCTTGCCAAGGCGGTAGCAAAGGGTGAACTAACCCTGGATGAGGCTATGGAGAGGCATAACGGCTGTTAGTATTTTGATATACCCTCTCTGGATGATCTTATGGATAGTCTTGCTCCTATAGTTGCTATAAAAATCGCCAGCAGTACAGTCGAGAATAGAAACTGTTGCCCGTCCTCAAGTACTGGATATCGGGTCACTGCCTCACGTATGACCAGAATATAGGTGCTGCCGCTCCAGAATAGAATACCGCTTGCAATAATAAAGAATGGGTGCGACCAATGTCGTCCAACATTTTCATTTGATAAACGCATGTCGATTATTTTCCCTGCACTGATTAATACTCCTGCAATAACATACCACCAGGTAGAGGCATTGATATATCCCATAAGCAGGATAAGTATTCCCGACCATATTCCCTCGTTATAATAATTCCACAGCTCAATCCCTCCCTGAACAGTCCCGATCAGGGATAGTACTATGGCTGCAAGATACATAATAAAAGTAATCTTTCCACCCTGAAGTGAATTCATCATGGAGGCATGGAAATTACTGAGAGCATCATCAAGGCCGGTGCCGCGGAAGAGCATGTAAATCCCGATTGCCCCGGTAATAGCAATGAGCGCAATCTCGGGTCTGTTGGCATACAATGAGATAGCGTATATCATAAACGCAAGGCCAAGCGGCATGAAAATTGTATGTGAGATTTTTGGGTCGTTAAAAGCCTGCTTTATTATATAGTATGTACTCTCCAGATTCTCATGCTGCTTAACAATTACCCTTCGCACCGAATCCACTTTTATCCTGGATTGAATGATAGGCAGAACAGATTCATCCTCTGCACCGTCTGAGACAAGGATTGCCCTCTCTGGTTTTAACTGTTCAAGTATTCTCTCAAACTGCTCTGATATTCTCTTATCAGCCAGAATTCCTACATCCTTGTTCCCTGCTATTGAAACGATCTCGACGTCGTTTTTTTCAGCTATCAATTTATCATATACATTTATTCCACCGAAAATTGTGTTGATATCAGAATCCTCAGGGTCGCTATAGGCAAGTCTGATGGCCGCATCAAGGTTTGCAGCACGCCCGATCACAGGACTTAAGACACCTGCTTTCTCCCCAAGATCATTATCCCGGTCAATGCATATAATAAGTGTCCTCATTGAGTTCTGTTATCTCCACGTTTATATAAATAGAATTCGCACCTATTTTATAAGTAGCGGCCACAGATCGATCATTAATTAAGCCAGACGCTTATAATCTATCAGATACTACACTGGTATGGTCTCAGTTACTGCGACTCACTGCTGTGAAATTATTATTTATGGAGTTCTCGCCCTTTGACAGCATTATAACTTTCACACGGGGGACTGTAGGCATATAGCTTTTCTTGAGTTGTTCTTTTACAATATATCTGCCTTCAGGGAGATTATCGAACCTGTAGAAGCCATTGCCATCTGTGAGAGTCACTTTCTTGATGTGTCTGTTTTTATTTATACCAATACCCATAAGCTCAACCTTCCAATCCGATAAACCTGTCTCATCGGCATCCCATCTTCCATTGCCATTGGTATCATTGATGTAATATCCTGATATACTGCCAGATGCTAGTATTGGAGTTGGTATTGGAGTAACCGTTGATACTGGTGTGGGTGTAGGTGTCGGGGTTACTACCGGGGTTGCTGTGGATTCTGGGGTAGTTGTGGGTGAGGGTGTTGCTGTTTGAGTTAATGTTGGTGTAGGCGTTGGTGTGGGTGTTTGGGTCTCAGATGGTGTGGGCGTTGGAGTCTTAGTTGGCGTAGGTGTTGGAGTGGATGTTGGAGTGGGAGTTGGTATAGGGGTTGGTATAGGGGTTGGAGTGGGTACTGGGGTCGGGCTTGTATTGATGGGCTGCACTACCGTGCTGCCAAAATCGGCCACCCAGACACAATTGCCTGCGTTACAACTGCGGGATATGCCAATAGCAGCGTATGAACTGCTGAGCATGATAGCATTGTGACCCTGGCTGTTCTTCCATGCATTAAATGCCTGATTAGCGGTCGTCATTCCACCGCTATATCCCCAGGCGAGAATCTCTCCTGCAGAAGCACTCACTCCAGCCGGATAACCGAAATCGCGCAGACGCTTATCGAACGTGCGCCCGGTGGAATCAGTATGCGAACAGGCAGACCTGTCAGTCACGCAAGTAGTAAGCATATCATCGCTCATCCAGCTGGCAGCATCCTGGAGTAACACATCGATGCTAAGCATACCAAGATTATTCTGTGCACGATAGTCGTTGATAAGACTTAAGAAGGACTCTGTCTCACTATCCGGCTGCGCACCTGCACCATCTGACAGCAATAATACCAGTATTGTTATTCCAACAACTATTCTGAGGGCGCCCCCTCTGTAAAAATTATTATACGATATTGTTATCTTCATTTTTACTACCGTTCCAGCTATGAATGCTATTAACGGTTATTTAATATAAGTATAGTCAGGGTTTTTTAAAATCTCTTGAATTTTTAACCTCCACTACTGTTTGTTTTAGTTTTTTATTGTTTATAACAAGTTTTTTTGAAGTTGCAATCAAGATGCATCTTAAACAATAAAAATATTTATTTCCATTTCTGCCTCACTCCCTCTCCCTAACAAGCACCTCAACAGCAGAAGGATCGGCCAGTGTGGTAATATCCCCCAGCTTATCAATTTCACCTGACGCTATTTTCCTCAGTATCCGTCTCATGATTTTACCAGAGCGGGTCTTGGGAAGCGCATCAGCAAATTGCAGTTTCTCAGGTTTAGCGATCGGCCCTATCGTATTCCTGACATGATCTATAAGTTCTGCCTTTAGCTCCTTACTGTATCTCACACCTTCTTTGAGCGTAACAAAGGCATAGATCGCTTCCCCTTTTATCTCATGCGGGTATCCAACCACAGCAGCTTCTGCAACTTTAGGATGAGCTACAAGAGCGCTCTCTATCTCTGCAGGTCCAAGCCTGTGTCCTGAGACCTTGATCACATCGTCTATACGTCCCATGATCCAGAAATATCCATCCTCATCTTTTCTGGCGCTATCCCCTGTCGTGTATAACCCCGGGAACTGCGTGAAATATGTTTCTTTAAATCGCGCATGGTTGCCGTAAACCGTTCGCATCATTCCTGGCCAGGGCCTCTTTATCACAAGCAGCCCGCCTTCGTTGATATCAGCCTCTATCCCATCCGGCCGCAGAACTGCAGGTTCAATACCCGGAAACGGGAACGTGGCAGAACCCGGCTTAAGGGGTATAGCGCCAGGAAGAGGCGTGATCATGATTCCCCCGGTCTCTGTCTGCCACCATGTATCAACTACAGGGCATTCGTTGTTCCCGATTATGCTATAGTACCACATCCATGCCTCAGGGTTTATCGGCTCACCCACAGTACCCAGAAGCCTGAGGCTTGAGAGGTCTCTTCCTTTTGGCCACTTATCACCGCTCCTCTCCAGCGCCCTGATCGCCGTAGGCGCAGTATAGAAAATCGTGACCCTGTATTTTTCCACTAATTCCCAGAACCGATCAGGCCGTGGATAATCAGGAACACCTTCAAACATCAAACATGTTGCACCGCTTGCAAGAGGGCCGTACACTGTATAGCTGTGGCCTGTTATCCAGCCAATGTCTGCAGTGCACCAGTATATATCCTCATCGCGGTAGTCGAATATCCATTTAAATGTCTGCATGACGTACAATAAGTACCCGCCTGTTGTATGCAGCACACCCTTTGGCTTTCCAGTGCTTCCACTTGTGTACAGGATAAACAGCGGATCTTCAGCATCCATGGCCTCAGGCTCACAGTCCATGGAGGCGGTCTCCATCTCTTCATGCCACCAGAAGTCGCGTCCTTCCTTCATGTTCACTTCGGTGCTGGCGCGGTTATAGATGATCACATGCTCAATATCACTGTTAAGCGCCATATCAACGCTCTTTTTAATAGGTATGGTCTTACCTGATCTGAAACCGGCGTCAGCAGTTATCACCATCTTACACGCGCTGTCATGGATACGGCCACGGAGAGAATCTGCACTGAACCCGGCAAAGACAACACTATGAATTGCCCCTATTCTCGCACATGCAAGCATCGCTATCGCAAGCTGCGGTATCATAGGCATATAGATCGCTATTCTATCCCCTCTCTTGATTCCCTTCTTCTTCAGAACGTTTGCGAACTTGCACACCTCGGTATAAAGCTGTCTGTAGGTGTAGCTCTGGGTATCTCCAGGCTCACCTTCCCACAGAATGGCTATCCTGTCACCCCTCTCTGAGAGATGCCTGTCAAGGCAGTTATAGGATGCATTCAGCCTGCCACCACTGAACCACTTGCATATCGCATCCTGCGGATCCCATGAGTGGACACTGTCCCATTTTTTAAACCATGTAAGCTGCTCTGCTATCTGCGCCCAGAAAGATGCAGGATCTTTAATAGAGTCATTATATATCTCCCTGTAATCACTCAGGCTTTTTATGTATGCTTTTTTGCTAAATTCTTCCTTCGGATTAAAAATACGTCTTTCCTTAAGTAAAGATTCAATGGTATTCTCAGCCATGTCGGTTCACCTGTACAGGCTTAATCTATCATTATTATTAAAATAGATTGTCATGACTCACTTTGTAATAGATCTTCCTATTCAAAACGTTTATAATCAAAGAAGAATATTTATTCAAAGTATAAAGTGAAAAAATTATGTTGCCTCATAACCCACAAAAAGAGGTTCGAAGCATTCTCAGTAAAATCGAAACCGGTAATGCAAATGAGGCCAGCATAGCCTCATTTGTGGAACTGATTTATAAACAACCATCCATGATACCCGAAGTTGCAGGGGTACTCGCCAGTATCCTGCAGACGGGGAGTACAAAAGCCTGCAGTTCGGCTATTTCAGCTTTAAATATGGTGGCTGATAAGGACATTAGATCGGTAGCCGATTATGTATATGTGATTATGGGCTGTATACAGAGAAGGAAAAAAGACCTTGGCGAGGATGGGATACTAAACGCAATTGAGATTCTGCTAAAAATCACTCAAAAACATCCAGAGCGGATGAGCACTGCGGTATCTGAGTTACTTGTATGCCTTGAGAGTACGAGCGTAGCGATTAGAGAGAAGACTTATTTCCTGCTTGCACTCCTCGTAATCATGCATCATAATGCCTTCAGAGGTCACTCAAAACAGATAATTCGAGCTCTAAATGGTCTTAACGTAGACGAGAGAATTTATGCATGCAGATTAATAAAGAAAATCTCAGAAAAAGATCCAAGAATAGTAGAGGATACATGCGATGACCTGGAGTACCTGCGCCTTAACCATCCGGACAATAAGTTGCGCTCAGAGGCTGCATATGCGATAGAGGCGCTAAAAGGAGCCCTTGAAAAGAAACCCTACGAGCTAAATGCGAAGGTCGTAGAATCCGATAAGGATAAATCCTTTTCTGAGCTAATTGAGCTTGTAACACCTAATGAGGAGGATTTCCAGAACATACTTGAAGGAATGGGTCTTAAGCATATGATCGTTAATAAAGAGATTCTTAAAAATGGGGCTGGAGTAAATACGAAAGATAGTACGCTTGAAAACCTTCTCAGAAATATGGTATCCAGTAGAACGATAGAAGCGGTAATGATAGTTAACAGTAAAGGTAAGGTACTTGCAAAATCAGGTACTCCCATCGATAGCTCACTCTTAAGTAAACTCATAGCTATGATTTCTCTGGAGAGCGACGCAGAATTCAGAAGCAGAGTAAGCATCGAGCATGCAGATAAAAAGATTGTTGCTGTCAGGGTGGGTAAGAGAGATGCTATGGCAATGATGACAGGCGCAGATATACCTATCAGTACTCTGCTACTTGAGCTGGATAAATCTGTCGAGCAGATAGATAAACTGCTCAGTGAGGTCTGAGCAGGTTAAATCATGTACAAATACGATATTATTCTGTTTAAAGATCGATACATTAATAATGAATAATGTCTATGCTTAGTGTGGGTATTCTAGAAAGGACAGTGAGTCTATGGGGGGACCAGTAGAACCATTTAAAATCAAAATGGTTGAGAGGGTAAAACTGCCTGATCAGGAGCAAAGAACTGAAGCAATTAAAAAAGCATGCTATAATACTTTTCTTTTAAATTCTGAGGATATTTATATCGATCTACTTACCGATAGCGGTACCAGTGCGATGAGCGATAACCAGTGGGCTGGTCTGATGTTAGGCGATGAGGCTTATGCTGGCAGCAGGAATTTCTACAATCTTGAACAATCTATTCAGGAGGTTTTAGGATATAGATATGTAATTCCCACCCATCAAGGCAGAGGGGCAGAACATATAATCTCAAGAGTTCTTATTAAACCAGGGAAAAATATAGTTCCCAGAAATATGTACTTTACTACTTCAAAGGCTCATGTAGAACTACTTGGTGGCGAAATGCCAGATGTGATTATAGACCAGGCCCATGACCCTGAGAACGAACATCCTTTCAAAGGTAACATAGATCTCGATAAACTGGAGAGAGTCATAAAAGAAAAAGGTACAGAGAGAATTGCTTATGTGAATGTTGAGATGAATGTTAACATGGCTGGAGGCCAGCCAGTTTCAATGGAGAATTTAAGAGGAGTAAGAGAACTATGCAATAGTTACAATTTGAAAGTAGTTTTTGACGCTACCAGAAGTAGCGAGAATGCTTATTTTATAAAAGAGCGGGAAAAAGGTTATTGTGATAGGAGTATCAAGGAAATATTAAATGAGATGATGTCTTACTCTGATGCCTGTATCTATAGTGCTAAAAAAGATTGTTTAGTAAATATCGGAGGATTTTTAGCAGCTAATGATAAAGAGATCTATAAAAAAGCTCGTAACTTAGTAGTAGTTTATGAAGGTCTGCATACCTATGGAGGAATGGCTGGTAGAGATATGGAAGCATTATCTCATGGGCTTAGAGAAGGTACTGATGCCAGATATCTGGAGTACAGAATTAAACAGGTAAGGTACCTGGGTGAAATGCTCATGGAATACAATGTTCCAATTGTAAAACCCATTGGCAGTCATGGTATTTTTCTGGATGCCCTGAGATTTTTTCCTCATATTCCAAGAGAGCTGTGGCCATCTCAAACACTGGCTGCGGCTATTTATGAAGAATCAGCAGTAAGAACAATGGAAAGAGGAGCTGTTTCAAAAGGAAGAGATCCCAGAACAGGGAAAAACATTTTCCCTGCGTTAGAACTGGTAAGAGTGACAATCCCAAGACGGGTTTATACGAATACTCAGATGGAATATGTAGCCGAATCGATAAAAAAAGTTTATGAAAAGAGAGATCAAATCAAAGGATTGAGGATGGTCTACGAACCTAAGGATTTAAGATTTTTTCAGGCAGAGTTTGAAAAAATAGAATAGCTGGATTACAGCTCCTCAGGAGTTCAGAAGAAAAAATGCAAAGTGAGAACAAACCAAGGATATATGACCTGCTTGAGAATGATGCCATAAGATCTGTTTTCAAAAGCCGCAAGACGCAGTTCCTTCTTCAACTGCCAGCAGTCCTGTTCCTGGTTACAGTCGTGTTCGCAGGCTTTTTTGGAATACAAAACAGCAATATGAACCTTGCAACCATTTCAATATGGGTTATCTGGTGGTCGCTTCTTATAATAAGTCTGGCTCTGGCTGGAAGGATATGGTGTCTTATGTGCCCTTTCGGGGGAATCGGGGACTGGGTACAGCGCCGTACTTTTTATAAAAAGGCTAATGATACGTTCGGTTTAAACAAGAAATGGCCTGCTGGATTGAGAAACCTCTCTGTGGCTGCAGTGTTTTTTCTTGTGATAACATGGGCAGATTTCCAGTTCAATCTGGTAAACAGCCCGCTGAACACTGCATACTTTATTCTTGTTTTGCTTGGTCTGGTCGTAATCATAGCAATAATCTTCGAGCGCCGCTCCTTCTGCAGGTATGTATGTCCCATTAGCGGGTTAATAGGCTTATATTCAATGTTTGCCCCTTTTGAACTGCGGGCAAAAGAAAAAGAGACCTGTAAGACCTGTAGAGAGAAATACTGCATCCTGGGAAATGAAAAGGGATATCCCTGCCCGGTATTTGAGTATCCAGGTACAATGGAGAAAAACACTCATTGTGTTCTATGTACAGAATGCGCAAAAACCTGTCACTTTGATGAACCCAATATAATCAGTTCTTTTTCGACGGGTTCATCAAACAGGAGCAACATCTCCTTTAATCTTCGCTCCTTTGCAGGGGATTTTTTGACTATAACAAAAACCAGGATGGATGAAGGGCTCTTTATACTGATTCTGCTCGGGGTAACTGTATTCCAGACGCTGATCATGATAAGACCGTGGACGGGTTTAACGACAGATTTAATGATCTATACAGGCGCCAGTTACGATTCTGTTCGATTTATCTTATTCATTGCTGCGACGCTATTTCCGGTTCTGATATACTCAACAGCGGCTGGTATCTCAAAATTACTCAACCAGAAAATAGTTTTTAAAGATCTTCTTGCAGGCTATGCATACTCAATTATTCCCCTGGGGCTGATGATGCACCTTTCACATAATCTTCGCCATTTGCTGGAAGAAGGCACCGGGATCATCCAGGTCATCTCCGACCCTTTTGGCTTTGGATGGAACCTGTTCGGTTCTTCCGGATATGCCCCTGCCCCGCTTCTTAGCAATAATAATATTCTTTTAATACAGTGGCTTCTGATGTTTATCGGACTGGGATACTCAGTATCGGTCGGCAGGATTATCTCAAGACGGATGTTTCATGGGAACGGATCGGTGTATATACCAATCCTGATGTTTGTTTTTATTTTTTTCGTGTTTTATCTCTGGGCACTTGGACAGCCGATAATGCATAAGCATTAGGGGATGAGAGCCACGATTAAAAGCGCAACTGCCCACAGATAGTATTAATTCACAGGAAGATAAATCCTTAAAGGTTGACGATTAATTTACAAACGGGGAGTGGAAATGAACAGAGTAAAACTGATATTGACTTTGATAGTATTGATTGTTATCACTATTGCAGTTGCAGGGCTGCTGATCAGCATCTTTGAGAGAAAGCAGGAGGCAAGACAGACGTTTTTTAAAGTTGTTGATATCCCTGAGAATGAGCCAGACCCTGCTGTATGGGGACAGAATTTCCCGATACAATATGAAGACTACAACAGAACACTGAACACATCCGAGTTCACGGATTACAGCCTGTACGGCCGCTATGGAGGTTCGGAGGCGTTTTCCAGACCGGACAAATATCCCAATTACCGCAGGCTCTTTGCTGGCTATTCCTTTTCAGTGGATTATCGCGAGGACAGGGGACACCTGCATGCTCTGGAGGATATGCTTGCAACGCAGCGGCTTGCAGGTAGAAAACCCGGTACCTGTTTGACCTGTAAGAGCAGTAATGTTCCACTGATAATGAATGAATTAGGCGTTGAGAGGTTCTATGCCACACCTCTTAATGATATTATGGCCAGGTTCAGCCCGAATCACTCGGTCTCATGCTCTGACTGCCATGATGCAGATACCCTTGCCCTGCGTATCTCTCGCCCTGCTTTCAGGGAAGCGATGGCACAGAGGGGAATAGACATCACACAGGCCACGCACCAGGAGATGAGAACATATGTATGTGCCCAGTGCCATGCAGAGTACTACTTCAGAGGAGAGGGCAACTACCTGGTATTCCCGTGGGCAAAAGGATTGGAAATTGAAGATATTGAGGCTTACTACGATGAGCTTAATTTTACTGACTGGGTACACAATGAAACACAGGCACCTTTAGTCAAAATCCAGCATCCTGATTATGAGTTCTGGTCAACCGGTATTCATGCCCGCTCTGGCGTTTCCTGCGCTGACTGCCACATGCCTTATAAGAGGGTGGGAGCAGTCAAGATCACGGATCACTGGATCAGCACCCCGCTTATTAAAATAAATAATGCCTGTATCACATGCCATTCCTTCTCTGAGGAGGAGATGGGGCAACGGGTACTGGATTCTCAGAATATTACCTTTTCTCTATTGAATCGGGCTGAGAATGCCCTGATAGATGCCCAGGACGCTATTATCCTGGCTCAGGAAAAAGGTGTATCAAACGAGTCGCTTCAGGAAGCCCGCAGACTGCACCGCAGAGCTTTCATCCGCTGGGATTTTATCAGCGCAGAGAACAGCATGGGATTCCATAGCCGGCAGGAAGCGGCAAGGATACTGGGAGCTTCAATTGATTATGCCCGCCAGGCAGAGCATACTGCCCTTACAGCTATAAGCTAAATGCGGATGGTCTCCATGAACAGGATACTTATAATAGCTGTTGGCGTATTTATGGGTCTGGGTATTTACACCTTCTGGTACGGAGAAGGGTACTCATACCTGAGAGATGAGCCAGAAGCCTGTGTGAACTGCCATGTTATGCGTGATCAGTTCAGAAGCTGGATCGCCTCAAGTCATAATAATGTTACCTGCAACGACTGCCACATTCCCCAGGATTCTGTTGTGAAGTATGCCGTGAAAACAGAGAATGGCATTCGCCACTCAATAGCTTTCACCTTTGAGGATACACAGGTCATCCGCATTACTCAGAGGAACCTTGATCTACTGCAGCAGAACTGTATCCGATGCCACGAAGCTTTCGTAAGCCCGATAATCCAGGAGGGCATATCCTGTAGCAGGTGCCACAGAGAGGCAGGGCATGCACAGTGAAGCAAGATCCGACTCCTACAATAGATTCTTCAATCCGTTTGCATACTCATGCGCAAGCCTTACTGGCTCAGGAAGCTTGTGGCTTCTAAGGGTTGCCTTTGTAATCAAAAGTGAGCTATCAAGTGATACCCTGTGGCCTGGAGCTATCACTATCGCCCTGCCTCTCCTGCTGGACTTAAGAAGCCATCCCACAGTCCGGTCTTTATAGATAAGAGGATTCGCCTCGCCGACTAAAGAGGGCTCTTCTCCAGATCCGCACAGGATCCTCTTTGTAATCCCGATAGTGGGCACATCCAGAGCAACACCAACATGCGTGGCAAGACCTGCACTGCGTGGATGATTGATACCTGCCCCATCCACCATCAGGATATCAGGGACTAGTTTCAATTTTTTAAAAGTACTTACTATTGCAGATCCTTCACGGAAACTTAAGAATGTAGGAATGTATGGAAAATCCACGATACTGGTAGAATAGACACGCTCCATAACCTCAAGAGAATTGTAATCCAGTACCACGATCCCTGATATAATCATGTCATTCATGAAGGCCTGGTCTACGCCTGCAATAAGCCGAAGCTTACCGAAGTCATCCTTGATAATCGCTTTCTCAGCGATAAGCTTTTGAACTGCAATGAGAGACTCCCTGGAAGATTCCTGGAAAACCGTAGATTTCTTTAAGTACATATGTCACCTGTAATGGTAAGGTGTTATCATGGATATTAAAGAATATATCGAAGAATTAGAAGCAAATGGTTTTGCTAAAAACACAATAAGATCATATAAACAGATTTTAGAGAGATTAAACGATTTTAAAGAGCTAAAAGACATAACAAAGGAGGATTTAGTAAAATTCTTTAGAGATTTTAAAGGCACTGATGAAACAAAGAGATTGTACCAGACTAAGATCAAGAAATTCTTTAAAGACCTGGAGAGAGCAGAAGTAGCAGAGTGGATAAAGCCAGTTAGAGTAAAAGAAAAGCTAACCGCAGATGATATTCTAACAACTGAGGATATAAATAAACTTATAGAGTCAACTGGTGGAATATACTGGAAAGCATTAATAGCATTCCTATTTGAATCTGGATGTAGAATATCAGAAGCTAAAGCACTAAAATCTAAAGATTTTAAAGAGACTAATGAAGGGATGATAGTAGATATACCCACAATGAAAACAGCATCAGGATTTAGAAGAACCGCATTAATATTAAGTGCTGATTATATTAGAAATTTGAGAGTTTATAGTAACTCACCCCCTGATAGTGTAATTTTCCATATAAGCGCATCACACACACAGGTAGTATTAAATGAGATTTCCAATAGAGCAGGTATTAAAAAGCCAGTAACGCCACACGCTTTTAGACATGCACAGGCTACAATAATGGTTCAACAAGGGTATAACGAAGCTATCATAAGAAAGAAATTAGGATGGACTCCAGGTAGTACCATGATAGCACGATATCAGCACCTGAATGATAACGATGTAGTGGAAG
Organism: Candidatus Methanoperedens nitratireducens; assembly: GCF_000685155.1. Classification (GTDB taxonomy): domain Archaea; phylum Halobacteriota; class Methanosarcinia; order Methanosarcinales; family Methanoperedenaceae; genus Methanoperedens; species Methanoperedens nitratireducens. The sequence goes on from NZ_JMIY01000007.1 coordinate 573,062, forward strand.
CAACGTTAAAGAACAATGGTAAGACCCCTGAGAAGTTGATCATAACAGAGATAAAACAGGCAGAGAAAATTACTTTAGTTGATGCTGCTATGCAGTTTTCTAAGCTATCCCAGGAGAATGAGACCCTGAAAACAGAACTGAAAAAACTAAAGAGCTTAGTTAAGAAAATTGCAGAGTTGCAGAATATGACATCTATCGAAGAACTGGAAGCAGAGACGTATTTTGAAGAAGCTGAGTCAAAAAAGGAAGAAAGATCATTTCCACCCGACTAACTTTTTAAGAGCTTTGTAATGATCCATACATGTAGCCGTACGGCACTTCTTACAAGCAAGATCACAGCGCTCTATAGGACTCATGGGTTCTTCCGATGCACGTTTTGCGATAGCCTTTAAATAGTTCTCCCTGAAAGAATCGTATATTTCAGCACTCCGCGCCTTATCCTTTAGATCGCGGCTATGTTGAGAAACAAGCCAGTGTACTTGATAACGAGTTTTCCAGGGACTAAAGTTAGACCATTGATTCAACTGAGTGATGATAGAGAGAATACCAGAAGCGGTATAACCTACATAGATAAGAAAGCCCACCATCCATAAACGTTGGTCATGTGTAGCATCAGGATTAAGAAGAACATCCATTATCTTTTTACGCTGTGATGCATAGCGAATCTTCGCAAGCATACGAACCACACTCACGTCGAGGTATAGCATGTGCTGGATATTTACGGCAGGTATCAACATACTCCTGGAATGACTCAACCAGAGCAGGAGGTAACCCCCCATCAATGATCATCCTATCGAGCATAATAAGGAATTGCTGGAATATTTCAAGGTTTTTAGTATTTTCCTTGTCGCAATCACGAAGTACGCTCATAACGTGTTTATGAGCCTCTAAAATCAATATTATGAATGCCTCATCGATAGCACCACATTCAAGAGCTTTATGAAACTCAGGAAAAGCCCTGGCATGTTCAGCCTGTGAGATCTCATTCATAACGCCAGCCGATTCATCTAAAGGCATGTTCTTAACATTACCAAGGCAACGCTCTTTGTATTTTTTTGTTTCAGTATCCCATATACGTTCATACACATATTCATTTTTGCCAACCTTGCGAGTAACGATAGCCATATGTTTATCACCAAGTGATAAGAGGACACCTAAATATATAAAGGTATCTTTATACCAGTAAATATATACGATATGTTTATACAGTATGGGTAATTTCCTGGTAGATTGTAAAGTTTTTTAGAACATGTGATAAGAGTTGTGATAACAATAAATATGTTGCAATAATAATTAAGAGTATGTCAATAGATTATGCTTTTTCAATGTTGCGTTAACCTTCGCTCTGTGCTTCGGTTACAGTTGTGCTAATACGAACAAGAAAAGGGGTGAAGAGTGCCCGCGTGGGAACCCCCCCACGCGGGAAGGAGGATGCATCCTCCTCGCGGCGGGCTAACGCGCCGCCGCTCACCACCTGGTAACAAGCTACATACGTGATATGGGATGTCACATTATAAAGCTAATATTATTTTATGTACATGATATGTCACAACTATATTTATTCTATGTACAGGATATATCACATTATAAAGCTAATATTATTTTATGTACAGGATATATCATATTTATCAGAATTCGTAGAAATCCCATATTTTATATAACTCCCTGGAAAAATCACGGGGAAATATATCAGATGTTGCTGGCATAATACCGGGATTATTGGATGAGCTTGAAATACCTGCGCTACATCATCCGTCTCCTGATAAACAGCAGGACTGCTGCGACTATGCTCACAAGGGCCATAATTAGAACTGCTTTCCAATCAGAGGAAGAGGAAATGGTTGCTTCTGCTTCTGTTACAGCAGCCGTGGCCGTAGTCCCGGCAGTAGCAGTGGGTAATTGTGTGGATTGGATAAATACTTCCTCTCCTGTTACGCCTGCTATCGCAAACGGTGAAAAACGATCCGTGATAGCATGATAGCGCACAAATCCACCCTCTCCCCTGATATCCTGCGGGTTCATCGTGGGTAGCAGTATCCATTCGCCATCTGTGTAGCGGTACAGAACCACTTCGCTTATATCATTCTCATCAAGCCATGCCCTATCCACTCTGAACGTGATAGTAGCTTCCTCGATATTGTTCGGTATAGCGAACCCGGCGGTTCCCACCCAGATATTAAAATTCTTATATATAAGACCTGGAGCTGATGTATTTACAAATGATGAGGTGTTACGCAACACCTCTACAATTGTGGTCACAGAATCAGCATTAACATTGCCCGTAATATTAACAAACTCCACAATACCGTTTTGCGTGAACTGATAGTTTGTGCTCTCACCCTTATATATATCCATCTCGTACTTCTCGGTTCTCTCTATGTTATTGTTGTCCTCACCTGATGTACCGCTACCGCCTCCACCTGAGGATGAGCCACCGCCCCCTGTGCCTGATGCCCCGCTACTGTCACTATAGTCACTATATGTAGTACCTCCAAGCGCGAAGATACTGAAATGGTTCAGGTCAGCCCATGCATACTTAATATCAGTATCTACTCCAGCATCATATATGTAAGGACCTCCTGGTATCTCCCCTCCTGTGTAATCTCTTACTCTATACCATGTATTGTTTATGCTATCCAGGTAGTAGAGACTCATAGTACTTTCATCCATGTCGCTGATTTCCTCAGATGTGTAATTGACTTTTAAGGTCACATTTGATATATTCTCAGCCGCAGCTACGTCCATCTCAATATACTTGATTATTCTCAGATCGTCTGGCACAACCGCGCTTGCATTAATACTTTTATTAGGAGGTACGATTCTCACTGTAAGATCGATGCTCGCATCTGCGGTCTCATCGGCAGCAGCCTCTACCATTACATCTTTATGAGCTATGATCGGGATTTTATTTCCGGCTGGAATTTTTGTTGAATTAGCTATTACATCTACTGGCAGCGGCGCTGTACCGTTTATCTCCGCTGTCCTGGCAGTATGATTAACCCATGTCCGGTTAATGTTGCTCCATCTATCAACAGTGTGCGTGCCTATGGTATATTCTGTATCGGCAGCCAGGTCTGTTGCATTATAGAACTGCACGCCCCCGGAGACGTTAGTCTGGAATACTCCATCAATATATATCATAATTTCAGATAGATTCGAATTCTCAGGGTCAATCCATGACCAGTTGATATATGTTGGTGCATAGGTCGTATTCTGCAAACTGGTTATGCTTGCGACAGGTTCTGTAATATATGCAGGTACCTGAGTTTGTGCTGGAGCAGGTGTCTGGGTTGGCTCCGGGGTTTCTGTCGGTTCCGGAGTTTCTGCAGGTTCCTGGGTCTCTGTTGGGGTAGGTTCCGAAGGTTCTGTCGGAGTTGGTCCTGGAGTTTCAGTTGGAGTTTTCACTGGCGTCTTTACTGGAGTCTTTACTGGAGTCTCTACTGAAGTCTCTACTGGAGCTGGCTCCGGGGTTTCCGTTGGAGTAGGTTGCGGAGATTGTGTAGGAGTTGGTTCCGGGGTCTCAGTCGGCTCTGGAGCTGTTGGCTCTGGGGTCTCTGTTGGTTCAGTATCCGGTGTTGGAGCCGGAGTTTCTGCTGGTATCGGATTGGATGTCGGAGTTGGTTCTGGAGTCTCTTTTGATTTTGGAGTTTTTTTCTGTTTATTTTTCATGGCAGGTATATACTCGCTCATGGAGGCAAGCGGATATCCATCTTCATTGTTGCTGATAATTATGTCATAGGTATTGTGATCTATGTTATCAGCAACATCGTTCTGGTATAATATGTTACTATCAGAAATTACATTGATTCCTGCAATTACGATTACGATTAAGAGAGCCAGCGCCCACCGATTCATGTCTATACCTCCACCCTATATTAACAGAATCTGCACCCCATGCTCTTTTTCTTTTAAGCTCTGCAAATTATTTAATCCGGCATGGTTGAAGAGATTAATGATTCCATATCGCTTATCAGGCCATTCCCACTCATACTATTACTAAGATAGAATGTTCTCAAAAGTACATAAAACTTTTGAGAACATTAACCCCATCATTCTTTCTTACCTTCTCCAGTCTCTTCTGCATAACCTCCTTCAATCTCCCAACATCCCTCTTCTTAGCGCTCACAGGCACTATCCTGTCAATCCACTGCCTCCATGGAGGCGTCATACCAAGCCTCTGTGAAATCCCATCAAGCGTACTATCCCTGTCCACATCCCCAACTTTATCTATCTTGTTTGCGGCCACGATCACATCGATGTTTAACTCATGCAAAAACTCAAAGAGCTCAACCTCAACTGGTATTTCGCCTCTTTCAGTCCATCTGTCCACAATCTCAGCAAAAGAACCTGCGTTTACCACCATCACTGCAAGTGCGATGTTGCCGGCATTGCTCTCTATGTAATGAACGATGTTATCCTTGATAGCCTCCTGGCCCTGGTCTGATACACCACTCATGAACCCGAACCCGGGCATATCCACTATCTGGAAATCCTGATAGGGAATACGCAGAGGCTTTCGTGTCACACCCGGATGTTTGCCTACCGGGATTTTTTTGCCTGTGAGCGCCCTGATAAGAGTGGATTTACCCACATTGGATCTGCCCACGAACAATATCTCTTTCATGATCCTAAAGCATAGGACAGGTCATATAAAAATGCTTCCAGATATTTTAATTTTTAAAAATATATGGGCCCGCGGAGATTCGAACTCCGGACCTCCGCCATGTCAAGGCGACGTCATAACCAGCTAGACCACGAGCCCGGTTTTTCCAACTGCGGATAATCGCTATTAACACTTTGCTAACAAGTAATTAATATTAATATTTATCCAGTAGTCTGGAGAGGTTAGTGCCTATTAACACTTTGTTTTATTTAAGCCTTTAGGGTCATGAAGGGACAATCCTTCTATCCCTTCAAAACAATTATCCGTTTGCCCGTTACCTATCAACCTGTGGTAATAGGTGGATCTCCCCCTTTTTTTGTCTGTGGGACAGGAAAAATAGTTTTTATATAGATGGGAGAGGGGGGAAATCCACATAATTTTTAATATCTCATGTATATAAACAAAGGTGTGATATATGTGTGAAGAGCAGATACTTAGAGAAAATAAATATAGCAATGAGAGGACTGAAGCGCAAGAACCATGAACAACAAATGCCTGTGTGAGTCCAGAACCATAGAGCCGTGCTGTCCAGGCGATGCAAAACTTCGCAGAGAATGGTTATTGAACCTGGAAAAAGAACATGAATCGTTAAGATATGCATCTGAGGAGATCACCCGGAAATTAAGAATATTCTCCAGCCCTGATCGGGTGGAGATCCTGTTGATGCTTGATAGGAGGGAGCACTGTATGGATGAGATAGCAAGAAAGCTAAAGGCTCGAAAACCAGCTATCTCCTATCATCTTGAACTGTTAAAAAGGCATGGTATGATATGCATAAGAAAACGCTCCCGTTTTGCTTTTTATTGTCTCTCCCATGAGGGCAAAAAAGCGGTTATGCTCTTTCAAAACATATAGTTAAAATTTTCTGAATGTAGAATGTGCCTGAAAGAGTGATGAACAAACTCTATTATAGATAGGGCAGATACCTATAGTCAAGTTCTCAAATACTCGTAAATTGGAACCATCGTGATACCCTCCTCAAATGCCGTAATCAGTTGTCGCTTTAATTCTCTCTTATTTTCTCAGTACCTTATTGCCAGCCATTTCTTAGCCGCCCTCCACGATTGCTCTATAGGATCAAGCTCAGAACTATAACTTGGAAAATAAACGATATGCAGATGCTCTTTATTTTCCTGATAAAATTTTTGCATATCACCAGAGGTATGATAAGGACCCTGATCTATAACGGCAACCAGCTTACCGAATTTGTAAACAAGTCGTTGTAAGAATACCTTGAAAACATCACCGTTTAGCCAGTCTGTGAACGCATAGATGAAATATTCAGAGTTTAATACCCCAATAACACAGATTTTTTCCTTCCTTTTGTATTCGTACTTTACATTCGGGTGACTACCAACAGGAAACCAGCCGTATGTGAGATATGGTGGAAGATGCTTTCGTCCAGAAATAAGACTGTGTATCCATCGTCAACAAATGGTTTAACTTGTTGTTTGAAGTTTTTTTAAATTCTTCTTGAAGCTGTTTGTTAGCCTTTCTATGAGATGGCCGTGGTTTCTGGCAGGATAGACCAAGACGATGAAGTATACGCCTTACTTGAAGTGGTTTATAGGACACGTTATAGAGTTGTTCTATTAGCTGGATAACAAGTTTTGTTGTCCAGATAATGAACGGAAAGCCCTGCTCCTGGGGAGATTTGAAAAGAATTGGCTTTAGATCTTCTATCTGTTATAGAAATGTTTGGAAGAAATGATTCACCTCTTGGAATTATTGTCATTTAAACACCCCCCCATTAAATAATCTGCTTGATGAGTCTTAAAAATTACGGAGGCATTAGAATCATGCTATAGAAATCTTAGAAATAGGTGATTAAATATAAATTGGTTGACCGTAATGTTTAACAACTTCTTGGAATTTATTATTCAGTATTTGAATTAATGAATCATCGAAAAGGCACAAAAACACAAAGCGTAGCTACAATAATTCAATAATACCATTAGTGAACTATAGAGTCATCATAGGTGACGGTATCTATACTCTTTGTAACTTTTTGCACATTTGGAGCGCATGAGATTACCTTATTATAGACATATGTTAAAATTTCGTCTTTCCAAAAGAAATTGCCATCTAGAGTGAATTTATTATCCCATGTGGATATGTTATATATGTTCCATGTACGAAGTCTAGCATCACCAAATCGTATATATCGATCTGTTCTATTGATTGTCTCAATTCTTATAATATTTTTCCAAGGGCAGTAAACTCTTGTAAAGATATCAGAATATTCGATCCCGTTTGTAGAAATAATAACTTTTGCAGTTATTTCTTTTGATATCATGATTAAAATTCCTATCGGGAGTACCATTGAGAGAATTAGGAAAAGCTGACCAAGAAAATTTGTATTCAAAAAGATAACATTCATTTTAAGTAATATCTCTCTTAGAATGTCCAGCCACAAGAAAGCTATAAGAAAAGGCGTTATTAATATCAGAAAGTAGAAAATATAACGACCTAATTGGCTTGAATATATTACTTCTTTCTGGTGTATGGTATCTTTACAGTCTTCTTTCGCCATAAAACCCTTTTCCTTTGATATCAGAATTTGAACATATTAAATTTTACTAATAAAAGCGATTGAGCTCCCGCCCCTCCCCGAACAGCGCCGCATCGTCGCCAGAGTAGACCAGCTCATGTCCCTCTGCGATGAGCTTGAAGTCAGGCTTGCGCGCTCGCAGGCGGACGGCGAGAGGTTGATGGAGGCGGTCTCGTGGGGAGGATGCTGGCAGGGTAACCTGGCAGCCCGGCTACATGAATATTACATTCATGTAAAACGGGAAAAAAGCTGCTTTAAATTATTATCTGAAAAAACATAATTATCTTTTTGCTTCAAGCTCTCGATAATTTCAATAAGCTCGCTCTTTTGCTTTATCGTTCCTTCTATTATACAGGCTCCTATCAAGCTTTTCAAATCAAATATTCTCTCAACCCCCTCTTTTATTGCTATTTTGGCAAGGTAAGAATCATCTGTGAGCAGAATAGCTTTTCTTGATTTTGCCAGAACAATACATTCGCAATCTGCAACGCTCAGTTTATAATTATCGTTGAGCCTGTAAGCTTGTTCCAGTTCTTTCGTTCCAGGCACCAGGATACAAAGTTTATTTTTTACCTCGTCAAAACTCACCATTTCTTCTATTTTCTCAATAAATCTAAATCCTGCAATCTTATTTATATTTAATTCTTTTAATACAGACGGCGTGATATAGCAAAAATGCTTTTTAAACAGGATATCCAGCAAACTTAACCTGTCTATTTTGGCCAATGAACTCAAAATGCAGGTATCGACAAGAATCATTAAATCAGCCTTGCTAGTTCATCTCCCTTAGCTTCTGCAAAACCTCTTCTTATCTTTACGCCAGCTTTAGCAAGAAAATCCTTCATCTCCTCGGTGCTAACTCCTGCCAATTCAGCAGCTTTTGAAATAGACATTTCCTCGGTTTTATATAGCTCTACCACTGCGGCTACTCTCATGTCCTTTCTGAATTCAAAAAAAGTCCTCAGAGCATCGTCAATAAGTTCATTTTTCGTCGAATAAATACCACTTCTAACCAGTGCATCTACACCATTGTTTATAACACTGCTCATGAAGTTTATCTCCGTATATTCTTTAACATTGCATCCTATTTATCTCTATGGGGTAAAGAAGATTCCTTACTCAGGAGCTTTTACAATGCATGAGCATGTGAATTTAGCACACGCCGTCTAAATAGACTGCAATCGGAAGTGACTGGGCATTATCGATCATTAGCTAACAAAAGCGCATCGTTGCCAAGGTTGACCAGCTCATATCCTTCTGCGATGAGCTTGAGGCCAGGCTTGTGCGCTCGCAGGCAGACGGCGAGAGATTGATGGAAGCGGTCGTGGAGCGGGTGCTGGCGGTATAGCGATGAAGAGTACTCTATATAATAACGAAAATATGATATAAATTGTTAGATGAGCCTATCAAGCTGCTCGTTAATACTATAATCATTTCTGAAATCCAGTATAAGCTATATCGATTATTGGGTGATGAGGATTCTTATAATCGGACACTAAAATTACTCAGTTCAAAGTACGTAGGGTACCAACCGATAGAGCAAAGCACTATATTAAAAGCTTTGGAACTCAGCTTCCCATTTTCCGCACATTTTAATACAACTCTCTCCAGAATCAGTATTTAGAAAATGGACTACAGTAGTAAAAATTTAGATCACTTAGGAATCGTAGCAGGAGTTTGTAAAGAGATCGAACTTCGTGCATCTATCGATAGAATAGTCGGAGTAGACAAAAGGCAGAAAGTAACAACAGGAGAAGCTGTTGAGGCAATGGTCTTAAACGCGTTAGGTTTTGTGAGCAAGCCTCTATACATGTTTCCTGACTTTATGGGCACAAAACCTGTAGAGCTGCTAATAGGCGGACATCTTAAAGCTGAGGATTTTAATGATGATACGCTTGGAAGAAGCCTGGACAGATTATATAAAACCGGGACAGAAGAAATATTTCTACAGATAGCGATCAATGCATATGGGAGATACGGGTATCATGGCAGATTTCTTCACAGCGATACCACAACCATAAGTGTTCACGGTGAG
>NZ_JMIY01000007.1:582410-602398 GCF_000685155.1 Candidatus Methanoperedens nitratireducens
CTGGACGATAAATAAAATCATAAAATAGCATGCTGCAAAGTGGAAAAGTGCGGAAAATAGGCAACAAGACTACAGTCCATTGGTTTTTCTGTATTACTTTATTAGGAGAGCTATGCTATAAAGTTGACTTAACAAATACGTAAACTATAAATACTTCGTTCGTGTATATACGAATCGTAGTGGGCAGTAAAAAACACTTTTTTTACACCACCATATACCACCACCATATCATACCCCTCTGCCCACTACCCTCCTATTTTTGCACCAGTGTGATTTTCTCTTCAAATCCACGGCTTATTATCTCATTGAGGTGCAGGCCTATCTCTTGCGGGGTGTATCCAAGCGCTAGCCCGAGGATCTGACTGTAATGTATAACAGGTATGTTATATACTTTTCCCTCTCTCTCAAGCTCAGCCTGTCCGCTATCAAACTGTAGATGGCAAAAAGGACATGCGTTTACGATGCAATCAACCCCGGCTCTTTTCATCCTATCAAGCTTGTACTCGGTCATCTTAAGCGAAGTCTCAAACATCGCAGACCTGACACCTCCCCCGGCGCCACAGCAGCTCATCTTTCCTTCATAGGGAATGCTCACAGCGCCGATTGCCTCAACAAGCTCATCAAAAAATACAGGGTATTCTGCTCTCCCCAGTTTTCTATCCTTTGTGGGTTTCATGAGATGACATCCGTAATGTATAGCAGCCCTTATTTCAAGAGGCTTCTCTATTGCCCTGCCAAGTTTCTCAACGCCTATATCCCTGTAAAGGAATTCAATTATATGCCTTACCTCAACTGTGCCCCGGTATTCTTTATCTATCTTTTTAAGATGGGAATTCACCTCGTTACGAAGACGGGCATCACTCTTCAGGATGCTGTTGGCATCCATCAGTGAACTGAAACACCCGTTACATAGTGTCAGTATGTCTGTGCTCTTCTCTTCTGCCAGCACAAGGTTCCTTGATGCAATGGTAAGCCATGTTATTTTATCAAACGAGCGGAATATACCGGGCGCCGGGCAGCATGAAGCCTCCTCAAGCTCGCCCCATTTAATATCCAGTCTGTCAAGAACAAGTCCTGTGGCTTTTTCAATACCAGGGTATCGATTCGGGATCAGGCATCCCGGGAAAAGAGATAATTCATTCATTCTTCTATCAATTCATTAAATTTTGTTGATTCAAGGAGTATTTTCACTTCATCGAGGGCTTTTCTATGGGTCGGAATTCCAAGTCCTAGCTTTTCTCTGATAGACCTGTGTTTATCATCGATCGGGACAGCATGTCCTGTTTCAATAAGAGATCTGCATATCTTCATGTGAGCAGGGAGTATCTTTCCTCCCCTTGCGGCTTCGCTTCTGAGGGTAAGTATCGCATCAGTGACCTTTATACCGCGCGGGCATCTCTCCTGACAGTTGTAGCAGGTGGTACACATCCAGAGTTCAGGATCTGTTGAGACATCTTTATTTATCGAGTCTCTGATAATTCTCCTGATGTTCAGGCTTGTGTACCTTCCTGATGGGCAGCTCGCATGGCATGTACCGCACTGAATACAGGTGAGTATCTCGGAATTTTTCATTTAGGGAATAATGGGTGAACTTGTATTTAAGATTTCAAGTATGCTGTTTTAAAAACTCATCTACCTCTAATCGGATTTTCTCCTCATGTCCTATCAACAGGTGCCCACCGCTTTTAAGTCCTATGAATTTCGCACCTTGTATGTTTTGGGCAGTGTATTGAGCACTGATAAATGTATTATATGGGTCGTCAGAGGCACTAATAGCCAGCGTTGGCACAGTAATGCGCTCCAGAGGATAACGATTAAGTGAGGAGTATATATTAATATCGTTTAATAAGCCTGGTAGCCGTGTCATGATGGGCAACAAGCTCTGCATGAATTCAGATAATTGCTTCTCTTCCGCTGGCGTAAGCTGGGTCTGAACCGACGGAGGTATGCCGAGACAATATGGCAATGGAAAGATCGACCGGTCGACTTTCATCGCCAGCCAGACGGTAAAATCTGATGAGAAGATCACCTGACACCTAAAATTTGAAGCCGGAGTCCGGGGAGCGGGCCGGGTCTGAGGCGCATATGCGGCGGGCACCAGCAGCACCAACGCTGAGGACCGCTCAGGATGACGCAAGGCAAATTGCATAGAGGAAGGTCCGCCAGCAGACATGCCCACGATAGCCACCCGACGGATATTCAGTGCGTCAAGCAGGCATACGTATGCATCGGCCTGTGCAGTTGCAGAAGCATTGGTTGAAATAGGGGTGCGAAGATAGCCAAAGCGCGACGGGACAATAAAGCGGAATCCACCACCAACAAACGAACGCGCTATTTCAAGTCCCTGGTCGTACCCGCCGCCAGCCCCGTGTACCACCAGCACCGCAGGGCCTTCTCCTGAGATGGCGTATTCGATCGGGCCACAGGCGGTCTCGATAACCTGACTACCTGCCAGTACCTGCTCTCTGGCCACACGGATGTCGCGCTGATAGCCCAGGTAGGTTTGCGCTGTGAACACTAATAGTATGATAAACAGAACGATCAGAATGAGCCAACCAACCTTCTTCATATAACATACACTCCTAAATGAATTATTATTTCAATTCCACTTAACTCTTATTGCTTTTTCTTCAAAGATCTCGTGGTGTTTACCACAACCCGTATCTTAGGAATTTATTTATACGAATGTGAGTAAACAAAATAATAAGAGTGAACGCCTACCTGATAGGTTTATCTTAAAAGGGAGCGGAAAATAGACCATCAGGCGAAGGATATGCCGAAAAGGGGGAAATAATCATGGTCAAAATTGATGAGGAAACCATTCAAAAATTCAAAGAAAGCATGCGTGGTGAGCTTATCCGCCCGGGTGATGCCGGTTACGATGATGCACGCAAGATATGGAACGGGATGATCGATAAGCACCCGGCACTTATCGCACGGTGTACAGGGGCTGTCGACATCATCAATGCAGTCAACTTTGCCCGCTCCAGCAAACTCCTTGTGGCAGTGAGAGGCGGCGGCCACAATGTCGCAGGTAATGCTGTCTGTGACGGAGGCCTGGTCATTGATCTCTCGCGGATGAAGAGTATTCGCATCGATCCAGCCAGCCGCACTGCCCGTGCCGAACCTGGTGTCACCTGGGGTGAGTTAGATCGCGAGACACAGGCTTTTGGCCTCGCGTTACCAGGTGGCATGGTGTCTACGACAGGCATTGCTGGCTTAACTCTCGGTGGTGGCTACGGTTGGCTTACGCGAAAGTACGGTATGACCATCGATAACCTTCTATCTGCTGATGTTGTCACTGCTGATGGTCAATTCCTGGTAGCAAGCAAGACCGAGAATTCCGACCTTTTCTGGGGCATACGTGGCGGTGGTGGGAACTTCGGGATTGTTACCTCATTTGAGTTCAGGCTCCACCCTGTAGGCCCAACGATACTGGGCGGTATACTACTACATCCTCTTGCTAAGGCAAAAGAAGTTCTTCAGTTCTATCGCGAATACATGACCACTGCCCCCGTCGAATTAACAGTAGCCGCAGACTTAGCTACAGCACCAAAAGCACCACATTTGCCTGAACATATCCAGGGTACCCCTGTGCTTGTGCTTGCCATCTGCTATGTCGGATCAATAGAGGAGGGGAAACGCATCATTCAACCTCTCAGGACGTTTGGCTCACCTGAGGTCGATCTGGTTGGCCCTGTGCCTTATACGGCGCTACAGAAAATGTTAGATGCTGCGTATCCACCCGGCTGGCAGTACTACTGGAAATCGGAGTATGTGAAAGATTTAAGCGATGATGTTATAGATATTCTTGTCGATTATGCAGCTAATAGACCTTCACAGAGGTCTGACATTCTTTTCGAGTATCTGCTGGGCGCCGTAAATCAGATCGGTGATGATGAAACTCCCTTCAGTCATCGCAATGCACCGTTTGTTGTTGCCCTGGGATCTATGTGGTATGATCGCTTAGAGGATGAAGAGAATATCAAATGGGCGAAAGACCTCTGGAACGCATTGCAGCCTTTCACTACTGGCGGCGTGTACGTAAACTTCCTGATGACTGAGGGGACGGACAGGGTCATGGCTGCCTATGGTAAAGAGAAGTACGAGCGACTAGTGGCGCTGAAGAACAAATACGATCCCACGAACTTCTTCAGTCTCAACCAGAACATCAAGCCAAGGAAGTAAGAAAGTAATAAATCTTGGAAGAACTTGGAATCTCAAGGCCGCTTGTAAACATATATCTGAAGCAGTTCGAAAAGCTCAGGCTTGTAAATTATAGAAAAATATATAAAGCCCGTTATCATTCAAGAAATTGTTCGGTGGTAAATTGATAGGCGTCAGAGAAACTGTGTGGAATATAGGAGCAGTCTTTATCCTGATTGTTGCAATTATCGGTATTGCATTATTTGTTTTCTGGCTCTTGATGCTGATAGATTGTCTGAAGAGGCAGGATAATAAGTTCGCAATTGGCGGAGATTATGCCAAGCTCATCTGGGTTCTTGTAATAATTTTTACAGGAATTATCGGGGCGCTGATTTATTATTTCCTTATTAAAAGAAATGAGTAATTATTAATTATAATCGGAACTGCTGAAATGAGCGATGTGACAATCATCTAGACATCCTGCTCATTTTAGACGATTTCGCCAGGTTCTGTACTCTGGCGTTGCATCCTTCATATCTTCCCAGAGCCACACCATCCGGTCAAGAAACCAGAGTTTACTCAAATATACCACCATTGCGCCAAACAGTGTTGGCCATATTTTAAGTACTACAACGCCCCAGATGACAAATACCATACCGAGAGCGGAAATAGTCGTGAGGATGTTTGGAGCTATACTATGATTCTTCGGCACTGGCACCTTATCGCGGTTAAGCCATACTCGCTCCCCGAGCACTCCTTTTGATGTCCAGTGATCGAGTGATTCTGGAGGTGGGAAAAGGCGCGGATTGAACCAGTTCCAAAGAAGTGCCAGAGTAACAGGGATAATTGCCCACCACCCGAGCCATATCCGGCTCCAAAAAGCAAGAATAAGCAGTGGTAGTACAGTATTGCGCAAAATCACACTCCAAGGATTGGCGTGACGCAGCCAGGTTACCTCATCCATCCTGAATAGTTGTGCAATCTTCCTCTCCAGAGTCATAGCTTTTGTTGCGATTCTAATAACCTGATATTTGCTTTTTTCGCTTCAAAATTGGGTAAAAAGGCTCTTTAGAAAAAATAAAAAAGGGGCAATTCAGATCTCCTGAATCGCCACAGCATAGTCTCAGGCTTTCGACATAGCCTTCATAATTTCATCTACTTGGCTCACTGAGAGTACCGGGTTAACCTTGAACTTGATATATGGGCTGTACTTCGCTAATGCCAGAGCAATCTCCTGCTCAGTTCCTTCAGCAATAGCATATCCTACATGACCACCTACAAATCCTCCCCAGTCCAACATGCCTCTTTTGAGATCTTCCTTAACCATATTCATGAGCTTAGTAGAGAGGGTCATTTGCTCTTCAGGACTCTCAGGCACCTTCATTGTATCTACTCTCCAAAGTATTAGAAACCTTGCCATCTAACCACCTCCCCTTTAGATTACAAATAAAAGAACATTTCCAGCGCATTTATAGTTGTTGGGTGAAGGCTATTCGAGCATGGAAAGCATTTGAATCTCAAAGAATATCCCTTAGTCCGAGGTTTTTTACTAATTATGGAACATTCATTTATACCCTCCATAGCTTCCGCTCATAAAGATGAAGAACGCCAGAGTAGCGAGTACCGCAGTGAGCAAAAAAAGGTCATTCTCCTTTGCTCGGTTGCGTATTTGCCGCATGCTGATTCAGAAACTTAACTATCTCAGGTCCAACCCTTTCGTGTTGTCCCATGAGTATATGACCACCGCTTTTCAGCGTGATTACTTTTGCATCAGGAATTTTCTGGGCAGCATACTGACTATGAGAGGGATTAACCAGGGTATCATCTCTGGCATAGACTACCAGTGTCGGCACAGTAATTTGATCTAAAGGGTAATCAAGGAAAGGAAAGTTAGTCCTATCATTAACCATACCTGCTTGCCGCTGGCTAATTGGATGCATCGACGGAATAAGGATATCAGAAAGCCAGTACTTCTCCTCTGGAGTTAGTTTGGCCTGTACTTCTGGAGTCACCCCAAAAAATGAAATCAGGCCAGATTCAAAATACTTTGTGATTAACCAGAAGATGAAATCCGACTTGAATATCACATTATGGATTATTTTATCCCTGAAATCCATAGGTTTTTCCTTGTGGACAACCGCTGAAACCAAAACCATGGATGAAATCCGCTCAGGATAGCGCAAGGCAAACTGCAAAGTTGATGGTCCACCTGCAGAGATTCCCACGACGGCTACCCTGCTGATGTTCAGCTCGTCAAGCAGATCTGCGAACACATCAGCCTGTGCAGCAAATGAGGCATTATCAGGTAGTGGAGTACGTAAAAAACCAAATCGTGAAGGGGCAATCACACGGAAATCATCATTCAACAACACTTTCGATAGGATAACGCCCTGGTCGTAACCACCTCCAGCTCCATGTACCACCAGCACAGGATAACCATCCCCAATATCGGCGTATTCGATCGGGCCAGAGGCGGTTTCGATGACCTTGCTGCCTGCCAGCACACGCTCTCGTGCTGTACTGATGTCACTTTGATAGCTCAGGTAGGTCACAACTCCGATCACTACTATGATACCGCCTAGAAATCCAAGGATTAATGAAAGTTTGGACACAAGTTTAGCCTCCAATAGTTTATTGAATTATAGCTTATCACCCTTTTTGATAGATAAACTTAAGTTACATGTACAATTATTTGATTGCTTATGTTAAACGATGTCAAGGAAACTGCAACATGGGAAAGGAGCAAAGGAGAGTTCTCGGTCATAGAAGTTCCTGCTATCATAGTGAGCATTGAAACCTTTGTTAATTTGCAGAAGGACGCTGAAAAGATATTGGGCCTTGATGGTGCATCCGTACTTTTATATGAAGCTGGCAAGAAAGCTGGTCTCCGGTGGATCAATCGCTTCAGCAATGAATGGGGTTTAAATGACAAAAAGTTCATTGAAGCAGTTCAGAACTTCTACGCAGAGCTCGGGTGGGGCAAGTTTAGTGTAGAAGAAAATAACAAAAATGAGCTTGTGGTAAGGGTTGAGAACTCATTTATTGCTAGAGGTTATGGGAATTCAGAAGTAGCTATCTGTCATTTTTTGAGGGGTTATAACGCAGGTCTGGCAGAGGTGCTTAAAGGTATGGATATAGATGCCGAAGAAGTAAGGTGTGCTTCAAAAGGGGATGACTGTTGCGAGTTTGTGATGAAACGTGTGAATTAATCACCAAGCTCTTTTTTCATCTCATCATAAAATTTCATCAGAACCTGTGTGGCTTTATGCTCTTCATTTAGAGTAAAGGACCGCATCTGCTTTCCAATCTTTTTCTCAATAACTATGTTATTTTCCAGAAGAGGTTCTAACACTCTTGCTACGCTGGAGTGGTATAATCCAGTACCCTGAGCAATTCCTGAAAGATAATTGATTTCTCCTTTGTTTTTCATGAGATATTCCAGCACAGTCATCTGTGCCGTTTTGCCGAATAACTTTTCAAGCGGACTCATAATATATTTTCATCCTGTTTATGCCAATTTGTCAAATAATTTTTGCATATGTGTATATACTCATTCCATTTAAGTATCAATTCATATGATCATCTATAAACTAATATAACTTATGTTTTTAAATTCATAGGCTTGACTATTAATCGTAAAGTTTATGTATTAAGATATTACACTTGGTTGTTAAGGTACGCAGGTTGGCGTACGGGTCTTGATGATCTATGTAGGAGGAATAAAAATGAATAAACGATTAGCGTGTGCTATATTCAGCCCACTGGCTTTGATATCAGGCGCATATGGTCTTAGAAGAAAAGCAATAATTAGAGCTGTACTGCTGATCATTTGCACTTTTACATTCGTGAACCCGGCAGTTGCAGCTCTTGAAATAGTGGACTTTTTTTCCGATTTCACCACCAGCGAGGTCACTATTAAGTCCAGCCAGGCTCATCAGGGGAAAGCGGTTTTTGAACTCATGAATGGAGAAAAGATAGTAGAATCGCAGGAAGTACCATTTGAAACAAAAGCCGGAGAGCAGGCCTCCAAAGTAATAATATGGCAGAATAAACCCCAGCATAATTACTACACTGCTCAAGTGAGCCTGTATAACGATACCGCCATTCATGATAAAAAATCCTATCAGGTATCATATGGCACTGTTGCCATGCCCAGTTTTCATGTGGTGGATTTTTCGCCTTCGAACAAAGGGGTGCAGTTACTGCTCCGCCCTTTCAATCCAGGTGCTGTTGATGTCAGAATAGAGCTGCTTGATAAGAACGATATTGTTTATACAAAGAATGAAAAGGACGTGTATCTCACAGCGAATAAGGAGCTAAAGATAACATGGCCGTTTCTGCTTACTGATAATGGGGAATACACTGTACGGGCAAAAATATTCACGCATAGACTTTATGCTTCGCCGCTGATCAATACCTATATCGCAGTTTTTACTGCAAACGACGAAGTAGAGATCCTGCATGATGATGTTGAGGTCGATGAATACGGTGCCAGTATAACACTGCGAGGGAAGTCCCGGGTCCCTTTTGATGGTTTCATAGAAGTAACGGCAAGAAACAGGGCGACAAATGAAGCAAAAACATACCGCCAGCAGATAGAAGAAATTCTTGTTTCAGGAAAGGAAGATACTGCTGGAGTGGTATGGAAAGGGCTTGCGCCAGGAACTTACGATGTTGAGATAAAGGCGGTAAATCAGCACAACACAGTGCTGGATAAATATGAAACGGTTCTGCGCATCCCTGAAGAAGACAAAGCGCCTGAAACTCCTCCCGTAAAAAGCACTCCTGGTTTCACAGCGCTCGTTCTTTTGATAGCCGTACTGGCGGCAGCACGGATAAAGCGGGGCGGTTAGAATGTTCGACCTCATAATCCGAAGCCTCACACAGAGAAAAATGAGGACAGGGCTTACCATATTTGGTATTGCCCTGGGCATTTTTGCGGTGGTTGTCATGGACGGGATGTCGGAGCATATGAACCTCGTTGTAGACAGGTCATTGAAACTTATGGCAGATAATATCCAGGTGCAGCCAGATGGAACACTGGGCGGCATTGGAAGTCTTGATGAATCAAAAGTCAGACAGGTCAAAAGAGTGCCCGGGGTTCAGGATGCCCATGGAGTACTGATAGCGTCTCTTGATCCTGAAGGGGGTGGAGGATTCGGGGGTGGTGACATGGTTTTTGGGGTTCTTCCCGAAAAACAATTGAAGGATGCAAAGCTTGCAGCAGGTAGATATCTGGTTCCCGGGGACGGCTACAGGGCGGTCATCGGCAGCAGCATAGCCCGGAAGTTCAATCTCAAGGTCGGAGATGAACTTGAGATAAAAAGTAAAAGGATGCAGCGCACATCATCCATAACCAGTACCAGAAATGTCAGCGTGGTGGGGATACTTGAATACACAGGTTCTATTTTTGATTCTGCGGTGCAGATGCCTCTTGACAGGGCACAGAAGTTCTATGGAATGGAGAACACTGTATCATTCATTTATGCCAAGCCTGCTCCAGGTGCTGATCCTGAAGAACTTGCGAAAAGGATAGAGCTGAGTGTAGAGAAAGTTAAAAGCGAATCACCCGATACGCTGAGGAAAATGTTTCAGGGGCAGCTTGTCATTTTCAGCCTGATTACCATAAGCGCTGCAATGCTTGCAGCCATCATAGGGGGCTTGAGCGTGATGAACACGATGCTCATGTCGGTCTCTGAGAGAACAAAGGAATTCGGGCTTCTCAAGGCGCTTGGCGCTGAGCGAAAAAGCATTCTTTTCATGACCATGGGAGAAGCTGCATTTATGGGAGTGATCGGAGGTATTGCTGGCATTGCTGCAGGTTGGATCACAGTATATTTTCTGAACAGCGTTTTTCTCAGCTCCCAGGGGTCGGCGCTTTTCTCTATAACTCCAAGGCTTGCGGCAGTCGCCCTGTTGTTCGCAATGGTACTTGGAATTGTATGCGGTACCTATCCTGCTTATAGAGCAACGAAAATGAGTCCGATGGAGGCGCTGCGATATGAGTGAAAATGGAAATAATGATAACGGCAGAGAACCTATTCTCCGCATCAGGAACCTTACGAAAACGTATATGCAGGGCAAAATACCAGTGCATGCGCTCAACGATGTTAGTTTTGAGGTGAAGAAAGGCGAACTCATAAGCATAGTCGGTCCTTCAGGGAGCGGGAAGTCGACGCTGCTATCGATGATAGGGCTGCTTGATAGACCCACTGGCGGCAGTGTGTTTATTGAAGGTAAGGAAATCACAAAAGCAAACGAGGGAGAAGCCCCAAAAATTCGAAGGGAAAAGATCGGTTTTGTGTTCCAGCATTTCAACCTCCTTCCCTCACTTACCGCGTTTGAGAACGTGGATATCGCAATGCGTTTCTCAGGGATACCAAGATCCAGGAGAAAAGAAAGAGCCACAGAACTGCTCACTCAGATAGGACTTGGCGACCGGTTAAAACACAGGCCATCGGAATTATCAGGAGGGCAGCAGCAGCGTGTATCCATTGCGAGGGCTATGGCAAATCATCCTGCTATCATCCTTGCTGATGAACCTACAGGTGCAGTAGATACAAAGACGCGGGAAATAATCGTTGGAATACTGAAAGAGCTCAGCGAAAAAGGTCAGACCATCCTTGTGGTGACTCATGATATGGAGGTTGCGGGGCAAACGGACAGGATAATAACTATGCGCGACGGCAGGATTGCAAGAGATACGGAGAGTGATATGAAATGAGAAGCAGAGATTATAATCCACTCTACCTTGTGCTGGCGATTATCACATTGATACTGAGCAAATTATTTAGAAAAAGGTGAATAAAATATGGATTAAGAACATGAGGTAATATAAATGATAGTAACTACGACAGAGAACATAAAGGGCTACGATACTGAGGTTCTGGGGATAGTATCCGGGAATACGGTCAGAGCCAGGCACATCGGCAGGGATATTCTTGCGTTTCTGAAAAACATCATCGGTGGAGAATTGAAGGAATATTCTGAACTGCTGGCGGATGCAAGAGCAGAGGCTTTGAAAAGAATGATCCAGGAGGCTGAAAAATTTGAAGCAGATGCTGTGGTTAATGTCAGATTCTCAACTGCGCAAACGGCGGCCGGGGCTGCTGAGCTGCTGGCATACGGGACTGCTGTAAGGCTGAAAAAGGTTGGATGAGAATTAAATAAGGAGATTATGTAATGGATTTGACCGCATGGGATATAAAAGAATCCGAATTCAAAGAAGATGCGCCGCTGTATGAAAAATTGAAAATCCTCCTGCGGTACGCCATACTGGCGCCGTCTGGACACAATACCCAGCCCTGGAGATTTGCCGTTGATGATGGACAGATAAAAGTACTCGCTGATCTTAGCAGGGCGCTTCCGGCTGCTGATCCTGATAACAGAGAACTTTACATATCCGTTGGCTGTGCAGTTGAGAATCTGATTACGGCTGGCAGGCATTTTGGATATATTCCAGATGTAAAGTATTTTCCTGATGGTTTTGAGAGCGAATGTGTTGCAGCGATAGGTTTTTCAAGATCGGAGGTAGCGGGAAAGAATAACCTGTTCTATTCGATCACTAAAAAATGGCGCTCATATCGGTTATTATCCTTGTAGCGTCCGATGTTCTTTTTGTCAGGCGGAAAATGGAGGCTATAAAGTGAACGGTATATACATAATGATTATCGCAATCATCAGCATCGCTGTTATTCTGCTGGACATCGGCTGGCTGGGATTTCAGATCGAACCAGAAAGTTTTGCTCCGCATCCTGAAAAGACGAAGGATATCGGCTCTGTCGAACTCCCGCCGGACTTACCTGAACCCGTACGGCGGTATTACGAAGCCGCTGCTGGCAGTCCTGTCCCCAGGATAGATTCTGCTGTTGTCTGGGGAAAGGCAAAATTGAGAATAAATGGAATATGGATGCCGGTTCGCTTCAAAGCATACTATTTACCAGGGCAGGCGTTTCTTCGCTACATGGAGGTTACATGGTTTGGCAGAACCATTCTCAAAGTCAGTGACTCCTATATAAACGGAGAAGGTGTTCTCAAAATAGAAGGCTTACTCAACATGAAAGAAACTGGAGAGAAGATAGACCAGGGCCAGAATCTCGCGATGTGGGGCGAAGCTGTGTTTACTCCGTCGGTAGTTATCACAGATAGCCGTGTGCACTGGGAAGCTGTAGATAATGAAACGATGCGTCTTGTGGTTCCCTTTGGTGAACAAAATGATGAATTGCTTTTCACATTCGATCAGAAAACAAATCTGATAACGCATGTGTCAGCCTGGCGCTTCCGCGGTCAGGAGGAAGAGAAGATGCCGTGGCTGATCGAGTTTACGGAGTGGAAAACGTTCCATTCGGTTAAGATACCAGCACGCTTTGAAGTAACCTGGGAAGATGAGGGCAGTCCCTGGTCTTACTGGACAGTAGAAGGCGTTGAATACAATATTGACATTACAGACAATCTCCCTGTGTCCCTCTCGATTGAGCAAAAAGAGATTAAAAAATCTGAGGTGAAAAATCAATCTTGAGGTTAGGGAGGTTTCGACATGTTATACAGTTGTTTTCGTAACACCATAAAGGATGAAACTATGACTAAAAATATTTATTTTAAAATGGGAATTGGTAGCATAATATTATCTGTTTTATTATTTCTTATGTTTGCTGTAACAGCAGAGGGTGATTATGGAATGATCTGGAGCATTACTTCTTATTGGCTGGTATAAGATGAAGAAGAGATGATGCTAAATGAGAAAAAATATTAAAAAATCAATACTATTCATCATCCTGACTATCTTCTTTAGCTGGCTTATAGCGATTCTATTCTATATTTCGGGCGGGAGATTGGACATGCCGGTAGCGACCGCCGTGCTTGTGGCCTATATGTTTGTCCCGATGACGATGGCCATCATCGTCCAGAAATTAGTTTACAAAGAACGTGTGAAAGAGCCTTTGGGCATTTCATGGAAATTAAACCGATGGTTTTTAGTAGCATGGCTTCTTCCTGCCGGTGTAGCTTTTGCGACTCTGGGAGTGAGCCTGCTTTTTCAGGGAGTCGAATACTCTCCAGAAATGGCGGGGCTATTTGAGAGGTTTGAATCTGTACTCACACCGGAACAGATAGAACAGCTTAAAAGACAGCTCGCTGCATCCCCGATCCATCCTGTCTGGATTGCCCTGCTCCAAGGGCTTGTAGCTGGTATTACTATCAATGCGGTCGCTGGTTTTGGAGAAGAACTGGGATGGAGAGGTCTTCTCCAGAAAGAGTTGTATTATTTGGGTTTCTGGAGGTCATCTGCAATTATCGGTATCATATGGGGAGTATGGCACGCCCCTATTATTCTGCAGGGGTACAACTATCCCCAACACCCTATTGCAGGCGTATTTATGATGACGTTTTTCACTTTACTGCTCTCGCCGATCTTCAGCTATGTGAGACTCAAATCTAAATCCGTCATCGCCGCTGCTGTCATCCACGGCTCGCTCAATGCAACTGCTGGTCTTGCTATCATGGTAATTAAGGGGGGTAATGACCTTACTGTTGGCATTACTGGATTGGCGGGATTTATAGTCCTTGCGATTGTAAATATTATTTTGTTTATCTATGGTCATTTCTCAACTGAAGAAATGAGACTTTAAGAAAGATATCTTGGCTCGTAGCAATGAGGATGGTGGCAAATACATAATACACAACCATCTGAATGAACTCAGTAATAACACTGATATCTGTGATCATGCCTGTGTAGTTGATCATAAAATGAAACAATATCGCCGATAAAGTGCTTCTGTTCGTCTTGTAAAAGAGCTAGGTCATGACAACTGCTTTGGGGATAATAAGCGCGAAATACACTATCATCATGAGTGGTTGCGCAAGATAATCACGCAGCGGGTACCCTTCTATATAAAAGAGCGGTATGTGCCACGCTGCATGAACCACACCAAGTATCAAACTGGCAATAAGACCGTTAGAGCGAACTCTCAGACCATCCAGTGCATATCCGCGCCATCCCAGTTCTTCAGGTAAAGGACCGAAGAAAAAGACAAACACGACAAACGGTATGAGTATGAGGGGATTCTCCAAATATTGCCGTTCCAGAAGTTGTGCTCCGAAAGGCTTGCCAAAAAATGTTGAAATTGCGATCGAAATAAGCAGTATAACAGGAACGATGATAAACAGAATGATATACCATTTTGCCGAGATACGTTTAAAACTGATCGCACGGTCCCAATAATCTTTTCTGGTAGCGGTATCACCATAACGATAGAGCATAATGATCGCTGCTATCGTTGGTCCAAGACCTCCGATAGCAACCAGGATAACGCCATCGGGGAAACTCATTTCGAAACCGGCAGTTGCCGCTATGATCCATGGGATCCACGTCAACAACAGGGTTAATCCTAAGAATCTGAAAGGAAATATTTTGTACGTCAATTTGTGTTGAAACTGTGATTAGCGATTTTTTGTATAGGCTCCATACGAATGTCCCACAACGTGGGCTGATCCGAGCCCAATCCTTTTGATTAACGCTGCAAGATCTTCTGCATGAAGAGTGGCCGAGTAATCCGTTCCATCGCCGACCCAGGCGTTGGGATAGTGGTAGCGCCGGCTGTAGGCAATGACATGATAATGTTCCGAAAAAGGCTCAATCTGTAAACCCCATGTGTGGAAATCTTCCAAACTCCCATGCACAAAAACAACAGGATCACCTTTCCCCTGTTCTATGTAATTGAGTTCGACACCGTTTATAAGTATCTTTTTCGTTTGAACTTGCACTTTTTCTCCCCGTTACCAATTAAGCGGGTAATCTAAATAAACACTCTGGTCACTGCATAAAAACGTGTTGAACGCCGGTCTTTATGAACTCAAATTTTTTTCTTATGGTTGCCTACCATTTTATTAACTGATTAGCTGATAATAATACAAGTTACGGAAAATCTCAGCATTATGCTATAGAAAAAGAATTCTCTCACCTCTAAGAGCTATAACAAATTTCAGTAAAAAAAAATTCAAGGGATAAGATTTCAGTAAAGCCCTATCTTTTTATCAGCCTCTCTCTTATCAGATAAATAGAGATCGCAAGCACCGATAAACTGAAAAGCGCCTGAAATATCGGTCTGTACCTGTAATCAAACCATATCCTGATAAGCTCATCTATTGAAGTGTAAAGCCTCACTGTTGCTATCAATGCAAATAACATTGCTATTATGAAAATTCCAAGATAAAAATAATCCTCTATTTTTTCTCTGTGTACCATTATAACCTCCTTCTCAACGCTATAACCATTATCAAAGCAGCTATGACTGCAAGTGCTTCAAATCCTGGCGCCATAGGAGTTGGAGCAGGCGGCGGCGTAACACCGAAAGGCGGTGCGCCAGGTGGTGCAGCTTCCCTTGATTTTACAATAATTTTCAAGTTCTCTGTGGCTTCAGAACCTCTGTTCTCAAGGTATATATCAGCCTTGATTCCTACTTTTTCCTGCGCTGCTGACAGTAAAATCCATGTTGTTCAAAACAATTCCGCTGCTCTTTGACATAGGTGTTAAGGCATTCAAGCCGCGAATATTTACGGAACCGCTATCACGGATGCTGCCGTTATCAAAAAGCAGGAGCTTAAGTTCATAACCCCCATTTCTTTCCACCTTTAATCTCTGGGAGACTGCTATGGTTTTCTCTGACTCGGTTTCCGGTACTGGAGCTGCAGCCTGTGCCCCCAGCAGGCCCGTGTCGCTGTTTATTGCTCTTATTAGCATGGATGCGTTCCTGGTTTTACCATCCCTGTGGTCTATATAGGCAGTAACATTCACCTCTATCAGAGCACTGGTCACCTCTGTCGGTTTGACATCCACTTCACGGATTGAAAGCATTGAGGGAGGCATGAAAGCGATTTCGTGTATTAGGGCATCCTCTTTGATCAAAACAATGGCAAAAGAAAGGATCAAAACAGATGCCAGTATTATCGTGAGCAGATGTGCAGGTTTCATAGTACAATTGTTTAATTGATTATATAAAAATTTTACTATGCTCAACCAATATGTTATTTGGAAAAATAAAACATTAATAGATTTTACTATATCCCTCTGGCGGAAACACAACCTTAAACCTGTTATCCACAAGAATCGGTGCTACAATCGGCTCAACTTGAGACCACTTCAACCATCCATTTCCACAACCAAGAGGCGGTAAGAGGATTGTAGAAGGCGGGGCAGGGAAGTATCCGTGCTGCTCTCGGAACCAGTAAGCAAGCTTATCGATCAGTTCGATCAGTTCCCTGGCACTCTTTTCAATCAACTTCAGGTCTGCTGGCTTTCTCCAGTCGTGTTTTGTGGGAAATGCAATGATATTATGGGAGAGCAATCTGACACGATTACTTTCTCTACCCGCTGCTCTATCAGCCATGATGAACTTACCAAGCTCAAAGTCGATACCTGGATATTTCAAACGCGCCTGAAGTGCAATGCCTCTGCCCATAACACAAGCACCGTTATTCTTAACAACACCGTTTGTGGTCACGCATCTATACTCGGCTGGGATGTCCCAGATATTTCCATGTACTATTTCCATATAATGTACTCCTGAAACCCCGCAAACCGATTTTAAAAGAGCGAGGCTTCGAATGGAACTGCGCCTCGCTGAAGATATCCTGAAAAGGCGCATTAAATGACGCTTAAAAAAAGAGAGAGTAGCGGCTGATTAAACCGCCCTCATTCTGCCCATCTTCGGTTCGTATGCCATGCCCTTATCGAAGAGATGCTTTATAATTTCCATAACCTCTTCAGGGGCAGCCTTCAGATCCCTGCTGATCATGTCCATGAAGGCGCTGGCGCCCATAGTTCCATTAGCCTCTGCATTTTTCTTCAATATCTCATACGCCAGGGCTGTTTTATCTGTGACAGGGCTGCTTTCTGCTGGATTGCTTTCGGTTTGCTTTGCAGCCTGTTCCGTCTGAGCCTGCTCTTTAGAGCAGCTATTATTTCGGCCGCATTGTTGTTTTCTGTCATGGTTCTGTTCATCTCCTTTGTTTATTATAGGAGGTCAGGGGAGATTCCCGGCAGCGAACAGCTCTGGATGACAGCCGTGAATCATCCCTATGAACGCCGTTTTTGCTGCGCAGGGGCAGTAGTATTGGTTTTGCAGAGCGGTTTTTTCTTTCCAGATGCTCTGCGAATCCTGCCTGGGATGGTTCTACCTTTACTCTGCCCCGGAGCCTTGTTCCTGCCGCTGGAGATTTGCTGTGCAGCAAAGAGGAAAAAGAGATAGAAAATGATAGAAGAAGGCCCGCAGCTTTGACCCCGGGTGGGTTGGTGGTTTTAACAGTGCTGTATTCGAAGGTTGGGCTTACCCCGGGATCAGCCGCGGGTCTCTTCCATGCGGTTTCCGTGGTGCGGATTTTCGCTGCACCCTCTGTGTTTCCTGTATGTCTCTGCGTTTCATTGCTGCGCTGTCTTGCCTGCCTTCGCCCCCGGGGAGTGAATGATTAAAGGGGCGTTGGCAAACGTTACAGAGGGAGTTGCTCGAAAATAGTTTGTGGTAATTTCAGTTACTGCTTCAGCCGACAATTATAAACGTGATGGGAACGTTTTTTTTATACAACCTGTTTTCATTAAAACATCTATGGAAAAATGCCAAATAGAGACCGCCATCCGCTTGAGTACATCCATCCACGCTCGCTCAAGTACCTGAGCGACCATCTGCAGTCGCTGGTGAAGGGCAGGTTGTGGCTTAAAATCCTGCTCGGGATGCTGCTTGGTATCGCTGTGGGTATAGTGCTGGGTCCGTCGGCAGGACTGGTTGAACCCGGCGTATCGGGCATTTTAAGCGAATGGCTGTCCGTGCCCGGATATATCTTCCTTGGGCTGCTGCAGATGATTGTCATCCCTCTGGTCTTTGCCTCGATTATACGGGGAATAGCAGCCAGCGAAGGCATGGATCAGCTTCGCAAAGTGGGACTGCGCGTCGGCGGATATTTTTTACTGACGACTGCGATTGCCATTGGGGTAGGAATCGGGGTTGCACTTTTGATCCAGCCGGGCAGATTCATAAGCAGTGAACTGGTTCAATCTACAATGGACACGGCAACTCCGACAGCAAACCAGGGTATAGTCTCCACCCCAACGCTCGGTGAGGTGCCCGGGCTGATAGGAGCACTTCTTCCAAGCAACCCTCTTGGTGCTATAGTCTCAGGTCAGATGCTGCAGGTGGTGCTCTTCGCCATTATCCTCGGCATTGCCATCGTCTCCACATCTCCGAGGCAATCAAAACCCATACTGGATCTGGCTGGTTCGATGCAGGAGGTCTGCATGACCATTGTAAAATGGGCAATGCTGCTCGCACCTGTTGCGGTTTTCGGCTTGCTGGCTAAATTCACAGCAAGGGTGGGGATAGAGGCGCTTATGGGAATGCTTGTTTATGTAGGGACTGTCCTTCTGGGACTCGTAATTATCCTGTGCCTTTATTTAATAATCGTGCTTTTCACCTCGGGGATGAGCCCGTGGAGATTTCTTGCGGGCGTTCGAGAGGTTATGCTGCTGGCATTTTCCACATCAAGTTCTGCCGCCGTGATGCCTCTGTCCATTAAAACAGCAGAGGAAAAACTCGGCGTGAGACCCTCGATTTCTCAATTCGTGATTCCGCTTGGAGCAACGATAAACATGAACGGTACAGCGCTTTACCAGAGTGTGGCTACGGTATTTTTAGCCCAGGTGTTTGGCATGGAACTGGGGCTCGGTGCGCTGTTGCTGATCATAGTAACGGTCGTAGGATCTTCTATAGGCACTCCTGCAACCCCGGGGGTTGGCATAGTAATCCTGGCTCTGGTACTGAACAGCGTGGGCATTCCTACCAGCGGTATTGCCCTCATCATCGGCGTCGATAGGATAGTGGACATGAGCCGCACAGCTATAAACGTTACAGGCGATCTTGCTGCATGCAAGGTCATGGATAGGTGGGTAGGGAGCAAAAAAAGTGCGGAAAAGGAACTGGCTGAAGAAACAGAAAGGGAACTTCGGCATATCCGCACGGGAGAGGACGTTATACTGGATGTAGATTAATGTTTGTCGATTTCCATTATTTATAAGCTTGTTTTCTATGGATTACCGAAAAAACTTTCAGCGTATTGATCTCAAGCTCGACCAGGATCCTGTAATCTCCAGCCCTCACTCGATAAATATTTCTTGTTCCAGCCAGCTTTTTCACATCCAGGCCTGTTGGAAAATCAGGAAGTTTCTTTAAAGTTTCCTTTATTCTCTGGATATCATGCTTTGGGAATTTTTTAATTTCCCTGATTGCGTTTCTTTCGATAAGAACATCATAGCTCATTATCGATTTCCTCAAGCGGAATGAACTCGGTTTCCCCACGCCCGGCTCTTAAAAGGTAGTCTTTTATGGCCTTCATTTCTTCATTATCGGGAAACACTTCGCCCATGAGGAGCAGCATCTCTAAGTGGTCGAGTCTTCTTATGACCTCGTCCAGTTTCGCGCCAATATCTTCTACTGCGGCTTCCATGCTTATGAATCTCAATTCATGATAGATATATTTTATGAAGAACCTCAGATGCAAAGAGCAAATATCATTGGCAGCCCATTCCCTACAATCTAAGCATGTGAATGATCGAGATTTCTTTTTCACCAGCATGCTGTGAGCGTTTTCATCCATCGGTTAAAAGAAAAACCTATAAAGTTATTAAACAGAGCGAAAAGGGTCATTCAAAGTATCTGGCATATATTCGGTTCTGCCAGTTGTTTCAATTATTTGTATTTTTGGAGATCGCAAAACAATCGTATTATATATACTTTTTATAGCATGATTCTAAGTTCTCCGTAATTTTTAAGAACCATCAAGCAGATTATTAAATGGGG
>NZ_JMIY01000007.1:602498-652194 GCF_000685155.1 Candidatus Methanoperedens nitratireducens
GGCATTTGAGGAGGGTATCACGATGGTTCCAATTTACGAGTATTTGAGAACTTGACTATATCACCCATAGATACGAGCATGACTCTCTAAAGTGGCTCTAAATTAGGGTTTAGGTGCAAAGATTGTGGGACGAAAATATTTTGTATAGACTTCTGAAAAAATAGCATAGAGAAATATAGAAAAATCGACACACTTCGACTTATCTATATAGATTGAGGCCATCAGTACTCATAGGGTTCATCACATCTCAGCAATGCTTTCTCTCATCATCGGCACATCTCAATCTCTCTGACTATTTTTTCAGCTTCTATTCGTGGATTCCTTGCATTATAAATGCTCCGCCCCACTATAACATAATCCGCACCTGCCCTGATTGCCTCTGCTGCGCTTCCACCCTGTGCACCTACGCCAGGTGAGATAATCGTTAGATCACCCACAATCCTGCGTATCTCTCTCACCCTCTCAGGGCGTGTGGCTGGCGCAACAACGCCGCAGGCGCCGGATTCGACTGCAAGGCGGGCAAGCTTCAGGGCTTCTGGCGCCATAAAATCAAGGGCACCGGGATGGCTCATCTCTGTGACCACGAGTATATCCCCGCGGTATTCCCGCCCCACTCTTACACATTCAAGAAGGCTGTCATGCCCTGTAAAACCGTGGACGATAACTGCACCTGCGCCAGCCCTGAATGCCAGATCGCATATCAACTTAGCGGTATTCGGGATATCAGCGACTTTAAAATCCGCGATCACTGGCGCAAATTCTGATATGGTATTGATTATGCCCAATCCAGCGCCGAGCACAAGCGGGTAACCTATTTTAATGGCATCAACGTAATCTGCTACATCCTTTGATATTGCTACTGCCCGGGTTCTATCTGTAACATCAAGAGCCAGAATTAGATTTTTGTTCTTGCTTATTAATTCCATTTAGTCCTCTAAGTTTTTCAATTCTTTTTAAATTCGGTGGATGAAAGAAAAAATCTAACTTTTGCTGGATTATAAGTCCCATCCTGTCCTTTATGCTATAATCAATCGAACTATCTTGAATAGTAACTACAGAAATAGCTTCAGCAAGAGATTTAGATGGAGATGCTTCCCTGCCTTTTATCCTGCCGTACTCACGCAGAATCATGGCCCCAATAATATCGCTTCGATATTCATCTTCATGAAGCCATTTAGATATCAAAAATAAGGCTACAAAAAAAGGAAATATATACCAGACATATTTATTTTGTACAGCTAACACTATACTTGATATTAAAAATATTATTGTTACTAAACTTAATATTAAAACTGATATTATCGTTACTAATGATACCTGTGGCAAAATATAATGACCATATTCATGCCCTATAAATAACACCACAGCATCATCATTTACTTTATTAATATTGTCAGTATAATAAATTGTGTTTCCTGATAATTTATTTATAAAATCGTTTTTTTTGAGTTTAATATTCGAAGAGATTAAACCCGATTGAACTAACTCGTCATGTATTCGATGAACATTATCCCGGTCGTTCTCGCTCATTATTATCGCCACTTCGCACTTTTCGCCGCAGCCACGATTATCGGTAACGTGATCGTGGCATCCGAATACACTGTAACCGAGCGCGCCTTCTCACCTATCTTTCCCCATGATCTGGCCTCATCCAGTGTGGCACCTGATAATCCCCCGGTCTCAGGCCTGTCCATTGTGAGCTGGATCGCATAATCAAAGGACTTTGGCGTGATAAGCATGGATTGAAGGATAAAGTTCTTGGGTACTCCGCCGCCGACTATCAATACACCGGCCCGTTTTGCCTCATAGCATCGGTCTATTAGCCCATTCATATCAGCGAAGACATCCACATTTAACTGCTCTGTCTGTTTGTATAACCATGCCTGCAGACCGATTATCGAATCCTGGATCGCCGGGCAGTACACCGGGACGTGCATATCATATGCGCTTTTTAATATCGATCCATCGTCATCGAGTTTTGAGCCTATATATGAGAGCAACTCACTGATCGAGAGCCGATCCGGAAGGTTGCTGAACATGGGCCTAAGCTTCTCCTCAAGTTTTACAAAATGTTCCTCAGGAAGGAACACATCGTAGATGCGGTTAATGGCATGATGTTTTAGCTCTATATCATCGGTTGCATCAGTTCCCCTGTAGTGGTGAAGCCTCATTGATTCAATGATATCATGGACAAGATTCGCCCCTGTTGTAACAAGTATATCGATCTCTCTATCCCTTATAAGGTCGCTTACGATCTGCCTCATTCCCGCGGGCACCATTGCACCTGCAAGGCCGAAGAACCTGGTGCATTCCCTGTCGCTTTGCATCTCCCTGTATATATCTACAGCCTCATACAGTCGTCCTGCCCCGAATGCACAGCCAGAGAGAGAATCTACAAGCTGGCCTGCGGTCATGTCGTGTGTTATCTTTGCATGTCTTATGGGTCGCTCTAGTTTTTCCATTTTCTATTATCTGAAACATTTTACGCAGGATAAAATAATATCCTTTTCGTTTGTCAGTTGTATTGCGAGTTCAATCCCGCAGGATAGGTTATCAGCATAATAAATACTCTTAACATTATCCTGAACAAAAGGTAGCATTCTCTCACCCACCAGGACCAGAGCCCGGAGCTCGCTTTGATGCCTGTCAATAAAATCCGCAACTCCGCCAGGGTCAAGCCCTTCGCATACCTGCTGTGCTTCTTCTCCCAGTACCATGACGATCCGCCCGCCCTCTGGCTTTGAATATAACAGCGCCTTCTCTGCTGTATGGATATCCATGCCTGAGTTTGAGTTATCTATGAGCACTCTCCCCTGCAGGGATGTTTTTCTCATACGTCCCTCTGCGCCTCTAAATTCCCGTATTGAGCGATCGATGGCATCATCATCTATGTCCATTGCCAGGGCCACGGCAGTTGCACACACAAACGCTGTCTTATACGAATCTATATCATAACCAGGATTTTCAGGGATATGTATCCTGCCCTGTCTTTTCCCAAGATAGTATGCGATTACTCCACCTTTACTGCTTATGTCCTCATAGTAGACATTACACGAAGCATTAACAGTATCAGTAAATGAGATTATATTGATATCCCTTCTGCACGCCCCAAATAACCTCAGCGCATCATAATTTACCACCAGGGAGCTTCCTGTTTTTGCATTGAGTATCATCTGACGCTTTGCTTCGCTGGCCATCCGTGTGTTATTCGCAATGGGATAATCATTGGCAACCGTGGTTATGACACCGATATTGGCAAAACCAGTTCCTCCCAGTGATATCTCAAATATAACAACCTCTGGCTCGATACCTGCTTCCAGGACTGCATCAAGTGCCGACAACGTGCTGGCAGGGGTTATACTCAATCCCTTTTTGATTATCCTTCCAGTACTCCAGTCCTTCACACCCTGGCTTGTATGTGAGATTACTTTTTTCTCCCGTGATAACATCTCTGCTAACAGAATAGATGTACTTGTTTTCGCTTTCGTGCCCGTGATCTCAATTATGGTTTTATCTCTCAGGTCGTAATTCGACTGCGGAGCACTGCTGAAGGCAGATAGGATCTGCCCTGCTGCGGCGTGGTGCGATAGAACGGGTATATTCTTATTAACCGCATCTCTGAGCATCGGATAATCAGGATCAAGGTGCACGGGGGCAATCAATACATCAAAATCATCCACATTCAGGGGTGACTGTGCGGTCGTGATACCCTCATTTTCTAACTCATCCAGTACCTCAGTAATGGTATTATATACATCAATAGCTGTTACCGATCTTACTAACTTTTTTAACTTCCTGGATAGAACTATGCCACCATGGGTTAGATCAAGTACTGCTACTCTGGATGAACTGTTTATATACATCAATCTGCCAGAAGGGCTTCCTTTGCCCTTCTGAACGCCAGATCAGCAATCAATTCATCAGTTCCAAGCGGCTCAGAATAGATCAGCGTTACATCCCTGCCGTCGATTTTTATCGTGGTCCTTCTTGTCTCCCTGCTGATACCCAGGATCTGCGGTATATCCTCCATCGTGTGAACGCCGTGTGCCAGGAAAATGGGGACGGCTACTATTGTAGAGACTCCTGTACCCTGGAAGGCATCAAGACCTTCCTTCATTGTTGGACTGTTCATATTCATAAAGCCGGTTCTGACCACAACATTACTGTACTTCTTAGCAATTAACTCTGCAACTCCTGTGACCACATCTTTATTATGCGGATGTTTGCTTCCATGTCCAAGTGCAAGTATTCCGATTTTCTCGCTCATAATCATAAAAACCTCTTTTAACCATTACAATTGCTGGGCTTTCTATAGCCGATACCACTTATAACCCTTTTGATACTCTGGGCCCTGTATAATTATATCTCCTTCGTCCCCCGAAACGCACTTTTTACAACCATCACACCTGTCTCAACATGGAATTCAAGTGTTCTTCCGTAATTTCCCCCTGTGTCGCTGGCCAGGACAGGGATTTTCATCTCATTAAGTTTTCGCATAACAGCTTCCACGTTTTTCTCTCCGATATTCATGCCATCCCTGAAGCTGAACATGCTTGCTCCGCCCGCTATTTTAGATTTTATCCTGTTCCTTGAACACCCTTTTTGAAGCATGATCTTTACTGCCGTCTCTATGGCAGAGTCAGCAAATTTTAGCGGATTTTCCTTATATTTGGATCTCTCTATACTTGGAAGAACCACATGGGCGAGGGCACCAATTTTTGCCACCGGATCATGGAATGAGATACCCACACAGGAGCCCAGACCTATAGTTACAAGCACGGCCGGATTATGAACTACAGCGAGCTCTGCTACTCCTACAATTATCTGCCTCATTATACCACTGCTCTATCTTCCCAGTAGCCTGTTTATTGCATCCAGCATTATTGAAAGAGACATGGAGTCTGTGAATATAAGGACAGCTCCATCTATTTTCTCTGAACTTATTTTGAACTCTGTTTTCAGGAGCAGTACATAATTAACCTGATGCATCATCAGGCCAATTATCTGATTTACTATTGCATCCGACATATCATATACCTGGAAAGGAATCGAAAGCCCTATCGATATCCCCAGAAAATTTGAGAGAGCAGAAATGTATGTTCCGTTCATTATATTGCTCATCTCATTAAGGACAGACTCTTCCATTTCATCAAAAGCATCTGTTTCTCCTGCGCTACCAAGCATCAGTTTTATCATATGCTTTGCGCTCTCCTTTGATAGCAGGAGCAGAAGAAAACCGCGCTCATCACCATTTAGCTCCTGTATTATCCCCACTACAGGGTTTTGATTTTTTACCAGTTGAGGTAATTGAAGCAGCGGTACCAGTTTTAGATATGGCAGAGATATATTCACAGGCTGATTCATCATCTTAGAAAGAGACGTGGAAGCTTGCCCCATCCCTATGTTGCCAACCTCTTTCAGTGCATCGTATTGAAAATCTGTAAGCGTTTTTATTTCATCCATTGTATTACCTCTCTTTTTGATATATCCTTTCCCTTATATCAACGGCTTTGAATAATCGACATGCCTGACCTGTCAATGTCTCTGTTTTTCCCATCACGAAATAGCCTCCCTCATTTAGAGCATTATAGAAATCCAGATAAAGTTTCCCCTGCAGTTTCTGTTCGAAATATATTGTAACATTTCTGCAAAAGATTATATCGAACCCATACAATACCGGGCCAGATATCATATCATGGTACCTGAATCTTACCAGGCTTCTGATCTCATCGGTTACCTGGTAGCTGTCGTCATCTTTCTTAATAAAAAACCGTCCAAGCCTATCTTTACCGGTCTTCTCAAGCTGCTTTAACTGATATATTCCGTTCTCTCCCTTTTTAAGGGAATCCTCATCTATATCAGTGCCAAGGATAGAGATATTATATCTTCTTGCTGATGCGCCCAGGAATTCAAGAAGCATGATCGCTATTGAGTACGGTTCTTCCCCGTTTGAGCAGCCTGCACTCCATACCCTTATGGATCTGTTATCTACTTTTGCTTTGATCATCACAGGAAGCGCAATTCTGCTGAATGCTTCGTATGTTTCAGGGTTCCTGAATAATTCTGTGACATTAACAGTTAATGTTTCTTTTAATTTCTGTAATTCTGCATTATTATTTAAAAGGATCTCCGCGTACTCATTATAGGATTTTGATCCATTTGCCCTCAACCTGACTGCAAGCCTTCGTTTCAGATGAGCCTGCTTATATTCATCGCAGTTAAAACCTGTTTTTTTCTTTATAATAGCTTTTAAACCTGCGAACTCTTTTTCATCTTCATGCAGTGGGAAAGTGTCTGGAAGATTCATAGCAGTGTCCCTACATCAAGTATCAACGCCACGTTTCCATCACCAAGTATGGTCGCACCAGCAAATCCCTTGATACCCTTAAGAATTCGGTTGTCAAGTTTCTTTATTATGACCTCCTGCTGGCCTATAACCTGGTCTACTACGATCCCCACATTGCTGCCCCCGCGCTCAACTACCACCACGATCATATCATCTGAACCATTGCTATTGATACCGAACAGGGTATGAAGTCTGATGATCGGCAAAACCTCGCCCATTGTTAATACAACTTCCTCGCCTTTTATCGTTCTTATCATGTCTTTCTTAATAGCAAGGTCCCTTACAACATTGGTAATAGGTATCGCATAGGTCTCTTTGCCAACCTTGATCATCAGGGAGCGGATGATCGCCACTGTTAGAGGCAGCTTAAGGACGATTTTAGTACCTTCACCCATTCTGGATTCAAGCTTTATCGAGCCACCAAGGGCTTCCATTTTTGTTCTCACCACATCCATTCCAACTCCGCGTCCTGATATATCGGTTACTCTCTCTGCGGTACTGAATCCTGGCATGAAAGAGAGGTTTAGTGCATCTGAATCTGTAAGTCTGGACGCCTCTTCCTGGGTCATCAGTCCTTTAGTTACTGCTGCTCTCCTGAGCCTCCCAGGATCCATCCCCCTGCCATCGTCATCTGCCTCTATAATAACATAATTTTTTTCACGTCTTGCGGTTAATTTGATCCTGCCCCTGAGATTTTTACCAGATTTTTCTCTCTCCAGAGGGGATTCTATCCCGTGATCCACGCAGTTTCTGAGCAGATGGACAAGGGGATCGCCTACCTCATCAAGTACAGTACGATCAAGCTCAATATCACCACCCCCCATAATTAGTTCAACCTCTTTCCCCTCCTTTTTAGCAAGGTCCCTTACCATCCTTGGGAATCGGTTGAATATCTGTTCAATAGGCACCATCCTGGTTGCTATGATCTCTTCCTGCAGGTCGTTTGTCAGGCGGTTCAGGCTTGCAAGTGTATCTTCAAGGTAATCTAATTTATGATCGGCTGCAAGCTGCATCAGGCGTATTTTGTTTATAACCAGCTCACCGACAAGGTTCATCAACGAATCAAGGCGCTCAATCCCGACCCTCACGCTCTGTACATTTTTTATTGCACTTCTTGCGGTATCATTGCTATAGTTTCTATCATCTTCTATTTTTTTGGTCTGTATCTCATCAGTACCCATGGGTTTTATGTCTACTTTTGAGATCTCCAGTGTAGCTTTTACAATATCCTCCAGTTTTTTTGAATCTTCTTTTGTTGAAACTGTTGCACTGAATACCCTATCGAATTTTCCATCATCAATATCTTTAAGCGTCGGGCTTGTCTCAATAATTTCCCCGAGCTCGGAAAGGTTCCTCAGGATAACTGCAGATCGCGCGGATTTGAGTATGCATGATTCATGAAGTGTGATGGTTATGTTGAAGACATTGCATTCTTTCTCTGACATTCCCGCAGTTCTATCAGCATCATGATGCTCTAGAGCGACGTACTGTTCTTCATCAGGTAATTCTACCCCGGCTTTTAAAAACTGTGTAATCCTCTCAAGCAGTGAAGAAATATCATATCGAGAAGAATCCTCAGGCATTTCCACCATTTTTTCCAGGGTATCGACTATCTCAAACAGGACATCGATTGCGGGTGGGCCAAGTGTCATTTCATTCTTACGTACCCTGTCCATGAGGTTTTCCATATTATGGGTCAATTCTGCAATACTGGAGTAACCCATTGTCGCCGACATGCCCTTCAGGGTATGGGCTGCCCTGAACATCACATTGATTGTCTCACTGTTGTCAGGATCTTTTTCAAGGCTTAGAAGTGCATCATTCATTGATTGGAGATGTTCTGCTGCTTCGACAGCATACATCTCTTTATACTCGGAAATATCGTTCATGAATATCCTCTAAGCAGTTTGCATAATACCTTCTGCTATTTTGTTGATGGGCAGGATGTAATCCGCCAGTTCCTGTTCTATTACTGCCTTGGGCATGCCGTAGATCACACAGGTAGACTCATCCTCAGCGATTACCTTGCCGCCTGCCGATTTGAGGTTCCTGATACCAATATATCCATCAGAGCCCATACCTGTAAGTATCACGCCAAGCGCTCTCTGTCCGTATATAGGGATAACAGAGTTGAGAAGAACATCCACAGAGGGCCTTACACCCTGGACACGCTCCCCCTTTGTCAGTGCGATTACTTCTCTTGTCTCTCGGTTAATTTTCTGCTGTTTTATGATCATGTGGTAATCTCCAGGTGCTATAAGCACAGTACCAGGCTCCACGATATCCCCGTCTACAGCTTCCCTTACTTTGATCCTGGACTGGGAATTCAAACGATCTGCCAGGGATCTGGTGAATCCCGAAGGCATATGCTGTACAACAAGGACTGGCGCATCAAATGTGGGCGGAAGCAGGGGTATGACCTGTTGAAGTGCCCTTGGCCCGCCTGTAGAAGAACCTATTATGACGATTTTCTTTGGTTTTGCTCTTTTGAGATGTACTGATTTTTCTTTTTTATTACCTTTGATCTTTCTTCTATCCTGCTCTTCTATGAAACCAAGCTTCTGGATCGAAACGCTGGCAGCAGCTTTTACTTTTTTAATCAGTTCATCTTTTACATTATCTATATCACGGCTTATCTCTCCTGATGGCTTGAGTATAAAATCCACCGCACCATAATTGAATGCCGTAATAGTAACATCCGCAGAACCGGCAGCGCTGAGAACAATAACCGGCGTTGGACATTCACTCATTATATAACCAAGCGCCTGCAGCCCATCAAGAACTGGCATCTCTATATCCATGGTAACAACATCAGGTTTCAGTCTGGTTACCTTTTCGATAGCATCATGTCCGTTTTTTGCTCTTGCGATTACCTCTATATCAGGACATGATGCCAGAATATCACCTATGACCTTGCGCATAAACGCTGAATCATCCACTACAAGTACTCTAATCACGGGCATCTAGCAGACCTGATTACAGATTCTTTGAAACAACTTCCAGCACTTTTGCAGCATCGAACGGTTTAATAATAAAATCCCGAGCCCCGATTTTAATTGCGTCATTCACGACCGTCTGCTGGCCTATTGAACTGCACATCACCACCCTGGCATTTTTATCAAACGTGATTATTTGTTTCAGGCACTCAATTCCATCCACATTAGGCATTACTATATCCAGTAGCACAAGATTCGGTTTATGTTCTTTGTACTTGGATACGCCGTCAGATCCGTCAACTGCTTCTACTAACTCATTACCTGTAGATGCAAGGATTTTCTTCAGCATCATTCTCATGAATGCCGCATCATCTATGATTAATATCTTACCAGGCATTTTTCCTCCATTCTATTAAAATAATTCAATAGTGTATACCATTCTCTGCAGGCTATTTTATACCACATATGTATAAACAGAGGTGTGATACTTGTGTGAATCCCTAGATAATCCCTAAAAGTGGGCCCATTGCACGCATCGTGAACTCGGCAGATAAAGCAGAGACCCATACAAACCCCACAAAATGAGTATAGGTATTAAAATGATGGCCCCCATCAACCACTCTGATCAGCATTGCTGACATTAACGAATGACCGGCCATCATAATCATTAATATATTGGTCAGCAGATCAATATCCATATTGACGACAGTAGCGATGGAGATACCAATATCGAGACTGGGAACGACAATATTTGAAAAAAGATTCGACAGCATAGAAATTATGGAAAGTGCAAGAAACATCGTAGCAGCTATACCTGCAGTTAACCCGTAGAGTACACCAATAAGGCTTGCTGCGCTGCTATATCTTAATTTCCGCACTGAAAGGATACGCATAAAATTTTTGCTGATAATATCACCGATAACATCAGGCTTTCCACCTACTGTTGTCCCTTCCACAAACATTGTTGCAAACCGCTCAATCAGATTACTTCCTGTACCTGCAGCAAAATGTTCCCAGGCTCGAGTTGTATTGAGCCTGATTTTTAGCCGTTTGTATAGATTTGCTATATTTTTTGAAAGTGGCCCGAAATCATGTGGAACAAGCTCTTTTAATGATTCAATTATAAGGCCGCTCCTGGCGCCTGATGAACCTCCCAGTGAACGGATGAAAGCACCGAAATTATCATCAAATCGTTTGATTTTGTTCTCTTCATTCCGTGCTATTATCCCTGTGAGCAGCAGTGGTGTTAAAGAAACTGCAAACATGATCGTTGTTGGAAGGATTGGATAAGCGATCAGGATGCCTGTTAGAATGATACAGAGCATTAAAGAGATAGGCATCGACCATTTAATCCTTCTATCAGCCGTGGTCTCAATTTCAAGTGTATGCCAGATCCTGTCAGTAGGTACTTTTGTTTTTGCATACATTAATATAATAAGTTCAGTACCCAGGAAGATCGCTACAGCACCGGCAACCAGCAATTTAGCATCCATGCCTGTAATTATAGGCATTATAATAGCGAATGCTACTATAAAGATAAGGGACATGCTCATGGAAATGAACATCTCTTTTATCATGTCAATGGAATTTAGTGAGTCCTTATACATGGTCATGAAATCATTCATGACAACTGTCTGTTCTGATATCACAAAATCTTCAAAATCTTCACCTGCCTGCGTAGCATGAGCCATCCTGTCCAGAAAATCTGAGAACAATACCGAAGGTGTTCGCTTTGCAATAAAGCGGCAGGCTACAGGGAAACTTATATGCCAGTAGCGGATAAGCGCATATATTCTCCCCGTTTCCCTGGCCAGATAACCATATGCCTCGGTCTTTGATAGCAGGTGCAGGATATCCACTCTTGTCATCTGAGAGGTAGCAAGAACCCCCATGTGTGTAATATAATAGTGAATATTATTATCAATTTCTTTCTTTTTCCCTTCCAGGCTTGATATCGGGTACAGGACAACAATGGTTAACAGCGCAAAAGGGACCAGCAGCATTGCAATTAACATATACCCGTATAGGATCGACGGAACCAGAATTAGCATTAATAAAGGGAAGAGAATTGATATTGCAAATACCGGGATCACGTACTTTTTAATGTAATTCTTCTTTGATATCCCGAGGCAGTGAAATAAGACTTTTGAGTCCGGCATTATACCTCAAACGGTATACCTTCAAGGCCTTTAGCCTGGTAACCCCAGATAATGTCCCGGACCTTATAGTAATCCAGGATATTTTCCTCTACCATCCGGCTGAGGATCTTTGCACGCAGTGATAATTCATCATATATCATGCGCTTATCACTATGCCCGAGCCTGATAGCTACCCTATCCAGAATAAAGCTGTTATTCATACCCCTGAAGCGATGCCTGTCAGTTGTAAAATCCCATTCGAAGACTGCACGGGTTATTACTCCCCCGGCCTCTTCCAGGTAGCCTTCTATCTCTTCAACAGAAGTGCACCGCCGTAAAAATTTCCCTTTCCTGTATATCGCCTGAAGAATCAGAGCAGCATTCAGGTTATCCACAAACGTGGCAGGGATGTTAATCGGCTCACCTGTCAGGCGCTGGATAAGTTTTTTAACAGAAGAGGCATGAAACGTGGCCAGTACAGCATGCCCTGTCTGCATGGCCTGGAATGCAACAGCACCTTCTTCACCCCGGATCTCACCTACTATAATATAATTAGGTCTTGACCGCAGCGCCACCTTAAGCAGGGTAAATGTATCAACCTGAGATTCTTTCGGGCCGTCCTCGCGTGTGATCAACTGCTGCCATGCGGCCTGTGGGGGGGCCACTTCTGCTGTGTTTTCCACAGAGTACATCTTTGCTTTGCGGCTTATGAAAGGTAATGCTGCATTAAGCATTGTTGTCTTACCGCTTGCCGTCTCACCGCTGAAGAAAATGCTCATCTGGTTCTCAAGTAAAAGCCAGATATAAGAAGCCATATTCGCATCGATACTGCCCCATTTGATAAGCTGCGGGATACTCGCAGGTATCTCCATGAACTTTCTTAATGTGAAACTTGATCCTTTTCGGCTCACATCAGTACTGTAAATAGCATTGATTCTTGTACCATCGGGCAGGGTACCATCGATGATCGGACGGGCATCGCTTACAGGCCTACCAATACGCTCGCCCATGGAGTGAAGCCAGTGGCTTAAATTCTCCTGGGTACCGAAGGTTAAACTGGTAGTAAGCATCCCGAGGATCTTATGTACAATATATATGCCGTTTACTCCTATACTGTGAATATCCTCAAGGTATGGATCCCTTATCACAGCCTCAATCGGTCCCTGCCCGATAATATCCCTGTCCAGATAATAGGATATCTTATCATATTCCTCATGTGATAGAGGAACAGGTCTCTCACCCAGCAGTTTATCCATGAATCCTGTGTGTGCAGTTTTTCCTTCGATCTGCACAGAATCATTTAAAAGTGCTACCATAAGTTTTCTCAACTGTTCCTCGTTCTCAGGAACGATCTCATCCGCTGCTTTTTCAAGGATAGAGTCCATGATCTGGTTATATTTTTTCTGTTCTTCTGTCGATAATACCGGTTCAACCGCAATATAACGGATTTCCCTGGTTGACTTATCCCCTTTTATATGGATAAATACAGGATCACCTACAGGATAAATAATAGACGGCACAGGAATATCGACAATGTCTCGTGATAGTTTCGTGACGAAATCAGGTGTGATCCCGCTCTCTTTCTTATAGTTCTCAATATACTCCCTCAGATGCGGATTTCTCGAAACTGCCTCTTCAAATTTGTCATCCATGACTCATCCCTTCACGAGACTCCGGATATATCGATCATCACACCGGCCCTGGCCTCGACCTTGAAACCAAACATGCTCCCGACCTGGTACTCAGGACGAGCGTATTTATTTATTACTGCCGTTCTGCGAATATCAGTCCCTATCTGTCGGATCTTCAGTGTGATGAGTACCTCTGCAGCATCTTTGAACTCGGTACTTATGCCTGGGGGCAGCTCGGTACTGTCCATGGTAAGGACGATAGTCTTTTGCATACCTGTCAATTTTTTGAAAAACGAGATAAGCTGCAGGCTTTTTTCAGCTTCAGTGCTGTAGCGTATAAGTGCTGAGAGTGTATCTACTATAATCAGATCTTTCTCAAAGAGTCCTGCTGCGCCCATAAGCCGCTTGATGAAATCGATCCTTGGTTTGGATTCCTTAAGAAGGGGATAGGCAGGGATATAAAGAAGTTCTCCTTTTAGCAGCTTAAGTCCTATTGGATAATCCATTGAATTCATCTGGCGGATAAAATTTTTTGTGGTCAGTTGTGTTGAGATATATGTAACTGTGTTCTTGTTATCCAGGAGACCAAAGGTAAACCTCTGGCCTAAGGCGCTCTTCCCGCTACCGCTCGGGCCATCGATCACCACCAGTGAGCCTTTAGGAAAGCCTCCGCCAAGCATCTGGTTTATTTCATCCCTGTCAAGTGCGAATGAATATACTGACATAGTTCACTTTCTGAAATTAAAACTATCTTCGATGCCATTCCCTGTTATCACTCTTATGTTATGGCTGCCGGATGCAAGTGTGACCGTAGCATTTATCATCAGAACATCACCTGTCCGCCACATAACACCACCGCCTATTATTGTTTTATCGAGATTGGCATCGGATACAACGACACCGTTGATAAGGATAGTAATATAATCTGTCAAGAGGTCCTCTTTTCCCGTGTTTTTAACATAAAAGGTATAATAGTTGCCAGAATAGGGGATATTCTCAGGGTCATTTATAATGGTGATATCTGTCTTCAACTGCTCTGATAATGTTTTACTGCCTGCATTTGCTGCTGACGTGAGGGACTGGATGTTCAAGAAGATCGCGCCTGTTACGCTCAGGGCGATAACCACAGACGTTATAAAAAATATAATGTGAGTTGCAGATGTATCAGCGCCCATTTAACATCACCTATGTAACAGCGTAATCTGCCGCTCCATTCTCGGTTACTATTTTTACCCTGCCGCCGGTTACTCCATTGATCGTCACATTG
The DNA here is from genome assembly GCF_000685155.1 of Candidatus Methanoperedens nitratireducens. Classification (GTDB taxonomy): domain Archaea; phylum Halobacteriota; class Methanosarcinia; order Methanosarcinales; family Methanoperedenaceae; genus Methanoperedens; species Methanoperedens nitratireducens. Next base: position 616,817 of record NZ_JMIY01000007.1, read on the forward strand.
ATGAAGTTCCTGGGAGACCAGACACCCTGTCTTGATACTGTAAAGGATGTTATGAATGTTCCGTTATGAATAACATTCAGCCTGCTTGAATTAAGGGTTACTGACCCGTTATTATAGACTGTGACACTCAGGTCACTGCCTGTATTTTCTGTATCTGTGATCACTATTTTCGTGTTCAGTTTCTCATACCGCAGCTCATTTGAGTCTTTCTCAGCCTCCAGTGCCATTCTGTATGATCGTTCAACGAGAGGGTAATATATTGTCGCCATGTACAGCAGAGATGCAGCAAAAATGACCACAGCAGCAGAGGTTGAGAAGCCCATGGTTCCCTCCGATGCTATGGGTATAGCTGAACGTACTTGTAAACACCGTAAGAATTGGGTGTGGTTATCTCAAGGTTTATTGCCTGTCCGAGTTCCTGGTTCAGGGATAACCAGAAGGTTTTTCTGGTAGGCAGAGTGATCGGCGATAATGCAGATGAGTTTACCGTTAGTTCTATCAGGTCACCGCTGTTGAGTACAGGTGCCTCGGGTTTGAATGATTCATCTTCATCCCTCACTGCTGTTGCAGAATATACACTAGTTGATCCGTTGCCTACTGTATCGTATTTCAGGTCATATCTGTAGTCTTTGTCCATCACAGTCAATATTACCTGTCTCAGATCAATCGATGTGGTGCCTACATCTGGCTTGATCCTGATTATCAGACTCTGGATTTCATTTGTAGGATCATCCGAACCACCAGGATCCGTTCTGTTCCCCAGCACCTTCTCAACGATAATATTGGATGATATCTGCTGTGTTGCCTCTTTGCTCGTCTTCGTTGCTTTCTGCTGAAGTGCCCCGGTCGTATAGATCAGCACCGTTGCTGCGACAGCAGCCACAAGCACCATTGAGATGAATATGATAAGTGTGCCTACACCGACATCACCGCTGCTGTTATTGAGGAACTTCCTGTTTGCTTTCATACTCTTATCCTTCTTAAAAAGAAAGAGAAAAATTCCCCTTTCTCAGGGGAACAACTGTATCATGGTCTTTGTTCCAAAGGTTGCAGGGGCTACTATATCCTTGAGTACTGGCGTACCGGTCTCAGGTATGATCGTGATCGTACCCTTCTTGCGCACTTCCAACGCCTGTCCGGTTGCATTCAGGTCTATTGTAATAACTCCAAGGTCTCCTGGCTGCAGGACTTTATCATTAATGCCTGATACATATCTCTCTTCCGAGTAGGAAAAGGCTGTCGTGCTGGCGGTACCGCTGTGATTCAATGTTCTTGAGGTTGTTTCATTTACGTACCTTACAATGATCTTATCCATGTCGATATCGGTTCCACCTGCTGACAGCGATACTGTCACATTCAAAATTTCAATATTCCCTGTAGAGTTCAAATTACCGACAACTGAATCGATCTTTATATTCGAAGATACTTCCGCCGTCGCTTCTTTACCTGTTGTCTGTGCTTTCTGCTGCAGGACACCCGATGTCTGGATCAATACTGCTGCCGCCACCGCTGCGACAAGTACCATCGCAATGAAGATAATCAGCGTTCCAATGCCGACATCTGCTTTATTATTCCTTATTATATTGGCTTTCATAACGCCTCCTTTTTATTTCTACCAATTTATGAAATTACGGTGGCGTTATACGCCAGTCCGTACTTCTGATCATAATGAGAATAATACCTGGATATAAATAGAGTTGTGAAAAACGTGTGAATATTCAGGACAAAGAGATCAGGCTATTAAACAACCTCTTCTGAATTCCTCCAGTTCGTTATGAGCCCTGTCGATCTTCAGCCTGAGGTCATCAAGCAGCAGCCTGCTATGAGAGTCGTTCTTGAGCTTTCTATCAGGGTAGAGCTGCCGCATCAGGATGAATAGTTTCCTGTCGCTAATGCCCTGTCTAAGTAACAGGATATTTTTCTCTAAAACAGATAGATCCTCATCTTTAGAAATATTCATCGTCTCCAGGCATTTATCAAGAAGAGGCGGGATCTCAAGGGCATCCCTCACCGCCATATGCAGGCAATCTATAGTAACAGGTTTCACCAGATAGTCAGAGACCATGGATAACCGTGAAAAATCATCCATGCAGGGAGGCTTTGCAGTAATTATAACTACAGGCATACCGGGCTTAAGCTCTTTTATTTTTTTAATTAATTCCCATCCATCCATATCCGATAGCTCTATATCCAGCAGTATCATATCCGGCATATCCCGCTTCATTGTTATCAGGCAGTCTCTCCCTGTATGTGCTATATTGAACCTGTACTTTTCTATGTCTATCAACAGCATCTCTGCAAACAGATCTGCTATCTCAGGTTCACTATTGACTATCAGCACATAGTTCGATTTTTTTGGGATCATATGCTTTATACATAAATATCACACAAATATAAAGATGAGTGGGATTAGTTATCACAAATATCCATCGTTTAGTGAGATAACTATCCCGTGTCAGGAAAATGTAAAAATTATCTTCCGGGGCCATGTGATAAAGAAGACCCCACACGCGGATGAATCTATGTTCTCACAAGGATTATATCATTTTGACTATGTAATTTATCCTCTTTGTTATCACAAAAATGCGTATATATTGATTGCATAGCCTCTTCATGGCTGGATGCAGATGAAAGCTGTATACAGACCGATGAGGGATATATCATCAACCTGTTTATTTTTTGCGGATTTTTATTATTTGCCATGTACATTGCTATTAGAGCTGCATTGAAGTTGTTGATTTCCGGATCCATACCTGTTATTTGAATTGAGATCTGTCCATTACTGCTGTTAATTGATACCATGACAGGCCAGTTAAGTATCGATAGCCCTTCATTGATCATTTTGCTCAAACTGCTGATATCGTAGATATTAACATCATTGTGTTGCGCAAAGATCTGAATCGCTTCACTTGATGGCGGAAGACTGCATCTACTGTTACTTAACATCCACTTAAACATTGTCAGAGGAATCGTAACTCCAAATATGCGGTTTCGTATCTGTTCACTGATCTGGTTTTTCTCTTTCAAAAGATCTTTAGCTGTTTCCAGGCTCCCCATGTGCTCGGTCACAAAGCCTGTGAAATCTATTATATCCCTCATCGCTGCAGAGAGATTGCCTTGATGTTTTTTAAGCAACGGCTCAAGCAGTTTTAGATGTGCATCACTTATAGATACATTCTTTCTTAGCATTTTTACACCTTTCTATACTGACTATGAGGCAGTCTAATAACAATCATTTAACTTGATTATCCTATGATAATCACTATTATAGTGATATAACTAATGCTATTTAATATTTTCTAATTAAGGATATATATTATGAAAGCAGAAAAAAAGCTTAGAAGACAAAAATAACAGCTGTAATTATTAAGAACTGACAGGCGTAACCTGCAATACCATAATTAAAAATCGTTTACAACCGGGCTGATCAACTGCTCATCATTATTATATATTATAGGGCTTATTATTATCAAATTCTCAGAGTACCGGGATTTATATTTAGTACCATTGGAATTAAGTACATTCAATAAGATCTTTCCAATGGCATCTATAGCGCGTGCATCTGTATAACCATGATATATCTTCAGGGTATTCTCATCTATATCGATCCTCTCCACAATACCCATATACTCGTATACGGACTTCATAGTCGAGATAAGGATTCCCGATGGGATATCTCTGATAGGAACCTTATGTATGGCCTCGATTGAGGCTGTTAGGTAACCTGGAGCTTCTTTTCCCATTAACAATTCATTATAGTAATTTTTTGGAATTGTTACCATATTATAATTTGTTTGCTTATACAGATTAACGATACACTTCCAAAATTCCTGCTTTTTTGAAATCTCAGAGGCAACATCCTCCATCTCTCCAAAATAGTCAACAAGCGATTGTCTTGCTAGATTAGTATTCCCCTGTTTTTTGAAATTGATCGTAATTGTATTGGATATCCTTTTTAATGAAACAATCTCTAGCTTTTTCTGAGCAACCAGGAAAGAAGAGGTCATCCCGCCAAGAAATTCCGTTTTATAGACATTATTACCTGTAAGGGTTACCTTTACATATGACGGATTCACTTCATTATCATAATCGTATATTCTTATCTTCGTCTGCCAGCTCGTCCCGCCTGTCATTTCATTTAAATATTTTTCAAGATCAGGAAGCAGTACTATCTTTACAGGATCCAGAATACTATTGAGAATCTCCTGATCTATAAGCCTGCCATGGGTCTGTCTGATGAACCAGTATAAAACGGCTTCAATGAGGTTATTATCTGATTTTAATCCATCTATAAATCCGGTTGCTGCATCCGGGTCTTTAACTATAGCGTCTACAAGGTCTATTATCTCACGTATAGCAGCGCTAAAATTCCCATTATGCTTTAAGACAAGCGGCTCCAATTTTTTCAGATGCTCTGTTTCCAGAGATATATTTTTTCTAACAGACATATACTCGTCCTCTCTAATAGACCATTCTCTTAGAGCTAAAATATCGTATGGTTTACCTGAATATAAACAGAGTTGTGAGAAGTGTGTGAAGGATGAAGCAAGGTTTTATTATATAGGAACAAACTATATTACTGGATGGTATCCAGAAGTATAACTATCCTGAGTTTTTTGCTGCCCATAGCCGTGGTATTAGGTACCAGTCTTTCAATATTGTTCTATAAATATTTCTCATTGACGTTATTATTTCTTTTTGCAGGTGGTGGACTGATTTTCTGTGTATATATTATAATACTTAGATCAGACAGACATAGATATGCAGGGTAGGTTATAAGCCTGCTACAAGCTTGAGCCTGGAGCCGCAGTAAGGACACAACATCCATCCAGGCTCTATCTTTTTTTTACAGAATGAACAGGCCTTAGGAACATCCACCTTTTTAATCAGCACATTACCACAGTGTGAACAATTATTCCATTTTGGGTCAATATAATTCTGGCATTTTTCACACAGCTTGTAGGTTGCAACCCACTTCTGTCCTTTCAAGTCAACACCACATTTAGTACAGAACCTGTACGATACCACCAGCCGCTCACCGCAGGAGGTGCATACAGGTACATCGTGCATTAATGTGGGATTGAGCTTCTTCTTAAGGTTCTCAAGGCATACACCCGCCTCGCGCTTAACCATCTCCTCAGGGTCTTTCTCTACCAGGAACTCTATTATCCTTACAAGGCTCTTGGTGAATTCTGGGATCTCTATATCCATTTTTGCAAAATCCACCTTATCAGTATTTATCGATGACGATATATATTTCAGGGTCATGAAACGGGTCGCAACTATCTTGCTCTCCAGCTTCTCAAGCATGTGCCTCCGTTCCTCTTCTGATAGCATCTTGCCCATATTATTCCGTTATCTCCTCTATCGATATGGATAAAAGCATTGCGAATACAGAGTATAAGATGAGGATTATAGATAACAGGGCCTCAAAAATGGGCTGTAAGCCTTCAAAAAAAACATTTCCCATAGTACCGACTGCCCTTATTATGCCCAGCATTATGAACAGGCCCGTCATGCTGATGAAGTATTGCCACATCATGTCCATTGTCTTTAAACCTTTTAACTCCCTTGATATACCTACAAGCAAATTAAAGGATAGAACACTGCATATTATTACTACCATTGACGCTATGGTATTCAGGATTATAGAGAATAGATCACTCATCCGATCTCTCCTCGCTGAATACGGTCCACGGCCTGTCTCTCATCGCTTTTATGATCTTTTCCAGTCCAAAGAGCAGTATTAAGAATGCAACGACTACTATTACCGGGTCAAGCACCTTTATGATAACATGGATGTTATCGATAATCTCTATTGAATCCAGGTTACCCCTGGTCTGTAGCGTAGTAACCATAATGCCAAAAGCCATAATAGCATTCCATAATGCCAGCATTATCATTGAAACAGAGATGTACCTCCAGCTCTCTGAGCCTCCCTGTCCTCTTCGCCACAGGACTGCTGCCAGATACGTAGACCCGCACATAGCAAGCAGGAAAGATATCAATTGTACTACTGTACCGCTTGTATCTATTCCGCCTAAGTATTGCATACTATTGTCCGATTGTAGCTTTCTATTTATGCATAGCCTGTTGTTTTATTTCTGATGCTACTACTCCAGTATTGAATTTCGCAACTTCTACCTGGAGATCATCTGCCAGTTGTGCCATTTCCTGTGCTGCCCTCACAAGCTGCTCCATTGATGCTGCCTGTTGTTCTGTTGCTGCCGATGCCTCCTGTGTACCTGCGGCTGATTCTTCACTTATGGCAGATATGTCCTCAATCGAGGCTGTGACCTCCTCCGCAGATGCAGACTGCTCCTGAGCTGATGCTGCGATCTCCTGTACCATGGTAGCAACATCACCAGCAGCCTTTACAATGCGGTTAATAGCAGAAACTGCATCTCCAATGGTCTTAGCGCCTTCATCGACTGTTTTAGTTCCCTGCTCCATACTCTCAACAGCCTTTCTTGTTCCCTGCTGGACTTCTTTTATAAGCTCAGTAATCTGGTTTGATGCATTTCTTGATTCCTCAGCAAGCTTACGGACCTCATCTGCAACCACTGCAAAGCCTCTGCCGTGTTCGCCTGCACGGGCTGCCTCTATGGCTGCGTTAAGGGCAAGTAGGTTTGTCTGGTCAGCGATATTAGTTATCACACTGATAATCTCGCCTATTTTCTGGGATTTGCTATCAAGATTCTTTATCACCGTTGCTGAGTTATCAACAGTTCCCTGGATCTGGGTCATCTTCTGTGCAACCTCACCTGACATTTTACCCACATCCTGGGCTGTCTTATTTGCCTCATCAGCACCCTCTGCAGCTTTCTGGGAATTGGCTGCAACCTGCTGCACGCTCTCTGACATCTCCCTCATAGCACGGCTTATTTCTGTTATCTTCGAAGTCTGCTGGTTTACGCCTCGGGCGATGTCCTGGGCAGTACTGGCTATCTGCTCTATCGAAGCTTTCATCTCCTCGCTTGATGCAGAGAGTTCCTGGGCTGTTGAGTTAACTTTTAGAGCAGAGTGCTGCACCTGTCCAATGATATCTCTCAAGTTCGATGTCATTTTTCTAAAATACCCTGCAAGCAGTCCAAGCTCATCATCGGATGAAATAACTACATCTGTGGTCAAATCCCTATTAGATATCCGATTAGCTGCTGCTTGAAACTCATTGAGTGGTTTTAAAATAGAACGGGTCAGGCCTATGCACATCAGGATTGAAGAAACTATAGCAAAGACTATAGAGAGGATGAGTATCTGTTCTGGATCGATGATCGTATTTACGCTCTCACCATACAGTCCAAGGTAACCAACGATTAATATCAACACATCGATGACAATAAAACTATATGCTATCTTCATCCCTATTTTGAGCTTATTGATGGTCAATTGATTTGCCCTATCTATAATATCCATGAAATTCATATTTAACCTCTAAGAGTTTTTTAAATAATAAAACAGAATATCATCCATTTATACAGATTTGTGAAAAAAATGTGAACCTGGCAGAAAATAAGAACAGTTCATATAGCTGCTATCTCTGTAGCCTCTGTTGATATACTCATGATGCTATGCAGTTCATCAGTGCTGAGTATCTTACCCAGATTTAGAAGTATCAGCAATCTGTTATCCAGCTTTCCCACACCCAGGATATACTCCATGCCTATCCTGCTGGCAATTATAGCAGGAGCAGGCTCAACATTCTTTTCTGATAGGCGGATGACCTCGCTCACTGAGTCAACCACGAATCCCATCACTGTGTCTCCTATGCTCGCCACTATGATTCTGGTATTCTCATCCTGTTCCCTGCTTTTCATGTCCATTATCACGTTAAGATTAATCACCACTATAATCCTGCCGCGAAGATTGATTATTCCCCTGATGTAATCAGGAGCCTGAGGGATCTTCGTGATATTGATCATGCGGATGATCTCCTGCACATTCATTATTTCCACGCCAAATTCTTCTCTGCCTATATTAAAAACTACAAGCTGAAGCTCGTCGCCCGACATTGTTTTTGTACCTTGAGGCGGATTTACCATATTTCCTCCTATAAATTGTGTGAACTATTTTCTTTGTAGAAGCTTGGTTTTACAAAGGAATTTAGGAACATCTACCATGCTGACTCTTTCGACCAGAGGAGGAGAATCACTAAGTGAAGGCTTTCTCAGAAAGTTAGGCTCATCAGGTTCAGCCGTAATGCTCTCTGCGTCAATTTTCATATCAGGCACATGATCTGTGCTCACCTTGAGTGCTCCTTTTTCAGAGGATTCTTCTATACCTCTATCCCTGCTCGCTTTGCCCTTTATCTTCCCGTTGTTGTAGTAGTTCTCAGGTAATTGGATCCCGATGTTCAGGGCTTCTTCCATAAGCCTTGTGTACTCTCTAAGTACCCAGCCTATCTCTGAGTGGTTCCTGTATCCCACCTCAAACCCCAGATTATATATTTTATCTATTAGAAGCCGAACCTTATCTTCCGCCTGGTCGTTGATAACCTTCAAACCTCCTTAACTTTACCTTTTAATCGGTTTTAAAACTTTCAGGCCCTTATCAGTGAATTCAATTCCCCGCATCTCACAATCGTGCTTTGTTCCGCGCATTTTAATAATCTGCAGTGCTCTGACCATATTGCCTTGCCTGTCCATGAAATTATGGAGAAATACGACCCCGTGTGAAGCGAATTGTTCTATTGTATAGGCATCGGGTCTTGTGAGTTCGGATAATAGCAGTGTGGTGCAGCCAAGACTTTTCAGATTACGGATGAACCTGCCAATGGATCGCTCCTCCAGTGCAGGATGGTGTGATGTGAACCTGATTGATGACAGCGAGTCGATCACCAGTCTCCTAATACCATACTGCTTAACCATCATCTCTACGTTCTCAAATACCGAATACGGAGATGGAGGGGCAATCTCAGGTGATTCAGTGACCTGCTGCTCATAATTAGGTGTTATTACCATTGAGACTCTATCATTATCTCCGTAACTGGCAGGGCCTATATCCAAAAAAAACAACTTCTTTCTCTTGATGAACTCCTGTATGAACAGATTGTAACGAGACATATCCTCGATAATAGTTCCGACACTCTCGGATAATGCCACATATGCGCCTGCTTCCCCGACCAGTGCTCCTGTTGCAAGAAATTGTGCCCCAAAAGTGGTTTTTCCACTTCCTGGTGACCCGCTGATCAGATACTGCCTGCCCTGAAGAAGGCCTCCTTCAATTAACCCATCAAATCCTTCAATTCCAGTTTTTACTCTCATATCAAACCTTGATACAAAATGTTGATGTACTATATATAAATAGAATTGTGATAGAAGTGTGAATTGTTATTTGATATAAACTGCATATATTTATATAATCAAATTCCTGATTTAGTGAGCAAAAGCACAAAAGATATTTAAAATAATAATTACTTTAAATAACAGATTCATAGAAAATAATGTGAAGTGAAAATACATGTTAGAGGACTTTTCAGCTAAATTTAAAAAATTAATGATACCTGAGGAGTCCCTTATTAAAAGAATAGAAAAGATAAAAAAGACCTCCGAGGCCAGAATACCTGAAGCTACATCAATAATAGACATTGATATCTCTGAACAGCTTAAGAAGAACCAGGAGGAAATGGCCCAAAAAATTGAAGAGATAATCAATTCAAAATCTGGCCAGATCGATGCTAATACAGAGGCTGTAAAGGACTTTGAGATCAAACTAAATAAAATGGAAAGTACGGTCACTGCTTCCAAGCAACATATTAATGAATTTAAGGATAGACTGGATAAGATAGATGAAAGCCTGCTTGAGCTATTATCATTATATGAAGTTGTCTCCAGTACCGTAAACCCATTTGTCGGTGAGAAGGATAATGCATCATCCGAGAAAATTGAGCAGATTGAGAAAAAAATCGAATTCCTGAGCCAAAAGGCCCCGGAGATTCCCTTTGATCTAAAAGAAGAGTTTGATACTAAACTCAAATTTCTTGAGAGTAGATTGGAGGAATTGACACAGATAGTTGAATCAAATGTATTAAATCAGGATACTCTCGTAGAACAGGTTTTAGAGCATCTCAGGCCCATGCTGGAACAAAAGATACAGAATAATTCTTCACATGCAAAACAGGATCGATCAATACAGGCTGCAGATTCAGAATCGCAGTATGCCCAGAGCAGTAATGGCGTCAAGTTGCCCTATCTGGATAACAGGGCTGAAACCTCTATTATCGTCCTTAACTGGATAGAATTCTTACTGGAAAAAGTTGGAAGAAATAACCTGGTTGAGATCCTTGAGTATTATATTGAGATAGGATGGATAAGTGAGGAAGTCTACTCGAAGATGATGACCTACGCCAACGGGATAGATTATTATGTGGAGCGACCTACATGGAAACTGCTCCCTGAGGACCATGCCAAATCACTGATGTTTATTGAGCAGTTAACAGGAAAGAAATTAGATAAAAATATGCTCTCAAGGCTTGAGAGGGATGCAGAGAAGGTAATACGGGGCAATGAAGTATACACTTCCTGATTATTCCGTAGTTAAAATAGTTTAGCTACTATAATCTCAAAGGATCTCGGATCAAGAAGCATAATCAACCGGCCTGTTTTATTACTCCCTAAGGCAAGATCAGTTGCAAGCGCAAACTCGACTTTCCCTGTTACATCCTTCATCACTGATTCAGCAATCTGTACAGATGTACCAGTCTTGAATATGGGAGCCTCAAGGAATATGGGAACCTCGATGTATTCAGATACAGCGCTTATATACTGGCCTCCAAAAATATTGGCAGTCTCTTTCAATGTTGAGATTATATCCTCTGTGAATTCCTTGATCGCTGCATCAGCCTGATTGCAGAGTAGTTCGTTTGCGATCGCAAGGGCGACATCTTTTGAGAAGTAAAGATGCAACATTCCGTTCACTTCTCCTGCCTGTCCCTTGCCATGAAGTTTAATCTCAATAGATACAATATAGTCCCCGAGGCCAGCTATCTCATCGCGCATCTGGTCAATCGGAAGTGTCCGAAGTTGAGATTGAAGCGATTCTGATTCCTGCCCTGCCAGTTGTGTCACTGTAGATGCTGCATTTGTCATTCCTGCCATTCCAATATCAGATAAAAGTCTGACAGCCGAATCTACATCCACAATATCTTTTTGAGCATCGACAACCTGTGTCTTTAAGTCTATATCTGGAGTCTGATTGAGCGTCTGGGTTTTGATCCTCTTAACCTTAGTTTCTGCTCCGTCAGGGGATTCCTCAACAGGTCTTGGGATCTGTTTCCTTGAATATTTTATTTTTGTATCTCTAACACCCTGTTGAGGTGCTCTCCTCTCCATCTCATCTATCTGTTCCTCTGGGTCCAATTCCAGATCAAAGTCCCGGCCTCTGGCTGTGTCACTGCCGGATGTCGCATAGCTCTCTTCTGCATTTGCCACCTGCAGCCACACTGAGCTTGTATGCCCATCTCCTCTGTTATCTCTGTACCTGAATAAGACATCGATTGAGATCACTCCACAAAAATCATCCTTCAGGCCCAGGATAATTCTGCGTGTGTTATCCTTACCAGTGTTGACTGTATCTTTTATGGCCACATCTTTTGATAATCTCGCCCTGTCTCTGTTTGGTTCTCCCTCTGCCCTGGATACGTAATCGCATTTCAATATGTTCAGGGGCACATCAATGGCTACCAGAGGGATATCTATGTCAGAGGAAAGAGCCTCATCTGCTGCGCCATACTCTTCAGGATCATAATCCCTGTTCCGCATACTGCGTTTATTCGATTCTATCCTGGCTATCGCTTCCCTGGCATGTTTTCTTAATTCCTGTGATCCGTTCTTTGAAGCAGCATTTAAAGCTGTAATTGCGCGTTTATCCCCTATCCTTCCAAGTGCCCATGCAGCATATACCTGCACGTTCTCACTCGGGTCATTTAAAAGTCCTATCAGAGGCAGAACTGCCCTGGCGTTCCCTATCTCACCCAGCGCCCATGCTGAGTTCGAACGGATCTGGATATCATCTGTCTCAAGTAATCCGATCAGCGGCCTTGTGGCTTTGCTGTATCTTAATTCCCCAAGAATGCGCACAGCTTCCCTTATCTCCTTCACGTCACCTGTATCAAGAACACGGAGCAGACCCTCAGCATCTCCGCTCTTTTTCATCTCTCTTAAGCCAGTGTGGTCTGAAGGCAATATAACTACCTCTTTGGGTCGATTATGTTTGCTTGCATTCACACTAATATAAATAAGGGTGTGAAGATGACAATATCTCATCAGCCAAAAGTTTAAATTAATAGAATCCAATTTAAAGTATAATGAACATAAAAACCCTAATATATTTCCTGTTGATCTGTTCTCTTCCTGTTGCATCTGCCAGCACACTCGATAATATCTGGGCAGCCAGCTCCTCCGGGTTCATTGGATCAAACGATACGCTAATATTTGAAGATTATATTATAAAAGCAAAGCCTATAGGCGATAAAAAAGCCTCAATCACGGTCTATAAGAATCAAAATAAAATTGAGCAAAGGGATTTTAATATAACCGATTTCAGGGAATATGATAACATAAGGGTAACATTGCTTGGAATAAAAGGAGAGTACTCCTGGATTGCGATCAGCATATCTGATACAAAAGCTACATGGAGACCGCTTAGTAGTAAGTTATTGAAATGGGGAGAAAGATATACAATCGAGAACTATACCGTCCATGCAGAGATATTCGGCCCGGCATCGGTGAACCTGACGATATCAAACAAAAGCATGGAAGAAACAAGGGTTTTTTCAAAGAACAGCTTTAGTGACCATGATAATCTCAGGATAGTTGTTAAGAATATAGACCTGAATGGTTTTGTATATCTTGAATTCTTAACAAATACCATGCCAGTGATCAAAGCCGATATTTCTACAGATAAAGATAGATATACCCCTGATGAGGCAATCCTGGTAACTGTGAATATCTCAAGCGACATTGCCTGGAATATAGCAGGTATAGATCTGGAGAGCAGCACGGATGCAGAGATCAAGCCTGATGTATTCTCATCAACCGATGTTACAGGCATAAGATCTTTCCAGTCCAGGATTACACAGCTTCCTGCAGATTCAACAATAATTATCAACGCAACAATAAAAGCATTTGATTACTATAACAATGAATACACTACTAAAATAAGCAGAACTATCCATACAACCCCTGTTATATCAATAACAAAACAGGTCCCTGCGAATGTAGATCAGAAAAACGTGACCGTGGAGTTGTATATCTACAATGCAGGACAGACAGAGGAATCTATCAGTATCTATGATACGATACCTGAAGAGCTTGCATCAGAAGCAGAAATGCTCAACTGGAGTATAGAGCTTAAGCCCGGAGATTCAACAAATATCTCCTACTATATATCACCGCAGAGACTCGGGCAATATGTCCTCCCATTCGCAGTAGCAAAATGGAAAGACCAGTCCTCAGCATCGGAAGAGGCAGTAATGACAGTCCACGGCCCTTTGATCACCATGACCAAATCCGCTTCAAAAAGGAACAACCTCATCTATGTGGACCTGGTTACAACCAACTCAGGAGACAGGCCTGCAATGGTTGATGTGTCTGATAAAATACCTGATGGATATCCAGTTATGAGCGGAAACACAACATGGTCTGGTCTGCTTGATGGGGGGGAAAGCGCAGGAATCATATATTCTATACCTGGCGATGCTGATGTTCTGCCTGCAGCAAGTGCAGCTTACCGCGATATCTACGGCGTCATCAAAGAGACGAAATCGAACATTGTTGAACTGACAGGCCTTGAGAATGCTATTTATGGGGATGATTCATCACCTTTAAATGCAAAGCCGGATGTAATGCTATCATTTATGGTCTCATCGTTCCTTGTGATCGCAGGAATTATCACAGGTGTGGCAGTGGTTGCCTGTCTATCAATCCGATTAAAGAGGAGCTGATAATATGGAAGTTCTCTCATTTCTAATTTTTTTTATCTATGCACTGGTTCTTCTGGTAACGCTCATATACATCTCACCAGTACTGTCTGCACTTTTAATGATACTTGTTCCTTTAGCTTTTGTTTATCTCATGCCTGATCAGGCAATGGAATTCCTCTCAAGGATGCAGTTCTCATTTGTGGTGCCTGTATACAATATCCATATCCTGCTTTTAATCTGGTCTGCGTTTATCGGGGTTATCGCATATGCTGAGGTCTTATCCTGGTACCTTTTAAGAGAGACAGGTCCGAAAAAACAGAGAAAACAAGCCGCTGTATCTGCATCTGCAGAACCAGGGGTATTAACTGAGTCAGCAAGGAACAGGAACAAAGGCGTTTTGCCAAGATTCGTTGAGATTATGAGCGGCAAAAAGTAATACTATTGCATACCCCTGTCTGTCAGTATAAAATCACAATAGGTACCCTCACTTTTTGACCTGTGCTTCCTCAGTGTCGCCCTGCGTTTAGATATTCCTGTCCTTTCAAGTAGTATGATGGTCTTTGAGAGATGCTCCAATGCAGTCCCTCCGATAGGGCATGTCTCCCCTGTGGAAACATCCTTGTAGACCTGGTTTGTGATTACCACAACCACTCCGTATCTTCTGGCTATCCCGTGAAGTATTCCTATCTGGTTCACAAGTTCGCGCCGAAGTGCTATGTTCTCTTCACTCCTGTCATCCTGGGCAAGCCCAAGCCTGTAAAAAAGAGCTGCTGAGTCCAGGATTATCAATCCGATTCTCTCACTCATTATCTTCTCAAGATCAACGATAGCGGAGTACTGCTGCTCGAGGCTCTCTGGCTCATATATAATTATATCGCCTGCTATTTTTTTTGCATCCTCACCAGCTATCTGTTTGAACCGCTCTCCTGAGAACCCTTCAGTGTCTATGAGAATGACCTTCTTCCCGCTCCTGACACATTCAACTGAAAGCTGAATGCAGATATTCGTCTTTCCTGTACCTGACTCCCCGTATACCTGGGTAATTATCCCGCTTTCAAATCCTCCGCCAAGAAGATCATCAATGCACCCACACCTGCAGGGCATTCTATCTGTTTTCTTTATGTTACTCACTCCTTTTGAGTATTTTCTCCCATATATCCCTCATTGCCTCAATCGCTGCCCCGCCCTTATCAATGGGAGCAATGTTATCCATATCTGCCTGGATAAGGGCGGTATCGTATGGTATCACACCTGTTACCGCAATACCATATCCATTGAGCTTACCTTCGATCTCTTTTACGTCTCCCACTGCTTTATTGATTATAGCACCGAATCTTCTGATATCGATATGGCGTGCAAGTTCTGCAATCCTCCCTGCTGTCTCTATCGACCTTGCACCCGGCTCCACCACAATTAGCATAATATCTATCCCTTTTGTGGTGCCCCGCCCGAGATGCTCCACTCCTGCCTCCATATCCAGGATTACCACACTGTTAGTTTTTAAAATCACATGGCGAAGAAGTGCTTTTAAAAATGAGCTTGCAGGACACATGCAGCCGCTTCCCCCTCTCTCAATCGTGCCTAAAACAAGCAGTTTTACATTATCAGGCCCTGTGACCCCGAACCTCTCAACAATATCATCTACCTTCGGGTTTAACTTGAATATACCGCCTGCACCAGCTCTTTCATCAATGAGTTCCTTAAGTTCGGTTAAAGGTTCAGGGAGCTTTTTTACGCCCAGCGCTGAGGCGAGGTTCATACTCGGGTCAGCATCGATAGCAAGCACATCATAGCCCTCTCTTGCAAGTATCCGCGCCAGTGTCCCTGATATTGTTGTCTTCCCGACGCCTCCTTTACCTGATATTGCGATTTTAACCATTATTCATCAATGAATTCTACTTTTATCTCGTCGTTTATCGTGATCATGGCAGCCTGTCCTTTTGATGCCATACCCGGGTTCACCACAAGCGTGCCGTTAACACGAACAGAACCCCGTGCCTCATGAATGTGCCCGCAGACGATGAGATCAAATCTTCTCAGGAACCGGGCCAGTGCCTCACTGCCCACGTTTCCCCCAGGCACCCTATCGGTTGTATTTCGCGGTGGAGCGTGTGATAATAATATAACCCTGCCACTTAAGTTGGCCAATAATGTGCCGATATATTCACCAATTCTCTTCTCCGAGAGCTCAAACGGCGTATTAAAAGGTGTTGGGTTTGATCCCCCAAGACCCACAAAAGTCAATCCTGCCATGGTATAACGTGAATTATGAAGATTTATGGCATTTTCATCCAGCAATTTCAGTATCGATGGGTTATCACAGTTCCCCGGTACAGCAAGTACAGGCTCTTTGAACATCTTCAGTAATTCAAGCGCGCGCTCATCCGGGCCAAAATCCGTTATGTCTCCTGCGATCAATACAGCATCAAAATCCCCTGCCTTTTTGCAAAGTGCCTGGACATGGGAGTAATCGCCATGAAGATCTGATAGTGCAAGCAATTTCATAGATTATAATACAACCTACTTTAATAGTATTAAATTTTGCCTGTGCCGTGAGCTCATCCAATATATAATAAATAATGAATTTAACAATGACCATGAATATATATTAAATACGGAATACGATAAATATATATCTTAAGAGGTTGTTGCGTTATTAACTATTCAAGGGCGTTAGTGGCTTTTGAGATTAAAAAATGTTAATGGGGTGATAATATTTATGAATAACCGATCCAGAGTATTAATACTGCTTACGATCTTCTATGCTCTGCTGATTTTCTACCCATCGTCTGGATCAAGCCCGGATAGTCTAATTGCGATACTGGATTTTCTTGAGAATCTTGAGAACACACTGGAACTGGAGTCCATTGAGTACCCTTATTTAGGATTTCTTCTGTATCCCCTATCTCTCCTCACCGGGAATTTTGATAAGGTGCAGCATATAGTAATTTACGCAGGATTTGGGTTTTTGCTCTATTTCACCCTGAGGAATTCTTCAAATCCTGCTTTAAGGGATCATGCCTTTATATTCGCGGTTATTATCGGCACTGTGTATGGCGCAATCGATGAGTTTTACCAGGTTTTCGTACCCGGGAGAACGGCAAGTATCTGGGATCTTCTAGCAGACAGTATCGGACTATCGATAGCCCAGGTCGTTATCTTTATAGGAAACAAACTGTTAATCTCATCTAAAAGGATCAGGGCATCCACTGATCTCGGGCTCACTGCAGTTCTGATTATCCTATCAATACTTTTTATATCATTCCCTCCTTTTAACCAGACCCCCCTGCGAGTGATTCTTGCACCGCTTTTTCTTCTCTTTTTACCAGGGTATCTCTTAATCTCGGTGATGTTCCCAAAGCATGGAGAACTCAGTCCAATAGAGAGATTCACATTTAGTATAGGGCTTAGCATAGCAATTTTTGTTTTTGATGGCTTTGCCCTCAACTACACACCATGGGGTTTCAGACCAAAATCCATAGTGATCAGCCTCTCTACAATCATGGGTCTTCTCCTGGTAGCAGCATATCTTCAAAGATTGAGATTCAAAGAAGAAGGATATGGTCTCTCTTTCAAAGACATAACCTCTTTTTATCACACAATCAGGAGCAAAGAGACAAAAATAATACCTGAATACGATCCTGCCCTTGAGAAAACACTGATAAAAGCCATGATCATTGCAATACTGCTGGTCAGTGCCATGCTGATATATGCAAAAGTTACAACAAGAGAGCCTGAGAAATTCACAGCCCTCTATATCCTCGGAGCAGATGGAAAAGCAGAGAACTATACAGCAGAGATCCGCATTGGAGATACAGTTACAATACCGGTAGGAGTGGAGAACTATGAGTATGCACCTGTGAACTACACGCTCCGTGTGCAGCTTGGAGGAAGGACTTTGAAAGAATACTATATTGCCCTTGGGCATGAGGATAAATGGCTTAATAATGTAACATTCGTACCTCAACTGGTTCCTTCAATCGCATTTGCAGGTGGTAATCGATCAAAACTTGAATTCCTGCTATTAAAAGATAATCAACCCTACAGATCGGTTCACCTCCTTGTAAACACCAGACTGGATTCAGTAAGATTTGCAGAATTGCCTGATATCATTAACGGGAATATGGCATCGGATGATGGCTGGGTATTCCTTGGAAGCCCGGATATCACGGGAAACTATAATGCAATAAATTCATCACTCAGAGCCTATGAAATAAATTTTGCCGCAAAAGATGCAGAATCCTATGGAATAATATATCAGAATCTAACAACCTCAGGAAATGCCAGGGCAATACTTTCCTTTGATGTAAGGGATTCTGGATACTCAAATAGCCCGGACTATATCTTCAAGCAGGCTCTCATAAACAATCGGGTGATATGGGAATCCAGAATCGGGGATAAAAATAGCAGTTGGGAGCAGGTAGAAATACCGGTGCTATTATCGGGAAACAATACAGTGGTATTCAGGGTTTATAATAGATACAACACTGACTATAACGTTACTGTCTGGTGGAGCAATGTACAGTTAAAACCCTATGCTGATGGAAATAAAGTCGAATCTATAGCTCGTAGAGTACATGAATTCAAATTCGATGTACGGGGAGCACCGCTTAAACTTGAAAAATCCATAATAATAGACGGTTTTAATTTCCCTGGATTCTACTACGATATCAACAGGAATAGATCCTATGAAATACTCCGTCTTGAAGTCTCAGATAATAATCTAGTAGATACCGGCAATGCGACATATACCGCGAGAGTGAGAGGTAGTGAGCTATACATTATGGGTTCACGCTACAGGATGATTGATGACGATCCTGCAAACCTATCAGAGATACTGGAAACATATCCTGATAAGACCCTAACATCCGGTAAAGCATGGAATTTTGGGAACACCTATTCTCTGGCAGTCAGGATGATAAGTCCGGGAGGTGATTCAGCTATGCTTGAACTGAGAAAAGACGGCAGTATTCTTGATTCAAAACTCGTAGGTAAAAAGGAGATCTATGAGTACAGGATGAAGATAGAAGAATCCTATGTGACGATTTTTACAGCAAAAGTCAATAACATAAGAGACGATAACGTGTATTTAACCAGCATAGTGATATACTCTGATATTATTACTACCCTCCGTCCAGGCACAGTGATTGGAGATTTTGAAGTAGCCAATATAAGCTCTGATAGAATTACCTTAAAGAATAGCTATCCAATTAAATTAAAAGACGGAGCAGTAATTCTCAACGGCATCATGGGATTAAGTATCCAGGGCGATACGCTGTATCCCTATGCAGCAGATGTCAGGCTAAGGGGTACGCCCCAGTACATCAACCACGGCGGATGGATGAACATTACAGGTTTTAATTACCCTGGCTTCCATCTTGAGAATGGTACCTCATACGAGGAACTATCCATGTATTTCTCAGATAACGGCCTGGTTGAGGCAGGGCAGGCAGTATACAGGTCAATAAGGCACTCAGGCTTACTCTCATTTCTGGGAGGTACCTATGAACTGGTAAATCAAAATAAACCCGGGCATATCAGCTCTGTAACTACCAGTAGAAAAATAATTTTGCACGATGATAAGGTCCAGGAACTCGGTGATGGCTTTATGATCACATTCAATAGGGCAAATGACAGCAATGGTGATATTATACTCTATATCAGAAAAGCAATGACAAAAGAACAGAAAAGATTAATAGAAAGCGCAAGCGAATCACCGTTACCTGATTCCTATTCATCATCTATGCGTGATCTTTATTATGAGATGTATACTGGCAGGAAAAACAACCTCAGGAAATCAAATATTCTGAATATTGGCGACTCATTCGAATACTGGATAGAATACAGGGAAGATGAAAAATACAGAGCAATCACAGGGGAGCTTCAGGCCATAAATAGCAGCAGCATTGAACTGGATATAAGGGAATACAGTGCTCCTTTTGAGATTACTCCAGGCAGAAGCTTTGGTGAATTTGAGGTCGAGAGCGTAACCAGTGATGCAATAACCCTGAGAAACATAAAAGATCTGAGATTTATTCAAGGGGATGAAATAGCAATTCTAGATGGAACTTTAAAGATAAAAACATCCTCTAATGAGTATCTAGCCTATCCAGTTAATTAATCTATTTAGTCTTATACAGAACCATCATGATACCTAAGAATATTATCATAAAGATTATCCACCCCAGATAAACATGAACAAACATCATCCTCTCTATACCGTAATAGTAGCCAATATAATATAATACAGAAACCCTTATCAGATTGGCAATATATGCCACAAGTACTGTAATAACGATCAACAGAGATATCCTGCGCTTATCAGTCAGACGCTCCATTTTCGTATAGCCCACGATAAGGCCTGTAAGCAGAATCATGGAATAGATGCCTGAGCAGGGGCCACCTATAACAACAGTACTATCCTCAAAGCCTTTGAAGTGAACAGTCTCTGTAGCTACCACATGCAGGCTCATATCTGAGACTGCGTTTACAATGGCAAGAGAAGGAAGCAACACAAGGTAATGGTCAAAATAGTTAATGAAATTATTGTTCAGCGAGGGTAATAGTGAGTAGAAAAACAGATATAATATGATGAATGTGCCCGATGTATAGATCCCGAATTCACCCATGCGCCTGTACTGGCTTATGCCGTATGCTATGAGAGATCCACCCATAAAGAAGGTCATGGAATCCAGCGTACCGAGATTATTCATTGCTTTAAGGTTATAAACAAGATCTGCAAGCACTATGAATGTGCCCAGTACAATAAAAAACTTTGAGCTTTTAGTGATATATATGCTGCTCAGTCTTATTTTTGTTGTAAGTGCGAGAGCTATAAGAAACAGCACAACTCCAATAAGCACTGAGCCTTCACTTAACTGAATAGTGGCACCTGTGAAAAAAGCCATAACAAGCAAAAAAATAAGAACGTTGTGCCTTTGATCATCAATTGTAGCCATTTTCTAACCTTTATCGAATGGAAATTGCTGTGCCTTACTGTGTCCGGATGAGGATACACAGATCTCAAGCTATGAATCTGCTTAAGTAAGTATGAGATCTAACCTTGACATACACTTAGAAGGGCAAACTATATATATTTTATCTATTTATTTTTTAAAAACACGCGGGTATTCAATATTTCAGAAAAATTTCTGTGAATCTTTCGCAAAAAGAATACAGGTAAAAATATAGGTAATACATGTGATACAGGTAATATGATAAAAATGTGGTCATTAGATGAAGAATTTGATTTTGAAACTGCAAGGGATTATGCAAGTAAACTTGTTCTGCTGGGTTCTGCACAAAGAGCAGGGATATTTGATGCCCTCTCGGATAAAAAAGATATAGCAACACTGAAACATATGCTCAATGCTGACGAAAGGGCTTTGTTCATCGTGCTTGAAGCACTTTGTGCTATGGGATACGTGCATAAAAGACAGGATAGGTATATCATCGCTGAAAAGGCAAGGGCTCTCTTCCTTGAGCGTGGCGAGAATTATATAGGAGGATCTCTTCCTCATTTTCTCGATATAATGGATGCATGGCTTGAGCTTCCTGAGATAATCAAAGGAGCAAAGCCAGAGAGAGAAGAGAAGCATGATGTGGCAGCTTTTATGAATGCTATGGCATCAAGGCCTGATAAGGTTGTAGAGGAGACTGTGGATCACTGTCTTAAAAGAATGAAGAATGCAAGGAACGTGCTTGATCTCGGGGGCGGGCCGGGTAAGTATTCCAGAGCCTTTATCAATAGAGGATTGAGTGCGGTTCTTTATGACCTACCTGAGGCCATTGATTATGTCAGTATTAAATTTGGATTAAAGGATATTAAAGCTCTCACTCTGAAAAAGGGGGATTTCACAAAAGAAACAAAAGAGTTTGTAAACGAATTCGATGGCGAGACATTCGACATTGTTTTCATGGGTAATATCTGCCATATCTACTCAGAGGAAGAGAACAGGAGGCTCATAAGACGTGTTAGCAGTGTTTTGAAGGACGGCGGAATGATAGCCATAGAGGATTTCGTTCGAGGAAGAAGTCCTGTGGCAGAGATGTTCGCGGTCAATATGCTCGCAAACACAGAGGGCGGCAGTACGTATACCGAGGAGCAGTACAGGGAATGGCTCAAGGATGCCGGGTTTGGCAATATTGAAGTGATAGATCTTGCTGAGAAGGATAGCCAGCTTATCACGGCTTTTTGGGGCCTACTGTGAAACCTTGGATAATTTTCGATCTTGATAAGTTTTATATACACCAAATATTAACAAACCATCAGCATTGCCAGTAAGCCATTCACTATCTTTCTTTTAGCAAACTTTTAAAAACCTTCTACCATATTATGAGTGGAGATTAAATTGAGATTAACAAAGTATACCCCACTTATAGGCATGGCATTCATGCTGCTGCTTGTCCAGTTGATTGCAATAGCATTGACAAAACCTTTAGATAAAGAAGAATTCAGGGCATTTCAAGATCCAGGGGATGTGACTAATGTATTTTACTGGATAGCTATCATCCTGGTTTTCACTGCATTTATACTGGTTGTTATCAGGATGAACAAAAAGTGGATAATACAGGCGTTTATATTCATTACTGTGGCGTGGACGTTGTATATTGTATTTACAGGCATTTTTACAATATTTTTATCATTGGAAACAACTTTTATTCTCTCGATTGTACTTTCAGTAACTTTAACTGGTACCCTATATAAATTCCCTGAATGGTATGTTATTGACATAATTGGATTGTTGATTGGCGCTGGAGCAGCTACGATTTTTGGAAACTCTCTTGAAATTATTCCAGTGCTTGTATTGCTTATTTTGCTGGCAGTATACGATTATATTGCAGTGTACAGAACAAAACACATGGTAACTCTTGCTGAAGGTATAATGGACCTGAGACTTCCAATATTACTGGTAGTTCCCAAGAAATGGAATTACTCTTTTCTTAGTGAGAAATTTGATAAAGAAGAACGTGAGGCATTCTTTATGGGCCTGGGGGATGCAGTAATACCAACTGTCCTTGTTGTGTCTGCGATCTCACACCCCATCGTTGAAACAGGTTTTTATGCATTTCCGCTTATAGGCGCAATCAATATTCCTGCCATTGGTGCCATTATCGGTACGTTCGTGGGGTTCTTTGTGCTCATGGGATTTGTGATGAAGGGTAAACCCCAGGCAGGGCTTCCTTTTCTCAACGGAGGGGTGATCCTGGGATATATAGTCGGAAGCCTGATTGCAGGTTCACCGCTGCTTTAGTGGGGCACTTGTGCTGTACCATTTGCCCTACGGGAGTACAGAGATCTCAATCGATATACCCACAAAGTATCAGGTCAGGGTACTGGAACCCAATAATGCAGTGGCAGTCCCTGATGAAACAAAAGAGATAGAACGAGCACTTAGAGCTCCAATAAATAGTAAGCGTTTATCCAGTATCGCAGGCCCCGGGAAGAGAGCGGTCATAATAGTCAGCGATACAACGCGCCCTACACCAACAGCCAGGCTGCTGCCTCCCCTGATCTCTGAATTAAAGGCAGGCGGGATTGAGGATATCACTGTTGTATTTGGCCTGGGAATCCACAGAAAACAGACAGAGGAGGAAAAAAGAGCCATATTAAAGGAAATGTACGGCAGGGTAAAAAGTATAGAGCATGATATCAATGATTGCATCTATCTTGGCGAGACAGCAAGAGGCACGCCTGTAGAGATATTTAAGCCTGTTGTGGACGCAGATATCGTGGTATGCACAGGAACCATCGAGTTCCATTATTATGCAGGCTACTCAGGCGGAGCAAAATCGATACTCCCTGCAGTTTCATCAAAGAGGAGCATTTATGCAAACCATGCCTTTATGCTTGATCCGGGGTCGTCTGCGGGAAGGGCTGACAGTCCTGTTAGAGAGGATATTGAAGAGGCCGCTGAAATTCTGGGCATTGATTTTATCCTTAATGTGGTATTGAACGATAGAAAAGAAATAGTCTTTGCAGCAGCCGGGGATTACATAGATGCACACAGGGAAGGTGTAGCTTTTCTTGACAGGGTATCCCGTACCGAGGTTGAGCCCGCTGATATTCTAATAGTCTCACCCGGCGGCTGGCCGAAGGATATCAATATATTCCAGTCTCATAAAGCACTTGAACATGCCAGGAACGCGGTCAGGGAAGGGGGTTCGGTCATCCTTGTTGCAGAATGCAGGGAAGGTTACGGGAACCCTGTGTTTGAGGAATGGCTTAATTTTAATAGAGATGAGGCAATCAGGCGATTTAGATCTGGATTTGTTATGGGCGGCCACAAAGCAGCCCTTATTGCAGCCTTGGCAAAGAGAGTTGATCTGTACCTGGTCTCTTCTCTGCCGGATGATATGGTCAGAAGAGCATATTTTATTCCTGCAACTTTAGAAGATGCCCTGGAGACGGCGCTTCGAAAGCACAGTGATAATGCAAGAATTATTGTGATGCCGTATGGCGGCTCCATGCTGGCTACAGGGCGCCTGTAGCGTTCAGCAGTGATCTGATCAGAAAATTATATCTATGATAGATTCTTATTGATTTAAGGTGATATTAATGGGCGGCGTAATCGGTCCAGTAGAAATGGAAAAAATCAAGAAAAAACGCGAGAGTAAGAAGAAAAGCAAGTAGATCCATTTAATTTACTTGCATTTTCATTTTTTATATCAATTTCTACAAAATATCAAAGACAGATCAGAGACAGGGTGATATACTTGGAAGAACCCAAAAAAAAGAAGACAGAGTTCAAACTTACCGCTGTGGATAGATATAACAAAGTCATTGAAGTCATCGTTCATGAGTGCCTGGATTGTAGAGAACTGGTTCCCAAAGTGGGTGACTGCCCGCAGTGCGGCACAGCCTATAAACACACAAGGACAGTGGAGGATTTCAAGACAGGCTTCCTGCATTATATTTTTGAATGCAACGGCTGCCCTGCAGAAGAGCGAAAAGCTCAAAAGATCATCAAATTCACAGAAGTGGTTGATGAGAGCAGGCTGAATATAAGGAAAAATCTTGCAGATGATTTCTTAAAATCCGGGGGATACTGAACCACGTTCAATGCACAGGAAAATAGTATAGTGGGCAGTATGGATAGGATAGGAGGTGGTGAAAATGGTTAAAAAAGATTTTTTCCTGCCCACTATTTGTTCGTATATATGCGAATAAAGTATTTAAAGCTAACTGATGTATATTTTTCTATATGCTGCTAGCCTGCTGCCTTCCTCTTCACCTTCTCAACTTCCCTGAGTATCGTCTCAATCCCGCCTTTAACAAGCGCCTCGAACTTCTCACCCCGCATACTTGCCCTGTTCAGGGTCTCACCAAGCTCTAAGGGAAGTGCGATATCAACCCAGTTATCGCGCACCCTGTGAAGTACAGGCATTTGAAGGATTTCCTGCGCTTTCTCATTCACAAGGGATGCTGTCTCACCGTCTTTGAACCTGACAGGTACATGCAGGGTAAGCGATGTGATTTTACCTTCTTTATCCTTCGGGGTGTATAATCTTACGATCTCAGATCCAAAGCGGC
Source organism: Candidatus Methanoperedens nitratireducens (assembly GCF_000685155.1). Classification (GTDB taxonomy): domain Archaea; phylum Halobacteriota; class Methanosarcinia; order Methanosarcinales; family Methanoperedenaceae; genus Methanoperedens; species Methanoperedens nitratireducens. The sequence continues at coordinate 642,271 of NZ_JMIY01000007.1, forward strand.
CAAAGAACTGGTCAGTACCTTTTCCGAACCCGATTCTCTCTATGGCTGCTACTGCATTCTTGGGAATATCGTCCATTATACAGCCGCACAGCGCGCTTGTGATCTCCTTCTCCTCCGTACTCTCTGATATGCGGATGAAATCATCAAGTGGAAAGCCCATTACTATCTCCTCATCCCGGTACCCGGAGAACATCCTGGCGCCGTTGCAGAGTAAAGACAAATTCACTTTTTTCTCCAGATATGGTATTGCAGTACACTCACCGCACACAGCGAATTCGCCTTTGAATTTTACCTCAACTGGCTGTTTCTCATGTAACTGGGCCAGTACAGTCGAGATACGCATTATCTTGCGCGGATTTCCCACGATTATTACAACATCGGGTTTTTTCTCTGTTCTCTCAAGAGGTGAGACGCTCACAAGCTTTGTGTTCGCAGGTCTTATCCTGGGATATACCTCTCCGTATGAGGGTTCAGTGAACCCGAGCGCAAGTTCCCCGCTTGTGCATGTAAGTTCCTCAACACTGAACACAAAGCTCTCCCCGTATACCGCGCTTCGCCTTACCATTTCGCAGAACCGCATTGGCTGTGTACTGGTCTTTTGCTCGGAGTGTTCGCTTATGATCCTGACCGCCACAGGCGATGAGGGCAGCTCAAAAAATTTCCTGAATTTAATAGATACTTCTGCATACTTCATGGTCAATCCTCAATCTTTATCCCGTTCTCTCTAGCAATATCCCTGAAGGCATCTGCTACGTATTTAACCTGTTCCCATTTCAAACCGTACGTATTAATCTTAAAATTTTTGCTCATGCCAGGATGAAGACCGACTATCTTTCTCTTCTTAAGCTCATGGTATAAGAAATACCCCCTTCGCTTATCCTTCTCTGCTATCTCATGCAGGGGCAGGCTCTCAATGTTCATAAGGGTGTGCTGCTTTGGTTTTGCACCCATCTGATGAAAGCCCTCGATCTTCTCTATCTCTTTTACGAAATACTGCGCTTTCCTGATCTCTTCATCCCAGTGCCTCACCCGCTCAACGACAGCAGGGAATGATGCCATGAGCGTTGCTACAGGCGCACCGAACACTGGAGAGCATCCGAACAGTGCAACCTCTTTTTTAGTAAATCCCCTGCCGCTCCAGTCTCCCCGTACTGTTGACTTATTAAATAACCTGCTCGTCCATTCGTATGTTGTGGCAAGTACACCTATCGGGGCTGAGGCAGCCCAGCTCTTGTGCCCTGAGCCGCACAGGAAATCCACATGCAGCTTTTTACCGTCTACAGGCATTATGCCTGATGAATATGCGGTATTCAGCAGGAAAGGAACGCCGTATTCCCTGCATATCCTTCCCACTTTTTCTGCATCAGCCAGGTTCCCGTACCTGTAATCCACATGCGTAAGTATGGCCATAGCCGGGAGTTTTCCTGTCTTTTGCTCCACTTCCTCGAACTTCCTTGCATAGCCATCGGTATCGATCTCAAAGTTGGGATAGCCGTTATGCGGTACTTCGACTATATTTAACTGGTTCGCCTCTGCTGCAAGATATGATGTGTAATGCGCCAGGGAATCGAGTACCACAGTATCGCCGGGCTCGCATACCATATGCATGGCAGCCCATTTCGCATGACGGCAGCCTGCTGTGAACCTGACATCATCCATATTCAGGAACTCTGCCACATCCTGTGTAAAATCATGAACAGGCGGGTTATCTACAAGATCCACTCTTGCCTCAAAGCAGTAATCGCATACTGAATAGCCGTCGCCGAACTCAAGAAGTGCCTTGCGGGCTTCTGCTGTCAGGATGCCGCCGCGCTGGATAGGATGTACGTTGATGTATGTATCTGAGATACCTCTTGTGATATTTTTATATTTTTTAAGGTCACCCATGCTAGTTCTCACTTAATTTGATGATGCTCAAAGAGTTTCTTAATTAACTTATAATTAATGGAAAAGGCAAGAAATTAGACCTAATGCCTATCAGAAAAATAGAAGAAACCAGATTGATCAGGGGATTATCTCACACCCGTTATTGAACTCTGGATAGTATAATGCATCTTTCTCTATAACCCTGCTATCGATCAGTTCTCTGATAAGCGGTGCAGCAGCCTCTAATTCCTGCGCAAGATGCCTGACAGTAGAACAGATCAGAGCATATCCATTTTTCCTGAGCATATCCTGCGCATGGTTCACAAAAAGACACCGTCCTCCGCAGATATGGAAGATATCGCATGATATGCACGGCTCACCCACGAGTACCCTGTTGCAGAGGGACACGGGAGTATCAGAGATCGATCCCACGACCGAGAAATCAAAATCAATAGAGACCGGGCATGCAGAGATCCTGCCGTCAGGCATTACAGCAAAAAAATCAATACCTGAGCCGCATCGAAGGCGCGATTGCGTTCCATTCAGCAGTGAATTCATAACACCAGTAAATGGGACAATCCCGGGAACATGATGAGTGCGCTCCATCTCTTCTATCCACCACCCAACAAGCAAGGATATATCTGTGTTGTATGATTGAATCCACTCCTCTAATCCGGGTTCTGCGCCCTCCCAGAACATCTCAAACCCGAGCTGCCAGTGGATATGATCAAAAGCCCCACATTCTGCAAGATGTAATACGTTCTCATAGATATCCGTACCCTGTGGAACGGTCATCCTGGCTACCAGATCGCCCGAAAAGCCATTTTGCCTTATCAGCTTAATATTTCGCATTACCCTGTCATATACGCCTTCACCTCTGTTTCGGTCTGTCACATCCTTTTTACCGTCGATCGAGACCAGGATGGAATGGAATTTTTTTAAATACTGCGGCTCTATTCTGTCCAGAAATAAGCCGTTCGTCTGGATAACGTAGCGCCCGGGTACTGCATCCATTATTTTTTTCATGGTTTCGATCCGCAGAAGAGGCTCCCCTCCATAGAACTCAATAGCAGGCGCTTCGTCCCTGGACAGGAACGATTTCAGATCCGAGATAGAGTACTGAATCTCCTTTGGAGGAGAATCGCTCCCGCCTCCGCAGTAGCTACAGTTCAGGTTACATTCTTTTGTAAGGATTATATGGTAATGCATGAACCGATCATCCCGGGCAGGAATAGAAGATCAACATATTTAAATATATGAGTGGATTTTTCTCCTGCAAAGGATCTTGGAGAAAAAACGCAAACGGGTTAATGAATACTAACAACAATATAAATACTGTAAAACCAATACCTTTTTATATCAAACCTCATTTAAGAGCATCGAGATGAGTTTATGCCATTTGAGATTTTAGAAAAACAAGAACTTGTTCCTACAATCTACCTGATGAAGATCAGCGCACCGCGCGTTGCTAAAAAAGCACAGCCAGGACAGTTTGTCATACTCAGGATCAATGAGAAAGGGGAGAGGATACCTCTCACGATTGCGGATTTTGACAGGGAGGAAGGTACGATCACCATGATCTTCCAGACAGTAGGCAAAACTACAGCACATCTTGCATCCTTGAGGGCCGGGGATGAGCTTCTGAATTTTATCGGGCCGCTGGGAAACCCGGCACACATACAGAAAGAAGGAACCGTGGTACTGGTAGGGGGAGGCGTGGGAGTAGCGCCGATCTTTCCTCAGACTCGGGCTTTTTATGAAGCCGGGAACAGGGTAATCTCCATTATAGGAGCAAGGAGTGCAAATCTTCTCTTATGGGAGGATAGAATGCGGGCAGTCAGTCACGAGTTATATATCACAACTGATGACGGAACAAAAGGCCATCACGGCTTTGTAACAGACATAGTCAAGAGACTTCTTGAAGATGGGGTAAATATAGATAGAGTAGTTGCCATCGGCCCGCCTGTAATGATGCGGGCTGTTGCAGGCGTGACAAGACCTTTTAATGTCAAGACAATCGTCAGCCTGAACTCCATCATGGTGGACGGTACAGGGATGTGCGGGGCATGCAGGGTGCTTGTAGGCAACGAGACAAAGTTCGCATGCGTTGATGGGTCTGAATTCGATGCCCATCTTGTGGATTTCACACTGCTCATGAACAGGCTTGCTGTGTATCAGCCTGAGGAGAAGATCGCACTTGAGAGGTATAAATGCGAGAGGGAGGGATGCCTGTGCTAGAGCGCCAGAAGATGCCGGCCCAGGATGCAGGGGAACGCATTACCAATTTTAATGAGGTAGCCCTTGGTCTTACTGAGAAGCAGGTTATCGAGGAGGCAAAGCGCTGTCTCCAGTGCAAGAAACCGCAGTGCATGAAAGGATGCCCTGTTGAGGTAAAGATACCTGCTTTCTTAAAGTACGTGGCAGAGGGTGATTTTGATAATGCGATAAAGGAGATAAAGGTGGATAATGCACTTCCTGCGATCTGCGGACGTGTATGCCCACAGGAGACGCAGTGTGAGCAGGCCTGCATATTAAGTAAAAAGGGGGCATCGGTTGCCATAGGATACCTTGAGCGTTTTGTGGCAGATCATGAGCGAAATAAAGGAGTGGAAGCCCCTCATCTGCCAGAACCTACAGGAAAGAAGGTCGCTGTAGTGGGCTCTGGACCTGCAGGACTAACAGCCGCAGCAGATCTTGCGAGAATGGGTCATTCTGTTACGATCTTTGAAGCGCTCCATGAGGCAGGGGGCGTTCTTATATACGGCATCCCTGAGTTCAGGCTTCCCAAGGAGATCGTACGTGCTGAGGTTGAATACGTAAAGCGGCTTGGAGTTACAATACTTCTTGATTCGGTCATAGGAAAAATAGAGACAGTGGATGATCTTCTATCCGGGTTTGATGCCGTGTTCCTTGGAACAGGCGCAGGCCTGCCATCTTTCCTTAAGATCGATGGTGAGAACCTGAGCGGCGTGTATTCTGCCAACGAGTTCCTGACCCGCGTGAACCTGATGAAATCATACAGATTCCCTGATTATGATACACCAATCAGGAAGGGAAAGCATGTGGTTGTTGTAGGCGGAGGCAATGTTGCCATGGACTCGGCAAGATGCGCCCTGCGGCTCGGGGCTGATGAGGTAACTGTTGTTTACAGGCGCAGTGAAGAGGAGATGCCTGCCAGGGCAGAGGAGATCGAACATGCAAAAGAAGAAGGCATTAAGTTTCGGCTACTCACAAACCCTGTCAGGATCATCGGTGACGGGAAGAACTGGGTCACCCATGTGGAGTGCATAAACATGGTATTATGTGAGCCTGATTCATCAGGCAGGTGCAGGCCCATGCCGTTAGCAGGGACAGAACATATGATAGAGTCAGATGTGGTTATAATTGCCATAGGAACATCACCCAATCCCCTCGTTCCGCGCACAACACAGGGACTTGAGATCACAAAGCACGGAACGATAATAGCAAAAGAGGACGGCGCAACCACCAAAAAAGGTGTCTATGCTGGCGGAGATGCGGTCACAGGCTCGGCCACAGTGATAAGCGCTATGGGAGCAGGCAAAAAAGCAGCACGGGCTATAGATGAGCATTTGAAATAATAAACCGCAGATACTTTATAGTCTTCTGCATAACATCTGCTAATGGTATATAAACCACAGAGTACGCAGAGAGCACAGAGTTGTAATAGTTCTCTGTGTCCTCTGTGCTCTGGTATTAAAAAGTCTGTTACAGATGCTCTTTCATGTTCATTTATGAATTACAGTTCATAGTCGACTCTGTGGTTGATTCTCCTTGTTTGCGCTCATTTTAATTATGCAAAATACTATTGTGAACTGGAACCATAAGTTGAAAGCAAGAACTCATAAGTTGAAAGTAAGAACTCATAAGCTGAAAGTGTGAATCCATAAGTTGAAAGTCAACGACCTCGGACTGAAGTCCGAAAGGCATCAAGAAGATGCTCATTGCCCTCGCATTTCTGTCGGTTTATTTGTTCTATGTTTCTTTTCAGGCGCAGGGTTCAATTTAAAGTATTGATAGCGTTATTTTGTCCCTATTATTGTAACTAATCCATTTTCAATGCCCATAAATTCTATTTTAAATCCGGTATCTTCAAAATATTCTTTTATTTCTGTCTGTGAGATTATTAATTTTTTATAGGAGCTTATTTTTTGAATCCACCTTCCCTTTTCCCTTTCATAAACTATATCAAAAACTTTTACATAAGTTGGGTGATATTCTAAAAAGCAGGTAAAAATCCTATTGTTATCACTGTTAACAGGAATAAATCTGTCTTCTTCTTTAAGTTCAAAGGTCAAATCTCTAAATGTTAAAACCTGTTTCCCATTTTTAAAAAGTATTTCGTAGTTATTTTCAATTAATTTCTGTACAGATTCCAGGCTATCAAGGTGAGTAATAGTATCTCCCATGCAAACTATTAATTCAGGTTTACAATCAGAGTAGGCATCAAAATTTAAAATATCATTTTCTATTGCTTCAATACCTAAACCGTTACTTTTATTTTTTAATTCATCCAATAATCTTTTGCTAAAATCAATCGCTTTAACTTCGAATCCGATTTTTGCCAGTGGAATTGATTGAAAACCGCAACCTGCCCCCAAATCAATAGCAATTTTTGATGAAACTGGTTTGATATTATGGGACTGAAAAAATCGCTGGTTTTCGTTTAGTTTAGCATTAAAATCACCAAACATCCAGGAGTAATAATTTGCCAGATGATTTTCATAGTGTTCCTTTATATTCATGGCCACCTCCTATCTTTACCCGCCATGCTCCGCTATGAGTATCCATGAATATACCAAGCCTGTTTTCTGAAGACAGTTCAGTAAATAGCTCGTAGACTTTCATCGTGTTTCCTTGTTACATTTGTGTAATCATTGTTATATGTTTGTTGTCTAACTCCACATTCATGCCAGATTTTATTTAAGCATTTCCAAATCCATTTTTCTCCTGGTGATAAGAAATGGTCGTACACGAATTTGCATTCTATGTGACCTTGAAACGAAACATGATAAAAGACCTCAAAATCAGATGCGACTACAGGCAGGAATTTGAGTTCGGAGGCACCCTTGAAGTCGATGAGATCAAGATGGTCGAAGGCGAAATCCTCAGGGTTGCGGGCAAATTCGGTGTAATAGACCTGGGCATACCAATGTCTGAGTTGAAGACCATTATAAAAAGAGGTGAAAATAAATGAACAAGCTACACGTAAACATTCGGGAGAAGAAGGTGAAATATATGAACACAAAAACAATTGTGGCAGTAGCAATAATCCTTTCTGTACTGGGAGCAGGCTATGCCCTTGCAAGACCGGGGAGCGGCGATTCCTGGGACAGCATGATGGGCGGCAACCGGGACGGTAACGGGATGATGGAAAGCTACGGCAGCGGAATAACAGGCGGCTTGAGCGGTATGATGGGCCAATATACAGGTATGATGAACGACTTCGGAAATGGCATCTGGAACGGCATGATGGGCGTTCACAGTGACATGATGGGCCATGGCAACGGAAATGATCATTGCGGCGCAAGTGACGGTTATGCCGGCAGCGGCTATGGGGCAAATGCCACCCCATAACCAGTCCGAATATAATGTGGAATACAAAGTACGGACATATGAACTGGAATACGCAGGTGCAGACAACAATAACCAGAGAAGAGGCGCGGAAGTATGCCCAGGCATATCTTGATAAAGCAATACCCGGAACTAAAGCGGATGAAGCGGATGCTTTCTACGGCTATTACACTGTACACGTGCAAAAAGACGGCAAGATATACGGGATGCTCAGCGTAAATAGCTACACAGGCGCTGTGTGGTACCATAACTGGCATGGGGCTTTTGTAAAAATACTGGAAGTTGAGTAAGCTTCCAGTATTTTTATCAAAAACGAGGGGTGAGGTAATATCAATCAATGACTTTAGCTTTTGAATCCTATCGGTTATTTGGCTTCTATGTTTTAATTCAGGTGCTGGTATAGCTCCAGTCGTTTGCCATTTCGATTCTCCTCGATTGCTAGCGCAATGCTGTCGCCTTACTTTGCAATCTGCACCTGTGCTCCTTCATGGTACGGATCTGTCTCGCCAATCGAGCGGTACATTGCCTTGCGCAGAGCCATGTCTCGTGGGTCCTCCAAGTATCTATTCATCCGATTGGGGACGTACCCGTATCCTATCCTGGCCTCTGGGTCGGCAAACCCAAATGACCCTCCCGACCCCGGCATTCCAAAGGAGCTCGGATGACCGAAGGGGTCTTTCGGACCGGGCTTCGCGAAACCGAGTGAGAACCAGATATCCACTTTCATGACCTCGTCGTGAAATCCATGCGTCGGCGCGACAGGAGGTGCCATGAGCTGCCGGAGTGTTTCTTCTCGCAACCCAAGCTCTTTTCCACCCGTCGCAAAGACGCTGTAGGCATGGGCAATGGCGCGAGCCGTTCCCACTCCCCCGCCTGCCGGAACTTCGAAATTCCGGGCATAGATGCGTTCTTTATCTAGAGGTAAAAGCGATCCCCACAGTGCACGCCTGATTTTCGAGCGCGGGTTCATCGCCGCGAGGATTAAGGGGATAGGCAGGCGAGCGCGGAACATTGCCAAAGAAAGGCCAGCTTGCTCGATGGTAGCCAGTCTCGAATTGGGAATTTCTTCGGGCAGGCGAATATAGAAATCCAGTCCAAGCGGAGCGGCAATTTCCTCCTGAAAGTACTGCCCTAAGCTTCGGTGTTTGGGATCGACTCTGCGCAAAAGCTCGCTTTCATAGTACCCAAGGGTTAAGCCATGATATGCCTGCCGCGTTCCTGGCTCCCACGCCGGTTTCTGCCGCGCCAGGACGACCGCCAGCCGGTCGAGATCTGCGATAATGCTCTTGTCCCCTGTCTCATCGAAGGCAAACAACCCGGCCTGGTGCGCCAGCAGTTGCCGGACGGTGATCTTATCCTTACCTTGTTGGGCAAACTCCGGCCAGTACTTCGAGATACGCTCATCGTAATCAAACAAGCCCCGCGAATGGGCAAGCGCCATAGCTAGACCGGACAATCCCTTTGTTGCCGAGAACACAATCACCATCGTATTTTCTTCCCAGGGTTCGGAAGTTCGCTTGTTCCGAACGCCGCCCCACAGGTCAACGACTTTTTCACCACGGTAGTAGATGCAACAGGCGGCCCCGAGCTCATTGCGGCGAGTAAAGTTCTCGATGAACGCTTCCCGCACCGCCTCAAACCCTGGCTTCACATGACCCGATATTGTGACGTTTGTTTGCTTCATCTTCATGCCCTCAATTATTACCGATATGTAAGTTCTGGGAATCCCGACTTGTTAGGTGGTGATTGACTTTAGCGGTTCATTACCCAGCGACCGCATGTTGCTTTAATGAACGGCAAAGGCACCGGGCTTGGGCTTTCAACAGGTTTTTCGGGGGCATAAGTTCCGGGCACTATCAACACCAGCGAAGAAGTCCTTTCAGGATAGCGCAAGGCAAATTGCATAGATGAAGGTGCTCCAGCCGAGACGCCCACGACAGCTACCTTACTTATATTAAGTGCATCAAGGAGGCATGCATGTGCATCTGCCTGGGCAGCGGGAGAGGCATCTTGAGGAAGCGGTGTGCGCAGGTAGCCAAAGCGCGAAGGGGCGATAATGCGGAACCCCTCGCCCACATTATCTCGTGCTACCCACAGCCCCTGGTCATACCCACCGCCAGCCCCGTGCACCACAAGCACAGGAGGACCTTCTCCCATGGTAGCATATTCGATTGGGACGCATTTGGTCTCGATGACCTGGCTTCCTGACATAACCCGCCCTCGTGCTGCACGGATGTCGCTTCGATAGCTCGGGTAGGTCACAATCAAGATTACTGCTATGATACCGACCAGAATTGTAATTATCAGTGAAAGCCGAGACACAAATTTGACCTCCAATAGTTCCCCAAATAAAGTTTATTGAATCAATTATTAAAATGTATCGTAGAACACTTTTAAGTTCTTCGTATCTACTCAGGTTTTTTTAGAGCTGTTTAGCTCCTAATATTTTGCCTCATTACTAAGTTT
>NZ_JMIY01000007.1:652294-678513 GCF_000685155.1 Candidatus Methanoperedens nitratireducens
TTCTCAGCTCTGGAAAAGAGCACATACTCAAAGCTTTAGCTTAAAAAAGGTGAGTAGTTACAGTTCTTCCAAGTTGTGCGCCTTTTTTCTGTCCTAAAAATCCAAACATATTCTGCACCAATAGTTTCTGAGCTTTTGCTGGCTGTATTAATAGTATTTTCATGATACTATACTCCTTGAGTACTTCAGGAATGTTTTCACTTTGTTGTTAACTGCAATTTCAAACCTTACGCCTGCCGTATTATCAGGAATGATTGAGAACTATGCTCAAGAATACAATTCTTACTATTGTATCTATTTTCATCTGTTTCTCCTGTTTATGCACGATATACCTTCCCTTCATCACCGTCAACAGTAAGCTGTTCTCCATCTTTCAAAGTCTTCATCACTCCTGGCACATTGACCACCGCCGGTATGCCGTATTCCCTTGCCACAATAGCTCCATGGGAGAGAGTGCCGCCCACTTCCATAACCAGAGCGTTTGCCCTTAAGAACAGAGGCGTCCAGCCCGGGTCTGTGGACGGAGCTACGAGAACATCTCCTGCCTGCAGCCGGGTATTTTCCCCGGGATGGCGGATTAGTCGCGCCCTGCCAGAAGCCCTTCCTGCTGCCACGCCTATGCCTGCCAGTACCTGCTCGCGCGCTTCAGGCGCCTGAACTTTTGGCTGGGGCGAATCATCTATTATAACATCTGGAGGCTCCAGATTGGATAATTCCTCTCGCATCCGTTTTCGATCTTCAACCAATATCTTTAAACCAGTTCCATCCCAGTAACCTGCAAGGATATCGATAATTTCCGGCAAGGCACAGTGATATACATCGGTCTTTTCATTCAATATCCCTTTATCCACCAGACGGCGACCGATATCTTGCAAAAGTAAGCGCGAGGATTCATAGGGCTTCACCATAACAGATCTGGCCATTTCTCTCATTTCTGCACCCTTTCTAGCCTGCCTGGCCCAGATACTGATCTTTATACGCTGAAAACTCCATTTTAGTTTTTCTTCAATTTCTTTTTCTACCGTATTTCGCTTTTCGGCCTGAGCTTTTCTATAATCGGCATTTCTGGGGGACAACAATTCTGCACGAATATTCTCAAGTAAATAGCCCGGATCCTCCCGCCATCGAGGATTTAATAAATCACTTTCATAAACCCCGCGGTGACCATAATCTTTCAGGAACTTTTCAAATTCGATCCTGAATTGCGAGCCTTCGGGAATTTCATTCTGAAATGCCTTAGAATCAAAGTGTTCGGCCATAAAGTACCTTCGTGCAGCATCGTCTCTTTGCGCTGTCTGTGCCAGCTCCATTAACCTGTAACCGTGCTCCGCGCTGGTCATCTTTTCTGAGGTTCCTGCAAGCAAGCCATTTGCAAGGGAGTAACCGCGGCCGGGAAAATCCGCATCTAGTGCCCTGGCCAGCATCTCTAAAGGTAGTGAGGCCGAAGAACCAAGAATCATGTATGGTGGTGCATATTCTACATATTTTTCCCTAATCTCCGAAAGAAGCGAAATAAGTTCGTTTTCATTCATGCCGCTGAAGTTCAATTGATTCCAGCTATCAGCCTTTTCCCAGATATCTTTAAATATTGTTTCGGCAGAGCCCTGGATCCGCAAGATATTGATACCATAATATATTTGCCGCAGGACTCGTTTCATTCCTTTCAGTCCGCTCAAGGGATTTCCGGCGGGAACTTTGATCTCAGGCTGGTGACCACCGATAAATTCATTGGTTTTTCCAGGCAAGAATCCCATTGCATCATAGAAACCCCATTGAAGCGCCGAAAGATTGAAGTATCCCCTCCCTTTGTAAAGCCTGACCCAGTTTATCCCGGGAGGCACATGATAGCCTGCAGCCTGAAGGTTAGCGCTCATCATTCTGGGAAGCATGCAGCTTGCAAGATTCCATGTAATAGTCGACGGGACCTGCGGCATTACATCCTTTAAGTTTGCGTTTGACCAGATGACAGGCTGGCCTGCTGTCTCAGGGAAGCTTGGTTCATGAAGGTTGGTCACAGGTCTTGCCTGAAGAACAACAAATTTGTTACCATAAAACGCCCATTCCATATCCTGATTAACAGTACCTGAACCCAGAGCCTCATGCACACGGAGAGTTAGCAAACCCAGTTCAGTAATCCGGCTGTCATCAAGGACCTGTCGTTTATTAGCGCCATCTCCTGAGCTTACAAGTTCCGTACCATATCCAAGTCTGGACCTCGTGTATTGTTTCTTACTTCCGATTTTCTTCTGAATAATCTTAGGCAGCAGAATTCTTGAATCTAACAGGTACTCATCCGGTTCTATAGATCCGCTGACCACCGACTCCCCCAGACCGAAATTGGCGCTGATAGCGACCCTGTCGCGCCGCCCTGTCAGCGGATCGCAGCTGAAAGCCACCCCGGCTGCCACCGCAGGCACAAGTTCCATAATGACTACAGCTGCTGCCACCTCATCATCAGTCAATCCCATTTTGCGTCTGTAAGCCACTGCACGCGGCGTCCACAGGGAAGCGTAGCAGCCTTTTACAGCCCTGCATATATCTGGAAGCCCAGCTACATTGAGAAATGATTCATGCACTCCTGCAAATGAGGCGCGGGCTGAATCCTCAGCAGTTGCAGATGACCTTACAGCCACTGGTTTATCAAGAAGTCTTATACCTGCAAGCCGCTCTGCCAGCTCCTTCCGTACGGCTTCGGGTATATGACCTTCGTTGATTTTCCGCCTGATCTCTCCCAGCATTTCTTCGTTTTCCAGTGCATCTTCTGCCTTAATGGAAGCTGCCGCATGAATGGGCTCGGCCAGCCCGTTATGCTGCATGAAATCCTGATAAGCCTTGGCAGTCAGGACACCGCCCGCTGGAACTAAAAAACCATAGCGGTTCAGGCGGCCCAGATTTTGCCCTTTGCCGCCAACTTCAGTCATGGCAGAATTTGCTGATTCATCCCAGTTAAGAAAATATTGGTTCTTACTCGTGCTCATATCTTCAATACCCGATTCGAGATACTTTTGCAGAAGAGTTCTCCCATCTAAATTCTGAAATACTTATTGCTCTATTATGTGGAAATTCCTGTCTCAATATCCTGCTTTATCTTCCTTTAATTTTCTTGGTAATAAAACTGACGGAATATTTCGGCGGGTACTGAAAAACATATGCACATGATCCACATTCACGGCAATATCTATGATTTTGATATCCATTAGGGATGCTCTATTAAAGCTTCCCCATTTTCTTAAGCAGCTCTGCGTTCAGGACACTTGCGCCTGCTGCGCCCCTTATAGTATTATGCCCCATGCAGATGTAGCGTATACCGGGGCGGATGCGTCCAACCGATACTGTCATCCCTCCGCCGATGTTCCTGTCCATGCGGGGCTGGGGGCGGTCCTTCTCTTCCTTTACCTCGATTACAGGGTTAGGCTCTGTGGGCAGGTCCGACAGTCCTGGATCAAAGCTCATGAAAGCCTCTTTAACCTCTTCCGGGAATGGATCATCTGACATCTCCACCCAGATTGCTTCTGTGTGCCCGTCTATTACCATAACCCTGTGACAGCTTGCGCTCACCTCGAACGGCGCATCGATGATCTTGCCTCCATCAAATTCGCCAAGAAGTTTCCGGGTCTCTGTTTCTACTTTCTCTTCTTCTTTTTCAATATACGGGATCACGTTATCCAGGATCGCCATTGAAGCCACGCCGTCATACCCTGCGCCTGAGATCGCCTGCATTGAGGATATGTATATTCTCTCAATCCCGAACTTCATAAGTGGCTTCAGGGTAACGGTCATCATGATAGTAGTGCAGTTGGGGTTTGTAATTATATAGCCATCCCAGTTGCGCTCATCCTGCTGGACATCAATAAGCCCAAGGTGTTCAGGATTCACCTCAGGAATAACGAGCGGGATGTCCTTCATCATCCGCATGGCACTGGCATTACTTGCAACAACAAAGCCTGCTTTTGCGAATTCAGGTTCCACAGTTTTAGCAAGGTCAGCAGGAAGAGCCGAGAAAACGATATCTGCATTGACTTTCTCTGTATCGACAGGCACTATGGTCATACCAGCCGCATCCTGGGGGATCTTGCTATCAAGCCTCCAGTTTGCTGCATCGCCGTATCTCTTGCCTGCGCTCCGATCAGATGCTGCCAGTGATGTCAACTCAAACCAGGGATGCTTGCTCAACATCTCAATGAATCTCTGGCCTACATTGCCTGTTGCACCGAGTACTCCTGCCCTTATTTTTTCCATAGCTACCCTGCTGGTTATTTATTGTTTATTCCAATGAGATTGCACTGCTCGGGCATGAGTCTACACATGTACCGCAGTCGGTGCATTCATCTTCATCCACTTTAGCCTTATCGTTCAGCTCTATCGCTGTTGCAGGGCATTCATCTACGCATATTCCACATCCTGTACATTCATCAGGGTTTACTTTTGCTGGCATTTATATCACCTTTAGCCCCTACCCATTGAACAAGTGAAATATAAAAGTAACGGTTCATAATTGGTAAATCCCAATTTTACAATGAAAGATGAACATATCAAACTCAAAAGGCTCTATGCATTATAACATTGAAAAAAGATTCGTGCTCAATTTCTTCTCTTCAAAAACAGGACAGAGAACGCATCAAAGTAGAAAAAAATAGGCACTTATTATGCCTATGATTTTCTTTTTACTGTATCTATATTGATATGCCCAGACCGGAAGTGATATACTTCGCCTTGTTTACAACACTGATAGTATCAGAGCCTGCGAACACAAGCCCCACAAATTTACCATCTTTATCTACTGCTGAGCCGCTGTCTCCTGGCTTAGAGAACGGTTGATTGATGTGATTGACGATTATCTGATCCCTGAATATTGCCCATTTATTACCGTAGGAGACTCTTACTGACGCCTGCGTATCTTGAACTGTATTTGTAGTAACACCAGTAGTTCTTCCGCTTTTTCTCACTGTATCTCCTTTTAATACTTCAGTTGTACCACTTATCGTGTAGAATCCATTATCTGTCTCATCCAGGACTTCACCTTTAGTCCCATTGACGACCAGAGTAGAGATTGCCGCATCTGCATAGTTATTTGCCCGTAAGTTATTGAATGTAATTGGTATGTACTTGTGAAGTTTCCCTATCTCATTATCACTTGTTCCTCCATCATATTTACCCGGCTGCAGGATTGGAGTTCCTATCGGAAGGAACTTTGATCTGCCATTCAACGCCAGGACATGCGCATTGCTCAGAACATAGCCATCATATGTAACCAACCCGAGCGTACCTGCTGTGATATACGGGTTCCCTACACTTATGCCGCCGAATACCGGCCTATTTATTCCTGTTCTTGAATATGTTGTTGCTTGTGTAGTTATTGATAACTGGGCTGCAGTTGTAGTTTGCAGGGCCTGTATTTTCCCTATCACCCTTGATTTCACAGGGAAACCATCAAGGGCTTTTGGAACTTTCCTGCTTACTTCAGGTCTTTCGATGTAAACGATGATTTCATTCTTATCCTCATCTACAGAAACACCAGAAACGCCTTCGATAGCGAATAACTTAGCCTCATGTTTCTCTCTTACCTCTTTCAGTTTTGGTTGAGATGCTCCACTGACCATTGATATCAGGATTATTGCAACAGCCAGCAAGATCATAGCCTTTTTCATATTATTTCACCTCTTTGATAACTTTATTTTAAGAATTCTATCTACCACAATGACTGGATAAGCTGACAACTCACCAGGCTACTAACTACTTCTTTAATAACTTCTCAACTTATAAATTTATTGTTGTTAAAAATTATAACCATAATTATTATAACTAATAAGTCAGTACCATCTACTCCCTTTATTTTATGGGAAGGATTAAGATAAAACCAAAGAGCAATTCTTAAATAGGTTGGTATGATTGCATCAAATAAATACTGGATTAGAGAATAGGAGACCCGGTATGGTACTAAATACAACAATTATACCACAAGGATGGGACTCTTATAGGGGAATAAGGGATTCAGTGAACCATCATCAGACTTGTCTGGTGGCTTCCTGATTCATCGTGCCCCTACTGAGACCACTCGTGCAGACTTCAATTCCCGCAGTTACTGCGGTACTGCGGAACGAATAGGTTCTCCAAGACCTATTTCGCCTGTAAAGTGACGCTATCTGCTGAGAAATTATCATGGAAACATATATATATCTAGCGCAAGGGGTACGATTTATTAAAAATTCGAGTGAGATGAGATGGAAGAAAAAAGAAGAAATACTGGAATCGATAGGGTCGGTCAGGTACCATGGGGTACGCACTTCTGTTTGTTTTATCATACCAGAGAGGACTTAATTGATATTTTAGTACCTTATTTTAAAACAGGATTAGAGAATAACGAATTCTGCATGTGGGTTACTTCAGAGCCTATTAGTGAAAAAGATGCCATGGAAGCAATGATAAAGGCTGTGCCTGATTTAGATAGCTATCTAGAAAAAGGACATATAGAGATTGTTCCGCATACCGAATGGTATCTCAAAGGCGGAGGTTTCAATCTGCACAGAGTTCTTGATGCCTGGATTGATAAATTGAACCAGGCACTGGCAGAGGGTTATGCCGGCATAAGGGTAACAGGCGATGCGATCTGGCCTGGAAAAATAGACTGGGAACACCTGATTAATTATGAGAAAGAGGTAAACAATGCAATCGATAGATACCGGATGCTGGCTATCTGTACTTATCCTCTTGATAGGTGTGGAGCATCGGAAGTCATCGACGTGGTCGGTACCCATCGTTTCGTTATTACTAAACGGGGGGGTGAATGGGAGCTTATCGAAAATGCCGAGCGCAAGCGGGCTGAGAGGCTGATTAAGGAATCTGAGGAGAGATACAGAAACCTCGTTGAACTCACAACTGATATCATATATATCTCTGACAGAGAGGGCAACAAGGTATTCATGAACGATGCTGGTTACAGAATACTGGAGACTACGCCAGAAGAGGCAATTGGCAAATCATGGTTGAAGTGGGTTCATCCTGACGACCGGGAGAGAACTGAAGAGAAATTCATGAAGATGATCGAACACAGCATCGATTTTCTTGATGAGAACAGGCTGGTGTCAAAGAGCGGCAGGATTATAAATGTTCTTCACAACGTAAGGGTTCTCAGAAACGAGAAAGGGGAGATTGCTGGAGTCCATGGAATCGCAAGAGATATCACCGAACGAAAGCATGCGGAAGAGGCATTACAGCACAGGATCGAAATGGAAAAGCTCATCGCTGGCATATCTACACACTTTATCAACATCTCGCCGGATGAAGTTGATAGCAGTATAGATCACACGTTAAAAACTATTGGGGAGTTTGCCGGTGTTGATCGGAGCTATGTTTTCAGGTTCTACGATGGCGGAATAAAGATGGATAATACCCATGAGTGGTGTGACGATGGGATTGAGCCGCAGATCCAGAACCTGAAAGGATTATCGGTTGATGATCTGCCATGGTTTGCAGAGAGAATAAAAAAACTTAAGACTTTTCATGTTCCCCGTGTTACAGATCTTCCGCCTGAAGCATATGCTGAAAAAGAGCATTTCCAGATGCAGGATATCAAATCCCTTATAGTTGTTCCTATGGTCTCTGGTACCTCTCTTATCGGGTTCCTTGGATTCGATTCAGTGAGAGTGGAAAAAACATGGCCTGAAGAGGATATACGACTTCTCAAGATGGTGGGAGAGATCTTTGTACATGCACTTGAGCGCAGGCGGGTAGAGGAATCGCTCATGCTGTTTTCTGAGGCTGTAGAAGAAGCCCCCAACGGGGTTCAAATCACTGATCTTGACGGCTATATAATCTATTCCAACAGGGCTGTAGAAGATATATACGGTTTCTCCCCTGCTGAGTACAAGGGAAGGCATGTCAATGAAATGAATGTAGATCCAGAGTTCGCAAGCTCGGTGATACTTCCAGGTATAAAAGAGACAGGGCGCTGGATCGGGGAGGTTATGGTCAGGCATAAGGATGGGCATGCATTCCCGGTCTGGCTGAATGCATCTGTGATCAAAAACAGCAGAGGTGAGCCGATAGCCATTATGGGCATTATCACAGATATCACAGAGCGCAAGCGGATGGAGGAGGCACTGCACAGAGCGCATGATGAGTTAGAGCTACGGGTCCAGGAACGAACAGCAGAACTGGAGGAAGCCAACAGAGCACTGCAGGCTGAGATCACCGAGCGTATGCGGGCTGAAGAGGCCCTGCGTGCCAGCGAGGAACGCTACCGCCGTCTTGTGGAGTTCTCTCCAGATGGGATCATTGTCCATAACCTGCGTGAGATTATTTTTGTCAATCCTGTAGCCGCAAAAATCCTGGGCGCCTCAAATCCACAGGAACTCATTGGAATCCCAATACGCCGGATTATACACCCTGATTATTGTGACATCGTCAAGGAGCGCCTCCGCATGGAGAAAGAAGGAAAGGAGGTACCGCTGATCGAAGAGAAGTTCCTCAGGATTGATGGTTCACCCGTAGATGTAGAGGTAGTGGTGATTCCCTGTACCTACATGGGTAAACGGGAAGCGCATGCCGTTGTAAGAGATATCACTGAGAAGAAAAAACTGGAAGCGCAGTTGCTCAGGGCCCAGCGCATGGAGAGCATAGGCACACTTGCCGGCGGCATAGCGCATGATATCAACAATATACTGACACCGATAATGCTATCCATGGAATTATTTCGAGAGAGATTTACAGATGAAGAAAGCAAGAAGTTACTTGATATTGTCGAAAGGAGCGCACAGCGTGGATCTAATATGGTGAAGCAGGTTATGTCATTTGCACGGGGGGTTGAGGGTGAACGTATAGCACTTCAAGTAACACACATTATAGCCGAGATCGTGAAGGTCATAAAAGAGACGTTCCCAAGATCTATTGAAATTAGAACTGATATACTCAAAGGCATCTGGATGATCTCTGGAGATGCAACACAACTGCATCAGGTTCTAATGAATCTCTGTGTAAATGCACGCGATGCAATGCCATATGGCGGTATCTTGAGCATCACTGCTGAAAATGTCCTCATAGATGACAACTATGTGCGAATGAATATCGAGGCTAAGGTCGGTCCATACATCGTTATTGCTGTTTCGGATACTGGAGATGGTATTTCCCCTGAGATATTCGACAGGGTCTTTGAACCATTTTTCACGACAAAAGAACCAGGTAAAGGTACAGGTCTTGGATTATCAACAGCTCTTGCAATTGTAAAAAGCCACGGCGGATTTATAAATATATATTCAGAGGTTGGAAGAGGAACGACATTTAAGATCCATTTACCTGCTCTTAAAACAACCGAGACACAGAGATCAGAAGAACAACAGTACGAGATTCCCGTAGGACATGGAGAACTGATCCTCGTTGTTGATGATGAGGTACAGATACGTGAAATCACCAGAAGAACACTGGAAAAATATGGGTACAGAGTAATTACAGCCGCTGATGGAGCTGAGGCAATATCATTATATCTGCAGCATAAAGAGGAGGTTAAAGCTGTTCTTATGGATATGATTATGCCGATTATGGAGGGGCCAGCCAGCATTCGAGCGCTGAGTAAACTTAATTCAAACATCAAAATTATTGCGGTTAGTGGGTTAGCAGATAAAGACAAATTTGCTAAAGTTGCAGACACTAAAGTACATGCTTTTCTGACAAAACCTTATACTGCAGAGAGATTATTGAAGACCATACACGAGGTTATAAAATGATCCCAAAAGTTCTCATCCTCACAGGCTTTGGCATAAACTGCGATATGGAAACCCAGCATGCCTTCAGGGTTGCAGGAGCACAGTCTGAGCGGGTGCATCTCACAGACCTGATTAACAGAACAAGGAATCTGTCGGATTTTGATATACTGGCGCTTCCTGGTGGATTCTCGTTCGGGGATGATATCGCCTCTGGCAAGGTATTAGCCAACATGATAAAGTATAATCTTGGAGGACAGGTTCAGGAATTCATAGACACAGGTAAACTGATCCTGGGGATATGCAATGGTTTCCAGGCGATGGTAAAGATGGGGCTTTTGCCTGGATTTAACGGTGATTACAGTACCCAGGAAGTCACACTTACCTTTAATGACTCAGGCAGGTTCGAGGATAGATGGGTACACCTGAAGACAAATCAGAACTCAAAATGTATATTTACAAAAGGAATAGAGAGTATATATCTTCCAGTACGCCACGGCGAAGGGAAATTTGTGGTTAAAAACTCTGATGTACTTGCTAGGTTAAGAAAAGGAAGCCATATCGTTCTGCAATACATGGATGGGGCAGGGAACCTCGCCGGATACCCATTTAATCCCAACGGCTCGGTGGATAGTATCGCCGCCATATGCGATGAGACAGGCAGGGTCTTTGGTATGATGCCGCACCCAGAGGCTTTCCAGCACAGGACGAACCATCCAGGATGGACGCGGGAGGAATTACCAGAAGAAGGGGCAGGTATGCAGATATTCAGGAATGCGGTTGAGTATGTGAGGGAAAATCCGTAAATTAAAATAAAATCCTCATTCTGCTGTCAATGGTGTATATAATCTGCTGCAGCTCCTGTTTCTTAAGCTCAAGATCATCAGTAAGAGAAGCAAGATGTTTTACTGATATATCAAGTTCCCGGCCTGATGCAGCCAGTCCATCCTGTAGAACCGCGATTCTGCCAGTAATGTTTGCCTCATCCTTGTTGATATCCATCTTTGATATTTCATCTTTTTTCTTCTCAATATCCTGCACAAGAGCATAATATTGTTTTTGATATGAATCAAAGGACGAAGTGACAATTCGAAGCTGCTCCAGCACTTTATCATGTTTCTCGGATGTAAGATTCAGTGCATTACCTTCAGCTATGTTCCTGAATTCAACAAAGAACTCAGGATCGACAGATTTAGGATCTGATAAGCACAGGTACAGCCATTCCCTGACATGTGGCGCAAGTGTATATCTTCCGCTTTCACTTAGCTGTTTAAGCCTGTTTAGCGGTTTATTCAAACGCAGGATAAGTCCATTGATCTCAGATTCTATTTTTTCTGCATTACTCTTGAGCACAGCAAGCTCATCCCTGTAATGCAGGTATTCTTTCCAGGCATTGCTGTCCCTGAGTCGGGTGAGAGCTATTTGTTTTTCTCTGAGTTCATTCTCAAGAGTGGCAATTTTTTCTTCTTTATCTTTTATTGAGCTTCTCTCGGTCTCAATATCAGAATGTATATCTCTTATAATCTGTATTGTTTTTGAGGCATTCTCAACAGCATCAATCAGGTCTTTCTTCTCCTTTATGGGTTCTACAAGCTGGTTCAGATACCTTCCAAGCATATTTACATCTGTGATTACCTGTTTTGATTCTTCAAGGAACACCATTTTAACATATCGGTAACTCTTCGTTATGTTCTCAAGACATACATTCAGGCTCTGCATGGTTCTTTCATGAAAACCCAGGATGGTTTTGACATCAGCGGTCTCAGGTATGGTTATATTCTCTACAAATATCCTGACCTGCTTTACCATATTATCCCTGTTACTTGTGGCGATTTTCACCATTTTAAGATGAAATCGTCCCTCTGGTCTTGCTTCTTCAAGTAGTGATGTACTTCTCTTTATCTCTTCCAGGGCATTCCCTATATCAGAATACAGCGAATATGCATGCCTGCCCAGATCATCTGATAATCCTCCTGAGATAGACTCAAGCCATACAGGAAGCTCATCAAACCCTATCTCGGTTGCAGACTGCTGTTTTTTACCAAAAAGTCTGTTAATCCAGTTCAATTTATATCCTTTATTACCCAGCTAAATCCGCATGGGATTATCTATATGCAATATTTACGAGATAGTATATCAAGTTTAGGATACGTTCAGTACTCTGTATATCGGTTCCATGAAATAAAAGCAATTATAATTGATGCTATAGGTCGTATGCCAGCCAATAACATCAACTGATAGAGTTCCACAAAAAGGTTATGCTGCAGCAGGTGCGGCCTCTACCTCTGTTTTTCTAACCTCTACTCTTCGCAGGGGATAAACCTGTTTAACGTCATGATAAATATTAGCCGAGAGTTTTCCAGTTATAACTTCCTGGATGAACTGAGCCATATCAAGTTCTTTTGCCCTTGATGCTATGACGTTATTCATTATCTGGCGTATTTCTTTTATCTGGTTCGCCCGTGCTCTTTTTATAGTGAAGCAAGATGGTTTTACCTTTAGGGTATAATCATCCTTTGTCTTTACTGATACGTTTGTCTCTACACTCGATGTCTGTCTCTTTACAAGTGAGCGCAGGTAATCCTGCGTAAGCTGGTGACCTGTGAATCTTGTGTATGCAGAGTCGCCTCCAACGTGATCCACTTTCAGAAGCAACTTGATGTTCTGTTTTGAAAGATCATTCGTCAACTCCCCGAGGGTTACTTCAACGACCCTTCCGATCAATTTCTCTGGTGCATCAGCTACTGTCTCTCCGATATTTGCTTTTCCAAACATGTCAGGTGCAACTAGGTTGTACCATTGTTTTGCTTTCCATCCTTCTGCTTTTGTTACTGCCAAATAAGTTCCTCCAGATTAATAGTATTAAGATTATGAAGTATATTCACAAATCATCTACCTAATAAAGTGTTAGATACTTAATACTATTTAATATATTGGTTTATATATTGAAAAACGACATCCTTAAGTTAGATAAGGACAATTCAATACAGCCCGTTGCGCGGGGGTAACCAAGCCCGGCCAAAGGTGATAGACTCAAGATCTATTCTCGCAGGAGTTCAAGGGTTCGAATCCCTTCCCCCGCATCCTCACAGTTATAGCTTAACTCAAAGTCATAGATATATTTTAATACTCCCCTTTGCATTAGGGTACAATTGTGCCCAGGTGGCCTAGTTGGTTAGGGCGCCAGACTCATAGGGTAATTTGAAGAGGCGCTTTCAGTCTCCTGAGAAATCTGGAGGTCACGGGTTCGGATCCCGTCCTGGGCATATCTTAACCACATCTATAGTCAAGTCCTTAGTTCTCTTTTCAAGAAAGCCCCTGCGGGGGCAAAATTATTAACAACGAACTTATACTAACTCAAAACGAACTCTTGGAGTTCGTTCCAGTTCGTTTATGTTCGTTGTTTTTAGACTATCAGATTTCAAGATGAGGAGGAAGAAATGCGTTTATACTTTCCTATACGTTGAAAAACGGAAAGAAAAAAGATTATCCTAAGCAGCATCAAAAAGCCCCTGATTTTATTCGTTAATATATATTATATTTAACAATTATGTTAATATACGTCTTTGTCTCATTGATGAGTGATAATATTACATCCGGTGTAAGTTAAATTTAATAAATCCGAGTCCAGCGAAGGATATAGACGGGCATACATATCCGAATATATAGTAGGAATGGGAGTAATGAACCACATCAAGACATCAAGATACGAATAAGTCAGGTAAAATTACTGCCATTTGGCATGGTAAAAAATGAAATCAGGCGAACCGAAAACTCTACGTAAGAAGGTTAAGAAAGTATTGCAGGATCGGTTGCAGCTACAGTCTGCATCATTAGATAACCAACAAGAGACATACGGCTTTATGGAGCGCCTCATGCCTCCGGCTTTGTGGTTGGTAATCCTGATGTTTGTTCTGACGATTGCCTTCTATCTGCTGGATATTAAAGAAAGCTACGATTCTACAAGCCTGACTCTTGCCCTTAACATTGTGTTCGTCATGCTCCCATCCTTTTTTATCGCAGTCATCGCTGTTCGCAGTTTTGTACGTACCGGGGCCTGGCCTGTCATGTGGATGGGGATCGGGACACTCGCTTTTGGACTGGCAGTACTTTTGAGCAACTGGATAAGGGTATGGGAGCCCAATGTTGCAGTAACCGATTTCACTATTGTTTCCCTCATTGCCGGCTCACTTCATTTCCTTGGAGCCTTCTTCGCGCTCAACAAGATTCCCCCTCAAGAGCGTGGTGCCGGGCGGTTGACTACTGTACTGCAGGTCTACTTTGGCACATTGGCTTTTGTCATTGTAATCACCTTAGTCAGTGTCCAGAACGTCTTGCCGCCGTTCTTTGTCCTGGGGGTAGGCCCGACTGCTCTGCGTCAGATGCTACAGAGCATAACTGCATTTCTATTCATCCTTGCGGGTTTGATGATTTTCCAACAATACTTGAGGTCAAAAGCTGCTCTGCTCCACTGGTACGCGCTGGGGTTGCTGCTGACGTCCCTATCATTGACTGGAAACCTGGTGCTGATATCGCTTGGCACGCCATTCAATTGGATGTTACGGGTTGCTCAGTTGCTCGGCGGAATCTACATGCTTATAGCGGCACTGGTTATATTGAAAAAAGCAAGAGCAGAACGCATATCAACCGGTGAAGCACTGGCCAGCTTTTTCCATATGCGGAAATCTAACCTGAACCTTTTACTGGACAGTGTCACAGACGCCATCATTGTTAGCGACAAGAGCTTCACCATTACCGGTTTGAACAAGGCCGCAGAGAATACCTATGGATGGAAAGCGGAAGAAGCCATTGGCAAGCATGCGATGGATTTTCTGCAAACCAGCTATTCATCTGGAATCAGTCGGCAGGACGTAGTAAACGACGTACTCCAGAAGGGCGACTGGTGTGCCGAGGTTACCCAGAAGCATAAAGATGGCAGAGAGATAGCTATTATGGCCTCAGTTTCAGCATTGAAAGATGAGGCGGGGAATGTTATCGGCGCAATCGCAATAAACCGAGATATCACCGAGCGCAAGCAGGCTGAGGAGGCGCTGCGGGAGAGTGAGGAGCGGTATCGGAGGCTCTTTGAGACGATGCAGGAAAATTTTTCCCTCATGGAAGTGATTACTGACGAACAAGGCCGCCCTGTTGATTATCGCTTCTTGGAAGTGAACCCTGCATTGGAGCGGTATTCTGGCAATTCTCGTGAGCAACTCGTAGGCCGTAAACATAGTGATATTATGGCGGCCGGAGGGGGGACCGCAGCGCAGAAGTGGTTTGATATAATCTGTAGGGTTGGCCTTACCGGAAAGGACGAGTCCGGGGAGCACTACGCAGTCTCGACAGGCCGCTGGGCTCAGTTTTATGCTTTCTCGCCACTCCACGGTCAGTGCGCTGTTATTTCAATGGACATCACCGAGCGCAAGCGGGCTGAGGAGACGCTGCATAAAGCGCACGATGAATTAGAACTACGTGTCCAGGAACGAACAACAGAACTGGAAGAATCTAATCAGGCATTGCAGGCTGAAATTGAAGAGCGCAAGCAGGCTGAGGAGCAGATACAAGAGCAAGCAGCTCTTCTCGATAAAGCGCAGGATGCTATTATCGTTAGAGATTTAGAGCACCGCATCACCTACTGGAATAAAAGTGCTGTGAGCATATACGGCTGGACAGCAGAGGAAGCTATAGGCAAAAATACCGATGAGTTGCTCTATAAAGAAGAGCCGCCCCAGCTTATAGAGGTCATGAAGAGCGTAATTGGAAATGGAGAGTGGATGGGCGAGTTGCGGCAACGAACAAAAGAGGGTAAGGAAATCATTGTCGAAAGCCGCTGGACTCTTGTACATGATGGCGAAGAAAAACCGAAATCAATACTTGTAATAAATACGGATATCACTGAGAAGAAGAAGCTCGAAGAACAAAACCTCCGTACTCAAAGGCTGGAGAGCATAGGCATGCTTGCAGGCGGAATAGCGCATGATCTCAACAATGTGCTGACACCAATAACATTATCTATCCAGATGTTAAAAGAAAAATTGAACGATGGACAGAGCCAAAAATTGCTTACTATTCTTGAAAATAACTCTGAGCGGGCAGCT
The DNA here is from genome assembly GCF_000685155.1 of Candidatus Methanoperedens nitratireducens. GTDB lineage: Archaea > Halobacteriota > Methanosarcinia > Methanosarcinales > Methanoperedenaceae > Methanoperedens > Methanoperedens nitratireducens. Next base: position 668,088 of record NZ_JMIY01000007.1, read on the forward strand.
AATTTAATAAAGCAAGTTATGTTATTCGCACGGGGCATAGAGGGTGAACGCAAACCCCTTCAAGTAAAACATATTATTACTGAAATCGAGAAGGTCGCAAAAGAGACATTTCCAAGAAATATCAAAATCAGAGCTGATATACAAAAAGATCTCTGGATGTCATCAGGGGATGCTACACAATTACATCAGGTTTTAATGAACTTGTGCATGAATGCACGTGATGCAATGCCAGATGGTGGTAACTTAAGTATCACAGCTTCGAATTTTTATGTCGATGAGATCTATGTACGGATGAATATCGAAGCCAAAGTTGGTCAGTATATTGTCATCACGGTCTCTGATACGGGGACTGGTATTCCTCCTGAAATAATGGACAAGATTTTCGAACCATTTTTTACGACCAAAGCACATGGAAAAGGAACAGGACTCGGTCTTTCAACATCTCTTGGAATTGTGAAGAGCCACGGTGGATTTATAGATGTGCAAAGTGAAGTTGGTAAAGGAACTGCATTTAGAGTCTATTTGTCGGCGATTAAAACTGAAATACAAAGAATAGAAGAGCATAAGCTTGAATTACCTGTCGGGTATGGAGAATTGATTCTCGTTGCTGAAGACGAAGGCTCAATTCGTGAGATTACCAGCTTAACGTTGAAAACGTATGGGTATAAAGTGCTTACAGCCGAAGATGGTGCACAGGCAGTAGCAGAGTATGCTCAAAATAAAGATAAAATCAGAGTTGTTCTTATGGATATGATGATGCCAGTTATGGATGGTCAGGCGAGCATCCAGGCAATTCGCAAAATTAATCCAGAAGTCAAAATTATCGTAGTTAGCGGATTAGCAGAGAGAGATAAACTTAGAAATATCATAAATCATACAAACGCTTTTTTGCCAAAGCCTTATACAGCTGAGATATTGTTGAAAACCGTATATGAGGTTTTAAGTGCGAAATAGGGTTTTCAGAATAGAATTATGTGAGAGAATAAGCCATGTTAACTTATGCGCAACCCTCCTCTCCGTAGATACTGCTAACTCCACAATCCTTATATACAACGAACATAATCGTACGTTAACGGACTAAAATGTACGATTAGTTGAGGATACTTATGCACCCGGTAATCAATGATATACTTGAAGCAACAAGAATGAGAATTCCCTCTATCAAGGATATGAAAAAAGGAAAGGTAATCTCACGGAATTTCAGGATGAGCATAGAATCCAGAAAGCAGAGGAACCAGATCCCCATTATCGCTGAGGTCAAACCCTCCTCTCCAGCCAGATTTATCAGGAGCGTAACTCCAGAAGGCGCAGTAGAGATAGCAGGACAGATGGAAGCAGGGGGTGCTGCGGCTATTTCCGTACTCACAGAACCCCGCTTCTTCAAAGGCAGTATCGAAAACCTGAATTATGTAAGGCAGGCTGTGGGGATTCCTGTGTTGAGAAAGGATTTCATAATCGATATAAACCAGGTTTATGAAGCAGAGAGCGATATGCTCCTGCTGATAGCAGGGATTCTGGATGATAAGCTGGGTGACTTTGTGAATGAGGCAATTATGTGTGGCCGTAAAACCCTGGTTGAGGTGCATAACGAAAAGGAGCTTGAGAATGCACTCTCAACTAGCACAGATATCATAGGGATTAACAATCGGGACCTCACCACAATGGTAGTGGATATATCTACTACCGAGAAGCTGGCACCGCTTATCAATGATAGAATAATTATAAGCGAAAGCGGGATATCAAGCCCTGAAGATGCTATACGTATGATCGACGCAGGAGCGGATGCGATTCTTGTAGGAACATCTATTATGCAGGGAAATATTTACGATAGAACCTATGAGTTAGTAAATGCATTGAACAGGTAGGATATAGACATGAAACAGGAGATCAGATCAACAAAATTCGGCAGATACGGCGGACAGTTCGTACCTGAAATATTGATGCCTGCCCTTGAAGAACTCACAGAGCAATATGAAAGATACAGGGATGACCCCACCTTTAATAAGGAACTGGATTATTACCTCAGGGACTTTGCAGGACGCCCTTCTCCACTGTATTATGCAAGGCAGCTCAGCAGGGAGTATGGAGTAAAGGTTTACCTCAAGCGCGAGGACCTCGTCCACGGCGGCGCCCATAAGCTGAATAATACGCTTGGTCAGGCGCTCCTGACCAGGTACATGGGTAAAAAAAGGATAATTGCAGAGACGGGAGCAGGTCAGCACGGCACTGCATGTGCAATGGCTGGCGCTGCCTTTGGTATAAAGACAGAGATCTACATGGGCGCAAAAGATACACAGCGCCAGAGAATGAATGTTTACAGGATGGAACTTATGGGTACAAAAGTGATACCTGTTAAAAGCGGCTCACAGACCTTAAAGGACGCCATCAACGAGGCAATGCGCGACTGGGCTACCAGTGTAGAGACAACCCATTATATGATGGGTTCAGTCGTGGGCCCGCATCCCTATCCTGCCATGGTACGGGATTTTCAGAGCGTCATAGGAAAAGAAGTGCGCACGCAGATAATGGAGAAAGAGGGACAACTCCCTGACTCTATCGTGGCATGCACAGGCGGGGGGAGCAATGCAATGGGGATTTTTTATCCATTTATAGACGATGATGTTGATCTGTTTGCCGTTGAGGCTGGAGGAAGCGGCATGAAGACTACAGAGAAGGAGGCACTGCACTCCGCATCCCTGTGCATGGGAGAAGAGGGTGTGCTTCACGGCATGCGCACAAAAGTACTGCAGAATAAGTACGGACAGATACTTGAATCAAGCTCGATAGCCGCAGGGCTGGATTACGCAGGTGTAGGTCCTGAACTTGCTTACCTTGCTGATACAGGCAGGATCAGACCGTGCAGTTCAATGGACAGCGAGGCACTTGAGGCATTCCATGATCTCTGCAGGCTTGAGGGTATAATCCCAGCTCTTGAATCCTCCCATGCTGTTGCATATGTCAAAAAAGCGGCAGAATCAGGAGAACTGGGTGATATCGTGGTGATAAACATATCAGGAAGGGGAGATAAAGACCTTGAGACGGTGATGGGGGTGAGAAAATGAGGATAGGTGATAAATTCAATGAGCTGAAGAGAAAGAATGAAGGTGCCCTGATTGCCTATATCTGCGCTGGCGACCCCACGCCAGATGACACAAAGAGGTATGTTGTATCGCTTATAAAGGGCGGGGCTGATATTATTGAACTTGGTCTGCCTTTTTCAGACCCTACTGCTGACGGCCCTACCATCCAGGCCGGGATTGAGAGGGCATTGAATGGCGGGATGACGCCTGATGTTTATTTTAAGACGGTTGGTGCTCTTCGTGTCAATACCCCGCTTGTGGTAATGACCTACTATAACCTGATATTCAAAAGGGGGCTTGAGACGTTCGTAAAGGACTGCGCATCATCAGGTATATCAGGTATCATTGTTCCAGATCTTCCTGCAGAGGAATCAGAGGAACTTGCTCTTCTCTGCAGTGAATATGATATTGATCTCATATTCCTTGTGGCTCCCACGACTACCGGGGCCAGAATGGATCGGATCTTATCACGGGGAACAGGCTTTATCTACCTTGTGGCGCGCCTCGGTGTTACAGGTGCACGGTCGGATATTGCAAGCTCGACCCAGGAACTGATTAAAAGGGTAAAGACCGCCACCCCCAAAGCTGTGGGATTCGGGATCTCGAACGGAAAGCAGGCCGCTGAGATAATCCACGCAGGGGCTGACGGGGTGATCGTGGGCTCTGCATTCGTTGATATAATTGCAAGCGGGAAAGATACCGAGCAGAGGCTTGAAGCACTGGCAAGGGAGTTGAAGGATGGGATAAGGGCGGTGAAGGAGAAATAACCATGACAGAAAAGAAGAGATTAGCTTGCCCATGCGGGAATACTGCAATGCGACTGAACCTGACCGACTCAGGTTCACTTGAGATCGAGTGTCCTGAGTGCGGTTCGGTCATGACAGTCGGCGCGGGGATATGTCCATCGAGACTTGAGAGGTATTCACTTTAGATTCTAATCACGTTTTATCCTCTGCACTACAAAGATTATAGCTACAGCGAAAGCAAGAGGAAGCACTATTGTAGGGAATTCCGGAATCTCTGCAGGATCTGAAGGAAGGTCACCGTATATAGAGTCGTCTGGTGTTGTAGAGTCATCTGATGTAGAGTCATCTGATGTAGAGTCATCTGATGTAGAGTCATCTGATGTAGAGTCATCTGATGTAGAGTCATCTGATGTAGAGTCATCTGATGTTGCAGAGTCGTCTGATGTAGAGTCGTCTGATGTTGTAGAGTCATCTGATGTTGTAGAGTCATCTGATGTAGAGTCATCTGATGTAGAATCGTCTGATGTAGAGTCGTCTGATGTAGAGTCGTCTGATGTTGTAGAGTCATCTGATGTTGTAGAGTCATCTGATGTTGTAGAGTCGTCTGATGTTTCCGATGCCGCTATGGTTTGTATAACCACTGGGAAACTGTTATCAGCTTTTAATGAACCACCTGAGTTGCTTGAACCTGCTCTACTAACGCAGGAGACTGATATATCTCTCTGTTCTGTCAATTCTCCATTGACATATATAGAGACTGTAGCATTACCATCTTTACTGGTTATTGGAATGTCCATCACTAGAATCTGTTTAGGAGCGATATCAAAGTTCTTTTCAACGCGACCACTGTTAGAAAGATCAAATATTACCCTCACATTCTCTGTATTATCTCCATTGTTCTTGACTTTTAAATCAAGAGTTGCACCATTATCGTTGAGCGTACATGACCGTACTTCCCAATCTATTGGTGATAGTGTATCGGATGCTAAAGCAAGTGTTGCAGGCTCTGAGTTAATCACTGAGTTAACTTGAGGCGTAGAAGTGGTTATTTCTAAATCCGTATCTTTATCCGCTCCTGTACTCGCTGTCAGAAATACAAATAAAGATAACACTATGGCAGATACGATAACTACAGCTGCTACTTTTAGTCTCATTATTTAATCACTCCTTAACTCTATAAATTAGCACAATGAATTACATATGTGCATAATTCCCACCATCTAATGGTGATGTCAATAACTATATAAGTTTCTATACATAAAAAACGTTAAGAGGTTAGACCATCTATTGAAAATATATACACCGAGTAAATACTCCTGATAGGTGTCACATCTCTAATTCACAGCCTGCACCCTGCCCTATCCCCTCATCCACCCTGACCTGAATACTTTTGATGTTATATGCACCGCTTGATTTTAGCGCACTTGCTATCTCTGATGTAAAATACTTGCACAGATCCTCAGCACTTGCCGATCTTGTTGGAAGTAACGTGACATCCTCAGATGGCAACAGGTATCGCTTTTTACTCTCAATGATCTCAATGGATATACCTTCCTTTCTCTCTATCCGCAGGCGCGGATCTTTTTCTGCGATCAGTACCCTGTGATCGAGCCTGTCACAGATACTGTTGACTATTTTCTTCACTTTCTCAAAATCGATAAGGAACTCCCCGATCTGTTCGCCCTCGATCCGCACGCTAACTGCATATGTATGGCCGTGAAGACAGCCGCATTTAGGGTGATCAGGTATGAAATGGCATGCTGAGAATCGCATTTTTGCCATCCAGCCATCGATTTCAATGAACATGGGACTTTCTTAATTACTCCCCTGGGTATAACTCTTTTGACGGATTTTGTTTCATATAGCTTGCATTTATTTTATATGTCCTGATATCATCTATCAGCGTATGGATTCATCAGATTCGTTATTCAGCAACGGCAGTGGTTCACTTTGCGTTCTCTGTCGGGGTGCAAAGTTATTATGCGGAAAAACGAGATGTCCTGTCCTTATAAAGTTCTATTCTAATATTAAAATAAAGCCTCTCACCGACAGTCTGAACATTGATGGCTCATCTCCGCCCGGTGTATTTGTAGGAAGGATAGGGTACCCATACGTATCTGTAGGTCCTCTGATCCCTCCCTCACATGGTGATACAGCCATTCTTGATACTCCAGAGATGTGGATTGGTAAAAGTATCGATGATATTGTTGATTTCCGCTCCCAGCTTGTGCGGGGAAAGCATCGTGTGCATATAAGAGACCTTGAGGGCAGCCGGATCATAGAAGCAACAAGAGAGATGGCGCTTTGCCCATCCCCTATCGATGTGGAGGCAGAGTTCCTAAAAAAGCCGGCGGTAAGGCTGGTGCTCGATGATGAGGTCCAGCCATTTGGCCCGACCGCCCCCCTAAAGAGGATTGATGTAGGCAGTACTAAATTTGACCAGAGGATGGAAAAAGCATACAATGATACAGATCTCAGGGCAAAGGATGCTGTTCTTGATCTGTATAATAGAGGTACTTTTGTCTCAAGCATCCAGAAAGCATTCAGCGTTGGAGCCTTTGGAGAGGGCAAAGCGCGCCGTTTTGTTCCCACACGATGGAGTATTACCGCTGTTGACAGCATGATATCCGCCCAGCTTATGGAGAACATGAAGGATTTTCCGATAATTAACGAGCATATGGTTTTTGAATCATGGCAGCTTGATAATCGGTTTGTGGTTTTGATGATACCGAGAGCCTGGAGTTATGAGCTTATCGAGGCATGGTATCCCAATACGGTCTGGAACCCTTTCGGGAAAGATGTTGTGATAATGGCATCCTCTGAGGGTTATGAGGGCAGAACCACATACGCTGAGATCGGAGGCTGCTATTACGCTGCACGGCTTGCTGTGAATGAGTACCTTGTAAAAGAGAAAAGGCAGGCGCGCGTGGTAATATTGAGAGAAGCACATCCCGGCTATATCATGCCAGTGGGTGTATGGAACGTGAGGGAGAACGTGAGGGCTGCACTCAGGACAGCTCCCAGAAAATTCCACTCCCTGGATGAGGCTTTTGAATATATCTCCATGCGGCTTGTTATTCCGAAGGAGCGGTGGATAAAGGAGAGCACTGTATTGAAGGATACATTATTCCAGCGGGGGCTTGAGGATTTTCTATAATTCTGGAGGATTAGACCATGTTGCCTGATCCTGTAAAATATTTTGTTTACTTCATATTAGGAAGCGTCTTAATTATTGCTATTACAGTAATAGCAGAAAAAAAGTCCCCTAAAATAGCTGGCATCATAATGTGCCTGCCTGTTATTACGTTCCTATCACTGCTGTTCATGGCCTTATCACAGGGAATTTATTTTTCAAGCAAAGCTGCAATCTGGAATCCTATTGGAGCTATAGCAGATCTGGTATATATGGGTCTATTTGCTGTCGGGATCAGATTGCCTGAGTACATTGGAAAAAATACAGACAAGAGTGAGAATGATAAAAATGATAGAATGGAAAAAATCAAGGAGATCATATCCGGGCTTTTATTTGGATTTACAGGATATTTTATCTCTATTTTAATCCTCAGTCAGTTCTCTGTGACAAACGGCTGGATATCCCTTGTATCTCTGTGGATTGCCGCTATTATCTCTTATATGATCTTTAAAAGAATGCAAGAAAAAAAGCAAGAAAAAAAGCAAGAAAAAAAGCAAGAAAAAAAGCAAGAAAAAAAGCAAGAAAAAAAGCAAGAAAAAAAGCAAGAAAAACTAAAGCTCTTATCTACAAAAGAGATCATTTTCAGGGGTTTGTTTGGAGGCAGTGTTGTGGCAGTGGTTGTAATCCTCGGGGATTCGATAGGATATATATGGGGCGGGCTGTTCTCATCATTTCCCGGTACAATTACTCCTGTCCTGGTTCTTCTTCACTTAAAAAATGGAAAGGGCATGAGCTTTAATGTTATAAAAAGCGCACCTATAGGACTGAGTGGTACCGGGCTGTATTCATTCATGGTATGGCTGTTATACCCTGCGTACGGCATAATCATCGGGACATTAATATCTTATCTCGCTGTATTAGGGTTTTTATCTCTGATGCTCTCCGATCTGAAAGTCAGGATAAGACTGGAAAACAGATTCTTTTAAGGAGATCTGATGATCCTGCCAAGTGCCGACTTTCCGAAAGCTGCACCCAGACCCACTACACCTTTGCTGAATGCAGCATCGAGTGAATCCACCGCCTTATCAACCTGGTCTTTTGTGACGGTCAGCGGCGGCTCAAATCTCAGAACCAAAGGAGCGAGATCATAGTAGGATGTGAGGATTCCATGGTTATTGAGCAGGTGACTGATTATCATAGGGGCCAGGTTCTCGCGCAGGGCAGCACCTCCTATAGAAGGAGAGTTGAGCTCAATGCCCAGCATCAGGCCTTTGCCCCGTATTTCTTTTATAAGGCTGTGCTTTGATTTTAGCATCTCCAGCCTTTCTTTTGAATAGCGTCCTATATCGGCAGCACGTCCTGAAAGATCATCCCTGAGCGTAATCTCAATTGTCTTCAGGGCCGCGGCGCAGGCTCCCGGGTTTCCTCCAAAGGTTGAGATAACCAGATCGAATCTATCACGCGCCCCAAAAGCCTTTTTCCATATTTCCTCTGTAGTTACGGAAACACTGATCGGGATAACACCTGCACCCAGCGATTTTGAGAGAATGACAATATCGGGCACCGCCCCATCGTACTCAAGTGCAAATAATTTACCTGTGCGCCCGAACCCGGTCTGGATCTCATCAAGGATAAGGAGCGCACCGTATCTGTGACACAGCTCCTCAGCATCCTTCAGATAACCGCAGGGAGGAACAATTGCCCCACCTTCGCCCTGTACCGGCTCTATGATGAATGCAGCAACATCCCCTCCACGAAGCTTCTGCTCAAGCGATTCGAGGTCCCCAAAAGGGATGGTCTCGCAGTGCTCCAGCAGCGGGCCGAAAACTCTCCTGTATCTTGTGGCTCCACCGACTGATAACGCCCCGAAGGTCAGCCCGTGGTAGGCATTATGGCATGAGATAAACTTTTTCCGATGAGAGTAAGCCCTGGCAGTTTTTAAGGCCAGCTCGACAGCCTCAGCGCCTCCGCTCCCAAAAGCTGTCATGGTAAGGTTGCCTGGAAGGAGCTCCGAGAGATTGGCTGCTAAAGCTCCCATCAAATGATTGTAACCCGCTAAAAGAATTGATGGGAGAGAGGATGCATTTCTGACCGCTTCCAGTACCTCAGGGGGATTATGGCCCAGATTCAGTGCACCGTAGCCAGCAGAGAAATCCATGTAGCTCTTTCCCTCATCATCATACAGATAAATGCCCTCTGCACGAATATAGCGCTTATCCACATTAGCAAGCTTCAACAGGTTCGCCTCCTCTGGATTGACATGTTTTTTAAAGAGCTCTATTGAATTTCGCCGTGTGGATTTGAGTGCCTCCTCGAAGGTTATTATTTGCCTGTGTTCCTTCATTATCTCACCTTCTCAACTTACCATGTTTTAAATCCTATCTCTTTAAGTTTATATAAGGCATTGGTAATGGAAGACGGAGTTAAGTTATTGGGAGACACCGAATGGTTTTAATTAGACCTTTTAAGGAACGCGATAACTCAGCTATGTTAGATATAGAGAAGCTGTGCCCGCAGGGTAATGAGAGATATGCAATTGGGGTTGACAAAAGTCCGAATGCTATTGCCAGATATGAGCTATATGACAATTGGAACATCCTTGTAGCCGAAGAGGAAGGAGTAGTCGCAGGCTGGATTGGCTGGACTATAAAACACAATCCGATCCAGAGGGAATCATATGTATATTTAGTTGAGGTAATGATACATCCGGAATTCAGGAGAAAAGGAATTGCTACAAAACTTGTAATGGAAGCAGAGAAGAACGCACAAGGTAGTGGTTCTGGTTATATCTATTGTTTTATATTTGGACCTAACTATGCCTCTAAAACTTTGTTTAAAGAGCTTGGTTATTCTAACATCGGAAATTTTAAATCATATGCATTACCTGTCTATAAAAGAGCTAATATTGCACAGAAATTTAAAATAGAACGTATTAATAGAACCGATGTTCCTGATGCAGTGAGCCTTATTAATGCTTATTATGCGAAGCGTACGCATTTTGTGCCATACACTCCTGAGAGCTTTGAATCTTATGTGAATAGAATCCCTGCCTACGGATTGGAGAATTTCTGGGTAGTTAAAGATGATGGTAAAATTGTGGCATGTGCAGGGTTATGGGATTGCTCAGTACTGCAGAGAATGTATTTTGCTAAAGTGCCGTTTGCATGGAAAGTTATGAAAAAGGTATTTGGATTTTTGAATCTGTTTAGTAGAATGCCGAAGATACCTGCTGAAGAAGAATTTTTTAAGGTATATTATGTCACAGATCACGCATTTGAACCGAACAGCTCTGATGCTATGTTAAACCTTATAGGATGTTTCAATAACATCCTATTTGATGCCAGATGGGATTTTTTTGTTATCCTGCTAGATCCTGGTGATACTCTATCTCAAATCATCAAAAAGTGTAACTACTCACCTTTTTTAAGCTAAAGCTTTGAGTATGTGCTCTTTTCCAGAGCTGAGAA
>NZ_JMIY01000007.1:678613-709192 GCF_000685155.1 Candidatus Methanoperedens nitratireducens
AGTAATGAGGCAAAATATTAGGAGCTAAACAGCTCTAAAAAAACCTGAGTAGATACCAAAAAGTTAAATACACAGATCGATACTTTCAATATATTCGCAAAAACATTTGAGAGAGATCTGCTACCATCCAGCCCATTCTACATTGACATAAGGGATACGATTCTCTAATGTTAAAAAATGAAATTGATTTAATATTTCCTCAATTCCTTCAACCGCTCTATCTTTGCCTGCTTCTCATCAACTATTTCTCTCTGCTGTTTCTCAAGTTGAGCAATTACCTCATTAAAACCTATTTTCAGTGAGTATATCTTATTAGGTCTTCCTTTACCTTGCCTCTTCTCTTCTCTCTCGTCTATCCAGTTACGTTGCTTTAACTCTCTCATAGCAATACTGACTTCAGGCTGACGTAATCTGGCTCCTCTCTCAAGGTCTACTGCTGTAGCCTCATTCAAATTTTGAAGATAGCTCAGCGCCCTGGCAATGTTTCTGTTCATGCCTAAAGAAATAAGTGCATCTGTGATCTCTTCGTTTTTCTCATCAAGCTGTTTGATATTAAGGGTTTTCATGCTGACTCCCACGATATATTACGGATTGTTATTATTTTAATCTTTCGATTAGGAGGAGACCATAAGTGCCTAAAATTTAAGAGCAATGAATGATAAAACCTGATTCTATGAGAAGCAAGCTATATCCTTATCCGGTTGAGACTCTTAAGCACTGGTACATTACCATAGTTGGTGGACAGTCTACAGACTTAAAGCCCGATCAGATCGGAGTGAATAGAGAGGCATTAGCTAAGAATACAAACATAGTGCCGTATGAAGATAGTGTATTCGTATCAAAACTGGAGGGTAAGGGGATGCCCCTTGTCACAAAAAAATATTTCACAGTTGTCCCCCTTGACGAAGCTTCGCCTGATGCCTCATCTAAATCGCCTATAGGCGAGGTAGTTCTACCTGCTCAAGATAAGATACAGAGAAACTGGTTTTTAGAACCGCTTGAAGTTGGAGAGCCGGTCATACTCAATAATGTGCTGAGCCAGAGGTACTACAGTGGATTTGTCCATGCCCTGGATAGACTGATCAAAAAGAGGTCAGGAAGACACTCAATAGAATATAAGTGAACTATTTGAAGTTTTATGCGAGGGATGGGATTTGAACCCACGAACTCCTACGAGAATGGACCCTAAATCCATCGCCTTTGACCGGACTTGGCAACCCTCGCAAAACAGTTAGCTAACTCACGTTTATACTGTGAAGTAACCTGAAAATGATTTTTAACCCGTATATACCTATCGTAAGGGGTGAGGCCATACGCAACATACATTGATTGTAGGTTCATAGATAACAATGAAAAAGACGATTAACAACGAACTCAAAACGAACTTAAACGAACTCATTAGCCCGAGTTCGTACCAGTTCGTTGTTTATATTAGCTGAACCACATCTGAGTATATGAAAAATGGCATGAAAGGCGCATACGTTCTGATCCTCAGGCTGGATAATGATGTCGACATCCAGGTTGGGAAACTGGGTGAGTTCAAGTTTAAAAAAGGTTTCTATGCTTACGTTGGTTCAGCGCATGGAACAGGGGGATTTAAACGCGTAACCAGGCATTTGAACGTCTCATCGGGCATAAACAGCACAAGGAAATGGCATATCGATTATCTTTTACCTTACTCCGGGGTTGTGTGCGCTGTCCTCTTGCCCACGAATAATGATATCGAATGTCCTGTTGCAAAGTCAATAGGAGAGTTCTGCTCTGAAATCCCTGGATTTGGATGCAGTGATTGCTCCTGTCCGTCCCATCTTTTCTTTACTGAAAGTGATCTCAAAGACAGGATAATCAATACGTGCAATAAGCTCATAGAGAACGAAAGTATCATTATAAGCCAGTACATGTAGGGATAGCATGGATATAGGAATCATAGGCGGCTCTGGATACACAGGCGGTGAACTACTGCGCTTACTTGCAGGGCATCCTGATGCAAATGTTGTTGCAGTGACATCGCGCAGTCGAAAAGGGCAGAAGATAAGCGATACCCATACCCATATTCGCAAAATTTTTGATTTAAATTTTGAAGACCTTAACGCAGAGGAAGTTGCCTCCCGCTCTGATATCGTGTTCACTGCCGTACCCCACGGCACAGCCATGCATATCGTGCCTGCACTGCTTGATGCTGGCGTAAAGGTCATAGACCTGAGTGCAGATTACCGCCTGAGGTCAGATGTTTTTGAGAGAGTCTATAAAATAAAGCATGCAGATCCGAGGCAGGCTGTGTACGGCATTCCTGAACTCCATCCTGAAGTGGCAGATCAAAATTTCATCGCAAATCCAGGATGTTACCCCACAGGAGCATCCCTTGCTGCAGCGCCGCTGGCTTCTGCCGGACTGATCGAACTTGCAGTCTTTGATTCAAAAAGCGGAATCTCAGGCGCAGGTGCAGAGCCGACCCGGGTATCCCATTATCCAAATATGGCAGAGAATATCCAGGCCTATAAACTTACAACCCACCGCCATCGTGCAGAGATCATCCAGGAATTGAGCCGGCTGGATGGCAGTCTCTCTAAGATCAGCTTTACTCCGCACGTTATTCCCAGCATACGCGGGATCCTGACCACGGCGCATATCTTCGTCAAAAATGAATTGAGTGAGGAAGAGATTGGCAGGATATACCACAATTTTTATAAGGATAAGCCCTTTATCAGGCTGATTAGAGGAATCCCTGTGCTTGGCAGTGTACGCGGCTCCAATTTCTGTGATATAGGTTTTGAGATCGAAAAAGACAGCCGCAGGATAGTTATAATATCAGCATTAGACAATCTTGTAAAAGGTGCATCAGGCCAGGCAATACAGAACATGAACCTGATGCTCGGACTTCCAGAAACAAAAGGTCTCTGGACGCCCGGTATTGCTCCGTGAGGTGGATATATGAATGTAAGAGATGTGATGAGAAAAGACGTAATTACCTGCAGTCCAGATGACACCGTGGGTTCTCTTTCAAAAATATTCAAAGAGAGCGGTATCAGCGGCGTGCCGGTAGTTGAAAAGGGAAAAGTAGTGGGGATTGTATCCGAGACCGATTTAATTAAATTATTTAAGGTTCCTGAATTTTCAGGTGAGCTATGGCTGCCAAGTCCACTTGAAGTAATCGAGGTTCCTTTAAGGAATCTCTTCAGGATTGAGGAATTCAGGAAAGACCTTGAGGAAATGAAGTTAAAGCCTGTGAGGGATATTATGAAAAAAACAGTTTATTCTATTTCTCCTGATGATACACTGGAAGAAGCATCCAGAAGGATGGTAAGGCACAGGGTCAACAGGCTGCCTGTGATAGAGAATGATAAGCTTGTGGGAATCATCGCCCGATGCGACATAATTATGGGGCTCTCAACGATCCAGGAATGATTATGAAGACCATCGAAGGCGGTATCTGCGCAGTCAGAGGTATCAGGGCAAACGGGATTAAGCAGGGAAAGAATGGTCTTGCCATTATCGTAGCAGATGCGCGCAGGCTTGCAACATCAGGGGTATTCACACGTAACAAAGTAATAGCTGCACCACTTATCATCACTCAAGAGTCTCTTGCCAGAGGAGATCTAAAGGCGGTTATAGTCAACAGCGGGTGCGCTAATGCGTTCACCGGGCATAAAGGCATCCTTGATGCGCGGTGGATGGCCAGGATACTGTCAAACAAACTGGACTGCAGTCCTGATGAGATCGGCGTGGCATCAACAGGTGTTATAGGGCGATACCTGGACAGGACATGGATACAGGATCATCTGGATGAGGTATTTGATAATCTATCCAGTACAAAAGAGGCAAGCAGGGCCAGCACCCGTGCTATTATGACCACTGACACGACTCTTAAAGAGGTGGCCATTGAACTCGATAACGGGGTACGCATTGGCGGAATTGCCAAAGGCTCAGGTATGATAGAGCCGAACATGGGGACTATGCTTGCATTTCTATATACTGATGCTGTCTTATCAAAAGAAACCCTTGATATCTGTCTAAAAAAGGCGGTTGATAAAAGCCTTAACATGGTTGTTGTGGATGGGGATACGAGCACCAATGACATGGTCATTCTCTCAGCCACGGGATATCAGGAATGTGAAGAAGAGGTCTTCCAGAAGGGACTTGATTCTGTGTGCATCAATCTTGCAAAGATGATCGCAAGAGATGGAGAAGGTGCAACCAGATTGATCGAGGCAAGGGTCAGGGGTGCATGCACCGCAGGCGATGCAAGACTGGCTGCCAAAGCGATTGTTCGCTCACCGCTTGTCAAGACTGCGATCTTTGGAAAAGACCCGAACTGGGGAAGGGTTGTAGCTGCTGCGGGATATTCAGGCGCAGAGATTGACCAGGATAAGATATCCCTGCTGTTCTCTGGTAATAAACAGCAGACTGTACTTGTTGATTCTGGCAGGATAATTGAAGGAGAGCTTGAGGCGCTTAAGAGTATTATGGAGAGCGATGAGATTATTATTGAGGTAGATATCGGTCTGGGGGACAATGAGGCTACTGCATGGGGTTGTGATCTGACATATGATTATGTGAAGATCAATGCGATGTACACGACCTGATTTTTTGAAAAAATGGAAGGATAAGTTTAAGTATCTTGCCGATAAGGGGGGAAAATAATAATTATTAGTGACAGATAGGAATTAGATAGGAGGATTTAGATGAAAAACAGTTTGAAGATAATTATAGGAATAATCCATGTACTGCTGACAATAGCTATTTTGCAGTTGTTGGTTCAACCGGTGATTGCAGCACCGCCGGATCTACCTAATAATTCGTGTGCTGATTGTCACCGAAAGCTAATTTTTACATCAGAAGAACAGAGACAATTTGTCGATATACGCATCAAGCATCTTGAAAGCGGTATTTCCTGCTCGATTGTATGCCATGAGGATAAACTTAACAAATCCATTGCCAGCACCTATGCAATGTGGTCTGTATCCACACATGCCCTTTTTGATGTAACATGTGAAAAATGCCATGGTGGAGACCCATTAGCGATCACAAAGAAGGATGCCCATATAGGAATATCAAAAATCAATATAGCACGCATTAACACTCCTGAGTCATGCGGAAAGTGTCATGAACCAGAACTTGATGAATTCAAGAACTCAGAGCATTTTAAAAAACTGGAATCTGGTGAGGAGGGACCTGCCCCTGCATGCATCACATGCCATCAGGCGCACAGCGTACGCGTTTTGACTTCCTCTGAAATAGAAGATTTTTGCAGTAACTGTCATAACCGCATAACCGGTATCGATCCTGCTGTCCCGAAGAAAGCAGAAGAGGCCCTGTCCTCTATCAGGGAATTACAGGTTGAGATCTCAAAAGCCAGAGGTGCTATTATCTCTGCAAAAGCAAGTGGTAAGGATGTAACCGCAGCAGAAAATGAACTGGAAGATGCAAGATCAATCCTTAAACATATCCCTTCAGTGTGGCATAGATTTAATCTGACCTTCTTTGAGACAGAGGTCAAGGAGGGCATTGAAGATGCACAGAGAGCACAAAATATAATAATGGCTGAGATGCCAGCTGCATCACCGCCCGCCAAAGCTCCAGGATTTGAGGTAATCCTGCTGATATCATGTCTGCTGATAGCATACTTCTTAAAAAAGCGCTAGATAGACAAAGGTGATCCGATGAAATATAAAAAGCGTATTATATTATTTAGCTTACTGTTTGTTATCTTCATTATCTTCATCGTACCAGGAGCTTTAGCAGATAGCTCATGTCTGGACTGCCATGAGAAGCTTTCAGCATTTAATGAAACAGAGAAGCTATTCAACGAAATACGAGTTAAACATCTGGCAAGAGATGTATCATGCTCTCTTGATTGCCATGCCGCTACCCTGGATAAGTTTGCAAAAAGCAATTATGAGCAGTGGACAAGATCTAAACATGCGCAGTTCAATGTTTCATGTGAAAGCTGCCATGGCGGCAATCCAGGCTCGGACATAAAGGATGAAGCGCATACCGGGGTCAGACGGTCATCTGATCCTGACAGTACTGTTTTCTACAGGAATGTGCCTGAGACATGCGGAGAATGCCATGTAGATGAATTAAATCAGTTCAGGGATTCTAAACATTATCAGAGATTAAAGGCTCTCAAACAGGCACCTACGTGTGATACCTGCCATGCGCCTCATGAATTTAAGGTACTGAATATGAGTGAAATCCATGGAATGTGCAGCAACTGCCACAACCCTGATATGAGGATAGCTCCCCTGGATGTACCGGATATGGCGATCGCATCACTTGAGGATGCGGAAAGATTGAATGATGAAATAAAGAAAGCCATGGATGCTATTAAATTTGCAAAGCAGCAAGGAGAGGATGTATCAGAAGCACAGAAAGATCTTGAGAATGCTGAATCAATTAGAGATCAACTCCCTGTACTGTGGCATAGTTTTGATCTTGCGCAATTTGAGAGTGTAATCGACAGCGGGATTGAGGCTGCACGGCGGGCACAGATGGATTCCGACACACCGGCGGCTACACCTTCAACTCCTGGAGCTGGAGCGATGTTATCACTGGCAGGAATTATTGCCATATACCTGTTACTGCGTAGAGGTAAGGGGTAATGGAGGTGTAAACAGGATGAATAAAAGATTTATAAATCTGATCATTTTATCTCTTGGAATAGTGCTCCTGCTCTCCTCTACGGCATATGCCAGAACAGAATATGCAGCTAAGGAGAGCCGCAATTGTCCATACTGTCATACCGCGGATGGACCACCTCAACTGAACGAAATAGGCGTTTATTATGCAACCAATAATCATTCGCTTGAAGGTTATGTCCCGTCGCCTGAAGCGACGCCTGCACCAGAACCGACCGAAGAGATCAATATTGGTGTCCATATGGATGTCTGGAATGTAGGTCTGATAGCATTTGCCACTGTTCTGCTTATTCTCGCCATTGTTTATGCTATACGATTATGAGGTAGATATATGCACATCGAAAAGATTGAATACGGGCCTGAAAAGGTTGGACTCTGGTCTCAGGTTGCTTTTGTTTCAATAATTCTATTAACTCTTGTGGCTGCAGGGCTAACAGGTATGATAATCTGGAAAATAATTCTCAGTGAACCTGCAGAGGCCTCAACAAGACAGTTCATAGAGGATACAGGAAAGCTAATGGCATACCTCCTGTTTGTTATGGCAGCTATTTTATACCTGTATGTAAAGGGATTACTGCAGGACGAATACGTCACCACACTGGAGTGAGAACATGAATGATAAAATTATACTGAAAATCACAAGAAGAAGGCTGACTGAATGCTTAATCGGCCTGGTTGCGTTATTCTTCGCCTCAGGTTTTGTGGCCGCGATATTAAAATACCTGTGGCCGCAGGCAGGAAACAAGGATGCATCCAGCGAAGTAAGAATAGCCACTGTAGATGAGGTACCGACTGGAACTGCTATAAGATTCATGTTCAATGGCAAGGCCGCAGTGCTTCTGCACATGCCTGCTGGTTTTCGGGCATTCGGGGCAGTATGTACACACCTTGGGTGCGTCGCCTACTGGAAACCTGATGAGAGCATTATATTCTGTCCATGCCATATAGGCAAGTTTGATCCCAATACAGGTGCTGTAATCTCAGGACCACCGCCATCGCCCTTACCTGCAATTGAAATTGCTGTAAGGGAAGGTGCGGTTTATGCGCTCAGGTGGAAAGACCCGGATTATGTGAGATCTATTTCATTCTATGCAGGAGCTGCATGAGGTGAACTTATGGATTTAGCTGATAAGATCTACAAATGGCTTGATGACAGGTTCAAATTAAGAGAACTGCTGCCGCCGATAGTAAAACATCCTGCTCCTGAGAATGTGATCTCCAATCCACTATATTGCCTTGGCGGGACTGCATTCCTGTGTTTCCTGATACTCGTTGTTACAGGAATATTCCTGGCAATGTACTACAAACCCACACCCGAAGAGGCATATAAGAGTGTAGAACATATAATGACAGAGGTTCCATTTGGAAGCCTTATCCGTAGCATGCACCACTGGGCAGCCAACGTCATGATAGCAGCGGTGATGCTCCACATGATAAGGATTTACTTTATGGGTGCCTATAAGAAGCCGCGGGAATTAAACTGGGTGGTTGGCATCTTCTTACTGCTGATTACCACTACCTTTGGTTTCTCAGGATATCTCCTTCCATGGGACCAGCTTGCATTCTGGGCCACGAAGATAGGTACCGGTATAGCAGGCTCGATACCTGTTATGGGCGAGTATATTTCTCTTATCCTTATGGGAGAAAGTGATATCGGTGCCGAGACGCTGACAAGGTTCTTTGCGCTGCATGTATTGATACTCCCTGCAACTATAGTAGCCCTTCTTGGATTGCATTTCATGATGGTTCGCATACAGGGAATCTCAGGGAGGCTTTAATATGGCACTAATAGAAGTTGAAAGACCCGAAACCGAAGTCAAGGAAGAGAGACAAGAACCTGTAAGGGTGCGCGGGCTTCCGTTCTTCCCGCATTTCGTGCTTCGTGAAGTAGTGGTAATGTGTATTATAGCAGGCAGCCTTGTACTGCTGGCTTCAGTGTACCCGGCAGGTCTGCTTGAACCTGCTGATCCATTTGATACACCCTCGCCAATATTTCCTGAATGGTATTTCCTGTATGTCTTCGGTTTCCTGAAATTCTGGACATGGGATATCGGACCTGTACCTGCAAAGATCATAGGCGTGACAGTGCCCATGGTACTCTGGTATGGCCTTCTGATGCTCGTGCCTTTCATCGACAGGAACCCATCAACTGATATCAGGAAGAGAAAGGTTGCGGTCACCCTTGGAGTCATTGCCCTGCTGGGTGTATTGTTTTTCACATACTACAGCATCGTATTCCATTGATGAAGCTGTCCAGATCAAGCTATCTGCGGGTAGAAGCAATAACCAAGATCACAGGACTTATACTGCTGGCAGTAGGTATAGATAATATACCAAAGGGCAATTACTCTATTGCCCTTGTTTTTTTTGGTCTTGGCGGGATGATAGGCATTATACCCCTGTTCATCGAGGTTGAGACCTGATTTTATCCTGGTTATAGAAACTGTCGTTAGGCTTATATAACCCCAATCTCATAATTATCATTGTGAAAATAATAGAGGTAGTGGTCATATTCCTGCTGCTGTTCGTAATACTCGGAGGTATGTCTGTTCCACTGTGGTGGGACACAGCCCAGCCGTATATATTCGGGCTTCCCGGCTACATCGAAGGTGTTATCAGAGATATGAAGAACACACTTGATTATATATTGGAAAATATATAACAATGGACTAAACTGGTGTACTGAATTAACCCTTATCCCAATTATTTTACTTCCACCACGAACTTACAGCGATTATGTCCTGTCCCAAAGCACTCAGTTTCCATGATGTCGTAGTTGAGATTCAACCTGCTTGAGAGAATTCCTTCTATAATACCCTCACTTATAGAACACAGCGTTTTTCCTAAACTTGGCATTTTATCCATATTAGAGCAATTATCAATCAGGATTATAAGTTTATCATCTCTGACTACGGACATGTTCCCCATCTCATGGTAGTTCCAAAAAGCAATAAGTTCATCTAAAATTCCCTCAAGATTATCCGATTTAAACCCTGGCCCGATCCTTGTACCGATATCATTTCCTATTATTTTCATTAGCGGTTTTGGATCGACACCATATGCTTCTATACCATATCGAACAGTATAAAAAAGATGCTTTATAAAGGAGCTATCATTCAATTCGGATATCCCAATATTATCTAAATACCTGTTATATTGGTTTCGCAGCGGCCTTTGAGAGAATGCCATGCACATGGAATTCAATACAAAATATTTCTTCCGTTTATCGTCTGGATAGTTTTTCTCCTGTATCAGGTTTAATTTCTCAAGATCATCAAGATGTACCGATATTGTAGATTTGGCTTTCCCGGATTGTTCCACAAGTTCATCAAAGGATGTTGTGCCCTGACTTAGAAGCTCAAGTATCTTCAGCTTAACTGGACTGTCCAGAGCTACAATACCAGCATCTGTCGAAAAAATCATAGTATTATGGCTATGGCCCATAAAATTGTTAATAGCCGCAGTAATATAAATAATGTTCGTTTTTCTACGAAATTTGAACTGTTATAGAGAGAGCCCGGCTCATCAGAGCAGCGGTTATTCGAATAATCTATCAAGCAGCCACTCCGGGTCAAATTTTATAAGGTCCTTATAGCTCTGCCCAACTCCAATGAACAGGATGGGTTTGCCAGTTGAGTATGATATGGAGATAGCTGCCCCACCTTTTGCATCAGCATCCTGCTTTGTCAGTATGCTGCCGTTAAAAGCTACTGCGCTGTTGAACAGCTTGGCACGTTCCACTGCGTCGTTCCCTGCCACTGCCTCATCAACGAAAATAACAAAGTCTGGCTGGTTAACCCGGTGTATTTTTTTTAATTGATCCATCAGATTGATGTTGGTATGCATCCTGCCCGCCGTATCAGCCAGCACGATATCCTTATGTTTTGCCTTTGCGAACTGGATTGCATCATATACGACTGCGGCTGGATCTGCACCCTCCTGGTGTTTTATGATCTTTACTCCAAGAGCACTGGCATGTTTCTCAATCTGCTCTATAGCACCAGCGCGGAAGGTATCCCCTGCTGCTATTACCACAGAGTAGCCCTGCTCTTTGAAGCGCTCGGCCATTTTTGCTATAGTCGTGGTCTTGCCTGTACCATTAACTCCCACAAAGACAATGCTTACAGGTTTGCTGGACTTTTTGATGAACTCATCAAAATCAAAGGAGTCTACTGAAATCACCTTTAAGATCGCCTGCCTGAGGGCAGTTTCAACGATCTTCCCTGTATCTGAGCCTATTCTCCTGCGGCTTCCCACAAGTTCAGCCTTCACTGAGTCCACTATTTTCTCAGCTACAGGCAGTGCCACATCGCTTTCAAGAAGCGCCATCTCAAGCTCCCACAGGTGGTCCTGCAGGCTCTTCTCATCGATGATGAATTCCCGTTCAATAACCGCTGCTTTTATCCTGCCGAACACACCGATTCTCTCATGCGCTCTGGTGCTTGTTTCGGGAGGTTGTGCGGGTATCTCCTCTTTTTCTGCAGGTTGTGTTTCTATGACCTCTTCCTTTTTCTCTTCGATTGCACCGCCTAGAACTTTTTTGACGCCGCCAAGCTTTTCTTTAAGTTTCTCAAACATATTTATTCGGCACGCATGGGCTGTTGTGACCGCTGGGTTTGCTCATACCTCTGTAAAGTCCTCTCAATACCCTGCAACTCCTCAGCGAGTTTTGTGAACGCATTGTTCAATTGCTCATGGTATTTTGTAAGTTCATCTTTTCTTTTCTCAAGGAAGACTTTTGCATCATCAGTTCCCTTCTCAACACTCACACCTGCTCCAATCCCGATCACTACTTTATCAGGGTTGGTAAGCGTTGCATTGACAAATGAACCAAACCCTACAGGTACCAGGATCTCTTCTCCGGCAGGCTCGTCTTTTAATGCTGTGATTGTCGTTAATGCTGTTTCTACATCTCTAATCGTTATTTTTAGCATATTTACCTGCTGTGCTATTGCCTCTGCCTGATACTGGTACTGCTGATGCCTTACTACCAGGTCCTGAGCCTGCTGTTGTGTTAATCTCTCATCGCTCATTCTTTAACCTCTTCTATCGATTCTATCTTTATAAGATTACGCTTTAATCCGTGTTCACTTCCTATCAATGAATATACCCTGTCTGATGCATTAGTCTTACTCATGGATGTTACATTCTTTGTAAAGCGTTCCCATTTTTCTCCAGCTCTGAAGATTCCCTTCACTATGAAATTCATTATATCACCTGATTAGGGGGTTTGTGTTATACTCAATCGGATATATACCTACTGGAATGTATAAGCGAAGAGGAGTATCCCTCTAAACCGCTTGTTACAGGACAATGGCCCATGACCAAAGAAGCGCCTTAGATTTTATTTTTGGATGTGCCAACCTTTATGTAATAAGGGAATAGAATAGCTATTATGAGCTACCTGTACACAGCATTTGGCATTGTGTGGATCGTATTGATTGCATATATCTTAAACCTGATGCGATTGCGAAGAGTATTGAGTAATGAACTCAGGTTCTTAGAAAGTATGAAATAATATGAGCATAGAGACGATTTTGAATTATAAGAATATCGCTGTGGTCGGCATATCTGATAATCCCGGGCGTCCAAGCCATATGATAGCGAGTTTCCTTGAGGCACATGGGTATAACATCATACCTGTAAACCCGAACCTGAAAGAGTGGAGAGGAAAGAAATGTTATCCAGATCTTCTATCAATACCCGAGAAAGTGGATATTGTGAATATCTTCAGGCGCTCAGAAGCTGTCCCGCCTATCGTTGATGAGGCAATTGCGATAAAGGCCAGGGCTGTATGGATGCAGGAAGGTATCGTAAACGAAGAGGCCGCGGAAAAAGCCCGCAGGGCAGGGCTTGAAGTTGTTATGGATAAGTGCATTAAGATTGAGTATAACAGGCTGAAACGTTAGCCTGTTCCTTTAGGTATATTATATATTATATATTATATATTAAAACCCTAATTTCTCGTTTACCAGGATCAGTGTAAGTTTGCGACCGGGATCAGTTTCTCTCTCAAATATCAAAAGTTTCCCTACAGTACTTCCCCAGTAGCCTTCTCTTTTCATCCGGGCATCTTCAAGTGGTAAAGAATGCTCTCGCACACGTTTTATTGCAGCATCCAGTGCAGGCGTAATCTTCTGTGTCCCGGCAACCCAGATAACATTTCTGCTCGTAAATACGTAAGAAGGAAGCTGACTACCCGTAGCGCTGGCAATAACTAGTTCACCTGTTTCGGCAATCGCATGCACGCTTCCCAGAAAGTATTCTGATAGGACGCTTCTTTTGCGAAGTTCATTCTGTTTTTTCTCATCTTTTTCTGCCAGGATCATATCCTTCCAGTTCTTCCAGGGATGTTTTCCTGATTTTAAAAGATCAACAAAACCGATCTCCTGCAGTGTTGTTGAGCCGCCTGTCATGATCTCTGCACCGGGAGGGATTAATTCCTGTAACCTCCTGAGGGCATCCTCTTTTGTGTTCACAAACTCAGGACTGATACCACGGTGTCCTACGGCTTCCATTACTCTTTTAACCGTTTCCTCTGATGCCAGTGTTTCGTATTTCATGCTAACCTCCGTTAATTTTGTAATAGCGGCTTAATAGTTATAGTTTGCGTTCCGAAGGTAATATTAATAAGACCTTAGGATTATGTATCATATAGTTATGAGGTCATCCACTTGGATCTAAAGATCAAGCCCATCGGAGTAATAAAAAAATCTAATTCAGGCCTATCAGATGTGATTATATACTCTGATTTTGAACGGGTTATCGGCAGTATTATGCAGAAATTCGAGGAAGGAATAAATCTGCTGATTGTACATAAAAACCATAATTCCATAGATGAGCATCAGGTTAAGATATCGATAGCCGAATTAATAAATCGTAAAGGCAATCTTTTGACTGTAAAAGGCATTGAGGCCGATGATGATTCGGTAATAGATATCAGACTGAGCAGTGAGATTTAATTTCGGGTACGAATATGGGGATTGACTTCGGAGATCTCTTCGAGAAAAAAGAAATAGATCTATCGGATCTGAGAGGAAAAGTAATAGCCATTGATGCATACAATATCCTTTATCAGTTTCTCAGTATAATCCGCCAGCGCGACGGTACACCGCTTATCGATTCCCATGGTGAGATAACATCCCATCTCTCAGGTTTTTTATACAGGACAACAAACCTGATTGAGGCCGGTATCAGGCCGGTGTTTGTTTTTGATGGAGAGCCGCCAGAGTTTAAGAACTCAACACTCAATGAGCGGAAAAAAATACGGGTAGAGGCCATGGTAAGATGGGAAGAAGCAAAAGAAAAAGGTGATGAGGCTGCATTTAAATATGCCCAGGCATCATCGCAAATTAAAGGGAATATGATAGAAGATGCTAAAAAGCTGCTCGTGTTAATGGGACTTCCCGTCATCCAGGCTCCATCTGAAGGTGAGGCACAGGCTGCATTTATGGTCAGAAATAATGATGCTTATGCCGCTGGTTCTCAGGATTATGATGCCCTTCTGTTCGGGGCACCTGTTATTGTCAGAAACCTGGCTGTGACAGGAAAAAGAAAACTGCCCGGGATGGGCGTGTATGTGGATATAAAACCCCAGATTATAGAACTTGAGAGCGGACTTACAGGACTCGGGATTACAAGAGAGCAGCTTGTTGATATAGCACTTCTTATAGGAACCGATTATAATGCAGGTATAAAAGGGATTGGTCCAAAGAAAGCCCTTAAACTGATAAAGAAACATGGATATATTGAGCAGGCGCTTGATGAACTTGGCGAGGACATTAAAAATCTGGCAGAACTAAAGGAGCTGTTCCTCAATCCCGCTGTAACCTCTGATTATGAACTCAAATGGAAAAAGCCGGATGCATCAGGAATAATAGAGTTCCTCTGTATACAGCATGATTTCTCAGAGGCACGCGTATCAAAGGCCACAGAGCGCTTAATCGAAGCTTCAAAAGATGGACAGCAGACGCTGGATAGATGGTTTTAGGTCATGAGCAAAGCATACCTTACTGCCTGGATGGAACGGTTATTATCTTTTCCTTTGCCAGCTCATCTTTAATCCTGGCTGTAACACTTGAGACAATAGTATCCCTCTCCAGAATACGGTTTACCCAGAATCGAAGCTCAATCTCTATATTCCAGGATGGACCGACCTGCTTCATTCCTGTAGCCAGTACTTCAATACGATATGGCCGAACTCCCCGTGTACTTTTGGCGGCTGAGGTCATAATCTCTGAAACTTTTTCCAGATCAACATCAGCCGCCAAAGATACCGGTATCTTCACCAGTATTTCGCCAGTTTTTGAGTAATTTACTACTGCATTTGATGTAAATGTAGAGTTCGGAATCGTAATCAATCGCCCATCAGAGGTCTGTACACTTGTACTTCTAACCCTTATATCCCTGACAACACCCTGGAATCCTATAATATCAATGAAATCCCCCGTGACAAACGGTTTCTCAAGCATGATAAGAATGCCGGCAATAAAATTAGATATAACTGCCTGGGAACCTATGCCGATTATCAATCCCACAATTCCAAAACTGGCTACAAAAGTCGCGATATTGAAATTGAAGATATCAAGGACCAATACAAGGCCTACAAAAGCAATAAAATATGTGATGATCCTGTTTACCGAGCCAAGAATATCCCTGGGTATACCCGTTTTCTGCCCGAAGCGCGATACCGCTGTAGCGATAGTCTTTGCAATGATGGAAGCTATGACTGTGATAATTACAACATACACTATCTTTTCTACCACTAACCTTGTACTTTCAGTAAAAAACCCCTCAAATAACATCAATAAATTTAATGGGTATGTAATTGTATCAAGCTATCGTATTAGCGGTTGCGAAACAATTAAGTAAGTAGAATATATCTAAATGCATATCTTGAACAAACTATTGAATATACCTGAGGGGATATAATGGACGAGATACAGCTCACGGTTGCAAAGGCATACCCGAACGATTCTGGAAGAGGGATAGCGCGTCTTGACCCGCACACATTGATGATTCTGCAGCTTACACCTGGAGATATTATAGAACTTGAAGGGAAAAGACGCACATCTGCAAAAGTCTGGCGTGCCGATCGTATAGACTGGGACCAGAGTATAATACGTATTGATGGTTTTATCAGACAGAATGCAGGTGCAGGTATAGGAGATAATATAAAGATAAAAAAAATAGATGTTAAAGCCGCAAAGAAGGTCGTTCTGGCTCCGCCAGAGGGCACATCAATCCAGTTCGGGGGAGAGGCCGAGGAGATGGTAAAGCGCCAGATCATGAAACGTTCAGTCACCAGAGGGGACATAATCCCTGTGATGAGTACTATGGCACATCCTTTCCTCGGGCGCGTTGTAACAGGCCAGACAATCCCACTGGTTGCAATCGAGGCTGAGCCTGAGGGTATTCTTTTAATCACCGATGGGACAGAGATCAAACTCAGGGAGAAACCTGTAGTACTGGAGGTAACAGGAACCGGGATAACCTATGAGGATATAGGTGGTTTAAGTGATGAGATCCAGCGCCTGCGAGAGATGATCGAACTGCCCATGAAGCATCCAGAGATCTTCGAGAGACTTGGTATCGAATCTCCAAAAGGTGTTCTGATGTACGGCCCTCCAGGAACCGGGAAAACCCTCATAGCCAGGGCAGTTGCAAATGAATCCGGGGCAAATTTCTTCTCTATAGCCGGCCCTGAGATAATGAGCAAGTACTACGGTGAGAGTGAGCAGAGGCTGCGCGAGTTATTCGAGCAGGCAAACAGGGAAGCTCCTTCGATTATATTCATAGATGAGCTGGATTCAATCGCTCCAAGAAGGGAAGAGGTTACAGGTGAGGTTGAGCGGAGAGTGGTAGCCCAGCTCCTTACCATGATGGATGGTATGGAGGAGAGGGGCCAGGTTGTTGTAATAGGTGCAACAAACCGCATCGATGCCATTGATCCCGCGCTCCGCCGCCCGGGAAGGTTTGATCGTGAGATAGAGATCGGAGTGCCTGACCACATAGATAGGCTTGAGATTTTTCAGATACACACACGGGGGATGCCCATTTATCACTGGGAAAATGATGTTGCAGCAAAAGTACTTTTAGAGAAGATATCCTCTTTTGAGAAAAATCCCACAATGAGTAAAATTAATGAAACAATAAAGGAAAAAAGAAGTGTACTCGAATCTATAGTGGCAGACATAAACGAAATTAAACACGTTAAAAACATCAGAGAATTTGAGGATATTAAGAATACATTCTCGGACAGAATACTAAAACAAAATGATAAAGAAATAAGAGAAATTGAGAGAACGATTTTAGATGCGGGTGTGATCTCTGAGGATTATATTAAGAAGGTTATTGAAGATTCAGCCCCTTATCTGCTAAATCACCTCGCGTCTACAACACACGGGTTTGTAGGGGCTGATATATCTGCTCTTGCAAGAGAAGCTGCCATGAAAGCGCTCAGGAGATATCTCCCCCGGATTAAACTTGATGAAGCTGTCCCGCGCGAGTTACTCGATAGCATGTATATTACAGGTAATGATTTCGACGTAGCGCTAAAGGATGTTGAGCCTTCTGCTATGAGGGAGGTACTGGTCGAACTCCCTGAGGTTTCATGGGGTGATGTAGGTGGACTGGATGAAGCAAAGCAGGAGATAATAGAAGCTGTTGAATGGCCTCTTAAAAGTCCTCAGAAATTTGTAAAAATGGGTATCCGCCCTCCAAAAGGGATCCTCCTGTACGGCCCTCCAGGCACAGGAAAGACATTGCTTGCAAAAGCAGTCGCAAATGAAAGTTCTGCTAATTTTATAAGCATAAGAGGACCTCAGCTCATATCCAAATGGGTAGGGGAATCAGAGAGATCAGTCCGGGAGGTGTTCAAGAAGGCACGCCAGGTAGCACCATGCGTACTATTCCTTGACGAACTTGATGCAATCGCTCCTGTCAGGGGTATGGATTCAGGTTCAAAGGCATCTGAGCGTGTAGTTAACCAGTTACTCACAGAGCTTGATGGGATTGAGACCCTGAAGAACGTTGTGGTGATTGCTGCAACAAACAGGCCGGAGATAGTAGATCCAGCGCTCATTCGTTCAGGCCGTTTTGACAGGCTTGTTTTTGTAGGACCCCCTGGCAGGGCAGGCAGGATCGAGATATTCAGGATACATCTGCAGAATATCCCTCTATGTGATGGTGTGAATATAGAGGAGTTAGCTGATCTTACTGATAATTATGTAGGGGCAGATATTGAGGCACTGTGTAAAGAGGCGGTTATGCTGGCGCTGAGGGAGAATTTCGATACAGAGAGAGTTGATATGAGACACTTCCGTGTATCGTTGAAGAAGGTCAGACCTGCCCTTGTAGAAGGTATGATAGAATACTATGAGAGACTGCAGGAGCAGTTCAAGGGCGGGACAAAACAGGAACAGAAGTCTTATATAGGTTATAGATAAAAATAGCATGTTTGGTTAACCTATATTTAAAATAGGTACAGGCGGTTCATTAGAGGGATTACTATGGCTAAAATACTTGCAAAAAATTTAACAAATAAGAGGGTAATGCTTACAGACGGATCTGAACTGGGATTTGCCAGTAATGTAGTGATGGATATTCACAGCGGGAGTCTATTGTATCTACTGGTGAAACCTGCCATTATGGTTGATACTTCAAAATATAAGACACAGGATAATTATATATTAATACCGTTCGAGGCTGTCAGGGCTGCAAAGGACTATGCCATAGTTGATAAAAAGATTGTACAGGGTAACGGTATTAATTAGTTTTATTTTGTAAAGTAAGAAGGCAGTATCTTGATAGATGAGATAGGTGAAACGAAGACCACAATAATTTGCTCAACCCAGGACAGAGCAAGCCAGAATATCAAGAACAGCCTTTTAGCTCTCAGAAAATGGGAATCCATCAACTCGGATCATTCGGTTTTTGAATTTAAAAATTTCAGGATTGTAGAGATAAAAGAGCCTCTTATATATCAGGACGGGCTTGATAGGAAATTGATCAGGTGCGGTTTTCCTGCTCATCTTATGATCTTTGCATCCAAGCACAGGAGCAAGGATGGGAGGGCTATTCTTACTGTTCATTCTACAGGGAACCTGAATGATGCAAAGTTCGGTGGAATGCGCAGGCAGCTTGCAGTCGCAGCACCTCAGGCGGTTCGTTCATTATTTCGTTCACTTAAAGTACTGGGTGAGAACGAAGAATATGAGGTCACTCTTGAGTGCACACATCACGGACCAAGCGATCTTGAAGTACCTTCTGTTTTTATCGAGATCGGAAGTAATGAGCAACAATGGGTGGATGAAGTGGCAGGGAAGATAGTTGCAAATGCCATATTGATGCTAAAGGATAATGACTCGCCGGTTGCTGTTGGCTTTGGGGGCACACACTATGCTCCCAGGCAGACCGCCCTCCTTCTTGAGACAGGTATTACTTTCGGGCATATATTCCCTGGCCATGTTCTTGATGAACTGGATGAATCTATGATACGCCAGGCATTTATGAAATCAAAAGCTGATTTTGCTTACTTTGATAGGAAGTCAATGAGGGCAGAGCAGCGTGAAAAACTGGGCACGATGATAGAAGGTATGGGGTTTGAGGTGTTAAAAGAGAGTGACATAAGGGATATGGATGGTATTCCCTGGGAATTTTGCATGCAGTTACGGCAGAAAATAAAAGAGATATGCCCCAGGGGCCGCCCCAGGATCACGGATGGGATAAGATGTGAGATCCTATCCTGTCAGGACTGCATATGCCCGAAGGTAAAGATCGCGCGTATTAACCCTGCTCTTTTATCTGAGGCAGAAAAACTTGATAAAAAAAGACTCAAGAAATTCCTTACTGATAACAATATCGCATACATAGAGTATGAGGACGGCAGGTTCGCTCATGTGATAATCGGGCTGGATAGCAACTGCGCCAGGTTAGCCGCAGAAGAGCTGACAAAAGAATGTGTTGATATTCTTAAAAAGAATTATGACGTTAGCATAAATAAGGGGATATTGCAAATAATAGAGAGAAGATTCAACCCTGAACTTGCGAGATCCCTGGGAATAACTGAAGGCCCCCTGTATGGCAAACTGGCCAGAGGTGAATCTGTAATTATAGATGGGAAAACTATAAATCCAGATATGGTATATGCAATAGGCAAAAGAGCCATTAGATTGAATTATGATGGAATTACTGAGGAGTAAGATATGGAGTCAATAATAACAGAGGCTGTTTCAAGAGCAGGAGATGCTAGAAATTCCTTTGCCGGGGAAACGGATGAGGAACTTCTGGCAATTCTGCAGGAATTAAAAACGAATATTACGGTAATAGGATGCGGTGGCTCAGGCTCAAATACGATCCAGAGGATATCAGAGGAGGGGATAATCGGGGCAGATCTGTATGCGCTCAATACTGATGCTCAACATCTCCTTAACATTAAAGTCAGGAAGAAGATCCTGATCGGGCGGAGCAGGACCAGGGGACTTGGCGCAGGAAGCATACCCCAGATAGGACAGGATGCTGCCCAGGAATCAAAAGCACAGATAGAGAAGGCAATCGGGAATGCAGATATGGTTTTTGTGACCTGCGGCCTTGGAGGAGGAACAGGTACAGGTGCTGCTCCGGTTGTGGCTGAGGTCGCGCGGGATTCCGGTGCTCTGACAATAGCAGTAGTCACTGTACCCTTCACGGTTGAAGGCGCGGTACGTATGGAGAACGCGGAAGCAGGTCTTGAGAGGCTCCGTGATGTTGCAGATACTGTGATCGTGGTTCCAAATGATAAATTGCTTGAAGTTGTTCCACATCTGCCGCTCCAGGCAGCATTTAAGGTATGTGATGAGATCCTGATGAGGGCTGTCAAAGGAATAACCGAACTTATCACAAGGCCAGGTCTTGTAAATCTTGATTTTGCTGATGTGAGGGTTATACTTCAGAAAAGCGGTGTAGCCATGATCGGTCTGGGCGAAGCCGAAGGTGAGAATAAAGCAATAGAATCTGTGCAGAAGGCACTGCGGAGCCCACTGCTGGATGTTGATGTTACAGGTGCAACCGCGGCTCTTGTTAACGTCATAGGCGGGCCTGATATGACTATATCAGAAGCAGAGAGTGTTGTGAATGAACTTTACACCCGTATAGATCCAAGCGCAAGGTTGATCTGGGGTGCTATGGTAGATCCAGAGCTTGAGCATATCATACGGACGATGATAGTTATCACAGGTGTAAAGTCGCCACAGATACTTGGAAAAAACACATTAGGAAATATATCTACAGCAAGATATGGAATTGATATTGTTAAATAGGTTTATTTAATTTTTAATGAATATATATATTAGCGAGATCTTTAATTCAATTCAGGGTGAGGGACCTTATGCAGGTGTGCGCCAGGTGTTTGTACGGTTTGCAGGATGCCAGCTTCACTGTGAATACTGCGATACCCCGCAGACCCGTGATACTGCTGAGTATACAGGGTGCAGGATTGAGAGAACCCCGGGAAGAGGTGATTTCTACTATATCAACAACCCGCCTGGCAGGGATGGGCTTGCGGGAATAATAAGGGATTTATGGTCGCCTTCAACCAGACATGTATCCCTTACAGGCGGAGAACCCCTGATACATGCTGATTTTATTAAGACACTTGATCCTGGATATCCGCTATACCTTGAGACAAACGCAGGACTCCCGCAGCAGGCCCGCAAATTAAAAGATATAATAGCTATAGCCTCATGCGATATTAAACTGCCTGAACACAACTCTACGGATAATTATAGTGAACTATTGAAGAATGAGCTTGAAACGATCTCCATATTAAACCAGACATCACATACCTTTGTGAAGGTAGTAGTACTTCCTGAAACCACAAAACATTCGATATCCTTAGCTGTTGATGGAATTGCATCAATAGATAAAAACATCCCTCTCATTCTCCAGCCCGTAACATCAGATAGGGTACCATCAGCAGGACTGCTGTTTGAACTGATGGATTTTGCAGGAGAAAAATTAAAGGATGTGCGTGCTATACCGCAAACGCACAGGATGATGAATTTACTCTAATAACCTGTTGCAGTTGCCAGTGCAATTACGGTCTGGGCATTAGGGGATGAACCGACTATTACCATGGATTCCTTTGCTGACCATATGATGGTATAATGCGCTTTCTGGCTCCCACCGATTGTCGGGTAATCTGTAACCTGTGTTGCCCTGTGTCCGTTAAAGGATATCTCCTGGAAAGGGTCGTAATTGGCATCTTTGTACCTTAACTTGTACTTGGAGATCAGAGCCTCGGGATTATCATCTTCAATTACCTGAATATAAATATCATCACTATCATACCTGTAAACACCCTCAGTAGCATTCATTAAAGAGCCACCGATATCTACTTCTGTCTCATGGGTACCCATGTAGGTAAAACCAGCGGGTAGATCGGTCTGAGGTATATAATCTGATGCGGAGGTCGGGTTATCATCCCTGCCAGATATACATCCTGAAACAAAAACTGCTGTTAGAAATAATGCAAGTAGTAATATAATTTTTTTGGACATTTTTTATCTCCTGTACTCTTTAATACGCTGTGGACTTAAAAAATGTAACGGTCGGGCATCCATAACAGACATTAATCAATATTTATTAAATACAAACGATTTTTACCCATAATGTATATATATACATGATTGATAAACCTATAATTTAAATTGGTGGTATATGCCTGTAGGCAGATCTGTAATTTAAGTGGGGTAACATATACATTCGCAATATGCAGATATAGAATTATAATTTAGACGGGGGTAGGGAATTATGCAGATGGAAACAGTACATGAGGTTATTCTATGGATGGAGGATTGTGCGCCTGAGCGACTCACGCCAAATACCGTCATGTTATGTGTCAGGAACATGTTTATGCTTGAGAATATGCGTGACTTTCTCTATGATGAATATGTTGACATCATAAAGCGCAGCGGGAATGCAGGGATTGTTAAATTCTGATATACAAAAAACTTTAAGTCAATTATCGCCTTAAATGGAGGTGGTGATCTTATGAAAGTATATATTTGTAATAAAGGTTGCTGCCCGGCAGTCGAGACTGCAGGAGACGATGTTTTGATCGGTGAGGGCGCAAATACGGTAAGATTAAAAAAGAATGAATGGAATATGCTGGTCGAGAAGATACGATCTGGAGAACTCAATCCGATTTAGAGAAAACCTTTTTTACCGATAAGGGGTACAAATACAACTTCCCCTTTCTCCTCCTTTTTAAATCCATTGGTTTTTATCACAAGATAGAGTATCTGATAATATTGGCCTACAGGGATAACGAGCTTACCCCCGATCCTGAGCTGATCTGTTAAGGATTCCAGGATCTCAGGTGCTGCACATGCCACACTGATACGGTCATAAGGTGCAAAATCGGGAAGACCAAGAGAGCCATCGCTTACAATTACAGTCACATTGGTGATTCCTGCTTTTTTAATGTTCTCACGGGCAAATGAGGCAAGGTCTTCTATTACTTCAACAGCATATACATGGCCGCTGCCTGCAAGTATCCCCATTACAGCAGCATGGTAACCTGAGCCTGCCCCTATTTCAAGCACCTTCATGCCGTCCCGAATATCAAGCAGATCGCACATTATTGCAACCATATGAGGAGCCGAGATAGTCTGTCCCCACCCTATCGGTAAAGGATAATCCGTATAAGCATATTGTTGTTCGTTCTCAGGGATAAAAAGGTGCCTTGGTACACGTCTAATGGCATTGAGCACGCGTTCACTTATCCCCCTCTGTCTTAATTCCCTTATCAGCCTGTCCCTTTGTGCTTCAAACTCCATACAGACTCCCTCTTCTTAATCACAACTCGCTCTCCTCTTGACTTTGAGATCCGCCTGGGTTCTCTAATCCCTGGGTCAGCATATATACGCTTTATATCCTTTGCCTTAACTGCAATACCCTTTCGACTCTTAAAGCCACCATCCCGTATCTTTATCCGCTTAATCCTCAATTCGCGGTTATTCACCTGGATTTTTTCCCCGATGACAAATTCCCTGTCCCCTGCTACCCGCATCTCTATGGATTCGGTTAATTCCCTGTGGCTCACAGCTATCTTCACAATGACCTCATCAATAGCGCGTGCCCATATTGTTTTAATGTCCTCTGCTGCCGCACTGTCCATCCTTTTATCTCTGACTTCGATGGAGGTCACCCGCACAAGGTTCACTTCGCCTGTTACCTCATCATCAACAATGAGCTCATCATCTGTCTTTATTATGCCTGAGAGAAGGGCTCTTCTACGCACAGATTCCTCTCCTTTACTGACTATGATTCTTACCTGTACTGTGCGGGGCTCTACATTTTCCATACTTTAACATTAGAGGCAGAGGACATATAAATATACTTCAGTAACTCTGGATACGGATGGATAGTGAGAGTTAAAGGAAAAAGTGACATGATAAATCATGTTATTTAATCTATGTTTAAGAAATGCTTAAATAAGAGATCACTCTTATACTGCATACAAATAAATGAGCTATGGAATGTAACATTTATTTGGAGGATCTCTTGAAGTTAACATCAAAGCCCTTATTATATACACCTGATTGGCTGATCTCTTTTGAGAAGGATATAGCCGGAGAGATAATCCTTCATCATGATCCAGGAGAAGTGATAAGGGAATACAGAAAGAGATATGGCATGTCACAGGAAGAACTTGGTGAATTAATGGGCATGCGCAGGGAATCCGTCTCACGTATCGAAAACGGTAGTGTAACACCTACTTTCGATTTTGTGAAGACATTTATTAAAACCATGGCTTTGATTGAGGCAATCCGGGTTGAGAGGGCACAGCATAAGAAGATCAATGTCTATTTTCTTGAGAATATCGCAAGAGAATCTGGTTTTGATCTTGAAAAGTTTCCATTTATACTGGCAGTAGCAGTAGAAAGTTATGATAAAAAACTCATTAAAATCAAAAAATCGTTAAAGGAGAAAAGATATGGTAAATGATTCAGTTGTCTGGCTTGAAGAGGTTGGTAAAGAAGACATAGCTATAGTTGGTGGCAAGGGCGCAAGTCTGGGCGAGATGATCAGGGCAGAGCTGCCAGTCCCCAGAGGGTTTGCAGTAACAGCTCAGGCTTTTCGCAGGTTCATAGATGAGAATGGAATTAGTGATGAGCTTTTCAGTGCCCTTGAAGTGGATGTCGATGATGCTGATATCCTGAGAGAAGCTGAAAAAAGAGCAAAA
This sequence comes from Candidatus Methanoperedens nitratireducens, assembly GCF_000685155.1. Taxonomy (GTDB): domain Archaea; phylum Halobacteriota; class Methanosarcinia; order Methanosarcinales; family Methanoperedenaceae; genus Methanoperedens; species Methanoperedens nitratireducens. The sequence continues at coordinate 703,478 of NZ_JMIY01000007.1, forward strand.
AAATTAATCCTGGATGCAGGAATATCTCATGATATTGAAAAAAGCATCATATCAAAATACAGAGAACTGTGCAAAAGCGAGGAAGACGATGCCTTTGTGGCCATCAGATCAAGTGCAACGGCCGAGGATCTGCCTGATGCCAGTTTTGCAGGACAGCAGGATACTTTCCTTAATATAAGAGGAGAGGAGGATGTACTTGAAGCGGTCAAGAAATGCTGGGCATCGCTGTACGGTGCACGTGCCATTTATTATCGTGTGAAGCAGGGATTTGACCATCGTAAGGTAAACCTGTGCGCAGTAGTGCAGTTAATGGTTGATGCTGAAAAAGCGGGAGTCATGTTCTCATCCCATCCCTCCACAGGAGAGCCGGTCACAATTATCGAAGGTGCATGGGGACTCGGTGAGAGCGTGGTCTCAGGTTCTGTCTCTCCGGATTATTATGCTGTGGATAAGAGAAACCGGAAGATAACAGAACGAAGGATTGCAATTAAAAACATCATGCACATTAAAGACCCACAGACCGGCAAAACCGTAGAGCTTCCTGTACCTGAGGATAAAAGAGATGACAGGGTTCTGGATGACGATGAGATTCTGAAGCTGGTTGAGCTTGGAGATATCGTAGAAGAGCTTTATGGCATCCCCCAGGATGTGGAGTGGGCCATCAAGGATAAGGAGATCTTCATGCTCCAATCAAGGCCTATAACAACTATAAAGAAGAAAAAAGAGACAAAGGAAAAAGAAGCAGTATCAGCATTGCTTGAAGGTCTGGGAGCATCGCCCGGGATTGCATACGGTGAGGCAAAGCTCATCTCTGATGCCAGTGAGCTCGGGAAGGTCAAAGATGGCGATATACTAGTGGCAGTCATGACCACTCCGGATATGGTCCCTGCCATGAAGCGCGCCTCAGCAATCGTAACAGATGAGGGCGGACTGACATGCCATGCAGCCATAGTATCACGGGAACTGGGATGCCCTGCTGTAGTGGGAACCCGAAAGGCAACCTCGCTATTGACCGATGGTATATTGATAACAGTAGATGGTGAGAAAGGGCTTGTATTCAATGGAAAAAAGGAGAGCGAGATGGCCAGAGCACTTGACCCGGAGAAGACTGTATCATTTGCCAGATCAAAGCCGATTACTGCTACCGAGATAAAGGTAAATGTGTCGATCCCTGAAGCAACTGCACGGGCGGTTGAGACACAGGCTGATGGTGTCGGGCTTCTGCGAATCGAGCACATGATCCTGGGTCTTCCCAAGCACCCAAAACAGTATATAAAGGAAGGGAAGGCAGATGAATATGTCAATGAGCTGGTTTTGCGCATCCAGACAGTGGTTGATGCATTTTATCCAAAGCCTGTCTGGGTGAGGACGCTTGATGCACCAACCGATGAATTCAGGGCGATGGAAGGTGGAGAAGGAGAACCTATAGAACCAAACCCAATGCTGGGGTATCGGGGCATACGAAGGGATTTGATCGATACAGAGCATTTCGAGCTTGAGGTAAGAGCATTCAGGGAGTTAATAAAACGCGGATACAATAATATAGGCATCATGATCCCGCTGGTTCAGCATCCCTCAGAGCTTCGTAGGGCAAAGGAGTTCATGCGCTCAAAAGGGCTTGATATTGATAAGATCGATATAGGGATAATGGTAGAGATACCGGCTGCTGCGCTCATAATCGACCAGTTCATTTCAGAGGGGCTTGATTTTGTGAGCTTCGGAACCAACGATCTTACCCAGTACACGCTTGCGGTGGACAGGAATAATGAGCATGTGGCGCATCTTTATAATGAGATGCACCCGGGTGTGATGAAGCTAATCGAGCATGTTATCACTGAATGCAATAAGGTGGGCGTTAAGACCAGTATATGCGGACAGGCGGGTAGCAACCCGAAAGTGGCAAAGCGGCTGGTCGAGCTTGGAATAACAAGCATCTCTGCTAACATAGACGCAGTCGAGACTGTGCGCGAGATGGTGGCAAGGACAGAGATGCAGTTGATTCTGAAGGCGACGAGGGAGATGAAGTAAGGGGAACTAATAGATACAACTATCTCTTATCCAGAACTAAACAACTATATACTACCAGGTTCTAATGCTTGAAAAGGTAGAACATGCCCAAAACTAAAACCTCTGGAGATATCCAGAAATGCTATAACATAATGGTCACTGGAAAAGTTCAGGATACCGGCTTTAGAATGCTCATAGAGGACATTGCAAGGCTGCACGATCTCAAAGGCTATGCTTTCAATGATATCGACGGCAGCGTAAAAATGGTCTGCTGTGGTGAGGTTAGCGTTATCGATGAATTTTTGGATGAATTGAGATTTAGGGGAGTTCAGAAAGGGGCAATAATTGATGACATTGAGAAAGAGGAAATAACCCAAAGAATCTTTCTACCGCAGAGATTTTTAAGGTTATATACAGATGAGCTTGCTGATATCGGAAGGAAGCTGGATAAAGGAAACGATTTTCTTGGAGAAATAGCAAAAAATACTTCAGAGCTAACAAGAAGTACCTCAGATGTATTAAAGAATACTTCAGCACTTCCAGAAATCAAATCCGTATTTGAGTCTTTTGTTATGGAACAGCGAGATTTCAATAAAGAGATACGGGAGCATAATATGGAACAAAGGGAGCATAACAAGCATCTTGAGAAAATCCTTGAGAAACTTGCAGAAAAAGCCTAAGAGTATATCAGACAGGTCAGTCTGATAAGATATTCGTTTATTTTGTTCTGACATCAACGAACAATCTGTTCATCAAGAAATATCTAATTTTCAGACAGGCTCTTAGAGCATGAACTCATTCCTTGACTGGCTTACCCTCCAGCAGAGTTAGCGCTTTAAAAATTATAGTAACATATATATCAAATGTAAAGAATATGGATTCTGGATTGGTGATCTTGCTCAAAAATGCAATCATGAGGGATTACACATCTATGTAGAGGTGGTAAAAATGATATCAAATAACATCTGCGGAGGACGTACTCATGGAATAGGGGCTGGAATAACAATATTTGTACTATTACTGCTGGTAGGCGAGGCAGGCGCATCAGGAGAAGTCTGGACATGGGGAATGAATAATGCTGGTCAGCTGGGGGACGGGACACAAACTCAAAGATCAACTCCTGTTCAGGTGATTGGGCTTTCGGGCGTTACTGCTATTGCAGGTGGAGGCCCTCACACCATAGCCCTAAAATCAGATAGAACGGTCTGGACATGGGGAGATAATTATTATGGTCAGCTTGGAGACGGAACAAATACATTAAGAATAACCCCTGTTCAGGTGAGCGGGCTTTCAGGCGTTATCGCTATTGCAGGTGCACAACAACATACAATAGCCCTCAAATCAGATGGGACGGTCTGGACATGGGGAGCTAATTATAATGGTCGGTTGGGAGACGGAACACAAACTGATAGATTAACTCCTGTTCAAGTAGTTGGCCTTTCGGGTGTTACTGCTATTGATGGTGCATTCTATCATACAATAGCCCTCAAATCAGATGGGACGGTTTGGACATGGGGGTATAATTCTGATGGTCGGTTGGGAGACGGAACAAAAACTACTAGACTTACCCCTGTTCAGGTGATTGGGCTTTCGGGCGTTACCGCTATTGCAGGTGGATCATGGCATACCATAGCCCTCAAATCAGACGGGACGGTCTGGACATGGGGGGGTAATAATAATAATCAGCTTGGAGACGGAACAACAACTACTAGACTTACCCCTGTTCAGGTGAGCGAGCTTTCAGGCGTTACTGCCATTGCAGATGGAGAAGCTCATACCATAGCACTTGGAGGTCAGCTTTCCACACCCACCCCAACACCTACAGTTACACCTGTACCAACATCCTCACCCTCTCCAACTCCAACAACAATGCCACCAACTTCTACGCCAACATTAATAAATTCCTGTACTAAGATTTCATCACCTGGTGAGTATGTGCTCAACAGAAATATATTAGACAGCTCTGAGATTAATTGCATTAACATTACCTCAAGCAATGTTGTTATTGATGGCGCCGGGTACACGATTGACGGCATAGATAAAAGAGAGACTTTTGGTGTGGTAGTTTATAACTCAACAACAGTTCTTACAAATGTTACTGTTAAAAATTTGAAGGTAACGGATTGGGATTATGGAATCTATTATAAGAACGTCCAGAAGAGTATTATAGTCAACAACAATGCCAACTCGAACAACGCTGGCATCAATCTGCGGTCTTCCAGCAACAACGAACTGAGCGGAAACACTGCTAACTCGAACAACGATTTAGGCATCATCATGGCCTTTTCCAGCAACAACAAACTGAGTGGGAACACTGCCAATTCGAACATGGACGGCATCAATCTAGGCTCTTCCAGTAGCAACACGTTGAGCAGCAATAATGCAAGCTTGAACCACCAGCACGGCATCGTTCTGGACTCTTCCAGCAACTACAACACGCTGAGTGGAAACACTGCCAACTCAAACGCCAAATATGGGATTCGTCTGACCTTTTCCAGCAACAACAAACTGAGTGGAAACACTGCCAATTCGAATTACTATGCTGGCATCCTTTTGTGGTCATCAAGCAACAACACAATTTATAACAATATTTTCAATCATTACGTCAACTTTGATTTTTCTGGTGATAATAACAATACTTGGAATACCATGAGAACTTCAGGATTAAATATTATCGGCGGCTCCTACCTCGGCGGGAATGTCTGGGCAAACCCAAGCGGTAAAGGTTTCAGCCAGACCTGCACAGATGCAGATAACGATGGGATATGTGACTCAACTTATGTTCTTGATGCAAACAATATTGATTATCTGCCGCTTGCATATAATCTATCTGTTGCTTCTACACCAATTCCTACAATCGTCCCTACTTCAACACCTACTGCAATTTCATATCAAGTTACAATAGAGATATTCGGTTCAAAGTTCAATCCTATCGAAATGAGAATACTAAAAGGTACAACTGTGCGATGGACTAACAAGGACAGCAGTTTGCACACAATAAATGGAGATAATTTCAGGTCACCTCCACTTAATAAAAGAGATACTTGGGACTATACTTTTTATGAAACTGGAACATACGAATATAGTTGTTTAAGCCATCCATATATGTTACATGGAAAAATAATTGTGGCTCCAGATTCCATTCCTGCCAATAAACCAGCAACCACTCAAACAACAATCTCAGTCGAAGTTAAAGAAATAAACAAAACCGAAGAAAAACACCAGGAAAGTAAAGTCCCTGCAACTCCCGGATTTACTGCAATGAGCTTTTTGATTGCAGGAATGTTATTATCAATCCTTATTCGGAAGATAAAGTAAATGGCACTTCCAATTTATAAAATTGAAAAATTTTCTGTGCCCATGTCCAATCTACCCCTAAGTCAGTATTCCTCTCATGCCAGCAAGCTATAAACCGCAGATGAACGCGGATAAACGCAGATACGATGCAGCAAATCTGCGTTCATTTGCGTTTATCTGCGGTTCGAATTCTCATATGTTTGGCGTAAGACTATATTTCGCATCTTAGACTCGATCCTATTTTCCGCACTTTTCCACTTTGCAGCATGCTATTTTATGATTTTATTTATCGTCCAGTCTCATAGAATTCCGTTGTATGTATAACCTTGCATTCTCTTAGCGCATATTATATCCTGACTTTGACAGTTAAATAATAGTATTGTCCTCAGCATGTTTGTTATTTATGACGTA
>NZ_JMIY01000008.1:0-55550 GCF_000685155.1 Candidatus Methanoperedens nitratireducens
CTTACCTGAATTTCCAGTTCATTTTTTTCCTGGACTGAGATGTTCTTTTCTATCAGGCGGATGTTTTGATTGAACTCGTTTGTCCTGACTACTGTTTCTCCGTTGAGCCTGATTAAAGAACTGCTGCTTTGATTGTTTTCTTCATCGCCATTCTGGATGTATAAGGTATAGTTACCGTTTATTCTGCTAAGTGAGAAATTATCCTGGACTGTGGCAGGTGCGCCATTGGTCCGCTCAAACTTAACAGGGCCATAAACAATTGAGGCTGTTGCTGCAGGGCTGAATATCGATACAAGAATTAATGCTATGACTATATACGATGTGAAGGGCCTATGATCCATACCTAATACCACAGCTATACGTAGATTAATTAAGATATATATAATTATTGATGATAATTATAATAATGATAGGTAGGTTTAGGATAGGAGAGTAGATATTCTCAGAAACTTTTAATTAAACAGCCGTATCTACATTCATCATATGAGTGAAGCACTTAGAACCGACCTGTACCAGCTTACAATGATGCAGGCTTACTGGAGATCAGGACATAACCCGCATGCTACCTTTGATTATTTTGTCAGGAAAATACCCATCGGCTCATACCTTGTAACAGCAGGATTGAGCTATGTCCTGGATTATATCGAGAATCTGAACTTTGAGGATGATGATATCGAATACTTAAAAGGCCAGGATTTTGATAACGAATTTCTTGAGTTCCTTATGAATTTCAGGTTCACAGGCGATATCATGGCCATGCCTGAGGGATGTATCGCTTTCCCTCTTGAGCCAATTATCAGGGTAACCGCCCCTATAATGGAGGCACAGCTCATCGAGACATTCATACTGAACAAGATGAACTTCTCGACATTGATAGCTACCAAAGCTGCCCGCGTGGTCTATGCTGCAAAAGGCAGGGCGATCGCAGAGTTCGGGCTACGTCGGGCGCAGGGGGACGGGCATCTTGAGGCAACACGCGCCACATATATTGGCGGATGCGCCTCCACATCCAATGTACTTGCAGGGAAAAGATTCGGCATCCCTGTATCTGGCACCATGGCCCATTCGTTTGTCACAAGCTTTGATCACGAGATTGATTCGTTCCGCGCCTATGCAGATACATTCCCCTCAAGATGTTTTCTGCTAATAGACACCTACAACAGCATAGAAGGTGCGAAAAAGGCTGTGATTGTGGGAAAGGAGCTTGAGATGAGAGGAGAAAAACTCCTGGGTGTTAGGCTTGACAGCGGGGATCTAAGCGAATTATCAAAGCAAGTGCGCAAAATACTTGATGATGCAGGGCTTACGTATGTTAAGATAGTGGCAAGCGGTGACCTCAATGAGTGGAAGATAGATGAACTTATGAGAAAAGGTGCAAGGATCGATATGTTCGGTGTTGGCACCGAGTTAATCACAGGACGACCAACTCCCGCACTTGATGGGATATATAAGCTCTCGGAAGTGGTTGAACACGGCAGGCGGATCCCGAAGATGAAGCTCTCAGAAGAGACTGTAAAGGCCACGCTTCCCGGCAGGAAAAACGTCTGGCGCATCTTTGATAAGGGAAAGTCTGTAAAAGATATAATCTCACTTGATGATGAAGGGATAAGTAACGCCATGCCTTTATTGGGATTAGCTGTTAAAAAGGGAAGAATCATCTGCGACAGACCCTCGCTTGCCCAGATAAGGCAAACTGCGGCTGAGAATCTTTTGAACTTACCTGATGAGTATAAGAAACAGGATGGTGCACCTGCGTATCCTGTGGAGCTAAGCCCTGGATTGATCGCCCTCAGGGAGCGCATGGTTGAGAGAATAAGAAGGGAAGAGATTAGCGGAATTCGACAACATTAAATAATTTAATGCTATCAAGAGATGTTTATGGCTCAAACGATTTCAGAAAAGATTTTTTCAAAAGCTTGCGGTAAAGATGTAAAAGCCGGGGATTTTGTTCTTGCCAGTATAGATTGCGCTATGACCCATGATATTACAGGGCCGCTTGCTGTTGAGGGGTTCAGGGAAATAGTAAAAGATAAAAAAAGACAGAAAGTATGGGACCCGGATAAGATCGTTATTCTTTTTGATCACCAGGTACCTGCTGATTCGTTAAACGCTGCAGCGAACCATATCCTCATGCGCAAGTTCGCAAGTGAGCAGGGGATACTGAACTACGATGTCTTTGAGGGCGTGTGCCACCAGGTCATGCCTGAGAAAGGACACGTAAGACCGGGAGATTTAACGGTGGGTTCTGATTCCCATACCTGCGCCTATGGCGCTCTGGGGGCATTCTCAACAGGTATAGGAAGCACTGATATGGCTTTTGTTTTTGCAACAGGAAAACTGTGGTTCCGGGTGCCCCAGACCTTCAGGTTTGAGATAGAAGGAAGGCTTCCCAGATGCGTTTATCCCAAAGATGTCATCCTTCATCTCATCGGTGATGTCGGCGCTGAAGGGGCAAGGTATAAGACAGCAGAATTCTGCGGCAGTACTGTAAGAGCTATGGATATCCCGGGCAGGATGACCATGTGCAACATGGCTATCGAGATGGGAGGAAAAGCAGGGATTGTGGAGGCTGACAGTACTACAGAGAAATATATCGGGGAAAGAGTACCTGATTTTAGATTAGAGGCACCGTGGAAGAGCGATGAGGATGCTGAGTTCTCAGAGGCCAAGAGCTATGATGTCTCTGAGCTTTCGCCCCAGGTAGCGTGCCCCCACAATGTGGACAATGTAAAACCCGTTGAAGAGGTAGAAGGGACAAGGATCGATCAGGTGTTTGTAGGCTCATGCACAAACGGCCGTTTTGAGGATATTGAGATCGTAGCAAAAATGATGAAGGGCGAAAAAGTGGCAAAAGGTGTTCGATTATTGATAATACCAGCCTCCCGCACAGAGTATATGAAGACACTTCGTGCAGGCTACATCGAGCAGTTCATGGAAGCAGGAGCAATCGTGGAGTCCCCATGTTGCGGGCCGTGCATGGGCGGAGCCTTCGGATTATTGGGTAAAGGCGAAGCAGGACTGTCCACATCAAACCGGAATTTCAAAGGCAGGCAGGGAAGCCCTGATGCCTTTGTATATCTCTCATCCCCGGCAACAGCGGCTGCGAGCGCTCTTTACGGAGAGATCAGGGACCCGAGAAAGATTTAAAAAATAAACGCAGATTTTAGCATGATAGATAAAGGCGCAAGTAAAGTAATGGAATGCTTCGGGGTGAAGCGCGGTGAGAACGTGCTTATTGTAGTAGATACTGCAACCCCTGTAGCCATAGGCAGGAGCCTGTTCAAAGCCGCCCTGGACCTGGGATGCGAGGTGATACTGATGACCATACTTCCAAGAACGCGCCACGGGGAGGAACCGCCTGCTGCAGTAGCAGAGGCTATGAAGAGTGCTGATGTGGTTCTTGCCCCGACTACTTACTCTCTTACCCATACGCAGGCAAAGATCAATGCATGCAAAGCAGGCGCAAGGGTTGCTTCTATGCCTGGGATAACAGAGGAAATGATGACATCAGGCGGAATGACAGCCGATTATAATAATATCAGGGATACTGCCATTCGATTAAGCATGAGGCTTGAGAACATCCGTGAGGTGAGAGTTACAACTGAATCAGGTACTGATATCGTATTTAATCTTGAGGGATGCAGATGGATGATGGATACTGGATTATGCCATGAGCCCGGATGCAGTGCCAATCTTCCTGCAGGTGAGCTATATATAGCCCCGAAAGATGCAAACGGCATTTTTGTGGTGGATGGTTCCATGAGCGGTTTTGGTGTTCTTGATTCTCCCCTTGAATTTACTGTCAGGAACAGGTATGTGGTCGGTATCAAAGGTAAGCATGCAGATAAGCTGAACTCCATTCTCAACAGAGTAGGAGAAAAAGCGCGCAATATCGCTGAACTCGGTATAGGAATCAATCCCGAAGCCCGGCTTATCGGAAATGTCCTTGAGGATGAAAAAGTCGGAGGTACTGTGCATATCGCACTTGGAGATAACAGCAGCTTTGGAGGGGATGTGATTGCAGGTATCCATCTTGATGGTATTATCAAAAAACCCAGCATCTTTTTAGATGAAGAGAAATTTATTTTTGAATTATAAATAACCTTGCTATAGCAATCTTAATCTCTCCAGTTTATTTACGTATAGGAAAGTATAAACGCATTTCTTCCTCCTCATCTTGAAATCTGATAGTCTAAAAACAACGAACATAAACGAACTGGAACGAACTCCAAGAGTTCGTTTTGAGTTAGTATAAGTTCGTTGTTAATAATTTTGCCCCCGCAGGGGCTTTCTTGACACAGTATATAGCTGTGGATTTATATATTCTTCTCCTGACACTCTGTGTAAAAACGTATAAAGTATAGCTATGGGTTTTTGTGATTTGTCTTTTCAGAAAATGTCACTATCTATCGATTTCTAAATAATTTTATACATTGCTAAATTCTCCACAAAGTTTAAATATGATTGTGTGTGATAACTTGTCTGCACGTAGGATAGGAATTAACCCATTTTACATTTTATTAAAATGTGTTATACGTGCTGAATGTAAATTCAAACGGAGAAAAAAATCAATATGAGAAAACGTATTAAAAAGTTGAGTACATTATTGGTTGCATCTATCCTGCTTTTGAATATTTCGGCTGTAGGAAGTATTGCACCATCTGAAAAAGAGAATGTAATAATTGTATTCAAAGACAACCAAGAATCTGCCTTAGCTCAGGGATCTGCCCTGATTAAGGAGCATGAAGGTGAGATAGAACGGCAACTTACATCCATAAATGCAATTGCCACCAGATTATCAAAGGATAAGATCGAGATACTGAAAAAATATCCTGAGATAGAGTACATAGAGCCTGATTACGAGGCTGAGATATTAGGAGATCTAGTAGAAGATTCCGTAGAGGAGACCAGCCACAAGGATAAAGATAAGGGTCCAAGCCAGGTTGCTCCCTGGGGTATCAGCAAGATAAATGCAGATAAGGCCTGGCAGGTTACTAATGAACCCAATAAAGGTAAAGGAGTCAAGGTAGCAATCCTGGATACTGGAATACAGTATGACCATCCTGACCTTAAGGCCAACATCAAGGGCGGAGTTAATTTCGTTGGGTCTGGCTCTCGTGACGGTAGTACAGATCCTAAACGCTGGACAGATAAGAACGGCCATGGTACACATGTTGCTGGAACAATTGCTGCTGAGGACAATGGTATTGGAGTAGTCGGTGTTGCCCCTCAGGCATCGCTTTACGCCGTAAAAGTATTGAACAACCAGGGCAAAGGCAGTTACAGCGATATCATCCAGGGCATTGACTGGGCAGTTAAGAATGATATGCAGGTTATCAGCATGAGCCTGGGCGGAAAGAGCGGTTCCAAGGCATTAAAGACGGCTATCGACAATGCCAGAGCTAAAGGAGTTATAATTGTTGCTGCAGCAGGCAATTCTGGTGATGGCAAATCAGCGACAAATGATGTAGGCTATCCTGCAAAATACGATTCTACTATCGCTGTAGCAGCGACTGATTCAAAAGATGCTGTGGCAAAGTTCAGCAGCGATGGAAAAGAAGTTGATGTAGCAGCGCCAGGAGTATCTGTACCCTCTACATATAAAGGGAGCTCCTATAAGGCAATGAGCGGTACATCAATGGCCACCCCGCATGTCACAGGGACAGTGGCACTGATGCTTTCTGCGGGTATTTCTCCAGGCAAGGTCCAGAGCACATTGGAGAAGACTGCTGTTGATCTGCCTCCTGCTGGCTTCGATGTCTTCACAGGCCACGGACGAATAGACGCACTTAAAGCTACACAGTAAAAGCTAAGCAATACAATAACAGATCCTGTACTCTTTTAAGAGATAGGGTCTGTTCTTTTTTTATAGTATTATTAATCCTGGATAGCGAAAAATTTATTTCAGGTTATGATAATATGCGGCTATGCAAGAAGTAAACCAATCCAGTGTATTCTTCAGGTGCAGTGTTTGCGATTTTGTGTTTGAGGCCGATCCCAACTTTATCCCGATACCCTGTCCCCAGTGCGGAAGTGAGGGTACGGAGAGGGTTTAAATATATACCCATGTAAGCAACAAGGCTCTGGGGAATATTATAAGTCCATTGGATACAAATGAGTATATATGCAATGCGTATATGAACGAGTTATACGATATATGTAGAAGTATTTTGATATAAGTGACGTTCAAGAAGACCGGAAACAAGCTGATTGAATTTGATGTTACTTATTTATCCAAAAAACCGGCGCTGAGCCAAGAATTATTATGTCCATAGCTCACCAGGATGAGGAGAGAGCCATGAAAGAGCTTTGTCTCTCAGGTTGAATCTATGAAACTGCGGAATCCTTATATCATCGAACACTAATTTTCTTATTAAAAGGGGAATCTTATGAAAATGAATCCTGTAGTATATTTTGAAATGCCGGCGAAAGATAAGGCCGTATGAGGAAGTTAAATAATGAAAAACGGCACCCGTGAGCAAATCGATCGGGTAACGCAGGCATTCTTGCCGATGAAGAAATTCGATATTGCGAAATTAAAGAAAGCATACGAGGAAGGTGAAGGAACATGGCAAAATACGTAGATGGATTTGTATTTGTAGTACCAAAGGATAAAATTGCTGAGTACAAGAAAATGGCAGAAGAGGGTGCCCGTATATGGATGAGATACGGAGCGCTTGAATACATGGAATGCATGGGAGAAGACCTTGTCGCAAAGGAAATGGACGGCATGAAGCCACTTGCATTTACTGAAATGGCAAAAGCAAAACCAAATGAAACTGTTTGGTTCTCATTTATTGTTTATAAGTCAAGAGAGCACCGCGATGAAGTCAACACTAAAGTGATGGAAGAGATGAATAAACAAAAGGAAAAATACAAAGATGTTTCGATGCCCTTTGATATGGAGCGTTTTGCTTACGGGGGTTTTGAGGTTGTAGTTGAGGGGTAAAATCGGAAAGGTTGCTTCAAAAGTATAACGATATTCTCAATTGGATCGAGGACTATAATGCAATTCAGTTTACTCCAGAGGAAATGTCCAATGTTCTTCTCGCTTTGGGATTAACTTGATTTGAGAAGCATACATCGTATAACAGAGCGTATCTGGCTTCGTGCCTTCGGCACTTAGCCAAAATTCCCCTTTAGGGATCTAGTGTTTTAAAAAATAAGGAACCGCGGATAAACGCAAATGAACGCAGATTTATAAAAAGGCATCTGCGTTTGTATATACACTATTCTTGCGAGAACAATAAAGTATTCTTGCACCTACATAACTTGAAACGGTTTTATGATAAGAAGATTTATGTTAAACCCCGCCAGAGGCGGCGCATCCACAGGGGTATGGGGTCGCAACCCCAGCGCCATAAGGCTAATATTGACCGAAACGCCAGATGTCAACGTTGAATTCTGCAACTTTGATTTGAGGCTGATCCCAACTTTATCCCGATACCCTGTCCCCGGTGTGGAAGCGAGGGTACGGAGAGGGTTTAGATATTTAAATATAATCACAATAGGATATGCCGGGACGGACTTCATAGAAGGATTTATGATGACAAAAACTCCAACAAAATGAAACTCTATACTTCAGATACACTCGGCCGTTAGGCGACATTTGCCTGATACTTTTTTCCTTAAAGACAATCCTTTGGAAAGCAATATATAAACGGAAAATCAAAATGAATAGCATGGAAATAGCTCCAAGGATTAGTGTAGATGAGAAAATCCGCTTTGGCAAGCCTGTGATAAGCGGGACACGTATCCCAGTAGACCTCATCTTAGGCAAACTTGCTGGAGGGATGACCTACAAAGAAGTTATGGACGAGTACGAAATTACCCGTGAGGATATACTAGCTGTCCTTAACTACGCTGCTAAGAGTTTATCCAGTGAAAAGATTAAAGTGATAGCATAAGATGCCAAAATTTGTGATCGATGAGGATATGCCTCGCTCAACAGGAAAGATTCTAAAAGAGCATGGGTATGATGTCAAGGACATTAGGGACCATGGGCTTCGGGGAGCCGCTGATGAAGAGATTTATAAGTTTGCGCAAAAAGAAGATGCAGTGATTCTTACAGGTGATAGGGATTTTGGTAATATTTTACGATTTCCACTTGGCGACCATTTTGGAATTGTCGTTGCGCATTTTCCTAATGAAATGCCGGTTATTGATATGAACCGTTATCTTCTAGAAAGATTTAAGGATTTATCAGAAGAAGACTTCAGAGGGAACGTGATCATCATAGAAACAGCAAAGATACGAATCAGACGAAGATGATATTGGGAGTGATAAGAAGATTTATGTTAAACCCCGCCTTTGGCGGCGCATCCCAGAGGTCTGGGGTCGCAACCCCAGCGCCATAAGGCTAAAATCCAGGAACTTCTTTTAAAGCGAGGGTACGGAGAGGGTTTAGCTTCCAACCACCTGCCCGCTTACTTTTACTTTAGCTGAGGCAACTGCTATAACCTGGCTTGTAGGGATATCTATTAGTGTAATTGTAACGCTCGAACCTGGATTTAGTTCCCACTTTTTATTCACACTGTTATTATAGTTTGATGCTTTTCCATCTGCGCCGTATAAAACAATTTTCTCCCCTGCTGTCCAAACATCCCCCTGTATTATTTTTGCAAATTCGAGATCCTCATGGCCCAAAAAATAATTGTCTTTTCTTGTTCCAGAGTAGTTTACATAATTGTACCCTTCAAGATTATTGTAAGTAATTGTTATACTTCCTGTTGGCGCAGACCCTATCCCTCCGTCCCCTCCGCTCTTTAACGCTTCCTTTCCTGTTCCCCGAATCACAATTTTAACCTTATCGGGATAGAGATTATCTCCTCCTTTATGTATCAATACAACCTCATTTCCAGTCAGATTAGCGATATTCCCCCTTGCCTCTCTCACCTCAATCTTAGCCTGCGGCGCAGGCTGCTGTGGCTGGAGGGCACCGAAGGCAAAAACAGACAGCGCTATAATTGATACCATGACCACAGTCAACCCCAGCAAAAGGACTACACCGATCACAGACGATACTGCGTCCTCGCGTCCACGGAAGTTCTTCATGGCTCCGGAGAACTTTTTATAATCCTTAACCTTTACGGTTTTTTCTGTAATTATCGATACAATGCCGATCCTATTTACCTGCTCTTAATCTCTTAACTTCCTCTTTTCCTTTTATTTTCAGGACAAAACTTCCATGGCACGGTTTAACATATGGCATAATAACATAGTCATCATCCACTGCTACAGGGATGGGGGAAATCCCTATCAAATAAGTATTAAAAATCCTGTAGCCCTGGTTCACATAATAGATTTCCTTAAAGTTTTTCTTTATAAAATCGGCGCATTCCTTAATAGAGCTGCTCGGGAGCAATATCTTGTAATCCATCTCATCGATGCAGCCCATGATCTCATCTATTACTGCTTTTCTCCTCTGATCGTTATTACCGTCTGTCTTATTGGCAAAACCTTGCCAGACCTCTGTACTGCATCCTCTACTATTCTCTGTAGCCCGAAACAGCAGGGCACTTCCATATTGACAAGTGTTATACTTTTAATATTGTTCCTCTTGATCAGCTCGGTGAGTTTATCTATATAGAACTCCACATCATCAAGTTTCGGGCAGCCTATAACCAGCGACTTTCCTGCAAGGAAATCAGAATGGAAATTCGGGTATGCGAATGGGACACAATCAGCGGCTACAAGCAGATCAGCATCCTTGAAATATGATGCCTCTGGTGAAACAAGCGTAAACTGCACTGGCCACTGCCTCAATTCAGATCTTTGCCGTGGTGATGTTCCCTGTGATATTCCTGCAGCAGTATTTTTTCCGCTTCTGAAATCCATTGCTATGCTGCCCGGACATGCGAGTGGCATACTTTTTTCATGTTTCTTTGGTGCTAAGTTCATCTCTACCGCTTCCTCATCAAATTCTAGCGCATCTCTTTCTATTATCGTTATCGCGTCCTGCGGACAGTGTCCAAGGCATGCGCCAAGACCATCGCAGAACCTATCATCTATAAGCTTTGCCTTCCCATCTATGATTTTTATTGCTCCTTCAGCACAGTTAGGAATGCACAGACCGCAGCCGTTGCATTTCTCCTCATCTATCGATACAATTTTTCTTTTCATACTCTTTCACTTTTATATTTAGTGCATAATATATAAATTTAATGGCTGCAAGGCACAATCACATCTTATCTTCTTATCTATTGATATGTTTGTATGTGCTTTATAATTTATAAATTTAATGGTTGTAAGATATAGTCAAATTATTAGATTGAATTTTAAGCTATAGATAACTTATTTATCTATCTATGAGAATTTAGAGCTATGCGAGAATTTCTTGACCTTGATAAAAGAGACCGTGAGATTTTATCCCTGCTGGAAAAAGACCCTGAGATGTCCCAGAGCGATATTGCAGAAAAACTTAAGATATCCCAGCCATCTGTCAGTGCCAGGATCCATAAACTCAAACAAAAAGGAGCACTGGCCCATGTTGTGGGTATGAACCTAAAAAAGGTAAACCTTTACATGGCCAAGGTGGACGTGATAGCAAGCAATACCTCATCCGTGCTTGAGATCTTCAAGGACTGCCCCTATTTCCTGAATGGCCTCATTGTCTCAGGAAAACACAACCTGTGCCTCTTCTTCGTGGGTGAGGATATTGCCACACTGGAGGCTATTGTGGATGGGCACCTGAGAAATAACCCATCCGTCCAGAGTGCTGAGGTCAGCATTGTGATCACTCCAATGAAGGATTTGATCCTGCCTCTGAAGATGAACTTTGATTTCAGTGATAATCCGCCATGCGGGAGTGGGTGCAACTGCAAGGAATGCACACACCATGTATCTAACAGGTGCCTGGGATGTCCTGTGACCAACAGCTACAGCGGGAAGATATGGAGATAAGTATCTTCTTAGTTTACAAAATAGGAAAAATAAAAAGTAAAGGAAACGAGTGATAAATTATGGTAAAATCAAAAGTGCTCACAGCAGTGCTACATAAGGAAGAGGATATGTATGTAGCAGAGTGCCCTGAAGTAGGTGCTTTCAATCAGGGAAAGACAATAGAGGAGGCTGTAAATAACCTCAAGGAAGCAACTGAATTGTATCTAGAAGAGTTCCCGCTGGAGAGAGAGGTATAAAATCCATTCCCTTTTTTTAGCGCCACAATTGTTACATTGGGTACCCTTTCCGTTGGATTCAGTTATCCAGGAACGTGTAGGATATTGTAGGATATTAATCCAACGTCAAGGAGGACATTATGAGATCTCCCTCGGTCGTACAGGAGAGCATTCTAAACCATCCCTGCCATGACCACCCCATCGCTCATATTCTGCTCAAGTTTCCGCCGTGACCGGGGGCGTCACATCACGATAAGGCCACTTCTGGTTCACCTGCTGTTCAGGGCTGTGGTTTACGATACTGGAACCCAGCACAGTCTCTCATGATACTGCATTTTCCTTATCTTCATGCGGGAGCAGCTCCGCATGGTGGGATTTTCACCCCGGCGGACATGGTGCCGTTACTTTTTTATGTCCTGTTGTTTGTTCTTTCTCTCCTATGTTTCGAGGCACGCCGTCACAAACCCCGTACTTAAGGACGAGGCCTGTATATAGCGTTCTTTGCATGATGTACATCCTGAGTTTCAATATATTTGCTTACAACCTCCCAACCATTCCCGACACTTCCATGGAAACAGCTCGGCGCCCATAGATGGTCTCCGCACCATTCCTTCAAGTGAGGAAATTCATCTCTAAGTCGCTTGCTCGAAACTCCTTTTAATTTCTTCGCGATATAGCTGAGAGAATACTTCGGCGGATACCTGAAGAAAATGTGAACGTGGTCAGGATTCACCGCTATCTCTATAATCTCAATACCCATTTCTACACAAGTTTTGCAGATGATGCCCTCGGCGATCATTGCGACATCGTCCACCAGTATCTTTCCTCTGTATTTGGTAGCGAACACCATGTGGTCGGATAGTAATGATACTGTATGTCTATCATGGCGGAGTTCCATCTTTCTATCGCTCATCTATTAATCCATCGTTTGAAGGGGTAATAGCCATTTGGTAAGAGCGAAGCGAAAGTATTCAAATCTTCAATATTCGGCGCAGGGCTTCAACGTGGGGCGACTATAAAGGTGCGCTGCAAGCCTTACCCACATGGCTTACCATTTCCTGCGAAGTCACCTGCACCAGTTAATATTACGTTTATGTGTCACTTCAATTTCAGCTAATATAAACACCGAACTGGTACGAACTCGATACGAACTCGGGCTTATGAGTTCGTTTAAGTTAGTTTTGAGTTCGTTGTTAATCGTCTTTTTCATTGTTATATATGAACCACAGTTCATAGCCGACTTTGCGGTGGCTTCACCGCTGCATCCTCGCAGCCATAAGCGTGTGCTCCATAAGGATCGCTATCGTCATAGGCCCCACGCCTCCTGGTACAGGTGATATCAATCCCACCCTGGGCAAAACATCATCGAAATCCACATCCCCGTAGACCTTATTATCCTGCCATGTTATACCCACATCGAATACGATCGCGCCTTCTTTTACCATATCTGCTTTAATCAGCCCGCGCACGCCTGTTGCCACTATGAGGATATCAGCTTCTACTGTGTGGCTCTTTAGATCCTTTGTATAAACATGGCATACCTTTACGGTTGCATTGCGGTTTAAGAGCATAATGGCTGCTGGCTTTCCTACCACATTGCTGTGTCCCACGACCACCACTTCCATGCCATGCGGATCGATCTTGGATTCCTCAAGGGCACGGATAATGCCTTTGGGCGTGCACGGCACAAACCCCTCGCGTCCGATAAGCATCTTACCCATGTTAAGCGGATTGAAACCATCCACATCCTTCTTGGGTGATATTTGCATCATTACCTCGCGCTCATCAATATGTCCTGGCAGGGGTAACTGCACCAGTATCCCGTGTATCTCAGGCCGTTTGTTCATGGTAGCGATGAGCCCTATTATCTCCTCCTGTGTTGTCTCCTGCGGAAGCTTGTGGTCTTCAGATATTATACCCACACGTTTACATGCCCAGTGCTTGAGCTTGACATACAGTTTCGAAGGAGGATGTTCCCCCACAAGTATAGTGGCAAGAGCGGGTCTTATGCCGTGTTCAGAAATGAATTCTTCAACTCCTCTCTTTACATCAGCCTCGATACCCTGAGCTATTTTCTTTCCATCAATAATGCGTGGGTCTGTGACCTCTGGAAGCTCCTGCATAGCATAACCTCACTCATACGGGATCGGAAAACGCCTGCACAGCTCAAGAATAGTTCTCTCTACTTCTTTTATTTTATCTGTATTTTTCATGTTGCGGAGGATCTCATCGATTGCCCAAGCAATAATCTCCATCTCCCTCTCCTTCATCCCCCGTGTTGTGGCCGCCGGCGTTCCTATACGGATACCGCTTGTGATAAAAGGGCTTTTTGTTTCAAAAGGTATGGTGTTCTTATTCAGAATGATGCCGGCCTCGCCCAGTTTTGCTTCAGCATCCCTGCCCGTTATATCAAGAGGGGTAAGATCAACGAGCATCAGGTGATTATCCGTGCCGCCTGATACAAGCTCATAGCCGCTTGATATGAGTTCTGATGCAAGCTTCCTGGCATTTACTACAATTTGCTTCTGGTAATCCCTGAAATGTTCTCCCATCGCTTCTTTGAACGCAACCGCTTTTGCAGCTATGACATGCATGAGAGGGCCGCCCTGTATTCCCGGGAAGACCATCTTATCGATCTCCCTGGCATACTCTGATCTGCACATTATCATGCCACCGCGCGGCCCTCTTAATGTCTTGTGCGTGGTCGAAGTAACAAAATCAGCATAAGGTACGGGGTCATTGTGTATGCCGGCTGCCACAAGCCCTGCAATGTGTGCTATATCAGCCAGCAGATACGCATCAACCTCATCGGCGATTTCCCGAAAGCGCGCGAAATCAAGCTCGCGCGGGTATGCACTTGCTCCAGATACGATGAGTTTCGGTCTGTGCTTCCTGGCAAGCTCCATCAGGGCATCATAATCTATCGTTTTTGTCTCTCTATCCACTCCGTAGGGAACTATATTGAACAGCTTTCCTGAGAAGTTCACAGGACTGCCATGAGAGAGATGCCCCCCGTGTGATAGATCCATGCTCATGATCGTGTCACCGCATTTCAATACCGCAAGATATACAGCCATGTTTGCCTGCGAGCCTGAATGCGGCTGCACATTAACGTGCTCCGCCCCGAACAGTTTCTTTGCCCTATCTATCGCCAGGTTCTCGGCAACATCAACAAACTCGCATCCGCCGTAGTATCTCTTTCCCGGATAACCCTCAGCGTATTTATTTGTCATTACCGAGCCCTGTGCCTGGAGCACTGCTCGGCTTGCATAGTTCTCAGATGCTATCAGGTCCAGTTTATTTCTCTGTCTCTCTATCTCCTGTTCCAATATCTGGTAGATTTCCGGGTCGATGTTTTTTAGCGGCATAATAATTCCTTTTACTCTATGATTCTCACTTTTCGTCCTTCTATACGTAATCTATTTTCGACAAACAATTTCACAGCTTCGGGATAAATCTTGTGCTCCTGTTCAAGTATCCTGTCTGCAAGGGTCTCGGGTGTATCGTCCTCTTTAATTTCCACGCATCTTTGCAGGATGATCGGCCCTCTATCAAGCGTTTCGTCCACAAAATGAACCGTGCATCCTGCTACTTTTACACCATAGTCAAACGCCTGCTTCTGCGCATGAAGCCCGGTAAAGGCAGGGAGCAGTGATGGATGAATATTAAGTATCCTATTTTTATATGCAGAAAGCAGTACATCTCCGACTATCCTCATATACCCTGCAAGAAGTATAAGCTCAACACCATGGTTTTTTAAGAGCCGGATGATCTCCTTCTCGTATAGTTCCTTTGATGTGAATCTTTTCGGATCTATAAAAACAGCTTCTATTTCATGCCTTCTTGCACGTTCAAGTGCGTAGGCATTTTCCACATCGCTGATTACAACCGCAATCTGCGCTTTGAGATAATCGGCCTCAATGCTATCTATGATCGCCTGAAGGTTTGAACCTCTTCCTGAAACAAGCACTGCTATATTCGGCACAAGAGGCCTTAATGCCCTCAGGAATATAATATATTTTGGTTTTACCTGTTCTTATAAAACTCAGCTAACAGATCGTCTGTGCTTTTGATCTGCGCTTTTGCTAATCCCACCGGACAGTTTGATCTGTGTCTATCACCGCAGTTTAAGCATGCAGTCTGAATAGCACGTGAAAAATCTATTCTATATAATGGGATCTGTTCGTTCAAATAATTCACCTCTTTTTCATGTTATAACATAGAGATGAATAAAGGTTTCGTTGTGTGGGGTTTTGGAATTACCGTAATAAAACAATAAGCTTTAATACATGTCTTGGATATTTAATAAATAAGAGTATGCCTTCTGAACCAAACAGTGATGAATATAAATTATCTGCCATAAACACAAAGAATGAGGTTATAGATGTTGTAGTCTGTAGGTGTCAGCACTGCAATGAGAATGTCCCCAAGGTCGGGACATGTCCGGACTGCAGCACTACATATGAGCATAAAAAAACAGTTGAGAATCCTGAGACAGGTTTTATCCATTTTATTTATGAGTGCTCAGGATGCCCGCCAGATAAAAGGAAAGCGCAGAAGATAATCAAAATAAGCGAAAGCAGTAATAGAGCTTCAACAAGCGATTTAATAAAGAGCTTCTTTTAGTCTGAATAATCATTTAGGCCTGAGATAACCCCATTTATCCAGTGCCTGCTGTAGCTCTTTGTTCTTTTTTGCATATTCTCTTAGGTCGATCCCTTCCATTGATGCCTCTATTGCCTGCATAACAGCCTTTGCGCCTGCACGTGTTCCCTCCGGGTGCCCGTGTATTCCGCCGCTAACAAGTAGCGTGCAGTCATTTCCAAGGATTCGCATCACAGATGGGACAAGACCGGGATGAAGACCTCCAGATGAAACAGGAAGCATGGGTTTTATCAATCCCCACTCCTGTGAGAGCATAGTATTAGCTTTTACACTGGAATCCCGCAGCATATTTGCAATCTGAATTACCTCCTCTCTACTGCCCACCAGTTTTCCAACGGCTGTACCCACATGAATCTCATCAACACCTATCAATCGCATTAGTTTTGCTAAAAAATACATGGATATTCCATGTCTGGGGTTCCGATCAAAGGCAGCATGCATGGCACGGTGGGCATGTATGGCTATACCCAGATCGCCGCACTCTTTCCTCAGTGTCTGTACTGCCGCAGTACCGCATGTAACCACATCGATCATGGCAAATCGAAAGCCAGAATCATGAAGTAGTCTGGCCTTGCGTATCATCTCATTTGTTTCACCTGTGATATTCAGAAGTGCATCCTTCTGTTCTCCTGTTTGCTCTTGCGCTTTATCTCTTAATTTTGCCATTCGCTCTACCCTGTCCTCAAAGCGATTAAAAGAGGTAGAGGTCAGGTTCTCATCATCTTTTACAAGATCAAATCCGCCCATCCATGTCTCAAATGCAATTTGCGCATGTTCTTCTGCGCTGAACCCTATTTTTGGTTTTGGTACTGCGCCTGTAACAGGTCTTTTTTTAATCCTCAGTAGAGATCTTATTCCCTGGATTCCAAAATTCGGCCCTCTGAAATGCTTTATATAATCCTCTGGCAGTGATGCATCTACCAGCCTTAAGTTTCGCAGCGCCCTCATCCCGAAGATATTGCCTGCAATCCCGCTCAGCAACTGAGGCGCATTTCCAGGTTCCCACAGCTCTATTGGGTAGGCCACTTTAACGTAGTTGCTGTCCAGTTCAAAGGCACGCGCCTTGATCTTTGATACCCTGTCAGGTAGCTTATTAAGTGTAGTCCAGGTTCCAGCAGAACTCTCAGAGGCTATTCTTCCAATGGCCTCTGTGGCACTGATTCCCTTTGCCGGCTCAAAATAATACAGGCAAACAAGATCGTCCTTTGCCAGAGTATAGCTAAAATCTACAAATTCATCATACCAGTCGATCTTATCAGGCATATGTTCTAAGTAACCTCTATCTTTCGTCCCCGTTTCTGTAGCAGGTCTATAAAATCATCTTTGTCGCTGAAATTCTTAAGTTCTTTATCTTCTATAAGTACTGTTCTCTCAATATTCTTTGCTTTACTTGCCCCATGTATGATCAGGAGTGACTGCGTAAGAGTCACCTCTGATATACTGCTCATCAGGTGCGCCTTTTTGACTATCGTACTGGTATACTCACCCACACCGGTCAGTATCGTGGCATTCTCATCCCTTCGATCTGCGGAAATGGATACAGCATCAAAGGGAGCATGTGAGATAGGTAACACATCAAATCCCATGTCTTTAAGGATAGAGAGAATATCCAGCGATTTTTTCTCAATATGTTCTTGTCTACGGGCGTCGCTTGTGTAACATCTCTCAAATAATTCAACCGCAGCAATGAATCCTCTATCCATTATCTCCTCAAGCCTGATGGCAACATCGACACTTGCCGCCATCTCACCTTCCTCGTACTTGCTTACAGTCCTTCTGGAGACACCGAGTGAGGATGCAAGAGCTCCAAGAGAGATATTTTTCCTGATGCGCTCCTCCCTCAACGCAGTCCCATCGATATTCACATATAAACCGCCATGCTCAGCATAGATCAGTGGCGGGCTATCCTCAATAAAATAATCATTCAATGTACTTATATCAATTGAAGGAACCCCGTACCTGAAATAGACCACACCTGTCTCTAATGAGTGGTCACGGGTTTTTTCACCAACAATAATCGGGTTTCCATTCAGATGCTTTGAGAGAAAAAGCATCCCTCTGGCAGTCTCATCATTTAATCCATCGATATTGTACAGTACCTTGATTAAGAGTAATAGATCTCCCCGCCTTGCTGCCAGGTCAAAACTTCTTGGGCGGATATCGCAGCGGGCTGATATGACGAAGCCAGCGCTGATTAAGATGCTTATGACCCGATTGATGAGTAATTCCTTATTCATCAAAATTTGATTGTATCTACCCCTATATATATACAGGGGTTGGATGAACCAGGTGATATCCACCTGCCAAGATTTATAATGTCAGGGATAGATGATAGTACATTATGATTATCGGAATCGATGATACGGACTCAAAGAATGGCATGTGCACAACCTACCTTGGAGCCGTGCTCATCGAGAAACTTAAGTCATACGGTACAATTATAGGATACCCCCTCTTGATCAGACTGAACCCTAATGTAAAATATAAAACACGTGGCAATGCCGCCATTGCCCTGCCGCTTCAACTGAAAAGTAGTAAAGACGTTGGGCAAATCAAGCATATCGTCACTGCCACCGTGGAAGACATGGCGGTTTTTTCAGATGAGAACACAAATCCGGGTGTGGTCTTTATCGGGGAGACAGGAGTCAGAGGCAAGATGCTGGATGATCTCAGTATCTTTTCCAGGCGTGCTGTTCAGGATGTACTTGAGATCCGTGAGGCTCTTGAATTACTTGAGCGTTACGGAATAAGCTATCATGGGTATAAGAATATGAGAGGTCTGATTGGAGCCCTGGCCGCAGCGGGTTTCGCCCTCTCCGGTCTTCCTGATTCCACATTCGAGCTGATCGCCTACCGGGAGAAAAAGCGGTGGGGGACGCAAAGACAAATCGATGATGATTCTGTATGGGAAGCCGACGCCGCCTCCAGTCCCGACACATGGGATACAGTGGATTATGAGAACAAGCGCATCGTGTTCGCGCCCCATTCACCAGACCCTATTCTCTTTGGTATCCGCGGGAAGAGCGAGAGAGCAGTAGAGCATGCTTTCTCGTTGATTAGAAGTGAGGCTGTTGAGAGATATGTGGTCTACAGAACCAACCAGAATACAGATATGCACCTGATCCAGGCAAGTGTAAGCGATGTGAGGGATGACCGCTCGTATATTCTAAATGGCAGGGTAAGCAGATCCCCCAGAACAATCGAGGGTGGACATGTTATCTTTGAAGTAGCGGATGGCCGCTCTGCATTAGAATGCGCAGCTTTTGAGCCGACGAAAAACTTCCGGGGTATTATCAGGCAGCTCCACACCGGAGATGAGGTAGTGGTATATGGAAGCGTGAAGGATAAAACCCTCAACCTTGAAAAAATCAGAATCACATCCCTGAGCCAGCATGAGTTGCTAAACCCGCTCTGCTGCGGTAAGCGAATGAAGTCCGTGGGAAGAGGACAGGGCTACAGATGCAAGAAATGCGGTACGGCCAGAGAAGAACAGGTGATAGAAACAGTTCAGAGGAACATCTCACCGGGCTTCTACGAGGTACCGCCCTGCGCACGAAGGCACTTATCAAAGCCCCTTATCAGATTTGAGGCGACGGTGGCGGCATCCTCTTGTGCTCGCTGGCACGCATCAGTGCAACTAATCGATCCACATGAACAGGAGAGAACACTTTCTTGACCTCGAAGATCTCCCGTTTCTCATCCACCAGCATGGAGAGAATCTTATCTGCTGCCTCGTAGGAGACACCGAGTTCACCTTCATCGGTCTGGCCGGGCCATAAGCCTGCGGTTGGTATTTTATCAATGATCCTGGAAGGTACACCCATATGCCGGGCAAGCTCCCTGACCCGGGTCTTATAGAGACCACCGATCGGTTCGATATCCACGCCTCCATCCCCGTATTTTGTGAAATAACCAAGCAAAAGTTCGGTCTTATTCCCGGTTCCAACGACCATGCGGTTCATTATGTTTGCATAATAATACAGTATGCACATACGTGTGCGCGCTTTTAAATTCCCGTTTGCAGATAGTTTTGTATCATCAAAATCAGGCAGGACTGCTGAATATGACCGAAGAACCGGGGATATCTCAATTATCTTATGCTCAATGCCCAGGATTCTCGTGATCTCAATTGCATCATCTATATCCTGCTCCTGTGTAACGCCTCTCTCAGGCAGAAGCAGCCCCAGGACTTTGTCTTGGCCAAGTGCCTCTACAGTAAGATATGCCGTTAATGTTGAGTCTATACCCCCGCTCAGGCCGATGACAGCCCCGTACGCGCCTGACTCCACAACCCTGGAGCTTATAAAAGTTACAAGCTCATCTTTTATTGCTGGATAATCAATCTGGCTCATCTGTTTTAATTGGAATCCTCTCCTATAAAATATTACTTTCACCCCGCTCTACGAAGCTTTATATGTTCACAGGGCAAGGTAGAATCTGCCTCTCAAACAAAAAATCAAAATAGAGGCTTGAGGAACGATATGAAAGAAACAGAAACACAGTTTGATGAATCTTCATCAAAGATAGAGGCCCGATTCTTGGAACTGGGCGTTAAGGTACAGGCAAGCGAAATAAAAACAAAGCTGGACCAGTTGATTAATAAATACAAGGTTCCACCTGAAGAAGCGCGCCGAAACGTAATTAACTATTTCTTAAAGAAACACAATATCCCAAAGGCACAATTTTTTACGCCGAGGGAAACACAGCAGGTGAAAGTATCGGATATCAAAGAGGATGGAAAATGGGTAACACTGCGCTGTAAGGTCGTAAAGCTATGGGAAACAAATCAGGAATCCATATCCCAGGTTGGATTACTGGGTGATGACTCTGGAGTAATAAAATTCACAAAATGGGCAAAAGCAGCACTGCCACCTGTTGAGGAGGGCAAGAGTTACATACTTAAAAATGTAATCACCTCAGAATGGCAGGGACAGTTCAGTGTTAAGCTCAATAAGACAAGTGAGATAGTACCGATAGAAGAGGATATCGAGGTAGGCTCAACACCCATTGAGTTCAGCGGTGCCATAGTAGACGTGCAGAGCGGTTCAGGCCTGATCAAGCGATGCCCTGAATGCAACAGGGCGCTGGTAAAGGGCGCATGTGGCGAACACGGGAAAGTGGACGGGATCTATGACCTGAGAGTAAAGGCTGTCATGGATGATGGAGAAAAGGTGCAGGATATCCTGCTGAACAGGGAGATCACGGAAGGTCTGACAGGCATCACTCTTGATAAAGCCAGGGAGATGGCAACCGAAGCGCTTGACCAGACCGTAGTGCTTGATATGATTAAAAGCAAGATTATCGGGCGATATTATATCGCAACAGGATCAAGGCTTGATCGGTTCATACTTGTAGAATCGATCAAGCAGGACACTAAACCCCTTGAAGAGAGTATAAGCAAGCTGCTTGCAACTGCAAAGCCAGCAGCACAGGAGGCTTAAATATGGCAGAAGCTGGATTTGTCAGGGAAGTTGCACACCGCATATTCGCTGCAGAGTTCAGGGAATCAAATCTCCAGGCCAGGGAAGGACATGATCAGTACTCACCTCAATACCTACTCACACCCACGGGAGCAAAATGCAACCGGGTCTTCGTGGTCGGTACGTTGACAGAGAAAGAAGATGTCGGGACCGAGGCGGAGTTCTGGCGGGGGCGCATTGTTGATCCAACAGGCGCGTTCTTTGTGTATGCAGGGCAGTACCAGCCTGAGGCAGCGCAGATCCTGGCAAGGATAACACCGCCTGAGTTCATAGCAGTCATAGGAAAACCGAGTACATACACCACACCTGAAGGGAATGTGATAACATCCATAAGACCTGAATCATTACAGGTCGTGGATGCTGAGACACGGGACAGGTGGGTGGTGGATACTGCAATGCATACGATAAAGAGGCTTGAGAGACTGCAGGGTGATGAACCTGATGCTGTCAGGGCGAAGGAGCATTACTCAACGAATGTAGAGCAGTACAGGGCGATGGTGGCTCAGGCGCTTGAGTCGTTAAGGGCACGGTAGGGTACGGTAGGGTGCCCACCTTTTTATTTTTAATTTTAATATTGATATGAGAAGATTAGCTGTCTTGAGTTTTTACATAATGGGCAACTATTATGAGATGAGTTATGATAAGAGAAAAAAATCAAGAGTACCAATTTCCACCTAATCTGACTTACTCACGAACTGAAGCTGAAATATTTTATTGGAAAGCTCGGCCGTGAAAATGTTTGTGCTCTCAAGAAAGCCCCTGCGGGGGCAAAATTATTAACAACGAACTTATACTAACTCAAAACGAACTCTTGGAGTTCGTTCCAGTTCGTTTATGTTCGTTGTTTTTAGACTATCAGATTTCAAGATGAGGAGGAAGAAATGCGTTTATACTTTCCTATACGTATATAAAGAAGGAGTCGAGATTCCCTCTGACTACCATGGCGTATTATATCTACCTATGGATACTAATAATGGATGGCAGCTTTCTCTTGCCAGAGAAATCAAGCAAGTAGGTATTGAAATTGATTTAAACAAGGTAATTTGATATATTGCGTAGCTGTAAAAATCGAAGAAAAACCACAAGATGCATGGAGAGCAATTTAAAATGCTAACTAAAGAAGAAGTCATTAAAATCTTGAAGAAAGAATTACCCTGTTTAAAAGCTGTATTTATGGCACACTCCTGCCACTGCAATGAGGTAAAATGACAGCCACTGAAGAAGAAAGAGACCTTGAAAAAATCGTCAAAACCATATTAAAAGAAATAAGCGGCATCGAAGCGATATATCTTTTTGGCAGTATCGCAAAAGGAAAAGAGAACGAAAGAAGCGATTATGACATTGCGGTGATACTAAGGGAGTATCCTGAAAAGGATCTGGATATAATAGCCAGAATAAGGTACTCACTTCTTGGAAGAATAAAAAGACCGCTTGAGATACTGCTTCTTGGCATGGATGACCTGGAGTATTCGTCCCCCTTCCTTTATGAAATATACCATGCCAGCAGGCTTCTTTATGGTACAGATATACTGATCAGGTGTGAAAATGTTGTGAAGAACATAAGACCCATCATTACAGAAGGCAATAAAGTAGGTTACCATGTCTAATATTAGAGAAGCAAGGGCTATCAGATATTTGCTGGATGCGGTGAACGATACATCAATTATCGGACCAGCTTTGGAAGAGAAGCTTTATTCTATGGCGATCTTCCACTCCCAGCAGGCTTCCGAAAAATCAGCAAAAGTATGTCTCTCATTCCTTAATATTTTGATCACAGATGAACATATTTATACAGACTATCTCGTTAAATTCGTAATCCCGAAATCTAAAGACCTGAATAAGGACTTTTTAAAGCTGTTGCCTGATGTTAACAAACTTGAATCCTATTACATACCTTCAAGATACGGCGTTGACAGGTTCGGCAAGATACATTACAGGAAATACGATGAAAAAGAAGTAAAAGACCTTTGCAGGTCATCCATGGAATTTTTAGAATTATGCTTTAAATTCGTTGAAGATAAAAGCGGAAGGGTGATACCCAGACAAAGAGAAGAATTAGAGAAATTTTTTATAAATAATTATTATACATTCATAAGAGAATTAAGATAGATGTGATATCAAGGAGACATCGACTTAAAATTTATTGAATTTTAACCACTATCTTATCTCCACTCCCTCCTTCACCGCCTGCGCCACGATCCCTATCTGCTTCTATCAGCTTTCTTTCTCCAACTGCGGTTTAGCAGGCAATATAAAGCATACAACACGTTCATAGAAGATATAATCCCAGGCCCAGTTGGTCAAAACTAAGAGCCTGTTCCGAAAACCGATAAGACTAAGCAGGTGTATACCCAGCCAGATAATCCAGGCAAGGAATCCTGTGAAACAAAAGCGATTAAATAGATAGGCTACTGCTGCCCTTCGTCCTATAACCGCCATAATGCCCCGGTCACTATAATGGAATGGTACTGGAGGTTTACCAGATATCTGCCTGGTGATGTTCTTTCCTGCTGCTACTCCCTGCTGGATTGCAACAGGCGCAACCATGGGCAGCGGATGCCCATCTTCCTCTGAATATGCAAGGTCTCCGATTGCATATATATTGGGATAATCAGGAATTTGAAGTGTATTCAGAACAGCCACTCTCCCACTTGGATTTGTAGGCAGTCCCAGATTAGTTATTACAGGCTCACCTCTTACCCCTGCTGTCCATACAACGGTATAAGCCTGAATTACAGAGCCGTCGACAAGTTTTACTTCATCGGGCCTAACTTCACTAACCTTTGAATTAAAGCGAACCTCCACCTCCATCCTGTTAAGCCTTTCAAGAGCATAATTACCAAGACGATCTGGCAGGTTTGAAAGCAGTCTTTCCCCTGCTTCCAGGAGTATTATCTTAACTTTTTTGAAGTCCAGATTCCTGTAATCCCTTCTCATGGGACCATATATCAATTCAGCAAGCGCACCTGCAAATTCCACTCCTGTTGAACCACCCCCTACAGTAACAAAGGTCAGTAAACTTTTTTGGAGTTCCTCATCTGGCTCATATAATGCTCTTTCAAAGCAGGTTATGATCTGATTGCGAAGATTTACGGCATGTTCAAGAGTTTTAAGAGGGTACGCATATTCACTGGCTCCTTTAATGCTGAAAAAATGGGTTGTGCTTCCCGCAGCAAGGATCAGAAAATCATAAGAGACCAAGCAAATATCTGTTTCTACAGTTTGTGCTTTAAGATCAATTTTGTTTACTTTTGCAAGTAAAAAATGAACGTTTGGGAATTTACGAACAATACTTCTAACGGGGTAGGCTATATCTTCAGGTTCCAGCTCCGCTGCTGCAACCTGATATAACAGGGGAAAGAAAGTATGATAATTATTCTGGTCTATAATGCATATATCTACAGGATGGCGGACAAGGGTTTTTGTTGCCCACAATCCTCCAAAACCTGCGCCTAAAATCACTACTCTATAGTGTTTATTTTCTTTATGAAAATTATGTATTTTATCCATTTTACTAAACCCCACCTTCATTCCCTGTATTCAAAATATTAGTCTATAATCTTAGATCTTTTATTTTGAGATGATATAGATGCAGGGCTTACAGGATCTTAAAGGCTGCAAATCCCGCACCTGTTATGCCTTAAAACGGAGTTTGGAGATAACTTCAATATCTCTTTGGTATATGGCTCTGGTAGCATTCCCTGCAGTATACCGGTCTGCCGCCGTACGGCTGAAAAGGTATTTCGGTTTTCAGACCGCAGTCCATGCAGGTTGCATTGCACATCTCTCTTGAACCGCTCAGTCTTAGTCCGAAGCCACTTCTTCCATAGCGGAAGCTGCCTCTTCTTTCGTTATGCATATCTGTACCTCCGTAAATTTAGTTATTCTCAGTTTCCTCAGTAAGTACTGCAAATATACGTACAGGTATATTTACAGCTTTGTAGCCTACTTAAAAGGCTGATTGATCGGTTGCCCATACTACCTGCTCCTATATAAGCCTAACCTCGCCACTTACGGCTAAGCAATATGTATTTAATCGAATCTATATAATTTGCTATCTATTTTCATAGCGTAATGTACAGGTGTGTGTCTGCTAATGCCAGGATGTCGACCAGCGCCATGCCATAGTTAGTTGCTCCTTCAACCGATCAATCCCCTCTTTTATCAGGTTGACCTCAGGCCGGTCACCCACCTTTACCTGAGGCTGGGTCGTATTTTGTTGCGATTCAGTTTCGATAGAATGGTCCGATGGACTTTTAGCTGTTTCATAGAGCTGCTCAACATAGTGAGTGAATTCGACATAGGCTTCCGCATACTCACGTCCTGCATCAACATTATTTGGGTCGTAATTCTTCTTGTCCATGACGTCTTTGAACTGTTTATTGACGCCATTTTGCATATTGTGTGTTAGAAGCTTCAGCAGTTGCTCATCTGAACCATTCTCAAGCGCCCTGTCAGCAGCAAGAATTACAGGTTCGACAGCACCTGCTGGTTTCAGACCAGTATAAGGCGCTCCCTCCCCGGCCCGGTGTATGCGAACCAGTGTTTCAAAGAAATACATATCTGCAAGGTTCCTGGCTTCAGGGCTTAATTTTCGGACTTCAAGAGTCTTTCGGAAAGCTTCTTTTATTTCGTCCTCATCCTCCTTTTGTATCCAGATAAGAACGGGGTTTACATTCCCGGTCTCTAGTGCATTTTGAGCAGCTTTGATAACCGGGCCATCCATTGTATCACAATGTGCAGAAGCCACGTCAGCCCCAGCAATTGCGAACAAGATAACTAAAGCAGTTGCAGCGATAATTTTCTTGGTAATTATAATATTTACTTTTCCCATCATTTCCCCCTCCTAAAGTTATATATTTATCATCTCCTTATTACTCACTCGATATATTTTGCTTATGAATGTACTCTTTCCTTTTTCCCCATAAAATAATGGGTTTAAGGATATATATAAGCTTATTCTCTGTTTTGTGATCTTACTTGCACCGCCCTTCTCAATGGCATATGCTCTTTTTTGATGACAAAATTTGAGATAGGAGCTGCAGCCATTGCTGCATACTCCCACTATTTCGGCATTTCAATTTCAATGAGCCCGCGCGGCCATAGGCACAGTGTACATCCACAGTGCCACAGCACCAAACAGCAATATCAATACCACATATGGCAGCACCGATGACCTTGGGCCGGGATTATTCAGTGATATCCTGTGCGCTGTATATACAGCACCAATGATACCAAGTACTGTGAGCATATACTGGATAACCTGTATCGTAGGCATGTTCAGGATTGATAGATCCCCGGTAATCTTTAATCCAATAAGCGATGCCGATGTATATATCACAGAAAGCCCTTCTCCAAGGAAATGTTTTGAATTATGGGCAAGGTGTATACCGAGTCCCAGAGGGATAAGAGAATAGCCAAAACGAATGAAATTAGAACGCAGCGCTTCTCCAGGACCTCTGATTGATTGATAGCTTATCTCTGCTGTCTGGTCTGGTATTAGATCAGGTCTCGGCACTCCTGCAGAGATTATGCCTGATACAAAGCTTGCAGCCAGCATCAGCAAAACAGGTATAAGCATAGCTCCCGCGAATATCAATGTCCATGCGACGGTGAAGTTTGTGATGCCTGTGGTATTCTCAAACCAGGTCATGAAAGGCTCCCATACTTCAAGCATAATAACGGTCTGGCTCACTACTATCCCTATTAAAGCAACTGCAAGAAATGACTCCTCAAAACGCGGCTTCTTTATAAACCAGAGTTCACTTGTAGGTGGCCTGGGAGTTATCCTGATAGCATCATGAGGACATGTTTTGATGCAGTTAGAGCAGAAATTGCAGGAACGATTAGAATCCATCGTCCTTGGATACTCGAACATTGAGCAGCCTTCTGCTTTTTCATTTCCTTTATAGCAGTCAGGGGTCTTGCAAGTTTTGCATACCTCTTTATCAGCCCGAAGTTCAAGGGCTGAGCTCATGGAATAATTACTTGATAGTCCTCCAAGGAAACACAGGTAGCGGCACCATGCCCGCCTCTCAAATACTGCGCCCATGAGAACCACCCCTGCGAAC
This sequence comes from Candidatus Methanoperedens nitratireducens, assembly GCF_000685155.1. Classification (GTDB taxonomy): domain Archaea; phylum Halobacteriota; class Methanosarcinia; order Methanosarcinales; family Methanoperedenaceae; genus Methanoperedens; species Methanoperedens nitratireducens. The sequence continues at coordinate 27,334 of NZ_JMIY01000008.1, forward strand.
ACAAACAGCAGAAGATAGCCTGTATTTATAGGTGACTCAACAAGCTCAATGACTACATCAGCCCAGGTTATAATGAGGAAAGCCATTATTATGATCCAGACCCCGTACTTCTGAAGGAACTTTGGCACTTTTTTCTGCATCCCTACTTTTTTCTGCACCTCATCGCTTACTCTGGAAAGAGGGCATACCGAACACCACAGCCTGCCGAACAGCAAGAACAGTACAGGCAAGATGGGCCATAGGAATATCCATACCATGACAGAGCCAAAATTATATGATGCTTCGCTGCTGCCAGAGAAGAGCTGGATTACGATTATCCCGAATATAAGCATGGTAGGCAATACGAATATCAAAGGGTACCAGCGGCTTTTAAGAATATTTTTTATCGATGCATAATCCAGGAAATTAATTTTCCTCAGTTTTTCTGTGTTTGAAGCGAAATATCCTAGAACGCCAGTTATGCCGAGTAACAATGCTATAACGTACCAGTTCACATCTCCTTCCATTGCGTGCGCATCCCCGGTATCCCCGGCATGCTGATCATTCATATTCATACTATTGTGGTCGTCTGATTCCACATTCTGCGATTCTGCTGCGCCGACAGGCAATGCGAGTGCAGCCGACAGCAAAATTATACATAAAACAACTAATATTTTTTTTCCCATTTACTATTTTTCCTCCAATGCCTTAATTACCAGCCTTATTCATTCTCTTTGTGATTTAAAATAAGATAAAAAAAGTTCATCCGATCTTGATGTTTTAAAGCGTTAATTATTTAACTTTACATCGCTTGTAAAGTAGGGATCTTTTTAGACATTTAGTAATTTTTTTAGGTTTCTAACTTAGAATCTCCATGTCAGGTATCCCTCAACCAAATATTTATACTCAAACAGCTAGATACTTCTTAGCAGGAATCTAAAGTGGTGAGGTAATGAAATATATACAGGTAACACTGACCCCCCCGGAATCAAAGCGAATTATAGCTATGGGCGTAAAGAGGCTTCCGATAGTCCAGCAGGCACTGGAGATAGGATCTATCCTGATAACCCTGGGCACCACCAATGCATATGTGGCAGAGGAACTCACAGGCAGGAAGATAGATCACATGAGATATGCAGCAGGTTACGTTGATGAGATAACAACCGTTGTTCCACAGGAGAAGCGATTGCCGGTGATTGCCCTGCGCAATGGGAAGCAGGTGGATGCCAAGGGCATATTAGGTGATATGACATCCCAGGATGTTATTATAAAAGGGGCAAATGCCATTGATCCTCATAACGTGGCCGGTGTCATGATGGCAAATCCAGCTGGTGGCACTACAGGAGATATGCTCGGATCGGTTATGGCAAAAGGCATAAACCTTGTTATTCCTGTTGGGCTTGAAAAATCCATACCTTACTCTGTAACAGACATCGCTAAAAGGATAGGGATACAGCGCTGCAGTAAAGCAACAGGGCTTCCAGTAGGGATGATGCCGCTGTTTGGTACAGTTGTTACTGAGGTGGGAGCATTAGCGCTGCTGGGCGCAGAGGATGTTTTCCCGTTAAGTGCAGGTGGAATAAACGGAGGCGAAGGCTCAGTAACACTCTGCGTTCTTGGAGATAGAGCTGATGAAATATTTGAGATCGTGCAAAAGGTGAAAGAGAAAAAGGGGAGCTTTGAGAGTTAAATTGGCGCAGTATGGAAATATACTTATATCCAGAGTACTTATTACTTAATATATGTTAACAGCGAAAAGTTCCGACCGCTACTGGAGGTGAGAAAGAATGATTGGACCGCAGGAATTAATATTGGTTTTCCTTGTGATTGTTCTCCTCTTCGGGGCAAGCAAACTACCAGAGCTTGCAAGATCCATGGGAAAAGCATCTGGTGAATTCAAGAAGGCGCAGATAGAGACTGCAAACGAGATGCGCAAACTTGAGGCACCTATCCAGGAGAGCAAGAACATCCAGCAGCATATCCAGAAGCTCGCAACAGACCTCGGGATCAATACTGATGGAAAGGATGAGAGCAAGATACTTGAGGAAATAAAAGCAGGCCTAAAGAAGAGCAGAGTATAAAGAAGAAAGCTGCGCTCTAAAAAGGTCAGGAGCTAGCATTTGCTATGCAGTTGTACAGTTGTTTATCTCCCTTCTTTCTCTAACCTTTCTATAAGTTCCCTTGCCCAGCTATATGCTACTATCATCCTCGGGAAGCCTGCAGTATTCAGCGTAAGCAGAATGGCATGGTAGATCTCCTCAGGTGTTGCTCCTGCCTCATAGGCCTGGGTAACATGGGAGCGTATTGCACCATGCAACTGGGCTGATGCTGCCATTCCCAGTTGTATTAGATGACATGTTTTTTTATCAAGCGGTCCAATGCTGTGCACCAGCTCACCTGTCTCTTCATGCGCCTGCCAGATATCCGGATACTCCTGGATAAAAGATGTTAGTGCCTCTGAAAATTTCTTGATTTCTAACCCTCCTTATTTAAGTTATACATCCTGCCTATTAAAGATTTCGATATTGGAAAAATGAACTGACAGCAGCTCAACAAAATCCGATACATTAGCATTAGCAGAGGAATTCATATAGGAAATAGGAGAAATATCGTTTTTAATTATAGTTAATAACAGTTAAATTTTTACATTGCCTGATGAATTAAAAAATTCTTACACGGAAGATAGGAAGTGAAGAAATGAATAAAATATCTATCGGACTAGCTATAATAATTTTTTTTCTGATCGGATTTTCAACAGCGGCACATGCGCAAAAGAACGAAGTAAAGGATAATGCCTGCGTAGGCTGCCACACGATGGTAGGTGCCACAAAGGGAATCCTCAATGACTGGAGTATGAGTAAGCATGCCATAAACAATGTCACATGTGATAGCTGCCATGCAGCAGACCAGGGAGATAAGGATTCATTCACTCATAATGGTTTTCTTATCACAAAAGCCCCGTCACCCGGGGACTGTAGCAAATGCCATCCTGACCAGGTGAAACAGTTCAATGCCGGGAAACACAGCCTGGGCTGGACCAAGATGGAGACTGCGTCGCGGTATAAAGCAATCCCGAATGACATGATGCGGGCAAGCATGTGCGAAGGATGCCACAGCATCGGAAAGGTATATGCGGACGGCTCGGCTGGGAAGTGCGACTCATGCCACACAAGGCACCTGTTCAGCGCGGAAGAGGCACGCCAGCCAGAGGCATGTGAGACCTGCCACATGGGACTTGATCATGACCAGATAGAATACTACAGGACATCAAAGCACGGGGTGATCACTGACCTTGATCGAAATACCACGCGTGCACCTACCTGTGTTACATGCCATGCGGATGGGGGAACGCATGATGTTAGCCAGGGGATCACGTTGGGTTCGGTATCGCAGGGTGCCTTTATAAGCGACAGGAACAGCGGCAATGATTATATCACCAGCCCTGATGGGATTATAATGAGATCAATAACCCAGGAAGATTTCAATTCAGGAAGAACCACGATGCTTCAGATCTGCTCGCGGTGCCACTCAGAATCGTTTGCGCGGGGTGTGCTTGAGCAAGCAGATGAGATAAAGAGGCAATCAGATGCAAAAGTAGGTGAAGCTATTAAGATCATAAGCGATCTTTACAATGATGGGCTGCTTGATCCCATGCCTGAGAACAGGACGCTAAACCCGGTGACAGGGAATAAACTCACTCTGACAGGACACCAGACCTACTCCAATACCTCTGAAATAGAGGCCGAGTTCTTTGAGATGTACAAGTACGCGCTCATACATGCATGGAAAGGGGCATACCACATGAACCCGGATTATGCTCACTGGTATGGCTGGGCACAGCTCAACCTGGACCTGGAGAAGATAAAAGCTGAAAACAGGACACTGCGAAGGTTAGCAGAGCTTGAAAAAGCACTGGAGACTGAAAAAACCGGAACAAAGGCAGGAGTAGTGCCAGGGTTTGAGGGATTTGTTGCTATCGTAGCGCTTGCAATAATGATATCAATAATCCTGATTAGAAAGAGAAGATAAAGAGGATGAGAGAATACCTGTTAAAGATGAAGGGCGGTGCGAAAAGCCCGCCCAGAATTAGATTAGCAGAGATATTCTGGTCATGGACAGGAAGCTTCTCGGGGATCGGGGCTGTAGCCTTTCTTAGCTTTAATTTTTTTGAGTCAGGTGACCTGACCCTGATCATAGGTTCATTCGGAGCATCGGCAGTACTGATATTCGCAGCTATCAGGAGCCCGCTTGCGCAGCCGCGCAATCTTATAGGAGGCCATGTCCTGTCAGCCATTATAGGCGTGAGCGCATATCAGATGATGGGTGATACCTGGATGGCAAGTGCATTTGCGGTCTCATCTGCCATAGCAGTGATGCTCTTCACCGATACGCTGCATCCACCTGGAGGCGCTACAGCACTGATAGCTGTGATAGGCAGTGAAGAAATACACAACATTGGCTACCTCTACGTATTTGTACCCACGCTTGCAGGGGCATTAATCATGCTTGTGATAGCGCTGCTTGTGAATAACCTGGCAGAGGGAAGGAAGTATCCTGAGTACTGGTATTGAGCTAAGCTTCCTCAGGCGGTATGAGCGAACGTCCCACATTATAGACGAAGAGATAAAACCCTATAAGCGATATCGCTCCGAACATCAGAGCCCCCATCTGGTAGCTGCTGCCTGCAAACCTGTAGGCATACGTGAGTGTAAGTCCCACAAGGCCTATATTCTGAACCCAGAATTGCAGTTCTGCCAGACGCAGGCTATAGAGTTCAGTACCGGCAAATACTGGCAGTAGATGATAACCCACGCCAAATATCATCATGGACACGAAACCTATCAGCAGGATGTGGACATGGGAAAAGGTCAATGAGTACCTCTCCAGCCCCAATCCCATGGTTCTATCTATAAGAACGATAAACCCCACTGTACCTCCTATTAGCAGATATATCAGACTTGACCAGGCAAATTTCAGCGGTATCTCCATGCGCCCCTTCCTTGTATGCCGTGATCTTATGCCAGCCCTGCTGCCATATTCAGCTCATCAAGTAACTGGTTGATATCCACCCTGTGCATCCTGCTGAAAAACTCAAGCGTCTCAGAGGGCAGCCGTCCCGTATATTTTGGCATGCCGTGTTTGATAAATACATCCCGTGTTTGCGGATATTTTGTTATTACTTCGTTGAGTTTGTCACTCTTGGTTATCTTTTCTGCCATAATTCCTCACATCCATTTATTGTTCATCAACATCTATCTACTTTCCGTTTGACAGTGTTTGACAGGAAGACAGGATCGATATTAGAAGACCACATCCGCATGCCCACTGGATGAGCAGTGACGGGAAGAAGATGGTGACGCCAAACGCATTCACCGCAGATTCAACGATAAACCTGCTTGCAAACTATGATCCCATAAGCGGAGCAATAACCGGTCTGTAGGCGGACTGCCTATCCAGCTTCCGGTCAGCCCGAACGGCAGGTACATGGTGACAGCGTTTGTCATATTGCTATTTCCTCCTTTAATCTAAATTAAAAAATTTCTATCTTACTTTTAATATTTTCATCCCAGGCAATCCATGGCATCAGTTGTTTTAGTATTTGAACTGCATCGTAACGCGCAGGGATTTTTAATTTTCTCTTTTTTCCGCATGGAGTTTCGAACAGGTTATTTTGAATTTGTTTATATTCTTCTGATATATCCTGGAGCTCTTTTCCACATCCACATTCTAGCGGCTTTCCATCATTTTCCCATTTTTTTAGTAATCTCTCTTGCAGTTCTTTCTTTATTACATGTGCTTCTTTCTCCTTCAATTCTTCGATCAATTCTTGCTTTGTAATCATTTTTTCCTCCCTGTTAATCCATGCTTTAAAAACCGGGGAGTTTTTTGGGATTATAACCGGAACATCAAAGTTCAGTTTGCACTTTTGGCATCGGTATTTTGTTTTATTCGAATAATTACGTGTACGCCGAAAAATGGACGAACTGCCACACTCAGGGCACCGCTTGCGGCTCATGTTCTCTACCTTTACAGAGAATCGTCCTCTTTTAACAGATAAATTTATCATCACTATCCTCAGGTGCTTTTTAAAACACGTCCATCATTATTTGACCTCTTTCAGAAACCGTTTCTCAACCTCTGGGGTAACCTTAGCATATGCTTCGTCACCAGTCTGGATGCCTGAACGACCTAAACGATAGGCTATAATCTCTTTCGGGACTTTACCAAGTAATCTCATAGCCATACCTTTACGGAGCTTTTGAGCGCTCTTTGGTTTTATGCCTATACACTCGCAATAGCCCTTCAATTTCTTATCGAAATTATCCCTGGACATATCGAATAATAGATTAGAGATACGCCATGCATCCCTGTACTTAATAATTTCATAAAGTAACGCCTTGTCCAGGGAGATGGTGTGATCTACAATTTTAGATCGCTTTCTAATTTGAAAGGTCAAAGATTCGTTCTTAAAATCGATGTTATCCAATTTTAGGCTCAGTGCGTCAGAGATCCGCAATCCCGTGTTCCACAATAATGAGATCAACAGCTTATCCCTGTCCCGAAGGAATGCCTTACACAATGTTGGAACCATAAGGTTATCCAGGTACTCCATTAATGAATCGATCTCAGACTGAGTAAAGTACTCATCAGGTTTTTTCCTGGTTTTTGCAGACATGACTGTATTTGGCATAAATTAAAGATTGTCATAGTTGTATATATATCATACTGAATTGTCTGATAAATATAGTCAATAGATATATGAAGAAGCCGCAGCCAGAAAGATTTAATCTCACGCCAGGCTTTCACTATATCTATTGGCTTAACATTGCATAGCTTTTCTGTACTTAATTTATAATTTCCTTTTACTATTCTTTGCGGCTTTTAAGTTGTTCGAGAAATTTTCTCTGCTTTTCTCTCTCAGCTTCAGAGACTTCTGGTTTTTTGACCTGCTTTGCTTTTTCAGCCAGGTCCATCGAGCTTTCAAGTCCAACCATTTCTTGCACCTCCTATTATGTGACATTGGAGCGATCGTAGTTTGTTATAATTGTATATAAAATTATGCCAAATTGTCTACAAAATTCGTACTAATTGTAGAATTTAAGTTCTGGATTTAACCTATATAATAATCGACGACAGTGGAGGTCTATCAATAACATTTATATACAATAAGAACACCAGTAGGTTACCGTTTGCCTTATAGGAGGAGATATGCAAAAAGTAACAAAATATAGAGACGGTGGAATGAAATATTGTCTCAAGGTCGGTTCAGGAGAAATGTTTCTTAAAAGAAATAACCAGGCGGCTATAAGTGAGGTATACAATGTTCGTATCTAGCGTAAATCCACATGTAACGGCAGGGTGAGGATAATGAAGTTTCTGTTTATTGCGGGGATTTTTGTACTGGTTGCAATGGGATCAGGAACGTATGTTAATGATTCGGATATGCACATCAGCAATTTAACTGAGTACATTGGGAACACTCTCACAGCATGTAACAGTTGCCACGTGATGGGTGCTGTTTATGAAAGCTGGTATCACGGCGATCACAAAAACAGGGCGGAATGCAGCGATTGCCATATTCCGCACGACCCGATTACAAAGTATGTTGTGAAAGCAGAATCGGGTATCCGCGATGTAACAGCCGTTATCACTGGTAACGTCCCTGAGGTCATTCGCACCACTGAGAATTCGCAAAAGATAATCCAGGGTAATTGCCTGCACTGTCATGAGCAAACAGTAGGGAATATCGCCGATAGCAAAAGGAATGATGAGCGTTACTGTTTCGAGTGCCACCGTACAGTTGCACACGGCGAAAGGGGAATCTCTCTATCACCATATCAGGAGGGCAAATGAGGCGTTCTATCTCTATTATTATTCTGACAGGTCTGATAATCGTCCTGACAGCAGCTTTAACCGCTGCACTTATGTACATCAATAACCAGCCTGTCTCAAATCGCGGCATCAACCAGATATTCGAAGTGCCTGCAATGGAACCTGATTCAGCTCAATGGGGATTGAACTTCCCGAATCAATACTCAACCTTTTTGCTTACAAAAACCAACCAGAACCGCACTAAATATGGCGGCTCATTCCCATATTCAAAATTGGAGATTAACCCGCGTCTTGTCATTTTATATGCCGGATCTGGTTATGACATAGATTACAACGAAGAACGCGGTCATCTTAACAGCCTGACCGATGTAAGGAGTATTGAGCGGATCAACAATAAAACGCCCGGTACCTGCTACTCATGTAAGAGTTCGGATAACCCGGGCCTGTGGGCAAAAATGGGAATGGCAGAGTTTGATAAAACCATGTTTAGCGAACTTGGAAAAAATATCAATAACCCGATTGGCTGCGCTAATTGCCATGAAGCCAGTACTATGCGCCTGGTTGTTACAAATCCTGCGCTGGACGAAGCTCTTAAGTCCCAGGGCAAAGACTGGCGTACCTTCACACGCCAGGAGATGCGTACGGTGGTCTGCGCTAATTGCCATGTGGAATATTATTTCGCAGGTGAAGGCAAGTACCTGACCTTCCCCTGGAAGAACGGTACCCGGATAGAAGATATAACCGCATATTATGACAATATAGGGTTCAAAGACTGGCAGCATGCTATTTCCGGTGCACCGATGATCAAGATACAGCACCCCGAATATGAAATGTACACAGCAGATAGTACTCATTACAGGGCAGGGGTGTCCTGTGCAGATTGTCACATGCCCTACACCCGTGAAGGTGCTGCAAAATTCTCTACCCACGATGTCAAGAGCCCATTGTTAAATGCAAACCTTGCATGCGGCGCATGTCACCGTGATGTGGAGTATGCAACTTACAGGGCTGCTACGATCCAGAGTCAGGTGCAGATGTCCATGAACGTTACTGAAGATGCGCTCATTGCGGCTATTAAGACTATTAAGGCAGCTTCACTGAAACCGGATCCGGACATGAAGGTACTGGCTGAAGCCCGGCAACTGCACCGCGAAGCGCAGATGCGCTGGGATTTCGTGGCTGCTGAAAATAGCATGGGTTTCCACAATCCTGAGGAGGCTCTGCGCATTCTGCTTTCCTCGGCTGATCTTGCCAGACAGGCGCAACTGAAAGCCGTGCAGGCTGCTGGCAGTCCTGCAGTCATATGGAACGGCAGCCACTAATATTATTTTTTTAGTCTTTCAACAGCACGGGATAAGTTACCAGTGGTTTCGGGCGGGCGTTGTTAACCACCGGCTTGTATGGATAGAAAGGTAGTTATAGAAATTAATTACATAACTCATCTTAGCGAGATTTCAATGGGGGTGAGAAACAATGAACATTAACAATAAGAGTATACTGGCTGCTCTTATACTGATCACAGCATTAGGTATACCTACGGTGACAACATTCAGTGCACCACCGGCATCAGATGATCGCAACTTCGCAGCGCATCTTCTGGGTAATGAGGAAGTGCCACCTGTAGATACTCTGGCTCAGGGTCGTGCTACCTTCCGGCTTAATGAAGATGGCACAGAGCTGAGTTACAGGCTCAATGTATCAAATATTGAGGACGTATCTATGGCGCATATACATCTTGGCGCAGCAGGGATGAACGGTCCGGTAGTTGCATGGCTCTATCCTGGTGAGCCACAGCCTGCGGTGATCCCGGGCAGATTTGATGGAGTGCTTGCAGAGGGTACAATCACTGCCGATAATCTGGTCGGTCCGCTTGAAGGACAGTCTCTGAAAGCACTAATGGACGTTATGAGGGCTGGTGAGACCTATGCCAATGTGCATACAGAACAGAATCCAGAAGGTGAGGTCCGCGGCCAGATCAGGACTGAAACAGCGATACCAGAATTTCCACCTGGTATACTGCTCCCGATAGCTGGCATAATGGGCATAGTAGCGTTATTATATAGAAGAGAAAAGTGATTTTTATCACTTTTATTTTTTTATTTATATGTCTCCTGCATACAGAAAATTATTATAGATATTAACTACATAAGTATTGTAACCAATATAAGGGGGTTTTAATAGTGAGTGGAAAGAATATTTTAGTTGCACTTATACTGGTAATGCTTATTGCACCGGCAATAAGTGCGTCTACAGTGCCAGATAATCGCAATTTTGCAACACACCTCTCGGGCGATAAGGAAGTGCCACCAGTGGATACTCAGGCCCAGGGTCAGGCCCACTTCAAGCTCAGTAAAGATGGCACGGAGCTGAGTTACAAGCTCAACGTAGCAAACATCGAGGACGTATCTATGGCGCACATACATCTTGGCGCAGAAGGTGTAAATGGACCAATCGTTGTATGGCTGTATCCCGACACACCGCCGCCTGTTCTGATTCCAGGCAGGTTCAGTGGAGTGCTTGCAGAAGGTACAATAACTGCTGATGATCTGGTCGGTCCGCTTGAAGGACAGTCCCTGAGCGAGCTAATAGATGCCATGAGCGCTGGTGAAACCTATGTCAATGTCCATACCGAGCAAAATCCTGCAGGTGAAATCCGCGGTCAGGTCCATGGAAAGCTGTCTGAGCCTGAGGTAACAGTAACTGTAACAGCAACTGTGACTGCAACTGCAACGCCATCTGAACCTGTAACATCAATACCAGAATTCCCGCTTGGCATACTGCTCCCTATTGCTGGTATACTGGGCATAGCAGCACTGTTATATAGAAGATAAGAGAGGCACTATCTCAATATCTGGTTGTCGATAAATAAGTATATTATTAATATACTTATTTATTTTTTAAGATCATAATATTACTTTGGTTTTAAACAAGTATACCCTGGTAGTTATTTTAATATACAATGAAACGTGTAAGATATGAGTAATTAATGAGGACCGGGAACGTGAGCGGCTGTACATTCTGTCAGATTATTAAAGGGGAAGTATCGACGAACTTCGTTTATAAGGATGAGGATATGGTTGCCTTTTACGATATAAAACCATCTGCACCCGTACATGTACTGATAGTTCCTGTAGAACATATTGAGAGCATCAATACACTGGAAGAGAGGCACAGCTACATTATTTCGAAAATGGTGCTTAAGGCAAAGGATATAGCAAGACAACTGGGTATAGCCGATACAGGCTACAAGCTGGTAATAAACGTAGGCAGAGGTGGAGGGCAGATTATATTCCACCTGCACATACATCTTATCGGAGGCTGGAAACGTTAGCACTTGAATGGATCAATAAAATAATCAAACAAACCTGAACGTTTGTTCGATTTTTATCCTGTCATCAATCTCATCTGCGTAGCGCTTCTTCAAACTAGCCAGCATCTCTACAGATAATTTATTCTCCTTCACAGCGGGGCAGCGCTCATCCACTGAATCCACGTCAATAACAGGATATAACTCACATAGCACCGGGCGGCATTTATATATGCGGCAGCGTTTCTCCTTATTTAAGAAGATGCACTGCCCTTTGATCATCTTCACTGCGAAATATACACCATGCTCCCCCTGAGCCTTCCTGAAATACTTCTTGGGATCAAGTTCCAGAGCATATTCCTCTCTGATCTTTGCTATAAGCTCCATAACCTCATCCCCGGTCAGAACAGGACAGTTCCGGCAGCATAGGGAGGTACATATTTTAATATCGCAATTCAGATTCAAATTACCAGTTCTGGGCCAGTACCTCATAATATGATTGCGCATGCTTGCATGCAGGGCACACTTTTGGTGCTTCGGTTCCCTCATGGATATAGCCGCAGTTCCTGCAGTGCCATTTCACTGTACTTTTCTTCTTAAACACAGACCCATCTTTTAAATTCTCTAATAATGCCCTGTAGCGGCTCTCATGGAATTGCTCAACTTCCCCGATCTCAGTGAATGAAGAGGCGACCTGTGAAAATCCCTCTTCTTCTGCAACTCTTGCGAATCCGGGATAAAGCGTACCCCATTCAAGTTTTTCACCCTCTGCTGCCGCAAGTAAATTATCGGCAGTCTTCCCTATGACTCCGGCAGGATATGCTGAGGTAATTTCAACATTTCCGCCCTCCAGGTATTTGAAGAACACCTCAGCATGTTCTTTTTCATTATCCGCAGTCTCAAGGAAAATCCCTGATATTTGCTCAAATCCCTCCTTTCCGGCAACACCTGCAAAGTATGTATAGCGGTTTCTTGCCTGGGATTCACCTGCAAATGCAGCTAAAAGGTTCTTCTCGGTTCTGCTCCCTTTAAGATTCATTATTGATCCCTCTTATCTTGTGAATATTTTCTTAACCATGTCTATTTGGCTTTGCTATGCCTAATAAGCTTTTGGGAACTATATTAAATAACGGCTCTCTGAAATATTTACCATCTGCCAGCCCTTAATAAGCTTCTGCTATATTGTCAACTCTCCCAATGTAATCAGCCTCCTAAGGACTATAGAAAGGAAATCCGCGTGGTCTATAGAAAGGCAAAAAAATATAATCAAACGCAACATCCAATACGATTAAAAATACAACTAATGATAAAGCCATCTTCAAAGCTGGAAGGAAAATCTCATTTGCTGATTTGGACCTGGATTTTATCACGAACGATATAACAGCCGCTATTCCACTGAAAAATGCAGGAACAATGATCAGAAGAAACATTCCAAGAAATCCAAAGTCTTCAGAAGAGGAAGGAAGCGCTACACCTGCAACAACCCCAAAAACTGCGGCATAAGCAATAGGATATGCTGTACCTAGTTTTTCATGTCTCCACAGCGATGATGCAATAATAAGTAAAGGAATGATAAAATACGCCATGCCTTTACCTGATATAGCCATTGGATGCTGTATTATGTTCTGCAGGGAGACAGAATAAATCACGCCCAATAATGCGATTTCAAAGATTGCTGAATAAGGATATAATTTTTTGATATACGTTGTGACTGCTACAAAAATAGTTACAGTAGAAACCACTACGATTGGAGGAAGGAGAGGCGAATGCTCCTGACTTAAATATCCCAAGCCTTCAACTATCACTTTTTTGCTAAGGAGCAGAATTGAAAGAAGAGCTACAGCGGTTAAGATAAAAGTTAAATGTATTCGATATTTTTCAGGGATTGTAACCCCTTTCTCACCGACAGTGGATAGAATAAGCCAGAGTCCTGCGCCTATGACAGGAATCAGGATTAAAGGATTAAAAGTTGAGGATATGTATAAAGCTATGAGAACATTAAAAGTAAAAACCAGTAACATCAGAACTGCAATGAATATAATCACATTTTTCTTAGTTATCAGCATCATAATTTACGCATCCTCTTGCAACTTCAATTCACATCATATTTACTCATATCAATTCCACTTTTTTATGTTTTTCCCTTCTAAGTAAAAATCCTGCAATTACCGCATATATCACCGAATACATAAGAACTGTTCCACCCATACCTGATAAAAAATACCCGATGTAAGGAATTCTCGCTCTCGCTACTCCTATAACCCATTCTTTTTTAACTGGCTGGTTATAACTTATGCTTCCCTGCTGATCGAATGAAGGGTTCGTCCATGGATTATCTCCTTTTGTAATATAACCTGCATGGGGAGCAGCAGGTCCATCAACCCACATAGGCTCTCCAGCCTCAACATAATACACGGCACGGTGTATGATAGGTATTGTATTAAAATTACCATAGGGATAGTATGCAATTAGATTACCATAGTCATTAAACGATCTATAATCAAGTATCTTGCCATCTTCATATGTTATGATGTTTGTGTGCTGGGAGGATTGTATCAAAATTAGATCGCCTTTTTGCATATTTGGCTTCATACTTTCTGACTGTATAGCAAAGCCCATTTGCCATATTCCAGTTGCTGCATAAATTGATATTTTTATAGCAGCTATTACTATAAGAGATATTAAAATAGCCTTGATCCAGACTTTCATTTTCCCCTCCACAGCCCTTTTATGTAAACCGAAATCAATGTTATAAAAAACAATGAAGCTTCGAATGCAGGTGTCTTTTTCGGCATCGCAGCACCTTCTGGCTCTCCGCTTACTTTTACAAGCCATACATTACTACCGTAAAACAAAGGAACATCATAGCCTACAAGGATATAGCCACCATCGCGAGTTTGTCGGGCAGAGTGCAAAAATTTCCCTCTGAGTATAATATCCCATTGCTTGTTGCCATTTGCATCAACCTTTACGAGCCAGGCATCGCCAGAGTTGTATCTAATGAGGTCTGATGTTCTATCAGCTCCTGTATAACCTGCAAGTATATATCCACCATCCTGAGTCTTTTGAACCGAGTGAAAACCATCGTCGCTATTTGTTTCTCCAAATGTCCTGCTCCACGCCACATCGCCGTTTAAATCTGTTTTGATAAGCCAGGCATCATAGCTATCGTACGAATCCGTAACGCCAGCAAGTATGTAGCCATCGCTGGTGAGTTGAATAGAACCTATCATGTTATTTTCGCCAAAAGTCCTGTTCCACAACTCATTTCCTTTAGCGTCAAGCTTTATGAGCAAGGCATCAACAGTGTTATAATAGTTGCCGGTGTTATTCTTGTAAACGTTGCAGGTTGCAAGCAAATACCCGCCATCCGGCGTCTGCAGCACGGAAGACCCTTCACCGCAAGTTTTTTCAAAATTTTTTATCCACTCTATCTTGCCGACTGAATAGAACTTAATGACCCTCACATAACCGGAGCTGTCAAGACCCAGAGATTCAGCAAGTATATATCCACTATCTGATGTCTGCTGAACAGATTTAGCCTCGCCCCTGACAGGATAAAACTTTTCAATATTCTCATCAAACGTCTTGCTCCACTGTTCGTTGCCATAAGCATCTGTTTTTATTACAAAAGCAACATCCTTTGCACCATAATCACCATAAAAGCTTTTACTGCCAGCAAGTATATATCCCCCATCACTGCTCTGTTCGATTTTGAAAACCTGTATAAATTCTCTGGAGGCCAGTTCAGGTCTGTTGAACTTTCTGATCCACTGCTCAGTGCCATAAGCATCTGTTTTTACAAGCGCATCACCTGCTGCAAGAATATAACCTTCATCCTGCGTCTCCTGAACATCATAAATTCTCCCGACATTGTACGTCCTGTTCCACTCCTCTACAGGAGCCGCACCCGTGATACCTGTAAGCAGCAGAACTACCGTAATCATTCTGAAATATTGTACTCCACCGGTCAGTATCATAACCTGCTCACCTTTATGGATTTGGATAATTATATATTTATCAAATATGGTTGTCTGGTCTTTTATAATTTTTTAAACCGCAGATGAACGCAAATAAACGCAGATGCATAGCAATAAATCCGCGTTCATCGGCGTTTATCTGCGGTTCCATTTCTTTAAATTCCATAACTTTCAATAATTTTCATTGATAAAAATCCAGCGGTTTATTGACTGTATAGACCCCGTGGATCCGTGATCTCCCCTCTTAGCGCGCTCGCTGCTGCTGTCTCTGGAGATGAAAGGTATATTAAACCACCAGTCCCCATCCTGCCCTTGAAGTTCCTATTAGAGGTTGAGAGACAGACCTCACCTTCGCATACCACTCCCATGTGTGCTCCGAGGCACGGCCCGCAGCCAGGCGGCGCAATGATAGCACCCACTTCCAGGAGCGTCGTTATTATACCAGCCTCTGTGGCTCTGATCAGTACCGAGCGCGAGGCAGGCAGGATAATCGTTCGTGCTTTGACTTTCTTACCTCTCAGTATTCCTGCAACAGCCTCCAGATCCTCATAGCGCCCGTTGGTGCATGAGCCTATAAAAACCTGGTCAATCGGTGTTCCTGTCACCTCCCCGACATCGGATACGTTATCCACCTCATGTGGCCTTGCGATCTGGGGCTGGAGATCTCCAATATCAAAATCATATTCTTCTGAATATTGCGCGTCCTTATCAGCATACACAGGGGTGTATTTTTCCCTGGCATTTCCTTTTAAGTATTCAAACGTTTTCTCATCAGGCGGTACGATACCTGCTTTAGCTCCCATCTCGATGGACATATTGCACAGCGTCATCCGGCCTGAGATCGAAAGTTCACTTATGGCATCGCCGTAATACTCTATTGTCCTGTAATTCGCCCCATCAGCACCTATGTTTTTGATGATATAAAGGGTCATGTCCTTTGCCGATACTCCCTTCGCCAGTTCTCCGCTCACGGTTATCCTGATCGAGCGCGGTACCCGCAGCCACAGTTTTCCCGTTGCAAAAATCTCAGCCATATCTGTTGCACCCACGCCGGTAGCGAACGCACCGAAGGCACCGTATGTACATGAATGTGAGTCTGCGCCTATTATCAGCTTCCCGGGCATGGCAAACCCGCTCTCAGGGAGCACCTGGTGACAGATACCGTCTCCAACATCAAAAAAATTGGTGATCCCCTGCTCTTTTATCCATTTTCGTATGCTCTGCTGGAGTTTAGCCGCGGTCTCATTATTAGCAGGCACAATATGGTCAAACGGTATTATTATCCGCTCCGGGTTCCATACTTTTTTTGCATCCATCTTCTTGAAGGCGGATACAGCGAGCACACTGGTTCCATCGTGTGCCATAGCATAATCTATATCCGCTATCACAAAATCGTCTGCTGCTGCGGACTTTCCTGAAGCCCTGCTGAGTATCTTTTCACTTATGGTAGGCATTTGCTGTAGATTGGGGTTTAAGATAGATAGATATTTCTGCTTATAGATCTGAATAATTCAACGGTGATACATTGTTTACAATCGAGAAGACCCATGCAATCAAAAGCATTCATGCAAGAGAGATACTCGACTCAAGAGGCAATCCTGCAGTTGAGGTTGATGTTTATACAGAAGGCGGGTTTGGACGGGCAAGTGTGCCGTCAGGCGCATCCACAGGGACAAACGAAGCGCTTGAGTTGAGGGACAGGGACAAACGATACCACGGAAAAGGCGTCAGGACAGCGGTAAACAATGTTAATACAGAGATCAAAAAAGCGCTCATGGGTATGGATGTCCGCCACCAGTATGATATTGACAGGATAATGCTTGAACTTGATGGCACCCCGAATAAATCAAGGCTTGGTGCCAACGCCATCCTCGGAGTGTCTCTTGCTGCTGCCCATGCGGCGGCGAAATCCACAGGACTTTATCTTTACCGCTACCTGGGAGGCACGAGCGCATTCACGCTTCCATGTCCTACCATGAACGTAATAAACGGAGGGAAACACGCAGGCAACGAGCTTGCAATACAGGAGTTCATGATCCAGCCAAAAGGCGCCAGGACATACTCTGAAGCCCTGCGCATGGGCGCTGAGACGTACCATGTTCTTGGCTCTATACTTTCTAAAAAATACGGTATCTCTGCTGTCAATGTGGGATACGAGGGCGGATATGCTCCTCCCCTTACAAACACAAAGGACGCGCTTGATTCCCTCACCCATGCCATTGAAGAGGCAGGATACGGGAAAGAGATCACAATCGGCCTGGATGCAGCAGCCTCTGAGTTCTATAAAGATGGTAAATACAGCATCGATGGGAAGACATTATCCGCAGGGGAGCTGGTAGATCTTTACGCCGAACTTGTGAAGACATATCCTATCCTCTCTATCGAAGATCCGTTCCATGAAGAGGCTTTTGATGATTTTGCGCTTTTGACAAATAAACTCAGGGACACGATAATCGTGGGTGATGATCTTTTTGTGACAAATGTAAAGAGGCTTGGGCAGGGCATAAGGATGGGCGCTGCGAATGCATTGCTTCTTAAGGTCAACCAGATAGGCACGCTATCCGAGGCTTTTGATGCTGCAAAACTGGCGCAGAAGAGCGGGTATAAGGTTATCGTAAGCCACAGGTCTGCTGAGACAGAGGATACCAGCATAGCCGATATATCAGTGGCTATCGGAGCTGAACTGATCAAGACAGGAGCGCCTGCAAGAAGCGAGCGCAATGCAAAATATAACCAGCTCCTCAGGATCGAAGAGGAACTCGGGAAGGCGGCAGGGTATATCCAGCTTTGATTTTCCCATGAACTTAAGAGAAAAATATAAGCCCCAGATGGCTTTATCTAGATAAAAGCAGGAGAAATCGATATAATATCTGTTGAAAAACTTTCAAAGGCATTCGGTACCAATATTGTTCTAAGAAATATAGATCTCAGTATAGAGCAGGGACAATTCCTGACAATATTCGGTCCCAATGGTGCAGGAAAGACCACACTTATTAAAATAATATCAACCCTTGTAAGCCCGACCTCTGGCAGGGTCATGATCGATGGTATTGATATCAAAGAGAAACCGATCGAGATAAGGAAAAAGATCGGTGTGATCTCGCATGAGACATACCTGTACCATGAACTGACCGCTGCTGAGAATCTAAGGTTCTTCGGACGGATGTACGGCATAGAGAACAATGATATCGAGGCTAAAATAGATGACCTCTTAAAACAGGTAGGTCTATCTTACAGGAAGAACGACCGTGTAAGGACGTTTTCCCGAGGTATGAAGCAGCGTCTCTCGATAGCACGGGCCCTGATCCACGACCCTCCCATACTTCTGCTCGATGAGCCTTACACAGGTCTTGACCAGCATGCAAGTGCCACATTTGACAGGATACTGGACAGCATGAACGCACACGATAAGACCCGTGTTCTCATCTCCCATGATATAGAGCGGGGCATCTCTATGTGCGATCGGGCAGTCATCCTAACGAATGGGAATATAGCCCATGAGATGAGTGGAAGCGAAATCGGCGACCTGCAAAAGTGCAGGGCTATTTACGAAAGATATGTGCAGGAGCATGCATGAGGTTCCTGGAGATAGCCAGCAAGGATCTGAGAGCAGAGTTCCGCACAAAGCAGATGCTCAATTCAATGATGATCTTTGCCCTTCTTGTGATTGTTATCTTCAGCTTTGCATTCGGGAATGAGGCATCGATATTCATACAGGGCTTGAATAGAAAGGTAGTCGATCTACTTGCGCCCGGAATATTGTGGATTGCATTTACCTTTGCAGGTATGCTCGGTCTTTCAAGATCGTTTGCAGGAGAGAAAGAGGAAGGTTGCCTTGAGGGCCTGAAGCTGTGTCCTGTGGACAGATCCGATATATATAACGGCAAGGTACTATCCAATGCCGTTTTGATGTTCCTGACGGAGATAATCGCCATCCCGATCTTTGTTGTACTTTTCAGTTATGATATTAACAATATCCCGGGTCTGGTACTGGTTGTTATACTCGGGACTTTTGGGTTCATTTTTGTGGGCACTCTTCTCTCTGCACTCACTGTAAACACAAGAACACGCGAAATCCTGCTTCCTGTGATCCTTTTCCCCGTTCTCATCCCGGTCATCCTCTCGGCTGTGACCGCAACAGGGAGAATGCTCTCATCAGGTGATATCTCTGAAATATCAGGAGAACTGCAGCTACTTGCTGTCTATGATATAATTTTCTTTATCGTGGCACAGCTTGTATTTGAGTACACGATCGAGGACTGAGAATATTAAGAAAAGAATATAGCTATGGCGGATATATAGCAAAAGATAATATTGATATAAACATGAGGATTTAATACGTAATATGTTAAAAAAGATACTTTACACCGTAACAGCCCTGCTAATACTTGCTTCAATATATCTGGTGTTCTTCTACGCACCTATTCCGATTGATCCAAGAGAAGCAGGCGGAGACCCGAATAACTTCAAGATCTTCTATTTCCATGTACCGATTGCAATCACTGCGTACCTCGCTTTTGCATCTGTATTTGTCTCAAGCATATTATATCTAAGAAGCAAGCAGCAGAAGTGGGATATAGTTGCAATCTCAGCTGCTGAGGTCGGTATTGTTTTTGCGTTTTTGACCCTGGTCAGCGGGTCGATCTGGGCAAGATCGGCATGGGGAGAATACTGGGTAACATGGGATGTGAGGCTCAATACATCACTTGTGCTGTTTTTGATATACCTGTCTTATCTGATGGTGCGTCAGGCTGTAGATGAGCCTGAGAAAAGGGCAAGATTATCAGCCGTTTTCGGAATAGTGGGATTTATAGGCGTGCCGCTAAGTTTCATGTCCATACGGTTGTGGAACAGGGCAACCATACATCCAGTCGCTGAACTGAACTATTCCACATTCAGCCCGCTACTTATCACTTTTTTTATGAACTTTATAGCTTTCTTCCTTCTTGCAGCATCGCTGATACTGCTAAAGATTGATAGCGAGCACTTGAAAGAGAAAACAAATGAACTGAAAAGAATAAAAGGTTTGTGAACTGCGTGAGGCTTTTAGCAGCATCAATAAATAGTTGCATTCTCAATTAGCATCCTCATATGAAGCTTATAATCCAGAGGTCAGATATTAAAGGAGTCGTCAATGCACCTCCCTCAAAGAGCTATACTCACAGGGCTATTGCCATAGCTGCCCTCTCGAAAAAAGCATCAGTCAACAACCCGCTTATATCAGAGGATACAAAAGCCACAATAAGAGCATTAGAAGCCTTCGGGGCCAGCATAGACTCGAAATCAAAAAAGGACACACTCATAATCAATGGGTTTGAAGGAAAACCAAAAACCCCTGGTAATGTGATCGATGTTGCCAATTCAGGTACTACGCTTCGCATAATGACCGCAGTGGCTTCACTTGCAGATGGCGCGACCGTTCTCACAGGGGATGCCAGTATAAGGATAAGGCCAAATACACCGCTACTGAATGCGTTAAACGACCTGGGGGCAGAGGCATTCTCCACACGCAACAACGGCATGGCTCCGATCGTGATAAGGGGAAAGATGAGGGGCGGACGTATTTATATTGACGGATCAATAAGCTCACAGTTCATATCAGCGCTTCTCATCTCATGTCCGTTTGCACGGAATGAAACCTCAATATTAATAAAAGGAGAATTAAAATCCAGACCATATGTTAATATTACGGTCAGGATGCTCCAGGATGCAGGTGCCAGGATAATCGCGGATGGCTTGAACTCTTTTATCATCCCGCCTGAGCAGGAGTGCAACATGAGATCGTATAATGTCCCGGGTGATTTCTCCTCTGCTTCGTATATGATGGCTGCTGGAGCACTGTGCGGTGAAATGGTTATCAAAAATCTGTTTCCCTCAGAGCAGGGTGATGCAGCCCTGATTGAGATACTCAGGAGAATGGGGGCGCAAATACAGTGGGATGAGAAAAGAGGAGAGGTTAAGGTAAGCAAGAGCAGGTTAAAAGGCATCAGTGTAGATGTGGGGAAGACCCCGGATCTTGTGCCCACGCTGGCCGTGCTGGGCGCTGCATCCGAGGGAACCATGGTCATTGAGAATGCAGAGCATGTGAGATATAAAGAGACAGACAGGCTTCATGCAATGACCGTTGAACTGAAGAAAATGGGCGTTGACATTACAGAGGAAAAAGACAGGCTGATAATAAAAGGCGGGAGTATTAAAGGAGCAGAGGTACATGGCTGGGATGACCACAGGATCGTCATGGCGCTGGCTGTAGCCGGTATGGTAGCAGGTGACACAACTATTGATACAGTAGAGTCGGTCAGCATATCCTACCCTGGTTTTTTTGAGGATTTGAGGAAGATAGGCGCAGGTGTTTCATAGACAGAGAGAATTTATGGGATCAGGAGATGAAACTGATATACAATATGCTGCCAGAGCCGCAATTAAATGGCTAAAAACCCAGAAGCCAGATGCAGTTAAAGACCTGTCAAGATCAATCCAGGCGCTATCATTATGGAACGAGAACACCTCTGATCTGATTGAAATACTCTTATCAAAGAGAAAAAACGCATTCTGGGATACAGACAGGCCCATTCCTGATACAGCAAGGGCATACAGCGCACTGGCAGGATGCGGGATAATACATCCAGAGACGATCAACTGGATACTTAAGCAGCAAAAAAACGACAACTGGAACAATAACGAGATTGATACCTCGTATGCATTGATCGCTCTTGGGGATGCAGGTATAAAAAATGAGCAGGGATGCGAGTGGTTGTATCGCAATTACGGGGAAAAATGGGAGTATGCCGGCACAACATCGCTCATCATCACGGCTCTCATAAAACAAAATCACAGCAGATACAGGGAGTTCATAAAAGACCGTGCAGGCTGGCTTATCTCAAAGAGACAGTCAGGCGGCTGGGCTTATACTGCTACAAGCAACCTGGTGATACAGGCGCTGATTCTGGCAGGAGAAGAGGACATCAATCCATCGATACAATGGCTTCTGGATAAGCAGGAAGGAGGTAACTGGGGAGATATCATATCAACTTCACTCTCTTTAATTTCATTGAAGATGTATCTTAGTAAAAAATGATTACTTTCACCCCGCTCTTGGATCGCAAATATATATTGGCCGGGTTATTCTGGATTGAGGTGACTAAAATGGATCTATTCTGGAGCGGTCTTGTAAATCGTGCTTCTGAACACACAAGGATTGAAAGGAGAAGTCAGTTCAGCAAGGTATTTGAGACTGCAATTCAAGATATTGAGATGAAGAGGCGAAAAGAAGAATAGAACACGGATGACACAGATCACACGGATTTCGTATCCGTGCAATCAGTGTCCTATCGTATCTCTCATAATCAGTTATGTAAGGATTCATATATTATCTAATTGCTTATGCAAAATACCGTAATTGTAATTATTATTTATTTTCAAATATCTTTAAGTTATGAGACTGCTAATATAAGGTAAGGGAGGCTGATAAAGTATGGATATATTTGATGTGTTGACCGCTATCTCGAAAAGAAAGATAGCATTCATGCATAATGGTATAAACGAACGTGAAGCTCTTATGAGAGCTGAGCTTGACATATCGAGAGAATATAATATAGCGCTGCTTGATATCAAGAAGTTGTCAGGACAGAGATTCAATAGTGCTTAAATCTATAAGCATAGATGCTCATTCTCGTGGGTTCCATTCACGTTCAGTTTCTAAGACATTGCGTATAATCTACGCGATGTTCATTTTTGAGGAACGAGTGATAAGGTAATCTTTTCATGCAAATCTTTTTAGTGCCATAAAATGATTCAGCAACATGTGAGATTATGGTATTAAAAAAAATAATGATTGGCATTTTCGTAATACTGCTGACTACAGGATTCGCAGGTGCACAGACTCTCTATGTCGGAACAGGGCAGACCTATACAACAATCCAATCTGCTATAGATGACGCCAGTACAGGCGATGTGATTTCAGTCGATGAAGGGACATACTCTGAGAACCTTATTATAAAAAAGAACGGGATTTCAATAATAGGAAAAGATAAAGAAAAGACAATCATTGATGGAAAAAAGGTCGGAAGCGGGATCAATATAGACCAGGCAAACAACATAAAAATCAGCGGGTTCACTATCCAGAACAGCAATGGATCGGTCAGATCAGACGCTGGTATAAGTATGTATTCGGCAAAAAATAATACGATTGCAAATACAATTATTGTTAATAATGCAGTGGGTATTTCAATCTATTTAGATAGCAACAATAACGTTATCTCTGGCAACGATATAAGATCCAACACCAACCATGGAATTTTGATCTATTCATCCAGCGACAATAGGATATATAATAACAATATCCAGAATAATAAAATAGGGATTTATGCAGATTCGGCCCGTTCAAACCATATTTATTCAAATAATCTCATAGATAACAGCAATGAACAGGCCTATGATAACAGTGGATCGAATTTCTGGGATGATGGTAAATCCGGCAATTTCTGGAACACTCATAAAAATAGCGATGCATATACTATCAGCGGAGCGCCAAAAGCAAAGGATAATTTCCCTCTCTCAAGTGCTGTTACAATACGATACGTGAACGTCCCTGTTACTCTTGGACAAAATGAAGTCAAAGATGAATCTATAAAATCCTCTCCCGGATTTACAGGCTTAGCGATTCTGGGTCTGTTAATTGTTATTGGAATATTAAAGAAACGTCAATGAGCCACTTGGCACAGGCACGTAAATATGAAAATTCTAAGTGCCAGTTCCCACCTCTATATCATATTCATCAAAGATCTCCCCAACCAGTTCCTCTAAGATATCCTCAATTGAGACCAGTCCTATAACCCTCATATTATCATCCACAACCACTGAAAGGTTCATTTTCTTCTGCTGGAGTTCTTTTAGTATAGAGGCAATCTTTTTCCCTGCCCTAACAACCAGAATCGGGCGCAGGATCTGATGCACTTTTATCCTGTTTAACTCATGATCCCTGAACTTAAGGAAATCTTTTGCATATATCATGCCAACAATATCATCAAAATTCCTTGTATAAACAGGTATTCTTGAATGACCGGATTCATTTATTAATGCAAGCGCGGCATCAAGGGTCTCTGATTCCTTTATGCATACCATATTTTCTCTCGGGGTCATAACACCATGTGCTTTTTCATCTGAGAATTCAAAGACATTATGAATGATCTCTCTCTCGTGCTTCTCAATAGTCCCTTCCTTCTCTCCTACCTTAAGCAGCATATTGATAATCTCCTCTGTAACGAATGGTGTTTTAACCTTTTCTTTTCCGCCCAGGAGTGTAATCAATGAATTTACAAAAGCAGTTAAAATCCAAACAACGGGACTTAAGACAGAGATAAGCAGCGTTATGGGCCTGGCTATCCTGAGCGATATTGCCTCTGAATGCCTTGAAGCAAGTGTTTTTGGAAAAACCTCTCCAAAGACCAGGACAAGTAAGGTCATAGCTCCCGCTGCTATTGCGATTCCAGGCTCTCCAAAAATGGTTAATGCAGCGTTCGCAGCCAGAACAGAGGCTATGATATTGACGATATTGTTGCCTATCAGGATCGCAGTAAGAAACTGCTCTGGATTTTCGAGTAATTTAATAACTATTCTGGCATTCTTATTCCCTTTATCTGCCAGGTGCCTGATCCTTATCTTACTTACAGAAAGAAGCGTGGCCTCTGAACCTGAGAAAAAGGAGGAAAGAGCAACCAATAATAATATAATTAAGATTTCAATTGTAATCCATGAATACATCGGATATTTGATCAATTCTTATAATTATCAATATGGTTTAAAAACTTATCTGCAAACATAGATATAAACGTAAATGATTACCAGTATTCATGATCGTTCTTGCAGAGTTTGAATTTGATCTGGATGGCAATGCCGGGATCATCTATGAGTCATTACTTCCAGAACTCGGGGAGGACTACCAGCGCACAAAATCAAATCTTAAACTGGAGAACAACATACTTATCTTAAATGTTAAAGCAAGTGATATCGTATCAATGAGAGCTGCTCTGAACGGCTGGCTTCGGCTCATTAAAATCACGTATGAAATGTGCTGTATCACTTCTAATACACAAGTTATAAATTAGTGCTGGGCAATACTACAGTAGATTTACAGGTGAATCATATGACTTCAGAATTACCCCCACAAATCAAAAACCAGCTTGCGCAGTTGCAGCAAATTCAACAGCAGGCGCAGGCGATCGCAGTTCAGAAAAACCAGGTTGAAATAACCTTAAAAGAGACTGAACTTGCCCTTGAAGAGCTTGACAAACTAACTCCTGATGCCGTAATCTACAGAGCAGTAGGAGATTTACTGATCAAAACTGAACGCGATAAGACAAAAGAATCTCTTAAGGAAAAGAAAGACACACTTGATCTAAGACTACAGACCCTCGCACGCCAGGAAGAACGCGCTCAGAAGCGGTTTCAGCAGTTACAGGAGCAACTCAGACAGGCTATCGGTACTCCAGCCGCACAGTGATTATGGAGATAGATGAGTCAGAGTTCTATAATCAACTGCTGGATTATCACAATATCCTCTACTTATGTCACAGAAACGCGGACCCTGATGCCCTAGGGAGTGCATTTGCGCTAAAAGAAGCAATTGGAGGCACTATAGGCATCATAGGCGGATGTGATAGGGTAGCATCTCAGATCGCAAAACAGCTTGACATTAAATTTGTCACAGATCCAGTAGATAACTATGACCTGGTGGTAGTTATCGATACCTCTACGCTTACCCAGCTTGATGGATTTCCGCTAAAAAAATACGCGGTCATCGATCACCATACCACTACATCATTGAATGAAAACGCGGTGTTTTTTCTTCATCGAAATAAGAGATCAACTGCTGAGATCGTCCTTGAGGTTTTAAACACGATGGGCGCTCCGATAATGAGGCGTGTCGCATTTGCCCTTATTGCCGGTATTATCACGGATACAGGTAATTTTAAGCATGCGTCGGCAGATTCTTTTAAGGCTGTAGCCGAGCTTATAGAATTAAGCGGTATCGAGTACAGCGAAGTGATGGATGCTATATCTTCTGTTCCGCAGGATGTCTCTATGCGGATCGCTTTTTTAAAGGCTGCCCAGCGGGCTTTAATTGAACGAGTGGGCGAATGGATCGTTGTTACATCCCAGGTGAGTTCTTTCTCAGGCTCTGCTGCCTCCAATTTAATCTCAATAGGGGCAGATGTGGCTTTTGTAGCTTCAAAGGATGATGGGATGGTCAAGGTGAGCGCTCGCGCTAGAAAATGCGCTATTAACGCAGGTGTGAACCTTGCAAGATTGATGGAAGAGATAAGTGTAAAATTCAATGGCACTGGCGGGGGACATGAGGGTGCGGCAGGTATGGATGTGTATGGAGAGGCTGAGGTCATACTTGCATGCTGCACTGAATATACCAGGAAATCCCTTCTGAATAAGCATAGCCAGGTATTGAATTAGAATCTATCCTGTGCGCTTATAAGCTGATTTATTGCAGCCACGAGCGCTTCTACCGATGCCAGAACTATATCCTCGTTTGTGGAACGTGCAGATACCACTCTGCCTTTTTCATCCTCTACTCCGATAATCACTTCTGCAAGTGCGTCTGATCCACCTGAGATTGCCTCGATTCTAAAATCGCGCAGTTTAACCTTATAGTCCCCGAGTATGCCTGTTACTGCTTTAAGGGCTGCATCCACAGGTCCCACTCCAGTATTTGCACCCAGAAGCTCCCTGCCCTTAACTGTGGCTTTTACAGTTGCAGTAGGGGTTATGATATTGCCTGTCATAACAGATACTTCTTTTAGTATGATAGCCTGCTCGCCTTTTGATGTTGCACCTATAATTGATTCTGCAATGGCATAGAGGTCGGCATCTGTAACGCGTTTACCTTTATCGCCTATATCTTTTACCCGCCTGAGTACATCATTTAGCTGTGCATCCGTGGGGTGCAGCCCTGCACATTCAAGAGATTGTTTTACGGCATGTTTGCCTGCATGTTTACCAAGTACGATGCGCCTTCTATGACCCACCATCTCAGGGGTCATAACCCCGGGCTCAAAGGTATCGGATCTCACAAGTACCCCGTGTGTATGTATGCCTGATTCATGGGCAAAAGCATTCTCGCCTACGATAGGCATTGTTGGAGGCATACGTACCCCGGTCAATTTCTCAACCATATGTGATGTTTCAACAATGTACTGGGTCTTTATATTGGTTTTTGCACCATACAGTGAATGAAGCCCCATAACCGTCCCTGCAAGATCTGCATTCCCTGCCCGCTCACCAAGACTGTTTATTGTGACCTGTACCTGGCTTGCTCCTGCTTCCACAGCAGCAAGACTGTTTGC
Source organism: Candidatus Methanoperedens nitratireducens (assembly GCF_000685155.1). Lineage (GTDB taxonomy): Archaea > Halobacteriota > Methanosarcinia > Methanosarcinales > Methanoperedenaceae > Methanoperedens > Methanoperedens nitratireducens. Next base: position 54,789 of record NZ_JMIY01000008.1, read on the forward strand.
CACTGCAAGCCCAAAATCGTTATGGCAGTGCACATCAATAGGTATTTTGATATTCGCTGCAATCTCGCTGATCAACTTATACGTGGCAGAAGGCACGCTTACGCCCACTGTATCAGGCACGTTTATTATATCACAGTGCGCCTCTTCTACGCCTTTATAGATGCTGATCAGATAATCGATATCGGTCCGTGTTGCGTCCATGGCAGAGAACATGCACTTTGCGCCGTGGTCTTTTATATACTCGACAGCATCCACGGCCATCTTATAGACTTCATCCCTGCTCTTCTTGATGGTAGATATACGCTGTACATCTGATGTTGAGACAAAGGTGTGTACCATATCCACACCGCAGTCAAGACATGAATCTATATCCGACCTGATGACCCTTGACAGTCCGCATATCTGTAAATTAAGACCTGCATCGGTTATTTTTTTAACTGAGCACCTCTCCCCCTCAGAGGACATGGGAAAACCGGCCTCGATGATATCCACACCCAGTTTATCGAGCTGCTGCGCGACGAGAAGCTTATCATCCTGTGTGAGCGATACCCCTGGCGTCTGTTCTCCATCCCTGAGAGTGGTATCAAAAATACTTATTCTTTTATCCCTTAGCGATTCAATGATGTAAAAGGCAATCCCTCGCATTTGTCATAATCCAATATGAATAGCGTTTTATTGTATAAAGTTTATTGTTGGAAGATCAGTACTTCCGATCGGTCGTAGTTCCGAATAGTATCCTGAATCATATTTGTGCTAAGCGAT
>NZ_JMIY01000008.1:55650-122409 GCF_000685155.1 Candidatus Methanoperedens nitratireducens
CTTCAAAATAGATGTGTTGATATTTCATTCATTCGGAAGTAGGGCTATTCGGAAGTACTGAAGATACCGAAAAGTATTTTAATACCACGTTCGTTATCTATCGAACAGGATATGCGGGTCTATTTTTGACGGATACCACCCACTCCCTAACCCTCCACTTCTAACCCGCTTATCCTACTCTTCATTAAGAAGACCGAATATCCATTCAGAGAGGGGTACACACTGCGCTGGTGTGCACTCAAGATTGCAGCCTGTACATGGGGCGAACATATCATCGACCATTAATAACTTAAAGTCCTTAACTGTTTCTTTTCTCTCGATATACTTAATTCGGTAGGTTCGCAGGCCCTTATTTAATTCTTGCTCCCTGTTAATCTCTCCGTCTTTTTCTAGCCTGTCAACAATACGGGAGCATTTACGGCGATCTATCTTAGCCTCTCTCCAGAGCTCATTTTGTAAAATTCCATGTTCTCTGGACATTATCAACTCCAGGATCCTTTCTTCATCTTCCATTCTTTTCCCCTACAGGACATAGCAGGATTATATTATTTCCTCTTAACACTACTGAGCCCAGAGAACGCGACTTTACTCCGTCTGCAATCTCAAAGGTATCTACAAGATGCAGATTCAAATTGTCATCAACACTCTCAAGCTTGCCCTCAAGGGTATTTTTATCACCTTTCATCTCAACCTGTATGCGTGTACCAATTAATGTTTGAACTTTTTTATTTGGAAACAAAATATGACCTCCGTCCTATTTTATTTCCTTTAGTACTTCAATTTTTGCATGAGTCTTGCAATCTCATCGAGAATACCCGGTGGATTGTCAAGTACAGTTATCCCTTCAAGTTCTCTTATCATCCTGACGTTCTTTGAATCTATATCACGGACCTTAAGCCTGGTCAATCCACCTCTTATTGCACCAAAACTGCATAGTTTCACGCACTCTCCGCATCCATTGCATTTTAGAAGATCAATCTGGTCTACAATCGCGTATCCCGGGCAATTCTCTCTGGGAGGACATATCTCGCAGTTCATACAGATCTCCCGATCTATAGAATACGGCATCCTGGACTCGATCTCTCCTGCGATATCTACAGGAACAATAAACACGGGAACACTTCCTTTCACTGCCTGGGCTACTGCGTTTGTTACAATGGTATCCGCTATCCCATAAGCGATCTTTGCGGTTGAGTTGGATGTGGCAGGAGTAATTATCAGGGCATCGTACTTTTGCAGCAGGAACCTGCCGGATTTTGGAACACTTGCTCCCTGATTGCGCTCAAAGAAGATCTCTTCAAGGTATCCACCGGGTGAGATATTTAAGAGTTCATCTGCCAGTCCATACATCTTGATAACCTCTTCACCTGCCCGGGATACAAAGGCTGTCACTTTTAGATCTGCTGTTGTCTCTTTGATCCTCTTAAAAACTTCAAAACTTTCGCGCAGGAAATGTCCTGCGCCTGTGATGCCCCATGCGATTCTCATATATATCAAAAGCTTTCGGTTATAGTACCCATCATACCATATAAATTTTAGCCATGTCTTTAAATCCCCAGTACAACCTCAAAAAGAGGCACAACTATCGCACCAGAGATAACACTTACCACCACCCTCCAATCAACCCGCTCATGGGCATGGGGTAGAAGGTCGCTTGCACCGATATAGATGAAAGTGCCTGCTGTAAAGGCGAGGATATGGCCAAAATATTCCCGGGGGAAAAAACCTGCCATCAATGCGCCTACAACCGTCAGGAGTGAGGTAGCTATTAATATCTTAAGGGTATCCCTTGTGTTAAAAGCTGCACGCCTCATTATAATACTTGTTGAGAAACCGACAGGCAGTTCATGAACAGCCACGGCGAATGCAATAATCAGGCCAAGGACAGGCTCTGTAAAATACCCCACCGCGATAGCAATTCCATCGAGTATGCTCTCAAGGCCAAGACCTACAGCACCTATCCAGCCCGATATATGGATATCACATTCTGTCTCTTTGCAGGCATGGACCATTATGCTTTTCTCAAGCAGATACAATGAGAAAAAACCCAGTGCAAGTGGATTCACTATTTTAGCATTTGCCTCCAGTACCGCTTCAGGCAGCATCTCAAAGATAGCCGTAGAGATCAATACACCGGCTGCAAACCCGATTAAATAATTTGTACTGACCTGCCTTAAGCCTGTGTAAATAGGCAGCAGTCCTCCGATGATTGAAAATGTACTGGCTATTAGAGCATACACCAGATAAATCATAGCCCCCGTAACATTTTTGTTTTTATTTAAACATAATTGTTTTTAAAGAAGCTTATAGTTATCCTCAAGACATATAAGACTAAAAACACAGGGCTGGAACGAGCTTAAAAAAAATAATGCAAGAGTATCGCTTATTCTTCTGTTCTCTGTGCTGCCACGAAAGCTTTTCTTGCATCGTCGTGGCGTCCCTGATGAAGACACGTCTCACCGCATTCACGGAGTATCTCCTTTGGCGGGATCTTATTAGCTATTTTGTATGCTTCTAACCCGGGAGAGGGAAATCCCTCATCGAAGCATTTATCACCGCAGGTAATGAGACCCTCCTCCGGTGGAGTTCTGTTAGCTTTTTTGTATGCCTCCAGGCCAGGATAGAGCTGCCCATCACTAAAACACTTATCACCGCAGGTAATGAGTTCCTCCTCCGGTGGAGTTTCATCAGCAAGACCATAGGCTTCCATGCCAGGATAGAGCTTTCCTTGCAGAAGGCACTCCCTTCCAATCATGATGAGTTTATCTTTTAGAAGCGGTGTCCCGGTAATCTTAGAGCCCTCAATAGCAGAGTAGATCTGGCCTTCATCAAGATATTTATTAACATAGCCAGTAAGAACTTCTTTTGGAAGTTCTATCCCTGCAGCTTTAGAGCCTGCTACGGCCCTGGATATCCATCCATTCTCAAGATATTTATGAATATAACCTTTGAGCTCCTCTTTTGAAAGCGGTACTCCGGTGGCCTCAGAGATCTCTATAGCCTCAGGCATCCGTCCTGCTTCAAGGCGCTCTTTGATATATATAATAAATTTTTCTTCTCCCATTACTTTCTCTTTCTCTATTGCTCTTATGAATACTACCTTACTAACCCGTAATAAATCCTTCTCCTCCTCAGAGAAACATCAGCATGATTGTTAAAAAGATATGGAGAAAAGATGCAAGGGACATAATGTTAAAAAAGTATGCCCTGGCTATTGCCCTTGCCTATTGCATGAAATACCAGAGCAGAATGAATATTACCAGGAGGATCAGACCGATCCATATGTATGAATTACCTGTCTTCTCTTCCTCTTTCTTTATATCTTGCTCTGGCTCTTTGACTTTTACAGCGGGCTCTGGTTGAGGAGGTTCTACATCCTGTCTGACTGGCTCGGGTTTTACCTCTTCAACAGCCTCTATAGCAACCGCTTTCTCCTTTACTTCTATCTCTCCTGATATAAATGGACTCTCAACACCTGTCAATACTGCCATTACACGGACAGCGCCTGTCAGAGAGTGATCAACCTTTGCGCCCCAGATTATCCTCTTGGTATTCGGTACCTTATCCATTATCAGTTCGCCTGCTACCGCCACTTCCTCAAGTGTCAGGTCCTCTCCGCCGATTATGTGAACCAGCACACCGTAGCTTGCGGATACATCCCTTACATCGAGCAGTGGAGTGCTGATAGCCTGTGCAACCGCTTTCTCGACCCTATTCTCACCAACGCTTTCACCTATCCCGATTGATGATACTCCGCCGCGTTCCATGACTGCACGCAGATCAGCGTAGTCAAGGTTAACAAGGCTTGGCTGAGTGATCGTATCAGTCAGGTTCTTTACAAATGCTCCTACAAGTGCGTTAGCAACATTAAGAGCTTCTTTTAATGGAAGGTTTCCTGCTACTTCCCTTAATTTTGAGTTATCGATTATTACTACAGAGTCACATGACTGAGCAAGCAGCTGTATAGATTCCCTTGCCTTCTCTCTTCTTGACATCTCGATTGTAAACGGGATGGTCACGCATCCGACGGTAAGGATACCCAGCTCTCGCGTGAGTTCAGCAGCTACCGGCATGGCGCCGGTCCCTGTTCCTCCACCCAGTCCTGCGACAAGAAATACAAGGTTTGTTCCTTCAAGTTCAGTCCTCAGATCGCTCAAGTTGTCTCTGGTTGCCTGCGCACCTTTCTCAGGGAAACCTCCGCATCCATGCCCTTTGCATAATCTTTCCCCGAGAAGAACCAGTTTATCAGCCTTCTGTATATGCAGGTGATTCGCATCGGTGTTTGCGGCAATTATCCTGCCACCGGCCATTCCTTTCTCTGCGATCCATGTCGTGATATTACAACCAGCACCACCAAGCCCGACAACAGCAACAGATGGTTTTGCGGTTTTTGCGAACTCTTTAATGTCTGTAACCATTTTTAAAGCCTCCTTCGAAAATACAGTATTTAAATAGCTGTTTTAGTATATAAGTTTTTCAACTGCACAGAATTTTTCAAGCAGGACTGATTATAGAATAAGAATATTCGAAGCTACTGCTGCAGGCTCATGCTCCGAATTTTTTCATCATTTTTTGGATGTTGAATTTGCCTCCCTTCATACCTTTAATGGCCTTTTGCATCATCTTGTGGTATTTAAGAAGCTCTCGTACATCCTCATAGTTTGTTCCTGATCCACGCGCGATCCGTGTGATTCTCGAGCTGTTTATATGTCTTGGGTCTTCCAGTTCTTTATCTGTCATGGAGTCCATAATGTACTTATAGGTGCCAAGTTTATCCTGGGTCACGCTGTACATATCATCAGAGATTTTCATTCCGAGTTTACCCATGGGCAGCATCTGCATTATCTGCTTGAGAGGCCCCATTTTGTTCACGGCTTCAAGCTGTTTATACATATCTTTCAGTGTGAATCGCCCGCTGAGCATTGACTCCATATCAATGTCTTCACTCTTCAGGGTATCTTCTGCTTTCTCAATAAGGGACTTGATATCCCCCATGCCCAGTAAGCGGGAGATGAACCTGTCTGCTTCGAACTTTTCAAGGTCATCCGTGGTCTCGCCAATACCGATGAAAGCAACTGCGGAATCAGTCTCAGAGACTGCTGATAACGCGCCCCCGCCTTTGGCAGTACCGTCAAGTTTTGTTATGACCACACCTGTTATCCCTATGGATTTATCAAAGGCCTTTGCCTGCTCGCTTGCGAGCTGACCCATAGCCGCATCCAGGACCAGGAGCTTATGATCCGGCTGAGCAGTGCTGTGGATATCCTCCATCTCCTTGATAAGATCCTTCTCAAGGGCATGTCTTCCAGCCGTATCGATTATCTTGACATCATATTTTTCAATGGCCAGCAGTCCCCGCTGTGTAATTGCCACAGCATCCTCTACATCCTTCTCACCATAGAAGAAGATTCCCAGCCGATCGCATAGCGTTTTTAGCTGGTCAAATGCCCCGGGCCTGAACGTATCTGCGCAGATAACCGCTGCTTTTAATCCTTTCCTCTGGAAATAGCGCGCTAACTTTGCAGTCGTTGTTGTCTTACCACTTCCCTGCAGCCCTACCATCATTATGGTCTGGGGGGCAAGCCTGACATTCGCACTCTTACCCAGGATATTCACCAGTTCCTGGTAGACAATGCGTATCACATGCTCCCTGGGGCTCATCCCGCTCGGTGGGGGTTCCTTGAGTGAGCGCTGCTTTATCCTCTGGGATAATGTCATTACAAGCTTGACATTCACATCAGCCTGCAGGAGAGCACGCTGGATATCCTTCACTACTTCGTTCACTACATTTTCATCGATTCTACTTGCACCAACGAGTTTCTTAAGTGCATCCTGAAGCGAACCGCCTAGTTTATCAAGTACCATAGCCAGTTAATTTTTTGATTATTACATGTACCCTTAATAAAGCTTATGCTTAACTTTATACTGCTTTTTGAATGATAAAACATACAATAGCAGCTACAGGGGTTGTGATACCTATTACGCTGGCTATAGTTATAAATTCAACTCTCTCAGCTTTTCCTCTGTTGGTATCCCGTTCTCATCCCATCCCCTGAAATGATAGTACTCATCCAGGGTTCTCTCAAACTCCACCCTGTTGATCCCCCCGCTCCCGAAGAACCTCTCTGGAAGAGTATCATCTTTTCGCGTGAATCCTGCCCTGATATTGAACAGTCTCTCAAGGTTCCAGATCCTCTCACCGCATCTTAAGAACTCCTCGGTGGAATAATCGATCCCTGTTGCAGAGCTTAACAGGTTTGCGAATTCCTCTTCAGAGACCGCAAACGATGCGAACTTGCACAGCACCAGCGAATCAAGAGATGCCATCTCGTTCTGGAATATCTGCACAAGCCCTGCCTTACCTGAGAAGGTCAGGCGGTCGATCTTCTTGGGTTTTCCCAGGATCTCAGGCGCGACCATGTAGGCACGAAGATGGCACCCTCCCCGGTTTGATGTGGCATAGGCAAGAGCCATTCCCAGAACACCGCGCGGGTCATAGCCTGGCAGTTCAAGCCCTTTGGCATGCATTGCAACATCTTTCCCGTACGAGCCTGAAAGAGCCTTTGAGCCCTTTCCGAGTTCCTTCCCGAGCCCTTCATTCTCACCTATTTTTTTAACGAGCTCTGATAACTCCGTGATATCCTCATTCATTATCTCAGCATAGGCCGCTATCGTTGAGCCTGATGAGATGGTATCTATTCCATAGTCATTGCATAGTCGGTTGGCCCTGATAATATCATCCATATCTGCATTGTTGCTGTCCGGGCCGTAGGCCCACAGGGTCTCATACTCAGGTATCTCATGGCCTTCAAGCGCCCCGCTTTTTATGATGTGTTTGCATGCGATGATACAGTTGTAGCAGGCATGGCCTTTAATATCATAATGCTCTTTGATGAACTCACCTGAGACTCTATCAGCACCGCCAAACTCGGAGTTCTGGAAGTTCCTCGTGGGCAGTATCTTCATATAGTTCATCAGGTTCACAAGTGCAGACGTTCCGTATGTGCTCAGTCCTTTTGATGCGACCGGGCCTGCTTTTATAAGGCGGAGCGCATCCTGGCGCGCTTTCTCAAACCCTTCTTCATCTGCTATCGCGGGTCTCTGATCCCCTTTTACAACGACCGCTTTAAGGTTCTTTGAGCCCATGACCGCACCAAGTCCCCCGCGGCCGCAGGCATGGAAGTAGTCGTTCATGACATTTGCAATAGTAACAAGCCGCTCACCTGCACGACCTATACATGCCACGTGCCCCTGGGGTGAAAGTTTATGGGTACATGACCTGACGTTCTCTCCCCATAATTTTCCTGCAGGCAGTATATCGATATCATCATTTATGATAGAGATATAGACAGGCTGCTTGGCTTTACCTTTTATTATAAGCGCATCGATCCCTGCGAATTTTAATTCTTTTCCAAAAAATCCCCCGCTGCTTGAATCAAAGATTGTACCGGTAAGAGGGGATTTAGATACCATTACATGCCTGCCTGACATCGGGGAGGCAGTACCTGTCAGAGGCCCTGTTGCGAATATAAGGATATTCTCAGGTGCAAGAGGATAAATACCTGGATGGATGGCATCGCAGTACAGTTTTACTCCAAGCCCTCTTCCCCCGATGAAGGAATGGAGAATAGCAGTATCGCTCTTTGTTTGGGTTATTCTGCTATCAGTTAAATCAATTATTACAATTCTTCCGGTCCAGCCGTGCATAGGCTTTAAGATATGATTTTTTGTATTAAAGGTATGGATGGGTTAATTATTCCTGGCATCTCTGTCTCTGCCTGATCCATGTTACGGCTTCATTTTTCAGAAGCATACTCCATGTTCATGAGTGGATTAGTCTCATCTTTAAATCGATATTCTCTTTGGTTATGGTTCCCTTTTCTCTCAAGTATATTATCCCTATACATCCTTGCCAGATATGTGGATACAGTGCTAAGATTAATTTTTCCGTAGACTCTCTCGTATTGCCTCTTTACATCAAGGGAGGTGAACCAGACCCTGGGGTATTCAAATCTTAAAAACATCTCTAACCGCTCTTTCAATGTGAGCGATTCCTGATGGAATTCATCGGAGGAAGTGGATAACTCAGGGGCCTGTTTATTCTTTGATGCAGATAGTATGAACTTGGTTGCAGACATGCTCCAGAATTCTCCAGAGAACTCTGCAAATGCCTTTGTTCCGTCATCTCTCACCAGGTATATCTGGACTTCATCTGCTTCTATCGAATTTAGATACGTTACTGCCAGTTCGGCTGAATCCGGTCCTTTGTAACTCAAACTGCCCGCATTCTTTCCATCGATCTCAAGCCGTATCTTCATAATACCTCAAAAAATTAGAGCGCTGTCCGTCAACAGGGACGAACAGCGGCGCATCAGGAATCCCCTCCGATGCCTCCTTCTGAGTGAAATAATTGTGAACGACGTGTTGACTAAATGGAATTAATACTATATAAAGTTTTCAATTGAAATAAAGGTTAATCTAGGTTATAACTGAAAAATACTCAATGATTACTTATATTTTTAAAATATAGGCTATATCCTCCCTATAAATTGATTAAGCTTTATCTGATGTTAAAATGTCCCTTAGAACCCATATAATTATCAGGATCAATTCTCCAGTAGAAATATAGGGGTAGGCTTATTTAGGTTAACCACAGTTATTTACAGTTTTTAGCCAAAATAAAGTAACAATATAAATGCAATAGCCCAAAAATGCAGGATTACCCTTTCCGTATCAGAAAATGGAAATGTTCATCCTCTTTAAACCACTTTAAGAACTGATGTCCTGCCCTCTTAGCCCAGCGCGGGATATCCTGTACAGCAGCCGGATCATCGGTAATCATCTCAAGTACCTGTCCGGGCTCAATTTTCTCCATCTCCTGTGTGGTATTAAAGATCGGTATGGGGCAGTAAAGACCTATGCAATCAAGAACCTTATCAGGTTTAATCTCCTCTTCATTCATTCTGTCTGCTCCTCACCCCGTATTTTTCATAGAACAGCATATCATCAAGCTTTTTCCTGAAGCTCTCTTCATGTTTTGAAGGCATGACCTTGGGGTATCCTATTGGAATGACTGTCAGCACAAAATGGGTCATGGGAACATTAAGTATCTCAGCGACCTTTTCCCTCTCTATACTTACCGTGCATGTCCCTATTCCAAGTTCCCATGCTGCAAGCATCATATTCTGCACCGCCTTGGCAGCAGCAAACCTGGGTTCTCCCAGGTGTTCAGTCCACGAGAACTTTATATCCAGCGGCGGCACAACCACGGCAATTGCCATCGGAGCATCAGCAAGATAACCAGAATATCTGGCATACCTTGAGATGGCTTTCAGGGTCTCTTTATCCTTGATGATTATGAATTCCCAGGGCTGGGTATTAAACGGACTTGGAGCCCACCTCGCAGCATCCAGTATCTTCCGAAGGGCTTCATCTGGAATGATATCTGGTTTGAACTGCCGTACACTGCATCTATTCCTGATTGCTTCAAAAACATCCATATATTCCCTAAGTAAGCTTGCGCTTACAGTAATTTAAGCTTTGTGGTGATCTTGAACCCATCCGCTAATTCAACATACATTAACTGTGGGTTCATAGATAACAATGAAAAAGACGATTAACAACGAACTCAAAACGAACTTAAACGAACTCATCAGCCCGAGTTCGTTTTGAGTTTGTACCAGTTCGTTGTTTATATTAGCTGAACCACATCCGAGTCTAAGCTTTGCGTTCTTTGCGCCCTTTGCGGTGATATATGAGTCTATATTTTATATCATCTGAATTGGCAGATGGTCTCGGTGATCTTGAAACCGCTCTGCTTTAGCTCGTCAATTGTAGCTATATTATCTATAGTAAGTCTTTGTAAATCATCCACATCCTGAACTGCTCATATGGAGTGATTTTTCCGTCTGCAATGTAGTGTTTTACCTGGTCAATTTGTGCCTTGCTTACAGTGATTTCAATATTGCTGGTGGGGTAATCTTCGAGAATTCCGTAATCTTTGACCACATAGAAGTTTTTGTTATAATCTGTTACTCCAATTTTTATTGCATTAATTCCGTAGTGTTGCATCTTCTTGCTCAGAATTTGAATGTTAGCGGGAGTGTTCAATTGGTAAATTTGAGCCATAAGGCTGTCAAAGTCATCCTCCATTACAGATTGTGTATTATTGACCCCAAGCGGTTGCGAATATGGAACTAATTTATTAAATACATCGGTGAAGATGTTTGCACTTGCAGCAGGTACAAGCATCAAAATTATTAATACCGTTATCGATTTTTTCATATACATACCTCCTTGGAAGGAGGATTGCTTAAGAGCACTTAAGTCTTTGCATTAGCTTTTTAAAAAAATTCAGTAGTGAAGGAAATGATTTATTTTATACATTTTGCGACTTTTTCCATGATTGTATGATCATCCCCGAACTTGCAAATAGATTCGCAATGCTCGCAAAGTTCGGAGAATAAAATGTATGATATTTTGATAGCTTCTTTGGCTGCAAGGGACGGTCTTTTCAATTGCGCGATTATTTCCTTCTCTCTTTGTTCTGGGGCAACCAGATAGAGCAATATCTTTTCTGAATTTGGAAGTGTGAGCGCAAGATCGGCCAGGCGCAGGATACCGGAATAGATCGATGTGCTTTTTTCGACCTCATAGGCACTTACAATTTTAGTAGTGCCTTTTTCAAACCAGATTACATCAATAAGGGCAACGGTTCTCTTAACATCTTCATCAATTTTGATATCTGGAAATTCTGGCAGAGATATAAACGAAAAATTTTCATTGTTATACGATTTTGCCCTGTCATTGGAAGCCACAATGACATCGTAGCCAAGAGATTTTCCAATTTTCATCAGCAGATACTGGATTTTTGTGTGCGTGTTCTCTTCTTCAATCTCAGCTTGTACCTGTTGATGCCTTTTCTTCAGGAGTTCTTTTCTCTTTTTCTCTATTACCATCTGAGCATTTCCATCCACTACAATTTTCCCTACGCCGATATCAAAAAGCAATCCCGAAATTGCCCCAAGGTCCTTTGATAGTAAATTCTTATATTGGTCGTTTACTTGCAGAATCGTATCCCGCATCTCTAAATAATCATTCCAGGAGCCCAGCTTTTTCTTCTCTTTAAATAATAAATTGAATCCGTTTACCATAGCCGTGTTAAACGGTGGAATAATTGTTGGATGGATAAAATACAGAATATTTGCCACTGCTGGTCCCAGTCCTTTAATATTGTAATGTGATAGTTTAACAACCTCTTTAATAATCTGTTCCTCTTTATTGGCTTTTATGCACGATTCCAGGAATTGGCCGAAAAGAGATTTATTTGTATTGTTCTCATAAATATCTGGAATTCTGAGCTTTGGTTTCCAGTAAAACGGATGGGCAGCACCTTCAAAAACTTGTTTTTGCTCAGTTATGGCAGTCAGGACTATTTCAAGGGAAGAACCTTTAAAATCAGCAGGAAAAGTACCTTCCTTGATATCCTTTATAACCTGTTCAACGCCTCTGCGAATTGCTCCAAAGGCTTTTAATCTTGCCTCATTATTAACAAACCATGTGTTGTATACACTCTCTGAATCGTCTTTGTAAGCCTGTATAATAAATTGTACTCTTTCGTTATTAATCATCTTAACACCTTATTTATTATATATAGAGGGCAATTTTGCCTATTTCTGATTGCGTAGAAAGCTGATTAATTTTTCTTATCCCTTTCGTGCTCTTATCTATCTCCTTTAGCCGATACGGTCATAAACCTCAATGGCACGCTTCCCGTATTCAACAACGTATGGGGTGCAGATGCAGGTATATACACCACATCCCCGCGTGAGATTTCCTGTTTTTCGTCCCCGATGGTCATGATGCCGTATCCAGAGAGGATATAGTATATTTCCTCAGATTCAGGGTGATAATGGGGCTGAATGCTCTGGCCGGGTTCAAGTGAGGTATCATAGATTGCTGCAACGCTCTTTGCTATGCCTGTAAGGTCAAGACCGTTTTCTATTTGTTTCACGTACATGAGATGCCTGGTTCGGTTGCTATGCTCAACGGCCACCTGGACCACCGCCAATGAGGTGAAGAATGACAACCAACAGAACCAGGATGATAAGCCCAAGCAATGTGTATAGCCCCCAGGATTTCTTGGTTTTCGATCCGCGATCTGGCACCCCTTCATGCTGCTCGTACTCCTTACGCGGCCCGTACCGGATTCTGCCCCACGGCTTATACACCGATATCGTTGTGGCTGCGAGCAAGACCAGCAAGGCGGCACCGGCATCGGCAACGAGTTGGATCTGCAACCCTCGGAGTTCGGTATTAGAGAGTGACGTCTCTGACGCTACCCCCGCTATGTAGCTAATTGGCTGCATGTGTAGCAGCAAGACGATGGTGGCACCTATGGTCAACAGGAATTTTACCAGTACCCAGTAGTGCCGAAACAAGCCCCACTCGGTGCCCAGTGACTGGACAAGACCGGTTAGCAGAGCACCAATACTGAATGGAACGATTACGAACCAGCCGATCAACTCCATCGCGAGATAGGCGGCACGAATCATCTGAGCGTCCTGACTGGTCAGACCGGCTATGGCAAGAGCTAAAAATCCAGCGACAGCACCGAGCCAGCCAACTGAAAAAGTGATATGCGCGGTGAGTACGAACTTGCGGAAACGGGATGTCATGGTCATAATTTTTAATTTTTTTTTGGTTGTGTCTAATCTTCGGCTAAAATTCTCCTCTGACTGAACTAATCTTGGCCTCTGCCCTAATAAATATTAGGTTTTCTGTTGTGAGAACAAAACCCGCGAGCCCTGCTGGTGTGAGATGAATAAAATGCTGAACGGTTATAGATGGGTCTTGGTAGCCACCCAGTATGACCCACATACTAATCAAAAGGGATTTAGTACAGAAAGACCAATATTAGAATGATGAAAGAAGAAATTATTTCTTTATCACAGAAAGCCAGGAATAATATATTCTTTAAAAATAAGATCGAGTTGAGATGTAATTGCGGCCATTCAGAAAAGATCACGTACTATGAGTTTCTAACAGGTGGGGAGTTTAACATTGGACAGGCAACATCTACAGTGAGCCCTTTTATATCCGAAACCATTTATGATGAGACGATCAGCGTAACTCCACTCTATCTATCAAAACGGTGTGCTACCTGCGATGAAGAATTAACAGTCGTGTTTCCCATAGCTCTTGAAGCCCTTATTTTAATTTTAAGGTCTAATCCACCTGATCCGCAGATGTACGGATGATATCATGGACACGATCGAGGCCATTAAATCGCGCAGAAGCGTTCGTGAGTTCACAGATGACGACGTAAGTGATGAGGTAATTGAGCTGATTATCGATGCGGGCAGGTGGGCACCATCTGGTTTGAATAACCAGGCATGGAGGTTTATTATAATAAGAGATCCTGATATAAAGGAGGGTATCTCAAAGCTCACGCACTACGGCAGAATCATTAAAAACGCCCCTGTATTGATAGCAGTTTTTCTTGATAATGACCAGATGTATGATTATACAAAAGATGTTCAATCCATCGGAGCATGCATCCAAAATATGCTGCTTGCCATCCATTCACTCGGGCTCGGAGGGGTGTGGCTTGGTGAGATTTTAAAGAATAAAGAGATGGTGAATAAAGCACTTGGAGCCCCGGATTCTTATGCACTGATGGCTGTAATAGCTCTCGGCCATCCAGATGAGGGAAACAGGGTTTCTGAAAGAAAGGATATCTATTCTCTTGTTTTTCGTGAGAGATTTGGATCAGGCTGGTAGGCATCTTATAACGGGCATTCCATAATGAGCCTATGGTTATAATGATAATTATCCTTATATATATCGGGATAAATATTATATAGTTTTAGGGATATGAACTGATTGTTAATACAGGAGGTATCGGAATGGGTTATCACTTGGGACTAACAATGATAAACTGGTGTAAATTCCTATCCCGTAAAGAGAAAGATATAAAGGAAAACGTATGTCTCAGAAGGGATATGAACGCTGGTAATTGTTTCGGTTGCACTAATATGAAAACAACAATAAGATGTTTCTGACAGATCGTGACAGATTCATCTTTCAGCCAGTTTTTCCAAGATCAATGTCCTCATCTGCAAGCATTTTTGACTCCGAATGAGATATTGTACTATATTCAATGCTTTAGCTTAAGCTTTACCTTAAGCTAAATCCTGAGGGGAATCTACCTTTTCAATGATGAATGTATCACCGTTTATTATAATCTTGAGCTTATCACCATGCTTAAACGGGCATTGTGAATCCCTTGCGACCTCCGCCGGCACATAAATGAAAAACGAATCGTACTCTTTGCCTGCTACCTTTGATTTTCTATTTATGAATTTGCCTATTCCTTCCCTCATTGCACCATAGATTTGTATCATAGTTTATCATCTTTATTTATAACTAATATTTGCTCATATAATTTGATATTAGTGTATGATACAAAAATATAAATATCTTATGTGCCTTGTATCTGGCAGAATACAACATAAGAGGTGAAAAACATGGCAGAATACCAGGTAATCAATGCACCCAATATACAAAAAGATGCAATAATAGCAGAAAAGGAGGTTCTGGAGAGACTGGTTGCGCACTACGATATACCCATGTTCGCACAAAAAGAAGGAAAAGGGCCTGAAGGCAAGACAATATATTTCATTTTTTTGCCACACTGCAGAACCATAATAGCATATGAAGAAAAAATCAAGCAAGATAAGAATAAGAAAACGCAGATATTACATGGGTAGCGTAATGTTTTTGCTGTACTTTGCGATATTCCTTATACCTTATATTTATATCTGTGGAATACAAAGCTATGTTAGTAGTTTCCTGTACATCAAAAAAGGAGGTGAATACAATGATTGAAGATGAAACGAAAGAGGAAGGTAAAGAAAGTGAAGATAAGAAAAATAAAAGACCAGACCTGTCTAAACTTGAAAGAAGTATTGGATGGGAAGGTAATATAGATGGTGGAAGTTGTTAGAGTAGCTGAAATGCCCACAGACTTACTACCGTCTGTTTCAATTAGCATATGTTTCTACCATACCTGCTTTTGTATTATAAATGTATAAAAAACGCGGTAGTATGTTTCTTAAATATCAGAATCTTTATATCGGATAAGGGTTATGTATGGTTTTGTCAAAACTTATGATATTGGAGGATATATGACAACAAGCCTGAAATTCTTTAAACAATACCACAGCATAGTTATAAAAGCACTGGGAGAGGATGCCAAGAAAGTAAATGCTAAGGTTGGCTCGATAATAGCTGATAACTGGGCAAGCAATGTGGGGAAATTCAATAATAACGCCGAGTTTGCACAGAGTTTTGAGAATTACCTGAGGAACCAGCTTGAATTTGCAACAGATGTTAAGATTGATTGTGATGAAAATAACTATACGCTTGATATCAGAGGATGCGCCATCTGCCACGGAAACGAGATACTGAGAAACGAAGGTATAGCGACCGCATGCCCTATCGTCCAGGCTGCTAAGTATGCTGCTGTTAAAAAGATAGGGAGAAATGTAGTCACGAATGGTATAGATAAACCAGGCGTAGTTGGTGAGTGCACTATAAGGTTTGGACTGGAATAAAAAGCCCAGTTGTTTTATTTTTTTGCCTGCATTCGTGCCTCCAGCACCTGGCGAGCAACCATATCCACGGCTTTCAAATTCGTCCACGGGCTCATAATGAACGACTTCAGGGCTGCAACAGGAGGCCCATCGGGGTAGTTAGCATGACGACAGGCATCCGTCCATGAGAGGAGGATACCTTCACCTCGCATTGCTCGCTCATGAATTTGCTTGAAGATACGAAGGTTATAGGTGTTGTATTCTTCAAGTTGCTCTCTATAGTCGGGATCGGTCAGTTCTCGCTGGAAAATTTCTTCTGCATCTGCTCCATCCGGGTACACACGGAAGAGCGTGACAGGGCCGTAATTGTAGTCATTGAGTATCTTGATGAAAGTATGTCTCTCCAGTTGATCCCGCAGCATCTCAGCCATCTCCACCACATGACCGAGCAGTACGCGATAGCCCTGCTTACCTAACAGCCGCATGTTAGCCAGAGCAGCAAGGGCGCCGGTTCCAGGGCGCGAGCATTCCAGGGTATATATGCCGGGATGATAATAGCCGTACTGATAGAGGTAAGGCATCTGCTCTGGCGCACGGCTTAAGAGAATCAGATCCTGTCGGTTCTTTACCAGCATGGCACTTGAGATGTAAGGAGCGTAACCTGTTTTGTGGAAATCGATTCCTATACTATCGGCCATATGGAGAGAACTGATCCGCTGAAGGGAGTCCTGCAGCGAACGCAATGTCCGCGCGTGGAAGCCAAGAGGATTGATCTCGAAATCATAATCCTTGAACACAGCCCATGCCCAGCCTATAACAGCATCGGCATGGATATGGGGCAAATGTTCTAACCTGTACTCAGCAGCGAGTTTGTCTCGCAGCCGCACAATGGATGCAAGGTCGTCAATCCCGAAGGTGTCTGTGGTGCCCAATGTAGCTAAAATAATGGCCACTTTTTCCCCTGTCTCGAACGCATGCCGCAGGTAATCTTCAAGGTCTGTCAGCGACATCTCATTCTCGCGGGTAGTTGGTATGGTCACCACATTTTTTGTTCCTACTCCCAGCCAGCCAGCCACATTGAGTCGTGAGTAGTGTGATGATTCCGAAGCCACTATCTTCACATCATCACGAACCCCCTCTGTCATAGCACGACCGCTGAATATCTTCTCAACCCCCAGTTTGCAACCGTACAGGATCGTACCAGTACCGCCGAATGTAAAGATACCGCTGGATTTCTTCGAGTCGTAACCAACCAGATCCGAGAGCATGGCCACAGCCTCAAGCTCGGCTTCGGCGAACATGCACGAATATTCATCCCATATGAGGTTCGGGTTATAGATTGCAGCGGCAATGAAAGCTGTAATACTGGGGATTGTAGGTGGAGGTACGACATTAGCCTGGGCATTCGGATGTGCCCAGATCGTCATACCAAGACAGTAATCAGCCAGCAGTTCAGTTACCTTTTCTATAGAACTCATCTCATCAGGGAAGTTTTGATTGTGAGCGTTCTCAGATTGTTCTCCCTGCTTTATTCTGGATAACATGGCGAGCTTTTCTCTATCAATATTACGGCGAGTGCCCTCCATGCACTTTTCATATCCTATCCCAAGTACAGGTGCAATGCACTTCAGACTATCTACATGATCAAGAAAGTGTGAGATGGTATGTATAAAGTAGCCATCCATAATAGGATCAGACATCGGGGCAGGGAAATAAGTCTTCAGATCTTCGAGGATCTCCGTATAATTCTGCCGCCTGGGATTTCGTTTCGTTTTCTAACCCCCTCCTTACAATACTTCATTTTTTGTTTATCTATGATGGCATATATACTTTACTTACAGCGTGAACCCATCCAATAATTAGACGGGATAACAGGTTAAGAAATCATGATTGTAGCCTATGTGTTATTGGATGAGCTCACTTCGCCCGGATCAGGTATATATAAGTTTGATGACAACCTCTCAATGACGTTAGTAGAAGGGGGGAACATCATTCCAATGATTACAATTAAAAATCTTAACATTCCAGGTTATGAAGAAGTGATCTTTTGCCAGGATGATGAAGCAGGGCTTAAGGCCATAATAGCAATTCACGATACAACTCTTGGTCCAGCGGTCGGAGGCACGCGCATGCTGCCCTATGGAACAGAGGATGAGGCTCTGGCCGATGTGCTGCGCCTTTCTCGCGCTATGACCTACAAAGCTGCTGCCGCAGGTCTGGACTTTGGCGGTGGAAAAGCTGTCATTATCGGGGATGCCCGCAGGGATAAATCAGAGAAGTTGCTTCGTGCATTCGGGAGGTTTGTTGAGAGTTTCGATGGCAGATTTTTGACCGCAGAAGATGTGGGAACATCTCCTGAAGATATGCGGGTTATCGGCCAGGAGACAGAGTACGCTACATGTCCTCCAGATATCCCCGAAGCGAACTGGCAAACCTCTTTCATCACTGCGTTTGGCATATTTCGTGGAATCCAGGCATCAGTGATGGAGATGTACGGAAGCGATTCGCTATCCGGGATAAGGATAGCAATTCAGGGTATCGGCAAAGTGGGTGATAAGCTGGCCCGGATTCTTCATGCTGAAGGCGCAAAGCTCACAATAGCGGATCTTGATCGCAGCCGATTACTGGCAATCAGCAAGGAGCTGGGCGCGGCTGTTGTCGAGCCTCATGAGATCTATCAGGTAGATACTGATATACTCGCACCCTGCGCGCTTGGTGGGGTTCTAAATGATGATATTATTCCTCTTCTTGGATGTAATATCGTGGCCGGGGCGGCCAATAATCAGCTTGCTGATGAGCGGCATGCAGAAGAGTTATCGAAAAAAGGAATCCTTTATGCCCCTGATTACATAATCAACGCCGGAGGATTAATCTCTACGCTTTATGATATAGGAGAGTGCGATAGACAGACAGTGATTCACAGGACAGCAGAGATTTATGATCGTTTACGAGTTATCTTTGATATAGCCAGGCTGGAGAAAATCTCAACTCAGGTTGCCGCTGATCGCATGGTCGAAGAAAGAATCAGGCAGGCGAAAAGAGATATGGCTAAATAAACCCCTGGATAACAAATAACCATGGAACTCAGAGAAATAATCGCAGTTCTTGAAAACATAGCACCTCCCGAGCTTGCCGAGGATTTTGATAAGGGAAGAACAGGACTTGTACTTGATAGGGATAACGATATTAAAAAGATCGCTGTCGCGCTTGACCCCACAGACTTTGTCCTGAACAGAGCTGCACGCCTGGGCGTAGATCTGCTCATCACCCACCATACGCTGATATTCGATCCCATAAACCTGATATCAAAACGCTTATCCGATACACTAAAGATCGCCATAGATAACGATATATCCATCTACACCATGCATACGAACTATGACAAAGCAGAAGGGGGAGTGAACGACGTGCTTGCTGAACTCCTGGGCTTACGCAATCCTGTACCACTTGAATTGGGAAGGTTGGGCGAAATAGAGCCCTGCAGCGCCTCAGAATTTGCATCTTTCATAGCAGAGAAGCTGGATACCAGTGTGCAGTACACTGGAGAGGGCCAGATAAGAAAAGTCATGGTGATAGGAGGAAGCGGCTTTCGCAGGGAGTATATCGATATAGCCTTTGCACACGGTGCCGATGCCCTTATATCAGGAGAGCTCAGGCACGATATAATACGCTATGCGGGGAAATTATGCCTCTTTGATGCAACCCATTACGCCACTGAAGCCCCTGCCATGGAGAGATTATGCGAGCGGTTACCAGTCGAATCGGTTTTTATAGAAGATAGACCTGATATACGAAGTGCTAAATAAGATTGCAGAACATATATATTACTTAAAGATTTTGGAGAGCGTAAGGAATTTTAAATGCAGTTGTTCAGTATAAAAACACCCCTTATAAAGCCTGGCGATGATATGGCAGGAGTGCTGATCGATGCGATTGATGCAGTAGGCATAGGACCGAAGGATAACGATATCTTTGTCCTTGCCGAATCAGCGGTAGCTACTGCTGAGGGACGTGTGGTCGAACTTGAGAGTGTTGTCCCGGGTGAGAGGGCTGCTGAGCTTTCAAAATTCTATGGGAATGATCCGAGAAAGATGGAGCTTATAATCAGGGAATCTGATGAAATACTTGGCGGAGTGACAGGCGTGGTGGTTACAATAACAAAAGGAGTGCTATCTCCAAGTGCGGGTATAGATAGCTCCAATGCGCCGCAGGGGTATGTAGTACTGTTGCCAGAGGACGCGAAGAGGAGCGCCATTCAGATCAGGGAGAGGTTGATGGCTGAATACCAGTGCAATCTTGCCGTAATAATAGGCGATAGCAGGACGCAGCCTCTGCGCCTGGGATGTGTGGGCATAGCATTGGGCTGCGCAGGTATAGAGCCTGTTGAGGATGCAAGGGGACGGATTGATCTTTTCGGAAAACCCCTTCTGATCACAAGGCGTGCCACGGCAGATAACATTGTATCTGCGGCGCAGATAATCATGGGCGAGGCTGATGAGAGCACACCTGCTGTGCTTATCAGGGATGCGCCTGTGAGATTTATTAAGGGCAGCGAGGATATACCGCTCATCTCACGCAAGGAGTGCCTGTACTTTGGATGCTTTGAGAAAGAAGAGCAGAAGTATTGAATCTGGTTCTTTTCCTGCGACTACTCAAAGTGCTCTGGCCATCTCTCCGGAGGCTTGGCCGGAGAAATGGGCGGGTGCTCTCCAGGGACATGATAGACCTTTGGCTCTTCTCTTTTCTTCAGCGAGCTTATGCCCATCCTTATCAAGGCAATTATGGCTTCTTCCTTTGACCCATATACCCCTCTGGATACCAGGTCTTCTATGCTTCTCTCAAGATCTGAGGGAAGGTGTACTGCTATTTCTCCCATAATCTCAGTTTAGACTACTATGCTAAATATATCTTTACATGCCAGCGAAGAGCAAACTCCTGCCCTGACTTACCATCCTCTTGCCTGCAGCACTTCCTTCTCGGTAAGACTCCTTATATCAATACCCTTCATTGCACCGCCAAGACCTTTAGAGATATTTGCAAGCACCGGGGGATTATCGTAATTATTCACGGCTTCAACAATGGCATTGGCCATCTTCTCAGGGCTCTCTGCCTTGAATATCCCTGAGCCCACGAAAACCCCATCCGCCCCAAGGCGCATCATCAGCGCTGCATCCGCTGGCGTGGCAATCCCGCCTGCTGCAAAGTTCACCACAGGAAGCCTCTGGAGTTCTGCTGTCTCTTTTACAAGCTCAATTGGGGCTTCTATTTTCCTTGCTACTGATATAAGCTCTTCCTGGCTTTTGCCTCTCAGTTCTCTTATCGCGCCCATGATCGCCCTCATATGCCTCACAGCCTCTTTCACATCTCCTGTTCCGGCTTCACCCTTTGTCCGTATCATGGCCGCACCCTCGTTTATCCTGCGCAGCGCCTCGCCAAGGTCACGGGCTCCGCACACGAACGGTATAGTGAAACTGGTCTTATCGATATGGAACATCTCATCCGCTGGCGTCAGTACCTCGGACTCATCTACCATATCAACGCCAAGCGCCTCAAGGATCTCGGCTTCAACAAAATGCCCGATCCTCGTTTTAGCCATAACCGGTATTGTAACTGAATCAATGATCTGTGCTATTACCTGTGGGTCTGCCATTCTCGCAACCCCGCCTGCTTTCCGTATATCCGCAGGTACTGCATGAAGCGCCATTACAGCCACTGCCCCTGCTCTCTCTGCTATCTGCGCCTCACCTGGCGTAGTTACGTCCATTATTACTCCGCCTTTTTGCATTCTGGCAAAGCCACGTTTTAAAAGTTCTGTACCATGTCTGAGTTTTTCAAGTTGCATAAATGGTATTATTCATATTATATGAGGTATTATACTTTACGCCCCTGGTCGATCATAGCCTCGTCTTTATTTCATCTGCCCTGTACCGAAGTGTTGCAACCCTGCTTCTCCCGCGTAAGCCTCTACCTGTAAAATCAACATCTATAAGCGAGACCGCATCAAGTTTTTTCAGCATCTCATAAAAACGTGTGTAGCCGAGATCTGTCCGGGAGTGAAATCTCTCATAAAGCTCACCGGAATTAGCTGGAGATGAATCCGCTATCAGGCCGAGAAGGATTTTCTCATCCTCTTTCAATGATTGCATCACATAGGAGAGATGCACAAGCCGTGATCTCTCATATGCAGATTCTACATCTTCAATAGATATCGTCCTGCTTGCCCGCTTCTCTGCATTAAGACCGGCGCGCTTGAGCAGGTCTATTCCCACACGCAGATCCCCTAGATCAAACGTATGCCCGGCAATCCTGTCAAGTACGCTGTCATCCAGTACACCGGGATAAAATCCAAGCTTTGCGCGGTTTGAGAGGATATCCCTGATCTCATCAACAGAATATGTGGGAAAGATGATCTCTTCAGGCAGGAACACAGATTCGACTTTGGGATCAAGCATATGCGGTACACCGGTATCGCTCAGTACGGCAATCACACCCATGCGCGCCCCGGGGTGCGTCTCATGCGCCCGCAGAAGAGAATAGAGCACTTCGTTGACTTCGTTCTCATAGAACAGGTAATTCATGTCATCAAGCGCCACGACGAGTATTCTCTCATGCTCTACCAGGTGCTTCACAACCTCACTGAACACCTTTTTAAAAGAGACTCCAGACGAAGGCGGAGAGTATCCTATGAGCTTATTGAATATATGGGAAAAAACCGCATACCTTGTAGAGGCCACCTGGCAATTAACAAGCACCGGGATGATTCTGGATGTATGTTTCTCGATCTCTTCAAATATCTTGATCACAGCAGTGGTCTTGCCAGTACCTGGTTTGCCAGTGCAAAGACAGTTAATGGGTCTTCCCCCGCCCAGGGCAGGACGCATGCTGAACATAAGAGACTGCAACTGCGCATTCCTGTGAAGAAAATGCTCGGGGATATGGTCAAGCTCAAAAAGCTCGCTGTCTTTAAACAGCGTTTGATCCCATGACAGCATATCTTTCATCAGCAATATTTTCACCTGGTAATAAATAAGCTTTCCGAGATACTCCCGGATCCAGTAAAAACCTTATTAAAAATCATCGCCAATTAGTCCATTATGTGGAGTGATGCGTTAGTCTCTGCTGCCAGTTATCTTGCCGTAGTTATTCCGCCTACGGTTATCGGTATTGTCCTGATGGAACTGTTAATCGAGCTTGGCTGGATACAGAAGTTGAGCTTTGTGACTGCACCGTTCATGCATTTTGCTCATCTGAGAGAGGAGGTGGGTATAAGTTTTCTGGCATCCTTTGGCTCACCTACTGCCGGGAATTCCATGCTGGCACAGCTTAATAAAAACGGCCTGATCGATCGAAAAGAGACCATAATTGCATCTCTTGTTAACTCTTTTCCGGCAACGTTCATTATTGTAAGGGATCTCCTTCCTGTTCTTGTAGTACTGCTCGGGACTACAGGACTGATCTATCTTGGTATTGTGGTATTCGTGGGTCTGCTCAGGACGGCAATAACTCTTGTCCTGGGGAGGATTTTGCTGCCTCATGATAAAGTTCAGGCAATCCAGCAGGAGATAAAGAAAAAAGACTTCAGAACAGCTCTTAAGGATGCGCTCTCAGTCTCATGGGTTCCGCTTCGTCGCGTTATCCCGACAATGGTAGTTGCTGCAGTAATTGTATTTCTGCTTATTGATATCGGTTTTTTTGATATGATCTCTGTTTATTTAGAAGGTTTTCCTGCGCTTGATTATATTCCAGGTGAAGGGCTTCCGATCATTGCAGCATGGTTTGCCAGCAACATAGGGGCATATACCATAGCAAGCAGGCTGCTGACAGAGGGGATAATGTCCCAGAAAGAGATCTTGATAACGCTGCTCGTAGGCAGGGTACTATCAAGTGTTACACGCCTGAGGTTCACTATTCCTTACTATATGGGGATATTCACCCCGAGATTAGGCATGGAGATCATGCTGATCGCTACACTGATGCAGGAAGGGATAACGGTTATTATAATACTACTGCTTGCCCTGTTCTGGTAAAATAAATATAATATGTAAATTATGAATCGATATTACCTATACATCTTTTGCAGCTCTGAGTAGTTCTTCTTTTGATGTATCCCAGTTATGCATATTCTTGTTATGCTGCTGCACGAACGAGACCAGCTCATCATCGTTCTCACTTCTGATCATAAAATTACATCTTTTACAATCTATTTCCTTAGTCATGGTCACTCACCTCCCTAAACAAGTTTTGGTCTGGGAATTAATAAACCTTGTGTAGTAAGGGAGTGCATATTTTACAGGCATATTTTGCCTAAAGATTTAAATCATATAAAGGTATAGCTGTTAATATGCCAAAAACATCGGAGAAGCATATCTACTCTGAAACAGCACAGGTACAGGACGTTTACACTAAAAAGATAGAGCGGTTACCCCCTTCAGTAAAACTGGTTTTCAAGGTGCTTGAGTACAGGGGACTTATGACCCAGAAAGAGCTTGTTTCTGAGAGTTTTCTTCCTCCGCGCACGGTGCGGTATGCCCTGAACAGGTTGAAAAAAGAAGGCATACTTGAGGAGCGTCTCTACTATAAGGATGCGCGCCAGTGCCTCTATGGTGTGAGAAGCCCGCAGCATGATGAGTTAATATCAAACTTTGCATGCGGAATCGTATAGTTTAATTTATATGTATTCGGATTAATATTGAGCGCATGGGCAGAACCAGTTCACGCGAGACAGTACACCTCACAGTCTCTTTAATCGCACTTACCATAGCATTCTCATACCCCTATATTACTCCTCGGGCGATGGTAATAGCGGCTTTTGGTGTAGGGGCGGGTTTTATTTTTCATGAGCTTGCCCACAAGTTCACAGCCAGAAGATACGGTTATGCGGCAGATTACGAAGCAAGCCCAATCGGGCTTCTCCTTGCATTTGGTATTTCATTTATCACAGGCGGAGCGTTTATATTTGCAGCGCCGGGTGCAGTAATGATCCGTGGCAGATATGTTGATTACAGCCAGTTTGGGGACCGCTATTTGGATTCTCTTAAAAGTGCAAGGGAGTTTTCATATATATCGGTCTCAGGCGCAGTTGTGAACCTGATACTTGCTGCATCCTTTTTTGTAGCTTTATATTTCGTTGCATACTCTGGCTTATCACACGAAGTTCTTAATGAGTTGCTTATAAGAGGGACCTTTATTAATGTTATCCTTGCAGGCTTCAATATGATACCTTTTGGTCCTCTTGATGGTGCGAAAGTATTGAGATACAACCCTGCATTATGGGGAATGGTAGGGATTCCATCAATAATCCTCCTGCTTTTACTTATGGGCTTGATCTGAGTCTTCTAATGCTCAGAGCAGATTGAAGTATTCGATAAACCTGTAAGCAAATCCGCCGATAAGTATTGCAAGTGTGATCGTGAACGCCATGATACTGCCTGCCCGCTTCCAGCCAAGCTCGCGCCCAAGGACAGCTATGGTGGCAACACACGGAATATAGATCGTGTTCACGAGAGCATAAACAAATAACTGGGTCTTATCCATAAACAGCAAGAGGTTATCAGCCCCTCCCCCGTAGATCACTACGGCAAGCGTGACAAGCAACTGGAGAGCAAGCTCTTTTCTGAGCACTGCAAAAATAAGCGTAAGCCCTGCAACAGCAGGAAGCCCAAGCCATCCTTCAACGACAGGGGATATCGGTGATGAAAGTCTCCAGAGATAGCCTGTCTCATACAGGGCGCCCAGAACCAGAGAACCAGCAAGTACAATCGGGAATGCCACGAACACGAAGTCCTTGAACCTGTACCATGTCTTCTTGATGATGTTCGATATTATTGGAGCCCTGAATGGGAACATCTCCATAACAAGCCCTGTTGAGCTGCCCGGCATGATGCGGTTTAACCCGACACCTACGAAGAACACAAGGGTAAGAACAATAATGTATATCGCAACAGCAGGCTTCCAGCCAACAAACAATGAGACCGCACCCAGAATCACAGCAGTCCGTGCACTGCAGGGGATGAGCGTAATTAAGGCACTGGCTATGGTTCGCTCGCGCATCGTTGTCAGTACCCTTGTTCCGATTATGGCAGGCACATTGCAGCCAGCGCCTGCCACAACCGGTATAATAGCCCTGCCGTGAAGCCCGAACCTGTGCATCAGCCTGTCTGTAAGGAATGCCACAGAGTTCAGGTACCCTGTATCCTCAAGAAAGGCGAGCATGAAATAGAATGTGAGCACATAAGGTATTCCGACAGCAAGTGCTGCCAGGATACCGGCATCAAATCCCCATATCAGGGTTTTGCCAATGTGCCCTTCGCCGAAGATTGTGAATATAGCACCATCGATCACAGGAGATACGTACGCAGCCCACAGATCACTAAATAGCGTGGAGAGCCAGTTTCCTCCATAGAACAGAAAAGCAAAGATAACCCCGAGAGCACAGATAAGTAAAGGAATACCTGTGAGCGGAGAAGTGGTGTAGCCCCAGAGCTTATCCGATACTACAGGCGCAGCATCGTTTTGCACCTGGGAGGCAATCACACCTGCCAGTCCGTGCCTTTCACGCGCGATCCGAAGCGGTGTTTCCTCCCCGTGTTTTTCCTCTATCTCTTTGCTTATCTTTTTTACTTCCTCAAGTAAGGATCTGCCGTTTGTATGCTTCTCTACAAGTTCTATAAACTCGGCATCTTCTTCAAGGAGCAGTATTGCAAGCGCCCTTCCCGCTATCCCGAAATCATAAGGTGAGAGCAGCTCAGCAAGTCTTTTAATATTCGCTTCGATATCAGTCCCGTATTGCAGATGATATCTTATTCTCTGGCTGTCTCTTACAACATCTATGGCCTCCTGTATCAGGTCATCAAGGCCATACCCTGTTGTTGCCGTGGTCGGCACCACAGGGACTCCGAGCAGTTCAGATAATCCCGGAGCGTCGATTATGATATTCCTTTTCTCTGCCTCATCCATCAGGTTCAAGGCCACCACAATGGGAATACCAAGATCGATGAACTGGAGCACCATATAGAGGTTCCTGGCAAGATTGGTGGAGTCGAGTACCATTATCGCCGCATCGGGTTTGCTGTCAAGCACTGCCCTGCGTGCTACCCACTGGTCCTCAGATACAGCCCCGAGAGCATAGCTTCCAGGCAGGTCGATTATACCGATACGCAGGCCTTTAAAAGTAGTAGTCGCCATATTCAATTCGACTGTTTTACCAGGATAGTTGGCAGTTACAACACCCATCCCTGTCAGCCGGTTGAATATGCTTGATTTTCCAACATTAGGATTGCCCGCAAGCACAAAAGTATAATCAGTACTCCCCTTTATACCCTTGAGGGCTCCATGGCATGAAGGCATTATTTCACCTTGATTCTTGATGCCACCTCCCTTCCAAGTGCGTATCGGGAACCTGATACGCACACGATCATAGGCCCTCCGAAAGGTGCAACCTCCTCTACCCTTACACAGACATCAGGGATCAATCCTAAAGATGCCATGTACTTTAACATCCTTGGATCTTCCTCAAACACACTGACGATAATCCCCCTATCAGATGCTTTTAATTCCGACAGGGATTTTACATTTTCTTTCACCAGTACTCCATCCTTATCAGGAATCGGATGGCCGTGCGGGCAGGTCCTGGGGTTTCCAAGGCTCTCTGAGATACGCTCTTCCATCTCAGAACTTATTGCATGTTCAAGCCTGCATGCCTCATCATGAACCTCATCCCACCTGTAGCCCAGGACATCTGTAAGTAATCGCTCAGAAAGTCGGTGTCTTCGAATAACCTTTTTAGCTATTGATTTACCTTCCTCGGTCAGGCAGACCCCCTTCTCTGTATGCGATAGCAGACCTCTATTTGCAAGTTTTTTAACCATCTCTGAAACTGATGGCGCAGAAAGTTTTAAATGTTCGGCAAGACGTGATGTACTTACAGGGTACTGGTCCTGCTGCAGTTTGTAGATCGATTCAAGGTATTCTTCAACTCTGGGAGTATCAGCTTCCATATTAGGTACACCTAACTCTAGGTATTGCAAGCCCATATAGCTTTCTGATACCAGAATAAATATTTGACATAAGGGGATGAAAGAAAGTTACCAACGGTTATAGAGGGGTATTGGTAAGTACCTGCTTACGGTTATGGTAAAGATTATATAACAAAAAAACTCAATGATATTTGATGATCGGAACTCAGGAACTGGTATTGATTCTAATTGTAGCTTTGTTTTTGTTCGGGCCATCAAAACTCCCTGAATTAGCACAATCCCTGGGTAAAGCAGTCGGAGAGTTCAAGAGGGCACAGATTGAAACTGAACGTGACCTGAGAGCAAATAGATTCTTAAATGATAAGGATATAAAAATACATAACCTGGCTATTGAGATGGGTTTAGATGTACAGAATAAAACACCTGAACAGCTCGTTGAAGAGATACGCTCCAGGATAAAAGATAAAGATTTGACTGTAAAAACAGGGAGTACATGATATAATATGATAATAGGACCGCAGGAGATTGTACTGGTATTTCTGGTAGTTATCATCCTATTTGGTGCAAGTAAGATACCAGAACTTGCACGCTCAATCGGCAAGGCAACTGGTGAGTATAAAAAAGCCAGACATGAGACTGAGAATGAGCTGAGGGATGTTGAGAAATCACTTAAAGAAGGTCATCCTATCGAAGAAAAATCTTCAAAAATAAAACAGATGGCCAATGATCTTGAGATAGTGGTTGGGGACAAGAGTGATGAACAACTGCTGGATGAAATACAGAAAAAAGTGAAAAAATAAAAAAGAGTGCAGAAATAAAAATTTATTTCCTCTTTGTCTTCTCTTTTAACAGGAATTTTAATAAATCTCTGCTAAGACGGGTCTCTCTTCCCAGTCTATCAAGCATAGCAGATTCGGATAAGCCCTCTGTCTTAAGTTCCTGCATTCTGTCAAAGACCTCAGGCTTGATCTCAGAATATTCGTTTATATCCTTTCTGTGGCCCCACACATCGCCTTCCAGCAGGGCTATGCTCTGCATATCCAGAAACATCTTGGTAGAGTTTGATATTGTTCTGATATACGAACTGGGTATATGGATTGCCTTAACATTAGGACATGCCTGTACTAATGCGAAAATGTCTTTGTTCGATGGTCTGAAAGCAAGATGAATAATTTTTTCACCTGGTCCGAGTGAATTAATCTCTTCTTTTGAACTAACTACCCTAATTCTCATAATATTTTACCTCATATTGTTATACGGTTTTCATACTATTATACTTTTTCACATGGTATAGAAATTTCTTAATTTAAGAACTCATACAATTTCACCATATAAATAATTTTCTAAGACAAGAGGATATTTAGAATAAGTTAATGATATAATAATCATCATCAGTGCCAGTTAATATCATGATATTCAGGGTTGTATATACTACAGGATATAAACTTATTGCACTCTTAAACAGTCTCGCATTTTAATCGGAGATACTGTGCCTGACTGCAAACCCCTTAAATTCCCCGGTATATCTCTCAGGTATTACTTCAATATTATCCACCCTTGCATATTCAGGCCCTCTCCTGCACCACTGTATCATTTTTTCAACCCCACCTTGCTCACCTTCAAAAACCGCTTCAACACGTCCATCCCCAAGGTTCCTCACCCAGCCTGTAAGACCCAGTTCCTGCGCCATGTCCTTCGTGCTTGATCTAAAGAATACTCCCTGAACCCTTCCTGAAACAAAGATATGCATTCTCTTTTTCATTTCATCTCACCTCTTTGTTTTAGAGTCTCAACATTCTCCCAAAAAACCACTCTATCTTTTTCTGTTCTCTTGAGAGATCCTGCCAGGCTCATATCATCTAATATTTCCATAATGTCATTCCCTGGTATTTTTATATCAAAATTGCTCTTCAGGCCTTCTCTTATATCTTCATGTGTCATGGGATGTATCAGCACCCTTTCGATAAACCCGGCAAGATCCTCATAAAGAGCCCATGGATATATTATCCACTTCCATTCATCCTGTTTTTCACCCCAGTAATCAGGGATAAATATCGAAGAGGTCTTGTAATGCAGGACCGCAGTTCTGATTTCGGCAGGATTCTTCCTGTTTATGTGATCAACAACCACAGAGAAGGTATCTCCGGTATCTGCGACATCATCCACGACCAGTATCCTTTTTCCAGATATATCAGCCTCTACAGGAAGTGAGTATTTTATTTTCGCTCTTCCGGATGCTGCTGCTATTCCCCAGTGCTCGGTCTTTACAGATACAAGATCTTTTTGGATAAGAAGATCACATACAGTACACGCTGGTACAAACCCGCCTCTTGCGATGCCTATGACCAGATCTGGTGTAAACCCTGATCTTTTTATTTTGTTCGCTAAGATCTTAGCAAGTCTATAGGCCTCATCCCAGCTTACCATGTGGCATCTAAAAGAATCCCCATGCTTTTCTACTGAACATGGATCGTGCATAGTGATAGATACTCCTGACTAGGAAAGCAAAAAACAACCGAGGCCGGTTTAAAAGGAAAGAGGTGCAGGTTTACAGAAGTCCAGATCTCTGCAGTAACATCAAATCTTCAGTGTTTAATTTTTCACCAAGCTTGAATTGATTATATACCTCTTCGGCTTCCTTCTTGGTCTTTTCTCTGATAGATTCTTCCTTACTTTCTTTTGTCTTTCTCTTTAATCCGATTATTACTTTATTAAGTTCTCGGATCTCTTTCTGGGATTGTATAAATAGTCTGTGCTGTTCGTCAGCAGCTTCCTGCGCTTTTACAAATTCTTTATGCGCTTCATCTGATTCCGATCTTATCCTATCAGCATCTTTAAAAATTACGATCATTTTATCATGATACTTTTGCGCCGCTTCAGCATACTCCTTAACCCTGTTATGATATGCTGCCGCTTCATCACGCAGGACTTGAGCTTTTTCAAGTAATGATTTTAGTTCGCTGCTGCCCTCAAGCTGCTGCTTTTTACGCTTGAGCTCCTCAGTCAACGAGGCTATGTTATCCACAAGTTCTCTCTCTTGAGCGGGTGTCAATACCTCGGTCTGTTGCTTAAACTCTAGCCTATCTATTTCCCTTTTTAACTCCTTCAGGGATGGTCCGTTACCAAGATTTAATTCCTTTCGGATCTTATCGATTTCAGCATATACCTTATTAGCCTGCTCATTTAATTCATCGCGTTTGAGTTTAGCCTCACTTACCTGATGGTTATTCTCATCTCGCAACTTTTTGAGCTGCTGTGCCTCATCGATCAGTTCTTTGGTGCTTTTATTTAATTCGTTTCTTTTACCAGCCCATTTACTTGCTTCCAAGTTGAGCTCATTTCTTTTATTTTTGTATTCTTCTGATTTATCCTTCAAGTCGTTCTTTCGATTCTGTAACTCATTCAACAATCTATATGTCCTCCTTTTCCAACAATCGTTGGGGTTATGCATTTCATAATGCACGATACATATCCCGGCTTACCCGGAACAGCTTTTCATCAGTATACTCTATATTATGCATTGATTAAGAATTAAGATACTCCTGTCATCATGAGATCCTGTATTTGAATCCTCAAAAGGTTTACTCCTAATCAGTACATAAAGAGTATATGTTTTCTTCACATACTATTACATTGCTCTTAACCTTTTCGGAGGGGAAAGGATTTGTATTGTTACGAAAACATTATATGCAAATGACTAAAAACCTTGTATTCATAACAGTAATAGGTAAAGACCAGAAGGGAATAATCGCCAGGGTTTCAAACGCGGTTTTCAAGCACAATATCAATATTGAGGACCTGAACCAGAAGATCATGGACGGCTATTTTGTGATGACCATGCTGGCTGATATATCTGATTCCATAATAACGATAGGAGAGTTAAAAAAAGAACTTGCGGTAATAGGGACTGAGATGGGCCTCTCAATACAGATACAGCATGAGAATATCTTCAAGGCAATGCACAGGGTGTAAGGATGGAATACTCACTTGAAGAGGTCATGGAAACAGTCAGGATGACCCTTTACCATAATTTTGATATAAGGACGGTGACGCTCGGCATAAACCTTAAAGACTGCATCCACTCAGATCCTGGAATTTTCAAATCGAATGTGTATGATAAGGTCACAGGATATGGAAGAAGACTCATCATAGAGGCAGGGAATCTTGAGGATAAATACGGCATCCCGATAGTGAATAAGAGAGTATCCGTAACCCCGGTATCTCTTATAACCGAAGCCCACTCAAGTGAGGTGCAGTTTGAGATCGCAAAGACACTTGACAGAGCAGCGCATGATGCGGGTATAGACTTTATAGGCGGATACGGAGCGCTTGTTCAGAAAGGGATGACAAAGGCAGATGCACGGCTTGTAGACTCACTCCCGGATGTCCTCTCAAGTACTGAGCGGGTATGCGCTTTTCTTAACGTAGCCACCACAGTATCGGGTATGAACATGGATGCTGTCATAAAACTTGGGAATATCCTGAAGGAAATCTCAAACAGAACAGAGAATGGAATAGGATGCACAAAATTCGCAGTTTTTTCAAACGCGCCAGAGGATAACCCATTCATGGCAGGGGCTTTTCACGGCGTTGGGGAGCCGGACTTTTCGCTCAATATAGGAATCAGCGGTCCGGGTGTGGTAAGAAGCGTTGTTGAGAAGAACAGGAACTGCGACCTGACTGAGCTCTCCGAGATCATCAAGCGCACTGCTTTTAAGATAACACGTGCAGGTGAGCTGATCGGCAGGGAACTTGCATCCAATATGGATGTACCTTTCGGGATAGTGGATATCTCACTTGCATCAACCACAAAGGTGGGTGATTCGGTTGCAAGGATAGTTGAGCTTATGGGTATAGAGAGGATGGGTGCGCCCGGCAGTACTGCTGCGCTGGCGCTCCTAATCGATGCGGTAAAAAAAGGCGGGGCCATGGCATCAGGGAATGTTGGAGGATTAAGCGGTACTTTTATCCCTGTGAGTGAGGATTCCTGCATGAACGCAGCGGTAAAAGCAGGTGCGCTCTCGATCGAGAAGCTTGAAGCCCTGACTTCGGTCTGCTCTGTCGGGCTTGATATGATCGCTATCCCCGGTGATACGCCTGCTGAGACGATATCAGCCATAATCGCTGATGAACTCTCCATAGGCGTGGTGAACGGAAAAACTACAGGCGTTCGGCTTATCCCTGTCCCGGGTAAAAAAGCCGGGGATTATGTGAATTTTGGAGGCTTGCTGGGTGAGACCTATATAATGGAGGTAAACAGGTTCAGTCCCCGTGAATTTATACTGCGCGGCGGCAGGATGCCAGGCCCGATTACAAGCATGAGGAATTAAAGCAGAGCCTTAAAACAGAGCTTTACCAACAGCCCTGAAAGCTTCTTCAAGCTCAGAGAAATTTGGTATGGATGCTTCTCTCAGGATATGCACACCGCTCATCATAGTATTTCCCCCAAGCAAGCACCCGATTATCATCTTTTGAGTATGGTTTGAGAACCGTACGATCTCCTGGGCAAGATGTCTTGAGTCCAATACGGCCGAAGGGACTGCAACAACGAATGTGATATCCCATTTATCCTGGTTACGGATCATGATATCAAATGCACGGGCATATCTATCGGCTCCAGCATCTCCGACCAGGTCCACCGGGTTCTCATGGCTCCACTCTGGTGTCAGGAAAAAGTCCAGACTATCAAGTAGTTCCTGTGTGAGCTCAACAACTTCAATGCCGTACATCTGCGCATAATCTGCAGCGAGAACTGCAAAACCTCCGGCATTGGTTATTATAATTGCCCTGTTCCCCTTAGGGAAATCCTCAGAGGCAAGCAGCTCACCTATCTGAAATGCCTCTCTCAGGGAATATGAAGCAATGACTCCAGCCTGCCTGAATGCCGCCATGTACACCTCGTAGTCCCCGGCGACAGCACCTGTATGGGTTGATGCTGCCTTCTGACCTTTCTTTGATGCCCCTGATTTTATTGCTACAACACATTTTTCCTTTGCCACTTCCCTGACAACTCTCATGAATTCACGGCCGTTTTTTATTTCCTCAATGTAGAGTACTATGGCTCTTGTATCAGCATCATCCTTTGCGAATTTCAAAAAATCATTGAAACCCAGATCTGCCTGGTTGCCCACACTTATGACAGCAGAAAGCCCAAAGCCTGTATCCTCTTTCAGGCTCCAGTCCACTACCGTTGTAATAACAGCGCCGCTTTGCGAAATGAATGCAAGGTTTCCGGGTTCAGGGGATTCAGGACCGAATGTCGCATTGATCCTTTTATGCGGCAGGATAATCCCGAGGCAGTTCGGACCGATCATCCTGATGCCATACTTTTGTGCAATTTGCACGACCCTGTCTTCAAGGATTCTCCCTTCCTCGCCTGTATCCCTGAATCCGGCAGATATGACAACCGCCAGTTTTACGCCTTTTTTACCCGATTCCTCAATGGCCTGCGGGACGAATGCTGCCGGGATCGTTATAACCGCAAGGTCAACACTGCCAGGAATAGATTCCATGGATGGATATACTTCGCGCTCAAGTATCTCTTTTCTTTTTGGGTTCACAGCATATAATTTACCAGAAAAATTCAGTAAATTCCTGAAAACTGCATATCCAACTTTATTGGGATCAGAAGAAGCGCCAATAACAGCGATAGATCCGGGATAAAAAATCCCTGCAGAGAGCTCCTTCTCTATTTTTTTTACAGGCTCGGTCACCACATCGGTTGTATAAATCCTCGCATCGACCACGCACGCCCCTTTCTCATACAGTATCAGTGGATTAATATCAAATTCAACCATATTACGGTTCTCATAAAATAATCCTGATACTCTATCAATGATTCTCACAAGTTCTTTTTCATCCTTGAGCGGCTCGCCCCTGTAGCCCCTTATCAGAGCATATCCCCTTATCTCTCGTATCATCTTCTCTATCTCGTCCATCTCAACTGGAAGCACTTTTAGTGAAACGTCCTTCATAAGTTCGATAAGTTTTCCGCCAAGTCCAAAAGTAATGATCCTGCCAAAGGACGGGTCGATTTTTCCCCCTATTATAAGTTCAAGCCCGGGAGGCATATGTTTTGCAATGAGTATACCGGTTATATCGGCACCGGGGGCATTTTTCCTTATATTCTGCATTATCCTATCAAAGGCGTCTGTAACCATCTCCCTGTTCTTTATTCCGGTTATAACCCCACCGACATCGCTTTTATGGATTACCTGTGGAGAGACTATTTTAGCCACAACAGGATAGCCCATCCTGTCTGCTGTCTCTGCAGCCTCATCAGCGTTCTTTACAATCTTATACTCTGGAACCGGGATCTCATACCTCTTTAGCAGATCGTATCCTTCAGACTCGCTTAATAACCTATCTGGCATAGCTTACCCCGTCGACTGTGCCTTTATCCATCCAGCAATGAACGAATTACTAACTTTAACCATACTAACTCACTCCTCATAATAGGTTTACCATTTTTCTTATATATAGTCTCCCGCATAACATCTGACAATAGTATATAAACCACAGAAGTTGATTATCTTGTCTTTGCCATTTTAATACTATATGGCGACCTTATAAATCAGAACTCCAGGATCAACTGTAGATGGAGAAAATATTTAATACAGAGAAACCAATATACGGATTAGTACCCATTTATAGATTAAATGATCTTAGAATCAGAGAGATTAAGGGGAGAGATAAATGAAAGAAAAATATCATGAACGTAACAGAGGCTTTGCGACTGAATAATGCCAGATGACCGGGAGAGCCAAAAGATCCCGTGGCATGCTCTATCCGAAGAGGAGGTGCTGCGGAGGGTCGGTGCTGATCAGAACGGCCTGACAGAAGAGCAGGCCAGAGAGCATCTGGATAAGTATGGGGAGAACATACTGGAAGAAGAGAATGGCATCAGTCCGGTTCGTATGATGCTCAAACAGCTTCGCAGTCCGCTGATCTATCTGCTCGTCGGGGCAGCTTTTATATCGCTTCTGATAGAGCATTACATCGATGCTTCTGTGATCGCCGGTGTGGTGGTGCTCAATACCATCATGGGATTCGTGCAGGAGTGGCGGGCAGAGCGGGCTCTGGCTGCACTGCGTCAGATGGCAGCACCCAGGGCCATGGTTCTTCGTGATGGACAGGAGCGGTTGATCGCGGCCTCTCTGGTCGTGCCCGGGGACATCCTGCTGCTTGAGACCGGAGATCGTGTGGCGGCAGATGCACGCCTGCTTAAAAGCGATGATCTGGAGGTGGATGAGTCTGCCCTGACAGGAGAATCACAGCCTGTCTTCAAGCAGCCGGGCCGACACCCGGAGTCGCAGGCACTGATAGACAGAACCAACATGGTCTGGACGTCCACTTCGGTCACGGCAGGGCGGGGACGTGCAGTGGTCGTAGCCACAGGCATGGATACTGTCATAGGAGAGATTGCCACAGAGGTGCGGCAGACCGAGCGCGAGGAGACTCCACTGCAGCGCCGCATGGGTCGCCTGGGCACTATTCTGGGTATTGGAGGGATTTTGCTGGCTTCTGGTCTCTTTGGCCTGGGAATCCTGCAGGGATATGAGATCATAGAGATGGTGCTGTTCTCTGTTGCTGTAGCGGTCTCGGCCATACCTGAGGGACTGCCCGCAGTCATAAGTGTGACGCTGGCACTGGGGGTCCAGCGGATGGCCAGGCGGAATGCGATCATCCGGCGTTTACCTGCGGTTGAAACGCTGGGATCTACTACGGTCATCTGCTCGGACAAGACCGGCACAATCACAAAGAACGAGATGACCATAACCAGAATGTGGGTCGGGAGAAGAACCTATACAGTCACAGGGCAGGGATATGAGCCCGAAGGCGAGATCTACCCTGAGGACGGGGCTTTGCCACACGAACTCTCTGATGAACTCAGGACCCTGCTGACCATAGGAAGCCTTGCCAACAATGCCAGGCTGATACATAATGAGAAGGGCTGGTGGATCGAAGGCGATCCGACCGAGGGAGCCATACTCGTTGTGGCACGCAAGGCCGGTTTCAATATAGATCAACTCAAGCGCCAGCAGCCAAGAAAGGCTGAGATTCCCTTCACAAGCGAGCAAAAGTACATGGCGACCATGCATCCAGCACCTGACAGATCTGTGGTCTATGTCAAGGGTGCCCCTGAGCGTGTAATCGATTTCTGCACACACATGCTGGAGGATGGAAAAAGGGTGGAACTGGATGAATCCCGGCGGCAGATCATAAAAGAGGTCAATACGTCTTTTGCCAGGCAGGCGCTGCGTGTTGTGGCCGGGGCATATCGCGATCTTCCTGCAGATACTGAGAAACTGGACCGCTCTCTTGCACAGAGCGAGCTTACATTCGCGGGTCTCTGGGGCATGGTCGATCCTCCCCGTCCCGAGGCAATCAAGGCTATCAATGATGCCCGGGGCGCCGGGATTCATGTGGTAATGATCACAGGGGATCACGCTGTGACGGCCTCGGCGATCGCTGAGAAGGTGGGCATCAGCCGGGGCGCAGGGCAGGCGATCAGTGGATCGCAGATCGAGGAGATGTCAAAAGAGGAATTAGCTGATCAGGCGATGACCGTGGGCGTGTTCGCGCGCGTTTCGCCTGCGCACAAGCTCAAGATTCTGGAGGCTCTTAAGGAAAAAGGACACATCGTCGCGATGACAGGCGACGGCGTTAATGACGCTCCGGCCTTAAAAGGCGCAGACATCGGGGTAGCGATGGGAAAAACCGGAACCGAGGTGGCCAAGGAGGCAGCTGATATGATCCTCACTGATGATAACTTCGCCACCATCGTCAATGCGATAGAGGAGGGAAGGGTGATCTTCAGCAACCTGTACCGCGTGGTTGCCTACCTTATCACTACCAATATTGGTGAGGTTTTCACTCTGACAGCCGCCCTGATGCTCGGTATGCCTCTGCCCCTTACGGCCATAATGATTCTGTGGGTC
This sequence comes from Candidatus Methanoperedens nitratireducens, assembly GCF_000685155.1. Classification (GTDB taxonomy): domain Archaea; phylum Halobacteriota; class Methanosarcinia; order Methanosarcinales; family Methanoperedenaceae; genus Methanoperedens; species Methanoperedens nitratireducens. Next base: position 93,163 of record NZ_JMIY01000008.1, read on the forward strand.
AACCTCGTCACGGATGGTGCGTGCACCGTGCCTCTTGGAGTCGAGCCAAAGCACTGGGATGTACTCAAACAGCCGCCCAGGGCGCCGGGTTCTGGTATACTGGATCGTTTCCTGGTGCGCCGTCTGCTCCTTTTGTCCCCGGTGATGGCTGTCGGAACGCTTGGTCTGTTCGCCTACGAGCTCCAGATCGGGAGTTTTCAGCATGCACAGACAGTGGCCTTTACCACCCTTGTCTCTTTTGAGTGGTTCAGGGCGTTAAGTGCGCGCTCAAGTTACCTGTCTTTGTTCTCCATCGGTATACTGAGCAACCGGTGGCTTATAGCTGGCATAAGCGGTGCGATACTGCTTCAACTGGGGGCTGTGTACTCAGGACCGGGGCAGGTAATATTCAGTACCGTGCCGCTATCATTGACCGACTGGGCACTCATCATTCCTGTGGCCAGCTCAATCCTGATATTCGACGAGATACTCAAGCGGCTTGGCGTGTACGGGCGGCTGCCTGTATCGGTTACGAAGAGATAGATAAATATTCGCTATCAATTATATGACCTGATCAGGGAGTTTATCCTGTTGATATTATCCCGGGTGCCAATCAGGATAATGATATCCTGTGCCAGTAATTGAGTATCGCCAGAAGGATTGCTTATTGTCTGTCTGCCGCGCTGAACTGCCAGTACCGTGACACCATACTTCTTCCTGAGCCCTACCTCAGCTAAAGTTTTCCCGTCCAGGGGCGAGGCTACCCCTATTCTAATAGTCTCTATCTCAATATCAGGCAAATGCTGCTCTAGCTGCGGGAGTACAGCATCCTTTTGATGTATATTCCTGAACATCTCATAACCATCCTTTCTAATCTCAATTATGTGTTTCTCAACCTCATCAACAGGAATAAAATACCTGTGCAGCAACCTTGAGATTATCCCGATCGAGGTCTCAAATTCCTCAGGTATTACATCGTTTGCACCGAGAGAATACAGGGGATTAACCTCATTCATATAACGGGTTCGCGCAATGATATATATCGATGGGTTAAGCCTCCGGGCCAATTCCACGATTCCTCGTGTGGCAGAGGCATCAGAAATAGCAATTACCACAGAACGCGCCATCATAATATCGATGTGCTCAAGTACCGCCTCCTTGGAAGCATCACCATACAATATGGGAACACCACGCTTTTTCTCAGTCTGCACGGTCTCAGGGTTTATCTCCAGCACCACAAAAGGAATATCAAATGAAGACAGCACTCTAGAAACATTCCTGCCGTTAAGACCAAAACCCACAACGACCACATGGTCTTTTAATTTTGCTCTATCAAAAAGGTCCTCGTGAAGGTATCCGAACTTGATCATATGCGGGATCGGCAGTCGTTCAACATACTCTGAAAAACTTCTACTTCCCTGGATCATAAATGGAGTGAACACCATAGTAATAATTGCGGACGCAAGAAATACCTGGTACTCATCGCCTGAGAATAGGCCCAGATTTATTCCTTCCTTAGATAGCACAAAAGAGAACTCGCCAATCTGATAGAGAGAAGCACCCACAAGTACACCAACCCTGAGCGGATAGCCCAGAATAACAGGAATCAGTATTCCGGCTGCAAACTTAATCACAAAGATTGCAAGTACTGCCAGAAGTATAACCAGCGGGTTTCTGAGTACAGAATCAATATCCAGCAGCATGCCGATCGATACAAAGAAAAGGATACTAAAAATATCCTTAAGCGGCAGGATCTCACTAAAAGCGTGCTGTCCATACTCAGATTCAGAAATTATCAGTCCTGCAAGAAAAGCGCCAAGAGCAAGAGATAGACCTATAAGCGATGTTAACCATGCAGTTCCAAAACAAATCAGTACAATGCTGATCAGGAACAGCTCGCGATTGTGTGTCTGAACCACCCGGTACAGTATAAAAGGAACAACAAAACGGGATACTGCTATCATCAGGACCACGATTGCTAATGCCCAAAAAACATTTAACGCCACACCAGCAATAGAAAGATCAGATCCTCCGCCCAATATCGGTACAAGCAGTACCATCACCATAACACTCAGGTCCTGGAAGATCAATATCGCAGCGGATAGACGACCCTGCGGAGAATCAATTTCACCTCGATCAGAGAGCACTTTAAGTACAATCGCAGTACTGCTCAGTGCTACCAAAAAACCAATAAAGATACCCTGTTCAAAAGATGCGCCAAATGATAGTGCAACCAGCAGTACAAGGGCAGTCGTCAGAAAGACCTGAAGGAACCCGCCCACAAACACGGCGCGATTGATCCTTATAATCTCAGCAAGCGAAAACTCAACCCCGATCAAGAACAATAGCAAGATGACACCAACCTCGGCCATCATCTCGATCAACTCAATATCTCCTACAATACCCAGCATCGAAGGGCCAAGCAGTACGCCTGCGATCAAGTAACCCACAATAGGTGCTATACGGAGATGGTGGAACAAAAGGGTAATACCAATCGCAGCACCAAAGATGATAGCAAAATCCCGCAAAAAAATAGGCTCAGCCATAACACAAATAACACTAAAGTACTACGACTATATAATCCTTCACAAACCATCCTGCCCGTGCTGCCTTATTACCTGAGGATTTGAGTATCTGATATGCAGTAATATTATTGACTTATTAATACAATAATTAGCTGGATGTTCAGGCTTAGAATAAGTAGATCTATTTTTTCATATATTCTTATTTTTATACTTCTTATATTAATATATAGCATGGTTTTTCTGTATCTGATGCGTACCTATGAAAATAGGGATTATGAATTTATAACGGCAATCTACTGGGTGGTTGCAACTATAACTACAGAGGGATATGGAGATATTGTTTTTGATTCATCTATCGGGCAGTTGTTCAGTGTTATTGTAATCCTCTCAGGTATAGTTATGATATTTGCTCTTCTCTCCCCTCTTGTTGTCACTCCTGTGCTTGAGCGAACAGCCAGAAGAGAGCTGCCCTTAAAGGTTCGGGCTGATCTAAAAAACCATATTATAATATGTGGTTATAACCAGCTCATTGAAACTCTTATTACAGAGCTTGACGAGTACAGGGTTCCTTTCGTTATCATTGATGAGAATGAAAAGAATATTACCCAACTGGTATTCAGAAAGATACTCTGCGTCCATGGGGATGCCTCAGATGAGGATGTACTGCTAAACTCCAATATCCTCTCTGCAAGGATGCTGATAGCAAATCAGAGTGATGAGAAGAATGCCAGTATAGTTCTCACCTCCAGGGAGCTTGGCAATGTCAAGGTGATATCCCTTGTCGAAGATACTGCAAAAGCAGGATACCTGACATATGCAGGCTCTGACAGGGTAATATCTCCAAAAGCATTGTTCGGGACATATTTAGGACGAAAAGCCATCGATCCTCTAACGGTCCATCTCTCTGGAGCAACCAGGTTCTTTGCAGATATAAGCATTGTGGAGTTTCCGATCTATCTTCGAAGCGTTCTTATCGGAAAAAAATTAAAGGATGCGCAGATTCGCGAACTCACAGGTGCGAATATCGTCGGGCTCTGGAGCGGGGGCAGGTTATCATTGAACCCACAGCCTGAGGACTTAATAAGAGAAAATTCTGTACTTCTGGCAGTCGGTACTGAGAAGAAGCTTGAGGCATTAAAAAAGATGACGCGGTGAGTATATTATATGGATAAACATTTTATTCTTATCGGATACGGGGATGTGGGCAGGCGTATAGCACAAGTTCTTGAGAGAGCTCATGTGAACTTTGTAGTTGTTGATAAAAACGAAATGAAGTTGAAGGATAAAGGTTTTAAGTACGTGACCGGAGATGCAACTGATGAGGAGATTCTCAAGCGCGCAGACCTTAAGAATGCAGCTACAGTTATCATAGTTCTGAATAATGATACAGATATTATTTTCACATCCCTTATTGCCAGGAATTTAAATCCCCACTGCATAATCATCTCAAGGGCTAATGCCACAAAGTCCATTGATAAGATATACAGGGCAGGGGCTGATTATGTGGCATCCCTATCCATCGTGGCTGCTCAGATGCTCGCCCGCATAATCCTGGGACAGGAGATAGAGGAGATCATAATGATGCCTGAAGGGCTTGAGATCGAGCGCTACCGCATAACCCCGGACTCACCCCTTGCCGGGAAAAGTATCGCACAAGCCTCTATCCGCTCCCGGATAGGATGCACCATAATAGGAATTGAGGAGAACGGAAAGACAACAACAGATATAGATCCTTCAGTTATCCTGGGGGAGGGAATGACACTTGCCATTATCGGAAATCATGACCAGATCTCAAAATTTAAGGAAAAATACACCAGAACCTGATGGTTTATCCTCCAAAAGCTTTATCAATTAATCGATAGTTCTAGGATAATCTTAAGATTATCCGGTGCATTTTTATGACCCAAAAGACAAAAGGTAAGAAGAAACGATTGGCAAAAGCCCAGAACCAGAACCAGCGCGTTCCAGCGTGGGTTATTGTAAAAACCAACAGGCATGTAATGACCCATCCAAAGAGACGCAACTGGAGACGCAGCACACTGGATGTTTGAGGTAAGTTTATGGCAGATATTGAAAGAATTTATACGATCCCGCTCTCAGATGCAAGAAGAGCCCCGCGCTGGAAGAGGGCAAAAAGCGCATCTAAAAAGGTAAGGGAATTTCTTGCAAAGCACTTTAAGACCGATATGACAGAGATCAAGCTTGATAAGACGATCAATGAGAGGCTCTGGGAGAGAGGCTCCATGAAGCCACCATTGAAACTGCGGGTAAGAGCAGTCAAGTTCGAGGCTGGCGGCGTGCAAGCCGAGCTTGCACAGGAATAACCTTAACCTGCCCCGGGGGAATGGACCGTAGAGTTAAAGCGCAAGATGAACATCCTGGGAAGCCCGGTCATTGGCGTGTTTGCGACATGCACAGACGGGCTTGCTTTTGTTCCGTATGATACTTCTGATGAAACTATAAGAGAGCTTGAAGAATCCCTTGGTGTGACGGCAGTCCCTTCTCTGGTTGGCGGAAGCACTATTGTAGGCTCATTGATGCGTGGAAACACAGCAGGTATTGTAGTTGCAGATTTTGTTCTCGATGGAGAGCTAAGAAAGCTAAGAAAGCATACCAGAGCTGCAAGATTATCTGGAGAATTGAACGCTGCCGGGAACATCATACTTGCTAATGATACTGCAGCCCTGGTGCATCCTGACCTATCTGATAGATCAATCGGGATAATTAAACGAACTCTCGGAGTTGATGCCAGAAGAGGTACTATCGGGGGCTTAAAGACCGTGGGTATGGCTGCAATCGCCACGAACAGAGGGGTACTTGTGCATCCGAGAGCTACCACTTCTGAGATCGCGGTCGTGGAAGAACTGTTCAACTTACCTGTGGATATCGGGACTATCAATTTTGGCTCGCCTCTTGTGGGCTCAGGACTTCTTGCGAACAGCAGGGGCTATGTGGCAGGAGAGGACACAACAGGGCCTGAACTTGCCAGGATTGAAGATACACTGGGTTATGTATAATAATCTGATATAATTGAATATAAATTACGGAAATTTAAGAGATATATCCACATGAACTGTCCTACATGCAGCGGAGACTGCGTACTCCCCGCTGAAAAAATACTGGATGAGATATTCCAGATGTACATGGCATGCAGCTCATGCCCGCCTGACCCTCAGTATGATAAGAGCGTTCCGCTTCATGAGACTATTGATAATAACACTGGCAGGTGCAGCAAATGCGGCAAAAGGCACCTTGATTCTGTAATCGGGAACGTCCTGACAGTATTGAAACAAAAAGGGCTTTTTCCCGCTGATGCCGTACTAAAAGAGGTCGGAACTCCGCTTATCACATCTGGTTATCAGGTGCCCTATCCTCCGCGCCTGGGGGGCAAAAATCTTGTTCTTATAATGGACTCGGTTACAAAGGAACTGGCTGATATAATAATGGCCAGTGTTCCCGAGATAAAAGGAGTGATAAAGAGAACCGGCCACCCATTAAAGAGTATAGGAATACTGGACACAGACAGCACGCCCCATACATATGAATTACTTTCGGGATGTGATACGCGGTGCGACGTGGTATCTTCAATATTCGGAGAACTGTGCATCTATAAGAACCAGTCCATGATACACATAGAATTCAATAACACCAAGATAAAAAAACTTGAAGAGCTGTACCTTAACGGAGAACTTGATAATACTGTAATAGTTGATGGTTTCTGCGGTCCGGGCACTCTCGGTCTTTTAAGCGTACTCGGAGGTGCAAGAAGGGTGATCCTTAATGATGCCTGGCTTCCTGCGCTGCGTAACACCATTTTAAATATCAATGCTAACTCAGATATCCTTGGAGTAGAGATTGATTTTGAGTTGCCAGATTATGATAAACCCATAGGGGATGAGCCTGTGCTCATGGCAAAAGCTAAAGGGCAGGCAGAGATCCTGGTATATCATGGTGATATCAGAAAACTTGGAAAAGCTGTTAAAGAATGCGACATCTGTTTGATCGATACTTTTCCATCCGTGAACCCGGCAGAGTACATAACACTGTGCAGGGATATTGCAAAAAAGGTCGTAGTAATCTAATCCCTGCAGCATACATGGTTCAGGACTATGAGGCTGGTAGAATATTTTGCCTCATACTCATGGCCGTTCGCTTTAAGAAGTAATAAATAATAATCTCTTATCTTCTTTATTGCTTTTTCATTCTTATAATTGTGGTATATACTGATACTATCATCAAAGATCTCTATTCGATCTATAATTCTCAGGGACTCATGCGTCCTCTTTAACATCACTAAGAAATCTTGGTGTGGGATATTTAATATGTGTCTTTTTGATAGCGACTCGAATATCCTTATATCAAGAAGTGAATTGCAGGCAAGTAGATCCTCGTAGTGATCTTTATACAGGGATACCATATTGTAGTTCACAGAACGATAAATTTCAAAAAAGCTCTTCCAGAAATCCTGTTTTGACATGAACTCGTCCATCGCCTCTTTTAGGTACCCGAAGTGTTCCCTTGCGACAAGCGGATATGTTCCTTTCTCCCTGACCTTTAAATCGATACGGATAGTACTTGCCCTCCTGTGAACAACATCGATATCAAGACCTTTATTATAGACAAGGAACATTACCACAAGTTGAGCCAGGAAATCACGATAATATTCATTATCGCCTGATACTGCAACAGTTGCAGTTGCAGGGTTAATGTTGTCCATGCTGAATATAGATATTTTACAGTCCCAGCCCGATTCATTGCTGATCTCATTGATATGTTTATCCAGGTCTGATATCGTCTTGATCTGTAATGGATCAAGCAGCTCATCAAGTATTTCCTTGTCCAGCGGTATGCCTTTTGTCCATTTGATCATCCATATGAAGATCGGACTGCTAAGCATCACATTTTTCCCGGATTCTATAGATTTCTCCCTTGCTGTCAATTCCCTTTTATCCGCGGTAATACTTGATATTGCTTTTTCGATAGTGCCATAGCGGTGAAGTGCAGCTTCCGTGACATCTATAGCGTCTCGAATTGCTGCGCTCAGGTTATCATTGTGCTTTTTGGTTAGCGGCTCAAGTTTCTTAAGATGGCTATTTTCTAGTGATATGTTCTTTCTAACAACCATACTATTAGGGTATCACTAAGTTAGTGTCTTATAAATCTTTTCACATTTAGATGCTATTCTATTATATGGTATCTACGGCATCCTGAACCGCCTTGTTCAGATACCCATGTACGTCTGGCCATAAATCCTGTCCTTTCTCAGATAGTTATTCTCCCGCTATTTATATTATTAACTACTATTTCCTACTGTAGTGTCACTGAATTAATACCAGGTGCATTATCTCTAATTTAATGCAGCAGGATGTTAATTCAGTATTACTTTATTCACAACTGAATATTTATCCGTGCTACTATTATGTATAGAATGATGATGGTGAATAGGTAGAGATAAAGTGAGATGGCAGGTTGGGGGGTGGATCATCATTGTCAATGATCGTGCAGGTTGGGGGGTGGGTTTACTGTTTTATGTACCTGTGAGCTACTATTTTATAACGTGGGGTCAGGGGGTAGAGAAGATAACCCTACATGTAGTGTGGTAGTTCACATTATCTGCACCGTAAACAGCGATTATTCAGTCGTTGATAACTATATTAGCTTTTGAGATAATATAACCTTCAGCCTGGAGAATACGATAATGAGAACCATAACTCCATGCTTGAAGGTAAAAACAACGAAACTGGATTGATACAGAACAATGGTCAGCAGAATCGAAGTCTGTTTTAAAAAAGGAATGAGAGATGCACTCGGCGAGGGCATAAAAAAAAGAATAATCGAAGACCTGCATATAGAAGTGGAATCTATCAAAACAATTGATATCTACACATTTGATGCAGATCTCTTGCATGAGCAGATAAGACTTCTGGGGGAGGAGGTGTTTGCCGATCCCGTAATACAGATCTATTCAGACCGTCCTCTTGCAGATGATTTCTCATGGTTGATAGAGGTAGGATTTAAGCCTGGCGTTACGGATAATGTCGGTGCAACTGCAAAAAAAGCATCTGAGGATGTACTTAAAACCAGGCTAAAAGGAGTATATTTTTCAAGACAGTATCTTATCAAAGGGGACATTACAGAAGAGGAGACAAGGCAGATAGCAGGCGGTCTCCTTGCTAACAGTCTCATCGAGAGGTGGAAGATTACCAGCACAAGGGACTGGGATAAAGAAAAAGGTATACATCTTCCGCTTCCTGCTATCGGGGGAGAACATGTCCCCTCAGTCCTGACACTGGATTTGAATGTAAGTGATGGCGAATTAAAAGAAATAAGCAGGCAAAGGCTTCTTGCCCTGGATCTCTCTGAGATGAGAGCGATCCGTGGATATTTTGATAATGCTGATGTGAGAGCCATAAGGGAAGAACTTGGTCTTTTCCTGCCGACCGATGTGGAGATAGAAGTACTTGCCCAGACATGGTCTGAGCACTGCAAGCACAAGATATTCAACAGCCAGATAACATATACAGATGAAAACGGAACAAAAATTATTAACTCTCTTTTTAATACCTTTATAAAGCGGGCAACCCTGGAGATCAACAGACCATGGCTTGTCTCTGTTTTTACAGATAATGCAGGAGTGATCAGGTTCAATGATGACTACAACCTTGTGATGAAGGTTGAGACACACAATACGCCATCAGCCCTCGACCCTTACGGCGGCGCGATCACAGGTATAGTGGGTGTTAACCGCGATCCTCTCGGCACAGGTATGGGGGCAAGGCTGATCTTTAATACGGATGTTTTCTGCTTTGCCTCGCCGTTCTATAATGAGAGGCTTCCCCAGCGCCTTCTTCACCCCAAGAGGATATTTGAAGGCGTAAGACGTGGCGTTGAGCACGGCGGCAATAAGAGCGGAATCCCTACAGTGAACGGCTGTATCGTCTTTGATGATCGGTATCTTGGTAAACCTCTGGTATATTGCGGCACGGGCGGGATAATGCCGTCTGTAATTAATGGAAAGCCCTCCCATATTAAAGAGATCCACCCTGGCGACCTTATTGTTATGGTGGGAGGGCGTATCGGGAAAGATGGCATACATGGTGCTACTTTCTCATCTCTGGAATTAGATGAGGATTCCCCCGTAACCGCAGTCCAGATAGGAGACCCGATAACCCAGAAGAAGATGCTTGATTTTCTGCTTGAGGCAAGGGATATGGGGCTATATAATGCCATCACTGATAACGGCGCAGGAGGATTATCTTCATCAGTCGGGGAGATGGCGCAGCTATCGGGAGGCTGTCTAATAAACCTTGAGAGATGTCCCTTAAAATACGCAGGTCTTGATCCATGGGAGATACTGCTCTCAGAGTCACAGGAGAGGATGACGCTTGCTGTTTCCCATGAGAGAATAGATGAATTACTGAACCTTGCAAAAACCAGGGATGTAGAGGCAACGGTTATCGGAACCTTCACCGATAGCGGAAAATTTCATGCAATATACGGAGATAAGAGTGTAGCTTACCTTGATATGGATTTCATGCACAGGGGTCTTCCCACTATGAAACTTAATGCACGGTGGGAGACCAGGAGGTTTGAGAAGCCAGTTCCTGGAGATGTAGACTTGACTGCTGCACTTAAGACGCTTCTTTCGCGTCTGAATATCTGTTCAAAGGAGTATGTGATCCGGCAGTACGATCATGAGGTACAGGCAGGCTCAGTGATAAAACCACTTACAGGAGATGGGCCAAGTGATGCCGCGGTTATCAGGCCTCTGCTTGAGAGCATGGAAGGCGTTGTAGTTGCCAACGGTATCTGTCCGAGATACGGGGATGTCGATACATACCATATGACCGCATGTGCTATCGATGAGGCTATCCGCAACCATGTATCAGTGGGCGGCTCTTTAGATCATGTGGCAGGTCTTGATAACTTCTGCTGGTGCGATCCTGTTAAATCAGACAGGACCCCTGATGGAGAGTATAAACTTGCCCAGCTTGTGAGGGCGAACATGGCGCTGTATGATTATACAACAGCCTTCGGTGTACCATGCATATCTGGAAAGGACAGCATGAAGAACGATTACCAGATAGGAGGCAGGAAGATCTCAATCCCTCCAACTGTACTTTTCTCGACCATCGGAAAAATAGAGGATGTCAGGAAAGCCGTGACCATGGATGTCAAAAGACCTGATGACAGGGTTTACGTCCTCGGTATGACGAAGGATGAACTTGGAGGCTCAGAGTACTTTGCCTCGCTTGGATTTATCGGGAACGACGTGCCGAAGGTGGATGCTGTGTCGGCAAAAAGGCTCTATACAGCTCTTGAGAGAGCCATCCATGAGGGCACTGTAGCCTCATGCCATGATTGCTCAGATGGTGGCCTGGGTGTGGCACTGGCTGAGAGCGCATTTTCAGGAAATTCAGGCATGACTGTTGAATTGACAAAGGTGCCTGCCGAGAACATAAAGCGCGCAGATACTGCACTGTTCTCAGAGTCCCAGAGTCGCTTCGTGGTGACAGTGTCGCCAGATAAGGTAGGAAGATTCGAGGAGATCATGGAAGGGAATGTATTTGCGGATATCGGCGTGGTTACATGGCAGCAGAATTTTACGATAATGGACGGTGAGAAAGTGATCCTGAGCGCGGGGATCGATGAGCTCAAGGAAGCGTGGCAGAAGACGCTGCGGTGGTAAGGGTGGTAATTTTTCAATAAACTATTCTCTATCTATATTAGAGATAGTGAGCTATAAATAAGACTACATAGTAATGAGCATAATTGTGATTACGATATATCTTGATATGATACTGGAGTTACTTGAAGATTCCAGGTGGCATAATGTTAATGAGATTAAAAAGGAGATTATCCTGCCGCCACATACCTTAGATGAAATCCTCTACTTCCTGCATGAGCAGGCATTCATTGATAAAGAGCATGATGAGCTAAGAATAGCACCCCTGGGATTAAGACTGCTGGAGCTTCCATATTAGCTTCGGATCATTCCTCTATTATTCTATTATATATAATGAATATTATTCCTAATGCTGCTGCTACTGGAAGGGCGATGGTTGGGAATTCTGGTATTATATAAGTGGTGTCAGGATCCATGGCGCCCTCATCTTGAGCAACAATCGATCTCTGGTTACCTGAGGAGCCCTGGTCTGTTATGGTCAGGTTATATGATGTAGAAGGTGATAAGTTGGGGCCTTCTGTATAAATTTTGGTGTCAACATCAAAATAGTCATCTCTATGCTCAGTACTATTGTCTATCAATACAGCCTCTGTATCTGCTGTCGCCACAACCCCTGTCATTGCCATCATCTCTGCAAGAAATACAGTGATTGCTATTATTTTATTCTTAATCTTTAACTCCTCCAGTATTTATTACTACTATAGTTAATCAACATAAGCCTATAAGTAACTTCACGGAGTGGGACTATATGCTAAAGACACATAGGAATTATAGATGCATGAAAGTATTAATAAGAAATAAGTCGTAAGTGATACCTCAAATAAGAACGATTGATGAGATAATGGAACCTTACTTTCACCTCAAAGGCGCTTTCAAAACAAGCGCAGATGTATCCGCAGCATGCGCAGACATAGAGAGATTCATCGAAGAAGCAAAAGCGACCATCCTGCAAAAAGGTGTCCCGGCAGGAAGAGGCGCCAGGATCATAGGCTGGGATATCAAGGATAACAGCATATTTTTTGATATTGAATCTGATAGGTACCTGCGCGCCCACGATGCATTTATACGCCTCAGAAAACCGCTTGCAGGAGTGCTTGGTAAGAAATACAGGATCGGGATAAGAGGCATGGAAATAGAGGAGTTCATTGTTAAGTTACCTTCTGAGCAGGCACTGCGCCAGCACAAAATACCTTATGTCAGGGAAATAGATTTTAAAGATGGTATGATTACGCTCACACTCGATGTCGGGGAAGCAGAACTTGAGAAGAAGATCCCTGACAGGATAATCTCACTCATAGAGGATAAGATAGCTGCGCAGAGCTTTGGCGGAAAAGCTGAACACTGGAGCCTTCTATGGGAGAGCCCTAAAAAAGAGATGAAATTCAAGGGCGACCCGACCATTGAGGCCGAGAGGCGCGGCTGGATAAAGCATGGCGTAGGCAGGGGTCAGTGGATACACGGGCCGCAGATGACACAGATCTTCAGGACGTTTGAGCAGATCGTGCTTGAGGAGATAATCAGGCCACTTGGCTATATTGAGATGATATTCCCGAAGCTTGTTCCCTGGGAAGTATGGAAGCGCTCAGGTCATGCAAAGGGAATATACCCTGAGATATACTATGTCTGTCCCCCGAAGACAAGGGACCCGGCGTTCTGGGAGGAGGTTATGGACTACTACAAGGTCACTCTTGAAGTACCTCTTAACCTCATCTGGGAGAAAATCGATAAACCTCTTGGCGGTATGGCCTATGCCCAGTGCCCATCGTTCTGGCCATTCCTGCAGGGAAAGATTATTGCTGATGATTCTCTCCCCATCAAGGTATTTGACCGCTCAGGCACATCCCACAGGTACGAGAGCGGCGGCATACACGGCATGGAAAGGGTGGATGAGTTCCACAGGATAGAACTTGTTTTCATCGGTACGCCTGAGCAGGTCCTTTCCCACTCAAAGGATATGCAGGAGTGCTACAAGCATGTATTCAACGATATCCTTGATCTTGAGTGGAGGATGGCATGGGTTACACCGTGGTTCATGGCGCAGGAGGGGATGATCGGGCTTGCAGGGAGAGATGATGTTGGAACAATTGATTTTGAGGCACCGCTGCCCTACAGGGGCAAGGATGGGGAGTGGCTTGAGTTCCAGAACCTGAGCGTGAATGGCGATAAGTATCCCAGGGGCTTTAATGTGAAATCGCAGTCCGCAGAGGATGTGTGGAGCGGATGCTCTGGTATCGGTCTTGAGAGGTGGGCAAGCGTATTCCTTGCACAGAAGGGGTTTGAGCCTGAGGACTGGCCGGATAAGTTCAGGGATAAAATCGGAGAGATACCCAGGGGAATCAGGTTTATGTGATGACACAAAAACCTTAAAATAGCATCGCCTACAACTCTATAGCAGGGTGAGGTACCTTGCAGGAATATAAGCTTTTCATAAACGGAGAATGGGTAGAATCAAGCACAGGCGAGACTTTTGATGATTATAACCCCACAACTCTTGAGTTAATCGGAAAAATACAGAGAGCATCGCAGGATGACGTGCAGCGTGCTGCAGATAGCGCTGAAGATGCATTTGAGAGATGGAGCAGTACACCTCCTCCATACCGCGGCAAGATACTCTTTCAGGCAGCAAGGATGCTTGAGGAAAGAAAGGAAGAGCTTGCGCGCCTTATGACAATCGAGATGGGAAAGGTTCTGGATGAGACGCGGGGGGATGTCCAGGAAGCAATCGATATGACATACTATGCAGCAGGGGAAGGAAGACGTCTTTTAGGGGAGACAACACCGTCTGAACTTCCGAACAAATTCTGTCTTACGGTCAGAAGGCCCATAGGTGTAGTCGGGCTGATCACGCCCTGGAACTTCCCGCTTGCGATCCCTTCCTGGAAGATAATGCCTGCCCTGATCTGTGGGAATACAGCAGTATTTAAACCTGCAAGCGATACACCAATACTTGCCATAGAACTTGTGAAAATACTCACAGAGGCAGGGCTTCCAAAAGGCGTACTGAACCTTGTGACCGGGGATGGAAGCACTGTGGGCGGTGCGATTATCAGGAACAGGAAGATCCGCTCCATATCCTTCACAGGCTCACTTGAGACGGGTAAACTGGTAATGGGTGAGGCAAGCAGGGATATGAAAAGGGTCTCTCTTGAGCTTGGCGGGAAGAACCCGATCATTGTTATGGACGATGCTGACCTGAACCTTGCTGTAGACGGTATTCTGTGGGGAGCGTTCGGAACTGCAGGGCAGCGGTGCACTGCAGCAAGCCGCGTCATAGCGCATGAGAAGATACTGCCTCTCCTCCAGGAGAAACTTATCGAGAGAACAAAACAGCTTAAAATAGGCAACGGTCTTGATGAGGGTACCGACATCGGTCCTGTTATCAATAACTCACAGCTTCAGAAGATAGCAAAATATGTAGAGATAGGAAAGGATGAAGGTGCTAAACTGGTTCAGGGCGGAAGTATCATCAAGCCCCTGCCAGGCTACTTCTTTGAACCTACCATATTTACAGATGCAGCTTCTGATATGAAAATAGCACAGGATGAGATATTCGGCCCTGTTGTATCTTTAATCAGCGCCGGTAATCTTGATGAGGCAATACAGATCGCCAATTCCGTGGTATATGGGCTTTCATCCTCTATCTATACAGATAGCATTAATGACGCTTTCAGGGCAATTGAAAAAATAGAAGCAGGCATAACATACATCAACTCATCTACAATCGGAGCTGAGATCCACCTGCCGTTCGGGGGTGTGAAATCATCAGGAAACGGAGCCCGTGAAGCAGGTACAACAGCGATAGAGGAATTCACAGAATTGAAAACCGTTTATTTTGATTACAGTGGAAAGCTCCAGAAAGCACAGATAGATCTGGCGTATTAGGAGGGATAATGAGAACTATGAGAACTACAGGCCCAAAATCCAGGGATATCATAGGCAGGGATAATAAAGTCATATCACCGTCACTTACGCGGCTGTATGACCTGGTGGTTGACCATGCTGAGGGCTCGATCATATTCGATGTTGATGGCAACCGCTACATCGATTTTGCCGCAGGCGTGGCTGTAATGAATACAGGATACAGGTGCAAAGAGGTCATAGACGCTGTTAAAGAGCAGGCAGAGAGGACGTTCCACTGCGAGTTTTCAGATTTTTATGCAGAGATGCCGCTGAGACTGGCAGAGAAGCTCTGCGGGTTAACAGGGTATGAGAAGGTGTTTCTCTCAAACTCAGGAGCAGAGGCGGTAGAGGCTGCAATGAAGCTTGCATTCTGGCACACACGGAGAAACAGTATGATTGCATTCTACCATGCCTTCCATGGAAGAACGCTTGGTGCGCTATCTCTTACAAGCTCAAAAATACGGCATAAAGAGCATTTCCCTTCGCTTCGGGTCGTGCATTCCTACTACGCGTATTGCTATCGCTGCCCTTTTAATCTTGAATGCCCCCAGTGTGGTATAGCCTGCGCTAAAGAGATAGAACGCACCATACTCAAAAGAGAGCTATCACCGGAGGATACGGCTGCTATAGTAGTAGAACCAATACAGGGAGAGGGCGGGGTCATAGTCCCGCCGCCCGAATTCCACAAAGAGATTCGCAGGATATGCGATGAGAACAGCGTGCTGCTGATAGCCGATGAGATCCAGAGCGGTGGTTTCCGCACAGGTAAGTTCATGGCAATGGAGAATTTTAATGTAAAGGCTGATATCGTGTGCATGGCAAAGTCAATTGGCGGCGGGATGCCTCTTGGTGCTACGTTATCAACAGGCAAGATAATGAGCTGGCCATCCGGGGCGCATGGCAACACATTCGGGGGAAACCTGCTTGCCTCTGCTTCCGGGCTTGCAGCGCTTGAGTTCATGGAGAGCAATAAACTTGGAGATCAAGCGGTTGATAAAGGCGCATATATTATCAAGCGCCTGAATGAGCTCAAGGATCAATATCGGATAATCGGGGATGTGCGGGGCATGGGTCTTCTGATAGGTGTGGAACTCGTGGAGGAGAACAAAGACCCTGCTGTTGAGAAACGTGATCTGATCATTAAGAAGGCTTTTGAGGGTGGATTGATCATGCTTCCTGCAGGTGATTCTGTTATCAGGTTTGTACCGCCTCTGGTAATTTCTAAGGAGGAGATCGACTGCGGCTTTGAGATATTTGAGGATGCGCTCAAGGCCGTGGGAAAATAAGGAATAGCGAAGGAATCTATTAATATATCAAGATTATTAATGTATTCAGATTGGAAATGATCAGCACAGATTTTTTAAATTCAGAAATATTCGCATGGGTTATTCTGCCGATACTTATTTTTACTGCAAGGATTTTAGACGTTACTTTGGGGACAATACGCATAATTTTTATTTCAAGAGGCGAAAAATACCTTGCTCCACTGTTTGGGTTTTTTGAAATAATCATCTGGCTCTTTGCGCTCGGACAAATTATGCAAAATCTCACCAACATTGCCTATTATGTCGCTTATGCAGGAGGTTTTGCAATGGGAAATTTCGCAGGAATATATATTGAAAACAAAATGGCAATGGGTACACTGGTTGTCCGTATTATCACAAAAAAGGACACGAGCGAATTGATTAATTCGCTTAAATCTATTGGCTATGGGGTTACGAGCGTGGATGCTGAAGGAGCTACAGGCCAGGTAAAAATCGTTTTCACGATTATCAAACGCAAAGAGGTCAATAATGTTGTGGGCATAATTAAGAGATTTAATCCCAAGGCCTTTTTTTCTATAGAAGAGGTCAGATCAGCCAGTGAGGGCATATTTCCATCAACAAGATCCCATTATGGAAAAGACATTTTTAGTTCTTTCAGACTGAATCGACTCGGAAAATAAACTGCCTTTGATTTGATACTTCTCTTTTTTCAAAATATAGGAGTTTATAAACCGCAGATGAACGCGGATAAACGCAGATGCCTTTTTATAAATCTGCGTTATCCTGTTGATCCTGTTAATCTACATCCCCGGCACAAGCTCCACCTTGACCCAGCCAGGCTGACGCAGGTCGAAGGCTTTATAGGCCTCGATCGCCGATGTGAGAGGCTCGATCTGTGTCAGGAACCTCTCTGGATCAACTGAACCGCTGCGGATAAGATCAATGAGCATCGGGATATACTTTCGATGGTTGCAGTTCCCCATATTGATCTTGAGGTTCTTGCCCATAGCCTGGCCAATCGGGAAGAACCGGGCTGTTTCAGGATAAACGCCTATGATCGATAATGTTCCTGCTTTGGCCAGTGCCTCCACTCCCCACTGTAGTGCCTGGGAAGGTGCATCGCCAGGCTTCCAGACATCACCCTGCGGATGGGTTTCGGGCGCAACCTCCTTTACTTCCCGCTGGAACTCCCCAGCCTTCTGCTCTGCCTGCCTGACTGCAGGCCCCCTGTGCGGGTGCTCAGCCTCAACCCCGACTGCATCTATAGCACGGTCAACGCCTATTCCGCCTGTGAGGTGATGGATCACTTCGATTGGTTCCTCTTCTTCGAAATTGATCACCTCTGCCCCCAGTGATCTTGCCATATCAAGACGGGATGGAACCTCATCGACCGCCAGGACACGGCCTGCACCGAGGAGCATGGCGCTGATAATGGCGAACTGGCCTACAGGGCCGCATCCAAAGACAGCAACTGTATCGCCCGGATCGATCTCGGCCAGCCTTGCCCCGAAAAAGCCGGTCGGGAAGACATCGGATAGCATGATCGCCTGGTTATCACTTATCTCATCTGGCAGCTTAACAAGCCCGACGTTGGCGTAGGGAATGCGGGCTTTCTCAGCCTGAAGACCGTTGAAAGGTCCCGTATCCTTCGGCCCTCCAAAGTAGGCAGTACCTGCCAGCGGTCCGTTCGGGTTGGCATTATCGCACTGGGAGAAAAAGCCAGCGCGGCAGTAGGTGCAGTATCCACAACTGATGGTAGACGGGATAACGACCCTGTCGCCGACCCTCATGTTCCGCACCTCAGGCCCGATCTGCTCGACTATTCCTACACCCTCGTGTCCCATGATCGTGCCTGGCTGCATCCCTGGCGTTGTGCCACGGACCATATGCAGGTCAGTTCCACAGATGGAAGAAGCCGTGAGGCGCACGATGGCATCATTTGGCTGCTCGATCTGCGGCTCAGGCATATCCTCCAGGCGGATATCGCCAATACCATGAAAAACAACAGCTTTCATAATTCACTCCCCTTATCTTTCTTATTTTGATTTGTTTTCATACTTTACCCCCATATCTCCTTTTAATCTATTCTGTACTTCACCCTCTAAAATTAATCTTTGCTCTGTTTTACATATATAACTTGCGCTGCTTTCAGATGTGGAAGTAGTTGCAGAAGTGATTAATTCCAAGTGCTTATATAAACAGTCGAACTAAATAGCACACCATGTCTGGAAATACCTTCGGCACACTCTTTCGCATAACAACATGGGGTGAGAGCCATGGCTATGGAGCGGGCGTGGTGATAGACGGCTGCCCGGCAGGTCTTCCACTCAATGAGGCAGATATCCAGAAAGAACTTGACCGCCGCCGTCCGGGCCAGAGTGATATAACCACACCAAGGAAAGAGGAGGATAAAGCAGAGATCTTATCAGGGGTATTCTCAGGAAAGACCACAGGCGCGCCAATATCGATAATGGTCAAAAATAAGGATGTTGACTCAAGTAAATACGAAGAGCTTAAGAGTACACCGCGCCCGGGACATGCTGATCTGACCTATGAGTTAAAATACGGCTTTCGTGACTTCAGGGGAGGGGGAAGGTCATCCGCCAGGGAGACGATAGGCCGTGTAGCCGCCGGTGCAGTTGCAAAGAAGATCCTCGCCCGCTTCGGTGTTGAGGTACTTGGCCATGTGGTTGAGCTTGGAGGTATTCGCGCAAGACCTGTTAGCATAGAAGAGATCCGTGAGAATACAGAGAAAAACCCGATCAGGTGCGCAGATCCCGGGGCGGCAGGAGAGATGCAGACCGTGGTTCACATGGCGAGAAGCGAAGGTGACAGCGTGGGCGGGATAGTTGAGATACTTGCTCATGGTGTTCCCGCCGGCGTGGGTGAACCTGTATTCGATAAGCTCAGCGCAGAACTTGCAAAGGGGCTAATGAGCATAGGCGCAGTAAAAGGCGTTGAGATCGGGGCGGGATTCAGATCCGCACTCATGAGAGGCAGCCAGATGAATGATCCGATTATTCTTCAGGAATCCACGTATGCCAGCAGGCATACGTGTGTGCGTCCTCCCGAGACGCAACTCGGGATGAATGACCCAATTACTCTTCAGGAATCCACGTATGATGGAAAGATAGGCATGCTTACCAACAATGCTGGCGGGATTCTTGGAGGTATCAGCAATGGTGAGACGGTCGTATGCAGGATAGCAGTTAAACCCACGCCTTCGATCTCAAAGGAGCAGTGCACTGTTGATATGAGCAATATGAAAGAGACAAAAATAAAAATAAAGGGGCGTCATGACCCTACGATTCCGCCGCGCATAGTTCCCGTGGCAGAGGCCATGGTTGCGCTTGTGCTTGTCGACCAGATGATGAGGGGTGGGTTTATTAATACTTCAACTATCGGAGAGAAGTAAGGCCATGAAATTCAATCCTGATGAAATTAAAGAAGCAACAAGAGCGGATTTTGACACTGCATGGAATGAAGGAAGAAAATACATATCCAGTCCTGGAGTCAATGAAAAATACCCGCGATACGCGTTAAGATACGGTAAACCTCATCCTGTCTTTGATACAATCCAGCGCCTGCGCGAAGCATATATGAGGCTGGGTTTTGAAGAGGTCATGAACCCGATCATTGTAGAGGACAGGGATATACATAAGCAATTCGGATATGAAGCGCTTGCTGTTCTTGATCGCTGCTTCTATACAGGCGGTCTTCCAAGACCCAATGTCGGGATCTCAGATGAGAGGATAGGAAAGATAAAAAGCATCCTTGGAGATCTGGATGATGAAAGGATTGAGAGGATAAGGCAGATACTTCATTCATACAAGAAAGGAGAGATCGAAGGGGATGATCTGGTTCCTGAGATGGCGGCCAGGCTGGAAGTATCTGATTCAAGGGTCGCTGTGATGATCGACCGTGTATTTCCTGAATTCAAGTCCATTGTCCCTGTGTGCTCTCAGAACACGCTTAGAAGCCATATGACCTCCGGGTGGTTCATAAGCCTTGGAGCGATGTGTGATTACCGCACAACACCCCTTAAGCTCTTTTCTGTAGACAGGTGCTTCCGCCGCGAGCAGGCCGAGGATGCCACGCGCCTTATGGCATATTATTCTGCATCCTGCGTCATAATGGATGAGGATGTCAGCATCGAGGATGGAAAAGCCGTAGCGTCAGGACTACTTTCTCAATTCGGTTTTTCTAATTTCAATTTCAGGCCCGATGATAAGAGGAGCAAGTACTATGTTCCAGATACCCAGATCGAGGTCTTTGCCTACCACCCTAAACTTGTGGGTTCAAGGACTAAATACAGGGACGGCTGGGTAGAGGTAGCTACGTTCGGGATATACTCTCCATCCGCGCTTTCACAATACAATATACCTTACCCTGTGATGAATCTGGGGATGGGTGTTGAGCGCCTTGCCATGATACTGCATGATTCAACAGATATACGCGCGCTGACGTATCCGCAGTTCCAGTACAGGATTAACTGGGTTATGTCTGATAGCGATATCGCAGCAATGGTATACGTAGATGATACTCCTGCAACACAGACAGGGCGGGAGATACAGAGCGCCATTGCAATGGCCTGCGAACAACATGGAGATACCCCTAGCCCGTGCGGGTTCACTGCATGGGAGGGGCGGTTATTTGATAAAAATATAAGGGTAAAGGTCGTGGAGCCGGAAGAGAATACAAAGCTTTGCGGTCCTGCTGCGATGAACGAGATCATTTCCTACAAAAACGATGTCCTGGGATTACCCAGGATTCCCAGATGGGACGATGCATTCAGGAATGGTGTGAGCACAGGCATCAGATATATAGATGCATTCGCTGCACGCTGCGCCAGAGAGATAGAGGATGCAGCACAAAAGGGCAGCGATTGTGAGATCAGGGTGAGGATAATTAAGGTCCCCTCTGAGATAAATATCAGGCTTGATCCTGTTGCACAGCTTTATATAACCGGGAACAAGAAAAAGATAGATATACGGGGACCTGTCTTTACAACTGTGAGAATGGAGATTATTTAAATAATTACTGATAAAGTATCGATGATGAAACTGAAAGCTGAGCCTTATACCCTGAGATTGCGTCCGGATGTCCAGAAATCCGAGCAGGCACTGCGCCGCAATTTAAATCTTCTATGGTGCAGTGGTGTGCTATTTAATGTTCTTGCGTTTAAGAACATGGCAAATAAAGTCGAATTTGATGCTGTTCTCTGGAACGATGAGGCGATATTATTTATTGAGTATAAGGATTCCCCGTCCATGTACAAAAACATGGAGGCAAAGCGAGCGCAGCAAATAAAAGGGTACTCAAGAAACATTGCCAGAGCGTTTGGTTTTCAGAAATATAATTTTATCATTGTGGTCAACGGTCTTGAGCAAAGGGTGGAGAAAGGGAGCGCTGCAGTGATACCGCTTAATGAACTTATCAATTACGTACCCGGGTTCGAATCATCACTCGAAGAACTTGATTATATTGATTGGCTTTTAAGTAAATATAACCGACAGGAGAATCCGGTTGAGTTTACTAAGGAACTTGTATTAAAAGAGTTGAAGATATTGAGAGATAAGATCAAGCAGATAAATAAATAATATGAAGCAATCAGGATATGCCTGTGCCTACGGGGCAGGGACGATAATCAATGCGATAGCTACATGGAAAGGGGCAGCTTTTGGCATTGATCTGAGAACAGAGGCAGAGGTTATACTGACAGATTCTAAAAAGATCCAGGGATATATAGAAGGGGGAGGGGATACCTCTCTTATCGAGCGCTGTGTTGAACTTATTCTTCTGCGGTTTGGCGCAGGATTCGGAGCAGAGGTCACAACAAAAAGCGAGGTACCTATATCAAGCGGACTTAAAAGCTCAAGCGCAGCCGCAAACGCAGCAGTGCTTGCAACCCTTGATGCGCTCGGTGAAAAGCTTGAACCGATTGAGGCTGTAAGAATCGGAGTTCAGGCTGCACTTGATTCAAAAGTTACAATTACCGGTGCTTTCGACGATGCATGTGCTTCTATGCTTGGTGGATTTGTAATCACCGATAACAGGAAAAAGGAACTTATCAAAAGAGTGGAGCGCGATTTTGAGGTACTTATCCTGGCGCCAGAACAAAAAAAGCCTTCACCAGCCAGCGTTGCACGCTCAAGATTTATCGCACCCTGGGTTGATCTTGCTTATAGAGAAGCCATCTCTGGAAATTATGAGAGAGCTATGACATTGAATGGTTTCTTATACTGCGCAGCACTTGGCTTCAGTACAGAGCCCATGATGGCCGCACTTGAGCTGGGTATCGAGGGCACAGGCCTATCAGGCACAGGGCCTGCATATACCGCGATCGGGAATCCTGACCTGCTCGATCAGCTTGAGCCTGTATGGCGCGGGATGGGCGGAAAGGTGATAAGGACCAAGGTAAATAATACAGGTGTGAATAACGGTGTAAAAACATGCAGTTAAAAGAGGTCAGAGGAAAAATCCAGAAAATTGATGAGGAACTGCTCTGTCTTATCGAAAAAAGGACAAATCTGGCAAAGGAAGTGCTTGATGCAAAGAGAGCCGAGGGAAAGACGATTAATGATGTTGAGCAGAATAAAGTAGTGCTGGACAGGGTGACGAATGCGGCAACAGAACGCGGGCTTGATGGTGAGCAGGTGAAGAAGATTTTTGAGATACTTATCAACATGAATATAGAGCGGCAGCATGAACTGAGCGGGGAAGGGAATTTACCCTAATGAGATGTTAGTTAAGATACCGGCTTATAGAATAATACAACCCTGTATTCTCCAGGCTGACCATTCATCTTCCTGTAGAGCAGGTAATCCAGCGTAAAATCTGCTGGTTTAAACCAGTACCACGACATCTTTGCACTGTCGAGTCTATCATAATCGCTTCTAAGACGGCGCTGGACAATATCTGCTTCAGACTCATTCCCATCGGTATCATGTACCACAATCAGAGGGGCATTGAGCTCAGAATCAAGTTTCACCCTCCATTTAACATTATCGTAGTGGCGCAGATACCACAGGAACTGTGTCTCCATCTGATCATCGGTAACCTGGATCTCGGTTGACTGGTTCGTGTACTGGGAGGACACCTCGGATATTTTACCAAGGAGTTCAGAAAACCTCTGGGGAGGCTGTGCCGCCTGGATCAGGGGTTCTGCAGGGTTGGTGTAGTTATAGTAATTCAGGAAAACACTTGAATGCACAAAATAAAACAGAATCATAGAGATCAGAATAACTGCAGCCGTCCCGTTTCTGGAATTTAATTTTAATCGGGGCATAAGTTCACCCAGGTACGCGGCTGCAATTATAGTAAGAGGCAGAAGCGGGTTCAGAACCAGCCAGGGAACCTTCTCCTGAAGATAAGAATAGACTATCAGGTTGGTCATAGCCCAGTATATAAGAAAGATCATGAAAAGATTATTTCTCTTATAATAATAAGCAATCCCGGCAAACCCGAATATAAGAGCAGGAAGTTCATAGAGCGCAAGTATCGGTAAATAGAAATACATAGGACCGCCAATACGCTTTATCGAGTGCATCTCATACCAGTGCGAGAAGGCTTTTTCAATAGCTGTCCATATGCCAGAGAGATCAAGGGCCTTCCCTGTATAAAAGAGCGAAAAAACGATAAGGAAGACCATAATTAAAAAAAACCCTTCAGCAACTGTAATTAAGGCTCTTTTATCATGTCCTCTTAGCTTCTCTATCAGACCTTTATACCATCTCTCCCTGATAAAGAGCAGGAAAAGGAAGAATACGACCAGCGCTATTGAGATATATGCATTCTCCTTAAGCGCTGCCATAGATGCAAGCGACAGCCCTACCACAAAAAGATAAAAGCCCCTCATGACGGGGGAATTATTTTCAGTATAACTCTCTGCATATTTGACAGCACATACAAACGCAAGCAGTGTAAAGAAAGAGATAAAGATATCCTCCCTGTAGAACCGCGAGTAATAAAGAAACGAAGGCGAGAATGCAAAAAAGAATGCGGCAAGTACCATTCCGCGCTCTCCTGTATATTTTCTTAAAGGAATTAATAGAAAGAGCATAGAAGCTCCAAGAAGCGCAGGGAGCAGGCGGGCTGAGTATATGCTGTCCCCGAAGAGCCTGAACACGCCGGCTGTAGCATAGTACATGAAAGGGCCGTGGAATGCGGGGTTGTAGGAATATATACCATCGTTGAATAATTTATATGTGAAGTAACCCACTGCCGCTTCATCATGATGAAAAACCCTCAGATCGAGCTGGTAGAGCCTGAGGAAAAAAGCAGAAGCAACTATGAGAATAAAACCAAGGTATAAAGCAAAGTCTTTTTTATTCATCAGCATATCATAGTCTAAACATACTCATAGCATTTATGGTTTAAAGGAGCACTCAATTCATGCCAAAAATCAGGGTCAGGCTTTTTGCTAATCTCAGAGAATATACAGGGACAAAAGAGCTTGAGCTGGAAGGTAATACTATTAAAGAAATACTTGAAATACTCTGTAAAAGATTTCCAGGGTTGAGGAATATGCTCTTCAATGGTAATAGTTTGCAGCCGTATATCAATGTTTTTTTAAACGGCAGGGATATCATAGAATCAGGAGGATTAGGGACACCCGTGCACTCAGATGATGAGATTGCGATCTTTCCTCCGGTATCGGGTGGTTAATGTTCAAATGTTTAAAAAAAGAATAAACGCAGATAAGGCAAAAGAACTATTCTCAGGTGTGATTATACCTGTTTCTGATCCAGAGCTTTTGCCGATTAAGGATTGCGATGGCAGGATCAATGCTTTCGATGTAGTTGCAGGTGTGGATGTACCGCATTATCGACGTGCTGCCATGGATGGCTTTGCTGTGAGGGCATCTGATACCCTCGGCGCAGGCAGCAATTCCCCCGTTATCCTCACAGCGGGGACAGGAGTTGAGAGAGGGACCTGTGTCATGGTGCATACAGGTTCACCCCTGCCCGAAGGCGCAGATGCCGTCGTAATGGTGGAAGATACAGTTATGCATGGCGACAGTGTTGAAGTATTTACCCAGGTACATCCCTTAAAGAACGTAGGAGAGATCGGGGAGGATATTCAAAAGGGCGAAGTTATTTTAAAGAAAGGGCACAGGCTGCGGCCGTGCGATATCGCTGTTATGGCATCCCTTGGTATCAGGGATATAGAGGTATTCAGGAAGCCCCTTGTGGCAATAATCCCGACAGGCGAGGAACTAGTTCCAAGAGGAAAGGAGAGCCTAAAAGAGGGCGAGATCTATGAGACCAATGGATTGATGGCTGCACTGTATATCGAGAGATGGGGTGGAACTCCAAGGCTTCTTGATATTGTGACAGACTCACCTCCCAGGATAAAAGATGCAATTATATCGAACCTTGATGCAGATATGATTATAATCAGCGGCGGGACATCGGTGGGAAGAAGGGATTATGTCCCCGGGATTGTTGAATCTACAGGGACGCTGCTTGTCCACGGCGTAGGCATAAGTCCTGGTAAGCCAACAGCACTTGGTATTATCAACAGCAAGCCTGTGGTGTGCATGCCTGGCTACCCAGTTGCAGGTATCGTTGCGCTTTACTGGTTTGCGCGGCCAGCACTTCGAAAGCTTGGGAACCTGCCTGATGAGCCTGACAGGATTGTTCGTGCTGTATTATCTGATAAGATAGCATCAAGAGCAGGATACAAGACATTTGCCCGTGTTAAGATCAATAATGGCAAAGCAATACCTCTTGCGACCTCAGGTGCCGGTATACTGAGCTCTGTTTCTAAAGCTGATGGTTTTGTGATCATACCTGAGAATATAGAGGGATTGAGTGCAGGTGAAGAGGTTGATGTGGTACTGATTGAGTGATCGTAATCATAATATAACCGCCTTTCCTGCTTCCACCTTTACTATTATAGAGCTCCAGTTAGCAGCCGCCCTCCTGAATACTGCAGGAGAATCCCGCATCATTGCCCTCTGGACCGGGTCGTAGTATTCAAGAAGCCATGTCTCATTGCTAAAGGAGGCATTGACGGCGGATGTATAAGCCCTCCACCTGAACATCTTTATCTGCGGCAGTTCCCCTGCGGCGTCGAGTGCAGCATCCAGGTTCTCTCCATCATCTCCATCAGGTCCAATATTCAGGCGCAAAAGGGTTTCATTATATTGAGAGGTTCTGGTAAGCCCATTGTACTGGTATATTGCCAGCTTATCTTCTGATTCCTTGAGGACATACCAGTCAAACGGATTGCTGGTAGGATAGGCATTTATATTTACACTCTGCAAAAAATCCTCTGCGCTGGCTTTTTCAACAATCCTGACAGTCCCCAGGATTGCGAATATTACGAGGAATACAACTAAAAATTTGGTTATTGTATTCGTCTGAAGAGGTTTTTTAAATAAATATATTATAATGGCAAGGCTCAGTATCGTAAGATAGATATCCGTGTAAAAGAACACCTCGGCAGACCACCTTGCAGTATCAAGCGGATAAAGAAGCGGGATACCTTTTGTGGTAAAGTAATCCAGGAGGAGGTGGATTATCACTCCTGCGTATGCAAATACCGCCATGCGGTATGAGATCGTGGGTCTGAAATCAATGAACCTGCTGACTTTAGCCTTAACCCTGGTGCGGGAAGCAAGATAAAGTATTATAATGCCTGTGAAAAACCCGAAGAGCAGGGAATGGGTTATACCGCGGTGCGTGATTAGAAAGAAAGTTGGGTACAGGTAGTTAATCCACAGGATAAATACATCAAAATCAGGAGCTAATCCACCAAGAACAAGGGCAGTAACCTCTTCTTTGTTTCGCTTAAATAACTTCCCGATCAGGTATGGCAGCAGGGCATGGGAGAAAATATCCATTATGTTCCTCCTACAATTCTATCAGTTTTATCAGTTCCTGCTATAAACCATACCATGCCTGCAAGCACTATCAGACCCCCGAGCAGGTACATGACCCTGAAACCGAAAAATTGCAGCACCACTCCTAAAAGAATGGAGCCTGCACCAATACCAAGGTCAAAGGCTGAGCTAAAGGTACCCATAGCAGCACCGCGTCCGCGCTCACCCACACGGTCAACAAGAAGGGCCATTACAGCGGGATGCACCAGTCCAAAACCCAGCCCATACAGCAGGGCTGCGGCAAGGAAGCTCCAGAGCGGGTTCGCTAGCGAGAGCACCCAGAGGCCAAGAGTGATTAAGACCATACCGGGTACAATAACAAATTTCCTTCCTTTAACATCAGAGAGCTTACCTGCAATGGCCCTGATGAGAAGCAGTGTTACCGCAAATACTGTGAAAAATATGCCCGGATTGGCTATACCCTCATCCTGCGCAAAAAGAGGCAGAAAAGATACGATCGAGCCGTATGTTAGTGTAATCGTGAACATTAAAGCAGAGGGAAAAAACGCCTCTTTGCTAAAAAGCGGAGTTTTTGGATGCACAACAACGGTCTCAGATACAGGTATTACCAGTAAAAGAGACACAAATGCTATGGCAGCACCTGCTGCGAAGAGCCTCGGGAAATCAGGGAAACCAGAGGCATATAATAACGAGAAACTCACAATCGGGCCTATCGCCAGAGCAATATTTGCAGACATTCCGAAAATACCCATGGCTTCGCCCCTTCGTTGCAGGGGTGCGATATCAGCTATCAGGGTACTTGCAGCAGTGGTGGCTGCACCCCAGCCGATGCCGTGAAGCACCCTCAGAAGAAGCAGAGAGGCAACGCTCGTAGTATAATTATAGAGCAACATGGATACAAAGAATACAAGCAAACCTGCTATGAGTATGCTCTTCCTGCCTCGCCTGTCAACCTCCCGACCGATGAAAGGACGCAGGAATACGGCAGCGATCGTAAACACCCCGATGATAAGACCTATCTCTGATTTTGAGCCCCCGAGTTTTACAATATAAATAGGCAGCGTGACAAGCAGGAAATAGAAGCTTGTGAATACGGCAACGGTGGAGAGGCTGGTCAGGATAAAATTTCTGGTAAAGAGTTTCTCATCTTGCATAGGTTTTTCTATACCCATAGAGAGGGCTTCAACTTAATACTTCTTTTTATGCCAGTTAATATTTCAGCTACAAAGGCTACTTTGGCAGTACATTCTGCATTATTTGCATGGCTCTTGCGCTAACATAATACTTATTAAATTGACCCCCTTTCTCAATTTCAACAATTCCGTCTGCTTGCAGGTATTCAATGCACTGTGTTACAGCCGGGCCTGAAATCCCAATCGCATTTGATAAATCTTTTCTCGATGCACCCGGACGCTCTATCAGAACCTCGATTATCCTTCTGGATGCATCCTGTTTAAGATACTGGAGCACCTTCTTTTCATCATCACTGAATTTAATAGGATTCTCAAAATACTTTATATAACTCCTGTTTTTATACGGTCTAATATTCTTGTGCATTTTCAAAATTTTGAGGTGGTAGCTTAAAGTTCCCCTATTTACACCTGTTTCTTTTGAGATAACATTAAAGCTCGCTCCAGGATTTCTTTTAATGTAATCAAGGATTTTTAAGCGGGTGCTATTGCTCAAGATGTTATTATCCGTAATAGCTTTATAGCCAAGATACGTGAGGCTTTTAGCAGCAGCAAGAGTCTCAACTGGCATTATGCTTATTTGTCCTATAATAATTAAAAACTGGAACTGCCACCAGCTAACAGGTACTGGATCGTGTCTTTCTCCCCTTGCCGGAACTTTATAGCCTGATTCAACAATGATATCATCATTTGCTGCAATCGCAGGTAGGATTAACAACAAAATTAAAAATATAGCAATAGTGAGGAAGTTTTGTTTCATTACCGCACTATTATTTAATGCTGTTAAGTTATACTATAGTTTAGCACTTTTGGTAGTCATAAATATTACGGTGAAAATCTATTAAAATACTTT
>NZ_JMIY01000009.1 GCF_000685155.1 Candidatus Methanoperedens nitratireducens
GTTACACTATTCACTTTTCGCTATTAAAACTTAGTAATGAGGCAAAATATTAGGAGCTAAACGGATCTAAAAAAACCTGAGTAGATACAATAAATGTTATTACTGGTCAAAGCCAAACAGGAAAATCCGCTCTTATACCCATTATTGATTATTGTTTAGGCAGCGAAAAGTGTGCAATTCCTGTTGGTCCAATAAGAGATAAAACTGAGTGGTTCGGCTTACTGTTGCAATTAGAGAAAACCCAAATGCTTGTAGCTAGATCAGAGCCAGGGGATAAGTCTCAAACTACAGACATGTACATGAATGAAGCTGAGACAGTAGAGATTGTTAATCATCCATATAAGACCTGCAATACTGACGCGCTTAAAAACAGATTGAATCAATTAGCAGGCTTACCAAGCTTGGATTTTGCAGGAGGGGAAGTAGAATCGTCATTTAAATATCGTCCTAGTATACGAGATATGGCTGCATTTGAATTCCAACCCCAGCACATTGTAGCTAATCCATACACGCTCTTTTTCAAGGCAGATACCTTCGACCATAGAGAAAAACTAAAGACAATCTTTCCATTCGTATTAGGTGCAATTACTAATAAAATACTTGCTTTAAGACGAGAACTTAAGGAATTAGTAAAGGAATTTGAATTAAAAACAGAAGAGTTGAATAATAGAAAAGCAGCTGCGAATGCATGGATTATAGATATTAAGGCTTCATATTCCAAGGCACGAGAATTTGGTCTTTTGAGAGAAGCGCCGAATCCTCAGACTGATTGGGATATTAACAATTACATCCAAATCCTTCAGAAGGTTCCTAAATCATCTGAATTGAACCTTCCAAAGATAGAAGAAGGCAGTACGGAGCGCGCTGTAAAGGAATTAAATGCGCTCAAGAACGAGGAAGAAGGTATTTCTCATTCTATTGGAGTACTGCGTAATAAACTCTCCAAACTGGAGAGCCTATCTTATTCTGAGGAACAGTATGGGAAAGCACTAAATTTTCAAACAGAAAGATTAGATAGCGTCGGTTGGTTTGAGGATAAAATCAAGGATAAAACACTATGCCCGTTTTGCGGCTCAGAAAGCAGATCAGCATCAGATGAGATTAGTAAGCTTCTTGAAGTAACAAAGAATGTACAGCGAACATCACAAGCTGTTACGAGTGCACGTGAAGTCTTGGATAAAGAAATTGCGGATATCAAAAAGCAATTACGTGACCTAGAGGGTAGGCTAAATGTTGTTCGTGATCATCGCCAATTACTGGAATCTAAATCTGAGGATTTAAGAGCAAGAAGACAGACATTAAATGAAATATATCGATTTGTCGGTAGGCTTGAGCAATCACTTGATAATTTAAATATAGTTCAAATCGATAGTCGTCTAGTTGAGGAGTTAAAACTACTTGAATCTCGCATTAAGGATATAAAGGTGAAACTTAATCCAGAAGAGGAGAAAAGAAGGCTAGGCAATGCTCTAAATTATATATCATCCTACATATCTCACTATGTTAAGTTCATTGATGTTGAACGTCCAAATGATCCTATTCATCTTGATACTACTAACCTGACAGTTCAGGTACTATTGAAAAATAGATCCCGAAAAGATTATTTGTGGGAAATTGGTAGCGGGGCAAATTGGATGGGATACCATATTTCTACTCTACTAGCTTTACATGAATATTTTTTATCCCTAAATATAAGCCCAGTTCCCAATTTTCTAGTTATCGACCAACCAAGCCAGGTATATTTTCCAGAACGCTGGCCTGGTGACCTAGATCCTAAGAACCCCAGTAAACTTCCTGAGGAGCCGAGCTCTGATGATATTGAACGAGTAAATAAGATATTCAGAACACTCTCAGAAGGGCTTTCTCGTACAAAAAATAAACTTCAACTGCTTGTGATAGAACATGCTGATGAAATTACTTGGCAAGGAATTAAGGATATTAACCTTGTGGATAGGTGGCGTGATGGTAGAGCACTGATTCCGCAGGATTGGTAATAAGTGCATCTACTTTTGAAATCACTTTCCTCACCTACCCCCACTTCAAACCATTCTTTAAAACCGCTCTGCTTTAACTCGTCTATGGCGGCTATTTTCTACTACCAAATCTTTATTAGGCTTCTCTTTTCTTATCCATAGCCCTCAGACCTTTTATCCTTTGTGGCAGATATTGTTTCATTTCTTCAAGGAGAGTCCCACTTCCCTTCTTTGGTTTCATACAGGATTGTATTCCTCTGAAAGATTATAGTTTTATTCCTCTGCGGCTTGATATTCGAATTTCCTATAAGTTTTCATCTGACTTTTCTCAATTCTCGGTTGATTTCATCAAGATCAAAAGCTTCGGGATCAAAACTACCGCCCACCCACTCAAGCATGTGATCATGCTCTGGGTTGTCGGGATCCTGAATTGCCTTTAGGAATTCGTAATAGCCCCAGATTCCGCCGCAATCTTCGGGAGGACAGGCGCGTTTGCCTTTAAGGCAGATAGGATAGTGCTTATCTGGTTCCAGGGGCAGGATCTTTTCAACCAGGATTTTATGATACCAGTAATCTCCAAAATCGTAGATATAGGCAAATTTAGCCCCTTCTTCAAAAACCACTTGACCCAATTTCACGGTTTTTTCATTTCTCATTTTAAAGTCATAATCAGGGCTCGGTTCACCGTAATGCATATCATCGATAATGAATTCGTGAAGATGGTAATCGTTCCATCCCATGACTACCTGCAAAATCTTGTGAAGCCTATATAATGTAGCGGCGCTCGTAACCTGAATCCTTCTCCAGATCGGCGGTTTGCTATCTTCGAGAGTTACCTTCATCTGATAAACGTAAATATCTGTGGGCTGTTTCATTTTAGCCATGTTCGTTTCTCCTATAGATAATTAGCCCACAATCATTAAAACTTTACCAAAAAAAGTGAATAGACACTGGCAAATTATTCTTCCTTCACGGCATGAAGTGAGGATCATCTCTGATAGTTGCCAAACATTCATCTACAGAAAGATCTGTAAAAAGTTCAAGCCATTGCCCTGTGTATCTCATGTATGAGAGGTTAAAAAGGCCGTTTCCAACATACTCCATACGGGCGAACTTTGTTTCAAAAAATGGCGATATGCAATTCGGAGCGGGGCAGCAGTACTTCGCATAGAAGTGAAAGTAGCTGCGATACCATTTTGCGTAAATATCCACTATGTAACTGAAATGCTTATCTTCAGGCGGAGGCTTGATGTAAGTTGGCTTTAGATACGATTCGATAAGCTCACTAGCTTTTGTTTCCACCTCTATCTTGATATTTTCTGGCACCTTTGGCTTGGGAGGTTTTGGTGGACGAAATACCCAGACTTTTTGTCTTCTTTTCATGGTGTTCTTGTCGATATCGAATCTAAGTTCTGATGCTTTTACTCAGGATAATAAAACTGGCTTTCGTGGACATGCCATACCTGTACCTGCCCACAAAAAGGGCAAGCGCCTTTAAAGTTTTGAATCTTAGCAGCTTGTTCAGGAATGACATGACCGCATGCTTCCCCTTCAATCACACACAGCTCGGGTCGTTTATAGTGTTTTGAGACATCGTGACGTTGCATTTCTTTGTAGTGCATATTTTAAATTTCCCTCCTCTCAGATAGTTGATATATTAATAGTAAACCTCCCTGGAATTAATAACTATAGCTTAAATCTGGTGGCAAGCAAGTCATCATTGGATTGGAGGCTTGCTGTAATTAGCAATCTATTAGCTGAAGGTTAAATATCACCATGTAATGAATCCTTCGCTGACCGTATTTTTACGGTTATGGCACCCTCACTTGTTCCCCACCTCATGCCAGTCTTTTAAAAATTTTCTGTTTGAGTTCATTAATCATATTAGGTTCAAAATTGCGAAATGATTTTTGATTTAAAGGATAGGTGGATTTCCCCCTTTTTGCCTGTGGGAACAGGAAAAATAGTTTTTGTGGTGGATGGCGGGGGAAATCCGTATGATTTTTTAGGATTTCATGTATTTAAACAGAGGTGTGAGATAGGTGTGATCTATAATGCAATATGAAATAGGTTTAAACTTTCGCTATTGTCTGTTAACCCCTTTATTTCTTCTGGAAAAATTAAATTATGTTGATGATGGTAATCATGAGAGACCAAATAAAAAAATCCAGTTATGTTATGGTCTTTTCTTGTAGTATGAATGTCTGCTATCGCTTACCTATTCCCCACCTCGAACCAATCTTTGAAGCCGCTCTTCTTAAGTTCGTCTATTGTGGCTATTTTAACCACCAGATCTTTATTGGGCTTCTCCTTCCTTAACCGAAACATTGTCTTCAGGGCAACCTGAATCAGTTTCTTTTTGGCTATCCCGTCGCTGGCTATCTCATAGAGAATATCAGAATATTCAAGGTTCTTCCTGATATTCTTCTCAATTTGTTCTTTTGTTGTGCGGTGCTCAATTTCGATTCTTAGAATCTGGCCATCCTTTTCTGCCACAAGGTCGGTGTATCCTCTTTTACTCAGGTTAAGATCAGTGTCAATCCCGTCTTCCTTTCTCACTTTGTATCCTTCTGGCTCAAGCCAGTTCTTGATGATCTCCAGGGATACTGCCTTTCCAAGTTTTCCCCCGCCTCCAAGCTCGTTTATTGCGCGGTCAGAAGGGACGCTGAATTTCTCGGCAAAAGCCATCTCTCCCCATTGGGAGAGCCAGTAGCAGGAGCTTTTCCCTCTTTTTACGAACTCAACCAGTCCTTTACCTTCAGGAGGGAGCTTGGAAAGTTCATAAAACTTCTTCTTGAATTCGGAGTAATTGCTGGTCGAGGCTCCCAGGGATTTCAATTTCTTGTTTGCTGCCTCATATATGTCCGAGGCCAGATAGTTACCAGTGCCGATTGCCCAGAGCATTGCCTTTTCCAGGTGAGTAAGAGAGGCAGTGATCTCTTCCAGAGTTCTTGATTTTTTAAGCTCATGGCTGGTCTCGCTTTGTGGAATTTCTTCTTTTGGCTCTGCTGTTTCTTCGGATTGGGGTTTCTTACCCTTCTCTTTTGCCTCTTCCAGTTGCGGCTTTCCTCTTGGCTTAAGATACTTGAGACCGAAGTGGTAATCTGCAAGAATTTCATCATATGTTACTTTATTAACTTCGGCTAATTCATGGCCAGGAACGATGTTATCTGTCTGAAGCGGGATTATTCCGCCCTCTATCTTGTGCTTTACGTAAAAGAACCTGTTCGGCAGGGACTGTAGTTCCTGAAAATTCCATTCCCATTCTTCTTGGTAGGAATAGAACTGGGCTTTGCTGGATTCTGGAGAGATTGAAAAGTGCTTGATCTCTGTGCCTGTAGTTTCAAAGAATTCCTTTGCCATTGTTTCCGCGTCTTTTCTTGAGATCCTGAAGCAGGCCTGGATTCCGCAGTTAGTGAGGATAGAGTCCTGGAGATCCTCTGGCAGTTGAGAAAGGTTCTGGTGAGCCAGTACCAGGGACAGGCCATATTTTCTGGCTTCTGAAAGTAGCTCAATGAAAGTTTTGGTGGCAAAGTTCTGGAATTCATCGATGTAAAGGTAGAACCGGGTTCTCTGTTCTTTTGGGACCCCTGAGCGGGAGAAGGCAGCAAGCTTAATCTTGGTCATGAAGAGGGAGCCGATAAGGTCAGCGTTTTCCTTGAGCCTTCCCCGATCAAGCTTCAGGAGAAGGATTCGGCTGTTATCCATTACTTCCCTTAAGGAGAATGAGGATCTCTTGAATGAGAACATCTCCCTCAGCCTGTCGTCTGAAAGAAAGGCATTAACCTTGTTCAGGGTTGATTCCATCCATTCGTCCCTTGTTTTTGGGGAGAGGTTGTTGAAACGCTGGAAATACTGCTTTGTGATTGGGTGTTTTACTTTTTCCAGGGTATTTAATCTAAAGTCCTCGTCTGTCAGGAAACGTGGAAGATCAACCAGGGTGAGTTCGGCTTCTATGAGAGCAATCATGGTGTTCCTCAGGAGATCCTCCATCCTTGCTCCCCAGGAGTCATGCCAGATTTTCTTGAAGGCTTCAATAAGCTCGGCTGAGATTTCAGATGAAGAGATGCCTTCTGTTTTCTCAAGGGGATTGAAGGCTATGGTGTATCCTTCGTTTGCAGGGTCAACATAGACTATCCTTTCCTCTGTTTCTTCTTTTGATAGATATAAGGCAAGAAAGCCTTTGATTTCTTCTACCAGATCGCCGTGAGGGTCTATGAGGCCGAATCCCTTTTGGTTCAGGATATCCTGCCTGATCAGGAACTCCAGGAACTTGGATTTTCCTGCACCTGAGGCTCCTACCACGTAAAGATGGGTACGCCTATCCTTTTCCCTGATTTTAGCCATCTGCAATTCGTCTTTGCTCTCGCTCCAGTACCAGCCAAGATCCAGGGCATCCTCTTCAGGGATAACTTCGGTCTCTTCCTCCTCTAGTATGGTCTCAGCTTCTTCCTTTTTGTTTCCTCTGAGCCAGTCTAAAAGCCACATTTAGGATATGCCAAGGAATCCTTTTGATTTCCTTTCGATCTTGGAGGGGTCTTGATCAAGAGCAAGCATGAGCTTTCCCACTGATTTCAGAGTGGAGTGGTGGCAGACCGTGGTATAGGCAGTCAAGTCCTGCAACTCAAAAAGGTCAAGTTCGCTTAAAGCAATAGACGATGCCCCAGGACGGAACAGGAGAAGCAAAGCCTCAAAAAGTGAGGGTCTGTAGGTCAAATACCAGGAGACATCAAGATTGTTGCCATAGTCCCTTGCATTAATGAAAATTTGATAGGGACTGAGCATTGAGCTTTGTTGGTCTTTAACCATTAAGAAATCTCTTTTGGCGCTAAAGAAACTTCCGATTATTCCTGGTGACATCTTTTCTTTCCTTATCCCAAGAGACGGGGCTTTGCTTTCCTTGATGAAATCCTCGGTATCTTTGAAAATCTCGTTGAACTTGCCCTGACCGTTCTCAATTAACATTCCCCAGCTATCCAGAACCTGCTCTTTTCTTAATATCCCGCCTAGCCTTAAACCCAGATAGAGACCGGCTCCAATGAGGATAAGCCCTAAGTAAAAAAGAATATCGGACACAAAAGAACCGATCAGTAAAAGGAGAGTGCCAAAAACTATCAAAGCCCAGATTTGTGCTTTTGACATCTTATCCTCCTGATTCTTCTACAATTAAGAGATTACAGTTGTCTATTACCTGTTCCTTGGAAAGAATTCCTGTCCCAACCATGTTTTTCACTCACCTATCCGTAGGTACTGGCATTTAAAAAGAAAAGCTTTATTTAAATAGTTTTTGGTTTCTACTTGGCTGTAGATTTCTGCTATTTAACAATTGATTTCTAAGTTGCCGTAGAATTACATATACAGCCAATTCTTTCTATTTTTGTACTACCGTAATTTTATCCATAATAGTTGCGCTAGCAGGTAATGGTATACCAGGATAATTCCCTGTTTTGTCTCCTGTTCTTCTATAATTCCAGAGATATTGATCATCCTTTTCGTTCACTAAAATGATAGCAATATCAACATTGGATGTCGTGTTACCAATCCAAACTTGCATATTCCATTGTCCTTTTTTGGGCTCAACTCGCAACCCTTGTGGCCACCATAAACTAGGGGTTATTTGGGGATTTACGAATACCCACATATATCGCTCTTCTGGCAATTTTCCAGAAAAGGTTCCGCTAACCATGGTAGAAACTGAGACTTTATCACCCTCTCTTGGAGCAATGATTTTTATTTCAGGTAATTTAAATAAACTTTGGAAGCATTCTTCTGCTTTCTCTTTAGATCCTATTTTTCGATATGATACACATTTACCATACCATGCAGAATATTTAATTTCTACTATCGGTGAATCTTGTCTATATGAAGAAGTATCATCTATAACAGTCACTACTTCTTCAAACTCTGAAATCGGATTATAACCGGAAGAATTAGAAAGATAAAGGCTAGCTATCCCTTTGTAAAGTAAAGCTTCAAAATCTTTTGGATTGCTTTTATATGTCTGATCAAAAGAATAGTATGCATTCTCAAAAGCATCTTGGTTTATAATAATGGAGTCATCAGATGAATTATAAAATTCTATTAGCGATCTTGCGTTGCTATATGCTCTGGTTAGATTAATTATTAAACTTTCGTTGTTAATCCCTATATTAAGATAAGCAAAGCCCTTCTTTCTCCAAGCGTTTCCATTTTCCTTATCAATATCCAATGATCTACCATAATTTTTAACGGCTTCTTGATAATCTCTCTTTTCATAAAAATTATTTCCTCTCTCTACTAGCTCATCACTTGAATATGGTAGAGGTGGATGAATGTAAGTAATTGCTCCTAAAAATAAAATAAGCGCTGTACAAATTGCTACTATTCTGTTGCTACTAACCCCACGACCAATTTGATTACAAACTTTGGTTATCTTATACGAAAAACTCCTCAAAAATCTCGACACTATACCAATTACTAGAGTAATTCCCATCCAAACGCCTACTAGTATTGATTTTAAATGTTACATATTACTCGTAACTTATATCATCTAAGTAAATAATGCTACCTTGTGGATTCTGTTCTTTGTTTGTGACCCATAAAAATCCCCCGATGACATGACTTAAGTCCTTGCCTTTTAAATCAATAGTGTATTGTTGCCATTTATCTGACAAAGAAATTATACCTGTGGAAACTGGTGGTTGGATTGAGTCTGGATATTGACCAGTTATACCGCCTACTTTGAACTCTGCTTTTTCTCCCCCTTTCTCGCCTCTTGCCCAGAATGTTAGTTTGGTTGCTCCAGTCAAGTTCATGCCCTCAGGTTTGTCCCCCCAATTCTTAGCCGGATATTGCCAATAAATTCCAGCCCATCCTTCTCCTTGTGAACGTGCTGCAGAGTAGTTGATTTTTATACTTATTGGCTTTGAATAGAAGTCTTCTGTTGAGCTTTCATCTAACTTTATATCACCCCAAT
Organism: Candidatus Methanoperedens nitratireducens; assembly: GCF_000685155.1. GTDB lineage: Archaea > Halobacteriota > Methanosarcinia > Methanosarcinales > Methanoperedenaceae > Methanoperedens > Methanoperedens nitratireducens. The sequence goes on from NZ_JMIY01000009.1 coordinate 8,929, forward strand.
CTCCCATCCAGCCAGAAGGATAAAAAGCATCAGGAATATATATCGGAGTGAATGAGTAGGTTTGTGTTATTGTAGATGTTGGTGTTGGCGTAATTATAGGAGTAGATGAAGGTGTTGGTGTAGGAGTTGGAATAGATGTTGTTATTGGTGTTGGCTTAATCTCAGGAGGTAGGAATATCCCTATGGATGGCGCGATTAATCCAAGACCAAGGAGACTAACACCGACTATTCCGAGAAATTTAGCTTGATTTTCGTCAATTGATGTTTCGAGCTTACCGCTAATATTTCTAACTATTGCTATAAAAAGGAATATTAACCCAGCTATAACAAGTATAGTTGGAATATCAGATATATTTAAAACCATATCTTTTTTCCTCCATTTTTATCGTCTGATTTCTATGCTTTGGATTAATGGAAAAACTGAAATCAGGCAGAGGTGGATTTAACCAAAATGCCCATATAGCCCTTACTATAACTGCGAGTGTTGTTGCTGCTGTAGGAGTTACTATTGTAGATCTTATGTACCATGTTGTATTATAAGACATTTTTAGGATATTCTTCTCACCGACACTTTGCATGGACAAATATTACCACCGTCCAATCCGTAGCTTGCTATATTTAGTAACACGGATAAACTTTTCGATTGCGCCTTACAAATATTTACTTAGAGGGATGGGGGAAGAGCAGAAAGAATTGGGAATTGGCTAGAGATTAATTACATAAATTTTTATAAGGTAAAAGGATCGGTTCATGTTCGTCTTAATATCCCTTTAATATCTTCAACCGCTCAATCTTTTCCTGCGATTTATCTACAACCTTTTTCTGTTGCTCTTCAAGCTGGGCTACTATCTCGTTAAAACCTATTTTAAGTGAGTATATCTTATACGGCCTGCCTTTGCCTGTTTTCTTCTCATCACGCTCGTTTATCCAGTCACGTTCCTTTAGCTCTCTCATAGCAATGCTGACTTCAGGCTGGCGCAATCCGGCTCTTCTCTCAAGCTCTATCGCTGTAGCCTCGTTCACACCTTGAAGATAGCCTAACGCCATAGCAACAGGTCTGCTTATTCCCAAGGAAATAAGAGTATCTGCGATTTCTTCTTCCTTCTTGTTGAGTTGTTTGACAGTAGTAGTTATCATTATTAACTCCCAAGCAATGTTATGCATTGTTATTATTTTAATCTTTTGATGGCAAAACCTTGAGTGAACTACATGTCGCTGTTAGCTAAATGAAGAGAGGAGGATAAAACCACTCCCACCCCCTCTATAACCACTTCCCAACCTGCCGATCTGCCAGGTACATGTGTACAATCTATGTGTACGATGCATATGTACGATCTACATAAATATATATTTATCCATGTAAATAATAATCTTAAGCATTATGATTATCATGTAATTTTTGGGTATACAATCAATTGGGTGGGGTTTGAGATCCCGTGCCTCTTTCATATAAAAGCTCGAATTCGTATATTAATAGAATATCAAAGCGAGCCCGAGCGCAAGCGAGGGCGAGCGAGAAGGGTACACCATATATATGGTCTTTGAGATATTTGGCAATTCTCACTGTTGTAAATATGGAAGCAAGAATGAATGGGTGGGGGGTGGAAGGTTAGAGAACGAAAGGCAAAACAAGCTTTCATATTCTTCCATATCGGTATTGGAGTTTTCATATTATTCTATATTCTTTCATATTGCTTCCATTTTCTTTTATATCCAAAAAATATCGTAAAAACCCTGGATTTTGGTATGCGGTAGCTAAGTATACCTTTATAACCAATTAGCTCATAACTGAAATTACCACGCTTCAAACTTCGAGTTCGGCGTGAATCAAAATAGAGGTGAGTTGTAAAAGGCAAATAAATCAAAGCTATCCAAAAACATGGAGGTCTATAGACACCATGATGTAAAATAAGGCTTTCATTTACAAATAGTGCTCAGCAAAGCTTCTGTTAACGACACAAAAATAAAAAGATGCCTCTGGTATCCAGCCTACCCTACCTTACTTCGACCACGGTATCAAGCACCATGTTCTTGAACGGGTACACGATTATCTTAACATCGTACTTCTGACCCGCTACAAGTCTCGTCACAGCAGGGTCATCGCCAGCCGTTATATTGACAACAGAATTGGTCACATTATACACAGCGTTTGGATGATTGGTCACGTTCATGGTCATTATCTGATCCCCGACCTTGAGATCAGTAAGTGAGCGCTGATATACAGGAGGCTGTCCGACAGGGACTATGGATAAACTCCAGTCACCTCCTACCAGCCTGTCCCCGCCTTTATGCTGTATCTTCAGGTCAGCAACCCCGATTGTATCAGGAGCATTCTCAACTGTAATGGCCGCAGTCGGTCCTTTTGATTCTGTTGCGCCAAAACTGAACCCGAACACAGCGACCAGTGCTGCAATCATAACAGTAATAACCACTGTCAGGACAACGCCTATGATGGGTGATACCGCATCCGCATTCTTGAGAAAAATGCTTATAAGTTGCATTTTAAAAAGGAAAAGACCCCTGAAAAAGGGAATGGGGCCTTTGATAGCTCTACCTTACTTCAACGACTGTGTCAAGCAGCATGGCGTTGGATGGGATGTGAACCAGCTTAACGTCGTACTTGGTATTTGTTAATAGCGATCCACCAGGAACAGTAAGTATTGTGTTGTTTACGTCACAGGTGGTAGAAGTACATGGAGTTGTTACATTAGTTATTTTGATCTGGGCTCCAACTGATAATTCACCAAATGTTGAATTTGAGATTACAAAAACCGGTGCGGTATCAGATCCACTTGCGTTGACTACGGATAATTTCCAGTCTCCACCTTTCAGTGTATCTCCGCCTTTATGCTGTATCTTCAGATCGAATTCATTGGGTGTATCTGGGTTGTTTGATGCTGTTATGCTCGCTGTCGGTGCTTTTTGCTGTTCGCCGCCTATCTGGAACACAAATACAGCGATCACAGCCGCAAGTATGACAGTGATCGCCACCATCAGGATAACACCGATGACGGGCGATACTGCCTCTTCATTTTTAGTTATTCTTTCCTTTATTCTCATATCAATTCACCTTCTTTTTATTTTTTGGTGTCCACATCCCCTGGATTATATTGAATCGTCAGCTCTGACGTAAATCTGACTGCTTCCTGGTCTGTAGGACACTAAATCAACGACTGATAAAATGCGCACAAAGGATATAATCATTATCCTTATGATAATGAGGTAATTATGTTAGGACAGGGGCGAATGTAGAAATTTAAAAGTGCTACTATCATGTACTGCAGGGACTGCAGAAAATTGCTCACGGAATGCACCGCAGGTGTAGCCTTCAGGAGTGTCTGGCTGGAGACACGATGAGGCAGGAGGCCCCGTCCTTAAGTGTTGTAGTTCACCTTTCTTCCTGTTTTCGTCTCACAACATTTTCAATCTTTTTTGCCCACATATCTTCTACGTGTGTGTACTGGCATTCAAGAAAATGATGAACGGCTTTTGCTAGAGCTTCTTTGGTGCTTCCCTCTCCTGTCTTCTGCTTTAAAGCCTCGATATCTTCCATTGAAAGAACTGTCTGCACATGCATTATTTTTGCCATTTTCCTTTTCCATCTCCTTATTTGAGATGATGCCCGCACAACATGAACTGCAGTACAACCATCTCATCTTATAATCATCATATGATTATGATAATCAGTATTTAAAGGTTGCGGGTGCAAAAAGCCCATCCACTAATTCAACATACGATCTTCATTGAATAAATCACCGCAAAGTCGGCTATGAACTGGTTCATAGATAACAATAAAAAGGACGATTAACAACGAACTCAAAACGAACTTAAACGAACTCCAGCCCGAGTTCGTATCGAGTTCGTACCAGTTCGTTGTTTATATTAGCTCAACCACATCCGAGTCTAAGATGCGATATATATTGAACTTTTTCATACCAGGACGCAAAGTCGGCTATGAACTGGTTTATAGATGACAATGAAAAAGACGATTAACAACGAACTCAAAACGAACTTAAACGAACTCATAAGTCCGAGTTCGTATCGAGTTCGTACCAGTTAGTTGTTTATATTAGCTCAACCACATCTGAGTCTAAGATGCGATTCCGTGTCATCCTTGCAATCAGTGTTCAATCGCATTTATCCTGCCAGGCATGTATGGATTCCTATGATGTCTAATTGCTCATGTAAAGACTGGATGGGTTCAATTAAGGCGAAAACTATTTTTATATTGAGTATAATTGGGGACTGCTATTATTTTGGGATAGCTTTTATCACTTATTACTACCATTTAAGTGGATGTGAAAGATATTGTTAGAAGACAAGCAAATACCAGGGAATATACCTTTAAAATTCAGTGAGTACCTCAGGATACTCAAGTTGACAAGGAAGCCCACAAGAGAAGAATTTACCGTGATCGCAAAAGTCGCGGGAGCAGGTATACTATTAATAGGATTTATCGGATTTATCATATATTTACTTGTGACTGTAATGCCAGGATGGTTTAAATGAATGATGAATCTGCTATCTACGTTGTCAAGACGACAGCAAATCAGGAAAGAGCTGTGGCTAACCTTATTGAGAAGGTAGCAAGAAAAGAACACCTTGATATCCTCTCGATCCTTGCGCCTGATGAATTAAGAGGATACATTCTTGTTGAGGCGGCAGGCCCTGAGATAGTGGAACAGGTTATCCATACCCTGCCTCATGCACGTACCGTGGTGAAAGGCAGATCCAGTTTTGCTGAGATCGAGCATTTCCTTACACCAAAGCTTACAGTTACGGGTATCACTGAGGGCAGTATAGTAGAGCTTATATCCGGTCCTTTCAAGGGTGAAAAGGCAAGAGTAAAACGGATTGATGAGGCTCGTGAAGAGATCACGGTTGAACTCTTTGAGGCGATGGTTCCTATCCCTGTTACAGTTCGTGGTGACAATGTAAGAGTATTGAAACGAGAAGAGATCGAGAAATAATCATTATTTAATATAGGAGATAAAAATGGTAAGCGTTGTAGAAGCACTGGTTGTTGGCGGTCAGGCTACCCCGGGCCCACCACTGGGTCCAGCACTTGGTCCGCTTGGTGTAAATGTAAAAGCGATCATAGATAAGATCAATGAACAGACAGCGGACTTCAAGGGAATGCAGATCCCTATCAAGATCATAGTTGACGATAAAAAACAATTCACAATCCAGGTCGGGACCCCGCCTACATCCGCGCTCATTAAGAAAGAAATAGGAACTGAGAAAGGCTCAGGAACCCCTGGCACACAGGTAGTTGGTAATCTTACTGTGAAGCAGGCCGTGAAGATTGCGCGCATGAAGAAGAACGGTACCCTCTCAAAATCATTAAAGAATATAGTAAAAGAGGTCATTGGCTCATGCGCTCCTCTGGGTGTGACTTTTGAAGGTATGAATCCCAAAGAAGCTACTGCGGCTATTGACAGCGGAAAATTCGACTCGGAGCTATCCGAGCCGCTTTAATTTATTTTTTTTGATTATTTGTAAGCGTAAATTTAATATTGTTCAGGATGTATGATTTGACTATGCAGACCCGGATAAAAAGATACAATATCTTATTACCGCATATATTCAGCAGGGTGGCAACTGATAATTATTATGAATTTAGTAAAAAATTTGATATTGGTATAGACCTGCTTGATGGAATAAAAGCAGATACCGGGGAGATGAAAGGTACGCTTGGAGAGATGAGTGGTACGCTTGGAGAGGTGAGTGGTACGCTTGGAGAGGTGAAAGGTACTCTTACTAAAATGAACACAACGCTTGAAACGTTTGTAATAAATCAAGACGAGCACAACCGGTGGATGAAAGAGCATAACCAGCGCCTTGAGAGAATCCTTGAAAAACTGGCAGAGAAATAGCAACTTAATAAAATTTATATGTGCTAACTGCGTTAGCAGCAAAGACCTATGAGCCTTAATGTAAACCGTTATAAGTGTGGATACTGCGGGGCATGTGTTGGTGTCTGTCCCGCAGGTGCGCTTGAACTGATAGAGACCTGGGTAGAGGTGGATAATACCTGCACCAGTTGCGGTATCTGTGCAAAGATATGTCCTGTGGGTGCGCTGGAGGTTAAATGAGGGACAGGTATGACGTGATCGTTGTTGGGGCAGGGCCTGCAGGCTCGATAACTGCAAAAACCTGCGCTGAGGCAGGGCTGGATGTCCTGCTCATTGAAAAAAGGCAGGAGATAGGAGACCCTGTAAGATGTGCTGAAGGGGTGGGGAAAGATGCCCTGAAAAAGCATATAGAACCTGACAATAGATGGATAGCTGCAGAAGTAAAAGGTTCCTTGCTGATTGCTCCAGATGGGACTGAGATTAAGATATCTGAAGATACATCCAGCATGAAAGCGGGTTACGTGCTTGAGAGAAAGGTCTTTGATCGCGCATTAGCCCAGATGGCCGCTATGGCAGGTGCTGAGGTCATGGTGAAGACAAGGGCGACAGGGTTACTCAGATCAAATGGAAGAGTTGCCGGGATCGAGGCCATGTATCTGGGGGAGACTTATAATATTAAGGCTGATATAGTCATAGGAGCAGATGGCATAGAATCAAAAATAGGAAGATGGGGCGGGATAGACACCTCATTAAAACCTGCTGATATTGAGACCTGTGCACAATTCTTGGTCTCAAACATTGACCCGGGTGAATACAGTACGTTCTATCTGGGCAATAATTATGCCCCTGGTGGGTACTTATGGATATTCCCAAAAGGCGGGCATATGGCAAATGTTGGGATCGGTATTCTCGGAAGCAAGTCCGGGGATGTAAGAGCAATATCACTCCTCCAAAGATATATACATAATAACATGCCTCAGGCTAAAATCGTGGAAATGGTAGTCGGCGGCGTACCTGTCAGCGGACCGATAGAACAGACAGTTACCGATGGTCTTATGCTTGTGGGTGATGCGGCCAGGCAGTCCGACCCTCTGACTGGAGGCGGCATTACCAATGCAATGGACGCAGGGAAAATGGCAGGAGAAGTCTGTATAAAAGCAAAAGAAATAGGAGATTATTCTGTTAATACTTTAAAGGAATACGAGGATAAATGGCGCGCCACTATAGGAAAAGAACTCGGTAAGTCCCTTCAGGTCAAAAACCTGCTTATTAAACTAACAGATGAACAGTTAAATAAGCTTGCATACTCGCTTAAAGGTGTGGATGTCAGTAATATGGCATTGCCATCGTTATTGTTTATTCTGTTTAAGAAGAATCCTAAAATGCTCTGGGAACTCAGGACGTTGTTCAAGTGAAAGTGAACTATCCCTCACTTATGTGTAATATTTAGAAAACAATTTTTAAGACGGACAAAAGTATTATGAAAATAATTTTGTATCCTGTTCTGGAAAAAAATATGCTTTAAATGGAAAGACATAAATACTCACCTAAGTTAAATAATTAATTATGATATATAGTAGATCTGCATGTGGTGATCATATTTTACAATTGCACTCAGGGATTCTATCCGGGGATTCAAAATATAACCTTGTCTGCACAGGCTGCTCTGGCATTTATTCTGATGATCGTCTGAAATGCCCGACAGACAGCGCACTGCTACGGACGAATTACAGTAACAGGCAGATCATATTAAAAGACGTTCCTGGAATGGGAAAATTCCATGACTGGCTGCCTGTACATGAGATAATAACATCAAATGCAGGTTCGATTACATATAAAAGCATAGATCTTGCCTCTGAACTGGGATTAAATAACCTGTATATCTCTTTTAATGGTTACTGGCCTGAGAGGGGGGCTTTTATAAAAACATGCAGCTTCAAGGAACTGGAAGCTTTCCCGACTATCCAGAGACTTAAGAATTCAGGAGGCTCACTTGTACTGGCATCGGCAGGGAACACAGCGCGCGCTTTTGCCCATGCATCGGCCCTGACAGGGATAGAGGTCTATATCATAGTTCCAGAGAGCGGAATACCAAGGATGTGGCTTCCAGAGGAGCCCTCTGATTCTGTACATCTTATACAGATGGGAAAGAACTGCGATTATACAGATTCGATCCATCTTGCTGAGCGGCTTGCATCCCTTCCGGGCATGGTGGCAGAAGGCGGTGCGAGGAATGTGGCACGCAGGGATGGGATGGGGACTGTAATGCTCGATGCTGCATTTCATATGAAACGAATGCCTGATCATTATTTCCAGGCTATCGGCAGCGGAACAGGCGGTATTTCAGCATGGGAAGCATCACTGCGGCTTATCGTGGATGGACGGTTCGGCATGAGATTGCCAGAGCTTCATCTTGCCCAGAATTTGCCTTTTACTCCCATGCTCAACGCCTGGAAGGCGGGAAGGCGCGAGATAATCAAGGATATCGATATGCCCGATCCCAAGAAACTCATCCATGAGATGTATGCTGATATCCTCTCAAACAGAGAACCGCCGTACTCCATAGGAGGCGGTGTGTACGATGCACTGTGTTCAACAGACGGGACAATGTACGGGATCTCAAACAATGAAGCAAAAGCTTCCCAGAAGCTGTTTGAACATCTTGAAGGTATAGATATTTTCCCGCCTGCAGGTGTGGCGGTCGCATCTCTAATAAAGGCTGTGGAGAACCGGCAGGTGGAAGTTGATGACCATATCCTGCTGAATATAACAGGCGGTGGTGTAAAACGTCTTGAGATGGATTATTCCCCATACAAGATAGAGCCGACAGCATATGCAGAGAATGCAAATATCCCGCTTGAGGAAATAATCTGCGAAAAGGTACTGGCTTGATAGATAGTCCTGAACACAGGGTAGTTGAGATCCTCAAAAACAACAGCATCGATATTGCCGCAACGCTGCCGTGCGACAGGATAAAAGTGCTTCTACCGCAGATCAGCAGAAGCATAAAGACTATTCCCCTTACACGCGAGGAGAACGGCGTTGGGATCTGTGCAGGCGCGTACCTTGGGGGCAAAAGACCTGTAATGGTTATCCAGAGTACAGGTATCGGCAATATGATAAACGCGCTTCTCTCCCTCAATCTCACCTATGGCATCCCGCTGCCTGTACTTGTAAGCTGGCGCGGTGTTTATAAGGAGTCAATAGAAGCCCAGGTGCTGTCTGGAGAAAGGATGCCTGCTATCCTGGACGCTGCAGGTATAAATCTCACAAAGATCGAATCAAGGGATGAACTTGATAAGATAGATCCTGCAATCAGGGATGCTTTTAAAAATGAGAGGCCGCATGTTGTTCTTATATCCCCTGCTGTGTGGGAGGGATCTCCAGGCGAAGTTCCTGCACCTTTAGAGATAATCCCGAGGGTCTCAGAATTGAACCTTGCAGCAGAAATTAAAGAACCTGTGATGACGCGGTACGAGGCGATTAAGGTATTAGCATCCACAGCAGGTGAGGATATTATACTCTCAAATCTTGGTATCCCTGCTAAAGAATTATATGAGATCAGGGACAGGGAGCTTAATTTCTATATGATGGGTTCTATGGGACTGGTATCGCCTATCGGGTTAGGGCTGGCTATGGCACAGAAAAGGCATGTGTATGTGATCGATGGCGACGGAAGCCTGCTCATGAACCCCAATGCTCTGAGCTGCATCGGGGCTTATAAACCGGGGAACCTGAGTGTAATAGCGGTCGATAATGCAGCGTACGGCTCAACAGGAAACCAGGAGACCTGTACACGCACACAGGTTGATCTTGAACTTCTGGCAGTGGCGAGCGGGATAAAAAATACCGCAAAGGCAAATACAGAAGAGGAATTGAAGCAGGCCTTACTGCGTAAGGCGAATCTTATTCATGTGGTTGTAAAGCCTGTAAATGCTGCTTGCAGGGAGATCCCTCTTTCTGCCAGGGAGATCAAGCAGAGGTTCATGAAAGCGATAGGATCGTGATCAAGCGTACACATTGAGAATTGATTTAATGAGTGGATTTTCCCCCCTTTTTGCCTGTGGGACAGGAAAAATAGTTTATATGGGTGGAGTGGGGAAAATCCAGGCATCTTTTTAAGGTTTTATGTATATAAACAATGGTGTGAAAAAAGTGTGATGTTTTTCCCTAAACCTGAATCCTCGGACTTATATTTATTATTGCCTCTTCGATCCCGGCGATAATGAACTGTACAGATATGGCTGCAAGAAGTAATCCCATTATCCTGACAATGACCATCGTGCCTGTGTAACCCAGGATTTCAAAAGCCTTATCAGATCTGGACAGGATATAATATGAAACAAGATATACAAGAATAATACTTACAAAAAGGAGAGCCTGATCTGTTACTTCTTCTGCCGTGTTGAAGAGAACTATACTGGTTGTAATAGCCCCCGGCCCTGTGAGAAGGGGTATCGCAAGCGGCGTAACGGCTACATCCTCCTTATGTATAGCCTCTTCTTCCTCTTTGGCAGTGCTCTTGGTGCTTGGTCTCATGCCGAAAAGCATCTCGAGGGAGATTATAAATAAAAGAAAACCCCCTGCTATTCTGAAAGAGTACATCTCTATACCGAGGTAGCGAAATATCGCATTTCCTGCAAGCGTAAATATAATCAGGATAATAACTGCAATAATTACTGCTCTCTTCACCATAGCCCTGCGTTTCTTCTTGCTGAAATCAGCAAGAATTGCCATGAATATCGGCACGTTTGCTACAGGGTCCACTATTATGAAAATTGCAATAAACGAGTATAAAGCGAAGTTTAAATCCACGATGATCTCTTGCCCTCGATATGCTTTTTAACGATTTCCCTTATTTCATCAGGATGCCCCATCACAGTTATCCCGTGCATTTTTCTAAGTTTATCCACAGCCTCGATATCTATATCCCGCATTGTGAGCGTGAGTTTTTTGCCACCAGGCAGATCCGTGGTGATTTCGCCTTCTCTCTGGTCTGCTGGAAAAATATAGACCGGCACTTTTGCTTTCATGGCCAACGCTGCCGCATTCGACAGAAGGGTATCCGAAATTCCGGCAGCGATTTTTCCCACTGTGTTGGAGGTGGAGGGCAGGATCAGGAGAAAATCGTATTTGCCAAGCTGAAGGTCACCCGCCAGAAACGGGATGTTCGGTGATTTTTCAACAAAAGTCCTGGGAAAACTGGATTTTAGATCATTAAAGAGCTTATACCATTTTACGACCATCTCACCTGCCTGTGAGAGAAATACCCTTACCTCAAGGTCATGCTCTCTAGTTACCTCTTTCATTATCTCAAGGCTTTCTTTTAGATAATCGCCGCAGCCTGTAATTCCCCATGCGATTCTTAAAGTCATAGCATTACCAGTGGTTATATCTCAATCCTTTATGCTCTTTAGCATTAAAGCCATTTTCATCAATTTATTTACAGTCCTGCGCATGCTCTTCAAGCCTTCCTCATCATCTCTAACGCCATTCGCTCCCAGGTCTTTTGACCACAACGTACCGCCCAGATTCGCCCCGAAGGAACCGCCACCCACCGGGATTGCCCCGTTTATGATATAAAAGTTGAGTATTGCCTGTATAGAAGGCTCCTGCCCGCCTATCCTGTCTCCCCCGACTGCGATCGCGCCACCCGGTTTATTCATGATAAAATGCGGATACTGCGCAGCTATGGCCCTGCACCTGTCCATTATCACCTTTATCTGGCCGCTCACCATCCCCTGATATACGGGCGTGCCGATTATGAGTGCATCAGCCCATTTAAGTTTTTCATAGACCTGCTGCATATCATCGTTATGGATACAGCCGCTCTTTTCTCGTATACAGTAATCGCAGTGGATACAGAAGTTTAATTTCTTTCCCTGGGCAGAGAAGTATTCAGTTTCTACAGGGTATTTTTCTGAAGCGTATCTCAGTGACTCTCTCACTATGTAATCAGTTGAGGCTTTTCTTGGACTGCCTGAGATCCCGAAAAGTTTTATTCTTTCCACTCCCAAAATGTTCACCTGCTGAGTTCACTTCGTACCGAGTATCCTGAGGGCAAGGTGTGCTGCATTCTCACCATTGTCTATCCCTACGCAGGCTACAGGGACGCCTTTTGGCATCTGGGCTATGGATAAGAGAGCATCAAGACCTCCGAGTTTAGAACTTACAGGAACGCCGATAACAGGTTTTTTTGTTCTTGAGGCAATTGCTCCAGGAAGTGCTGCTGATAAACCTGCAATTCCTATAAAGATCTCTGCATCACTGTCTGATATATAACTATCTAACTCCAGTGGATTCCTGTGCGCAGAAAGTACACGTATCTCATAATTCACTCCCGCCTCATCAAACACATTCGCTACTCGCTCTGCAATGTGCCTGTCTGACTCTGAACCAATCAATATTGCTACGGTCACCATAGTTCATTAATAGTTAATTAATACTTAAAACCTTTTTAATTCCAGGTTCTAAGTGGAGAGGTGTGGGGGATGACCGGTCCCCCAGCTTTATGGCTCCTTATTGGTTCATTGTTGCCATTTAATCATCATCTTCAAATGCCATTTTTATATGCCTTGAGAACATGGATAGCCACATCGAGTATTTCCCGCTTGCCAGCAGTCCACTGTTGGGAAAAGCGTCATCATTCATATAATTTGAACTCTGCTCAAGTTCGACAGAGTCTCCAAAATATATACCAATTGCTCCATTTTTATCAGAACCCAGGGATATATTTATATATCCTGTTTGCTGATTTTGAATTGGAATTGATGTAATATATCTGGGAGCATACTTCATATTACTCCTCCTTATTACATTTTAAATAATGATACACTGCCTTTGAAATTGCCTCTTTAATGGAGGACTCACGCGCCTTTTCCTTCAATGCAACTACATCATCCTGTGGAAGTACAGATTGAACATGGACTATTTTCATTTTGTTATCTCCTCTGTATGCCAATAGAACCATAATAATGATGATTATAATAATTCGCATTATGTATATACTTTTCTGTTTTTAAACTATTATTTAATTTATATATTAATTTACTAAAATTAAGATTACCGTACGGATGGTGTTACTAAGCATAATAATATTAATATGCATGATCATATATACATTAAGAGACTTTGAAGGCGATCACTTAAACAGTATTAAATAAGAGTGTCGTCTTCATGCCTATATTTATATGATATACATTAATTAGTGGCATGATAGTACATAAAGAACATATAAATAAGAGGATATGAGTTTATGATCGGCAGATTCAAACACGGTAATGAGATATTCGATGGTGAAGTGAGAGGCAGCAGTGTTGTTGTTAACAGGGGATTGTACTCTGATACATATCTACTTTCAGATATACTATTATTACCACCAGCACAGCCCAGTAAAATAATATGTGTGGGACTTAACTATAGAGATCACGCCAGAGAGCTAAATATGCAGATACCTGATAAACCAGTACTCTTTTTGAAGCCTCCATCTGCGGTTATAGGTAATCTTGGGAAGATCATATATCCTGATTCAACCAGCCATGTTGATTATGAGGGAGAGCTTGCTGTGATAATCAGTAAGCGTTGCAGGAATATCCGCGCAGCCGATGCCGGCAGCGTGATAATGGGCTATACATGTTTTAATGATGTAACCGCAAGGGATCTTCAAAAGGAGGATATACAGTGGACGCGTGCCAAGTGTTTTGATACGTTCGCGCCTGTTGGTCCTTATATTGCAGATCCGGGGCTGGATGTAAGCAATCTTGCTATTAAAACAAGGGTGAACGGAAAACTGCGGCAGGACTCAACGACAGCCAACCTCATTTTTGATGTGCCGCAGCTAATTGAGTTTATCTCTGGCATCATGACCCTTGAGCCAGGTGATATAATATCTACCGGTACACCGCCCGGGGTGGGTAAACTGTCAGTAGGGGATGAAGTAGAGATAGAGATAGAAGATATAGGTATATTGAAAAACACTGTAGTTGCTCAAGATTATACTGAGAAGGTGAATTGAATGTCTGATGTATATGAGAATATCTGGGAAAACCGAAAACATAAACCTCCCAAGAGAGAAGAGAAAAAGCTTCCTGAAGCAAAAATGCCATCCAGTGACCATGATAGGTTAAAGGATTCAATAGAAAGAAGAAGAAAGAAGTATATGGGTTAGATAGTTTAAATATTTTCAATTAAGAGGTATAGAACATGTCAATGTCGAAAAAGATTATGGAAAGAAAAGAGCGTGAGCGTAAGGAAAAAATAACAGAGCTTGAAAAACTGGCAGCTTCAGGAAGCGGTGATGCAAAAAAGAAGCTTGCAAAAGAAAAAAGAAAGATGAAATAAATATTATTTCATTTCATGATGTCCTGGGGTGCACCGCACAGTTTCACCAGCGCTTCAGCCTCAATAAAATGGAGTTGAGCAGGAATAATAAGAGTATGGAGAGGCCTGCCAAAATCATAATCTTTTAGTTTTTCAAGATAATCAGCATGTGCTACAGGAGAATCCGACCCTGCCCTTGCGATACCCACAGCCAGCGCATTTACAAGTACGCCCTCACCCCGTCGCTCTTCCATCTCCATCAGTATTGATACAGCTTCTCCGATTCTCATAAATCCCTTCTCCCTGTCTATATCAAGAAAAACAAGTGTATGGAGGTTATTTCTCCTGTTCATTTTGATAGTATCGTATGGAGCCTCTGATATGATGGTCTTATCTCTCCGTGTGTAGGGGAACGGAATAGTTGTTGATTTGCCGAACCTGTAGTTCTGTAACCCGCTCAATCCCGAGACTGCGGATGAGATCGACGGAGCATGTATAATCGCTGTATCAATACCCATATCGATTGCGCGAAGACGCAGGTCTATATGTGTGGTCGCCACCATGGCATCCCCGCCTGTCAGGAACACCACGTTCTTTTCTTTTGCAAGAGAAAGCCATGATGTATTCTGCTCAACATCTTCTCTTGTGAGTACTGTCACTTTCCTGCCGTAGAGTTCTTCCATTTTCTCTATGCTGGTACCCATCAGGTGCGAGGTATAGAATTCAGCATAAACTATATCTGCTCTCCTTACAGCTTCCAGTCCTTTTACTGTTATGTCTTTCTCATCGTATAATCCAAGTCCAATAAACGTAAGCACATTGCAGTATTAGTCGGCAATATTTGTAAGCCTTACTATCGAGGTGAACAAAAAGCTAAAATATTATATCCTTATAACGATTATTTTAATAATATGGAATCCCTGTGCATAAGAATCCCTAAAAAAGCCGCAGAAGAGGCAAGACGAAAACTCATTGAACTTGACGCTATTGATAAGAGCCTGAAAATAAGATCCGAGGATGATTACCTTTTAATTCCGATCACCAGGCCAGTCCAGGGATACGATATCGAAAAGAGGGATTTTGAAGTATTAGAGAAAGAAAAATCTCCTGCTGAAATACTGGGATTCGCACCTGCGTATGAGCAGATAGGGGACATCGCGATTATAGACAGGCATGAGCCTGAAGCACAGCGGATTGCAGAGGTCCTGATACGGCAGAAAAAGATAAAAACAGTCCTTCAGGCTGAAACCTCGGTAGGCGGAGAGTACAGGACGCGTGGATTATCAGTACTGGCAGGGGAGAGGAAGACAGAGACGCTCTATAAAGAGAACGAGTGCAGGTATAAGCTTGATATCGCCAGGGTGTATTTCACTCCACGCCTTGCAACTGAGAGATTGAGGGTTGCAAACCAGATACATGATGGTGAGAAGGTGGTGGATATGTTTGCAGGCGTCGGGCCATTCAGCATCCTGATCGCAAAAAAGTTTCCTTCTGCGCACGTGATCGCTATTGATAAGAATCCGGATGCGATCCACTACCTGAGAGAGAATGTGAAACTTAATAAGGTAAGAAATGTTGAAATAAGAGAGGGGGATGCAAGGGATGAGATCAAAGGGATCTCAGGGGTTGATCATGTCATCATGAACCTGCCTCACAGCAGCCTTGAGTTTCTGGATGCTGCACTGGGCATAGTAAAAAAAGGCGGGATCATTCATTTCTATGCCATAGCGCACGAAGATGATCTATTCGATGGGGTACTAAAGAAGATCGAAGAGACAGCATCACATCATGGTATGAGGATAGTACCCCTCAATAAAAGAATAGTGAGACCTTACGCCCCGTACCAGTATAACATATGTATCGATTTTCAGGTATTTTGACCTGCTGTTGTGATACTTTAGAGACTGCACAGTATCAGGTTTTAATACGCGCATAAATAATGCCTGATGCAGTATGGTTTGCATCATCAGATGCAAGTACATCGATAACAAAATCCTCCTGTCCGGTGAAAGTAATGCTGGTATTAAATGAGGTATTTTCCCCACTGGCTAAATTGCTGATGTTCCATGCGGTTTCTGTTGCAGTGACATTTTCTGGAAGCAAAACACTGACATTTATATTACTGGCATTTAAACTACCTACATTAGATACAGTGAAATTCAACAGGGCACTCTTACTGATACCAGAAGATACTGGAGGCTCTAATGTAATAAAATTATTATCTACGGATAATATTGCTGGTATTGTGACCATGTGATGATCATTTAGCGTCTGGTTACCTCCATCATCACTTTCTATCTTAAAAGCACATCTTATCCTGGGTTTATTTCTAATTTCATTGGGAGTGACATTCCATGATATAATCTGAGACTCCCCTGCAGACAGGGAATTTACGCTTCTTATAAGAGGACCGGATATATTATACAAGGGATGGCTGAACTCTACACTCAAATTATTAATGGGATAATCAACAACATTCGTCAGGTTTAAAGAGACAGTAAATGATTCATCCGGTAAAACCTGTGAAATAATTGTCTGAGCCTTATATGCCGGCACCAGCTCAAAATTCTCAAGATCCATTGCTGATAAGCTTATAGGTTCGTTCTTTAGGATTGCCTGCGCAATGTAGGTATCTGTGGAATAATAGGTCTCATTTACGAAAAAGATGTACTCTTTTGTGAAGGATGAGTTCGGAAGAATTTCTATCGTCTCATTAATACTTGCTATGGGGCTCCCTATAACACCAGTTCCATTCGTATTCAGTTCTGAATCTCCAAAAGCATCCCTTCCATCCTCTCCTGAACCAATCTTATTAATAGTAACATTAAGGTTAGCTACCAGACTTGTGGAGTTCGGATTACTAACTGTAATATTTGCTCTGATGGGCTCTTTAACTCTATATTCTGACCTGTCCAGTACCAGATCAATTATTGGTGGATCGAAAGGTGGATCACTGGCACAACCTGCAGTATCATAGTTTTTATTTTGACACTTTTCTAAAAGAGAATCAAAAGCATTTCTGTTCCCTCTATCTACATATGAAAAAAGATAATTAAGCCTCAGGTATCCATCATCAAATACCCATGTCCGGTTCCCAACTGCGATTTCATATGCATTGCTTCCATAATGTGCACTTTCTCTTGGTGAAGAACCTGTGGCAGGATTGGCCAGATCCTTTTCAGGCGTATGGGGCTCATCAGTATAATCCATGGCATCAAAGATATACCACTTATCAATGCCTGCAGGGGGATACTCCAGGTAAGCCTCTGTCCATTGATGATAAATAAAACCACCGTTCTGTATGTTGGTTGCAACCCTTGCCGGTATGCCTATGGTCCTGTAGATTGCTGTCAGGCCATTTGCATAATCTAAACACTGTCCTGTTATTATCGGGCGCTCTATACCGGAGTAAGCATCCCTGAACTGCCTGACCGTAACCCGGGAGAACATCACATCAATATCAGCACCGTTTGGGCTGTCATAGTATATTACATTTGAAACCGCATTCATCAGCTTCTCAGCGGTCGTTGATTCATTGATTTCACCGTCTGTCGCGTTTATTACAATCCCGAAGAGGTGTTCATCGAATGGATTCAGTACCCGGACACTCTCATTCCATTTCAAATATCTTTGAGCAGCGACACTCCAGTTACTGTAGTAATTATAATTGATTGACTCTTCATCCCTTGTTTCAAAAATATTATCATCGTAAAGATAAGCTTTTAGATCTGCATCATCTGAGCTTTGTGGTTTTTGAAATATAGCATAGAAATTCTTTTTCTCTGAACTGGCTAATTCCTCTCCATTCTCTGATACGATTTTTGCCTTTGCTTCGTATTCACCTACCGGGATATCATCCGGTATCTTACTCCATGCGTTACTCTTCCAATCCCATGTAGCACTATATACACCTCCAGGTGCATTCTGTACTGTATCCAGTGTTGCAAGCGTAGTCCCCCCTCTAAGAATATCAACCATTATCTTAGAACCGGCAGGCAATATGGCTGTTACCTCGAATCTTATTGGTTCATCACCTCTTCTGAAAACTATGTCCTTGTATCTACCTTCATACTGGCGCAATCCCCCGGCAACGCTTATATCAGGCAGTCCGGCGTGAGATGAATTATCAGAGTTAACGCTGAAGGCTTCTGCCTTAACTGTACTATGAAAAGCCATGCTATGAAAAGCCATGAACGCCAGTATCACTATCCCAAAAACAAGGATTCTGAGCCGAATCGTCATGTTCCTCCTTCATTTTGATCTAACCCGCAATGAGTAAACAGCTATTCAAGAGTCGGTCATGATAACACAAAAAGCTTGTGGACGACAGGAGACCATACAATAATTCCAGCATCTAAACCTGGTTGACGCTATAGTTAAGTATATTCTAATGATGCGACATACCACACACTATTATGAAACAGGTATATATGGATCACAGTGCCACCACTGCAGTAGATCCTGAGGTCACAGAGGCCATGCTTCCTTATTTCTCAGAGAGATTTGGCAATCCCTCAAGTCTATATACTATTGGAAGACAGTCAAGAAGAGCCATAGAGGAGGCACGGCAAAAAGTAGCGGATCTTATCGGTGCTAAAAAAGAGGAGATAATATTCACAGGAAGCGGCACTGAATCAGATAATCTTGCCATAAAAGGAACAGTATATAAAAACAGGAAAAAAGGCGATCATATAATAACAAGTTCGATCGAACACCATGCTGTCCTGAATACATGCAAATATCTTGAAACACAGGGATTCAGGGTCACCTATCTCCCTGTAAATAAGGACGGACTTGTCAACCCTGATGATGTTGAAAATGCGATCACGCCACAGACCATACTCATATCAATTATGCATGCAAACAACGAGATTGGCACAATCCAGCCCATAGAAGAGATTGGTAAGCTCGCAAAAGAAAAGGATATTCCCTTTCATACGGATGCTGTCCAGACCGGAGGAAAGCTCCCGATCAATGTGGATGCAATCGGTGTTGATCTTCTGTCCATATCAGCTCACAAGATGTACGGACCAAAAGGTGTCGGAGTGCTTTATATGAGGAAAGGAGTTCGCATAGAACCCCTGATACATGGGGGAGGGCATGAGAGAGGTATCCGCTCAAGTACAGAGAATGTCCCCGGAATCGTTGGTTTTGGGAAGGCGGCTGAGCTTGCAAAGAAACGCCTGCCAGAAGAGGCAGGAGTAGTAAAACTGAGGGATTCGCTTATCAGGGGTGTACTTGAGATTGATGATTCATACCTTAACGGCCATCCCACAAAACGACTTCCAAATAATGCAAATTTCAGGTTCAGTTATATAGAAGGTGAATCCATGGTACTGAACCTGGATATGAGAGGAGTCGCAGCATCGACCGGTTCTGCCTGTTCGTCCACATCCCTTGAGCCATCTCACGTCCTTTTAGCAATAGGCTTAAGACCTGAAGAGGCGCATGGCTCTCTCAGATTGACTCTTGGGCTTGATAATACGCAGGAAGATGTGGATTACGTCGTTTCAATATTACCCGAAATCGTGAATAAGCTTAGAATGATGTCACCACTGGCAAGGTGAGATAATGACTGACGGATACAGTGAAAAAGTTATGGAGCATTTTGCCAACCCGCGCAATGTTGGTGAGATAAATGATGCTGATGGTATCGGAAAAGTAGGGAATCCAGTATGCGGCGACCTTATGTGGATATATATAAAGGTAAAAGACAACCGGCTTGAAGATGTGAAATTCAAGACATTCGGATGTGGCGCAGCGATTGCCACAAGCAGCATGATTACTGAAATGGCAAAAGGCAAGACTATTGAGGAGGCGCTTAAAATCACGCGTAGTGATGTGGCAGAAGCGCTTGATGGGCTGCCCTCTGTAAAGATGCATTGCTCGAATCTTGCAGCAGATGGCTTGCATGCTGCAATAAAGGATTATTTTGAAAAATCAGGGAAAAAATGAGACCGCCATGTGAAATAGTGGTACAGAAAGTACTTCCTGCGATCCGTGCAGAACTCGCCAGGATAATGCTTGAGTCAGGACTGCCGCAGCAGGAGGTTGCAAGCAGGCTTTGTCTCTCAAAAGCCGCAATCTCACAGTATGTAAGTGCAAAGAGAGGAAGATATATGCCATTCCCCCCTGATACCGAGGAAAAAATAAAAGAACTGGCAAAGAGCCTTGCGGAAGACTTAGAGGTGAATGATGCTGTAAGCAGTCTGTGCGCTGTGTGCAGGGATATCCAGTCATCTGGATGGCTATGCAAGGAACATATGCAGAAGAACAATCAGTGTACTTATTGCCTCAAGAGATAATTATTGACATCTTGACTACCTAATCTGCTACTTCCAGATCGCCTCCTTCCTCAGTTTGTGTGGGCGTTGGGGTTACAGTTGGTGTTGGAGACTCAGTTTGTGTGGGTGTTGGGGTCTCAGTTGGTATGGGCGTTGGAGTCTCAGTTGGTGTAGGTGTTGTAGTTACTGTTGGTATGGGTGTTGGAGTCTCAGTTGGTGTAGGTGTTGGGGTTACTACCGGGGTTGCTGTGGATTCTGGAGTAGTTGTGGGTGAGGGTGTTGCTGTTGCTGTAGGCGTGGGTGTTGGGATCTCAGTTGGTATGGGCGTTGGAGTCTCAGTTGGTATGGGCGTTGGAGTCTCAGTTGGTATGGGCGTTGGGGTTACTACCGGGGTTGCTGTGGGTTCTGAAGTTGTTGTGGGTGAAGGTGTTGCTGTTTGAGTTGATGTTGGTGTAGGTGTGGAAGTATTGGTCGGTGTAGGTGTTGGAGTTGCTGTTGGTATAGGCGTTGGAGCCATTGTTGCCGCAGGTGCAGGAGCAGGAGGTGCTGTAGGCCAAAAATACCAGGGAGGTATTGTTGGCCATGGATTTAATGCTGGTTCTGAGGATGGTGTTGATGCTGGTGCAGGGGCTGGCGTAGATGAAATTACTATCGGCGCAGATGAAGGTACAGCAGTTTCAATAATATTGATCTTCATGCTCTCGGATACAGGGTCTATATCACCTGATTGCAGCACCAGTGAGCTCTCAAGCATGGTAGGCTCTGATGGTGCTTTCAACTGAAGGTAGCCGCGTGTTTCACCAGGCGATATATTCCCTAATTTTAGGGTATCAGAGTCGATATTAAAGTTGGATTTTGCCTCAGAGAGGTTCAATCCCGCTAATTTAATTGTTGCATTATGTATTGTTCTTGAGGAGGGATTGTATATCCTGAAAGAGACCATGTAGCTATCATCGGTCTTGATATTATATGGATAGTACATATAAAGAAGTACGGAACTGTTTGTTTCTGGCACCTCAGGTTCTATTGCTCCAAAGGCATTAGTGCTGCTCCCAATTCTCTCAGGCAGGTACATAGCCTGGGCAAAGAAGTAGAACATCCCGCCTGCTAAGAACAGTATTCCGATCAGGAAACCTGTCTTTGCGATCTGGATTTTAAGACTCTTCTCTTCCCTGAAGGTCTCTTTTATTCTAAATGCAATGTATAGTGTTATAGCTGAAAGGGCTATTATTGTGAATGCAACCGCAATTCCAATCCCAATTATGCTAAAATTCATTATCCTAATTCCTCCCGTTTTGGTTTTTCCCATCTCATAGTAAGGTTCAGTGACTCTTCAACGAATGCCATAATGCCTACTCCATCATTGAAGACACTATAGAACAGGTACAGGGGACTTACAAGTATCTCCTTAATACCTGGCTTTGGATCTATCAGCACAGCATAGATAGAGACTCCAACAGTTAATACCCAGTATACAAGCATCCCTGAGGTAAGTGAGTTCATATCTGCGCCGTAAAGACTTGATATAAGCAGTGTGAAAAGCAAAACCATGTTTAGCAAGGATGAGCCTAACTCAAGCCACATGTACGGTACTCCAATTATCCCGGCTGTACCGTATCTCGGATTGAGGTACATCTTCTGGTACTTTGCCAGAACCTGGGCCATACCGCGATACCATCTTCTTCTCTGCTTCATGAAATCTTCTATGCTCTCAGGTGCCTGCGTGAAGGCTATTGCCCGGGACTCATACTCCACATGATAGCCTGCCTGCAGGATCTTCATGGTTATATCAAAATCCTCAGCAAAGGTATCCTGCGGGAAATAGCCTATCTCCTTGAGAACCTGGGTTTTCAGAGCTGCTATAGCACCTGGCACTATCATAACGCAGTGCAGGAGAGATTGCGACTTTCGTCCAAGGTTTATGGCTGTAGTGTACTCAAGTGATTGCAAGATTTTCAATAGACCTGTTGGTTTATCTATCTTTACATTGCCCGCTACTGCGCCAAGGCGAGGGTTACTATCGAAGCGTCTTGAGATCCACTTAAGGGCATCAGGATGCAGCTTTGAATCAGCATCAACTGTGATCACTACGTCACCCGATGAGTTCCTGATGCCTGTGTTAATGGCACCTGGCTTTCCCGTATTTTTCTGACGTATGACTTTTACTCCTTTATCCGAATGTTTTGAGGCCTCATTAAAAGTGTTATCCGACGACCCATCATCAACCACTATAACCTCATAGGATGGATAATTTAGATCCAGCATTGATTTTATGCAACTGGATATTGTGACTTCTTCATTATAGGCCGGAACGATTATAGAGATCTTAATGAACTCATCGATTTCCTTTTTCTTTTTTATAACACTTGAGATAAATGGGGCCACAAAAGTATAGATAAAAGAGAGAGAGCAGAAACTGACAAGGCGGAAAATAAGAATAAAAAGCGACCCATAAAAAAATGCTTCAATCAAAAAAGCATAATTAAATATGGAACTATAATCCGGAACCCTGATCTGAGTCAATATATCTATGGCTGAGGCATAAGCAGGGGTTACCAGTACCAGTGACTGTACCAGTGCAGCTGCAAAGAGCAACCGCACAGTACCTCTCATCAGTCTCATCAAAGGCCAACATAGCCACTAGAAGCATAAACACATCGATAGTTTGTTTTGGATTTCTTTTATCTTTTAGTATTTAATATGGTTTATTCTGGTTTTTTATGGTTTACAAATGGTTTTTTAGATTTAAAATTATCCCATTAACATAGAATCTAATTTATCACCGCTCAAAGTTAAAATTCTGCTTGACAATCTTAAGGGCACAGTAATTACCGCACATGGTACATGCCTCTTCATCCTCTGGCGAGCGGCTATTCCGAATGGATTTTGCATGTTCAGGGTCAATCGCAAGCTCGTACATCCTGTCCCACTTTAGATCACGCCTTGCTCTCCCCATATCAAGATCACGCTCCCTATCCCCGTTCTTCACCATATCACCGATATGGGCTGCAATCCTCGCTGTCATTACGCCCTGCCTCACATCCTCTATGTTTGGAAGCGCCAGGTGCTCTGCCGGGGTCACATAGCAGATAAAATCAGCACCACAGGCGCTTGATATGGATGCGCCGATGGCAGCCACTATATGGTCGTACCCGGGCGCTATATCTGTAACCAGGGGTCCGAGCATGTAGAATGGCTTTTCCCCGCTTAAACGCTTCATGAGCTTCACGTTTGCATCTATCTCATCTATCGGGATGTGGCCAGGCCCTTCTACGATTGTCTGAACGCCTGCTTCGTGAGATCTATCTGATAGCTCAGCGTTCATGATAAGCTCCTGGATCTGTGCCCTGTCGGTCGAATCGTGTATTGCGCCCGCGCGCATCCCGTTGCCCATGCTGAGCGTGACCTCGTGCTCCTTCATGATCTCAAGCAGATAATCGAACTCACTGTATAAGGGGTTCTCTTTCTCATTATGCAGCATCCATGCTGTCATGAACGCACCTCCCCGGGAGCAGAGACCCCCGAAGCGCCCCTGTATTTTGAGCCTCTCGACTGTCAGCAGGTTAATGCCTGTATGGATTGCCATGAAATTGGTCCCCAGCTTTGCCTGCTCTGCTGTGATCCTGAACAGTTCATCCTCTTTCATATCAACGGCAGAACCGTATCTGCGGATTGCCTCTATAAAAGCCTGGTACAGGGGCACGCTTCCAACAGAGAGGGTCGTGGAATCAATCACCTTTTTCCTGATCTCATAGAAATCCCCGCCAGTTGAGAGCTCCATGAGCGTGTCTGCGCCTGCCGCCTCAGCTACCCTTGCCTTCTCTATCTCCGTATCGATATCGACGATATCCGAGGATGTTCCTATTGATGCGTTCACTTTTGTATGCAGCCCTTTTCCTATCCCGCAGGGCTTTGTATAGCGGTATGGACTAACCGGGATAACGATGCGGCCATTTGCTATCCCGCGCCGTACGAACTCGGGTTCAACGCCCTCGTCCTCTGCTACCTTTTCCATCTCTTCTGTCAGATTGCCTTTTTTTGCTTCAGTTATAAGACTCATAATTGATGCAGAAAGAAGGATAATTGTATTTAAATATGCTTAATCAACAAAATTGAATTGAGATCAAGTTTACTTGAGAAGATTTAACCGCAGATGCAAGAAGATGGACGCAGATCAATGATAGATACGGCTATCCTGTAAGATATAATGACCATAATAGAACTGCTACGATTGTTATAAATGTAATCAGGTTCGCAGGAATCAAATCAACCATAACAGAAACTACAACCACCAGGATAAAATAGAACATTAGCATAAAAGCTACGATCAGGAGAAGTAAGCGTTCAGAAAATGCTGGTCTATAGTTTAGTTTTTTTAATGGATATGATTGCCATCCCATGTCACAACGCCCCGGTTGAAATGCTCTTATCTCATATAAATGGTTTGTGATATGTTTCTGAAAGGCTCCTGGCTTCACACAGATATCACACCCTTATTTATATATATGAAACCTTAAAAGCTGTCCGGATTTCCCCCCCACTTCCACAAAAACTATTTTTCCTGTCTTAGCAGGCAAAAAAAGGGGGAAATCCACCTATCAAATCAATGGTTGAAAACGGTTCTAATTTTCACGGTCATGGCAAAACATAAAGGGGAAGTCCCTCTGTTCCAGAGTTCAATACCCCCCAGGACCTGGTGGTGGTGCTCCAGGCATTCTCTCCCTGCCTGCTGATATGACATCATCTATTCGCAGTATCATGGACGCAGCCTCGGTTGCTGAGTCTATAGCCTGGATCTTTACACGCAGGGGTTCGATTATACCCGTCCTGGCCATATCCACTACCTTACCAGCGTAAATGTCTATGCCTGCATCTTTAACTCCCCTCTCGTGCTGACCCCTTAACTCCACGAGCATATCTATGCTGCTGAGACCTGAATTCTCTGCAAGAGCTTTTGGGACTATGTCAACAGCCTCAGCGAATTTATACACTGCAAGCTGCTCCCTGCCCTTTAGAGAGGCAGCATACTTTCGCAGCCCCAGGCTGACCTCAATTTCAGGTGCGCCGGCGCCTGCCACATATCTACCATCCTCTATAACCGTGCCTACCACTCTGATGGCATCGTTGAACGTTGTTTCCATGCTCTCCACCACATGCTTTGTCCCTCCGCGCAGCAATACTGTAACAGATTTGGGATTAGAGCACTCACGCACAAAGATGAGTTTTTTCTCGCCTATCCTGACCTCCTCTGCTATACAGGCTCCACCCAGGTCTGAATCAGAGATCGCTTCAAGATCAGTCAGTATTTTTGCTCTTGTCGCTCTTGATAGCTTCTCCATGTCTTTTTCGCTTACATTTTTCACTGCCAGAATATTAGATTTTGCAAGGTAGTACTCAGCTACATCATCTATTCCCTTCTTGCAGAATACAACATTCGCTCCGCTGTTCTCTATCTTATGAACCATATCTCGAATTAGATCTTCCTCCTGGTCAAGGAACAGCATCATCTGCTCAGGCGTGGTTATATCTATCCTGGACTTTGTCTCTGTCTTCCTGATCTCAATTGCTCTATTGAGCAGTAGTATCCTGGCATCCTCTATTATCCGGGGCATGTTGATACTTGCACGCTCTTTATCTATAACAACACCAAGGATCAGCTCTGAATCCTCAACACTTCCTCCCTCCAATTTCTCTATCTTTATCTCATCAGGGTCAACTTTTCTCCCATCGCTGACATCAGTGACAGCTTTTACTGCTTCCACTGCAATCTTAGCAAGCCTCGTTTTCATGGAGTGATCTTCCCTGCCCTTGATCGCTGTGGTGGCTATATTCATGAGGATATCCTCCTGCTCTGGTGAAACATGTTTTGCGAGCGACTCCAGGATCTCCTTGGATTTATCTACCGCAATCCTGTAACCTTTTACGATAATGGTTGGATGCACTCCCATATCAAAAAGCTCTTCAGCCTTTGCCAGTAGCTCTCCAGCCAGGACAACTGCCGTTGTCGTACCGTCTCCAATCTCTTCATCCTGGGTTTTAGCGACTTCTACGATCATCTTTGCAGCAGGATGCTCGATATCCATCTCCTTCAGGATATATGCGCCATCCCCTGTTATAATCACATCTCCCAGTGAGTTTACCAGCATTTTGTCCATGCCCTTTGGGCCAAGCGTGGTCTTTACTGCGGCAGCAACAGCCCTGGCAGCCGTGATATTGGCACTCTGGGCGTCCCTTCCTTTTGATCTCTGGGTACCTTCCTTCAGTATCAGTACAGGAACTCCGCCCATCTGCCCTGCAGAGCTGACCTCTCTCCTCATCTCACCTATATTTCTAATAATTTATCCCTCCACTAATAGTAAAACCTGATTGTTTTCTATTTGTAGAATTGTTTTGTGGCTCTATTAATAAGTATCGCTCAGCTCCAAAAAAAAATTTACAAAAAACCCCTTTTAATTAAAACACCTTTAATTTTCTCTTCATCTCTTCCTGAATAAAGTATCTTATTGGCTGTGATAATGGCCTCAGCACCGTCTATGAATTTTGAGAGCGGATTGAGAAAAAAATGACTCTCAAGTACAAGCCTTATTGAACGCTCTCTTGCTTTGATCCTGTTATCTTTTTCCTCAGAGTTCCCTCCTAAAGTGAGATATAGATCCCATAAAGCTGAAGACCAGATCTCTCCATCAGCATCGCATGATATCACTCCAAGAAAATTTTCTGGATAATATTTTTGACTATCTACTCTGCGAACGCAGCGCAGTACATTGCCTATGCCGTTCCAGTCGCCCACTGCCTCGCGATTAAATCCAGCACTCTCTTCTGCAAAAAAACATGCGGCAAGAAAATCCCCAAAACCTTGCTCCATGGCACCGCCTTCTTCCGTTAAACTTAAAAAAGAAACCTGGTCATCCATTATGGCATGGGCATATTCATGAATAATAATATCAGCATCCTCTGCATCTGGTATTCCAATTGCACCAAATGTAATGTCTTTGGTATCACAATCAAAATAAGAACCGCGTTCTTCAGCGTAGGCATTTACTTTTATCTGTTTATTGCAAATGTTTTTAAACCCAAGTTCCTGGATAAATCTCTGGCATGAATCGATATGGTAATAAGCCATGACCTCACAGAACCTGCTGTCCCCACGTTTATAATAGAATAAATGGGAAGGTTCGTATGCTCTGCTCGGTGTGTTGACTGTATCTACATATTCTCCTCTTAGAAAACCTGAGCCGTCAAGACCTTTTAAAACCACTGTAGTGTAGGCATCTTCTGTAATGTCTGATTCAGGTGTAAGATTCAGATGTCTAAGAGCCACCACAGGGTTAGGAATAAAAACTCTGCCTTTTCCAATTGTTTTCCTTCTAAAAACACCCATCTTTTTAATTATTTCCCCATGTCTAACATCGACATAAATATGATGTCCTTCTGACGGATTTTTTAATGCAACACTTACTTCCCATGTTAGATAAAATTCATCTTCTATTGGAAGAATCACAAGATCCACAGTGGAATCTCGCTTCAATCTTGTTTCAGCATTTAGATCTAAATGTACGATTTCGATTGCCTTCTCTTTTGATATTCCTCCATTTAGAATGGCTTTTGTATCTAATGCTATTTCGGGATGGTAATTATTTTTAACCATAATGATTTTAGATTCTTCGTTTAAATGGACTGATATAAAGGCATATAGAACAGGAATTTCTTCGTAAAACTGTTGGTATCTTATATGGTATGTATTTAGGCTATAGGTCTTAGTAATAAATTTCAGATCTGAAAGATCTTTCTTAAACCCAAAGAGAGCACTGTATTCCATTAAGAAATGACGAATAGATTCATCAATATCTTTTGTTACAGGAATTGTAATAAGACCATCTATCAGAGTTACCAATCCTTTTCCGCTCCACAGTATTTTGATATTTTCATCCAGAATTTTTAATTTTTCTGCAAGTTCTTTTTGTTCTTCAGCAGGTTCAACCATGATCAACACCAACTAAACCTGATATTTATTTACTTACTTCCTATGCATTTTTAACAGCTTGATGGAAGGCTTTCATAGATTCATCATCGATTAATTTCAATTTTTTGGTTTTCAGAAATTCTCTTGCCTCTCTCATTTTTTTAGCATATATGTACAACCATCCTTCATTAATAAGAATAGCCGCATCTCTTATTGTCTCTTTATTCAATGTTCCTACTCCAAATTCCTTGAGTAGTTGTATTACTGCTATAAGAGCAGCAACATGTTCGTCCATGTCTTTATTCTCAGTAGCAATATCATAAAGTAGCAATTTAAAAAGATCTCTAAATTTAGTGGGTACTATACGAACTCCTTCAGTCATTTCAAGAACATTGATTTCAGTAAGTTCATCGATTAGTTTGTCTATTTTATCATTTTCCCATGCATCAACAGGATATTCAGTTTTTTTATAAACCCCAAATATACTTTTCAGAATTTCGTCTATTTCATCTTTGTCTTCAAACCTTTTTAATTCATAATCTTTCGACTTTAATTCAGGTATGGAAGATAGATAATATCTGTAAAGATTTCTTAATTTTTCTCCATCTTTCCCTTCTATCTTTTCCAATGAATTAAGAATTTCAAATTCTTTATCAGTTAGATCTACCTCAATTTTTGGCATTTATGTCACTCCTCGGTTTTCTGAGTATTCTAATCTATTTGGTCCTTTGCGGGATTCGTGCAGTCGGTGCTTTTTCAAGCTTCGTCTCAAGTTGTACTTTCTCTTTTCCCCGGAACAATTCCATAGTAATTTTATCACCCACCTCATGTTTATTTATAACTTTCATAAGGTCTCTGACATTATTGATCTCTATATCGTCGATCCGAATCAAGATATCGTCCACCTGTACACCTGACTTATCAGCCTCTCCTCCTGGTAATACATTGGTAATCACTACTCCTTTATCAGTCGGCAAGTCAAAGTATGCCACCAATTTTGGATTGATATCTACCGCACTTATGCTAATCCAGGGTCTGGTTACTTCGCCAGACTTAATTAATTGCTCAGCTACCCACATGGCTGGTTGTATCGGAATAGCAAATCCGATGCCTTGGGCAAACGGTATGATTGCACTATTGATCCCTATTACAATACCTGAACTATTTATCAGAGGCCCCCCGCTATTCCCGGGATTGATGGCTGCATCTGTCTGTATCAGTCCTTCCATAAACGTTACTTCGGTCTGAATAGATCGGTTCAACGCGCTGATAACTCCTGCCGTGACCGTGGGACCTCCTACTAGACCCAACGGGCTGCCTATGGCTATGGCCATCTGCCCGATCTTGAGATCGTCGCCCCTAGCAATCTCAGGTACTGGCAGAGATTTTGCTTCTATTTTGATTACTGCCAGATCCGTTATAGTATCGATCCCTCTGATTTTTCCCTCAAATAGCCTACCATCTTCAAGTGCTACTTTTATCTCATGGGAGCCGTATACCACATGGGCATTGGTCAGTATGTAGCCTTTGTCATCTATTAAGAAACCAGAACCTACTCCAGGAACTGGATGTATATTCAGATACGCATCCCTGATCAGTTTCACTTCACTGATATTCACAACACTTGGTATCACCTTTTCTACTGCGTCGGTGACCATCTCATCAAAACCCAAATTTTTCATACTTATTCACCTTCTTATTTATTTTATCATTTTTTAGTTCTGCGAGAATTTCATACCCCTTTTCGCTGAGATCTACGCAAACTTTGGGCATTTCTATATCACTCCTGGCTGGCTACCCTTTTTATTTCTCTTTATCGCTTCCCAGTATTAGAGAACTAGGCTTGCTAGCTATATATTTATATCGGTTAGCTTTCTATCTGTTTCCCCAAAAGAAGTATATTATCACTGGCAGCAATATTACTCCCATAGCGTGTGTCTTTCTTATCTTTGCAAACGATGAGATCATGCCGATGGGCGTGGAGATCAGGAATATCATAAATCCGAACAAGCCTGTAAATATCGTAACCATCAGGGTAAGTCCTATCAGGACTGCCGTGCACAGCTTTGAATAATCAATCCTCGACAGGAACCCTGCTATCCGGTCCCCAAGAAAGATGGTGGCATAATAAGAGATTATTGAGATAAACAGTATAATGATTAATAAAAGAATGACTGTTGAAAATCCCCATTCATTTATATTAATTAATCTATCAATAGCAACCATTGCACCGCTTCTTGTCCTGTCAATGATGTACAGGGCAACTAAATTGAAAATCGCATTCGCAGTATTGGTACCGCTTAATGCTATGATAAACTCCCTGGGCGAATCACCGTCTTTTTCCTCACGGACAAGTAGCCTGGCGATCACCGTGCCAACGCCAGATGACACTCCGGGGAGCCACGCCACAAGAGAGCCTGCTGCGCTTCCTGTCACCATGCCTCTTACAATCCTTTTCTGAGAGAGCGCAAACCCGCATGATTCCTGCTGCACAGGTACTTCTGACCGCGTCATAAGGCTCAGCAAGAGCATGGACGCGCCGAATAACCCGGAGAGAAGAGGAAGGAGGATAGAGGGCTCGCCGAACCTGACCAGAGGCGACATCCTGCCCTCATAGTCAAACGCGAACACTCCCAGAAGACCGGATATGGTAAAAAGGATGATCGCATATGCCTTGAATTTAAGATGCACAAGCGATCCCTGGCCCTGGATTACCTCCCCCTTCTCTGTGGCGATCATCAGTACGACGATCAGGATAAGGATCCATCCTATATAGGTATATATCGTGTCATATATATTCAGGAAGAAAAGACCCAGGGGAGCTGCCATTATCAGTGCGATCACCACAGCGCCGGCGCTTCCTATTGCTGAGAGGCGAACAGCCTCCGCACCTCTTCCCTCCATCAGGAGCGCATGGCCTGGAAGTACCGAGAGCGCGGTATCCGCCT
Organism: Candidatus Methanoperedens nitratireducens; assembly: GCF_000685155.1. Lineage (GTDB taxonomy): Archaea > Halobacteriota > Methanosarcinia > Methanosarcinales > Methanoperedenaceae > Methanoperedens > Methanoperedens nitratireducens. The sequence continues at coordinate 40,298 of NZ_JMIY01000009.1, forward strand.
CAGGTGCACCGAGGAAGACCGAGGGGATAATATTGATAAACGTATGCGTGATCGAGTTTGAGAGGATTATCACAGCGATATAGAAGGGTGCAAACCCCATCTCAAGAAAAAGCGGGGATAATGCCACGAGGATAAGGGCGAAGTTATTGACATGGATGCCAGGTGTGAGACCTGATATTATCCCGAGGATGAAGCCAAACAGCATAGAGAAAATAAGTAACGTTATTGAGACCTCTATCATCAGGTGCTTCTACTCAATTATTATATATAATATATGTGCTTATTTGGGAATACTAAACAATCTTTGTCTATCGGCTTTCGATCCTGGCTCCCTCATTCCTTGCCTTTGTAATAAAAACCTCTCCTTTCCCATCAATAAACTCACCTGCTATTCTCCTGAGGTTGTCCGCATCCTCTCCAAATGCGTACACAGCGGGGCCGAATGAACTCATACCAGCGCCGTAAGCGCCCTGGTCTCTTAGCATATACATCAATTCCCTTGATACTGGCTGAAGTTCTATCTCCTTTTTCTTGAAGCCTGTATCCTGGATGGCATTGATGCTGCTGCCAAAGGTTACAATATCCTCCTCAGCAAGCGCAGGAAGCAGTTGCATCAGGATGATATGGGATAGTTCTTCAACCTCCCGCAGCGGCACCGGACACTCTCTCTGGAATATACTTATCTCTTTTTCTCTTGATGCACCCCTCTGATCGGGTATTGCGATTAAGATATCCCAGTCCGGGAAATCATTTCTTAGTAAAACCGGTGCAGGTGGAAGCCTGCTTGCTGAGGAGGGAAGAAAATCCTTCTTATCGCTGAATCTATGGCCGCAGTCAAGAATGAATCCACCGCTCTCAAATGCTGCCACACCAATACCGCTTGTCCCTCCACGCCCTATTCTCCTGGCAACTTCATATACGCTCAGGCCAAGGGAGTATAACCTGTTAACAGCCATGCCTGCTGCCAGAGAAGCCTGTGTTCCTGAGCCCAGGCCGATATGCGAGGGGTACTCCTCCCCGATAGATATATGCACGCCCGCTCCCTCTGGCAGAAGCATCAGTGCACTGTTCCTCATGCGCTCAAGATGCTCACTGTTCCCTGTTATCTCGATCGTGTCTGATGTCTCTGCATCAATGCTGATAACAGGTTTATCAAGAGTAAGTCCGATACTGCCGTCAACACGGCCCCTGGAGGCGTTCATATCAATCAGGGTTAGATGCAGTCGCGAAGGAGTCGTTATCTTTAACATGTAAATCTGTCTTTTAAAGTTGTTAATTTAGCTTTTTAACTAAATAGTTTATCTTTTTCACATTTCTGTAAAATTCTGATTTTCACCCAACGAAAGTATTAATAAAATGGAAAATAGAACAATAGATGGGGATGGATAACATGAAGAAGAAGATATTAATAGGATTATTAATAGCAGTCGCACTTGTCAGTATTCCAGCAACTGCATCTAACGTGACCGGGGCGGATTCAACAACACCTAAACCAAGTGAAGGCTGGACGCTACATGTTGATGCCAAGGGGCATTTTCCAAGCGATCCAGATCTAACCGCGCACCATTACTGCAAGACCGGCGCTGGTGGCCTGGTGGCACAGTGCCAGCTATACGACAGTGATAGCCCGAATGCCAGTCTGGTAGGCGTAGAGGTGGTCGTGGATGCGGAAACCTATAACTCATTCAACGAGATTGAGAAAGCTCTGTGGCATTACCACAAGGATGAGCTTTCCAGGGTAGAAGTAACGTTTCCTGATCTCCCGCCAGAGGAGGCAGCTAGTGTTCTAAAGGACATAGAAGATACCTACGGCAAGGTCTATACCCTGTGGGACCCGGGCATAAGCAACCTTCCGATAGGAAAACCAGAGATAACCCTCCACGATTCAACCCACGGCCAGGCGCAAAAACCGACTGTAACACCGAATATAACACCGGCTATAACGCCAACGATAACGCAAATATCTAAACCAAGTGAAGGCTGGACACTACATATTGATGCCAAGAGGCATTTCCCGAGCGATCCTGATCTAACCGCGCACCATAACTGTAAGACCGGTGCTGGTGGTCTGGTGGCACAGTGCCAGCTATACGACAGTGATAGCCCGAATGCAAGTTTAGTAGGCGTAGAGATGATTGTGGATGCGGAAACCTATAACTCATTCAATGAGACTGAGAAAGCTCTATGGCATTACCACAGGGATGAGATTCTAAGGGATATAACGCTTCCTGACCTTTCTCCAGAAGAGGCAGCTAGTGTTCTAAAGAGCATAGAAGATACGTATGGCAAGATCTACATCCTGTGGGATCCGGGCATAAGCAACCTTCCAGTAGGAGAACCAGAGATAAGTATAGCCTATCCGGGCCCGGCACAGACACCAGCCGTAACACCGACCATAACACCAGTACCACCAACCATTATTCCAGAGTTCCCTACGCTCGCCTTTCCTATTGCAGCGGTAATGGTTCTAATATTGCTATTAGCCAGGAGAAAAAGGGATTAAAATAAAAAACAGTAAATCTGAACCGGATTAGCAGGGTTGACAGGATAAGACTTTGTTTATATCCTGTTATCCTGTTATCCTGTGAGAACAAAGCTATTAAGTTTATTCAGTATCTTATAGGTAGACCACAGGATGAAAAATTATGATCTATGATGTGGTTATAATCGGAGGAGGTCCGGCAGGTCTCACCGCAGGGATATATGCAAAACGTGCGATGTTAAAAGCGCTACTTCTTGAGAAAATAGGCACGGGCGGCCAGATAATCATTACTGATCTTATTGAGAATTACCCCGGATTCACTGAGATATCAGGTGCAGAGCTTGCACAAAAACTGGAGGAACACGCAGGGAAATTTGGCCTTGAGACAAAGAGCCTGGCTGAAGTCACAGGGATTGAGGACAAAGGAAAAACAAAAGTTGTGAAAACAGCGGATGGCGATATAGAAGCAAAAGCTGTGATAATAGCATCAGGCACCACACCCAGGAAATTAGGAGCACGGGGAGAACTTGAGTTTACAGGCAGAGGGGTATCTTACTGTGCTACGTGTGATGGCTTTTTCTTCAGGGACAAGGTCGTTGTTGTGGTAGGAGGAGGGGATTCCGCAATTACTGAGGCCATCTTCCTGACCAAGATGGCAAAGAAAGTAATTATCGTTCACAGGCGTGATAAGCTTAGAGCCGAGAAAATAAATCAGGAACATGCCTTTGCGAATCCGAAGATAAGCTTTGTATGGGATTCTGTGGTTGAAGAGATAGCAGGTAAGCAGGTAGTCGAGAAGGTGATTGTAAGGAACGTAAAGACGAACCAGATCTCGGAAATAAAAACAGACGGGGTGTTCATATACGTGGGTCTGATCCCGAACACTGGTTTCGCAGATGTCAAAAAAGACGACTGGGGTTTCATAATCGCAAACGATAAAATGGAAACATCTGTCAGAGGCATCTTCGTGGCAGGGGATTGCAGGAACACACCGCTGCGCCAGATAGCCACGGCTGTAGGCGATGGGGCAATCGCAGCAGTATCTGCAGAGAGGTATATAGAAGAATCACAGCAGTATCTGCAGAGATAGAAGCATAAGCGAATTATCCTCTACCCGCTCTTTGGCAAAAACGGTGTAAGCCAGTCAAGGAACGAGTTCATGCTCCGCGTCTGGAGATAGAGCGTCCCTGTACCCCTGAACTCCGCTACAAGACCTTCGCCGCTGAGCAGGGTTGATTTCAGGCCGCCGACTCTTTTTACATTGTAATCAAGCCCTTCTGTGAAGGCTACCATGTGTCCTGTGTCAATGGTGAAGCTCTCATTATTTAATCTGACCTCATGTATGGCACCAAAGCTTGAGATATACGCATCGCCCTTTCCACTCATCTTCAGGAGAAAGAACCCTTCACGTGAGAAGAACGATCTTGCCCCGCCCCACCTGGTATCAAGGCTAAGCTCCGGAGAGGATGCAATGTAGCTCCCGTTTTGAATATACAGCGTCTCACCATTGAGCCTGTGGTGGGTGATATCGCCCTGATATGGCGGCGCAAATCCCACCACACCTTTTGAATTTGCGGTAAAGGTATTGGTAAAGAAAGATTCGCCTCCGAGCAAACCTCGCGTGAGCGCTCCAAAGACGCCACCTTTTGTCTTTGTACTGATCCCGATCCCCGGGGACATATATACCATGGCTCCTGCCTCTGCTTCAATACGTTCTCCTGCCTCAAGCCTTATCTCAAGAAGGGTATAGGCTGGCTTATACATGATCTCGTGCTGCATGATAAGGATAATTGTTATATCTGTTCTTAAACCTGGCGTTTAATTGAGATATTTGGTTCTTCCTTTGCCTGATTTTATAAAATAAATAAATATATAAATTAGCAATTATTCTGCCTATAGGTCATAACCGGTTTTGAAATAATAATTATAATATATAATAGATAAATTTATAAGATATATCTACATAAAATATGATTATTATTCGTATGTGTACGAATAATATGAGCAGATAGTTATCGATATGATAGGAGATCATTCATGATATCAAGAAAAAAGTTTGCGGCTTTGAGTCGCACTGCTGCTGATTATATATCAGGAGTTCACTGGCAGAGAATAAGAACACCAACTGGTTTTGATCCGGGGTATGTAGCATGAGTCCCGCAATGGAAACCAGTGCTGCTCTGACCAGAGGAAAGATCACGCGGAGAGATTTTATAAAAATCTCTTCGGCTGCCGTTGCAGGCCTCAGTATGAGCAAACCTGTGCTCTCGGCTTTGAATTTTATTCCTCAGATTGATAATCCCCTTGATTATTATCCTGAAAGAGACTGGGAAAAGATATACCGTGACCAGTTTAGATACGATTCTACTGTTCACTTCCTGTGTGCTCCTAATGATACCCATAACTGCCTCCTCCGTGGGTATGTTAAGAATGACATAATCACCAGGATCGGGCCTAGTTACGGTTACGGGAAAGCAGAGGATGTTTACGGGAATAAAGCATCCCACAGATGGGACCCGCGTTTGTGCCAGAAAGGGCTTGTGATGGTTCGCAAGATATACGGGCCAAGAAGAGTGAAGTACCCGATGGTCAGGGAGGGTTTCAAGAAATGGATCGATGATGGGTTCCCAAGGGATGAAGACGGGAGGATGCCAGAAAAATATCTAAAGCGCGGAAAAGAATCCTTTTTGCGGGTTACATTTGAAGAGGCATGCGAGATTGTTGCAAGGTCAATGGAAAACATCGCAACCACGTATTCAGAGAAGAAAGGGGAGGAGCTTCTTAGAAAGCAGGATTACGATGAATCAATGATCGAGACGATGCACGGTGCAGGGACCCAAACACTGAAATTCCGCGGCGGGATGCCGCTTCTTGGTGCAACAAGGATATTTGGAATGAACCGTTTTGCAAACTCACTTGCCCTCCTGGATGATAGAATCAGAGGGGCAGGAGAAGAGAATGCCTTCGGTGGCCGGGCATTTGACAGTTACTCCTGGCATACTGACCTGCCTCCAGGACATCCAATGACATGCGGACAGCAAACAATAGATTTTGATCTGGCCACAGTGGAAAATGCAAAAATGGTGATCTGCTGGGGAATGAACTGGATTGCCACAAAAATGCCTGATGGGCACTGGCTCACAGAAGCCCGCCTTAAAGGGACAAAGGTTGTGACAGTGGCATGTGAATACCAGTCAACATCCAGTAAGGCAGACAGTGTTATAGTGGTCCGTCCTGGAAGCGATCCAGCATTTGCACTGGGGCTTGCTCATGTCATTATCAGAGATAACCTCTACGACATAGATTTTGTGAAAGGGCACACCGACCTGCCGCTCCTGGTGCGGATGGATACTCTTAAACTTTTGAAGCCACAGGATATAACTAAGGATTATAAACCGCACGAATTGAGGAATACACAGATACTTAAAGAAGGAGAGAAAGCGCCTCCAAACATAAAACAGGATCGCCAGATAGTAACTGAAAAACTGCGCAATGAATGGGGAGATTTCGTTGCCTGGAATCAGGATACCAGCAAGGCAGAGGTCGTTACGCGGGACGATGCAAGCACGGTAAAAAATTTTGCTCTTGAGGGTGAATTTACAGTTGATACCATTGAGGGTAAAAAAGTCACTGTGAGACCTGTGTTTGACCTGATGAAAGAACATGTCTCCTACTTTACTCCAGAGGTGGTAGGCGATATCTGCCGTGTAAATCCGGCCGCAGTCATCGATCTTGCCCGGGAGATCGCCAATTATAAATCAGAAACCCTGATTCCGGTTGGAATGGGTCCGAACCATTTCTTTAATAATGACCTGAAAGACCGCGCTATATTCCTTGTTTGCGCCCTGACTAAGAACATAGGATTCCATGGCGGAAACATTGGCAGTTTTGCCGGTAACTACCGGGGCGCCTATTTTAATGGGCTTCCCCATTATATCGATGAGAATCCTTTTGATATCGAGCTGGATTCATCTAATAATTCCCGCATCAAAAATTACTCAAAAAAGGAATCGGCACATTATTATAATTACGGCGACCGCCCCCTCAGGGTAGGCAACAAGCTTTTTACAGGACAGAGCCATCTTCCTACTCCAACCAAGTTCTTCTGGTTCAATAACGGGAATTCAATCCTGGGGAATCTGAAATGGCATCATGATTTTGTGATGAATACGCTTCCCAGGATAGAATGCGTGGTGGTGAATGACTGGTGGTGGACAGCGTCCTGTGAATATGCTGATGTTGTTTTCGCTGTGGATTCATGGGCTGAGTTAAAGTTCCCTGACATGACAGCAGCAGTCACCAATCCTTTCTTGCAGATCTTTCCAGGGACTCCCCTGAAAAGGCTGCATGATACCCGCGGCGATATAGAAACATTTGCCGGCGTGGGCAAGGCACTGGCCCGGGTTACAGGCGACAGCCGCTTTGCTGATTACTGGAAGTTTGTCGATGAGCACAAGGTCGAGGTTTATCTTCAGAGGATCATAGATAACTCCACTGCTCTTCGTGGTTACAATATAGAGGATCTGGAAGCCAGGGCAAAGGAAGGCATACCTGCGCTTCTTATGACGCGAACCTATCCCAAGATCATGGGCTGGGAGCAGTCCAACGAGAACAGGCCTCATTACACAAAATCAGGAAGAATGGAGTTCTACCGGGATGAGGATGAATTCTTAGAGCATGGCGAGAATATCCCTGTTCACCGCGAACCTGTGGATGGCACTTTCCATGAACCCAACGTGATCGTTTGCGGTGCAACGGGTCTGATAAGGCCAAAAGGCCCGGAGGACTATGGATTATCCAGGGATGATCTCTCTGTTGAAGTAAGGCAGGTGCGCAATGTGGTGATACTGCCTGCAGACCTTACAAAAACCGTCCATCCACGGCGTAAGGATGGATTCACCCTGGTTTATATAACGCCCAAGTACCGCCACGGGGCGCATACAACGCCTGTGGATGTCGATCTTATGTCCCTGTGGTTCGGTCCTTTCGGGGATGTGTACCGCAGGGATAAAAGGATGCCCTGGGTTGGAGAAGGATACATAGACCTGAACCCTGAGGATGCAAAAGAGCTGGGAATAGAGGATGGGGATTATGTCTATATCGATGCCGATCCTGAGGACAGGCCGTTCCGTGGATGGCAGGAGAAGCCGCAGGATTACAGGATCCACCGTGCCATGATGCGGGCGCGCTACTACCTGGGGATTCCAAAAGGCATAGCACGCTCATGGTTCCATATGTACGTAGCCACCTATGGTTCTGTAGAGGGTCATGAGACCAATCCCGATAAGCTTGCAAATAATCCGCGCACGGACTACCAGGCGATGTTCAGGTACGGCTCCCATCAGTCGGCTACGCGGGCATGGTTGAGGCCCACTTTAATGACAGAATCGTTAGTGCGCAAGGAATATTTCGGGCAGGTGATCGGAAAAGGATTTGCTCCGGATATCCACTGTACGGTCGGGGCTCCAAAAGAATCGTTTGTGAAAGCCAGCAAAGCTGAGCAGGGCGGCGTGGAGCAGCCACTCTGGCGGCCTGCTCAACTCGGTTTCCGTCCTGGCTACGAGAACGGGGCTATGAAAAGATTTATTAAAGGAGAATTTTTATTATGACCAGAGTATATAACTGGCAGCTAAAAAGAGAGATGGAGTATAAATTCCAGGATATACCTCCCGATAAACAGGTTGCCTGGATCTTTGATACGAATAAATGCATTGCCTGTCAGACCTGCACCATAGCATGCAAGAATGCCTGGACTGCTGGTAAAGGACAGGAATTCATGTTCTGGAACAACGTGGAGAGCAAGCCCTGGGGATTCTATCCTCTCGGCTGGGATGTAAGGCTTTTAGAAGAACTTGGCCCTCAGACGTGGAGCGGCGGTAAATACACAGGTAAGACCATCTTTGAAGGAGCCCCCTATGGTGAGGAGATACTGGGCTACCACCCTGATGAGAAGGACTACTCATACCCCAACCTGGGAGAGGATGAAGTAAACCTGCAGGTTAAAGATGGGGATTACATAAAAATCCCGCACCAGCCCTGGATGTTCTATCTGCAGCGGATATGCAATCACTGCAGCCATCCCGCATGTCTTGCAGCCTGTCCGAGAAAGGCCATCTACAAGAGAAAAGAAGACGGCATTGTTCTTATAGACCAGGATAGGTGCCGTGGCTACCAGGAATGCGTGCGTGCCTGCCCTTATAAAAAACCGATGTTCAGGGCATACACAGGAAAATCAGAGAAATGCATCTCCTGTTACCCTGCTGTTGAGCAGGGCAAGCAGACTCAGTGCGTCCAGAACTGTATAGGGAAGATCAGGATGTTTGGCTATATAAGCAACTTGAAAGAGCCAAGACAGGATAATCCCATTGATTATCTTGTCCACATCAAAAAAATTGCCCTTCCCCTTTATCCCCAGTTTGGGACCGGGCCGAATGTGTACTATATACCACCCATACATGTGCCCGAGGGATTCAACAGGCAGTTATTTGGTCCCGGGGCCGGGGATGCGGTTGAGCAATATAAAAAAGCGAGTGAAGATGAAAAACTCATCGGTCTTTTAATGCTTTTTGGCTCAACGGATGACATAATCCACTCATTCAGGGTTGAAGGCGATGCAAATGACCGCTACTGTGCCGGTTATGACGATAACGGCAAGGAGCTTATCAGGGTACCATTAAAAGAACCGATTATAATCAGGGAGGAATACGATGCACAAAGAGATGTACGCAGATTCAGTGTTACCTGATAGGGAGCGGATGCTTATGTATAAAACATTTGCTACAGCGTTCTCTTATCCGGATGACAACCTGTTCGGGTCCTTTTCGCTTGCAGATGAAGAGAGGAAGGAACTGGTATTGGAGTATGACAGACTTTTTCGGGCAAACAACATCTGGCTCTATGGGACAGAGTATAAAGCCCTGAATGAATTCCAGAGGGTGCAGTACCTATCTGATATCATGGGGTTCTACAGGGCATTTGGCCTGGAGCCTGATAGAGATAGACCTGATTCACTGCATATTGAGCTTGAATTCATGTATTATCTTATCTTTAAGAAGCTTCATGCACTTAATAAGGATAATACAGCGGATTCAAAAGAGAAAGCCTTTATCTGTACCAGTGCCCAGAGGAAGTTCTTTACTGAGCACCTTCAGCCTGCTGCAGAGAAGATAGCCGGGGCAATTATTTCTAAAAGTAAAAATAGTTTCTATATACAGACTGCAAACGAGATGCTTGAGTTTTTAGGGTCTGAAGAGGAACTCTTCAGGAGGAGTACATAAATGAATAGAAAAAACGTTATCTTAATTGCCATTATAGTGCTATCTTCAGCAGTACTTATTTACGGACTTGAGATCTCAAGAGGAGTACCTGCTGCTACTCAGGAACATAGTATGTCTATGGGCATTGAGATACCCTTTATTGACAAAGATATTGATTTAAATAAAGGTATTTCACCTGATATCTGGGATTCGGTTCCCTCAACAGAGATAGAGATGGAATACCAGGTCATGGTGTTGCCATGGGGAAAGAGCCTGATATCCCCTGTTACTGTAAAGGCGTTCCATAATGAAAGGGATATTTACTTCTATATGGGCTGGAAGGATGATACTGAGGATAGGGTTCTGGGAACGAACAGGTTCTCTGATGCAAGCGCAGTCATGTTCCCTATGGGAGATAATGTCCAAAACTCATCGATCATACTGGGCTTTATGAGTGGAGCAAATGTCTGGCAGTGGAAGGCAAGCCAGGATAAGGAATACTGGCTAAAAGAGACACCAGAATCCGGGGCTTATTCAGATTTCTATTATCCTTTTGAGGAGAACGAAACCCTCGCTGTCTCAAAAGTTGTGCCAGGATCGGCGGTCAATGATGTATTTGCTATAAGAGCAGGCACGCTTACGCCCAAAGAATCACAGAACGTGGAGGGCAGAGGCTTGTGGGATAATGGAATGTGGCATGTAGTGTTCAAGCGCTCCCTTAAACAGGCCGACCCTGAGCTTGATGCCAGATTTGATGCCAGTGGAAATAAACTCGTTGCCTTTGCTGTCTGGGACGGAGCAAAGGGTGACAGGGGAAGCCGAAAATCGATCTCTCATGACTGGACGACATTTGAGATAATACCAAAGGGGGCAGCAAGATGAAGAAGGATAAGCTGCTCATGGGCATACTTGTTTTCATCATGCTGGCCGGCCTCCCGCTCATGCTAGCCCAGTCTGAGGAGCCAAAGGAGTATGTGATACCCATAGAGGCTAAGCAGTTCTCCTACACCCCGAATATAATCGAGGTGAACAAGGGAGACAGGGTGACTATCAGGTTCATCAGTACGGATGTACACCATGGATTATATATCGATGGATACGAGCTTGAGACCAATGCACGGCCAGGACAGGACGGGAGCATTACTTTCGTGGCAGATGAGACCGGGAAATTCGCGATGCGCTGCTCGGTCACATGCGGGTCTTTCCATCCATATATGATAGGTTATCTCAAGGTCAAGCCAGATTACCGGCTCTTTGGTTCAATCTGGCTCGCACTGGGCATACTCATAGGTTCTGTAATACTTGTCTCAAGGAGGCAGAAGCCATGAACGACAAAAAAGACAGGATACTTGGATTAATCCCCGTGGACTGGAGGTACGATCTTACCTCGCTTCCCTATGTACGCAGGATGTTTAAGAGCAGATGGATGCCGTTTTTGCCCATTGTGTTAAACCTGTTCGTCTTCACTGTAATACTGATGGCAGGACTGACAGGTGGAGTTTCAGCAGGCAACTACAACTTTGGTATAATGTTCGTCTGGATAGTCTGGTGGGTACTGCTGATGATGGTCATGGTACCTGTTTTTTCCAGGATATGGTGCATGGTATGTCCGCTCCCGGCTTTTGCAGAGTGGATGCAGAGGGGGAGCTTCTTAGGAGTAAGAAAGAAGCTCATAGGGCTTAACAAGAAATGGCCAAAGCCCTTGAAGAACATGTGGCTTATGAACTTCCTGTTCCTTGCCACAACATATACAACTGGGTTCATAACCACACGTCCCCTTGCTACCTTCATACTCCTGATGTCTATTATCGTGGGCTCTATCGTTCTCTCCATGATCTATGAGCGTAGGAACTTCTGTGTTTACGGCTGCCCTGTCAGCGGCTTCCAGGGATTGTACTCCAACCTTGCCATGACAGAGATACGCGCCAAAGATCCTGAGGTATGCAAGAACCACAAGCTCAGGGAATGCGTGATAGGGAACGAGAAAGGCTATGCCTGCCCCTGGATGCAGACCCCATTCTCTATGAAGAGGAACACTTACTGCGGCATGTGTCTTGAATGCTTCAAGACATGCAAGTACGACAACATGGTGTTTAACCTTCGCGCTCCTGGCACGGATCTTCTTGTGGATGAGAAGCGCGGGCTTGATGAAGCATGGAAAGCCTTTATCATGCTTGGCATATCTGTGTTCTTCTTCCTGATTATGCAGGGGCCGTATGGTATATTAAAGGACTGGGCAAATGCAAATACAATAGAGGGTTACCTCTCATTCGTGGGAATACACTCTGTCTTCAATCTCCTGCTGCTCCCCGGAATATTCCTTGTATTCGCCTATGCATCTCAGGTTCTCGGAAGAAAGGACGTACCGCTCAAGAAGGTGTTCATCAACTTCTCATACACGCTTGTACCCCTGGGGCTCATGGCATGGATAGCCTTCAGCTTCGGCATTCTGTTCCCCAACAGCAGCTATGTGCTGCATGTGATCTCAGACCCGTTTGCCTGGGGCTGGGATCTCCTGGGTACAGCAAAATTCCCGTGGACGCCGTTCATGACCGGAGTTATGCCCTATTTCCAGATAGGGACACTGCTTCTCGGGCTTGCCCTGTCGCTTGATATTGGCTTTAAGATCTCAAAACAGACCTTCCAGAACAGGGAAGAAGCAGTCAGGGGCTACTATCCTATCGCGGTATTCCTGACCGCTGCGACCATGTTCCTGATATGGCTCTTTACAGGATAAAAAAATACTAGAGAGGTGAAATAATGCAAAGTAAACATATCGCTGAGATCGTGGCCGGGCTGCTCGTCATTCTGGCTACAGTCGGCACCATTGCAGGTGCCCTCATCTACGAGGATAAGCTGACCCGGGAAAATACCATCGAGCTCATAGCGCGTGCCCCTGAGCGGGGTAACTGGAATCTGCCTGATATAGAACTTATGCAGGGAGAGACGTACCGGATAAAGATAAAGAACATAGACACTGTGAGCCATGGCTTTGCCATACCCGGGCTTGGCATTAGCTTAAGTGGAAACGGAGAGATTAAACCTGGCCAGGTTGCTACCATAGAGATCACGCCTGAGAAGACGGGTAACTTCATGTACACCTGTACGACGTGGTGCAGTGACAGGCACATGCAGATGACAGGCAGGGTAGTGGTTCTGGAGAAGAGATAGATCAATCAAAATCAGCCACAGAGTCGACTATAAAAGACGATTAACAACGAACTCAAAACTAACTTAAACGAACTCATCAGCCCGAGTTCGTTTAAGCTCGTACCAGTTCGATGTTAATATTAGCTGAATTACATCGAGCCCATTTTCCGCACATTTTAATACAACTCCCTCCCGAATCAGTATTTAGAAAATGGACTACA
>NZ_JMIY01000010.1 GCF_000685155.1 Candidatus Methanoperedens nitratireducens
CGCATGTGAACAGGTATCGATTCAGAGAGGAATGGTGGGCTTAACCGATGACGTATGAAATCATATTAGCCACCAGACATAATCCTGCATCTTGACGTTGCCTGGGTGTTTAACAGACGCTGTTTTCTTCTCGCTTTTCAGAAGTAGGTTGGCACCCTTGCTAACTATACCATTACTGTATTCTATATCTGGGACAAAGTAGATCCCTTCTTTCTTGTTTTGTCATTTCAATCACCTGAAATTCCATGGTTTTCATACATATTTAATCCACGTAAATAGGCCACCTTTGATAGTTCTATGCAGTTTTCAGGAACAAAAAGGCAATAATTACCTGAAACTTTCAGCATTTAATCTGATATAAGCACTGTCTGGCATCCTGGAAATACTCTCGCTCTTCTAAAGTTTAACCAATACGGCAATTATTGTCGTGATTGATCGGATATTGCATTAGATACTGACAAAATATGCCTGTATATCCACGGATATATACCCTGTTCGCATTGATAAATGCGGTAAAAAAAACAATTTTAAATGACAGAGGGTATTGAGTAAGAAAGGAATACTATGAACGAATGTGATGATTTTGTTCGGAAAACCGCAAATTACCGTATCTGGGTAGATGAGACGGGGGTGGGGTACATTCGGGTACTGAAGAGGATAAACTTCAAGACTCTTGTATCTCTCTTTGAGGAGCTTCACAGCGAGATAAAAAAAAGAATTGCAGGAAATCCTGGAAAGATCCATATCGTTTTTTATATATCGAAATCTCTCTATGACGAGATGTCTGTCAATGCTAAAGAATTCCTGGGATTCTGCCAATCCTGCATGGGCATCGAGTTTGAGCTTATTTTAATAGAGATGTAAAAAACAGAATAATTATGGCAATTATTTCTTCATTCACTCCTTTTTCCTAACCAATACACCAAAAAACGCCTCTTTACGCAGATTAAATACCCATGTCGTTATTGTAGCATCTGGTGATTCAAAATGAATCCAGATAAAATACAAAGAAGGGATCGACTTTGTCGATAGAACAGATGTAGAACAAACAATGAATAAAGGGGTGTATTAAATGGCCCGGGAAATAAGTGCGCCAAATATACTTGACGGCGTTGTTACAGAGATCGGTCGTTCAGGAAATGTTGCCAACATCGCAGTAGATGTGGGAAATGGAAATTACTTCTATTCCTTTATCAACCGCGATGCATTCGGCAGGCTTGACCTCAGAAAGGACGATCATGTCAAGGTCATCTTCCCGATCACCAACGTAGTGCTCACGCCTGCTGAATCAAAGTACACATTCAGTTCCCCAAACTTCCTTCAAGGGGTAGAAAGCCGTTTTACAGCTCGGGCAACTATCGGAACAGGGGGAGAGAAAACGATCTCTTCCCCTGTCGAGCTATTTGTTCCGGATGTATCAGTGAGCTTCTCAGAATCTAAAGAAAAATAGAACACCTCTTGGTTGGGGAGCTGGGTTAGTAAATAATAGAATGGACATGCAGGATTTACTCAATGCAGCACGAGCAGGTTGGGGAGCTGAGTTAGTAAATAATAGAATCTCGGGAGCTAAAGGAAAGCTCCCGATTTAATTTTTTACTAGGGAGGAACATGTTTTTTAACTCAGGAAAATTGAATTCCAATGACGTGTCTGGACACCGATTTCATAATAGACCTGCTGCGCTGAAAAACTGCGGCTAAGACAATTTCCCAGTCAATTTTTGCCGCAATTATTCGGTTTTTGTAATCACTTTAACAATTATCGCCTGTTTCTCTGCATATTTATATGTATCTGCCCATTTGCAGTTGCTTATTTGTCATAAACAGGAGGATTAAAATGAATTTAAGAAGGGATCGTCTTTGCCGTCGCCGGATTCGATGACAGCAATTTAATGAATAGACATAGAAAACACAGTGCAGAGTATCTACATATCCGGGATTTCCTGCAAAAGCAGAAGAGCATTTTAAGAAATTTGAGGTGGAATTAATGAAAGGAAAATTTATTGTTATTATTCTGATTACAGTTCTAATCGGTGCATTATTCTCAGGATGCATCGATAAACCTAAGACCGAAGTTCAGTCCACGACTACCAGTGCTATCACCTCAACGGAACTTGAAGGCACAATAACCCTATCAGGCGCCTGGGCACTGTACCCCATGGCTGTGCGCTGGGGCGAGGAATTCCAGAAGCTTCACCCCAACGTGAGAGTTGAGGTCTCAGCAGGTGGTGCTGGCAAGGGCATGGCAGATGCCATAGGTGGGCTTGTTGATATAGGCATGGTCTCCAGGGCTATTGATCCCTCAGAGATCGAGAAGGGCGCATACCCGATCGCAGTAGCAAAAGATGCAGTTGTGCCTGTTATCAACGCTAAGAATCCAGTGCTTAACGATATCCTGAGCAAAGGCATCAAGAGAAAGACCTTCGAGGACATATATATCAACGGGACCGTAAAAACATGGGGCGAAGTCGTGGGGAGACCTGAGATAAAAGATGAGATACATGTATATACCAGAAGCGATGCTGCTGGCGCGCCTGAGGTATGGGCTAAGTACCTGGGCAAGAAACAGGAGAACCTCAAAGGGATAGGCGTGTATGGCGATCCGGGGCTGCTTGCTGCTGTGCAGAAGGACCCCTTGGGTATCGGATTCAATAACTATAACTATGTCATGGACATGAAGACAGGCTTCCCTGTGCCAGGTGTGCAGGTGGCACCATTCGATGTGAATGAGAACGGTATCGTAGATCCTGATGAGGATATCGGCACCAGGGCAAAGGTCATTGAGAGCATAAAGAAAGAAGTGTTCCCACACCCGCCTGCGAGAGTTGAATATTTCGTTACAAAAGGCAAGCCTGCAGGTTTAACAGCAGAGTTCATTAAATATGCTCTAACAGACGGTCAGAAGTTTCTGGACGAGGTAGGATATATCGAACTGCCAGAAGAAACACTTGAGGGCGAGTTGAGGAAGCTGGAATAGTATGCGCGTAAGACAGCTAAAGGATTTACTTGCAGGCAGGCTCATGATAGCTTTTGCTATTTTTTCAAGCCTGCTTGTATTTTTAATAGCCATCGCACTTTATTGGAGGTCAAAACCGATTCTTGAGGCAAAGTCATTGAGCGATCTTCTGCTCGGGAGCACATGGCTGCCTTTTCAGGGTGAGTTCGGTTTCTACCCTTTCATCCTGGGCACGCTCTACGTTACCATTCTTGCTATGATATTTGCCGTACCCCTCTCCATTCTCAGTGCAATTTATCTCGCGGAATATGCACACGAGAATCTAAGGGAAAAGGTTCTGCCGTTAATAGACCTTCTTGCAGGCATACCTCCTGTTGTGTATGGAGTTTTCGGTGTACTTGCCATAGTGCCTCTGGTTGAATATATTGCACCTGTGATTGGAAAGCTCGGGATACCTTTTCTGAGAGCGGAGAGCTACTCCACAGGCTTCAGTTTGCTTGCAGGTGGAATAGTGCTTGCAATCATGGTGTTTCCCATTATCATTTCAATCTCTCATGAGGTTTTCAGGGCAGTGCCCTCTGAGATAAGGGATGCCTCGCTGTCGCTGGGTGCGACGAAATGGCAGACCATAAAACATGCGGTTATAAGGACGGCTTTGCCAGGCATAGCTGCCGCAATAATCCTCGGCTTCTCCCGCGCATTTGGTGAGACTATGGCTGTTCTCATGGTGGTTGGAAATGTGCCCTCTGTGCCTAAATCTGTATTCGACCCTGCATATCCTATGCCTGCGCTCATTGCAAATAACTACGGTGAGATGATGTCCATACCGTTATACGATTCTGCGCTGCTGCTTGCTGCACTTATACTTATGCTCGTGATTCTTTTATTCACCCTTGCGGCACGGCTGGTATTGATACGTATTGAGAGGAGTATGGCTCATGGATAAATTGCGTGAAGAAAAGCTCTTCAAGAGCTTAATGCTTGCATCCCTTGCTATTGTTGTGGGCAGCCTTTTCCTGGTAATTGCCGTGGTAGTCTGGAACGGCGCACCCTCGCTCTCTTTATCCATGATTACCCAGACTCCAAAAGGAGGATACTATCTAGGAAAAGAAGGCGGGATACTTAACGCAATCGTAGGTTCCCTGTACTTAGCGTTCGGAAGCATGCTTCTTGCCATAATGATAAGCCTTCCAGTGGCATTATCGCTGCAAAAAGATTATATCGGGAAAACAAAGGCTGCATACTATATCAGACTTTCTCTGGATGTGCTCTGGGGGACGCCATCTATCGTATATGGAGCCTTCGGCTTCATTGTCATGCTCTACCTTGGCATGAGAGCCTCACTTCTCGGCGGGATTATCGTGCTGACGCTGCTCCAGTTGCCTATTATGATCCGCGCTATGGAGGAGGTAGTAAAACTGGTGCCTGAGGAATTGAAGGAGGCATCGTATACACTGGGAGCAACGAAGCTTGAGACAACGCTCGGAGTCGTGGTGAAGCAGGCTTTACCAGGCATTGTTACCGCGGCGCTTCTTGCCTTCGGGCGAGGCATAGGGGATGCAGCCTCAATCCTGTTCACAGCAGGTTACACAGATAGTTTGCCTCGTTCACTCTTTGACCCTGTGGCTTCTTTACCTCTTGCTGTTTTTTTCCAGCTTGGCACGCCATTTCCTGAGGTGCAGCAGCGTGCATACGCCAGCGCGCTGATACTTCTGATAATCGTGCTGGCGCTCAGTATAACCTCACGGTATTTATCAAAAAGATTTATGAAGAACATTATAAGGTGATCAGATGGAAAACTTAAGTTTAAAAAATCATATCAGTATCCAGGATCTCAATGCATTTTACAGCGGCCATCATGCACTTCGGGACATAACTGTTGAGATCCCACAGAAGCAGATAACAGCCATCATAGGACCTAGTGGATGCGGTAAAAGCACGTTTCTTAAATGCTTCAACAGGCTCATTGACCTGACAGATGGAGCAAGAGCTTCAGGTAAAATAATCGTAGGTGGTATAGATGTGCTTGACGGCAGCATTGATATCACCGATGTAAGGCGCAGGATGGGTTTACTGCCGCAGAAGCCCAATCCCCTTCCAATGTCGATCTATGATAACGTGACTTACGGGCCCAGGATACACGGCATTAAGGATAAAAAGAGGCTTGATGGGATCGTGGAGAAATACCTGAAAATAGCAGGTCTATGGGATGAGGTGAAAGACCGATTAAAGTCACCTGCTTCAAAACTCTCCATAGGCCAGCAGCAGAGGCTCTGCCTTGCAAGAGGACTGGCAGTCGAACCAGAGATAATCCTGTGCGATGAGCCGACATCCGCCCTTGATCCGCTCTCAGCGCAGCACATCGAGCAGCAGCTCCTTAAACTCAAGAACGATTACACGATTGTAATAGTCACCCACAACATACATCAGGCGATGAGGCTTGCCGACTATGTAGTTCATCTCTACCTTGGCGAGCTTGTGGAGTACGGCCCTGCAAGTGAGGTGTTCAAGAACCCGAAGGAGGAGAGGACGCGCGCTTATATTAACGGCACTTTCCTTGCTGATCTGAAAACTGATGCAGAAATTAATCTAAAAGGAAATGTGTGCCCCTATAACTTTATGTACGCAAAACAGGCATTACATGATCTTTCGAATGGGAAACTCCTGAAGGTGGTTGTGGATTACCCGACTGCTGTAACCGAGGTGCCAAGAGGCATGGAAGCAGATGGACATAAGGTATTGAGTGTGAAACAGATAAATAAGACTGATTGGGAAATCGTGATACAGAAGTAAGAATAAAAAACGTTATCAAGATTTAAATAAACTCAGCACTACTGCTGGCCCTTACAGCCATGATCTGGCCATCATATCCATTGATCTCTATGGCCTCGCGTCCGCCCCTTATCTCCCATACAGGAATATAGATAAGTTCCATCTTTATGTTTATATCCTGGAGATCAGGCGTAAATACCTTTTGTTCGAACACTATAGTATCCCCGATCATTTCATTCAGCCTTACTTCCTTTGTATGCTCCCTGATAATGGAATCGGTAATTCTACTTAGAGCATCTTTTTTCTCAACCTTCGGCTGTTTTATCTCATAGTTCTGGGTCGGCACAAAGATATTATCCTGAATACCATTGTATTTATTAAAAGAATTCTCGCCTGTTATTGCATTAATATAACCTTCATCATCGCCTGTCAGATCTATCACTCTGGATTTGAACTTTTTTTGAGTACTGAAATGATATCTATAATACCATATGGGGATAAATTTCAACTGCTGGTACTTCACCTTACCGATTTTTGATTCGGCCAGGGATAAAGCTTCTGATTTCTCAATATTCACCGCAACTGAGCGCAGTGATATCCTGGTGGTCTTCTCATACTTCTTTTTAGGTTGCTCTCTGGGAGATGGGGGCTGCATATCATACTGCATATTATTCTCTTTTTTTATCTGTCCTTTCTCTCCGTATTCTCCAAGGGCACCTGATAGAACTGCCCTGCCTATCCTGGATTCAAGCTCATCTTTATCCCAGAGTGTTACACCCTCATCAAGAGCAAAAGATCGGGTTCTCTCATCGAAAAACTCAGAGATCAGTACGCTTTTGCCGCCATATCTTTGCACATTGTGTGAGAAATATCTTATACTGTTTAAATTGGTTTGAGGCTCAAATTTAATAAATAGATGATCTGAATCTTTTTCGGCAAGCAGATCACAGATATCAGAAGAACTTATACTATAATCATAGTATGCGAAGATCTTCCTCAGGATATCTATTACTACCTGTTTATTCATGGATACTACACCTCTCACCTGATTAAAATACTTTATCTTTTAGACCAAGAGATACTCGCTCTGATCAGGCATGCGGTAACTATTTATCACGCATTGTAACTATAAGAATCAAGATGACCGATACCATGTTCATTATCTCAAGAATTGAAAGTATGATGTATGAGGTGACATTCGATCCTGTTCAGCGCAAAGGGAAAATAATAGCCAATATATCAATCATAAATGAGGCCGATATCCAGAAGGTTCTTGACCTGATCAGGCAGGCTGTGCATAGCGGTCTATCAGTCAGTCCCTATATTAAAATAATCCAGCCAGATGAAAAAATCGGGGATATAAAGATCGAGAAGGGAAAAATAGGTATAGCTACAGCCTGCAGCATCACTATAGATGGTGTATTGCTAAAATCCGGGATACCTGTTAAACCCAAATTTGGAGGGGTGGTGGAAATCCATGACGGCTCACCTCTAAGATTTACCGATATATTAACGTATGACAGTACGACCATCGATCCTCTGGACGTATTGATGTCACAGGAGCTCACATCATTAACTGAGATGATCAACACCGGCTCAGGGAAGATACTGGCGAACCTGCGGGAAGTTCCCATGGCGGCACGGGACAGGATAGAGCAGATACTTGATTCACTCGTTGAGGCCGGGTTCTCATGTATTCTGGAGGTCGGAGAACCTAACAGTGATATACTGGGTGTACAGGTAGGCAGGGATAAGATCGGGATTGCTGTTATCGGAGGTACCAATCCCATGGCCCTTATACAGGAGCATGGTATTGATATAAATACACAGGAATTATCAATACTTTTTGATATTGAGGAAATGGCCCATATCGATGAGATAAGATCGAATCCTTAAACACTCAGAATCAGAATTTCCATGCCAGGGTTATACCGTCACGGATCGGAAGCATGACGGTCTCCACGCGTTTATCACTATATACATGCTCATTGAATTCTACAATCGCTCTATCAGTTTCATCCCTCGGATCAAGAACACTGCCGCCCCAGAGTACGTTATCAGCAACCAGCAGACCGCCTGAGCGCATCCTGGGAACACATAATTCCCAGTAATTAATATAATTTACCTTATCAGCATCTATGAATACCATATCAAAGGGGCCTTCAATGGTCTTGAGCGTATCAAGCGCATGGCCAAGCCTCAGTTCAATCTTCTTCCCGTGCGGACTCTGGCTCCAGTAACGCTGTGCTATCTGTGTTACCTCTGGATCGATATCGCACGTAATCAGTTCTCCATCCTCTGGTAACGCCTCTGCCATAACGAGTGAGCTATACCCTGTAAATGTTCCAATCTCAAGAATACGCTTTGCTCCCTGGAGGCGGACAAGCATTCTCAGAAATGCACCCTCAAGATGTCCAACCTGCATCTCTGGAAATGCTGTCCTGGCATAGGTCTCAACTACAAGCTCACGCAAAAGATGCGATTCCGGGGTTGTGTTATCTCTACAGTAGCGCTCAATCTTCTCAGGTACAATTCTATCCATGCCATTATCCATATAATTCTACACCAGCTCCTCTGCCTGCTTTAGCATCTCATCCATGATCCCAAGTCCCTCAAGCCAGAAATCCGGATTATCCAGTCGTATTCCAAAATCATCAAGCAATCGTGCTGGTGAATCCCTCCCGCCAGAAGCAAGTAGCTTCAAATATTCAGGAACAAATCCCCCTCCCTCTTCAGTGAACATCTTATAAAGAGAAAGCACAAGCAGCTCGCCAAAAGCATAGGCATATACATACCCCGGGGCCTCAAGAAAATGGGGAATATAGCTCCACCAGACCGTGTAGTTCTCAGTAAGGGTGATCGAGTCCCCGAACATCTCTTTCTGGGTTTTTATCCACAGTTCGCCAAACCTCTCACGTGACAGCTCACCTCTGCTTCGCCTTTCATTATGTATGGCATCCTCGAATCGGTTCATGGCTATCTGCCTGAATACTGTTGCGAACATCTCCTCCAGTTTATTGCACAGCAGGCCCAGTTTCTCATCCCTGCCCTCTGCCCCGTCCAGCAGTGACCTGAACACCAGCATCTCCCCGAACACCGATGCCGTCTCTGCCATGACAAGGGGTGTCTTGCTGTTAAAGTAGCCCTGCTGCCTGCCTGCAAGATACTGATGTACACCGTGCCCAAGTTCATGTGCTGTGGTCTGCACATCCCGATTTTTTCCTGTGTAATTCACCATAACATAAGGATGTACATCCGGTGTGCACGGGTCAGAGAAGGCACCGCCCCTTTTGCCAGGCATAACAGGGGCATGGATCCATCTTCCATCAAAGAACATCCGGGCGATATCCTTCATCACGGGGGAAAAATCATTGTACGCAGAGAGAACAATGTCCCTGCATTCGCCCCATGGAACCACCTTATCCGAAGAGACAGGAAGAGGAGCGTACCTGTCGTAATCGAACAGTTCATCAAGTCCCAGCAGCCTTTTTTTCAATCCGTAATACCTCTGCGGGATATCGTACCTGCTCCTGACCGCATCTACCAGCGCCAGCTCAACTTTTTCATCTATCTCGTTGTCAAGGTTCATGGAGCTAATCCAGTCAGGATATTTCCGCAGCCTGTCCATGATCATCTTATCTGCAAGAATGATGTTGAAGATATGGGTCAGTACATGAAGTTGAGCAGATAATCCCTCGGTGAACTCACAGGAGGCATTTATCCGCACCTGACGGTCGGGATTATAGAGATCTGACAGCACCTCCTCCTCTGTCCTGCCCGCTCGCCCGAACTTCATCCGGGAGAGCAATTTCTCAAAGAGTTTATTCCAGCTACTTGACCCGACAGGTGATATCTCTGCCAGAAGTTTTTCCTCTATCTCGGTCAACTGGTGGGGACGGTATTCCCTGATCTTTTTCATATAATGCCTGTATTTGCTGATTTCAGGGCTTTCAAGAAGTGGCTGCGCGATACTCTCATCCAGAGAAGCCCATTCTATATCAAAGAAAACAAGATCTCTCTGGAACTGACTGGCAGTCTCATGGAATCTCTGCAGGAATGCGCCTGACTCAGGGTTATCAGACTGTGTGACAAAATTCAGGTATGCTAATGAGCCGATACGTTCTGTTCTTTGGTTTATCTCTTCCAGTTCTGTGACTGAATCCAAAAGTTCGGCCGGAGATATGTCCTTTATCTTTCCTCTGTATTTTATTGAAAATGCGGTGATTCTATTCCTGATATCTTCTGTATCCTTTTTGATGTTCTCATCATTGATGCCCTTATAGAGATGGGTTAAATCCCAGATTACATCCTCACTGCCCAGTTTATTTCTCATATCTGATGAGTTGGGATTAATATCTATTAAGGATTACTTTCATGCCATCTGCTGCCGTGTGAATTACCACTGGTTTTATATAATTTGCTGAATTTCATGATAATGGTTATTATTACTATTAGTATTATTATTTGCATGCATAAATTTATAAGCTGCAGGGATGTACATATGTACCATACAGATAGATCGTATATATTTACCGGGCAGGGGGTGAGAGTGGTTTTAGGGGGGTGGGAGTGGCCCTACCCTGCTAATTTCTAAACTCCCTTCTGGCGCGCATCAGATCCCCTATCTTTGTGGAGGTCAGAAGCTCAAAGACGATCAGCAATAAAAACAGAATAAAGAGATTGAAAGCAACATTGCCAGCATCTTTATTCAGGGCTATAAGAGCCACTATGAGCGGAGCCGCAAGTGTCCCGATTACACCCGAAACATGCATGATTGCCCTGTTCCTGCCTCTGGCTTTCAGATATGAGAAGTAATCTATCTTCAGGGTGGGCTCAACCCGCGCCGGGCCGTTGAGGTAGTAGTGAGTGAACCTGATCCCGAGCAAATTACCCGTGATATAGTGCGAGAGCGGATGCAGCGTCGCGGTCAGTATAAGAGCACTTATATAGAGCGCCAGGTCAGATTCTATCTGAAAAGCCAGAAGTAGGGCTGCTATTGTGATTACGATCTCAAGCAGGTTCCCGACAGGGACGCTGAGTGTGAAAGATACCTTCTCCCTGAACCTTTTCTGGTTTATATTTGCTATTAATTTCAGTACCTCATCATCTTTGATTTTATCTTTTTTCACCTGGTTGATGATACTCCAGAAGGCCCTTCCATTGTAACTGGTCTCGATCTGCCTGAGGCGCTCTTTTAATTCTTCGTGCATGCTATCGTACCACAGTTATGACAATATCTTTGTTCTCAAGGACCCTGCCATCATGGATTACCTGGGCACGGGCCTTGTATATTACCTCTTCACCCGCTGCCAGATTTGCCCTGATATCCACAATCTTGAATCCAGAATCCTCACCAGGACGCAGGCTTCCAATGCTATAATTTTCAGGATTAAACTTGAGATATGGTTTATCTGATGAGTTTATGTTAAAACGAATGACTGCATAGATACCGGATTCACCTGAATTGTTAACACGCACTTTTATCTGCTTTGTCTCGCCGTTTTTAATTTTGATGCTTGAAGGTTCAATATCAAATATTATATCTTTCTTAGAAACCGTGTTTTTCTCAGATAAGCACCCTGCAAAAAGTGCTGATACTATAAGAACTGCAACAATTATTATCTTCATATTATCAATGCTTGATAATAACGTTATTATTATTAAAAAGTATTGTTATTTCATTCTTCTCAGGGTCGTCTCAGGTGTTCGCATGTTCCAGCCACTATTTTCTCAAGCTTTCCTTCGCCGGTTTCCAGTATCAGTGCGCCTTCGCTGTCCACTCCGACCGCTTCACCATATATCGTCCTTGTCCTGGTTGTGATCTTTACCCATTCTCCTATAGTAGCCGACATATCCCTCCACTCATCCAGTATGGATGAGAAATCATCCCTCTGGAACTTCAAATAAAGAGCCTCGAACTCTTCAATCAATCTCTGCACGAACCCGGCACGATCTACCTCGTGTCCCAGTTCTTTTTTCAGGGATGTAGAACTTTCTCGGACTTCCTCAGGGAATGATTCTGTATCCACGTTGGCATCTATACCTATACCCACTATGCAGTAATCTATAACATCAATCTCTGCCTCAATCTCGGTGAGGATTCCGCATACCTTCTTCCCATTGATAAGCACATCATTAGGCCATTTTATACCTGCCAGAAGGCCGTAGCTGCGGATTGTTTTTGCAACAGAGACCCCGGCCAGGAGCGTGATCCTTGATGCATATAGCGGCTGTATCCTGGGCTTCAGGATCAGGGAAAGCCATATGCCGCCCTCCGGGGATATCCACTTCCTCCCCATGCGTCCCCGCCCTCCTGTCTGGGATTCGGCTATAATAACAGTCCCTTCTTCAACCGAGCCTGCTACCTCCCTGGCTATGGTATTGGTGCTTTCGATCTCATTAAAGTACTGGATATTTTTTCCGATTATACTGGTTTTAAGCCCTGCCTTAATCCCGGCCGGGGACAATCTGTCAGGAGAGCTCACAAGTGAATATCCAATATTGGGGGATGATTCGATCATGTATCCCTCATCCCTCAATGCTTTGATATGTTTCCAGATAGCTGCCCTTGATACTTCAAGTTCACTGGCAAGTATTTCACCCGAGACAGGGCCTTTAGCTGTGATAAGTCTCTCAAGTATCTTCTCTTTTATGTTCATCTTGTTCCCTTCTGTATATATGCCCCGACCGCAGCAGTTATTGCCGCCACTTTCTTATCCTCAGCTCCCAGGGCAGAGGCAAGTGTGGCGCCTTTCTCCTTTTCAGCCTCAACTATTTTCTCGACCTCAGAGATGATATTGTGATCCTCTATGAAATGTGTTGTCAGCTCACCCCGCCTGAAGTATTCGTTATTCATCACAGCCTTGTGGAAAGGTATGTTCGTAGTTACCCCGACTATAATATACTCGTACAGGGCCCGCTTCATCCGCTCGATGGCCTCATTCCTGTCCCTTCCCCAGACCGTGAGCTTTGAGATCAGTGAATCATAGAACGGCGTTATGGTGTATCCTGTGTGCACGCCGCTGTCCACTCGCACGCCAGGGCCGCCTGATGATCTGTATCTTCTGAGCTTTCCTGGCGATGGTGTAAAATTATTCAGAGGGTCTTCTGCATTCAACCTGCATTCGATTGCCCACCCCCTCTGCTGAATATCCTCCTGCTTGTAGCTTAATTCTTCATCTGATGCAATCCTCAGTTGCTCTTTTGCAAGATCCACTCCTGTTACCACTTCTGTTATCGGGTGCTCCACCTGCAGGCGTGTGTTCATCTCAAGGAAATAGTAATCTCCCTGTGAGTAAAGGAACTCCACGGTGCCTGCGTTGGTATAATTGATCGCTGCTGCCGCCTTTACCGCATCAGTACCCATCCTTTCTCTTAATTCATGCGTCATGACAGGAGAAGGCGATTCTTCGATCAATTTCTGGTGTCTTCGCTGGATAGAGCATTCGCGGTCCCCTACATGGATGGTATTGCCAAAGGAATCAGCAAGTATCTGAAATTCAATATGGCGCGGCTCTTCAAGGTATTTTTCTATGAACACTGTGGCATCTCCGAATGCTGATTTTGCCACCCTCTGTGTGGATTCTATTGTCGGGATGATCTCATCATTTTTCCGTACCACTTTCATCCCGATGCCTCCTCCGCCTGCAGATGCTTTGATTATCACAGGATAACCTATACTCTCTGCGATATCAAAAGCCACATCAGGATCACTTATTCCCCCATCACTTCCGGGTATGACAGGAATTCCAGCAGCCGCCATTATCTTTTTTGCTGCAATCTTACTGCCCACGCTCTCAATGGCCTGACTTGTAGGTCCTATGAACCTTATCCCCTCTTTGCTGCATCTATCTGCGAATTCAGGGTTCTCGGCAAGAAAACCGTATCCAGGATGGATGCCTTCAGCCCCTGTTCTATGCGCCACATCAAGTATATTGTCCATATTAAGATAGCTCTGGTTTGCAGGGGCAGGGCCTATGGGATAGGCCTCATCTGCATACTTTGCAAACAGCGCGTTTTTATCCACCTCTGAATATACAGCAACTGTCCTTATGTCAAGTTCCCTGCATGCACGCATGATGCGAATCGCGATTTCACCGCGGTTGGCGATCAGTACTTTCTTGAACATGTCTCACCCGATGATGAGCAGTGCATCTCCTGCGCTTACCGTACTGCCTTCTTTAATAAATATGTCCTTAACAGTACCTTCATGGGGAGCATGGATGTTGTTCTCCATCTTCATGGCCTCAAGAACCAGCACTACATCTCCCTTGCCTACAGAATCACCTTTTTTGACCTTTACCTTCAAAACCATGCCCTGCATGCTTGCGCAAATTGCGCCGTCCATATTTTCAGGACGTTGTGTTATCTCCTTGATCGCTACACCTGCGCCTCCGGCCGATACGATTCTCACATCGAATATATCACCGTCAACTTCGATCTTGAACTCGGTGGGCAGAGGAGCAGCTTTCTCATTGTCATTATTTTGTTTTGGAGCCAGAAGTGCTTCCTCTCTCGCTTCACCCCTTAAGAACCTGGGGGCTATTGCAGGGTACAGGGCATAGGTCAGGATGTCCTCTGGTTTTTTTACAATTCCAAGAGCATATGCTTCTTCTGTGACCTTATCAAGCTCAGGAGGCAAAAGATCAGCAGGCCGGCAGGTGATTGGTTGCTCATCACCAAGGATCTTCGTGATTAGCTCCCTGCTTATGGGCGCAGGCGTGCATCCGTACAGGCCTTTTACATAGTCCTTTGCCTCTTTTGGCACGACCTTGTAGCGCTCGCCCATCAGCACGTTCAGTACAGCCTGGGTACCCACGATCTGGCTTGTGGGTGTAACAAGCGGGGGATAGCCCAGCTCTTCTCTTACCTTCGGCATCTCAGCAAGAACTGCGTCGTATTTATCAAGCGCATTTTGCTCTTTTAATTGTGATACCAGGTTTGAGAGCATTCCACCCGGTATCTGGTATTTCAGAACATCTGTGTCTATCCTCTCTGATATGGGATCGAGGATACCCCGGTATTTCTCCTTGATCTCCTCAAAGTACTTCTTTATCTCGGTCAGAAGGGATAGGTCAAGATGTGTATCATAAGGCGTTCCCTGAAGCGCTGCCACAATTGTCTCTGTGGGCGGCTGCGACGTTCCCCATGCAAGAGGTGAGAAAGCGGTATCCAGTATATCAATCCCTGCCTGGCATGCAAAAAGGTAGCTCATTGGGGCCATCCCGCTTGTGCAGTGGCTGTGCAGGTCAACCGGGATGCTGATCTCTTTTTTCAGGGCCTTGGTCAGATCAAAGGCACACTGGGGTGAGATGAGCCCTGCCATGTCCTTTATGCAGAGCGAATCACAGCCCATCGCCTGAAGTTCCTTTGCCATCTTTACGTATAGTGGGATTGGGTGAACAGGACTGATGGTATAACATACTGTACCCTGGACATGGGCATCCATGCGCTTTGCGGTCTTGATCGCCACCTCCATGTTCCTTATATCGTTAACAGCATCAAAGATCCTGAAGATATCAACACCCGATTCTGCTGCATGTTCGACGAATTTGATTACAATATCATCCGAGTAATGCCTGTAACCCACAAGGTTCTGCCCGCGGAGCAGCATCTGAAGAGGTGTCTTCTTTACTGTTTTTTTAAGAGCCCGCAGTCTATCCCATGGGTCTTCGTTCAAATAACGTATCGATGAATCGAATGTTGCTCCACCCCATACCTCAAGCGAAAAGAATCCTGCCTCGTCCAGCTTTTCGGCAATGGGGAGCATATCCCGCGTTCGCATTCGTGTAGCTATGAGGGATTGATGTGCATCCCGCAGTGTTGTATCTGTGAGTTTTACTTGAGCCATGATTTCCAAGCCATATTTAGCAGTATAGTTATTTAATTTATGGTATTTTCTATAGTCAAGTGCTAAGATAATCGTAAATTGGTACGTTAACAATATCTTGTTCAAAAGCTGT